>CBDBOC010000004.1:0-3163893 GCA_965208195.1 Phototrophicaceae bacterium | reverse complement strand
CCTCTCTGATGATTCGGAGAGGGGGCCGGGGGGGTGAGGTAGAATAAGCGCGCAAAATACCTTGCCCCGCGCAGCGTCTCGCTCCCCCTCTCTGATGATTCGGAGAGGGGGCCGGGGGGTGAGGTAGAATAAGCGCGCAAAATACCTTGCCCCGAACAACGTCTTGCTCCCCGTCTCTCTGATGATTCGGAGAGGGGGCCGGGGCGTGAGGTAGAATAAGCGCGCAAAATACCTTGCTCCGAACAACGTCTTGCTCCCCCTCTCTGATGATTCGGAGAGGGGGCCGGGGGGTGAGGTAGAATAAGCGCGCAAAATACCTTGCCCCGCGCAGCGTCTTGCTCCCCCGCTCCCCTTGTGGGAGAGGGGGCCGGGGGGTGAGGGGCGCCCCGCCGGCTGATTTTTGCGTCGCTGCGCCGCAACTGTTATGCTACGGATGCGCAACGCGCCCTCGATGAATGTCTTAACCTAATGTTCCCGCGCCTGCGCGCCAGTTTACGTAGATTTAGTAAAGGAGCTTTAGCAATGCGTCGTATCCTGCTGATTTCAGTTTTCCTCTTGCTTGTGCTTCCCTTGTTCGGCGCGCTCAGTTACGCGCAGGACATGATGTTCCAGGAAGCGCCCATGCTCGCGGAACAAGTCGCCGCCGGTGAACTCCCGCCCGTCGAAGACCGCCTGCCGCCCAACCCCTTGGTCGTGCAACCGCTCAACGAGATCGGTACTTACGGTGGCACCGTGCGCCGCGGGACGGCCGCGCTCATCACCTACATGACCTACAACATGACCTATGAGCCGCTGGTACGCTGGAATACACCCATCTCCGGCGAAGGTCCCATCCAGCCCAATCTCGCCGCAAGCTGGTCCTCCAAT
This sequence comes from Phototrophicaceae bacterium, assembly GCA_965208195.1. GTDB lineage: Bacteria > Chloroflexota > Anaerolineae > Aggregatilineales > Phototrophicaceae > UBA6055. The sequence continues at coordinate 3,163,026 of CBDBOC010000004.1, read as the reverse complement.
GACGACCAGACGGTCTGGACCGTGAATCTGCGTCAAGGCGTCAAGTGGTCCGACGGCGAAGACTTCACCGCTGAAGACGTGCTCTTCTTCTGGAACGACAACGCCCTCAACGAAAATGTCACCGGCTTTGGCATCGGCGTCACCTACCAGGCCGGTCAACCGCCGGCGCTGGAAGCCACCGATGACCATACCCTCGTCTTCACCTACCCGGACACCTACCCGCTCTTCGCCGAAACCCAGGCGTCCCTGCGCAACATCGCCCTTCCCCAGCACTATCTGTCCCAGTTCCATCCCGATTACAACGAAGAAGCCACCTACGAGGACTATCAAGCGGCCACCTTGCTGGAGAACGGGCGCGGACGCCACACCCTGCAAGCCTGGATGTACGAAGACTTCGTCGTCGGCGAATTCTATAATCAGGTCCGCAATCCCTATTACTGGAAGGTCGATCCCGAAGGCAACCAACTGCCCTATTTCGATCGCCTCACGATTGAACTTGTCGAAGACCGTCAAGGCGTCGCCCTGGGCAATGTCACCGGCCAATTCGACTTCGACACCACCTGGGTCGGCGTCCAGCACATCCAGCTCTTCAGCGAAGCCATCCAGGAAGGCCGCGATATCAGCCTCACCTTCGCTGACTTCGACGGCGTCGCCTTCCACTTCAACCTGGATCACCCGGATGACGTCATCAGAAGCGCCTTCCGCGATGTCAACTTCCGCCGCGCCGTCTCTATCGGCATCAACCGGCAAGAAATCGGCGACCTCTTCTACGCCGGCCTCTTCAATCCCAACGGCTCGTCGCTCTCGCCCGAATCCGGCTACCACACCGCCGAAGATGGCGCGCTCTGGGCGCAGTACGATCCTGATGGCGCCAACGCCATGCTGGAGGAAGCCGGCTATGTCGATACCGACGGCGATGGCTTCCGTGAAGCGCCTGGTGGCCAGCCGCTCCAGCTGATCATCGAGGTCGGCATCCACGATCTTTACACGCCGATTGTCGAGCTCGTAACCGAATACTTCGCCGCTATCGGCCTCAACGCCATCATGGACGCCAATGACCAATCCCTGGTCCGCGAGCGCTTCACCGCCGGCGACTTCATGATCCACACCTGGGACCGTGACGGCGCCAGCTATCCCTTCGGCGCGGAGATGCACGGCCTCGCGCCAACGGGTCCGAATACGCCTTTCTACCATCGCAACTGGGAGACAGACCCGGTTGATGACGACTTTGTGCGTAATGTCGAGCTCATGCGTGCCGCGCTGACCGCCTCCGCGGACGAACGCAACGATCTGATGTTTGAGGTATCGCAGCTCCACGCCGATAACGTCTGGTATATCTCGACCGGCTACTGGCAGCGCCCCTTCATCAAAAACCGACGCCTGGGCAATATGGCCGATCGCATCTCGCGCAATAGCCAGCTGCAAGACGCCTCCGCCTACCAGATGGAGACGGCCTACGCCAAGTACGCGCCCGGCGAGGGCGGCGCCTAGCCTTTCGCAGACGCGCTGCATCGGGCTGGCGGGCCACTTCTGTGGCGGTTTCTCGCCAGCCCGCCTCACAGCAAACTAGAAGTAGATCCAAGTTGATCGTGCGAGAAGTAGTAGAGCATGTGAAAGACGGGCGGGCCGGGCCAGAGCCCACCGTGCGTACGGGCGAGCCGGTGGCTCGCCCCTACAGGATTCGGCGGGGAGGGAATGCGGGATGCAAGGTATTTTGCGTGGGCGGTGGCCTGGCTGGGCGTGTGTCTACTCAATTCTGCTGATTATGGAGATTAGATTCATGCTGCGGAAACTGGCATTGCTAGCTTGGAATTACGCAGCGCTGTCGTTGCGCCCCATGGAGCAATGCGCTAGATGACCACCTTCATCATTCGACGCCTGCTCTCCGCGGCCGTGACCTTCGTTCTCATCACGCTGATCAGCTTTGTCGTGATTCAACTGCCGCCCGGCGATGTCGTCTCCAACTGGGTGCGCCAGCAAGAAGCGTCAACCGGCCAGCCCCTGCCGCCGGAAACCATCGAGAACCTCCGCCGCACCTACGGCTTCGACCAACCCATCATCGTGCAATACTTCAAGTGGATCGACGGTTTCCCCAGCGGCGACTTCGGCTTCTCCATCGAATACAGCAACGCGCCCGTCGCCGATATCTTGGCGCAGCGAACCGGCTTGACCGTGTTTCTCGGCGTCGCGACTTTGTTCATCTCCTGGGGCTTGGCGATTCCCTTTGGCATCTTCGCCGCCACCCGCAAGAACTCGCGCTGGGACTATTTCTTGTCCACGCTGTCTTTCATCGGCATCTCCACGCCGGACTTTCTCATCGCCGTCATCTACCTCTTCATCGCCGTCTTCGTGCTCCAGACGGACTACTCCGGCGGCCTTTTCTCGCAAGAGTTCAAAGACGCGCCCTGGACCTGGGAACGCGTCGTCGATTTCGCCAAACATCTGCCCGTGCCCCTGGCCATTCTCGGTCTCGGCGGCATGGCCGGCACCTTCCGCATCATGCGCGCCAACCTGCTCGATATCCTCGACCAGCAATTTATCGAAGCCGCGCGCGCCAAAGGCCTGCGGGAGCGCGTCGTCATCTACAAACACGCCACCCGCATCGCCATCAATCCGCTGATCAGCCGCGTCGGCATGCAACTGCCCCTGCTCATCAGCGGCACCATCATCATTTCCATCGTGCTCGATCTGCCGACTCTAGGCCCGCCCTTCATCCGCGCCCTCAACCGCCAGGACATGTTCCTGGCCGGCACCGTCCTGATGATCCTCGCCATCTTTCTGCTGATCGGCAATCTCATCGCCGATATCGTCCTCGCCTGGAGCGACCCGAGGATTCAGTATGAATAAGCTCGCGGGCAAGCTAGGCCGAGTCAGGCGCTTCGGCGCGCGCAAGAAAAACATTGAGCCCCCCTGCAAGACGAGTACCAGCTGCTGACCGTGCGCCAGCTGATGATCCGCAAATTCCTGCGCAATCGCATGGCCCTGCTCTCCTTCATCGCCCTCGTCCTCATCTATCTGGTGACGCTCTTCGCCGGCTTTTTCGCCCCCTACACCGCCCGCGATGCCGATTCAAAATTGACCTACTCCCCGCCCATGACCATCCGCCTGCAAGACCCCGAAACCGGCCACTTTCATCCGCCCTTCTTCTACCCCCTGCGTGGCAAGCGCAACATGGAGACCTTCCAGCTCGAATACATCGAAGAGCGCGCCCAGCGCATCCCGCTTCAGTTCTTCGTCAAAGGCGAGCCCTACAAAGCCCTCGGCTTCATCGCCTGGGATGTGCATCTCTTCGGCTCCAGCGATCCAGCCGAACGCCTGCACATCATGGGCTCAGACGTGCGCGGGCGCGACTTGTTCTCCCGCATCATCTACGGCGGCCAGGTTTCGCTCTCGGTCGGCATCTTCGGCGTGCTGATCACCATCGCCGTCGGCTCCGTCATCGGCACCCTCTCCGGCTACTACGGCGGCGTATTCGACAATATCGTCCAACGCCTCATCGAAACCATTCGCTCCTTCCCGCAATTGCCCCTGTGGATGGCGCTCGCGGCCGCCATCCCGCCGCTGTGGCCGCCCGAATGGGTCTACGCCGGCATCGTCGTCGTGCTCGCCTTCATCAACTGGACCGGGCTATCGCGCGAGGTGCGCGGCCTGGTGCTCTCGCTGAAAGAACGCGATTACGTCCACGCTGCCGAAGCCTCCGGCGCCTCAACCGCGCGCATCGTGCGCAAACACCTGATACCCAATATGGCCAGCCACATCATCGTCACAGCCACCCTCGCCGTGCCCGTGACCATCCTCGGCGAGAGCGCCCTGAGCTTCCTCGGCATTGGCGTCCGCCCGCCCATGGTCAGCTGGGGCCTGCTGCTCAATGACGCCATCAAGATTCAAAATATCGTGCTCTATCCCTGGACGCTCTTCCCGGGGCTATTCATTCTGGTTGCGGTCATCGCCTACAACTTCCTGGGCGACGGCTTGCGCGATATGGTCGATCCCTTCTCGCGCTAGCCGCCTACTGCGCCTGATCGAATTGCGGCGCAGCTGCCCTTCGCAGCGCCCGTGTGTAGGACAAAAGCTCGGCATGGATACCGTACTCGAAGTCAACAACCTCAAGACCTGGTTCTACATCGAACAGGGCGTGGTCCGCGCGGTCGACGGCGTATCCTTCACCCTGCAAGCCGGCAAGACCCTGGGCATCGTCGGCGAGAGCGGCTGCGGCAAGAGCGTCACCTCGCGCACCATCATGCGTCTGCTCTCGCCCAGCCTGGCGCGCATCGTCGCCGGCTCGATAACCTACTATCCCGCTGACGGACACCCAGTTGATCTGACCCAGGTCGACCCCTATGGCGACCAAATCCGCGACATCCGCGGCAACGAAATCGCCATGATCTTCCAGGAGCCGATGACATCCCTCAACCCGGTCTACACCATCGGCCAGCAAATCATGGAGGCGATCCTGCTGCACCAAGACGTCAGCAAGGAAGAAGCCCGGGCGCGGGCCATCGAGGTGCTGCGCCTCGTCGGCATACCCCTGCCGGAACAACGCGTCGACCAGTACCCGCACGAATTCTCCGGCGGTATGCGCCAGCGCGCCATGATCGCCATGGCCCTCAGCTGCAACCCGCGCATCCTCATCGCCGACGAGCCCACCACCGCCCTCGACGTGACCATCGAAGCGCAAATCCTCGAGCTGATTCAGCAGATTCAGCAGGATAACGACATGGCGCTGATCATGATCACGCACGACCTTAACGTCATCGGCGAAGTGGCGGACCACGTCATCGTGATGTACCTGGGGCAAGTCGTCGAGAGCGCGCCCGTCGATGACATCTTCGACGACCCCAAGCATCCCTATACCCAGGGCTTGCTCAACTCCCTGCCCACGATCGGCCGCGGCGACCGTCTCGAGCCCATCACCGGTTCCGTGCCCGGCCCTCACGAGCGGCCCCGTGGCTGCCCCTTCGCGCCCCGCTGCCCCCACGTGATGGACCGCTGCCGCGCCGAAAACCCGCCCAGCTTTGCCTTGAACCCCGCCCGCGATGTCGCCTGCTGGCTATATGACGAGTCGCTTGAGGTTAGCCATGACGCCAACTGAAGCAGCGAGCGACGCCATTCTCGCCATTAGGGACCTGCGGCTCCACTTCCCCATCAAAGCCGGCCTGCTCAAAAAGACCGTCGGCTACGTGAAGGCCGTTGACGGCGTCTCCTTCAACGTCTACCCCGGCGAAACCGTTGGCCTGGTCGGCGAAAGCGGCTCCGGCAAGACCACCATCGGGCGCTGCATCGTGCGCCTGTACCAGCCGACTACCGGCAGCATGACCTTCCAAACCGGCGCCGGCCCGGTCGATATCGCCCAACTCGACAAACGCGAATTGCAGCCCATCCGCCGCGAGATTCAGATGCTCTTTCAAGACCCAAACTCGTCGCTCAATGCCCGCATGCGCGTCGCTGATATCATCGCCGAGCCGCTCGAAATCCACGCCATCGGCACGCGTGACGAGCGGCGCTCGCGCGTCGAAGACCTGCTTGAGCACGTCGGCCTCGGCGCCGAAATGGCCAACCGCTATCCCCACCAATTGAGCGGCGGCCAGCGCCAGCGGGTCGGCGTCGCCCGCGCCCTCAGCATCAAGCCGCGCCTCGTCATCTGCGACGAGCCCGTCTCCGCCCTCGATGTGTCAGTCCAGGCGCAGGTGCTCAATCTGCTGGCGGATCTGCAAGCCGAACTGGGGCTGACCTACGTCTTCATCGCCCACGACCTCAGCGTGGTCGAATACATCAGCGATCGCGTCATGGTCATGTACCTCGGCAAGCTGATGGAAACCGCCCCCACCCGCCTTATCTTCGCGCGGCCCGCCCACCCCTATACCGAAGCCCTGCTCAACTCCATCCCCAAACGCGTCCGCGGCGGCCACCGCAAGCGCTTTGTGCTGACCGGCGATATCCCCAGCCCGGTCAATCCCCCCTCCGGCTGCGTCTTCCATACCCGCTGCCAATACGCGCAACACATCTGCCACGTCGAAGGCGCCGCCTCTATTGCCGCTGCCAGACGATCCCGCCACCAGCGTCGCCTGTCATCTGGTCGATGAGCTGTCGCTTTCGCCCTATTATTCGCCAGCAGAGCAAGCTGATCGGGAGCGCGATCGTGCCTGACCACTGGGAAATCGTCGTCCAATCCGCCCGCGCGCTGCCTGCGAACTTCGTTGTAGAGCATGAGCTCGCCGGCTTCCTGCCCGATTCACGCCGACCGCATCTGCAGGCCGTCGAAGTGGATGCCGCCGGCGCCATTGTTGCTCCCCGCCTGCCTTGCCAGCTTGATATTGACGGCGAGCAGGCGATAGCGGCGCTTCTGCTGAGCGAGGCCACCGCCGCCGATCGCGCCCGTACCTTTCGCATCCTACAATCCGCTCACCCGCCTCCCGTCGAAACTCTAGTAGCTCTACGCCCTGATGTCATGCACCAAGGGCAAGCCAGCTACCAAATCACCACGCCCGCCGCGACTTATTTCTACCATGCGCAAGGCGCCGGTTTCGCCAGCCTAATCGACCGCGACAGCAACGACTGGCTCAGCTACCGCCCCTACGGCGGCTCCGACGGGAAGTATCGCGGCATCCCCAATCTCGCCCACCCGGAGAACTACTTCCACCCCGGCGGAGGCGGCTGCCGCAGCCGCATCGTGAGCGCCGGTCCCCTCAAGCTCACCATCGCTTCCGAGTCCCTCGACGGCGCCTGGGCCTGCCGCTGGGAAATCTACCCCACCCACGCCCGCCTGACCGTGCTCAAAGTCGGCCACCCCTACTGGTTCCTCTACGAAGGCACACCCGGCGGCGCCCTGGACGAAGCCGGCGACTTCTGCGTGACCTCCGACGGAACGCGGCGCCCGCTATCCGAACGCTGGCAAGGCCCCCTGCCCCACCCCGAATGGATCTACTTCGGCGCGGCCAATGCGGACCGCGTCCTCTACCTCGCGCACCACGAAGCCGATCAGCACATCGACTCCTACTGGCCCATGGAAGGCAATATGACCGTCTTCGGCTTCGGCCGCGACGGCCTCTCGAAATTCATGACCGAGACGCCTTCGCGCTTCACCATCGGCTTCGCTGATACCGCCGATTTCGCCGCCCTGGCTGAGCGCATCGCCGCCCTCACCCAGCCCCTTTCAATCTCAGTGATTCCAAGAAAGTAATGCCAAGTGTCACCGCAGGCATCATGTCTCCAAAATACTCGAATGCGCCTGCGGGCAGCCCGCTGGCTAGTCCCCTATTCTATTGAATTCCCGGACACTTCTCGCATGATTAACTTGGATCCAAGTAGATCCAAGCAAGTAAGGCAAATGATCGCAGCATATACCTTACCGTCAGGACAATCGAATGCGCGTACGGGCGAGCCGGTGGCTCGCCCCTACAAGGTCAGGATTTTCGCATGATTAACTTGGATCTGCTTCTATGGCCATGCAATGACTGAGCGATCTGTAACCAACCGCCCCCAGATCACCATCATCGGCGCCGCCAGCACCACCTTCGGCCCCAAAGTCCTGCGCGATGTCATGAATCATCCCCAGCTCGGCGGCAGCCGTCTCCGCTTCGTCGATATCAACGAAGAACGGCTGACGATTTACACCAAGCTGGCGCGCAAGCTGAACCAGGTCCTCGAATCGCCCATCGACATCGCCGCCTCCACCGACCGCCGCGCCCTCCTGCCCGGCAGCGATTATGTCATCATCAGCGTCGATACCGGCCACTACCACACCTGGCAGGCTGATTTCACCCTGCCAGTCCAATTCGGCAGCCGGCAAATCCTGGGCGAGCTCGGCGGGCCCGGCGGCCTCTTCCATTCCCTGCGCCAAATCCCCCTGCACCTCGAGATCGCCCGCGATATAAGCCAGCTCTGCCCAAACGCCACGGTCATGCTCGCCTCCAATCCCCTCAATCGCATCTGCCTCGCCCTGGAGCGTCACGCCGAGCTCGGCCAGATACTCGGCTTATGCCACGGCGTCGAGATGGCGCTCTATCTTTACCTCAATCGCGTCTTGGGCATCCCCGGCGACGACATGGAGGTCACAGCCGCCGGCGTCAATCACCTCACCTGGATCCTCGACTTGCGGCGCAAAGCCACCGGCGAAGACCTCTTCCCCTGATGAAACGCCGCCTCAGCCAGGTAGACGACGACGAGCAGTCGCTCTCGCGCAAACTCCTCGATGTCTACGGCTACTTCCCCGGCACACTCGACAGCCACGCCGGCGAGTACATCGCCTACGCCTGGGAATTCTACGGTGTCAAGGGCATCGACTTCTCCGCGCATCTGGAACAAGAGGCGAATCGCTGGCAATACCTGCGCGACCTGGCTAACAATGACGCCGCATGGGACAAATTCGAGCTTGCCTACGGCGATCAGACCGCGCTTTCCGCCGAGCTGCGCCTTGATCCCTTCTTCGCGCCGCGCAGCTGGGCCGACACCCTGGCCTTCCCCATCATCGCCGCCCAAACCGCCCACGAACTCATCCGGCTGCCCGCGGTCAATATGCTCAATGCCGGCCAGATAAACAACCTGCCCCCGGGCATCTTCGTCGAGACGCCTGCCCTTGCTGATGCCAGCGGCGTCAGCCCACTGTCGGTCGGCGACTTGCCGGCGCCCCTGGCCGCCTTCTGCCGGCGCGATATCGACCAACTGGAACTCATCGTCGAGGCGGCCGTCCACGGCGATCGCAATCTCGTCCTGCAAGCCGCCCTGCTCGACCCAGTCGCCGAAAGCGTCACCCAAGCCGAAGCCATGATCGACGCCATGCTGCGCCTGAACGCCCCTTACTTGCCCCAATTCGCCTGATCGCGCGCCCAATCGATTGGAAAGCCCATGTCCAAGTTCAACTTCCGCCACCACTTCGTCGCCCTGGATGTGCCGCCCATGCTGGCGCAGACCTGCCTGGCCGATCTCGACGGCGACGGCGCCCTCGAATACATCGTCGGCGAGCGCTTCAGTACGCTCTACTGCTACAAGTATCACGCGCCCGATCGCTGGACCCGCCACATCGTCGGCCACGATTCGCCCTCTGATGTCGGCTGCATCGCGCTGGATGTGTCCGGCGACGGCCATCTGGACGTCATCACCGGTGGCGTCTGGTATCGCAACACCGGCGTCTTAAGCCAACCCTTCGAGCGGCATGTCTTTGACCCCGACCTGGCGGCAGTTCACGACATTGTCGCCGCCGACCTGGATGGCGATGGCGCGCCCGAAATCGTCACCATGTCCGATCTGAACGACCTGCGCTGGTACAAGATCCCGGCCGATCCGGCCGATCGCTGGCAGCACACGGTCATCGGCCCCGCCGTGCACGCGGGCGTCGCCATTGGCGACCTCGATGGCGATGGCGACCTCGATATCGTGCGTACTAACGTCTGGTTCGAAAACGTCAACGGCGATGGTGGACAATGGCAAGTCCGCCCCATCGGCCCCAACACCTACCCGCCCCGGGACTTTCGCCCGCGCTTCGCTTTCGATGGCGTCCGCGCCGTCGTCTGCGATATGAACCGCAACGGCCGCCAGGACATCGTCTTTTGCGATGCCGAGATCCCGGGCGGCGCCGTCTGGTGGATGGAGAACCTGGACGGCGTCGGCCACTATTGGCGGCGGCACGATATCTGCGCGCCAGCCCTTCCCCGCCGCGGCGCGCTGCACAGCTTGTACGTCGGCGACCTCGACGGCGATGGCGATCTCGATGTCTTCTCCTGCGAGATGGAGCTTGTGCGCGGCGACGCGCCACCCCGCTTCTACATCTGGGAAAATCTCGATGGCGTCGGCGGCGCCTGGGCCGAACACGTCATCTTCGACGGCAACCTCGGCGGCCACGAAGCCGTCGTCGGCGATGTGACCGGCAACGGCTGGCCCGATATCATCGCCAAACCCTGGCAGCCCCACCCCGATAACGCGCTCGGCGGCCGCATGTTCATCCTCTTTCTCGAAAATCTGGGAATCAACTGACAAGGAGATATCTCAAAGCGAGTACACACACGCCCGGCCCAGCCGCCGCCCACGCAAAATTCCTTACCCTCTCCGTCGAATTCTGTAGGGGCCAGCCACCGGCTCGCCCATACGCACGTTGGGCTTTGGCCCGCAACGTAAACAGGCGCCACACATCATGTCGCCCGCGACACTTACACCCCCGAGGACACCGAATTATGCTGAGGAAACTGAGGTTTGCGTTGACTTTCGTGACATGGCGCGCGCTTCGCATGTCCATGTGTGGCCGAATTAATCCCGCCGCCAACCATCCGTCCATCACGACTAAACCGGAACGACTGTGATCTACACCCATCAAACCCCGCCTCGGCGCGCTCCTTTGGCTCGGTTTTCTCGGATGCAAGCGTGTCGACCAATGCTGAAACGATGAGAACCCAAGCTTCCGGCGAAACTCGCCAATGGCGCGGGCCGGTTGTCCAGATTACATTAGTATCGAACAAGCCTTAGCGGAGCAAAAGGAGACCACATGACCCAGGACAAAGTCAAAATCGGCGTGGTCGGCTGCGGCGTGGTCGCGGCGGCCTACTACCTGCCCTACCTCATGACGCTGGAAAACGCGGAAATCACAGCCGTCTGCGATCTCCACCAAGTGCGCACCCAGGCCTGCGCCCGCGTCTTCGGCGCCCGCGAACAATACAGCGACTACTACGACATGCTGGAGAAATCCGACATCGACGCCGTCTTCATCCTCACCGCCCCCGGCACACACGTTCCCTTCGCCCTGGCGGCCATTGAAGCCGGTGTGCACCTCCTCATCCAAAAGCCGATGGCGATCGATCTCGCCGATGCCCGCCGTATCCGCGATGGCGTGCGCGCCGCCGGCCTGAAAGCCATCATCGAGCCCAGCTCCAGCACGCCGCTCGATCCCGATTTCGCCTTGCTGCGCAGCTTGGTTCGCCAAGGCGTCCTGGGCGATATCCTCTGGTTCTCGCTCGGCGCGACCGGCCCCACCAACTACGGCCCCGGGCTGGCGAGCAATCCCTACGGCAAAGCGGCTTTCTTCGATGCCGATAGCGGCGGCTTCCTCTTCGACCTGCCCTACGCGCCCACCAATATCGTCGGTGTGCTCGGGCCCTGCAAATCCGTCTTCGCCCACGCCAAAATCTCAGTCGCCGATGACTTCATCGTGCCCGAAGCCGAATTCGACAATTACATGGCGCAAATCAGCGATCCCCAAGACGCCAACTACTGGGACGTCGTCGTCAACCTGCCGCGTACCGAGCCCGTCAAGATGCAAGCCGTCGACCAAGCCTACTCCCTCTACGAAATGGCTGATGGCGCCCACGGCGCGTGCCACGTCGGCCGCATCTATCACCCCGTCTTGCCCGGCGCTGGCGGCGGCTCCCTCAGCATCTACGGCACCGAGGGCAACTTGCTCTTCGGCGCCGGCTACAAAGCCTCCATCATCAGCAGCCGCACCGACCTGCTGCCCGAAGTCTCCGCCGACGGCTGGTTCCATATCCCCTTGCACGGCGACCGCAGCAAAGCGCGCTGGCCCGTGCCTGTGCCCGGCGCCTTCAATTACTACCACGAGTCGTCCCGGCATCTGGTCGAGTGCATCCTCGAAGACAAAGAGCCCCTGGTTAACGTAGATTGGGGCCTGCATATCACCGAAATGATGTACGGCGCGCTGAAATCGTCCCAGACCGGCCAGCTCTACCACATGACGACCAGCCTGGACTACTAGCCATGCCCGCGCCTCAGCCACCGCCCACGCAAACTCCCGCGCGCCGCCCAGCTTGTAGCTCCCCGCCTCCCCTTGTGGGAGCGGGGGCCGGGGGGTGAGAGGCAGATGTATAGCCCGCATCGCCCTTGATAACCCTCGGTGCACTCGGTGGTAAAATAATCTCTGTGCCCTCTGTGTCTCTGTGGTGCATCCACCCGCAACCTAAACAGGAGCGAACAATGAAGCGTTTCAAAATAGGCGTCATCGGCTTGCGCTTCGGCCAATTCCTGGCGCGCACCCTCGCACATCTCGAAGGCGCCCAACTCGTAGCCCTGGCTGATCGCAACCCCAACCTCGCCGAAGGCCTGGGAACTTACGCCGCCCGCTACGGCGCCACAGCTTATCGCGCCAGCGAAGACATGTTCGCGGCTGAGTCGCTGGACGCCGTCGTCATCGCCACCGCCCCCAAAGCCCGCGCGGACATAATTGAGCAGGCCGCCCAACGTGGCATCCCCATGTTCGTCGAGAAACCCTGGGCCAGCAATCCGCAGCACGCGGCGCAACTGGCGGCGCTCTGCCGGCGGTACAATGCCACCGTCATGCTCGGTTTCAGCTTTCGCTTCCATCCCGCCATCGTCAAACTGCGCGGGCTCGTCGACGGCGAACTCGGCGCCGGCTGGATGCTCAATGGCGAATACGTCTTTGATTACCTGCCCGCAGTCGACGGCTGGTTCTGGGACCCCGAAAACGGCAACGGCATGTTCAACGAAAATTCCTGCCACCTCTTCGACGCGGTCTGCTACCTCATGGGCCAGCCGGCTTCGGTGATGGCCGAGGCGGCGCAATTCGCCGGCCGCCCCTCGGAAGAAGCCGCCGCCATCACCCTGAGATTCGCCAACGGCGCCATCGCTGCGCTGACCGTCGGCGGTTACGGCAGCAACGCCCACTGGGATTTCCCGCGGCTTGACCTCACCACCGAGCATGGCCAAGCGCGTCTGCGCGGCCGCCACCATATGTGGGACTCCCTCTCCTGGGCGCAGCGCGACGCCGATACCGTCAGCTCCTTCACCCAACCGCCCGAGATCCTTGGCACAACACGCTATACCCACGCCTTCACCCATTTCCTCGCCTGCCTGCGCGCCGGCAAGCAGCCCAGCACCACCATCGAAGACGGCATGCTCTCCGTCGCTATCGCCGACGCCGTCACCCGCTCCGCCCGCAGCGGGCAAAAAATCATGCTCAACCTGTAGGGGCAATTCTGTGAATCGCCCGAAAATAGCATTGTCGCCTTGGATCTCTGCGCTCTCTGCGTCCTCTGTAGTTTGCTTTTCTTGCAGGGCTTACTCGCACACAATGCTGTGTCTCTGTGGTAAATCCACCCGCAACGCAAACAGAAGCGCGCCCCCGGCTCGCCCGCTGTTCCTTGACATGCTCAAACATTTCTCGCACGATTAAGTTGCATCCACCTGGAATGAGGAGACTGCCATGCGCTTAGGAGTAGAAGTCGGTGTACACACCCACGATGTCGCCGTCGAGCACGGCATCAAAGGCGTTCCCATCTCAGCCGATGCGCTGGTCAACAACGGCGTCAACGCCACGCTCGCGCCCTTGAACCAGCGCGGACTGCAAGTCTGCCAGATCGGCGCTTTCGGCTTCAACCCGCTCTCTGTCGATTCCGCCGCGCAGGCGCAACAGACCCAGACGCTCGCCAATGCCATCCCCTTGGCGGCTGATACCGGCTGCCCTTATATCGTCATCAACGGCGGCAACTATCATCCCTCCGGCTTTGGCGCGGCTGATGCCCGCAACTTCAGCGACGCTGCCCTCGCCCTCCTCGCCGATGCGCTCAAACCCCTGCTCGAATCAGCCGAGAAGCACGGCGCCAAGCTGTCCATCGAAGCCTATCTGAAAACCGCCATCAACTCGCCGGAGGCTTTCCTGCGGCTGAAAGAACTGGCCGGCGGCTCGGACGCGCTGCGCTGCAATATCGATGTGACCAGCCTCTACAACTATCAGGACCTCTGGCAACCAGCGCCCAAGGTCGCGCGCATCTGCAATGGCTTGGCCGGCCACTATGGCCTGGGCCATGTCAAGGGCGTCGCCCTGAAAGACGGCTTCCACATCCACATCGAGCTGGCGCCGATCACCGAAGACACCACAGATTGGTCGCAGATGCTCCGCCTGATGGCGCCCCATATGCCAACCGACAGCTGGCTGATCCTTGAGCACATGTTCACGCCCGAAGAAGCGCGCAACAGCCTCGCCCACCTGCGCCATGCCGCGGCCGCCGCGGGCGTCACCCTAGACGCCGCCTAAGCCGAGCATTAAGGCCCCTGCCACGACCACCGACCGCCACCACCGCGTATCTTTGTAGGGGCGCGACTTGTCTCGCCCGCCCCCACCGCGACCCCGCCCCCGTCCAAATCTGTAGGGGCGAGACTTGTCTCGCCCGCCCGTCCCTCACATCCCCGCCCACCGTCGAAAACCGCCGTCCGTCCCTCTTACGTCGCCTCTCGCACTGCTTTGCTCCCCCTCTCCCCTTGCGGGAGAGGGGGCCGGGGGGTGAGGGGCCCGGGCTGACTCAATCGCAGCGGCCCTCGGCCTCCACATATTCAGCGCTGATCCAACCCTCAACGCCTTCGTATTCCACATTCATCCAGCCTCGCGTCCTGCCCAGTGGCGCCAGCGAGCTGCGAATCGGCACAAAGCCGACAATATCCCCGTTTGGCTCATCGCGCAGGTTCAGGCCATGGGTCGTCCTCACCGTGCACTGGGACAACGCCCGCCTTGCCGGGATCGATTCAATCGCCCCGATATCGCAGCGGCCAGCGATCGCGCGGGCGCGGCCAATCTGGTCAGATTCGAGACAGAATCCCGCGTGCGCCGCCCCAATCACCGGGCTCGCCGCCTGCACATCAAAATATACCGGCGTGCCATCCGCTTCAACGAGCATCGGGTCCCCACTGACCGCGGGCGCGCAACTGCCGTCTTCGATCAAATTGCCGACGTTCTGCTGCAAATAATCACAGTCCTCAGCATCAATCCCCCGGCCGGCGACTATGCTGTTGCGCAGGTTAAGCCTGCCGGCGGATGTGACTCTGCTGTCCGCCCGCATTCGAACCGCCGAGTGCAAACGGCTGTAAATCGTAACGTGCGTCAGCGTGGCGCTGCTGCGGTTCGTTGCCGAAACGGCCACGGGTTGATTGCTGATGAAGGTGCTGTTTACGACATCAACCCAGCTAGAGTTGACAGTCCCAATCGCCCCGCTGCCCGGCCACCTCGCCGTATTCTCCACAAAGCTGCTGTTGCTCACCGAGATCGAACCGCTACCGGCGTAGATGGCGCCCCCATTCGACGCGCTATTTCGCTCGAAACTGCTCCCGCTCACCCTCGCCCACGAGTTAGCCGCGCCCGTCCAACCGATGAAAACACCGCCGCCGCTTCCCGTCGCCGAATTGAAGCTGAAGCGGGAATCGCTGACGACCGCCCTGCCGCCATTCTGCAGCCTGATGGCGCCGCCGCCGTCGCTTGCCGCCCAACCCTTGGTCATGGTCAAATTCCTGACCGTCAGCTTGCCGCCATCCACATCAAAAATGCGGAATCGGTTGTCTCCGCTGATCGTGAGTCCGTTGCCTTCGATGATGATGTGGCTGGTGATCGGCTGCAGCTTTTCGCTGAGAATGACGTCCCGGATGAGATAAATCGTGTCGACGCCATTGCCCGCCGGGCAACCATTATACGCGCGGTCGCTGTTAGCGGCGACGATCTGGTCCGCAAACGAGCAGATCGCCGGCGTCTCATTTTCAGCCGCTTTCGCCGTCCTCGATTCAATCGCGCCAATATCGCAGCCGCCGCCCTGTGGCCGCGCCTCGCCGAGCTGGTCCGTCGCGGGGCAGAATTCCCCCGCGGCCCCATCAACGGCCGGGCTGTAATCCAACAGCGGATAATATCCGGGCGCCCCCGTCAACTCACCCAGCAAGGGCTCGCCGCCCAGCGGTTCGCCGCAGGTCCGGTCCGGGCTCAAGTTGCCCACACTTTGATCCAGGCCGCCCGCGCAATCTTCAGCGCTCCCAGCCCCGGCTACGATGCTGTTGCGCAGCATAAGCGCTCCATCGCCTTTGCTGATCGCGTCACCCCTGCTCCGCGCTCGGTCATCAAAAAATGTCGCGTGTGTCACCGTAACTACGGCGCCAAAGCCGATATGCAAAGCGCCTCCCTCATTCCCGGAAGCGTTTTCACCGAACGTGCTATTGCTGATGTCAACCGTGTTCTCGGCGGCATGTAGCGCCCCGCCCGAATTCTCGGCGGCATTCTTGACGAAGCTGCTGCTGCTGATGGAAATCGTTCCCCCGCCGGTCCAGACCGCGCCTATTGCGCCCCCGCTGTCACTGGCGCGGTTGCCCTCGAAGCTGCTTCCGCTGATGACCAGCCGGTCGTCTCTGCTGGCAGTCGAGATCGCCCCGCCATACGTCGCGCTATTGTCAGCGAAAGTCGTGTTCACGATGCTGGCTTCGACCCCATCCACAAGCCGGATCGCGCCGCCATCGACATTGGTCTGGAGCTCGCCATCAATCTCCGACCGCGTATACCTGATGCGCGCACAACCATCGGCGACCACGGAACGCTCATCCCGGTCGACGCCGCTGACGAGACTGTAAGACGCCAGTTGCGCGCAGTTATCCTCAAATCGGCTCCCGCTGATGTCCAGCCTGCCACCGCTCGCGTAAATCGCGCCCGCGCTCGATTCGCTTCGGTTGCCCACAAAGCGGCTGCCGCTAATCTCCAGTGCGCCGTCTTGCATGAAGATGGCCCCGCCCGCCTCGGCCCTGCCTTCCGCCAACGTCACATTCCTGATCGTCAAACTGCCGCCATCCACATCAAAAATGCGGAACTGACCATTCCCGCTGATCGTATGCCCGCCGCCCTCTATCGTGATCGTACCCGTAATGACCGGCAGCGGCTCGCTCAGCCTGATGTCTTCGCTTATCGTAATGATTGCAGCGCCGCTCCCCTCCGGGCAAAGGCCTACGGCGCTACTCGTGTTGGCCGACCGGATGTGATCGGCCAAGCTGCATTCCGCCGCCTTTACGACCGATACCGCACCCAGGAAAGTTGCCGCAAAGGCGCACAGAAGCACAAAATGACAGCGCAACTTCATACCTTTGATCATCTCTCCACCCTCTTTTCATGCCTGATTCTTGCCTCATAATAACATAAGGCTCACATACCCATTAGTGTATTGTAACAGGCTCTTGACCTTGCCTATACTGTGCCAACTTCGCCCTTCACCGCCCAATGCATAGCTCCCCTCCCCGTCCAATTCTGTAGGGGCGCGACTGGTCTCGCCCGCCCCTCACAATCCCCGCCCCCGTCGAAAACCATCGACACACCTGCACCCCAAACTGACCCATAACTCGGTGTACGCTTTTCCCTCGATTTACTCGGTGGCAAAAGTATCGACCCTCCGCCACCTGGCAACTTGCATACGACTGTAGTTTTCCATTATTGTATTGCACGACCTCCTGCCGCATACAAAGAAAGCGATGGTGACAGCCATGACGATATCGGCGCACGAAATCAGCAGCGTTGCCTGCGTTGGCGGCGGTGTCATCGGCTTCTCCTGGGCCACCCTTTTCGCCCAGCACGGCCTGCGCGTGATCATCTACGATGTCTCTGACGAAGCGCTTGACCAAGCCCGCGCGGACGTGGTCAGCGCCTACGACACCCTTGCCCATGCCGGCGTCATGACCGCAGCCCAAGTCGCCGCCGCCCTCGACCGCATTGCGTACACCACCGACCTGGCCACTGCCGTCAGCGATGTCGACTTCGTGCAAGAGTCCGGCCCCGAACGCTATCGCATCAAGCGCCAAATCTATCGCGACCTCGACCGGCTGACCCGCCCCGAGGCCATTCTGGCTTCCAGCACCAGCGCCATGCTAATGACCGAAATCCAAGCGGCCACGACCCGGCCCGGACGCTGCGTCGTCGCGCACCCCTATAACCCGCCACACATCGTGCCTGCCGTGGAAATCGTGCCCGGCGAAGCGACCTCCGCCGCTACGGTCGCAACCACGCGTGATTTTATGGCCCGGCTGGGTCGCGTGCCCGTGGTGGCCCGCAAAGAATGCCGTGGGCATATCGTCAATCACATGCAGGCTGTGCTCTACCGCGAAGCCCTCTGGCTGGTGGGCAACGGCGTCGCCACCGTGGAAGAAATCGACCTCGCCTTCCGCACCGGCCCGGGCCTGCGCCTCGCGCTGATGGGCCCCTTTCTCGTCGGCACGTTCACCAGCCCCGGCGGCCTGCAAGATACCATGGTTGACCGCAAACTCGACCACACCGCCGAGGACGACATCCCCTCTCGCATCGAGCGCGACGCGCCGCCGCGCACGCCGGATACCGCGCGCCAATGGGCCGAGATCTGCGCCTCGCAAATGGAAGCGGCGCTCGCCGGCAAGGACATCAAACAAGTCAAGCGCTGGCGCGATACCAAGCTGCTTCACTTGCTCCAGGTCATCAACTCAGACTGATCCCCGCCCCCTCCCCCAACGCGACTCCGCACCCATCGAATCTTGTAGGGGCAATTCTGTGAATCGCCCACGCTCGCGCCTATTCGCCTATCGCTCTTCTAACGGCTAACTTGGGTCCACCAGGGCATAGAATTTGTGCGGCGACTCGCCCACTGCTGACACGAGCATTCCACTAAGCGGCGAGCCACCATCTCGCCCCACTCTTTCTGCGCATCAGGCGGGTTTCATACTTTGCGCGCCAATCCCTGACCCGCATCACAATCAAATCTATAACTCGGTGTACTCTATTCCCTCGCGGAACTCGGTGGCAAAAGTGGCGACCATTTCTGGGGTGACTGCCCCCGCGCCCCCAGCCAATCTATTGACATCCTCTCCGTAACGACTATGCTTGTAGGCAATACAAGCTGCAGAGGATAGAAAAATGGTTTTGGCTGACCCTTTGGAACGCACGCACGAACAATTTCACGTCACCGTGGAGCAGTACCGCGCCTTCCGCCGCGATGGCTATCTGGTCGTTCGCGGCCTGGTCGCCCCGGCCGAAGCCCGCGAGCTGGCCGCCTTCACCGACGACATGATGGCGGGCCGCCGCACCATGCCCGGCATCCCCGCCCCGCCGGCTGATGCCACCGCCGCCCAGCGTCGCCACTTCTACGACCGCATCCACATGCCCCATCGCACCTGCGCAATCGCCGAGCGTTTCATGCTCCATCCCCGCATCGTCGATGTCCTCGAAGCGCTCATCGGGCCCGATGTGCTCGCCCTGCAGACCATGCTCTTCTTCAAGCAGCCGGGCCAAGCCGGCCAAGGCTTCCATCAAGATTCATACTACATCCCCACCCAGCCCGATACCCTCATCGGCGCCTGGATGGCCATCGACCCCGCCGATGAAGAAAACGGCTGCCTCTGGATGACGCCCGGCTCCCAGCATGAGCCCATCTATCCCGATTGCGACGGCGCCACCCAGCAAGGCGATACCATCCTCAGCGATATCGAAGCGATCAAAAGCGCCAGCCACCCCGATGTGGCCAAGAATACCCTGGCGCAAATCGCCCTGCGTTACGAGCACGAAACGCCAGTCCACGCCCAGCCCGGCGATGTCGTCTTCTTCGGCGGCCATGTCTTCCACCGCTCCCACGCCAATTCCTCCGAACGGCCGCGGCGCGCCTTCGTCAGCCACTATTGCAACGCCCGCTCCCGCGTCGCCTGGGATCACGGCGGCAACCGCGCTGAATACGACGACGCTGAGGCCAACGCCATGCGCAACGGCCTGCATATCCTGGCCCGCGGCGCCACTCACCTGTCCTACGCCCAGCCCACATTCGGCACGCTCTGCGCCGCCAACGCGCCCGAGCTCTACGGCGAGCGCTTCGACGACAATCGCGTCAAATCAATGATGGGCGACGAACACGGCTTCATGGTGCTCGTCCCGCATGAAGATGTCGATCACGATCACTAATGCGTGCCGGTTACATTTCTCTCGCCACAAATGCCTTTCTCCGTGCCTCTGTGCCTCTGTGGCGAATTGCCATTGCGTCATTTACTCGCACACACTGACACCTGACCACCACACATAAGGACGACCAATGATCCTCGACACCCCATACCCCTTGTCCGCCGATCAAGTCGCATCTTACCAGCGCGACGGCCACATCCTGCTCGAAGACGTGCTGCCCGCCGCGCACATTCAGCCCTATCACGACGCCATCGTGCGCACGGTCGAAGAGCGCAACACCGAAACCCGCGCCCTGAAAGACCGCGATACCTACGGCATGGCCTTCTTGCAGACCATGAACCTGTGGGAGCACAACGCTGATGTCAAGCGCTACGTCATGGCCGCGCGCTTCGCTCGTATAGCCGCCCAGCTGATGGGCGTGCCGCGCGTCCGCCTCTATCACGATCAAGCCCTCTTCAAAGAGCCCGGCGGCGGCATCACCCCCTGGCATCAAGACCAGCATTACTGGCCCCTGGCCACCGATAACACCATCACCATGTGGATGACCCTGACCGATATCAACGCCGCTATGGGCACGCTGCGCTTCGCCTCCGGCTCCCATGTCGCGGGCTACCTGGGCGATATCCCCATCTCCGACGATTCCGAGGCCCAGCTGCGCGCCTTCGTCGAGCAAAAGGGCTTCGCGCTGGCCCAGGCCGCTGCCATGCCGGCCGGCTCCGCCACCTTTCACAGCGGCTGGACGCTCCACTCAGCGCCGCCCAACTTCACCGACAACATGCGCCCAGCCATGACCATAATCTACTACGCCGATGGCGCCCGCGTCGCGCCCCTGGACAATGCCAACCGCATCGGCGACCGCGACCGCTGGCTCCCCGGCACAGAACCCGGCGACCCAGCCGCCAGCCCCCTAAACCCCGTCCTGGGCTAACGCGCCAGCCCCTCTCAACCCCACCAACATCGAAATCTGTAGGCGCGATTCCGTAAATCGTCCGAAAATCAACATCTCTGCCTGGAATAACTCTACGCCCTCTGCGTTCTCAGTAGATCCAATTAAGTGATGCAAATGATCGCAGCATATACCTTACCTTCAGGTCAATCGAATGTGCGTACGGGCGAGCCGGTGGCTCGCCCCTACAAGGCCAGGATTTTCGCATGACTCTTTTGGTTTCACTTCTTTAGTTTGCTTTTCTTGTATGACTTTCTTTGACATACTTCTGTGCCCCCTGTATTCTCAGTGGTTAAATCCCCGTCTGACCTTCTCGCCACCGCCAACCACAGTCAACAAACAAGCGCCCGAGCCCAGCCCATGAAAATCACCCAAGTCCAAGCCATCCCCCTCTTCGCCGCCTTCGCCGACGCCTTCGACGGCCCCGTCCCGCCCGAGCTCTCCCTGCCCGCCTTTTCCATGCGCGCCAACCCCCTGCTCGGCCAAGGCGCCGTCATCGTCCGCATCACCACCGACGCCGGCCTCCTCGGCATCGGCGAAGCCATGGGCCGCCCCGGCCCCCGCGGCACAGCGGCCCACATCAATGAAGTGCTCGCCCCCATGCTGCTCGGCCGCGACCCCCGCCACCACCAAGCCCTCTTCACCGCCATGAACGAGCAAATGCGTTTCGCGCCCATGGGCATCAGCGGCGTCGATATCGCCCTCTGGGACCTGCGCGGCCAAATCTACGCCGATTCGCTGACCAACCTGCTCGGCGGCCCCGCGCGAGATACAGTCGCTTGCTACGCCAGCCCCATACCCTATTTGCCAACCCCAGAAGCCTCGGCGGAGAAAGCGCGCGAATTCGTCGCCGATAGCTTCCGCGCCGTCAAGCTCAAGATCGGCCGCGGCCTCGCCACCGACATCGCCCACGTCGAAGCCGTCCGCCATGCCATCGGCGCTGATATCAAGCTGCTGGTCGATGCCAACGGCGCCTACACCGTCAGCCACTCGATCGCGCTGGCGCAAGACCTGGTCCGGCTCGGCGTCTTCTGGCTGGAGGAGCCGGTCCATCCCGAGTACCCCGACGATCTGGCCCGCATCCGGCGGCGCGTTGACCTGCCCGTCGTCTCCGGCGAGTGGCTCGGCAGTTGGTTTCAATTCCGCGATCTGCTCCAAGCCGAGGCCGTCGATGTCATCATGCCCAATATCACGCGCTGCGGCGGCATCACCGGCCTGCTGAAAATCGCCGACCTCGCGCAATTGCATAATGTGACGGTCGCCCCGCACGGCGTCGGCGCCGGCATCGGCATCCAGGCCGCCATCGCAGCCTGCGCCGTCATGCCCAACTTTCTCATCTATGAATACAACCAGCTTTTCAATCCGCTGCGGCATAGCGTAATGAACGAAGCCATCGATTTTCAGAACGGCGTCTTGCGCCCGGCTGATGGCGCCGGCTTGGGCCTCAGCCTGAACGCATCTACGATTCAGCGCTATCGCGTCGACTGACCCTGCTCGCCCGCGTCCGGCCGATCGTAATCGTCAGCGTAGCGCCGGATGTCGTCTTGCTGCCAGTCGCCGAAGGCGATCTCCAGCACGCGCACCGCCGGCCCGCTGCTGCTGAGCCGATGCCTGGCGCCAGCCGGGATCCAGATTTCAGCGCCCGCTTCCGCCGCGAACACCTCATCCTCAACTTGAATCAGCGCGCCCTCGTCCAGCGCAATCCACAACTCCGCACGGCCGCTGTGCGATTGCAAGCTCAGCCGCTGGCCCGGCGCCACCGTCATCAGGCTGACCGTGACCGCTTCGTTATGGGCGTACTGGCGAAAGCCGCCCCAGGGCCGCTCCACCAATCGGCTTTCCGGCTTGGCCAGCGGCAGCGGCGCATTCCCTTGCTTTGACACTTGCAACCTCGTCTCTGGACTCACGCCCGCCCCAACCACCGCCCCCGTCGAAATCTGTAGGGGTGAGACTTGTCTCGCCCTCCCGCCCCAGTCGAATCTTGTAGGGGCGATTCTGTGAAACGCCCGCTCTTTCCGCAGCACTAGCGCCATCAACTGCGAATTGCAGCCAAATTGAAACCTGTGAGACTCGTTAGATTTTCCCGCCAATCCGGATTGCGTCTTGCCTCATAACGTATTACAACATATTCTACCGTGAAATAACGTATCCGGCGGAAGTGCCGTGGGGTGAGGGGTGGCATCAGCTTAACTTGATCATAGCGAAGTTGCCGGAGAAGTCAACCGATTTAATGCTCTAGCAGTCCGGCCCGATTGCAGCGACCCTTTCGCTCGGCCAAGTAATCGCATGGAAAGGAAGACCGAAATATGTTGCCGGAATCCAGACGCCGCGCCATCCTCAGCCACCTGGCGCAAGTGGGCAGCGATACCATCATTGAACTCAGCAAGCGCTACCACGTCTCCACCATGACCATCCGCCGTGACCTCAAAACCCTCCAATTCGCCGGCTACCTCACCCTGACCCACGGCGGCGCCATCTACGACGGCGACACCTTCCAGCAGAGCGAAACCCACCACATCGAGCGCGCCACCATTCAAGCCGCCCAGAAACGCGCCATCGGCCGCTATATCGCCGCCCACTTCGTCGACGCCGACGATGTGCTCTTCCTCGACTCCGGCACCACCGTCCGCGCCATGATCCCCTTTCTCAAAGACAAGGGCAACCTCACCGCAGCCAGCAACAGCGCCCGCTGCATTGAGGCGCTCTTTCGGCATCTGCCCGAGTGCGACATCGTCTGCACCGGCGGCGTCTTGAGCTCCACCACCCAATCTTACGTCGGGCCCGTCGCCGAACGCTTCTTTGATAACTTCTTCGCTCGCAAGGCAATTCTTTCCGGCGTAGGCTTCACCATTCAAGCCGGCCTGGCCGATTCCCAAATGCTGGATACCGCGGTCAAGAAGGCGATGCACAGCTCGGCTGAATCCACCATCGTCGCCATCGACTCCAGCAAGATCGGCTACAGCGCCATGGTGCAGGTGCTGCCCGCGACGGCCATCACAACCCTGGTCACCGATGACGGCATCAGCGACGACATGCGCCAGGCCTTGAGCGACCAGGATATCGACCTGCGCGTGGTCGCGGTGGGCGGCGAAGGCTGACACTCGTCGTCCGCGCCCGCTATGCATCGGCGAAGGCGTCCAGCTGCGCGCCCGTCGGCAAGCCGCCGATGACGCCGATGTGCCCGGCAGTATAAGCGCCGGCCCGGCTGGCGTAACGCGCCGCGTCGCTCAGTGACTCGCCCGCCCCCAACGCCACCGCCAACGCCGCGTTGAAGCTGTCGCCGCAGCCCGTGACATCGACCGCCTCGATCGGCAGCGCCGGGATCTGCTCCGCCCCGTCCGCAGTCGCCACCAGCGCGCCCGCCGCCCCCTGCGTGATGACCACAGCGCCGGCGCCCCGCCCCAGCAAGCGCCCGGCCAAATCAGCTGCGGGCCGACGGTCATCGGGCGCCAAGCCCAACAGCAGCCGCGCCTCAAAGATGTTGGGCGTCAGCACATCGACATCGGCCAGCGCGCCCGCATTGAAGGGCCGGCCCGGCGCCGGATTCAGTATCGTCAGCGCGCCTTGCGCTTTGCCCAGCGACAGCGCTGCCGCAACCGTCTCCGGCGGCGCCTCGAATTGCGTCATCAGAATGTCGCAAGCGGCGATCAGCGGCGAGCACTCGCGCACGTGCTGCGGCGTCAGCAGCATATTGGCGCCCATGTCCACCGTGATCCAATTCTCACCCCCCGGCAAGACATTGACGAAGCCGACACCGCTATGCGCGCCCGTCATGCGGTGGATGCGCTCGCTGCCGATGCCTTCTTCATGGTAGACAGCCAGCGCCTGCTCGCCAAATACGTCATCGCCCAGGCAAGCCAGCAAATGCACCTGCGCGCCCAGCCGAGCGGCGGCGATGGCTTGGTTGCTGCCCTTGCCGCCGGGGCCCATGTCAAAGCCTGCGCCAACGACATTTTCGCCGAGCCGGGGCATGCGCGGCACGCGGATGGTGAGCCCCTGCACATAACTGCCAACAACGAAGATACGGGTCATCTTCCAGCGCTCCTTATGCCCCGCCAGCCCGCACACCGACCGCAGCCGGCCGCCAGCCCTCGCCGAGCACGTCCAAGCCCTCAGCCTGCAGGGCCTCCAGCGCCCGCTCGACCAGATCCGTCCGGTAAGCGCCCTCGCCCGGCGCTTCTTCCAAGGCCCCAATCCGCAGCAGCCACTCGACCGTCTGCGCCCACATGTCGCTATCCATGACCCCGATGCCTTGCGGCGCCGGCCAAATCAGCTTGTTGACCTCGTTCATCTGCCACTGCTGATGGCTTTCGCCCAGCTCGGGATTGATCTCGCGCAAGATGCTGACGCAATCATCAGCCTGCTCGCGGCAATACATCCAGCCGCGCAAGGTCGCCCGCAGCAGCGCCGTGGCGATCGCCTCATGGCCCGGCTGCGCCAGCCAATCAGCCCGCGCCACGATATGATCCTGCAGCATGGCCACGCCGATTTCGTTCATGTCAATCACGCCGAGCTCGCTCTCCCGGTACAAGGCGCCGGTCGCCGGATTGACCTGGCCCAGCAGCCAGCCGTAGCCGTTGTAGATCAGCGCCTGCGCCGCGTCCACATCGCCATCCAGCAGCGGCCTCAAGTCAAAGGGCTGTTCCACCAGTGAAAGATGCTCGCCGCTGACGGGGTCCGAGCCCATTAAGAAGGTCATGGCATAGACCTCAAACTCATTGCCATTGGGCCAATAGCCGACGCGCCGATGGACGAGATCGCCCGGCGACTCGATGCCCGCATCCGGCAAGGCAACCACTACCGTCCCGCTGCGGCGGAATATCTGCGCGATATTGACCAGTTCCGCCCCGCCTTCGTTCGCCAATAACACCTTTGGCGCCCAGGTGACGCCTGCATCGGCAGCGCCGTCGCGCACCGCCTCCGCCGGGGAGATATCGCCCTCGCTTTCCAGCAGTGTGACGGCCAAGCCCTCTTCCGCGTAGAAGCCCAGCTGCTGCGCGGCGTAATAGCCCGCGAACTGCGCCTGCGCCACCCATTGGAGCTGCAAGCGCAAGGGCGTCAGTTCTTCATCGGCGCCAGCGTCAAAGACCCCCGCGCTCACAGCCAGCACCGCCAACAAAAGGCCTATTCGCATCATCATCATCTGCCGCCTACGCCCGGACTGCTTTACAGAATACTTTGCGACTGTTATGCCACAACTAGGGCTGTCAAAAGTTACTAAACGCATTGTATACCATAGTGAGGCGCGGCTGAACTCCGGTTGCTTTCGCGTCGATGGAAGCGAGCATCAGGCAAGGCCATGCGCCAGCCACCGCCAGATCTCAGAATCACCCGAACGCGAAACAGGCTGCATAGCGCGCTGGACGGGCTGTTTTCGCGCCACAACTATGCGCGCCTGACGGTGCGGGAAGTTACCAGGCTGGCGAAGGTCGGCTATACCACGTTCTATCGCCACTACGACAATCTGGATGCCTTGGTCACTGAAGTCTCGCTGGGGAAAGTCGACGCGCTGGTGGCTTATGCCAGGCAGCAGACCACCCTGCCCGCTGAGACGCTGGCTTGGTACAACTGGCTGCGCGCCAATGAAGACTGGGGCCGCTTCTACGTATCTCTGCCGCAGAAGCACCCAACCCGCACGGCCGTCAAAGACGCCGTAGTCGCCTTTTACAGCGAGCGCTATGAGGCGCAAGACCCGGCCAAAGTGCCGCTGGATTTCGCGCTGGAGCACATGGCCGAGGAGATGTACTGCTTCTATCGCTGGTTCGTCTTCCACAACGATCGATTCACCGTCAAGCACGTCGCCGCCATGCACGTGGATATCATCGTCAAGGGCATGCTCCATTCGGCGCTGAAGTTTCGCCAGGACTGGCTGAAGGATAATCCCGGCTTCCTCGTTGATGCCGACGGTTGAGCCATCGTTGGGGCCGCGCCGGGCCGGGCTGTGGACTCGCTTGCGCCCGCCATCGCCCCGCGCTATGCTTGATTCGTCAGCGCTCCTTGGCACATAGGCGGATTCATCATGGCACAGATTAGCACCGAAAGAGACGGCCTGGCTGATGGCATGCCGCGTGACGAGCGCGGTTACTGGAAGCCGGACAAAGACATCGGCGTGCCCAACCCGGTTTTCACCTGGCCGCCCCAACCGCGGGCTATCGCCAACTGGGTCAAAGACTATATCTGGCCGCTTAACCTCCTCTACATGCTCGTGGCGACGGTGACATGGGCTTTCCTCACGCCCGAGCTGGCGCGGATGCGGACCTTTGAAGCCGGCTGGATCGCCGAGATTTTCGCGCGCAACCAAGTCATGCTGATCGCCCTGGCCACCGTGCTGCACATGCGCCTGTGGTCGCAGAAGTCGCAGGGCTATCAATTCAAGTGGTCGCCCAACTGGATGAGCAACAACAAGAAATTCCTCTGGAACGACCAGGTTCGCGATAACGCCTTCTGGAGCATCGTCAGCGCCGGCACGATCTGGACCGGCTTTGAAGTCGTCATGCTTTGGGCTTTCGCCAATGGCATCATCCCCTTCGTTGACCCGCGCCAGCAGCCCGTCTGGTTTCTGGTGATCCTGGTGCTGGTGCCGCTGTGGCGCGATTTCCACTTCTATTGGGCGCACCGCCTGCTGCATATCAAGTTCTTCTACAAGATCGCCCATTACGTGCATCACAAGAATATCGACATCGGGCCTTGGTCGGGCTTGTCGATGCACCCCATTGAGCACCTGCTCTACTACACCTGCATGCTGATCCACTGGGTCGTGGCGTCGCATCCGATCCACATGATCATGAACGGCCAGCACGCCACCTTCGCGGCGATACTGGGGCACGGCGGCTTCGACGAATTCGTCATCAAAGACGGCGTGAAGGTGCAGTCGGGCGCGTCTTACTACCATTCGCTGCATCATCGTTATTTCGAGTGCAACTATGGCGAGATGGGCATGCCATTCGACCACTGGTTCGGCACCAGCCACGATGGCAGCCCGGAAGCGCGGGCGCGCATGCTGGCGCGGAAGCGGGCGATGCACGGGGGTTGAGGGCGGCGTCATTCCTCGTTCGCGGGAAAGACGACCGGAAGCAACCTGTCCTCAAGGCGTTGGATATCGGCCTTGAGTTCCAGGCGCACAGATTCAATGCGCTGATCCAGGCGGTACTCGAGATCTCTGCTGGTCAACACAATGGTGAGCATCAGCACGACGGCTGTCAGCAGCATGACGATCGTCTCAAGTGAGAGCGAAACGGAGCGGCCGCCGAGATTGCTGTTTGTCATGACCACCTCAATCGTAGTAATCGCTCGCACCTATTTTCCCTGTAGTGCGACAATTTGTCAAGTTTCGCCAGTCGTCAACGCGATAGCTGTTGTCGCCGCTTACTTGTCGTGGCAACAAGGGACGCCTCCGGGCGAGATCGTTAGCTTTCTTGCTTTGGCGGCGGGTATCTCCTCGCTCTTGATTGTATGAGGCATGCATTCAAGCCACCGCCTGATCCTGTACATCATTGTGACACTGGCGTCGATAATTCCCTTGCATATCGGCATGCCCCTTGCAGACAGTCGCGTTCTGGCTCTTCATATTGGCGATGTTCGTCATCCGAATTGAGAGACGATCAATGGAAACTGGCCAGAGCAAGTTGAACGAGCGACAAATTGATGGCGTTGATGGGACGCGACGCGCCCGGCTCGAAGACAAGACACCCGCGAATTCCGACAGCGACAGGGCGGATGACGAGAGGAAGCGAGGCGGGCGAGCCAATGGCTCGCCCCTACAGGATTCGACTTTTGTGGGGTTGTGAGGGACGGGTGGGCGAGACACCGAGTCGGCCCGACGGGATTTGATGGTGTGAAGTGACATCGGCCTGCTCCCATCAAGCGAGCCCCAGCGGCGAGCTGGTGAATTGGGCGCCGTGCCAGGCGAGGGCGGTAGCGATGACGGTATCGTCGTGGCTGCCGGGGGGCGCGCCGTAGCGGAAGCCGCCGTTGGGCAGGCGCTCGAGGCTGTACTCGGCCAGCTCGCTCAGCAGGGCTGGATGGTCGAGCAGGGTGATGTCCTGACGCTCGATGGCCAGGGCCAGCGCTTCGATCAGCGGCGCTTTGGTTTTGGCGCTGGTGATGAAGCGGCGCACAGGCAGGCCTTGGCGCAGGAGGGCGTCGATATTGGGGCCGCCGATGCTGTTGGCTTCAGCCCAGATGACCTGGGGCCGCCATTTGCGGGCGAGGCTGGCGAGGCGTTGGCGCTGCAGCTCCCAGCCGACCTGATTGAAACGTTCGAGGGCGACCATTTTACACGTGCTGGCATCGAGCACGGCGATGGCGGTGTAGTCATGGCTGCGTCCCCAATCGATGCCGGCGACATAGGCGTGGCCGGGCTGCGGCTCGCTGCAGGGGGCGGGCGCGGCGGCGTCGGTGATGCGGCGGAAGACGGCGCCCTGGTCATCGGCGAATTGGGCTTGGTATTCGGTCTCCCAGATATGCTCGGCGGTGTGGCGCTGGATGCTGGCCAGTTCAGCGGCGTCGACGAGCCCGGACTCAGCGGTGCTGCATTGGAAGGCGGCCCATTCGTGGCGCAGGGGGTCGAGGCCATCGCGGTGGCGCTCCCAGAACCAGTTGCGGCCTTTGGGCGTGCTGAGGATGCGGGCGGCGCCTTGCGTCTGGGCCAGCATGGGGCGGATGATTTCGTGCCAGATGCCTTTTGCCATGCGCGCCGCTTCGTCGAGCACGACGAAATCCAGCCCGGCGCCACGCAGGCGGTCGGGCACATGGGCGCCCTGGATTTCGATCACGCCGCCTTTGGGCAGGTCGATGCGGCGCTGGGTGTGGCTGATGCGGGCGCCTGTCAGGTGCTTCACGGCCTTGACGAGGTCGCGCCAGATTTGGTCCGCCATCTTGCGCGTCGGCGTCACCCACCAGCAGTGTTTATGCTCAAGATGCGCCGCCCTCAGGATCTCCAGCTTGCCCAGCTCCGATTTGCCCCAGCGCCGGCCGCAAGCCAGCACCTTGAAGCGCGCGGGATGCTTCAGGATCTCCCGCTGGCCGGGGTGCGGCAGCTTGCAGGTGATGGTCGTGGACATAGCGGATGCGGTTGACTTCAGGGCCGCTTCCGCCCGCGTCCGAGGCCAGATGTACATAGCGTTCCTCCAAATCCTTGGCGTTGCGTAGCAGGGTGTCGAGCGTGTAGACCGATTTGCTGTCGGGTTCGCCTTCATGCTCGCCGCGCTTGATGCGCTTCATGATGCCGCGCGCAGTCTCCAGCATGTCCTTGAGCAGTTCGTGGCGCAGATTGGCGAAGTGGCGATATTGCCGCTCGTCGTAGCGGCGTCTGAAGGCGGTTTCGTCGGCGCGCCAGCCTCTGAGGGTCGTGACGGGGATGCCGAGCTTCTGCTTGACGATGAAGCAGTCGTCATCGTGCAGATCGAGCAGGTTGAGCGCCTCGATCTTTTGGTCCAGCGTGTAGTCGCGCGCCGCCCGCTTGCGTTTGCTTCTGGCCACCGCATGTCCTTTCGTGCTCGCCTGCACTCAGCACGCTAGCACGAATCCGCGGGCAAAGGGCGACTATATGTTCGCGCATTGGGAAATTGGGATCAGGAGGGAAGCGGGCGGGTTTTTTTGGGCAAGTGTATAGATAGGGTATGGAGAGGGTGAGGGGTGGGGGGGATGTTGCATGGGTTGGCGACAGGGCGGATGAGGCGGGTAGCGGACGGGGCCTATTAGAACATAGATGCGAGTGTTTGTAAAGGGTGCGGTTGGTGGGCGTGAGGGGCGGCTGGGCGAGGCACAGGGCGAGTCGGCCGTACAGGAATCGGCGTTGGTGGGGATGGGAGGGACGGGAGGGGGAGCCAAGGGCAGGCGCGAGTAAAGCATGCAAGAAAAGCAAACTACAGAGAACACAGAGAGCGCAGAGACGTTCCAAGCCGACGGTGTAATTTTCGGGCGAGTCACGGAATCGGCCTGAGGGATGTCGGCGTTGGTGGGGATGGGAGGGGCGGGAGGGCGAGACAAGTCTCGCCCCTACAGGATTCGATGTTGGTGGGGTTGTGAGGGACGGGAGGGCGAGTCGTTATGCCATTGGACATAGCGACGATCGGGCATGCAAAGCCGTTGAGGACTCAGCGAATACCGCCGCCTTCACCCGGCTCGGCGCCAACTTCTACGGAAAGGTCCAAACCTGCGCCTTGCGCGTCACCAGCGATTCCCTGGGCGAGGGTCTGTTGCTCGCCGAGCACGAGGGCAATAGCGACGAGAAGGAGAATGAGCAGACTGTAGCGGATCCAGGCGGGCAGAGCGTGTGAATTGGGCTTGTTGACGAAAGTGTACAGAGCGTTTTGCAAAGTCAACATCATCGCGTTGTCTCCAAAATGCAGCAAGTTGATCTGTTGTCAGTATACGTTAGGTTTGGCGCTTGCTTCTGAATTCTAATTATCTGTTAAGTTGGCGCCGTTGGTGAGGATGGGAGGGGCGGGAGTGGGAGCCAAGGGCAGGCGCGAGTAAAGCATGCAAGAAAAGCAAACTACAGAGAACACAGAGAGCGCAGAGACGTTCCAAGCCGACGGTGTAATTTTCGGGCGAGTCACGGAATCGGCCTGAGGGATGTCGGCGTTGGTGGGGTTGGGACGGGCGGGAGGGGGAGCCAAGGGCAGGCGCGAGTAAAGCATGCAAGAAAAGCAAACTACAGAGAACACAGAGAGCGCAGAGACGTTCCAAGCCGACGGTGTAATTTTCGGGCGAGTCACGGAATCGGCCTGAGGGATGTCGGCGTTGGTGGGGTTGTGAGGGACGGGAGGGCGAGACAGCGAGTGGGCCCGACGGATGTCGGCGTTGCTGGGGATGGGAGGGGCGGGAGGGGGAGCCAAGGGCAGGCGCGAGTAAAGCATGCAAGAAAAGCAAACTACAGAGAACACAGAGAGCGCAGAGACGTTCCAAGCCGACGGTGTAATTTTCGGGCGAGTCACGGAATCGGCCTGAGGGATGTCGGCGTTGGTGGGGATGGGAGGGGCGGGAGGGGGAGCCAAGGGCAGGCGCGAGTAAAGCATGCAAGAAAAGCAAACTACAGAGAACACAGAGAGCGCAGAGACGTTCCAAGCCGACGGTGTAATTTTCGGGCGAGTCACGGAATCGGCCTGAGGGATGTCGGCGTTGGTGGGGATGGGGGAGGGGCGGGAGGGCGAGCCAAGGGCAGGCGCGAGTAAAGCATGCAAGAAAAGCAAACTACAGAGAACACAGAGAGCGCAGAGACGTTCCAAGCCGACGGTGTAATTTTCGGGCGAGTCACGGAATCGGCCTGAGGGATGTCGGCGTTGCTGGGGATGGGAGAGGGCGGGAGGGGGAGCCAAGGGCAGGCGCGAGTAAAGCATGCAAGAAAAGCAAACTACAGAGAACACAGAGAGCGCAGAGACGTTCCAAGCCGACGGTGTAATTTTCGGGCGAGTCACGGAATCGGCCTGAGGGATGTCGGCGTTGGTGGGGTTGGGAGGGGGAGGGCGAGGAGGATGTCGGCGTTGCTGGGGATGAGAGGGGCGGGAGGGGGAGCCAAGGGCAGGCGCGAGTAAAGCATGCAAGAAAAGCAAACTACAGAGAACACAGAGAGCGCAGAGACGTTCCAAGCCGACGGTGTAATTTTCGGGCGAGTCACGGAATCGGCCTGAGGGATGTCGGCGTTGGTGGGGATGGGAGGGTCGGCGGGAGGGGGAGGGGGAGCCAAGGGCAGGCGCGAGTAAAGCATGCAAGAAAAGCAAACTACAGAGAACACAGAGAGCGCAGAGACGTTCCAAGCCGACGGTGTAATTTTCGGGCGAGTCACGGAATCGGCCTGAGGGATGTCGGCGTTGGTGGGGTTGTGAGGGGCGGGAGGGCGAGGCAGCGAGTGGGCCGACGGATGTCGGCGTTGGTGGGGATGGGAGGGACGGGAGGGGGAGCCAAGGGCAGGCGCGAGTAAAGCATGCAAGAAAAGCAAACTACAGAGAACACAGAGAGCGCAGAGACGTTCCAAGCCGACGGTGTAATTTTCGGGCGAGTCACGGAATCGGCCTGAGGGATGTCGGCGTTGGTGGGGATGGGAGGGGCGGGAGGGCGAGGCGACGGAATCGCCCGTACAGGATGTCGGCGTTGGTGGGGATGGGAGGGACGGGAGGGGGAGGCACGGAATCGCCCGTACAGGATACGACGGGGGTGGGGTTAAGAGGGGCGGGAGGGCGAGACAAGTCTCGCCCCTACAGGATTCGACGTTGGTGGGGTTGTGAGGGACGGGAGGGCGAGACAAGTCTCGCCCCTACAGGATTCGACGGGGGTGGGGTGTTGTTGGTTATTCGCCGCCGGGGCGCAGCTCGACCTCAACCGGTTCCCACATGTCGCCGGTGACATCGTGCCCGTCCATTTCGAGCGAGTCGAGCGCGGCTTGCGCCAGGTCGCTGCGGAAGGCGTCCATGCCTGGGTCTTCGCTGATGACCAGGCCTTCAATGGAGACGGCGACGGTCTGGGCCCAGAGCTCGTCGTCCATGATGCCGATGCCGTTGGGCGAGGGCCAGATCAGCTTGCTGATTTCGTTGAGCTGCCAGGTCTGGTGGCTTTCGCCGAGGGTGGAGCCGTTATCGAGCACGATCTCGACGCAGGCGTCGGGATTGTCGCGGCAGTGGATCCAGCCTTGGAAACTGGCTTTGAGGAAGGCGACGGCGATATCTTCATTGCCCTCTTCGGCCAGCCAATCGGCATTGACGAAGACGTGATCTTGCAGCATGGCGGTGCCGACATCGTTGAAGTTGATGACGTTGAGGTCTTCGGGCTGATAGAGCTCGCCGGTATCGGGATTGACGGCTTCGAGGACCTGGGCGTATTCGTTATAGGTCATGGCTTGGGCGGCGTCGAGCTCGCCATTCAGCAGCAGCGACATATCAAAGGGCTGCTGGATGATGGTGACGTCATCGGCGTTTTCGGGGTCGATATCGACGGCGCGCATGGCGGCGAAGAGTTCATGCTCGTTGCCGAAGCCCCAGGTGCCGATGCGCATGCCGGCGAAGTCATCGACGGATTCGATGCCGGTATCGACGAAGGAGACTTCGAGCGTGCCGCTGCGCTGGAAGACCTGGGCGATATTGACCAGGTTGACGCCCTGCTCGTTGGATTCGAGCACTTTGGGCACCCAGGCGAGGCCGAATTCAGCGCCGCCGGAGGCGACCACTTGCTGGGGCACGATTTCGACGGCGCCTTCGAGGATGGTGACATCAAGGCCGGCGTCTTCGTAGAAGCCGAGATCGTGGGCGGCGAAATAGCCGGCGAATTGCGACTGCGCCACCCATTGCAATTGCAGTTTGATCGGCGTCAGGTGGCCGTCGGCTGTGGTGGCGGTCACCCCCAAAAGCAGAACAAGAACGAGCAGCAGTCGGAAACGCTTACGCATGATGTATTCCTCCGTATCAGTTATGTTGTAGTCGGAAACCCTGCGGCTCACATTATAGCCCATCCGCCGCCGCCGCGACATGATTGGCGCAAAATCGACAGTTGATTACGTTGCGGGCGGGTGGGCGAGTGGCCGCGTGGCTTCTACAGGATTGGACGGGGAGGGGGAGCGGCGCGGGCTCAGCTGGGATCGCGGAAGGAGACATGCCAGGGCATCAGCCGGCGCTCGGCGAAGACGACCACGAGATAGAAGGAGATGCCGATGATGGAGGCCATGAGGATGGCGGTCCAGGCTTTGGCGAAATCGAAGGCGGAGGCTTCCTGGGTGATGTAGACGCCGAGGGTGGCGCGGGGGCCGCCGAAGAACTCGGCCACGACGGCGCCGATGAGGCTGAGGGCGCTGGCGACGCGGAGGGCGCTGAAGATGTAGGGCAGGGCGTTGGGGATGCGCAGCTTGAACATGACATCGGCGGGTTTGGCGGCGTAGGAGCGCATGAGTTCGAGTTGGCTGGCGTCGACGAGGGTTAGGCCGCGGACGGTGTTGATCATGGTGGGGAAGAAGACGATGATGGCGACGATGGCCATTTTGGAGGCGGGGTTGGTGATGCCGAACCAGTTATTCATGATGGGGGCGAAGGCGATGATGGGCACGGAATTGGCCGCGATGGCGAAGGGCATGGTGGCTTCACTGACGATGGTCCAGCGCGAGGTGATGAGGGCGATGAGCACACCGCCGCCGCAGCCGATGATGAAGCCGCCGAAGGCCTCCCAGAAGGTGGCGCCGCTGGATTCGAAGAGGATGGAGCGCTCGCCGGGCGCGAGCCACAGCTCGACCTGGCCCATGAATTCGCTGAAGATGGCGGATGGCTTGGGCAGCAGGAATTGCTGGATATCGAAGATGAGCACGAGCGCTTCCCAGAGGGCGATGACGCCGATGGCGACGCTGATGGTGGGCAGGTAGAAGATCAGCCGGCCCTTGAAGCGGGACGCGCCGGCCGCTGGCGCCTCAGCCGATTGCATCAGGCCACCTCGTGGGCGTCGCGCAGCAGCTCGCGGACGTGGGCGACTTGCTCGTGGTAGGCGGGGTCGTTGCGGGTGCTGAAATCACGCGGGTAGGGCAGCGGGTTGGTGACGATTTCGGTGATGCGGCCGGGGCGGGGCGACATGACGACGATGCGTTTCGAGAGGAAGACGGCTTCGGCGATGCTGTGGGTGACGAAGACGATGGTCTTGCCGGTTTGTTGCCAGATGCGCAGCAGCTCGAGGTTCATGCGCTCGCGGGTGAACTCATCGAGGGCGCCGAAGGGCTCGTCCATCAGCAGCACGGCGGGGTCAAAGACGAGGGCGCGGGCGATGGAGACGCGCTGCTGCATGCCGCCGGAGAGCTGCCAGGGGAAGTGCTGGGCGAAGGCGCGGAGCTCAACCATATCGAGCATGGCGAGGGCGCGCTGATTGCGCTCGGTTTTGGCGGCGCCCATGACTTCGAGGGGCAGTTCGACATTTTTGACGACGCTGCGCCAATCGTAGAGGGTGGCGGCTTGGAAGACCATGCCGTAATCGCGGTCGAGGCGGGCTTGATGGGGCGGCTTGCCGTTGACTTGCAGGTCGCCGGAAGTGGGGGCGAGCAGATCGCCGATGAGGCGCATGAGGGTGGATTTGCCGCAGCCGGAGGGGCCGATGAGGGAGATGAATTCGCCGGCGGGCACGTCGAGGTTGATGTCTTGCAGGGCGATGACAGCTTCAGCCGTGCCGGGGTTGAAGACTTTGTTGAGGTCTTGGGCCGCGATGGCGATGGGTGTGGGCGTTTCGGGCATGGGGGTATTGTAGCTTGCCGGGGGCGGGGCGGCAATTTTGGGATGCGGTGGGGGGAATTTGCCACAGAGGCGCAGAGGGAAGCGGCGTGTTAGGGAGGGCGCAGAGGGAAGCGGTGAATTAGTGTGTTTTGTACAGGAAAAGCGAACTACAGACAGAGGGCGCAGAGGGAAGCGGCGTGTTAGCGGGTTTTGTACAGGAAAAGCGAACTACAGAGGGCGCAGAGGGCGCAGAGATATTGTAAGCCGACATTGCAGATTTCGGGCGAGGCGCAGAATCAGCCGTACAGGATTCGGCGGGAGTTTTTGTGCAGGAAAAGCGAACGGCGCAGAGGGCGCAGAGGGCGCAGAGATATTGTAAGCCGACATTGCAGATTTCGGGCGAGGCGCAGAATCAGCCGTACAGGATTCGGAGGGAGTGGCAATTTTGGGATGCCGTGGGGGGAATTTGCCACAGAGGCACAGAGGCGCAGAGGGAAGCGGCGCGTTAGCGTGTTTTGTGCAGGAAAAGCGAACTACAGAGGGCGCAGAGGGCGCAGAGCGAACTACAGAGAAGCGCAGAGGGCGCAGAGATATTGTAAGCCGACATTGTAGATTTCGGGCGAGGCGCGGAATCGCCGTACAGGATTCGGAGGGAGTGGCAATTTTGGGATGCACAGAGGCACAGAGGCGCAGAGGGAAGCGGCGTGTTAGCGGAGGAAGAGCGAACTACAGAGGGCGCAGAGGGCGCATTTGTAAGCCGACATTGCAGATTTCGGGCGAGGCGCAGAATCAGCCGTACAGGATTCGGAGGGAGTGGCAATTTTGGGATGCCGTGGGGGGAATTTGCCACAGAGGCACAGAGGCGCAGAGGGAAGCGGCGCGTTAGCGTGTTTTGTACAGGAAAAGCGAACTACAGAGGGCGCAGAGGGCGCAGAGGGAAGCGGCGTGTTTGTAAGCCGACACTGCAGAGCGTGTTTTGTGCAGGAAAAGCGAACTACAGAGGGAGCGGCGCAGGAAAAGCGAACTACAGAGGGCGCAGAGGGAAGCGGTGAATTAGTGTGTTTTGTACAGGAAAAAGCGAACTACAGAGAACGCAGAGGGCGCAGAGATATTGTAAGCCGACATTGCAGATTTCGGGCGAGGCGCAGAATCAGCCGTACAGGATTCGGAGGGAGTGGCAATTTTGGGATGCCGTGGGGGGAATTTGCCACAGAGGCACAGAGGCGCAGAGGGAAGCGGCGCGTTAGCGTGTTTTGTACAGGAAAAGCGAACTACAGAGAACGCAGAGGGCGCAGAGGCGCATATTGAAGCGGCGACATTGCACAGGAAAATCGCGAACTACAGAGATTCGCAGAGGGAGCAGCAATTTTGGGAGCGGGGGCGGAATTTGCCGTACAGAGATTCGGCAGAGGCGCAGAGGGAAGCGGCGCGTTAGCGTGTTTTGTGCAGGAAAAGCGAACTACAGAGGGCGCAGAGGGAAGCGGAAGCGAATTAGTTGTTTTGTACAGGAAAAGCGAACTACAGAGATCGCAGAGGGCGCAGAGATATTGTAAGCCGACATTGCAGATTTCGGGCGAGGCGCGGAATCGCCGTACAGGATTCGGCGGGAGTGGCAATTTTGGGATTGGGGGGAATTGCCACAGAGGCACAGAGGCGCAGAGGGAAGCGGCGCGTTAGGAAGGAAAAGCGAACTACAGAGGGCGCAGAGATATTGTAAGCCGACAGTGCAGATTTCGGGCGAGGCGCAGAATCAGCCGTACAGGATTCGGAGGGAGTGGCAATTTTGGGATGCCGTGGGGGGAATTTGCCACAGAGGCACAGAGGCGCAGAGGGAAGCGGCGCGTTAGCGTGTTTTGGGCAGGAAAAGCGAACTACAGAGGGCGCAGAGGGAAGCGGTGAATTAGACAGGCGAACTACAGAGATCGCAGAAGCGACATTGTAGATTTCGGGCGAGGCGCGGAATCAGCCGTACAGGATTCGGAGGGAGTGGCAATTTTGGGATGCCGTGGGGGGAATTTGCCACAGAGGCACAGAGGCGCAGAGGGAAGCGGCGCGTTAGCGTGTTTTGTACAGGAAAAGCGAACTACAGAGAGCGCAGAGGGCGCAGAGATATTGTAAGCCGACATTGCAGATTTCGGGCGAGGCGCAGAATCAGCCGTACAGGATTCGGAGGGAGTGGCAATTTTGGGATGCCGTGGGGGGAATTTGCCACAGAGGCACAGAGGCGCAGAGGGAAGCGGCGCGTTAGCGTGTTTTGGGCAGGAAAAGCGAACTACAGAGGGGGCGCAGAGGGAAGCGGCGTGTTAGCGTGTTTTGTGCAGGAAAAGCGAACTACAGAGGGCGCAGAGGGCGCAGAGATATTGTAAGCCGACATTGCAGATTTCGGGGAGGCGCAGAATCAGCCGTACAGGATTCGGCGGGGGTGGCAATTTTGGGATGCCGTGGGGGGAATTTGCCACAGAGGCACAGAGGCACAGAGGGAAGCGGCGCGTTAGCGTGTTTTGTACAGAAAAGCGCAGAGGGCGCAGAGATATTGTAAGCCGAGAGATTTCGGGCGAGGCGGCCGTACAGGATTCGGCGCAATTTTGCAGAGCGTGTTTTGTGCAGGAAAAGCGAACTACAGAGGGCGCAGAGGGCGCAGAGATATTGTAAGCCGACATTGCAGATTTCGGGCGAGGCGCAGAATCAGCCGTACAGGATTCGGAGGGAGTGGCAATTTTGGGATGCCGTGGGGGGAATTTGCCACAGAGGCACAGAGGCAGAGGGAAGCGGCGCATTAGCGGGTTTTGTGCAGGAAAAGCGAACTACAGAGGGCGCAGAGGGCGCAGAGATTTGTAAGCCGACATTGCAGATTTCGGGCGAGGCGCAGAATCAGCCGTACAGGATTCGGAGGGAGTGGCAATTTTGGGATGCCGTGGGGGGAATTTGCCACAGAGGCACAGAGGCGCAGAGGGAAGCGGCGCGTTAGCGTGTTTTGGGCAGGAAAAGCGAACTACAGAGGGCAGAGGGCGCAGAGGGAAGCGGTGAATTAGCGTGTTTTGTAGGAAAAGCGAACTACAGAGAGGGCGCAGAGGGAAGCGGCGTGTTAGCGTGTTTTGTGCAGGAAAAGCGAACTACAGAGGGCGCAGAGGGAAGCGGCGTGTTAGTGTGTTTTGTGCAGGAAGAGCGAACTACAGAGGGCGCAGAGGGCGCAGAGAGATTGTAAGCCGTCATTGCAGATTTCGGGCGAGGCGCGGAATCAGCCGTACAGGATTCGGAGGGAGTGGCAATTTTGGAATGCCGTGGGGGGAATTTGCCACAGAGGCACAGAGGCACAGAGGGAAGCGGCGCGTTAGCGTGTTTTGTGCAGGAAGAGCGAACTACAGAGAGCGCAGAGGGCGCAGAGGGAAGCGGCGCGTTAGCGGGTTTTGTACAGGAAAAAGCGAACTACAGAGGGCGCAGAGGGCGCAGAGAAAAGCGAACTATTGTAAGCCGACATTGCAGATTTCGGGCGAGGCGCAGAATCAGCCGTACAGACGCATTGGCGGGTTTTGTACAGGAAAAAGCGAACTACAGAGGGCGCAGAGGGCGCAGAGGGAAGCGGCGAATTGGATTGTTATGTACGCCAAAAGCGAACTACAGAGAGCGCAGAGGGCGCAGAGATATTGTAAGCCGTCAGTGCAATGTTCGGGCGAGGCGCAGAGTCGCCGGTACAGGATTCGACGGGGGTGGGGTTTTGAGGGACGGGAGGGGGAGGCGAGGCTGGCCCCTACAGATCGGCAGGGGTGCGGATGTAGCGGCGGAGGGCGAGGCGCTCGGCGAGGGAGACGGAGATGAAGAAGATGATGCCGACGGCGGCGGCGGTGACGATGGAGGCCCAGAGCTTGGGGGTGGAGATGAGGCTGTAATCGGAGGAGAAATCGAGGATGGCGCGGCCGAGGCCATCGCCGATGCCGGAGGGGAGTTCACCGATGATGGCGCCGACGACGCTGGCGGTGGCGGAGACTTTGAGCGCGGTGAAGATATAGGGCAGGGCGGCGGGCAGGCGCAGCTTCCAGAGGATGGTCCAGCGGTTGGCGGCGTAGGAGCGCATGAGTTCGATTTGGGCGGCCGCGGGCGATTGCAGGCCGCGCAGGGTGTTGATGGTGACGGGGAAGAAGGTGAGGTAGGCGGCGATGACGGCGACTGAGAGTTGGCCGGCGCCGAGCCAGATGACGACCATGGGCGCGATGGCCAGGATGGGCACGGTTTGCGAGGCGACCACGTAGGGCAGGAGGCCGCGCTCCATCAGCCGCGAATGGGCGAAGACGATGCCGAGGAAGAAGCCGAGCAGGGCGCCGAAGAGGAAGCCGAAGATGGCTTCGCTGAAGGTGTAGATGCCGGCGTCAATGAGGATGGTCAGCAGGAGCAGCTCGCCATTGCGGCGGGCGGGCTGGAGGAAGGCTTCGGCGATCATCTGCAGGTGCGGCAGGTTGAGGTCGTTGAGGATTTTCAGGTCGAGCAGGACGAGGTTGCGCGGCTGATTGAGGAAGCGTTCTTGGGCGAATTGGCCGGCGACGGTGGCGATATCAGCGTTGAAGACAGCGGGCACGGCGCTGATTGAGGCGGCATCAGGGGCGCGCAGGGCGATGCTGAGGCGGCCGGGGAAGGCGGGCGCGATGGGCAGGAAGGCGAGGCCCTCGGCCCGGTCGAGGCGGGCGAGGTAGCGCAGGTTCTGATAGGGCAGCGCGGAGGTGTCGTCGTCATCGGGCGGGTGGGGCGGCATGAGGTCGTCGAGGTCTTTGCGATCGGCAATGACGGCGTCGATCGTACCGCTCTGCAGGGCGTCCAGCGCTTCTTCCATGGTCGGCAGCACCTGATATTGCCAGCTCTGTTGCGGCAGCAGGATTTTGTAATTGACGGCATCAGCGAAGGCTTTGCTGGCTTCCCAGCCGATCAGCAGAAACGAGAGGGCGAGGAAGAAGCCCAGGACGCGGCTGAGGCGCCCGGGCGCGATGATCAGGGCGGCAAGCACGGTGAGGATGGTGTAGACGAGCAGGGACAGGGCGTTGCTGCCTTCGAGCGCGGGGACGAGGAAGAGGAAGACGTTGAGCAGCAGGAGGGTGATGAAGTAGAGCGCCTGGGCCCGGCGGGGGCGCAAGACGAGCGCCATCAAGGTGTAGACGAGGGCGGCGACTATCAGGCCGAAATAGATGATGTGCAGGTTGCGCATGCTGGCGTAGAGGGTTGCGGGATCGAGCGCGTCCTGGCCGAGTTGGTCGGCCCAGTTATCGGCGTATTGGGCGAGCGGGGAGAGGATGTCTGCGGGGTCGTTTTCGGTTTGGTCGGCCATCCAGGTGGCGAGGCGGCCGAGGGTGGATTCGAGCAGGAGGTCGTCGTCGAGGGTTGAGCCGCCGAAGCTGGCCCAGAGCTGGAGGGTCAGGGCGAGGGCGAGCAGGGTGAGGGCGAGCAGGGCTGGAATGCGCAGGGCCTGCAGACGGGAATGGGGGGTGGGGGTATCGAGGGTGATGTTGGTCATGTGATTTTAGCCCGCACCCGCGGCCCCCTCACCCGGCCCCCTCACCCCCCGGCCCCCTCTCCCACAAGGGGAGAGGGGGAGCATGAGGTTGGGCGGGGCAAGGAAATTTGCGTTGTGCCTGTAATGCGGGTGAGCCATCGGGTCATCCCTACAGTTTACGTGATTTGCGGGCGAGTCGGTGGCGCGGCGGTACAAGAATCGACGTTCGGTGGGGATGTGAGGGACGGGCGGGCGCGAAGCTGCCGGTTGCCAACCCCTCCCCCGGCCCCCTCACCCCCCGGCCCCCTCTCCCACAAGGGGAGAGGGGGAGCATGAGGTTGGGCGGGGCAAGGAAATTTGCGTTGTGCCTGTAATGCGGGTGAGCCATCGGGTCATCCCTACAGTTTACGTGATTTGCGGGCGAGTCGGTGGCGCGGCGGTACAAGAATCGACGTTCGGTGGGGTTGTGAGGGACGGGCGGGCGCGAAGCTGCCGGTAGCCAACCCCTCCCCCGGCCCCCTCACCCCCCGGCCCCCTCTCCCACAAGGGGAGAGGGGGAGCATGAGGTTGGGCGGGGCAAGGAAATTTGCGTTGTGCCTGTAATGCGGGTGAGCCATCGGGTCATCCCTACAGTTTACGTGATTTGCGGGCGAGTCGGTGGCGCGGCGGTACAAGAATCGACGTTCGGTGGGGATGTGAGGGACGGGTGGGCGCGAAGCTGCCGGTAGCCAACCCCTCCCCCGGCCCCCTCACCCCCCGGCCCCCTCTCCCACAAGGGGAGAGGGGGAGCATGAGGTTGGGCGGGGCAAGGAAATTTGCGTTGTGCCTGTAATGCGGGTGAGCCATCGGGTCATCCCTACAGTTTACGTGATTTGCGGGCGAGTC
This sequence comes from Phototrophicaceae bacterium, assembly GCA_965208195.1. Lineage (GTDB taxonomy): Bacteria > Chloroflexota > Anaerolineae > Aggregatilineales > Phototrophicaceae > UBA6055. The sequence continues at coordinate 3,120,889 of CBDBOC010000004.1, read as the reverse complement.
GGTGGCGCGGCGGTACAAGAATCGACGTTCGGTGGGGTTGTGAGGGACGGGCGGGCGCGGGTGTGGGGATTTCATTCAGGACACCGTGAGCAGGGAGTCGGCGATGATATCGAGGGCGGCGTGCATATCGGCGGTGGAGACGTTGAGGTGGGGGGCGATGCGGACGACATTGCCGTAGAGGCCGCCTTTGCCGAGGAGGAGGCCCTTGTCTTTGCAGGTATCGACGAAGGCGGTGGTGCGGGCGGGGTCGGGCGTGATGCCATCGGCGGCGACGATCTCGAGGGCTTGCATGAGGCCCATGCCGCGCGCCTCGCCAATGAAGGGGAACTCGGCGGCGAACTCGGCCAGTTTATCGGCCAGACGTTGGCCTTGGAGGGCGCAATTGGTTGGCGTATCGTGGGCTTGCATGTATTCGATGGTGGCGAGGGTGGCGGCCATGGTGACGGGATTGCCGCCGAAGGTGGAGAAGGTGAGGCCTTGCACGGCGTCGGCGACTTCGGGGGTGGCGATGGTGCAACCGATGGGGCTGCCGTTGCCCATACCTTTGGCGAAGGTCATGATATCGGGCTGGACGCCCCAATGCTCGATGCCGAACCAGTGGTCGCCGGTGCGGCCCCAGCCGGTTTGGACTTCGTCGGAGATGAAGACGCCGCCGGCCGCGCGCACGATGGGTTCAATGCGTTGGAAGTAATCGTGGGGCGGGACGATGAAGCCGCCGGCGCCTTGAACGGGCTCGGCCATGAAAGCGGCGATGCGCCCCTCGGTGGCGGTGGCGATGGTTTCTTCGAGGTCCTGGACGCAGAGATCGACGACTTGCTCTGGCGACAGGCCGGCGGGGGCGCGGAAGGTGTAGGGATTGCGGACGTGGCGCACGTAGGGATCAACCACGCCGCCCAAGCGCCAGGGCTGCTGTGCGGAGAGGCTCATGGCGAGCATGCTGCGCCCGGAATAGGCGTGACGCAGGGTGATGATGACGGGGTTGCCGGTGTACATGCGGGCGGCGAGCACGGCGGTCTCGTTGGCTTCGGTGCCGCTGTTGGTGAAGTAGCACTTCTGCAGGCGGCCGGGGGTGAGCTGGGCGACTGTTTCGGCAAGGGCGACCATGCTCTCGTTGACGTAGATGGTGGAGGTGTGCTGGAGCTTTTGCAGCTGGGCCAGGGCGCGCTCGGTGATTTCGTCGTTGCAGTGGCCGACGGAGACGGTCAAGATGCCGCCGAAGAAGTCGAGGTAGCGTTTGCCGTCGACGTCCCAGATGTATTGGTCTTTGGCGCGGTCGGCGATGAGGGGGTTATCGCCGTGGTAGGGCGCGGCGGCGGGGAACATGACCTGGCGGTAGCGTTGCATGATAGCGGCGGAGGATGTCATGCGGGGACTCCTTTGGGGCGGGCTGACTGGATAGGGCGTAGTTTAGACACTTTACCACCGAGTTTCGACACTTTACCACCGAGTTTCGACACTTTGCCACCGAGTTCAGACACTTTACCACCGAGTTCAGACACTTTACCACCGAGGGCACAGAGTCAGGGCACAGAGGAAAGCTGGGTGGGTTGCTGGCGGGCGGGCTGGAATGGGCGAAGTTTAGACACTTTGCCACCGAGGGCACATTAAAAAGAGGGCACAGAGGAAAGCTGGGTGGGTTGCTGGCGGGCGGGCTGGAATGGGCGTAGTTTAGACACTGGACCACCGAGTTTCGACACTTTACCACCGAGGGCACAGAGTTTGATCGAGGGCACTGAGGAAAAGCAATTTAGTCTTGCGAAAGGTGATTGCGCATGTGAGGCGGATGTGGCTCGCCCGTAGGAGGGGCGCGTAGACACTGGGCACACCGAGGAAAAGCTTTAGTCTTGCCGCGTGTGAGGCGGATGGGCCACCGGCTCGCCCGTACGCGCATTCGAGTGATATGGGCTGACTGGAATGGGCGTGGTTTAGACACTTTACCACCGAGGGCACAGAGTCAAAAAGAGGGCACAGAGGAAAGCTGGGTGGGTTGCTGGCGGGCGGGCTGGATTGGGCGTAGTTTTGACACTTTACCACCGAGGGCGCAGAGTTAAAAAGAGGGCACTGAGGAAAAGCAATTTAGTCTTGCGAAAGGTGATTGCGCATGTGAGGCGGATGGGCCACCGGCTCGCCCGTACGCGCATTCGAGTGATATGGGCTGACTGGATTGGGCGTGGTTTAGACACTTTACCACCGAGGGCGCAGAGTTAAAAAGAGGGCACAGAGGAAAAGCAATTTAGTCTTGCGAAAGGTGATTGCGCATGTGAGGCGGATGGGCCACCGGCTCGCCCGTACGCGCATTCGAGTGATATGGGCTGACTGGATTGGGCGTGGTTTAGACACTTTACCACCGAGGGCGCAGAGTTAAGAAGAGGGCACTGAGGAAAAGCAATTTGGTCTTGCGAAAGGTGATTGCGCATGTGAGGCGGATGGGCCACCGGCTCGCCCGTACGCGCATTCGAGTGATATGGGCGGGCTGGAATGGGCGTAGTTTAGACACTTTACCACCGAGGGCACTTTGCCACCGAGGGCGACACTTTACCACCGAGTTAAAAAGAGGGCACAGAGGAAAGCTGGGTCGGTTGCTGGCGGGCGGGCTGGGTTGGGCGTGTTTAGACACTTTGCCAACTTTACCACCGAGGGCGCAGAGTTAAAAAGAGGGCACTGAGGAAAAGCAATTTAGTCTTGCGAAAGGTGATTGCGCATGTGAGGCGGATGGGCCACCGGCTCGCCCGTACGCGCATTCGAGTGATATGGGCGGGCTGGATTGGGCGTGGTTTAGACACTTTGCCACCGAGGGCGCAGAGTCAAAAAGAGGGCACAGAGGAAAAGCAATTTGCAGTCTTGCGAAAGGTGATTGCGCATGTGAGGCGGATGGGCCACCGGCTCGCCCGTACGCGCAATCGAGTTATGGGCGGGCTGGAATGGGCGTAGTTTAGACACTTTGACCGAGGGGCGCAGAGTCAAAAAGAGGGCACCGAGGAAAGCTGGGTGGGTTGCTGGCGGGCGGGCTGGAATGGGCGTAGTTTAGACACTTTACCACCGAGGGGCGCGTAGACACTGCCCGCCGGCACAGAGTCAAAAAGAGGGCACTGAGGAAAAGCAATTTGGTCTTGCGAAAGGTGATTGCGCATGTGAGGCGGATGGGCCACCGGCTCGCCCGTACGCGCATTCGAGTGATATGGGCTGACTGGATTGGGCGTAGTTTAGACACTTTGCCACCGAGGGCAGAGTTTGATCGAGGGCACAGAGGAAAGCTGGGTGGGTTGCTGGCGGGCGGGCTGGAATGGGCGTAGTTTAGACACTTTGACCGAGGGCACAGAGTCAAAAAGAGGGCACTGAGCAATTTAGGCGAAAGGTGATTGCGCATGTGAGGCGGATGGGCCACCGGGCGGGCGCATTCGAGTGATATGGGCGGGCTGGAATGGGCGAAGTTTAGACACTTTGCCACCGAGGGCGCAGAGTTAAGAAGAGGGCACAGAGGAAAAGCAATTTAGTCTTGCGAAAGGTGATTGCGCATGTGAGGCGGATGGGCCACCGGCTCGCCCGGACGCGCATTCGAGTGATATGGGCTGACTGGAATGGGCGAAGTGGGCGTGGTTTTAGACACTTTGCCACCGAGGGGGCTGACAGAGTTTACCACCGAGGTCACAGAGTTAAGGAGGGCACAGAGGAAAAGCAATTTAGTCTTGCGAAAGGTGATTGCGCATGTGAGGCGGATGGGCCACCGGCTCGCCCGTACGCGCATTCGAGTGATATGGGCGACTGGAAGGGCGAAGTTTAGACACTTTACCACCGAGGGGCGCGTAGACACTGCCCGCCGGCACAGAGTTAAGAAGAGGGCACAGAGGAAAAGCAATTTGGTCTTGCGAAAGGTGATTGCGCATGTGAGGCGGATGGGCCACCGGCTCGCCCGTACGCGCATTCGAGTGATATGGGCGGGCTGGAATGGGCGTGGTTTGGACACTTTGCCACCGAGGGGCACAGAGTTAAAAAGAGGGCACTGAGGAAAGCTGGGTGGGTGCGGGCGGGCGGGCTGGAATGGGCGTAGTTTAGACACTTTACCACCGAGGGCACAGAGTTTGATCGAGGGCACTGAGGAAAGCTGGTTGGGTGGGTGCTTAGGGCGAGAGGTTTCCTTTGCGGGAACGCGGGCGAGCCAATGGCTCGCCCCTACAAGACGCGACGTTGGTGTGGTGGCGAGGGACGGGAGGGCGAACCAAGGCACGCCCCTACAAGACGCGACGTTGGTGTGGTGGCGAGGGACGGGAGGGCGAACCAAGGCACGCCCCTACAAGACGCGACGTTGGTGTGGTGGCGAGGGACGGGAGGGCGAGCCAAGGCACGCCCCTACAAGACGCGACGTTGGTGTGGTGGCGAGGGACGGGAGGGCGAACCAATGGCACGCCCCTACAGGATTCGACGGGGGGAGGGAGACATACGTTGCGGGAGACAAGGTATATTGCGTGGGCGGCGGCTGGGCGGCGGGGTTGTGCATTAGCGCGCTCCTGTGTTGCGCTGATGATGTACAATCAGGCTCATTATAGATTGTACAATAGCGGCAAAGGGTATCCAAGAAGTGGTGTTGATTCGAGTAAGATACGGGAAAACGTGGAAAGTGTGAGTTGAGGAGCGTGTGAACGATGAGCCGAACAGTACGGAACTACATTGATGGCGAGTGGGTCGAGGCGGGGTCGGGAGATGTGATCGCGGTGCATGATCCGGCGACATGCGAGTTGCTGGCGCAGTGTCCGGATTCGACGGCGGAAGACGTGGGCCGGGCGGTGAGCGCGGCGGCGACGGCCTTCGATGAATGGCGCAGCACGCCGGTGTTGGTGCGGGCGCAGTATATGCACCATTTCAAGGTGATGGTGGAAGAGAACTTCGAGGAGATCTCGCGGATTGTGGTGCGGGAGCATGGCAAGACGATGGACGAGGCGCGGGGCGAGGTGCGGCGCGGCATCGAGAGCATCGACTTCGCCATGAGCGTGCCGGTCTTGATGCGCAGCGATGGGCTGGAAGACATCAGCAGCGGCATTGACGAGACGACGGTGCGGCAGCCGGCGGGGGTTTTCGCGGCGATCACGCCCTTCAACTTCCCCTTTATGGTGCCTTTGTGGTTTTTGCCGACGGCGATCACCTGCGGCAACACGTTCATACTCAAGCCATCGCCGCAGACGCCGCTGAGCACGGAGTACCTGTTTGAGATGCTGGATGAGCTGGATTTGCCGGAGGGGGTGGTCAACTTGATCAACGGCGGCGTGCCCTCGGCGACGGCCATCATGGAGCACCCGGAGGTGACGGGGGTGTCCTTCGTTGGATCGAGCCCGGTGGCGAAGATCATATATGAGACCTGCACGCGCAATGGCAAGCGGGTGCAAGCGCAGGGCGGGGCGAAGAATTACATCGCGGTGATGCCGGATGCCAATATCGAAGCGAGCGTCAGCAATATATTGGGCGCGGCTTATGGTTGTGCTGGGCAGCGCTGTTTGGCGGCGGCGGTGGCGGTGGGCGTTGGCGATGCTTATGACGCGCTCAAGGACGAGCTGGCCAGGCAAGTCGCGGGGCTCAAGGTGGGTTATGGCCTGGACGAGACGACGCAGATGGGCACGGTCATCAGCGAGGCGGCGGTGGAGCGCATCGAGAGCATGATCGGCCAGAGCGAGACTGAGGGCGCCGAGGTGGTGGTGGACGGGCGTAATTTCGCGGTTGAGGGGTATGAGCGCGGCAGCTGGGTGGGGCCGACGCTGATCGCGGATGTGCAGCCGAATACGACGATGGCGGACGAAGAGGTCTTCGGGCCGGTGCTTTCGCTGATGAAGGCGGACAGCTTCGACGAGGCGGTGGACATCATCAACCAGAGCCGTTATGGCAATGCGGCGAGTATTTTCACGAATAATGGCAAGCATGCGCGGGAGTTCAAGTATAGCGTGAATGCGGGCAATATCGGCGTGAACATTGGCGTGGCGGCGCCTTCGGCTTCGTTTCCGTTTGGCGGGCAGAAGGATTCGTTCTTCGGCGATTTGCATGGGCAGGGCATGGATTCGATCGAGTTTTTCACGGAGCGGAAGATCGTGATTGAGCGGTGGGTGTAGGTCGTGGCCCCCTCACCCCCCGGCCCCCTCTCCCCCCGGCCCCCTCTCCCCCCGGCCCCCTCTCCCACAAGGGGAGAGGGGGAGACAAGGGCAGGCGTGAGTCAAGCATGCAAGAAAAGCAAACTACGGAGAACACAGAGAGCGCGGAGATGTTCCACGCCGACGGTGTAATTATCGGGCGAGTCACGGAATCGGCCCTACAAGGGTTGTCCGATACTGGGTCTAGAATGCGCGCTTTTTCTACCTCACCCCCCGGCCCCCTCTCCGAATCATCGGAGAGGGGGAGACACAGGCATGTACGAGTGAGGCATGCAAGAAAAGCAAACTACAGAGAACACAGAGAGCGCAGAGAAATTCCAAGCCGACAGCGTAATTTTCGGGCGAGTCACGGGGTCGGCCGGACGGATATCGGCGTTGGTGGGGGCGGGAGCGGGTTGGAGATGTAGCGTATTGGGTGGCGGGAAGAAGAGGAGGGGGCATGGCCGGGACTGGCGGGTTGAACACATTTGGCGCGGTTTTGAGCTTCGCGATTGAGCTGGAGGCGCGATTGGGCGCGTATTATGGCGGCATCGGCGACATGGCGGGGGCGAAGGCGGCGGAAAAGCGGCGCAAGAAGCTGGAGCGGGCGCGGCGGGAGAATGTGGTGGAGATCACGCTGGAGCCGATACACGGGCTGGATGCGGCGGATTATGTGCTGGAGCTGGCGGATGTGTCGGCAGGGGGTCAGGCGGCTGTGGCGCGGGTGGCGGCGCGATTTTATGGGGATGCGGCGCCGAAGATCAATGTGCGGGCGGCGCAGCGGGCGCTGGAGCGCTGTGGCCGGGAGCATGGGGGGTAGTAGTGGGGGCGGTCAGCAGGCGGTCAGCAGTCCACACACTTTTACCACCGAGGACACCGAGTTGTTCCGAGGACACCGAGTACCGCATGTGTCTGAGTATTTATCGGAATTGGGGGCGAGCCAAGGCGCGGCCTTGTTTAGGTTGCGGATGGGTGCGCGAGTCACGGAATCGGCCCGACGGGAATTGGCGTTGGTGGGGTCGTGAGGGACGGGAGGCGGAGACAAGTCTCGCCCCTACAGGTTACGATGATGGCGGGGATGTGAGGGACGGGAGGGCGAGACAAGTCTCGCCCCTACAGGTTACGATGATGGCGGGGTTGTGAGGGACGGGCGGGCGAGACAAGTCTCGCCCCTACAGGTTACGATGATGGCGGGGATGTGAGGGACGGGAGGGGGAGACAAGTCTCGCCCCGACGGGATTCGACGGAGAGCAGAGCAGATTTTGAGGAGGTGAGGTATGGATTTCGGGATTACATTCAAAGGCGATATTGCGCCGAAGCGGACGGTGGCGCTGTGCAAGCAGGCGGAAGTGGCCGGCTTCAAGTATGGCTGGTTCTTTGATTCGCACGTGTTGTGGCGCGAGTGTTATTTGACGATGGCGCTGTGCATGGCGCATACGGAGGAGATGATATTCGGGCCCTTGGTGACGAACCCGGGCGTGCGCGAATGGTCGGTGGCGGGCAGCATGTACGCGACTCTGGCTGTACAGAGCGGCAATCGCGTTGAAATCGGCATTGGGCGCGGCGACAGCTCGAGGCGGGTGTTGGGCAAGAAGCCGATGACCGTTGCCAACATGGAGCGCTTCGCCGATGCCTTGCGGGGCCTGGCGCGGGGAGATGAGGTGGCATATGACGAGACATCGGCGCAATTGCCCTGGGCCAATGGTTATGAGATGCCGATATGGATCGCGGCGTATGGGCCGAAAGCGTTGGCGGGGGCGGGGCGCAGCGGCGATGGGCTGGTGATACAGCTGGCGGACCCGGGACTGGTCAGGTGGTTCAGCGAGCAGGCGATCGCGGGTGGCGAGGCGGCGGGCAAGGATATGTCGGGCTATCAGATTATGTCGGCGGCGCCGGTGTGGGTGGGCGACATAGAGCGGGCGCGGGAGCAGACGCGCTGGTTCCCGGCGATGGTGGGCAATCACGTGGCGGATATCGTGGAGCGCTACGGCATGGAGAGCCCGGACATTCCCGAGAGCCTGACGGCCTATATTGAGGGGCGCAAGGGGTACGATTACAAGGAACATGCTGATAAAGACGCGGACCATCTCGATTTCATCAGCGAGGATATCATCGACGCTTTCGGCATATTGGGGGGCGTTGAGGAGCACATTGCCAAGTTGAAGCAACTGGAAGCGGCGGGCGTGACGCAGTTCAACATTTATTTGATGTGCGGCGAAGAAGAGCGCATTGTGGCGGAGTATGGGGAGAAGGTGATACCGGCCTTTCGTTAGGCGGCGTCGAGGGTGGCCCCCTCACCCCCCGGCCCCCTCTCCCACAAGGGGAGAGGGGGAGCGCCAAAGCCGATACATCAAAGCCGCGCACGGACCCCCTCCCACAAGGGGAGAGGGGGAGCTAGACAAAGCCGGGATGCGAGGTATTTTGAGTGCGCGGGGCCTGGGGGTGCGTGTGTCTACAGGATTTGATGTCGGGTGGGGTTGCGAGTGACGGGCGGGCCACTGGCGCGCGCCTACAGGAGTGGACGGGGAGGGGGAGAAATACATGGCGGGAGGCAGAGGATGTCGGCTGTGAGGCGGCTGCCCAGAGCGCTGCCGTGAAGCTTCCGTGGTCTGTCAGAATATTGGTTATACTCAGAGCGTGACCGTAGTTAAGGATAATCGGTCTCAGGGGATAAGGCATGGCAATCGAGAGCATCCGCCAAATGACGGTTGAGGAGTACTTCGCCTTTGAAGAAAGCAGCGAGATACGACATGAATACATCGACGGCGAGGTGTATCCGATGACGGGTGGTACGGTCCATCACGGCGACATAATTACGAACACGGGATTCGCGTTTATGCGGCGCTTGGTCGACAGAGATTGCAAGGTTTATGTCGGGCATGTGCGCCACTGCATCAGCCCGGCGCGTTACCTATATCCCGATGTAAGCGTCGTTTGCGGGGCGCGGGAAACCGATGGGCGGTCGCTGAACCTTTACAATCCGACGCTGGTCGCCGAGGTGATCTCGCCGGCGACGGCTGAAAGAGACCGTGGCGAGAAACGACAACTATACCGGAGCATTCCGTCGCTGCGGGTGTACCTGGTTATTGACCAATACGAGGCGCTGGTCGAGGTGGACCGGCGTCAAGCGGGGGGCTGGCGGACGGAAGCGTATGCCGGCTTGGAGGCGATTGTGCCGCTTCCGGCGCTCGATTGCGAGTTGCCCTTGGCGGAGGTATATGCGGGCGTGGCGTTCTAGCGGGTTGAAGGCGAGGTCAAGGAATCAGCATGGTAATCGAGAGCATACGGAAAATGACGGTCGAGGAATACATCGCCTTTGAAGAAAGCAGCGAGATACGACATGAATACATCGACGGCGAGGTATATCCGATGACGGGTGGTACGGTCGATCACGACTCGATCATTGTAAATGCAATCGTCGCGCTCTGGCAGCGCGTCAGCAGAAGCGGTTGCAAAGTCCATAGCGGGCATGTGCGCCACAGCATCAGCCCGGCGCGGTACCTATATCCCGATGTAAGCGTCGTATGCGGGGCGCGGGAAACCGATGGGCGGTCGTTGAACCTTTACAATCCGACGCTGGTCGCGAGGTGATCTCGCCGGCGTTGAACCTTTACAATCCGACGCTGGTCGCCGAGGTGATCTCGCCGGCGACGGCAGAAAGAGACCGTGGCGAGAAACGACAACTATACCAGAGCATTCCGTCGCTGCGGGTGTACCTGGTTATTGGGCAATACGAGGCGCTGGTCGAGGTGGACCGGCGTCAAGCGGGGGGCTGGCGGACGGAAGCGTATGCCGGCTTGGAGGCGGTTGTGCCGCTGGAGGCGCTGGGGTGCGAGTTGCCCTTGGCGGAGGTCTATGCGGGGATTGAGATTTGACGTTGACGGGAGAAGGGCTGCATCGCTGACAAGGACCGGTGGATCAGACCGGTCTTCAAGCAAAGGAGAGCGAAAATGGGCACATTATTCAAGAATGGGACTGGTCATCAGCGCGAGCGACATGGTGCAGGCTGATGTGCTGGTGGAGGGCGAGGTGGTGACCTTGATCGGCGCTGATTTGAGGGGCGAGAACCACGATGTGGTTGATTGCGCGGGCAAGTATTTGCTGCCGGGCGGCATTGATGTGCATACGCACCTGGACCTGCCCTTCGGCGGCACGATCAGCAACGATGACTTTGATGTGGGGCATAAGGCGGCGGCATTTGGCGGGACGACGACGCATATCGACTTCGTGGTGCAGCCCATCGGCGGCAGCTTGCACGACGGGCTGGAGACCTGGTGGGCGAAATCGCGCGATATCGCCCAGATCGACTACGCCTTTCACATGGCGGTGACGGATCTCAACGATGCGGTGATGCAAGAGATCCCGACGATGCTGGACGAGGGCATCACCAGCTTGAAGCTGTTCATGGCGTACAAGAATGTCTTCATGATCGATGACGCGACGCTGTTCAACACGATGCGGGTGGCGGCGGACAATGGCATGATTGTGATGGTGCACGCGGAGAATGGCGATGTGGAGGCGGCGCTGACGCCGGCGCTGTTGGGCGCGGGCAAGACGGACCCGGTTTATCACGCCTCGTCGCGGCCGCCGGAGATCGAAGGCGAGGCGACCAACCGCGCTGTGGTCATGAGCGGCTTGACGGGCTGCCCGCTATATGTGGTGCATATGACCTGCGAGAGCGCGATTGAGGCGTTGCGGCGGGGGCGGGCGCTGGGCTACCCGGTGATGGGCGAGACATGCGTGCAGTATTTTTTCCTGACGGTGGATGACCACATGGCGCTGCCGGGCTTTGAGGGGGCGAAGTATGTGTGTTCGCCGCCGATCCGCAGCAAGCATGATCAGGGCATATTGTGGGGTGCGGTGCGCGATGGCACGCTGCAGATCGTCAGTACGGACCATTGCGACTTCTGGTATGAGGGCGGGCGCGGGCCTTGGCAGGAGTGGAACGAGCGCACGGGCGGGAAGGACTGGGTGGGCTACGAGAAGCAGGATCCGACGTATCGGCGGCCGGGCAAGGAATTGGGGCGGGGGAATTTCGCCAAGATCCCCAACGGCATGCCGGGCCTGGAAGACCGCATGATGGTGATGTGGGATGCGGGGGTGAATAGCGGGGTGCTGCAGCCGACGCGTTTTGTCGAGTTGTGCTGCACGAATCCGGCGAAGATCTTCGGCATGTATCCGCGCAAGGGCACGATCGCGGTGGGTTCGGACGCGGACATATTGGTATGGGATCCGCAGCAGGAGCACACGATCAGCGCGGCGACGCATCATATGCGGGTCGACTACAACTGCTACGAGGGCATGCGGGTCAAGGGCGTGCCGGCGCAGGTGTATCAGCGGGGGCGGAAGCTGGTGGATGGCGAGCAGTGGCTGGGACGGAATGGCGGGGGTCAGTTCATTCCGCGGGCGGCTGGGGCGCCGGTGTTGTAGGTTGGGGATTCTGCTGCCGGCGCGTAACGGGCTTGACGGGATCTCGACACATTACCACCGAGCACACCGAGTTTAACTGAGGACACGGAGAGGGCGAGCCACGGGTCAACCCCCTATGTCGATGGGGGGAGGCTGAGGCTGCGGGATGCGAGGAATTTTGAAACCCGAAGTGCCGCGTGCTACCATAGGCGTGACCTTAGGCTGTGCGCTGGAGGCAGAAGTGGAAGTCAAAGAGCGCGTATACGATGTTGACTCCTTTTGGGAGTTCGTCTGTCAAGCGGAGAATGTTGACAAGCGCTTTGAGCTAATCCAGGGAGAGCTATTTGAGATGGCGCCGACTGGTGAAGTACATGGATGGCTTGCAGGCGTCATATTTTCCCGCATACTCGCTTTCGACCCGGAAGGAAAGCTTGGCATTCCAACTGTAGACGCCGGATACTATTCGCCCGAGGATCGCAGCACGCTGCTATCGCCCGATGTGGCATTCAGGCGCAAAGACCGCGAGGCGCCGCCATTGAGAGAAGCATTTGTGCCGGTGATGCCGGATCTTGCGGTGGAGATCATGTCGCCGAGCAACACGATGCCACAGATTCGGCGCAAGGCCGCGATATATCTGCGGCAGGGCACGCAGTTGGTGTGGATTGTTATGCCGAAGACGAAGCGCGTCGAAGTATGCAAGCTGGATGAAGGCGGCGAAATCAGGACAGAAGGCATCGGCGCCGACGGCAGCCTCTCAGGAGAGGATGTGCTTCCGGGCTTTTCGCTTGAGATTTCTGGTCTATTCAGCTGATGCAGAATGATTGTGGCAACGGTCGATTGCATGGGGATATAGCATGAGACACTTGACGATTTTGGTTGTAATTGGGCTGATTTGCGCGATGCCGGCATTTGTGCAAGATGTGGGCGAGTGCGATATAGCTGGCATCGGGGCAGCGATACAGGCGGAATTGGATGAGATGGCGGAGGATCCGGTTGCGGCGCTATCGGCGATCATCGGCTTGGCTTGGGAAGGCATTTTCGGTTGCGCCGAAGAACCGGCGCTCTTCAGTGGAGACCCGGGGGCGCAGCCGGTGCTGGGTCCGTTGCCGCTGCACGAAGGGTACTACATCTTCACGATGACAACGGACGGCGGCGCCAGAATTGACGCTAAAGCCCTGGAGGCGTGCGGGAAAGACCTGGACGGCACGCTGTTCAACTTTTCAGCCGGGGCGGCCGTGCGCGGCGCCGAAACCCTGGTGCAAGCGGAAGAGGATTGCCCGGTGTATCTTGAGTTCAGCAAGATTACGGCCGGCTGGACTTTGGCGCTGGAAAGACTCCGCTGAGCCGGCGATTTTGCGAGATTTCGCTTCGCAATGGCAGCACGATAGAAGGAGCGGGGTCGCTAACTCTGCGGCGCCAGCGACGCCCGATCTGTCGTTGTCGGCCAAATAGATGATTTCGCTAACGCCGACAGGGTAGTTAAGCGCTGGCTCGCTGGTCTCTCAACACCTCATGAAAAATCCAATCCAGGATACGATTTCTGACGTAATCATCGTCGCTGAAGCGCTTGTATATGTTGAAGTTGGTTTTGTGGCGGCGCGTAAATGCCTCACTCGCGACGTCGTCCACCGTCAAGCGCGCCTTGTCAGGCGAATTGATCCGAACGGCATTCGATACCCCGCCGTCTTGAACCGTTTCTGCCAGAACTTCTTTGACTATTTTCTCGGCGTCGGGCGCATCATCGCCAAACACTTCATTGAGAAACTCAATGATTTCCGAGAGCGCCTGCAGCTGATCGTCGATTGAGCCGTACTTTTCGCTCTCGTTCATTGGATCGATCAGGCCGTCGCCGGGTTGGGGGGTCTGCTTGCCGGCGCCTGTTTTTCGTAGCCGGTAGGAATCGATGTCAATGCTATCGAGGATTTCGGTCGGCAGTTGGTCTTTCCTCAGCGGCAGAAGGCGCCGCAAATGCCGGGCGAAAACATAGAGCTTCTCCAGGTCCACATCCTCAAACGGAATGATCTGCGACAGGAAAGCATAGAGCCGGATGTAGCTCATCAGCTCGCTACGAAAGTCCTCTTGCTCGTCTTCGGTAGCGGCGGAAAAGCGCGCGACCACTGAATTCAGCAGGCCGTAAAGCTGCTGCTGTTTTGTTTTCTCGGTGAAAAAAGCCTGGGCAAAGCTGTCTACTTCATCTTGTGAGTAAAAGTGGAAGTCGCTGAGCGTGCGCTCGTTAGCGTAGAGCAGATTGTGATCGGTGCTTTCGCTGAGCAGCGTCGCCTCATAATAGGGCTGGAACGCCGCCTGGATATGGTCGGCTTGATTGGCGAAATCCAATACAAGCGTGGACTCTTTATGGGGCGGGTGAATGCGATTCAGGCGCGACAGGGTCTGTACCGCGTGAACGCCGCTCAGCGGCTTGTCGACGTACATCGCGGTCAGCAGCGGCTCGTCGAAGCCGGTCTGAAACTTGTTGGCCACGACCAGGAAGCGATTCTCATCCTGATGAAAAGCCGCGGCTGTCTGCTTTTCAGGGAAGCCGTTCATACCCGCCTCGGTGAATAGCACGCCGCCATCGTCCACTGTGCCGGAGAATGCGACCAGGGCGCCGCAGCCATAATTTTGCTGCTGCAGATAATTCGTCAGCGCGCGATAGTAACGGACCGCATGCAAGCGCGAGCGCGTCACGATCATCGCCTTGGCCTGGTTGCGGATTTGCGGCATGACGTGTTCATAGAAGTGCTCAACGATGATGGCTACTTTTTTGGCGATGCTGTCCGGATGTAGCTCGACGAAGCGGCGCAGCAACCGTTTCGCTTTGCGGCTCTCATATTGGGGATCGTCGCCGATGGTCTTGAGCAGGCGCCAGTAAGCATTGTAGGTGGTGTAGTTTTCCAGCACGTCAAGAATGAATTTCTCTTCGATCGCTTGCCGCATACTGTAGAGGCTGAAGGCTTCAAACTTGCCATCGGCGCGCTTTTCGCCGAAGAGCTCGAGCGTTTTATTCTTGGGCGTGGCGGTGAAGGCGAAGGCGCTGATGTTTTCCTGCTGCTTCCGCGCCTGCAGGGATTCGACGATCTTGTCTTCCAAAGTGGGCGGATCGTCATCTTCTTCCTCGGCGGCAGCTTCGTCGAGGTCGCCGGCAGTGAGCGTCGCTTTCAAGCTCTTGACGCTTTCGCCGGTCTGCGAGGAATGGGCTTCATCGACGATGACGGCGAATTTGCTGCCGGGCAGCTTGTCTATGTCGTTTACGATCATGGGGAACTTTTGCAGGGTCGTCACGATGATCTTCTTGCCGTCAGCCAGCGCTTGTTTTAGTTGCCGCGATGTCTTGTCGATATTCTCGACGACGCCTGGCGTCTGTTCAAACTGGCGGATCGAACCCTGCAACTGACGGTCCAGCACGCGGCGATCGGTGATGACGACGACCGTATCGAAGACGCGCTCATCGCGGTTGTTATGCAAATTCGAGAGCTGATGCGCCAGCCAGGCGATGCTGTAACTCTTGCCGCTGCCGGCGCTGTGTTGGATCAGGTAACGTTGACCCGCCCCCATCTCCCGCGCGTGGGCGATCAGGCGCCGCACCGCGTCCAACTGGTGATAGCGCGGGAAGATCAGCTTGTATTTCGGTTTCTTGCCTGCCTCGTTCTCAACCGAGTGGATGAACTGCCCCAGCAGGTTGAGCAGGCTGTCCTTCGCCCAGATTTCTTCCCAGAGGTAATGCGTCGCGAAGTTGTCGATCATCGGCGGATTACCGGCGCCGCCGTGCTTTCCCTTGTTGAAGGGAAGGAAGAAGGTCCCATCGCCCTGCAAATGCGTGGTGACATAAGCCAGCTGCGGATCGATGGCGAAGTGCCCCAGGCAGCGCCCGAACTTGAAGAGCGGCTCTTTGGGATCGCGGTCTTTCATGTATTGGCGGAGGGCGTTTTGCACGGTTTGGCCGCTGAGCAAGTTCTTCAGCTCGGCAGTGAAGATGGGCAAGCCATTGATGAAGAGGGCCAGATCAAGCCGCTGCCCGGCATTGGGCTTGTAATGCAGCTCCTTGACCACCGAAAAGATGTTGCCCTGGTAGAGGCGCTGATAATCCGGATTCATCGAGGTGGCGGGCGCGAAATAGATCAGCCGGAAGGACTGGCCGGCATCTTTCATGCCGCGGCGCAGAACATCCAGGGTGCCGCGCTTGTCGATTTCGTGCGCCAGCCGGCTCAGGAACTTGCGCTCGGTGTCATCGTTATAGATAGCCCGCAGCTTGGACCAGGGCTCCGGCTGCGTGCCGCGGATGAAATCCAGCACATCGCGCGGGATCAGGCAGAGGTTTGCAGCGTAATCGCTCTGGCTCGGGTCCGCGCTGGAAAAGCGCTTATGATAGCCGTGCTGGTTGCGCAGGACATGTTCGATCTGCGCCTGGAAGTCGCGTTCTGATGTGTCGACAGGCATGCCCTCACCCCCCGGCCCCCTCTCCCACGAGGGGAGAGGGGGAGCTTGTCGCGGCGTTGCGCAGGTCGATTTTACCGGTGACCGCCGCCGAGATCAGGGCTGTGCGTTTTTCTCGCAAGAGCGCGATGAGTTGGTTGTTTTTGGTGATGAGCGCGTCGATTTTGGCGGTTTCGCGGTCGAGGTGGTCGGCGATGGCGTGCTGTTCGGGAGGGGTGGGAGGCTATCCAGAAGTCCGTAGTCTGTTGGATGGTATTCTCAGTCTAACTCCGCAGCTTGATAAGCTGATGCGCCAGAACGCCCCGTCGAATCCATTGGATTCACGTTACATGGAGCGAGGACCAAGTCTACCTTTCGGCCGCCATGCGAATAACATTGAGCTATGGTTTGCGTGGAAGTTTGTCGAACCCAGTACGCTCCCTGATGCCGCAAGAAACGCAAGGGTGATGTTAGCAAACGATTCGCTCCATTTCACGCGTACTTTCAGGATCGTGCAGAGCGCGTCGTGAGAATATGCGTAACTTATTCAACATAGCCGTAATTCCTGTATCACCGTATCCCGGCTGCTTGAACAGAAACAATACGCCGAGATTCATTCTTCTGCGCTATGGGTCTCCGCTCATTGCCTGTCCGTCCAAGTACGTGCTTCAACCGCTTCACATCCCAATGACGCGGAATCTCGCCGAGCCATTCGACGCCCGAATCTTTCAGGGGCGCAGCGGGATCCAGGCCCTTGGTGACGGCGTGGCTGATGAGGGCGACCCGCTTCTCGCGCAAGAGCGCGTTGAGCTGCGCTGTCTTGGTGATGAGCGCGTCGATCTGGGCGGTTTCGCGGTCGAGGTAGCTGGCGATGGCGCGTTGTTCGGGAGGGGTGGGAGGGGATCTCTGATAGACGTTTCAAAGCGACTGATTCTGCTTCAACAATGCGTGGAGTATTTGCCAAACTCCAACGCTTCCAGAGGTGTACGAAAAAGAAAATAGAAGTAATCATGACTGCTTTTCGGAGCGACAAATATGTATAAACCTCGACAAAAGGCCGGTGTCAAAGCTTGGACCTTGCCACATAGGACGCAGAATGCCACATTGCAAACAGCTTGGTTGCCTCGGATGACCGCACTCCTCACCTGAGCAAGGCAGGCGCGGCTAACTGGATCATAAAGGCAAATTAGAACATCATTCGGATAAACTTGCAGTACTACCCCGTGCGCAGGAATCTCCCCGTCCATGTGATACCCGAATCTTCTTCGGCACGGTGCTCATGTGGGTTTTAGTCCTGGCCGCGTCATCGCGGTAGGTAACCGGTCACTGCGGCTCAGCGGCGGTAAGTACCTGCGCGAAATCCCAATGTAAGGTTTAATTCGATGGTAGGTGAATCAGCAACGAAAGCCGGCGACTTCGCTGGCAATATGAGGCGCCCGCTTGAAATCCGCTTCGTGGGTGCTTCATCCCAATGCGCGGGAATCTCGCCAAGCCAGGTGACGCCCGAGTCTTTCATCGGGGCGGCGCTCGTGTGGGTTTAGGCTTTGCTTCGTCACAAGCTGACGGCTTCCTTGATGATGCCATCGCGCCATTCTTCGCGCAGGCATTGGCGGTCCACCACTTCTACTCGCCGCCCCAGGAGAGCGCCCAAGGCCTGGGTCAAGCGGATGAGGTCACGCAATTTGTAATCGGCTTCAAAGTCAACCAGGAAATCGATATCGCTTTCGGCATGGGCTTCCCCGCGCGCCAATGAACCAAACACGGCGATCTTGCGCGCGCGAAATTGCTGAGCCAAGTCCATTATGCGCTCGCGCTGCTGGCGCAGGTCGTCCAGGCTGCCAATCGTCTCGCTGCTCATGCGGCTTTCCTCCACTCTACGGCAATGCGGCGCCCACTCATTGTATCACCTCGCGCAGCATGGCCACGATCTCGCGCTGCAAGCCGCTGATATCGGCGTTGATTTCATTCAGCGGGCGCGGCGGCTGGTACTGGTAGAAGTAGCGATTGAAGTTGATCTCGTAGCCCACCTTGCCGACTTCGTGATCTTTGTCGTCGATAACGCTCTTGTTTATCCAGGCATCGGGCACATGCGGCGCTACCTCGCGCGCGAAATACTCGGCGACATCTTCTGCTAGCGGCACATATTCGTAGTCGCGCAGGCTGCTATCGGCTTCGGGATTGCCCTGCCTGTCGCGGCAGATATCGGCAGTTTCGTCCGCTTCGCTTGTGGCGCTCAAGATGGCTTTGCGGAGCGGCGCCGAGAGTTTGTAGCCGTGAGCTTTGCTGATGCCGTTTAGCGCCCGCAGGAATTCATCGCGGTTCTTGAACGAGGTCTCGGGCAAGACCGCCAGAATCGATTTGACAAGCGCCTGTTTCTGCCTGCCGGCTGATTCTTCATCCGCTTTCTGCAGCGGGTCGCGCTTCTTGCTCTTGGCCAGGTTCTGGAAGGCACGCTCGTCGTCCAGCCGCGCAATGCGCTCGGGGCTGGCCTGGAAGTTCAGCTGCAAGGGCCGCTCGATGGTGACTTTTCGGTAACCGAAGCCGCGCCGGTCGAATAGTTTCGAGAATTCGCTGTCCGGCCGCTGGCGATAGAGCCTGACGATTTCCGCGATCTGCTCGTGGGATATTTCGCGCCGTTTGTCGCCCAGACCTCTTGCGCAATGGCTCCCAGAAAGACGAGGCGTCAATCAGCTGCACTAGCCCGCGCTTCTCGGGCGCTTTTCTGTTGCTCAATATCCAGACGTAGGTGCTGATGCCGGTGTTGTAGAAAAGCTGTTCGGGCAGAGCGATGATGGCGTCCAGCCAGTCGTTCTCCAGTATCCAGCGCCGGATTTCGCTTTCGCCGCTGCCCGCGTCCCCGGTGAAAAGGGGCGAGCCATTCATGACGATGGCGATGCGGCTGCCGTCGCGGTGTTGCGGCCGCATCTTCGAGAGCATGTGCTGCAGGAAGAGCATCTGCCCGTCGCTGATGCGCGGGGTGCCCGCTTCGAAGCGCCCGGCGCGCCCCAGATCCGCCTCTGTCTGTACGGCGTCTTTGTCGATCTTCCACTCTTTGCCGTAGGGTGGATTGGCGAGGATGTAATCAAAGCGCTGGCCGCGGTGCCGGTCATTGGAAAGCGTGCTGCCGAAGGCGATGTTTTCGGCGTCTTTGCCATCTTTGCTGATCATGTAGAGGTCGCTCTTGGCGACGGCGAAGGTCTCCGGGTTGACTTCTTGCCCGTAGAGGCGAACGGTCGCATTCCGGTTCATCTCCTCGATGCGATGCTTGGCGATGGTCAACATGCCGCCAGTGCCACAGCAAGGATCGTATATCAGCACTTCCACCCCCGGCTGCATCAGGGCGTCACTGTCATGGGCGATCAGCAGTTCCACCATCAGCCGAATCACCTCGCGCGGGGTGAAGTGCTCGCCCGGGTTTTCGTTGCTGGCTTCGTTGAACTTGCGGATCAGCTCCTCGAAAATCAGCCCCATTTCGCTGTTGCTGACTGCATCGGGATGCAGGTCGATATTCTTGAAGCGCTCCATCACCTGATAGAGCAGGTTCGCTTCGTCGAGCTTTTTGATGGTGTTGTCAAAGTCGAAGCGCTCGATGACTTCGCGCATGTTGTCGCTGAAGCCGGCGATGTAGTTACCCAGGTTATCGGCCAGGTTGGAATGATCTCCAAGCAGCGAATCGAAGTCGTATTGCGAGGTATTGTAAAAGGCGAAGCCTGAAGCGTTGCGGAGCAAGCCTTCCGGCTGTTCAAGGCGGTCGCCGAATTCGCGCCATGTTTGGAGTACCTGGGGTTTGGTCGGCGCCAGCACGCAGTCAATGCGGCGCAAGACGGTGAATGGCAGGATCACGTCCTGGTATTTGCTGCGCTTGAAGCTGTCGCGGATGAGGTCGGCGATGCCCCAGATGAAGTTGACTTTCTCGCTGAAGTTTTCCATGGGTGCGTATCCTGTCGCGCGGATAGAGTATGAAAATACCGAATGCGCTTGAGACTTGTCAACGAGCCGGGGCATTCACAATCCGCGCCAGTAGTTGGTAGCACGGGTCGGCAGGAAATATCACCCCAGCTTTTAGGGTGTTGGTGTTGCGCCGCCTGCAATAATCTTAGCTGCAAGTGAGCACGCCCCTGATGTTGGTCCACCCACTACACTGCTGTCAGTAGAAGATTTAGTGAGGAACCCGCAAAGGAATCACCGTTGAATGGATGATCTGTCTGCGAGGATTCTGCGCGCAGAGTCAATGGATGAGATAGATGGGCTGCTTGAAGATGCATTCAGTGAAAGCGGAGCGTACTTCATCGGTGAGCTAGATATCAACGAAAGAGCATTCGTATGAAGCGCAGAAGCGCGGCAATGGTAGCAGCTGGCGCGGCTGTAAGTTTGCGACCGCCGTAGGGCCTTCCGGTGAAATATCTCCAAACCGAATGTGTTGGCGTTCGTTTTGGGAAATTGGATATTGGAGATTGGCAGGAAGCAATCTTCGCTGTCTAGTCTTTAATCTCCTGATAGGCAGCAATTTGGGCGTAAATGGCTGTTTCATCCGCCAGCATCCACTCACTGGCGATCAAGCCATCATGTAATTCAAAATGGGAGATCCCCAAGATGGCTACGGGGGCATTGGTTGGCGCGCCATAGCGACCGTGCCCACTGTGGGCGCCGCAGAAGGTCCAGCGTATAGCCACCCTGACAGCCCGATCATGCTGTTGACGAACGATGATGTGATGCGGCTCGAAACGTCCGTTTGGCAGAGAAGCGGTTATACCAGCAATCATGTTGCTTACTGGCTCTCGGCCGTAGCTTAGATGGCCACTTGGCCCTTCAAAGCGCGCCGCCGCCACATATTGATCAGCAACCATGTTGAGATGCTTCCGATTCCACAGCGCGTCACAGGTGTCGATCATGGAGTTGGCGATGGCATTGTCACCGAGGATGGTCAACCCATTTTCGTCCACCCAGCGCTGGCGCATTGCTTCATTGCCAATGGCATAGGCTTTGGGATTGTTCTTGCCCAGGGAAAGACCATGCTCGACCGGATCCATGCCGAGCTGCTGGACAAATGAAGCGTGGTCGCGCAGTTTCCACTCCTCAACGACCTGGTTGTCGCGGCAGAGGCAGTCGGCGATGCCCAAGCCTTGGTAAGCGCGTCCGGTTGCCGGGCCCAACGCGCTATCGCCCATGTGACGGCCTACTGAACGAACGCGATGCGATGAATAGAAACCGCTGGGCTTGTCGCCAATGATTATGTCGTCAGCCAGTGGCTTCCGATTGGCGAAGACGTGCATCTGCTCCAGGGTTTCATTGAGTATTTCTTCTGCGGTGTTCATGACGCCGTGCGGGGAACGTATGGGGCAGACTGGCGCATACCAATCACGAATGCGCCCCACGTTCTCTTCTTCCCAGATGATGTAGGTAATATCGATGATATATTGCTCTGGCGTTTGAAATTCCGGAGCGAAATTCTGCATGCTCATGTTGAACTCCTTTCCATACGAAGATAATCAGTTCTGATTGAGGGCATACTCGCCGATCCGCAAAGGCAGAATAGCTCCGGACAGTCTTGCCTGGAGCTTTTTGACTATGCCTACCCGTTCATTCACGGGTATACAGGTGTGCTCTGTTCTCCGCTTTCGAGAAGCGCCATGTACTTCTGATTCAGCGTTTGCGTGATGGGACCTGGTTTACCCTGGCCGATCATTCGCCCATCCACCTCGCGGACGGCAAAGATGCCACCCGCCGTACTGGTCAAGAAGACTTCGTCAGCGTTGTAGAGGTCGAAGGCTGTCAATCTGCCCACGACGGTTTCCATGCCCGCGGCCGCCGCCAGCTCAATAACCGTCTGCCTCGTCACCCCGACGAGGATGTTTTCGCCCGGGGTGTACAATACGCCTTGCTTCGCTAGAAACAGATTGTAGCCCGGCGCTTCGGCAACGTAGCCGCCGATGTCAAGCTCGATAGCCTCGTCGAGCCCGGCCTCATTTGCCTCCATGCGCATCAGGATGTGATTCAAATAATTGCAGCACTTGATCTTTGAATCCAGGCACTCTGAAGGAGTCCTGCGCATCGATGATATTCCCGCCCTAAGACCTTCTTGCTGTACGCCACTTTCTATGAGGCTGAGGTAGGGGATGGCAAAGACAATCAGATTCGGCGCGCAGTTGTAGGGACTCATCAGGGGCATACGTCCCACGCCGCGCGTTACCAGTATTTTGATATATGCATTGTCAAGCTTATTGCGCCGCATGACCTCAAGAACAACCTTCGTCACGCCTTCCTTGTCGAGCGGGACTTCAATCTTAAGAGCGTGAGCAGATTCAAAGAGCCGATCCACATGTTCATCCAGTTTGAACACCTTGCCGTCCCAAGCACAGGCCGTATCAAACACAGCGTCGCCATAGAGCACCACATGGTCGAAGACAGAGATTCGGGCTTCGTTTTCGGGAACATACTCCCCGCCAATGTAGACCTGGCGCTCAGGACTGCCTGATCCGATATTCATCGCTTTCACCTCCGTGTGTGCTATTGGGTCGTTAGCCAATCGGACCCCGGTTGTCACCATCTGCATGGTAGCCCCAAACGGTCCGCGATCTCAGTCAGGATTCGATCGTTCAGTACTTTTGTACGCTAACCGCTGTGCTTTAACGTGTCTTCGTGGCAGCGCCTTCTATCGATTGCTGACGCTTTGCCGTCAATGTTTGACTGAAAACCTGTCTTGGCTTTAATGGCAACCTGTTTGTATTCAGGTGAGATATCCTCGGCGCTGCTGTGCATGTCCGCGGATGTCAGTCCGTCTCGACGCTGTCAAAAAACTCAGGCGGCTTGGAGCCGATGAATGCGAGAACCTTGTGGATGTCGTAACCCACTTGCTCCAGAAAGCCGAGGATGTCGATGAGCACCCAGTTTTCCGCCAACTTATCGCCCTCGACGCGCCAGAAATCCATGTAGCGCAACTTGATTGGTTTTCCGCTGGCGGGAATACCGAACCAGTCCCCGGTGTGGGTGGCATGCTGATAACCGTGCGCGGCTACATAGTCGCCTTCCGCGATGCGGATCTCGTCGCGAGCCACTTTGTCGGGAATAGCATTGATGGCGGGCCTGCGCAACACTTCCTCGAACTCCTCGATGCCGCGCAGGGTGCCGATACCCGCTGGACCGTACCAGGCCATGTCTTCGGTCCAAAACTCCGCCATAATTCCGAGCACGCTCTTGTTGAGGGCTGCGTACAGTCGTTCGATCAGCTCTTTGTTTTTCTCTTCCTGGCTGCTTTCAGTGGACATATCTATATCTCCTTCGGAATTGGATTGATACATACTTTACCTGTCACCTACATTTCCTCACAGACGCGATCCTTGAGCGGGTATCTATACAGGGCAGGTTAGGCAGCTCATGAACAGCATCCCCGACGGCTCCACGCGTGTGGCAGGACCCGTATCGGCCAGCCCCCGATTGTAGCGCTTGAACTGTGAAATGACATTATTGTTGCCCGAGGGAGGCGGCGGCTGCGCTGGCGCAATGCGCTCAGGAAGCTGTGAATTCATCATGGAAGCAACATATCAAACAGGGTCGCACAATTGTCCAGATGCGACACTTGAAGGCTTCCGAAAGAGGCACAGACAGGGTGCGCAATCGCGCGAGCCGGCCTTTTCCGACGCCCGTCTGCTGAGGCGATCTGCTACCGGGAGGAGCCGAGCCCCAAGAGCCGTAACCTGGTCATATCAGCGCCTGTCATTTCGCGGATAAGCAGACGTTGCGCAGCGTCAACGACACCTCACCCGGGGCAAATTTTGGTGATTCGCGGCGGAATGCGCTATATTCCGACAGAAGGTTATGCTTCGCCTAATCGCAGGTTAGCCCTAAACCGGTCAATGAATCACAGGAAAGGATATCTATCATGAAACGGCTATTGTTATTGTTCGCGATTTTGCTTATCGCCCTGCCGGTGATGGCGCAAGACGATATGGACCCTTGCGTCCTCGATCCACCGATGGAGGCCGCAGAAGTCAACTTCATGGGTTGGGCTTTCCCCATCACCGAGTATTTCGCCGCGGAATTAGAGAAGTGCAACGAAGTCGATAACCTGACCGTCAATACCCAGCTGCTTGATTCCGCCAGCGCGGAAGAGCAAGCCAATCTGGCTTTGGCCGGCGGCGGCGATTCGCCCTGGGCGATTCTGCACACGACGCCGTCGCGCATGGTCGTGCTTTCCGGTTTCGACGCCCTGCTGCCGCTCAACGACCTGGTCGACAAGTACCGCGACGAGTACAACCTGGATGATATTCCGCAGCCGGTTTGGGATGCCGCCACCATCGACGGCAATATCTATGGCGTGCCCTTCCTGTCGAATACCTTCCACCTCTTCTACCGCACCGATCTCTTCGAACAGCATGAGCTGGACGTGCCGACGACCTTCGACGAAGTCATGGACGCCTGCGAAGTGCTGAAGGGCGAGCCCAGCATCGACCTGCCCTTCACCATGAACTTGCACGCCGGCTGGGCTTGGGAGATTGAGTTCATGCACTTCATCCGTTCCTTCGGCGGCAAATTCTTGAACGACGACGACAATACGCCCGCATTCAACAGCGATGCCGGCGTTGCCGCCTTGAGCAAGATGAAGGAAGTCGTTGACGCCTGCATGGGCACAGAAGGCTTGACCTACAGCATCGACGACAGCGAAATCGGCATGGAAACGGGCACGCTGGCATTCGTCCACATCTGGGCCAGCCGCGCCGCCAATATGGACGACCCGGAAAAGTCGGATTATGTTGGCATCATCGGCTTTGCCGGATCGCCCGCGCCCAATCCTGACAGCGGCATCTTGGCGGGCTCAGCCTGGATTGACGCTTATTCCATCGCCAAGCGCTCCGGCGTTGATCATGACCTGGCCTTCCGCACGATCATGGAGACCTTTGACTTTGATAGCATGGTCGGCGGCGCGGCCCATGGCGCGGTCGTTCGCACCTCTGTCGCTGAAGCTGGCCACGGCGGGCGCAACCTGCCGGCAATGGCGGTTTCCCTGGGCCACGGCGTCGGCGCCCCCTCGCTGAACCCGGCCTCGGCCCTGGTGAGCACCGCGCTCGGCAACTGGCTGCCCCTGGTCGGCAGCGGTGAAATGACGCCGGAAGAGGCGCTGCAAGCCGCCGCCGATGAATACACCGCCGAAGCCACCGCGCAAGGCTACATCGACGGCTAAGACAGAATCGTTGTAGGGGCGGGCCGCTGGCTCGCCCTCCAAATTGACATTTTCGCAGGGGCGGGCCAGTGGCTCGCCCGCCATCGCCAAGGCCACCCGCATGAACCGCCGCACCTTCTACATGTTCATGTCGCCCAGCTTGCTCGTCATGCTGGCGTTGATGGTCTTCCCCCTCGTCACCTCGATCTGGCTCAGCACGCAATATATGACGTTTCGCAATATCAACGAGCCGGTATTTGTCGGCTTGGCAAATTATGTCGAAGTGTTTGAAGACCAGCGGTTTTGGTCCGCCTTCTCCTTCACCATGACCTATATCGCCATCTCCGTGCCCATGTATATCTTCGCCGGCTTCCTTATCGCTGTCCTGCTGGACCAAGTCTCCCGGCGCATCCGGGGCATCTATATCGCCGCTTTTTTGATGCCCTTCATCGTGGTGCCTGTGGTCGGCACGCTCATGGTGAAGCAGCTCTTCGAATCGGGCGGGCTGGTCGCCTGGGCTTATCGCGCCATTATCGGCTCGCGATTCATATTCACCGAGCAGTCGGTCAAAGGACTTATCATCGTTCACGCGCTGTGGGCGGCGACGCCCTTCCCGCTCATTGTGTTTTTCGCGGGCCTGCAGACATTGCCCCATGAACTGGTCGAAGCCTCCATGATCGATGGCGCCACCCGCCTGCGCCAAGTGCGTTATATCATGATCCCCCACTTGCGTTCGCTCTTCGTTTTCATCGGCTTAATCTCAATTATGGATGCCTATCGCGTCTTCGATAGCATATTCGTGTTGACGGAGCAGAACCCGATCTACAAGGCGGAAGTCATGATGCTATATACCTTCCGGACCGCCATGAGCGTGCAGCGATTGGGCAAAGCCAACGCCATGTCAGTCATCACCGTCGTCATGATTCTCGTGGTATTGGTGCCCTTCTTGCTGCGCACATACAAGGAACAGATGGAAGAGCGCTAGCATGAAACGAATCGAAAACCGTTTCGCGCTGTTTGTGATATACGTGCTCCTTACCATCTGGGCTGCCTTCAGCGTCGTGCCCTTTTTCTGGACGGCCATCCAGTCTTTCAAGACGCCGCGGCAAGCCAATTCGCGCGTGCCGCTATTCATCTTTGAGCCGACCGCCGACAATTACACCGATCTCTGGCTGAAGTCGATACCGGACGACCCGATGCTGGTCGCCATTGTGCTGGTCGCCATTTTTGGCTTGCTGGTCCTGCTGGCCATCAACGCCGGGCGCTTCCCGGTTCCGCGCGGATTCGTATATCTTGCTGTGCTCGCCATCGGCTTCGCCGTCCTTTGGTTCATTCCAGAGTTCATTCGCACCCAGACCTTTTATGACTACTTTCTGAATACGATCATTGTGACCGCCGGCACCATCTGCATCTCAATATCAATCGGTTGTATGGCTGGATATGGTCTGGCGCGCTACGCCGGGCTGGCCGGTGTCATCATACTGGTGGTCGCGCTGGGTTTCCGCTCGCTGCCCGGCATGTCCTATATTTTGCCCTACTGGTGGTTTGGGCAGCGATCGGGACTGTACGACACGCACATCCTGCTGATCATCACCCTGGTCGCCATCAATCAGCCCTTCACCATCTGGATGCTGCGCAGCTTTTTCATGAACATCCCCAAAGAGATTGAAGAATCAGCGATGGTGGATGGCGCCAACCGACTGACCGCCTTCATCAGCGTCATCATTCCGATCATGTGGCCGGGCATCGTTTCCACGGCGCTTTTCACCTTGCTGTTGGCGTACAGCGATTTTCTACTGGTGCGCATCCTGACGCAATCCAACTGGACGCTGACCGTCGCCATCTCGAAGTACGCCGCCGGTGAAGACCCGGGGCATATCACATTGGCAGCCGCCGCGGCCGTTTCAGCGGCTGTACCCATCATCATCGTCGTATTCATCTTCCAGGGGCAACTGGTAAAAGGCTTGACCTCCGGCGCGGTGAAGGGCTGATTGTGGCACGCGCCCGCGAACAACAATTGCATTAGATCCACCGAAAATTCGCCGAAAGGACGCATGCAGATGTCAAGCGCGTTGAACCAACGAAACAAAGAAGTCGTATGGGATTACTGGCAGAAGTTGAATCACGTCGGCGCCGACAATGTGCCCGCCGCCGTGCGCGCCGCTGTGCATGAAGATGTCGACTGGAACGGCTCCGCGCCAATCGACCAGTTAATCGGCGTGGACGACCTCATCTCCGGCTTCTGGCTGCCGCTGATGCACGCCTTTCCCGATATCAAGATCCGGCCTTACGTCTTCATGGGCGGGATCGAAAGCGGCGTTAGGGACTGGGGCGGCGAACCGGGCAGCGAATGGGTTTCGGGCTGTGGCTACCTCACGGGTACATTCATCAAGGATTGGCTGGGCATACCAGCCACGGGCAAGAAGACCAATATCTGGTTTGGGCAGTTCTACCGGATGCGGGAAGGAAAAATCGCCGAGAGCTTTGTCCAGTATGACGTCCTGTCCGTTGCGCGACAGGCGGGCTATCAGCTATTGCCGCCATCGCCCGGTTTTGATGGTGGCAAGATCCCTGGTCCCGTCGCTAGAGACGGCATCCTGCTAACCGAGCAGGATCAGTTGGAATCCCGCAAGACCATGCAATTGGTGAGAGCCATGGGCGACGGCTTGATGCGTTATGTACGCAGTCGTGATGGCGGCGACATGAGCCGCATGGAGCAGAACAAGTACTGGTCCCTGGACATGAAATGGTATGGACCCAGCGGCATCGGCGGCTGTTTTACGCTGGAGGAATTTGAAGACTTCCATCAGCGCAATTGGTTGCATGGTTTCGGCGATCGCGAACTCGATATCGAGCCCGACGGTCGCGGGATGGGCTACATCGGCGAAGGCAAGTACGCCTGCGGCGGCGTTTGGGACTACACCTTCTCGTACAACCATGGCGACTACGCCGGCATCCCCGCCACTGGCAAGCTCATGACCATGCGCGACTTCGACTGGTGGAAGCGCGAGGGCGACTATCTGATCGAGAACTGGGTGCCGATAGATATGATTGACCTCTGCCGCCAGATGGGCGTCGACCTGATGGAGCGCCTGCGTCAGCAGATTGAACTGAGAAAAAGCGGCGCGCCCGGCTTCTGGTAAGCGGGCATCTATCGGGCGAACTGTCGATTTTAGCGCGGTGACCTCGCCGCCCGGACTGAAAACACCGTGAACACCGGTAAGGCGCCGAAGTAAGGCAGCGCGCCAACCCGAGAAAGCGCATAGTTGTTTCCGGCGAACATCAGCATTGCCAACGCCACCGATAGCACGCCAATCAGCAAGTCTATCGTCTACCTCGCCTACGATGTCAACTTGTGGCCATTGGCGGATGGTGTCCGCGGCTGCCTCTGGCAATGAACAGATCGGGCGCAGCATATTGATTGGATCCATAAACGATGGCCAAGATTTCATCGCGATTGGCATTCTGGCGGTCGCAATCTCCAATACACTCGGTTCATTTGTCGACTTTGTCTCTGGCCACATGGGCGCCTGGGTCGAGGGCGTGACGCGCGTCTAACGATCATCGTACTTGTGCCACCGCAGCAACGAAGTTCTCGATCTAGTACGGCAGGCCCGCGCATATCTGGTGACGGCGCCGAGGTCACCCGGCCGAGATTGTTGATCTGCAGGTCCTTGAAGCAGCGGAAGTTCTTTACCCGAAACGTCTGGTACATAGCGCACCTTCACACCCTCGGCGATGCAGCCGCCTTCATTAGACATCGGTGCAGCAAACGTTCAGCAGCTCTTATCGATACCCTTTCCGGCGTGTCCTGTTCCTGAACCGCTTGGCGCCGCTGCTTTCTGTCAGTGTCGACGGACTCGAACCTTTCAGCGAGTCTGGGGTCTCCGCCTTCGGCATGGCGGAATTGCGCTAATTTCGAGACGCCAATATAATGTACGTAAATGAACATTTTCGAACTTTATAGAGTGTCCCGGATATGACGCAGGCGATCATCCCTCGTAACGACCATGAGCTGGCTCAGCAGTCGGTCTTTGACAAAGCCGTGGCGATCGTGCTGGATACCCTGTCGCCCACCAGCCGCCGCGTTTACCTGCGGACCTACCGCGCTTGGACTCAGTTCGCTAGTGAGCACGGCTTCGATATCATGGCATTGACTCTGGATAATATCAGGGCGTTCATCCATGAAGCCGATGTCGCCAAGACCACGCGGCAGAATCGCTTGTCACACATGCGCAAGCTGCTGGAGCTCCTGGCCATCGGGGATGGGCATTACCGGCAGCACTACAACGCTGTCAAGTCGTTTCTCAGAGTTCAAGCCAATGACGACGATAGGACCCGCCCGGAACGCGTGAAGCGCGCGCTGAATCCGCACGAGGCAACTGCTATGCTTGGTGTTTGGCGCAACGATTCCAGCGATGTCGGTATGCGCAATGATGCCATGATCCGCTTGCTGGTCTACGCGGGCCTGCGCCGCTCGGAGCTGATCGCCTTGCGCTGGACCGATATCAACATCGAGAATCTGACCATCACGGTGCGCCACGGCAAAGGTGACAAAGAGCGCGTGGTGGCAATCGTCGATCCGAGCGAGGGAACTGTACGGGCCTTGCAGTCTCTGCGAGATGCGCAGGGCGGCGGGTACACTTACGTCTTCCCCTCGATGACCCGCGGTCGTACTGCGACCTGGTCAGCCGACACGCCGACGGTGGATCAGACGGTGCTGCGAGTTGTCTCGCAGACGGCAAGACGAGCCGGCCTCGGGGACCTAGCGCCGCATGATCTGCGGCGGACGCATATCACAGAGGGGCTGAACACGGGCGCCACGGTGGCGGATATGCAAGCACAGGCCGGTCATGCTAATGCGGCAACGACGCTGCGCTATGCCCAAGCGACTGATGCGGTTCAGCGGCGGCATCGGATTAACTTTCGCTTTGCATGAACATTCGCTGAGTACGCTGCCGAACAGTATCACCTGGATGTGAATAGGCGCCTGCACCGCGCAGTCGGTGACGCGCATCGCGATCGCTGTGCGAGAGTAACTAAACGCGTGCTATGATGTCAAGAGGCTTGTGCTGCTGGTGCGTCACACTCGCTACGCCCATTGCTGTAGCCGATGTCACAAGAAGAATTCGTACTCAGAAAGACTCGAACGTGAGGCCGTGGTCAAGGCGCTTTCAAGCGTTCTTTCATCTCCGTGATGGCAGATTGCATAGCGCGGGCGCCCAGCTGCTCCCCGAGTTCGCGCGCTTCGCGGATTGCCTCATCAATTGTGGCTTCGTTGTCGCAATAGAAGGCCATGGCGCTATATACATTTGCCAGAGGTATGCCGTAAAGGTTGGCAGAAGCCTGAGCGCCGGGCAGGTAATCCGTCGGCGTGAATCTTCGCCCACCGATTTCTGGAGACATCGGCGTTAAAGGGCCAGTTCGACATTTGTGTTGTCCCTTCCTTTCCGGTGATATCAGCCACTAGTAAAGTGGAGGCGTGGCGCAAGTCAAGCGGACGCCAAAATGACGCATTTTTTCGTTACAATGATTTATGGACGCAGGGTGCATCCCAGCTAGAGAGACCCATCGGCTAAAAAAGTGATCCCATCATGATGCAGCGGCTGTTTGACTTAAGCGGACGTGTGGCGCTGGTTACCGGCGCTGCGCAAGGCATGGGGCGTGCCATGGCGCTCGCGCTCGCCGATGCCGGCGCCGACCTGCTAGTTTCCGACATCAATACGGCGCTGCTGGAAACCACCGCCGACTCGATCCGTAAGATGGACCGTCGGGCACTTCCCGTGACTTGTGATGTAACGGACATCGAACAGATTAGAGCCATGTTCACGAAACTTGATCGCGAATTCGGTCGGCTCGATATTCTGGGCAATGTCGCCGGTCCAGGGCAGTTGGCGTCACCGGAAGACATCGATTTGGAATTCATGGGACAGATCATTCATGGCTTGACTGTCGCGCGCTTCTGTTGCTGTCAAGAAGCTGGCCAACGTATGCTGGCCGCGGGCAAAGGCAGCATCATCAATATCTGCTCGATCGGCGGTGTCTCGGCTTTGGGGCGTGGCAACTTTCCTTACAGCATCGGCATGGGTGGCGTCGCGCAGATGACGCGGGAACTCAGCACGGAATGGAGCGGCAGAGGTGTGCGCGTCAATGCGATATTGCCGGCGCAAGTTGTCAACCCGGGTTTGGCCGAGCGCATGCAAGTCGACCGGAACCTTGAAGAGCAATTCCTCTCGGGCATTCCCATCGGACGTATGGGACAGCCGGAGGACATTGCCGGTTTGGCTGTATTCCTGGCTTCGGATGCGTCGGCTTGGATCACCGGCGCGTTGATCCCGCTGGATGGTGGCAACCTGGCGCTGAATGCGGGCGGCACACCAGGTCCGCGAGCTTAGCGCTGCTCAGCTGCCCGGCACTACTCTGCCACAACTGGATTGCTCAAAACGCCCAAGCCCTGGATTTCGATATTAACCGTTTCGCCGGGCCGGAGCCACCGCGGTGGTGTACGCGCTGCGCCAACACCCGGGGGTGTTCCTGTCGACACGATGTCGCCGGGCTCGAGTGTCATCACCTCGCTGATATCGGCCAAGAGCTGCGGCACATTGAAGATCAGTTGACTGGTGCTGGAGTCTTGCAGCATGTCGTCGCCGATCCACAGGCGAATGGCGAGATTATGCGGGTCGGGCACGTCGTCCGCGGTGACCAGTGCTGGCCCCATCGGCGCGAAAGTATCGAAGGATTTGCCCATGGTCCATTGGCTGGTGCGCGTCTGATAGTCGCGCGCGCTGACATCATTGACGTTCAGGTAGCCGGCAACATAATCCAAGGCATCCGCTTCTGAAACGTAACGCGCTCGCTTGCCAATGACGAACCCCAGCTCGGCTTCATAATCGACCTGATCGGTCACTTTTGGCAGCACGATTGCGTCGCCGCTGCCGATCACAGTATTGCTGTACTTGCTGAAGACGATCGGGAAGTCCGGCAGCGGCTGTCCCGACTCGGCGGCATGGTCGGCATAGTTCAAGCCGATGCAAAGGATCTTGTCGGGATTCGGGATCGGCGCAGCCAGTTTGATCGCCCTTGCATCGAGAAGGTCAGTTGCAGCCTCAGCGGCAGCTTCCGCCTTTTGCCGGGCGAGCGGACCGGCTTCCAGCAGCGCGCGTATGCTGGAAGGAAGTGACGCATCGGCTGCCAGCAGGTCGACGATTGCCTCTCGACCGTCTCGCTCGACAATGGCGCCGGGGCGATATGCGCCGTCATTTACGAAGGTAACCAGCTTCATATATTCGTCCTCGCTGATTAATTCACAAGCCAGAGATAGGGTGTTTCTACATATTGCCTAACGCGCTGCAAGAATTGCGCTGCCGGAGCACCATCGACCAGCCGATGATCGAAAGTCAAGCTGAGCGTCACCATGTACCGTATGGCGGTGCGTTCCGCTTCCGCGTCAATCACTACTTGCCGCGCCACAATCCGCCCGATGCCCAGGACGGCGGCTTGCGGCAAGCTGATAATGGGTGTGAAGGCGTCAATGTCGTACATGCCAAGATTGGTTATGGTGAAGGTTGCGCCCTGGAGCTGTTCCGGTTTGAGTTTGCCTTGCCGAGCGAGCGTCACTAGCTCGGCGCTCGCGCTTGTCAGCTCCAGCAGTGAAAGCTTATCGCCGTTATGGATGACCGGCGCGAACAGGCCGTGTTCCGTATCAACCGCCACGGCAATGTTGATCGCGCCACGCAGAATGACATCATCACCGTCAATGGAGGCATTGAGCGCCGGGTGCTCGTGCAGAGCCCGAGCAATCAGAGTCGCAAGTAGATCTGTAAACTTTGGCACGATGTCGGCGTCATCCGCCTTAAGCTTACGGCGCAACTGCACGAGCTCAGTCGCATCGACTTCGCTGGTGAGTGTGACCGGCGCAGTGGTCCGCGAGCTCTCGGCCATGCGGTCACGCGTTACTCGCCGGACGCGTCTCATCGTTGAGCGATTGTCCTCAGGCGCTATTTCTCGCCTTGCAGCAGGTGATTCCGCGGCGGCGCGGACATCGCGCTCGACGATGCGTCCGCCGCTTCCGCTGCCGGTCAAGGTCGTCCAGTCGATGTTAAGGTCGGCGGCGATGCGTTTCGCCCGCGGACTGGCCTTGGGGCCGCCGCTTCGCGAAAGTCGACGCGCTTTTGGATAGACAGCTTGGCTGGTGGGCGCAGGTGATTCGGCCGACTGAGCGGATGCCGCCTTGGCTGGCTCATCGTCCGGCTCGTTCAGTTCGAAAGGCGGCGCTTCCCCCGGCTCGACGAGATAAGCTAGCAGCTCACCGATCTTCACGGTCGAACCAAGCGGAGGCGCATCCGGCAAAATACGCAGAATCCCGCTGTCAAATGCCTCTATTTCTTGCAAGGCTTTGTCACTCTCGACGACGAAGATGATGTCGCCCGCCTGAACTTCCTCGCCATCTTGTTTGACCCACTCGTCAAGGACGCCTTCTTCCATGGTCCAGCCGAGTTTCGGCATAAAAATCTCGATTGCCATAATTGATCCGATTCTTTCAAAATTGTCCCATGTGTTTAGTACAGGTCCTGGCTACCTGGCGATCGGTTATGCGGAAACCAGATTCCGTATCGCCTCCGCAATAGCAGCCTGACTAGGAATGACAGCGTTTTCCAGTGTAGGGCTATAGGGGGTTGGCGTATGTGCGCCATTTAATCGGGCGATGGGCGCATCCAAATCATCAAAGCCATTCTCCATCACCTGCGCGCTGATTTCCGCGCCGATGCCGCAGGGTCCGAAGGTTTCATCGACGATCAGCAGGCGCCCCGTCCTGTGAACAGATTCCAGAATGGTATCTATATCCAGAGGCGCGACAGTGCGCGGATCAATAAGCTCTATATCCAGCCCGTCCTGCGCCAACTCCTCACAAATCTGCAACACCTTGGACACCATCACCGCAAAAGCAACCACGGTCGCGTCCCGGCCCGCGCGAGCAATCGCCGCTTGCCCAAAGGGCACTCTGTAGTCTTCTTCGGGAACCGCTCCTCGCTTGTTGAGAAGCAATTTATGCTCCAGGAACAGGACCGGATCATCTCCAGTAAGCGCGGTCTTCAAGAGTCCTTTGGCGTCATAGGGCGTTGAGGGCAATGCCACGCGGAAGCCTGGAATATGTACAAATAGCGGATAGTAGCTGCCGGAATGGTGTGTCGCGGCGGCGCCGCCAATCCCGAAGCAGCCACGCAATACCAGCGGCATCTTGATTCGCCCGCTGCTCATATATTGAATCTTCGAGATCTGGTTGAACAATTCTCCCATCGAATCCAGGATGAAGTCGACGATCATAAAGTCGACGACAGGGCGGGTGCCGGTCATGGCGGCGCCGGTACACATGCCGACGAATCCGCGCTCAACAATCGGCGTATCCCGCAGACGCATCGGCCCGTATTTTTCATACAGTCCCAGTGTTGTATTGAAGTTGCCGCCTCGTTCGCCGATGCCTTCACCCACCACAAAAATACTGGGGTCAATTGCCATCTGTTCAGCAAGTGCTTCACGAGCCGCTTCCGTATAGGTAATTTCTCGCATGACGCTATCCTTGATTGCTAAAGATAAAGTCGGTGGCGGTAGCTGCATCCGGGAAGGGGCTGGACCGGGCAAAGTCGATGGCGTCATCGACAGCGGCTGTGACCTCATTGTCAATCGCGCCAATTTCGTCCTCGGTCGCGTTACCGTTTGCGATAAGCCAGGCTCTAAATGTCGCAATAGGATCCCGCTTCTTCCACGATTCGATCTCTTCCATGGTTCGATAGCCGCCGTCGCGCATACCTTCTGCATGTGGCCGCATTCGATAGGTCTTGCATTCGATTAGCGTTGGGCCGTTGCCGGCACGGGCGTGTGTCACCGCCGTTTCGGCGGCATCGTAAACAGCCAGCACATCATTTCCGTCCACGCAGACAGCGTTCATGCCGTAGGAGACGCGCGCGCGCTCCGCCACATTTTGATTGCGAGTCGCCTCGTGGAAGGGTACCTCGGTGGCGTACATATTGTCTTCGCAGACAAAAACCACCGGCAGATCCCAGATGGCGGCGAGGTTGAGCCCCTCGTGAAATGCGCCGTTGCTGACTGCGCCATCACCGAAAAAGGCGACGCTCACGCGGTCCGAACCAAGCAGTTTGAAACTATAGCCAGCGCCAGCCCCTTGCAGAATGCTGGGCCCAACAATGCCGCTCGTTCCCATCAATCCACTCTCGGGAGCAAAAAGGTGCATGCTTCCTCCGCGCCCATGCGAGCAGCCAGTCGCTTTGCCTAACAATTCGGAGGCGACCGCGCGGGCGCTAACACCTTTTGCCAGGGCGTGCCCATGGCCACGATGAGTGCTGAATACGACATCGTCCTGGCGCAGATTGGCGCAAACACCTGCGGCGATCGCTTCTTCCCCGACATATGTGTGGCAGGGACCGGGAATCAGTCCCGCTTGATGGGCTCTGGCGAGTTGCTCTTCCGTCCGGCGGATGAGCAGCATCATGCGATATAAGGCCAGCAGTTTATCGCCGCTCAATACAGGTTCATCGCTGTCCAATGGATTACTCCTCGCAATAACTTGTCACTCACTGCCTGTAGGCTGATTTACCGGTGATCGTGGTGTTTGACCAGTCAGGACGCGTATCACGTCTTCAGTGGCCTTTTGCCGCACATCAAGCTTGGCTTCCTCGGAATACCAGGCGCCATGTGGAGTAACGGCGATGCGCCTTTCATGTAGCAAAGGAAAGTCAGGCGGCGGCGGCTCTACCGTGAGCACGTCGAGAGCGGCGCCAGCAATGACGCCCCCGCGGATGGCGGACAGCAAGGCTGCCTCGTCGATCAACTCGCCGCGTGCAGTATTAATTAGGTAGGCGGTCCTTTTCATTTTGTTCAAGGTATCGGCGTTGATGATCTGTCGCGAGGATGCCGTCAGGGGTGTATGCAGCGAGACAAAGTCTGCGCTTGCAAGCAGGGTGTCAAGGTTAACCAGCTTCGCCGCCTCATTTGCTTCCTCGCCAACTTGAAGGTAGGGGTCGTAAGCGATAACTTGCAGACCTAGTCCTCGCGCTTTGACCGCCACTGTTCGGCCGATGCGCCCGTAGCCGATGATGCCTAAGGTTTGCCCCTTTAACCGTGGCGCGGGTTCGATCTTCTCGGCATCGTACCAACTCCCGGAGCGCGCGGAAGCGAGCATTTGCGGTAGCCGCCGGGCATGATGCAGCAGCAAGGCAATCGCATGTGTCGATACCTCGTCAATGGAGTAGTCGGATACGTTAGTGACCCAGATGCCACCCGCTGTCGCGGCTGGAATATCTATTGCATCGAGCCCGGTGCCGACGCGGGCGATGATTTTGCACCTGTCCATTGATCGTATGAAGTCGCCATCGACCTTCTGAATCGTCACCATCAGCGCGTCCGCACGGCGGGCGATTTCTCTGGCTTGTGCTGTCTGCAAGTTTCCGGTCGTAATAACTGCCGCGTCTATCGTTTGCAGCGCTTCCGCTTCAAGCTTGGTATCGGGAAAAGATTCATGCGCGATTACTACAGTAGTCATTACGTCTGCGTCCCACGGTCAAGCGCCTGCAAGTCTTTGCTTGTTGGCGCTACCATAAATGGCTCCCACCGGCATTTAGCGCCAGATTGCCGCCATCGACCGGAAGCAAAACCCCGGTAATGAATGCGGCCGCGTCCGATGCCAGGAAAATGGCCGGACCAACAATGTCTTCGCTTTCGCCGATCCGATTCATCGGTATGCCTTTCAGCAAATGCGCCACCAAGCCGGGGTCCGCACTGGGATCCTCCAGCCAGCGGATGACCGACGGTGTCCTCATTTGGACCGGAAGCAGCGCGTTCACGCGGATCTTGTGCTGCGCCCATTCCACAGCCAGCTCGCGTGTCATCTGGTGCACACCAGCTTTGGCCACGCTGTAGACGAAATTGCCGCGCCCCAGCGCCAGCGCGCCGGCTATCGATCCAATGCTGATGATGCTGCCACCCCGACCTTGGTCGATCATGCGTCGGCCAGCCTGCTGCGCGCACAAGAAAAAGCCGGTCAGGCAGACCGCAATCGCCTTGTTCCAGTCTTCAAGGGTCATGTCTTCTGGCTTCTGTCGGTTGAAAGCGTAGGGACCATTGACGAGGATGTCTATTTTGCCGAAGGCGCTATCGACCGCGTTGAAGAGCTTCTCAACTTCGGCTGGATTGGCAATATCACAGTTGCGCACTGCCACGTCTTGCCCGAAAGCTCGAATCTTGCTGGCGGTCTCATTCAAACCCGCTTCATTGATATCAGCAACGACAAGGTCCGCTCCAGCCTCGGCGAGGCCAAGCGCTATCGCCTGTGACAAGCCGGATGCCGCGCCCGTGACAACCGCAACTTTTCCTTGAAGACCAAACCGTTCCAGCAAGACCAAATCACCTCGCGTCAGCATCTAGCGGTGGCGCCGCTAACTCCGGTCAGCGCCGAGGAACTCTTCGTAACTAACGAGAACTCGCGTATAAGCGGCTTCAAGGTGAGTTTCTATGAGCTCGAGCGCCCGCTTCTCGTTTCGATCACGGATCGCATTCAGGATATCCTGGTGCCAGGGCAGCATGTACTCGCGGAAGTCAGAGTTCGCAACGTTGCGGGAAAGAAGGAATATGTAAATCTGCGGACGCAATGTCGACCAAAAGTGATGCAACCGTTTGTGCTGGGCAGACTTTATGACGACCTCGTGAAAGCTGACATCCAGATCGGCGGCGCGTTGAACAGTCACTGTGTCGCCTAGCACCGATCGCATATCATCCAGAATCGCCTGCATCTCGGCCAAATGTGAATCTTTGTGGTTTTTTACTGCCAACTGAACGGCAAGTTTCTCAAGCGCCATCCTCAACGAGTACACTTCGTCGAGGTCTTCCCTTTCCAGCCGCGCAACCGACGCGCCGCGATTTTGCTCTCGAATGACCAATCCTTCGTATTCCAGTTGAATGAGCGCTTCACGAAGGGGACCGCGGCTGACATTAAGCGCTTCAGCGAGTTCTTCTTCTCGCAAGCGGATGCCCGGTTGAAGTTGTCGATTCCAAATGGCTTGACGCAAAGTCTCAAGAACATCATGAGCCAATGGTCGCCTCTCCTGGATTCCTGTCAGATTGGGCAGCGATGCATTTGCCTTTGAACGATTCTCAGCGTTTTGTTTACTGTTTACAATAATAAAAGGATACACAGTGTCATTCCGAAAGTCAATCGCGCTTATGTGTCTGCGGATGTGGCCTTTGACTCCCAGAGCATCAATCGAAAGCTTCTCACTTCTTTACCGATTCTGAGCTTGCGCTCCGTCTTTGACATCGAATAGTTGCGGCGGAGTATATACGGTTGTTCCTAGACCGCTGTACGCCCGCCGTCAATCATCAGGGCCTCGCCATTGACGAAACTCGCCGCATCCGATGTCAAAAACAGGACAACCTGCGCTACCTCTTCCGGCAGCCCGTAGCGCCGCGTTGGGTTACGCGCGACGAATTGATCGCGCACCGATTCCGGGTCGCCCGGCGCATACATGCTAGCCAGCGAATCAATCATTCGGGTTTCTATCGCGCTGGGACAAATAGCATTTACGCGCACACCAAATTGCGCGACTTCAGCGGCTGCGGTGCGCGTCAATCCAATGATGGCGTGCTTGCTGGCGGAGTAGGCGCACAGACCCGGCGCGCCGACCACTCCTCCCACCGAGGCAGCATTAACGACGCTCCCGGAACCCCTCTCTACCATATTCGGCAGTACATATTTTAAGCCCAGAAACACCCCCTTCAGGTTGATCGCCATCACTCGATCAAAAACATCCTCAGGGTATTCCATGGTTGAGGCGACGACGCCTTCTATGCCCGCATTGTTAAAGAAACAGTCAATACGCCCGAAGTGACGAATCGCTTCCCGACTGTAGGCTTGCGCGTCCCCCGCTTGGCTTACATCAGCGCGATACGCCTCCGCTTCGCCACTCGTTGCGCGGATCGCGTCTCTTGTGGCAAGGGCAGCAGCGCCATCAATGTCAACAGCAAACACGCGCGCGCCAGTGGCGGCATATGCCAGGCAAGCCGCCTTGCCGATACCGTTGCCAGCGCCGGTCACCAGCGCGACCTTGCCCTTAAGCCCCATCGTCGCCGGCCTCCGTCGCCAAATAGTCGTGCAAGACCTGGCCCCAAGGCAATACGAAGTCAGTACGCCAGTAAAAACCGGCGATCATATCGCGCACAGGCAGCTTGTAGACGGGCGCCTGCGCGTTGGGGCGGAGCTCTATCGTCGCTGGACCGGACCAGCATTCGTGCACACGAACACTTTCGAAACGGCGCGCCGTGAGCTGCCGGATGGCGATTTTGCCGTCCACACCGTTGATGATCTTCAGATTGATGTTGGTTCGAAAATCGCCGAAGTCTAGCATCTCGGCGAGTTCTGCGCGGCGTGTCTTGTAGGGCATGGTGGCAGTAATGACGTCAATGCCGTTGCGGCTTACCGCGCCAACAAAGAGGTCGCCACGAACCTCCAACCGCGGTTCTCCTCCTTTCTTCGGCTGTCCATAAATCTCACGTCCGACGGCTACCGCCCCCACGCTGCTCAAGTAAAGGTAGGG
The DNA here is from genome assembly GCA_965208195.1 of Phototrophicaceae bacterium. Taxonomy (GTDB): domain Bacteria; phylum Chloroflexota; class Anaerolineae; order Aggregatilineales; family Phototrophicaceae; genus UBA6055. Next base: position 3,081,197 of record CBDBOC010000004.1, on the reverse strand, counting down.
AGAATAAGCGCCGCTCACTCCGGTTCCCGGCAGGGCGACCGGCAGTTGCACCGCCGACTCATAATAATCGCCGAACATTTCCGCGTCGTGTATGTGATAGATGTGGATGATGACGATATCACTCGTAAGCTCGAGTGGCGCGGGAACCAAGCGGCGGGCGGCGTCCATGTCCGTTCGATAGAAGACCGTCAAGATTTCAACATCCCGCATTTCCATGGGAAAACGCGGATATAGCTGGCTGTCAAACGGTGTCTCGAAAATCGAGCCGGCATCGTTCTGCTTCACGGCGCGATCCTCCCATTAGGGCAATCATCCCTTCGCCCGCGCTTGTCGGACGAGGGGCGGAATCGTCAGGTCGACAGCCGTCGTGGTGGCGGACATTGGCATGACCCGAAATAGATAGCGGGCTTGGTAAACAATGGCTGAAGCCACCCGCGGCGACTGCCTTGTCAGCGCCGCTGCTGAGCAGCGCCAGGCGATCGGTCAAGCAGGCCGCTCAAAACGCAGCATGGCTAACTCGCGAACTTCGGTTCAATCTGCCCCTTGATGCCAGTATGAATACGGAACAGATCGCCCGCCAAAGGCTGCTGTCGGGCTTCCTCCTCGGACAAGCCGATAGCCGCAGTAGTTACATAAAGCTCGTCCAGATTCTCGCCGCCAAAGGCGCAGCTTGTCGGGTTCTTCACCGGCAGCCGAATCTCACGCTCGATCTTCCCATCCGGGTCGAAGCGAACGATGCGCCAATCGAGAATGCGCGCGCTCCAGACACAGCCTTCGCTGTCGACGCACAATCCATCCGGCAACCCGGGCACATCGGGATCATGAACGAATACCCGACGGTTGGAAATGCTGCCGCTCTCCAGGTCGAAGTCGTAGGCATAGATCGCGTGTATCATGGTATCGGTGAAATACATGATCTTGTCGTCCGGGCTCCAGCCCAACCCGTTCGCAATTGTGATTCCGCTTTCCATCGTATGTACCGAAGCATCGGCATCAAGTCGATAGAGCGCGCTGGTAGCGCCTTCAACGGTCATAGAACCGGCCCAAAACCGCCCACGGCGATCTACCTTGCCGTCATTGAAACGTGACTCTGGTTTGTCTGCTTCCGGGTCGGCGATGAATTCCAGCTGACGGCCTTGCATGTCCCAGTAGGCATAGCCCTTGGCGGTCGCCAATATCAAGCCGCCCGACGCTCGAAAGGCCAAGGCACCCACTGCGATATCCAATTGTACTTTTTCATGCCGGTCGTTTCGGGGATCGTAGCGAAAGATTTGGTTGGACTCGATATCCACCCAGTAAAGCGCCTGTTCCCCGGAATTCCACAATGGGCCTTCTCCCAATATATTGCCCAGGGACAAGACATGTTCGACTTCATTCATCGCTCAGGTCTTTCTACATGCTGTGCCAGTTACCTTGGCGCCGTTAGTTATCGTACTTTCGCTCAACGGTCTCCAGGTCGTCGAACCAGAGAGCCATACGCGCCATCACACCACCATCGACAGTCAAAGTCGTGCCGGTGATATACGCTGCATCCTGCGACGCCATGAATACCACAGCCGCCGCGATATCCGGTCCGTAGCCAATTCGACCAAGCGCGATCTGATCGTCCATCATATGTGGGTCGTAATCTGGGATGACCTCGTAGGCCTTTTCCACGTGAATGGACCCGGGGATCACGCAATTGACACGGATACGATGGGGCGAGAGATCCAGCGCCATCGCGCGCGTCATGGCGTTGAGACCGCCTTTAGTACTGGCGTATGCCAGCATACCGGGGAAGGTCGCCATGCTGTGCATTGACCCTATGATGATGATATTGCCGCCGCTCTCCTGCTCAACCATCAGCTTGGCCGCCGCCTGGGAACACATATATGTGCCCTTGAGGTTGATATCGATGACCCGATCCCACTGCTCATCGGTCATTTCAAGAAAGGGAATGACCGGATCAATCGCCGAGTTATTGACCAGAATGTCAATGCGCCCGAAGTCCTCGCGTAAGGATTCGTACATGGCATCAACCTCGTCTCGCTGCGCGATATTCGCCCTCACCGCGGTTGATCGCCGCCCTTTCTCGCGTATCTGCGTGGCGATTTCTTCGGCGCCTGCCTGGCTGCTGGCATAGTTGACCAGCACATCCGCGCCCTCATCGGCCAGCCGCAAAGCGATATGGCGCCCGATGCCGCGTCCGCCGCCGGTAACCAGCGCCACTTTGTCTTTCAGTCTCATCGGCGATTTATCCACTTATCGGGCGAAAATTGTAGGGGCGACTCACAGAGTCGCCCGAATTACTCAGAATGCATTGGCTGAGGGGTTGAGATCTCTTCTAGCCCTCCAGGAAGAAGTCGACTGTCTCAGCGGTGATGGTGAACGACTTCGTGATCACCGTGTTGGGCAGGGAGATCCGCCCGCCTTCGCGCGCGACGATACCTTCGGCTGCGACGTACATGTATACAACGCCAAAGAAGCCCTCGGCGTAGGTATCCTGCGCGATCGTGCCCATGACATTGCCGTCCTTGATGTCCTGCAGCAGCGAGTCAGCGCGGTCGCCGCCGACCACGTCAATGCTGTCGATCAGACCCATGTCATTGACTGCGTTAGCCACGCCTTCGGCAAAGGCATCACCCGAATAGATGATGTCCATATCGGGGTTCGCTTCTATCAGGTTCAGCGCGCCATTATATGCGCCGTCCATCGAAGCGCGGTCATCGACCGGCTCAAGGAACTGATAATCGCGCCCAGAAGCTTCCAAGGTTGTGCGGAAACCGTTCAGGCGATCGCGGTGTTGCTGCGCGCTGATGAAAGCGACCACTCCGATCTTGGCGCCGTCGGGATAGCGATCCAGAACCAACTGCGCGGCAGATTCACCGAACGCAAAGTCACCGGTGCCGACAAAGGCGTGACGCGCGCTTCTGTCGATGAGGTCGCCATTGAATTGGATGAAGGGGATGCCCGCTGCCATCGCTTGCTTTGATACCTCGGGTATCAGCGTGACGTCAAAGCCGATCATCATAATGCCCTTGGTATCTTCCTTGGCGACGATTTCCTCCAGCAGTTTGATCTGCTCAAGAGCGATGCCATCGGTTGGCGGTGGACCCACTATCTCGACATTGATGCCCAGCCACTCGGCCGCGGCATTGATGCCGTCAAAGTGCTGCTTCCACCATGGATGCCCCAGATTGCCACCGATCATATAGTAGCTGCCGTCGGTACCGGCCGGCAGAGTCGGCTTGTCAGGCTCAACCCCGAGGAAAAAGTCAACCGTTTCGGCAGTGATAGTGAAAGACTGCGTGATTGACGTATCGGGCAAGGCGAGGCGTCCACCTTCTTGAGAGACCAGACCCTGGCGCGCCACATACATGTACAGTACGCCAAAGAAGCCCTCGGCAAAGGTGTCCTGCGCTATCGTGCCCATGACGTTGCCGTCCTTGATGTCCTGCAGCAGCGAGTCAGCGCGGTCGCCACCGACGACGTCAATGCTGTCGATCAGACCCATGTCATTCACCGCATTGGCCACGCCTTCAGCAAAAGCGTCACCCGAGTAGATGATATCCATATCGGGATTGGCTTCGATAAGGTTCAGCGCGCCGTTGTATGCGCCGTCCATTGAAGCGCGGTCATCAACCGGCTCAAGGAACTGATAATCGCGCCCAGAAGCTTCCAAGGTTGTGCGGAAACCGTTCAGGCGGTCGCGGTGTTGCTGCGCGCTGATGAAAGCCACCACGCCAATCTTGGCGCCGTCAGGGTAACGATCCAGTACCAACTGTGCTGCCGATTCGCCAAAAGCAAAGTCACCGGTGCCGACGAAGGCGTGACGCGCGCTTTTGTCAATGAGGTCGCCATTGAATTGGACGAAGGGGATGCCCGCTTCCATCGCCTGCTTCGATACCTCCGGAATCAGCGTGACATCAAAACCGATCATCATGATGCCGGCCGTATTCGGCTTGGCGACAATCTCCTCGAGCAGCTTGATCTGCTCCAGAGCAATGCCATCAGTAGGTGGCGGACCCACAATCTCGACATTGATGCCCAGCCACTCGGCCGCCACTTCAATGCCTTCAAAGTGCTGTTTCCACCAGGGATGTCCCAGGTTGCCCCCGACCATATAGTAGATGTCTTCGCTGCTGTCTTGCGCGCCGACCGTTGCCACCGCGCCGATAATCAGCGAAAGTACCAGCAAGAGAACCGTAAACTTCTTCATGATGCTCTCCAAGAGTTGCTATAGTTGCGTCTAATCGAATTGTGGCGCTTGGGATCTATTCTCGCGTTATTTCGAAACGCGAACCGCTTCGATATTCACCACCTTGGCGATACAAATGCGAGTCCGTCGCGCATCTGCCCTCATTAAAGGCACACCCTGTTGATGACGGGCAATGCCGGCTTCCCCTGGCATAACCAAGGCTAACTGGATGGCCGCGGATTGCGAGCCATCGTCATTGGGTGTCGGCTCGTCGTTTGGTCCAGGCGTCAAAGGCAACGGCAGTGAATAGCACCGCGCCCAATACGAAGAACTCCCAATAGACGGGCAAACCTAATTGAATGGTCGCGCTCCTGATCATGTGCATAAAGAACAGGCCCAGGACCGCGCCAAGCACACTGCCTTCACCGCCGGTGAGCGCGGCGCCTCCGATGACCGCGGCGGCGATCACCCGCAGCTCAAGCCCGCCAAGCGTATTGGGCGGCGCTGATGTGAGACGGCTCGCCCAGACGATGCCGCACATGGCGGCCGCCATAGCGGTGGCGATGAAGCCGATCAAGGTGACGCGATTGACGTTGACGCCATTAAGCGCCGCGCCGCGCCGGTCGCTGCCGGTGGCAGAAATATGCCAGCCGAATCGCGTGCGATTCAAAACAAGCCAGCCGAGAAAAATCACGATCAAGGCGTAAAAGACCGGCAGGGGCAAGGTGCTGATCCTCATCTCCTGCAGGAAGGGGAAGGTCTCGCCCAAGTCTCGTAGCGGTTGGAAGCGGGCGATATCGCGGAAGGAGCCGACGAAGTTATGGCGTGATTCGCCGCCTGCCACGCCGGTCGCCGCGCCCTGCGCCATCCACCAGGTTGCCAGGGTGGTCATCAGTGGATTCATGCGCAGGCGCGTGACCGCGAAACCGTTGATCACGCCGACTATCAGTCCCGCCGTCAAACCGATTGCAACTACCAATAGGATCAGGAGGGTATCGTCCATCGTGCCCAGCAAACGCGAGAAAGTCCAGCCGACCAAAACTACGCTAAGGTTGGCGACGCCGGTCACCGATAGATCGAACATGCCGCCGATCAATAGCATCGCCATGGGTATCACGACCAGCATATCCGGCGCGACTTGCGAAAGGAAAATCGGGAAATGCGTATGTCCCAGGAATCCCGGCGCGCCGCCCAGCCGTACCAGAATCGTGAACACGACCAGAACGAAGAGAAGCTGCATTTCGCGCTGGCCGAGCAACCGTCTCAAGCGGGATCCTTCCGCTAGCGCTTCAGCCAAGGGCTTCACTTTTTTAAGATCTATTGCCATAAGCAATCTCCATCAGGGAATGATGCGCGGCATGGCGCCAAATTCGTCACAAGAGATCAGCGCCGGTGATCATGCGCACGACCTCGGTCGAATCCGTCTCGGTTTTGACCAGAGTGCCGACCGTCTGCCCGTGTCGCAGCACCGTAATACGATCGCAGATTCGGAAAACATGCGCCAAATTGTGACTAACGACGATGATCCCTTTGTCCTGCTCCTTCAAGTGTTCGATCAAGGTCAGCATCTCGTGCGCTTCCTTGACACCCAATGCAGCTGTCGGTTCATCCAGCAGTAGGATTTCCGCGCCAAAATGCACCACCCGCGCGATGGCGACCGCTTGTCGCTGTCCGCCGGAAAGAAGGCGCACCCGCGTGTGAACAGACGGCAAATTTGTCTTCAGTTGTCGAACGACGCGGTTAGCCTCCTCGATCATCGTTCGCCGGTCGAGTATGCCGTTGTTTGTCAGTTCGCGGCCAACGTACAAGTTTGCGACTACATCGCGTGACGGCAGCAGAGCAAGATCCTGATAAACGGTAGCGATCCCCAAATCGAAGGCATCGTTAGGATTATCGATTGTGACGGACTGACCGCGCACGATGATTTCGCCCGCGTCCGGTTTGTGCGCTCCGGACAGCACCTTGATCAAGGTCGACTTGCCGGCGCCGTTGTCCCCGACCAGCGCAACTATTTCACCAGCTCTAACATCAATTTGCGCGCTGCCAAGCGCCTGTACCGTACCGTACGCCTTCTCGATGTTGCGCGCAACCAAGAGAGGCTGTTCTCCCCTTGACTCAGCGGACGCCTTACTTGCTTCTGCTTGTGGCGCCCCCATATTCACCTCGATCAAATCTAACTTTGCGGAATCGTCACACAATCACTCGATTTATGAGACGCGTCGCTATCCTGTGCCTAATGTGCCCAGCATGACCTGACTTTCGACATCAAAGTTCGCAACTGACGCGGCGCAGATAAAGAACCTGGAAGAAGCAGTTGTGTGACAGTAAAGAAAACATTCTTTCAATTCGTACCCAATGATTGTATGAGAGTTAACAATTTGCAGTTTACATAGCGAACTGTAGCGTTTCTCATTTCGCTTGTCAAATTCTCCATTTCGCTAAAGGGCACGACGCTCGCAAGCTCAATGATGCTTTAATATCAGAGCCTGCATCCACAAAGCCGATGTCGCCAAGACCACGCGACAGAATCGCCTGTCGCACATGCGCAAGCTGCTGGAGCTGCTGGCCATCGGCGATGGGCATTACCGGCAGCATTTCGAAGCTGTGAAGTCCTTTCTCAAAGTTCAAGCTAATGAAAACGATAAGACTCGCTCACGGTGCGCCACGGCAAGGGCGACAAAGAGCGTATGGTGGCAATCGTCGATCCAAGCGAGGGAACTATACGGGCATTGCGGTCTCTGCGCGATGCGCAGGGCGGCGGATACACTTACGTCTTCCCCTCGATGACCCGCGGCCGTACTGCGACCTGGGCGCGCGACATCACCCTGGCCAAGAACGAATTGCATTGCGCTCTGAATAGTCGGCAGCAATTTATTCTGGCGCTGGTTGAGATCGACGAAAAAATGCCAGCGAGCCGCGCTATGTTCGCGGCTTCCCCTTCCGTGAGCCAGGAACGCTGCGAAGAGAGTGTCAAAGTGAATCTGAAGACCCTGCTGAAGGCCAGCGCCGCGCCGCGCTGATTCAAGCGACCGGTCAGAGGAAGATTTTCCGCAAGGGCAGCCGGAAGCCGGGCAGGATATCCGCCCCGCTCAATTCGCCGTCCGAATCAATGACCTCGCGCTGGTCCGATCCCCGCTGCCAAACCTCGGCGGTTTTCGACTCCGGGTCCATTAGCCACACCAACGCTGTCCCGTGACGCATGTACGTTTCGGCTTTGCGGCGGACTTGCGCCAGCGACTGCGAGGGTGAGACGACCTCCACCGCCAAATCGGGCATGTAGGGCACATAGGTAGCGCGCGCGCGCCGCGCCATCCTGGCTTTGCTGATGAAGGACACGTCCGGCAGCAGCGCCGTACCGCGATCGCCCGGCGGATGAAATCCCACCTCGACACCGACTCGCCCCAAACCGCGCTCCAGCGCAAAGCCAGTCAAATAGTGCGCAATCAGGCTTGCGGTTTCGCCATGCAATTCACTCGGCGCCATCTTGATACATAACTCCCCATCAATGAGATAGTATTTCTGCAGCGGATTCTCGTTCGCCACCTCAAGCCGCCAGACATCGTCTACCGTGTATGTGCGCTCCTTGGTCGCCATCGGGGCATCGCTTTCGCTAAGGGTCGTCAACGAGATTATAACATGGGGAATGCGCGCTTTCGCGAAACTCTAGTAATCAGGGCTGACGAAGACCGCAATCGGCGGACCTGATCGAGGATTATGCTGAGGTTCATCTGCCACTCGTCCTTCTTTGCGTAATTGGTCCATCTAGCTCAGCGATGCGACGAGTCGGCCTGTAGTCATGTTGAAAATCGCTTTCATTATGCGGTAAGCTTGCAAATGGGTGTCGGCAGGCTCCGACACTGATCCCTAGACCGCTCTGGACAGACGGGGCTAGGGGGAGACAACTGGAACACGTCTCTAGGAGGCTCGCGACGTATACGGCGAGCTTCAGACAACAGCAGGCGAACTGCTGTAAGAGACGGCAAAGATCAGGTACTGATTATCCGAAGAGGAATCTCCGGATTGCCGCGAGCAAGCCGCGTTTGGGAGCGTCTGTTTCGACGGGCTCACGTTTGACAGGATCTCTGCCGTACTCAACATAAACCGGCTTCTGCCTCTCAGTTTTCCGCGCCTTGGAGAGGGGCGGGTGGTCGCTTGGCGACAGCGTTCTGGTAGAATGCCCCTTATGCACCCCAAGCGTTTGCGCGACAAGCGCGCCTATGACCGCCGCTATCGGCGTGAAAATATCATGTCGCGGCATCGCGACCGCGCCTATGGCGCCAACCGGCGCTATGGCAGTCCAAAACTGAAAGCCGCCGATGTCGCCGCCATCTTCGCCAAATGCGCCAGCTGCTACTATTGCCGCGCGCCGCTTGACGGCAGAACCGGAACGCTGGAGCATATTGACGCGGCGCTTGGCAACAACCCGGAAAACCTGACGGTGGCTTGCCAGCCTTGCAACAGCGGCAAGCATGCTAGGCCTAAAAGCATTTGGCTGAAACAGCTGGCGACGCGCGGCATACGGCATGAGGACTTGCCGGACAGCATTCCAGTGCAACGCAGAATGCTTTAGGGACCAATTTGTATCATTTGCTCTTATATCATCCGCGCGACTAACCGGCTCGCCATTCCACCGCGCCTTGTCTTTGTGCTTGCGATCGTTCCCTCAGAAGGCAATCCGCAGGCGGCGCGATTTGGCATCGGCCGGCCGGGCATAGAGCAGGGTGGTGGCGGCGTTGGCATGGCCGGCCTGAGCCTGCATATCTGATAAGGGGGCGCCGCTGTTCAACGCCAAGGTGATATGCGTCCGCCGCAGATCATGCGCCGACAGCGGCTCAATCCCAATGCGTTTCCCACTATTTCCCACCACCCGCACAATCGTCTCGGCATGCATGGCCTCATCAATATAGAAGCTCGGATTGTGCCCGGCTGTCATGGTGGGAAAGATATGGTCGTAGGCGCCAGTCTGTACTTCCCACAAGGCGTAGAGCGACTCTATGGTGTCATCCGTCATATCGGCTATGGCCGCGATCCGCTCTTTGCCGCCCTTGCCCTGACGCACAATCACCAGCTGGTCCTCAAAATCGATATCATCCCAGCGCAGCGCCACCACCTCGGCCCGCCGCAAGCCGGTGTAGATCATCAGGCGCAGCAGGGCGTAGTTGCGGACGCCCAGCGGCCGGCGGTCGCGCGCCCATAAATCCAGCAGCTGCGACACTTCGCCCCGGTTCAGAGCCCGCTGGCTGCGGCTCTTGCCTCCTTCGCTCTCCATACGCGACCCTTTGAGGAATTTGAGCAGGCGCCGGCGCTGCACCGCATACCATTCGCCCTGCGCCGGCGCTTCTTCCAGCCAATCCAGCAGGCGCAGCATATGCGCCTTCCAGGAGCGGCGGGTGGCGCCGGCCAGCTCGCCCTGGTTCAGGAAAGCCGAGAGCTGCTCGAAGCTAAGATCAAAAGGATCGCGTTGATTTTGGGCTGCGAATCCCCGCCACTGGGCATAGGTATGGCGGTAGACCCGCTTTGATGAAGCCGCCAGGTTGTCGGTGACGATCTCGACCAACCGGTCGAATTGCTCGGCGCTGCTTTCGGCGATGCCGGCGGCGCGATCGCCGCCGCTGATGGAGATGATTTCGCTCACAATGAGACCGCTTTCTCCAATAGGCTTTCACGCTCAGCTTGCTCGAAGGCCTGGTAATCGAAGAGGTAGGGGCGCAGGCCGATCAGGGCGCGCAAGTCTTTGTAGAGCCCGATCTGCTGCTGCCAGGCAGCTTTCGATCCCCAGCGGACCAGGAAGCAGAGGCCGCCCTGCCGGTGCAGATCGTCGGAGAACATCTCAAAGGCATAGATTTCGGTGACGCCGTGGCGGCGCGCCAGCGCCCGGATGGCGGCGCGCAGCGGCAGCAGGTCTTGCATGCTTTTCACCTCGATCATGGCCACGGTCATCTCCGCCAGCTCGTTTTCGGTCAGGCCGTCGCTCATGGCATCGAAGGCGGCGTTGAGCCGCTTCATTTTCTCTTTCGCCGTCAGGCATTGTTCTGGTCGTTCGCGGATGATTTTCCTCTGTCGTTCTCGTGAGTAAACCTTTATTTACACACGATACTATATTCAAGCAATTTACAGGCCGGAAATGGCGCTAATTAGGGGAAATTCTGTTTGGGAGCTAGTTGGAAGCTGTGGGGGTTTTTTAGGTCCACCAGCAGGCCCGTCAACGCCGCTTTGAGCGTCGGAAAATCCGACCAGAAAACCATGCACTGTTACACGTATGAAGGGTTCTGACAACTAAATTCGGCGAACGGATGATATGATGAGACGCAGCATTTGGCTAAAGACAGCAGATAAGGTCGGGGGCGGTTGACGACGGCCGGCCGGTGGGCATGCGGAACCACGCGCTGTTGAGATTGATAATCTACACCGGGCTGCGGCGGGCGGAGGTTGTAGCAATCAGGCGGGACAATACCGATCTGGATACGCATACAGTGAGGGTCCGGTACAGCAAGGGCGACAGTACGAGTGTGGTTTCCCCGGCATGGATGTTGGGCCCAGTCCGCGCGCTTCTCAGCAGATGGCGCAGGGGAAGCGAACGCATATTAGTGATAAGGGAAGGCGCAGAAAGACTTGATTTGGAATGTGCAGTCGATGCGGGGAGATACGGACAGCATGACAAGCGTTGAGTCAGAGCAAGCAATCAACAGAAATGAAAAGTTAGCGGAACTTAAGAGCAATATCGATCAGGCGTCCAAACAAATAAAAGACGCTGAAGAACTAAAAGACTCTTGTTGGTCCCAAATCCTCCATGCATTGGACACGGGAGAAGCACTAAATCCATGTGATTCGGAAACCACCCGTCAGCAGGACGACTTCTTTCGCTTTGTGTATTCTCTTTTCCGCGACAAGCACTTTGAGGATGCTGCAGAACGGTTGTCTTTCTGATATGGCAAGAACTTCAATCCATCCAACGTTCTGAAAACATCCAAGTCTACGGCAAAGATGAAGTAGCTGCCATTCTGTCTGACACACTTATTGCAAGAGGGGATCAAGGTGCCGCGATGCGTTGGCTCATTGCATCAGAGGCATGTCAAGTTCTTTGCTATGGAGGTTTATTGCAGTCCATAAGAGGTCAATGGCACGGCATTCCTGATGATGCCTGGGATGAACTTAAATCTATCGCGTTAAGCAATCGGGAGCTTGTTCACAATGAGAAAGACTGGTCACGCCCCGAAGCATTTGCTGAGGATGTCGTCACAAAGTTCCTCGCAGAAAATCAAAAATATGGAGTGCTGTTCGCGCGACATACCCCCAGAGTCAATGAGTTTCCGCTTTCTAAAGTATATTTTGGCAGTTTGCGCAAGAGAGTGGAGAGTGCTGAAGGCAATGCAGAAAAGGGCAAAACTTTAGAAGACTTGGCGACGTACTTGGCCCTGCTCATCCCCGGTTGGATTCCGCGACGCAATGTAAAGACTGTGTATAACGAATTCGAATCCGACATCATCATTTCGAATCTTATTCAAGCTGGCAATTTGAATGCCGAGCTATTCGGCCGCAATTTCCTAATCGAGTGTAAGAACTGGAGCAAGGCTGTCGGCGTACAGCAAGTCGGGTACTTCCTGTATCGCATGAGACTTACTCATACTTCATTTGGGATTCTTTTCGCATCTAACGGAATTACTGGCGGCAACGACAATTCGGAAGACCCAACGGAAAAGACAGCGGCGACAAGTATGATCCGACGCGCCTTTAGCGAAGATGGGAATATCTGTATAGTCTTAGATTCTGAAGATCTGGATCAACTAGAGAACGGTCAGTCATTTTGGACGATGATTGTGACCAAAGCTCGAACCGTGCAATTTGGTGAGAGCGCATATAGAGCCTACAGGTAGATTGCCCTGAAGAAGTGAAAAGTTAACTCATGACCCTTGTTGTCTTCTGTGATGAAAACTCAACACCCTACTCGTTCCCGCACGTCGTCAATTACTTCCATATTGTGCATATTCCGGACAAACTGGGCCCGTCAGTTGTAGAAAACTGCTTTACGGCCGACTGCCCACCTTAGTGCGTTAGCGGCATAGCAGGTAAAAATATTCTAAACTATGTTTGGGAAAAAAATACTGCCTCACACGGAGTTGGAAGAATTCCCAGACCTCACAGGAGGCGCAATTGGGATACGATTGGAAACGGCGCTGGTTTCCCCTCTATGAAGGTGGATCGGGCAGCGCAGGCGCAACAGCTAGAGCAAGAGAGGCCCAGGCTCTTTGGCAACTAAGGGTCACCACTGATGCTGTCCTGTTCGACGAGATTCGACATGTGCCTTGTCTAATTCTGCTTGGCGAACCTGGCATCGGCAAAACATATGCCTTGCAGCATGAACAACGACACATTGATAGCAGAATCAGTAATGACGCGGACAAAACGCTTTTAGTAGATCTCGTAACTTGCAATTCCATCGAAGATATCCGGACACAGCTCTTCAAACATGAAACCTATCGCGACTGGAAAGCCAGCAACCACAGACTGACGATGTTTGTCGATAGCCTCGACCAGGTCGGCATATCGGTCGATGAGGTGATAAGACTTATCGGCAACGAACTGAACGCTGTAGATGTTCGGCGATTGCATCTGCGGCTAGCATGTCGCGACCACGAATGGTCTCTAACCTTGGAAGACATATTACGGCATGTGTGGCGAAGCCGTAAAGAAGCACCTGCGATCGTACGAGTTTATCAGCTTGCGCCCTTAGCACCTGAAGATATTCGCTACGCTGGGCAAGATAATAACTTAGACCCAGATGTATTCGTCCAGAGAATCGAAGATGCGGATGCTTGGGCGCTTGCAACGGTTCCTATAACGCTGAATATGCTGTTGAAGACACCTGAATATCTCACAAATAGCCGAGCAGAGCTTTACGAGCATGCCTTGAGAGAACTTCTTAAAGGCCCTGGCGCCACTCCCTATCTCACCAATGTAGAACTGCTCGACCATTTTAAGACAGCCTCGCGTATTGCAACCGTTATGATGCTCTCAAAGACAAAGGTAGTAAATATTGATGCCACTGGTGTTCTTGGGGCTCCAAGCAAACTTGTCATTTCGGACCTGCTTTCTGAAGTTACTACCGGAAGCGACGAGCGTCTGATTCGGGACGTTCTAAGTTCAGCGCTGTTCCACGGCGCTCAAGAACGAAGGTGGGCGCATCAGTCATTTAACGAATTCTTGGCAGCTCGCTTTCTAAGCAATAAGAATATTCCCCTCAACAAGATACTTGAAATGACACTCGCGCCCGATGGAAAGTTTGCGTCACACTTGCACGATACTCTGCGCTGGCTTATTGAAATGCGTTCAGACGTCTTGCCTGAGGTTATCCAGCGACAACCCATGCTCGTCTTGAGGGCGGACTTATCTCATCTCAGTGAAGATGAAGTCAGAACGATTTACGAGGGAGTTCTGAGCCTAGACGACCCCTACATTTACAGCCATGAGGCTTGGAATCTGAGTAAGTTCCAAGCCAGCCATCCTTGTGCGAAGGACATTTTGCTACCGTACCTCACAGATACAAAACGCTCCCCATACTTGCGCCTCTTTGTATTGCGGCTGATGGAACACCTCGGCATTAGAGAGATTGATGATGCGCTAGTGCGACTCGCGCTTGACAAGAACGAGGAGCAAGTGCTTAGACGTTTGGCCGCACGTCGAATATGTGACGCTGGGAGCGATGAGTCGAAACTACAGTTGAAACCTTATATCTACGGTCGAAACGATGACCCAGAGGACGAACTCAAGGGTTACGCTTTACAGGCGCTGTGGCCCGATCATTTGACAGCGGGAGAATTATTCGCTGCAATATCGCCGCCGAAACGAGAAAACCTTTGGGGAAGCTATAAGACGTTTCTATTTGACGACAGCATTGCAGATAAGTTGCAGGTGGTTGACTTGCCAACAGCTTTGAAGTGGGTTGCCGCACAGCCACCACAGTATGAGATGTCATTTTCCTTGCGCGATCTGCCTGGAAAGATTATGCGTAAGGCGTGGGAAAACATCCAAGTGCCGGGCGTGATGGAAGCTTTTGCCGAGACGGCAGCGGCCATGATGACTCGCTTTGATGATGGTCTGTTCGGTCAAGCTCCACATTCGTATCCGCCGGACAAGGCGCTGGATAACTTTGAAAGCGGCTTCGCTGCAAATACCGAGCACAGGCGAGAGCTTGCCCTAAGGTGCCTTCCTCACTTGCTAGACGAGCAGGGAAGGGAGTTTCAACTGATTGATTGTTGGCCGCCCATTGTCGTGGCCGATGACTTGGAGTGGCTGCTTGGGCTTTTGGATTCGGAAACGGATGTCGTGCGGCAGAAGCAGTTGGTCCAACTCATCGCCGGAATATTTCCGGGACTTGGTTCTCAAGGCGCCACGCTATCTGAGCGCTATAAGGATATCGAGAAGGTTTACGAGGCTAGCGAAAGGCATCCAGCGCTGGAAGAGAGAATGCAAAGGTTCTTCGTATCGGTGCTCAAAGACCCTATAGTGGTATCTAATCGTGAGCGTCATCGAAAATTGAAGGAAATCGAAGAGAATCAGAAGCGCGAACTCGCTAAAATTCGCCCAATTGAACGGCTTGAGGAAGCGCTGGGCCGAATTGAAAAAGGCGATACATTGCAGTGGCTAGGCGTTATCTCTGCATTGTCTCATTCGCCCGACGGACGTGGCGAACCGTGGAACTTCAAGCCCGACCTGATGGACTTTCCCTTGTGGCACTCCTGCGACACTGAGACGCAAGAACGCATCGTAGAAGCCGCACGGACATATCTCATACGTCAAGACGCGGTATCCACAGCCGACAGCAGCGAAGACTGGTACGACACTGGCAGGATACCGTATGTCGAATTACATGGATATCTGGCGATATTCTTGCTTTTCAAGGCAGATACCAATGCGTTGCACCAATTGCCTGCAGACAGATGGAAACGCTGGGCAAAGATTATCGTTTGGTATCCCGACAACATACTCCTTGACGTCGGCCGTACAGATTACCGTCGTGAGATCCGTGAGCTTCAACAAGACCTTTTGCGGCGACTACATGAAAATGACCCGCGGGCATTTACGGACACTCTGAGAACGCTACTTCTCTCCGAAGACCAGCGTAATTCATATATAGGACAGACACTACGTAAAGTTGAGCACCTCCGGGATTCGGGGCTTGAGCCAATCCTCCTAAGTTTGCTTCAAGACGCGACCTTGTCACCAAAAGGACAGCGATCAATTCTGGATTTCCTGTTAGCAAAGCCAAACGCTGAAGCGCAGCGCATTGCAGAAGCGCGAATCTCAAGCGGATCTACAAACCAGAACGAGAAGGCCCTGTTAGCTGAATTCGCCGTCTCTTTACTGACAAACGCACGCGAATTTGACCGGTCGATGGTTTGGGAGTTGTTCCACAGTGATGATGCCGTTGGGCGGTCCATAGTCGAAAAGATAGCAGAAGAGGACCGGCACACAGCGAGAATCGCAACCAAGCTGAGCGCACCTGAACTCGTCGACCTATTCATCTGGCTGGAAGAACGATATCCGACGAGCGAAGACCCAAAGTTTGATGGCGCCCACACTGTTACGACCAGAGAACAGATAGGACACTGGCGCAATGGCATCATTCAAGAGTTGCGCACAAAAGACAGTTGGGAAGCGTTGCATGGGATTCGGTTGATCCTTTTTCATTACCCTCATCTAGAATGGTTGCAGTCTGCGTGGCTTGGGCTTGAAAAGACCGTAGAAGGCTCTGGATGGAATCCCCCTTCGCCAAAGGATATTGTCAGTTGGTTGAGTAGCTATCAGTACCCACGCCTAAGTAAGGCAGACACGTAAAGAAGTTTCCAAAAGAACATAGAAAAGTCCTATATTGGCGGTTACAGCGATTGTCGTGTCTGTCGCGGCAATTATTGTTGCTATAGTAGTGCCTGAAATCCGGCAGGTTCTGGGGCTTTGAGACACAGCATCGACTTCACCCACCGATTAGCCATTGAGCACCGGCTAATCCGCTATCACATCATCACCCCGCGCCCGACATCCCGATACGCCTCTAACGCCTCCACCTTGACCGGCTCCGCCACCAGCGGGAAGGTAGTCAGCACGTAGGCGAATTCGGCTGCGGTCAAGCCATAGATATGCGCGATGATGCCATCCAGCTCGGCGCGCAACTTCGCCCGGCCCGCCGGATCGGTCATGCCGTTTTGGTGGCTGCCCAGCCCGACCTCCGCCGCCAGGTCGTCATATTCCGGCGCGGTGCAGATGAGCTGCGCAGCGCGGTGGACGATGGAATCGAAGAAGCGGTCACCGTTTGTCAGGCGCGGCATGGGGAGTTGAAAGACAAAGTTCTTGTTTATAGTGGTATCGACCTTCTTGCGCAAAAGCCAATCACAAATATAGCTATTCGCCAACGCAGATAGTATCAGCAGCGAACCTACGTCGCTCGGTTCGCGCGACACATATAGACTGTCGCTGGCGAATACTCTTCTTGGAAGGATTGTGGCAATGAACGTGCGCTTATCAGTTGATCTCGCTAGTCGACGGTGCGCAAAACGGTACTCCTGGTAGTCGAGCAACTGTCCATCATCTTGTGAGTGCTTGCCCAATATCCATGTACGCCCAACCGATTCGTCTATCCAATAGCGCGGCTTGGCGTAGTCATGACGAAATTGCCACATCATGAAGCCTTGAAAGAACGGGACTAGTTCGGGACCGGGATTCAATTGGAATAAATCTCTTGCAGCTCCTGTGTCGAACTCGGTACCCATTTTGACATTCCAGGACGCTTGGGTAGTTTCGCCCAGCACCGGGTTCTCAAGCATTTTTTCTGTGATGCCAATATCGCTCTGATTCTTAAATTCGGTAATGGACAATGTTTTCGGAGACGTACGCCAAATAAGATCGACGCCGACGCATACACTGTCATCCGCTGGGAAGCCATCCAGCTCGCCCACGTCAAGGCGCATGAACGCAGCGGGGAACTTCTCAGTACGCCCGCCTTTTTCGAAAGTCAGCACGATGAATTTGAAGCTCTTGTGAACACCTTCAAAGATCGCCCGGCGATTCTCAAAGCCGAACAAGCCCGTAATATTAGTATCCTCAAAGAGCATCTGGCGCAGCTTTCTCGAGTCCTTAGAGATATATATGCCTGCTGGTATAACAATCCCACATGTGCCGCCCTTTCGCAGCAAGTTGCAGCATTGTTCAGTGAATAGTTTATACAGGTTGATTTTCCCGGACTCACTGTTACGAAATTGCGGAGTCGATTTGAAATAACGCTTTACGTGCGGAAAACCGCTCTGGAAGGCCAGCCATGCAGTTTGGATTTCATTGTCCTGCAATAGTTTCTCACGCTGCTTTTTCCAGTCAGCAGGTTTCAGCTTCTTCTTCTGAATGGATGGATCGTACTGCTGAAAGAACTCCTTCTCATAAACTTGAAATACCTCCCACGGCGGATTCGTGATAATCACATCAAAGCCACCGCGCGACTCAATGATTTCGTCGAATTCGTAGCCCCAATGGAAGGGCGTCAGCGCCTCAATGTCTTCGGTCTCCAGCGCACGCTTCTTCGCTTTGCCCTTGAGTTGCGCCTGCTCGTACCGGATTTTGAGGGCGCGGAAGTCGTCCAGCAGGATCTCATTGAGGCTGTCGTTGGCTGCCGCCCGCTGCTTGTTGATGTCCCCACGCAGGCCTTGCAGGTGGTCCGAATACTCGCTGTCCGTATCGCGATACAGCGCGATCAGCCGGTTCTTCTCCGCCAGCGCCCGCCGGTAATCTTGCGCTTTGAGGCGCTGCAGCATGTCTTGCGTCCGCGCGCTCTCATCAAAGCGCTCCTCATCCACGCTCAGCAAGCCGATCAGTGAGTTGCCCGCCATGATATTGAAGTCGATATTAGGCAGCGGCTCCAGGTCATCAAGCGACTGCGCTGAACTGACCAGCGCCAGGAAGAGGCGCAGCTTGGCGATCTCGGTTGCCTCGTCCATGATGTCGACGCCGAAGAGGTTGTCCACGATGATTTGCTTGCGGATATAGTAGTTGAGCGAGGGGTGATTCCGCCGGATTTTGGCGAGCTCGTTGCTGAGATAATCGTCGCTCAGCACCTCGATCCGTCCATACACGGCGCCATAGATATCGAGCAGGTTCTTCATGGCGGCGACCAGGAATGCGCCCGAGCCACAAGCCGGGTCCAGGATGGAGAGCTTGGGCAGGACTTCGTTCAAGAGCGTGCGGCAGAGCGGCGCATCGAGACGCATCAACACATCACTCAAGTTGTTGAATTGGCGGATGCTGTTCTCGTTGATCTTCTGCAGAATCACGCTGTGGATTCCCCGCTCGCAGAGGTATTCAGTGATCTCGGTACGGGTGTAGTAGGCGCCGAATGCTTTCTGGTTGATGTATTTCTCGAAGATGTAACCGAGCACATCGGGGTTGATCTCGTTATCGCGCGCGCCCGGTGTGTCATCCAGATGCCAGGAATAGCGGCCGAAGAGGCGCAAGACATTCTCGAAGGCAGCGTCGGGGATGCGGATGCGCCGTTCGTAGGCATCTTCCAGCCGGTGCTTGAGGAACAAACCGCCATTCAAGTAGGGTATCGGACCCAGCAAGCGTGTCGCCTCGGCGCTGCGCTCGTGCTCCGGCTTGGCGAAGCCCTCAAAGAATAGCGCATCAAGGAATTCGCTGTAGAAACGGTCGAGTCCGCGGCTGCGACTTTCGTCCAGCTTGTCGTCAAGATAGCGGCTGTTGCCCTGGATGAAGCCGCGCTTCTGCAAGAAGTAGATGAACATCAAGCGGTTGAGCAGGACTGAGGCGTACCATTCGCGTTTTTCTCGCTTCTCGATACCCTCGATCAGCTCGATGAATTCATCTCGAAGACCCCGAAATCGCTCGTAAAAGCGCTTGGTGACGCGCTCGATATCCAGGGCGGCGGCCAGGCGGCTGGTCACCGCGCTAATGGGCAAAGTGCCGTCTGGGCGCAGGTCATCCATCTCGATGACCATGCCATCGATCTTGCTCATGAAGAGATCGCCGGGCTGTCCCTTGAAGTAGTGATGCCGTCGCGGGCGTCGTTTGCCGTTTTCGCGCTTGACCCAATACATCATGCTCTTGGAGCGATTACGGTCGTCATCCAGGAAGATGATCACATTCTCGTGCGACAGCTTGGCGATCTGCGTGTGGATTCTGTCGCTGGCGCCTTTGTCAGGCAGCGTACCGTCGGGGGCTATTGGGAAGACTTCCAGCACAGTCACGCCGGACATCTCGGCAATGAGGCACCGCATATAACCACTATCACCGACCGGCAGCGGACGGGAATCGGGTACGCTATTCCAGCCCATTTCCTGGACGAAGAGCGTCCCGAAGTCAAAATCTGTCAGGAGTTGCCGCGCTCGTGAGCGATTCAGCGCCACGGATGTCTACTCCCCAGATAGGTCAAATAAGCCCAACGAACAAAGGATGCGCGGTTCCCGCTCCTCGTCGCCTTCTTGCTTCCTGCTCAGCCGGTCATCTTGCCACAACCCGAGCACCAAATCCGCCAAGTCCTCGTCGGAAATGTCGGCGCGCAGCTGACGATTCAGCCGGTCGCGCGCTGATTCCAGCAGCGGATGGCGGTAGATGTCGTCTATTGCGGCCTCCAGTCCGTCCGGCACGCCAAAGATCGGCATGTCTGCTCTCAGCACTTCGACATAGTGCTTCAGTCGCTCATAGGCCTTGCGCCGAGTGCTGTTGGGCCGGCCCAATTGCCCGCCGGTGGCAGCAATATAATCCTCTTCTTGCGTCTTTTGCACTCCCGCAAGCACCAGGTCATGGTGCAGCGGATGGCGCGCTTGCGCCGGTGTGTCCGGCTCGCATTTGGCGGCGCGCAGAATCGCCAGTTGCGACTCGGTGACGATTTCCGCTTCTTTGTCCAGCCAGACGAGAGCGTCAGTGTCGTCGCTGGATTTCACGTAGGTGATCACACCTTGGGGGCGGTCGAGCGAGCCCAGATAATGCCGCGAGGAATAGACCACATCGGGCAGATCCTCGATCTTCTTCTTCAGCCGCGGATTCTCTTTGATAGCATTGGCCCACTCCTGATAGGCGTAGGACGACAGATCAACTTCGCTATCGGCTTCCAGGTCGAGGATGCCGGACTTCTCGGTGTATAAATCGCGCAGTTGTTGGGCGTGCTTATCGTCTTCGAAGAATTGCTCGTCGGAGCCAACGACTTCGCCGTTCTCCTCAAGCCGCTGCCGCACCCGCGAGCGCAGGCGGATGATCTCTTCGACGCCCTGCGCCGGCATGAAGGAATAACAGCGGATCTCCTCCGCTTTCTGCCCAATGCGGTCGACGCGGCCGGCCCGTTGCGACAAACGAATGATGGCCCAGGGCAAATCGTAATTGATGACGATGGCGCTGTCCTGGAGATTCTGCCCCTCACTCAGCACATCGGTCGACAGCAGGACCCGTATCTCGTTTCTTGGTTTCCTGCGCAGTTCGTTGCTCTCCGGGCTGAATCGGTATGCCAAGGCGGTGGGATTATCGTGTTGCCCGGTGGCGGCCTCAAGCTCTGTAGCGCCCAAGCGAGTTAGCTCATCCTGCAGGTAACGGATAGTGTCGGCAAACTGGGAAAAGACCAGCACCTTCTCCCGCGCATGATCCGCGCTAATAAGCTCGTGCAAGGCAGCCAGCTTGGTATCCTGGGCGACATTCCAGTCGCCACAGAGCCGTATCAGGCGGGTCAAGCGATCAATGTCTTCTTTTAATTCCCGCGCCAGATCATCGGCGAATAGAGAGGCGCGCAGCCATTTGAAGCGGCGCCTATAGCGACCGCTAAACAGCGTGTAAGCTACTTGCGCCCGCTGGACATAATTCTCGTCAGTATCATCTGCGTCCAGGCTGGCGTCGGCATTGGCGCCATCGTCCAAGTGCAGGGCGACAAAGTCGGAATCACTATCTTCGTCCTGGGTATCAGGATCGAGGATATGGGCGTCCAGTGAGCCGATAGGCAATTTCAAGTCGTTCTCAATGGCGTGGAGAAAGACATGATTGCGTACGATGTGACGGTCCACCGATTGCAGAAATGACGCCCCGCTGCTCTCCAACCGCTTGAACAGGTTCGTGCGGCAGAAACCCATCAGGCGCTTGCCGGCGCGGGACAGGTTCTCGATCTGCTGCTTTTCACCCGCTGTGGCTTTGTCGGCTTCTTTGTCGTCGACATATTGCCCCAGGCCGTAACGCGGCAGGCTCAGGTCGTTAACCAGCTCAACCACTTGGTCCGAATACAGCTGTTGGTATTGTGGGCTCGCTTGCAGCGGCACGGTTTTGGGGACGCGGCGAGGAAAATAGAAGCGCTCGCCATTGCCCAGCGCCATGAAGCGGCGCCCAGTAACCGGATCGATTTCGGCATAATTGTTCTCGATGAAGCTGCGCGTGCGCCGCACCAGATACAGGCGCATCAGGTCGCGCCAATCGTCAGTGTATTCACTTTTCTCAAAGGCGACGATTGAGCGCGTGCCCGCCTGGAACTGCTGCTGAAACTGCGCCTCCCCGATCGTTTTCAGGTATTGTTCCGGTCGAATGCGAAGCACGTCCTCTTCACCGATAAATAACCTCAGCTGCGCAGACAGGTCCAGGTAGCTCTTATTGTAAGGCGTCGCCGACAGCAAGATGCAGCGGCTTTCGTTTGTGCTGATGTAATCATGGACCGCCCGGTAGCGCTGGGTTTCGCGATTACGCAGGTTGTGGCTCTCATCGATGATGACGATGCGGTAGCGGCGCAGGTCCGGCAATTCTTTGGTCACCATGCCCAGGGAGACAACTTTCGCCACCAGGCGATAATCATCGACATATTTCTGCCACATCTGAACAAGGTTGGGCGGGCAGATAATGAGCGTGTCCCAGGATTGATCATCCTGGAAAATCTTCGCCAAGGCGGTGGCCATCAGGGTTTTGCCCAGCCCGACCACATCCCCGAGCAATACACCGTCGCGGCTGTTGAGATGGCGAGCGGCGATGCGAACAGCGGCCGCCTGGTAATCCAGCAGCCGGTCGGCAAATTCACGCGGCAGCTTGAATTCATTGAGACCAGCGCGCGCTTCTTGCGCCAGGTGGTAAGCGATCTTGAGATATAGCTCATAGGGCGTGAGCATATCTTCTCGCGCCCAGCTATTGTCGATGACCTCGATCAGGTCTTCGGTGATATCCAGGCACCAGCGATCTTCCCAGCGCTCATCGAACCAGTCCTTCAGCTTTTGGCAGGCGTCGACATCACTAACTTCGGTGTTGAGCTCGCCTTGCATCGACAGGCCAGCCAGGGTCAGATTGCTACTGCCCAGATAGCCCACCGTTGGCGTGACGGTATCGCGACGATGTATCAGATAGAGCTTGGCGTGGAGCGGATACTGCAAGAATAGCTTCACCGCCACTTTGCCAGAGCGCAGTTGGCGGACAAGATCGTGAAGCCCCTGTTCATCCTCGTTGCTCGGCGCCCCAAAGCTCAACTGCCGCCGGAAGTCTTCGACAATCTGTCGTTTGCGCCGCAATACTTGCTGCTGATCGACCGGTTTGCGTGCTTTGAGACTGAGATATTCGCGCAGTTCATCGCGGGGCGTGGGATTCATGCCGATCAGAATGCGGCAGTAGCCCTCTGCACCGCCTGACAGCTGGTCTATGTCCCCTTGCAAGAGTCGCCAGCCGCGCAGGTTGAAATAGCCTACGCAAAAATCCGCCCGGTCAGCGGATTGCATTGTATTCTGCAGCGCAGTCAGCAGCTTCTCTGAGATGTTGTCAAAGATTCTTGGCACAGGAAGTCCTTTGCAGGCGCTACGGTAGCTAAAAGGCAGTCAAGCTGATACCCCCAGCCTCAGGCATCGGCTTATTCAGGTGACCAATTGTACTTGGCTCGAAGTTCTTCCAGGTGGTCCAGCCCCAGTCGCACGATTTCCTCTGATCTTGATGTCGTTGAAGTCAGTCAGTCCGCTTCTTGTTCCGGTGTCCAATCGTAGTGGGGATGTGAAAGCGTGTCAGCCAGGTCCACAGGTATGCCAATGTCGCGGACCTCATCGCTGTATACATCGTCAAGGCGCTTATAGAACACCAGCGGGAGAATGTAGTCCTTGTATTCGTGGGCGCTTAATTCACCGCGTACCGAACAGGCGGCCTTCCCTAACCAGCTTTCCAGTGTGGATAAGTCCATCATCATTCGCTCCGATGCGGGTTAAAGTGAATTCGACTGGGGTGATGTCGGTGGCTGTCGCGCTATATTATCGTAATTCGGGGTCGGGCTGTATGTTCGTCTGCCATTGATCGACGCCCTAAGACTCACTCGTCCGCCGTTACAGCTGCTAGGCCATCCTCGGCGGCGGTGCTTCTCTCCACGATTGCCGGC
The DNA here is from genome assembly GCA_965208195.1 of Phototrophicaceae bacterium. GTDB lineage: Bacteria > Chloroflexota > Anaerolineae > Aggregatilineales > Phototrophicaceae > UBA6055. The sequence continues at coordinate 3,057,660 of CBDBOC010000004.1, read as the reverse complement.
TGGGGCTTTGGTGCTTCTACCTCATTGGGCATTGCGTCGAACTGGTTAAGTCCGGCCTCAATGATTGCTTCGCAGAAATCCGGTCGGCTGATACGGCTGCCGCTCGCTTTCAGCTTGTAGTATGCGCCATCCAGCCGGTCTCGCAGCTCGGGCTGCAAATACAGCGTGACAGCCTTACGCGAGGCAGCCGGCTGGTCGCCATCGGCGGACCGTCGCAAGCGACGGCCCAGGATCGCAAGGCTTTCCTTCGTGTGCTTACTCATGACACCTCCTCTGCCGTTCGGCGGATCACAAAATCCGCGAGCGCGAGGTAGTTTTCCTGGCTCTCGCGCTGCGCCTTCTTCCTATAACTCCCGCTGGGCACATAACTGAATATCGAGTGCCCGGCATCGTGCGCATCCTCGATGAGCGTTTGCCGCTTGCGCAGAACGGGCGCCAGCAGTTGCGGCGCGTTCTCTTTCAGGGCCTTCATGAATGCCTGCTGATCGGTTTGCTGCTCAAAGCCGACGGGCACAACGCCGACAATATCGATATCCACTTCAAAGACTTCGCGCAGGGTATTGATCTGGCCCATCAGGTTGTTGATCGACCTTCTGTACGTGCGATGCATCCGCACTGGAATCAGGACGCGCCCGCACGCCAGCAAGGCATTGTCCGTCATCACATTCAGCGCTGGCGGGCAATCGACCAGGATATAGTCGTAGTCCGTGCGAATGCGTTGAAATACCCTGGCCAGGCGCCGCTCGCGGTTGCGTTGATCCATCAGGTACTGCTCCGCCAGTTACATCTGCATGTTGCCCGGAATCAAATCGAAATCATCGTTAGGCGCCCTGCAGATCAGGGCATTGGGGTCCGACTTCAAATCCAGCAGCAGGCTCAGGATGCTATCGCCATCAGCGCCATAGACATCCCGCTTGAAACCGATGCCGCTCGTGAGGTCCGCCTGGCCATCCAAATCCAGAACCAGCACGCGCTTGCTCAGCTTCGCCAAAGCGCCGGCCAGGTGGATCGTGACGGGCGTTTTGCCCGTTCCGCCCTTTTGATAAAGGATCGCTAAACTGGCCGCCATTCGAAGATCGCCCTACCCCTACTACGCTGTGAACCTGTCATCCTCACAGGATAATACTCTCATAGTCCAATATCTGCATAGAAAATGACGGTAGGATATTCCATGGAATCCCAGGACCAGATGCATCGTGGCCTATTCCAATGGACGAGCTTGAGACCCACCTGAACTACGATATTCCCGGAGCACGATTCTAGATCTGCAGCAGCTATCTGCGTCGGATCACGGACGGCGCTATCAGATGTGCCCTTACCAAACACGATCCCTTTTGCCACGCACGATCAACGCCGCTCTACTTCGATTTTCGGCAAACGCCCTCTATTTCGTAGCTCATAATGACCGTGAGCCTCTCAGACTCATAGTATATGAGCCTGTGAGATTATTGTGCTGTGCTGTTCATAGTCTATGCCGATACGAGTTGCTCACTGAGAGAGTATTGGGACTGGTCGGGGATGGTATTGCACTCTTACGCTGAATGCGACTCATCACACTAGTTCGTTTGCACAGCAGATGAGCGTCGCTTGTCCTCAGATCGCTTCCGCCATTACTTGGCCATTGGCCATCATCCGGACGCACTTAGATCGGCGGCGATTGCACATATGCTAGCAGTTATAAACTGCTGCTGCCCCTAAGTTTGACACCTGTTAGATTGCGCTATTCCCAATTTCGTCGTAGCGTTCAGGCACATAAAAGCAAAAGGCCTTCGGTGTGACGGCCCAGGCTTTTGCGGAAAGTTCTTTGACAGGCGTTGTGGCGCCAACCACGCCGTTGTATTTTCAAGGTACATACACCTGACGCCGTATTATTTGGTTTGTGCCGACTCCAAATCAGAAGAATTTGCAAATTCCTCAGATTTTCCCTTCGGCGGTCGGAAAACTGCATCTGAATCCGCCCGCTTCAGCCGCATCCGTTACTCTCAACTGTATGCCTTGCAAGGTCGCCAGCTGCCCGCCACAGCCATTTATGTGCGACCTAGGTGGCTGTGTGGGTCATTCGCGCGCCTGATAGCGTTTCGCGACCTCTATCGCCAAACACGGGCGCCTGTCAGCATGCTCGGGTCCCAGCTAGATCAATTCACATATGCCACGACTATCCGGCGAAAGGAATCACTGACCACGGGCCATGCCGTTGCGATTCGCTGGAACGCTGGCAGGGCGGACAGGCTATCTTTCTTGCCCACAAAGCAACAGGAGGCGCAATCAACGGCGCCTGAATTGCTCTACGAACAAATGAAGGTAAACTAAAGTGAGCGTCAACTTCAAACGAGTGTCCTTTTCAGCGGCCGCAACCATAACACGGGCCGCGTATCACGCCCACGATCGTGGGGCATCGCAGCCTGCTTTGCATGATCTGGAACTTTCGTTCCACCGGCCTTTCCGAGCAGGCACCACTCGCTACAACAGCAATGAATGCAAACAACCGCCTCTGCCAGACGGTTGTTTAGTAGCAGTTTCGCGACACCCAAGCCGTTTTCTGCCAAATGACTCAGGTACTCTTACATGACACCGCAGAGAGCGCAAGCTGATGCGCACAGCGATACACCAAGGTCCTCGCAACAACATAAAGCGTGCCAACACATCGAGCGACCTACAGCTCGTAGCTTTGGCAGCTGCTCCGATCATCCCGATCAAATTCGCCATCCGGCAACCCCAAGACAATATGTGGGGAGAACCGGACGATGAAACGCTATATCCAGGATCATCCGCAATGGCGCAAGTATCTGGAAGGCCGCCATATCCTCTAATCCGCGATAGCCGCCGGCGCCTGGGTTGAACACGAGACTTACAGCGGGCAGGATGTCCTGGTATGGCGCGAAATGCGGCGTGACGGAAGCCCGGGGGCAACTTGCCGTCGCCTGCTGCAGCCAGTCTCCAGCAACGGTAAAACGCCGCCCAAGGTCAGATGGCAATTCCCCCGGACAAAAAACAGACGAGCCCTCTTACTACATTGGCGCACTTGAAGACTTAAAGAGCGTGGTCAAAGCCGCCGGCGCTCGCCTATACATCGTCGAAGGCGAGGTGGATGTCTGGTCGCTCCAAGCTTTGGGCATCCACAATGTCATCGGCACGTACAGCGCCAGCAGAATCCCGCGCGATATCGCTCGTATTCTGGATGAGCTGGGCGTCCGCCAACTCATCTATATCGCAGACAACGACAAATCGGGCGACAAGGGCGCTTCTAAGCTGGCGACGCTGCTCCATCAATCGCGCTGGCAAAGCAAGACGGAATACCGCAAGATCACAGGCCCGGGCATACCTGACAAGGGCGATGCCAATGACCTGGTATGCCATCATTATCCGGATATATCGGCTGCCCGCGCCGCCCTGGACGCGCTGCCCCGCTTTGTGCCCGACATAAAACTAAAGAGTGCGCTTAAACCATCCCGCGCGGCCAACTACAGCATGGACGGCTGGGATGCTGTCAACCAAGCCATCACCAACGCGCACGGTCTGACCTCTGCCGATTTCAAAGCCAGCGGATTTACCAAGAAGAACTTCCGCTGTCTTAATCCGCAGCATGAGGACAAAACAGCGAGCGCCGGCTGGAACAGAGACGGGAACTATAACTGTTTCGTTTGCGGCAAAATCGACAGTTGGCAGATCGCAGAGTGGCTGAACATAGATTGGCGTTCCCTGCGCTGGTCACGGCCACAGATCGCCTCGTCGACAGCCATCGACCTGAATGCCGCCCCGCGCCAGCTTGAGACCATCAATCTTCCGCCATTCTTTGACGAACCGCCAGACAGCTGGTTACGGCTTTCCAATAAAACCTACTCAACGATGCACTCGTCACTCTACTACTATGCCACTCGACTGCGCAGCGCCGGTCTTTTGCCAGAGGCTTTCAGCGTACAAGAATTCATAGATGCCGCGTCGTTGCTGGGTTGCGAGCTCAAAGACCGGGCCATTTATGACAACTTTGAAGAGGCACGCCACGGCGACGATCATCCATTTTTTGCAAAATTTGACCCTAGTGAGAGCGCACGGTCCTGGAACCGTAAATTTCGCCTGCGCTCAGTCGACGATATCCTGGAACGGCTGCTGCGCTGCATCCGCTTCCGCGTCTACGAACAAGAATTCCAACGCGATCCCAATACCATCGACGAGGCTCCGGCACGCCGGTACGCGCAATCGATAGTTGTAGGGGTCGAGGCACCGGCACGCTGGTACGCGCAATCGATTGCTTTGAAGTCGAGACGCTTTCGGGCGAGAATGCCCTGCCCTGCTTCACGTTGGCGATAGCATGTAGCTGCGCCCGGGACCTTTAGCCATTGGCTTCACATCATGGCCTGGCGGCGAAGGCCGGATTTATTGGCGGCGGCGAGTTGTCGACAGGCATTGCTCAAGTTTACTCACAATTTACAGCGGCATAACCGCTCCATTACCTGCTCCTTTCATGCTACAGTGGTGTAAGACACCGAAAGGAGAGATAGCACCATGAAGCGAGTTTTGCTGCTGGTATGGGTCTTGCTGTTTGTCGGCGGGATCAGTATAGCCGAGTCCGAACAGGCGCTGGATCTGGAGCATTTTTGGCTGGACAACGGCCTGGAAGTCATATTGGCGCGCGATACGACGGCGCCGACGGTGGCGGTGGACATTTGGTATCGGGTTGGGAGCGCCAATGACCCTGAAGGCAAGAGCGGCTTTGCGCATCTGTTCGAGCACATGATGTTTGAGGGCTCGCCGCATATTCCGAACAACGGAATTGACACGTTGCTGGAGCGGGTTGGCGGCTCGTCCAACGCCAGGGCCGGCAAGGATTACACAGCTTACTACATTACGGCGCCATCGCATCAGCTGCCGTTGGCGCTGTGGATAGAAGCCGATCGTATGGGCGGGTTGGATGTGACGCAGGAGAATCTCGACAATCAGCGCGCCATTGTCATTGAAGAGCTGCAGCAGGCTATCGACAACCGACCATACGGTACTGCGGTAGCTGCGCTCTTGACTGTCCCATACACCTACAAACCGTATCAGACTCATGCCTGGGGCAGCATTGAAGACGTGAATCAAGCGCGGATTGAAGACGTCATCGCATTCCACCACACTTACTACGTCCCGAATAACGCCACACTGGTCGTGGCGGGTGACATTGATTTCGACACAACGCGCGCGCTGATAGAGGAGCTTTTCGGGCCGATCCCGCGCGGGGACGACCCGCCCGAGCTGGCCGAGTTTGTACCGGTGGATCAAGACGAAGCCGAGTACATCACCATAGAAGACCCGTTCATCAACCTGCCGGCGCTGCTGGCGGCTTACGAGATTCCGCCGCTGGTGCATGAGGACTATCCGGCGCTGAATGTACTCTCGCGCGTGCTAAGTGTGGGTAATTCAAGCCGGCTGGCGAAGCGACTGGTCGATAGCGGCAAGGCATTGCAAGCTGATGCCTGGATAGACGGCAACCGCGGTCCGGGCTATTTCGCGTTCATTCTCATCGCCAATGTGGGCGTCGAATTGGCGGAGCTTGAGGATGCGTCGTATGAGGAGCTGCAGAGAATCATTGATGAAGGCGTGCCGCAAGAGGAACTGGACAAGGTCATCGCTGGAATCAGAAGCCGCAACATTTTGGGCTTGGAGACGGCGCTGGGCTTGGCGGAGAGCGTGCAGAGCGCCAACTACCACAGCGGCGATCCGCAGGCGGTATTCTCCGGCATAAATCGTTATGAGGCGGTCACAAGCGAGGATATTCAGCGGGTGGCGCTGGAATACCTGGAAGATACTGATCGCCACGTTTTCAGCGTGGTGGAAACCGATGCCGAGGCGCCGCCGGCGGTGGAGCCATACGCTGCGGAAGAGGGCGTTGAAGTGGCGCCGGATTACCGCTATGTGATTGAGCAGGACGAGCCGCCGCCGCCATTGGACTCGAACGAATTCAACTTCCCGAACGTCACGGAGAACGGCTTGGAGAATGGCCTGGAAGTGGTGGTGATTGAGCAGCCGAATATGCCGATCATCTCGCTAGACATCTTCCTGGCCGGTGGCGGGACGGCCGCGCCGCAAGGCCTGCCCGGGCTGGCAAGCATGACTGGCTCATTGATATCGCGGGGCACGACGACGCGCTCGGCGCAAGACCTGGCCGGGGCGATCGAGCAGGTGGGCGGCGCGCTGGGCAGTGGCGGGGGCAACGACAGCATTTCGCTCGGGGTCTTCGCGTTGATTGAAGACGTGGAGCTGGCGTTTGATCTGCTGGCGGATATGGCTTTGAATGCGAGCTTCCCTGACGATGAGATCGAGCGCGAACGAGCGCAGCTCATCAGCAGCCTGGAAGGGAGCCTGGCGGAACCGGGTTTCGTGGCCGGGCGCACATTTGGCCGGGCGCTTTACGCGGGCCATCCCTATGGCAACGCGGAGACATTCGACTCGCTGGAGGCGATCACGCGAGGTGACATCGTTGACTTTTACGAGGCGCGCCGTCAGCCGGACAACGCGGTGCTAATCATCGCGGGCGCTATCACGACTGAAGAGGGGCTGGCCTACGCCGAGCGGCACTTCGCGGATTGGGAGGGCAGCGCCGCGGACGTAGTCTTTCCGGCCTTGCCGGAACACAGCGGGCAGCAGATATTGCTGGTGGATCGGCCGGGCAGTACGCAGGCCAACTTCTTGCTGGGGAATATCGGCATTCAGGGCGCGAGCATGGATTACTTCCCGGCGCGGGTGATGAACCATGTATTGGGCGGCACGTTCACTTCGCGGCTGGTGCAGAACCTGCGCGAAGAGAAGGGCTATACCTACGGCATCGGATCGGGATTCAGTTATCCGGCTGATGTGGGCCGGTTTGTGGTCTCGGCCGCGGTGCGCAACGATGTGTTGGCGCCGGCGTTGGCGGAAGTCTTCAAGGAGATTGAGCGCATCCAGAGCGAGCCCTTGACGGAAGAAGAGATCAACGACGCGCGTGACGGCATTGTGGGCGAGTTTGTATTTGGGCTGGAGACGTATCAGGACTTCGTCGAGGCGGTGGCGTCGTACAAGATTCGCGGGGTGGAGCTGGACCGGCTCAACAAGTGGCTGGGGCATATCAAGGCGGTGACGACGGACGATGTGCTGGAAGTCGCCAATAGATACGTACATCCGGAGGATTTCCTGATTGTGGTGGTGGGCGATGCCAGCGAGATCAGGGAGCAGTTGGAGACGCTGGGCGAAGTGACGCTGGTGGAAGCGGAGTAGCTAGCCCTCACCCCCCGGCCCCCTCTCCCACAAGGGGAGAGGGGGAGCAAAACAGAGGTTGAGCTGGGTCGCCCCTAGGGAATATGACGATGCTGGGATTGGCGGGGACGGGAGGGCGAGACAAGTCTCGCCCCTACAGAAGACGTCGATGTTGGTGGGGTTGCGAGGGACGGGCGGGCGAGACAAGTCGCGCCCCTACAGAAGACGTCGATGTTGGTGGGGTTGCGAGGGACGGGCGGGCGAGACAAGTCGCGCCCCTACAAAAGACGTCGATGTTGGTGGGGTAGTGAGGGACGGGAGGGCGAGACAAGTCTCGCCCCTACAGAAGACGTCGATGTAGGTGGGGATTGCTTGACAGGTGGCGGCGCGCTTTCTATACTCTGCGCGCTTGTGGAATCAGACGAGAGCGGGAAGGGGCGCCGCGCAGCGCATGAGCCAGAATTGGGTGCTGAAAGAAGACGAAGCGATTGAGTTGCTGGCGCTGCTGATCACGTCGGCGCGCATCCAGCTGGAGGAGCCGGCGCAGTATGGGCCGCTGCGGCTGTTGACGGCGACTGAGCGGCTCAGCAGCATGATCGCCGGGCGGGCATCGGAGAAATCACGCGAATTCTTGCAGGGCAATATAGAGCGCATCCCGGACATGCACATGGAGATGTCCGATTTGGACGCTTACACGGCGGGCCTGGACGCGCTCTGCCGCGAGGTGGCGCAGTGCTTGCTGCGGCATAGCGCGCTGGAGGACGACAGTTGAGCGAGGCGGTGCTGCAGAATATCAAGACGCGGCGGGTGGTGCGGGAGCTGACGGACGAGCCGGTCAGCCGCGAGCAGATAGAAGCGATCCTGGAAGCGGCGCGCTGGGCGCCCAGCGGCGGCAACTTGCGGCCCAACCGCTACATCGTCATTGAAGAGGCCGAGACGCGGCGGCTGATACGCTTGGTGGCGCCGGGCATGTTTCAGCGGGCGCCGGCGCTGATTTTGATTTGCACGAATATGGATGTGGTGGCCGAGCACAAGTTGCCGGCGAGCGACCGCGCGCTCTTGATTGATGTGGGCACGGCGGCGCAGACGATGATGCTGGCGGCGCACGCGTTGGGGTTGGCTTCGGGGCCGGTGACGTCGTATAGCAAGGCGGCGGTCAGGGTCATTTTGAATTTGCCCGAGGCTTTTTCGCCGGAGATGTTCATTTGCATCGGGCATCGAGCGCCGGACGCGCGGCCGGGGATGCGGGGCTGGAAGCGGATCACCTGGCGCGATTTGACGCATTGGGAGCGCTTTCCGGAGGGTTGAGCGCGGGTGGATGCGCCACAGAGACACAGAAGCAAGCGCCTGCAAGAAAGGCAAACTACAGAGAGCGCAGAGATATTCTTACCACCGAGCGCACCGAGTTAATTTGAGTACAACGAGAGTTAGGCAGGGCGGCGCGGGCCAAACCGTCGGCCCCACCATTGGGAGCGGGGGAGGCTGAAATTGCGGATGGATTAAGCGCTGAGACACAGAAGCAAGCGCCTGCAAGAAAGGCATACTACAGAGAGCGCAGAGAGCGCAGAGATATTTTTACCACCGAGCGCACCGAGTTAATTTGAGTACAACGAGAGTTAGGCAGGGCGGCGCGGGCCAAACCGTCGGTCCCACCATCGGGAGCGGGGAGGCTGAAATTGCGGATGGATTAAGCGCTGAGACACAGAAGCAAGCGCCTGCAAGAAAGGCATACTACAGAGAGCGCAGAGAGCGCAGAGATATTTTTACCACCGAGCGCACCGAGTTAATTTGAGTACAACGAGAGTTAGGCAGGGCGGCGCGGGCCAAACCGTCGGTCCCACCATCGGGAGCGGGGAGGCTGAAATTGCGGATGGATTAAGCGCTGAGACACAGAAGCAAGCGCCTGCAAGAAAGGCAAACTACAGAGAGCGCAGAGAGCGCAGAGATATTTTTACCACCGAGCGCACCGAGTTAATTTGAGTACAACGAGAGTTAGGCAGGGCGGCGCGGGCCAAACCGTCGGTCCCACCATCGGGAGCGGGGGAGGCTGAAATTGCGGATGGATTAAGCGCTGAGACACAGAAGCAAGCGCCTGCAAGAAAGGCAAACTACAGAGAGCGCAGAGAGCGCAGAGAGATTTTTACCACCGAGTGCACCGATTTAATTTGAGTACAACGAGAGTCAGGCAGGGCGGCGCGGGCCAAACCGTCGGCCCCACCATCGGGAGCGGGGGAGGCTGAGATTGCGGATGGATTAAGCGCTGAGACACAGAAGCAAGCGCCTGCAAGAAAGGCAAACTACAGAGAGCGCAGAGAGCGCAGAAATATTTTTACCACCGAGGACACCGATGGTCATCAGGCGCGGCGCGGGAAGCCAGCGGTGGGGCGGGCATTGGATGGACGGGAGGGCGAGCCGGTGGCTAGCGCCTACAGAATGCGATGGGGCGGGAGCGCGAAACGGCGCGTCGTAGATAAGAGCAAAGGAGATTAGTTATGCACGAGCGGTATATCAAGCACATGGCCTTTGCGGTCAGCGATGCGCGCGGGGCTTTGCAGCATTACCTGGATTTCATCGGCGTTGGGCATGACGCCGAGGTGCACGAGTACGACAAATCGCGCAATGTGGTGGCCATTTTCAACGTGGGCGATGTGGAATATCAGCTGTGCCAGTCGATGGACGAGGGCGGGCGTTACGATGCCTGGATCAAGGAGCGCGGCTATGAGGGGCTGCACCATATTTGCTATGCGGTGCCGGATATCGACGCGGCGCTGGACGAGGCGCAGGCGAAGGGCGCCACGCTGAAAGAATGCGCCGCTTGCAAGGTCAAGGGCAGCCACGTGCATCCGGAGGGCTGGGTGGCGTTTCTGGAGCAGGAAGCCGGCGGCGTCGAGTTGGAGCTGATGCAGGTTTATACGCCGGAAGAACTGGAAACGTACAAGTCGGTCAAGGGCATTTAGATGGACGGTGTTGAGTTGCTGCGGCGTTTGGTGCAGATTCCATCGCCCAACCCACCGGGGGATACGCGCGCCATCGCCGATTTTGTCGCTGAGCGGATGCGCGCGATCGGCTGTACTGTGCGTCAGCCGGCGCCGCCGATGAAATCAGCCGCCAAAAATACCATCGCCACGTTGGGCGCGGGGGCGCCGCGGATCATGCTGCACGCGCATATCGACACGGTGCCGGTGGCCGCCACTGAAGCGCAGAAGTGGAGCGTCGACCCCTTCGCGGGGGAGGTGCGGGGCGGCGCGTTATATGGCAAGGGCAGCATCGACGACAAGGCGGTGCTGGCGTCGATGATGCTGGCGATGATGGACGCGGCGGAGCAGGCGGAATTGCGGGGCACGCTGGTTTTGGTGGCGGCGGCTGAAGAAGAGACGGGCGGTCAGCTGGGCACCAAGTGGCTGGCGGAGGCCGGGCATCTGCCGGTCAGCGATTTCATTATTGTGGGCGAGCAGACCGGCAACAAGGTGGCCACGGCGCACAAGGGGGTGATGCGGGCCACGGTGCGCACGGGCGGGGTGGCGGTGCACGCGACCAACCCGGACCGCGGCGTCAACGCCATCAGCGCCATGGCCAGAATCATCGCGGCGCTGGAGCAATATCATCGGGATTTGTCGCGCGTGATCCACCCGGTGGTGGGTGTGCCGACCTGCAATATCGGCGTGATCGCCGGCGGCAGCACGGCCAACGCTGTGCCCGATGCGTGCGCGATTCAGCTGGATCGGCGGATGATCCCGGGCGAGAAGCCGGAAGATGTGGTGGCGGAATTGCGGGCGGTGATTGAAGCGGTGGCTATTGCGCCGGCGACGGCTGCGCTGGGCAACTTCGTGTATTCGCGCTGGTTTGATACGGCGCTGGATACGGAGTTGGCGCGGGTATTCATGGATTGCGTGCGCGAGGAGTTGGGTGAGGCGCCGGGGCCGGTCGGCTATATGCCGGGCAGCGATGCCAAGCACATGATGGACATCGCGCGCGGGGATATGATCATCTTTGGGCCGGGCAGCTACGAGGTGGCTCACGCGGCGGATGAGCAGGTGCGGCTGGAGGACTTTGGGGCGAACCACGGACGATCCTGCTCGGACTTTGTGGGGCGGGCGCTCTACCCGTACTAGCGCTGCCGATGCGCGACATTCTAGGGGCGACCCTGCCCCAGTCAACCGAGGTAGGAGGCTGTCATGAGCGGGCATCAAGACATATTCATCACTGATCTCAAGGAAGCAAAGACATGTCGAAATCCTCAGACGCAACACCTTGGGGATTACCATTTTCAATTGTCCGCAAAACCTACCAGTGAATGGACGGAGATTTTCAGAGAGAAACTTTTTCTCCCCAGGACCCCCCGAAATGCGTTGATGGACGCTAGCATTCATGACAAGTCGTTCTTCAAGGGCAGTTCAGAGGAGGTTTGGAGCGTTACACTGGGTTTGTTCGTAGACCTTGGGTGACTAAATAAAGTGGACTGCGAAAGAACGTGATCTTGAGAAGCACTTCAAAGTGCTGGAAAAGTGCATCAAGGATACCAACCAGCAGCACAGCAGGTTGGTAAGTCAGAATTTGAAACAGCAAGAGCGCGACAGACGGAACACGTCAAACCTTAGAAGCCGTTTATTCGGAAAAACAAAGCGATAGCGAAATATCGTATGACTGAACATTCGCTCGAAGGACTGCGTAATGAATGTTGATACGCTGATTAGAAACGCCGAGGTGGTGCTGGAGACGGGGGTGAGCGCGGCTTGATGTGGCGCTATACGGGGGGCGGATTGTGGCGTTGGCGGCGGAGGCGAGCGGCATGGAGGCGCGGGAGACGATCGACGCGAGCGGCAAGCTGCTGTTGCCGGGCGCGATTGACATTCACTTCCACTGTCGGGCGCCGGCTTATCCGCAGCGGGGGGACTTCGCCACGGAGACGCGGGCGGCGGCGGCAGGCGGCGTGACCACGGTGTTTGAGATGCCGATATCCAAGCCTTGTTGCGCGACGGGCGAGGTCTTCCGCAGGCGCCGGGCCTTGGCGGAGCGGGACTGTTATGTCAACTTCGGCTTGTATGGCGCGCCGGGCTTGCTGGATCGGCGTGAGATCAGCGGCGATGGTCGATGAGGGCGCCATCGGCTTCAAGATTTTCATGACGGCGGCGCCCAAGGGAAGGGACGATGAATTTGAGGGGCTGTGCTTGCCGGAGGCGCCGGAGTTATATCAGGCGCTGCAGTTGGTGGCGGAGACGGGCTTGGTCTGCGCGGTGCATGCCGAGAACAATCAGCTATTGGAATGGCATACGGCGCAGTTGATCGCGGCGGGGCGCAACGATGTGCCGGCGCACGGCGAATCGCGCCCGCCGCACGTGGAAGCGCTGGCTATCGCCACGCTGCTGACGCTGAACGAGGGCATCGGCGCGAAGCTGCACATCGCGCACGTCAGCGGCGCAGATGCGTTGGGGGTGCTGCGCGCGTTCAAGGCGGCCGGCGCCCAGGTCAGCGGTGAAACATGCCCGCATTACCTCATGTTCAGCGAAGCCGATCTTGAGCGTTGCGGGCCTTACGCCAAGATCAATCCGCCGTTGCGGGGCGAGGCTGATCAGGCGGCGCTGTGGGGCGGGCTGCTTGATGGGACGCTGCTGGCGATCACCACGGATCACTCGCCCTTCACGGTGGCGGAGAAGGAGAGCGCGCGGGAGGACATCTGGGCGACGCCGCCGGGCGCGCCGGGGGTGGAGGAGCTGCTATTGGGCGTGATGCACGAGGCGCTCGGCGGGCGCATCAGCATCAACCGGGCGGTAGCGTTGGTGGCGACCAATGGCGCCAAGCGTTTCGGCGTTTATCCGGAGCGGGGGCATATCGGCGTGGGCGCGGCGGCTGATTTGGTGATTTACGACCCGGCGCGGCAGACGACGATCGGGCGGGATATGTTGTTCAGCCAGGCGCGCGATTGCGACAAGTTGTACGAAGGCATGACCTTTCGGGGCGCGGTGGAGCGGACGCTGGTCAACGGGGAGACGGTTTTTCTCGAGGGCGAGATCGTGGGCGCGGCCGGGGGTGGGCAGTTTGTGCGGCCGAGTGGGGCTTGGGCGTAGTCGACGTAGTCGACATGCTTTTACCACCGAGGCAAATGAGGCTACACAGAGGGCACAGAGGAAAGCGGATCACAATGGCACGAAGGCACGAAGGGCACAAAGGATCCTTTTGCTATAGAAGCGCAGACGTAAATCCAAGTATTTGATGTGAAACGTGTTAGACAATTTATCGGAATAAGGGGCGAGCCAGCGGCTTGCCCGCACGCACATTTGATGATGTTGATTGTACGATCTATGCTGCGATCACTCGCATTAGTTGCTTGGAATTACTGAGGCGCAGAGAGGGCGAGACAAGGCTGGACCCTACAGGGTTCAACGGTTTTGGCGGTTTCATGCTTTGAGGAATTGAGTCGTGCGGCGAGCGTTCGTGTGGTTTGCTGGGCGTTACTGAGGAGGATAAATGAGCGGAATCAGCGGGATATTCAACATTTTGGCGACGCCGTTCAGCGCGGATTACGCGGTGGATTACGCGAGTTTGCGGCGGTTGGCGCGATTTCAGATGGCGGTGGGGGCGCAGGGCTTGACGATATTGGGCGTCATGGGCGAGGCGGCGAAGCTGAGCGTGGACGAGCGGCGGTTGGTGATGGACACGGTGGTCGAGACGGTGGCGGGCGCCATCCCCATCGTGGTGGGCACGAGCCACAGCGAGCTGGCGACGTGCATCGCGCTGAGCGAAGCGGCTTTCGCGGCCGGGGCTGATGGCGTGATGATCGCGCCGCCGCCGCTGGAGGACAAGAGCGACGCGGCTATCTTGGCGCTCTACAGCGAGATCGCCGAGCGCATCAGCGGGGCCATTGTGGTGCAAGACTTCCCGCCGGTGAACGATGTCATCATGTCGCCGGAGGTATTGGGACAGGTCGCCGAGGGCATCCCTAATGCGCGGTATCTCAAGCTGGAAGATCCGCCGCTGATGCAGAAGATCGACGCCATCCGCCGGGAGACGGACAAGTTCGAGATTTTCGGCGGGCTGGGCGGCATGTTCTTGCTGGAGGAGCTGGGGCGGGGCGCGAGCGGCACGATGACGGGTTTCGCGTTCACGGAGATTCTGGTGGCGGTGTATGAGGCGCATCAGGCGGGTGACCGGGCGCGGGCGGAAGCCATCTTCGACAGGTATCTGCCGCTGATCCGCTACGAGAATCAGCCGCTGATCAATTTGACGATACGAAAGCGGTTGTTGCAGCGCCGGGGGGCCATGGCGGAGGCGACGCCGCGGCCGCCGTTTAACGCGATTGATGCCGGCACGGAGGCTGAAATCAGCTGGATTTTGCGGCGCGTGGGGATCGACGAGCCGGGGCGGAAGTTGTCGTTGTGAGGCGTGACCGCATTTGGATCTGCGTTTGGGGGCGGGCGATCGGCGCTTGGGCGTTGGTCGACACACGTTTACCACCGAGTTCACCGAGTTAGACCGAGGACACCGAGAGGGCGAGACAAGTCTCGCGTCTACAGGTTTCGACGTTGGTGGGGTTGAGAGGGACGGGCGGGCGAGACAAGTCTCGCCCCTACATGAGCTTGGGGTGTGGCGATATAATGGCTGGCACTGATTTTGCTGAAGGACGTTGAAGGGGATTGCGAGCATGGATTTGGGACTTAGAGGCAAGGCGGCGTTGGTGGCCGCGTCGAGCAAGGGATTGGGCTATGGCGTGGCGAAGGCGCTGGCGGCGGAGGGCGCCAGGGTATCGCTATGCAGTCGGACGGCCGCTGAGGTGAGCGCGGCGGCTGAGACATTGGCGGCCGAATATGGCGTGGAGACGCTGGCGACGGCTTGCGATGTGCGGGTGGCGGGCGATATCCAGGCCTGGATTGACAAGACGGTCGCTGAGTGGGGCGCGGTGGATTGCCTGCTGGTCAACGCGGGCGGGCCGCCGGCGAAGATGTTGCGCGAGGTCAGCGATGAGGATTTCGCGGCGGCTTTTGAGCTGACGCTACTCAGCAGCTTCCGCATGATCCGCATGACGCTGCCGCATATGGGCGCTGGCGGCGCGATATTGACGGTGACTTCGGGCTCGGTGCGGGAGCCGATTGCGCGGCTGGGCTTATCGACCATCATGCGCGCGGGCGTGGCGGGTTTGGTCAAGACGCTGGCGGACGAATTGGCGGGCGATGGCATCCGCCTGAACAACCTGGTGCCGGGGAGGATCGACACCGACCGGGTGGCGCAGTTGGACGCGGTGACGTCAGAGAAGACGGGCATGTCGCTGGAGGAAGTGCGCGAGCGCAGCCGGGCGGGCATTCCGCTGGGGCGTTACGGCACGATAGACGACTTTGGTCAGGCGGGGGCGTTTTTGCTGTCGCCGGCGGCGAGTTATGTCACGGGCGCGACATTGCGGGTGGATGGGGGCGCGGCGCGGTCGATATAGGGTTGGCGGGTTGCGATTTACGATTGGCGGGATCTGGACACTTTACCACCGAGTGCACCGAAAAAAAGGGAGGACACCGAGAGGGCGAGTCGCCGCCTCGCCCCGACACGCTTCCGATGACGCCCGAGAGATTCTAATTCGCGCGGACCTGTTTCTACTGCTAACTGCCGCTTTCGAGCGCTTGATGTAGCTCCTCAATCATTCTGTCGCGGATCTCGGCAAGTAGCGCATCGCCTGTTTCGGCGGCGTGCCACCAGCGCTCTACAATCTCGATAGCGTCACGTATAGCGCGCTGGCGGGCGCTGGCAATCCAATGTTCACGGTCCAACGCAGCTTCTCCCTTTGCGCTGTCGTCGCCGCTCAATTGGTACAGTTGGCGCAATTCTTCAATCGCTTTGCGGTTTTCTTCAAAAGCTCGCCGGTTTTTCCGAATTTGCTCCGTATTGGTCAGATGTTCAAGTGTGACCATCGGCGTCGGTTTCTTCAATTCGATGCGCCCAATCTGCATGTCGTTTGGCTGCATATTCGCGGTTTTCCTCCACCGAATGACAGTTGAAATTATATCAGGTATCGGCGTTTTCCGTCCGCAATCCAACGCTCCTGATGTGGATGCTCATTCGCATGCGCGTGGAGGGGCGGCGAGCCTGTCACGCGCGGGCGGGCGGCGTTATCATGGGCGTCTGACGATAGGGTTTAGCGAGGAGGATACGCATGACAGAGCGCCTGCGCTATCGAGACCCGAGCCTAGCTGTTGATGAGCGGGTCGAGGATTTGCTATCGCGGCTGACGGTGGCGGAGAAAGCCGGTCTGATGTTTCAGCCGATGGCGTTCATTCCGCCGGATGGGGTCTTCAGCAGCGAGATGGGCGGCCCGGGCATGCCGACGCTGGGCGAGCTGGCTTGCAAACATATCAGCCACTTTGGTTTGGCGGGGGCGAGTGGGGCGCGGCAGACGGCCGCCTGGATCAACCAATTGCAGGCGCTGGTGATGGCGCAGGGGCAGGGCATCCCGCTGACTTTGTCGAGCGACCCGCGGCATGGCTTCAGCAGCAATCCGGGCGCTTTTCACGCCACGCCGGCGTTTTCGCAGTGGCCGGAAGCGCCGGGCTTGGCGGCCATCGGCGACGAGGCGCTGGTTGAGGAGTTCGCCGATATCGCGCGGCAGGAGTACCTGGCGATCGGCATCCGCGCGGCGCTGCACCCGATGGCGGATTTGGCGACGGAGCCACGCTGGGCGCGGGTCAACGGCACTTTTGGCGATGACGCGCAGCTGGCGGCCCGCTTGACGGCCGCTTACATCCGCGGCTTTCAGGGCGAGCGGATCGGCCGGGAGAGCGTGGCTTGCATGACGAAGCACTTTCCGGGCGGGGGGCCGCAGAAGGACGGCGAAGATTCGCACTTCGTTTATGGGCGCGAGCAAGTGTATCCGGGCGGGAACTTCGATTATCATCTGCTGCCTTTCGAAGCCGCGTTCGAAGCGGGCACGGCCATGATCATGCCCTATTACAGCATGCCTATCGGCACCGAATACGAGGAGGTCGGCTTCGCCTTCAACAAGGGCATCATCAGCGGGCTATTGCGGGAGAAGTACGGTTTTGACGGCGTGGTTTGCACGGACTGGGGCACGCTGACGGACATGGAATTATTCGGCAAGCCCTTGCCGGCGCGGGCTTGGGGCGTGGAGCAGATGGACCTGGGCGAGCGCATCATCAAGTCGCTGGAGGCGGGCGTGGACCAATTCGGCGGCGAAGCTTGCGTTGAGGCGCTGATCGAGCTGGCGCAGAGCGGGCGGGTCAGCGAAGGGCGCCTGGATATCAGCGTGCGCCGGCTGCTGCGCGACAAGTTTCGGCTGGGCTTGTTTGAGCGGCCTTATGTCGATGAGAGCGCGGCCGCGCATATCGCGGGCAATTCGGCTTTCCGCGCCGCGGGCGATTTGGCGCAGCGCAGGTCGATTGTGCTATTGAAGAATGATGGGTTGCTGCCGCTGCGGGGGCGGCCGAAGATTTACTGCGAGAATATTGAGGCGGATGTGGCGGCGCAGTATGGCGAGCCGGTCGCGGCGCCCGGGGCGGCTGATGTGGCGATATTGCGTTTGCGCACGCCATTTGAACCGCGAGATCAGTACTTTTTGGAAGCGCATTTGCACAGCGGGGATCTCGACTTCAAGGAGCCGGAGCTGAGCCGCGTGCTGGCGATTGCCAGTCAAGTGCCGACTATCGTCGACATCTACCTGGAGCGGGCGGCGGTCATGCCCGAGATCGCGGGGGCGGCGCGTGGTTTGGTGGCGAATTTCGGCGCGAGCGATGCGGCGGTGCTGGATGTTTTGTTTGGGCGCTTCAAGCCGGGGGCGCGCTTGCCCTTTGAGCTGCCGGCGTCGATGGCGGCGGTGCGGGCGCAGCGGTCGGATATGCCGGGGGATTCGGCGGGGCCGCTGTATGCGCGGGGGCATGGGCTGGGGTATTGAGGGTGGCGGGGGATCTACACATTTACCACCGAGGTCACAGAGGAAAAGAGAGGGCACGGAGGGGGCAGGTCAAGGGGCGCGTTTGTTTACTTTGCGGGCGGCAGACCCCTCACCCCCCGGCCCCCTCTCCCACAAGGGGAGAGGGGGGGAAGGCATCGCAGGAGGCAAGGTATTTTGCGCAGGTGGGGTTGCGAGGGGCGGGAGGGCGAGACAAGTCTTGCCGCTACAAGGCTTGTCCGGTACTGGGTCTAGAACGCGCGCTTTTCTACCTCACCCCCCGGCCCCCTCTCCGAATCATCAGAGAGGGGGAGCAAACCTGGCCGATTAGGGTAACTTCAAGATGCTTTGCCCTACGAACGAACTGCCTTATGTTCACCCCCCGGCCCCCTGTTCTCGCGAGTTTATTTTGAGTAAGAATTGGAGTAGCGGGCAAGCCTTACAGGATTCGACGGAGAGGGGGGAAGGCATCGCAGGAGGCAAGGTATTTTGCGCGGGTGGGGTTGCGAGGGGCGGGAGGGCGAGACAAGTCTTGCCGCTACAAGGCTTGTCCGGTACTGGGTCTAGAACGCGCGCTTTGCTACCTCACCCCCCGGCCCCCTCTCCGAATCATCAGAGAGGGGGAGCAAACCTGGCCGATTGGGGTAACTTCAAGATGCTTTGCCCTACGAACGAACTGCCTTTTGTTCTGTTTTCGCGTTTTCCGAGTTTATTTTGAGTAAGAATTGGAGTAGCGGGCAAGCCTTACAGGATTCGACGGAGAGGGGGGAAGGCATCGCAGGAGGCAAGGTATTTTGCGCGGGTGGGGTTGCGAGGGGCGGGAGGGCGAGACAAGTCTTGCCGCTACAAGGCTTGTCCGGTACTGGGTCTAGAACGCGCGCTTTTCTACCTCACCCCCCGGCCCCCTCTCCGAATCATCAGAGAGGGGGAGCAAACCTGGCCGATTAGGGTAACTTCAAGATGCTTTGCCCTACGAACGAACTGCCTTATGTTCTGTTTTCGCGTTTTCCGAGTTTATTTTGAGTAAGAATTGGAGTAGCGGGCAAGCCTTACAGGATTCGACGGAGAGGGGGGAAGGCATCGCAGGAGGCAAGGTATTTTGCGCGGGTGGGGTTGCGAGGGGCGGGAGGGCGAGACAAGTCTTGCCGCTACAAGGATCTGCGTTGGGGGCGGGCGAGCCAGTGGCTCGCCCCTACAGGACTCGATGAATTTGGCGATCTCGTTTCGCGGGAGAATGTTTTCAATACTTACTTTCGATTACTTCTGTGAACTCGGTGGTAGAGATGTGGAAATGTCCGCGCGAAACAAAGCTGTAATGGCGTAGGCATCCGCGTTACCATAATCGGCACAAAGACTGTGACATCACGGAGGACGAACATGGGCGAGAGAATCGGATTTATCGGGCTGGGGATTATGGGCCGGGGGATGGTGGACAACTTGATGGGGGCGGGCTTTGAGTTGACGGTGTGGAACCGCACGGCGAGCCGGATGGCGCCTTTCGTCGAGCGCGGGGCGGCGGCGGCTGAATCGCCCCGGGCGGCCGCTGAGGCGAGCGACATCACGATCATCTGCGTCAGCGACACGCCGGATGTGGAGGCGGTCGTTTTGGGCGATGAGGGCGTCATCCAGGGGGCGGCGGCGGGCGACCTGGTGATCGACATGAGCACGATCAACCCGGTGAACACGGTCGAGATGGCGAAGCAGCTGAATGCAAGAGGGGTGGCGATGCTGGACGCGCCAATCAGCGGCGGCAGCGAAGGCGCGGCCAAGGGCACGCTGAGCATTATGATCGGCGGGGACGAGGCGGATGTGGCGCGGGCGATGCCGGCCTTTGAAGCGATGGGCACGACCATCACGCATGTGGGCGAGCAAGGCGCTGGGCAGACGGTGAAGCTATCGAATCAGATTTTGTGCGTGGTGAATATGCTGGCGGCGAGCGAGGCGCTGCTTTTTGCGCAGGCGGGCGGGGTCGATTTGGACAAGATGCTGCAGGCGGTGACGGGCGGCGCGGCGGGCAGTTGGATGCTGGCTAATCGTGGCCCGCAGGTCATCAGCGATTATTGGGAGCCGGGCTTTTCGATCGACTTGCAGCAGAAGGATTTGCGGCTGGTGATGGGCGCGGCGGATGAGATGGGGGTGCCGGTGTTGGCGACGGCGCTGTGCTTCAATTTGTATCGGACGCTGCAGGCGCAGGGGCTCGGCGGCGATGGCAACCACAGTCTCATCAAGCCGCTGGAGGCGATGGCGGGGATTAAGGCGCGGTTGTAGACAGAGCGCGGGCTGGAAACGCATTTGCCAGCGAGTACAGCGAGTGCTTACGAGGGCGACAGAAAGAGTGGGCTGGGCATGCCGGGGCTTGATTGCGAGATCGCGCTGAGGGAGGTGTAATGGCGGGTGGACTTCGCTGAGGCATAGGCGACGGCGGCGGTTAGTCGCGAAGACGTGTTATGCTAATGGGGACAGATTTGGTGGTTGGAGCGAGCAATGGCGGTTGAAGTTGCGGAACGCCTGATGAGCGCGGAAGCATACCTGGAATGGGAAAGCGAGCAGCCTTTCCGGAACGAACTGATCGACAACAGGATATATCCGATGCCAGGCGGAAGTCGTGCGCACGAGTACATTTTAGCTAGACTTGTCTACTTGCTAATCGCGGCGCTCATGGACTGGGACTGTGAAGTTTACGCTGGCGGGATGCAAGTCAAGGTCGACCGGCTTGGGACCTATACCTACCCTGATGTCACGGTCGTAACTGGCGAGCCCGCGTTTCGCCGCGGCGCAAAGGCGGGCCCGCTGGAGAATCCCACGCTGCTGTTTGAAGTATTGTCGCCGTCTACGGAAGCAGTCGACCGCAACCAGAAATTGGAGCAATACAAGCGAATCCCGTCGCTCGCGGGTTATTTTTTGGTGGCGCAGGACAAGCCGCTGATTGAGGCGCACTTGCGCGAGGGCGACGGCTGGAGGAGACGCGAGCACGCCGGGCTGGAGGCGAGGCTAGGCATGCCGGGGCTTGATTGCGAGATCGCGCTGAGGGAGGTGTATCGGCGGGTGGACTTCGCTGAGGCATAAGCGGCCGAGGCGGTCTCTCGCGAACACGCGTTATGCTGTTGAAATTAGACTTAGTGGTTGGAGCGAAAGATGGCGGTTGAAGTGGCGGAACGCCTGATGAGCGCGGAAGCATACCTGGAATGGGAAAGCGAGCAGCCTTTCCGGAACGAACTGATCGACAACAGGATATATCCCATGCCAGGTGGAAGCTCAACTCACGAAGATATTGTCGCGGCATTTGTCACCTGGTTCTTTATCGCATTGCGAGACAGGATTGGTCACGTATATGGCGGTATACAGGTGATGGTCGACGCCCTGGCGACATATACCTACCCTGACGTCACGGTGGTGGTAGGCGAGCCCGAGATCTACGGCGGCACAAAATCGGGCCCGGTAGAAAATCCCACGCTGCTGTTTGAAGTATTGTCGCCGTCTACCGAGACAATTGACCGCAACCAGAAATTGGAGCAATACAAGCGAATCCCGTCGCTGCAGGCGTATTACCTGGTCTCTCAAGATGAGGCGCTGATCGAAGCCTATACGCGCGCCGGCGACGAGTGGATTTACGGCAAGGTCAGCGGGGTGGAGGCGAGGCTGGGCGTACCGCAGTTTGAGGCGGAGATTCCGCTGGCGTTCATTTACGGCAAAGTGAAGTTTGAGGGGGATGAGATGGCGTAAGGCGCGGCGGGGCGCGCGATTCCCCGGGCCGATTGAAGCCGCGATCAAGCGAGCCGCAAGCATCAATTGAAAAACGCCGGTGGACGGGGCATAATCCAGCGCTATTGCAATTTAGCGTGAGCGAGAGGAAGACGATGAGCGCCTTACGGGTGACGATTTGGCATGAGTATAGACACGAGAAAACCGAGCAGCACGTTGGCGAGGTGTACCCCGATGGCATCCATGGCGCGTTGGCGAAGGGGCTGGCGCCGTATGGATTCGACATCAGGACGGCCACGCTGGACGAACCGGAGCACGGCTTGACGCAAGATGTGCTGGACAATACGGATGTGCTGACCTGGTGGGGGCACATGGCGCATCATGAGGTCGCGGACGAGATCGTCGATCGGGTGCAGGAGCGCGTGCTCAAGGGCATGGGGCTGATCGTGCTGCACTCGGGGCATTTGTCGAAGATCTTTCAGCGCTTGATGGGCACGGGCTGCATGCTGAAATGGCGCGAAGCCGACGAGAAGGAGCGGCTTTGGGTGGTGGATCCGTCGCATCCGATTTGTGATGGTTTGCCCGAGTATATCGAAATTCAGGAAGCGGAGATGTATGGCGAGCACTTCGATATTCCGCCGCCGGACACGCTGGTGTTCATCAGCTGGTTTGAAGGCGGAGAGGTCTTCCGCAGTGGCTGCTGCTATCAGCGCGGGCAGGGCAAGATCTTTTACTTCCGCCCGGGGCATGAGACGTACCCGATTTATCACATGCCGGTGGTGCAGAAGGTCATCGCCAACGGCATCAACTGGGCGGCGCCGGTCAGCAATCCGCCGATGGTGCGCGGCAATATCCCCGAGTTTATGTCGTAGGGATGCGGCTGGCCATCACCCCTCACCCCCCGGCCCCCTCTCCCACAAGGGGAGAGGGGGAGCTAGACTCTGAGGGAGGCAAGGTATGTTGCGTGGGCGGAGGGCTTGAGGGACGCATGAAGCGGGCAATCAGCATGTGGACAGCAGCCCACACAGTTTTGCCACCGAGTACACCGAGTTAAACTGAGAACACCGAGCGGGCGAGACAAGTCTCGCCCCTACGAATCTACATGTTTCATGGCGATTGGTTTCTGGCGGCGGATATTCGCGGCTTGCCGGTAAATGCTGGGAGAGTCTAGAGAGCGGAAGGCCTATGCAAACACTTAGAGTTGGGATCATTGGAACGGGCAATATCGCGCCGGCTTACATTAGTGGCTGCGCGCCATTTGAGGTTATTGAGATTGTGGCTTGCGCCGACATTTTGCTGGAGCGGGCGAGCGCCTTCGCCGGGGAGCACGGCTTGGACGCGCACAGCGTTGATGACTTGCTGGCGCGCGAGGATATTGACATTGTCATCAACTTGACGATTCCGGCGGCGCATGCGGAGGTGTCGTTGCAGATCATCGGCGCGGGCAAGCACGCTTACTGCGAGAAGCCATTGGCGTTGAACCGCGATGATGGCGCAGCGGTGATCAAGGCTGCGGCGGCGGCTGGCGTCCGCATGGGTTGCGCGCCGGACACGTTTTTGGGCGGGGGCGGGCAGACGGCGCGCAAGGCGATCGACGATGGCGTCATCGGCGGGCCGATCGCGGCCACGGCCACCTGGCTGTCGCATGGTCACGAGAGTTGGCACCCCAACGCCGGCTTCTACTACCTCAAGGGCGGCGGACCGCTATTCGACATGGGTCCGTATTATCTGACGGCGCTGGTCAACTTGATGGGGCCGGTGGAGCGGGTGGCGGGCGCGGCCAAGATGACCTTCGCCGAGCGCATCGCCACCAGCGAAGCGCTGATGGGGCAACGGCTGCCGGTGGAGGTGAATACGCATATCGCGGGCACGCTGGAGTTTGAGAGCGGCGCCATCGCCACGGTCATCATGAGTTTTGACGTGTGGGGGAACCACCTGCCATTCATTGAGATTCACGGCACGGAGGGGTCGCTGACGGTGCCGGACCCGAATCGATTTGATGGCGAGGTGACGACGCTGAAGGGCGGGACGCGCGAGTGGGCCGATGTGCCCTTGACGCATACGACGAATATCGGGCGCGGGGCTGGTGTGGCGGATATGGCCTACGCGATACAGTCGGGGCGGCCGCACCGGGCGAGCGGCGAGTTGGCGTATCATGTTTTGGATATTATGCAGGCGCTGGAAGAGTCATCGGCTTCGGGGCGGCATATCGCTGTTGAGAGCACGCTGGCGCTGCCGCTGGCGCTGCCGGCTGGGTTGGCTGACGGGGTGTTGGACGGGTGACGATGTTGCATTCACCACAAAGGCACAAAGGCACGAAGGGCACAAAGCGTGAGGGGCGGTTGCGAGGTTGACGCTGCGCGGAGCAAGGTATTTTGCGTGGGCTAGCCAGTGGCTCGCCCCTACATAGATTTGCGGTTGGGTGGGCGATTCACAGTATCGCCCGGACGAGCCGTTTCGGGTGGCGATGGTCTTGGCTGGGGTCGCGGAAATGCCGAAGGAAAGGCGATGAGGCAAGCACATGAAGACACTGAAGGTTGGGATCATTGGAACGGGCAATATCGCGCCGGCTTATATTAGGGGCTGCGCGCCATTTGAGGTTATTGAGATTGTGGCTTGCGCCGACATTTTGCTGGAGCGGGCGAGCGCCTTCGCCGGGGAGCACGGCCTGGATGCGCACAGCGTTGATGACCTGCTGGCGCGCGAGGATATTGACATCGTCATCAACTTGACGATTCCGGCGGCGCATAGCGAGGTATCGCGGCAGATTATCGATGCGGGCAAACACGCATATTGCGAGAAGCCGCTGGCGTTGAAGCGGGCTGATGGCGAGGCGGTGATCGAGGCTGCGGCGGCGGCTGGCGTCCGCATAGGTTGCGCGCCGGACACCTTCCTCGGCGGAGGCTTGCAGACGGCGCGCAAGGCGATCGACGATGGCGTGATCGGCAGCCCGGTCGCCGCTACTGCATTCTTCATGGCGCATGGGCCGGAGAGCTGGCACCCCAACGCGGGCATCTTCTATCTTGAGGGCGCGGGCCCCTTGTTCGATATGGGCCCCTACTATTTGACTGCGTTGGCGCATTTGATGGGGCCGGTGGAGCGGGTGGCGGCTTCGGCGCAGAGGACTTTCGCCGAGCGCATCGCCAGCAGTGAGGCGCTGATGGGGCAACGGCTGCCGGTGGAGGTGAATACGCATATTGCGGGAACGCTGGAATTCGAGAATGGCGCGATCGCCACGCTCATCAGCAGTTTCGACATTTGGGGCCACAACCTGCCGAATATCGAGGTTCACGGCACGGAGGGGTCGCTGACGGTGCCGGACCCGAATCGATTTGACGGCGCGGTCAGGGCGCTCAAGGGCGGGAGGCGCGAGTGGGTTGATGTGCCGCTTGACGCATACGGTCAACATCGGGCGCGGGGCTGGCGTGGCGGATATGGCCTATGCGATACAGTCGGGGCGGCCGCACCGGGCGAGCGGCGAGCTGGCGTATCATGTGCTGGATATCATGCTGGCGCTGGAAGAATCGGCGGCGC
This sequence comes from Phototrophicaceae bacterium, assembly GCA_965208195.1. Classification (GTDB taxonomy): domain Bacteria; phylum Chloroflexota; class Anaerolineae; order Aggregatilineales; family Phototrophicaceae; genus UBA6055. The sequence continues at coordinate 3,032,333 of CBDBOC010000004.1, read as the reverse complement.
AGGGGCGGCATATCGCTGTTGAGAGCACGCTGGCGCAGCCGCTGGCGCTGCCGGCTGGATTGGCTGACGGGGTGTTGGACGGGTAGGGCAATTTTCACGGGGGATGGCAGGTCACGATTTCCCGAAAGACTCACACTTTTACCACCGAGGGCACCGAGTTGGAGAGAGTACACCGAGATATTGATTTATTGGTTTTCGCAAGTCAGGACTAGACTCACACAAGGTGCGGTCAGCGGCCGGTGATGCTGGCGCGTTTCGGTTTCCACTGGGCAACAGTGCCCGGTCGATCGTGGTAAGCGCGACGGAATATGTCAATGAAGCGTGGGCGATTCACAGAATCGCCGCTACAAGCCGTGTCGGGTGGCGATGGTCTTGGCTGGGGTCGCGGAAATGCCGAAGGAAGTGCAACGGGGCAAGCACATGAAGACACTCAAGGTTGGGATCATCGGCACGGGCGATATTGCGCCGGCGTACATCAGGGGTTGCGCGCCCTTTGATGTGATCGACATTGTGGCTTGCGCGGATCTGCTGCATGACAAGGCAGGGGCTTTCGCCGCGGCGCATGGCTTGAGGGCGCACAGCGTTGACGACTTGCTGGGGCGCGAGGAAATCGACATCGTGATCAACGCGACCGTGCCGGCGGCCCATGCCGAGGTGTCGCTGGCGGTACTCAGGGCGGGCAAGCATGCCTACAGCGAAAAGCCGCTGGGGACAGAGCGCGCTGAGGGCGAGCGGATTTTGCACGAGGCGGCTGCGGCCGGGTTGCGGGTGGGCTGCGCGCCGGACGCTATATTGGGCGGGGGCAATCAGACGGCGCGCGGCGCCATCGACGCTGGCCTGATCGGCGAGCCGGTGGCGGCGACGGCCTTCTTCCTCAGCCGCGGGCCGGAGAGCTGGCACCCCAACGCGGGCATCTTCTATCAGGCTGGCGCCGGGCCGCTTTTTGATATTGGCGTGTATTACTTGACTGCGCTTGTGCATTTATTGGGGCCGGTGAGGCGGGTCAGCGGCATGGGGCGCAAGACCTTCGCCGAGCGCATCGCCGGGGGCGCAGCCTTGATGGGGCAAGGGCTGCCGGTGGAGGTCAACACGCATGTCGCGGGGGCGCTGGAATTCGAGAATGACGTCATCGCCTCGCTGATCGCCAGTTTTGACGTGTGGGGGCATCATTTGCCGGCGCTGGAGGTGCATGGCAGCGAGGGGTCGCTGGCGCTGCAGCGGCCGAATATGTTCGATGGCGAGGTCAGCTTGGTCAAGGCGGGGGCGGGGGCATGGGAGCGCTTGCCCTGGACGCACCGCGTCGATATTGGGCGCGGGGCTGGCGTGGCGGATATGGCGCGCGCGATTCAGGCGGGGCGGCGGCATCGGGTGAGCGGCGCGCTGGCGTATCACGTGCTGGATGTCATGTGCGCGCTGGAGGAATCGGCGGCGGCTGGGCGGCGGGTCGAGGTGGCGAGTACGGTTGAGCGGCCGGAGGCGTTGGCGGCTGGGTAGGGTTTTCGTCACAGGCGGTGGCGTGTCACGATAATGCGGAGGATCCACACTTTTGCCACCGAGGGCGCCGAGTTAGAGGAGGGCACCGAGTTGAATTTCTTGTTTACGCAGGACGCGACTTGACTCACACAAGGTGTAGGGCGTCCGCAGCCGCGGCTGGGTGGAGGATCGACACGTTTGCCACCGAGGGCACCGAGTGACAGAGAGTACACCGAGTTGATTTTCTGGTGTGCGCGCAGGTTGTGGATTGGCTCATACGAGATGTAGGGCGTTCGCTGGCGCGGCTGGGCGGATGATCCACACTTTTACCACCGAGGGGCTTTTACCACCGCGGGTGCCGCAGTGACAAAGAGTGCACCTAGTTGGTTTTCTGTTATATGCGCGCGTCGAAATTGGAAGGGCTGCGCAGAAGTCGCGCTATACGCGATATAATCGTTGTACGCGTGTGATTGTTGCGAGGCGAGGATGGCGATTCAAGAGCGGCTTTACACGGTGGACGATGTCCGGCGGCTGGCCCAGTTGCCGGAAAATGAAGACAAGCACCTTTATCTCATTGATGGGGAGTTGTTTTGGGAAATGGCGCCGGGATACAGGCATGGCAGACTCGCGGGACACATCTTTCGCTTCTTGATGAACTATGCCGAAGCACATGACTTGGGTGACGGCAGCGTCGAATCCGGCTATTACCCCGCCGATGACCGGCATACCTTGCTCGGCCCCGATGTCGCCTTCCTGCGCAAAGAAAACGCCCCGCGGGACGATCACGAGAAGTTCGTACCTCGAATGCCCGACCTGGCGGTGGAGATCCAGTCCCCCGGCAACACGCTGGCGGAACTGCGGCGCAAGGCGGCGGTGTACCTGGCGAGGGGCACAGAACTGGTCTGGCTGGTTTTGCCCGAGCGGGCTGCGGTCGAGGTCTGGCGCATCGGGCCGGATGGCGAGCCCCTTACTGAAACAGTCGCGCGGGACGGCAGCCTTTCCGGCGAGCCGGTCTTGCCCGGCTTCAGTCTGGAATTGCGGCGGCTGTTCCCGAGCTAGAACTTCGGCTGCTGCACCACGCCCACCGGATCCTTCCCCTGCAAGAAATCGAAGTCGGATCCTTCCCCTGCAAGAAATCGAAGTCGCGCAGGTTCTACACTTTTGCCACCGAGGGCGCCGAGTGACAAAGAGTGCACCGAGTTGATTTTCTGTTGTGCGCGCAGGTTGTGGATTGGCTCATACGAGATGTAGGGCGTTCGCTGGCGCGGCTGGGTGGAGGATCCACACTTTTACCACCGAGGGCCGCCGAGTGACAGAGAGTGCACCGAGTTGATATTCTGTTGTGCGCGCCGGTTGTGGATTGGCTCATACGAGATGTAGGGCGTTCGCTGGCGCGGCTGGGCGGAGGATCCACACTTTTACCACCGAGGGCACCGAGTGACAAAGCGTACAATGAGTAGCATTTCTAATATGTTCGCAGGTTACAGATTGGCTGACACAAAGTGTAGCGTGTCCGCTGGCGCGGCTGGGCGGGGGATCCACACCGTTGCCACCGAGGGGCGCGTAGACACTGCCCTCCGGCGCCGAGTGACAAAGAGTGCACCGAGTTGGTTTTCTGTTATATGCGCGCGTCGAAATTGGAAGGGCTGCGCAGAAGTCGCGCTATATGCGATATAATTGTTGAACGCGCGTGATCGTTGCGAGGCGAGGATGGCGATTCAAGAGCGGCTTTACACGGTGGACGATGTCTGGCGGCTGGCTCAGCAGCCTGGAAACGAAGACAAGCACTTTTATCTCATTGACGGGGAGCTGTTTTGGGAGATGGCGCCGGGATACAGGCATGGCAGACTTGAGATTATCATAGGGCGTTACCTGTTGGACTACGCCGAAGCAAATGATTTGGGCGAAGTCACCGGCGAAGTCGGCTATTACCCCGCCGATGACCGGCATACCTTGCTTGCGCCCGATGTGGCTTTCATCCGCAAGAATATAGCGCCTGCGGACACATACGACAAATTCGTATCCCGAATGCCTGATTTAGCTGTTGAGATCCAATCCCCCGGCAACACGCTTGCTGAGCTGCGGCGCAAGGCGGCGGTGTACCTGACGAAGGGCACAGAACTGGTCTGGCTGGTTTTGCCCGAGCGGGCCTCGGTCGAGATCTGGCGTTTGGGGCCGGATGGCGAGCCGCGGACTGAAACAGTCGCGCGGGACGGCAGCCTTTCCGGCGAACCCGTATTACCCGGTTTCACACTGGATTTGCAGAAGCTCTTCCCTAGCTAGAACTTCGGCTGCTCCACCACGCCCACCGGATCCATCCCCCGCAAGAAGTCGAAGTCGACGCCTTGGGGCGCTTGGTTGACGTGCTGCTGGTATAGCTGGCCGTAGCCGCGGGTGAAGGCGGGCGGGGGCGCTGACCACTGGGCGCGGCGCTGCTCTAGCTCGGCATCGGGGACGTGCAGCTGCAGGCGGCGCTCGGCGACATTCAGCTCGATCACATCGCCGTCGCGGACGAGGGCGAGCGGACCGCCGATGGCCGCTTCCGGCGCGATGTGCAGGACGATGGCTCCGTAGGACGTGCCGCTCATGCGCCCGTCGGAGAGGCGAAGCATATCGCGCACGCCCTGCTTTAGCAGCTTCTGCGGGATGGGCAGGTTGCCGACTTCGGGCATGCCGGGGCCGCCGATGGGGCCGGCGTTTTGCAGGACGAGCACGTGATCGGGCGTGACGTCCAGCGCGGGGTCGTGGATTCGCGCTTTGAGATCGGCGACATCAGCGAAGACGAGTGCCGGGCCGCGGTGGTTGCAGAGGGCGGGCGTCGCGGCGGCGTGTTTGATGACGGCGCCATCGGGAGCCAGGTTGCCACGCAGGATGCTGAGGCCGCCTTCGGGTCGCAGCGGGTCGTTTAGCGGGCGGATGATTTCGGCGTTCATCACTTTGGCATCAGCCACATTTTGCGCGAGGGTGCGCCCGGTGACGGTGGGGGCATCGGCGTGCAGCCGGGGCAGCAGCTGCTTCAAAACAGCCGGGATGCCGCCGGCGTAGAAGAGGTCTTCCATTTGGAATTGGCCGGTGGGGCGCAGGTTGGCGATCAGCGGCGTGCGGCGGCTGATTTCATCGAAGCGCGACAGGGGCAGGTCGATGCCGAGGCGGCCCGCTATTGCCGGCAAATGCACGATGGCGTTGGTGCTGCCGCCGACCGCATGCAAGAGGCTGATGGCGTTATCGAAGGCGGCGGGCGTCAGGATTTGCGAGGGGCGGATATTTTGCTCGACCAGCTTGACGATTTGGCGGCCGGCGGCGGTCGCCAAGTGCAGGCGGCGCGAATCAGCGGCCGGGATGGCGCCGTTGCCGGGCAGGGCGATGCCGAGGGCTTCCATCAGCGAGTTCATGGTGGAGGCGGTGCCCATGACCATGCAGTGGCCGTGGCTGCGCACGAGATTTTGCTCGACGGCTTGGTAGGTCTCGGCGCTGATTGTGCCGGCCAGGTACTCGGCGGTATAACGGCGGCAATCGGTGCAGGCGCCGAGGATTTCGTCGCCGAAGTGGCCGTTGAGCATGGGGCCGCCGCTGAGCATGATGGCGGGGATATCGGCGCTGGCGGCGCCCATCAGCGCGGCGGGCGTGGTCTTGTCGCAATTGGTGAGCAGGACGACGCCGTCGATGGGGTTGCCGCGGATCATCTCTTCGGTGTCCATGGCGGCGAGGTTGCGGTAGAGCATGGAGGTGGGGCTGAGGTGGACTTCGCCGAGGGAGATGGTGGGGAATTCGAGGGGGGTGCCGCCGGCTTGGGTGACGCCGCGTTTGACGGCTGCGGCGAGGGCGCGGAGGTGGCTGTTGCAGGGGTTGAGCTCGCTGAAGGTGTTGCAGATGCCGATGAGGGGGCGGGCCATGTCGGCGTGGTCGAGGCCCATGGCGGCGGTGAAGGCGCGGTGGGTGAGGCCGGCGACGCCGGAGTCGGTGAAGAAGGCGTGGGAGCGGGAGGGGGACATGGGGTTGTTCTCGCGATTTTGTTTTACCACAGAGTACACCGAGGACACACAGAGGGCACAGAGGGAGATTGGCGGGGATTGTCGGGCGGGCTGGATGTGGGGTGTGGGTGGGGGATGGTCGCGTGGTTGGTGGATTTGTCGCGGTGGCCTGGAGGGCGTTAGGAAGCGTCCGCTGCAATTGGAGTTTGTAGATATTAGACTGAATGTACAATAAGTGTTAGCATTTGGACGAATTTACTGACTGCCGCGTGCGGAATGCATGAATGCCTATCCCGCCAGATTTAGCGAAGCAGGAGTTGCAATTTGCCTATTTCCGCGCGGTCGTTGCGGATGCCGGGGCAACCGCAGCATCGCCCACGCCGGACATCGGCATAGATTTCATAGTGTCTGGCGCACGCATACGTGACGAATCTACCTATGCGCCGACCGGATTGTCATTTTTCTGCCAGCTCAAGTCGACTACAAATTGGAAGATTCGCGGCGATCACTTCGTCTATACAGTAGAGGCAGAGGCGTACAACAAACTGGCTGAACTGGAGAAAGGCCTTGGAATACTCATCGTATATGCCCTTCCGTCGGATGGAACGGAGCCGCTCTCGGTGACGGAGGCGGTGCTGCAACTACGCAAATGCTGCTATTGGTACCGAATACCACGTGAACCAACATCCAACACCAGTTCAACAACCATTTACATCCCTAGGACGCAAGTGTTTGACCACCACGCAGTAACTCACTTGCTGGAGATAGATAGACTTGACGCATATAGTGGACAGGACAAAGAGACATGAACTCCGCTTTGTATGCGCTACCGACCGCCCACATTAAATCGTATCTTCTGTGCTCTGGTTGGAACATTGTCAACAGAAACGAGCGTTGCTACGTATTTGAAGGCTACAAAGACGCTGATGGGATGCCTTTTGAAATTGTCTTGCCATTGAATGCAGACGCTCCAGATTATCCAGTCTATGTTGAACATACAGTTCGCATTGTTTCGGCATTGACAGACAGGCCTGCCGACTCAGTTGCACATGATCTAGTTTTTTTTGACCGTGACTTCCTCACGATAGATGTGGATTCTAGGTCTGTAGACAATGCTGCCATGCAGATGCCGCCCATCAGGCGACTAATCGGACACTCTGCCAATATGGAACGCAGCCTTAAGCCATTCTTCAATCAATTCTACTTGGAAGCCAGGAATATGCTCAAGCACTTCGAACTACATCAAACCAAGAATGGGAGTATTGGATATCGTGTTGAGTCTCGGGTCGGGGAAATAGAGCCGTATCAGAAGCTACTCTTCAAAGACCCGGAAGATCCGGGTGAAAAATTTCCGCTACAAAGACGTGTCATGGAGCGCATTGCAACGGGCCTAATCGACCTAAGTCATTCGGTAAGAGATAGGGACCCAGAAGCACTTATTTCAGGCTACGCGGACGGATTCAACGCAAACATGTGCAACGCTATGTTGGAGATTTCAAAGTACTCACCGGAACCGGTACAATATAGTGTAATCTGGTCTAGAAAACTCCCAGTCACACATGAAGTTAGAAACGTCGAGAACGTTCAAATCGAGCGTCCGCATATCGAGTATTTGAAACGCGCTTGCGCCAAACTTAGAGAGCAGCCAATGGAGTTTCAAAAGATTGAGGGTCGCGTTATTGGTTTGAGTTCTTCGGAGGACCCGCTTAGCGAAGACGTAGGCAAAATCGAGCGCGCAATTGTAGTCTTGCGAACCGATCGTAATGGTTCAGGTCGAAAGCTTTGGATCAATCTCGGTAAGGAAGATTACATTACTGCCCACAAAGCTCACATCGACTGGAAGACTATTTCAGTTGATGGTTACGCAATAAAGAGGCGCGCTGGATGGCAATTGGCTGACCCGCATGATTTCAGAATCCTGCGGTAGGATATCGACAGACAACATCGCAAAGTTCCGACTTACACCGAGCCCTCACCCGCCCAGCGCGGCAAACGCATCCCGCCGACCCTCCGCAGCCGCCAGCTCCCGCCCTTGCAGCGCCCGCGCCAACCCCGCCATTCCTGCCGCCAACGGCATCAAATCCACCCGATTCGCCCGGTTCACCTGCTCCACCCACTCATCGCGCAGGGCGTCGATGCCGTGCAGGGCGCCGGCGATGGCCCCGCCCATACCGGCTATGGAGTCGTTATCGCGGCCGTAATTCGTCCCGCCCATGATCGTACCTTCGTAGTCGCCGCCGGTGACGACGAGGAAGCCGAGGGCGATGGGCAGTTCTTCGATGCTGTGTTGGCGGCTGGGGGTCCAGTTGTCGCGCCCGTTGCCGCGCTCGGATTTGGCGTCATCGGGCGATGTGTCGTATTGGCGCATAATATCACGTAAAGGGACAATGGCGCTGCGCCAGTCGCTTAGGTTTGCGGCGCGATCGGCGACGGCGGCGATACAATCGGCGGTGCCGTCTTTGGCGTGGCTGAGGGCGGCGTCGATGATGGAGGCGACTGTGGCGCTCGGCTTGAAGGCTTCGGCGACGCAGGCGGCTTGCACGGCGGCGGCTTCCAGCCCGAAGCTGACTTGGTGGGCGCTGAAGATATCGACGGCTTCGGCGTAGGCGCGGGCGGGATCGCAGGCGTTGATGATGCCGACGGGGGCGGCGTACATGGCGGCGCCGCAATTGACCATGTTGCCGACGCCGGCGTGGCGCGGATCGGCATTGGCCAGCCAGCGATTGTAGAGCCATTTTTCGGGATAGAAGAGCCGCTCGACCAGGGGCATGTGGCGCCCGCGTTCGGGGATCCAGCGGTCTTCGAGGGCCATCTTGGGCACGATGCGGCGGAAGAATTCGTGCGCGTCGAGGTGGTGGCCGCGTTCGAGGTAGCATTCGCAGAGCAGCTGCACCATGTGGGTGTCATCGGTGTAGCGACCGTGGCCGCGGCCGCGGGTATCGGCTTCGTCCCAGGCTTCGACGAGGTCGGTGATTTGCGCCGTAGCGGGCCTGGATTTCATCGGGCGTGCGCCACTCGGCCGGGGCGCCCATGGCATCGCCGATAGCGCCGCCGTAGAGGCAGCCTTCGATTTTCTTGAGGAGGAGATCGGGGGATTCTGTCATCAGCTTGACCTCGTTTCTTGCGCAAATTGTGGCGGCGTCGATTCAGTAGCCCGGCCATTATAGCGTGTTAATCGGGCGAGCGAGCCCTGTTTACATTGCGAGCGGGTGGGCGAGTCACCGCCTCGCCCCTACAAGTCTCGACGTTGGTGGGGTTGCGAGGGGACGGGCGGGCGAGGTCGCGCAGACACTGACCGCCGACAAGTCTCGCCCCTACAGATTTCGATGGGGAGGGGGAGCTTGACACTGCGAGAGGCAAGGGATTTTGCGTGGGCGGTGGCTGGGCCGGGCGAGTGTCTACCTTTTCGCTGTAGCGATGCGATTACATGAAGCGGACGGAGTAGACGACAGCGAGGTTGTGCATCAGGCAGCGCCAGGAATCGCCGCGGTCGTCAGAGAGGTAAAAGTTGCCGGCGGTGGTGCCGAAGGCAAGGGTGTCGCCGCGATTATCGAGGGCGTGGCGGAAGACGAGGTCGTAGCAGTGGCGTTGGGGCAAGCCGCTGCGCAAGTTTTGCCAAGTTGCGCCGCCGTCTTCGGTGCGGCAGATGACCAGGGCGCGGTCGACGGGGACGCGGTACTCGGCGCTGACGGCTGGGGCGACCCAAGCGGTGCGCTCGTCGTGCTCGTCCACGGCCAGCGCGAAGCCGAAGCCGGCGGGCCCGCCGTTCTTGTCGGAGATATCTTGCCAGTGGCGGCCGCGGTCGATGGTGCGGTAGATGCCGCAGTGATTTTGTTGCCAGAGCACATCGGGGTTGGAGGGGCTGGCGAGGATGATGTGGGGGTCGTGGCCGTGCTCGTGGTGGGGGTCGGGCAGGTAATCGGCGAAGAGGCCGCGGTTGCGCGCTTCCCAGGATTCGCCGCGGTCTGCGCTGACGTAGACGCCGCCGACGCTGATGCCGATGGTGATGCGGCGGCTATCGCGCGGGTCGACCTGGATGGCGACTGTACCGGGATGGTCACGGCCGGCGCCGAACCAGTGCGTATTGCTGGGGTGTTTCCAGAGCGTCTCGATCAGGCGCCAGGAGTCGCCGCCGTCATCGCTGACGAAGAGGCCGCCGGGGTCGGTGCCGAGGTAGAGGCGGTTTGGCTCAGCGGCGGCGCCGGGTTCAATCAGCCAGATGTAGTTGGTCTTGGCGGGCAGGGTGAAATCGGGCGGGACGGTAGCGCCTTCGGGGTATTTGGGCGCTTCGACTTCGTGCCAGCTGGCGCCGCCATCGCGCGAGCGGTGGAGCTTGCCGCCCCAATGGCCGTGATCGAGGCTGGCCCAGATGGTATCGGTGCGGCGGTCGCGGAAGGCGTAGACGACGGGGATGGCTTCGAAGTGGGCTGATTCGACTTGCCAGTCCGATCGGCCGCTGCGGCTGAGGATCAGCAGGCCCTTGCGGGTGCCGACGAGGAGTTTGTCCTTCATCTAACCCCTCCCCCGGCCCCTCCCCATCGCGATGATGAGGGGTGACTTGTTGAAGTTGCTTGATATTCTGCAGACTCTCGCCCGACGATGCCGCCGCCCGCGCAAAACACCTTGCACCGCGCAGTGCAATTCTCTCCCGCCGTGTCGAAATCTGTAGGGGCGAGCCACCGGCTCGCCGGTACGCACCTTAGGCTTTGGCTCGCAACGTAAACAGGAGCTTGACACGCTATCAGCCTCCGGAAAGGGCTTGGACGATGAAGATGCGGGTATCGGCGGAGAGGCGGTCGGAGAGGGTGCGTTTGTCGCGCAGGAGCTCGTCGCCGACGAAGATGTTGACGTGTTTGCGGAGGGCGCCTTGTTCGTCGACGATGTAATCGGCGAGGCCGCGCCAGCGTTGGTCGACGGCGGGGATGATATCGGCGACGGTGGCGGCGTCGATGTGGCAGTCGCGCAGGTCGGGGAAGAAGCGCTGGAGGTTGGGGGTGAATTTGACGTGAGCCATGATTCTGCCTCTGGGCTATGGGCGCCGCAAACTAAAGGGCGAACGTGGCATATCGCCAAGTCCCCGGTTTTCCGGTTACATATCAACCAAGCTCACATGAGCTCAGTCCGTAATCGCCAGTCCACCACTGACATTCCGGTTTATGGATATTCGCGAGCAAGTTTGCCGCATACGTGACTCTATACGTGCCGGGCGCAAGTATCCTTAGTACGCGGAGTTCCGTCTGCAAAGCCTCCGATTCTCCTGGCAGCCCGCCGGCCTCCACGCCGCGCTGATATCGATATACATGAACCGCCTCATGAACAAGCGTGGCAGCCCTGACTGCGGCGTCCGTTGGTTCATGGCCTGGATGGGGCGGATTGTCATCGTGATAGACCCAGTAAAATACTCGTTCGCCTACATCTACGCCATTTCCCTCGGATACCTGTTTGACCTTGTCCAGTCCGCCCAGCGAATAAGCGTACCACATGGGCGCCTTTTCCCGCATCAGATTCAAGCCGGCCTGCAATCGCCAGGTGAAGTCATGCGAGCCTTCGATGATCACGCCCAGCCCGGGCGACGATGGGTCGCATTGATTGCGCTGTTTGGCTTGAAAGCCGGCGAACCAGTCCGTTTCCGACTGGCATTGCCAATTCAAGTGGCAGCAATTGTTGGCTTGGCTCGCGTTCGGCGATGCTGAGCCGCCAGCAGCGGACTTGTCGAAGCACTGCCCGTTCTGATAGGCCCAATAGCCGTCGGTCCATTGCTGGTCGGTTGTGCAGTGCCGGTCGACGAAGCAGCAGTTGTCGACGGCGGCCGGGGTGCTGGAGACGGGCTGAGTCGTCGTCTCTTGTGTCGTTGGCGTGCTGACCGGGCATTCGTTTCGCTGGAAGGCCCAATAGCCGTCGACCCAGTCGCTATCGCTATGGCATTGCCGATTGACGAAGCAACAATTGTTAATGGCGGCGGTATTGGATTGGGCGCTTTGCACGCGACTGTGGCGCACCCAATTCGCCATCCACAGCTCGCGAGCATGTCGGTTGATTTTCAGCCAGCGCCCGAGCTGACCGGTGACCTGCAATATTGTACCGGTCGGCGCGGTTTCGACACGGCTGTTGTCGAGGCCCGGCCCGGTTCTGAGGTTGGTGTTGGCTTCGGTGCGAATATCGTAGGTCTGTGCGGATGCCAGGGAGGCGAGGAATAACAGGAGCATTGCGCCTGTAATAAGCTTCGCGACCATAGGGTACTCCGAGCCTTTGGGTTGCGCGGGTACTATAACGCGGCGGCGGGTTGCTCGCAAGAACGGAGGCAGGGGGGGCGGAGGATCGACACTTTGCCACCGAGGGCGCGGAGGACATCCATTAACACAAAGGCGCAAAGACACGAAGGGCACAAAGATGTCTGGGGCGTGGATTTCGAGTTGAGTGGGCGAGACAAGTCTCGCCCCTACAGAGTTCGCGGCTGTGGTGAAAGCGCGTGCGTCGCGCTACAATACGCTGCCATTATCAGCGCACTCAAAGGACACGAACATGACCGACCCTAACTTCGCCGGTATCGCCGAGTTTCGCTGCATTGGGCCATTTCGCGGGGGGCGCGTTGTCGCTGTGGCGGGCGACCCGCGCGACATGAACACATTTTATTTCGGCGGCGTCTGCGGCGGCGTGTGGAAGACGACCGACGCCGGGCAGTATTGGGAGAACATCAGCGACGGCTATTTCACGGCTTCGTCGGTGGGCGCGCTGGAGGTGGCGCCGGCGGACCCCAACGTCATTTATGCGGGCACGGGCGAGACGACGATCCGCATTGATGTGTCGATTGGCGATGGCGTCTACAAGTCGACCGATGCCGGGCGCAGCTGGAAGCATATCGGCTTGAAGGAGACGCGGCAGATCGCCAAGATACGCACGCATCCGGGGGACCCGGATTTGGTGTATGTGGCGGCGTTGGGGCATGCGTTTGGCGAGAATGCGGAGCGCGGCGTTTATCGCTCGAAGGACGGCGGCGCGACTTGGGAGCATATCTTGCACGTCAGCGACAGAGCGGGCGCCATCGACTTGAGCATCGACAAGAACAATCCGCGCATCATCTACGCGGCGTTCTGGCAGGCGTATCGCAATTTCTGGCAGATTTCGTCGGGCGGCGAGGACAGCGGCATTTGGCGCAGCATGGATGGCGGGGACAGTTGGGAGCGGATCACCCCCACCCCCAGCCCTGGTTCCCCCCATAAATCCCCCCCGTCTGTCGGGGGGCGTCCCATCAAGAGGGAGGGGAGCAGAGGCTTGCCGAAGGGGTTGCTGGGCAAGATCGGCCTGGCGGCGTCGCCGGCGCAGCCCGGGCGGGTGTGGGCGATCATCGAGAACCAGCCGGATGGCGGCTTGTATCGCAGCGATGATTACGGCGAGACCTGGGTGGTGGGCAGCAAGGACAACCGCTTCATTTCGCGGGCTTGGTATTATATGCATTTGACGGCCGATCCGGTTGATGCCGAGACGATTTACATCAACAATTTGAACTTCTGGAAATCGACCGATGGCGGGCATAATTTCAGCGAGATCAGCACACCGCACGGCGACAACCACGATTTGTGGATTCATCCGGATAACAATCGCGTCCTGGCGCATGGCAATGACGGCGGCGCTTGCGTCTCGCTGAACGGGGGCGCGTCCTGGTCGAGCATATACAATCAGCCGACGGCGCAGATTTATCATCTGGATACGGACAGCAACGAGCCCTATTACGTTTATGGCACGCAGCAGGACAATTCGAGCTTGCGCGTGCCCAGCCGCAGCCGTTATTCGTCGATCACCTGGGAAGACTGCGACATCATCGGCTCGGGCGAGAGCGGTTATATCGCGGTGCATCCCGATGACCCGGACATCGTCTATGTGGGCGCGATCGGCAGCTCGCCGGGCGGGGGCAACTGCTTGCAGCGCTACGACCACCGCGTGCAGCAGATCCGGCTGATATCGACCTGGCCGCGCAGCTCGACCGGATTGGGCGCGCAGGCGGACAAGTACCGCTTCGCCTGGACCTACCCCATCGTTTTCTCGCCGCACGACAGCGACACGATATACATCGGCGGCAACCAAGTGCTCAAGACGACGGACGAGGGGCAGAGCTGGCGCGAGATCAGCCCGGATTTGACGCGGGCCGACCCGGAGACGCTGAAGCCGTCGGGCGGGCCGATCAACAAGGACGCGGTCGGCGCTGAGCATTACGCCACGGTGTATACGCTGGCGGAATCCCCGCACGAGCCGGGCGTGATTTGGGCGGGCTCGGATGACGGGCTGCTGCATATCACGCGCGATGGCGGCGAGAGCTGGCGCGAGATAACCCCCCATCCCCCGGCCCCTTCCCCCACTGGGGAGGGAAGGGGAGATGAAAGCCCCTCCCTTATAAAGGGGGAGGGGGTCATGTTCACCATGATCGAGCCATCGCCGCACGACAAGGCGACGGCTTATGTGACGGCGACGCGCTACAAGAACGACGACTACGCGCCTTACGTTTTCAAGACGACTGACTATGGCGCCAGCTGGACGCGCATCAGCGACGGCATCGCCGAGGATCACTTTTGCCGCGTGATTCGGGAGGATACGGCGCGGGCGGGGCTGCTGTATTTGGGCACGGAGTTCGGCTTGTACCTTTCGTTCGACGCGGGTGACAGCTGGCAGCGCTTCCAGCTCAACTTGCCGGTCTCGCCGATATACGACCTCAAGCTCAAGGGCGTCAATCTGGTGGTGGCGACGCACGGGCGCTCGTTCTGGATTTTGGACGATGTGGGCGTGTTGCGTCAGGTGGCGGCTGCGGGCGAGGAGGGCGCGGGCGACCCATCGGGTCGCCCCTACCAAGGTAATGAGAGCGAAGCAATTCGTCTCTTAATACCGGGCGTAACCGAGCGGCATCTGCCCAAGGTGTTCGAGGGCTTCTTCGATAGCGGCCAGGGCAAGGTCTACATGAGCACGCTGGGCATGGTGGCGGCATATATCAAAGAGGAGACGCCCGAGCACGGCATGAAGACCAGCTACCTGGATAGCGGGACCAACCCGCCCAAGGGCGCGGTCATCACCTATTACTTGCCGGAAGCGCCGGCCGAGACCATCACGCTGCGCATCGACGATGGCGCGGGGAACGAGGTCAAGACATTCAAGAGCTTGCACGCGGATGACGAGGAGAAGGCGGCGGGGACGCGGACTGACGAGACGCCGAAGGAATTGCGCATACCGTCAAGGGCGGGCTGGAACCGTTTCGTCTGGGATTTGCGCTATCCCGACGCGCAAAAGGTCGCGCCGCACGATGACAATCAGCAGGGCTATGTGCAGGGGCCGCACGCCGTGCCGGGCAGCTATCGCGTCACGCTGAGGGCGGGCGACGAGGCGCTGTCTCAAGACTTCGACATCATCAAGGAGGCGGGCGTTGAGGCGAGCCAGGCGGATTTGCAGGCGCAGTTCGACTTGCTGCTGAGGATACGCGACAAGGTGACGGCGACGCATAAGCGCGTCAACCAGATGCGCGATGTGCGGGCGCAGCTCAAGGGTTGGCGCGAGCGGCTGGCGGGGTTGGAATCGGCGGGGGGCATCATCGAGGGGGCGAAGGCGCTGGAGGAGCGGGTGCTGGAGGTCGAGAAGGAGTTGATGGTTCCCGATACGCGGCCGGGCTGGCCCGATGCCATGAACCACGGCGACCGGCTGGCGACGCAGCTGAGCAACCTCAGTTTCAACGTGAACCTGGGCGATTACAAGCCGACCGATTATGAGTATGGCGCTTTTGACGAGATCGCGGCGGATATCGACGGCGTGACGGCCAAGTTTGATGATATTGTGGATGGCGACCTGGCTGAGTTCAACACGATGCTGAGCAACGCGGGCTTCGGGGTGGTGGCGCTGAAGGTGGAGTAGATTTTGCGCGCATCCAACCCCCCTCTAAATCTCCCCCCATTGCAATGGGGGGAGACTTCACCCGTCGCTAGCGGCGCGCTTTCTCTCTCGGCAAAATACGCTTTACACGAAAATCGCGCCGACTTACCAATCAAGTCGCAAGAGTCACCCCTCCCAATTGCGATGGGGAGGGGCCGGGGGAGGGGTTGAAACACTCCTTGAAAAGCTCGAGACCATTTTTGCTGCTGATGCTGGCGGATTTCATCGCGAGGTCAGCTTATCAGATGGGCAAGACGCCGTTGCTGCCGATATTCGCGGCGGCGCTGGGGGCGGGCGGGGCCTTTCTCGGCTTGATCGTATCGGTCTCGACGGTGACGGGGCTGGCGCTGAAGCCGCTGTTTGGCATGCTGTCGGATCGGCAGGGGCGGCGGTTTTGGCTGCTGATCGGCGCGGTGTTCTTCGCTGGGATGCCTTTTTTGTATCGCTTCATTGAGACGCCGGAACAGCTGCTGGTCATACGGCTGGCGCATGGGCTGGCGACGGCGATATACGGGCCGGTGACATTGGCTTATATCGCCGAGCACTCGCGGCAAAATCGGCCGAGCGGCGGCGGAGCGTCAGTCGCTGAAGACATCGGCTGGTTTGAGCTGGCGCGCAGCGGCGGATATATCGCGGGTCCGGCGCTGGCGGGATGGCTCTTGCTGTCGTTGACGCCGCCGGCGGTCTTCACGATCATCGGCTTCATCAGTTGCGCGGTGTTTTTGCCGCTGCTGGCCTTGCCGGAGGCGCGACCCGGGCGCAAGCGCAAGCGCAAACCGATGCTGCGGCACCTGAGCAACGCGCTGCGGGAAGGCGGGCGCACGCCGGCGGTCTGGCTGACGGGCGGGCTGGAGGCGATCACCTTCATCGCGCTGTATACGTTGAAGGCCTTCTTGCCCGTGTATGCGCTGGAGGCCGGGGTCAGCGTGGTGATGGTGGGCTTGTTCTTCAGCCTCAGCGAAGGCGCGCATAGCCTGGCCAAGCCCTACTGCGGGCGTTTGGGGGATCGCCTGGGTTACGGCGTCGCCATCGGCCTGGGCATGTTGCTGCTGGCGGTCGCGTTGCCCTTGACGCCGGCCTTGGAGCGGGGGGCGCTTTTCTTGCTGCCGGCGTTGCTGATCGGCCTGGCGCAGGCGTTGATCTTCCCGGCGGCCAAGGCGTTGGTATCGGACAGCATCAGCCCGCAGCATTTGGGCGCGGGAATGGGGTTCATCGGCATGCTGCAGAATTTGGGCAAGGTGGCGGGCCCGGTGCTGGGCGGGCTGGCGATCGGCGTGTTGGGATACGGCCCGACCCTGCTCTTGCTCAGCGCGCTATTGGCCAGCGGCACATCCGCCGTCTGGGTTGTGTTCGCCCGGCGCGCGACCCGGCGCACGGCAGTGTAACGCCAAACGCTTTTCAGCTTAAGCAACGCTTCAAACTACGCTCTTCGGAAGCAAGCTGCGGCCGGCTTGCGCTTTCTTGAATGCGACATTTTCAAGCTGAATCGCCCAGGCGCGTTGCGACTGGATGACCTTCGCGTAATGATATGTTTTGCGTTATGGTGTTCATTATACTTCACATCGGCTACAATGATAGCAGAGCGCAACTTACGTTTTGATTCGCGAAGAGGTGAACTATGATGCGAGACTTGAGCGGGTCCAATGGCAGCGCGGGTATTGTCTTCGTAGTGGCTTTCGCCATCCTGGCTTTGCTTTATCCGTTGCCGGCAAGCGCGGCCGACATCGCTGTGGGCGGCAGTTGCAGCTTGGCGGACGCGATTACGGCCGCCAACACCGACACGGCGACGGGCGGCTGCAGCGCGGGCAGCGGCGCCGACACGATCTCGCTTTCGGGCAGCATCACCCTGAGCACGGCGCTGCCGCAGATCACGACCGCCCTGACCATCAACGGCAATGGACATACGCTAGACGGCGGCGGCGGCCACCGCATCATCGACATCGCCACCGCCTTTAACTCCGACGGCAACGCGGCGGCGTCACGGATATTCGCCATCAACAACTTGACGCTGCGCAACGGCTACTCGTCCGAGGGCGGCGCCATCCGCGTCCATGGCGCGCGCGCCGATAATCTGGCCAGCTTGACGCTAAGCAATACCAACGTATACAGCAGCCGCTCAACCGCGAACGGCGGCGGCATCCACGCCAAAAACGCCGTGCTGAATGTGCAGTCGCAATCGCTGTTGAGCGGCAACAACTCGACCAACAATGGCGGCGGGATTCATGCCGATCACAGCACCGTGAACATCACCGGCAGCAGCTCGCTGATTGGCAACTCCGGGGGCGTCTACGGCGGCTCGGTCTACGCGATTGACACGCATTTGAACATCAACCACGCCGCCATCAGCGATAGCACAGCCGGCGAAAATGGCGGCGGTATCGCTTATTTCTATCGGCACAGCATTACGATTTCCAACGCCGTCATCTCCGGCAATGGCGCCGGCAACAATGGCGGGGGCATCTACGCGAATATCACGTCGGGCACGTCCTCGCTGACCAATTCAAGCTTGTTCAGCAATACAAGCGGGCGCGGCGGCGACAACTGCAGAATTGACGGCAGCTCGATCAACGCCGACGCGAATTCGGAGTGTTAGGCTGGGGCTGAGGCATTCTCCACAAGCTGCGGGGGCTGACGGCTGTCTTCGCTTTTTGGGACAGTGGTAGGTAGGCCATCTGGACGGTCATCTTGCCACGCACGCGAGCTTTGAGGGCGCCGGGAGCTGTGCGCACGTGATGAAGCCGTGGAGAAAACCATTTGCGATATGTTAGAATTATGTGCAGAGAGACCAAGTACGAAGCAGACCAATCAACATGAGTCCGCGAACTGAAATGGAACGGGTCGAGCGTGGGCGCGAAGGAGGGCTTCCCGCCGATTTGAGTGGCGCAAGCCTGGAAGGCGCCTCGCTGCGCCGGGCGAATCTGGCGGAGGCGATACTTGATGGCGTAAATCTGCGGGAAAGCGACCTTCGCGGCGCGAACTTTAGGAAGGCCAGTCTGTACGGCGCGAAACTATCGCGTGCGGAGCTGGGAGGAGCGAACCTGGGAATGGCGGACTTGCGCTTCGCGTGTCTGGAACGGGCGGATCTCAGTCGCGTCAATCTTCACCGGGCGACCTTGACTGGCGCGGATCTGGCCGGGGCTTGCCTGGACCAGGTCGATCTAAGCGGAGCGATATTGCCCGACGGAACGCGCTATGCTGACGAAGTTGACCTCGAGAGATTCACACATGAGGGACACCCGGCCTTCCAGGCAACGCTTGCAGCGATTGGCGCAATGAGCCGCGAAAGCGCCCCCTTGACAGGCGCGGGAAAGCAAAGTGATCGGCGGCGGCCAATCATGGGCGCAGTTCGTCGAAGGGACTTACGGCAGCCTTGCGGATGACCCGATTGAATGGCAGCCACCCGCATCCATCGAGAATGAAGATGGGCGCGGATGAAGTATTTGCTTGATACCAATGCTTGTATTCAATACATGAATGGACGAGCGCCCAGACTTTGCGAGATTTTCCACAGCAAAGCCGCTTCGGACATCGTCATAAGCTCAATAACGAAGGCGGAAATGTATTTTGGTTCTCAAAAGAGCCAGACGCCTGAACGATCAAGAGCAGCCCAGGATGAAATCTTTCAGGACTTCGACAGCTTGCCATTCGACGACGCCTGCGCGGAGGAATACGGCAGCATTCGCGCGTTTCTGGAGAAACGCGGCACGCCTATTGGGCCGCATGACATGCTTCTCGCCGCGATCGCGCGCGCCAAGGGCCTGATTATGGTGACACGTAATACACGTGAATTCATGCGAGTTCCCGGCTTAAACGTCGAAGACTGGGCAGGCGGGTAATCTCCGCTTGGCATCCGCCTGCAAATGTCACACCCAGCAGCCGATGACGACATCGCCTTGGATGTTGGTGAGGCGGCTGTTTGTCTGAGCCGTCGGCGTTCATCAGCATGATTTGCGTGTAGGCGGGAAAGGACGAGGCCGATGCGTAGGCGATCTGCCGGCCGTCGGGCGAAAAGCGGGGCGAGGAGGCGCCGCCCGGGTTCTCGGTCAGCTGGCTGAGTTCGCCGCCGCCGGGCCGCAGCCGGTAAATCTGCCGGTTGATTTCCAGCGCCAGCCAATCGCCCGCCGGCGACCAGGCGACATCGCTGATGCGCATGGGCGTCTCGTGGACGATGAGCTCAAATTGGCCCGAGGGCCAGGCGATGGCGAGCTGGTAGGTCGACGAATCGCTGTCGTGCCCTTCGATGATGTAGGCGATGGAGCGCCCGCTGGGCGACCAAGCCGGCGCATGATAGGACAGCGCGGCGGTCGGCGGCTTGATGGTGTTGAAGTGGCGGCTGTAGAAATCTCCGGCGACCAGGCCGAAGCGGGGCTGGTCAAACTCGTCGAATTGGCGCGAAACGATGATGCGTTCGGCATCCGGCGCGATGGCGATTTGGCGCGTCGATGTCAGCAGTTCGCCGCCAGCGGGCTGGTCAAAATGCAGGCCTGAGCCGTCAAGCTGCGCGCGGTGGAAGCCGTTGAGATCGCGCCGGTGGCTGGCGATCAGCAGTATTTGCGAGGGCGCATGGCAAGCGATGCCGCTGGTGCGGAGGTAGCCGTCGGCGTGCGGGATGGCGCCGACGATGCGCTTTAGGCCGCGGCCGTCGAGCCCGATGCGGTAGACCGAGTTGGAATTGCGGCTGGCGTCGATTGAGTCGCTATCGGAGATGAAGATCAGGGCGTTCGCGAGCGGCTGGTTGGCATTTGCGCTGATGCACATGCTCAGTACATTGCCGGGCGAAGAAGAGCATGACGACCGCCAGGACGTAAGCTGTGATGAGGCTCGTATGGCGAGAGCGTTTCTTGATCGTCATGCCCTGCCCTACCCTACTTATAGTGCGGCTTGCAGAATGGCGGTTAGTTCGGCGGCGGTCAAGGTGATGGGATTGCCTTTCATGCTGCTGGATGCGCTGGACTTGGCGACGATCTCGGCGAAATCGGCCGGCTGGGCGCCGTAGCGGCTGAGCTTGGGGATGCCGAGGCGTAGGCTGGTCTCGCTGATCCAGGCGATGCCATCAGCCGCCGTGGCTGAGGAATCGGCCAACAGCGCTTTTGCGGCAAGGTCAAAGCGGCGCAGGGCGCGGTCGTGGGGCTGGCGTTGTTGCAGGGCATTGATGTTGGCGGCCATCACCGGTGGCAGCAGGGCAGCGCAGACGGCGCCGTGGGGCGCTGCGTACATACCGCCGAGGACGCCGGCGAAACCGTGCACGGCGCCCAGCTTGGCATTGGCCAGGGCCAGGCCACCCAGCAGGCTGGCGAGGGACATATCGCGGCGGGCGGCGGCAGCAGCGGGCTCGGCATAGACGCGGCGCAGCGAGCGGCCGGCGCGGCGCAAGCCTTCGAGGCAGAAGCCGTCGGTCAGCGGCGTGGCTTGGTGGGAAACGAAGGGTTCGAGGACTTGGGTCAAGGCGTCCATGCCGGTGCTGGCGGTGACGGCGGGCGGCAGGGAATGCGTCAGCTGGGGATCGACCAGGGCGATATCGGGCAACATGCGGTTATCGCGCAGGCTGACCTTGACGCGATGCTGCGACGAGCCGAGCACGGCGTTCTTGGTCACTTCGGCGCCCGTACCAGCGGTTGTAGGCAAGGCGATGAAGGGCAGGGGATCAGCCGACAGTTTCTTCCCGGCGCCGATGACTTCGAGATAATCGAGCGTGGCGCCGTGGTTGGGGATGAGGGCGGCGCTGGCTTTGCCGCTATCGATGACGCTGCCGCCGCCGATGCTGATGACAAGGTCGCAGCGGGCGGCCGAGGCGCGCGCTTTGACTTGGTCGATGAGGTCGACGGTCGGCTCCCCGTTGACGCTGAGGTGGGTGATGGACAGGTCGGCAGTGGGGAGCGACTGCATCAGCCGCTTGACGGCAAGGGGCTGTGAGCTGCCGGTGAGGAGCAGGGCGTGGCTGCCCAGGTCGCGGGCGAGCTGGGGGAGTTGGGCGGCGCTGCCGTCGCCGAAGATGATGCGGGTAGCGGTGGCGAATTCGAATGTCATGGCTGGTCCTTCGGCTTTTACCACAGTCGCTCGCAAGTCACGATAAGGCGTAGCATCGACACTTTTACCACCGAGTACACCGAGGTAAAGAGAGTATACCGAGTTATGTGTGAAATTAATCCGCAAAGCACGACGTAGCTTATGCAAGACTTGGAATCCTGAGGGGCGAACAGGCAGCCGGGGCGAGGCTCGCCCGCTGGTGAAATCTGCGCGTCGGCTGTGACTCCCTACAAGGCGACTCACCGAGTCGTCCCTACAAGAGTCGACGTTGGTGGGGACGCGAGGGACGGGCGGGCGAGCCAAGGCTCGCCCCTACAGGCATTCGATGATATTGGGGATTGCGTTGAAAGGGCCATCATTCTCATTAGTTGCCTGGAATTATTTCTGTGTCTCAGTGGTAAATGAAACTTCAAAGGGCCTGTCGAAATTCGCAAGCTTGAACAGGGCTAAGGAATGTGCCAGTATTGTCGCATTATGTCGGAAGGGCGGGGGAAATGCGAATGTTGGCAGGTGGGGCCGTCTTGACCGACGAAGTGCAAGCGGGGCGCGAGTTGCTGGCGCGGATCGGCCGCTTCTTGTTCGACCGGCACTTGACGGACGCGGGCGGCGGCAATCTCAGCTTGCGCGTTGGCGAGCTGTTTTGCATGTCGCCGACGCTGGCGGGGCAGAGCAAGCAGTGGCAGCTGGACGCCGAGGATGTGTTGGTGGTGGATGGCGCGGGCGCAATCCTGGCTGGCGAGGGCGCATTGACGCGGGAGATCGCGGTGCATTTCGGCTTGCACGAGCGCTACGGCGAGTATGGCAGCGCTGTCATCCACTGTCATCCGCGGCATCTGATGGTCTTCGCGTGCGCCAATCGCGAGCTGCCGCCGGTGATGGAGGCGACGCGCAAATTCGGCGTCACGCCGGTCATCGAGTATGCGCCGGCGCACAGCCCCAAGCTGGGCCAGCGCATCGTCGCCACCATGCGCGGACGCGAGGCGATGATCGCCAAGCACGGAGCGGGCGCGATCGCCCCCTGGCACGGTCTCTTCTTGATGGGCAAGGACTTGCCGGCGGCGCTGGACGCGGTGGAGCGCCTGGATACCAACGCCTTCGTCATGCTGATGGCGGGGCAGATCGGCGCCAGCGCGCTGCTTGCGGACGAGCGGGCGGCCATGGAAAAGGCCATCGCCGACTTCCGCGATTGACGGGCATGATCGTCTCGCTGACGCCCAATACGACGCTGGACCTCACGGTTTTTGTGCCCGAGCTGGTCACCAACACCACCATCCGCGCCACGCGCACGGTACACAGCCTGGGCGGCAAGCCGACCGATGCCGCCTGGATTTTGGGGCGCATGGGCGTGGGCAGTTTGGCGCTGGGGCTGGCGGCGGGCGCGGTCGGCATCAAAGTCAAGACGATGCTGGAGGCGCTGGGCGTGACGACCGACTTCATCGAGGCCGAGGGCGAGACGCGCATCAACACGGTCATCATCGACGAGCGCAGCGGCGAGCACACCACGATCACGACGGCTTCAATGACGGTGGCGCGGGGGCATTTGGATGCCTTGCGCGAGCGTTATCGGCGGGCGCTGCCGGGGGCGTCGGTGGTGATCACGGGCGGGTCGCTGCCGCCGGGGGTCAGGCCCGAGTTTTACGCCGAGGCGATCACGTTGGCGAAGGAGGCGGGCGTGCCGGTGATTTTTGACGCGGCGCCGCCGAATTTGGACGCCGGTTTGGAGGCGCGCCCGGATTTCATCAAGCCCAACGAGCATGAACTATCGGCGCTGATCGGCCGCAAGCTGAAGACGGCGCAAGCTTTATACGATGCCGGCGCCGAGATTCAGGCGCGGACGGGAACGCAGGTGGTGATCACGCGGGGCAAGGAGGGCGGGCTGGCGCTGCTGACGGGGCGGGCGTATCGCATCCCGCCAATCGCCGTGGATGTCAGCAGTCCGGCGGGCGCGGGCGATGCTGTGCTGGCGGGTTTGGCGCAGGCGTTGCATCAGGGGCGGCCGCTGGAGGAGGGGCTGCGCCTGGGCTTTGCCGCGGCCACGGCGGTCTGCTTGCAGCCGGGCACAGCCGCTTATGAGGTGGCTGACATGCAGCGCTTTATGCCGCAGGTTGAGTTGATTCCGTATCCGTGAGCCATGTCGTATCGCTTTGAAGTCGCGGTAGATTCGCTGGAGTCGGCGATGATCGCGCAAGAGTGCGGCGCTGACCGGGTTGAACTCTGCGCCGATTTGTTCAGCGGCGGCCTGACGCCATCGCTGGGCATGCTCCACAGCGTACGCGAGCGGCTGCAGATTCCGATTCATGTGATGATTCGGCCGCGGCGGGGCGACTTTCTGTATAGCGAGGCCGAGTTTGCGGTCATGGGCCGGGATATCGAGCTGGCGAAAGGGGCCGGGGCGGATGGGCTGGTCTTGGGAATATTGCTGGCGGACGGGCGCATTGATGTGGCGAGGACGCGTGAGCTTGTGGAGGTGGCGCGTCCGCTGCCGGTGACATTTCATCGCGCTTTTGACTTGTGCCGGGCGCCGCTGGCCGGGCTCGGCGAACTCATCGGCATGGGTGTGGCTACGCTGCTGACATCGGGGCAGGCGCCGGGCGCGGCCGAGGGCATCGCTTTGCTGGCGGAGTTGGTGGCGCGGGCGGGCGGGCGCATCGACATCATGCCGGGGGCGGGCATCAAGCCGGGCAATATCAGGCGCATCGCGGAGGAGAGCGGCGCGCGGACGTTTCACTTTTCGGCGCGGGCGACGGTGGACGGGCCGATGGCGTATCGGGAGGGGCGCGCGACGATGGGCGAAGACGATGCGGGGTATGGGCGGAGTTACGCCTCGGCGGAGCGGATCCGGGGGATAACAGGAGCGCTACGTTAGCTTACATTTTGAGTACTGAGAGGAGCCGGCGCCTCATTGCCTTTGCGTGCGATACCGCGCAAACGATTAATGCGGCCGGTCAGCACGTCGTACCCTACAACAGATACCAGCACCAATGTATACAACGAAAAGAGAACAAGTCCAATGAGCATGAGCGTTTCCATTACGTCCTACTCCTGACCTCGTCATTCTCCGAGCTAAACCGAATGGCTTGAAGCGATACGCAATTGAGGCTCGCAGCCACCCCAAGTATTATACCACCATTCGCAATGAACGACTGCTGCAATCCGAAATCCTGGACGTGTTCATTGATATACACTGCTGCAAACATCATACCGATCATAATGATAAAGAGCAGCAGAAGTTCCGTCAGAACATTGTAAACACGAAACTGAGAAAAGTTGGCTCGCGAGTTTTCCAGATCGTTCTTGGTAGATGCGAGCACAGTTACCGACAATATGTAGAGTTCAGTCCCACCCAGCAAGCTCTGGTATTCAAGGCCAGCGCCTTGACCCAACTTCAGGAGCCCGGCAAATAGCATCGGCAGGAGCGGGATGACAATCGAATAGATTACCCAGCGTCTCACGCTTGTCTGTGCATTCAGCATCACATCCATCAGTTAGCCGCTCAGATGTCCGCAAACGTAACGACGGACACATGGGACCGTCTGTGTACGAGCCAAAAACAAAGTTAGTGGCGGACAGTGTTTTGCCAGTGCCCGCCACTGGCAGCGCTACACAAATAGGGGCGCCATCTCCCGTTGAGCCACCATCGCTTGCATCGCGGCATCGGGCGGGCGGGCGATGAAACGCTGCGCCGCGTCGAGCACGAGGGGCAGAATGGTGATATCGCCGGCGGTGTTGAGGAAGACGTCTTCGTTGCCCAGCACCCAGTGCACGGCCAGGTCGATGCTGGCTTGGTCGGTCAGCGGCTCGTACCAGGTGTTGTGGCTGCGCTGATCGCCCAGGTAGGGGCGGCGCGTGATGCCCTTGATGGTCTGCACGGCGGTGTTGCGCGCTTGGCACAGGCTGACGACCTCTTCAAAGCCGGCGCGGTAGATTTCGTTCTGCATCATGGGGTAGTTGTAGGGCAGCAGCACGGAATCGAAGTCGAAGCGCTCGAGGCTGCGCTGGTGCATGCGGGCGATGGCGACATCGTGGCCGGTGACGCCGATGTATTTGACCAGGCCCTGGTCGCGGGCTTGCAGCAGGTATTCGAGGGCGCCGCCGGGCCCCATGGCCACTTGCCACTCGTCTTCGCCGACCAGGTAGTGCAGCTGAATCAAGTCGACCTCGCTGACGCGCAGGCGCGTTAGGGAACGCTCGAATTCGCGTTTGGCGCCGTCGTAAGTGCGTTCGCCGGTTTTGGTGGCGAGGAAGAATTGGTCGCGGTGCGTTTCCATCCAGGGGCCGAGGCGGATTTCGGCATCGCCGTAGCTGGCGGCGGTATCGATGTGGTTGACGCCGTGGGCGATGAGCAGCTCCATGGTTTGGTCGGCTTCATCTTGCGTGACGCTGCCGAAGGCGGCCGCGCCGAAGAGGGTGCGCGTGCTCAGGTGGCCGGTGCGGCCGAAGACTTTCTTTGGTATTGGCATAATATGTCCTTTTTTTGCCGATTAGCGGAAGGTGGGCTCGGCCGAGCATTATACGGCAAGTGGCGGGCTTCTTGAATGGCAGGGTCAATCGGCGTTGATGTGAAGCGTGGTGAGGCAGGTGAGCGTGGCGAGGGGCGGGTGGGCGAGTCACCGCCTCGCCCCTACAGGATAAGACGGGGAGCGGGTCAATCGGCGTTGATGTGGAGCGTGGTGAGGTAATGCGAGTGTGCCGAGGGGGCTGTCGTCGGCGGTGTAGATCGGCAGCGAATCGCCGTAGACGGTCTGCTTCATGCCCAGCAGCAGCAGCGCCTGCCCGCTCGGTGTGGAGCAGGGCAGAAATACGTGGGCCTGGTCGCGGTAGTAGGCGCCGGATTGCCAGCGGGTGGTGATGATATCCGCCGGCACATTTTCGCCGATGGCCAGCTGCCCGTCGCCGTCGGCTTCGGAGAGAATCAGCGTAATGCTGTGCTGGATGGGGCTGATGTCCAGCGCCCGCCACCAGCTTTCGACGCTCACCCATTGGCAGGGCTTGACTTGATGCGAGCCGGCGAGTGACCAGGAGTGCAAGACGAAGTGGTCGCCGAAGCGCAGATCAAGGGGCGGGCTGCCCGGCGGACGCTCATGGACTGTGGCGCCTGCGGGGGCGAAGGGGTACTCGACGATGGCGAGATCGTAAATGCTGACGTTATCGTCGCGGTGGATGGGGGTGGCGGGAAAGAACAGGTCGGCAATGGGCCCGGGAAGCGAGCGGGACTGCGTGATCTCGAGCTGAATATGCCGATGCAAGACCACATAGCGGAAGCCATCGCGCAGCAACTGGTCGATGGCGTTGCGCCAGGCATCTTGGCTGAGCGGCTCCCTGCGCCGCCAGTAAGATAAGTCTTGCAGCAGCAGCAAAACGGGATTGGCCTTGATGTAGTCGTAGGCGGCCGGCGGCGTCCGCGGCAGCATGCCTTCGACCAGGGGGCGGCCGTGAAAGCGCTGCAGTGCCATGTAGTATTTCGCCTCTTGCCGGCCCATGGGCAAGTCGATGAGGGCGCCAGCTGGCAGATTATCCAGGGCGGCCAGGTGTGGCGGGCGCGGCGAGACGTGCATAGCGACGGGGAAAATACTCGTGCCATAGAGCAGCGCGCCAAGGCAGATGGCCGTGACGGCGGCTTCGCGGGCAATCAGGCGGCGGGCGCCAAGCCGGCTATGGACGCCGTAGCCAATCAGCAGGGAGAAGGGAAAGAGGAAGACCAGAATCATGCGGAAGGGCTGCCAGAGGGCGCGGAAGAAGAAGTTGTCTTGCAGCAGGCGGTAGGGCGTCCAATAGATGCCCAGGGCGTGACCGCCGATGTGGACGGTGATGCCAAGCGTCAGCAGGAACGCGGCCAGGGCCAGGAGAATCCAGACGGCTTGCTCGCGTTGAAAGCGCAGAATATAGATGGCCCCCATCAGCGCGAAGACGAAGGCGACGATGCCCATTTGCGACATGCCGCGGCAGAGGCATTCGACTTCGAGTTGCTCGCCGCTGAGCGAGGCGATGATTTGCCGGTAGTTGAAGGGTCTATCCGCTTGCGCCTTGAAGAAGCCCAAGAGGTCGACGGCGCCGCCGCTGTCTATGACGGGACGGTCGACGGCGTAGGCGTACTGGTCTGAGCGCAGGGTGCGCAGCAGCAGGGGCGCGCTGGTCAGGGCAGCCGTCAGCGCGAAGAGGAGCAGGGCCAGCCAGAATTGCCGGCGGGCCCAGAGCTTTTGCGCGAACATGGCCCAGCAGATGTAGGCGCCGCCGATCAGCAGGGCGAAGATGGCGACGCGCAGGTGCATGTACATATTGATTGAGAAGCAGAGGCCGGCGAGCGCCATGATCAGGAAGGCGCGCTGGCCGTTAGCCGCCCGCAGCCGGTTGAGGCCGTGGGCCAGGCAGAGCATCAGCCAGGGGATCCACTCGGTGGCGCCGGTATCCGGTTGGCGCAGGGCCATGGCCAGGGCGGGCGCGGCGAAGGCGTAGAAGGCGCCGGTTACCCAGGCGGGTATGCGCCGGCGGAAGAGCAGCAGCCCGAAGAGATACATGCCGTAGGCTTTGAAAATGATGCCCAGGGACATCGCCAGATTGTAGGCGAGCGGGTCGCCAAAGGCGGTGTAGAGGGCGGTCCAAAGCGGAAAGGCGGTCCAGCGCTGCGGCTGAAGGGTGATATTCAGGCCGAGGGGATAAAAGAGCAGCTCGCTGAAGTCGAGGGCTTTGCCGTGGATCAGCGCCTGACGCAAGGACCATTGCTTGGCGAGGACTTCGAAGGTGTCGGTATTGTGGATGGGCAGCGAGTCATGCATCCGCAAGACGAAGGGGTAGGACATGACCAGGAAGACCAGCAGAAAGAGCAGCAGGGGCAGCCTGTCTTGCCGCCAGCGATGACGCAGGGCGTGTGTCATTGGGCTCGCTTCCGGCTTGGGCGAGAGTGCGGCTTGATTGTAAACGGTGGCAATGGTGGCGTCTAGCTGAGCGGCGCTGCGCCAAGACCTTCGCTGCAAAATCGACATCTGCTGCCGCGAGCCTTTTAGCCACAAGCGCACGCAAGTCACGGCATCGCGGAGCATCTACACTGTTGCCACCGAGTACACCGAGGGAAAGGAGTGCACCGAGGCAAATACTGTCTTATGGCGAACTTGTCTGATGCAATTGTGAGTTTTCGGGTGACGCACCAGGTTGACCCGGCAGAATTTCGTGCTGCGGCGGGCGAGCCAAGGCTGGCCCCTACAGGATTAGATGGGGAGCGGGTCAATCGGCGCTGACGTGGAGTGTCGTGAGGTAATGGAGTGTGCCCAGCGGGCTGTCGTCGCTGGCGTATATCGGCAGCGAATCGCCGTAGACGGTCTGCTTCATGCCCAGCAGCAGCAGCGCCTGCCCGCTCGGCAGCGAGCAGGGCAGAAACAGTTCGGCGCGGTCACGATAATAGACGCCTTGGCGCCACTCATCAGTTGCGATGCCCGCCGGCACATTTTCACCGATGGCCAGCTGCCCGTCGCCGTCGGCTTCGGACAGGATCAGCGTCACGCTGTGCTGGATGGGGCTGATGTCCAGCGCACTCCACCAGCTTTCGACTGTCACCCATTGGCAGGGCGCCACCTGATGCGAGCCCGCGAGCGACCAAGAATGCAGAATGTAGCGGTCGCCGAAGCGCAGGCCCAGGGATGCTCCCGCCGGCGGCTGCCCAGTTTCACCCTCGTCCTCCAAGGCGAAAGGGCCATGCCAATGCGCGAGATCATAAATGCGCTCGGCGCCGTCTTTGTAGATGGGCGTCGAAGAAACGAGCCACTCCTCGATGGCTGCGGGCAGGGTGCGTGAACGCGTAGCCTCGAGCGGAATGCTCCGATGCACAACCAGATAGCGGAAGCCATCGCGCAGGAGCGCGTCGACCTCGGCGCGCCACGACGCCGGGCTGAGAGGCTGGAGGCTGGAGGCGTAGGCTGCCGTCCGCGCATGCGTAAAGCCCCGCAGGCGGACCAATATGGGGCTTTGCCTGATGTAATCGTAGGCGCTGCCCGGCGTGCGCGGCAGCATGCCTTCCACAAGCGGCCGGCGGTGAAAACGCTGCAGGGCCATGTAGTACTTGGAATCGAGCCAGCCCATCGGCAAGTCGATGACGGCGCCTGCAGGCAAACTATTCAAGACCGACAGATAGGCCGGGCGCGGCGCCGGCTGCATCGCCAGGGGAAAAATGCTTGTGCCATAGAGCAATGCCGCCACAGACAGCGTCAGCAGCGCGCTTGTGCGTCGATCCAGCTGGATTGTTCGCAGGCGGCTGTGCAAGCCATAGCCGACCAAAATGGAGAAGGGAAAGAGGAAGACGATGACCAAGCGAAAGGGAGCCCAGAGCGCGCGGAACAAGAAGTTGTCTTGCAGCAGGCGGTAGGGCGTCCAATAAATGTCCAGCGCTGCGCCGTTGAGGTAAATCACGACGCCGAGGCTGAGCATGAAGGACAGCAGGGACAGCACGATCCAGATGGATTCAGCGCGTTTGAAACGGAGGATGTAGACGGCGCCCATGAAGGCGAAGACGATGCTGACGACGCCCACGTGCGAAATGCCACGGCAAAGGCATTCGACTTCCAATTGATCGCCACTGAGCGAGGCGATCGCCTGCCTGTAATCGAGGGGGCGGTCACGCTGGGCTTTGACGAAGCTAAGCAGGTCGACGCCGGCATTAGTGACTAGTACCGACCGGTCAATGGCATAAGCGTACTGTTCCGAGCGCAGGGTGCGAATCAGCAGGGGCGCGCTGGTCAGGGCGGCCGTCAGGGCGAAGACGAGCAGGGCCAGCCAGAATTGCCGGCGGGCCCAGAGCTTGTGCGCGAACATGGCCCAGCAGATGTAGGCGCCGCCGATCAGCAGGGCGAAGATGGCGACGCGCAGGTGCATGTAAATGTTCATTGAGAAGCAGAGGCCCGCGAGCGCCATGATCAGGAAGGCGCGCTGGCCGTTAGCCGCCCGCAGCCGGTTGAGGCCGTGGGCCAGGCAGAGCATCAGCCAGGGGATCCACTCGGTGGCGCCGGTATCCGGTTGGCGCAGGGCCATGGCCAGGGCGGGCGCGGCAAAGGCGTAGAAGGCGCCGGTTACCCAGGCGGGTATGCGCCGGCGGAAGAGCAGTAGCCCGAAGAGATACATGCCGTAGGCTTTGAAAATGATGCCCAGGGACATCGCCAGATTGTAGGCGAGCGGGTCGCCAAAGGCGGTGTAGAGGGCGGTCCAAAGCGGAAAGGCGGAATAGCGTTGCGGCTGCAGTGTGACATCGTGGCCCAGGGGATGGAAGAGTAGCGGGTTGAAGTCAAGGTCGCTGCCCTGGAGCAAGGCCTGACGCAAGAACCACTGCTTGGCGAGGACTGTAAAGGTATCGGAATTGTGGATGGGGAGCGAATCGCCCATGCGCCAGACGAAGGGGTAGGACATGACCAGGAAGGCCAGCAGAAAGAGCAGCAGGGGCAGCCTGTCTTGGCGCCAGCGATGGGATAGCTCGCGCTTCATTGGGTACGCTTCCGGCTTGGGCGAGAGTGCGGCTTGATTGTAAACGGTGGCAATGGCGGCGTCTAGCTGAACAGCGATTTGAAGGCTGGCGCCGAGGCGCGGAAGCCGTCCTCGAATGAGCCGCCGGGCGGCCGATAGACGGATTCGAGGGAGATGGAGCCGGCGTAGCGGTCAGCTTTGAGGGCGGAGGCGATATCGGCCAGGAAGGGTTGCATATCGCCCGTGCCCAAGGGACGGCAAGTGACGGTCGCGCGGGCGATATCGACGACCACGTCCTTGAGATGCACATGGTCCAGGTAGCCGCCGCGCAGCGCCTGATAGCCGTCGGGCATGGGCGCCTCGGTGCTGTAGAGGGCGTTGGCCGGGTCCCACAGCAGCTTGAGCCGGTCAGAGCCGACTTGGTCAATGAGCTTGCGGGCCAGCCAGGCGGAGTTGGTGATGGCGTTGTTGCCGGTTTCGACGACCAGGGTGATGCCGCGATCTTCTGCGATATGGGCGGCGCCGCTGATGAGGGCGCGGGCTTTATCCCAGGCGCCACGCGCGACATTCCAAGCCTCGGCGCCGTGGCTGCCGAAGAGGATCATCTCCTTCTTGAAGCTCATAATGCGTACCCGCGGGCAGCCGAGCGCCTGCGCCATATCGATGCAGCGGCCCAGCGCGGCCAGATGCTCAAGATAAGCTGGCGCGCGCGGCGAGAGCTGATCCAGCGCCAAGCCGCCGAAGACATGCCGCGAGATGCATGACACCTCGACATCGTGCGCTTGCACCAGCGACTGGACGCGGTTGATTTGGGCGTCGGACAGGTCGCCGACTTCCGCGTCCCACAGGTATTGCAACTCGGCCTGGGTCAAGCCGAATTCGTTCATGACCGCCAGCGCGTGCTCAAGTTCGCGGCTGATGCCGTCGGTGATGACGCCGAGTTTGGCCATGATAATCCCCCAGTGTGCGGTGCTAAGTCGTACGATAGATGATAACTACAGGCGCACGCAAATCGCCATGTTGGGGCGTATCCACACCTTTACCACCGAGGGCGCCGAGGCGTGACGCCAGGGTATAGGTTGCGGGTCGGCGGGCGACTCACAGTGTCGCGCCTACAAGGCTCGATGTTGGTTAGGATTGAGAGAGACGGGCGGGCGAGCCAGTGGCACGCCCCTACAGGACTCGACGGGGAGGCGGGCGCTTTACCGCGTCACTTCAACGCCGGAGAATTCTTCCAGCAGCTGGACGATCGCCCAGTTATCGCCGTCGGGGTAGCGCGCGATGCCGGCCTGAAAGAGCTGGTGGGCGGCGCTGGTGGCGAAGAGCGGCAGGCCCTTGTCGCGCGCCAGAGCCAGGCTGATGCCCAAGTCTTTGACCATGGTGCCGATGTGGCTGCCGGTATCCTCGAACTGGCGCTGCATGATCAGCTCGGCGCAATTTCTGAAGAAGGGCGTATTAGCGGCGTGCGTGCTGCCGAAGACCTCATATAGCGTTTGCCCCGGGATGCCGGCGGCAGCGCCCAGCGCCAGGGCTTCGAAGATGCCGACGAAGCTGACGCCGATCAGGGCTTGCAATGCCGCTTTGACTGTTTGGCCCATGCCGATGACTTCGCCGACGTGGAAGATATGCTGGCCGATGGCTCTGAGCAGGTCTTGATTGGCGGCGAAAACTGCCGGCTCAGCCGCGGCCATCAGCGTCAGTGTGCCGGCATCAGCGCCCGCCGCGCCCCCGCTGACCGGGCAGTCGATGATGTCAAGCCCGCTGCCGCGGAGCGCCGCCTCGACCGCGCGCATCTCGGACGGCTCGATGGTGGCGCTGACGATGATGACAGCGCCGCGCCTGAGCAGGCCG
This sequence comes from Phototrophicaceae bacterium, assembly GCA_965208195.1. Classification (GTDB taxonomy): domain Bacteria; phylum Chloroflexota; class Anaerolineae; order Aggregatilineales; family Phototrophicaceae; genus UBA6055. The sequence goes on along the minus strand of CBDBOC010000004.1, from coordinate 2,999,664 downwards.
CGCAACTCAGCCACGACATCGAGCACTTGGGCGCCGCTCATCACCATGACGAAGACGGCATCGGCGTGGGCCAAGCCGGCCAGGCTGTCGACGGTGCGCCCGCCGAGCGCAGTCAGCAGCGACAGGCGCTCGGAGCGCAGGTCGAATCCACTGACGTCGAAGCCGGCCGTCAGCAGATTCTTGGCGAGGCCGATGCCCATGTTTCCGAGGCCGATGACGGCGACAGTTTTCATGCGGGTTTGCCTCCCGGCTGTGGCGGGTGAGACACCGGCTCGCCCCTAAGAATTGGTTGGAGTCAAGCGTGGCGTCAGGAGCCGGCCAGGAACTTGACGCCCTGGAGGACGCCTTGCTTTTGGTCGTATTCGGTATCGTCGTAGTAGTGATCTTCCAGCTCGATGCTAACGCAGCCGGCGTAGCCGCTATCGCGCAAGATGCTGAGGATAATCTTCCAGTCGGAGATGCCGTGGCCGGGGATGGTATAGCGCCAGTTCATGCCGCCGTATTTGAAGGGCGCGGCGAAGGTGGCTTCCTGCAAATTGCCGTACTGGTACAAGTTCTCGTCGATGATCATGCAGTCTTTGCCGTGCACGTGGAAGACGTGGCCGACGAATTCTTCGAGGAAGCGGATGGGGTCGATGCCCATGCGCACCAGATGCGAGGGATCGTAGTTGACGCCCAGATTGGCCGAGCCGACTTGATTGATGAAGGCGCGGTAGGTCTCGGGCGTGCAGACGAGGGAGCCGGGGCCGGGCCAGCCTTCGATGACCAGGTAGGCATCGTTTTCCTCGAAGGCGGGGGCGAGGGCGCTGTAGCTTTCGACCATGTAGGCGAAGTTCTCGCTGCGGGGCCGGGCCGGGTCTTGGGGGATCATGCAGATGAAGAAAGTTCGCGCGCCGGCGGCGACGCAAGCGCGGATGTAATCGGCATTGCGGGCGACGGCATCGTGGCGGACGGCGGCATCGGGCGACATCATCTCGCCCCAGACGGTCAGATCAGCCGAGCCGACGCGCAGGCCGGCGTCGACCACCGTCTGGGCGACGCTATCGGCATCGCGCCCGAGGTCGATGACTTCGAGCTCGTTTTGCTGGGCCCAGGCGATCATGCCGTGCAGGTCTTGCTCCCAGGCGAAATTGCGGCGGCGCCAGCCGAGCGGGAAGTTGCCGGTTGCAGTTTTCATGTGTGGTCTCCTGTGGAAGTGGTTTGGGCGTATTCTACTCGGCGAGATGCTGATGACCAGCGGGAGAAAGCGGGAGGGGCGCGGGATGTGGGGCAGACCCCTCACCCCCCGGCCCCCTCTCCCACAAGGGGAGAGGGGGAGCGTGACGTTGCGAGAGGCAAGGTGTTTTCGGTTGGGCGTGGCTGCGCCGCGCGTGTGCGTACAGGATACGATGTTGGCGGGGTTGGGAGGGGCGGGAGGGCGAGACAAGTCTCGCCCCTACAAGAGTCGATGTTGGTGGGGTCACGAGAGACGGGCGGGCGAGGCAAGTGTAGCCCCTACAGGATTCGACGGGGAAGAGAAGATTGACACCAGGAGGCGGGGAATTTTGCGTTGGCGGCTGCCGGATATTCCGCCAGCTAGCCCGCGCTTAGCGCCGGCACGGGCAGCCCGTCTTGGCTGGCGGAGGCGACGATGGCGTCCCACAGCTTGGCCATGCGCAGGCCGACGCTTACGACCCGCTATCGTCCATTCAGGCGCCGAAGCCGAAACCAACGCCGCCCGCCCCCGCAGCCACTGTCCCGCTGGTCGTCATCACTGCGTTCGACGCGAATGAGGCGGAGAAGCTGCGGCAGCGCTTGCAGAACACAGTTAGACCAACAACTGTGCCAGCTAAGCTCAAGGCCGATTCCCAGCCCTCAGCGCAGAATTCCAGGCAAGCTGACGAGTCGGGACCGCTGCCGGATTTCGACGAATCCGCAATCACCGCCGCTGACCTGGAGCATGCCTGGTCGAGCGAGCAACCCTTCCTCAGCCTGGACGCAGCCGAAATGTCCTACTACTTCACGGCGCAGGAAGACGATTTGGTACGAGGCGTGGCCATCTCCCTGCTGCGCGAAAAGTTGATCCTGCATCACTTGGATGATCCACCGGAGTATCTCAAGCATTTTGCCACCTACACCTGGGATGAAGAATCGGATGTGGCGGCTGAAGCATTCATCCAGTGGTATGTGGAGCGCTTCCGGCCGGAATTGGAGCGGCAACGGGAGCAAGACTGGTCGGGCGGCGCGGAAAATGATATAGAATACTGGATAAGGGATGTCGCCAATGATGAGCGCGAAACCGTCATCGTCGTTGACTTGGAGACGGGCGAGACGCTGTTTATCCGCTATGGCGACCGGGATTCCGTCACGATGCAGAACTTGCAGCGGAAGCTGGCCCAAGGGCGGAAAATCGCCGTGATCCACAACCATCCGAACAACACGGGCGCGTCGTTGGCGGACCTGAGCGCGGCGGCCTGGCTGGACGCGGAGTTGCTGATCATCGTCAACCCGGACGGCAGGCTGCACCGCTACGCGCGCCGCGGCGCCCAGATGGCAGCGCTGGCGCCGCTGCGCCGGCCGGAATTAGCAGCGCCGGTCGATCCGCTGGAGACGGTGCTGCAAAGCATCGCCTATTGGATTTAGACTGCGCGGGAAGTCGGCAATCCGGCGGAAGCGCTTTTCGAGCAAGGAGAGCGTGATCCAAAAATCCATGCGCGGAGTTTCCAAGCTGAAGCTGCAACCAATGGGATCCCAATTACGTGCGATATTCCGAACCAAAACGTTTCGCGAACATTTTCGAGCGTCTTGGAATGCAACAACTCCAGAGACATTCTGTGGACAAAGCAGCCCAGGTGGAGATGGTGGCTATAGCATCGGGATTGTTTGGCTACGACGATGCAAGCCATAATCTTCGCCATTTCCTGTGGTTCTGGCGATGCCATTCATGATCTTCCTGTGGACAAGATGATCAATGAATTGCCGCTGTTTCGAGCGGACATCACTCAAAACGTTAGAGATAGCCTGGTAGAGCAGCTTGCGAGCGGTGAATTGGAACCAGTAGACATATCTGAAGACAGCACCACTTATGCCTTTCCCACGAATGAATTTGTTGGCAGTGAGGGTAAGGCAGAAGCGGACGTTTACGGATTCAGGGAAGAGGCGCTTGATAAGGGACTGATGCCGTCGACATGTTGAATCCACCGGAAGGGGTTGAACAAGCGGCATATGACTGGCATCTCGCTTTGGGCAAGTTCTACTACAGCGTCCGTGTGAACGTCAAGGTAACAACGCGACTCAGGAGGCCGCGTTGGTCGCAAATCGAAGTGCAAGATCACTATGCCTGGTACAAGAACGAAGATGTTGGCGATATGAATCATCAAATGGCAGACTTGGAACTCGCAGGTCAAGGTCGAAACTTTCCAATTTCCGGCGAATCGGGCGTGATAGAGGTCCGCTGAGATCTCGAAGCAGGTCGGGAAGAGCCGCTATTCGATTGGCCTGAAGAAGGCTAGAATGACAGCGACGCGTAGAATCGAGCAACAATTGCAATGCGCAAACATAAACCAAATCGAAGCGCAAGCAAGCGATATCTGCGACGCGCGGTCGTAGTTTGGCAATACTGGATGTGCGGTGATTCAGCGACTCTTGCTGGACTATTTTTCAACGCGTTGACGCCTATGCATTGGCATCAGTGTGCCGAGACTATGTTCATTAATGGCGCCTGGGCACGGCAACAGCGCCCGAGGGCAATTCCCAGCTATTGCGACGATACTTTGACTATCGATTCCTGCATTGGGTAGGCGCCGATTCATGGGAACGACTAGGGTTTCAATTTCTAGACTCAGACGCGCAGGACTTGTACGGGATGTTCACGGTCGTAGTCTCGAACGACCCCTACCACGGCAGACCGGAAGCTGGCAAACGTTAGCCATTTATCGGCGGTTGCATATCATGGATGCGCCAGATCGATTTGCGGAGTCTTGAAATCTACTCGTAAGCCTGCGGCGCTGTAATTCAATAAGGCAGGCAGCGCTTCCGGCGCCGCTGCGCTAAGCGGCGTTTGGCCTAGAGCATGGGTCAAGCCTTGCGCAATCCCGCAGCGCCGGTCGATCCGCTGGAGACGGTGGCGGCGGAGCTCGCGTACCTGATGCAATCGGCGAGCGAGATCGGCAATCCGCCCGAGATGGTATTTGAGCAGGAGTCAGACGATGCAAATATATCAATAAAGGCTGACAAAGCGTTTATCAGCAACTTCCTACTGGATCCAGCAACAATCGTCTTTTTTGATGATCTCGCGGCTGAGTACGGGATTGTAGACCACCCATTCTTCGGCGCTATGATTAACACCATCATATACCGAGAAGTAGCCATGCCCGACAGCTTAGAGTTCGCTGGCATGCCAAACCGACAAAGAATATATGAGGCGCTCGAAGCCAACGTGCAATCGGTTGGCTATTTTGTCGCGGAGATTCTTCGGAAACTCGGAGTCGAAATTGGCGAGAACCTTGATGGAGATCCGTCGGCAGGTATAGGAGGTCTAAGCAGTAAAGCCGTACACAAGATTCATGACGATGCGAAAAGGCTGGGCATAACTCTGTATTTCCCTCACCTTGGCTTTGACTTGTCACGTTGCATCGAGAATTCTGCAACAATTGTGCAGGAATCTCCTGTCTTTAGGATCGGTGGTTCTATGCTCCCGCAACAAGTGTACTCACCGCAAGTAATTCCACCTTCTAATGATGAGTACGGAGTAGGGCGATCGGTGATTCCTCGGTTCGCGGATAGGGGATTACGCGGCTGGCGTGAGAGGCACGAGCCGACGCTAGGCTACATCGCAGCGGAAGTGGCGATAGCGATGCAGAAGACTGAATATCAAGAACTACAAACAGAAGAAGAGCGTATAGCGTTTCTCATCGCCTATCACGCCTATCGAAGTGCAACACCGGAAGCGAGACTATTTGCCCCGGACGAATTCTCGGAGGATACGTATGAAGAAATACAGTGGGCCAGAGATTTCCTGGCGTTGACGGATGAAATCAGAACACAAATCCAAAGCCGCGCGCAATCCAAATAGAAGTAGCCGGGGCTGCCTCGTATGTTTTGGGATCTTTGCGGTCCTCGCGATTCTTGGGCACTATAGCCAGCAGAGCATTGGCGTCTATCCTGACCTGCGTTTGGTTATGGAGATGTATTACTTTGGCAATGGCATGGCCCAATTGACGGGTGATACGAGCATCCTGGAAAACGTCGTAACACCGTGGGGGCTGCAACGCACAATCGAGCATTGCAATAAAGGACTATGTGGTGAAAACGGCCGCCCTCCGCATGTAATGGGAGACTACTTTAAGGTCGTGAAGCAAACTGAAGAGTTTGCCGTAATTGAGCTTGAGGACCGTCCGCTCCTACCTGATGCGCACAGAGGTTATCTAAAATGGTGTTATTCGCTTCTCCGAGATGGAAATGACTGGCGCGTTGACGGAGCGTTCCTGGATTGCGACGGGTACCTGCCTGAAAAGTACAAGTAAATGTTCAGTCCCCGCGTTCTACCGGAGTCTTGCTATTGGAACAGGACGCTGTCGCAAGAAGACAGGATCAGCTTTATCCACAACCATCCGAACAACACAGGCGCGTCGTTGGCGGACCTGAGCGCGGCGGTGTGGCTGGGCGCGGACCTGCTGATCGTGGTCAACCCGGACGGCAGGCTGCACCGCTACGCGCGCCGCGGCGACGAGACGGCAGCAAGCAAAGAACCGGCTCAGCACGCCTAAGCAGCTTCAGTCCAGCGCCGGCACCGCCCTCCCGTCTTGGCTGGCGGAGGCGACGATGGCGTCCCAGAGCCGGGCCATGCGCAGGCCGACCTCGGGCGGGCAGGGGTTTTCGAGCTGGCCGGCGCGGACTTGGGTGAACTGTTCCCAGGCGCCGCGCATCGGCGGCAAATCGACTTCGCGGTAGTCGCTGTCGTCGGGGCGGCGGATCAGCAGACGCTCGCCATAGATGCCGGTGCGGATGGCGCCGCCGGTCAAATTGATGTAGATCTCCGAGTGCAGGCCGGGGATGCAATCGCCGCAGCCGTTGATGGTGACGAGCGCGCCCGATGTCAACCGCGCCATCACGACGCCGTTGATATCGACCGGGGAGCCGCGGTTATCGAGCCAGGCGGAAACCGTGGCGAAGTCTTGGCCGACGAGCGTGCAGACGGTATTGAGCATGTGCGCGCCGGAGTCAAAGAGGAAGCCGCCGCCGGCGATTTCGGGGATTTGCCGCCAGCTGCCGGCCGTGGCTGTCTTCCAGCCTTGCCAGACCATGCCGCTGACGGTCAGCAATTCGCCGAGCTCGCCGCTGGCGATCAGCCGCGAGGCATGGCGGATCTGGGGCGAAAGCCCGCCCTGAAAGGCGACGACCAGCTGCTTGCCGGTGCGGTTGCGGGTTTCGATTAGGCTGAGCGCTTCCGCCGCGTTCATCACCATGGGCTTTTCGAGCAGGACGTCGAGGCCGGCTTCCAGGCACATTTTGGCTTGATGGTGGTGGAGGTTGTGCGGCGTGATGATGAAGGCGGCGTCGAGCTCGGCGGCGTGATCGGCCAGGAGCTGCGCCAGGTCGGGCGAATTAGCGGGAGGCGGCGCGCCGAGCTCGGCCATGGCGGCGGCGAAGCGCTCGTAATTGTCGCCGGATGGTTCGCAGATGATGCGGATATCGGCGTCTTGTTCGATCATGCGGGGCAGGTGGTAGGCGCGCGCCATGCCGCCGGCGCCGATCAAGGCAACTTTGGTAGGCATAATCAAGCTCTATTCGCAATCAGGTATTGACAATGCGGCGGATTGTAGCGCGGGGCGTTTGATATGGCGAAAAGACGGCGAGGGGGTTGCGAGGGGCGGGAGGGCGGCGGGCGCGGCCATGTTTGCGTTGCGGCGGAGGATCCACACTTTTGCCACCGAGTACACCGAGTTAAAGGAGTGCGCTGAGTTATAAATCTGTTTGTGATGCAGGTCACGACTTGACTGGCACAAAATACGTAACCCGCCAAATGCAGAGAAAGTAGGCACGCTAGCCGGTGGCTCGCCCCGGTTTACGTTGCGGGTAAATCGCCCGGGACCAGCCCCTCCCCCCGGCCCCTTGTTCCCCCCTCAATCCCGCCGCTCAACTGGGGGCAGACTTCCGAGGCATCGGAGAGGGGGGAGCAAACCTGGCCGGCCATGGTTATTTCAAGTTGCTATGCCAAAAGAACGATCTGCCCTAAGTATTTTTTGCGCATTATCAGCGTTTACTTTCTGTATAGATTGCGGTTTCGGACCAATCTTGTAGGGGCGGGCCAAAGGATTGTCCCTGCGCGCATCTTGCGTTATCAGCGGGCGAGCCAATGGCTCGCCCCTACAGGACTCGACGGGGAGGGGAGATATGCATTGCGCGGCGCGTGGTAGTTTGTGTGGGCGGTGGTTGGGGTGCGCGGGTGTCTACGCGCATTTGAGTGTTTTGAGGTTCGGGTTATTGGCGGGTTTCGATGCCGGCGAGCACGGCGACTTGATCGCCATCGCGATCGACCCAGACGCCGCAGGGGCCGCCGCCTTCGCTGACGCCAAACGCCACTTCGGCGCCATCCATGCGCAAGACCGGGTGATACCACTTGGCGACCATTTCGGCTTCGCCGACGATGTAATGGCCGATCAGGGCGCAGCGGAAGCGGTCGGCGGTGCTGTTGGGGTAGCTGCCGTGCACGATCTGACCATTGAAGAAGAGCACATCGCCGGGCTCCATGATCAGTGGAATCGGCGCGTAGCCCGGCGGCAGCTCGACGGTGACATCGGTGAAACTTACATCGGAGTCGGCATCGGCCGTGCACAAAACTGGAATGTCGTGGGTGCCGGGCACGACGCGCAGACAGCCGTTGGCTTCATCGCAGTGGTCGACGGCCATCCAGGCGGCGACGCAGGTGCCGGGGTCGACGCGCAAGTAGAATTGGTCTTGGTGCAGGGCTTGGCCGCGGGCGCCGGGGGGTTTGAAGTAGAACATGGTCTGCACGGCGTAGGGTTCGCGGCCGAGGATGCTCGTGAGCCACTGGTTGAGGCGGGCGTCGATCATCCATTGCAGGCTGGTTTCGTCATAGCGATGGGGTTGCATGACGCGGGGGTAGCGCGCCAGCGGATCGCCCGGGGCGAGGGTGTTGTCGGCCACGGACTGGCGCTCGCGATCCGCCTGCTGTTGCGCGTTGATGCGGAAGAAGTGCTGGCGCAGCGTCTCGATCTCATCAGGCGCGAAGAGGCGGCGCGCGATGGTGTAGCCTTGGGCGGCGAACTGGTTAACATTAGTTTGGGGCACGTTCATTGCAGAAGTCTCGCTCTCAATAAAGAAGCTGCTATATGGGTGAATTGTAGCGTATTAGGCTCAGCATGTCGCGTGTTTTTTTGCATGCGGGCTATACAGCTGCCTCTCACCCCCCGGCCCCATCTCCGACAAGGGGAGGCGGGGAGCTACAAGCTGGGCGGCGCGCGGGAGTTTGCGTGGGCGGTGGCTGAGGCGCGCGAGTATCTATTCTTGTGCTTCCACCTAACCATATAGCAAGAGCCAGCAGTTCATGCGGAAAGTGTTTGAGGAATAATCAGAAATGGCGCGCGAGCCACCGGGTCGCCCGTACGCACATTCGAATGTTCTGAGGTTTTTCGTGCGATCAGAAGCATTGCTTTATCGGATTTATTGAGTAGGAGCGGGGACTGCGATGCGCAACACAATTGAGAAATAGGGCAACAGCTTGGCCCTGCGGATACCTAAAGGGCTGGCGGAAGAAGCTGGGCTTGAGCAGGGAAAGCCGGTCAGAATCCGCTATGAGGCTGGAGAACTTCGTATCGCGATGCGGCGGAGAAAGCGCTACGATCTTGAAGAGCTGCTGGCAAGTGTGCCGGATGACTTTGAGCCGGAAGCGTGGGATATCGGGCCGCCAGTCGGAGACGAGGTTTGGTGATGGTTGGCAACTGAATCCAAAAGCATTTCAATCAAAACAATTTCTCGATATTGCACTGGACAAACGACCTGACAGAAGTCTTGACATATCACTCTGTTAGAAGCTAAACTGTCTCTACATTGGATATACGGAAGGCTTATGATGTTGGCTACAGTCTCCAAGTGGGGAAACAGCCGCGCGCTGCGTATTCCGAAGGAGTTGGCTTTGGAGGCAGGTCTCGATTTCGGTAGTAAGGTCGAGATCGTCCTTGAGGACGGTGGTTTGCGCCTTATTTCCGTCAAAGAGCCGCGGTATACGCTCGAAGAATTGGTAGCGCAAATCACGCCGGAGAATCGGCACGAAGCTGTTGACTGGGGCCCGCCGGTCGGCAAAGAGGTCTGGTAGTGGCCTATATCCCAAGTCGCGGGGATATTGTCTGGGCAGAATTCAATCCGCAGGCTGGGCGCGAACAAGCTGGATTGCGCCCCGCTCTTGTTATATCCCGGCAGGTTTTCAATGACGCCTCAGGCTTGGCGGTCTGTTGTCCAATTACTGGACGGCAAAAGGGTTATCCGTTTGAAATCCCGCTGCCGGCTGGTCTAGAGATTTACGGGGCTGTGCTGGTTGATCAGATTCGGAGCATAGATTGGCGTGCCCGTGAAGTCGAATTCAGGACCAAAGCCCCCGACTCAGTGCTACTTCATGTACTGGACCGGCTTGATACGCTTCTATCGTAGGTCTAGCCCTTTTGTTTCGGGCAAGTTGCAGCCCCCCGCGCTTTAGAGTAATCTCCCCTGCAATTGGCCGGCGCTTACGACCTCTATCAGCCACGGCCAAGAAGCCACAGATACGAAACCGGAGACGCTCATGTTCGACTGGACATTCGAAGAGTTGCCGCAGCCCACGACGGATGTGGCGAGGCTGCAAGCAGATATAGACGAGTTTGGCTACTGTCTGATCAAAGACGCGATCGCGCCTGATCAGCTGGCGAGGGCGCGCGAACGCCTGCTGGAGCAAGCGCAGGCTGAGTTGGAGCGCGGCCACGCCTTTGAAGACGGCGGCGCGCGGCAGCAATGGGGCGACTTCACCGACGAAGACGGGCGGATCCGGCGCGAAGCTTTCTCGGCAGCGGCGGGCGGCGTCAACCAGCGCGTCTGGATGCTGATCAACAAGGGCCGCGTCTGGCGCGAGCTGCTGAAACAGCCGGTGGTGCGCGCTGTCGTGGGGCACGTGCTGGGGGCGGACTATTTGCTTTCGAGCTACGGCGCCAATATCGCCAAGCCGGGCGGCGTCGCCATGAACTTGCATACCGACCAGTGGTGGATGCCGGAGCCGATCCACCGCGCGCCCAATCCGGTGCCGGCTGGCTCGCTGACGCGCGAGCTCAGCAACCGCGTCGATGACCATCCGGCCATGATCGCGCCGCCGGTGGTCGTCAATGTGATGTGGATGCTGAATGACTTCACCGAAGCAAATGGCGCCACGCGACTGGCGCCGCGCAGTCACCTCATCGGCCGCCGGCCTGATGCCGAGCGCGACAAGGATGTGGTGAGCATTCCGGCTGAGGGCGTCGCCGGCAGCGCCATGCTCTTTGACGGGCGCATCTGGCATGGCACCGGCGCCAACGTCAGCGATGGGCAGCGGCTGGGCGTGCTGTCGACCTTTGTGGCGCCGCAGTTCAGGACGCAGGTCAACTTCACGATGGCGACCGCGCCGGAGGTGGTGGCGGAAGCGGACGAGGACTTGTTGGCGCTGCTGGGATTCAAGATTTGGAATGCGTATGGGCGGGTGGAGAGCCCGGTGGCGGGGTATATTCGGCAGGGGGAGCGGTCGCTGGGGGAGCTGGGGCCGTCCTGACCAGCGCAGTCCTGAACTGGTGTGGACGGCCTGCAGCGGCGGGCTTGCTAACTTGCGTATGGAACGCAAAAGTGGGACAATCAGTTCGCGCCAGTCACGTGGAATAAGCGAACATTTGTAGGAAGGAACCCAGGGTATGGCAGCCGACGCGATTAACTCTCGGCTTAACCGGATTGAAAACCGGGTGGACGAAAATGCCACCAACACCGCCGAGTTAAGAGGCGCGTATGATCATCTCGCCACAAAAGCGGATCTCGAACGGGTAGAGAAACGCTTGCAGCGATTTGTGCTGGCGGTGGCGACGGTCATGATAGTCATTTTGACATACTTGGAGAACTTGAAGTTAGACGAGATTTTGTCCCGGCTGCCCTGAGCGACGGCGTCCGAGGGTGAGGCCAGGCCCGCGGCCCAGGAGCGCGACCGGCTCACAAGCTCAGAATATATCTTCAGCAAGTCCGTATGATGTCAAGCCCTCGCACAGTAAGGCTTAGTTCGGGGACTTTTCTATATTACTAACTCTCTTCCTTCAGAATGATCCGCTTCTCTCATGTCGGGGCAAGAGATTGGGTGATACATGGCACAGACACCCGACAAACTCGAACAGATTCACATCGGCAAGAAGGGGGCCGCGCCGATTGCTGCGCCGGGCTGGACCGCGCGGGACAAAAACCGCGTCACGTTGGTCGATTGCGATGTGCACCACAACTTCCACGACCCGCATCAGCTGCTGCCTTATCTGCCCAAGTTTTATCAGGAGCACCTGCTCGATCAGGGGCTGCACCTGCCGGGCGCTGGCTATGCCAACACGCCCTTCCGCCGCACGCGACCAGATATCAAGGACCCGGCGTTGCAAGAGCGCGACTTTAACTTTTCGCTGGAGTTCACGCAGAAGGAGCTGCTTGACCGCTGGCATGTCGACTTTGCCCTGTTGACCGGCCCGCCCGTCTTCTTGGCCGTGGCCGGCTTGCCCGATCCCGATTGGGCGGCGGCGCTGTGCACGGCCTTCAACGACTGGACCATTGAGCACTGGCTGGATAAAGACCCGCGCGTCGTCAACGCCATCCTGGTGGCGCCCAATGACCCGGCGCTGGCGGTCAGGGAGATTCACCGGCTGGCGGGGCGCAAAGACACGGTCGCGGTGATGATGCCGATGCAGACGCCGGATCTCTTCGGCAAGCGCCGCTACCATCCCATCTGGGAAGCCTGCGCCGAGCATGATTTGCCGGTGGTTTCGCATATCGGCGGCGCCAGCCCGGGCTCGACGCCGACGCCGGTCGGCTTCCCCAGCTACTATATGGAATCGCGCATGGCCCGGCCCAGCGTCGCCAGCGCGCAGGCGGCTTCGCTGATCGTCGAAGGCGTCTTCGAGAAATTCCCCAAGCTCAAGGTGGCGCTTATCGAAGTGCAGCAGATGTGGGCGGCGCCGCTGATGTGGCATATGGACGCGGACTGGAAAGCCATCGGCGATCAGACGCCATGGCTGAAGCGGCTGCCCAGCGAGTATTTCCGCGAGCACATCCGCATTGGCACGCAGCCGATGCACGAACCGCCGCAGACTGAGCAGGTCTATCAGATGCTGGAGATGCTGCACGCCGATGAGACGCTGATATTCTGCAGCGACTTCCCCCACTTCGACTGGAACGATCCCGTCACCGTCTTACCCAAGCTGGACGAGCGCATGCACCGGCGCATCTTCGCCGAGAACGCGCTGGATCTGCTGCGCATCACGGACGATATGATTGAGGCGGTGCTGGCGTGAGCGGCATCGTGGTCGGCAAAGCGGCTGAGATTCCGGCTGGCGGGCGGCTGATTATTGTGCCCTTCCGCGGCCGCGCCGGCATCGGCATCTTCAACGTCGGGGGCCGCTTCTACGCCCTGCGCAATATCTGCCCGCACAAGCGCGGTCCGCTATGCACCGGCGAGGTGGCCGGGCGCAGCGCCTCAACCGCCCCACCCTCTTTGACTGACGGATTCGTCGGCTACGAGCGCGAGGGCGAGATCATCCGCTGCCCCTGGCACGCCTGGCAATTCGACATCGCCAGCGGCGAGTGCCTGGTCGACCCGAATGTGCGCGTCAAGACCTACCCTATCATCGTCGATGGCGAGGATCTCATCGTCGATGTTGATGTCAGCGATTTCATCGCCGAGTAATGGTCTGATTACACCTACCGAAACCACGCCCGCGGCTGAACGATTTTCTTGCGACCAAATTGATCCGGAAGAGAACGAAAATGCCGGAATCGCCCGACAGACCAGAAGGCCTCTTCCTGGCCGCTTATCCCTTTGCCGACGATGTGCTCAAGCTGCCGGTCGAGGATATTGAGCGGACGGCGAAGTGGTATGGCGACGCCTTCGGCCTCCAAGAGATCGAACGGCGTGACAGCCCGCTGCCGGCGGTGATCATGGCGCGGGACGGCGTGCAGCTGGGTTTCGCGGTGAACGGCGGCGATGCCGAGCAGGAGGGCGCGGCGATTCTGGTCAGCGATATCGGGCGGGCGCGCGCCGAGCTGGAAGCCAAGGGCATCAAGATCGGCGATTGGCGCGTGGACGAGCGCGACGGGCGCAAGTATCGGGTGTTCTTTGTGGTCGCGCCGGACGGACTGTGTTTCTATTTTCATCAGCCGATTGCGTGAGGCTATGGCGCTTCGCCACAGGCGACGACAAAAGGTATTCGAAAGCAAACGCGGGCGCGCCGGTGGCACGCCCCTACAGAGAAGCTGCAAAGGAAGGAGAAATCATGCCCGAGCCAATACGCCTTGGCGTCATAAGTTTTGCTCATGGGCACGTGCTGGGCTATTGTCGCGTCATCGCCGAATATGATGACGCAGAGGTAGTCGCCGCCTGGGATGCCGACCCCGAGCGCGGTCAGCGACACGCCGCCGAATTCGGCCTGGAGTGGATGCCCGAACTTGAGTCGATGCTGGCGCGCGATGATATCGACGCCGTCTTCGTCACGAGCCCGACCAATCGGCACGCGGAGCACGTCAGCGCCGCCGCCGCAGCGGGCAAGCACATCTTGTTGCAGAAGCCGATGGCGCTGACGCTGGACGACTGCGATGCCATCATCGACGCTGTTGAGGGCGCCGGGGTCAAGTTCAGCATGTGTTATCAGATGCGCGGCGACCCGATCAACCGGAAGATGAAAGCGCTGATCGACGAGGGGGCGGTGGGCAAGGTCGCCGTCATCCGCCGCAGGCACGCCATCCCCGCGCTGCTCAACAAGGCGTGGGCGGTGCCGGGCAACTGGCATATCGACCCGGTGCAGAATATGGGCATGTTCATGGATGACGCCTCGCACGCGGCCGACTGGTTCTACTGGATGCTGGGGCGGCCGGTCAGCGTGATGGCGGAGATCGACAATATCGTCACTGATGTGGCGCCCGATGACAACGGCGTGGCCGTTTATCGCTTCAGCCAGGGCGAGATGGGCATCTTGTTCAACAGCTCGACGCAACTGGCTGCGGAAGCGACCACCGAGATATATGGCGATGCCGGCACGATTCATCAGAATTACGGCGACGCGCCGTCGACGATACCGCCGGCGGAGGGCACGCCGTTGAAGCTGTTCCGCGCGGGCGCTGATGATTGGCAGCGCTTCGACTTCCCCTTCGTGGCGCACGGCTCGCGGATACACGGGGTGGCGCGCCCGGTGGTCGACTTCCTCAAGGGCGAGGGGCCGCCGCTGGCGACGGCCGCGGATGGCAAGGTCTGCATAGAGATGATTTTGGCGGCGTATCGGTCGGCGCGCGAGGGGCGGCGGGTGCAGCTGTAGCGAGTGGGCGAGACAAGGGTGGCGCCTGTCCAGGTTGCGGGCGCGTGGGCGAGTCACCGCCTCGCCCCTACAGAATTCGAGGCTGGCGGGGATGCGAGGGACGGGATTTTGACATCGTGGGCGGGCTTGGTTATGCTTATGGCCGAGTGACAGTTTTGTGTTGATGCGTCAATTTAGGCTCATACAAGGAGATGAAGATGTTTGGAAGAAACCCTGCTGGTATCAGTCGTCGTGATTTCTTGAAGTCCGCTGGCGCGTTGGCTGGCGGAGTCGCCGCTTCGGGCGCGTTGCCCTTGGCATCGTTGGCGCAGAGCGACATGTCGGGCGCGCTGCAGTGGAATACCAACCACAACACCTTGAGCGTCAACGACTTCAAGATCGTGGTTGAGAATTTCAACGAAGAATACCCCAATATAGATATCAACCTCATCAATGTCGGCGACGCTTCGCAGTATTACACGCAGATCAACACGGCCGGCGTTGGCGGCACCTTGCCCGATCTCTTTTATGTGCGCTCCTTTGACGCGGTGCCCTTCGGCAGACGCGGCTGGATATTGCCGCTGAACGACCTGATGGAGCGCGATGGCATGGATCTGTCGGACTTTTGGCCGGCGCAAGTGGCGCAGAATACCTACGACGGCCAGTTGATGACCCTGCCCTACGACTTCTCCAACGTGGCCATCTATTACAATAAGACCATGTTCGATGAAGTGGGCGTGCCCTACCCCACCAACGACTGGACTTGGGACGACGCCTTTGAGATCGCTTCCGCCTTCAAAGACGGGGAGCCGGGCGATCAGACCCGCTGGGGCCTGGAGTTGCATACGTGGAACTGGATGATGATGGGCTTACTGCATGCTGGCGGCGGCGCCACCTTCAGTGAAGATAACCGCAGCTGCATCGTCAATTCACCGGAGAACGTCGCTACATTGCAACGGATCCAGGACGAGATTGCGGCGGGCAACGTCGTGCACCGCGGCATGACGCCGGCCGGGCTGGATCCCTTCTTGACCGGCTCGATCGCCATGGAGATGCAAGGTTCCTGGGCGGCATACTACATCCTGGATGGAATTGGCGACGCCTTTGAATGGGACATCGTCAAGCTGCCGCGCGGTTCCACCGGCTTGAGCAGCGTCTCGGCTGCCGGCGGCGCCTGGGGCATCGCCACCAATACCGAAGACATTGACGTGGCTTGGGAATTCTGCAAGTACATCACCAACACGGAATCCACCAACATCCTTATCTCCCAGAATTTGCGTAGTGTGCCGGGGCGGCTTTCCTCCGTGCCGCTGTGGGAGGAAGTGGCGGCATCGGATGTCTGGAAGGGCAGATATGTGCACGTCTTCCCCGAGCAGATGCTGAATGATGCCATCAATTGGGCTTATCCCGTCTTCTTTTCCGAATACGGGGCGGCTTGGAATAACCGTATAGTGGGTATCTTCGAAGGCAGTGACCCGGCGGAAGCGCTGCGTCTGATCGAAGAAGAAGCCAACGCCGCGGCCGACCGTTACTTCGAGGATGAATAGGGCGCTCCTGGCTACCCTCCCCATCCCCCGACCCCTTCCCCCACAGGGAGGGAAGGGGAGTTGACGAGGATGGAAACGAAGGCAGAAGCCCCTCCCTCTCTATGGGGGAGGGGTTTGGGGTCGGGGCAGGATAAGACTATGGTCTCGTACAACGATGTTCCGTAGCGACCTACTCCGCCGCGAGGCGATACAAGGGTATCTCTTCATATCGCCCTGGTTCATCGGCTTTCTGGTGTTCACCGCCGGCCCCTTGATCGCCGCGCTCGGTTTCAGCTTCACCGACTGGAACGGCGTCACCGCCATCGAGTGGATCGGCTTCGACAATTACCTCCAGCTCTTCACGCGGGATACACGCTTTTGGCAATCGCTGAAAGTCACGCTGATCTTCACCTTCTTCTACCTGATTTTGAATCTCATCATCGGCTTCGCGCTGGCGCTGGTGATGAACCAGCCGGTGCGCGGGATGCGGCTCTTCCGCACCATATATTATTTGCCGGCGGTGCTCTCTGGCGTGGCGGTGGCGGTATTGTGGTCCTTCCTCTTTCATCGCGAATTCGGCGCTTTGAACTGGCTGCTGGGCTTGATCGGCATCAAGCGAATCGGCTGGATCGTCTCCGAGAGTTGGGCGCTGCCCTCCATCATCATCATGGAGCTCTGGCGCGTTGGCAGCACCATCATCATCTTTCTGGCCGGCTTGCAGGGCATCCCGCCCGAGCTCTACGAAGCGGCCGAGGTTGATGGCGCCAACCGACGCTGGCGGCTGTGGAGCATCACCATCCCGCTGATGTCGCCCACGATATTCTTCGTGCTCATAGTCGGCTTCATCGGCACCATGCAAGTTTTCACGCAGGCGTATATCATGACGCGCGGCGGGCCCAATTACGCCACCTATTTCTATTCCATCAACTTGTATGAGACGACCTTCCGCGAGCTGCGGCTGGGCTACGCTTCGGCGCAAGCGGGCGTGCTCTTTGTCATCATTTTCATCGTCACACTTTTCATCTTGTGGGTCTCGCGTTATCGCGTGAATTACGAATTGGTCTGAGGCGCGCGGCATGGCGACAGCGACAGCATCAAGAGCGAGGGCGGGCAAGGGCGGCTTCTGGTCGCGCCGGCGGCGGCTGCATTTGCAGAACCATTTGCTGACCTATCTGATATTGGTGCCCGGCGCCTTGCTCTTTCTGTATCCGCTGCTGTGGATGATCTCGACCAGCCTCAAGCCGAAGCATCAGATCTTCACCTACCCCATCGAGTGGATCCCCGATACTTGGATGTGGTCGAATTATGGCGAGGTCTTCAACCAGGTTCCCTTCTGGACCTATACGGTCAACACCGCTGTCATCACCGTCATCGGCGTGGTCGGCACGTTATTCGGCAGCTCACTGGCGGCGTACGGATTCGCGCGTTTTCGCTTCCCGGGCAAAGACGTGCTCTTTGTGCTGATGCTATCAACGATGATGGTGCCGATTTGGGTGACGCTGATCCCGTCGTTTTTGATGTTCCGCTGGTTCGGCTGGCTGAATTCTTATTTGCCGATCCTGGTGCCGGCCTTCTTCGCCCAGCCCTTCTACACTTTCTTGCTGCGTCAATTCTTCATGACGGTGCCGATCGACCTGGAAGACGCTGCGCGCATCGACGGCGCCAACCGCTTGCAGATCTTCCTCAACATCATGCTGCCTTTATCGCGCCCGGCGCTGGCGACGGTGGCTATCTTCGCGTTTTTCTTTTACTGGAACGAATTCTTGCTGCCGCTGATTTATATTCAGGATCAGAGCAAGTTCCCTATATCGGTGGGCATATCGGCTTTCGTCTCCGAGTATCGCTCGGATTTCGCGCTTGATGATGGCGGCTTCGGGCATGGCGCTGGCGCCGCCGATGATCGTGTTCTTCTTGGCGCAGCGCTACTTTATTCAGGGGTTCGTGCTCAGCGGCGTGAAGGGTTAGGTCGCGGGGGCGCGCTGTGGGCGAAGGCGCTACACTTTTGCCACCGAGGACACCGAGTGAAAAAGAGTGCACCGAGAGGGTGAGCCAAGGCTCGCCCCTACAGGATTCGACGTTCACGAGTTTGAGAGGGACGGGCGGGCGAGCCACTGGCTCGCCCCTACAGGATTCGAGGTTGGCGGGGATGCGAGGGACGGGCGGGCGAGACAAGTCTCGCCCCTACAGGATTCGACGTTGGTGGGGTTGTGAGGGACGGGAGGGCGAGACAAGTCTCTCCCTTACAGGATTCGACGATCGCCGTGGCGCTCGGCGGGGCGGAATTGCGGGGGGCGGCGCTATTCGCTATACTCGGCGGGCTGATTTAGCGTAAAGTTTATCAATCTAAGGAGAGATCTACATGAATCGCTTGCAACATACGCTGGTCCTGCTGGCGTTATTCGCGCTCATGCTCGGCGCATTCACGGCCGTGGCGCAGGACGAAAAGATACTGGTTATCGGCCATACGGAGACGACCGACTCCTATGACCCGGCGAATGGCTTCACCGGCACCTCGCACATCGTCAACCACGTGGCTTACGACCAGCTCGTCACCTTCCCGGATGAAGACGCGAGCCAGATTCTGCCGCGGCTGGCCGATAGCTGGGAGATTTCTGAAGATGGCATGACCTATACCTTCTCCATCGACGCGGATGCGGTCTTCGCCAACGGCGATGATGTGACGGCCGACGATGTCGCCTTCTCGCTGAATCGCCTCAAGTATCGCGATGGCAACCCCTCGTTCCTGGCGGACCCCATCGATTCGGTGGCAGTCATCGACGATGACCATGTCGCGGTCACGCTGGTCTCGCCGCGGCCGTCGTTCTTGTCGGAGATCACGAGCGCGGTCTTCAGCGTCACCAATGCTGATGTGGTGCGGGCCAATGGCGGCACCGATGCCATGGACGCGGCCGAGACGGACGAAGCCGGCGCTTATCTCGACAGCATCTCGGCTGGTTCGGGCCCCTACATTTTGGATCTGTGGGAGCCGCAGAGCCGCACCGAGCTGGTCCGCAACGAAGGCTACTGGGGCGAGCAGCCCTACTTCGACCGCGTGATCATCATCAACATGCCGGAAGCGGCCACGCAGAAGGCGGCGCTGGAAGCCGGCGATATCGACATCGCGCTCGACCTCTCCGGCGATCAGGTCAACGAATTGGAGGGCAACCCCAATATCGAGATCTTCCGCGGCTTGAGCAATTGGACGCACTTCATCATCATGAACACCGATGAGTCCTTGAGCGGGCCTTTTGCCAACCCCACGGTGCAGCTGGCCGTACGTTATGCGCTGGATTACGAAGGCTACAAGACGATTTGGGGCGGCGTGACGCCGGGCAGCAATATGTGGGTCGGCCTCTTCACCGCTTTTGGCGAAGACCGCGCCTTCAGCCGCGACCTGGACAGAGCGCGCGAATTGCTGGCCGAAGCTGGCTACGCTGACGGGCTGGACATGCCGCTGGAGTATCCGGATATCACCATCGGCGGCGTGCCCTTCAGCACCAATGCGCAGAAGATCCAGGCCGACCTGGCTGAGGTGGGCATCAACGTCATCTTGATGCCGGGCGAGATGCAGGTGGCGTTGGAGCGCTACCGCAGCGGCGACCACGGCGTCGGCTACTGGCTCTGGGGCCCGGACATTTTGGACCCGGTCGATTTCACCAGCTTCTTGCCGGGCGGCAAAGTCGCCACGGAGCGCAACAACTGGCAGCTGGAAGATGTGCCGGAAGAGATTCAGGCGTTGATCGGCCGCGCCAAGACCGCCAGCGACCCGGACGAGCGCATCGAGGTCTATACGGCCTTGCAAGAGTTCAACCAGCAGCAGGGACCCTTCGCGCCCTTCAACGTGCCGGAGCAGCCGACGGCGTATTTGGCCACGCTGGAAGGCTTCATCTTCCACCCGCACTGGACGGTGGATGTGTCGATTCTGAGCCGGTCGGAATAACGTCACAGTCCAACATCAAGCGCCAAATTGGGGGCGAGCTGCAGGGCTCGCCCCTCTTTTTTCTGAGACAGCGCCGCTGGCCTTCTTTCAGCGAGGAGGTTTTTTCATCGGGCGGGGCGCTTGTGTTACACTAGGCGGCAGCATCGAGTGGATCCGGGCGGTCAAAGCAAGCTGATGAGCTTCCTGCAATATTTCTTGCGCCGTGTTGTGTTCGTGACGCCGCTGCTGCTGGGCATCACGGTGATGGCCTTCCTGATCGCCAACTTGATTCCGGCGGACCCTATCATCGCCAATTTGCCGCCGAACGCGCTCAACGACGAAGACACCATCGCCGCCTTCCGCAAGAAGTGGGGCCTGGACAAGCCGCTGCACGAGCAATACTTCATCTACCTGGGCAAATTGCTGCAGGGCGATATGGGCACGTCGATCAAGACGCGCAAGCCGGTGGGCGAAGACATCAGCCGGCGCTTGCCCGCCACCATCGAGCTGGCGACGCTGGGCATCGTGTATGGCATTGTGCTGGGCGTGGGGCTGGGCTTGATATCGGCCATCTGGAAGGACACGTTGGCCGATTACATCGCGCGCGTGATCGCTTTCATCGGCATCAGTTTCCCGGTGTTTCTCATCGGCCTCATCTTGCTGAATGTGTTTTACGCTCAGCTGGGCATCGCCGCCGGGCCGGGCCGCCTGCATGTCATCATGCGGCCGCCGCCGACGGTCACGGGCATGTACACGGTCGACGCGCTGATCAATGGCGACTGGAAGACATTCACCAACGCGCTCAATCACTTGGTCTTGCCGGCGCTGACGTTGGCGCTTTACATCAGCGGCATCATTTCGCGCATCACGCGGTCGTCCCTACTGGAAGTGCTGAATCAAGACTATATGCGCACGGCCCGGGCCAAGGGCCTGCGTGAGCGCTACATCATCGGCTTTCATGGCATGCGCAATTCGCTGATCCCGGTGGTGACGGTCATCGGCTTGTCGTATGGCAATCTGCTGGTCGGTTCGATTCTGATTGAGTCGATATTCGCCTACCCCGGCATCGGCTTTTATATGTACCGCGCCAGCTTGTCGCAAGATTTTCCGGCGATCATGGGCGTCAGCCTGCTCTTCGCCTTCATCTATGTCGGAGTAAATTTTGTCGTCGATATCCTCTATTTCTTCCTCGACCCGCGCATCCGCGTCGCCTAGCCGCACTTGGCAGGCGGTCTATCATCTGCGGCGCAACCCGCTGGTCGTGCTGGGTATCATCATCGCCGTGCTCTGGGTGGTCATCGCCTTCGTCGCGCCGCTGCTGGCGCCCTTCCCTTATTTGCAGCAGCACCTGGTAGACCGGCTGGGCGCGCCGGACGCGGTCTACGTCATGGGCACGGATGAGCTGGGGCGCGATATTTTCAGCCGCGTGCTTTGGGGCTCGCGCATTACGATACCGGCGGGCCTGGCCGTCATCATCATGGGCAGCACGCTGGGGGTGATCATCGGCGCTGTGGCCGGTTATGTCGGCGGCTTGGTCGACGAAGTGCTGATGCGATTGACCGAACTGTTTATGGCCTTCCCCTTCATCATATTGGCGATGGCGGTGACGGCGGCGCTGGGCCCGGATATTCAGAACGCCGTGCTGGCGCTGAGCGTCGTCTGGTGGCCGCGTTACGCGCGTGTGCTGCGCGGGCTGGTGCTGGAGGTCAAGGCGCAAGAGTATGTCGAGGCGGCGCATAGCGCGGGCGCAAGCGGCGTTTATGTGCTCTTCCGCACGATTTTGCCCAATTGCATCGCGCCGGCGGTCATCCTGGCGACGCTCGATATCGGCACGGCCGTCATCAGCTTCGCGGCGCTGAGCTTCATCGGCTTGGGGCCGGAGCCGTCGTCGCCGGAATGGGGGCGCATGGTCAGCATCGGCATCGATTTCTTCGACCAGTGGTGGATGTGGCTCTTCCCGGGCTTGGCGATCGCCAGCCTGGTGATGGCGTTCAACTTCATCGGCGATGGCCTGCGCGATATATTGGATCCGCGGCTGCGCGGGGAGTGATGATTCGCCAAAGAGGCACAGAGGGCACAGAGAAAAGCTGTAGGGGTCGCCCGAAATACGCCGGGCAGACCCGTGCCGTCAGCGATTATATTGTCGGCGGGACGCCGGTCCAGTCGAAGACGACGCCGAGGTATTCGTCTTTGTGGCGCTTCAGCCCGTTGTAGGCGGCTTCCGCCTGCTCCGGCTGGAGGGTATGCGTGTGCAAGGGCGCGATACGCAGGGCGCCGGTGGCGATCAGCTCCAGCGCCAGCTCGGCATTGCGCTGGATTGAGTGCTTGACGAAGTGATCGGGCTTCACTGGATAGCGCCATTCATGGGCGCCTTTGAAGGTGAGGTTGCCGCGGCTGTCCCAATGCACGTAGCTCAGCGTCTCGGTGAGATCAGCGGAGAAGGCGCCGCGCGGCGTGCCCAGCAAGATGACTTCGCCATAGCGCCCGACCAGGGGCAGGGCCGGCGGCAGGGCGCGTGGATTGCCGGTGGCTTCAATCAAGGCGGCCACGCCACGCCCGTCGGTGATGGCCGCGACATCAGCTGCGACCGTGGCCGGGTCCAGCGCCAAAGCCTGCGGGATGCCGCTCGACTGGGCCAGATGCGCGCGCCGTTCGCTGAGGTCCAGGCCGATAACGCGCGCGCCCTGCAATCCGGCTAATTGGGCGGCCAGGTTGCCCACCACGCCGAGCCCGACCACAGCGACGAAATCGCCCAGCTCAATGTTGGCGACGCGCAGCGCGGTGAAAGCGACGCAAGCCATGCGCGCGAAGACGGCTTGGGACATGTCGCTGCCGTGCGGCGTTTTGACGCAGAGGCCGCGCGGATCGGCGGTGTCGACGACGTGGTAGTGTCGATGCCCGCCCATGTAGTAGACCTTGTCGCCCACGGCCACTGCGGTGACCTCGGCGCCCGCCGCCACCACCTCGCCAACCGCAGCGTACCCGGGTGTGGCGGGGAAGCTGAACCAATGCTCGACGCCGGCCAGGCAAGCCAGTTCGGTGCCGGCGCTGATGAGCGTGTAGTGCGACTGGAGCAGGACTTCGCTGGCGCCAAGGGGCATGAAGTCGCTTTCGACGGGCTGGACGGCGATCTGGTCGGGGGCGGTGAAGATGACGCTATGGTTTTGCATGAGACTCCTCTTTTCTTGGCAGGTGGAAGCAGATCATGGGATTGATTTTAACTGTAGTCGCTCGCAAGACGCCACAAGGCGGAGGATCTACACATTTGGCACCGACGGGCGCGTGGACACTGGCGGCCGACGAGTCTCGCGCCTACAAGGCTTGTCAGGTACTGGGGCTATTTTGCCTGCTCATCCTACCTCACCCCCCGGCCCCCTCTCCGAATCATCAGAGAGGGGGAGCTGAGTTCGCGCCACCCCTCGCGCCACCCCTCACCCCCGGGCCCTCTCCGAATCATAAGGGAGGAGGGCTAGGGTAAGCCGGCATGCAAGGTATATTGCGTGGGCGGTGGCTGGGTTGCGCGTGTGTCTAAAGGAGTCGGCGGGGCGGGAGGGCGAGACAAGTCTCGCCCCTACAGAATTCGACGGCGAGGGGGAGCTAAGGTCGCGCGCACCCGTTAGCATTTGCGCGGAAGGGTGGATGTATCGGGAAATCCCAAGGTCGACAAGGTGCGAGACGAGCTTCCCCCCGTTGATACGGGGGGATTGAGGGGGGTAGACCCAAGCCCTACAGAATTCGACCTTGGTGGCGTTGCGAGGGACGGGCGGGCGAGACAAGTCTCGCCCCTACAAGGATCTGCGGTGGGACGGGCGATTCATAGAGTCGGACCGGCAAGTTTCGACGGGGAGGGGTCGTGAGGGACGGGTGGGCGAGACAAGTCTCGCCCCTACATGGATCTGCGGTGGGGGTGGGCAATTCACAGAGTTGGACCGGCCAGTTTCGACGGGGAGGGGTCGTGAGGGACGGGCGGGCGAGACAAGTCTCGCCCCTACAGGTTTCGACGGGGAGCGACTGGCTTGGGTATGGTCACAGCCGGCGATGCGCCTATAATCCAGCCACTGGCAGCAGCGAAATTGAGATTCCCTGGAGGAGAACAGATGACCCTCGACGACAAAGTCAAGGCGATGGGCATAGATATTGAAGATTTCACGCCGTCGACCACGCTGGCGCCGGCGACGCGCATCGGCGATACGATCTACGTTTCGGGCCACGTGTCGACCGGGTTTCAGGGCAAGCTGGGGCGGGAGTTGGATGTGGAGACGGGCAAGCAAGCGGCCCGCGTCTGCGCCATCGACCTGCTGAAAGCCGCCTACACCATCAGCGGCGCCGTGAACAAGCTGCGCCTGCGCAAGCTCTTGGGCTGCGTCAATTCGATGCCGGAATTCACCGACCAGCACCTGGTCATCAACGGCGCGTCGGAGTTGTTCTGGGAGCTGTACGATGGCGAGTTGCATGCCCGCAGCGCGCTGGGTTTCGCCTCGCTGCCCAACGGCTTCGCGGTCGAGATTGAAGCGATATTCGAGGTGGTC
The DNA here is from genome assembly GCA_965208195.1 of Phototrophicaceae bacterium. Lineage (GTDB taxonomy): Bacteria > Chloroflexota > Anaerolineae > Aggregatilineales > Phototrophicaceae > UBA6055. The sequence continues at coordinate 2,975,171 of CBDBOC010000004.1, read as the reverse complement.
GATTAGCCGCGGTGTTCGCGAGGGCCGCCGATGATCATCCGCGCCTTCACAATCGTCCGCCAGTTCAACCCGCAAGCCCGCTTGTTCTTCGCGGTGCTGGTGGGCATGTCGCTGGTGATTGACGGCATCTACAATGTGCTGCTCAACCTGTATTTGCTGCGGCTGGGCTATGGCACGGAATTCATCGGCCTGGTGAATGCGGTCGGCTTGCTGACCTTCGCCTGCGCCAGCTTGCCGGCGGGCATATTGGGGTCGCGCTATTCCAATACGCGGATCATGAAGATCGGCGGCGTCATATCGCTTGTGGGCGCGCTGATGCTGCCGCAGGTCGAGCTGCTGCCCGGCGGGATGCGCGAGGCGTGGCTGGCGTTGCATTATGCGCTGATGTTGACCGGCTTTTCGTTCTTCTTCGTGAATGGCGCGCCTTACTTAATGAATGTGGTGGATGTGGCGCATAAACATCGCGCGTTTTCGCTGAAGACGGCGCATTGGGCGCTGGCCGGTTTCTGCGGCAGCCTGGCCGGCGGGATTTTGCCGGGGATCATCGCTGACGCGCGCAATATGACGCTGGTTGATCCGGCGCCGTATCGCATCACGCTGACGTTGGCCGGGCTGACGCTGGCGTTGGCGGTGCTGCTGCTGCAGCGCATCCGCCCCTTGGCGGACGAAGCGGCGCTTGAAGTCAAGCCGGGCGGCGGAGGCTCAGCAAGGGCGGCGAGCGAGCGTTTCCACTGGACGACATCGCTTATCGTGTTGATCTGTGTGATGACCGTCGTTCGCTTGTTCCAGGTGGCGGGGTCGGCGACGGCGCTGGTCTATTTCAACGTCTATATGGACCGGCAGCTGGCGGTGTCGACCGCTATGATCGGCGCTGTTGCAGCCATCGGCCGGCTGACGGGCGTGCCAACCGCGCTGCTGACACCGGCGCTGATACGACGTTGGGGCCTGGTGAATACCGTGCTGTGGTCGTCGCTCTTCACCTCGCTGTGCTTGCTGCCGCTGGCGCTGGTGGAGCATTGGCTGGCGGCGGCGCTGGGCTTCATCGGCTCGCTGGCGGTGATGTCGATTCGCTTCACGGCGTTCACGGTGTACATCCTGGACCTGGTGCCGCGGGTGCAGCAGTCGGTGATTGCAGGCAGCGGCGAGATGGCGGCCGGCTTGAGCTTCGCCATGATATCGCTGGGGGGCGGCATCTTGCTGTCGATCGTTGGCTTCCGCGAGCTGTTCCTGCTGGGCTCGCTGCTTACATTCATCGGCTCGCTGCTATTCTGGCTGCACGTGCGGGCGACGGCGCCAAAGCGCAAACCGAAGCTGGCATTTCAGGCGCCGGGCGGGTAGTTGTTCCGCGACCCCTCACCCCCCGGCCCCCTCTCCCACAAGAGGAGAGGGGGAGCAAAGCAGAGCGTGCGGCAAGATATTTTGCGTGGGCGGTGGCCTGGCCGCGCGTGTGTCTGCCACGGACTTGGATTCAAACCCTGCAATACGTACTTGCTCTTACATCTGCAACAGGGCGATGACATCGCTGCGGTCGGTCTCGTCTTCGAAGGGCGAGCGGGCCAGCTCGAGCGGGGTCAGGCTGTCGACATGGTCGCGCGCGGAGAGATCAGCGCCGCGATCGAGCAGGAAACGGGGCACGTCGGTCAACATACGATAGACGCCAATGTCTTGCGTTGCCGCGTCAAGATCGGGCAGCGGATCAAGCAGGGCTTTAGGCCCGAAGCAGATGGCGAAGTGCAGCGGTGTATGGCCGCGGGCGTTGCGGGCGTTGATATCGGCGCCCGTTTTCAGCAGCGCGCGCATGACAGCGATGTGGCCGCCTTGGGCCGCGAGGTGCAGCGGGCTCAGGCCAGCGCCTAGCACATGCGCAGCGTCCGTGACCGCGAGGGCCAGGGTGGGGTCGGCGGATAAGCGAGCCTCGACCGCTGTCAAATCCCCCAGGATGCTGGCCCAGTGGATATCGACCGGCCAGCCCAGATGCGCCAGCAGGTGGCGCGCCGCGTCATAATTCCCACGATAGGCGATATCGCGCAAGGGCGTGGTCAAGCCGGTTGCGCCGCTGCGTTGGTAGGGGACTAGCGGGTCAGCGCCGTAACGCAGATAGAATTCAACCGACTTGACATCGCGGCAGAAGGACAGCAGCGTGCTGGGCCCGGGGCCGATCGCGTTCACGAGCGCCGGGTTCGCGTCCAGCCGCTGTTTGACGCCGGCGTGATCGCCCAGCCAGGCGCAAGCCCAGACGTCTTTTTCCGCGCCGCGCTGCAGTAAAAAATCGACCATGCCGAGCGCGGCGTATTCGGGCATGAAATCGGCCAGGTCGATGGCGTGGATGAGCGCGTTGAAGCGGTACTTCTCGTCGCGGGCGTTGATATCGGCGCCGTGGGCCAGTAGCAGGTCGACGATATCTTTGCGGCCGTGCATCACGGCGACGTGCAGCGCTTTGGCGTCGGATGCCCAGAGCGCGCTGCGGATGGGGCCGTCAGCATTGGCCAAGCCTGCGTCATCGGCGAGTAAGGCGCGCACGACATCGATGTTGTTGGTCTTGGCCGCTTCAAAGAGGCGCGTAACCCGGCGAGTGAAGGCTGCATCGCGCGAGGGGCGTTGCGCAGGCAGGTCGTCCATGGCTTTCATCCTTTGCTTCATGCGTTTACGGGCGTGATAGAGACGCGATTTGACCGTGCCGAGCGGTATCTCCAGGAAGGCGGCGATTTCGCCCAGCCGATAATCGTTCATGTAATGCAGGAGGACGACAATCCGCTGTGGCTCGGGCAAGGCTGCGAGGGCGGCGGCGACGCGGTCGGCCACATCGTCCGGCTCGGCTTCAGCCAGCGCGATCGGCCCGACCTGCTCGAGCGAGACCAGGGGCGGCGCCATGACGCGCAGACGCCGATTGGCTTGGGAATGGACGATCCGCCGGAACCAGCCGGGAAAGGCCGCTGCCTCGCGCAAGTGCATTAGGCCGCACCAGGCGGCGATGAAAGCCTCTTGCGCCGCGTCTTGCGCATCCTGCCAATCGCCCAGGGTGGCGTAGGCGTAACCGACGGCCATATCCTGAAAGCGCCTGACGACCTCGGCGAAGGCATCGCTGTCGCCCTGGCGCGCGGCGTCAATCAGATCAGCCAAGTCGGTCACGGTCGCTCCACGTCTCTTGCTCACACTCTAAAGAGCCTGCGCGGCGCCTGAAAGGTTCAATCGGTCTGCTGACGGCCGGGAATGCCGGCGAAGCCAGCGCCGCTCCACGCCACGTTGTCGTGATGAGAGCCTAGCTGATGGTAGAGGCTGATGGCGATGTCATCATCGCGCCAGTCGTAATCAGCTTGGGCGGCGAAGGGGCTGTGGCCGGTGCGACGGCCGCGGCTGCCATCGCCGATGGTGAAGGTGTCGATGACGATGCGCTGGGCGCCAGTGGCCAGCAGGCGCTCGGCGAAATGGTCTGAGTAGGGCAAGCAAGGCGAGACTGCGATCTGCACAGGGACGCCGCGGGCGACCGCTGCCGCGACCACATCAAGGCGCCGCTCAATGTGCGATTGGCGCGGGCCGTAGGGCAAATCATGGCGGTCGGTCTCGATGGTGATGCCGAGCCAGGCGTAGGGGAGCGCGGCGATGCGTTCGAGGTCGTCGACGACAGCCGGGCCGCGGGTTTGGATCAGCAGCAAGTCGAGGTCGTCATAGCGGGCGAAGATGTCGAGGCAGCGCCGGGTCAGCCGCAGCTTTCGTTCGATGGGCTGGTAGGGGTCGGTGACGGGGCTCATGAAGATGCGCATGGCAGGGCGATCCCGGGCGCGGGCGAGCTGTGCCGCGAGCAGGTCAGGCGCGTTCTGCTTGATGACCAGGGCAGCGCCCCAAGCCTCGGTCGGCTGGCGGTTGTAGAGCCAGTTGGGCAGGAACTGGGCGTAGCAGAAGGCGCCGCAGTAGAGCGCGCCAAAGCCGCAGCCGGCCGCCCAGGAGAGGCTGTGGGTGAAGGGGCGTGCGCCGGCGGTGAGGAAGCCGCGTTTCTGTGGCGTGAGGATGGATTTGGCTTGGGTGGCGCGGATGTTCATGGGGGGATGATAGCAGATGTACGCGGCTGCGAGCCAAAACGAACTACACTCGATTCTCTACCAGAAGACATGCTATCATAATTGATACAGTGGCTGGAAACAGCTATGACAGGAGGGCGCGAGAATGAACCCTGCAGGCTATGTTTACAACGTTGAGGTCATGGGGAAAGTCATCACAGTTAAGTGGAAACACGACACTGATAGCGATTCCTGGAGTCGATATCCGGAGATTCAATTCAGCTTTGATTATCTGAACATCTCTACGGATACGGTGAGAGCGATGTTACGCGACATGGAAGTTCCGGATTTCCTAGCCAACGCGGTGATGACCCGCATTGCCGCTGACGCGTCTTGAGATGGCGCAAGACTATATCATTCGTAAGAGCTTTGAAGTCCAATGGATACAGGGCCAAGCGCTCGCAGACAAGCTGTTGGATGAAACGCGAGTTGCATTGGGCATCTCATACCTGCCCGTTCATGGTGATCCGGTCCTGAGCCGCCTGAACGATTACGATCTCTTATGCTATTTCGTTTACACCCTCAGCAGCTGGTGGGAAATCCCACTTGTTGATCGAATCAACTCGAATAGAGAAGACAATAACTTCGCCATCCTTATGGACATAAACCCCGCGCCTGAAACATACTTCCGCCTGGGCCATCTGGAATCTCCCAGGCCAGAAACTCGTTACAAGTCCGGCTTACAGGAGATGTTTCCAAGCTTGACGTCCAACGCCGCTGACGCCATGTACAACATACTGCGAAATGGATTCGGACATAACCTGTTCGGTCGAGAACCGGGTAAGATTCGATTTGACAACGAGTTTGACTGTCCGCCAACGTTATCCAAGGACAATGTGCTGTTGGTGCCGCCAGTTCGATTAGCAATCTCCATGGTGACGTCATTTCTCCCCAAGATCGCCATGCTCCTTGCGTTCCCGTTCGATCCGAACATGCGGACGTTCAAGGCCTATATGACGGGCCGGGCGTGATTCGGTAAAGGGCGCGCTTGCGGAAGCGGCCCTCGACATCCGCTCGAATTCCCGTATAATGCGAGGCTCACACCAGTCAACGGGAGCAAGACCATGCCCGGCAAACGCAAAATCACCGGCGTCAAGCCGCTCTTCGGCCAATCGCGCAGCAAGGCCTTCAACACCGTCAAGCGCCAGTTCAAGCCGAACTTGCAGAACAAGCGCATCTACGTGCCCGAGCTTGACCGCTGGGTGCGGGTCAAGATCACGGCCAAGGAGCTGCGCACCATCGACAAGATCGGCTTCATGGAATTCCTCAAGCGCCGCAACATCCCCTTGAAGCAGCTGCTCTAGCGGCGCCAATTTCTTCTTTGACATGATTGCGGGCGACCGGGTTGGTCGCCCCTACGTTTTCCTCGATTACCGTGAATCCACATCACGCGAGCATATTGCGGCAAATCCAGGCGGCTGAGCCCGGGCGCGGGCGGACGACGCAGCGCCCCGAGCATCTGCGCACGGCGCGCAAATGGTACGGCCTGACGAATGCGCAGCGCCGCCGCATCTTGCTCGATTTTTGCCGGGCGCACAAGGATCTCAGCTTTGACGAATGGTTGGCGCTGATCAACAGCTTGTATCAGGGCGGGTCCTACGAAGAGCGCTGTTCGCCGCAGACGCTCTTGCTGCGTTATCCGCGCTATCGACGACGACTGCCGCTGGCGCAACTGGATGCCTGGCTGGGCTGCCTGGAGGGCTGGGCGGAGGTGGACAGCACCTGCCAGACGGTCTTCCACGCGTCCGATTTGCTGGCGGATTGGGACGGCTGGAGGGCGCTGTTGGAATCGTTGGCGGGCGATGGCAATGTCAACAAGCGGCGCGCCGCCCTGGTGCTGCTGACGGCGCCGGTCAGCCAAGATGCGGACCCGCGCCTGCTGGAGTTATCGTTGCGGCTGATCGAGCAGCTCAAGGGCGAGCGCGACAAGCGCATCACCAAAGCGATTTCCTGGCTGCTGCGCAAGGCGATCAAGCTGCACGGCGACGCCATCAGCGCTTATCTCGATGAGGCGGGTGAGGGGCTGCCCGCCATCGCCCGCCGGGAAACGCGCAAGAAGTTGGCCACGGGCAAGAAGTAGCTGCGCCCGCCCCACCCTGCCCGGCGCCGGCATGCTCAGCGAAGCCGGCCGCGCTTTACGACATGGCGCAGGATCTACACATTTACCACCGAGTACAGCGAGGAAAATGAGTACACCGAGTTTTCCTCTGTTTGTGATGCAGGCCACGACATGGCTCATGCTGAATATGAATCTCGCCAAATGCAACGACTGTAGAGGCAAGACGTTGGCACGCCTTTGGCGACATTTTTGTATCAGCGGTTGGCGACGCGGTGAATCGCGCCCGGTCACGTTGCGGGTGGATTCACCACAGAGACACGGAGAGCACAGAGACTTGTTGCCACTGAGTGCGCCGATTAAGTGAGGGACGGGAGGGCGAGTCACCGCCTCGCCCTTAAAGAATACGATGTTGGTGGGGATGTGAGGGTCGGGAGGGCGAGACAAGTCTCGCCCCTACATGGAACTGTGGCTGAGCAGCATATATACTGTATCGATAGGCTAAAGGTGAGCTAGCGATCGCCGTAGTAGTCCTTGACGATGTAGTGGAAGTCGCGTGGCGGACGACTGTCGTAGGGTTGTTGCGGCGGCCGCTGGGGGAGTTTCATGGGGCCGGGGATGACATTTTCGTAGGGGATGGCGTCCAGCATATCGCGGATGATATTGAGGCGCAGGCGGCGCTTGTCGTTGGAGTTGATTTGCCGCCAGCGCGATTCGGGAATGTCGGTGTGCTCGATCATGACATCTTTGGCTTTGGAGTAGGCCACCCAGCGGTTGCGGCCTTCGATATCAATCGGGCTGAGCTTCCAGCGGCGAGAGGGATTGGAGGCGCGTTCCTGAAAGCGGCGCTCTTGCTCGTCATCATCGACGGAGAGCCAGTATTTGAGCAGGATGATGCCGTCGTTGACCAGCAGGCGCTCGAAATTGGGCGCGTCGCGCAAGAAATCCCAGTACTCGCGATCGCTGCAGAAGCCCATCACACGCTCGACGGTGGCGCGGTTGTACCAACTGCGGTCGAAGAGCACGATCTCGCCGGCGGCCGGCAGGTGCGTCACGTAACGCTGGAAGTACCACTGGGTTTGCTCGCGGTCTGAGGGTTTGCCCAGTGCGACCAGGCGGATATCGCGGGGTTGCAGCGGCGCCATGATGCGCTTGATGGTGCCGCCTTTGCCGGCGGCGTCGCGCCCGTCAAAGGTGATCATGACGCGCATGTCGTTGTGTTTGAGCCAGTACTGCCATTTGACCAGTTCAAATTGCAGGCGAATCAGTTCTTTTTCGTAGAACTTCTTCTTGAGGCGGTGGGGACGCTTGGCTGCCTTCGACATGTGACGCTCCCAGAACCTAAACAAGCGCTTTGCCCCCAAGCATACCAAAAGTTGCAGCTTCTCGTCACATTTGCGGCGGCGGGGGCGATCGCAAGCAAATGACGCAACAGCGATTCACCACAGAGGCGCTGAGGAAAGCTGTGGGGGCACGCCACCGGCTCGCCCGTACGCACGTTGGGCTTTGGCCTGCAACTTAAACAGGGGCGACTTGGTGAGTCGACCGAACGTACACGATAGCAATACAGGGCGAATCGCAGAAGCGCGCCTACGGCAATCGACGTTGGCGGGGTCGTGGGGGACGGGCGGGCGAGACAAGTCTCGCCCCTACAGAATTGGCCAGCGTGCAATTTCGAGCGACAGGCCGTATCGCCCCGGTTTACGGTGTTGGGGAGGTGGTGAGGGACGGCGCGGCGCAGGGCTATCGGGATGCGCCTTTTGTACTATAATCGGACGTGACAACGGAAGCGGACCACCATCGTGAGCATGGCGCTGCCTCGACACGGCCTGCGCGCTGCGGCACTGGGCGACCGGGCCAAGCCGAACTTCTTCATTGTAGGCGCGCCAAAATGCGGCACGACCTCGCTGCATGAGTACCTGCAGCGCCACCCGGATGTCTTCATGCCCTACTACAAGGAGCCGCATTTCTTCGGCTCTGACTTGGAGGGCACGCGCTTTGAGCAATTCCGCGGCCGGCCGGAGCGCTATCTCAAGCTGTTCAACGATGCGCGCGGCGCCCGGCGCATCGGCGAGTCATCGCCCTGGTATCTGGTCAGCCAGCGGGCGGCGGCGGAAATCCACGCCTACGATCCGGATGCCAAGATCATCATCATGCTGCGCAACCCGGTCGACATGATGTATTCCATGTGGTCGCAGTTTCGCTACAGCGGCAACGAGCAGATCGCGCGCTTTGAAGATGCCTTGGCGGCGGAAGCCGATCGGCGGGCCGGGGAGCGCATCCGCCGCGCGGCGCACTGCCTGACCGGGCTGCAGTACCGACAGGTGGCCCGCTTCAGCCCGCAGGTCGAGCGATACTTCGAGCAATTTGGCCGCGAGAATGTGCTGGTGCTCATCTTTGATGATTTCGCTGCTGATACCGCCACAGCATACCAAAGCGCGCTGGAATTCCTGGGCTTGGACCAGCGATTCAGCACCACCTTTGATATCCGCAATCCCAATAAGGAAGTGCGGCTGGGTTGGCTGCAGCAGTGGATTGTGGACAGCGGCTTTTCCCTGATGCTGCTGAAAGACCGGCTGACCTACCTGGCCACGACGCATGTGCTGGTCCCTTACAGAATCCGCACGCGGGCCGTGGAAGGCGTCATCGCCGCGTACACAAAATACGAACGCCGCTCGCCATTAACGGTGGAGCTGCGGGCGCGGCTGGCTGACGATTTCCGCGACGACATCAGCCGCTTGAGCGAGTTGCTGGGCCGCGATCTGTCCCACTGGCATAGCGCGGCGGCGGAGGAGTGACCGGGCCATGGCAGACGCATTGATGCCGACGCAAACCCGAAGCAAGGGGCGCCGACAACTGCTGGTGCGCGCCCTCAGCATAATGGTCACGGTTATCTTGCTGGCGATTCTCATCGGCGATGTCCATTGGGATGAATTCGACGATCTCATCGGCCGGGTGGGGCTGGGCAGTTGGTTGGCGGCGCTGCTGGCGTATCTGGCGCTGAATCTGCTGCGGGCGCTGCGTTACCGCATTTTGCTGGACAAGGGCGATGCATCCTGGCGGCTGCTGATACCCATCACGCTGTATCACAACTTCCTGGTGCGGGCGCTGCCCTTCAAATTGGGCGAGCTGTCGTACATTGTGTTGCTGCGCTCGCGCCTGAATTATTCCATGGAAGAGGGCGTCAGCAGCCTGTTGGGGGCGCGAATGCTGGAGTTGCTGATCATTGTATCGGTCTTCGCCGCCAGCATCCCGGCCAGCGCGCAGCAGCTCGCCGCGCAGCGCGACGAGTTGACGCTGGCGATCGCCCTGACCTTCGCCCTCAGCGTGATCGCGCTTTATTTCGGGGGCGGACTCATCCGGCTGTTGCTGCGGCTGCTGGGCCCGGTTTTCGCGCGCGCGCAAGACGACCCGCGTCATTTGCTGACGAAGCTGTATGAGCGCCTGTTGCAGTTGGCGGCGGAAATGGATCGCATTCGCCAGCCGCGCCTGTTTCTATCCGCGCTCTTTATCTCCTGCTTCACCTACTCGTCTTCGTTTATGACCAATTATGTATTGCTGCGCGCGCTGGGCATTGAGGTGGCGCTGCCGGTGATGATCGCGATCGTCAGCCTGGGCATGTTCGCCTCCGCCTTTCCCTTCACGGTCAGCGGATTTGGCGTGGTCGAAGTTGCCTGGCGCGTTGGCCTGGTGCAATTCGCCGGCTGGTCAGCATCCGATGCGACCGCGACCGGCTTTCTCTTGCATGGATTTCAGATTTTCGCGGCCGCCCTCTACGGCTTAATCGGCTATCTGCTGATTCAGATCAGCCGCCCCGTGCCGCCGAGGGCGTCCGCTGAGGGGACCTGACAAGAGACGACACAAGAGGGGTTAGCTCCATGACATACGAATTTGACGCGGACCAGATGTACAGGATGCCGACGCATTTCGGGCCGCGGACGGGACCGCGACGCGGGCCGGATGGGCGGCGCTTCGAATGCCGCGACAACCCGCGATCCACGAGCTACGCTGTCAGCTTCCTGACCGAGCCGCGGCTGTTGCAGGCGATGCTGCCGCCGGGCTTCCAATTGGAGGCTGAGCCAGTCGTCACAGTCAGCGCGAGCTACATGACGGAAATCGAGTGGCTGGCCGGCCGTGGCTACAATACCCTGGGCGTCAGCTTCCCGGCGCGATATCGGGGCGCGCGCGATGATATGCGGGGCAACTTCCTCACGGTCTTGTGGGAGAATCTGACGGACCCGATCATCACCGGCCGTGAAGAGCTCGGTTTTTCCAAGATTTACTGCGAAATACCGACGCCACGCACGACAGGCGGCGCGCATCATATCAGCGCCAGCTGGCTCGGCTACAAGTTTCTTGACATGCGTCTGTCGGGCTTGCGGGCGCAATCCGCGGCGGAAATCAGCGAGAGCGTGGAGGCAGCGGGCACGCTGCACTACAAGTATGTGCCGCGGACCGGCGCCTGGGGCACGGCAGATGCCGAATACGCTGTGTATACGCCGGCTGATGCGCCGAATCGCCGCGTGCTAGAGCGTCAGGTTGGCGAGGGACAGGTGGCATTTCATCAGGCCCGCTGGGAAGACATGCCGACGCAATACAACATCGTCAATGCCTTCGCTGCCCTGCCCATCTACGACTATCGCGGCGCGAGCCTGAGCAAGAGCGTCGGCGGCAAAGACCTCAGCGATCAGCGCATATTGGAGTAGCGAAGGTGGTGGGACCATGAGCCAATTGGCAGGAAAAGTGGCGCTGGTGACGGGCGCCGCGGGGGCGGCTGGTTTGGGGCGGGCTATTGCGCTGCGCCTGGCGCAAGAGGGCGCGGACCTGGTGGTGAACGATCTCAGGGAAGAGGGCGGTCAGCGCAGGGGCCTGGGGGCCGTCGTCAGCGAGATCGAAGGGCTGGGTCGAGCCGCTCTCGGCGTCTACGCTGATATCGCCGATGCCGAGCAAGTGGACAGCATGATAGCGCAAGTGAGGCAGCGTTACGGCCGGCTTGATATCCTGGTCAACAACGCCGGGGCGCCGGCCGGGCGCGATCGTGTGCCGGTGGTTGAGCTGGAAGAAGACGCCTTTGACCTGGTGCAGCGCGTCAACGTCAAGGGCACCTTCCTCGCCTGTCGCGCGGCAGCCCGCTTCATGATCGAATGCGGAAGCGGCGGCCGCATCATCAATATCTCGTCGACAGCGGGCCGGGCCGGTGTGCCCCGCTACGCCGCGTACTGCGCGTCCAAGTTCGCCGTACGTGGCTTCAGCCAGGCGTTGGCGCTGGAGTTGGCGCCTTATGGCATCACGGTCAACGCCATTTGCCCCGGCTTGATCGCCACCGAGCGCATTGATGATATGGCGCGTGCTCTGGCGCCGCCCGGCGTCGCGGTCGCTGAACATAGAGACGCCATGATACAAGCGACGACGCGCGCAACCCCGTTGGCGCGGTTGACAGAGACCGCTGATATCGCCAATGCCGCCGCGTTCCTGGCTTCGGATGAGTCCGCCTTTATCACCGGTCAATCCTTGACGGTCGACGGCGGCCGCCTGCTCAGCTGAGGAGATTCACTGCCGCTCGCAGCATAGCCGCGCCGGGAGACAGTCCTGCTCAGCTAAGCATCCGCGTTGCCTGGAAGTTAAAGTCGGGACTAGAACATATATTCTATCTCGCAGCTTGCTCAGATCATCTGGCCTAAGATCCACAAATGGCTTGCGGGATGTCGTCGTCGCGTATAGACTGTATAGATAGAGCGCGTATAGCAATGAGGGCTGTGGCGGGCGGTTTTTGGTCCGCCGCTTTCGTGGCGCAAGCGGAGCAAGAAATGCGCGCCCGGTCACGAGTGATGATGGTCAGGTCCACGGCCTGAAAGCTGCGTTTTGCAGCAAAATTGTGCAAGTGATTATGGGTCAATTTCATCAGAAATAAAGGGCCGATCGCGCGGCGTCTGATGGGCGATGTTGCTCGTTAGCATGAAGAGCGTGATTGTTACCGGATCGCCGTAGCGGAAGCGCAGAGCCAGGTGCGGGGACAGGTGGCGCTAGACCTGGCTGGGGGCGCGGGTCGCTGGTTGCTATCGGTGAGGCGATCGCTGACAGCCGAATTGCTTCGTGATTGATGGTCGTGGGTGACTTCAAATGCAGCCGAAACAGGTTGGGTAGGATGACGAAATTATGAAGAAGAAGCTGGCGAAAGCGTTGACTGCCAAGGCGCTTGAATTGATCAGCGCGGGCTATTCTGTGATACCGGTAATGGGGAAGAAGCTGGCCGATGAGCCGAAGCGGCCTGGTCTGCGCTGGGGCAGGTATCAGCAGCGATCAGCGACGGAGGCCGAGGTCAAGGGCTTCTTCGCCGACGGTTGCACCGGGATCGGGGTGGTGTGCGGCTCAGTCTCACGGCTGCTGGTGGTGGATTTCGACGATCGGCAGCGGTATCGGCATTTCTGCAAGGAGTTGCCGCAGTATAAGGATACGTACACGGTGAAGACGAAGCGAGGTTTTCACGTGTATTTCCGCACGAGCGAGAAGGTGCCCAGCCATCAGTTTCAAGGCGGTGATATTAAGGGAGAGCGGTCATATGTCGTGGGGGCGGGATCGGTGCTGCCGGATCTGCGATACGAGGTCGCGCGAGCGTGTGAGGCGCTGGAAGTAGGGAAAGCGGACGTCGAGAGACTGTTGAGTTACTTTCACGTGTCGACGGCCGGGGCTGATGTGTTGAGTAAGGAGCCGCTTATGGGAGAAGAGCTTGAGCTGGAGAAGGTGTACCGACGCCTGGCGCCAGCTGTCGGGCGAAACAACGCTCTGTATCGGACGGCGAGCATGGCGCGGGATGCGGGCTGGTCGCTGGAGCAGAGCGAAGCCAGGCTGTTGCCAGAGCACAGTAGCGCGGCGCCGAATTGGCAGCATCGGGCGGAGAGGAAGAGCGACCGCTGGCAGGAAGGGAAGCGTACAATCGCGAGCGCGTTTAGGCGTGGGCCGGGCCGGTTGGCGCGGGGGCGCGGAGTGCCGAACAGTGTGCGAGAACGGTTGTTGCGTAGCCAGGGGTCAAGCGTGATGGCGCGGCTGCTGGATGCGTTTGTTCTGGCTGGGTGGGAGGCGGAGAGAGCTTTCACGTTGCAAGAGGCCTGTCGCTTGGGAGGGCAGTTTGGGCTGAGTCGGAAGAGTGTATTGCAGGCCTTGACGGGAGAGGCGTCGATCTTCAATGGCAGGCATATAATCAGTAGAAGATATGTTGCTTACCTGGACAGTGAGGGACTTAAATCGGGCAAGCGCGGTCGGCCGGTGAGTTTGATGTTTCGGGTGCCGAGCGTGGCGCAGCTGCTGGATGTGCTGGGTTGCGGATGGAGCCCGTCGGATGCGATGGAGATCGAAGATATAAAGTCGGCGCGGGCGTATCGGCTGGCGGTGCATCGGGAGTACATCAGGCGGGTGAAGGGGCAGGTGACGATGGGCCATTTGGCGCGGCGGATGGGGGTGAGCGCGCGTACTGTGCGGCGCTATAACCGCATCGTGGGCGCGTCGGTGCGAGCGTCTGTGGGCCGACTGGCGTTGAGCTGGGGCAGTGTGTGGTGCTTGCCGGGGAGGGCGCCGGCGGAAAAGAAGAATGCCACGAAGGGTTATTGGCTGGAGTTGCCGGACGGTTCGCGTATGCCGGCGTGGCGTCACATCGGGGTGCGTCTATTGCGGGAAGCGGTTGGTGGCGTACAGGTATGTTTGCGGCGCGGGTCGGTGATTCGGGTCGATGGCGCTGCGGAGGAAGAGGCGGAGACGGCGCCGATGCAGTTGAGCGAGTTTTTGCGGGCGCGCGCCCGGCGTGATGGCGATGGGGCGATTGCAGGTCTGCTGCGGGCGGCGGAGGGGGCGGCGACGCAGGTGTCGCAGGTGGTGCGGTCGCTGAGAAAGGTTCGATACAGACGATCTGCCCTGACGTACGAAAGTGTGGCGCGGCGCATCGCGGATGATAAGGTGGCGGAGTCGATCGGCGCGTATCTGGTGGCCTATGATGGCGCTGGGCGAGAGGTGCGGCGGCCGGCACGGCGGGGCGTGGCCTTCCGCATGTTGAAGGAGTTTGGCAACGGCGAGGTGTTCCTGGCGCTGCGAGACGCCTACGAGGAGATGACGTCAGCGAAGGGGCGCGGCGGCGATGGCGTTGGTTGGGAGGCGAGGTGGCCGGAACTGCTGGCGGCTGAGGGCGCGTGAGGTCGTTGGTTTGTTGAGGGAGCCGGTTGGTTAGGCGCGTGTTGCGATAGCGTTACACGTGTAACGGTAGAGGGAGCGAAAAGCACATCATGCGATGTGCTCTTTTTTTGCTGATCGGGCTGGGCGGGCGGGCGGGATCAGGTGGCGGATTCGTCAATGTCGGCCATGAGGCGCAGCAACTGTCGGATTTCGGCTTCGATGAGTTTACGCAGCTTGGGCCGGGCGCTGGGGTCGACGGAGTCGATTTCTTTGCGCAGCTTGTTGCGCCAGAGTGATGCATCGGCAGCCAGGCGCGTGATGGCGTCTTTCTTGCGTTTGCTGTTGGTTGACGTTACACGTGTAACGGTATCGAGCGCCGCTTTCATTTTGCGCAGCTCGCCTTCGGTGAGGTCTTCGTCATCGCCCTTGCGCCAGAGGTCCGCCGGCAGACGGAGCAGAGCGCGGTATTGCCGCAACTGCCCGGCATTGGACAAACCCATGGCGTTCAGCAGCCGCTCGCCCTGCCCGCGCGGAACCCGCCAGAGGGCGCCGTCGGCGACTTGGGCGTAGAAGGACTGCTCATTATCGAAGCTGCCGCGCCCGCCGAAGTTGTGCCAGCCGTGGAGGTCCATCAGCAGAAGCGAGAGTTGGCGCGCCCGGCTGATGGCGTTGAGGTTGTCGCGGGCGTTGTTTTCACTGGCTTGGCGCCAAACGTCGACGCGGTTGACGGTGCGCGAGGGTATGCGAGACCAGTTGACGACGCTGCCATCGAGGCGCTTGTCGCCATCGCCGAATTTCCAGTACAAGATGTGGTAGGCGAGCCAGCGACGTTCGCCGGTCTCGATCTCGTAGTGGCCATCGTGCTGCACCAGGGTGATGGGATTGGCCAAGCCGTCGCGGCGAATGCTGGCTGCGAGATCGACCAGCTTCATCAAGGCGAGCTCTTTTGGCGCGGGCGGCAAATCGGCGCCGCTTTCGGTCTCGTCGATTTCGGCTTGTTCGCCACGGTCGGTGGTCTGGCCCAGCAGGTAGTTGGTGATGTCGAAGTCTTTGCGGCCGGTCTCCAGTTGGACTTCGATGATCCAGCGCTCGAAGATGTCGACGACATTTTGTGGGTGAAGCGCGAAGATATCGGTGAGGTCGTGCGGGACGCTGTTGCGCGGCTGGATGGAGTTCGGCTGAATCTCGTGAATGCTGACGGCTTCGATGGCTTGGAATTCGCTATCGGCGGCCGCTATTTCCAGCGCCAGATCGCCCAAGCCGAAGCCGATGGCGTCGGCAGTTTTGGGGTCGAGGGTATTGGGGTTATTGGAGAGGAGGTTTTCTTCGTCGAGGATTTTGCGACGACGCTCACGGCTGCTCATAGATGCGTGCCTCCAACTGCTCGACGAGGCGCCAGGCGTCCTCGGCGGTGCTGCTGCCCGGCGCCAGGGAAAAGACGGTGCGGCGCGCGCTGGCAACTTCGGTCCAGATCGTGCGCACAGGCAGCGGCTTCCATACGAGGCTGCCAAAGGTATCTTGCAGACGGCGCAGGTTGTCTTGATGCTCAAGGGTGCGGCCGCGATACATGGTGGGCACGACGCCGAGCACTTTGATATCGTTCAAGTTATATTGTTGCCTGATAGGGCTGAACTGGTCTTTGTGGGTCAGGCTCTCGCGGAGGCCGTCGAAGCTCCAGGCTTCACATTTTGTGGGATAGATGATGCCGTCGGTCGCCATGTAAATCGACGAATGCAGCAGCGACGGGGTGGGCGAGGTATCAAAGAAGACGAAGTCGATGGCGTTGCGCAACTGGTTGAAGCGTTTCAAGACGGTGAAGGCGTCGGAGATGTTGCCGGCGATGCTGCGCGTCTCGATATTGGAGGGGACGACCAGCAACTGCCCGCCGGTGCTGCCGGCTTCATCGGGCACATTAAAGCGCTCGGGCGGCACGGGCCGCAGCACCTTTTGAAAAGGGGCATTGCGCACGATGAGATCGTAGAAGCCGGGCTCTTTCATCAGCCCGAAGGCGATGGTAGCGTGGCCTTGCGGGTCGGCATCAACCAGGATAACGCGCTTGCCGCGTATGGCGAGGCCGGCGGCCAGGTGCGTGGCGACGGTCGTCTTGCCCACCCCGCCTTTTTCGTTGAGGAGCGTTATGATTTTCATGGGAGGATCCTACTGGCGGGCATACGAGCGGGCGACGGAATAGACGTACCCGGTAACGCCATTGTTAAATGTGACAATGCTGCGATGGAAGATACCTTCGTCCACCAAGGCGTCCATCATGTCGATCAGATGGGGCGTCTTTTTGCGTTGGAGCCGATTGACGATTTCGGTGCGCGTCAGGGGCTTTTCGCTGCGCGCGACGATATCGATCATGAGCTGTCGCGTTTCGGTGCGAGGGCGATGGTCTTGAGGCATACGCTAGGCAACTCCAAAACTGAACAGTATAGATACAATGCAACTATATCGCAACGGGGTCGGTTTGGCAAGCCCGATGGCGGAATTGAGACACATTGGACATACTCTCTATTATAACGGAAAATTAAGGTCGCTACGTCTCAGTTTGCGCAAGTAAGGAAAGCAAGAATCATCCACCACTGGGGCAAAGAAGTAGATCCGTATAAGTCATGCGAAGAGGGTTGAAGAATTGATCGGACCAAGGGGCAAGCGACGGGCTCGCCCATACGCACAGGTGTTCTTACGAAAGTGAAGTCCTTTGCCGCCGTGGAGATTGAGCAGAGCGTTGACGGGTGTAGAGTAGAGTCTGTCTGGTTGCGTCGTGATGTGGGGATGCTGGCTTGGAGCGTGTCGATATTGAAGAGCGCCCGTTTTATAATGGCGCGGGCGGATGAGTCAGTCGGGGAGGCGGGCATTTGAGCGCGAAGGGGGACGGCGAATTGTCCGCCGCGGGAGCAGGGGTGGCGGCGGCGCTCGACCGGAAAGTCTGGCTGGAGGGCAGTGCTGGTTGTGGCAAGACCAGCGCGGGCGTCGCGCGCTTGGAGCAGCTGCTGGCGGCGGGGGCGCCTGCCGAATCGATTCTGATCTTCGTGCCGCAGCGCTCGCTGGCGGAGCCCTACTTGCAGTCGTTGCGCGCGGCCCGGTCCTACAGCGGCGGGCAGGTATCGGCCTATACGATCGGCGGCCTGGCGCGGCAAATGGTGGAGACCTTCTGGTTCCTCATCGCGGGGGAGGCTGGCTTCGCTCAGCCGCGGGAGTTGCCCAATTTCCTCAACCTGGAGTTGGTGCAGTACTTCATGACGCTGGCTGTTGAGCCGCTGGTCAATGAGCGCGATTATTTCAACAGCGTGCGCATCGATCGGGCGCGGCTCTACAGCCAGATTGTGGACAATATGAACAAGGCGGCGCTGGTCGGCTTCCCCATCGGCGAGATCGGCGGGCGCTTGAAATCGGCATTGGGCGGCGGGGTGGAGCAGGCGCATATCTTTGATGACGCGCAGACCTGCGCCCTGGCGTATCGTGAATACTGTTTGGCGCATAATCTGCTGGATTTCTCGCTGTATTTGGAGGTTTTTCGCCAGCACGTATTGGCTTTGCCGGCGGCGCGCGCTGCTGTTTTCGGCCGATACAAGCACGTGATCGCGGACAATATCGAAGAGGACAACCCGGCCTCGCACGATTTTCTGATGCAGTTGCTGCAGAAGTGCGAGTCGGCGCTGCTAATATACGACAGCGACGCTGGTTTCCGCCGATTCCTGGGGGCGGACCCGCAGAGCGCCCGGCGTCTGCAGCCCTTGTGTGACGTGGAGTACAGGCTGGGGGACAGCTTCGTCATGCGTCCGGGCGTGGCGGCGCTGGGCGGCCGGCTGGCGTGTCAATTGGGGCCGGCGGTGGCGGAGACGACGGATGACGTTAGCGCGACGCCGGCGCTAATCTGGGAAGCGCATCGTTACCATCCGCAGATGGTGGATTGGGTGGCGGATGAGATCGCGGAACTGGTGCGGGAGCGCGGCGTGGCGCCGGAGGAGATAGTGGTGCTGGCGCCCTTCTTGTCGGATGTGTTGCGCTTTGGCTTGGCCGAGAGCTTGGCGAAGCGGGGCGTGGCGGCGCGCTCGCACCGGCCGTCGCGGGCGCTGCGGGATGAGCCGGCGGCGCGCACGCTGCTGACACTGGCGCGGCTGGCGCATCCGCAGTGGGGACTGGCGCCGGCCGGCTGGGATGTATCGCTGGCGCTGATGATGGCCATCGACGGGCTGGATCTCTTGCGGGCCAAGCTGCTGACGGACATGCTCTACCGCGGCGGGGCGCTGTTGCCCTTCAGCGAGGTGCGGGCGTCGGCGATGCAAGATCGCATCACTTTTGAGCTGGGCGCGCGATACGATCGGCTTTGTGAATGGCTGAAGGACACGATCGCCGAGGGGCGCGCGGACGCGCTCGACATCTTCTTCCGCCGTCTCTTTGGCGAGGTTTTGTCGCGGGTGGGTTTCGGCTTTCACGGGAAGGCGGCGGCCGGCAACACGGCGATGAACCTGGTGGATTCGGCGCGCGGCTTCCGCTGGTCGCTCGAATTCATGCTGCGCTATGATCAGTCGCGGGATCTGGGCGCGGACTACGTGAAGATGGTCGATCGCGGCGTCATCGCCAACTTTTACCTGCGCGATTGGACGGCCGAGGCCGAAGACAGCGTCTTAATCGCGCCGGCAACCACTTTCTTGCTGGGCAATCGGCCGGTGGATTATCAGTTCTGGCTCAACATCGGCAGCGATGGCTGGGCGCGGCGGCTGTATCAGCCCTTGACGCACCCGCAGGTGCTCAGCCGCGGCTGGCCGGCGGGCGCAGTCTGGAGCGATGACGATGAGTTGGCGCTGAACCGAGAGACCTTGCGGCGAATGTTGCTGGCGTTGACGCGGCGCTGCCGGCGGGCGGTTTATCTGGGATACAGCGAGTTGAACGAGGGCGGCTACGAGGGGCGTGGCGCGCTGCTGGAGACGATACAGGCGGTGCTGCGTCAGGAGAGCGGGCGGGCGGCTCATGTTTAAGCCGCGGCCGAAACAAGCCGAAGTGCTGGCTTATCGGGGCGGCTTCCTGGGCGTGGCGGCGGTGCCGGGCAGCGGCAAGACGGCGACCTTGTCGGCATTGGCGGCGCGACTGCTGGCGGAGACGCCTTTGCAGGACGGCCAGGAAATCCTGATCGTGACCCTGGTGAATGCGGCGGTGGCAAACTTCGCGCGCCAGGTCAACAGCCTCGTCACGCACGATGGCTTGCTGCCGGGTTATGGCTATCGCGTACGCACCTTGCACAGCCTGGCCAATGACATCGTGCGGCAGAAGCCGGGCGCTGCCGGCCTGGACGATCAGTTCGCCATCATCGACGAGCGCGTCAGCAACGAAATTCTGGCCGATGCCGTCGATGCCTGGGCGCGGCGCAATCCCGAAGCGCCTGACGCTTTCCTGGCGCCGGAGTACGTGCAGAAGCCGCATTACCGCACTCAGCGCTGGGTGGATGCGCTGACGGACACGGCGCGCAATTTTATCCGCGCGGCCAAAGACGAATTGCTGTCGCCGGCGGATTTGAGCGAGCTGCTGGCGGACTGCCCGGGCCGGTTGCTGCTGGCCGAGTGCTGCGCCGAGATTTACGCCGATTACGAGCGGGCGCTGGCGTATCGGGGCGCGGTCGACTTTCAGGACTTGATCCGGCTGGCGTTGCAAGTGCTGCGCGGATCGCCCGATTACCTGGCGTCCCTGCAGCGCAAGTGGGTCTACATCCTGGAAGACGAGGCGCAAGACAGCAGCCGCCTGCAAGAAGACATCCTGCGCTTGTTGGCGGGCGAGGGCGGCAACTGGGTGCGGGTGGGCGACCCCAATCAGGCCATCTTCGAGACCTTCACCACGGCTGACCCAAAGTATCTGCGCGCTTTCGTCAAGGCGCCCGGCGTCGTGGGGCGGGAATTGCCCAACTCCGGCCGCAGCACGCGCAGCATTCAGCGCTTGGCCAACCGGCTGATCGACTGGTCGCTGGCGCATCGGCACGCAGCGATCCGCCGGCGCACGCCTTTGACGCCGCCGGAAATCTTGCCGACGCCGCCGGGGGATCCGCAGCCCAACCCGCCGGACGACCCCGCGGCTGTGACACTCATTGACGAAGCCTTCAGCCCCACCAGAGAAGCCATGTTCGTCACTGAAGCCTGCAAGCAGTGGCTGCTGGACAACCCGGAGCGCACGGCGGCCATCCTGGTGGCGCGCAACACCCGCGGCTCGGAGATTGTCAAATTCTTGCGGCAGAAAGAGGCGCCTTATGTCGAGAACCTCAATAGCACCTCGACCACGCGGGCGGTGGTGGGTGCGCTGGCGCGCTTGCTGGCGTATTTGGCCGACCCCAAGAGCGCGGCCAAGCTGGCGGAGGTGTATCGCGTTTGGCGGCGCGATGAGCGGGATACGCCCGAAGCCACGCGCGAGATCAAGGCAGTGGCGGATCGGCTGAAGCGCATCAAGCGGGTTGAAGAACTGGTGGCGCCGCGGCTGGCGGATTGGCTGGAAGAGGCGCTGCCCGATGATGAACAGGCGCTGCGGGCGCATTTGGCGGCGTTTCGGGAGCAGGTCGGCGTCTGGCTGCGGGCGGCGGAGATGCCGATTGACCAACTGATTCTGACGCTCAGCGGCGCAATTTTTCGCGATGTCACCGATATCGCCACGGCGCACATGGTGGCGCAGCATCTGGCGCGACTGGCCGAGGCTCATCCGCTGATGCGCCCGCCGGATTTCGCCGCCGAGCTCTACGATATCGCCGGCAACAAACGCCGCTTCGCCGGCTTGGTCGACGAGGGAGGTCAGTTCGACCCCGACGCGCATAAGGGCAAGGTCACCGTGACCACGTTGCACAAAGCCAAGGGCCTGGAGTGGGATCACGTCTTCCTGATCTCGCTCAACAATTACGACTTCCCCTCGGCCGAGCCGAAGGACAGCTTCATCGGCGAGCGCTGGTTCATCCGCGATGATCTCAATCTGACGGCGGAGGCGTTGGCGCAGTTGGATGCCGTTTGCACCGGGGCAGCTTATCGCGAGGGCTTCGCCAGCGCGGATGCTCGCATCGATTACGCCGCCGAGCGACTGCGCTTGCTCTACGTCGGCATCACCCGGGCCCGCCGCGCTTTGACCATCAGCTGGAATAATGGGCGCGGCACGGCGGAAGAGACGCGGCCCGTTGAAGCGCTGCGCTTGTGGTGGGCGGAGCAGATGGAGAGGAGTAGCTTCGGGTAAGTTATGCTTAAGTTGACACCATGGATGTTAGCGCCAGAAGAAGCGATTTTCGTAGTAACTGGCGGGCGACTCACAGAGTAGCCCCTACAAGGCTTGACCGGTATTGCAGAATTGGCTCGTAGATCTGGGAAAATCCTCCGTGACCGCGCTCATAAATGAGGCAAATTGGCAATCTGCATACCATTTCGCACGTATCGACGCTCCCCCTCCCTCTTTATGGGAATTCCGCCCCCCGTTGAGCGGGGGGATTGAGGGGGGAACTGGGGGGTGGGGGCAGAAAAACGCGCATTTTTCGCCAATACCAATCAAGCCTTACAAACTCGACGCTGGCGGGGGCGCGAGGGACGGGCGGGCGAGACAAGTCTCGCCCCTACCGGTTTCGACGAGGAGGAAGAGCGTGAACTGCAGCAGAAACAGGTTCATGCCTCGGTGTTCTCGTTTTTGCTCGGTGAACTCGGTGGCAAAGGTGTGGATTATTCGCCATAAAGTAGCTTGCGCGCGACAGTAGTTGACTGTCTTCGCGCGGCTTGGTCGCGTTTACTGAGGAGCCACTGATGCCGCTGGACGCTGATTTCGCCTTCACCCAGGGCAGCTTGAGCGATTACGCCGATTGCGCCCGCCGTTTCGAGTTGCGTTATCTGCGGCGGCTGCGCTACCCGGCCTTGGAAGTCGCCGAGGCGCTGGAGTACGAGCGCCGCATGCGCCAGGGCGCGCGCTTCCACAAGCTGGTGCAACAGCATGTGCAGGGCGTGCCGGCGGAAACGCTGGCGCTATCGCTGGCTGACGACGCTGAGCTGGCGCGCTGGTGGGAAAATTATCGGGCGCGGGGGGCGCTGGATCTGCCGGCGGTGCGCTACGCCGAGATCACGCTGCAGACGCATCTGGCGGGTCAGCGGCTGCTGGCGAAGTACGACTTGGTCGCGCTGGAGCCGGGCGGGCAGGCGGTCATCGTCGATTGGAAGACGGGCGGGCGCGTGCCACGGCGCGATCAGCTGGCGCGGCGGATGCAGACTATCGTGTATCGCTACGTGCTGGCGCGGGCGGGCGGGCATTTGTATGGCGCGGGCATCCCGCCGGAGCGCATCCGCATGGACTACGTCTACGTGGCCGCTGAGGGCGAGCGCGTCAGCTTTGCCTATTCGGCGGATCAGCTGGCGGAAGACGAGGCGCTGCTGACGGAGATGATAGAGGGCGCAGCTGGGGCGACGGAGTTCCCGCTGACGCCGGACGAGCGCCGCTGCCGCTTCTGCAATTACAGGTCGCTGTGTGAGCGGGGCGGGGCCGGGCGGTTGGAGGAGCTGGAGTTTGAGGACGTCGAAGAAGATGACGACTTGGAGCTGGACTTTGACCAGATCGCGGAGGTTGAGTTTTGAGCATGGCGATGAATCTACACCTTAACCACCGAGGACACCGAGGAAAGCAGAGAGTTAAGCGAGATTTCTGTATCATTAGGGCGCAAGACACGAAGTGGATCACAGAGAATATGAAATCCGGATGGGCATTCAGGCGGGCGAGCCGATGGGCGTCCCTACATGCCTTGACCAGAATTTGCAGCTGGTAAACCATTTCTACCCCCTTCCCCCAAAGCATTGGAGGAAGGGGAGCTAACTCAGAGACGGATTGCTACTATATCCGCAGTTGTACCGCTTGTACGACGCGGTTCACGTACCGCCAAGACTCGGATTCGGATTTTTCTGTGTGCGAATAGACTTATCGGACAAGCCCTACAAGGCTCGACGTTTGGTGGGGTTGCGAGGGACGGGAGGGCGAGCCGGTGGCTCGCCCCTACATGATTCGACGGGGAGGGGGAGATTTACATTGGGCGGTGCAAGGTATTTTGCGTGGGCCGCTTGGGTGAGCGGGCGTCTGCGGCTTTCCTCTGTGCCCTCCCCAAAACTCGGTGAACTCGGTGGTAGAATCTGTCGTATGCCACGTCACCCGGCGCGCCCGCACAAATGGAGGGCCTTCCCCATGAAAATCGACCGCATCCGCAGCTTGCACGTCAGCGCTGAGTGGGACTATCACGAGCCCCTCGCCGAAGCCCACCTCTCCCGCCCCGACGCCATCTACGCCGACCTGGCCGCGCGCCAGCCCAGTTGGCCGCTGGACACAGCCGGCGGGCCGCCCTATCAGACATCGGCGCGCTTCCTGCTCATCGACACCGACGAGGGCGCCACGGGCATCTGCGGGCAGGTGGGCGCTGAAGACATCGCCATCATCGAGCGGCATTTTGTCGACCTGCTCATCGGCGAGGACGCGCACGCCATCGAGCGCATCTGGGACAAGATGTACCGCGTGGCCATCCACGGGCGCAAGGGGGCGGCCATGATGGCGCTGAGCAAGATCGACCTGGCGCTGTGGGATCTCAAGGGCAAGCTGTTGGGCGCGCCGGTGTATCAGCTGCTGGGCGGGCCATCGCGGGAGCGCATCCGCGCCTACGCCTCGATGCTGGGCTTCTCGGTCGAGCCGAACAAAGTCATCGAGCGCACGCGGCACTTCCTGGCGCAGGGCTACACCGCTTTCAAGTGGTTTTTGCCGTGCGCGCCTAAAGACGGCGAAGCGGGCATTCGGCGCAATCTGGCGGTGATACGGGCGGCGCGCGAGGCGGCCGGGCCCGATGTCGACTTGATGTTCGATGCCTGGAGCAGCTGGAGCGTGCCTTATGCGCTGCGCATGATTGAGCTGTCGCGCGAGTATCGCCCTTACTGGTTCGAGGAGCCGGTGCTGGCCGATCTCATCCCGCAATACGCTGAATTGCGGCGGGAGGCGCGGGGCGTGCATATCAGCGGCGGCGAGCACGAGTATACGCGCTGGGGCATCAAGGCGCTGCTGGAGGCGCGGGCGGTCGATATCTTGCAAGCCGATGTCACCTGGGCCGGCGGCTTGAGCGAGATGGTCAAGATTTGCGCGCTGGCTTCGGCGCATGCCATCCCGGTGATACCGCATCACGGCGGCTGGCCTTCGACGCATTTGATCGCCTCGCAGACGCTGACGACCTGCCCGATGCAAGAATGGTTGATCCAGCATGGGCGCCACGCCAACCTCTTTTACCGCGACAAGATCGAGCCGGTCGACGGGCATATTCAGCTGCCGACGGCGCCCGGCTTGAACATGGACCCGGCCGAGGGCTTGACCGTCATCGAGGAGCGGACGCTCAAAAGCTGATGGAGCCGGTAACGAGGCCGCGCCGAATATGGCTGGAGCCGACGCCGATTGACGTGCCGGAGACGCTGCGAGAGGCGGTCGGCGGGCATCAGCTCGTTGCCGAGAGCCTGGCGCGGCGCGGCATCACTGAGCTGGCGGCTGCGCGGCGTTTCTTGTCGGCGGCGCAATATCAGCCGGCCCCGGCCGCCGAGCTGCCCGATATCGATCGCGCTGTTGAGCGGCTGCGGCGGGCGATCAGCGGGCGCGAGCAGATCTTGATCTGGGGCGACTTTGATGTCGACGGCCAGACGTCGACCGCGCTGCTGAGCGAGGCGCTGACCAAGCACGGCGCGCGGGTGCAGTATCACGTGCCCAACCGTTTCAGCGAAGGCCACGGCATCCACCCCCCGACGCTAAAGCGCTGGCTGGACGGCGGCGTCGACTTGCTGTTGACTTGCGATACCGGCGTGGCGGCGCATGAGGCGGTGGCTTACGCGACGGTTCGCGGCGTCGACGTCATCATCACCGACCACCACGCCCTGCCCGCGCAATTGCCCGAAGCGGTCGCCGTGGTGAATCCGCGCCGTCTGCCCGCGGGTCATGCCTTGCGCGAACTGCCCGGCGTTGGCGTGGCCTATAAGCTGATCGAAGCGCTGAATCAGGGCGAAGACTGCGAGCAGCTGCTCGACCTGGTGGCGCTGGGCATCGTGGCTGATGTCATGGTGCAGGTCGATGACACGCGTTTTCTCTTGCAGCGCGGCCTGGAGGCGCTGCGGCGGGGCCAGCGGCCGGGCTTGCGCGCCATCTGCGAATGGGCCGGCATCCGCGCCGGGCAGCTCAACGAGGGCGATATCGGCTTCGGCATCGCACCGCGGCTGAATGCGCTGGGCCGGCTGGATGACGCCACGCCGGCGGTCGAATTGCTGACCACGGCCGATGCGGAGCGGGCGCGCGCTTTGGCGCAGTCCCTGGAGCGGCACAATTCGCGGCGCAAATTCTTGTCGAGCCAGGTGTATCAGTCGGCGCTGGCGCAAATTGAAGCGCGGCCCGAGCTGCTGGAGTACGCCGGTTTGGTGCTGAGCCAGGACGATTGGCACAGCGGCGTCATCGGCATCGTGGCCGGGCGCTTGGCGGAAGAATACGGGCGGCCGACGGTGCTGATCGCCACGCCGGACGACAAGGGTCGCGGCTCGGCACGCTCGCGGGAGGGCTGGGACATCACGGCGGCTTTCGGCAAGGTGGCGGGCTACCTCGATCGCTACGGCGGGCACAGCATGGCGGCCGGGCTCAGCTTGCCGGCGGCCAATATCTTCGCCTTTCGGCGGGCGCTTTCGGGCGTCTTGCGCGAGATGGGCGGTGAGGCGCCGGCCGCGCCAACGCTGGGAATCGACGCCTACGTGGATCTCAGCGAAATCTCGCTGGACTTGGCGCGCGAGCTGGAACGACTGGCGCCCTTCGGCAACGGCAATCCACCGCTGACCCTGGCGGCGCGTGATCTCAAGCTGCGGCGGCGAGCTGGCTTGGGCCGGCGCGGCGAGCATCTGCAGCTGGATGTGGAGGACGAAGCCGGTGTGGCGCAGCGCGTCATCTGGTGG
Organism: Phototrophicaceae bacterium; assembly: GCA_965208195.1. Classification (GTDB taxonomy): domain Bacteria; phylum Chloroflexota; class Anaerolineae; order Aggregatilineales; family Phototrophicaceae; genus UBA6055. The sequence goes on along the minus strand of CBDBOC010000004.1, from coordinate 2,948,961 downwards.
CGTGGCGCTGGCCAGCCCCTGCCCGCCGGCAGGTTCGACCTGGCCTTCACCTTGCGCAGCAGCGCTTACAAGGGCGAAGTGGAGGCCGTGGTCGAATGGCAAGATTTCCGTGAGCGCGAGACGGCGGCACTGGATGTTCAAACGCCGTCGCCCTGGGAGATCGTCGACTATCGCGCGGGCGTCGATCCGCGAGCGAAGTTGGCGCGGGCGCAACGTGAATTCCCCGAGGCGCTGGTTTGGGCTGAGGCGGCGTCGCTGGCCGGGGCGGTGGATCGGCTGCAGTTGCGCGAGGCGGAGACGCTGATCGTGTGGACGGCGCCGCCATCGGCCGAGATTTGGTCGGCTGGCTTGACCGCGGTGAATCCGGCGCGGCTTGTCCTCTTCGGGGGTCGGCCTGATCAGGCAAGCCGGGCGACCCTGCTGCCACGCTTGGCGGCCAGGGTGAAGTTCGCCCTGAATCAGCGCGGCGGGGCGGCGAGCCTGGAGGCGCTGGCGGCGGCGCTGGCCGAGCGCGAGCGGACTGTGCAAGCGGGCCTGGCTTTGCTGCGCGCGATGGGCCTGCTGGAATACAGCGTGCGGCGCAGCGGACGCTTGCAATTGCGGCGGGCTGAGGCGGCGTCGGGCGATAACTTGCCGGCGCTGCAGAAGCGGCTGGACCTGCTGTTGGGGGAGACGCGCGCATATCGCGACTACTGGCTGAAGATGTCACTCTAGCGGGGTCCCGAACACTTTTACCACCGAGTGCACCGAGTTCAAGTGAGTGCGCCGAGAGGGCGAGACGTGTTGACCCTGCCGTCCCTCGCGACCCCATCGACGTCGACTTCTGTAGGGGCGACTTTGTAAGTCGCCCGCCCGCCCACCCGCAACGAATACAAATCAATTTAGACGAAATGCTTGACAAGCCGCGCTAGACCTTTTACACTACTTGAAACCGGTTTCAAGTGTAGCGGCATGAGCAACAGACTCACTATCCAGCGCGTGGCGGAATTGGCCGAGGTCAGCAAGGCGACAGTGTCGCGCGTGCTCAACGATTACCCGCATGTGCGTCCGGAAGTGCGCGAGCGGGTGCAGCGCGTCATCAGCGAAACCGGCTACCAGCCCAACCACATCGCGCGTTTGCTGGCTTCTGACCGCAGCAGCATCATCGGCTTGGTGATTTCGAGCCAGGCGCAGATGGTCTTCAGCGATCCCTACTTTCCGGCGCTGACGGAAGCCGTCTCCACCAGCGCCGCCGCCAACGATCTCATCCTGGCGCTTTTCGTCTCCCACACTGAGGCGCAGGCGCATCACAATTTGAGCGGCATTCTTTCCGCCGGCTTATTCGATGGCCTGATATTGACGGCGGATGATCGCGGCGCCGCGATGATCCCGCAGTTGCGCGCTGCCGATATCCCCTTTGTTTTCATCGGGCGGCCGGGCGAATCAGAGGGCATCAATTATGTCGATGCCGACAATCGCCAGGGCGGCTATGTGGCGACATCGCACTTGATCGATTTGGGCTACCGCCGCATCGCCACCATTGCATCGGAGCAGAATAGCGCCGGCGACGATCGGCTGGCTGGCTATCGCCAAGCGCTGGCGGAGCGGCAGATGGCTTGCGACCAGCAGCTGGTGGCGGTGGGCGATTACTCGGCGGAGAGCGGTTACAGCGGCATGCAGGCGCTGATCCCGCGGCGGCCGGACGCCGTTTTCGTGGCCTCGGATACGATGGCCCTGGGCGCGCTGCGGGCCTTGCGCGAGGCGGGGTTGCGCGTGCCGGGGGATATGGCGCTGGTAAGCCATGATGATTTGCCGCCGGCGGTACAGGCGGACCCGCCGCTGACCACCGTGAGGCAGACCGTCAGCCGCACGGGCGCGTTGGCGGTCGAGACATTGGCGCGGATCATCAGCCAGGGCGAGGCGCTGGCGGTGCAACAGATCGTGCTGCCGGTCGAGTTAGTTCTGCGCGCCAGTTGCGGCGCGGTTGAAGCGCAGGCGCATTAGCGGGAGCGAGAGGAGTTTGCATGGCAGAAGTTTTTTTGTCCGGCCTTGAAACCGATTTCAAGCGGCGAGTCTTTTGACGGTTGCCGGCGGGAAATCTGTTTTCAAGTTTTTCGTTGGGTCCATAGTCTTCAAGTAGAGGAGCTGGAGATGAATCACAAAAAGCAAGTCACCCTGTTCGTATTATTGAGCCTCGTGCTGGGGCTGGTTGTCGGCTCGGTTGGGGCGCAGGATCCGGTGCGGATCCGCTGGTATGTCGGCTTGGGCGCTGGAACGGACGCGCCCCTGGTCGCCGCGCAAGAAGAGATCGTGGCCGATTTCAACGCCGCGCAAGACGGCATTGAGCTGGTGCTGGAGATCGTCGACAACGCGCAAGCTTACGATGTGCTCAGCACGCAGATCGCCGCCGGCAACGCGCCTGATGTCGTTGGGCCGATGGGTATCCGCGGCCGCGCCAGCTTCCCCGGCGCCTGGCTGGATTTGAGCTCGTTGATTGAAGCCAACAGCTACGACCTCAGCGATTTTGACCCGGCGCTGGTCGATTTCTATCGCGTCGAGGGCGAGGGGCAGCTGGGCATCCCCTTCGCTGTATTCCCTTCCTTCCTGATGTACAACGTCGAACTTTTCGATGAAGCCGGCATTCCCTATCCGCCGAGCGCGTATGGCGAGAGCTATACGGACTGGGAAGGCAACGAGCATGAGTGGAATATCGACACCTTGAGCGAAGTCGCCAAGATACTGTCGGTCGATATCAACGGCAATGACGCCACCATGGACGAGTACGACACCGGTAATATCGTGCAATTCGGCTACGGCACGCAGTTCACAGACGTGCGCGGCCGCGCCACGCTCTTCGGCTCGGGCAATTTTGTCGATGCCGAGGGCAACGCGGTCATTCCTGATGTTTGGCGCGAGGCTGAGCACTGGTATCACGCTGCCATGTGGCAAGACTACTTCATACCTAACGCGGTCTACAGCGGCAGCGAGATCATGGGCGGCGGCAGCGCCAACTGGTTCGATACCGGCAATATGGGCATGATCACGAACCACCTGTGGTACTTGGGCTGGGGCACGGCCAATCTGGACGCGGCTTGGGATTTCGGGCCCGTGCCGTCGCATGACGGCGTCACCACGGCCAAGCTGCATGCCGATACCTTCAGCATCATGAAGGGCAGCGACCATCCTCAAGAGGCTTTCCAGGTCTTGAGTTATCTGCTGGGCGAGCGCGCCGCGGATTTGACCAGCCTCTACGGCGGCATGCCGGCGCGGCTGAGCCTGCAAGCCGATTTCCTCGAGCGCACGGTCGCCGCGCAGAGCGAAGCCTACCCGGATGTCGACTGGGCCAACCTGAATTGGGATGTCGTGCTGGCTGGCTTGCAGCACCCGGACAACCCCAATCACGAAGAGGGCATGCCCAGCTTCCTGGAAGCCAGCGCCCGCTACGGCGAATACGGCCAACTGGTGGATAATAACGCCGATGAAGATGTCGATGCCGCGCTGGACGCGCTGCGCGACGACCTGCAAGCCATCTTCGACGCGGATATGTAAAGCGTCCTGACGATAGAATCGCGCCCGGCGGCGGCCGCGCTGGCGGTTTCCGCCGGGCTCAACCTGATGGTGTTAGTTGAAGGGTAATCGTCATGGATATGTTCAGCGAATTTGGCGCCGCCCGAGGTCAAGCCAAATGGAGCTTGCGGGCTCAGTTTCAGCTGACGGGGGCGCAACGGGACGAAGCGAAGTGGGGCATGATCTTCATCGGGCCCTGGTTGCTGGGCTTCGCCTTGTTCTACTTTGCGCCGATGATCGTTTCTTTTCTGTTTTCGCTTTACGACTTTGTGCTTTCGGCGCCGGAGGAAGCCCGCTTCGTCGGCTTGGAGAACTGGCGGCGGATGCTGGCGGAAGACCCCAATACCTGGGAAGCGCTTTTCGTCACCTTCAAGTTCGCGCTGATTTCGCTGCCGATCGGCATGGTATCGGCGTTTTTGCTGGCAGTGCTGCTCAACTCGAAGCATCTGCTGGGGCGCAACGTCTTGCGCACGCTCTTCTATGCGCCGACGATGGTGCCTCTGATCGCCGCGATTCTGATTTGGTCGCGGGTGCTCAATCCGCAGACGGGCTGGCTCAACCAGATGATCGCGCTGACGGGCATTGACGCTGTCGGCATGGACGGGCTGCGCTGGCTCGATGACCCGAATTTGATTTACATCGCTTACACATTCATCGGGCTATGGGGCATCGGCAACGCCATATTGATCAATCTGGCGAGCTTGCAGGGCGTGCCGAGCGAATTGTACGAAGCGGCGTCGATAGACGGGGCGGGCTGGCTGCGCCAATTGTGGTCGGTCACCGTGCCGATGGTGACGCCGGTCATCTTTTACAATCTGATTTTGAGCGTCGTCGGCCTGTTGCAGTATTTCATCGTGCCCTACGTGCTCAACGGCGGCGATGGCTACCCTGAGGGCACGACGAACTTTTACATGATCTACTTCTACAAGCAAGCCTTTCCCTTCCAGAATATGGGCTACGGCGCCACGCTGGCCTGGTTCATGTTCATCATCGGGCTGGGCATCACCATCTTCCTCTTCTGGTCCGGGCGCTATTGGGTGTATTACGCCGGGGAGAGCAAATGATGGCGGCGAAAAGCAAGACCTACTCCGAATACGAATTGTCGAGAAGACGGCGCGACCTGCTGCTGCAGGCGGCGGTGACGTTGTTCGCGCTGGTGATTCTGGCGGTGTATCTGATGCCGATGGCTTACGGCGTCATCACCTCGCTGAAGTCCAAAGCGCAGACATCGGATCCCGGGGCGCCGGTTTGGCCGGCGGAAGCGGTCGCTTATGCATACGAGGGCGACGAATACGATGTGCTGCAAGTGCCGACTGAGAACGGCATCCGCCATTGGGCGCTGGTCAAGAAGGGGCGGCGCGCCAGCGAATTCGTCGATCCGGCGAATCCGGCGGGCGGGCTGATCGCCTGGGAGGGCAACTGGCGGCAGTTGGAGCCGGTGCGCGAATTCGCCGTGCAGTGGGACAACTACCCGCGCGCCTGGCAGACGATCGATTTTGCGCGCTTGCTGGCGAATACGCTGATGTACGCCTTCATCACCATGATCGGCACGGTGTCGGCCTCGGCTTGCGCGGCTTACGGCTTCGCCCGTTTCAATTTTCCCTTCAAGAATGTGCTGTTCATGATCATGATCGGCACAATCGTGTTGCCGCCGGCGGTGACGCTGGTGCCGACCTACGCCTTCTTCGTCAACGTGCTGGGCTGGGGCGGGACCTGGCTGCCGCTGATCGTGCCGGCCATGTTCGGCAACGCCTACAATATCTTCCTGCTGCGGCAGTATTTCCTGACGATCCCGCGCGAGATGGAAGAGGCGGCGCAGATCGACGGCGCGGGCCGCGTCCGCACCTTCGTCTCGGTCATCTTGCCGCAAGCGGTGCCGGCGCTGACGGCTGTCTCGCTCTTCCACTTCTTCTTCGCCTGGAACGACTTTTTCGGCCCGCTGATCTATTTGGCCGGCAATCGCGAGGCCAACCCGATCACGGTGGGCTTGACTGAATTCAACGGCTTGTACAGCACGGAGACGCAGCTGATCCTGGCGGCCGCGGTGATTTCGATGATTCCGCCGCTGGCGATTTTCTTCCTGGCGCAGCGCGTCTTCATCCAGGGCATCGTGGTCACGGGCGTCGACAAGTAATGCGTTCGCTATCAACCCCTCACCCCCCGGCCCCCTCTCCCACAAGGGGAGAGGGGGAGCGTCGGCCATCGCGAGATGGCATTTGAGCCAGGAAACTGTCTAATTTCGGAGAGGAGTCGCTCACGACTGACGGGGTGCTTCTGAGGAGAGATATGACGCTAGACAAGAGGGAAGGCAACCAAGACGCCGACAGAGTCGAACAGCTTATGGCGCAGATGACGCTGGACGAGAAGCTGGGCCAGTTGACGCTGGCGGAGAACAACAGCATCACGCCGGCCCAGGCGCGCGATTTCAAGCTCGGCGCGGTGCTCAGCGGCGGCGGCGGCAACCCGACGCCCAATACGCCGGCCAGCTGGCGCGACATGGTCCGCGGCTATCAAGCGGCGGCGCTGGAGACGCGGCTGGGCATTCCGTTGCTCTATGGCAGCGACGCGGTGCACGGGCACAACAATGTCAGGGGCGCGGTCATCTTCCCGCACAATATCGGCTTGGGCGCGGCGCGTGACATTGACCTGGTCGAGCGCATCGGCGCGGCGACCGCGCGCGAGCTGCTGGGCACGTCGGCGCACTGGACCTTCGCGCCTTCGGTATCGGTGCCGCAAGATTTGCGCTGGGGGCGCAGCTACGAGGGCTACGGCGAAGATCCGGCGCTGGTGGCTGAGCTGGGCGCGGCGCTGGTGCGTGGCTTGCAGGGGGCGGGCGTCGCCGCTTGCGCCAAGCACTACCTCGCCGATGGCGCGGCACAATGGCGCGGCGGGCCCGTTGACGCGGCGGCGGCTCAGCAGGGCAGCACCGCGCCACCGCAAGAGGACGCGGCGCCCGTCGACTTGTCGCTGGGCCAGTGGCAGATCGACCAGGGCGACGCCCGCATCGACGAGGCGACGCTGCGGGCGGTCCACTTGCCGCCTTACCAAGCCGCCATCGACGCCGGGGCGCTGACGGTGATGGCGTCATACAGCAGTTGGAACGGCGACAAGCTGCACGCGCATCGCTGGCTGCTGACCGATGTGCTCAAAGGCGAGCTGGGTTTCGGCGGCCTGGTGGTGACCGACTGGATGGCGATCAACCAGATCGACGCCGATTATTACAACTGTGTCGTACGCGCCATCAACGCCGGCATTGACCTGGTGATGGTGCCTTACGACTTCGCTTGCTTCATCGATACGCTGCGCCGGGCTGTGCACAAGGGCGATATCACAGGCGAGCGGCTGGACGACGCAGTGCGGCGCGTGCTGCGCGTGAAGGACGCGCTGGGTTTGTTTGAGGCGCCCCAGGGCGAGCCGGCGCTGCTGGAATGTGTTGGCGCGTCCGAGCACCGTGAGCTGGCGCGGGAGGCGGTGCGCAAGTCTTGCGTCCTGCTCAAGAACGAGGGCGAGTTGCTGCCGCTGCCCGAAGATCTGCCGCGGCTGCTTATCGCCGGGCGCGCTGCCGATGACATCGGCCTGCAATGCGGCGGCTGGACCGTCAGCTGGCAGGGCGAAGCGGGGCCATCAACCGAGGGCACGACCATCCTCGACGGCATCCGCCAAGCAGTTTCGCCGACGACGGCCATCGACTATTGCCCGGACGGGCAGTTCAAGGGGGGCGCCCGCGCCGGGCTTGGCTTGGTCGTGCTGCACGAAGCGCCATACGCCGAGGGCTTTGGCGACCGCGCGGATCTGTCGCTGACGACTGACGAGATCGCGCTGCTGGAGCGTACCCGGGCGCGCTGTGAGGCGCTGGTGGTTCTGCTGATCGCTGGCCGGCCGCGCGTCATCAGCCCACAGTTGCCGCTGATGGATGCCGTGCTGGTCGCCTGGCTGCCGGGCACGGAAGGGCAGGGCGTGGCCGATGCGCTTTTCGGCGCTGCGCCGCTAAGGGGCAAGTTGCCCTTCAGCTGGCCGCGAGCGATGGATCAGGCGCCGCTGGCCGCCCTGCGCGCGAGCAATGAGGGGCCGCAATGGCCCTGTGGCTACGGACTGGAGACACAAGGCCAAATACGCAAATGCACCTAGCGGAGGAAAGAGCATGACCTGGAGACGCATCACACTCGTCCTGTTGACGCTGCTGCTGGCGGGAGCGCTGGGGACGGCGCAAGCGCAAGAGGCGCGCGTCATCGACGACTTTGAGATGAGCGAAGTCTTTGAAGGGCGCGATGAATTCAACAACGCCATCGGCCACGCGCCCTGGGGCGATGTCGCTGGCAACGTCGCGCTGAGCATCGCCCGAATCGACCGCGGCGGCGTCAGCACGGGCGCGCTGCAAATCAACTACGATATCGGCGCCTGGGGCGGCTTCACCCACGCCTTGACCGACGGCGCGAACTGGATCAGCGCTGATTGGACGGCGCATAACGCGCTCAGCTTCTGGCTTTATGGCAACAGTACCGGCGCTATGGTGCAAGTCGAAATCTTCGACAATCGCAACGCCAACCTGAATAACGACACGGCCGAGCGCTGGTTCTATCGCATCGCTGATGACTATGAGGGCTGGCAAGAATTCAGCATCGCCTTCCGCAGCTTCCAGCGGCGCAGCGATTGGCAGCCGGGTGGCGCGCCTGACGATGGCTTGGGGCTGGACGCCGTCTCGGGCTATGCTTTCGGCTTCCCGGCGGGCACGGGCGCGAAAACGGCGTATTTGGACGATGTGCGGCTGGTGACGCTGGGTGTCGATCCGCTGCTGATCGACGACTTTGAAATGGACGAGCTCCTGCTGACGCAAGACAGCTTCAACAACGATATCGGCTACGTGCCCTGGGGCGATGCGCCGGGCAATGTCGAGCTGCGCCTGAGCGAAGCCACCCGCAGCGGCGCGCAATCGATGGCGCTGACGGTCGATTACGACATCGCGGCTTGGGGCGGCTTCAGCCACGTCTTCAACGACGGCGAGAATTGGATCGGCTTGGACTGGCGCGATTACAACGCCATCGCCTTCTGGTTCTTGGGCTTCAACACCGGCGCTGATATCCAGCTCGAGATCTTCGACAATCGCAACCCGGAAATGGACGGCGATTCGGCTGAGCGCTGGTACTATCGCTTCCCCGATGATTCTTACGGCTGGAAGCAGGTTGAGGTTCCCTTCGTTGCTTTTCAGCGGCGGGGGGACTGGCAGCCGGGCGGCGCGCCCGATGACGGCTTGAACCTGGACGCGGTATCGGGTTACGCCTTCGGGTTGCCGGCCGGCACCGGTGATGCCTTCGCCATCATCGACGATGTACAACTGGTATTCGTCGCCGGTGTGGGCATGCCATCAGCCGCAACAGCCGAAGCCGCGCCGGCTGCAGATGCCGCGCCCGAGCCGGCGCAACCGGCTGAAGTGACGCTCAACGAAGCGCTGCTGGCGGAGATGGCCCCGGCCGAGCCGCTGCTGATCGCCGACTTTGAAGACGGCGTCAAGCTGGTCAAGCAAGCTGACGGGGCTGATATCGGCTTCGTGCCCTGGGGCGATTCGACCGGCAACGCTGTCATCGGCATCACGCAAGTCATCCCCTTCACCGGGCTGGCGCGCCCCGAAGCGGCCGGGCATGATCAGGTCTTGCGCGTCGACTACGAGATCGGCGCCTGGGGCGGCTTCACTTACGCTTTCACCGATGGCAGGGGCTGGGCGGCGCAAGATTGGACTGGGCACAACGCCCTGCGCTTCTGGCTTTACGGCAACGAGACCGGGGGGATCATCCAGGTCGAGATCTTCGACAATCGCGCGCCCGGCAATGATGCCGATAGCGCCGAACGCTACTTCTACCACCTGGTGGACGACTACGCCGGCTGGCGGCAGTTCAGCATCCCCTTCGCCTGGTTCCAGCGGCGGGCCGATTGGCAGCCCGGCGGCGCGCCCGATGACGGCTTCAACCTGAGCGAGGTCAACGGCCTGGCTTTCGGCTTCCCGGCTAATGTCGGCGCGCGGACAGCTTACCTCGATGATATCGAAATTGTCGTCGTCGAGGATGCCAGCCAGGTCAGCGTCTATTCGCCCGAAACCATGAGCGAAGTCGAAATCGACGAGGGCATCGGCTGGGATACGCGCGCGTGGCAACTGCTGTGGTCGGACGAGTTTGATGCCGCAGCCGGCGCGCCCATCAACGGCGACAACTGGACCTGCGAGGTCGGCGGGCATGGCTGGGGCAACAACGAGCTGGAGTATTACACCGACCGCGTCGAGAACGCGGCGCACGATGGCGCGGGCAATTTGGTCATCACCGCGCGCGAAGAGACGCTCGACGGCTCCACTTGTCACTACGGCGAGTGCCGCTACACCTCGGCGCGCTGCATCACGCAGGACAAGGTCGAGTTCACTTACGGCCGCGTGGAGGCGCGCATCGACATCCCCAACGGGCAGGGCATCTGGCCCGCCTTCTGGATGCTGGGCGCCGACTTTCCCGAGGTCGGCTGGCCCCTCAGCGGCGAGATCGACATTTTGGAGAATGTGGGCGAGCAGCAGGTGGTCTACGGCGCGCTGCACGGGCCGGGCTACAGCGGCGCCGGCAACCTGGGGCATGTCTACCGCAATGATGACGTGAAGTTCGACGAGGGCTTCCACGTCTACGCGATCGATTGGGACGAATATGTCATCCGCTGGTATGTCGACGGCGAGTTGGTCAACCTCATCAGCCTCAACGACCTGGAGGGCAAGCAGTGGGTCTACGACCACGACTTCTTCCTGCTGATGAATGTGGCGGTCGGCGGCTATTGGCCCGGCGAGCCGGATGACACGACCGAATTCCCGCAAGAGATGCTGGTCGATTATGTGCGGGTGTATCAGCTGGCGGAGGCCTAAGGGGCTGTATGAAGCGGGCGATCAGCACAGCGGCTGCAGTTCACACACTGCTACCACCGAGGACGCCGAGTTAACCTGAGGACACCGAGTACTGCATCATTTATTGTGACATGGCGCGCTTTGTTTTTCCGTCGCAGGCTCGCCTTAGTCGGCTGAAGCAGCCGGCGCTGCCAGCGCAAAGCCATATAGGGGCGAGCCACCGGCTTGCCCGTACGCGCGGTGGGCTTTGGCTCGAGTCTACCCCCCTCAGTCCCCCAGTAGCAACGGGGGGAAGCTCGGGTCTACCCCGCATGATCCACACTTTTGCCACCGAGTACACCGAGTGAAAAGAGTGCGCCGAGTCATAAATCTGTTTGTGATGCAGGTCACGACTTGACTCACACAAAGTACGTAACCCGCCAAATGCAGAGAAAGCAGGCGCGCGAGACGGTGGCTCGCCTGTGCTTACGTTGCGGGCAGAAACCGCCCGTGTCTACCCCTCCCCCGGCCCCCTCCCCGAAGCATCGGAGAGGGGGGAAAAATACGTTGCGCGGAGTAGGGTATTTTGCGTGGGCCTTGGCTGGGCCGGGCGGGTGTCTACAGAGCTTGTGGGCGCGGGATTAGCCGCCCAGCTCGTCGATGACGCGGCGCGCTTCGTCCGTGGCGAAGGTTCCCCGCCCGTCGGGACGCCACCGGATCGGATCGACCAGCTCCATCTCGTCCAAGCCCACCGGCTCCAAGCCGCGTTCACGCAAGCCGTCGATGATGGCGGGCAGCGCTTTGATCATGGGCAGGGGCCGCGACAGCCGCAGCGCGTCATCGTCGGTTTCGCCGCCATCGTGCAGGTCGATGATGGAGCCGCCCGCCAGCGCCGGGTGATTCAGCGTGGCTTCGACGATGGCCTGCGGGTCGCTCTCGGCGTAATCGGCCGGGTTGACATCGGCGTCGATGATTTTCATGGCCGGCGACAGCGCCAGCGGCGACGTCAAACAAGTAAAGAAGTTGAAATAGTGGGCGCGCAGGAAACGCGTGGGCCGGCCCAGAATGTTGCCGATGACGGCTTCGGCGCGGTCGTAATCGCCCAAGTGCGCGTGATGCAGGTGGCTGTGGTTGCCGATTTCGTGGCCGCTTTCGACCAAGCGCGCAAAGGCTTGCGGCCAGCGCTCGACCCATTTGCCCAGGACGAAGAAGGTGCCGCGCGCGCCCCGGCTGTTGAGGATCTCGAGGATCTGGTCGGTCCGCGGCGGGTTGGGCCCGTCGTCAAAGGTCAGCGCCACCTTGTTCTGGTCGCGGCGGCCGTGGGTGTAGTATGTCAGCGGCATGGGGACAACTTCATGCGCCGCCGAGCCTCTCGACTTCGCGCTTCCAATCGCCAGCTTCGGCATCCCAGGATTGCCGGTAGACGCCCCAACTGCGCCCGTCGGACCAGAAAGTCTGGAAGGGCTGGTCCTTGGACAAGAGCGCGCTGACGGGCGCGAAGCTGAGATCGCCGGTGGCCGCGTCGACTTGCGCGCCGCTCAGCGAAAGCAGCAGCGCCCAGCTGGCCATGCTGCGGGCGTAGTGATTGCCGCATTCGACTTCGTTCCAGGGGTTGCGGCGGACGCCATCGTGCCGCGCGCGCAGGGCGTCGACGATGGCCAGGCCTTCGTCCAGCCAGCCTTCGTAGATGAGGTGGGCGGCCACTTGATACTCAATGCCGGTCCAGACTTCATCGGAATAGGGGAAGGGCAGTTGCGGCCGCCCGCCGTGGGGCCAACTGCAGAGCAGCAAGCCGGCTTCGTCATTCAGGGCGTAGACCCGCTGCGGGTTGGCGTGCTCGCTGAGGTCGCTGCGGAAGTTGTGCTGGAAGATGGCTTTGAGCGCGCGGCGGATATGCTCGGCGGGCAGGGTGTGGCCCAGGCCGAGGATGCGCGCGTGCAACTCGCCCAGCAGTTGATCGGAGAGGCAGCCCAGCCCGTGCTGATACTTGTGCGCGTCGACATCGTCCAGGCGCTGCACGTAAAATTCGCCGTTCCACAGTTGGGCGTCCAGGTTAGCGCTGCCGGTCGCGAAGGCATCGCGGCAACGCGAGGCCAGCTCGCTTTCGCCCATGGCGCCCGCCATCCGCTCAACCGCCAGCAGGGCCGCCAGGTAGTAGATGCTGCAGAGCGGGTTGGGGCCGTAGAACTCGATGTCGTAGGTGTTGTGCTGCACGGTGTCGAGGACGTGGTCGTTGTCGCTGTCCCAGTGCATGCTGGCATAGCCGATGGCGCGCTTGATGCCGTCCCAGATCACGGCCAGGAAGGCGTCATCGCGGCTGAGCTGCCACTCGCGGTAGGCGCGCAGGATAGAACCCATCTGCCCGTCGACGGCGGCATGGGCGCGCCAGGCGGAGACGACATTATCGTGGAAGGTGCCGAATGTGCGGAACTTCATATCGCCATCGGCGCCCGTCTCCACATTGAACTCGATAAGGCGCATCTCGCGCTCCAGAGAGGGGAAGAGGTGGGCGAGGGTATAGGCGTAGCTCCAGACGTGGGTGCAGCTGCCGGCGCAGCAGCCGGAGTCGTCGAAGCAGCCCTCCCAGCCGTAGAAGCGCCCGTCCTCCAGCCAGAAGCAGGTGGTGCTGCGGGCGGGCACGATATTGGCCGAGATGGCGTCGAGCACCGGCGCGGGCAGCGTGCTGCTGAAGAGGGCGTCATGGAAGCGGCGCGTTTCGGCATCGAGGCGGCTGATGTTGTCCTTGAGGTAGCGCGCTGCGGCCCAGGCATCGGCGAAGCGCGTGGCGTAGTGATTGCGGATGATGCCGACATCGCCCTCGTCCAAGCCCATGCCCGGCAGCATGTCGACATCCCAGGTGGCCGGGCGGTTGGGGAAGTGCCAGGTCAGCAAGAAGCGGAATTGCACACTTTCGCCGGCTTCCAGGCGGTCGACCAAGCCCAGCGAAGCGGCCGCGATGCGCGCGCCCGGCGCATCATCGGGCGGATCAGTAAGCCGGCCATCGTGCAGCAAGTCGTCCCAGAAGTCGTGCAGATAATCCCACCATTCGCCGCGCAGCCAGGTGCGTTTGCGCGTCACCTCGGCGTGGTCGGTGGCCAGGGCCAGGCTGCCGCGATGCAAGTCGTCGGCGGGGAGCTCGTCATTTGTCAGCAGCAGGCCGCGCAGCTCAGCATCGTCGCGCAAACGATTGACCGGGCTGCCGAATTCGACGCGGGCTTCGTTGCCGAATTTGTCGCGCTGCAAGTTGCCGACCGGGTTGGTCAGCGTGCCGACCAAAGTGATGTCGACCGCCTCGTCAGCCGTGTTGTGGACGCTGTAGGTCAGCAGGGCGCCGGGGATGCCCGAGTCTTGCGGGTTGAGCGGGATCAGCGGCGTGTAGGCTTCCAGCGCGACCGCAATCGGCAGGCTGTCGTCTTCGAAGTCGATGTGGGCGAAGGGATATTGGCCGCGGAATGTCGAGGCTTTGAAGCGCGGCAGGCCGGCCACGCCGTAGAGCGGATGGTAGCCGTGCGAGGGCGTATGCGGCGCTTGTACGGGGCCTTCCAGCACGCGGATGAGTGGCTCGCGCCCGGCTTGGCGGCAGCGGATGGCGAAGAAGCTAAGCGGCAGCGAATTGCCCTTGGCCGGCCGGTTGAAGATCTCCCAATCGCGCAGTTCGCCGCGCGCGCCCAGGGAGACGTTGCCGGTGCCGATGCCGCCCAAGGGGAATGCCAGCGCCGTGGCTGATGCGTCGAAACTGCGGATCTCAGGGTGTTGTTTCATATTTGGTGTTCCTCTTGCATGGGCGACTCATTGCGCCGCCCCTACGAATTCGTCTTCATGCGCCAGGCTTCGCTGAGATTGTGCCGCGGCAAGTCCCTGACGCGCAAGCCGCTCTTGACCGGATCTTGATAGCGGGCGAAGTATTGGTCGATCTCGCCCGTCAGCTGGGCGACCAGGGGCTGCAGCGTCGCGTCGTTGATGCGATTTTGCGTCTCGGCCGGGTCTTCGTGCAGGTCGAATAGCTCGCCGGGCGCGCCTTCGCCGTAGCGGCGCACGAGCTTGTAGCGGCGGGAGCGCGCCATGCGCAGGTCGCCATATTCGCCGAATTGCAGCCAGCGCCAATCGGGCAGGGCGGCGCTGTTATCCAGCAGGGGCAAAAAGCTGCGCCCGGGATAATTGCGCTCCTGGTCCAGTCGGGCGCTGATGCCGGCGTAATCGGCGATGGTTTGGAAGACATCGAGGTGGTCGACGAACTCGGCGCGGCGCTGCCCGGCGAAGAGATCGCGCGGCTGATTGAAGATGAGCGGCACGCGGATCGATTCCTCCAGCATGTTGAGCGGCAGGGTGGCGTTGCCCTTGCCCCATAAACCGTGCTGGCCGCAGCAAAGCCCGTGATCCGAGGTGAAGACGATGAGCGTGTTATCGCGCAGTTGCAGCGCCTCCAGTTCGTCCAGCAGGCGGCCGAGCGCCTCGTCGATATGGGATACGGCGGCGTAATATTGCGCCAGCGCCTCCTGCGGGTTCAAGCGCGTGGGCAGGGTCGATTCCAGGGCTTGCGCGCCGAAGGGGTAGGCGACCTGACCTCCCAAGTGGCGGAAGTCGCGCCCGCGATATTGCGCGACCAGGCGCTCGGGTTGGCCGCGCCAGGGGTTGTGCGTGCCGTAGTAGCCGATGTGCAAGAAGTAAGGCGCCCGGGCGTCACGGCCGCGAAGAAAGGCGATGGCCTCGTCGGTGATGACCGGCGTGCGCTGCCCGGCGATGGTTTCGATGGCGCTGTCGCGGCTGAAGCGGTGGTCGCCGCCGTGCTCGGACGGGTAATCGCCGACGCCGCTGAACCAATGGGCGAAGCCGGCCTGCGGCTGATCGTCATTGCCCAGATGCCACTTGCCGCAATGGGCGGTCTGGTAGCCGGCGCCCGCCAGGAGCTGCGCCAGCGTCGTCTCGTCCCGCAGCCAGGGGCGGCGATGAATCTCGGGGATGGTCGAGGCCAGGTAATCGTGAATGCCGTGTTGCGAGGCCAGGCGGCCCGTCAGCAGGCAGGCGCGCGCGGGCGAGCAGACGGGCGTGGGCGTGAAGGCGTTGTCCATTTGCACGCCCGTCGCCGCCAGGTAATCGAGCGTCGGCGCCTGCGCATCGGTGTCACCATAGCTGCCCAGGGCCCACTGCGCCAGGTCGTCATTCACGATCAGGATGATGTTGCGCTGGTCAGCTTTGGGCATCGGCATCGTTCACCCGGGCTCGGCGGGCCAGCAATTCCTGGAAGCGGGCAGTATCGGCGGCGCGGAAGGCATCGCTGAGGGGCTGGCCGAAGTCTTGGTCGCCCGTGTCGCGCAGCCAGCGCTTCAGGTCGGCTTCCAGATCGGCGATGAGGGCGCGGTGTTCGGGGCGCGCCGTAGAGGTTGACCAGCTCGTAGGGATCGGCTTCGAGGTCGTAGAGCTCGCTTTCGTGGTCTTGCCAGGCGATGAGCTTGTGGCGGCCTTTGATTAGCCCGCGCCCGATTTCGAAGCTGCCAAAGCCATGGCCGTAGGTTTCTACCAGCAGCGATTCGCGGCCTTGCGCGCGCTGGCCTGTAGCCAGGGGCAGCAGGCTGTCGCCGTCGACCGGCCGTTCAAAGCGGAGGCCGGCGGCGTCGAGAATCGTGGGCGCGATATCGGTGCCGCAGGCGAGGGCGTCGGCGACCTGCCCGGCGGGGATGCGGCCTGGCTGACGCAGGGCCAGCGGCACGCGCAGCACCTCTTCCGTGAGGTAGGAGCCTTTGTCGAAGCGGCCGCCGTGGCTGGCGACGCCATCGCCGTGATCGGCCGTCCAGATGACGAGCGTGTCATCCGACAGGCCGAGTTCGTCCAGCTTATCGAGCAGCAGACCGCCGGCGGCGTCCACCAGGGTGATGTGGGCGTAGGCGCGGGCGAGGACGCGCTGCCACTGGCCCCAATGGAGTTTGCTGGGCGTGGCGAAGCGGCCATTGTCATCGGTCAGGTTGCGATGCGGATCCTGCCAGAAGTGCGCCGGTTTGCCCGCCAGCGAATCGGCGAAGCTGCCGTACTCGGGGATGTCTTCGGGGTCGTAGAGCGCGGCGAATTCGGCGGTCGGGAAGAAGGGCTGATGCGGGCCCCAGAAATCGAGGCGCAAATGGAAGGGCGCGGCGTCGGGTTCCGCGGCCAGCGCCTCCAGTTGCGCGCACGCGAGATCCGCCAGGAAGAAGGCCTCGTGCGTCTCTTTAGGCGTGGTGGTGATGCCGATGGCATGCTCGCCGCACCAGTAGCGATCGCTGCGGTAGGATGCGCCGACTTTGAGCTGGGGGAATTCGCGGTCCATGACGAAGCTGTCGAAGACGTATTCGATTTGGTGCTGCGCTGGCGGCAAGCCCTTGCGCCGCAGGTATTCGTGGTAATCGGGCGTGATGTAGGGGTTGCCGTAATCTTCGCAGGAGAAGCCTTGGCAATCGAAGTCGAGGGGGCTGCCGGCGCCGGCGTGCCATTTGCCGAAGTAAAAGCAGCGATAGCCGCCCCGCGCCAGGTTGCTGAGGTAGATCTCGCGGTCGTAAGGGGCATTGGAATAATTGAAATAATTGCGGTGATTGTGGGGGTAGAGGCCGGTCGCCAGGCTGCGGCGGGAGGGGCCGCACATCGGCAGGGCGCAGTAAGCCCGCTCGAAGCGGATGCCGCCGGCCGCCAGCCGGTCGAAGTGGGGCGTCAGCGGGCGCGGGCCGCCATCCCAGCCGTGGCGGTAATAGGCTTGGTGGTCGTTGACGATGAGGATGATGTTGGGTCGGTCGTTCATTTACGGCGCGCCACCCCGCGCTAGGCGACATTGGTGGCGCAGATTGTCGCACGTCGGCGGCATTCGCGCAAAATTTGATTATGCGCCGCGCATTTGTTACCGTCTACGGGAATACGCTTTCGACTGAAAGTGAAGCTAAGGAGATTCCCATGTTGCGTAGAGTTGGTACGATCTTTCTGCTGCTGAGTTTGCTTGTCGTGTCCCTGGCGCCGCCGGCTTTGGCGCAGGACGACGTCACGATCGACTTTTGGATCCCCGGCGGGCGCGGACGCGATCAGGGCACGGCTGCTGTCATTGAAGCATTTGAAGCGCTGAACCCGCATATCACGGTCGAGTTGACGGCGATACCTTTCGGCGAGTTCTTTGATTCGCTGCAAGTCGCCTTCGCCGGCAACAACCCGCCGGACGCCGCGCTGATCGACGGGGTTGGCGTACAGAACCTGGCCTTTAATGGCGCGCTGCTGCCGCTTGAAGATATGTTCAGTGAGGAAGACCTGGACGACTTCATGACCGACCTCATCCAGATGGTCAGCCTGGACGGGCACATGTTCGGCGCGCCCTGGGCCAACGCCGCCGACGCCATGTATTACAACGTCGATATGTTTGAAGCAGCCGGCGTTGAGGCGCCCAAGACGCTGGACGAGGGCTGGACCTGGCACGAATTCGTCGAGAATGTCAACGCTGTGCGGGCGCATCAGGCGGAGATGGGCAACGATGTCTGGGGCATGATGGGCTTTAACAATCCGCTGCAGGGCGCCTTCTTCACCTGGACGATCATCCGCAGTGCCAGCAGCCCGGGCGAGCCGCTGTGGGAATCCATCGCGCCGGATTTGAGCACCTTCGCCGGCTATGTCGATACGCCGGAAGCCATGGAAGCCTACGCCTTCTACCAGAGCCTGTATACGGACGGCTTCATGCCCACCGACAATATCCCCGACGCCTTCCCCAATGGCTTGACGGCGACCTTTTTCGCCATCCCGCCGACAGGCACCGTCTTGGCGAACAACTTCCCCGACTTGAATTGGGATGTCATGCCGATGCCCTATATCAAGACGCCGATCACGCATACAGGCTCCTTCGCGCCGGGCGTGGCCGCCAAGAGCGACAACCCGGAAGAAGCCAAAGCCTTCGTCAAGTATTTCACCAGCCCGGAGGGTTACCTGACCTATCACGCGGTGACCAAGGTTGTGCCGGGGCGCAAGTCCCTGCAAGCGCAATTGCCGGACTTCCAGGAAGGTTTCCTGGCGCTGCTATTCGACGAAATGGTGGAGTGGGGTGTGGCGCGGCCCGGCGGCCCCGCGCATACGATCTTCAATCGCATCATCGCCAGCGACATGATGATCAACATCGCGCTGGGCGGCGATATTGAAGAAGAGGTCGCCAATGCGATTTTGGAAGCCGATGCGCAGCTGATGCAATTCAGGTAAGGCGCGTCGGCGAAGCGTTGTCCTTTCCCGGCCGTCCTCGCGGGCGCCGGGAAGGGAGGCAAATGTGACATGAGCCAGATTTTCTCCAACAGTCGCGAATGGCAGCGTTACCGGGCTGCCTTCTTCCTGTCGCTGCCGGCGCTGGTGGGCTTGCTGCTCTTTCACTATTGGCCCATCGCCGAGACGTTTCGTTTGAGCTTCACCGATTACAAGGTCTTCACCGGCGAGTTTACTTTCACTGGGCTCAAAAACTACGACATCGCCTTCAGCGACAGTTTGTTCTTTTCTGACGCTGCGCAACACGGCCGTCTTCTTCTTGATGAAGGTGCCGCTGCAGATGGCGCTGGGGCTGTTGCTGGCTATGCTGATTTCGCGGCCCGGGCGCGATTCGACGCTGCTGCGCACGCTGATACTGTTCCCGGCGGTGACTTCGATGGTGGTGGCGTCGATCGTCTGGGGCATGATGTTCCACTCGGATATCGGCATCGTCAACAGCGTGCTGGAAGCGCTGGGCATTCCGCCGCAGGGCTTCTTGCGCGACAGGCATCAGGCGCTGCCGGTGCTGGCGTCGATCACGATTTGGAAAGATGTCGGCTTGAGCATGATCTTTTATTTGGCGGGCTTGCTGGCGATCCCGGGCGCCTATTACGAAGCGGCGCGCATCGACGGCGCCGGGCGCTGGGAGCTGTTCCGCCATATCACGCTGCCGCTGCTCAACCGGACGCACGCTTTCGTCCTGGTGACGAGCACCATCGCCGCCTTCAAGATCTTCGTGCCGGTCGAGGTATTGACCGATGGCGGGCCCTCCAACGCGACCCGTGTCATCGTGCATTACATCTTCCACCTGGCGTTCCGTTTCAACCGCTTCAGTTACGCCACGGCGCTTTCGGTCATTTTGGCGATCTTGTTGATCGCGATCAGCATCTTCCAATTGCGCATCACGCGGGATGCCGAAAATGACTGAGTTGGGATTGGCCGCCAAAGCACCGGCGCAGCGGGCGATTTCTCTCGGGTCTTTGGGGCGCGTCGCTATCTACCTGGTCATCCTGGTCGCTTTCGCCACGCCCTATCTGTGGGTGGTCGGCTCGACCTTCAAGACGCGTCAGGACCTGTTTGACGATCTCTACCCGGTGAGCCTGCGGACCTTTGTGCCCAGCAACCCGACGCTGGAAAACCTGGTCACGCTCTTCACGGAGACCAACTTCACGCAAGCCTTCCTCAACAGCGTCATCGTGGCGGCGATGTCGGTCACCTTCGCGGTGACGATCAACAGCATGATCGCTTTTGTGCTGGCCTGGCTCAGATTCCCGGGCCGGCGATTGCTTTTCATCGTCATCCTGGCCACCTTGACCATCGCCTTTGAAGCCAAGCTGATACCGCTCTTCCTGACGATGCAGCAATTGCGCATCGACAATACCTTGCCGTCGATCTTCTTGCCCTGGATCACCGACGCCTTCATCATCTTTTTGCTGCGCCAGCATTTCGCGGAGTTGCCGCAAGACCTCTTCGACGCCGCCATCATCGACGGCTGCTCGTACTTCCGCATGTTTTGGAATGTGATGCTGCCCAATATCATTCCGGCATTGGTCAGCGCCGGCTTCATCAAATTCATCTTCTCCTGGGATTCCTTCATTTGGCCCTCGATCGTCATCACCGATGAATCGAAGACCGTCATCACGGTGGCGCTGGCGAAGATGTTCAGCGATGAGTACATTCTGTGGGAGTTGGTATTCGCCGGCTCCTTCGTGGCCACGGTGCCGGTGGTGATTATATTTGTCTTCTTGCAGCGCTATTATGTGCAAGGCTTCGTGCGCTCCGGCTTGAAATAGAAGTGAAGGCAAGTAAGTCACGCAGAAGATTTACCACCGAGTAAAACGAGCAGAAAGGAGGGCACAGAAGCAAGTGCGAGTAAGTCTTGCAAGAAAAGCGAACTACAGAGAACGCAGAGAGCGCAGAGAGATTCCAAGCAGAGCTGTTGATTTTCGGGCGATTCACAGAATCGCCCCTGCAACGGACTTGGTTTCAAAAGTTGCACGACTTTCTTTCGATTACTGAGAAAAGTTGACAGGTAATATGTTGACAGCGACAGTTCCATAAGCGAGCAAATTGCTGGAGCGTCTAAGCAATCCCAGATACGCTGTGCCCTCAAGATAACTCTGTGTCCTCTGTGGCAAATCTTTGCGTTAGGTAAACGCACTTACTGTAGGAGGAATGCGCCAGTGAACATCATCATCGTCGTAACTGACACGCTGCGCCGCGATCATCTGCCTTGTTACGCCGATACGGATGTCGTCACGCCCAACCTGAATCGCTTCGCCGAGAGCGCCCTGATCTTCGAAGACTGCTATGCCGCTTCGTTTCCGACGGTGCCGGCGCGGGCCGATCTGATGACCGGGCGCTACACCTTCACCTATCTGCCCTGGGCGCCGCTGCCGCAAGACGAAGTGACGCTGGCGGAGATGATCAGCGCGGCCGGTTACAATACCGCCGCCATCGCCGATACACCCTTCCTGGCACGGCGCGGCTATGGGCAAGAGCGCGGCTTCCATGAATTCGTCTACGTGCGCGGGCAGCTGCACGGCACCGAGCGCGACTACCGCTATCGCCAGCGCCATGTCTCGGAAGTCGAGGGCTACTGCGCGCCCAAGACCTTTGCGGAAGCGGCCGCCTGGCTGGAGCGGCACCACGAGCAGCCCTTCTTCCTCTACATCGATACTTGGGACCCGCACGAGCCTTGGGACGCACCCGCCTGGTACGTGAAGCCGCACCTGCCGGATTATCAGGGCGAGGTCATCGCGCCGACCTATTACGACTACGCTGAGGATGGCGTCACTGAGCGCGACCTGGAGATCGCCCGCGCCTGCTACAAAGGCGAAATCGCCATGGTGGATCACTGGTTCGGCTATCTGATGGAGCGTGTGCGGGTCTTGAATCTGCTGGAGAATACGGCGATTCTGTTCGTTTCCGACCACGGTTTTTATTTCGGCGAGCACGGCCTCTTCGGCAAGCGGCGTTTTCGCTGGCCTGATGGCAGCGGCTTTGACGAGGGCTTCGCCAAAGGCTTGACCGTGCATCAGCGGCAGGTGCACCGCTCGCCCTTGCACAACGAAGTAATACAGGTACCGCTGCTGGCATATTTGCCCGGTGCGGGGAGCCGCCGCGTTTCCGGCTTGCTGTCGCTGCCGGATCTGATGCCGACGATGTTGGAACTGCTGGGTTTGCCGATTCCTGGGCGGGCGCAGGCGAGATCGGCGTTGCCGCTGTTGCAGGGCGAAGCGATCCATGACCTGGTCGTGACGAGCGCGCCTTTTGAAGAGGTGGGCGAATTATCGCGCACGGTCGACGGGCAGAACCGCGTGGTGGTGGAGGTTTCGCCCAGCTCGATCAGCGATGGCGAGTGGGATCTGCTTTACGCCGTCGAGGGGCAGCCGGTCGAGCTGTACAACGCGGCGGATGACCCGGGCCATCAGCATGATGTGAGCGCGGAAAACCCGGCGGCAGTCGCCGAGTTGCACGCGCGTTATGTGCAATGGCTGGAGAGCGTCGACACGCCGGAGCGTTACCTGGCGCCGCGCAGAAAGCTTTAGCGCGGGCGGCTTTTCCCTTGTCGTACCCTGCTGGAGCGAGGAGCTAAAAATGGCTTATGAACAATCAGTTTCCTGGTGGTGCTACGATCATCAGGAGCGCGACTCGGGCGAGCTGCTGCGCGCGGTTAAGGCGATCGGCTATACCGCGCTTGAGTTGCTGCCCGTCGACAAGTTCTCGCTGGCGCGGGATCACGGCTTGAAGATCGCGACGCATCAATTGCACGTGCCGCTGGAGCAGGGGATCAGCCACGCCAAGTATTGGGAGGACATCAAGCGCCAATCGGACGCCAACCTCACGCTGGCGCTGGAATGGGACATCCCCAATTTGATCGTCTTCAGCGGCAACCGCGAGGGCCTGGACGATACCCGCGGCGCTGAAAACGCAATCGCGCACCTGGAACAGTTGGCGCGCGATGCCGAATCGGCCGGCGTCATGCTGATCCTGGAATTGCTCAACAGCAAGGTCAATCATCCCGATTACCAGTGCGATAAGACCGCCTGGGGCGTCGAGGTGGTCAGCGCGGTGAATTCGCCCAACGCGCGGCTGCTCTACGACATCTATCACATGCAGGTGATGGAAGGCGACATCATCCAGACCATCCGCGACAACCATCAGTGGTTCGCGCATTATCACACCGCCGGCGTGCCGGGGCGCAACGAGATCGGCGCGACGCAGGAATTGAACTACCGGGCGATCTGCCAAGCCATCGCCGAGACTGGCTTCAGCGGCTATTTGGGGCAGGAGTTCGTGCCGGTCGGCGATTGGCGGGCCGGGCTGGAAGAGGCGTTTCAAATTTGCAACGTGTCATAGTTTGTCGGGCGCTAATTCGCGGGTTTACGGCTTTGGTCTACCCCCCTCAATCCCCCGGTAGCAACGGGGGGAAGTTGGTCTCGGCGCACTCGGTGGCAAAGGTGTGGAGCCTTCTCCGCAGGTACAGGGGCGCTCAATACGAGCCGCGATGCGGGTAGCGCCGCAGCAGCCCGGTCGGCACGCGATATTGCTGCAGCAGGACGATGCCGCCGATGATGACGAGCATGCCGACGACCATCGTGCCCGTGATCTCTTCGCCCAGGAAGAGCACGCCGCCGATGCCGGCCACGATGGGGATGACGTAGGTCGTCATGACCGCGGGCGTGGCGCCGAAGCGCTTGATATTGTAGAAGCTCAGCATCAGGCCGAGGAAGGTGCCGACCACGGCGGCGTAAATCAAGCCGAGCAGGCCGCCCGCATCCACCGCGCTGAAGTCGAAGCCGACGGTCAGCAGCGAGAAGGGCAGCATGACGATGGCGGTGCTGAAGAGGCGGATGCTGCCGACATCCCAGGCGTCGTAGCCGCGCAGCTTGCGCCGGGCGTAGATCACCATGATCGAGCTGAAAACCATGCCGATGCTGACCAGCAAGTAGCCGGTCGGGGCGGCGCGCGTCACCTCGGGCAAGCCGTCCTCGCCGCTCAGCGCCAGCAGCAGCGCCCCGCCCAAAGCCAGGCAGACGCCGAGGGCCGTGCGCCGGTTGAGCCGCTCGTCGGGCAAGAGGAAATGCGCCAGGCAGACGGTGAGGGCGGGCCCGGTCGCCAACAGCAGCGAGGCCACGCCGCTCGATTGATATTGCAGCGAGGAGACGACGCAGGTCATCGGCACCGCCGTACCCAGGACGCCCAGCAAGCCGGCTCGCCGCCATAGCTGCGGGTCGCGCGGCACGCGGCGCCCGGTCGCCAGGCGGTAGACCAGCAGCGCCATCAGGCTGGCGATCAACATGCGGATGGCGATGTAGGTGGTAGGCTCGAATTGGCTGACGCTGAAGCGGGAGGCGACTAGCGAAGAACCGAAGAATAAACCGAGCAATACAACATAAGGCAAGGCTTTGATTTGCAAGGCGGGGGCTTTCGTGGCTGGGCAAACAGCGGCGAGTATACACTGCTGTGGGTGGGCGTGGCAATGCGCGGGCGTGTCTTGCTGAGGAGGTCCTACACTTTTGCCACCGAGGGCGCGGAGTAAAAAGAGGACACCGAGAAATTGGCAAAAGAACGCAAGTGATGCGATTCTTCAAGCGTGGCCGGCCGTAGGGGCGAATCTGTGAATCGCCCGCTGGAAAACAGATTCATGTAGACGTACGGGCGGCGGCACTGCCGGGCGGGTGTAGATGTATTGGGACAGCGTACTACCGTCTACACCTCGAAATATCGGCCCAAGTTGCTTCGGGTGAAGAGAATCCGTACGATATAAATTTGGTCATCGATGTGTTGGTAAATGAGGTAGTGCTGCTCCACTTTGACCAGGAGTAAGTTATCCGGGATTTCGTCATGCCGCCGACCGATTCTTGGCAAAACCCGGATGCGTTGGATGCCCTCGGCCAGCAGGCTTAGGTACGCGTCAGCTTGCTTTTCGCCGAACTTCTCGATGGTGTAGCGGCGAATATCTGCAATGTCATTCCTGGCGTCCGGCGAAAACTCAACCGAGGGTATCTGCGGGCTGCTGGTCATCGCTTATCGGAATGTTGGCAGCGTCGCGCTCTTGGGCCCAGCGCTTCGCGTCTTCGAGAAATGTAGCTGGATTGAAGGAAGTTGCTTCACCGTCGTTTTGGCTTGCTAGCGACCGCTGGCAACTGGCCCGAAAATCCGCCAGGTCGCGCTTGCGCTTTTCATCGTAAGTCGCTACTCCGTTCAGCCACTCCCCAACCGATACCTTGGCGGCTTCCGCTCTTTGCCGCGCCAACTCCCAATCTTCCTCATAGGTCACGTTCGGTTGCATGTTCGAACCTCTGCCGTCATCCGTCCACACTTGATCATTATACCCGAAGGCGACCGCAGCTTACTATCGATAACGTAGCGCCAATATATGTAACGCTGTGTAAGCCAAAATACCTTGCCGATGCTTTAGCGCGTGAATGCGCAGCCGATGCCACTAAAAGGCATCAGCAGGTGTCACTTTAACGCATTGTGCGCCATGGCTTTGAGAATCGGCGCGATTATCTCGATTCGCATCGAGCGTCGTTTTTTTTGGAATGGGCGCTTTATCGCTATACTAGCGGCAGTCCGAGGGTGATCTGACGAGGAGGACCACGGCATGGAAGAGCGCAGCTTCGGCAATACCGATTTGACTTGCTCGGCGATTGGCTTCGGCACCTGGGAGATGGGCACCACCCAATATGGCGAGATCGATATCAACGATGCCGTGCGCGCCGTGCAAATGGCGATCGACCACGGCATCACGCTCTTTGATACCGCCGAGGTCTACGGGCCCTTCACCTCGGAGGAGCTGCTGGCGCGCGGTTTGGGGAATCGGCGTCAAGAGGTCATCGTGGTGACCAAGGTGGGCTTCCTCTTTCATGAGGATCCCGCGGTCGTCGGCAACGACGCCATCGTCGGGCGCGATGCCTCGATCGCCAATATCACCGAGCGCACCGAAGGCTGCCTCAGGCGGCTCAACACCGATTATATCGACCTGATGCTGATTCACTGGCCAGACCTGGTGACGCCGCACGAAGAGACCATGCGCGGCCTGGAAGCGCTGCAAGCCGCCGGCAAAATCCGCCATTACGGCGTCTCCAACTATGATGTGCCGATGCTGCAAGCCTGTCAGCAGCATGGCAGCCTGACCGCCAACCAAGTCGGCTACCATTTATTCGACCGGCGCATGGAAGCGGCGGTGCTGCCCTATTGCCTGGAAGCTGGCATCGGTTTCATGGCTTACGGCAGCCTGGGTTTCGGCTTGCTGACCGGCGCTTTCACGCCCGATACCACCTTCGTCGACTGGGATTGGCGCAGCGGCGGATACGCCTTCGGCCTGCCGCTCTTCCAGCGCGAGAACTTCCTCAAAGAGCTGCGCGTCACCGAGCGGCTCAAGGCGCTGGCGGCCGGCTACGATAAATCGGTGGCGCAACTGGCGCTGGCCTGGCTGCTGGGCAACCCGGCGGTGACGGTCGCCCTGGTGGGTATGCGCAACGAGCGCGAATTGCGGGAGAATGTGGCCGCGGCCGATTGGCGCTTGACGGCCGACGACCGCGCTGAAATCGACCGTATCTTTGAAGAAGAGGGCGTGCCAACTCATATCGACGCGCCACAGCGGACCGATGTCGAGAATCTCAATGTCGAGCTGGATGATTAGCGCGCCGCCGAAACAACCCGCGCGCCTCAGCCCTCTCTGAGCCCGGCCGGGGCCAGCTCGCCGATGGAGCGCTCCAGCGCGGTCGCTCCGCCCAGGTCCGCGTCAGGGTCGTGCGGCTCGGGGTTGGCGGTCGGCGGCAGGGGCGTATCGTATTCGTAATTCGGCTCGCGCTTTTGCCGCCGCCAGACAGCGCGCATCTCTCGCCAGGCGCCCAAAAGCGTGCGCGGCACGGGCATGTCGTCTTTGATCTCGTTGTAAAGCGCCGCCAGGTTGTAGCAGGGCACGCCGGCGTACATGTGATGCTCGATATGCCAATTCATGCGCCAGTATAGAAACGAGAAGAGCGGGTTCAGCTTGACCGAGCGCGTATTCTTGCGGAAGTCGCGGCTGTGGACGCGCAAGCCGCAGTGCTGCGTCAAGCCGACAAAGTAGGACAGCCAGTTGCCGATGAAGACGGCCGCCGAGGTAATCAGCGGCAGCACCCAATAGCCGCTGACGATGCCGCTGACGAGCATGGCGCCGTGAAAAGCCAGCAGCAGCCGCGACCACCAAATCGAGCGCCGGTGCTGATCCGGCTGATCACGATGCAAGGCGCGCAGCCACTCGTTGATCGGCGCGCGCTCATCGGCCGGCACCAAGCCGATTGCGCCCAGCGCGGTGATGATCACGGTCGAGATCAAGCCGCCCTTGCCGAAGGTGCGCCCGCGCTGCGTCAGCAAGTTGACCGTGAACAGCTGCAGCATGAAGCTCGACGCCAGCGACGGCGCCAGCGGCAGCAAGTTCTCGCGGTCGCCCTCCGGATGCAGCGTATAGCGGTGGTGATAGGTGTGGCTGCTGGCGTAATCAAAGGGGTCCCACCAGCCGATCAAGCTGAAGAGATACAGGAACACTTTGTTCAGCCACTTGGTCTTGAATACGGTGCCGTGCCCCAGCTCGTGCGGCGCCGTGCCGGTGAAGAAGCTGGTGACTGTGCCGTGAAAGAAGAGCGCCACGAGGAAGGCCAGCCACATCTCTTGCCGCCAGAAGCCGAAGACCAGCGCGCCCGTCAGCAGAAACAGGCCGAAGTGCCCGCCGGCTTGAAACCAGCCCTGGGCATCGCTGCGCCGCGATAATTCGCGCAGCACGCCCGGCCGCGTTTTGCAGCGATACCAGTCGACGCGCAAAGTCTTGCGGACTTCCGAGAGTTCTTGGTAAGTCATGGTGTGGGCTCACGTTTCGCTTTAGTAACAAGTAGTTCTGTAAATCCCGCAAATCGTAACGGCTGGAAGGCTAGTCCGCTACTGATGCGCATCTTCGCCCGATCAAGTCTACCCCCCTCAATCCCCCCGTATCAACGGGGGGAAGCTATCGCCCAAATGCCCGATCGCTCATCGCGAGGCTCCCCTTCCCTGATGAATCGGGGAAGGGGCCGGGGGATGGGGTAGACAAATCGCTTTTCGAGCTATTCGGCCGCGACGCCCAATTCTTCCAGGATGGCGACGGCTTGGTCCAAATCGGCGCGGTCTTTGGAATTCTTGACCGCCCGCTGCAGCGCGTAGATGGCGTGCTGATTACCGCCGCGCGCCAGGTCAATGGCCTCGGCGAAGCCCTTCTGGCCGAAGCTCAAGTCGCGCGCGACGACCGGATTGTCGTAATCGCGCCAGTAGTACTTCAAGTCGTCATGCCGCCAGCCGGGGTAGATGTCGTCCCAGCTGAGCCCGCTGGGGTCGTGCGGCTGCAGCATGTGCTCAGCCACCTTGTCGCCGACCAGCATGTAGCGATTGTCCAGCGAGAGGCGCAGCTTGTCTTCGGTGAAGTTGGGCAACGCCTGGTGGATCGTCAGCGCCGGGAAGAAGAGGGCGTCGCCGGCTTCGTAATTGGTCGTGTGCCAGACCGGGTCGATGTCGTCGTGCTCGGTCTCGTCGACGATCAGCCCGCCGGCGCCCAGCGAAAAATGATGATCCAGCACGCGGTTGACCTTGTGCGAGCCCGGGATGACGGCCAGGCCGCCCAGCTCAACCGGGCAATCGCCGATGGGCGCCCAGCAGGTGATATTGTCGTAGCTGCCCTGGAAGTGCACAAAGTCTTGGTGCTTTGGCGTGGTGTGCTCGGTGTATTTGGGGAACCAGATGCGGGCGATCTTCTGCGGATGCGGCATGATGGGCGCGCCCACCATCTTCTCGACGATGTCCAGGTATTCGGGCCAATGCGCCGAGCGGTGGAAATTCTCGATCTTGTAGACCTCGCCGTAACCGGCGGTGTATTCGTTGTCGCCTTCGGTGTAGCGCATGTTGATATCGGCGATGCCGTCCATGGGGTCGGTGTCGGCGACCAGCCAGCCGACCTGCTGGATCATGCTCATCATCTCACGGCGCAGTTCCCATAGCTTCGCCGGCGCGACCAGCCGCTTGAAGAAGAGATAGCCTTCGTCAGCGATGCGCCGCTGCAGCTCGGTTGGGTCGCCCATGGCGTCGTTGGAAACGCGCAATTCTTTTAAGTCGCTAGTCATCAGATTTGAAACTCCTCCATGAAACAGTTCTTACCCCGTATTGTAGCCATAAACCGGGCGCAAAGCACATCTGACGGCTCAAATCGACGCTGTTGGCATTGACCCTTGAGGATGTGTTACTATCTTAGTGAACGTAAAATTACTGGAGACGAGGATTCAAGCAATATGTATCGCAAACTCAGTATAACCCTGTTGTTCGTACTGCTGTTGGGGTTGCTGGCGGGCGCGGCCTTCGCGCAAGACGCCGTCAGCATCACCGTCCGCTGTAAAGCCAGCCCGCCGGAAGAAGATTGGCGCTGCAATAGCTTCGCCGTGGTTGAAGAACAAGTCGAAGCCGAGCTCGGCATTGAGATCGACTTGAACTTGATCCAGGACAACGCCGGCTGGGGCGATTACAAGAATGAATTCGTGCTGGCGTCGGAAGCCGGTGAAGCGCCGGATATCATCCTTTCGGGCCACGAAGACATCGGCGCCTGGGCGCCCGCTGGCTTCATCATCCCGCTGGACGATGTCATCGGCATGCACAGCGAATTCGACGACATCGTGCCCTCGCTTTGGGATTCGCACGGTTACGCCGGCCAGATTTGGGGCATCCCGCAAGACGCCGAGGCGCGGCCCATCTTCTACAGCAAGCTGCTGCTGCGTGACCTGGGCTGGAGCGAAGAAGACATCGAGTCCCTGCCCGACCGCGTCGTCGCCGGTGAATGGACCTTCGCCGATATGCTGGCGACCGCCGAAGCTGCCATCGAAGAAGGCATCGTCGACGAGGGCAACGGCTGGTGGCACCGCCCGAGCAACGGCCCCGACTTCCTCTACTACTACTTCGGCCATGGCGGCCAAGTCCTGGATGAAGAAGGCAACCTGGTGGTGGATCAAGAAGCCTTGATCGATACCTACGAGCTCTTGGGCGGCGCCGTGGCATCGGGCGTCCTGCGTTCCGACGTCATCGGCCTGGACTGGAACGAAGTCTGGCACCCGACGGTGGCGCAAGCCGATACTGTGCTCTTCGCCGCCGGCGGCACCTGGAACTGGCCCAACTGGGCGATCAACTACGTGGCTGACAAGGGCGGTGACGAGTTCCTCTTCGAGAATATCGGCCTGACGCTGATCCCGGCCATGGCCACGGGCGAAGCCATCACGCTGACGCACCCGCTGACCTACATGATCAGCAGCGGCAGCGAGAACCCGGATGTGGCGCTGGAGTTGATCGCGGCCATCACCACGCCCGAGCACAACAACAAGCACGCCATCGACAGCTTCCACCTGGGCATCCTCAACGCGCAGCTGGAATCGGAGGCTTATGCCAACAACCGGCTGCTGAGCAGCGCGCACTACATGCTGGATCACACGACCGCGCTGCCCAACCATCCGGGCTGGAATGCCTGGTCCAACGCGTACTTCCTGGGCATCCAGGCGGTAGAGACGGGCGAGGCGGATGCGGCCGGCGCGGCTGACATCGCCATCGCGCAGATGCAGAACGAGCTGGGCGACGGCATCAGCGTGCGCTAGGAGAGACCCCCACCCCAAACCCCTCCCCCATAAAGAGGGAGGGGCTTGCACGGCATAGCAGAGTTACGCAAACTCCCCTTCCCTCCTCGTGGGGGAAGGGGCCAGGGGATGGGGGAACCATGCCCGCAACCACACAGCCACCCGAGAAACGTGACGCGCGCAGCCGCAGCGCCTGGCGCTCCCACCTGGGCGCTTATGGATTTATGGCGCCGGCGGGTATTCTGGTCCTCATCTTCTTCCTGATTCCCGTCGCCATCGTGCTCTACCTGAGCATGACCAATCTGGCGAGCTCGAATTTCACCTCCGACCTGGCGCAGATGGAATTCGTCGGCTTCAAGAACTTCGACACGCTCTTCAACGACCAGTTCGCGCGCAAGATCTTTTTTAACACCATCTTTTACGTACTGGTGACACTGTCGCTCTTCAATGTCGGTCTGGCTTTGATCGTCTCGCTGCTGACGACGCATATCGACCGCAATGCCGGCTTTTTCTTCCGCGCCTTGTGGATCTTGCCGCGCATCACCTCGCCCGTGGTCTATATCTTGATCTGGAAGCGGATGATGGCGGAAGCGCCTTTCGGCATCATCAATCAGTTCAACGATATCTTGGGGCAGCCCACCTACAATTTTGTCTCCACCAACCCCTGGGTCTTCGTGGTGCTGGTCAATGGC
This sequence comes from Phototrophicaceae bacterium, assembly GCA_965208195.1. Lineage (GTDB taxonomy): Bacteria > Chloroflexota > Anaerolineae > Aggregatilineales > Phototrophicaceae > UBA6055. The sequence goes on along the minus strand of CBDBOC010000004.1, from coordinate 2,918,023 downwards.
TTCATCGGCGTGTCATTTGGCATGATCATTTTCACGTCGGCAATCGAATCCATTCCCAGAGACTTGCTCAACGCCTCGCTCGTTGACGGCTCCTCAAAGCTGCAGCGCATCCGCTACGTTATTTTGCCCTTGATTCGCTGGCCCCTGCTCTTTGTGGTCACCTATCAGACGCTTTCCTTATTGACATCCTTCGAAGAGATTCTGTTGTTGACCGATGGGGGGCCGGGCCTTTACCGCACCGAGGTATGGTCTTTGACGGCATATCATCGCGCCCTGTCTAACTATTTCGGCAACGCACAATGGGGCTATGGTTCTTCGTTCGCCGTTTTGTTGGTCTTCATCGGCGTCATCCTGGCGGTGATTTACATGCGCATTTTCCGCTTTGACGAACTGGTCGCCGAGCCACGGGTAGAGGCGCTATGACCGGCCGGGGGGAAGTGCTTGATGCGGCCAAAGTCAAGATCGACGAAGCGCCGCGCGCGTTTCAGCAAGATCTGATCGATGGCTTGCGTCTAGGCGTCATTAGCATTTTCGTATTGTTGCTGGCGGCATTCTTCTTCAGTCGCATCATTCATCCGCTCTTCGCCCTCGGCAGCGTCGAAGAGACGGCGATGGATGTGCTGACGCGGCTGATCCTGCTGGCCTTGCCCTTCGTGGCCTACATCGCCGCAGCGAGCGTCGCCCGCCGCTATACCGCCGCTGATGCCGTGAAGGCGCTGGCATTGGCCTTGAGCTGCACCGGCATACTCTTCGCCCTCATATCCGCCGGGCACTACATCTTGAATTATGGCGTGTTTGCGCCGCGGCCATCGCTGCAGATGACGCTCAGCCAGACCGATGCCGGCATCCGCATCGACGCGATTGTGCCGGGCGGCGCCGCCGATTTAGCTGAGATGCAAGTCGGCGATGTCATCACGGCCATACGGCGCGACGCCATGGATCTGCAGTCGTTCAACCGGCGCGTGGGGCAAGCGGCGGAAGACGATCCGCTGCGCCTGCGGTTCATCCGCGGTGATGAAGAAATGCAGGAGACCGTCCGCGTTGTTCTGGATTCAGACAAAGAGCTGGGCAGTTTGATCCCCGGTCTCGCAATGGGGCTGATCTTCACCGCGATTATCGTCTTCCTGCCGGGTCACTGGGCGCCGTATATTGCGCTGGTGGGCCTGCTGTCCCCCTTGATCGTGGGTTATGCCTGGGTGATCATCGCGACCTTCTCTTTCCGCACGGAAGGCTTGGTCCCGCTCGACGGCAACGACAACTTCGGCGGCTTCACCTTGAAGAATTGGGAATCCATCTTCGCTGGCAATATCTCCGGCCTGGAGTTCAACATCTGGCCGATTCTAATGACCACGCTGGCGATTGCTGTGGTCATGACATTTGTGGTGCTGCTGGTGTCGTCGATGGCGGGGTACGCCCTCTCGCGGATGAACTTTCCCGGGCGGCGCTTCTTCCTGTCTTTCACGCTGATCCTGCACGGCTTCCCGGCGATTACACTGCTCATCCCCATCTTCATCGTGCTGCTGCGGCTGGGCAACTTGCCCATCATCGGCGACTTGATCGGCTTCAACACCATCGGCGGCATCGCCCTGGTGATGGTGGCTTTCCAGTTGCCGCTGGGCGTCTGGCTGATGAAGGGCTTCTTCGACAACATCCCCTGGGATATGGAGCGCTCGGCGTTGATCGACGGCGCCTCGCGCTTCCGCACTTACTGGGAGATCTTGCTGCCGCAAATTCGGCCCGGTTTGCTGGCGCTGGGCATCTTCGCTTTCATCGGCGGCTGGAACGCCTACATCATTCCGGCGACCTACTCGATTGGCAGCGGCGTCAGCAATATGCCGGTCTTCCTCAACGAGCTCATCGACGAAACCGCGCCCGTCGACTGGAACCAGGTGGCGGCCGTCGGCTTATTCCAGTTGATCCCCATCTTCATCTTCTTCATCTTCGCTCAAGAGTACCTGCTCAATATCTACGCCGGCGGCACCAAGGGGAGCTCGTAGGACGGCCGAGCATGTGACACAAATATTTACCACCGAGTTCAGGGAGTAAAAGAGAGGACACCGAGGAAAGCTGTTGTTCTACCCCATCCCCAGCCCTTCCCCGAATCATCAGGGAAGGGAGACTCAAAGTTGGGATAGGGATATTCGACAGCATTCGTACGGTTAACTTAGACTTAATGAGTACAAGAGAGGACGCCGAGGAAAGCTGTTAGACATCTATACTTTAGCGACTGCTTTCATGAACAAATCCATGGCTCAAATTGCGGGAGCATCGAAACCATACTTGATCCTCTGCGCCCTCAATCCCACTCGGTGTCCTCGGTGGTAGAGGTGTCTGTGTTTCAACGAAAAGGATGCGCGGCCCATGCGAATCACGATTGACAACCTCACCAAGAAATTCGGCGATGTCGTCGGCGTCGAGGACCTGACGCTGCACATCGACGACGGCGAATTCGTCGCCTTCCTCGGCCCCTCCGGCTGCGGCAAGACGACCACGCTGCTGACCCTGGCCGGCATCTACAAGCCGACTGACGGCGTCATCAGCTTCGGCGAGCGCGTGGTCAACACTGTTCAGCCCAAAGACCGCAATATCGGCATGGTCTTCCAGAGCTACGCGCTCTACCCGCACATGACCGTCTTCCAGAATATCGCCTATCCGCTGAAGCTGAAGAAGGCGAGCAAAGCCGAGCAGAACGAACGCGTGCGCCAGGTCGCCGGCGTCATGGGCATCGGCGAACTGCTCGACCGGCGGCCCGGTCAGCTCTCCGGCGGGCAGCAACAGCGCGTCGCCCTGGGCCGGGCCTTGGTCAAAGAGCCGGATGTGCTGCTCTTCGACGAGCCGTTATCCAATCTCGACGCGCGCCTGCGGCTGACCATGCGCGGCGAGATCAAGCACTTGCAGAAAGACCTGGGCATCACCTCGATTTACGTGACGCACGATCAAGTCGAAGCCATGACCATGGCCGACCGCATCGCCGTGATGAATCGCGGCCACCTGCAAGCCTTTGACGCGCCCGACGAGCTCTACGATCGCCCCAAGACGCAATTTGTCGCCGGCTTCGTGGGCAACCCGCCGATGAACTTCGTCGATGTCGAGGTCACGCGCGCCAACGGGCACTTCGTCGCCGCGGCGGATTCGCTGCGTTTGACACTGGGCCAGGCGCGGGGCGAGCCAGCCGCAGCCCACGACGGCGCGGTCGTCATGGGCATCCGCCCCGAAGATATTCAGATCGCCGACGAGGGCGAGGTGGCCGGCGAGATTTTCATCGTCGAGCCGCTGGGGCGCGAAGACCTCATCGACGTGCGCGTCGGCGGGCACAGTTTCATGCTGCTGGCCGATACCGAAAGCCAGCACCGCGCCGGCGAGAACGTCAAGCTCAATTTCGATATGGAGCAAGTGCAATTCTTCGACCCGCGCAGCGAGCGCTCGCTGCTCTGGCAACAGTAGCGCGCGATAGCTCATGCTGGCGGATCCCCTTGATGGGCTGGCCCTGAGGCAGGAATCGGCCGCCGACCATCAGCTGGCGCGGCGCCAGGCGCCCCACATCCGCTTTGACGCGCGCGAGCCCTTCATGCCTGCTGTCGTCGGCTACAGCATTTTCCGCGAGAGCGCGCCCTCGCCGTCTTTTCCCCGCGACATCAGGCTAGACGACGGCGTCGCCCTCGCCATCGAATACGCCGTCTGGTGGGATTGGGACATCCAGCACCTCTACGAGCTGGAGCATATCTGGGTCTACCTTGATGCTGACGGCCGCCTGATCGACGCCGAAGCCAGTTGGCATGGCGATTACAACCTTATGCGTGATGACACTGGCGAGCTGCCGCAAGTCGACGGTCGCCTGACGCTATTCTCCGAGCCCGGTAAACACGCCTTCGCCGCGAGCGCTGAACGCCTGCTGGAGCGGCGCGAGCGCACCTGTGGCAGCTGTGGCGTCCATGCCGGCAAGATGGGCGTACACGTGACGCCGCTCTTCGACGGCGCCATCGGCGACAAGACGCCGCTCAACGACCGGCTGGTACACACCTGGCTGGAGCGGCAGCGTTTCGAGCCCAGCTTCGACTTTTCCTGCGAATTCGACTTGGCAGGCGCGGCCTTCGTGCCCTGGCCGCATCTGGGCGCCTGGATTCCGACGCGGGTGAGCGCACTGTTGGCGGAGCTGCGCGCGACGATTCCGCCGCATCAGCGCCGCGCCTTGCGCATCGCTCATCGGGGCGCTTCGGCTTACGCGCCGGAGAATTCGGCGGAGTCGCTGCGCCTGGCCGCGGAGATGGGCGCCGATTTGGTCGAGATCGACATCCGCGTCAGCGCGGACGATGTGGCGGTGGTCACGCACGACAGCGGTTTGAAGCGACTCTATGGCATCGACGGCGCTGTGTCGGATTATTCTGTGCACGAGCTGCGGCGGCTGACGGCTGGTCCGGGCGCAATCAGCAGCGTAGCCGAGGCGCTGGATTTGTGCCGCGGGCTGGGCCTGGGCATATACCTGGACATCAAGGAATTCAGCCGGGGCGCGGCGCGGTCCATATTTAAGGCGCTTGATACGCAGCATTACTGGCGGCAAGTCATCTTCGGCTCGGGCCGGGCCGATACTCTGGCGCATATCAGAGCGGCGCGGCCGGATGCGCGGACGTCGATCTTGTTCAACGCCGTTGATCTCGATCCCGTGCTCTTGGCGCGGGCTATCGGCGCCGATTATGTGCACCCCTGCTGGGAGCATCGCGCCGCCGAGCCGCACCGCCTGCTGACGCCCGAGTGGATCGCCGCCGTGCGCGCCGCTGATCTGGGCATCGTCTGTTGGCATGAGGAGCGCCCGGCCGAAATCGCGGCGCTCAAGGCCTTGGGCGTGGATGCGATTTGCTCCGACCGACCCGATCTGCTGCTAAGCACGCCGGCGAAAGTGAGCTAAGGCATGAGCAAGAAAAGGCTCTTCCCCACCACCGTCATCGGCAGTTTGCCGCGCCCCAAGTGGGTGCTCGACCTGTTGCTGCGCCATCAAGCCGGCGCGCTGAGCGACGCCGCGCTCGACCAAGCCATGGACAAAGCGGTCGCCTTCGCCATCGGCCTGCAAGAAGCGGCCGGCATCGATATCATCTCCGATGGCGAGTGGCGCCGCATCGGCTACTTTGAGGTTTTCGCGCAGCAGGTCGACGGCTTCCGGCGCGGCGAGTATCAGACGCAAGCGCTGGCGCCCGAAGTCTTGCCCGATACCGGTTTGTCGCCGCCGCAGCAATGGACGCTGACAGAATTCCAGCAAGCGCTGGTGGTGGCGCCGATCAGCACCGCGCGGCCGATTGCGGCTGATGGCGCGGGCTTTCTGTGCCGAAACACGGCGAAGCGGACCAAGGTCGCCTTGCCCACGCCGCACATGATCGGCGGGCGCCTGTGGCATGCGGAGCATTCGCGCGCTGCCTACGCGACGCGGCGCGATTTCATCGAAGCTGTGATCCCCATCTTGCGCGCCGAGGTGCTGGCTCTGCGCGAAGCCGGCGTTGATGTCGTGCAATTCGACGACCCCTGGCTATGCTTTTTCGTCGACCCCGAGCACCGCGCCCGCTTCGCCGACCCCGAGGCCGAAATGGAGCGCGCCATCGACGACCTCAACCGCGTGCTGGCTGGCATCGACGGCATTTCGACAGCGTTGCACGTCTGCCGCGGCAACCGCGCCCGCACCGTTTACGCCGCTGGCGATTATGAGCCGATCATGCCGCAGTTGCTGCGGGCGAATGTCGATCAACTGGCGATGGAATTCGCCGTCTCGCAGGCGGGCGATGTCGCGATCTTTGAGCGCTACCCCACGGATAAGGAGATCGGCTTGGGCGTGGTGGATGTGCGCGGCGAAGTCATCGAGGGGGCCGAAGTCATCGTGGGGCGCGTGGAGCGGGCGCTGCGCTACCTGACGCCGGAGCAGATCACGCTCAACCCGGATTGCGGCTTCGCGCCCACCAGCACCAACCCCATCTCGCTGGAAGAGGCTTACGGCAAGCTGCGCGCCATGGCGCAGGCGGCGGAGATCCTGCGCGAGCGGCACGGCTAGGCGCGCGAATTCGCCGTTCACGCTGGCCACCGGGATTGCACACCGCTGTTCAAAGCCTCGGTCTGAGTGGTGCGCTTGACATATGCAGTCTACTGGAGTAGATTAGGGTCACAATACCCCTTGGCGACCTCTTGGTAGCTCGTCAGGTAATTTTCGGGAGGCTAGGATGATTCTTAGCCTCCCGGTTTGTTGTATAGTGAATGCTAAGGAGCAATGATGTTTAGGTTGGCTATTTTTGTTGACGGTGCGTATTTGGAGAAGGTCGCCGAGAAGAATAAGGTATGGGTTGATTACGAAAAACTATCTTCCCAGATACTTTCGCGGGTAACCGCGCGAACCCCGGCAGCACCTATTGATTTGTTGCGTACCTATTACTATAACGGCCGGCCTTACCAAAGTAATCCCCCTTCTGAACAACAAAAGGAACGCTACAAGAGACGCCGTCGGTTCTACGACTCTCTGGAGCGGCTGTCCAGTTTTTCCGTAAGATTGGGTGTCGTTAAGTATCGCGGTAAGGATAATCAAGGAAAGCCGATTTACCAACAAAAGCAAGTCGATCTACTGCTAGGTTTGGATTTCGCTCTGCTGAGCGCCAAGCGCTCCATCACGCATGCCGCAGTAGTTACCGGAGATAGCGATATGGTGCCTGCCTTTGAAGCGGCAAAGAAGGAAGGTATTGCCGTCTGGTTATTCACTGGACAGCCGCAAACTCGCGCCAGGGAATTGTGGCAAGCCGCCGATGAACGGGTTGCCCTTGATAAACCTTTCCTGAATTCTATCCGACAAATAAGATAGTTCCCCCACAGTTCATTAGCAGCGCTGGCCCAGGCCGCCGAGACCCTGCGTGAGCGTTATGGCTGATCGGCGCCGGCGCTCGTGTTGTGCAGGCGCGGCCCGCCAGTTCGCCCGAAAACCAATGTCATCAGCGGGCACGGGCGAGCCGGTGGCTCGCCCCTACAGAGGTTTGCGCGGGCAACTTCCACTCCGGTCGCAGGCGGCGGATGCGACGCGGCCACAAAGGACCTGCAACGCCCGCGCCTAGTCATAAGAATCAATGCAGTCCTCGGTGTCCTCAAGTAAACTCGGTGCACTCGGTGGTAAGAGTGTGTGGACCATTGCCCGTGTGCTGAGCGCCCGCCAAGCCCCACATTAGACAGCGCACCGCGCATGTGTTAGATTTGCCGCATGACGCAAGCTGAACGCTCCAAGCGCTTTGAACTGCTGGCTGAGCGCGATATCAACAAAGAGACCTATGTCGAGCCCTGGCCCGAAGCCGGCTTGATCGTGGCGGACAGCCCCTACGACCCGGCGCCCAGCCTGACGCTCGAATACGGGCGAGTTGTCGAGATGGACGGCGTGGCCCGCGCTGACTTCGACGCGCTCGATCGCTTCATCGCCGGCCACGCGCTTGACCTCGACATCGCCGAGGCGGCCATGACGCTGCCCTCGCAGGGCTACGCGCGGATGCTGGCCGATATCAACCTGCCGCGTGGCGAGATCGCGCGCTTGATCGCCGGCTGCACGCCCGCCAAGCTATGCGACATCATGCGCCACATGAATGTGCTGGAGATGATGAACGGCCTGGCCAAGATGCGCATCCGCCGCACACCGGCCAACCAGGCCCACGTCACCAACTGGCGCGAGCACCCGGCGCTGCTGGCGGCCGATGCGGCCGAGGCGGCGCGGCGCGGTTTCGCCGAGGTCGAGACGACCGTGCGTGTGGCGCGCTTCGCCCCCTTCAACGCGCTGGCCATCCTGGTGGGCACGCAGACCGGGCGCGGCGGCGTGCTGACGCAGTGCTCAGTGGAAGAGGCGCTGGGCTTGCGGCTGGCGATGAAGGGGCTTACCAGCTATGCCGAGACGCTCTCGGTCTACGGCACTGAGCAGACCTTCGTCGACGGCGACGATACGCCCTGGTCCAAAGCCTTCCTGGCTTCCGCCTACGCTTCTCGCGGCGTCAAGATCCGCTTCACCTCGGGCACGGGCTCGGAAGCGCTGATGGGCCGCGCCGAGCGCAAATCCATGCTCTACCTGGAGGCGCGCTGCCTGCTGCTGGTCAAAGGCGCCGGCAGCCAAGGCGTGCAAAATGGCTCCATCTCCTGCATCGCCCTGCCCGAAGCCTTGCCCGGTGGCGTGCGGGCCGTGCTGGCGGAGAACTTGCTGGCCGCTATGCTGGGCTTGGAAGTGGCCGCGGGCAACGATGCGCTGGCATCGCATTCCAGCATCCGCAAAACAGCCAAACTCATGCTGCAATTCATCCCCGGCGCCGACTTCATCTTCAGCGGCTACAGCGCCATCCCCAAACGCGATAACCTCTTCGGCGGCGGCAACTTCGATGCCGAGGACTTCGACGATTACAATGTGCTGCAGCGCGATATGCAAGTCGACGGCGGCGTGCGGCCCATCAGCGAAGACGAGGCGTTGACAATCCGACGCCGAGCGGCCCGCGCCATCCAAGCCGTGTATCGTGAGCTGGAGTTGCCTGCCATCAGCGATGCCGAGGTGGACGCGGCGACGGTCGCCCACGGCAGCGACGACATGCCCCCGCGCGAACTCGTGCCCGACCTGGACGCGGCTGATGCTTTCATGGCGGGCGAGCGCGATTTTGTCAGCGTCATCCGCGCCTTGCAAGCGACTGGTTTCGCTGATGTGGCCGACAACATCCTCGAAATGGGGCGGCAGCGCATCGCCGCTGATTACTTGCAGCCCGCGGCCATCTTCGACGGCGATTTCAAGGTGCGCAGCGCCATCAACGACGGCAACGATTATGTCGGGCCCGGCAGCGGCTATCGGCCCGAAGGCGCGCGCTGGCGGGAAATCTGCGCCATCCCGCAAGCCAAATCGCCCGAAGGCTTCGTTGACCCCCATGTCGCCGAGCCACTGTCGCGCCTGGTTGAGTTGGGTCCGGCGGCGGCGGGCTCACAGCGCGAAGTCGTGCTGGCGCTGGGCCCGGCTTTTGGGCGGTCGCTGGGCATTACCATCGGCGGCCTGGCGCATGAAGACGTGCTCGAAGCCATCCTGAGCGGCATCGCCGGCGAGGGGCTGGTAGCGCGCATCATCCGCGTCTATCACTCGTCGGATTGCGCCGCCATCGGTTATGTCGGCGCGCGCCTCAGCGGAGGCGGCATCGGCATCGGCTTGCAATCGCGCGGCACCGCCGTCATCCATCAGCGTGATTTGGCGCCGCTGAACAACCTCGAGCTCTTCCCGCAATCGCCCAGCCTGACGCTGGCCACCTATCAAGACATCGGCCGCAACGCCGCCCGCTACGCATTGGGCCTGCCCACCGTGCCGGTCGCGGTCGAGATCGACAACGGCGCCCGCCTGCGCCTGATCGTCAAGACGGCGCTGCTGCATCGGCGCGAGACCGACGCCATCAAGCCGGAAACGCCGCCGCAAGAGCTGCGCTTCGATTGGGAGCCGGACTGATGCCGGAGTCGACACGCGGCTACCCGTTGCGCGAAACTGCCGCCGATGAACTGCGCGCGCACAGCGGCCGGCCGCTCAACGAGATCACGGCTGAAGCGCTGGCCGCCGGCGATCTCAGCGGCGACGACTTGCGCACGCACGCCGATACCCTGCGCCGCCAAGCCGAGGTCGCGCGTGAAAGCGGCTACCCGCAGTTGGCGGCCAATCTGCTGCGCGCCGCCGAGCTGACCGATGTGCCCAACGCCGAGCTGCTGCGCGTCTATGACCTGCTGCGGCCGGAGCGGGCGACATACGCCGAGCTGCTGCGCCTGGCGGATTATCTCGAAACAACGTATGCAGCAAGCGACAACGCCGCCTTCATCAGGGAAGCCGCCGCCGTCTATCGCGCGGGAGCGGGAGTTGCTGCGGCGCTAATGGACTTCACCGCCGAGTACACCGATGCTTCGTTTGCGCGCTCGGCTGGGCGCAAGAGGACAGGTATGGCGTCCTGGTCAACCAGCCTGAGGCATTTGATGGTTATACCCTCAGCCTAGTGAGCAAAGTAAGTCATGCAAATCTCGTATCAAGGAACTTTTTTTGGGAAGGCGACCTGGTCTGGCACCACAGAGGCAAATGAGGATACACAGAGGGCACAGAGTCGCGGCCAGCTTTGAAGACCTTGACAGTTTCCTGCCCGATACTGCTGGAGATCGACCGGGAAAGCGGCGAAATCGTATGGCAATGGGAAGCTTGGAACCACCTGATTCAGAACACTGACGCGACGCTGCCCAATAGGCGGCCATCCAACAAATGTGGAATTTCGCTGGCATTCCATCACTTCTTAGCTTTACTCGGTGTCCTCTGTGAATCCTCTGTGTTCTCTGTGGTAAGCATTCCAATGGATTGATGAAGGCTTGCCCGGCGCCGGCAATATCCTCCTCTTCAACAACCGCGTCAACGTGGTTCGGGAAGACAGAGTAGGGGAGGACGAACACTCGTCGGTCCTGGAAATCAAGCTGCCCCTGCTCCCAATGGCAGCTATAACTGGTCCTCCGATGGCGAAGTTGTCTGGCAGTATGACCAAGGCTTTTATTCGAGAATCATTTCTGGTGTACAGCGCCTAATGGCAACAGATCAGAAACAAGGAGCGCAGTGATGACAGCATCAAACCTCGAATCCAACATCAACACGAATCCAACATCAACACGCACTCGCGCCCCAGCGAGCTGCGCATCACCGACCTGCGCATCGTCAATCTGGCGGCGCTGCCCTACGATGTCACGCTGCTGCGCATTGACACCAACCAGGGCATCAGCGGCTATGGCGAGGTGCGCGATGGCGCCAGCCCGAGCTATGCCCTGCTGCTCAAATCGCGGCTGATCGGCGAGAACCCTTGCAACATCGACAAGCTCTTCCGCAGAATCAAGCAATTCGGCTTCCACGGCCGGCAGGGCGGCGGCGTCTGCGGCATTGAGATGGCGCTCTTTGATTTGGCGGGCAAGGCCTACGGCGTCCCGGCTTATCAACTGGCGGGCGGCAAGTTCCGCGATAAAGTGCTGGTCTACTGCGATACTGACTCCGTGCCCGACGCGCGGGCGATGGGCCAGCGGCTGAAGCGGCGCATAGATGACGGCTTCAAATTCCTGAAGATGGATATCGGCATCGGCTTGCTCAAGGGCGTGGCCGGCGCCGTCTCCGGGCCGCCCGGCGCGCTGGGGCGGCGCGATGTCATGCACCCCTTCACCGGCTTGCAGCTGACCGATATCGGCGTCGAGTATCTCGCCCATTACGTCGAGCAAGTCCGCGCCATCATCGGCTACGAGATCCCGCTGGCGGCGGATCACTTCGGCTACATCAACGTCGAATCCTGCATCCGCCTGGGGCAGGCGCTCGATCCCTTTTCGCTGGCCTGGTACGAAGACATGATCCCCTGGCAGCTGACGGACCAGTGGCGGCGCCTCAAGCAGTCGGTGTTGACGCCCGTCTGCACCGGCGAGGACATCTACCTCAAAGAGGGCTTCCGACCGCTGCTGGACGCCGACGCCGTCTCCATCATCCATCCCGATCTGGCGACTTCCGGCGGCATCATGGAGACCAAGAAAATCGGCGACCTGGCGCAGGATTATGGTGTGCCTATGGCGATGCACATGGCTGGCTCGCCCATCTCATTTCTCGCCAACATCCACTGCGCCGCCGCCACCGAGAACTTCTACGTGCTCGAGAACCACTCGGTCGATCTGCCCTGGTGGGGCGACCTCATCGACGGCATCGCCAAGCCGCTGATCGTCGATGGCTACGCCCCCGTGCCGGAAGCGCCCGGGCTGGGCTTCGGCGAGCTCAACGAAGACGCCGTCCGCGAGCACATGGACGCGCGCGCCGGCCGCGACGCCGGCTACTTCGAGCCACCGCCGCCTGGGACGACGAGTGGTCCCGCGACCACTTGTGGAGTTAGATGGCGCTAAGATACTATCGTCTCACCACCGAGTGCTCTCATGCGCACACCGTGCGTACGGGCGAGCCGGTGGCTCGCCCCTACATGGAATGACTTTGACCGTGTTTCTCATGTTGTTGGAGCCACGTAGTGTCGAAACTGCCTCTGTGTCTCTGTGCCTCTGTGGCAGACGCCCCGCAAAGTAAAGCGCCCGGAATCAAACTATGCCCATAACCCACATCCACATCACCCCCGTCGCCGTGCCCGACCCGCCCCTGCTCAACGCCGCCGGCTTGCACGCGCCTTACGCCCTGCGCCTCGTCATTGAGCTGGTCAGCGCTGACGGCCTCTCGGGCTGGGGCGAGATCCCGGGCGGTGAAACCACCCGGGCCGCGCTGGAGCTGGCCGCCGAGCGCCTCATCGGCAGCGACCCCTGGGGGCTCAACGCGATTGACGGGCTCATTGCCTCGTTGGCGCAGCCGGACGAACGCGGCGCGACGCCTTGGGATCAGCGAACCTGGACCCACGTGCGCAGCGGCATCGAAGTCGCCTGTTACGATCTCATGGGCAAATCGCTCGGGCGGCCAGTGGTCGACTTGCTGGGCGGCGCCGTGCGCGAGCGTGTGCCCTTCGCCGCCTATCTTTTCTATAAGCATGAAGGCGCCGGCGGTGAATTCGGCTTCGGGCGTGATGCCGCCGCCACTGGCTGGTTCGGCGCGCGGGCTGACGCGGCCCTCGACCCCGCTGGCATCGTGAGACAGGCGCGGGCGATGATCGACCACTACGGCTTCCAGTCGATCAAGCTCAAGGGCGGCGCTTTCGAGCCGGATGCCGAAGTCGCTGCCATCCTGGCGCTGCGGGATGCCTTCGGGCCGGCCATGCCGTTGCGCCTCGACCCCAACGCCATCTGGCGCGTCGACACCGCCATCAGCGCCGGCCGACAGCTTGAAGGCGTACTCGAATACTACGAAGATCCGGTGCGAGGGCAAGAAGACATGGCGACAGTCGCGCGCGCCGTTGAGATCCCGCTGGCGACCAATATGTGCACCACGTCTTCCGCCGATTTGCCGGGCAGCGTGAAGCACCAGTCAGAAGCCATCATCTTGTCCGATCATCACTTTTGGGGCGGCTTCCGCGCCTCGCTTGATCTGGCGCGTTTCTGCGCCGTCTTCGGCCGCGGCTTGTCGATGCACTCCAACAGCCACCTGGGCATCTCGCTGGCGGCGATGACGCACTTGGCCGCCGCCACGCCCAACTTGCGCTACGACTGCGATACGCATTATCCCTGGCAAGACGGGCACGATATTCTGGCTGATCCGCTCGCCATTGATGACGGCGCCGTCACCGTGCCGCGGGCGCCCGGCCTGGGCATCGAGATCGACCGCGACAAGCTGGCGCAGCTGCATGCCAACTACCTGAGTTGCGGCTTGACCGAGCGCGATGACGAAGCCGAAATGCGGAAAGTGCAACCCGGCTGGCGTTTTCAGGCGACCCGCTGGTAGCCAGCGCCGCGCGTTCGGCATGGCCTGCCTGAATTCAGCACATACGAGAACATATAGTCGCCCTTCGGCGCGCGACCTCTGTTATGCTCGTCGCATCGCGCCCGGCCAGTTCGATTGCCGGCGCCGCCCGGAGGCTCAACCATGCGCTCTTTGCCAATTCTCGCCACTCGCCGCTCTATCTGTTTTCTAACTGGAATTCCCGCTTCTGTGCTGCAGAACGGACATAAAACGGCTTTTATGTCCGAAAAAAGTTTTCCGTCGGACATAAAAGCGACGAAACGCCGGTTTTTCAAACGGAAAAGCAACCACGTCTCGCGGCAGCGTCTCAAGCCCCAAGGCCCAGCAACCGCCCACGCAAAATACCTTGCGTCTCACAGTGTCAAGCTCCCCCTCCCTCTATATGGGGGTGGGGTTTCGGCCCGCAACGTAAACAGGGGCGTCATGCCGTGACGCCCGCGCTTGCCATGCTAGGGGTTCTCAACTCGGTGTACTCGGCGGCAAGAGTCTGTGTCATACTGGCCTGGTGATGAGCATCCCAACGCCGCAATTGCTTGACGCGCTCAACTCGGTGATCGGCATCCCGCTGATCCCCTTCGACGGACCGCGCATCGACTACGCCGGCCACGCCAAGAATATCGACTACCTGATGCGCCACAATAGCTTGAGCGGCGGGCGCCCGCGCGTGGTCTCCATCGCCGGCACCAGCCTGGTGCACCACATCAGCTATGACGATCAAGTCAAATTGCTCGATATCGCCGGCGAGCGCATGGCGGGCGAAGGCGTGCTGATGGCGGCCGTCGCGCCCAATCCGCTGCCGTCCGCCGCCGAGCTGATCGCGCGTCAGGCGGCTTTGCCCCGCCCGCCCGATGTCACGCTGATCATGCCGCTCACTGGCACCTACGGGCCGGCCGGCTTGCATCAGACGCTGCTGGAATTCGCCGAGGAGCAAGCGGCGCGGCACGGGACGCGCTTCCTCTACTATTATCGGCGGCCGCGCGACCGCGACATGGTCATCCGCCTGTTGCAAGAGTCGCCGCATTTTATCGGCGTCAAGATCGGCACCGTTGAAGACGATGTGCTGCCCTTCGTCGAGGCGCTGGACGCGAGCAAGATCGTCATCTGGGGCATCGGCGATCGCTCCACCGCCGCGGCTGAGATGGGCGCGAGGGGCATACTTCCGGCATCAATATCGTCATCGCCCGCGCCTCGGACGAGATCAACAACGCTCAGCGCCGGCGCGATTACGAAGCCGCTCGGCTGATTGAGGACGACGTCTCGCCGCTGGAGGATATCCGCTTCATGAACGAGCGCGCTTACAATTATTCCGCTGTCATGGAGGCTATCAATTGTTCCGGCTTCGCTGATGTGGTCGGTGGCAGCGGCGGTCCCTTCAACCCGAGCGTGCCGCCCCATATCGCCGGCCAGATCGAGCGCATCATGGCGACGCTGGAGCACTATCATTTCTAGTGGAACGACCGATTGCGCAGACTGGGATCAAGGAAATTCACGTAAGAGATTTACCACCGAGTACGCAGAGTTTCCTTGAGTAAACCGAGGGTCTGAATCTGTTTCGATGCTTAAGATATTATGAACGTTTAGCTGCCAAATGTCCAATTAACAGCTTTACTCGGCGCACTCTTTTTCCTCGGTGCACTCGGTGGCAAGCGTGTAGATCCTACGCCATTCCGTGCCCATTGTGCCCCTATGGTGAATGAATTGTGAGGACTCCAAATGAAAATCACCGATGTACAAGCCTGCGTCATCGGCCGGCAAGAGCCGGATAGCGGCGGCAGCGTCTGGACCTTCGTGCGCGTCTACACCGACGAGGGCATCACCGGCACTGGCGAATGCAACTCGGGCGGGCCGGGATTCAGCGGCTTCGCCACCAAGTACGCTATTCTGGCGCTGCGCGAGTTGCTGATCGGCGAAGACCCTTTCAACATTAACTTGATCTACGAGAAGCTGCGGCGGGCCGGGCGCTACGGCGGGGCGAGCGAGGCGCCGCTGATCTTCGCGCTGACCGGCATCGACAACGCGCTCTACGATATTGTGGGCAAGGCGCTGGGCGTGCCCGTCTACAAGATGCTGGGCGGCAAGTTCCGCAGCGATATTCGCCTCTACGCCGATTGTCACTTCGGCGAAGAAGACAGCCCGGCCGCGTTCGGCGACAAGGCGCTGGCAGCGGTGGCGGAGGGCTATGGCGCGGTCAAATTCGATGTCGATTACACTGGCCACGGCAAGCTGGACGCCTGGAACTGGACCGTCGGCGCTGAAGAAATGACGCACATCATCGGCTTGGTCGAAGGCGTGCGCGACGCCATCGGCTTCGAGATCGACCTGGCGATCGACTGCCACGGCCACTTCGACCTGCCCTCGGCCATCACGCTGGCGCGGGCGCTGGAGCCGCTGCGCCTGCTCTGGCTGGAGGAGCCGGTGCCGGCCGAGAATGTGGACGCGCTGGCGCAGGTGCGGGCCTCAACTTCGACCGTCATCTGCACCGGCGAGAATCAGTATACGCGCTTTGAATTTCTCGAGCTATTCGCCAAGGGCGCCGTCGATGTCATCATGCCCGACCTGGCCAAGGCGGGCGGCATCGCTGAGGGGGTGCGCATCGCCGACCTGGCCGACGCCCACTACATCCCCATCGCGCCGCACAATGTTTCGTCGCCGCTGGGCATGATGGCCGCCTGCCACGTCATGGCCGCCGTGCCCAATTTCCTCTTCCTGGAGTTCCACGCCCGCTCGATCCCCTGGTGGAGCGAGCTCTGCGATGGCGACAAGCCCTTCGTGCATGACGGCATCATGACCGTGTCGGAAGCGCCCGGCATCGGCGTCGAGCTCAACGACGCGGTGGCGCGGTCGCTGCTGTGGAACGGGGATACGTATTTTGATTAGGGCTGATGCGGAATTTGGCGCTGCTTGAATCAGACGCTATAATGAGTGTCAATGCGCTAGCGCGGCACACATGGGACGCGACATGGATTGGACGAATGTGCTGGAAAATGCTCTGCCCATTTTCACAATTTGCGGGGCCTTTTTCTTGTGGCTGCGCCAAGATAATAAGCGACTGGAAGACAAGCTTGGCGGGGAAATCTCGCAGCTGCGCAATGACGTGAACAAACAGAATCAGCAACTGCGCGATGATATGAACCAACAGAATCAGCAGTTGCGCGATGATATGAACCAACAGAATCAGCAGTTGCGCGATGACATGAACAGGCAAATCGGGCAGTTGCGCGATGATATGAACAGACAGAACGAGCAGTTGCGCGATGAGATGAATGCCCGTTTCGATTCGATGGAAGGCCGTCTGCGCGGCGTGGAGACTGAACAGGCTCGCGTGGCTGGCCTCTTGGAAGGATTGGCGCTAACAGGCCGCTTGCCAGACGGAGAGAGCGACCTGGGCTAGGCTGGATGCCGCAGCGGTCAGTTATAGCTTGACCCCCCGCCCGCAGTCGCAGGCGTCGACCGCGCCGAAGACAAATTCCATGGTGTGGAGATTGTCATGCGCTGGCGTTCCAACCTTGCCGCCCCGCGTCACCGCCTCATAGAATTCATGCAGCAGGTAATCTTGTCCTTCGCGTTCCATTTCCAGCAGTGGAATCTCTTGCTTCTCGCCATGCACATTGACCAGCGCGCCCGGCCCGCCGCCCGCATGCAGCAGCCGCTGCAGGTAGACCCGGTCGCCCTCGACCAGCAGCACGCCGTGCTCGCAATCAAAGCGCCAATCGCCATTCCAACTGGTCTCCAGGGCTTGCGAGCACCAGGAGCCGGTGTAGCTGGCCGGCACGCCATTGGCGAATTCGATCTGCGCCGCCGCGCTGGCATCGCCGGCGTACCAGCTCCAGGGCGGGTTCCAGCTGCGCGCGCTGATGGCGACCGGGTTGCTGCCCAGGAAATAGCGCAGCATATCAAAGTGATGGATCGACATATCGACGATCAGCGGCTGCGCCATCTCTTCGCGGAAGCCGCCGAAGTGCGGGCCCTTGTAGAAGCCGACTTGCACAGCCCCGACCGCGCCCAGGTCGCCGGCGTCGAGCGTTGTCTTGATGGTCTTGGAGAGGGGGCGATAGCGGTAGTTCTGCGCCACGCTGCAGAGCAGCCCGCTGGCTTCGGCCGCCGCCGCGATGGCCCGGGCGTCCTCCAGCGTGCCCGCCAACGGTTTCTCGGTCAGCACAGGCAAGCCCGCTTCCAGCGCGCCGACGCAGATCTCGCGGTGGACTCCCGGCGGCGTCACGTTGATGACGGCATCAGCCTGCACATTCGCCAGCGCCGCGGGCAGGGTGGGGTAGATCAGCCCGCGCTCCAGGCCGTAGGCATCGGCTTGTGTTCGCGCGATGTCGTCATTGATCTCGACGAAGCCGGCGAAATCGACCGCGTCCGAACGCTGCACCGCGCCCAGCCAAGCGTTTCCCATGCCGCCGATGCCCACCTGGATGACTTTCATCGAAACGATTTCCTTGCAGCGATGTCGGGCTGTGTATCGGCAAATTCGCAGATTCCATGCTGCAAATCTACATCTTTACGGCGTTCAGGCGCTAAGCGCGGCGTAGGCATCTTGCCCGGCTTTGTAGCACGGCTCATGGTCAAATTCGCCGGTTTCCATATTAATGTCGTCGCCATGATGGTGACAAGCCTCGTGCGCCAAGTAGGCGGCGACAACATAGAGCGGCGTTGGAAACTGTCCATGCGCCAGGCAGCTGCCCAAAGATGTCGTGCCGCTATCGACATAGGCGAGGCCCCAGTCACAGCGATCTGGTCCATGTTCTTTGATCACGCTTGTTGCGCTGACGACGTACTGATAGATCTCCGGCGTCTTGCGTTCCATGAGATTAAGTGTTTCGCGCACCACAACTACGAATGATTCCAATCCCTCGATACGCGGTCTGGATGAAGGGACAACAGCAGGCAGTTGCACCGCAGCGCACTGTTCAGTCTGATAAGCCTGATGACCGTCTATCCACTCTGGTTCCGTCGTACATTGTCGATCTACGAAACAACAGTTGTCGATGCCTGATTGCTCGGTCCTGGTCTTGGCGTCTGTGAAGTCGAGCATCTTGGGACCTGTCGCATGCACGCGCGCCGTAACGGCCATCCAGCCCTTGCTGATTTCCAGCCAGCACCATACTACACCCGCGTTTTGACGAAATACAGTGAAGGCATCGCCGGGTTGGCCTCTCGCCACCACCGGACTGCTCGTAGTAGGCGACTGGCGGATGTTCATTGGGCCATTGATGAAGGCCCATGGTCCCTCAAAACAGGTCGGTCGCTGTGTGTCCATCTCGTCTACGAGCGTCGCTTCTGTGCCGGCTTCAAAGGAGAACGAATCGCTAGTCACCAGCGAATTGTCAATCAGCCAGCCTTCACTCGTTTGGAGCCAGCAACCCCCGTTTGACCGCTGCGAGCTGATGATGTTGAGACTCTCTCCCGCCGAGGTATGCCTTACGACCGCGCCGCCTGTACGGGGTTCGTCTCTGATGGTAGCGGGCGCGCCAGTGGATATGATCTCACTCAAGAAACAGCCCGACGCGCTCGCCGCGGGTGGTTCGGCAACGAGGGGCAGCACGGCAGAAAGCAAGATTAGCAGCGTAAATCGAGCAAGCATCATGAACCTCAAACTAATGTGAAAGCAACTGTATTCTTAGAATTAGTTTATCTAGTGCCTGGAAAACTGTCAATCAATGCCTAGATGCAGCCGCGGGCAGGGTGGCGGAGATCAACCTGTTGTCCAGGTTGCAGGCATTGACTTGCCCTCGCGAGATGTCGTCGTTGACTTCGACGAAGCCGGCGAAGTCGACCGCGTCCGAACGCTGCACGGCGTTCAGCCAAGCGTTGCCCATGCCGCCGATGCCTCCGCGGGAGTTGTTAAGGTCTTGGAAGCAGCTATCTTGGCGAACAAAGCACAGATTTTTTCAACACAGAGAACGCAGAGGGCACAGAGATGATTGCGTTTTTTGGGCGGCGTATTCACGTCCACGGTATCAGCCAGCGGCTTTCAGTAGGCGGTTTGCGCGCGTCGCCGGCTGAAGCTCAGCGGACACGGCCGCCGTTGAAGCGTTGGAAGATCAGCGACAGGATGATGATCAGGCCGTAGAAGAATTGGGTGAAGAAGCCGGTCAGGCCGGCGGCGATGACGCCCGTCTCGATGAAGGCGACGATCGATGTGCCGATGGCGCCGCCGAATACGGTGCCGATGCCGCCCCAGGTCGGGGTGCCGCCGACGAAGAGCCCGGCCAGCACGGGAAGCAGCAAGCCGTCGCCGGTGGTCGGCCACCAGACGAAATTGATCATCACGGAGAAGATGCCGGCCAGGGCCGCGCCGATGCCGGTGAAGACGAAGACCAGTATGCGCGTGCGGTTGACATCTATACCCATTTCGGCCGCGCTTTCGGGGTTATCGCCGACGCAGTGCACGCGCACGCCGAAGCTGTGGCGGTTGTAGAGGAAGACGCCCAGCGCGGTGAATGCCAGGGCCCAGAGCATCTGATTGGGGATGCCCTGGTTGCCGGCGATCATAATGGTGTCGTCCGTCATCAGCGTGTGAATCAGGGTGCCGCGGATTTCGGGGATGGCGATGGAGAAGCCCTCGACCAGGATATTGATGAAGCCGCGCAGAAAGAAATTCATGCCCAGGGTGGCGACGAGGGCGGACAAGCCGATGCGCACGACCAGTATGCCATTGACGAAGCCCAGCGCCGCGCCAACGATGAGTGCGGCGGCGATGCCGACCAGGGGTTCGCCGCCCTGGTCGACGATCGATACGAAGGCGTAGGACGCCAGCCCGACGACCGAGGGGAATGACAGGTCGATCTCGCCGGCGGTCACCACGAAGACTAGGGGCACCACCAGGAATATCGACACGGGCAGGGCGATCATGACCGAGCGGTAGGTCTTGAATTGGGTGAAGACGTCGGTATTGGCCAGGGTGAAGCCGATTAACATGACGATCAGGAAGAGCGTCGAGGTGAGGGCGCGGCGGTTGTTGCGCAGCCACTTGACCAGGCCGCTGGCGTCTTCGCGCGCGAATTGCTGGGCGCCGCCGGTTCCGCTTCCGATCATGGATGCTGTCTCCTGCCTAGGCTTCAGCCGCGTGGCCCAGTTCGGCGATCTCTTGCATGTGCCGCATCAGCACCTCGGCTGACTCGATCTCGTGCTTGCCGGCAGTCATGACGACTTTGCCGCGGTCCAGCACGACAAAGCGATCGGCGACATCATAGACGTGATAAATGTTGTGCCCGATGAAAATAATGGAGCGGCCGCGCGCGCGGACATTTTCGATGAAGCCGAAGACTTTGGCGGTCTCGACCAGCGAGAGCGCGGTCGTTGGTTCGTCGAGGACGATGAGGTCGGCATCAAAGTAGAGCGCCCGCGCGATGGCTACGCCTTGCCGTTCGCCACCGGAGAGCGTCGCCACGGGCGAATCGGGGTCGAAGACTTTGGAGGTGAAGCCGATTTCGCGCATGAGGCGATTGGCTTCTTCGTATTGCTGTCTGACATTAATAATGCCGAAGCGGTCTTTGATTTCCCGCCCCATGAAGATGTTGCGGGTGATGGTCTGCTGCGGCGCCAGGGCGCGGTCTTGGTAGACCGTCTCGATGCCGGCATCGCGGGATTTGGCGGCGTTCCAGTTGCGCGCGACCTGCCCGCGCACGATGATCTGCCCGCTATCGGGCTGGTGCACGCCGGAGAGGATCTTGATCAGCGTGGACTTGCCGGCGCCGTTATCACCGATCAGCCCGACGACTTCGCCGGGGCGCACGCCGAAGCTGATGCCGTCGACGGCGTTGATGCTGCCGAAGGACTTGGTGACGTTCTTCAGTTCGATGATGTAATAATCGCTTTTCATATCACGTAAACTCGCGCGAATAGCGACTGTAGGGGCGACCGACCCGGTCGCCCGCAATTCGCGAGTACTTTGGCGGACGAGCCAATGGCTCGCCCCTACGGTCGAAAGCGCGACTAACGGTAACCGGCGATGGCGAGTTCCTTGACTTGCTCGTAGTTGCTGACGTCGATGAAGCCGGCGCCGGTATCGGCATTGAGCGGCGCCAGGCCGAACTTGGCCGTCTGGCAGATGCTGAGCACGGGCAGATAGCCTTGCAGGAAGGGCTGCTGATCGGCGGTCAGGTGGATCCAGCCGTCGGCGAAGCCCTGCATGATGAACTCGTTGGTATCGAAGCCGATGGCTTTGACTTGTCCGGCTTCGAGGCCGGCGGCTTCAAAGTAGGTCTGCGTATTGCCCAGGACCTGCCCGCCGGAGAAGACGACCAGCTTGACATCGGGATTGTCGGTGATGGCGGCGACCATGGCCGGGATGCCCAGGTTGGGGTCGGCGGCCCAGGTGGGCGCGGAGTCAACATGGATGATTTCCAGGCCGGCATCTTCCAGCGCTTCCCAGGTGCCGAGCTCGCGCAGGGCGCGTTCGCGTTGCGCCAGGTTGGCCAGCACGATGGCCTGGTCGCCCTCGCCGAAGCCGAATTGCCGCAGCGCTTCCTCGCCCAGGGCGCGGCCCTGCGATGCCAACTGCGCGCCGACATAGCCGCCGCCGTAACGCGCGCGTACCTGGTCGACATCGACATTCTGGTACATCATAATGATGCCGGCTTCCGCAGCTTCCGCGGCCAGCGGCATGATAGCTTCGTTGCCCGGGTGGCCCATCATGGCGATGCCGTCGGGGGCCTGCGCCACCGCTTCCCGCAATTGCTGCGTCATCAGCTCGCTATCCCAGCCGGAAAAGACATATTCCACGTTGGCGCCCAAGTCACGCTCAGCCGCCAGAGCGCCGCGATAGACGATGCCGGCGAAGGCGTCGCCCTCGGTGCCGCCGGCGAAGAAGCGAACCGTCACGCCTTCGCACCAATGCGCCCGATCAAGATCGTCCTGCGCCATAGTGGGCGCCGCCAGCATAACGACAAATGCCAGGGGCAATATAATGCTAATCAAGTTACGTGTGCTTCTCATTTTTGCCTCCACTCTGCTTGGATTATGGGTACATGTCAATATTCGCCAATAGCAAGAGGCGCCTTGCAAGCGCGCGATGTTTAAGCTCGGGAATCTGACTGCGGGCAGTCTAACAGATTCTACCGACACTGCCAACGCTGACTGCGCAATTGGCGGCTTGCCCCGCGCTTGCGCTACAATTGCCGAATCTGCATTGCTCTACTACAATGCCGCAACGGAATTCCGTTCATCGTTCAGTTTTGCAAAACGTTACGCACGGAGGAAAACATGTTCAAACGCACGCTGTTACTTGTCCTGGTGGTGAGCCTCGCGCTTATCAGTTCGTCATTCGTCATGGCGCAAGATGACATCTTGCTCTACGGCGGAAACCAGGACATTGACAATATCGACCCGGCCACGGGCGAAAACTACTCGATCAACGCCGCGCTGCGCAGCTTGTATGACGCGCTCTACATTTATCGCGGCAGCGACACCATTCCGCATCTGGTCGCAAGCCACGAGGTCAACGATGACGCCACGGTCTGGACCTTCACGCTGCACGACAACGCCGTCTTCCACGATGGCAGCCCGGTAACCGCCGACGCCGTCGTCTATAGCTTCAACCGCGCGATGGCGATTTCGGGTCCGCCGACCTGGCGCTGGGAAACCATCACCGATGAGAATTCGGCGCAGGCGCTCGACGACCACACGGTACAGTTCACGCTGACCCAGCCTTACGCGCCCTTCATCGGCACGCTGCCGCAGCTCTTCGTGGTCAACCCGGCCATCGTCGAAGCCAATCTGGGCGACGACATGGGGCAGACCTTCCTCAAAGAGAACGCGGCTGGCTCCGGCCCCTTCACGCAGGGGCGCTGGGAAATCGGCAATATCTACGAGTTCATCGCTGTTGACGATTACTGGGCCGGCTGGACTGGTGACGATCACCTGGACGGCTTCTTCTGGATCATCCAGCGCGATGCCGCGACGCAGTTGAATTCGCTGCTGGCGGGCGAGACGCATATCGCCGATACCATTTCCGGCACGGACCGCGAGAAGATCGAGGAGTCCGATGTCCACGTCTGGGAGCAGCACGGCGGTCTTTACATCAATACGCTGAAGATGAACAACCAGGGCGAATTCACCAGCGACATCAATCTCCGTAAGGCAGTCGCCCACGCGATGAATTACGAGGCGATGGTCCAAGCGCAGGACGTCCCAATCACGATTCTGCCGGGTCCCACACCGGGCAACTTTGTCGGTTACGTCGAGGGCCTTGATTACCCCAAGTTTGACTTGGACAAGGCGCGCGAATACCTTGCGCAATCGGCTTGGCCCGAGGGCGGCATCACGCTGGACTATGTCTACGTCACCGAATTCCCGCGCGAAGAGATTCCGGGTTTGATCTTGCTGGAAGGCTTGGCGGAGATCGGCATTGAGCTCAACATGATTCCCATGCTCTGGCCCGATATGGTCGCCAGCTGCGCCACGCCGGATACGGGACCGGACATTATCAACATCTACACGGTGCCGCCCTTCCTTGACCTCGATGCCCATCTTTACAATCAGTACCATTCGGACCAATGGGGCAGCTTCAATTCCTGCAGCTTCTACCAGAATAATCGCGTGAATGAATTGCTGGATATGGCGCGCAGCAGCGGAGACGCCGATGAACGCGAATCGCTCTACACCGAGGCGCAGGAGATAATAGCGGCCGATCAAACATCGGTCTGGATGTACATTGAAGACAGCGGCTTGGCGCGGAACACCTGTGTCCAGGGCTACCGTTACTCGCCGATGTATCAAGTCACCGTGCTATTCCAGGACTTGTGGATGGAGGATTGCTAGCTTCTGAACTTCCGTAAGCCTCCCTCTCGTTTAGTGGGGGAGGCTTCCTCTACTGCGGGGCAGGCGCGCCCGTGCCTTCAACCACACGGATTGGAAGCTGCAGTGCATGACTGACACGGTTGTTCTAGATTTAGATGACCTAACGACGGACATACCGGCACTGACAGATAGCTTTGCGACGCAAATGCAAGAAGCTGTCGTCATGTGCATGACGCCCCACAATCATGCTTCGGGCGTATCGTGTCATCTCCGAGACGTTGACAAAGTCCACGGTGAAGTCAGTATTAAATGGCAGACACAGTATTCTGACAGGATCAGACGGGCTTTTGGAGAAGCTCGGAATGCGGCGGAAAAAGCAGGCGAAGGTATCGCGATTCTGACTATTCTGGCCCGTACCGACTATACTGTAGTTGAACGTGCGCGCATCGGCGATGGTTTCGACTTCTGGCTCAGCCTCAGCGACGAGGATGACCAATTTCCCTTTCAACTCGAAGCCGGTTTGGAAGCCAAGGGATTATCCGGCGCGCGGTATCCTAGCGAGATTGTTCGAGCGATAAATGACGGAATAGACCAAATTAGGGAATCCATAAATGCGAGTGTGCCGGCTTGGGTAGTAGCAACTGAGTTTAGCCGACCAGTCATTTATATGGTGCAGTTATGAAGCACAAAGCTCGTGAAGTGAAGCGACTGCACAGAGAAGCCATGGAATATGCAGACGAGGCAGATATTTTGCTTCTAGAGCGCAAGCACGACAACTTCCTACATTACACCCGCCTCGCGCTCGAAAAAGAGGCCGCCGCCGCTGACCTGATGGTTGACGAAGACATTGAGCCGACGCGTTCTGTCTTGCATCGGTCCGCCGCAACGCTTGCCTGGCGCTGTGAAGAATATGACGAGGCGAGACGCTTGATCGACCGCGCGCTCGCCGGCAACGCGCCGCCCGAAATTGCAGCCGAGCTAGACGAATTGTTACAAAAGGTGGAAGCCGAATCGGTCGCCCGTACGTCGGCGAATGGTGGCGCGGGCCTGCAAACGACAGAGGAAATGACGCGCAAGATCGGCGTATTGAAGATCGCCAAAGCGCTTGATGTCAGCGAATGTGTCTTGGTCACGCATGACGAAGAAAGGTGGACGGTCGAAGTGCCCGAGGACATCATGAACGAGGTGCTTGGCGCGTACTTCAACAAGGAAGTCCAAGTCGTGGGCAAGCGCATGAAACGAGAGCGCCTGCTCAAACGCATTCGTCTGGAAAGCCGGGACCAAATCAAGGCGCTGTAGCCCGGCGCCTGCTGACGTCGTATGCCATGAACATCCGCTTCTACATCCTGCGGCGCATCGCCCTGGTCATCCCCACGCTCATTGGCTTGAGCATCCTGACCTTTTCCATCTCGCGCATTGTGCCGGGCGACCCGTCGGCCTGGCGGCGGGCCCCCGCGCCACCGAAGAAATCAAAGAAGCCTTCCGCCGCGAATTCGGCCTGGACCAGCCCTTGCCCATCCAATATGTCCGCTACATGGCGGGGCTGTTCAGCGGTGACTGGGGCGAATCGCTGTATACGCGCCGCTCGGTTATCGGCGACCTGCGTACCTTCTGGCCCGCTACGCTTGAGCTGACTACGGCCGCAGTCATTATCGCCACGCTGCTGGGTGTGCCTGCGGGCGTGATATCCGCGATGTACCGCAATCGTTTGCCCGATCATGTCGCGCGCGTATTGTCGCTGTTTTTCGTCAGCTTCCCGTCATTTTGGCTGGCGATGATATTCCAGACCTGGTTCGGCCGCGACTTGGGCATGTTCCCAATCGGCAAGCGTCTGCCCGTTCTGGTGGCGCCGCCGGCAAGCACAACCGGCCTCTTCCTGATCGACAGCTTAATTCAGCTGGATTTTGAAACTTTTCTAATTTCGCTGCGTCACTTGTTTATTCCGGCGTTGGTGCTTTCATTTGGCGCCTTCGCCAGCATCACGCGCATCACCCGCGCCAGCATGGTCGAGGCGCTGGAGAAAGACTTCGTGCGCATGGAGCGCGCCATCGGCATCCCCTATCGCATCATCATTTTCAAGTACGTGCTGCGCAACGCGTTGATCGCCACCATCACGGTCATCTCGCTGAATTTCGGCTGGCTGATGGCCGGCGCAATTCTGATCGAAACGATTTTTGACTGGCCCGGCCTGGGCATTTACGCAGTGGAAGCCTCGCTCAGCTTGGACTTTCAGCCCATCATGGGCATCGCCATACTCTACGGCGTGGTCTTCAGCGTGATCAATATCCTGACCGATATCGTCTACGGCATCCTGGACCCGAGGATACGCTATGGCTGACCGACCCCCACCCCCCAGCCCCCTCCCCCATAAAGAGGGAGGGGGAGAAATGCCGGTGGAGAAGCGCAAGAGCGTCCGCTCCGCCCGGTGGGAGAATTTTGCGCGCGGATTGTATCGCTTCCGCTCCAACACGCTGTCGATGATCGGGTTGACGATGCTGATTTTCATCGTGCTGGTGGCTGCATTTGCGCCGGTGATCGCGCCCTATCCGGAAGACGCCGCCGGCAAGACCCGCGTCATCGCCCGTTTGCAGCCGCCCAGCGCCGATTTCGCCTTCGGCACGGACAAGATCGGCCGCGATATTTTCAGCCGCGTCGTAATGGGCACGGGGCTGGCGCTGCAAGTCGGCACGGTGATTATCTTGCTGGCGACCACGATCGGCGTCACAATCGGCGCCATATCGGGTTATGCTGGCGGCTGGCTCGACGATTTTCTCATGCGCATCACCGATATATTTCTGACGGTGCCGGCCTTGGTGCTGGCCATCGCCATCTCGGCCGCGCTGGGCAAGGGCATCATCAACGCCATGATCGGCATCTCGCTGGTGTGGTGGCCCGGTTTCGCCCGTCTGACGCGCAGTCTGGTGCTATCCTTGCGCGAGGAGCCTTTCGTCGAAGCCGCTTATGGCATCGGCGCCGGGCACATGCGCATCATCTTCCGCCATATTCTGCCCAATGCCGTCTCGCCCATCATCATCAAGATGACGACCGACTTCGGCTTCGCTGTGCTGACAGCTGCCGCGCTGGGATTCATCGGCTTGGGCGCGCAACCGCCGACGCCGGAATGGGGCGCCATGATCAATGACGGGCGGCGCTACTTCCCCGATGAATGGTGGATCGCCACCTTCCCGGGCATGGCGATATGGCTGATGGTCTTCAGTTGGAATTTGATCGGCGACGGCTTGCGCGATGTGCTTGATCCGCGTTCGCGGCGATAATTCATCTCAGTCGCTTGCAAGTCGCCACAAGGCGGAGGATCGACACTTTTACCACCGAGTACACCGAGGAAAAGAGAGTACACCGAGCTATAAGTCTGTCTGTGATACAGGTCACGACTTAGCTCACACAGAATATGAAACACGCCAAATGCGGGGACAGTAGGGGCGAGACGGCGGCTCGCCCGTTGGCGACATTCTGGTGTCAGCTGCGGGCGACTCGCCGAGTCGCCCCTACACATAGATGACTTGGTTTGAAGTTTGAATTGAAATGCCCGATCTGCTGAACATTGAAGACCTGCACCTGGAATTCCACACCTATGACGGCGTGGTCAAGGTGCTGGCGGGCGTCGACTTGCGCATGCAGCGCGGTGATGTGCTGGGCCTGGTGGGCGAGACGGGTTGCGGCAAATCGATGACAGCGCTGTCCGTGCCTCGCCTCATCCCGATGCCGCCCGGCCGCATCACCGCCGGCCGCGTCACATTTGACGGCGAGGACATCCTGAGCAAGTCCGAGGGCGAAATGGAGGCCTTCCGCGCCCGCCACGTCGGCATGATCTTTCAGGACCCGGTCACCAATCTGAACCCGCTCTTCACCATCCGTGAGCAGTTGGTCGACGCCGTGCTCTATCAGCGGGCGCAGGGGCGGAAGGTGCCGGGGCGCTGGCGCGGCTTTTTGCCGTCAGTCAGACAGATCCGCAAAGAGGCGCACGAGCGCGCCGTCGAGTTGATGCGCCTGACCGGCATCCCCGATGGCGATAAACGCATCTACGATTATCCGCACCAATTCAGCGGCGGCATGCGGCAACGGGTGCTGATCGCCATGGCGCTGGCCGGCGACCCCGACTTGCTGATCGCCGATGAGCCGACCACCGCCCTCGATGTCACCATTCAGGCGCAGATTTTGCGGCTGATCCGCTCGCTGGTGTCTCAGCTGGGGCTGACGGTGCTGCTGATCACGCATAATTTGGGCGTGGTGGCGCGCAGTTGCGAGCGCGTTGCCGTCATGTACGCCGGCCGCGTCGTGGAAGAAGCGCCGGTGCGCGAGCTTTTCAAGAACCCCAAGCATCCCTACACCCGCGGACTGATTGCCGCCGTGCCGCAGAAGGATATCAGCCGCGGCGGCCTGGAAGGCATCCCGGGCATGATCCCCAATTTGATCAACCCGCCGCCGGGCTGCCGCTTTCATCCCCGCTGCGAGCACGCCATGCAGGTCTGCCGCGACCATGTCCCGCCGGCCGTGCCCGTGGGCGCGCAGCATACGGCGTCGTGCTACCTCTACCCGGGGGATGCATGAGCTTGCTGCTGGAAGTCAAGGATCTCAAGAAGTACTTTCCGGTGCGCGGCGGCTTGCTGAACCGGCGCCAGGCCGATTTCCGCGCCTGCGACGGCGTCAGCTTCGCCTTGCGCGAAGGCAAAACGCTGGGCTTGGTCGGCGAATCGGGCTCGGGCAAGACCACCATCGGCAAGTGCATCTTGCGCTTGCTGGAGCCGACCGCCGG
This sequence comes from Phototrophicaceae bacterium, assembly GCA_965208195.1. GTDB lineage: Bacteria > Chloroflexota > Anaerolineae > Aggregatilineales > Phototrophicaceae > UBA6055. The sequence goes on along the minus strand of CBDBOC010000004.1, from coordinate 2,889,113 downwards.
CCGCATCGCCTTCGACGGCCAAGACATCACCCACCTCAAACAGCGCGACCTGCGGCGCCTGCGTGGCGAAATGCAGATGATCTATCAAGCGCCGGCCGCCTCGCTCAACGGGCGCATGACCGTGGGCCAGATCATCGGCGAGCCGCTTTGGATTCATGAGCGGCTCAGAGGCGACCAGGCTCGGGAGCGCGTGCTTGAGTTGATGCACGTGGTCGGCCTCAAGGAAGAGCACTATTATCGTTATCCGCATGAATTCAGCGGCGGGCAGCAGCAGCGCATCGGCATCGCCCGCGCGCTGGCGGTGCAGCCGCGGCTGATTGTGCTGGACGAGCCGACCTCGGCGCTGGACGTCTCGGTGCAGGCGCAGATTCTGAATCTGCTGCAAGACCTGCAAGACCAATTCGACCTGACTTATCTCTTCATCTCGCACGATCTGGGCGTCGTGCGCTATATGTGCGATGAAGTGGCGCTGTTGTATCTGGGCAAAATCGTCGAAGTCGCGCGTACCGAAACTATCTTTGAGCAGCCGAAGCACCCGTATACGCAAGCCCTGATCTCCGCCATTCCCGAGCCGGACCCGGATATGCAGCGGGAAGAAATCATCATCCGCGGCGATTTGGCGCATAGCTTGCAGCCGGGCGGCTGTCCTTTCGCGCCGCGCTGTCATGCCGATAAACTGGCGCAGTGCGAGACGGTTCTGCCGCCCTTGCTGGAAGTGCAGACGGCGCATCAGGTGGCCTGCCACTTGCACCCGGTCGTGCCGCTGGCGGAGGTCGGCTGATGCTGCGCGAGGTCACGCTGGACGATATCCGGCCCATCGGCATCGGCGCTGGCATTTTGGGCACGGGCGGCGGCGGCAACCCCTATCTGGGCGGCTTGCACCTGGCGTCGGTCATTCGCGAGCGCGGCCCGCAACAGATCATCGACCCCTTCGCGCTGGCGGACGACGCGCTCTGCTGCGTGGTCGGCAGCATCGGCGCACCCACCGTCAGCATCGAGAAGCTGCCAGAGGGCACCGAGATGCGCCGGGCGCTGCGCTTGCTGGAAGAACATATCGGCCGCAAGTTTGACGCTGTCGCCATCGCCGAGATCGGCGGCGCCAATTCGATGCAGCCTCTCATCGGCGGATTGCAAGCCGGCATCCCCACGGTCGATAGTGACAGCATGGGCCGCGCCTTCCCCGAGATACAGATGTCGTCTTTCTTATTCGACACTTGCGCGACAGCCGCGCCGCTGGCCATGGTCGACGCCGCCGACAATGCCGCTGTGGTGCCCGCCGCCGTCAGTGATGTCTGGGCGGAGAAGATGGCGCGCAATATCGCCGTCAGCATGGGGGCGCGGGCGGGGCTGGCCGGCACCATCATGAGCGGCGCGCAGGTCAAGCAAGCCGGCGTGCATTATACGCTCAGCCTGGCGCATCATCTGGGCGCGCAAGTCATCGAGGCGCAGGCGCGGAAAGCCGATGTGCCGCTGGTCGTGGCTGAGGTGCTGGACGGGCAGGTCATCTTCAGGGGCAAGATCGCCGATGTCGAGCGGCGCACGACCAAGGGCTTCGCTCGCGGCGGCATCCGGCTGGAGAGCTTCAGCGGGGGCGACCGCCTGGAGATTGAATTCCAGAATGAATTCTTGATCGCTTATCTCAACGGCGAAGTCGCGGCGACCACGCCCGATCTCATCTGCATCGTCACGGAAGAGGAGGGCGAGCCGGTGACGACTGAAGTGCTGCGTTACGGCACGCGGGTGGCGGTGATTACTGTGCCGGCGCCGCCGCAGCTCAAGAGTGACGCGGCGCTGGCGGTGGTGGGGCCGGGCGCTTTTGGTTATGACGCGCCTTACTGTCCGCTGCCGGGCGGGGTGATTGGCTTGCGGCCTGTTGGGTGATGTGGGGAATAGACGCTTTACCACCGAGGACACCGAGTTCAATTGAGTGCACCGAGAAATGAGTATGGAAAACCAAATACTGCTATATGAGACGGCGGATGGCGAAACGCGCTTGGAAGTGCTCTACGAAGACGAGAGTGTCTGGCTCAGCCAGCGCGATATGGCGGAGCTGTTGCATGTCACAATCAGTCCCAACCATTTTCGTGGCACATGTCAGAAACATCTACACAGAAGGCGAACTACAGCGTTGATCCAACTATTAGAAGTATTTCAAATAGTTCAAAAAGAAGGCGGGCGCAGTGAGATCTCGAGGGAAATTGCCCACTACAACCTCGACATGATTATCTCTGTCGGCTACCGCGTAAACTCGTATCGCGGCACGCAATTCCGCATTTGGGCGACGAAACAACTGCGCGAATTCATCGTCAAGGGATTTGTCATGGACGACGACCGTCTGGCACATGGCGGCTCCAATTATTTTGAAGAACTGGAGCAGCGGATACGCAATATCCGCAGTTCAGAACGCAACTTTTACCGCAAAGTCCTTGATGTCTTTGCCACCAGCATTGATTATCAGTCCCGCAATGTGGTGGCGAAAAAGTTCTTTGGCACGGTGCAGAATAAATTCCATTATGCGATTCATGGGCATACCGCCGCCGAACTGATTCTGGACCGTGTCGGCAGCGAAAAGCTCAATATGGGATTAACTACCTGGAAACGCGATACGATGACATTGAAGGATGCGTACATCGCCAAGAACTATCTTGAAGCCATTGAGTTAAAGCGTCTGAATTTGCTGGTGGAGCAATTTCTGTCCTTCGCGGAATTGCAAGTAGTCGACCAGCGGCCGATGTATATGGCGGACTGGGTGAAGAAACTAGACCAGTTCATCGGCGAACTCAACGAGATGCCCTTGCTCCAGAATGCCGGCAACGTCTCACGGCATGCGATGAAGGCGCGCGTCCGTGAAGAATATGAAGCCTATAGAGACCGTTTAATAATTGAAGAAAAGTTATCCGAGGAAGAATTTGCTCAACGACTGCAAGATGTGGGAGACAAGATGCTGCCGCCCGAAAGCGATTAACGGAATTAGCCTCAAATGACCCAAGCCAACTTCGCCAGCGGCACAGTCTGGACGGGCGACAACCTGCCCGTCATGCGCGGCATCAACAGCGGCTGCGTCGACCTCATCTATCTGGACCCGCCCTTCAATTCCAACGAAGATTACGCCGCTCCAATCGGCAGCCAGGCGGCCGGCGCCGCTTTCAAGGACACCTGGACGCTGTCGGATATTGATGTCATGGAGCGCATTATCGAAATCTCAAGCAACGAAGGCGACATGGTCTTCGACCCCTTCTGCGGCTGCGCCACGACGCTGGTCGCGGCGGACCGGCTGAGCCGGCAATGGGCGGGCATTGACTTGTCGCCGCTGGCGGTGAAGCTGGTGGATCAGCGCATCCGCGACGACCGAGGCGCGCTCTGGGGCGGGGCGATTGTGCTGGACGAGCCGCCGCTGCGCACGGATTTTGGCACGCTGCCCAATTACCGCACGCACCGCCACCGCCTCTACGGCGAGCAGGAAGGCGTTTGCGTCGGCTGCGACACGCATTTTCCTTTCAAGGTCATGGAGGTCGACCATATCTTGCCGCGCAGCAAAGGCGGCAGCGACCATTACGAGAACTTGCAACTGCTCTGCACGCATTGCAACAAGAGCAAAGGCAGCAAGACGATGGCGGAATGGCGAGCGGCGCAAGCTGGCTAGGCGCTGTGGTATAGTTAGTCCGACTGGAATTGCCCGCGAGGTGAAAATGGAGATGCAGCAGCGTCTCTACGATATTGACGACTTATGGCGGCTCGCCTGTGAGGCGGACGATGAGAAGCGCTATGAGCTCATCGAGGGAGAACTTGTTGAAATGCCCCCACCCGGCGAAGAGCACGGGTATCTTGTCATTTTGCTTGGCAAGTATCTTTTGGATTATGTGATCGAGCACCATCTCGGGCGCGTTACCTCCTATTCAGGATTCCACGCTGAAGATGACCGATATACCGTGCTTGGACCCGATATCGCGTTTCGCCGGCTGGACCCCGAGGCCGAACCCGCCTCTCGCAAGTGGGTTGCGACCATGCCGGATTTGGCGGTGGAAATCAAATCGCCGAGCAACTCGCTGCCCGAACTCCGCCGCAAAGCCGCCATCTATCTTGAACGTGGCACACAGTTGGTCTGGCTCGTCCTGCCTGAAACAGAAAGCGTAGAAGTCCACCGGCTGGGCGCGGATGGCGAAGGGCAGCGCGAGGTCATCGGCAGTGACGGCCAGTTGTCGGGCGAGGACGTGTTGCCTGGCTTCGCGTTGTCGCTGACGGCGCTCTTCGCCTGAGCATATAGGGAGCGAGGTCTAGATGGAAATCCAGCAGCGTCTCTGCGACATTGACGACTTATGGCGGCTCGCCTGTGAGGCGGACGATGAGAAGCGCTATGAGCTCATCGAGGGAGAACTTGTTGAAATGCCCCCACCCGGCGAAGAGCACGGATACCTTACGAGTTGGCTAAGCATGTTTATCACTCAATATGTCGCGGAACATCAGTTGGGGCGCGTTACCTCCGATTCAGGATTCTACGCTGAAGATGACCGATATACCGTGCTTGGACCCGATATCGCGTTTCGCCGGCCGGACCCCGAGGCCGAACCCGCCTCTCGCAAGTGGGTTGCGACCATGCCGGACCTGGTTGTCGAAATCAAATCGCCGAGCAACTCGCTGCCCGAACGCCGCCGCAAAGCCGCCATCTATCTTGAACGTGGCACACAGTTGGTCTGGCTCGTCCTGCCCGAAACAGAAAGCGTTGAAGTCCACCGGCTGGGCGCGGATGGCGAAGGGCAGCGCGAGGTCATCGGCAGTGACGGCCAGTTGTCGGGCGAGGACGTGTTGCCTGGCTTTCGCCTTGCGCTTTCGACGCTCTATGCATGAGGGGATGTGGCGGGTGGCGGCTGGCGTTGTTGCTCGCGCCGACAGCAGACAGGATTCAACCGCTAATTCATTGGCGCCAACGTTAAATTCCAAGCGACCACATTAGCAGAATATGGGCTGATTGACAGCCGCGTTGTCGGCTTGCGGTTGATGAATCTTTATGCGAAGGAGAAACTAAAATGAGAATCGGAGTAGACGTCGGCGGCGCCAACACCGATGCTGTCTTGATGGGCGGCACGACGGTCGACGCGAGTGTCTGATTGGTACCGAAGGGGGAAACCAGATGAATATGACATTTCGATCTTTGATGGTGATTGTGGTTATCGTCTTCTGCCAGGCGGCGTTAGCGCAGGATTATCAGATTCGCACCGATGGCAGGTACAATTTGCGCGCTGAGCCCAACATAGAGGGCCGTTGGATAGAGACGGTCGCGTCGGGGACAGTCCTGCGCGTCAATGGCGCGTCCGGCTCCTGGCTGCGCATCAGCCGCAACGGAAGCGTGGTTTGGATGGCGGACTGGCTCAGCTATGCGCGCGTCGAGAGCGTGGACGGGTCGCAGTCACAGATTGACAATTGCTGTTTCGTCGATCGGCAATGCGTCAGCGACCAGGAGTGGATTAACGGCTATTGGGCTTTTCAGAACGGTCAATGCGCCGCGCCGGTTCAAACGCAGACTCAGACGTCGACGCAGCCCGTGGCCGGCACACCCGCCAACGTTGACAACTGCTGCTACGTGGACAGGCAGTGCTACAGCGACCAAGACTGGATCGATGGCTATTACGCTTATCAATACAATCAGTGCACGGCGTCGACGGGCTCGGGGCAAGGCGCGCCGGTGTCCATCGCCGCCGGGAAGCTGGCCTGGACGCCGATCATGCCCGAGGGCGTACGGCAGTTTCTGGCGAATCCCTCTCCCGATCCATTCAACAATTGCTGCCAGATGCACCACAACACCTGCCATAGCGCCGAAGCCTGGAATCATGGCCATTGGCAATTTGTGAATCATCATTGCGCGCGCCCGGCGCCTGTGCCGACGCGCCCGCCGGTCGAGGGGCCGCCGCACTTCATCTTCTGGATGGACAGAGCCTTTGAACTGATTGCGCGCGACGCGCCTGAGTGGCTGGATTACATTTACAAGAGCGGGCTGCAGAAGATCGTCATGTTGCCAACGGCCGGGGGATCGGGCTTTGCGAATCAATCATGGACCTTTGAATTCGCGTATGAGGCAGGCGAAAGTCCCGATGGAATGCCCAGCTATGACCAGTATTACGGCATGACCGGGGTGTTGGTGCATGAAGCGTGTCACGCGATCCAGCAGCGAACGTACACCCAGACCAACACCGTTGAAAATGAACTCACTTGTTTGGAAGCTCAAATCGCCGTCTTGAAGGCTATAGATCCAGGACATCGATGGGTCGACGCGATACAGTGGCAAATCGACAACATTTACGACCCATCAACCTGGTGGTGGTAGCGATGGCAATTCAGCAGGATTGGAAGCGCGCGGTTTGCGCATTGGTTCAAGGCTTGCAGGAGGAGAAACGCACATGAGAATCGGAGTAGATGTCGGCGGCACCAACACCGATGCTGTCTTGATGGACGGCACGACGGTCGTCAGCTCGACCAAGACGCCCACCACGGCTGAGGTATCGGAGGGCATCGCCAAAGCGTTGCGCACGGTCATTGAAGATTCCGGCATCGACCGGGCGGCCATCGACGGCGTCATGATCGGCACCACCCATTTCACCAACGCTGTCGTCGAGCGGAAGCATCTGACGCCCACGGCTTGTATTCGGCTCGGCTTGCCGGCGACGGTCTGCCTGCCGCCGATGGTCGATTGGCCCGATGATTTACGCGATATGGTGGGCGGCGACGCCCATCTGGCGCATGGCGGGCATGAATTCGACGGCCGCGAGATCTCCGCTTATCAGCCCGACGAAGTGCGGGCTATCGCCGAGAAAATCCGCGATGCCGGCTTGACGGCCGTCGCCATCTCGTCTGTCTTTTCGCCGGTGAATTCAGTTTTCGAAGAGCAGAGCGCTGACATCGTCCGCGAAGTGATCCCCGATGCCAATATCACGCTGAGCAGCGAGATCGGGCGCATCGGCTTGCTGGAGCGGGAGAACGCCGCCATCATGAATTCTTGCTTGCGGCAGTTGGCGGCGCGCACGGTCGATGGCTTCAAGGCGGCGCTGGATGAGCTTGATATCCGCGCTCCGTTTTACATCAGCCAGAATGACGGCACGCTGATGAACGCCGATTTCGCCAAAGAGTATCCGGTGCTGACCTTCGCCTCGGGGCCGACCAACAGTATGCGCGGCGCGGCTTTCCTGAGCGGTTTGCGCGATGCCATCGTGGTGGATGTCGGTGGCACGACGACTGATATCGGCGTTTTACAGCACGGCTTCCCGCGGGTGGCGGCGCTGGCGGTGGATATCGGCGGCGTGCGCACGAATTTCCGCATGCCCGATACTTATTCCATCGGCCTCGGCGGCGGCAGCTTGGTGACCCCCCATCCCCCGGCCCCTTCCCCCACAAGGAGGAAAGGGGAGCCAGTATCGGCTTTATCAGAGGCAAATTCCCCCTCCCTCCCTATGGGAGAGGGGGTTAGGGGGTGGGGGGACCTCCGCGTCGGCCCGCGCAGTGTCGGTTATGAGCTGACCGAGAAAGCGCTGGTATTTGGCGGCGACATCTTGACAGCGACTGATGTCATCGTCGCGGGCGGCAGCGAAGATATTGGAGACAAGACTGCGGTGGCGCACCTGGATGCGGACTTGGTGGACGCGGTGCAGGGGCGCATCATGGAGATGATCGCCATCGCCGTCGACCGCATGAAGACCAGCGCTACGCCGGTGCCGGTCATCGTGGTCGGCGGCGGCAGCATCCTGGTCACGGGCGAGATTGAAGGCGCTTCCGAGATCATCAAGCCGGATCACTTCCCGGTCGCCAATGCTATCGGCGCGGCCATCGCCCAGGTCGGCGGCGAATGCGACCGCATCTTCTCCCTGGCGGAGCTGAGCCGCGATGACGCTCTGGATCAAGCCAAGGGCGAAGCCAGCGAGCGCGCGGTCAACGCCGGCGCGGATGCCAAGAGCATCGAGATTGTCGATGTGGAAGAGGTGCCGCTGGCTTACTTGCCCGGCAACGCCACGCGCATCATGGTCAAGGCTGTGGGCGATTTGGTGGGGACGGGCTGATGCGCATTATCGACGAAGCAGTGCTTGAAGATCTGGCGTTGGGCGCGGCGGTGCTGGGCACGGGCGGCGGCGGCGACCCCTACATCGGCAAGCTGATGGCGCGCGAGGCCATCCGCCGCTACGGGCCGGTCGAGCTTTACACGCTGGACGAGCTGGACGATGACGACCTGGTCGTGCCGACGGCGATGATGGGCGCGCCGACAGTCATGGTGGAGAAGATGCCCAACGGCGATGACATCGTCAACGCGTTTCAGAGCGTCGGCAAGTATATCGGGGCGCCGATCAAAGCCACGATGAGCATTGAAGCCGGCGGGCTCAACTCGGTGGTGCCGATTTATTGCGCCGCGCGCCTGCGTGTGCCCATGGTGGATTGCGATGGCATGGGCCGGGCTTTCCCCGAGCTGCAGATGGTCACGCACACGATACACGGTATTTCGTCGACGCCTTTCGCCATGTCCGATGAGCGGGGCAACACGGTGCTGATGGAGACGATCAGCAACTTGTGGACCGAGACCTTCGCCCGCAGCGTCACCGTCAACATGGGCGCCATGGCGATGATTGCGCTTTACGCCGCCACCGCCGCCCAATTGCGCGAAGCCGCCATCCCGGGCACCATCACCCTGGCCGAAGAGATCGGCAAGGTCGTGCGCCGCGCCCGCCTGGAAGAAGAGGAGCCGGTCGAGACCATCCGCCAAGCGGTCGGCGGCTACCTCATCTTCAAGGGCAAGATCAGCGATGTGGAGCGACGCACCGAAGCCGGCTTCGCCAAAGGCGACGCCTTCATTGACGGCATCGACGACTACGCCGGGCAGAGGCTGCAACTCAGTTTCCAGAACGAGCATTTGGCCGCCCGCATCGACGGCGAGTTCAAAGTGACCGTGCCCGATCTGCTGGCTGTGCTGGATGTCGATACCGGCGAGCCCATCACCACCGAGGGCTTGCGTTACGGCTTTCGCGTGGCCATCATCGCCATCCCCTGCGCTGAGAAATGGCGCACGCCCAAGGGGCTCGAGATCGTCGGCCCGGCTTACTTCGGCTACGATACGGAATACGTTCCGGTCGAAGAACGCTATGGTTGAGGCCGATGCGCTCATTTCTACCCCATCCCCCGGCCCCTTCCCCGAATCATCAGGGAAGGGGAGCTAACGCATAGCGAACAAGCCTTGTAGGGGCGACTCGGTGAGTCGCCCGCCCGAACAATCAGGAGTCCACAGATGCGATTGCTGCACGAAGAGAATATCGAAGATATCGCCCTGGGCGCGGCAGTGCTGGGCACGGGCGGCGGCGGCGACCCCTACGTGGGCAAGTTGATGGCGCGCGAAGCCATTCGGCAGTATGGGCCGGTCGAGTTGTACACGCTTGACGAACTCAATGACGATGACTTGATCGTGCCGGCTGCGGGCATGGGCGCGCCCATCGTCATCGTGGAGAAGCTGCCGGCCGGCGACGACATGATCCGCGCTTTCAAGGCATTGGGCAAATACTCGGGCCGCGAGCCGCGCGGCACGATGAGCATCGAAGCTGGCGGACTCAATTCGGTCATGCCGATTTATGTGGCGGCACGCTTGGGCATCCCCATGGTGGATTGCGATGGCATGGGCCGGGCTTTCCCTGAGATCCAGATGACGATATTCACCGCGCACGGCATCACTGCCAGCCCCTTCGCCATGTCTGATGAACGGGGTAACGTGCTGCTGATGGACACCGTCAGCAACGCCTGGGTGGAGACTTTCGCGCGTTCTTGCGTGGTGCACATGGGCGCCGAGGGCATGATCGCGCTTTACTCGGCGACGGTGCGGCAGCTGAAAGAAGCGGCGATTCACGGCACGATCACGCTGGCGGAAGACATCGGCGTGACTGTGCGCAACGCCCGCCGCGATGAAGCCAATCCGGTTGACGCCGTGCGCCGGGCTGTCGGCGGCTTTTTGCTTTTCCGCGGCAAGATCACCGATGTCGACCGGCGCATCGAAGGCGGCTGGAATCGCGGTGATGCCAAGATGGCCGGCACGGGCGACTTCGCCGGAAGCGACTTGCTGCTGGAATTCCAGAATGAGCATCTGGTCGTGCGCGTCGACGGCGAGTTCGCCGCCACCGTGCCGGATCTGATCGCCGTGCTCGATAGCGAAACCGGCGAGCCGATCACGACCGAGGCGCTGCGCTATGGTGGCAGTGATGCGTTCCCCTGTGGCGGGAGTGCTCATCGCTACGATTCCCGGTCGAGGAGCGGTGCGCGCCGCAAGTGGCGGGAGCCGGCAGCGCTTGAATTGGCTCATCCGCGCTACTTCGGCTACGATGTCGATTATGTGCCGGTCGAGGAGCGGTTTGAGGGGTGATGTGGCAGCCGCTCGCGTGTCAGGGTATGGCGGAGGGTCTACACTTTTGCGGTGTCTGTAACTGCCAACATAGGCACGATTGATTTCGCAATTGTGGAGATTAGCCGATTGTAGCAATGCACCGAGTCAATTGAGGGCGCGAAACCTACTTACGTGGTTTGGGAACTGGACAAGCGCGTTAGAAGCTGCGGGATTGGATATGAAATTAGTGAGACTGACAGCGCTTAATGTTTGGAAAGAAGAACACGGCGCCTACCCCTCAACGAATACATGGAATGCTGAAGGACCGTACAGCGTTACGCCGTATGTAAATCGCTGGGGATCATGGACAAAAGCAAAAGAAGCAGCCAGGAGCCATTGTGTCTCTTCAAGCTCTTATGTGCATTCAGCCAGTCCTAGTGTGCAACAATCTACAACTACTCCTATTGAAGTGACAGCCGTTTCTTCACCTCGCATTTCGGTCAATCAGCGTGGAAGCGAGGTTCAATATGGTGCGCCGATGAGTTTCAGAGGTCTGCGTCATGAGCCAATAAATGAACAAGGCGTTGTTTATTTATTTGGCATGGTCAGTTCTGAGCTAGGGTTTTTGATTGAAGCTATACGTACCGCTTTCCCTGACTGCGAGGGCAAACGACAAGTAGATCATCGTAGAGATCGTTGGGAAGCTGTCAAAATTGAGTTTGAATACAAGTCGAGTAATTTTCTGCGGCACGGTCACAGTATTGAGGACTGCGATTTGATTGTTTGTTGGGAGCATGACTGGGAGAATTGCCCTTTAGAAGCTATCGAGTTGAAGTCGGTAATACAAAGTCTCCCACCGAATATTTGATGACCCTTGAATCTGTAACCCTCAGCGACACCCACGCCATCGCCATCGGCGCGGGTATCCTCGGCACGGGCGGCGGCGGCAGCACCTACCTCAACCGCTTGCGCCTGGACAATGAGATTCGCCGGCAAGGACGCAATGTCAATGTCGTGACGGCCGACGACCTGCCCGATGAGGCGCTGGTTTGCGCTGTCGGCGGCATGGGCGCGCCCACCGTCAGCAACGAGAAGCTGCAAGCGGGTGACGAGATCGCCACCGCCGTGCGCGCGCTGGAAGACCACATGCGGCGCAAGATGCACGCCATCGTCATCGGCGAGATCGGCGGCGGCAATGCCCTCGGCCCCATGGTCGCCGCGCTGCAGTTGGGCTTGCCGGTCGTCGATGGCGATGGCATGGGGCGGGCTTTTCCTGAGCTGGATATGGATACTTTCATGATCTACGGTGTGGCGCCAGCGCCATTTGTGTTGGCGGATTCACATGGCAATGTTTCGATCTTCACGCGCATCCGCTCAGCCAAGCAGGCCGAAGCATTCGCCCGCAGCTTGACCATCGAGATGGGCGGCTCGGCGGCTTTGGTGATGCCCGTCATGACCGGCGCTGAGCTCAAGGCGACCATCATCCGCGGCACGCTGAGCCTGGCCAAACGCATCGGCGAAACCGTCTTGGATTGCCGCGCCCGCAGCATCGAACCGGCCGAGACGGTGGCGGCGCTCTGCAACGGGAAGGTGCTGTTCACGGGCAAGATCATCGATGTCGACCGGCGTACGGTGCAGGGCTTCGCCCGCGGCAAGCTCGTCATCAGCGCCTTCGACGACCATCGGCGGCAGCTCGCAATCGATTTCCAAAACGAAAACCTGATTGCACGGGCCAATGGCGCGGCGCTGTGTACCGTGCCCGACCTGATTACGCTGGTCGTGCTGGAAGATGGCGAGGCGATCGGCACCGAGTCGTTGCGCTACGGCTTGCGTGTGGCCGTGCTGGCCATGCCGGCGCCGAGGGAGCTCAAGACGCCGGAAGCGCTGGAGGTGGTGGGTCCGCGGGCTTTCGGATATGACGTGGAGTTCGCGCCGCTGCCGGGGGAGTTGCTTTGAGCGCGTGGGCTGCCGGATTTGACATAATGCACGGCATTCGCTAGGCTGGGTGTACGTGTGGGAAGATGGGAACAATGTAACGATGAACAAGCGCCAAGCGCTCAAGTGGCGGTTTAGTGATAGTGGCGGCTGCAAAGCCGACGACGATTTCCACGCCTACTGTAAGGAGCACGAACAAACATTGCCTCTGACGCGCGCAGGCTTGAAACAACTGCCCCGCGAAGTCGAGCTGGAGTTTTATCGGCGCATGCCGGCTTGGATGGCTGACGAACTAGGCTTTGGTGAATATGAGGATGACCCGCTGCTCATCGTGTTGCGAGAAGTTGATCACGGTGTCTGGAAGTATGTGTTTTGACGCCGGATGAGATACCTGCTCGATACAAACATCTGCATCTATTGCATCAATAGAAGATATCCGCAGCTGTTCGATAAAGTGCTGCTGAGGCATCAGCACTTTGGCATTTCAGTCAGCGCGATTTCCAAAGCAGAAATGTATGCCGGTTCGTACCGTCGACGCGCGCCCGCGCACTATCGGCAAGAGCAGGACGAGTTCTTTTCGCACTTCCCTAGTCTGCCCTTTGATGACCGGGCGGCCGAGTTTTATGGCCATATACACGGAAGGTTGAGAGACAGAGGGCAGCTTATGGGCATCGCCGATATGCAGATTGCGGCTATCGCAATGGCGAATGACCTCATAGTGGTTACACACGACATACGTGGTTTTACCCGCTTGCCCGATTTGCCGATCGAAGATTGGGTGGTTGTGTAGACGCCCCAGCACAGAATGGAGCCGAGCAATGCCCAAACGACCCCACATCATCATCTTCAATCCCGACCAGTGGCGCGGCGATGTCATGGGCCATCTCGGCAACCCGGCCGCTGTCACACCGAATCTCGATGAAATTGTCGAGTCGGACGCCGTCTCTTTCCGCCACGCCTTCTGCCAGAACCCGGTCTGCACACCCAGCCGCTGCTCTTTCATGACGGGCTGGTATCCCTCACGTCCGCGGCCACCGCACCATGTTCCACATGCTGCAGCCGGATGAGCCCGTGTTGCTGAAGCAGCTGAAAGACGCCGGCTACTTCGTCTGGTGGGGCGGCAAGAACGACCTGGTGCCGCGCCAGAACGGCTTTGATGACTACTGCGATATCAAGTATGAAGCGGATCGTGCGCTGCGCCCCAACTTGCACCGTGACGACGCCTGGCGTGGCGACCCCAAAGGCGATAATTTTTACTCGTTTTACGTCGGCCAGCTTGACACGGCGCCCGGTGAAGTCTACTACGACAATGACTGGGCCATGGTCGACGGCGCGGTTGAGCAGATCCGCACGGCCCCGGCCGATCAGCCGCTCTGCATCTACCTGCCGCTGACATACCCGCATCCCCCTTATGGTGTGGAAGACCCCTGGCACAGCCAGATCGACCGCGACCTTATCCCGCCGCGCTTTGCCACGCCCGATTGGTCGCTGAAGCCGGGGCTGACCGCCGGCATCTACGAACGGCAGCGGCTGCAAGGCTGGAGCGAGGAGCGCTTCAATGAGTTACGGGCTACCTACTATGGCATGTGCGCCCGCGTCGACGCTCAGTTCGGCTTGGTCGTGGACGCCCTCAAAGAGCGGGGTTTCTACGATGACAGCGCCATCTTCTTCTTCTCCGACCACGGCGATTTCACCGGCGATTACGGCTTGGTGGAAAAGACGCAGAACACCTTCGAAGATTGCCTGACGCGGGTGCCGCTCATCGTCAAGCCGCCGGCCGATGTCGCCATTGAGCCGGGCATCCGCGATCAACTGGTTGAGTTGATCGACTTCACCGCCACGGCTTACGAGTGGTCCGGCGTTGCGCCGGGCTACGACCACTTCGGGCGCTCGCTGGCAGGGCTGATCGGCGGCGCCGCGGACGAACATCGCGATGCCGTTTTCTGTGAGGGCGGGCGGCGTATCGGCGAGGAGCAGGCGATGGAGAAGGATAGTTCCTCGTTTTCCGATCCGGCCGGGCTCTATTGGCCGCGGGTACAATTGCAGGGCAGCGAAGCCGGCGAGCACAGCAAAGCAACTATGTGCCGCACGCGCGACTACAAGTATGTGTGCCGCTTGTACGAGACGGATGAGTTATACGATCTGGGCGTCGACCCCGGCGAGCTGCACAATCGCATCAAGGACCCGGCGTATGCCGGCGTGCTGGCCGGGCTGCGCGAGCGAATGCTGACCTGGTATCAGGAGACTTGCGATGTCGTGCCCTACAAGACGGATGTGCGCTGAGCTTGTCGCAGTAAGCGTATGGGAATCTTGCGACAGTTATTCACCACGGAGACACAGAGTGCACAGAGGCCGGCTGTAAGGCTTGTCCGCTGCTGATTTACGTGCTTTCGGCTTGGGTCTACCCCCCTCAATCCCCCCGTATCAACGGGGGGAAGCTCGTCTCGCACCAAACCAACCGGGCGATTGCCCCCGAAACGACCACCATTCCGCGGTAACCCTTTCAAGTATGCGCGCACTTGGCTCCCCCTCTCCGATGATTCGGAGAGGGGGCCGGGGGGTGAGGTAGAAAAAGCACGCAAACTAGACCCAGTATCGGACAAGCCTTATTGAATCTTCAACTCGCGTGTTCATATTTTGTGTGTATAAAGTCGCCACTTGGACCATTAGCAGGTGTAAAACTCGGTGTGCTCTTTTTCCTCGGTGAACTCGGTGGCAAAGATGTGGATTCTCCGCCACCCATAAACTTGCGAGCGACAGAGCGAAAGGCTAGCCGCAGCCGGCCGTGACGCCGTATTCAAGGCGCAGGCGCTGATTCGTCGGCACGCTCGCGAAGCTGCATTCGACGCCATTGGGCCAGAGCACGCGCAGATCGGCTGAGGTCGCCGCGCTCAAGCCGAAATGCAGCGCCAACTGATTATTGCCGCCCAACCCGCTGCCGATCGTGACCGTCTGCTGCTGCGTAACGCCAGCCGGCGTCGTCACATAAACGGTCGTGCCCACCGCATCGCGATTAATGGGTCCATTGCCCCGCAAATCCAGTGAGAGCCAGCGGCTGTCTTGACTCTGATTCTGGTAGAGTCGGTAGCCGCTGTTCCAATTGCCGGTCACCAAATCTAGGTCGCCATCGCGGTCGTAATCGGCGTAGGCCACGCCCAGGGTCGCCAGTGCCCGGTCGATGCCGCTGCCCGCGCTGACATCGTGGAAGCCGCGATGCCGGTCGTTGCGGAAGAGGGCGTCGGGCCGCGGGTTCATGAAGCTGACTTCAAGCTCAGGGAAGGTCTGATGATAATTGGTTGACGCCACGTACAAGTCTTGCCAGCCATCGTTGTCGTAATCGAAGAAGACCGCGCCCCAGCCGACGCCGTTATCGGGCAGCAGATTGATGGCGCTGCCGCTGGAGCGCGCGCGATTGCGGAAGCCGCCGCCGCCATCGTTCATCAGCAGGTGCATCTGGTAGACCATGTCGGTGATGTACAGATCGACATCGCCATCGTTGTCGTAGTCGCTGGCGTCCAGGCCCATGCCGTTGATCAGCAGATCGGCGCCCGCCTGCCGCGATACATTGGTCCAGCACCAGTGCCCGCAACCGGCGCCGTCATTGCGCCACAGCACATTGCCGATCGCGTTTTGCAGCTTGTCGTTCACGATATAGAGGTCGAGGTCGCCATCACCGTCGAAGTCGAGCCAGGCCGGCGCGAAGCCCGCGCCCAAGGTCAGCGCGTAATCCAGCGCTCCCGTCATATCGGTAAAAGTGCCGTCGCCGTTGTTGCGGTAGAGCCGGTCTTGCTGCGCCGCAAAATCGACCGGGTCGCATTCGGGGAAGCAGGACCAGTTGGTCACGTAAAGGTCCAGCCAGCCGTCGTTATCGTAATCGCCCCAAGCCGCTGACGTGCCCTTGCCGATATCGCCAACGCCCGCTGCCAGCGTCACATCGGTGAAGCCGGCCCCGCCTTCGTTGCGGAAGAGCCGATTGGCGCCGTAGTTGACGACATAAAGATCGCGCCAGCCGTCATTGTCGTAGTCAGCCCAGGTGGCGCCGCCGCTGGGCACATCCGGCAGGCTGAGTTGTTGTGTGTGAGCGGAGATGGAAAATGTACCGTCGCCGTTGTTACGGTAGAGAACGTTGCCGTCCAGGTTGCCGGTGACGTAGAGATCGAGCCAGCCGTCGCGGTCATAGTCGGCCCAAGCCTGCCCGATGGCCAGATAACCGCGCATTGCGTCTTTGTCGTCCCAGACGCCGCGATGCGTCGCTGTGATGCTCGCCGCGGCGCTGACATCGCGGAAGATGGGGTTCACTGCCGGCTGCGCCAGCGCCAGCAGCGACAATGTCGTGCCAAATGACAAGAAGAAGATTCGGATTAGCTTGCCCATCGGCGCTCCCTTGGTGACGCGGCGCCAGCCGATCGACCCGATAATAGCGCGTCCGCCGATGTCGGTAAAGCGCTTGGCGGAAGCACGGCGCTTGCCTGTGCCGCAGCGAGCCAATGGTGAGGATTGTGTACTATGTGCGTTGGGATTGGGTAGTCGCAAGTATAATCTCGAATTGGGCTTTGGGTCCAATATCCGCTGTTGGAGGACATTTGAGATGCTGTATAGAATGCTTCGGATTCTCGGCGTCGTTGCGATCTTGTGCGCCGCGCTGATTGCGGCCACGCCTGCCAGGGCCGCGGACTGCGCTGATGCGCTGGGCTGCGTCGAGCTCGCCCCCGGCGATCCGATTCTAATCGGCGTTATGGTGACGCATTCCGGCGCCAACGCATTCTTCGGCGAAGACGCGCAAGGCGGCATCGAGCTCGCCATAAGGGAGCGCGGCGGCGAGCTGCTCGGCCGCGAAATTGAATTGGCTGTCGAGGACGAACTGTGCACATCGGAGGGCGGGCAAGCGGCGGCGCAGCGTATGGCGGCCGACACGACCATCGTCGGCATCATCGGCACCAGCTGCTCAAGCGCGGCGCAAGGCGCCCTGCCGATCATCAGCGAGGCCGGCATGTTGATGATCTCGCCATCGAACACATCGCCGGCGCTGACCAGTACCGACAGCGAGGCGGGCGGCGTCTGGCGGCCGGGGTATTATCGCATCACGCCAAATGACCGCTTCATGGGCTTTCTGGTGGCGCAGTATGCCTATCATGTCCTGGGCGCGCGCCGGGTCGCGGTCATCCACGATGGCGGCACCTACACCGAAAGCCTTACGGGCGTGATGGCCGATACCTTCCGCAGCCTGGGCGGCGAGGTTGTATTTACGGGCGGCATTAACGTCGGCGATGTGGACATGAGCGCGATCCTGACCGAGGTGGCCGCCGGCGGGCCGGATGTGCTATTCGCGCCTTTCTTCCCGCCCGAATCCGAGTTTGTCGCGGCGCAGATGGGCAATGTGCCCGGCTTGGGAGAGACCATCATGATGATGGCCGACGCCAGCATGGTGAGTTCTTTCCCGGCGAATGTGGGCGATGCGGCGCTCGGCATCTACATGGCGGGCCCGCATATCACCGGCGCTGATTACGAAGCGCTGCTGGATGCCTGGGACGATGAATTCGGTGGCGCGCCGCCCAGCAGCTTCCACGCGCACGCTTTTGACGCGGCCAACTTACTGCTGAACGCCATTGAAACGGTAGCGCTGGAAGCGGACGACGGCACGCTGCTCATCGGCCGCGGCGCCCTGCGCGAGGCGATCTCAGCCATAGAAGATTATCCCGGGTTGACCGGCAAGCTGACCTGCCTGGATGATTCGCCCTTCGCCGGGGATTGCGGCAATGCCGAGTCGCTGGCGGTCTTCCAGATCACGGAGGCGGTGCTCTATGGTGGACTGTGGCCGCCGCCCGCGATCTGGGATTTGTCAATGCTCGCCGACGATGGCTAGCGCAGCGTCCGCCGGGCGTATTCAGGCCATTCCAGCGGGATGCCCAGCCCGGTCGCCAGCAGCGCCTGGAAATCCGCCAGGTGGCCGCTGTTGTTGCGCACTTGACGCGGCGCCAGCCCTTTGTCCAAACAGTGGGCCGCCAGCGCGCCGGCCGCCTCGCCGATATTCCACTCCACTGGATGCAGCCGGTAGCAGCCGTTGGTGATATGCGTCACGCCCAGGTTCTTGCACGCTGGCAGCAGATTCTCGACGCGCTGCGGGATCAGCGCGCCCAGCGGAATCTGGAAGGGGTAGCTGCTGATATCGATGTAGGTGCGCAAGCCGGTGCTGGGGTGCAGGTCGATGCGGTAGCTGCCGATGCCGACGCTGTCGTCGAATTGGGCCGCGCCAATTAGCTCGCCGCGCTGCTCGACGCCGACATGCTCCTCCAGCACGGTGAAATCAGCCAGGATGCGCCGCGCCTCGCGCACATAGACGTACTTCGCCAAGCCGTCGGTGGTGCCCACCACATCATGCCGCAAGCGCAAGCCGGGATAGCCATTGCCCGTGCCGTCATGCCGCGGCGCTTCGGTCTGCATCCAGTACAGCACGGAGAGGCTCAGCTGGCGGCATTCGTGCAGCGCGCGCTGCTTCACGGCTTCACTGACGCCCAGCAACGGCTTGAGCCAGTAGTCGATCTGTGGCCAATTCACGAGCGTGATGTCGCTGCGGAAGGCGCCATCGGGATAGTGCCCCTGGTACAAGATGCGGCGGAAATGCCAGAAATCGCCCGGCTCGGCGCCATAGCCGCGGCGTGGCGGCTGATCGGTGTGGAAGATGCCGCGTCGCCGTGTCTCAAGCGTGATGGGGCTGACGTCTTTCCAGCCTAGTTGCTTGCCGGGCCAAAAGTCGGCTTGATACGCGCGCCAGAAATCGTAGTCTTGGGGCCGCTCGATGGTGTGGTCTTCGCCCGGCAAGTGGTCGATGGCGAAGCACCAGGATATCGCCTGCTGATCCAGCGGCTGCGGCTCGCCCTCGACTGCGTGCAGCTCGCCCGTCTGCGCCTGGCTCTCGGCGCCGATGATGAACTCGACATCGGCCAGCGCCAGCAGATCGCCGAGCTCGGTCGCGTCCAGGATGAAGGGCGCGGAGATCACCACCTGGTCGCCGGTGCGCGTATCTTGCAGCGTGACTGCCAGCACGCGGTCGCCATCAGTCTCGGCCGCGACCGGCACATGATAAAGCAGCACATCCAACTGCAGGCTGGAGCGGTAGGGCGAAAGCATCTCTTCCATGACGGCCAGGCCGACGCGCGGCTCGTGACACAGGCGGCTGACATTGCCTTGGCCGGGGTTCCAGTTCATGGTGCGCCGCGCCTTTTCCGTCAGCGGATAATTGCGGCGGTAATAATCGCGCACGCCATCGGCAAAGCGCATGTAGCTGGCGGTGGCGCCGCACTGGTCGACCCAGGGGTTCTCGTCCGGCGGCACGGCCTGGGCTGTCAGTTGGCCGCCGATCCAGTCGGTCTCTTCGCTCATAATGACGGTTTTGCCCAGTCGCAGGGCAGCCAATGCCGCGCCGACCGCGCCGGTGCCGCCGCCAACGATGAGAATGTCGCAGGTTCGTTCGTTCATTTTGGTGTCCTTTTCTCGTCAGCCTATCAGTGCTTCTTATACGGTCGGTTGGTAATGGACGGTTCGCGGCTGAGTTCGCGGCGGATAGCGGCGACGGTTTCCGGGGCGAGGCCCAGCGCTTCGGTCACGATGCGGTCGATGGCGGCGCGCGTCTCGTCCGCCATGATTTGCGGCAGGGGCAGCAGCGGGAAATCGCAGAGAGCGTCGTAAGCGGCGGCCAAGGCGGAGATTTGGGCCGCGCCCAGCGCGTTGAAGTCGGGCACGGGGATGCGGCGCAGGTCGTCCAACGAAAACTGAGGATATGTAGGTTTCTTGTTTGTACGATCGCCTAGCATTGCCAAGATGCCTGCTGTTGAATTGAAATACGCGCACAGCGATTTTTCAAGCAAGCGTGCTCTTTCTGGATTAGCCAACGGACGACACGGAACCCATAGGGAGCCAACAGCTCTCTCAGACAGGAGCACACTTGAACACCGAATTGTAGGCAGGAAAAGGCGATTCGCAATCAAGAGTCGCCCGCGCTTGGCCCAGTAACTGGCAGCCAGCTTCCGCTTCGGCGGCTTGGCGATGATATAGGTATCCCAGCTCGCGGACATCGTCTGTGTCACATCCGTCTGATGCTGCCAAAGCGCGACCGTCGCGTCTTTGTCGGGGAATTCCGAGCGGGTAAACGCATCGCGGATCCTTTGGCCCCCGGGATCGACGTCGGCAAACGAGCCCAAATGCTTGGTGTTGAAGAGTCGTCCGCTCCGCAAATCGACGAATGTCTCGCACAGAAATGGGGACAGAAATTGCACGCCGCCCCAATCGCCCGCTGCGATTCGTTCCGCGGGCCACGCCTGCACAGTCCCCTTGATGCGCTTGAGATTGTCCTCCACAATGTCTTGCGCCACTCCCAATGCCGCCGCCGGCGTCGCTGGATTCTCGTACAAGTTGACAATCTTTGTCGGCGTATTCGGGGGGGGGGGGCAGTTCGGCGCGTCGACCGACGCCGACAAACGAGCAACATTTCGCCAATATTCGTATTCTCGGAGAAGTATATCCGCGTCGGATCGTGAGATGTGATGATGGTGTCAACATGAAACTTGCTCGCCAAGTACTTGCGCATGTCGCGCGTCGCGTAGTTCGTCGCCCCGACTAGAGGGAGCACGACGGCGATGGCGGCATTTTCGTTTTTTGCGATCTGGTCCGCCAGCATCAGGAAGCCGCCGCCATTGTGAGAACGGTGGATGCCGCCTTCAAGTCCAGCGAACAACTCCTTCTCCCGCGCCTTGAGCGCGAGCTCTTCCTTTCGGCTGAATTGGTCATGGCGCAGGCTGTCGCGGGTGAAGGGCGGGTTCATGATGACCAGATCGGCCGGCTCGGCCCGGGCGATTTCTCTTTCGGCTTCAATCTGCATGACGCCGGTGGGCCAGGGCAGTAGGCGCGGCTGCTTCTCGTGATCCAAGAATTCCAACGAGCCGAGAAAGGCTCTGCCCCGCTCGACGCCCAGCAGCGCGCGCCCTATCTTCATCTCCTTGAAAGTGGTCGTCGGCGAAAGCAAGCCCAGGGTGGTCGCCGCCAGATGCGTCGCCGTCAGGTTCACATCGTAGCCGGTCAGCACATTTTCGATGAGGTAGCGCGACACGCGGTCATTGGGCACGCCGCCGCTTAAGTCGCGGATGCGCTCCGCCGCCGCCATCAGCAGCGTGCCCGTGCCGCAAGCCGGGTCGGTAATGCGCAGACGAGCGATTGCGGCGCTATCCGACCAATCACACATGTCTTCGCGAATCGCGAGCGTCGCCAGCAGGGTCGCCGCCGCCGTGGTCGTATAGAACGAACCGTCATAGCGTGCAGTTTCCAATACGCGGTGAAATATGCGGCCCAGCAGGTCGTGGCGCAGCCCCACGATGTTGCGCACAACTCGAATGGCGGCTTTTGCCGTACTGCGCACGGCAGCCGTTAACGCGGCATCCTGGACGCAGCCGCGCAATGCATTTCGGGCGGTGGCGAAGATAGGCTTGTAGTCCACCGCCAGCCATAAATCCCAGGCCGCGTCAAAGGCGCCGATGGGGTCGTCGCTTTCGGCGCATTCAGTGACCATTGGCGGGGGCCAGTCGCCTTCAAAGGGCCTTGGGCGCGTGTCTCGATTATCGACTAAGGGCGCGATACCCTGGCGGTGTTTGTCCAGCTGCGCGTGAAACATGACAGCCGTCGCGATGACCAGCATGGCGCGCTTTGCCGCCTGGTTAAAGCGACTCGACTGCGCGCTGCCATACTCGATCTTCATCGGCTTGCCTTTGGGCAGGTCCAGGCGAGCCGCCAAGCTCTGCTTCTGCGCTTCGCTCAAGCGACTAACCGCGCGGTCAAGCCCAAAGGACAAGGTGTTCGCCAATTGATCCGGGTCGCCCAATTGGTCCGGGATTCTTCGGATGACGCTAGCGAGCTGACCAAGGTTGCTTTTCTTCCATTCGGTCCGGTTTGCTGGCCGGCGGTCTTTGTGCGTCCGCACGGTATGCAGCAATTCACAGGCGCTGACGTCGGCGGCCGAAACCAGCCCGTCTGGATAGCAGATCGCAATGGCGCAATCCGCCAATTCCTGCAGCAAGCGTTGATCAGCATCCTTGATCGCGGAGGCTTTCTTGTTGGCGCTAGCGCCTTGTTCCGCCTCAAGCGCGACCTTGATCCCGTTCAGCCGTACTTCGACATCAATTCGCTTACCGCCGCCCTGTCCGCTCTCCGGGCGCGCATCCAAGCTTTCGCTGCGCAGTGCCTCGGCCAGCCAGGTATTGAGTGTGCTTTCATAGGCACGCTCGTTCATGCGCCCGCCCTCAAGGCTTATTCACATTTGCTGAGCCGGTCTGCTCGGCTCGCCGGCGGCTTTGCGATGCCCCGTCCCTTGCCGGGGCTGGTAATGGTAGCCGTTCTCACGGCACCAATCGTCTATGGGGTTGGGCCCGCCGGTGAAATCGAAATTCGGATTGTCGTCAACCGGCTCGCCGACCAGGTAGCGCTGCATCGGCGACAGTTTCTCCACCAACTCGGGCGCCTGCCGCCGATAATCTGTGGGGCGGATCCAATCGTAGCAATAGCCGATCATCACCGCTTTGCGGATACGGTCGCTCAAGTTGGCCGCGCCCGCGTGCCAGGTGCGGTTCTCGAAGAAGACGGCATCGCCCGGCTGCAGCAGCGGCTCCACCTTTGTGGGCGGATCAACCCGGCCCTCTGGGATGTCAATCGGCGCTTTGAGTTGGTTGCTGCCCGCCGCCATCATGGTGACGCCGCTATTGGGCTGGCTGAGGTCGGTCAAATAGTAGGCGACTTTCAACGAATGCCGCGGGATTTGCGCGTGACCCAAGTCGCGCATGGATGTGTAGTGATCGCGATGCCAGCCGGGCAGGCGCGCATCACCGGCGGACCCTGGCGGGTCAGGCGCGCGATATATCAGATGGCTCGTCAGCAGCGACAAATGCGGACCCAGCAGTTGCGCGACGATCGAGAAGACTTTGGGGTTGGTCAGCAGCGGCAAGAAGGCGTCGTCCAGCGACATGCAGTTGCGGAAGCCGTCGTACAGGCCACCGGGCCGGCGCTGACGATTCACTTCGCTGTCGGATGCGATCAGTTGATCGCCGGCGTCGATGAGCGCGGACACTGTCTCGCTGTCGATCGCTCGGCGCAAAATGAGATAGCCTTCGGTATCAAATTGTCGTGTCTGCTCTGGTGTGATAGTCACGAATTCCATGGTCACTCCCCAATGTCCGCGTATAAAGCCGCCTGCTCAGCATCCGGCCGCAGACTCACTTCGCGATAGAGCGCTGCCAGCATTTGGCCGCGCGTCCCGCTGAAATCAGCCAACGCCGGCGTATCGGCCCAGGCAGTCCAGTTGATAACGTCTTCGGCTGATACAGGCGCGTGCAAATCAGCCCGATAGCCCGCCCCCAGGAAGCCGCGCAGCGCGAAGTATTGCAGCGCCGCGTAGCCATCAGCGCCCGGCGCGGCATCTTCATAATAGGTCAACACCGCGCCCGCCGCCAGCAGCCGCCGTTGCAGCGCCACCACATTGAGCGCGCGCAGGCACGTGCCTTCGTCCAGGCTGATGTTGACCGCCTCGCCGGCCGCCTCGCCCAGCGCCATCCAGCAGGGCTCCATGCGCAGGGTGCTGAAGCCGATGTGCGTGGCCGAAGCCGGCCCAGGCGCCAGCAAGTTGTCGACCGCGAGTGGCACGATCACGCCGTAGGGCACGCTGTAGGGGGTCGTACGGTGGGTGAAAATGCCGTCGAGATGCGGCCGCCCCGGCTCGCGTTTCAGGCAGGCGTGCGAATCGAGCGCGTAATGGCTGGCGGTGATGCTGGTCGCGTGCTCGCGCGAGTGACGCTTTGACAAGGCGTCGTGCGCCGTGAAGAGGTATTCACCGCGGATGCGCCGCCCCTCGCGCACATAAATCTGCCGCGGGAAGTTGTCGTTGTCGACGAATTCGTCCAGCGACAATCCCCAGCGATTGCAGCGCTCGCGAAAGTCCGCCGGCAGCGCCGCGTCATTCTGCGCGAAGTAGAATAGCCCCAGAATATAGTTCCGCAGCCGCCGCGCGAAGCGATCGCGCCAAGCCCAGCTGGCGGTGGGGTAGGGCCAGTTTTCCTCCGGCAGGTCGGTCGAGATGAAGGCGGCGTGCTGATTGTTGCCGTCGACCTTGTCATTCGGCAGCCTGACCATATTGGTGATGGCGCCGATGCCATCGAACTCCAGCGGCGTCGGCGGCCCGGCGAATCGATTCAGCCGCACATCGTCGACCAGTGACAGGTACTCGTCGCGATTGTAGGTCGCCGGCTTCTCGATGCGGCGCAGATTCGCCGGGTTGGTCGTCAGCGGCAAGCGATAATTGTACGATTGCACGGCGTTGTCAGCCTGGCCGGTGGAGTAACGCTCATCGACCGGCGCCCCCCAGCGCTGATAGAACTTGCCGGCGCAGGGCTCGCCGTATTCGTCCGCGCCTTCCCGCCCCAGCATATAAGGCGCGCCGGCCGCCGCCGCCAGATCGCCTTCGTAGGTGGCGTCGATGAAGACGGCCGCGCGGTAACGCTCTTCGTCGCCGCTTTCGCGCTTGATGACGCGGATGCCCGTCAGCGCGGCGCCGTCTTTGCTGACGTTGCGCGGCTCGTGGTCAAATTGCCGCAGTGTGCGGACTTCAAGCTTGTCGCCTTGCTCAGCGATCATTTCGAGCAAGATATTCTCGGCGACGTGTGGCTCGAAGCGGTAGCCGTCCGTGCAGAGTTCAACCTGTTGCGAATCGGCGCCGTAGGTGTCGCGGTAGTGCTGCTTGACGCGGCGGACGAAATCGAGGAAGAGCCCGCCGGTGGCGCCGCGAGTGTGGATGTCAGTGGCGCCCAGCCCGTTGGCAGGCAAGCCGCCGATATGCGCCGTCCGCTCCAGGATGACAGCCCGCCGGCCCGCCCGCGCCACAGCGATGCCGGCCATGATGCCCGCGGGGGTGCCGCCGACGATGACGGCGTCGTAGTCGTAGGTTGGGGGAGAGGTCATGAGTGAATCCAGAGATTGTGGTCATTTTGAGTGGGCGCGCCACCGATTCGCCCGTACGAAAGCTGCGATTTTGGGCAGGGCTATTCTTTGAGCGCCAGTGAAACCAGCACCGTGATGCCAGCGCCTGGCGCAATCCTCCCGGCGATGCGCAGCCAGCCGCCGAAGTGAGTCACCTTACAGAATGTCACTTGGTTGACTGTTCGGGGCAGCTCAAGGCGGGTCCCTTCATCAACCCAATGCATGCCATCAGCCGAGATCTGCACTGACGCTTCTCCGCTGATCCCGGACATTGTGCCCAGCGCGCGAACGAAAAAAATGGCTTCGCTGGCCCAAGCGGCCTCGTAGGGCTCGGTGGCGAAAGCGCCCTGCCACAGCACGTTGCGCTCGACGACCGCCGTGTAACTCCGCCGCAGGGCCATGGCTAGAACTCCCCGCTGAGCAGCACGGAATCGAGATAGAGGAAGGCGCGCTTGTCGCGATTGGTCTCGACCCAGAAGGCGGTATTCAACATGCAATTCAAGTTGGGCATGGCCGGCATTGAGATGTGCTTCAGCGGCTCGCCGGCGTAGACCAGGTCGTTGCATTGAAAGCCGAGGAAGCGCCGTTCGGCCAGGTCGACGCTGACGCGCAGATAGTGCCAGTTCATCTTGGTGGCGATCTCGTTGTAGGCCAGGGTCTGCGGCGGCAGGTCGATATCCTCCCAATTCTCCGCGCCCAGGTGAAAATGCGAGACCGTCTCGCCGGAATCGCCGATCGGGCTGAAGGCGCGCGTGGCGCCCTTCATCTGCCAGCGATTGACCATGTCATCGCCCTGCGCATTGAGATAGCGCAGATGCGGCATCCAGCGAAATTCGGGGTTCATGCCGTCCTGCAAGTCGAAGAGCACGCCGAAAGCCCGCACATCGTTCGCCGAGAGCCGCAGCTCGCTCGCCTCGGGCTTGAAGGTGAAATAGCATTCAAGTTGAATCAGCCCGCGCGCGCGAAAGGTCAGCCGTTTGATGCTGGTCGCCAGCGAGCCGGCCCGCGCCCGGCTGGCCAACTTGAGCGAATAGGCGCCTTCCATCGAGCCGGCCGTGCCCGTATCCCACATGGTCTGATTGCTCAGCATGGGCGGCCGCATGTCGGCGTATTCCGGCAGCATGGAATCCAGCGTATGCTCGTAGTTGCCGATCAGCTCCGACCAGCCGTGCAGCCCCTCGTCGAAGTCATCGTAGAAGTAGATGCGCTCCAACGGGTCGAAGCGACTGAGGCGCGGATCAATCGCGTGTCTGCTCATCATGCGCCCGGTGGTTTCTTCACGCTATTGTCCATGCTAGAGGTGGAGACCTTAGCCCTCCCGCAGCGATGGCAGCACGTACCATTCTTCTTCGCCGGGAGAATCGTATTTCATCCAGTCTGTGTCGGGCGATCTAAGGATTTCCACCAGAAGGTCCAGCACGCCGCTGCCCCGGCTCATGTCGGCAATGTCCACCGTATTGGCGCCGTTGATATCGTCCATGTGCTTGAGGTCGGCTCGAATCCATACCTGACGGCCGCCATCGTGGCTGAACGATTTCAGCCTCACTGCGTTGGCGTACTTCAGTATATTCAGGACACCCGGGTTTTCCATTGAATCCGCCATCCTCCGGCACGGCGTCGCGGCCGCTACTTTGACAGTTCGTCGGATACGCGTTACACTCGACGCCGTATGAACTGTGGGCTTAGCTCGCCCAAGTATAACCAGCGGACGGCGAAGCGCAAGCAATCCAGCCGGCGCGCTGCATCAAGTGAACGGATGGCCGGGCGGCCATTTGTCAGCGAATTGAATATTCAATAGGAGAGCACCATGAAACTTTCACTTTTCGTTCGCCTTACGTTGGCGCTGGGCATTCTGCTCGCGCTGGGACTCGCGCCCGTTGCCGGGCAAGACTGCGATGGCGAGGTCATCAATTTGGAGTTCATGAATTGGTGGGGCGCCGCCCGCGAAGCCTACATGGACGAGCTCATCGGCCACTTCCAGGCGGAGAACCCCTGCATCACGGTCGAGAACCAGGTGCAGCCCTGGGATAACCGCGCCGAATTGCTCGCCACCGCCGCCGCTAGCAGCAACCCGCCGGGCATCATCATGACCACCCGGCCCGAGACCTACCAATTCGCCATGTCGGGCCTGATCATCCCCATCGACGCCTTCGTCGAGCAGAGCGGCACCGATCTCAGCGTCTTCTACGATGGCGAGATTGGCATCCAATACTGGAACGGCGAGCTCTACGGCCTGCCCATGCCCACCGCCGGCGGCCTGACGAGCCTCTTCATGTACAATAAGCAACTGATGGAAGCGGCCGGCTTTGATGGAGAGAGCCCGCCCGAGACCTGGCAAGAGCTGGAAGAGATGGCCGCGGCCATCACCGTCGGCGACCCCCTGGGCGTTGATGTTCTCGGCGTCAGCACCGGCGCCGCCGATACCGACTTCGTCAACTGGCTCTATACCAACAACGGCAAGTACGTCTCCGATGACGGGCGCACCTTGCTCTACAACAGCGCTGAAGGCGTCGAGACGCTGGAATGGATGATCAACCTCACCAACAGCATCAATGGCGGCGTGGAGAACATGACCGATTTCTTCCAGGACGCCTCCTTGCCCGAAGGCGATCATCCCTGGTATGACAGCGAGCTGGCGTTCATGTCGATCAACACCTCGCACTTCGGCCACTTCAACGTCAACCGGCCCGAGCTCTACGCCGATACCAGCTATTGGGGCACCATGCTGCGCCCCTACAATGGCGAGAATCCGGAGGCCAGCCACGCCGGCGTGACCGGCTACGGCTTCAGCGGCGGCTGGGCGTACACCATCCCCACGGTGCATCCGCCGGAAATGCAGGAAGCAGCCTTCAAGTTCGCCGAGTTCATCGGCACGCACGAGCACGGGGGCTGCGAATTCTTGTTCCGTCAGGGGCGTCCCTCGCCAGTGAAGGCTTGCAACGAGAACCAGGCCTACTACGATGTCAATCCCTACTGGTCCGTTGTGCTGGCCGGCCTGGAGACCGATACGCCCGTGCCGATTACGCCGGTGCAAGGCCAACTGGCTGAAATTCTGCGCAACCACATTGAAGAGGCTTTCTTCGGCATCAAGTCCGCCGAAGACGCGCTGAATGACGCCGCTGCCGAAGCGCAAGCGCTGCTGGACGAATTCTGGGCTGAGTTCGACGCGGGCATGTAACGCAGGCATCGAGCCAGTTCTCCGCATTGAATTCTGTAAGGGCGGCCCGCCGGGTCGCCCTCAATTTCCAACTTATCGCTTAGTTTATCGGTAAATTGACCTTGCAAGCCTCGCTGAAAGTCAAACACAGCCGCGACGCCACCTGGCAGGCCCGCCTGCAAGAATGGTGGTTTCGCAATCGCAGCCTGATCGGCTTCGTATTCATCGCGCCCTGGTTCGCGGGCTTGATCATCTTTGACATCGTGCCCTTCATTTACAATTTGTATCTCAGCTTCACCGATTACAAGATCGGCACCGTGGGCACGCCGCCCTGGATCGGCCTGGAGAACTATATCGAGATCTTCACCGAGGACAAGTTCTTCGGCAAGAGCATGTACAACACGATTTACTACCTGGGCTTCAGCGTGCCCTTGCGCCTGGTGCTGGCCTTTTTTATCGCGCTGCTGCTCAATTTGCGCGTCCGCGGCATGCAGATATATCGTACGCTCTTTTACGTGCCCTCGGTCGTGCCTTTGATCGCGGCCACCGTCATCTTCGCCGGCTTGCTCAACACGCGCTATGGCATGATCAACCAGCTCTTCGTGCTCATCGGCATCACGCCGGTGCGCTGGCTGTCTTCGCCTGATTGGATCAAACCGTCGCTGATCATCCTCAGCCTCTGGAGTTTCGGCGCGCAGATGATCATCTTCCTGGCTGGTTTGCAGAGCATCCCCAGCGATCTTTATGAAGCCGCGGCCATCGACGGCGGCGGCTCGTGGCGGCGCCTGCGCCATATCACCGTGCCGCTGATGACGCCGACCATCTTCTTCAACCTGCTCATCGGGGTCATCGGCGGCTTCCAGGTTTTTTTGCAGGTCTTCGTCATGATCGATACCAACGGCGGCCCGCTGCAAGCTGGCCTGGTCTACATGCTGCACGTCTACAACAAGGCGTTCCGCGACTTTGAATTCGGCTACGCGGCGGCGCTTTCGGTGATCCTGTTCCTTATCATCTTCGCGCTGACGATTGTGCTGGTCTACACCTCGAATCGCTGGGTCTTCTACGGCGATGATCAGGATGAGGCGGCCTGACATGATAGAAAACCCCAGGAAGAAGTTCGCCCGCCACGTTTTCGTCTATGCCGTGCTGACCATGGGCGCGCTGGTGATGATGGTTCCCTTGCTCTGGACGATTTCGACATCGCTCAAAACCCGCGACCAGGTGTCAATCCGCCGCTTGCAGCTGATTCCCGAGCCGGTCGCCTTCGAGAATTATCCCAACCTGTTTGAAGTGCAGCCGATGGTTCGCTTCACAGCCAATACCATGGTCATCGTGGTGGCGTCGCTCTTCGGCGCCCTGGTGCCGTGTACGCTGGCCGGCTATGCTTTCGCCCGCATTCCCTTCCCCGGCCGCAAATATTTCTTCGCCCTGCTGCTGGCGACCATGATGCTGCCTTATGTGGTGCGATTAATCCCCTTATTCTTGTTTTTCGACGAGATTGGCTGGACGCGCACTTTTGGCCCGCTGATTTTGCCGCGCGTCTTGGGACATAACGCCTTCTACATCTTTTTGTATCGCCAGTTCTTTCGCGGCATCCCCGACGACATTTACGATTCGGCCCGCATCGACGGCTGCTCCGAGCTCGGCGTTTGGTGGCGCATCTTCATGCCCATGTCCGTGCCCGTCATCGCCGCCGTGTCCATCTTCGCCTTCGAATTCGCCTGGAACGATTTCTTGAATCCGCTGATTTACGTCGGCTCCAGCCAGAACTTGTGGACGCTGGCGCTGGGCTTGAACGCGCTCAAGGGCTTTGAAGGCGCCGACAGCAGCCTGAACACGGTCATGACATTCTCCATGTTCATGATCATCCCCATGCTGGTTGTCTTCTATTTCGGGCAGAAACACCTGATCAGCGGCGTGACCGCGTCCGGCAGCCTCAAGGGATGAGGTCGCCTCCTAGTCATTGTTCGCGCTGCGGCGGGCGACTCACAGAGTCGCCCCTACATATTTCTACGTTTGCGGATTTCGGATGGACGGGCGGACGAGACAAGTCTCGCCCCTACAGATTCGGGGCGGGCGATGTCATCTGAAGCTGCCAAACCCAACATCGTCTATATCGTGCTGGATCAGTGGCGCGGGGATTGCCTGGGCATGGCCGAGAGCGCCCACCCGGTCATGACGCCGCACTTCGACCAGATCGCCTACGAAGGCAGCTGGTACAGGCGCGCCTATGCCGATTGCCCGGTTTGCATGCCGCAGCGCGCGACCATGCTCACCGGCTTCACCGCGGCCCAGCATGGCATGCCCTACAACAACATGAGCGGGCCGCGCAGCGCGATCGCCAACGAGCGCAGCTTGCCCTTTCGCCTGACGCGCGAAGCCGGCTATCAGACCAAAGCCGTGGGCAAGATGCACTTTTATCCCGAGCGCGCCCGCTTCGGCTTTGAGCATATCAGCTTGCACCCCAACGATTATCTCAACTTCCTCGAAGACAAGGGCTACGGCGGCTTTTACCGCGGCCATGGCTTGGGCGGCAACGAAGTCCACCCCGCCGTCAGCGCCGTGCCCGAGCATTTGACGCATACGCACTGGATCGTCGACGAGAGCATCCGCTTTTTGTCCCAGCGCGATCCCGAATGCCCCTTCATGCTGTGGATGGTCTTTGAGGCGCCGCACAGCCCCTTCGACCCGCCGGAGCCCTTCGACCGGCTCTACGACGACTTCGACATCCCCGAACCAGTCATCGGCGATTGGGTGGGGGGCGAAGACGAGCCCGCGCACCTGGTCGCCGAGCGCATCAGCAAGAAGGCCGACCGCCTGCCGCCACAAGTCGTGCGCCGCTTGCGCCGGCATTACTACGGCCAAGTCTCACACATCGATTATCAGCTGGGGCGCTTCTTCGGCGAGCTCAAGAGCAAGGGGCTGTACGACAATACCGTCATCGTCATCACTTCGGACCATGGCGAGCACTTGGGCGATCATCGGCTTTTTGGCAAGTACACCTTCCTGGAGTCGTCGGCGCGCGTGCCCATCATCCTGCGCTTGCCCGGGGGAGCGGGCGGCGTCAACTGCCGCGTCGATAGGCCCGCGCTGACGGCTGATATCGCGCCAACGCTGCTGGAGCTGGCCGGCCTGAGGCCCGACCCGGCTATGGATGGCGTCTCGTTGCTGGACTTGCCCGAAGCGCGCGTCATCTGCGGCGAGACGCGGCATAGTGTCTTCGCCACCGATGGATCGCTGAAGTACATCTATAGCTTCGCCGGCGGCGCCGAGCAGCTCTTCGACATCAGCAGCGACGCCGACGACCGTCGCGACCTCGCCGCCGGGCCGGAATACGCCGCCGGGCGGGCGCGTCTCAAAGCTGCGTTGGTGGCATACCTGGCGGCGAATCAGCGTCCGGCTGTGGTTGATGGCGACCTGCTCGTCAGCGAGGCGACGCTGGATGTCGACGCTCTGCGCGCCAGCAACCCCTGGGCCTGGCGCGGTCCGCTGCGTTACGGGCAGGGCTATGACTGAGCGCCCCATTCACTAGCCGCCTTGCAGCGCCAGATAGTCGCCCACGATCGTCGTGAACTCGATGATGTTGGCGAAGGGGTCGCGACAAAAGAAGCGCGGCCGCCCGGGTATCTCCTCGACAGCGTAAGGCGCGTGGCCCGCCGCTTTCAGCTTGCTGCGTGTAGCGGCCAAATCATCCACCACCAGGCAGAAATGCCGGTTAGACGGGTCTTCCCGCGGCGCTTCGCGGAAGAGGTGCAGCTCGGCATCGGCGCCGATTTTGAACCAGATAACCGCCATATCGGCGATGCTATTTGGCGCCGGGATCTCTTCCAGGCCCAGCAGATCGCCGTAGAAGGCGCGGGTTTGCGCGGCGCTGCCCGGCGGCCGCGGGATGCTGACATGTTGCAGGCGGGGGCTCATCGCGGTCTCGTTTCACTCAACTGGCATGGTACATCTAATTCTAGCGTAAAGCACCCAGCCCGTCGCCAATTGCCACGCCAGGGCTGATGCAGTAGAATCGCGGCAACTTTGCGATTTGACGCACTAACTTTTCAAGGAGTTTCTCATGCGCAAGAGTCTACTGTTTCTGCTTGTTGTGCTGCTGGCCTTGCCCGGCATCGCCGCGGCCCAAGATGCACCGACCGTCGCGGTCATGACGCCCTTCCTCGCCCAGCCCGGCACTCAAATCATGGTGGAGAACTTTGAAGCCTCGGCCCTGGCCAAGGGCTGGAATGTCAACATCATCGACACCAACGAAGACATCGCCGCCCTCGTCAGCCGCATGGAAGATGTGGCGCTGCAAGGCGTTGACGCCATCGTCATCAATGTCGACCCCACGCAGATCGAGCCCGGCTTGCACGCCGCCGCCGATGCCGAGATCCCGGTCTTCGGCCTGGATTCGGGCGCGCACCCGCTGCTGGTCACCAACGTCACCAGCAACGGCTACACTATGGCGGCTGAAACCGCGACCTATGTCGTCGACCGGCTGAATGCGGCCGGCAATGTCGTCATGTTCATCTTTGAGCCTTACCCGCCGGTGCAGAAGCGCGGCGCCATCGCCCAGGCCATCTTCAACAACACGCCCGATATCACCATCCTCGACGCCATCACGCCCAGCTTCGACCAGGGCCCGCTGGAGGGCGCGCGCAACGCCATGGAAGCTGTCTTGCTGGCCAACCCGGATGCCGGCAGCATCTCGGCGGTGTGGGCCGCCTGGGATGACCCGGCTCTGGGCGCCTTGCAAGCCATCGAAGATGCCGGACGCGCCGACGAAGGCATCGTCATCGTCGGCATCGACGCCACCGAGCCGGCCCGCGACGCCATCGCCCGCGGCAGCAATTTCGAAGCCACTGTCGCGCAAGACTTCGCCGGCATGGCGCAGAAAGTCGCCGACCTGGTCGAGGCGCATCTGGGCGGCGCGAGCATCACCCAAGTCAATCACTATGTGGCGGCCAACCTGGTCACCCAGGCGGATCTCAGCGCCTAGCCGGGGTCTACCTCACCCCCCGGCCCCCTCTCCAAATCATTGGAGAGGGGGAGCGCGCAGAATGGGCATGTCGGGTTGTGGTGAATGTTGTGAAGTTATACGGTAAAACCTGATGTTCTTCGTAAGGGCGCTCTTCGCCGTTTCAGCGCGAAAGGGCCGGGGATGGGGTAAGCCTTGTGAGCCTCGTCCCCAAGCCAGCGCATGAGGGCGCCGCCCTTGACCCTGCAAGTCCGCCAGGCCAGCAAAGCCTACGATGGCGTGCCCGCGCTGAGCGAGGCCGGGCTGGACTTATTCGGCGGCGAAGTACACGGCTTGGTCGGCGAGAACGGCGCCGGCAAGTCCACGCTGATCAAGCTGCTCGCCGGGCTGGAGCGGCCCGATGCCATGTCCACGCGGTTGCAGGGGCGCGCGGTAGCCATCACCGATTCGGCCGCCGCCTATCGCCTGGGCTTGCGCTTCATTCACCAGGAGCTCAACATCGTGCCGGCGTTGAGCGTGGCGGAGAATCTCTTCATCAATAATCCGCTGCCGCGCTGGGCCGGCGCGTTCGTCGATTGGCGGGCGCTGCATCATGCCGCGGGCGACGCGCTGGAGCAGCTCGGCATCGGCCACATCAACTTGCGGGGGCCGGCGGCCCGCCTCAGCACCGGCGATGCCATGCTGGTCAAAATCGCCAGCGCCTTCATCGGCGCGCCGCGGCAAAAGCGCCCCCTGATTTACGTCATGGATGAACCCACGGCCGCGCTCAACAACGCCGAGGTGGCGCTGCTTTTTGATGTCATTGCGCGCTTGCGGGAGCGCGGCCACGCCCTGCTTTACGTGACGCATCGCCTGCACGAACTCTTTCAGATCGCGCAGCGCGTCACCGTCATGCGCGATGGCCGCGTCATCAATAGCCACGCCATCGCTGAAACCAGCCCGGATGAGTTGATCAGCGAAATGACCGGCCGCGAAGTCTCGGCCGCGGAAAAGCGGGCCGACGCGTGCGAAAGGGCAGGGCCGTCGGGGGCCGATGCAGCGCCGCGTCAATCCGCGCCCGGCTTGCTCGAGGTCCGTGATATTTCGACGGACGCCATCGTCGACGCCGATTTTGCGTTGGCGGCGGGCGAAGTCGTCGGCGTCGCCGGGCTGGCCGGTTCCGGGCGCTCGGAATTGCTGCATGCGCTCTTTGGCATCGACCGACTCACCCAGGGCAGCATCAGGCTGCAGGGCGAGACGCTGCGCGGCTTGTCGCCGACCCTCGCCTGGGCGCGTGGCATCGCTTTCTTGCCCGAAGAGCGCCGCTCGCAAGGGCTCGTGCTCGGCCAGCGCATTAGCCACAACATCAGCCTGCCGCATCTGGACCGCCTCAGCTTTCTGCGCGCCTTCACGCGACCGCGCCAGGAAGCCGCCCGCAGCGAGGAATTGGGGGCGGTCGTGCAGCTGCGGGCGACCGGCGTCCAGCAGCGCGTGCGTCAATTGAGCGGCGGCAACCAACAGAAAGTCATGTTCGCCCGCTCCATCCTGGCACGGCCGCGGCTGATCCTACTGGACGAGCCGACGCGGGGCGTGGATGTCGGCGCCAAATTCGACATCTATCGTCTTATTCGCCAGTTGGCCGCCGACGGGGCCGGCATTCTGCTGGTCTCGTCCGAGTTTGACGAGCTGATCGCCCTGTGCCAGCGCATCCTGATCATGCGCGAGGGGCGCGTCACCGGCGCTGTGCCCGCCGCCGGGCTGAGCGAAAGCCGGCTGTTATCGCTCATGTTCGCTGATGTGCCGGCGTCGCCCGGCCCCATGGCGCAGGCCGCGCTATGAACGAGCCGGGTACGGCACGGCAGGGTCTATCCCGCGCCATCTCGCGTCTTCTGCGCCGTTACGGCACCTTGATCGGCTTTCTGCTCATCGTCGTCTTCTTTTGGTCGCAGCGGCCGGCTACCTTCATGACCATTCCCAACTGGGTCAACATCACGCGGCAGATGAGCATCCTGGGCGTGGTCGCCTTCAGCATGACCATCGTCATGGTGACGGGCGACTTTGACCTCAGCGTCGGCGCGATGGCCAGCCTGGTCGGCATCGTCGCCGGCGTCACTTTCCAAAACGGGGGCGCCCCTGTTGACGCGGTCGCCCTGGGCTTGCTGGTCGGCGTGTTTGGCGGCTTGCTCAACGGCCTGCTGGTCGCTTACGTGGGCATATCGGCCTTCGTGGCGACGCTGGGCACGCTGACGGTCTTCCGTGGCCTGGCGCTATATACCAGCGGCGGCGCTTCTATCTACGGGCGCGTCATTCCGGCGGAGTTCGCCAGCTTCGGTCGCGGCGCGATTCCCTTGGGGCGGCTGGGCGAGACCGACCTGGCGCTGCCCAATTTGACCATCCTGGCTTTCGTCGCGCTGGTACTGGTCTACGTCATTTTGAATTACACCATCGTCGGCCGCCGGCTCTACGCTATCGGCGGCAATTTGGAAGCGGCGCGTTTCGGCGGCATTCGCATCAGCCGCTTGCGCTCGCTCACCTTCGTCATCAGCGGGCTGGGCGCCGCGGTGGCCGGGCTGATGCTCTTCAGCCGCCTCTCCACCGCCCACCCGACGCAGGGCGAAGGCTTGATGCTGCAAGCTATCGCCGCCGTCTTCCTCGGCATGACGCTCAGCGAAGAAGCCCAGCCCAATGTCATCGGCACGCTCATCGGCGTCTTGATTCTGGGCGTGCTGGCGAACGGCTTGACGCAGATGCAAATCGACACCTACATCCAGCAGATTCTGACCGGCGTCATCATCATCCTGGCGGTCACGCTCAGCAGTTTGTCGCAGCGCCAGGTGCATCCGGGGCGTCTTTTGCGGCGTTTGCTGGGGCGCGGGCAGGGGGAGGACGCGGCATGAAAGAGCGCTGGCTCGTCGTCGACATCGGCACTGGCAGCGCCAAAGCCGCGCTGATGGGTGAGGGGCGCATCCTGGCTGCGGCGAGCGCCGGCTACGAGACCGCGCACGGCGATGGCGGTAGTGTCGAGCAAGACGCGAACGATTGGTGGCGCGCCGTCAGCGTATGCTGCCGCGAGTTGGGGCCGGTCGACGCGCTGGCCGGCATCGCGCTCAGCGGCCAGATGCAAGATGTCGTCTTGCTGGATGCGCAGGCACGCCCGGTCCGCCCGGTCATGCTCTATAGTGATCTGCGCGCCCATGAGCAGAGCGCCCGCTTGCACGAATTGGTTGACGGCGCCGAATTGGTCAAAATCACTGGCAATCATCAGACGGCGGGTAGCTTGCTGGCCAAGCTGCGCTGGCTGCGCGAGCACGAGCCGGGGGTCATCTCGCGGGCGGCACATCTCGTCTTCGGCGGGGCTGATTTCGTCGCCGCGCGCATGACGGGCGTCTTCGCTACCGATTCGACGACCGCGTCCACCACCGGGCTCTGGAATTTGGCCGCGGGCAACTTGCTCGACGCTGGTCTGCTGACGCGCCTGGAGTTGGCTTGGGCGCGCGAATTGCTGCCGCGGGTGGTTGCTGGCGGCGCGCGCATCGGCCAGCTGGGCGCATCGGCCGCCGCTGCGCTGGGCATGCCCGCCGGGGCGCCGGTTCACTTGGGGCCGGGGGATGCCGGCTCGGCCACTATCGGCGCGGGCTGCGGCGAGCGCGGCCCGGCCTACGCTTACGTGGGCAGCAGCGGCTGGGTGGGCTTGAGCGCGTCGAGTATCGGCGATGCTGCGGCCGGCGTCATGAGCTTGTCCCATCCCAAGCCGGGCCGCGTCATCCAGGTGGCGCCGATGATGACCAGCGCGGGCAACCTCAGCTGGCTGCGCGACATCTTTGCGTCTGATAGCTACGACGACATCATCACGCGCGCCGTCAATAGCGAGCCGGCCAGGCTCATCTTCTTGCCTTATCTCAATGGCGAGCGCGCCCCCTTCGACGACCCATTCGCCCGCGGCGCCTTCATCGGCATCAGCAGCGGCACGGACCGAGCCGCGCTCTACCGCGCCGTGCTGGAAGGCTTGGTCTTTGCTTATCGGCATACGCTGTCCGCCTTGACGCCGCAGTTGCCGGCGTCGCTCACGCTGATCGGCGGCGGCGCCCGCAACGACAACTTGAACCAGCTCTTCGCCGATATCATAGGCTTGCCGGTGATATCGCCGCCCGCTGCCGAGAACGCCGGCTTGCATGGCGCGCTGCGCGCCGCTCAAGTCGCCCTGGGGCAGCGCGATGACTACGCCATCCCGCCTGCGCCCGACGCGCGCGCGTGGCAGCCCGATCCGCGCTACCGTGAGCATTACGCGCGCAATTATCAGCATTACCTGGCCGCCTACCAAGCGCTGAAGCCGCTGTTCCGCCAGCTGGCCGGCTAAGCTGGCCGCTACGTCGCGGGATCGCTGCAAATCATTTCTTACCACCGAGTACACCGAGCCAGGGTGAGTTCGCCGAGAGGGCGGGCCGGTGGTTGGCCCTGGTTTGCGTTGCGGGTGGGCGGGCGAGTCACAGAGTCGTCCCTACAAAACTCGACGTGGGCGGAGTTGCGATGGACGGGCGGGCGAGACAAGTCTCGCCCCTACAGGTTCAGACGGGGAGGGGGAGATATTGATCGGGCGGTGCAAGGTATTTTGCGTGGGCCGTGGCCGCGCCGCGCGTGTGTCTACAAGTTTCGACGGCGGGTGGGTGGGCGAGTCACAGAGTCGTCCCTACAAAACTCGACGTGGGCGGAGTTGCGATGGACGGGCGGGCGAGACAAGTCTCGCCCCTACAGGTTTAGATGGGGAGGGGGAGATATACATTGGGAGGCGCAAGGTGATTTGCGTGGGCGGTGGCTGGGCCGCGCGTGTGTCTATATATGTTGACATTGACCTGATCATCACTTTGAGCGCCAAGCCGTGACTAGCGCCCAAAAAAGCAGAACTCGGCGCGCTCTCTTTGCCTCGGTGTACTCGGTGGTAAAGGTATAGATGCCCCGCACATTGCGCCGCGCCGCTTGACAAGGTCGCCAGAACGCGCTAGCATCTGTGTAAATGTACGTGACCTGTGCAATTGCACAGTTGTGTCCCCGCGAGGGCGCCAATGGCCGAAGCCGTCATCCTGCCAAAACTCGGTAACACCGTCGAAAGCGCCATCATCTTGGCGTGGCGCGTGGCTGTCGGCGACGCCGTCGCGGCGGGCGACGTCATCTGTGAGATCGAGACGGACAAGGCGACGCTCGAAGTCGAGAGCACGGTCAGCGGCGTCTTGCTGGCGCGCTTCTTTGAGGAAGGGGTTGAGGCGCCGGTGCTGACCAATATCGCCGCTGTCGGCGCGCCGGGCGAGTCATTTGCTGAGCTAGCCCCCAGCGAGGCCGTATCATCGACGGAACGCATCGACGGCGACAGGCCGGATCAGCCAAGCCTGAATCAGCCTGATCCGGCGGTGTCCATATCGGCGGCATTGCCTGGGGCAGGGCAGGGGACGGGACGGGAGAATGAGTCGGTCTTCGTTTCGCCCCGAGCCCGCCGCCTGGCCGAGCGCAAGGGCATCGACTACCGTGCCCTCAGTGGCAGCGGGCCGCAGGGGCGCATCATCGAGCGCGATGTCGCCGCGGCCATTGACGGACGGGTCAGCGTGACGCCGGTGGCGCAAGCCATGCTCGACAGCGGCGATTTTCAGCTTGGGCAGGGCGCCACAAAGCAGCGCGTGACCAAAGCCGACCTCGTGCCCGCCGACGAGCGCGGCAGCCGCGAGATTCCGCTCAAGGGCGTGCGCAAGACGATCGCCGAGCGCATGTTGGCCTCGACGCAGTCGACAGCGCAATTCACGCTCAACGCTTCGGCTGATGCCAGCGCCCTGCAAGCTTTCCGCCGTCGGCTCAAGGATAGCGACGAGCGCCTGGGGCTGCGCGATGTCAAGCTCAACGACCTGCTGCTGCTGGCGGTGGCGCGCAGCTTGCCCGCCTTCCCCGCACTCAACGCGCATTTTGCGGGCGATACTATTACGCAATTTGACGCTGTGCATCTGGCGCTGGCCGTCGATACCGACCGTGGTTTGCTGGCGCCGGTCATCCGTGATGCCGACCGGCTCAGCTTGAAGCGGCTCGCGGGCGAGGCACAGCGTCTGGCTCAAGCTTGCCGCACGGGCACGATCGCCCCGGATGAATTGCGCGGCGGTACTTTCACCGTCAGCAACCTGGGCGCCCTCGGCATCGAGAGCTTCACGCCGCTGCTGAATCCGCCGCAGGTCGCCATTTTGGGCGTCGGCGCCATCAGCTTGAAGCCGGTACAGCGCGACGGCGAGGTCGAGTTCGCGCCGCATATCAGCCTGTCGCTGACCATCAATCACCAAGTCGTCGATGGCGCGCCGGCCGCCCGCTTCCTGGGGCAGCTGGCGATCAACCTGAAGCAAATCGACCTGCTCGCCCTGTCATAACTTGGTAGGGGCGACCCGGTGGGTCGCCCGCACTAAACCTAAGGAATCGCCTATGCCCAAATCGCTGACCATTGACCCGGCCGCAGCCCGGCGCAGCGCCGTCATCCGCCCGCCGGAGATCCCCGTCAACGCCTATGAGCCCGACGCGGCCGCCGAGGCGCAGCGCTATGGCCGCGATGGCTTGCTCGCCGTCTACCACGACATGTGCCTCATTCGCGAATTCGAGACGGCCCTCGACAGCTTCAAGAAAGAAGGCGCCTACCGCGGCATCAGCTACGAGCACGCGGGCCCGGCGCACCTCTCCATCGGCCAGGAAGCCGCCGCCGTCGGCCAATGCCTGGCGCTGGAGCCGGGGGACTACATCCTCGGCTCGCACCGCAGCCACGGCGAGATCCTGGCCAAGGGTCTGGCCGCCATCCGCCAGCTGGACGAAGCCGCTTTGCTCGACATCATGGAGCGCTTCATGGATGGCGCCATTTTGCGCGTGGTCGAGACCATCAGCGACTTCGCCGATAGCCGGGCGCTGGCCCGTTCTTTCTTGATCTACGGCGCTTATGCCGAGATCTTCGCCCGCGCGACCGGCTTCAACAAGGGCATGGGCGGCTCCATGCACAGCTTCTTCCCGCCCTTCGGCATCATGCCCAATAACGCCATCGTCGGCGGCTCGGCTGATATCGCCGTGGGCATGGCGCTCTTCAAACGTGTCAATCGGCGGCCGGGCATTGTCATCGCCAATATCGGCGATTCGTCGGTCGCCAGCGGTCCCGTCTGGGAAGCGATGAACTTCGCTGCTATGGATCAGTATCACACGCTTTGGGACGCTGAGCTGGGCGGCGCGCCACCCATCCTCTTCAATTTTATGAACAACTTTTACGGCATGGGCGGCCAACCCCAAGGCGAGACCCTGGGCCAGGGCGTGCTGGCGCGGGTGGGCGCCGGCGTCAATGCAGCTGCCATGCACAGTGAGCGCGTCGATGGCTACAATCCGCTGGCTGTGGCTGATGCCACGCGCCGCGTCAAAGCGCTGCTGCTGGCCGGGCGCGGGCCCGCCCTGCTTGATGTCATCACTTATCGCTACAGCGGCCACTCGCCCAGCGATGCCTCGTCTTATCGCGGCCGGGCCGAGGTCGATTTGTGGCGAGCTCAAGACGCCATCCACGGTTTTGGCGACACGCTCTGCGCCCAGGGCCTGGCCGATGCCACGCAACTGGAAGGGATGCAAGCGGATGTCGCCGAGCAGGTCTTGTCCGCTCTCGGCGCCGCCGTCGATCTGGAGCGCTCGCCGCGCCTGGACCCGGCCGGCGATACCATCGGCGCCATGATGTTCTCGCAGGGCCGGGCCGATGCCCTGGATGAGCGCGCGCCCGATGTCAGCCAGCCGCTGGCGGAGACGCGGCTCAAGGTGACCAGCGCCAAGCACCGCTTCGCCTTCGACGAGCAGGGTCAGCCGCAGCCGAAGCTCAGGACGCTCACCTACGCCGAAGCCATCTTTGAAGCCATGCTGCACCGCTTTTATCAGGACCCGACCATGATCGCATTCGGCGAAGAAAACCGCGATTGGGGCGGCGCATTTGGCGCTTACCGCGGCTTGACTGAAGCCCTGCCTTATCAGCGGCTCTTCAACACGCCCATCGCCGAAGCCGCCATCGTCGGCGTCGCCGTCGGTTATGCGCTGGCTGGGGGCCGTGCCGTGCCCGAGCTGATGTACTGCGAC
The DNA here is from genome assembly GCA_965208195.1 of Phototrophicaceae bacterium. Taxonomy (GTDB): domain Bacteria; phylum Chloroflexota; class Anaerolineae; order Aggregatilineales; family Phototrophicaceae; genus UBA6055. The sequence goes on along the minus strand of CBDBOC010000004.1, from coordinate 2,847,626 downwards.
TTTATGGGCCGGGCCGGCGACGAGATTTTCAACCAGATGGCCAAATGGCAAGCCATGTCGGCCGGTGTGCTGCGGCTGCCGTTGGTGCTGCGCGTCTCGGTCGGCATGAAATATGGCGCCCAGCACTCTCAAGACTGGAGCTCGCTGGTGGCCCATATCCCGGGCCTCAAAGTTTATTTCCCCGCCACCGCTTACGATGCCAAAGGCATGCTCAACCGGGCGCTGCGCGGCACCGATCCGGTCGTCTTCTTCGAGAGCCAGCGCCTCTACAACCAGCCGGAGACGCTCTTTGAAGGCGGCGTGCCGGTCGATTATTATGAAGTCGCCGAGGGCGAGCCCTACGTCCATCGCAGCGGCAGCGACATCACCATCATCACCAGCGGCGCCGCGCTTTATCGCGCCCTGGAAGCAGCGGATATCTTGCAGCGCGAGCACGACATCAGCGCCGAAGTCATCGACGCCCGCTTCCTCAATCCGCTGGATTACGCGCCCCTGGTCGCCTCAGTCAAGAAGACCGGCCGCGTCTTGCTCGCTTCTGATGCGACCGAGCGCGGCTCTTTCCTGCACACCATGGCTTCCAACCTCAGTCAACTGGCCTTCGATTACCTGGATGGGCCGGTGGCTGTGTTGGGCGCGCGCAATTGGATCACGCCGCCGGCCGAGCTGGATCACAGCTTCTTCCCCAGCGCGGGCTGGATGATCGACATGATTCATCAGCGTCTGCTGCCCCTGCCGGGGTATCAAGCGGGCAGCGAGCAAGGGCGGGACGAAATCAGCCGGCGCAACCGGGACGGCGTGTGAGCATGATCGACGCCGCCCGCCACGAGCTGCTGGCCAAGGTCGCCGCCATGTATTACGAGCGCGAGCTGACGCAGCATCAGATCGCCGCCGCGCTTGATCTTTCGCGGGTCAAGGTGCACCGCTTGCTGAAAGAAGCCCGCGAAACGCAAATCGTGCGCATCCTCATCGATTGGCCCGTCAAACGCGCGCCCGCCCTGGAAGCGCGAATTGGCGATCGCTTCGGCCTGGAGAGCGCGCTGGTGCTGTCCAGCGGCGCTACCGACTCTGCGCTGCTGCGCCGGCAGATCGCGCAGTTGGCGGCCGGCTACCTTGAATCCCGGCTTAGCGACGGCGTTACCCTGGCGATTTGCTTCGGCAGCACGACTTACGAAGTCATCAGCGCCATCCGCGCCGACTTTCAGGCCAAGGTCACGGTCGCGCAAGCCACCGGCAGCCTGTCTCATGCGCTCAAGGAATTCGACAGCTCGGCGTTGACGCGGCAGTTGGCGCAGAAGCTGGGCGGGGAGGCGCTCTACTTGTCTTCGCCCTTGCTGGCTGATGATGCCGCCGCGGCCGCGCTCATCAAGCGGCAGGCTGTCGTCGCCCGCACGCTCGAGCGGGTCCGCCGCGCCGATATCGCGCTGGTGGGCATCGGCGACCTCGACCCGTCCACATCGGGTTTTGTGCGCGCCGGGGTGGTGGACACGCAGCAGTTGCGCGCCTTTCGCGACGGCGGCGCCCGCGGCGACATGGCCTGGCAGATCTTCGACAGCGCCGGGGGACGCTTCCCCTGCGCGTTGAATCAGCGCATCATCGGCGTTACGCTGGATGAACTGCGCGCGCTGCCGCTGACGATCGCTGTGGCGGTGGGCGTCAATAAAGCGGCCGCCATCCTGGGCGCGCTGCGCTCCGGCGCCCTCGACGCGCTCTGCACGGACGAGGCGACTGCCGCAGTTATATTGGAAGACTTGTAATGCTTGTGGGGCACGCAGCCAGACTGGAGGCCCGGCCAGCGCAATTGACTAATTCCGCTCAAGTCTGGCGTTTTCAACATTTCCGGGCTAGTCCACACTCTTGCCACCGAGGGCACCGAGTAAAAGCGAGTGCACCGAGAGGGCGACTCACAGAATCGCCCCTGTTTACGTTGCGGGCAGGTCTCAACGCGCGTACGGGCGAGCCGGTGGCTCGCCCCTACAAGATTCGACGGGGAGGGGAGATTTACACTGCGGGATGCAAGGTATTTTGCGCGGGCAAAGACTCGTTACAGCAGCAACGAGCAAACTCGGCGCCCTCGGCTTAACTCGGTGTACTCGGTGGTAGAAGTGTGTGGAATACTGCCCCCGTGCTTATCGGCCGCTTGAGGAAAACGCAACATGCCCATCGGAAATGTCACTCAGCAAGTCAAAATCGCCGCCGGCCTGTTCTGGGCCGATTACGCCGCGCTCGGCGCCCAGGTGCGCGAATTGGAGGCGGCCGGCGTCGACTGGATTCACATTGAAGTGCGCGATGGCAAGTATATGGATTTCGCTATGCCACGCGGCGGCTACGATATCATCGAGGCCGTCTGCGGCAGCACGTCGCTAGAGGTCGAAGCCCAATTGCAGATGATGCGCCCCAACTTCAGCGTCTTCGATCAACTGGCCGATCTGGGCGTCAGCCTCATCAGCCTGCCGCTGGAGACGACCAACGAGATGATCTTCCAGAACATCACCTACATCAAAGAGAAGCTGGGGCTCAAGGTCGGCGTCTGGGCCTGGCAGGGCGTGCCGGCCATCGCCTTTGAGCAATTCATTCACCCGTACATCGACATCATCGAATACGAGAGCCGCGCCCCCTTCTGGAAGGCGACCCGCGGCGGCGCCAGCCCGCATACCATCGACCCGATCGTGGTTGATACGGTACGCCGATTGCACGACATGATCGCTGAAGCCGGGCTGGAGCAGCGCATTGAGCTGATGGAAGACGGCGGGCTCAACGCGGGCAACGTGGCCGAGTTCATCGCCGCCGGCATGACAGTGGGCGAGTTCTCCTCGCCGCTGCTCAAGGGGCCCGCGGGCAAATTGCAGCCGGGCAGGGGCGAAATCAGCGCCGCTGTGGCGGAGTTGCGCCGGGTCATGCGCGATGCCAGCGACAGGTATCGCGATGAGGGCGGCTTGAAGTGAGGCGCCGCGCTTGTGGAAACTTGAAAGGCTTTTCCGGTAGCAATGAAATCTGGACATCCGTAGTGCGCCATTGGCCAATATCGCTGGAAGCTTGGGTTTTAATCGTTTCAGAATTGGTCGACACGCTTGCCACCGAGTACACAGAGTCAGAAGAGTGCACCGAGTAGGGAATCGATGGATATAATTCGCAATCGTTACGGTTAAATCGTGATGGACTGATGGTTGGCGGCGGATATAATTCGGCCGCACATGGACACGTAAGGCTCGCGCCATGCCACAAAAGCCAATGTAAGCCTGGGTGTCCTCGGAGTTTCTCGGCGCCCTCGGTGGCAAATGTGTGTGGGCTACTGCCCGCGTGCCGATTGCCCGCCCGCAAAGCACAGGATGAAGCAGATGCCAAAACTCAGAATCGGTCTCATCGGTTACGGCGGCATCGGCCGCGTGCACGCCGCCGCCTACCGCGCCATCCCCTTCCACTATGGCCTGCCCGCCGACAGCATAGAAGTCGCCGGCGTGGCCACCACCCGCCCGGGGACCGCGGAAGCCGCCGCCGCAGAAATCGGCTGCGCCTTTCACACCGCTGATTATCGTGAGCTGCTGGCGCGCGAAGACATCGACGCCGTCGACATCTGCACGCCTAACAATTCGCATCATGAGATCGCGCTGGCGGCTGCCGCGGCCGGCAAGCACATTTATTGCGAGAAGCCGCTGGCGATGACGGTGGCGGAAGCTGTGGTGATGGCGCAGGCGGTCGAAAGGGCCGGCGTCAAATCGCAGGTGACCTTCAACTTCCGCTTCTTCCCGGCCCTGGCCCGCGCCAGGCAGCTGATGGACGAGGGCTTCGTCGGGCGCGTCTTCTCTTTCCGCGGCCGCTACCACCGCTCCAGCTACATCGACAGCGCCAAGCCCATGTCCTGGCGGCTGCGGCGCGAGATCACCGGCGGCGGCGCCCTCTTCGATCTCGGCTCGCATATTCTCGATCTGCTCTATTTCTTGCTGGGGGATTTCGCCGCTGTCAACGCCACGCTGGACACGCTGATCAGGCAGCGTCCCCTCAGCCCGGGCAGCGCCGAGACCGCGCCTGTCGATGTCGATGATATCGCTTTCGTTCACGCCCGCTTGCCCGAGGGCGCTTTGGGCACGGTCGAAATCTCGCGCATGGGGACCGGCGCCACCAACGACCTCTGCCTGGAGATTTTCGGCGATCAAGGCGCGCTGCGCTGGGACCTGGCCGACCCCGCCTGGCTCTACGCTTATGATGTACGCGAAGCCGATAGTCCCCTCGGCGGCCAGCGCGGTTTCCGCAAGATTGAAGCGGCCGGCCGTTATGCCGCTGCGCGATTGCCCGACTGGACGATGACGCCCGGTTTCCTGCGCGGCCACGCCGAATGCCAATACCAGTTCATCCGCGCCATCTGGGAGGACCGCCCGGCATCGCCCTCATTCGATGAAGCGGCGCATATCCAGCGCATCATGGACGCTGCTGAACGCTCGTCAGCGCAGGGCGGCTGGGTTGAGGTGTAGCATGCCAAGGTCGCTCAGCCTTGCGGATGACCAACATATCGCATTGCCCCTTGAGCGTTTCGCTGTGCCCTCAGAAAGTGCAAGAATTTCGTGCAAGAAAAGCAAACTACAGAGAACGCAGAGAGCGCAGAGGAATGCTGTAGGGGCGACCAATCTGGTCACCTGCCGCCGCTGCGACATGTGGTTTCGGGTGACAGGGTATGTCGCCCCTGTTTACGTTGCGGGCCAAAGCCCAACGCGCGTACGGGCGAGCCGGTGGCTCGCCCCTACAGCATTAGACGGAGAGGGCAAGGTATGTTGCGTGGGCCGTGGCATTGCCGGGCGTGTGTCTGCACATAGCTGCTTTAGCGGAATTTGCATTACTTTATGGGCTTTACTGCTGTGCCTCTGTGGCAATAGAACTGGCCGGAGCATCCTGCTTTGAGCGCGACGCACTACGACATCATCATCATCGGCAGCGGCATGGGCGGGGGCACGTTGGCCTACGCCCTGCGCGAAAGCGGCGCCCGCATCTTGCTCATTGAACGCGGCGACTTCTTGCCGCAAGAGGCGCAGAATTGGCAGGTTGAGGCCGTCTTCGGCGCTGATCGCTACAAGCCGGCTGAGCAGTGGATCGACGCAAGCAATGGGCGCGCCTTCAAGCCGGGCGTGCACTACTATGTCGGCGGCAACACCAAGGTCTATGGCGCCGCTCTGCCGCGCTTCCGCCAGCGAGACTTTGACGCGCTGGAGCATGAAGGCGGCACAGCGCCCGCCTGGCCCATCAGCTACGAAGACCTTGAACCTTATTACTGCCTGGCGGAAGAACTCTTCTTCGTGCATGGCGCGGGCGGCGTCGACCCCAGCGAGCCGCCGCGGTCGCGCCCTTATCCCTTCCCCGCCGTGCCGCACGAAAGCGCCATCGCCGCGCTCTGCGAAGGGCTGCAAGCGCAAGGGCTGCATCCCTATCACCTGCCGATGGCGGTTGACTTGCGCGAGGGCGGCCGCTGTATCCGCTGCGGCACTTGCGATGGCTTCCCCTGCAAAGTTCACGCCAAGGGCGATGCCGAGGTCTGTTGCGTCAGGCCGGCCCTGGCTAGCGGCGGCGTTGAGTTGTGGACTAATTGCCGCGCCCGGCGCATTCTGACTGATGAAACGGGTAAGCGCGTCACCGCCGTCGAAATCGAGCGCGCGGGCCAGACGCTTAGCGTCGCCGCCGATATCATCGTCGTCTCCTGCGGCGCGGTCAATTCCGCCGCGTTGCTGCTGCGCTCGGCTGATGACAAGCATCCGCGGGGCCTGGCGAATTCGTCCGGCATGCTGGGCCGCAATTACATGATGCACAACAACACCGCCCTGACCGCCGTCAAGCCCAGCCAGACCAACCCGACGGTGTTCCAGAAGACCGTCGCCGTCAACGATTTCTACTTCGGCGCGGACGACTTCACCTGGCCCATGGGCAATATCCAGGCGCTGGGCAAGCTGCAAGCCGGTATGCTATCTGTTGCCAAGCCCTGGCTGCCCAAGCCGCTGCTGAGCGCCATGGCCCGGCGCAGCGTCGACTGGTGGGTGATGAGCGAGGACTTGCCCGACCCCGACAATCGCGTCGTGCTCGGCGCTGATGGTTCGATCCGGGTGCAGTGGACGCCCAATAATCGCGTCGCCCACGCGCAACTCATCCGCCGCGCCCGCGACATGCTGCGCGCCGCCGGTTACCCGCTCGTCTTCAGCGAAACCCTGGGCATCGAGACCAATTCGCACCAGTGCGGCACGGCCCGCTTCGGCGATGATCCGGCTACTTCGGTGCTCGATCCCTTGTGCCGGGCGCACGACATCGACAATCTCTACATCGTCGATTCGTCGTTTTTCCCGTCGTCGACCGCCATGAATCCGGCGCTGACCATCTGCGCCCAAGCGCTGCGCGTGGCCGATCACCTGCAGGGCAAGCCGCTGCTGCGCGCGGAGTTGAGCGCATGAGTCAGGTCATCGGCATTGACCTGGGCGGCAGCAAAATCGCCCTCGGTCTGGTGGATCGGGTCGGGAGCATCAACGCGCGCCGCCGCATCGATACCGCGGCCGAGCGCGGCCTGAGCGATGTGATTGAGCGCATCGCCGCCGAAATCGATTCGCTGCGCAGTCACTTGCCGCCCGGCGAAGCTATCGCCGCCATCGGCATTGGCGCGCCGGGCCCGGTTGACCACATCAGCGGCGACCTGCTCACCCTGGTCAACCTGCCCGGCATCTCGAATACGCCCTTTCGCAGCGCCTTGAGCCAGCGCCTGGCCCTGCCGGTCAAGCTGGATCACGACGCCAAGGTGGCCGCGCTGGGCGAGTTTCACTATGGCGCAGGCCGCGAGCGCGACAGCCTGATCTATATCGTGCTTGGCACCGGCGTCGGCGCCGCCATCATCTATCAGGGCGCGCTGCTCTATGGCGAGGGCAACAGCGCCGGCGAATGCGGCCACATGACGGTCGACCCGCAGGGTCACCAATGCCACTGCGGTTCGCGCGGTTGCCTCGAGACTTACATCAGCGGGCCTGCCCTCTCCCGCCATTATGCCGCGGCGAGGGGCGAGCAGATAAGCGGCGCTGAGGTGGCGGAGCGCGCGCGGGCCAGCGACGAGACCGCGTCGGCGATCATGCGCTCAGCCGGCCGCGCTCTGGGCATCGCCATCGCCTCGCTGGCCATGACGCTGAATATCGAGGGCTTCGTCATCGGCGGCAGCGTCGCCGGGGCCGCTGACCTGCTGCTGCCGCCGGCCCGCGAATCGCTGCGGCAATATAGTTTCCGCGCGGTCTCGGCCAATGTCCGCGTGACCGCGTCGCGCTTGGGCGAAGACGCTGCGATTCTGGGCGCGGCTCAGCTGGCGCGGGGGCTGCTGTGAGACCGGCGCGCGAAGAGGCGCACGAGACAGGGAGCGATGCTCGCCATGTACCTGCGCGCTGATCAGCTGCCCGCGGACACTGCTCTGAGCGGTTTCGACATCTGCATCGTCGGCGCGGGCGCGGCCGGCATCGCTCTGGCGCAACGCCTGGCTGCTACGCCGCTCAAGGTGCTGCTGCTGGTCAGCGGGGCGCCGGGCGATCGCAGCGTCCCCGACGCCGCCCGTCAAGCGCTTTATGCGGGCACGATCGGCGACTTCCTGCAGAAGGTTGATCCCGATTTCTTGCAACGCTCGCGTTTGAATATGTACGGCGGCACCACCAATCACTTCGGCTTCTGGGCGCGCCCGCTCGACCGCGCCGATTTCATGCCGCGCCCCGGCTACCGCGATGCCGGTTGGCCGTTTGACGGGCGCGAGCTGAGGCCCTGGTACAGCGACGCCCACGACTTCGGTCAGTTCGGCCCCTTCAATTATGACGACATGGCATTCTGGCAGCGCGTGCTCTACGCCCGCTGCTTTGACGCGCAGCCCGGCGATACGCTAGAGGGCGCTATTATGCATGCCCAGTACGATGCCAATTTGCACGACTTCCAGGTGCAGTTCCGCGACCAACTCAAGCGGGCGACCAATATCAGCGTGTTATTCAATGCTCACCTGCTGACAATCGCCAGCGCTGAGGACCGCGGCCAGGTGACGGCGCTGAACTGCTCAAGCATCGTCGATGGAGCGCGCGGCAATCCCTTCAGCGTACACGCGCGCGCTTATGTGCTAGCTTGCGGTGGCATCGAGAATGTCCGTTTGCTGCAGCTCTCCGGCGGGTTGGGCAATAATCAGCGCGATCAGCTCGGGCGCGGCTTCATGGTGCATCCGCTGCTGACCAACGCTGCCCGCGTCCGCTTTGATGAGCCGGTCGCCAGTGACATACGCAATTTCTTCCGCGAGCAGCAAATCCGGCTCAAGCCGCCCGCCCGGCCCGGCGGCGAATACGAGCACATGGTCGCGCCTCTGGTCAATCCTGAGCTGGTCTACGAATACTTGATGTTCAACGCCTGGGGCGTGCTGGCGCCAAAACACGAGACGCTGCTGGAGGAGCGCATCGGCAACTTCCGCATCATTCTCTACTTCAGCGCGGACGGCGAGACGGCCATCGTCAATCTGAATTGGGAGCAGACGCCGGACGAGGCCAGCCGCATCACGCTGAATCGCGAGCGGGTCGACCCCATCTTCGGCCAGCCGGTCGTGCATGTCGATTGGCGCCTCAACGAGACGGACAAGCGCTCGGCCGCGCGCGCGCTGGAGTTGACGTTCGACTATCTGCGACGGCAAGGCGCAACGCTGGAGGAGATGTTCAGCGATGTCAGTGGCGGCCCGGCCGATTACACCCTGCCGCCGGCGCCGGGCGCGCTCGAAACCGGCGATCATCACATGGGCGCGCTACGGATGTCAGCTGCGCCCGCTGATGGCATCGTCGACCCGGACTCACGCCTGCACACGGTCGACAACCTCTACATCGCAGGCTCGGCAGTGTTCCCAAGCGGCGGTTACGCCAACCCGACGCTGACCATCGTCGCCCTGGCGCTGCGCTTGGCCGATCACCTCAAGGCGCGCCTGCTTTGAGCTGGCGGCGCGCGTTACCTAGGGCTTGTACGATACGCTAGCTTGCTTGCGGGCGGGTGGGCGACTCACAGAGTCGTCCCGATAGATTTCGACGATGGCGTGGTTGCGAGGGACGGGAGGGCGAGACAAGTCTCGCCCCTACAAATTACGACGGTAAAGGGGAGATATACAATGCGTGGAGCAAGGTATTTGGCGTGGACAAGGCGAGACTGCTAATGGTCTGGCGAGGCAGAAGAGGCGCAGCTACAGAGGACATGCCAAGCTCGAGACATGTCACAACCGGATATGCGCTACTCAGTGCACTCTATTGACTCGGTGAACTCGGTGGCAAGAGTGTGTTGACTACGTCGCATACGACGGCAGTGCCCATCAGCCAGCCAGAAGCGCGTCGACCTCGGCCCGGGAAGGCGTGCTGCGGGCTGTGCCCGGTTTGGTCACGCAGAGGGCCGCCGTTGCATTGGCGAAGCGCGCCGCTTCCGGCAAGGGCTTGCCCTCAGCCAGCGCCACCGCCAGCCCGGCGTTGAAGGCATCGCCCGCGCCCGTCGTATCCACCACATCGACGGCGAAAGTCGGCACGTGCGCGCTCTCCGCCGCGGTGACGATTTGCGCGCCCTGCGCCCCCAGGGTCACCACCGCCGTCTGGCCAGGCCGGGTCAGCAAACCGCGCGCCGCCTGCGCCACATCGGCAGCCGGACCGCCGCTCAGCGTTTCCAGCTCGGTTTCATTCGGCGTCAGATAATCCGCCAAGGCGATGGTCGCCCCGGGCAGGGCGGCCGCCGGCGCCGGATTGAGGATGGTCGTGACGCCCAGGGCCTTGGCCGTCTCCAGCGCGTAGGCCACCGTATCCAGCTTGATTTCCAGCTGCGCCACCAGCACATCCGCCGTCGCGATCGCCGCGCGCGCCGCGTCGATATCGGCCCGCGTCACGCGCAAGTTGGCGCCCAGCACCACCACGATCATATTCTCGCCGCTGCTGTCGACCAAGATGGGCGCGACGCCCGTGGCATGCTCACTGTCGCGCGTGACGTATTGCCGGTCCACGCCCTCGGCATCCCAAATCTCATAAGCGATCTCGGCGAAGACATCAGCGCCGACGCGGCCGATGAAGCTGACATCAGCGCCCAGCCGCGCCGCCGCCACCGCCTGGTTGGAGCCTTTGCCGCCGGCGCCGGTCACAAAGCGCTCGCCATGCACCGTCTCGCCGGGCCGCGGCATCCGCGCCATATACGATGTCAAATCGGTGTTGAAGCTGCCCGCCACCACGATCTTCGCCGTCATCGCCAGTTCCTCTTTGCTAATCGTGCCGATTGTCGCTACCCTATGCGGGTTGATTTTACCGCAAGCGATAGGCGTTTGACCGCGCATGGCAAAACTGCAACTCGCGCTGGATGGCGATTTGGCCGCCGCGCTCCAGGTCTTGGAAGCGGCGCATCGCTGCATTGACATTGTCGAGGTGGGCACGCCGCTGGTCTACCACGAGGGCATGCACGCCGTTCGCCGGTTACGCGTTGATTATGCCGAGCTGCCCTTGGTCGCCGATCTCAAGATCATGGACGGCGGCCAGCTCAACGCCGCCATCGCCTTTGACGCCGGCGCTGATGTCGTCACCGTCATGGCGCAGGCCGATGACACGACTGTGCAGGGCGCTCTGGACGCCGCCGCGGCTCATCGCAAGCGCCTCATGATCGATCTCATGGGAGTCGCCGATCCGGTAGCGCGCGCCCTGGAGCTCTCGCGGCTCGGCTGTGATGAGTTCTGCCTGCACACCGCCCACGAATTGCGTGCTGCGCGAGGGGCGCCCCACGCTCATCTGGCCCGCCTGCGCGAGGCGTTGCCCGGCGCCGATCTCGCCATCGCCGGCGGCATCACGCTGGCCGCGCTGGAAGAGATCTTGCCCATGCAGCCGCAGGTCGTCATCATCGGCTCGGCCATTACCGCCGCGGCTGATCCGCACCGTGCAGCGCAGCAGTTTCAGCGGAGGATTCGCGCCCATGCAGATGCCTGATCTGCTCGACGCCATGCTGGCTGATCTGCGCCGCGCCCTGGCTGCCGTCGACCCCGCCCAGATAGCCGCACTGCAAAATGCGCTGCTGTCAACCGAGCGCATCTTCATCGCCGGCAAGGGCCGCAGCGGCTTGATCATGCGCGCCTTCGCGATGCGCCTGATGCACCTGGGCTTGAACGTGCACGTGGTCGACGAAGTCACCACGCCCGCTATCGGCCTGGGCGATCTATTGCTGATCGGCTCGTCCTCGGGCCGCACTGGCTCGCTGCTGCGCTATATCGACACTGTACAGGGGACCGGCGCTTCGCTGGCGTTGCTGACCGGCAATCTCGATTCGCCCTTGGCCGAGGCCGCCGAGTGCGTCGTCACCATCCCCGCCACGAATTACAAAGCCGGGCCGGGCCGCGGCGATGATTCGGTCTTCGTCATGGGCGCGCTCTTTGAGCACTGCCTGTCGCTGCTCTGCGATCTGCTGGTCATCCGCTTGAAAGCCGCGCTCAAGGTGGAGGAAGCCGCCATGAACGCCCGCCACGCCAACCTGGAATGACCGCATGCGACTTTTGTAGGGGCGATCTGCAGGAGAGCGAAAGCGCACACACTTTTACCACCGAGAACACCGAGTTACTCTGAGTACAAAGAGAACTGCATTGATTCTTGTAAGTTGCCGCGTGCTTTGTGTTTTCATTGCAACCGCGCCTTGGTGGCCGCTAGCAGCCGAAACTGGCGCTGCCCGCGTACCAGACAAGCCTTGTGCATTGACCCTATGGTTTGCCCGATAGCTAGTCCCTTCAGTGCGTACGGGCGAGCCGAACAACCACCCCTCACCCCCCGGCCCCCGGTCCCACAAGGGGAGAAAGGGAGGAAAGCAGCGCGAGAGGCAAGGTATGTGGCATTGGCGGAGGCTGGGCCGCGCGTGCGTCTGCAAATGGAAGCTCGGTATTCTCGGGGGTGAAAACATGACGACAAGCTCGCAAGCTTCGTTAACCCGCAACTCGTTCACGGCGCGCCACCAGAAGCTGCGCGACATCATGCGCCGCGCCGGCCTGGACCTGATCGCCATGATCCCCGGCGCCAACCATCGCTATCTCACCGGCGCCGAGCACTATGTCCTTGAGCGCCCCATCGTCGCCTTCTACCCGCTGGATGGGGCGCCCTTCGCCGTTGTGCCCGAGCTGGAAATCCCGCTTTTTCAGCGCCATCCGCTGTCGGCGCGGCTCTACCCTTACAGTGATGCTGACGGCTATGCTGGCGCATTCGGCACTGCGCTGGCTGATTTCGACGCCCGCGGGATAACGATCGGCGTTGAAGGCGCCAACATGCGTTTCTTCGAGGGCGAGGTCATTCGGGCTGCCGCGCCGGCCGCCACCGTGGTTGATGCGAGCGCGCCCCTGGCTGAGCTGCGGCTGCTCAAGGACGCCAGCGAAATCGCCAGCCTGCGCCGCGCCATCGCCATCTCGGAAGCGGCGCTGCATGCCGCGCTCGGCGACATCCAGGTCGGCATGAGCGAAATCGAAGCCGCCACCATCCTGGAAGGGCATATCGGCGAACTCGGCGGGGAGGGCCTCGCCTTTGCCACCATCTTGCACGCCGGCGGCAATAGCGCGCTGCCGCACTCGGGCCCGCTGCCGTACAGAATTCAGCCGGGCGACCCGCTGATCGTGGACTTCGGCGCGCGCTACGAGGGCTACTGCGCCGATATCACGCGGACGGTCTTCGTCGGCCGGGCCAGCGCCGAGCAGCGCGAATTCTACAGCGTGGTTCAAGCCGCCAATGCCGCCGCCCGCCGCGCCGCCAACCCCGGGGTCACCGCCGAATCTGTCGATATCGCCGCCCGCCAAGTCATCATCGACGCCGGCTACGGCAGCTTGATCCGCCATCGCACCGGCCACGGCATCGGCTTGGAAGCGCACGAGCCGCCTTATATCGTGCGTGGCAATCAGCGCCGCCTTGCGCCGGGCATGGTCTTCACGGTCGAGCCGGGCATTTATCGCCTGGGCGAGATCGGCGTGCGAATTGAAGATGATATTTTGATCACGGAAGACGGCGCTGAGAGCCTGACGACCTTCCCGCGCGAATTGCTTGTTCTCGGCTGAATTGTCGCGTCTTCGCCACCGAGGTAATCGAGGGCACAGGAATAGGCGTCCGCATGTCACCACGAGGCGGAGGATCGACACTTTTGCCACCGAGTACACCGAGTGTATCGAGGGCACAGAGAAAGACATGCAAGTTGATTGCCAACGCCGTGTTTGTGCCGAGACGCGAATCCCTGGTCCACAGCGGAAGAGCTTCGCTGAGGCGCGCCAAGATCCCCTCGGTGTGCTCAGAATATTCTGTGCACTCGGTGGCAAGTGTGTCTGCCACCACGCAAGCCGCCTAGCCCTTGACCGCGCCCGCCGTCAAGCCGCGCGTGATGAAGCGCTCCAGCAGCAGCCCCATGATGATCACCGGCACCACCGCCATCAGGGTCAGCGCGCTGATGAACCACCATTCGATGCCGCGGGTATTGTTCTGCCCGGCGATCAGCACCGGCATGGTGATGGCGTTGAAGTTCGTCAGCATCAGGGCGAAGAGGTATTCGTTCCAGGCGAAGATGAAGGAGAAGATGGCGACCGCCACCAAGCCCGGCGCGCTGAGCGGCAGCACGATGCGCAGGAAGGCCCCCCAGCGGGTGGCGCCATCAACCCGCGCGCTCTCCTCCAGGTCGACCGGCAAGCCGTTGAAAAAGTCGCGCATGATCCAGACGGCGAAGGGGATGTTGAACATGGTGTAAGCGATGATTAGGCCGCCGTAGGTGTCGATCAGGCTGAAGGCGTTGTAGAGCAGCACGAAAGGCACGATGAATATCGCCGGCGGCAAGAAGCGCTGCGAGATGATCCAGAAGGCGATATTGTCATTGTCCCAGCCCAAGCGCCCCCAGTAATACTTGAAGCGCGAAAGCCCGTAGCCCGCCATGGCGCCGATGACGACTGACAGAATCGTGCTGCCGATGGCCGAGACCAAGCTGTTGCGGAAGTGCCGCTCGGTCGATTCCCGCTGGCTGCCGAACATCTCGTCCCAGTGGTCGGGGATGGGCTGGAAGTCGACATAGGGGATGTAATTGGGCCCGCGGCTGACGTCTATGGGCCGCTTGAGCGATGTGGTGGCCAGCCAATAGAAGGGGAAGAGCACGATGAAACACCAGAAAATCACGATCCCGTAAAGCAGCGCGGACTGCCACAAAGGACGGCTGCTCGAGCGACGGAAGACGGGTCTGCGCTTGGGCTGCGCCATCAGTCCCTCCCGCCGAAGCCACCGCCCAGCCGGCGCCCCACGGTCAAGAATATCGTCGCGAAGATGATCACGAGGATCAGCAAAATGTAGGCGATGGCGCTGGCGTAGCCGTAATTGCCGTTGCTGAGGGCTTGCTCGAAGATGTAGAGCGTCAGCGACTCGGTGGCCGAGCCGGGGCCGCCGCCGGTCGTCACCACCACCACATCGATGATTTTGAAGATTTCGAGCCCGCGGATCAAGATAACCGTCAGCGAAATCGGCAGCAGAATCGGCAGGGTGATGCGCCCGAAAATTTGTATCAAGTTCGCGCCATCGACCCGCGCCGCCTCGTAGATGTCATCGGGAATCGCTTGCATGCCCGCCAGCAGAATCAGGGTCATGAATGGGATCCATTGCCAGGCGTCGATGATGAGAATCGCGATGGGCGCCCAGCCGGTGTCGGTGAACCAGGGCACGCTGATGCCGCGCTCCAGGCCCAGCAGCTTGCCGAATTCGCGCAAAAAGTCGGCCAAGGGCGAGCGCAGCGGGTTCGAGTCGAAGAACATGCGCCCGGTGTAGGCCGCGGCCACCGGCGTCATCATCATCGGCATCAGGAAGATCACGCGCACGATGTTGCGGCCGCGGAAAGGCTGATTCAGCACCGTGGCCAAGCCGAGGCCGATGACGTACTGAAGCGTGACGCCGACGAAGACATAGATCATGGTGTTGCGCACGGTGCTGTGCAGCCGCCCGTCGACGGTCAGCCGCTGATAATTGCGCCCGGTCAACTCGAAGCCCAGGCCGAGGAAGCCGACGCCCTCGGTGATGCCTTCGGCCGCCGCCTGGCGCGCGATGGTGGAGCCGCCGCGCTGCATATCGGTGAAGCTGATGCCCAAGGACCACAGGAGCGGGAATATCGACAGGGTGAGCAGGATGATGACGGCGGGGCTGAGGAAGACCCGCTTCATGAGTCTGTCTTCGCGCACGGTGGAGATGGTGTGCACTTTTGGTCAACCCCCCTCAGTCCCCCCGAATCATCAGGGGGAAGCTAGTCAGTAGGCGCATTGGTGCTTGCCGACGCTGAGCGAGAGAGGTGACCCGCGATGATTCGCATTACGGCATCGCTGTCGTTGATGACTTGTGCGTTGCTAAATCGAAGCACATTGAGTCCTCTATGTTCTAGGTAAGCTTGGCGGTCGTGATCATATTCGGCTGCTTGAGGCGTGTCGTGAACAGAGCCATCTACTTCGATTACCAATCGGGCTGTGCGACAATAGAAATCTACTATGAATCGGTCAATAGGGTGCTGGCGGCGAAACTTATAGCCATTTACCTGTTGGTTTCGCAGTTTTCGCCAAAGGACGGCCTCCGCGGTTGTCGGCCGCTTGCGCATAAGGCGTGCCCGTAACTTGATATCATCATATACTTCGCGGTTTGTATGTGTAGGAATCCAAGTTTTGTCATCGTCCATGCGGGTATACCTGTTGGAGGGGCCTGCTCTGTTTAGTGGCATTTTGTCTTGGAAGCAGCCTCCACAGTCTACCCCATCCCCGGCCCTTCCCCGTATCAACGGGGAAGGGTGACTTAATGTGAGAACGGAAATCTGTCCACGAAACTACGCTGTGGCCGGCGACAAAGTTTATATTCGCGCGTGACGCTCCCCCTCTCCGATGATTCGGAGAGGGGGCCGGGGGGTGAGGTAGACCCAAACCGACAAGACCTGCTGACTGCCTCCCCTCTCCGATGATGCGGGAAAGGGGACGGTGGATGGGGTTCTACATATCACCCATGTAGCCAACAGCCGCGCGGTACTGCTCGGCCTGCGCCTCACGGCCCAGACGGTCGGTGATGCCATCCCACAGCTCAGCCACATTGTCGAGCGCTGCTTGCGCGCTGATCTCGCCGGCCAGCGCCCGCGCGATCTCGGCATCAAGCGTCGACAGGTACTCCGCCGAGCCGGTGATGCGAATATCCAGCACGGCATTCGGGTGGTTGATGGTGTTCTGGATGGCGTCCAGGTAGTCAGCGGCGCTCTCTTCATCAAAGCCGGCCGCGACCCAGGGCGCCGTATCCGCCAACTGGCTGAAGCGGCTGGGGTTGATGCCGGTGCCGCCGGTGACCGCCAGCTCGTTGACGACGTCTTTGCTGGCCAGGAAAGAGGCGAAATCCAGCGCGGCTTCGGTGACATCGCTGTCGGAGGCGATCGAGATGATCCAGCCGCCGAAAGCGATGAAGGGCGCTGTATTCTGCTCCATCACCCAGTCGCCGGCTTCGTAATCCCAATAGGAATCGCCGCCGGGCAGCACGCCGAAACCGACCGCGCCCTTAACCAGCGAGACATTCTCATCGACCGAGATAGTGCCGACATCGCCCCAATCCAGGTTGAGCACGGCGGTGCCCGTGGCCATCAGCGTGCGCGTATCGGCCACATCGTAGTTGATCATTTCGGGATCGCCCACGTTGCGGATGTCGATATATTCTTCCAGCGCGCGCACCCAGCCCGGGTTGTTGACCTGCGGCGTCATGTCGTCGCAGCTGAAGAAGAAGCAGGGGTTGCCGGGCACCTTGCCATAGCCGGCCGCGCGTGAGAGGTAGACCCAGTACGATTGCGCGTTGCGGCGTTGGGCTTCCAGCGCGCCATAAATCGGCGCCATCGAGCCGGCAGTATCGACTTCCATGCCGTTGAAGAACTCGGCGATATCGCGGTATTGCGACCAGGTCTGCGGCTCGCCCAGGGCATAGCCGTACTGCGCCTCGAAATCGGCCGCGTACATTTCGTTATCGACCAGATCCTTGCGGTAATAGAGCATGTGGGCATCGCCGTCGTAGGGCAGGGCATAGGGCACGCCGCCCCAGGTGGTGATGCGGTCGGCATAGAGCGGGATGACATCGTCGGATTCGATGGCGTCGAGCGTCGCTTGCGGAATTTCCATGACGTAGCCGGGCGCCATGATGTCGCCGGCCCAGTCAGCGGCGTAGATCAAGACGTCATAATCGCCCGAGCCGGTCGAAAGCGCGGTGACGATCTTCTCGAATAGCTCACCGAAGGCGAAGGTCTGCAGCTCGATATTGCCGCCGGTCGCCTCTTCCCAGAGGGGCCCCTTGTCCAAAACCGGGCCGCCGATGGCCGAGCCGGTCTGTGTGACGACCACGACCGTCTGCCCGGAAAAGTCTTGCGCGCTAACCGGCGCCGCGATGACGATCGCCAGCAGCGCAAGCAGTGCCAATAGAGAAAGTTTACGCATGGTTACACTCCATAGCTTGTGGAAACGAAAACGAACCCGGCGGTTCGGGCGCTTGCAAGCGCGGATGCCCGCCTGAGCGTCCACGCATTCTAACGCGAATCTACGTCATCCAACAGGCTGCTTGTAAAGACTTGACCAATTCTGTATGCTTGCGCCACGTCGCATTACACATGGATCGACAAGCATGGCCAACTATGTGATCGCCCACGACCTCGGCACCACCGGCAACAAAGCCACGCTCTATGACCGCGAGGGCGCGCTCGTGGGCGCTGCCTTCCATGCTTACGACACCGAGTATGCGCACACCGGCTGGGCCGAGCAAAACCCGGACGACTGGTGGGATGCCGTCTGCTTGTCGTCGCGGCAGTTGCTCAGCGAGACGGGCGTGCGCGGCGACGACATCGCTTGCATCAGCTTCAGCGGGCAGATGATGGGCGCCGTGCCGCTCGCTCGGGACGGCCGGCCCCTGCGCAACGCCATCATCTGGGCCGATCAGCGCGCGCTTGAGCAAGAACGCTGGATCGGCGAGCGCCTCGCCTTCGACGATGTCTACCGCATCACCGGCCATCGCCTCAGCGCCTCATACTCGCTGGCCAAGATCCTGTGGTTGCGCGATAACCAGCCCGATGTTTACGCCGCGACACACAAGTTCACGCACGCCAAAGACGCCATCATCGCCCGCCTCAGCGGCGCCTTCGTCACCGACCCCTCCGACGGCTCAAGCATGAACCTCTACGATTTGGAGCGCGGCGCCTGGTCCGAGACTATCCTCGACGCTGTTGACTTGCCGGTGGAGAAGCTGCCTGCGTTGCGCCCGTCCACCGCTGTGGTCGGCGAAGTGCGCGCCGCTGTCGCCGCTGATGTGGGCGTGGCGGCCGGTACGCCGGTCGTGCTCGGAGGCGGTGATGGCGCTTGCGCTGCGGCTGGCGCGGGCGTCGTTAGCGAAGGCGCCGCTTACAATTACATCGGCTCATCGTCCTGGATCGCCATCTCCACGCCGCGGCCCATCTACGACCCCGACTATCGCACCTTCACCTTCGGCCACGTCATCCCCGACATGTTCATGCCCACCGGCACCATGCAAGCCGCCGGCGCTTCGTATCAGTGGACGCGCGATCAGCTCTCGCTCTTCGAGAAAGAAACCGCCGAGCGCCTGGGCATCAGCCCCTACGAGCTCATCAACCTCGAGATCGCCCAGGTCGGCCCCGGCGCCGAGGGGCTATTCTTTCTGCCTTATCTGATGGGGGAGCGCAGCCCGCGCTGGAACCCCCATGCCCGGGGCGCCTTCATCGGCTTGACCATCCGCCACAGCCGCGCCCACATGTACCGCGCCGTGCTCGAAGGCGTGACGATGAACCTGCGCGTCATCCTCGATGCCTTCCGCGCCCAAGGCACGCCGATCGACGCCATGCGGCTGATTGGCGGCGGCGCCAGCGGACGCGTATGGAACCAGATCATGGCCGATATCTACGGCATGCCCGTGCATCGCCTCGCCATTCTGGAAGAAGCGACTTCTATGGGGGCGGCGCTGGTCGGCGGCGTCGGCGTGGGTTTGTATCCGGATTTCAACCTGGCGCAGCAGATGAACGCCATCGCGGCAACGGTGTCGCCCGACGCGGTCGCTCAAGCCACCTACGAAAAGATGATGCCGGTATTCGAGTCGCTCTATGCCGCGCTGGAGCCGGTCTACGCCGAAATCGCCGCGCTGTGAGCTTCACACACTTTCGCCACCGAGGGCACAGAGTATTTTGAGGGCACAGAGGAAGAATAATTCAGATGTTTTGCTTGACGGCAGGCGGGGCATTTGCCGCCAGCAACATGGTTAGTTCACGCAATTGCCTCATTTTACCTGTTAGATTCGCTGAACTTGGTGGTAAACAGAACGGTAGTAGCAGTCCAGCAAGGAGCTTGAAACGGTGCCGTCCAAAGCCAAACTCGTATTCATCGGCGTCAGCACCGGCGGCTCGTCCATCAGGCGGGTTTTTCCGCGCTGGTCGGAAATGCTTGGTTTGAATTGCGAGATTATGGGCATCGACTTGCCCCTGCGCGCCCCGGCTGAGCGCTATCGCCGCGCCTTGACCGACATCATCGCCGACCCCGCTGTCAAGGGCGCGCTGATCACGGCGCACAAGATCGACCTGCTGCGGGCTTGCCGCGACATGTTCGACCAGCTTGATGACTACGCCCAGATCTGCGACGAAGTCTCCTGCATCATCAAGCGCGCTGGTCAGGTGCAGGGCTATGCTGTCGACCCGCTCTCGTCTGTAGATGCGCTGGCGCAATTTGTCCCGCGCGATCACTGGTGCGGCCAGCGGGATGTGCTGTGCCTCGGGGCGGGCGGCGCTGCCATCGCCATTAGCGTCGCGCTGGCGCAGTCCGGGGCGAATGGCCAGCCGCGCCGCGTCATCCTGGCGGATATCCTGCCCGAGCGGCTCGAGTCCATTCAACGCATCCATGCCAAGCTCGATACGCCGATTCAGTTCGACTACCATCTCAGCCGCACGCCCGCCGATAACGATGCCCTGCTTGCGGATTTACCGCCCGGATCGCTGGTCATCAACGCCACCGGCCTGGGCAAAGATCGCCCCGGCTCGCCCCTGAGCCCCGCCGCTCGCTTCCCGCAAGACGGCCTGATCTGGGAGCTCAACTACCGCGGCGCGCGCGACTTCATGCGGCAGGCTACAGAACAGGCGGACGCGCTAAACTTGACCATTGAAGACGGTTGGCGTTACTTCGTGCACGGCTGGACGCGAGTCATCGCCGAGGTCTTCAACATTGAAATTGATGGCGCTACGTTCGCCCGGCTCGCGGACGCCGCATCTGGATTCCGAGTTTAGACTTCGGGCGAGCCACCGTCTCGCCCCTACGAAGTTTCCATCATTGAAGCATAACTAGCCCAATAGGAGTGAGTTTGCCCATGACCCTGACCCAGCCCTTCGTCACCCAAGTTGATTTCGCCAGCGGCGTCTTCACGCCCCGGCGCGGCGTCTACCAGCGCCGGCTCAGCGATATGGCCGCCATGTACGCCGATCGCGAAGCCGCCGAACGCATCCTGGCCGATGAAGGCGACCGCCTCATCTACGACGTGCACACGGTGGAGCTACCGGTCGAAGAGGGGCAGATTCCCCACTGCACCACGCGTATCACGCCCGGGCATATCGGCGGCGAATTCCACATGACCAAGGGCCACTTTCACGCTCGCCGCGAGCAGGGCGAGGTCTACTTCGGCTTGGCCGGGCGGGGATTGCTGCTGCTGCAAACTGAAGACGGCGCAACCAGCGAGCTTGAGATGAGCGCCGGCAGCGCCGCTTACGTGCCGCCTTACTGGGCGCACCGCACGGTCAACATCGGCGCCGAGGACTTCGTCTTCTTCAGCATCTGGGAAGCGCGCGCCGGGCACGATTACGGCACGATCGAGCGCGATGGCTTCCGGGTGCTGGTGGTGCTGCGGGATGGCGCGCCGGCGGTGGTGGATAATCCGAGGTATGGTTAGGACACTGGCGATTGCCCCAACCGTCTAGAGTTTTGTGTCCTTTGTGCCCTTCGCGTCTTTGTGGTTAAATCCCTCTGCGCCCTCTGCGTTCTCTGTAGTTAAATCGCAACTTCAGGAGCCCCGCCCATGCCCCAACCCAACATCATCCTCATCATCACCGACCAGCAGCGCTACGACACGATAAACGCGCTGGGCTTCCCCTGGATGGACACGCCCAACCTCGACCGGCTGGTCAATGAAGGCGTCAGCTTCGAAAACTGTCACATCACGGCGCCTTCTTGCGCGCCGGCGCGGGCCAGCCTCTTCACCGGCTACTACCCCCACGTCACCGGCATCATGCGCAACGGCGACCTGTGGCGACGCTCCTGGGTCGAGGATCTGGCCGATTCCGGCTACCACTGCGTCAACATCGGCAAAATGCACACTCAACCTTTCGAGACGCCGCTGGGCTTCAACGAGCGTTTCGTGGTCGAGAACAAAGACCGCTTTCTTGAAGGCCGCGATTACAAGGATCGGTGGGACAAGGCGCTCGAAGCCCGCGGCCTGGTCAAGCAGCAGCGCGTGCTTTATCGGCAGCGCGAGGATTATCGTGAGCGGCTGGGCGCTTTCACCTGGGACTTGCCGTCGGAGACGCAGTCCGACAATTTTGTCGGCGGCTTGACCTGCAGCTGGCTGCGCAACCGGGCGCTCGATCAGCCGCTGTTCCTGCAAGTCGGCTTTCCGGGTCCGCACCCGCCCTATGACCCGACGCCCGCCGCCGCCGCTGATTACATCGACCGCGAACTGCCCCTGCCTCAAATCAGCCAAGCCGAGCTGGACGGGCTGCCGCCGCCGTATCAGGAGTTGCGCCGCCACAACATGGAAGTTGATCACGATTCCATCGTCCACCTCGAGCGGCCTTCGCGCCTGCAGCTGCAACGCCTGCGCGCTTTCTACGCCGCCAATGTGAGCATGATTGACCGGCAAGTCGGGCTGATCCTGGACGCGCTGGAGCAAGCGGGCCGCCTGGAAAACAGCATCGTCATCTTCACCAGCGATCACGGCGATTGTCTGGGCGATCACGGCCAAATTCAGAAGTGGACCATGTACGATATCATCACGCGCGTGCCCGCCATCTTTTGGGCGCCGGGGCGCTTTCAAGGTGGCCAGCGCCTTGACGGTCTCTGCCAGTGGATGGATATCGGCCGCACTGTGCTCGACCTGGCGGGGCTAAGGCCGGCCCAGAGCGTGCAGGCGCAATCGCTGCTTCCGGCGCTGCAAGGCGAGCCTTGGCCCGGCCGCGATTTTGTCTTCGCCGAGCACCCGCCCGATGGCGTCTATCACGGGCCTTACCAGACCATGATCCGCAGCCGGCGGTACAAGCTGGTGCACTTCGCCGAGCAAGACTATGGGCAGCTTTTCGACTTGGAGGCAGATCCAGGCGAGCTACACAACCGCTGGGGCGATGTCGCCCTGGCGACGGTCAAGCGCGAGCTGCTGGACGCCTTGCTCAACTGGCGCATCGCCAGCACCGAGCAGACGCGCGATCTCTACCAGGATCATCGCTGAGAACGGTGGTCCAAAAACTGGACACCTAGTGAAGAGAGTATACTAGATGCCAGTGACCCAAGGACGCTCCCCCAAAAGAGGGCTTCGCGGGGAGCAATACACTGTGAAAGGCAAGGTGCTTGGCTCAACTGGATGCGCATCGCCAGTGAAATCACCGAGCAGACGCGCGATCTCTACCAGGATCGCGCGGCCAACCCCCACCCCCCAGCCCCCTCCCCCGATAAAGAGTCGAGGCTGGAGCAGGACCCTCTTACAGCTGTGTTGAAAGGCAAGGTGAGATTTTGCGTGGACCGGATGATCAAAGGTCGCGCGTGTCTGTCCGAACAGGATTCGACGTTTGTGGGGTCGCGGGGGACGGGAGGGCGAGACGAGTCTCGCCCCTACAGATTTGGACCGGGGAGGGGTTGGCTCAAGGCAAGCCAAGCGAGAACGGCCATCCAGAGGCTGAAGGAGGAGGAAGTCGCGACTATCAGACCATTGGCGTCGCGCCCCGCGCCGTCGACTGCCACCGCGGATGAAGCGCTCGACCTCGTCGCGTGTCTTGAGCGCCACGCCATCGCTCGACCTCGTCGCGTGTCTGCCAGCCGGCCATCGGCCCCTGCGCCGTCACCGCCAGCCGCCGCAAGCATTTGCCAGCCGCGCCGCGCCACAGGCGACGTACCCGCCAGCAGCGCGCTAAGGAAGGCGGCGTCAAAGCAATCGCCCGCGCCGGTGGGGTCGATTTCGTCGACGGCGAAACCCGCGATATCAGCCCGCCCCTGCGCTGAGATCAGGCTGCAGCCGGCCGCGCCCCGTGTCACCACGATGAGGCGCTCGGGCCGCCCGCGCAGCAGTTGCTCGGCCGCGCTCTCAATGCTGAGGGCGCCGGTCAGCCCCAGCAGCTCGGCTTCTGTCGGCAGAAAGACATCAGCCGCCTCGATGAAGGGGGCGAAGGCGCCGCGCGCGCGATCCAGCGGCAGCAGCTCGGGCCGCAAGTTGGGGTCGAAGCTGATCAGCGCGCCGGCCGCCAGCGCCAGGTGCAGCGCCTCACGGCATACCGCCAGTGCTTCCGCGCTGATGGACAGGGTCGAGCCCATCACGTGAAAGCAGCGCAGCCCCGCAAACAGCGCCGGCGTCAGCATGTCGCGCCGCAGTTGGCCGCCCGCGCCCAGGCTGAAGACGTAATCGCGCCCGCCATCGGCCCGGTACGACACAAAAGCCGCGCCGGTGGTGCGGCCTTCCAGTTTATGCACGCCTGCGCTCTCGATGCCGTCCGCCGCCAGCTGCCGCAGCAGGCAATCGCCGAAAGCGTCCGCGCCGACCGCGCCGATTGCGCCGACGCGCCGGCCCAGCCGCGCCGCCTGCGCCGCGAAGATGAAGGGCGCGCCGCTGGGGTAGGGGCCGGTGAAGGGGCCGGGCTGGTCCAGGGGCTGGTCGATATCCGTGCGCATGATCTCCACCAGCGCTTCGCCGATGGTGAGGATGTCGAGGTTCATGGCGCGAATTCCAATTCTGCCTTCAGTTCATCGTCGAAAGGAGATGGTACGCCCGCTGCAATTCGGCGTTCGCCAGGTCGTGAATATTTGTGACGCCATCGCTTATCAGGCGATTCACTTCCGCTTCGAGAATGTAATTGTGTGGACGTATCGGTTGGACGCTGTCCAGCATATAATCCACGGCCAGCTCGCACAGATTCTCTTCTGTGCGCTGTTGTAGATCGGTTTCGTACCGTAGCAGCCCGGCGAGCCATCTTTGTACGTGGCAGCTTTCATGCACTAGCACGCGAGCCCGCCGGACAACACTTTCCGCAACATGGCCCGGCGCCATATTGAAGGACCTTTCCAGCGTATGTGTGCCCTTCTCCCACGCCCGTATCTTCAGCGGCCCCTTGATCACGTAAGCATGCCACTCGGGCGCTCTGGCCTTCAGCAATGCAAGCGCTTCGGAAACCCGGCGGATAAAATATTCAGAGCCCTCAATTATGACTCCATCGACAACAACCTGGATTGGCATGCCACAGGAAACGCCGTATTCGATGAACCACTCCCCCATGATCCGGTCGGAAGGCAGCGTGCAATTCCAGCCCAGCTGGCAACAGCTTGTATCCGGGCCGGCGCCAACCGCCGGGGCGGTCCCGTCACACTGATTATTCTGATACGCCCAATAGCCGTCGATCCACTCTTGGTCGGTCTGGCACTGCCAGCCGGCGAAGCAACAGTTGTCGACCTGACTCGTCTCGGTAGTCGACGTCTGGGCGGGCGTCTCCACCTGCGTTTGCGTTGGCGCGGCGCACTGACCATTCTGATAGGCCCAGTAGCCGTCTATCCATTCCTGGTCGCTCTGGCAATGCCGGTCGACGAAGCAGCAATTGTCAATCGGCGTTGATGTTCCCGTCTGCGCCGCCGTTTGCTCGCTGCCCTCGACGCGGCTGTAATTCACCCAATCCGCCAGCCAGACTTGGCCGCTTCTGCTGATCTGGAGCCAGCTGCCGACATGGTCCAGCACCTGCAGAATATCGCCGGTACGGACTGTCCCCGCGATGTCGGCATAGAGGCTTGGCTCGGCCCTCAAGTTGAGCCCGCGATTGGCGCGGATGGAATACTGCTGCGCCGTGGCGACTGTGCTGAGAAGAAGCGCGGCGATCAGGATGACACAATGGCGCTTTTTCATTATTGGACTCCTTAACGATAAATCATCGCTCCAATTGAAAAAGCGCATGTAAACGTTGTCGCATCGCTACATACCTTGGGACAGGACGAGCCGGCCGACGTCCCTGTGCTTCGCCGCCACCAGCGATTTGCCGATGGTGAGGATGTCGAGGTTCATGGCGGTATTGTGAATCAGGCATTATCTGGTTTGGGCATAGATTTGCTGAGCTCGTACCCACTCTCTGTGCGCGCTGGCGGCGACATCATAGGGGAGGCCCAAACGCGCGAATTCATCGATTCGACCTCGAGGATAGGGAGCGCCAGGGGCAAAAATGTTCTGGGCGTTAATCGCCACTGTATCGCAGACAGGCTCTTCCGCAAGATGTTCCAATTCTCCGCGGTCGAACCCGTTGAGCCATCGCTGTAAGTGGCAGTTCTCATGCACGAAGACCGCAGCCAAGTAGGTTACGGTGTTGTTGGCGACGAAACCGCTGGTCAAGTTATACGACTGTTCCAGCGTGCCATCGCCTTGTGTCCAAGGGTACTCGCGGATCTTGCGCGCCCCGTTGATCGAATAGGCGTACCACTCCGGCGAGCCGCTCTTGACCAGATTCATCGCCCTTTTGATCTTGGCGATAAATGCGCTCGAGCCTTCTATGATGACCCCGTCGACGACTTCTTGTATGGGCATGCCGCACTGTCCGCCGGTATCGGCATACACCCATTTGCCGATGATCCAGTCAAAGTCGAAGGCGCAATTCCAGCCCAACTGGCAGCAGCTGTCGACCGGACCAGTGCGCGACGCAGGCGGCGCGTCGCATTGATTGCTTTGGTAGGCCCAATAGCCATCGATCCACTGCTGATCCGTATGGCACTGCCAGCCGGCGAAGCAACAGTTGTCCACCTGACTCGTCTCGGCAGTCGACGTCTGCGCGGGCGTCACCACCTGCGTTTGCGTTGGCGCGGCGCACTGACCATTCTGATAGGCCCAATAGCCGTCTATCCACTCCTGGTCGCTCTGGCAATGCCGGTCGACGAAGCAGCAATTGTCAATCGGCGTTGATGTTCCCGTCTGCGCCGCCGTTTGCTCGCTGCCCTCGACGCGGCTGTAATTCACCCAATCCGCCAGCCAGACTTCGCCGCTTCTGCTGATCTTGAGCCAGCTGCCGACATGATCGAGCACCTGCAGAATATCGCCCGTGCGGACGGTCGCCGCGATGTCGGCATAGAGGCTTGGCTCGGCCCTCAAGTTGAGCCCGCGGTTGGCGCGGATGGAATACTGCTGCGCCGTGGCGATTGTGCTGAGCAGAATCGTGGCGATCAGGATGAAGAAATAGCGTAGTTTCATCATTAACCTCGTGTATGTCAGATTGCCTTTACAGGTATGGCGAATGATATCGCATCGCGAAATGCGGTGCGAAAAGGCGGGATGGTCGCTAGCCACGGGCGAGACGGCGACCGGCGCTCAGGCGATCGTCAAGGGAAACGCGGGGCCTTGTTCCGCCCGCGCTCAACCGCCGACGCCGGTCAAGTTGCGGTCAAGAGAACAATGCGTTTAACTGGCTATGGGTGACTGAGTCGCACATCGCTGCTTCCGCCAGCGGCGTCCGGTCGGGATAGGCCCGTGCGAGCCATTGATGTAAGCTGCAAGCGGTCATCACGATGTCCGTTGCCACCCGATGTAGCTGAAAGCTGGAGGAATCCGGAATTGTCGGTCCGGTAATTCATCGACTGCTCCAGCGTGCCGGTGCCGGTCTTGCCCGGCGACTCGCGGATCTTCAGCGCGCCGTTGATGGCAAGAACATACCATTCCGGCGACCGGTCTTCGATCAGGTCAAAGGCGCGCTTTATCGAGTTGATGAAGTCGCTTGAGCCTTCAATGACGACGCCATCAACCGTTTCTTGCAGGGGCGCGGTGCACTGCCGGTCATTGTCGTCGTAAGCCCAGCGGCCCATGATCCAGTCGAAGTCAAAGGTGCAGTTCCAGCCGGCGTAGCAGCAACTGCCGATTTGCGGGGGGCCGCCGCATTCGTCCTTCTGATAAGCCAGGTAGCCGTTCAGCCAATTCTGGTCGTGAGGGCAGTCCCAACCGGCGGCGCAGCAATTGCCAAATAGCTCGCTTTCATTGCTCAGGGGCGACAGCGTCGATAGCAGCCGCAGGGCTAATTCTCGCTGCTCGTCCGCGGCGGCCTGAAGATCGTAGACGCCGCCATTGCTGAAATAATGGTCGAGCGCCGCCTGCAGATGAGGATTGGGCGGCATCGAAGGGTCAACCTCTTTGAGCGCCCCGACTCTCATGACTTCGCAGATGTTCTCTTCAAGCGAGAAGCCTTCAACCGTATCAAAGGGATCGGTCGTTCCGGGGGGGATGTGGCGAATTCGATTAACATGGCAGGACTCATGCAATAGCGTGCCAGCCAGCCCGAAGCTTCTCTCGTTGGCATGGGAAGGCGCAATGGCGATTCTGCCTTCATGGGCATGGGTGCCTGTTATCCAGGGACCGCCTATGATTTTGGTCGGCCCCAATACCACGTAGGCATACCAATGTGGCGCTCTATCTTTGAGCAGGTTCAACGCGGCCAAAATCCGGCCGGTAAAGTTATCTGGGCCGCTAATGACTGTTCCATGCAGCGGCATCAGCAGGAAGTCGCAGCGTTGGTCTTTATAGGCGGCCATTGCCCCATCCAGCCACCCCTCGCCCTGGTCACAGAGCCAGCCGGAGAAGATATCAATCAGATCATCGAGAGAGATCGTGTCGCAGTCAGCGACTTCCACAAGCGACGCTATTTCAGGAATGGTCACCCCGTCCTCGACGAGCCAGCGATGTAAGCCGCAGGTTCTCATCACAATGTTCGCGGCCAGCTGCGCCAGCGGGGAGTCTTCGGGATAGGTGCTAATGTCCTTCATATTGATAGACCGTTCCAGTGTGCCCGTGCCGACCTTGCCAAACGCTTCGCGGATCTTGACCGGACCGGTGACGACATAGGTATGCCAAGCCGGCGAACTGCTTCGAATGATATCGAAGGCATGTTTGACCCCTTCAATGAAGAGCTGCGAGCCTTCGATGATCACGCCGTCGACCGTCTCTTGCCTCGGCGAAAAACACTGGCCGTCGTTATCGTCGTAGGTCCATTTGCCCATGATGAAATCAAAGTCGAAGGTGCAATTCCAGCCCGCACGGCAGCAGTTGTCGATTTGCGCTGATCCGCTTGCCTGGGTTGAGGGCTGGCCGACATCGCCAACGCGGCTGAAATTGAGCCAATCCGCCAGCCAGACTTCGCGCCCCTCGTGGTTGATCTTCAGCCAACTGCCGACATGATCGACGACCTGGAGGATAGCGCCCGCGGAGACGGTCCCGGCAAGCGCGGCGTTGACGCTGGGCTCGGCTCTCAGGTTGAGCCCGCGGTTGGCGCGGATGGAATACTGCTGCGCCGTGGCGACTGCGCTGAGCAGAAGACTGGCGATCAGGATCAATATTAAGCGCGTTTTCATGTCAGGACTCCATCAAGCTGGCACGTCATTTTGACATGACTGTCAGATAAGTGAATCATAACACATCGCTTATGGTTATCCGTGCGCCTGATCTCGACCAGCGCATCGCCGATGGCCGGGCTGTCGAGCTTCACGGCCTCAGTCCTCGAATGGAATCGGCGGCACACCGGCGCCGAAGGGCGCGTCCGGCCGCTGGTATTCGCCCATCAAGGCGCGACGCCGCGGCGTCGTCCGCGCCAGGAAATCCGCATCAGTGGCGAAGCGATCCGAGCGGCGCAGCCAGGGCGGGCTGTAGATGTAGTGCATATTGTAGCGGTCGATCCGCTGGTGATTGGGCATGGGCGAGTGCCAGACGCCGTTGTGAAAGAGCAGGGCGGCGCCGGCCGGGCAGAGGATGTTGTGCTGGATGGGCGACACCTTGAGTTGGCCCCGCTTGTCTTCGGGCAGGGGCAGCGGGCTGCGGTGGCTGCCGGGGAGCATCATCATATTGCCCGTGAACTCGCGCGATTGATCCGTCAAGCTGTAGCTGGCGCGCAACTGCAGCAGCGGCAGCGGATAACCCAGCTCGCGGAATTCGTAAACGCCGGAGCCGTCCTGGTGCCAGCCCACGCTTTCGCCGCCGGCCGCCTGCACGGTGCACCAGGCCGATTGCAGCACGAATTGATCGCCGTAGAGCGCCCGCACCTTGGGCAAAATCGCCGGATGGTCGATCAGATGCGCCAGCGCCGGCTCCCTCTCAAAGCCAGCGCCGATCTGCCGCCACGGCTCGCTGGTCTGTGCGTGCAAGCGCTCCGCCGCCGCCAATGCCGCGGACGTCTCGGCTGGGGTCAGCGCCTCGTCGATAATGAGGTAACCGAAGCACTCGAACATAAAGCGCTCATCGGCGCTCATGGCTCCCGGCTGTGCCAATGGCAGCATCGACAGACCTCCTGATGCCCTTCGCCCTGGCCCGCTATTCTACCACTAAGCGAGGGCTGCGCGCCGCCGCCCTTTTTCGACTTCGTCCGCGGTGGGGAAACTATAAGTGGATGCTATGAAAGCTGTTGGCTGCAAGAATGAGGGCCATCGGCTGCGGGGGGAACATAAGAGCCCGCCGACGGTGGTCCGGCAGGCTCTAGGCGGGCGTGGATTACGCGGGGCTCGTTAGCGTTGGACGATTCCCCGCGCGTCAATGTTTGCCGTGGGCTGCAGGATAATCTCGGCATCGAGGGAGAGCAAGTCGGGGCCCTCCGCCGCAGAATTGTTGGAGAAGGTGGTGCCGGCGATGGTCGCGCGGCCGTGCTTGATGTACATGCCGCCGCCTTGTTCGGCCGAGTTGTTGTATACCATGCTGTTATTCAGCACCAGGCTCGAGCCTTCATCGCCAACCCAGATTGCGCCGCCGAGGGTGCTGTGGTTATCGACGAATTGGCATCTATCGCAGTCGGCCGAGCTGCCGTCGCCAACACGCAGGGCGCCGCCACCTTTTTCCGCCCAGTTGTTTTCCATACGTACATCGAAGAGTGTAGCGCGCCCGTCTTGCACACGGACGGCGCCGCCGCGCTCGCCGTGGTTTCTGCCGGCGATCAACTGCAGGCACTGCAGCGACAGGCGGCCGCCACCTTCGACGTTGAAGATGCGATGCGCGTGGCTGCCGCTGATGACGCGCTTTACAGTGTGGTCATCCGAGGTGATGCGAATGTTGGATCGGATAGTGGGCAGGGCGGCGCCCAGCGTGATATCGCCGGTCACGTAAATCGTATCATCGCCGGCGCCGGCGGCGCAGCTTCCCACCGCGTCGTCCGCGTTGGCGGCGCTGATAGCGTCGGCGAGCGTACAATCCGATGATGCGCTGACGGAGTAATCCGTCGCCAGGGCGGGGCTTGTGATAGCCAACGACATGATCACGACCAAGGTCGCCAACACCGGGAAGTGCAATCTTGCGTTCATCTCAACCTCGTCTGTTCACTTATCTGCCTGTAACTTAAGCGTATGACAGATGTCTGGTTCGCAGATGAGACGCAGAGCTGCCGCTCAGCAGTTGCTTAGCTGTCACTCATGTTGGCGGATCTCGGCGGCGAATCGGGTTTACGCCGGTTCTTTTGGCTGGCGTAGGGGCGCGTGAAGACCGCATCAAAGCGATGACGACAACTGTCGAGGGACAGCAGCAGAACGAAGGGAAATGGATTGCTTGCGACTGGTTACGCGTTGTGGCCCCGCTGATAGAGCGCTGTGGCGTAAAACTCGTAGCTGGCGGCCTGATCAGGCACATCGACCACGTGCACGGTGAAGCGAGCCGGGACGCCGTTATCGGGGCAATGCGCTTTGAAGAAGCTGCGATAGGCGCGGGCGTAGTCCGCACGCAGGCGCTCGCATTCGGCTTGGTAGCCGGCTGGGTCGAGGTGGGGGTTGGGCGCTTTGGGCTGGGTACCGAAGGCGTGCATCTCGATGAAGTCGATATCAGCGATGGAATCGCAGATGCCGGCTTCGCGCAGCCAACTCTCCCAACATTGGAATACCAGCGGGATCTCGACCGCGGGTTCCATGTGGGCGACAGTATCCAGCTTGAGGATGCCGCTGGCGGAGAAGCCGCCGGTCAAGCCGGAGAAGCAGATGCGCAGGTCGCCATCGGGCAGCGCCTCGACCACCATGTTGGACAAGACGGGCTCGTCGCCTTCGTAGTAGTAGGTCAGCTTGCCGCGACGCTTGATGTTGAAGGGCATGGCCGCACCTCTTTCGCGAGTCAGCATACAGGCAGGTTTGGAAATCGGCGCCATGATACCACGAGGCGCACGCTCGGTTTAGGGCGCTGCCCGAACCCGACATTGAAGACCGTTTTCGCTCAATCGCTGGCGGGCGATTTCGATGTAGTCGCCCGAGATATCGATGCCGATGAAGCGGCGCCCGTTGAGCAGCGCCATCTTGCCCGTTGTGCCGGAACCGCACATGGGGTCTAAGACCAAGTCGCCCGGGTTGCTCCAGGACAAGATGTGGTCGAGCGCGAGCTTCTCCGGGAAAACGGCCGGATGCTGGAAGGCGAGCTTGTCATTCGTGGTGCCGCCCAAGCCGACGGCATAAGGCCAGATGTTCGTGCGCGTTTTCTCTTTCTTCAGTTCGCCGAGCTTCTTTTTGTTGATGCCGTCCGGCAGCTTGTTGTGCGTCAGCATCTCCATGCCATGTCGTCGTGTGGGAACTTTCAGCGGGTTGAATGTCGCTGGCTTGCCTTTGGAGAGCACAAACATCATTTCATAGGCGTTGGTATAGGCGTTGCTGCGCGTGAAGGGCGTATTCTTCTTCTGGTATATCATCACATCGTGGGCGGAGAAACCGATCGCCTGGAAATAGAGGGCTTGGCGAAAAGACGTCAGGCTGCGGCCGCCGTTGATGCGATCGCCGACGACCCACACGACCACGCCGCCGTCGGCTGTGACACGATACAATTCATCGGCAATCGCCTCAAAGGGGAAGTCGTAGCCTTGGTAATCGCGCAAGCTGTCGTAGGGCGGGGAGGTGACTGTGAGCGCGATAATGGCGTCCGCCCAGCTGCGCATGACATCGACGCAATTGCCCACAATAAGTTGCGCGTCAATCGCCGTTTCTGCGGATACAGCTTCTTCTCTATGGTGCATGGCTCGCCTCCCGCTACGTGACCCTGTTATAGCACAAATGTTGCATGGTGTCACGCCTCACGCGTTCGGCAGAGGGCGCTTTTGTGTGGCGCTGCCATTCCGTGCTAGAATCGCTGCACGAATCTGAGCAAGGGGGCGCCCGCATTGACCGGCAAGCCGATTCTTCTCGACGGCGGCATGGGGCAAGAGATCGTCAACCGCGGCGGCAAGCTCGGCTACGGCGAGTGGGCGGTGGCGGCGCTGCACGAGGACCCCGCGCTGGTCTACCAGATTCATTGCGACTACCTGCGCGCGGGCGCCGATGTCATCACCACCAACACCTATGGCACGACGCGGGCGCGTTTGCGGCACGTCAGCTGGGAAGACCGCCTGGAAGCATTGGCGGTGCGCGCTGGTGAGCTGGCGTGCCGGGCGCGCGACGAAACGGGCGCTGCGAGCGCGCGCATCGCCGCCAGCCTGCCGCCGCTGGAAGCGAGTTACGCCAGTGAATTCGCCCTGTCCTGCGCCGAAACAACCGCCCAATTCAGCGAGCTGATGGACCTGCTCGATCCCTTCGTCGATATCTTCCTGGGTGAAACGCTCTCGACCAGTTTTGAAGCGCGCGCCTTCTTGGGGGCGGCTGCCGGACGTGGCAAACCGATCTGGCTGTCGCTGACGCTGGACGACCATGGCGCGACCGACTTGCGCGGCGGCGAGAGCCTGGCCGGCGTCATCGAGGACTTGGGTGAGGCGACACCCGATGCCCTGCTGATCAATTGCTGCACGCCGGATAGCATTGCGGCGGCCCTGCCCAAACTGGGGGCCAGCGGCTTGCCTTTCGGCGCCTACGCCAACGGCTTCGTCGAGATTCCCGCCAGCTGGGACGAAGAAGGCGGGGTGGCGCAGCTGTCGACGCGCGCGGACTTGTCGCCTGCGGCTTACGCGGAGCAGGTCGCCGAGTGGATTGACGCGGGCGCGGCGATCGTCGGCGGCTGCTGCGAGATCGGCCCGGCGCATATCGCCCGGCTGCGCGAATTGATCGACAGCCGCTGCTGAGGGTTTGAGAAGCGGAATCGAACTGGGAGCGCGTATGTCACTGCGAAGAGCGGTCATCACCGGCGCGGGGGGCGGCATGGGGCGGGCGATCGCGCTGCGTCTGGCGGAAGAAGGCGTGCACGCAGAACTGGTCGGCCGGACGGAGAGTAAGCTGCGCGCGGTCGCCGACGAGATCGCGGCGGCTGGCGGCCGGGCCGATTCGCACGCGCTGGATATCACCGATGACGCTGCGGTGGCGGAGCTGGGCGCTACGCTCGAAGGCGCGACCATCGACATGCTGATCAACTGCGCCGGCGACTGGCTCATCGCCGAGCTGGCGGAGACCTCGAATGAGCAGCTGGATCACATCTTGCGCGTCAACTTGCGGGCGCCTTATGTGCTTTCGCGGGCCTTGCTGCCGAATCTGCGGCGCAGCAGAAACGCCAGCATCATCAACATCGGCTCCATCGTCACGGCTATATCCGTGCCCATGGTCAGCGCCTACACGGCGGCCAAGGTCGGCTTGAAGGGGCTGACGGGGTCGCTGGCGGCCGAGCTGCGACCGCACGGAATCCGCGTGGTGATGATATCGCCGGGGCCCGCCGATACGCCGATGCGCGCCGCTGCCTCACCCGGTATCGACAAAGCCATGCTGGTTCAGCCGCAGACGATCGCCGACATCGTGCAGGTGGTCGTTTCGCTGCCGCCTGGTATCACCACCAGCGATTTCACGCTGCACTCGATGAACTGGGAATAGGACGACCCCCACCCTAAACCCCTCCCCCATCAAGAGGGAGGGGCTGTTTTCCGGGCTGTTCGGAAAGAGTGGCTCCCCTTCCCTCCTCGTGGGGGAAGGGGCCGGGGGATGGGGGCTTGGAGCCGCTTCACAGCTTCAAGCGCGGGTCGAGGATATCGCGCAGGCCATCGCCCAGCAGGTTGATCGACAGCACGGTGATCATGATCGCCAGGCCGGGGAAGGTCGTCACCCAGGCGGCGACGCGGATGAACTCGCGCCCCTCATTGAGCATCAAGCCCCATTCGGGGTCGGGCGGCTGCTGCCCCAGGCCGAGGAAGCTGAGGGCCGCGCCGGCGATGATGGCGCCAGCCACGCCATTGGTCGCCACCACAATGATGGGCGCCAGCACGTTGGGCAGGATGTGCCGCGCCATGATGCGCGGGGCCGCGCCGCCCAGCGCCTGCGCCGCGGCGATGAAGTCGACTTGCTTCAGCGCCAGAGTGCTGCCGCGCACCACGCGCGTATACACCGGGATCGACGACAGGCCGACGGCGATCATGACATTTTGCAGGTTGCGCCCCAGCACGGCGATGATGACCAGCGCCAGCAGAATGCCGGGGAAGGCCAGCATCATGTCGATGAAGCGCATGATCAAGACATCGGCCCAGCCGCCCACGTAACCCGCGATGAGGCCGAGCAAGGTGCCCAGGGTGGCGCCGATGGCGACCGAGACGATGCCCACTTGCAGCGAGACTTGGCCGCCGTAGAGAATGCGCGTCAGGATGTCGCGGCCCAGGTTGTCCGTGCCCAGCAGGAAGTCGGCATTGGGCGGCTGCAGGCGGTGGCGGCGGAATTGCTGGGTCGGCTCATAAGGGCTGATCGCCGGCGCCAGCGCGACCAGCAAAATGACGACGATCAGCACCAGCGAGCCCGCCATCACATTGCGCGAGCGCAAGAAGCGCCCCAGCGTACGCCGCCACTGTGGCACATGCGCGGCACGTAGCGCAGCCGGCTTAGAGCGTGTCTCAGTCATAGCGGATGCGCGGGTCGACGAAGGCGTAAATGACATCGACGACGATATTGACGAAGACATACATCAGGGCGATGAAGAGGGTGGTGCCCTGCACCATGGTGAAGTCCTTTTGCAGCACGGCTTCGACGTACTTCTGGCCGATACCCAGGCGGGCGAAAATGGTCTCGGTGATGACGGCGCCGCTGAGCATATTGCCCAGCATCAAGCCCAGGATGGTGACCACCGGGATCAGCGCGTTGCGCAAGACGTGGCGGATGACGACCAGCCTCTTGGTGATGCCTTTGGCGCGCGCCGTCAGCACGAAGTCTTGATTGAGCACCTCCAGCATGCTTGAACGCACCATGCGCGCCAGCGACCCGGCCGAGACCAGCGCCAGCGCCGTCGCCGGCAAGATCAGCCGCTCCAGCCCGCCTTGACCGATGGACGGCAGCACGCGCAGCTGCACGGCGAAGAACAGTATCAGCAACAGCGAGGACCAGTAGACCGGCATGGAGATGCCGACCAGGGCCAGTGCCATGGCCAGCGTGTCGATGATTGTATTGTGGTTCAGCGCGGCGATGATGCCGAGGGTGATGCCGACGGTGGCCGCGAGCAAGAGGGCGGCCGCCGCCAGCTCAATCGTCCAGGGCAGGCGGTTGAGGATCTGGTCCATGACCGGCACGTTGGTCTGCAGCGAGCGCCCCAGGTCGCCACGCAGCGCGTTGCCCATATAGCTGAGATACTGAATGTGCAGCGGGCGGTTCAGCCCCATGTCTTCGCGAACTTTTTCCAGAAGCTCGGGGCTGCTGCGCTTATCGCCCAGGAAGACTTCGGCTGGGTCGCCGGGGGTGAGGTGCAGCATGAGGAAGACGGCGACCGTCACCAGGAAGACGGTCGGGATGGTCTGCAGCAGGCGTCCGGCGAGGTATTTGCTCATGGGGGAAGCGCCGCTATCTCATTCGTATCGCGGACAATCGAATCCACAGCCAGCCCAAGATGTCTTCTGAACTAGCGTTTCTCACAAGGATATCGAGTCAGCAGCATTAGCTTTTTGCGTCGCGCTATCCGTGTTTTGGTGTTCATTCTCAACACAAAGACCGTAGTGCGGCCTTCCGGTGTTAACCCGTGGAGCGATCCATCTCCAGCCAATACAAAGTGCTCCGCCCATTCTTGATCCCGAGGATGGTAGAGCGCGGTCAATTCTCCTGTCTGAGGATCACGACCTGCAAGATTCGATCCCTTGAAGCGATTGCACTTGGTACAGGCCAGCGATAGATTCTCTAATGAGTCGTCACCGCCATGTTTGACTGGAGTGATATGGTCGATTTCAAAGCGCCCAGATTGGTCATCTTCGGCAAGCAGACAGTATTCGCAACATCCGCCGGCGACATGGCGGAGTTCGCGCGCCAGCGCCCTGCTGACCGCCACTAGTCAATGTTCCGGAGCTTGAAACGAGTATTAGTCTTGAGCATGCCCATGAATTCGTCGGCGCGGACGTAGTCGTCGAGTTCATCCTCTTCATAGGCAGTCAACTCGCCTTCGCGGTTCTGCTCCAGCAGGAACCTCAAGCGTGCTTGAGCGACAGGCGGAAAGTGGTAAATCAGCACGCCGTCTGCGGACGGCCCGCAAGCCAGGAACTCGGCGATGACATCGATTATAGTGCGAACTGGTGCTTCAATCATGGTCGCCCTCCTTCTGATCGGCTGCATCGTCACTTTCGTCGCTCTCCGCCGCCAAGCGCGCCTTTATCTTGGCTTTGACGCTCGCCATCACATCTTCGACGAAGCGGTAGTCGCCAAGCTCTTCACGCTGCGCGGCGGTGAGGCGACTGTTGGTGTCGATGTCGATCAATTCGTCGAGCCGCTGCCGCTGCTCGGGCGGGAGCTGGTACGCGAGCAGCGCCTCGTCCGACGGCTGGTCCGCGAGGAAGTCGGTGACGACATCAAATACGTCAGATTTGGGCGCGTCCATCAGTTGCGCTCCGCAGCAATGCTTGCGATCTCAGTATAAGCGACGGTTCTGCGGCAGACTGCGGCGTCCGGAAGAAAGACCTGTGGGCGACTCACCGAGTCGCCCCTACAGATAATCTACTGGCCAGAACGCAGCTACATCCCCATTGTCGCTGAATAGAAGTTGGGCACGAAGCCGCCGCCCAAGATGGTGACGTTATGCACATCGGGCGTGCTGGCGTAGAGCACGACGGGATCGTTGAAGTAGACCATGACGACTTCTTCGGCCAGCTTGTCCTGGATATCGGCGTAGGCCGCGGCGCGCGCGTCCAGGTCGCCAATGCCAACGGCCGCGTCGATCATCGCGTCCATATCGGCGTTGCGATAATTGTTGCGGTTGGTGCCGCCGCCGGCGTTGGACGAGTGATAGAGCGTGCGGAAGACGCCATCGGGATCGGTCTGCGTATCCCACCATTGCTGCGTATTATGCTCACCGGCGCGCACGACCGTCAGGTAAGCGGCGATATCGGCCAGGTTGATCTGGAAGTCGACGCCCAGCGCGGCCATGTCCTCGGCCAAGAATTGGGCGGTGGCGGCGCTCAGCGGCCGATCGGGCGACCAGTGCTCGATCGTCAGCGGCACACCATCGCGCTCGCGGATGCCGGTGTCGTCGTTCATGACCCAGCCGGCTTCGTCGAGGATGGCGCCGGCGGCATCGGGATCGTAAGGGTTGGCTTGGCAGAAGGCATCGGTCCAGCCGAACATCGACTTGGTCAAGGCGCTGCAAGCTTTGCTGCCCAAGCCGTCATAGACGATGTCCTGCATGATCTCGATGTCGATCGCCTGGGCGATGGCGCGGCGCACGGCCAGCTCATCCGTTGGCGACTTGATCTGGTTGAACATGAAAGAATAGCCGTGGCCCGCTTGATCGTACTGGGTGACGATGAAGTCTTCGCTCTCGTCCAGCCGCGCCACATCCAGGCCGGGCACGCCGTTGATCATGTCGACCTCGCCGCTCTCCAGCGCCGCCAGCCGCGTGCCGGGATCGGTCAGGATCTTGAATATCAAGCGATCCAGGTCGGGCGGGCCGCTGCGGCCGAAGACATCTGCATTGCCCCAGTTGTAATCGGCATTCTTGACCATGACGACTTCGGAATCCGGCACATAGGACTCGAAGGCGAAGGGCCCCGTGCCGACAATGCCGGAGAAGCCCCAATCGGCGCCCAGGGCTTCGACGGCGGTCGGTGAAACCGGACCGAGCTGCGGGTGCGAGACGCCATCGAGGAAGGCGGCGTTGGGCGAGCTGAAGCGGACGGCGATGCTGAACTCGCTGAGGACTTCGGACTCGGCATAGGGGCCGATGAAGCTGAAGGCCATCTGCGACTTGGTATCGGGGTCGACGATGCGGTCGAAGGTGTACTTGACCGCCGCGGCGTTGAAGGGCGTGCCATCGTGGAAGCTGACATCATCGCGCAAATTGAAGATGTACTCGGTGGCGTCATCGCTGACGCTCCAGTCGGTGGCCAGGCCCGGATGATAGACCCCGAGCGGCTGTTGCTTGACCAGTGTGTCGAAGACGTGGCCCACGATGATCTCAACGCTGGAGAAGGTGGTGGCGGTGTTGTCGAGCGTGTCGACGCCACTGCTGATGCCGAAGGTGAGCGTCACCTCGTCTTGTGCCGCCAATGGCGCGACGAGAAGGCTCATCAGAAGCAGTAACGTGACGCTTAACGAAACAACACGAGTAAGGCGAGGCATAAAAGACTCCTTTAGGCTAACTTTGCTTGGCAGCGCCGCCCGGGAAACAGTGCCCGCGGCCGCGCCAGATTTTGACATCCGCCGGCGCAATCACTAGAATCTACGCACCTTCTGGCGTTTGTCAGCCTTCATGAAGGTAGCACGAGTATAGAAATTCCCGCGACGGCTGTCAAGAAAAGCGGGAGCGCGGGGCGTCATGGCGACAGTTTGGGAGAAGATGAGTTGGCGGGGCGTCAGCATCGGGACGACCTCGGCTTGGGGCAGCAGCGAGCTGCAGCTGGGAGAGTACGGCGACGGCGGCCCGGGCATGTTGATCACGGCTGGTGTGCACGGCGACGAGGGTCCCTGGGGCGGCTGGGCGATTCACAAGTTGCTGCGCGGGATCGACGAGCGCGATGTCCACGGCTGCATCCGCGTCGTGCCGCTGGCCAACCCGCTGGCGATGCAAGCCGATAAACGCAACGCCCCGGTTGATCAGCTGGATCTCAACCGCGCTTTCCCCGGCGATGCGACCGGCTCCTACACCGAGCGCCTGGCGCATATTCTGGCGACCGAGGCGCTGCGCGACATCGACTACGTCATCGACCTGCATGGCGGCGGCAGTTGGTGCGTCAACGCCTTCGTCTTTGAGATAGAAGGCGGGCGCGAGCTTTCGCAGTGCTTTGCCGCGCCTTTCATGGTGGAGGCGCCGGCGCGGGACGTCAGCTTGACCGGGCACGCCCGTTCGCTGGGGCTGACTGCAGCGGCGGTCGAGATGGGCGGGCGCAGCAACGACGAAGCGCGCTGGGCGGATCTGATCGCCGATGGCTTGAAGCGCGCCTTGTGCAAAGTCGGAATCGTTAACAGCGACGCGGCGCCCTCGCCGATTCAGCCGCCACTGCCGGTCACAGGAAGCGCAGTGTTGCGGCCGGAGCGGGGCGGCATCTTCCTGCCCATCGTCGAGGCCGACCATATCGGCGCCGTTGTCGAGGGCGGCCGCCTGCTGGGGCAGCTGCTGCATCCGGCGACCTACGGCGTGATGGAAGAGTTCCGCGCGCCCTATCCGCAGACGGCGCTGCTGCTGCTGCGTCCTTTCCTGGCGCAGTTGGAGGCGGGCGCCATGACCTACGTTGTAGCGCAGCCCGCCGACAACTAAGTAGAACGAAGTAAATCATGCAATTCTCGTCTCGAGAAACACTTCTTTACCACAGAGGAAAATGAGGGCACACAGAGGGCACAGAGGATTTTCCATCGTTTTGAATCCGATGAAATTAAAGCATCCATCCAGCAAATGTATAGATTCGCTGGCATACAGTCACTTCAATGCTTAACTCTGTGTCCTCTGTGTTGCCTCTGTGTCCTCTGTGGTAAGCATTTGCATGACTTGCTCGCGATTACATATACAAAGGAGCCTAGCGAATGCCTGATAAACTGCGAGTCGGTGTGATCGGCGCCGGCCGCTGGTCGA
Source organism: Phototrophicaceae bacterium (assembly GCA_965208195.1). Classification (GTDB taxonomy): domain Bacteria; phylum Chloroflexota; class Anaerolineae; order Aggregatilineales; family Phototrophicaceae; genus UBA6055. The sequence continues at coordinate 2,807,496 of CBDBOC010000004.1, read as the reverse complement.
AGAGCGCGCACCTGCCCGGTTTCGCGCGCTCGCCACACTGCGATGTGGTGGCTATCTGTGACCTCAACGAAGACCTGGCGCGGGATGCCGCCGGCCAATTCGGCATTGAAGCGGTCTACACCGACTACGAGAAGCTGCTTTCGCGCGCCGATATTGATGTGATTGACGTCTGCACGCGCGGCGGCATCGGCGACAAGCCCCGGCGGGGGCAGCGGGAGGGGCTGGCGGAGTCTCGCTCAGATTCGAGTTTGCCGTCAAGCGGGCCGGGTAGGTCAAGACTGCATAACCACGAACCCTTGGCTTTCGCCGCCGTCGAAGCGGGCAAGCATTGCCTCTGCGAGAAGCCGGTGGCGCACGATTATCGCAACACCTGGCGCGCGCACGAGATCGCCAAAGCCAAAGGGCTGAAGACCAAGGTCGGCTTGACCTTTCGCTACGCCCCGTCGATGCAGTACATGCGCGATCTAATTGCCGATGGCTTCGTCGGCGAGCCCTTCATCTTCAACGGCTATGAGCAGAATTCGCAATTCATCAGCCCGACGGAGCCGGTGACAAAAGTCGACCTCATTCCCGAGACGGAGCGCGAGGAAATCAAGGTCTCGTCGATCGAAGGCTACGGCGCGCCCATCATCGATATCAGCCTGTGGTTCCGGGACAGCCCGCTGAAATCGCTGGTCGGGCTGTTGTACAACTTCGTGCCCTATCGGACGATGCCGGGCGGGGCGCGCATCCGTACCAATATCGATGATGGCGATGTTTACATCGGCGAATACAGCAAAGGCGGCTTCTGCACGATTCAGTCGAGTTACGTGACGGTCAACAGCTATCCCGGGCTGGAAGCGCGGATGTACGGCTCGCAGGGGGCGCTGCTATGCCGGCTGGGCGCCGAGCTGGAGCATCAGGAAGTTCTGCGCCAATCGACCAGCCCCGAGGCGCACGAGGTCGAATACGTCGAAGTGGTCATCCCGGACACGTACTACCCGCCCGGTTATCAGCCGGGCGAGCCCTGGCCGGCCATGTTCTACGCCAACCTGGTGCACAACTTCATGCAAGAGATCGTGGACGACACGGCCGAGAACCAGGGCAATTTCGCCCAGAGCGCGCGGGTGCAAGAGATCATCAACGCGGTCGAGATTTCACATCGGCAGCGGCGCTGGGTGGATCTGCCGCTCGCATGAAAGCCGCAACAAGAAGGGCGACCACAGTGGGCCGCCCGTACAAATACTGAAAATGCGGCAGGCGGCCCGCAAGGCCGCCCGGGCTTGGATGGTCCGACTACATATCGTCGTCTTCTTCCATATCGTCGTCCATCATGTCGTCTTCGTCCATCATGTCGTCGTCCATCATGTCGTCGTCCATCATCATCATGTCCGACATCATCATATCGCCCAGCATCATGTCGTCCATCATGACGCCATGGTGGGCGGCCAGCGCTGTCGGATCTCCATCTTCCGCCAAGGCTTCCAAGCCGTGACCGTAATCGGGCTGCCCCGAGGTGAAGAGGATGCCATGCTTCATCATCATGTCGTCCATAGCCATATCGTCATCCATCATGTCGTCGTCCATGTCATCCGACATTTCGTCGTCCATGTCGTCTGACATTTCGTCGTCCATGTCGTCTGACATCTTCGTCGTCCATGTCGTCTGACATCTCGTCGTCCATGTCGTCTGACATCTCGTCGTCCATGTCGTCTGACATCTCATCGTCCATGTCGTCGTCCATGTCGTCGTCCATCATCATATCGTCCATCATCATGTCGTCCGCGGTATGAACGATCCAGAAAACGGGCGTGATTGGCGACGGGTACATGGACATGTCGGAGACATTGTCGATGCGTACCGTGAACTCGCCCATGTCGCCGGCGGTGACTGTCACGACGACAAGGTCGGCGGCGGTGGGGTAGCTCAAGTTGTCGTTGAGGTCGCTGGCGAGGCGCACCATGCCGTCGCCCGCCGGTCCGCTATTGGGCGCGGGTTGACGCGGCGCTTGGTACATGCCTTCGCCGATTGGCTCATTGCGCTCGCTGCCGAGGTCCCAATAGTAAACTTGGTCCGTCACATCGCCGCTGATTGGCGCGCCCATGTCGTAGAGCGCGATGCCGTATTCGTTCGGCGCCAGGAAGCCGTCGTTGGATTGGGCGAGCATGGTGGCGAAGCTGAGATAGTCGCCGTCGTGAGCGTGGAAAACAAATTCGTAGGCGCCGCCGGGGAAGGCGATGCCCGCGCCATCAGCGCCGACTGGTACCGCCGCCACACCGGCATTTGCTTCGTGATGGTCGGCTGAGACGCCGCCGATACACATCAGCAGCAGCGCGACAATGCAGAGTAACTTACGCATGAGAATTCTCCTGTTCAACGTACATTTTCGCTTGTTCAGAGCCTACAGCTTACTTAGGACTCATTACAGGTATAAGAAGTTAACATTACAGACCTATAACAGAGCCGTCGCGGGTATGCCCCAGGTTGGCAGCCGCTAGACGAGCCTGTTCCAAACAGCCCTCACAATCCGCTGCCTTCTAAGGCGCCCGCGTATAGCCGGCGGCTGCAGGTTATGCCAAGGCGCTGAGACTCTGTCGTCATTGGCGACGAGCGTTACTGCGTATTGATAAACGCCCGGCTCGGCTGCGCTCGTGACGAGTGGCAGCGGCTCGCCCCGCCAAAGCGCTTGTGAGCAGCGTCGCGAGAGGGTTTACAAAGGAAGTATCGACTATCGAGTTTCAAAAATAAGAATAGACTTGCTTACATTTCGCTTGATTACAAGCTGTTCTGTGTTAGTGTTCGCAGTCGAAATAAGATGCGAACACACGCGAATCAAGGGATAGCCTACAATGTGCGGATGTCTGAAGCTGGTGGCGATTGTTCTCATGCTCTTGATCATCGCAGTCGCGCTCTTTCAGTTCGAGGCGGATTCTGGCGCTCCTGCTTTACTAACAGAAAATATTACGCGTCAAGCGACGCGACCTAGAGAAAGAGCCGCCCCTACGCGGATTGCGGCATCGCTCGCAGTCTCGAAAATGCGTCGCCCGCGAAGGGACACGCCGATACCGCCTACTGCCGCGCGCGTTCAACCGACTAAGCCAAACTTAGTCGACGAGCGGTTCGCATCGCCGCAGACCAGATATACCCATGGCGTCGTTAAGCTGCGCGCAGGACCAGATACGAGCTATGACCTGGTCGGTTCGGTGGCGGCGAAGAGCAAGCTCTCTATATTGGGCAAGAGCGGGCAGTGGTTCATGCTCACCTATGGTGGCCGGGACGTGTTTATAGCTGGCTGGCTTACGTATCACGATTTGCCGCGACCGGCTCAGCAGCAGCCCGCGGAGCAGCAACCGGCGCCAAATCAGCAGCCGTCATATTCATGCAATTGCAGCAAGACCTGCGGCCAGATGTCTTCCTGTCGCGAAGCCTATTTTCAATTGAACAACTGCGGTTGTCGTCGACGCGATAGCGACAATGACGGTGCGCCCTGCGAGAGCATCTGCAGCTAGCTCCACGCCGATTCACATTGAAGCTGCAGAATCGCGCCGATGCCCGCCTCCGTTAGCTGGTTGCGCAGCATCTCGCCGGCCACCGGCCCGATATCCAGCGCCAGTCAGCAGCGACAGGCGGCCAAGTTCTCGCCGATGCAGTGGCGGCGGTTTCGCGGTGTGACGCGCCTCACGGCTGCCAGATCGTCGCCTCGATGAAGCGCTCGCCATCGCCATCAGGGCGGTCGTTGAAGTAGTAGACGCTGACCACCGCGTTGTCGTCGCGAACCACCGCGCGCACGTAACCCATATCGCCATTAGCGCCACCAGCGCGCAGGGTGATCTCGTCGCTCCAGCTCGCGCCGTCGTCTTGGCTGAGCCGGGCGCCGATCGTGTAGGGCGCGTCGCGATTGCCGTAAATCAGCGCCAGACGCCCGTCGGGCAGTTGCAGCAGCGCCGGCGGGTTGCCGCTGTGGCCGGGCTGCTCAAAGTCGACCGGGCGCGCCAGAAATTGCCAACTGCGCCCTACATCGTCTGAGGCGTAGATATCGACCCAGCTCATGCCACTGGCGCCAATTCGGCAGCGCCGCGCGCAGAGCAGGCGTCCGCTCCCCAAAGCCAGGCCGCCGGGCATAATGGCGAAGTCGCCGCGCCCGTTTGGTTCGCCGCCGACCTCGGAGAGCAGCGTGAAGGAGCGGCCGCCGTCGTCGGCGCCTACGCAGATCACTTTGCCTTCGGCGCCGTCAGCTTTGTTGGCGGTCAGGAAGAGCAGGGCGCTGTGCTGACCGAGCACGAGGTAGTCGGTGCGGGCGGCGATGCCCGTCGAGCCGAACAGCGGCAAGCGCCAAGGACCCTGCCAACTGCGGCAGCGATCCTGCGAGGTGTAGAAGAAGGAAAACACGCCGCGCGCCAGCCCAGTACGCGCCGCCATCAGCGCGAAACCGGGCTGCGTGAAGCTGAGCGGCTGCGGCGGAATATCAGCGGTTGAGGTCGTCATGACTTCGGCCAGCCGCAAGCCCGGCGCCATGTGCTCATCGGCCGAAAGCCCGCGGTCACCGGGTCGCGCGCCATTGAAGGGCTCAACCTGCCAGGTCTCGCCGCCATCGAGGCTGCGCGCCTGCATATTGCGGAAGGGCCGGCCTTTGTCGATAGCGTGGCCGCGCTCGACCGTGCGGTGCGCGCCGACGGTGAAGCCGACCACGATCTCGTCGCCCCAACGCCAGATGCCATAATTGGCGGGCCAGCCGGCGAAGCGCCCCGGCTCGCGATAGATCGTGACCTGGCGCATGGCTCAGGCGGCCAGGCGGCACATCATCTGACGGATCTCGCCCAGGTGGTAGGCGCTGTGCGCGACCATGCCCAGCAGGCAGGACAGCTCGTGCGTGCCCTCCCAGCTGTCAGCGTCAGCAAGATGGCCCTTGATGCGATCGTAAGTGGCGCGCAGGTCGGCGACCAGGGCGGCCCAGGCGTCCTCGTCCACGGCGCTGACCTCGTTCCAGATCCGCGCCCAGTCGACGCCGCTGAGGTCGCGGCCGAACATGCGGTCTTCGACGACAGCCAGGTAGTAGGTCGTATGCGCGACATGGGCGGCGATGCTGGCGCAGTTGCCCATGGGCTGGGAGGCATCGGCGGCGCTGATTTCGCCCAGCGTCTCAAAGAAAGACGTGCCCTGGTCGAGGTAGATGCCGAAAACAGATTCGAAGGTCTCGGTTAGCGCGAAGCCGAAGCCCTGCGCGACTTCGCTGATGGCGACTTGCTGGGGCATGGCTGCCTCCTCATAGACGGCGATACGCTTTCCTTCTAGTATAATACTGACGCCGGCGCAAGACTTCCTTCACAATCGCCGGCTACGCTGAGGCTGAAGCCGTCAGCGAAAGGGTGGGCAACATGAGCGAGAAAATCAACAAGACCGAGGCCGAATGGCGCCAACAGCTCAGCCCGCAGCAATACGCCGTACTGCGGCAGCAAGCCACCGAGCGCCCCTTCAGCGGCGAATATGTCAACGCCAAAGCCAGCGGCGTCTACGCCTGCGCCGCCTGCGGGCAAGCCTTGTTCTCCTCGGAGTCCAAGTACAATTCCTACAGCGGCTGGCCCAGCTTCTGGGATGTCATCGACCAGGGCAATGTCGCCTTGCTCGAAGACAATAGCCACGGTATGCGGCGCGTCGAAGTGGCTTGCAATCGCTGCGATTCGCACCTGGGCCACGTCTTTGATGACGGCCCGCGCGACAAGACCGGCCTGCGTTACTGCATCAATTCTTGCGCGCTCGCTTTGCAAGAAGACGGTATGGCATAGCGTGGCGGGCGACCAGATTGCTCGCCCCTACAAGATTCGACTCTGTTGAAATCCGGCATGCTGTAGGGGCGATTTACCAAATCGCCCGCGATATGATGGTTTGGATGTCGATGAACCCGCAGGACGAACGGCGCGAGCATTACAGAATCAGCCGGCGCATCGCCACCCGCTGGCGCGATAACGATGTCTATCACCACATCAACAACGTCATCTACTACGAATTCTTTGACACCGTCATCAACGGCTACCTGATGGAAGCCGGCGGGCTTGATTTCAGCGGCGGCGAGCAAGTCGGCTTCGCGGTCGAGACGCACTGCCAATTCCGGAAGCCGGTCAGCTTCCCCGATGAAGTCGACGCCTGCCTGCGTGTGGGTCAGTTGGGCAATTCCAGCGTGCGCTACGAGATCGGCATTTTCAAGGTGGGGGATGCCGAGCCAGCGGCGGTCGGCTACTTTGTGCATGTCTTCGTCGACCGTCTGACGCGGCAACCGGCGCGGATCAGCGGGCGGCTGCGCGCGGCGATGGAAGCATTGCAGGTTTAGTGCACGCCCAGATAGCCCTTGATCGTCTCCTCGTCCGCCAGGCACTCCTCAGCCGTGCCCTCGAAGGCCAGACGCCCCTCGCGCAAGACGAAGGCGTAATCGCAATACTGCAAGACGCGGCGCGCATTCTGCTCGACAACGACCAGCGTGATGCCGTCCCGCGCCAGCGCCTCGAGGATGCCGAAGACCTCAAGCGCCACCGCCGGCGCCAGGCCCGCGCTTGGCTCGTCCAGCAGCATGATCGACGGGCGGCTGAGCCAGGCGATGGCGATGGCCAGCATTTGATGCTCACCGCCGCTAAGGCTGACGGCGCGTTGCCCGGCGCGGCGCCCCAGGATGGGGAAGGTCTTCAGCGTATCGTCGAGCGCGTCGCCCTGCTGCTCGCGCGGCAACTGTCGCATGCCGAGTTGCAAGTTCTCGCGCACGGTCAACTCGTCGAAGATATTCTCGCGCTGTGGCACGTAAGCCAGCCCCAGCCGAGAGATGCGCTCCGTGGGCGTGCCGATCAGCTCTTGGCCGTCGAGCTGGATTGAGCCGCTGAAAATCGTGTTGAGACCCATGATGGCTTTCATCAGCGTGCTCTTGCCCGAGCCATTGGGGCCGAGCACGGCGCTGAATTGCCCGCGCGCGAAGCCCAGGCTGATGCCCTGCAAGATCTCCAGCTTGCCGTAGCCGGCGGTGAGGTCGTGGATGGTTATCATGCCGTACGCCATGCACTGGTTATGCGGTTGGTGTAGGGCCGACCAATCACGTCGCCCGCATTAGCATTCGTTTTGTGATCACGGGCGAGCCACCGTCTCGCCCCTACACCCATGGCACTTTGTGCAAAGAACAGCCGCCACGAGCATGCTTTTCCTCTGTGCCTCTGCGCCTCTGTGGCTAAATCCCTAATCCCCAAAATACACCTCGCGCACGGTGGCGTGGCCCGCGATGTCGGCGGCGCTGCCCTGCGCCAGCAATTCGCCCAGGTGCAAGACGTAAACGTAGTCGACGAAGTCGAAGAGAATCTCCAGGCGGTGCTCGACGATGAGGAAGGTGATGCCGTGTTGGTCGCGCAGGCGCGCGATCTGCTGAAAGATCTCATAGGCCAGGGCCGGGGCGACGCCGGCCGTCGGCTCATCCAGCAGCAGCAATTTGGGCCTGCCCATCAAGGCGCGGGCGATCTCCAGCAGTTTCATTTGCCCGCCCGATAGATCGGCCGCCAGCGTGTCGTAGTGATCCAGCAACTGGACTTGTTCCAGCGCCTCGACGGCGGCTTCGGCATTGGCGGTCTCTTGCGCGGCCCAGTTGCGCGAAAGCGGCGCATGCCAGGGGTGTTCACCGCGCTGGTCTTTGATCGGCAGCAAGACGTTATCGAGCACGGTCATTTTGAAGTAAAGCGCGGGCTCCTGATAGCCGCGGGCGATGCCTTTGCGGTAGACGATGTTCGCCGGCAGGTCGCTGATGTCCTCGCCCTGGAAGATGACTTGCCCCGATGTGCGCGGTGTGCTGCTGGCGACCAGGTTGATCAGCGTCGATTTGCCCGAGCCGTTGGGGCCGATCAAACCAATGATGGCGCCTTCGGGCACGGTGAGCGAGACATCGTCCAGCGCGCGCAGGCCGCCGTAATCTTTGCGCAGGTTCTTTAGTTCCAGCAGGGGCATCCCTCGCCCTTTCAATCGTTCCAGCCGTCTGCGAATTCACCAGGGCAGGCCGCACAGGTCCAGCGTCATGCACGGCGGCAAGGCTTTTGCAACCGGCCTCACCATGACTTCGCCGCGCGGTGCGAGGATTTTCTCGCCTTCGCGCAGCACGTAGGTATCGCCGGCGAAACTGCTGAAGCCGAAGCGCTTATAATAAGTCACCATGTGCACTTCACAGAACAGCAGCGCCATATCGACGCGTAATTCGTTCCGCAGAAACTCAATCGCTCGCCGCAGCCCAGCCCCGGCGTAGCCTTGGCGACGCTGCGCAGGATGGGTTTCCACGCCGCGGATCCCGCCGATCAAGATCTCCGCGCCGTCGCACAAGCATTTTCGCGTCAAGACGCCGACATGCGAGACGAGCTGACGTTTCGGGTCGTGAATCATGATTCTCCATTGCGGATGCGCCCAGCGTTGCGGCGCAGGCGCTTTATCCGCGCCCGGCTTCGGCGGATACACAGCTTCGTTCAAGGCCTTGAGCGCCCGCGCGTCCTCATCGCTCAGCTGCGCTGCCGCAATGATATCCAGATGCATGGCGCTAGCCCTTGATCAAGCGCCGGACGACAGCGTGGGCGCCGGTGGTCAAGCGCGATTCCGGCAGCAAGCCCGCCTGGCGATAACGCAGCATCAGCAGAAGAATGATGCCGTAGGCGATATAGCGCACGTAGTTGAATTCGATATCAGACCCGCCCATGTTGAGGCCGATGGCGACAACTTGCGTGAAGCGGTCCATCACGGCGATGAGGGCCGCGCCCAATACTGCGCCGCGATTGTTGCCGATGCCGCCCAGCACCACCATCACCCAGACATCCAGCGTCAGCGTGACGACATAATCGTTGGTGTTGACGAAGCCGGTATTGAGCGCGAAGAGCACCCCGCCAATCGCCGCGATGACCGAGCCTATCAGCATGATCTGGGCGCGCGCCAGTGAAATGCCCTTGCCCAGCCCGCGCGTGACCTCTTCATTTTCGCGCAGCGCCTTGAGCATGCGGCCGTAGGGTGAATGTAGCAACCGCTGGCTATAGAGATAAGCGGCGAGCGCCAGCGCCAGGCAGAGCGCCATGAAGAGGAAGGCGCTGATGCGGGCGTCGCCGATGAAATAAAATGGCTGCGCGATGGCGGAGATGCCGTTGTGCGAGCAAATCAGGTCGTCCGCGCCGCGCACCAGAATACGCACCGTTTCGCCGCCGACCAGCAGCACCAGCGCCAGAAACCACTCTTCCTTGAGCCGCAGCGTGACATACGAGACGCCGAAACCGACAGCGCCGGCGATGACCGCAGCGATCACGAAGGTCAGCCCCAGGTTGAGGAAGCCGGCCACCGGTTGCGCCGCCATAATCTCGGAGCGCAATTGCAGCGCCGCGCCCATGGTCGGGCCGCAAGGGTGGATGGCCTCAACGCCCGCCAGCAGCGGCAGCAGGCGCGTGTAGGTGACGCCGGCGGTATAAGCGCCGATTGAAATGAACAGGGCTTGGCCGAAATTGGGCACGCCGGCCACGCCATATTCCAGGTTGAGGCTGATGGCCATCAAACTGTAGATGCCGAAGAGCGTGAGGATGGCGATGGCGGTCGCGCCGAGGTCAAGGTTGATCATCGCTTCAAGTTCGCGCCGTCTTTGAGCAGCTGCGTGAAGCCTTGGGGGCGTATCAGCAAGACGGCGATAATGATGATGAAGGGGATGGCCGGCTTGTACGCCAAATCGACGCCGAAGTTGAAATTCAGAAAGAGCATGACTGTGTTTTCGGAGAATGCCACTACGTAGGCGCCGAGGATGGTGCCGCTGAAACTGGACAGCCCGCCCAAAATGGCGGCGGCGAAGACCGAGATGATGGCGGCCCAGCCCATCAGCGGGTTGACGGCGGTCTGCATGCCCCAGAGCGCGCCGGCCACGCCCGCCAGCCCGCCCACCAGCAGCCAGGTGAGGCGCTTGACCCGCTCGACGCGGATGCCGATGATGCGCGCCAGATCCGGGTTGTTGGCCAGGGCGCGCATCTCCCGGCCCAGCTGCGTGCGGTTCAGCAGCAGCGTCAAGGCGATGACGAGCACGATGCTGGTCGGCACGACCCAGGCGAATATGTTGGACAGGATCAGCGAGCCCTCACGGAAGAGGATCGTCAGCGGAATGCGGATGCGCAAATCGAAAAGATTGAAGTAATCGGCCATCAAGAAGAGGATGTAGCGCACGATCAAGCCGACGGCGAAGGACGACAGAATCAGCGTGTAAAACGACGCCTCCCGTTTTTCCAGCGGCTTGAAGACGACCAGATGACTGATGAGGGCGGTCAGCGCGCCGGTGACCAGGGCGGCCGCCATGATCAGCACCGGGTTCAGCACCCCCGCCAGCGAGATGACCAGGGCGGCATAGGCGCCGGCGGTGACGTACTCGGCATGGGCGAAATTCGGCAACTTCATCACGCTGAAGGTCAAGGTGATGCCGAGCGCCATCAGCGCGTAAAGACTGCCGATCTGAATCGTGTTTACGAGCGAGGTTGTTAGCAGTGCAGGCGGCATGGCTACCTCAACCCAACCGCTTTCGCGACGAAAACTATAGAGGCTTTATAGGCACTAGCGCGAACTCGCGTCATACTGGGTCTACCCCCCTCGGTCCCCCCGTATCAACGGGGGGAAGCCGGCAAGTTACGCCCTTCGGTCTAGGCGACGCTCCCCTTCCCTGATGATTCGGGGAAGGGGCCGGGGGATGGGGTAGATTAGCGCGCTAGTTGTAGGTGATGGTATCGCTGTTGCCGTCATAGGTGCCGATCACTTCAAAGCCGGAGCCGTCTTCCATCACCTGCCGGATGCCGTAACTGGCGATCGCCTGGTCGCCGTTCTCGTCGAGGAAGGCTTGTACGGCGGTGCCGATGTAGTGGTTGCTGATGAAAGGCAGCATCGACTTGACAGCGGCGCCATCGTTGCCGGCGGCGAGCATGGTCAACATGGCGATATTGGCGGCGTCGAAGGCGTAGTTGGTGAAGATGCCCGGGTCTTTGTCGAACATCGCCACGAAATCGGCATTGAAGATAGGCGTCAGCGGCGTGACATCGGCCGATTGGGACACGGTGACGAAGTCGGCATTGGCCAGCGTCTGCGCGTGCCCCGGATCTTCCAGCATCTCATCCGATGTCATCGCCTCGTTGCCGAGCCATTGCACCGAAGTCAGGATGGGGTCGATCTGCGCGACCTGCACAAAGGCCTCGGCGGCGCCGGGGAAGCAGACGCAGAAGAAGCCGGCACTGTCACCGAAGCCCGCCAAAGCCGCGCTGACCGCGGCCGCTTCCGTTGAGAGCTCGGTCGATTGCGGCGCATAAGCGAACGCGGCCACATCGCCGCCGCCGGCGCCCAGATAATTCTTGGTGAACTGTTCAACCATGCCGTTGCCGAAGGCATCATCGACGTGCAGCACCACCATATTCTCGTGGCCGCGCTCGAGGGCGATGGTCGCGAAGGCTTTCGACGAGAAGGTATCCGGCGGGTAGATGACGCGGAAGATGTTATCGCCCGGGATCGACGCCGCCGGGCCGCTGGATGCCATCGCGACAATGACGATGCCATTTTCATCGGCGAATTGCTTGGCGCCGAGCACTTCCGCTGTCGTCAGCGGACCGACGACAACTTGCGCGCCGGTCGTCTGGACGATGGTCTGCAGGGCGCGGGCGGCGCCTTCGGGCGTCTGCTCGGTATCGGCGCTGGCCGTCTCAAAGCGGATGGCGGAACCGGCCGCCGCCAACTCGGCATTCATCTGCGCCACGGCCAAATCAATGCCGCGCTCAAAGTCTTGGCCGAAGGTGCCGAACGAGCCGGTGAAGGGCAGGGCGACGCCGAGCACGTAAGTCTCCATGTCGTCTTGCGCGGTCGTGGTCGCGCCCAGCGCAACTGTCATCAGCACGATTAGCGTTAGCATCAGGAATCTTCTGGTCATGGCTGCTTTCCCTTCGTTATGTTGCAACATTATCTTGTAAGGTGAGGCAGAGTATAGCGACAGTCGGCTCATACGGCAATATGAGCCACGTCGCCGCGGCGGCATGTAGCTGCCTGCTTACGACTAGGCTTTGAGGTAATCAGCCAGTGCCGGAATGACCTGCCGGCCGATGAGGTGGATGCCCGTGGCGGCTTGGCGGACGCCATGCGGCGTGCCCAGCTCAACGCGATGCGCGCCGGCGTCATAGAGGCGCTCGCAATGGGCGATAATGTCCGCTGCGTCGCCGGCGAAGAGAAAGCGATCCAGGATGGCGTCGGGTATCAGCCGCGCGGCCGCAGCGGCGTCGCCGGCATTGACCTGGTCTTCTACGCGCGTCATGAGCTCGGGGTCGATTTCCAGCGTGGGGTCCAGCCTGGATACGATGGGCATGTAGAGCGACACGGCTTTCCGCGCCGCCCAGCGTGCCGCGTCCCGATCTTCGTCAACGACGGACACGGCGCCGATGACGATCTTGACGCTGCCCGCGGGCCGCTTGGCGCGCGCTTCCCCGACCGCGATGAAGTTGGCGATGACGGGAATCACAGCGGGATTGGCCGAGCCGCCGATCTTGACTTCATCGGCGACTTCCCCCGCCAGCGCCGCCAGTTGCGGTCCCCAAGTGCCGATCTGCAGCGGGACGGGCCGTGACGGCAGCGGGTAGGGCGCGCGGACGTGCTCGGCAATCTGAAACACTTTCCCCGCATAGCCCGCCGATTCGCCCGCCAACAGCCTGCGGATGATCTCGATAGCTTCACGCATTGCGCGGATGGGCGGCTTAAGCTCGCGGATGCCGTGATCGGCCAGCCAGCCGCCGCGCACCAGCCCGAGGTAGGTGCCGGCCTGCGCCAAATCCGCCAGCAAAGCAGTTCCCGCAGCGATATCCAGCGGGTGCATTCGCGAAGGGGGTATGCCCGACGGCCCGATCCGCGCCTTCGTGATGTGCGGCGCCATCAGCAGCAAGGGCCCGAAGCTGGGGTGGTACGGCGCGTCACAGTAGACCGTCACCGCGTCAAAGGCGTAGGCGTCGACGAGCCTTGCCAGATCCACATAGTCTTGGGCGCGCTTGTCCGTCTGGAAGGCGATGCTGAGTTCGTGTTTTGCCATTTGTGGCTGACCTTCGCTACAATAGCCTTACGGGTGGCGATTATAACAGGCGGACTGCCGAGCGCGACCGCGAGCGAACGCGCGCACGGATGCGCCCAGCCTGGACGCAGGAAGTGTTGGCAATATCTGTCAGTTTACGTTAAGTTTACGACAATTGACGCAATTTTAGACTTACGGGAACAGTATAGTCATGAGCGGCGACGAGCAAGCCAGGTTGACGGAAATGAGAGCGGAGCGGAAGCGCCTGGCGACGGCGCGCGGTTTGCTGACGCGGGAGCGCAACAAGCTCGCCCGCGAGCGTGCACAATTGCAGGCGCTGGCTGACGAAGTTCAGCAACGTCAAGCGGAATTGGCCGAGGAACGTCAGCGACTGGCAGCGGCGCAGGCGACGCTGGCGGCGCACGAGGCGGACCTGAGCAGCCTGGAAGGCCGGCTGGAGACCGCTGAAGCATCGCTGGCGCGCACCCAGGTGGAATCGCGGACTTTGCAGGTCCGTCTGGAGTCGGCTGAAGCTGATCTGGCGCAGGCCAATGCGGAGTGCCTGGCGCTGCGCGACAGCCTGCGGCAAGCGGAAAGCAAGCCGACGAAGAAGACCGGCAGGAAGAAGTTGCTCAAGAAGCTGGCCAAGGCCGAAGCCAAGATCAGGAAATTGCAAAAGGCCGCGCGTAAAGAGCGGGCAAAGGCGAGTGCCTCGGCGTGAAGGAGCCAACGCAAAATATCTTGCCCTCGCCGTCGAATTCTGTAGGGGCGCGGCTGGTCTCGCCCGCCCGTCCCTCGCGACCCCACCAAGGTCGAGTTTTGTAGGGGCGACGCTGTGAGTCGCCCACCCGCCCGCAACGCAAACAGGCGCATAACTCGGTGTACTCGGTGGCAAAGGCGTCGATCCTCCGCGGAGATTGACTCGCGAGCGCCTGTGGTTGGCGCGTGCCGCCTCAGCCAAAAATACTCAGCGGCATATGAAACGCCACGATCCAGTTGGGCACATCGACAATCTCGGCGATCTTCAGGTCCCCGGCCGCGCTGCAAATGCAGTAGGCCTGGCTCTCCGTCAGCCCGCGATTTTTCACCAACCACTCGATCATGTAGCGCACGGCGTTCTTGGCGTTCTCCATCAAGTCGGGTCCGTGCGCCGTGGTGATGTGATAGCCGGCGCTATCGGCAGGCGTCATCGGGCTGGGGCGGCGTATTTGCAGTTCGCGGATGTTTAAGTCTTTACGCACCTGGAAGCGCATGGTGACGGTCATGGGCGATTCGATGGCGGTGCCGCTGACCTCGCCTTGACCCTGCGCGCTGTGGCAATCGCCGGTGGAGAAGAGCGCGCCCTCCGCGAGCACGGGCAGCCAGAAGGTGCAGCCCACGACCAGATCGCGAACATCGACATTGCCGCCGTTGATGCGGGGCGGGATGGTGTCGAGGCGGCCGGGCTCCGCCGGCGCCACGCCGACGCAGCCGGGGAAGGGCTCAAAGGGCAGCACGATCCCATCGACGCCGAAACGGCAGGCGTCGCCGTCCAGGTCCCAATGGTGAATGTAGCTGTAGTCGAAGTCTTCTTGCAGCAGGCCGAAGCCGGGGATATGCCCGGTCCAGCCCCAGCCCTTGTGTTGCATATCGAGGATCTCCACCTCGAGCGCATCGCCGACCGCGGCGCCGTTGATGTAAATCGAACCGGTCAAGGCGTGCACCAGGGCGAAGTCGATATTCGCCAGGTCATCGGCGTCGGAGTCGGGCGTGAGCTGCCCGACCGGCTCGGCGCATTCGATCACGACGGTATCGCCGGGGTCGATCGTCAGCCGGGGCGTGACGGAGTTGTCCCAGAAAGGTTGGGTGACGCTGTCGTCCAGATAATGTTCGGCCATTTTGTACTCCTAGTCTATATTGCCACAGAGGCGCAGAAGTAATTTCAAGCTCGTCACGGCAATTTTACCACCGAGTGCGCCGCGCAATGCAACTCTCTCCTTCCCCGTCGAATTCTGTAGGGGCGAGCCACCGGCTCGCCCGTACGCACGTTGGAATTAGGCTCACAACGAACACAAGGGGCGAGCCTTGGCGCGCCCGTCAGCGATACAAGCTACCAAAATGTCACACGACGTGAGTCGCCTTGCGTAGTCGCGTTGAGGCAAATGATCTTTCGATGCTCGCGCAGATTATACAACCACCATTCTTACAGAAACCGTCACTGCCATACGACTATTCAAGAGCTTTACTCGGTGTCCTCTTTTTTCTCGGTGCCCTCGGTGGCAAAGATGTGGATCTTCCGTCAAGCGTGTCTGTGTGCCTCTGTGGCCAAACTAAATCAGGTTAATCGAATCCCAGCTGCCATCGGCCCGCGCGGCCACGCGATGCCCCGTGACGCCGGAAGCGTCCTGCCCCGCCAGGAAGACAAAGGCCGGCGCCAGTGTAGCCGGGTCAACCCAGTGCTGCTTCTGCTCGGCGGTGTAATTCGAGTCGGACATCGGCGTGTTGATCGGCGCGCCCGGCGTGGCGCAGTTGACGGCGATGTTGAATTCGCGGCCTTCCAGCGCCAGGCACTTCATCAGCCCTTCGATGCCGTGTTTGCCCGGGTTGTAGGCGACCTCTTCAACGAAGCCTCGATAGCCGGAGCCGGACGAGAGGTAGACGATGCTACCGCCGCCGGCCTCGATCATCGGCTGCCAGACGGCTTTGCTGAGGATGAAGGCGGCCTGCAAGATGATGTTGATTTCGCGCTGCCACTGCTCAAAGGTGATCTCCAGCATGGAGCGCGTGATGAGCAGCGCGGCGTTGTGGATGAGGACGCGCGGTGTGCCGTAATGCGCCAACGCGGCGTCGATGGCGCGCTGTGTATCGGCGGCGTCGGACAGGTCGACAGTGACGGGGGTGACATCGCCGCCAAGGTCGCCGAGCTCGGTCGCGACATCGGCCAGAATATCGCCGCGGATATCCATCAGCGCCACTCTCATGCCTTCGGCGACGTAAGCTTTGGCGATGGCATAGCCCAGACCCTGCGCCGCCCCGGTGACGATCGCCGCTTTTCCGCTTAGCATGGGTGGACCCTTTCACGCCGTATCATGGGGCAAACCTAAACATTGCGTTGGGAATGAAAACCCTCAGTAATTCCAACTTAATCGTGCGCATTAGGCTTGAGAAAATCAGGCAGGCGTGGGCGAGTCACCGCCTCGCCCCTACAGATTCGGTATTGCGCATGTTTCATAATTTGTGTGCGCCTAGATCGTGACTTGCGTCATTCAGCAAAATATAGCTCGGCGTACGCTTCTTCACTCGGTGACCTCGGTGGTAAGCATGTGGATTCTCCGCGTCTGCATAACGAGAGCGCCTCTGTGACCAACAGCTTAAAGCCCCTGCCCGGAGCCGCGCAGCCGCGGATCCAGAAAGTCGCGCAGCCAATCGCCCAATACATTGATCGACACGACAGTCAACATGATGGCGATGCCCGGGAAAACCGCCAGCCACCACGACCCGCTCAGCAATTGATTGCGACTGTCGGCCAGCATCGCGCCCCAGGTCGGCACATTCTCAGGAACACCCAAGCCCAGAAAGGAGAGCGAAGCTTCGGCGAGGATGACGCCGGCAACATTAAACGAAGCGATGACGATCAAGGGCGTCAGGATATTGGGCAGGATGGTGCGGAAGAGGATGCGCCATTCGGTAGCGCCCAGCGCTTTCACCGCTTCGACATATTCTTTCTCGCGTTGGGCGAGGGTTTCGCCTCGGGCGATACGGGCATAGACGACCCACTGGCCCACGCCGAGCACGAAGACGAGATTGAACAAGCCCTCGCCGAGCACTGACAGGACCATGATGGCGAAGAGGATGAAGGGAAAAGCGAGCTGAATATCGGCCAGGCGCATGATGACATCGTCAACGCGCCCGCCAAAATAACCAGCCAGCAGACCAAGGATGGCGCCGGCGCCGCCGCCAATCCCCACCGCGATCAAGCCGACGGAGACGGAGACGCGCGCCCCAAACACGACGCGGGAGAAGACATCGCGCCCGGTCGAGTCGCTGCCCAGCAGATGCCGAAGCTGACCGTTGCCATCGTAATAGAGCGGCGGCTTAAGCACCGAGAAAATCTCGACGCGGTTGGGATCTTTTGGCGCGATTTGCAGCGCGAAGACGGCGCAGAGCGCAATAAGCGTCAAGAAAAAGATGGCGATCATGGGATAGCGCGCCTGGATCATGCTCTTGATGGCGCGGCGCGCGGTTGATGGCGTCTCGTACAGCTCGTCGATTTCGAGTCTGTTGATCCGGCTGTGGCTCACTGCTGCTCCCTTTACTCGAGACGAATGCGCGGATCAAGCACGCCGTATAGCAGGTCGATGATAAGGTTGGTGAATACGAATAGGATGGCGAGCAAGACAACGGCGGTTTGGACCAGCGGCAGGTCGCGGTTGTTGATCGCGTCAAAGACCAAACGCCCCACGCCGGGCCAGGAGAAGACCGTCTCCGTCACGATTACGCCGCTGAGCAGAAAAGCGAATTGCAAGCCGACCACTGTGACGATCGGAATAAGCGCGTTGCGAAAAGCGTGACGCACCAGCACCGTGCGCTCGGTCAAGCCTTTGCTGCGAGCGGTCACCACATAATCCTGCCGCAATACTTCCAGCACCGCCGAACGAATGAGCCGCGAGTTGCGCGCAATCGAAAACACCGACACCGTGACGACCGGCATGGCCAAATACCGCAGAGCGCTGGGCAAATTGCCGAAGGCTTCGGCAGTGTTGCCTTCCAGCAGCGGCTTGATAAATGGCACATGACCCGAGACCGGCATCCAGCGCAGCGTCACGCCGAAAAACAAGATAAACATGAGACCCAGCCAGAAACTCGGCATCGATTGCCCAAACATAGCCGCCAACATCAGCGTGCCATCGGTCATGGTCCCGCGTTTCGTCGCCGCCACAAACCCTATCGGAAAGGCCACAATCGTCGAGAACACGAAGCCGCAAATGGTCAACTCCAGCGTCGCCGGCATCCGTTCCATCACCACGCCGAAAGCGGGCACGCGATGCAACAGCGAGTTGCCCGTATCGCCCCGCGCCAGGTTGACGAGGAAGCTGATATATTGCTCCGGCAAGGGACGGTCGAATCCTAGCTTCCGCTGGGCTTCCAGCCGCTCCTCTTTGCTGGCGCGCTCGCTGATGTAAAAGATCGTGGGGTCGCCCGAAAGATGAATCGAAATAAAGGTCAAGAACGTCACGCCGATAATGACGATAATCGTTAGCAGCAGACGGCGAATGATGTATTTGTGCATGAGCGTGTTCGACCCCCCATCCCCCGACCCCTTCCCCCACTGGGAGGGAAGGGGAGGATCAAGTCCCACCCTCATCTTGGGGGAGGGACTTTGGGGTGGGGGAAGGCTTACATATCGTCCTTCAGCTTGGCGCCGTAGACGATGAGGAAAAGATCAGCGCGCGACTTGTAGTCCAGTCGAAGATTGACAGCCTCGACGCGCGGACCCGCATACAGCATCAGCCAGGGCGGGTCGTTGTAGAACTCTTCCAGCATGGCGATTTCCAGTTCCCGTTCGGCTTCCGTATCCATCGACAAGTCGGCAAGCCTATCCCAGCTTTCGCACCAAAAGTCGTTGTCCCAATTGGTGTAATTGGTCTCAGCCGCGCCGCAGCCAGCCAGGTGACCGGGGATATCCGCCATGTCGTACTGAGCGCTCCAGGTGCTGCCGCCGGTGCCGCCCATGTACAAGGGCCCAAGATGATGGTAAATCAGTTGTTCGCGGAAATCAGCCGATTCCAGGAAGGCCACGTCGGTTTGCACGCCGACATCGGTCAGCATCTGCGCAATCGCCAAAGCGACATCGGAGCCGCCCGCGCCAGTCGTGCGCCGCGCCTTCATCTCAACCGAGAAACGCACGCCGTCATCGCCGCGCGGATAACCAGCCGCATCCAGCAATTCCTCCGCCTTCATCGGGTCGTAGGGATAGGGCTCGAGGGTCGGATGGTTGTTGGGCGAATTTACCAGGCTGGTCGCGCGCGTGCAGGTGGTCAAAAGCAGATTCTCGCAAATGGCGTCGACGTCAACGGCATATTGCAGGGCCACGCGCACATCAGTTTCCATGATGGCTTGGGCGCCTATGTCGTCGGGATTATCAACGCGGAATTGCGCATCGGGGTTCAACTGGAAACCCACATAGATGCGCGTCGTGCCAGGATAGCTGCGCGCTTCCGCCACGCCGGAATTGGCAACGGCGTTGAATTGCGTCGGCGGGAAGTCCTTGAGAATATCAACATTGCCGGTGATCACTTCCGCCACCGCCGTCGACGGCTCGGGGATGAAGCGCCAGACGATACGGTCGAAATAGGTGTCGCGCAGACCAAAGTCCTCGACGCGGTGCATGCTGATGTACTCGCCCGGCACCCACTCGCCCATCGAGTAAGGTCCGCTGCCAACGACATTGCGCGCCGCTTCTTCCAAGGTCATCGCTTCGTAGGAATCCTTGCAATGGATCAACACCTCGGAGATCAAACCCAGGCGCATCGAGCGATTCTGCGGCTTATTGGTCACGATGGTGACATCCAGCTCGCCATCGGCTCGCGCTTCAACAAAGCCAATCGAGGCGTTGACGAAGCCGGCTGAGTTGCCGGTGAAGCCGAGATCGGGATCCGCCATGCGGTTGAAGCTGTACGCGGCATCTTCTGCAGTGAGCGGCTCGCCATCGTGGCAAGTCAAACCCTCGTGCATATGGAAGGTCCATTCCGTGCCGTCATCGGAGATGCTGAAGCTGTGGGCGAGATAGGGATCAATGGCGCCATCGGCTTGGCCCAGCTCGAAGAGCGTGGCGAACATGTGCATCAGAATGCGAAAGTTCAGACCGCCGGTCCCGCCAAATTCCGAAGGGTCCAAGGCGCCCGGTTCAGCGTTCTGCACGACCACCAGCGTGTCATCGTCGGGTGTGGGCACCGTTTGTGCGCTGCTGATCAAGGGCACGAGCCCCAGCACGATTATTAGCAGCAGTGACAAGAACAACGATGTCTTCCTATTCATTTTCTTCTCCTGAAACTGTTTCAAACGATTGACGAACCTTGCTGAAGTTGCGATTCGGTCTCCTTTCTCGCTAAATCCGCGATTCTCAAGAATATAGCGCATTGACCCGCGCAATGCACTAAATCCCCCATCCCCCGGCCCCTTCCCCCAGAACGAGGGAAGGGGAGCAATACTCTAAACATCGCTAGCAGATGACGCCCCTCCCTCATTGTGGGGAGGGGTTTGGGGTGGGGGCAATCGATAACGCTCTAACACGGGCAGCATGCGCCGCACCGCCTCACGCAGCGTCTCAATCGGCTCCAGCAGGGTGATGCGCACATAATCGCGCCAAAGCTCGCCGAAGGCCGTGCCCGGGAAGATCAGCACTCGCGCTTCTTTCAGCAGCAGGTATGACAGCTCTGCCGCGTGGATGCCGGTGGAGGAGCTATCAGCCCAGACGAAAAGCCCGCCCCGCGGCTCGCCATAAGCGAAGCCCATGCGGTCCAACCCCTGAAGCAAGACCTTGCGCCGCTCGATGTAAATGTCCAGATAGTCGGCGACGCAGTCTTGCGGCCCGGTGATAGCGGCCAGCCCAGCCCACTGAGATACGGTCGCCACCGGCCCGGTCGTCACCTGCTTGATGCGCGCCATGGCGTCGATGACATCAGCCGGCGCCGCCACATAACCGCAGCGCCAGCCAGTCATGGCGTAGGTCTTGGAGAAGGCGTCCAGCGTGATGGTGCGCTCGGCCATGCCGGGCAGCGAGCCGATGCTGAAATGCCGCCAGGGCGGGTAAACGATTTTGCCGTAGATCTCGTCGACGATGACGATCAAGTTGTGGCGGATGGCGACGTCAGCGATGGCGCGCAGACGATCTTCGGTGACGATGCCGGCGGTCGGGTTGCTGGGCGTCACGATCAGCAGAGCTTTGCTCGCCGGTGTGATGGCCGCTTCGACCGCTGCCGCTTCCAGATTGAAAGCGTCTTCACGATTGGTGGGTACGGAAACCATGACGCCGCCGGCGCGCTTGATGGCGTCATCGTAGGAGCTGTAGCGCGGATCGGGAACCAGGATTTCGTCGCCGGGGTTGATCAGCGCCTGGATGGCCAGGAATAGGCCCTCCTGGCCGCCGGTGGTGACCATCACGTTGTCGGCGTCAACCGGCAGCCCGCTGACCTCGCGCATATGCTCGGCGATGGCGGCGCGCAGGGCGGCCATGCCCTTGACGGATGTCGGCGTCGTTAGTCCGTCGCGGATGGCAGCTTTGGCCGCCTCAACGATATGCGCCGGCGTATCCAGGTCGGGGTCGCCGCGGCCCAGGGTGATGACATCGTCCAGCTCGCGCGCCAGCTCCATCAGGGCATAGCGCAACTGCGTGCCATCCGCCGCGACTTGGCGCACGGCTTCGGGAATCCTGGGATTCGCTTGAATTGACATTGCCTTGTCCTCAATTGCGGCGCATTAGACACTTTTACCACCGAGGTCACCGAGTGCAAAAGCGTACACCGAGTGAAGCTATGAAGTGACAATGTGCCAGCGGAAGTTGTCATCTGTTGGATGGTTGCCTGGATTGCGGCAGAATCGACATTAGCCAGAAACCTCTGTGCCCTCTGTGTATCCTCATTTTCCTCTGTGGTAAAGGTTTACCTCATCCGCGACGAGACCCACTCCAGCCCGGCCCACTGCGAGACTGCAGTCGTGCAAATTGTGATGGCTTGCTTGCCGGCGCGCAGCCGCAACGCCGCTTCCGAGCCCGCCATCCAGCCCAGCCGCCAGCCGGGCATGCGCTGCGACAGCGAGTCGATGGTCACGACGCGCTCCGCCAGCGACTCTATGCGCGCCGGATGAAAGTCCGTCGACCGCCGCGCGAAGCTCAAATCCCAGACGATCCACCAATCCGCGTCCTCCGCTTGCCGCAGCAACTGCTCTACGGTCTCGCGGTAGATATCAGGCGTCAGATAAAGCACGCTGATGTCCGGCTCGACGGCATCGACGACCCGCGCGCCCAAGAGATGCAGCGCGCCGCGTATCGGTGTCGGGTCGCCCGGGCAGAGCACGGCGCTGCCCGGCTCTGTTAGCAGCGTCATGGTGACATAGCGCGCTTCGGTTGAGCCGCAGGTGATGGTGACTTCGGTCTGATCGACGCCGAGGCCGTAGCGCTCGCGCAAATGCTCAGCCACCCAGCCGCGGAATTCGGGGATGCCGGGCCGGTCGGTATAATGCGTCTCGCCGCGGTCCAGCGCGTCGATGGCGGCGTTGATGACATTCGGTGGGATGGGCTGCGATTCGTCCGGCGGCGTGGGCGGCGGGTCCAACCCAGCAACGCGGTCGGCTAGCGGTCGGGCGAGCCTTTTCGGGGTGTTAGCCAAATTGCTGTCCTCCTCGGTGGGCGAATAAACGCTATTTCATACGGTCAAGCCTCTCATTTTGCGTTCGTGCGAGCCGGTGGCTTGCCCCTGCAGGTCGCAATGCGGAGAGCCTCAAATGCCAAAGTCGATGTCCAGCGTCGCCGCCAATTCGCGCAACCGCGCGTAGACCTCAGCGTCAAGCTGCGCGCCATCGCGGCGGTAAGCGGTCTCGCGCCGGTGCTCAATCTCGCCGGGCACGAGGATCTCGTCGAAGCCCGGCCGCAAGGTGCTGCTCTTGATCTCGGCGATGAAGGCGTCCATGCGCGCTTTGAATTCGGCGACCGGCATGAACCAGGCGATGTCGATGGCGATGAAAGTATGCGCGACATCGAGCTTGGCGCTGTCCCGGTCGGCGAAAGGCGCCAGGCCGAAACCGCCGCCCGTGATGACGCCGGTCAACACATCGGTGAACAGGGACAAGCCGTAGCCCTTGTACTGCCCGATGCCCAGCAGCGCGCCGGCCATGGCCGCTGTCGGCTCGTCCGTTTCGCGGCCGTCGGGCGTCAGTGCCCAATCGCGCGGCATCTTGCGGCCCTCGCGCTCATGCCAGCGCATCATGCCCTTGCCGGCCGTGGTCAAGGCGATATCCAGCAGGACGGGGAAGTCGCCGCCGGTGGGCGCCGCCAAGCCCCAGGGGTTAGTGCCGACCCGCGGCTCGCGGCCGCCCCAGGGCGCCATCTCCGCGCCGGCGTTGGTCAGGGCGATGCCGATGCAGTTTTCGCCGACTGCCCGCAGCGCGTGGAAGCCGGCCGAGCCGAAGTGGGTGCTGTTGCCAACGAAGGCGGCGCCGATGCCGCAGGTCCTGGCTTTGGCGACGGCGATAGCCATGGCTTCCTGGCCGACGACTGAACCCATGACCATGTTCGCGTCGATCAGCGCCAGCGCCGGCGATTCCTTGATGAGCAGGATGTCCGTGCCCGGCTGATACAAGCCCCGCGAGATGCGGTCGTAGTAACCGCTCAGACGGGCCACGCCTTGCCCCTGCCCGGGCAAGCAGCGCAGCTCGCTGTGCATCAGGCCGGCCGCGCAGATCTCGGCTTCGCGCAGCGAAAGGCCCATCGCGCGGAAGGCGTGCCCTACGAAGGCGTCCAGCGCGTCTACATCGACCGTGATCATCTCAATGGGCATTGGCTGGGCTTTCGGCTTTTGCGGGCGAGCCACCGGCTCGCCCCTACGAATTGTTGGGTTATGGCGGGCGATGCCCCGGCAGAAGGATCCTCGCCGATTATATCCCGCGGATCGACTTGTACTGCTCCAACTCCGCCGGCGTGTAGACCTGCATCAGCTCGATTTCGATGCCGCCGGTCTCTTGCTCCAGGAAAGCGACATAGCCCTCCGGATGCGGGTGGCTGCCGCTGACATTGCAGGAGCTGCATTCTTTCAGCGTGCCGCCTTGGGCCTGCGCCGATTCCAGCGCCGCGTCGATATCGGGCACGGCGTAGCAGATATGATGCAGGCCCTCCGTGCCGCGCTCGGCGATCCACTGGCTGAAGCGGCCGTCGGCATCCAGCGATTCGTTCAGCTGATACTCGACATCGCCGACGTCAAAGATAGCGACCTTGATGCGCGCCTTCTCCGCGACGACGACCTTGGCGTCCAAACCCTCGCCCAGCAAGGTTTGATAGCGCTTAAGCGTGTCATCGACGCTATGCACGGCGAAGGCCATGTGTTTGATGTAAGACATATATTCCCCTCCCTGAATCCCTCCCCCACAAGGAGGGAGGGACATTGCATGCCCGAGATTTACCACATGGACTAGTTAAACTCCTGTTTCGCTCCGAATACCAGCGAACCGCACACGTGCGTCCATATTTGCTCCCCTTCCCTCTTGATGGGGGAAGGGGCCGGGGGATGGGGATGATTCTAAAACACCAGCTCCCGCAAATTCACGCCCGGCGTCACCAGGGGCGCGATATCGCCGCTCTGCGAGGTCATGATCAGCGTCAAGCCCGGCCCATAACCGGCGCGCGGACTGTCCCCCTGCGCCACCACGCCGATGCCGACGGCGTCGCGCAAATAGCCGTGATTCCAACTGCTGTCGTAATCGGTCAGCGCCACCACATCGCCCAGCCGCAGCTGATCCAGCCCGGCTTCCTTGACGGCGGCGCTATCGGCCGTCTGAATGTGGATGGAGCCGCCATCGCTGACCAAGCCGGCGCCCGCGCCCAGCAGATGCGGCGGCACTTGCGCCACCACCGGCACCGACAGCTTGCCCTCGCTGTTGGTCGTCACTTCCAGCGCCTCGACCAATTCCGGCGAGCAGCCCTTGAGCATGACATCGGGATGGTCGTCGAATGTCATGCCGGTGCCTTTGGCTTTGATGACGATCTTGTCGCCGATGGCCAGTTGCTCGCGCACCTCCGGCTCGAAGTGAATGATGACATGCTCGGAGAAGCGGCCCGTCTTGCCGGTGACGACGCCGCGGGCGCGTTGGGCGTTGCCGGTCATGACGATGGCGGTGTTGCCGACGCAAGACAGCACATTCAGCCCGCGATTGCCGGTCGCGTCGCCCATCATGACGCTGACGCCCGGATGCACGCAATCGGCCAGCCAGCCGTAAGCCGAATCGCCCACCGAGACGTTGTAGACGATGCTGCCATAAGCCGGCAGCAAAAAGGGCGTGCCATCAGCCGCCAGCGAATAGGGCATGGCCGGCAGCGGCGGCATACGCGGCGGCGTGATGACGCCTTGGACGGATACGCTGACGACTTGACTCGCGTTGTTTTTCGCGCTCATGATGCCTCTCGTATATTCAGGTAATTGGCGATATTCGCTGCCGGGTCGATCACCCACTCGATGCAGGGCTCGGCGCAGGTCATCAGCGTCAGGATGCCGGGGCCGTGCCCGGTCATCACCGAGTCGCCGTGGATGCACAAGCCGATGGTGACGGCGCCCGGCTTGTACCCGCGGCCGTAACGATGGTCGGCGTGGTTGATCACCACCAGGTCGCCCAGCAACATTTGGTCGATGCCCAGCTCGGCCATCAGCGCGCGGTCGCCCGACATCAAGTCTTGGTCGACAAAATCGGGGTTGAGTTCCGCGCCCGAGCCCATGATGCGGATAGGCAGCTCCATCGTCACCGGCACGCGGATCGTCCGCTCATCGACCGCCTCGATGGGCAGGCTCTCGATCAGCCGCGGGCTGCACTTTTTCAGCGTGATATGCGGGTAGTCGGTCAGCTGCAAGCCCTGCCCGATCGTGCGAATCTGCACCGCATCGCCCACGTTGATGAGGTCGGCCGCTTCCGGCGGAAAATCGACCAGCAGCCGCGCGTGCTCGCCGGTGACGATGCCTTCCGTGCCGGCCGCCAGCCCGCTCATCATGAAGGCTTGATTGCCCATGCAGGTCAGGTAGTGCATGGCGTAATCGGCATCAAGGTCGGGGTGGGCGATGGAAGCGCCGGGCTCGAGGTGGTCGGCGGCGTAATCAAAGGCGCTGTCACCGACGCGGACGCCGTAAATGAAGCCGGACATGCCGGGCAGGATCATGGCCTCGCCCGAAGCGTGCGGGATGTAGCCGCGCACCGTCGGCTGGCTGACGTAGCCGATGACGGCCATCTCCACAAGCTGCGCGGCGTTGGTGGCAAGGGGCATAGGGGCCTCCCGGAAAGCGGAATTGTTCTAAGTCGCGAATGTCGGCGAATGTAGCGTAACGAACGGGAAAATGCAAATGATGGCGGGGGTGGGGGCGTTCTCAAACCTCAGCCTGCGCGTTGCAGTGGGGCTACTGGCTGGGTGGGCTTGGCAAGCACAAGGACGGATCTCCGTAGGCAAGGGATCCTTCGATCACGTTCCCAGGATCGAAATCATCGGGATTAACCCAGGTCTGCGGCCCACTCCACACCTGGCCTGAGTCTATTTGACGGAATCCAAATATTCCAAGAAACCCTTGAGGAATGTATCTGGCGGAATAATTCACGGTCGCGAGCCATCCTTCCGGCCTTCCGTCGCCGTCAAGGCTCTTGACGTACACCCGACGGTTTCTCCAGTCGTAATGAGTTATGACGAAGGCGTTATCTTCAGACACAGTCGTGCACGAAGAAAACTCGTAGGTTTCGCACAATCTAAATACGTTAAAACTTATGTAGCTTGATTCCCTCTGAATCTGGGGCAGATCTATTATAGTCAGGCGATCTTCGTCAATATCCATGCTGAATTTGCAGTTGTCACTTGCGAAGGCATCTGGAACCTCCTGGATATTGAGATCGACAATTTCGCGACCGACCAGATCCTGCGGATGCGCCGCGCTTGGGTAAAGATCGGAGGCGTCTGGCAAATCCTGGCAGGAATCCGTCGCATCTACCGCGGACAGTGGCACAAAAGCGTGCCCGCGATTTGCCGGGTTGTTGTAAAACGCCGCGGTCGCTAGCTCTCCGACGACTTGCGTTCCGCTGCCCCTGGCGCCCAGCACAACATAGTATTTCTCGCCATTATGCTCGACCGTGGCGAGCGGCGAAAAGGTGTCGGACGCGTCCAATCGAAGTTCAGACGCATCGCGGTTGGGATCAGGATCGCGTTTAGCAATCACGGTATTCGTGCTGTAAATATTGCAGTGAACATCATCGCCAAATACGTCCAGAGCCTCCAAGTCGACGCCCGCTTCCAGTTCCGCCAGCGCTTGCTCCATCTGAACCTGCAGTTGAGCGAATTCCAAAGTGCCCACGACCAGAGAACAAGGTCCCGTCGGAAACAGTTCAATCGCATTTGACCGAAAATCGGCAATTATTTTTTGACGCGCCGAGGCTTTCTCGTCAACTGACGCTCTAGACAATTCCGCAGCGCCCTTCTTGGCAGCGAGTTTCGCGACCTCCGTAAGGGATTCCTTCACAACATCAATTACAATGTCTTTTGCGACTAATTCACCTGCGTCCGCCACGACTGAGCCCCCGAGCGTTAGCGCAATATCGCAAGCCGCCACGCCCCATTCCTTTATCGCCTCAAATGCCGCCTCGGCTTCCTCAATCTGTTGCTCATTGTAGAGCTGATCTTTGTCGCCGTGTTTGCCCCAATCTTCTAGGTAGCTGTCATCTGGCAGCGCGAAACATTCCTCTTCATTAAGTTGCCCGGACAACTTGGCGTACAAGGCGAACTCCTCTGAGCCAGCAAAGTGAGTAGTAAGGCGGTGCCCCAATTCCATGGCGCGATAAGCAGGAAGTTCGTGAGTACTCCTTACGCCGTCCTGGACTGCTGCTCGAGCGATTTTTTCAGCCTCTCGCTCGGCAACTGCATACGGGATTTGACACATGCGAATCATGTTGAAAATGGCGTATCTCAGCGCCTCGAAATCTTCCTCTGTCACCTCAGGTTCAGACTGCTCGATTGAATGTGTTACGCGCCAGTTCAATTGGTCTTGCATTTGCTGGCATACGGGCGACAGGTCGACACGGTACTCAGTTTCACTGTCTTCACCTTCAGGGGTATAAAAATAACTAACCGCGCGCCTCACCGTTAGGCGACCATCGCCTAGCTTCGCAATGGCGTCATCCGTTTCAGGACGGCTCCAGGCAAGCTCCGCAAACCTCCGCGCTTCACGCTTGACCATGGCGAAAGTTACGCGTGTGTGATCCGGAGAAATATCGCGCATACAGCGCGCCACCGCGACCATTATCCGCCTTTCTATCGCGATGTACTCCGGATCATCATAAGGAATCTCCTCCACAATTGCCTCTGATTCTGATTCCGGCGTATCCACCGGCCCCGCCCGCTCAACGACCGTAAGCGTCACCGTCTGCGCCTCAAGATCCTCGTCGCCCGAATCGACCATGTCGGTCGCGCTCGGCGGTTCGCTGACCACCAGCTCGTCGCCCTCATAGAGCATGGTGCAATCGCCGTGTTCCGGGTTGAGCCGTCGAATGTCTTCCGGAAAAATGCCGCAGGCTAGCGCAATCGCCCAGCAGTGATGCCCGTAGGCCACGCGATGCACGACAGCGCCGTCCGCCCGCGTATAGTGCCCACATTGTGTAACCGGCGCCGGCCGCCAGACCGGCTCGGAAACTTGCGGCTGCGCCTCCTCCTGCTGCGTCTGCGCCACCAGCGGCTCGCCAGCCACCAGCACCAGCTTGCCCGTCCGGTAGACCGTCACGCAAGTCATGCCATTGACAAGCTCAACCGCCAGCGTCTCAGGCTGCGCCGTCTTTTGGTTGATGGGCGCGCTATTCGCAGCGTGCGAGGGCATGAACAAGACTCGCCCACGCTGCGGGAAACAGAAGCGGACGCCCTGCGCGGCAAAACCGGAAATATCGGCTACATCCAGTACATCCATCGCGCAGACGCTGTCGTTGCCTATCGCGCCGCAATCCATGGGGTCGAGCGACCGCAGCGAGATGGTATGCAGGCCTTCTTGCGTACCTACTTGCCAATTGTTGTCAGCCATCACTTGTTGGTTGTGGGCGACCGTCTTGTCGTCTGTTGTCGTGACGCGCGCCGGCTGCTGCCGCAAGCTTGAACGGGACGCCGACCGCGTTGACGACGACACGCTGCCGAACTCGTACGCGCCTATGGTGCAAGGTCTTGGGCGCGTCAAGCCCCGCTGGTCCAGCCTTTTACATCGGCTGACCCCGGCGTTTATGGCCGGGCTACCCGCAAGCACGGGATAGTATCCTTTAGTAAATGCGCCCAAGAGCGGATCCACGCTGAGGTTAGCCGGATTGTCACAGCTGCCGTCTTCAATGATCGTGGTTACATTTAGGTCAAATCCGCCCGCGCAAGCGTCCCCGCCGCCCAAGTTGTACAGAATGCTGTTTTCGACTTCTACCGTGCCGCTTCCATAGTGTCTAAAGAGCGTCGCCGATGAGTTACCAACTATTGTGACGTGCTCCAGCAAGATCTCCAGGTCGCTGGTGCTGGCAGATTGGTCGTCAATTAGTATGGCGCTCCCGGTGTCTGCTGTGTTGTTGCTGAAGGTGCTGTTCTCGATGTCAAAACCTTCCGCGGTGTCATGCATGCCAATCGCGCCGCCTTCATCATCGGCAGAGTTGCCAACGAAGCTGCTTCGCCTGACATCAAGGTCACCCCCAAGGCCAGCGATCCATATCGCGCCGCCGTCGGCATCGGATGAGTTCGTCTCGAAAACCGTTTCAATAATGCGGGCGAATTCGTCGGTATAAATTGCGCCCCCGACTCCTCCTGAAGTGTTGTTGGTGAACCTTGATTCATCTATATCCAAAGTGATGCTGTCATTGAAGTATATTGCGCCGCCATCGTCACCCGCCTCGTTGTTCTCAAATATGCTGCGGTCAATGCTGACTGTACCCGGACTATCGTCCACAGATATGGCCCCGCCATCGTCGCCAGCCTCGTTGTCCTCAAATATGCTATTGTCGACAGAAAGGCGGCCGCCAGATAGCACCTCTATCGCGCCGCCATCGCCGCTGGTAGAGCCGTTGCTAAGCGTCAAGTCCTCTATGTCCAAGTCGCCGTTGGAGCCGACCTGAAATATGCGATAGCTGCTGTTACCACTTATCTCATAATTTTCACCTTCAATGTCGATCCTTGACGTAATGGCGGGCAACTCAGCGCTAAGTGTTATATCCGCGGTCAGAATGATGCGGTCGCTGCTGACCGACCCGGGCGAACACCCGCCTGATGCCAGGTTCGTGTTGGCGGCGGTTATGGCATCCGCCAGGCTGCAGCTGCTATCGATTCTGTATGTGGTTGCCGACGCCGGACGCCAAACGCCCACAAACACAAGCAGCAAACACGCCATGTACAAGAAACGTTTGTGAGGCGTTGCCAGGCTGTCTATAAGGGGGGGATTCTTCATGGCGAGCGGCTCGGGCGGGCAAGAGGCAGTCCATGTGTATAACACGTCAATATGGAATGCGCAAATCATACGCCGGATGTCGTTGCTGGCCGCCTCGCTTGGACACCCCCTCAGCCGAATTCTATGACCATGACCACGCCCGCTTTCTCGCGAGTCGTCATGTACTAGCAGTTGAGGCGTAGGCGGAAAACGGCCGGATCACATGGCAAGGCACGCGCGGTTACGGTCTCGTGCATCGCCACGGCCGCGGACGCCAGACCCGCCGGATTCACTTGGCCGCGATGGCATTGGCGCAGCCTCCGCCCGATCGGATTGCCTAGCAACTATCGTTGAACACGTTGAATTCGCCGGAGCGGATGCGGGCGATCAAATCTCGCTGGCTGTCAATCCAATGTTGCTCAACGCCGAGATCGATCAGAACCCCTAACTCCTGCTCTTCGCAGGCGGCTTCCTCTCTGTTGAAGCCTTCGCGATCACATCTGTTTCTTATGCGGTATCCAGCGTTATGACGATGCACGTGGCACGCCTCATGCGCCAGCACCGATGCCATCAGCTCTTCACGCGGCGAACTGGGAACGCCCAGGTGTCCGTCCCGCCTTACCTTAAATATCCGTTGTGTGGCGAGAATGCCAGTGCCGACGCCATCAAGCTCTTCAATCTTGTCCATGCCGTCGAGCACGTAGTGGTAGCGGTGCGGCAGCCTGGTTCTTAACAGGTCAAGCGCGCGCTCAAATTGGGCGACGAAGTCCGCATCGCCCACGATGCTTATCAGCCCTGGAAGCGCGCATGAACTGTTTTGGAATGCCTGATAGCCCTCCGCCCAATCTTGGTCGCTGTTGCATTGCCAAGTGAGTTCACAGCAATTCACAAAGGAAATGGTCTCACCGAGCGCCGGCCGGCGTGTATATGAGGTGGAAGGCAGCCTGCTATGCCCGCCGGTATATCCGATGACAATCCCGCTGGCCGCGCGCAGGATGACCCCGCCGTCGGGCTGGGATATCGCCGCCGTTTGCCCCGGCGCCGCGCACTGATTGTTCTGATAGGCGTGATAGCCGTTTATCCAGTCCATGTCGCTGTGGCACTGCCGATCAACGAAGCAGCAGTTGTCGATTGGAGCGGGACCCACACTGACCGGCTGAGACGACCCCGGCGTCTGCGATTGCGCTGGCGCTTGACATTCATTGTTCTGGTACGCCCAATAGCCGTCTATCCACTCTTGGTCGGTATGGCACTGCCGATCGACGAAACAGCAGTTGTCGGTCTCCGCCGCTGCGGCCCCGGTTGCTGGCTGCGGCGCCGTCCCGCCGCAATCATCCAGGCGGCTGTAATTGACCCAATTCGCCAGCCAGACTTCGCGGCTGTTTCTGCTGATCCGCAGCCAGCTATTGGACTCGCCGGTGACCAGCAGGGTTTCGCCTGAAAATACGGTGCCAGCCACATTGCTGCGTAGACTGGCCGCCTCGCGCAAATTGAGCCCGCGATTAGCGCGGATGCAATAGTCTTGCGCCGCTGCGAAGCTATACAGAATGAAGAGTGTGGCCAGCGTTGCGGCTGCCAGTTTGGCTTGCATTGGTCGCTCCCCTTAGCCCGCGCTTAGGGCGCCGTTGTCATTGAATTTCGCCCAGAGCGTCAAACCGGGCCACCTGGTGGAGTTCGCCAGGCGCCCTCGGTATCGGCGGTCGGGTTGCGCACGTCTTCCTCATTGCGCTGCGCCGACAATGTCGATTATAGTTCGCTGAAAAACGAGGGGCCAAACCTGATGACGAAGACAATTCTACTGGCGGATGCGGGCTATGACGCGGCGGCTGCCGAGTTGGCGGGCGACTTTCCCGACTTGCAAGTGCTCTGCGCTGCGGACGACCCGATGGCGCTGGCCTCGGCGGATGTTATCGGCTTGATCGCCGGCTCGGCGACGGTCGACGCGGCGCTGCTCGACGCCATGCCCGGCCTGCAAGTCGCGCTAAAGCTGGGACGCAGCTACACCAATTTCGATGTGGACGCCGTCCGCCGGCGTGGCTTGACCTTCGCCTGCGTGCCGCGCAAGGGGCCGAATTGCGTTGCCGAACTGGCCATGACGCTGATCCTGGCGCTGAGTAAAGACCTGGTCAATTCGGACGAAGCCGTATCGCTGGGCGCCTATCGCTACCGCGGCCTCAAGCCCGAGGTCACTGCCGAGCGCAAAATCGCTTTCCACTGGATGCACAATACCCGCGTGCACGAGGTCGTGGGCAAGACGCTCGGCATCATCGGCATGGGCGAAATCGGCTGCGAGCTCGCGCGCCGCGCCAGCGTCATGGGCATGCGCAACATCTACTATAAGCGGTCGCCGCTCAGTGCCGAGCTCGAGGGTGTTTTTGACGCGCGCTATGCTGATCTGGACGACCTGCTGCGCGAGAGCGACTACGTCTGCGTGGCCACGCCGCATACGGCCGAAACCGAGCGTATGATCGGCGCCGAGCAGATCGCGCTGATGAAGGAGAGCGCCTACATCGTCAACATCGCCCGCGGCGGCATCATCGACGAAGACGCCATGATCGACGCCCTGCGCGAGGGTCGCATCGCCGGCGCCGGCCTGGATGTTTTCGTCTACGAGCCCCTGCCGGCCGATAGCCCGCTCTGCGGCCTGGACAACGTCATCCTCTGCCCGCATATCGGCGGCGGCACGGGCACCAACCGCAATATCGAGCTGGGCGCCGCGCTGACGGAGATGAGCCGCCTCCTGGCGAATTAGGGCGGCGTCTCGCTGGCGAGGAAGCCGGCGATCCAGGCTGTGCCGCCATCGCCCAGCTGCAACTTGAGCCAGTCGCCGCTGTCGTCCAATACGCGCAAAATATCGCCCCGCTGCGCCATGCCCACCACCGCGCACTCGGTCGAACCGCAAGAACGGAGATTGGCGAAGCCATCGGCGATGACGTAGTAGATCAGCCCGGCCGCGTAGAAGGTGTCCGCGTTGAAATCTTCCAGCAGCGCGTGAATCGCCGCCATGTCTTCGACGATCGCGCTGACGTAGGGGATGTCGCGCGGGGCCGCGCCGGCCGATTCCAGCGCGAGCATGGCGAGGAAATCCGCGGCGACGCGGCGCATCAGCCAACCGACTTCCAACGCAGCGTCACAGCGGGGCAGCTGCTCCCAGAGCAGGTCGCGCAGGCCGCCCGCTTCGTCGACGAGTTGCGCGAGATCCGCGGCTGTCGCTGTGGCCAGGGCGGCTTCTGTAAACCGGTGAAATGCCGGCATAATGTAAACGTTGAAGTACACCCTTTGCGGGTCACGGCAGGTGGGCGCGCCGCGTCGTGGCGCTGTCGCCGCGCTCTGCTCAGCGCCAAGCAAGCTCTCCAAACGAGACATCGAGGCAGCGGCCGCGACGCTGCTGGCGCCGTGAAAGTCGGCGACTTGGGCATTCTTGCCAGCGAAGGCCGACTGGAGCGCCGCGTCGCTGAGCGCCTGAGCCAGCCACCAGCCGGCGTGAATGGCTTCGGCGCAGCCGGGCAACTCCCGGTAAATAGAAACGCGGCTTTGGACATGGTCAAGGCTAAGCGCCAGCCGGGCGGCAGCTTCGTCTGCGTATCCGTAGCCGGGTCTCAACTGCGCATAAGTCGGCTGCAGGCTGGCGTAGGCCGCGGCAAGTTCGGATTGCGTGCAGGCGGGTAATCGGCCCGTAACGCTCGTCGAATCCGATTCGGCGCCGGCCTGCGTCAACTGCGCCAATTGCAGCCAAATTCGCAGCTCGGCCAGCGCGGCCACCTCGAGATCATCGTAGGGATTGGTCTGCTGGGAGACGCCTGCGAAGGCCAGGGCATGGTGCGCGGCGGCATCAGTGCTGGCGCGGTTCAAGAGCAGCGCCAGCGGGATCGCCTCGGCACAGGCGGGCAGGCGCGGCAGATTCGCTTTCCGCCAAGCCAGGCGTCGAGCGACCGATTGCACGTACAAGGGGAGGTTCGTAATCGCTTCCGCCTCATCCATGGCAGCGAGGAATTCAGTCGCCAAGCCGACTATCAGTGACATTTCCGCGTCTGCGCACGCCGGGCTGCGCCGTTCTTGCGGGCTTGGCGCGCTCGCCCGATCGCGGTTGAGCATGGCCTGCGACAGGGCTTCAATCCGCTCCTGGTCCGTGGCGAGTTGCTGTCGATAGGGGTTTTCAGCGGCGGGCAAATTGGCGAGATCGAGCGCGTTGCGCGCCACGATATCCGTGCCCAGGCTCAGCAGCAGCTGATGCGCCTCGACCCCATCAGCGCAAGGCGGCAAGCCCGCGTGGACAGTCGCGCGCTGTGACAGCTGCGCCCCGCTGTAGCGCAATAGATCGTTGAAGCTCTGCAGGTCCAGCGCCGCATCCACCTGTTGCTCGGCAATGAGCTCAAAGATGGCGACGAATTCTTCTGTCGTGCAAGGCGGGAGCGCCTCGTCGGTCGCCTGCGACAAAGCCACAATGTGAAGTGCGGCGATCATAACGAGGAACAATCGACGGCGCATGTGGCTTCCCTTCCTGCAAGGCGCTTTTCTATGGGACTATGATAATGCATGCGCCGTGTTTTGCAGGCGCGCGAATGCTCAGCTTGGCCAGATCGTTGCCTCGACGTAGCGTAGGCGGGCCGCCGATTCGCAGATGTTATCATCGGGAGAAATGCGGGATGACCTCCCGTCCGATGGTTTCGATAGCGGCGGAAATGTCCGGCCCTAGCGGTGGCCCGAAACTCAAATGGCGCACGCCAAGCGCGGCCAGGCCTTCCAGCCTCTCGTTCAACGCGGCGCTCGAACCGGCGATGCCGATGCGCAGCATCTCCGGCGTGACCAAACCGCGCGCGCGCTCGATATCGCCGTCCACGTGGTAAGCCCGCCGAATCGGCTCAAAGTCGTCGCGGCTCAAGCCCAGCTGTTCCAGGATCATAGGGCTCATAGCGTGCCCGTAATAGGCGATCTTGTCCGCCAGCATTGCTGCTGCAGCGCGCTGATCCTCCGAGACCGAGCACCAGATGCAAGCCGCCAGGTCAATCTCGCTGAAATCGCGCCCGCTGCGCGCCAGGCCCCGCTCTACATACGGTAGAACGTTGGCGTAGTGCTCCGGCGGAAAGAGCAGGGGCAAGCCGCCGTCGGCGATGGCGCCGATCTCCTCCAGCATTTTTGGGCTCATGGCGCCCAGGTAGATTGGCACGCGCCGCCGCGACGGAAAGCGCAGCCAGGCCTCCTCGCTCCAGCGCAAGACGCGCCCCTGCATAGCGGCGTTTTCGTTGGCCGTCAGCTTGTTGATGGCCGCGACCGACTCGACGACGCGTGTGCGCGGGGCGTCGAACGCCATGCCCAGCCAGCCGCTGATAAAGTCCTCAGCGCCGGCTGATAGCCCCAGGTTGAAGCGCCCGCCCGACAGCTCGTCGAGCGTAGCGGCCAACATGGCCATCTCGGCCGGGTGCATGGTGTAAGGGTTGAGGATGCAACTGCCGATTTCGATGCGCTCCGTCGCGACCGCCACGGCCGATAAAATCACCGGCGCGCTGCGCAGAAAGAGATCATCGCTGACCCAAAATTGATCGAAACCCGCCGCTTCCGCCGCTTTGGCGTAGGTGACGTAGTCGCGCACGGGCAGGTCATTATTGAAGCGCAGACTGAATTTCAAGCGCTGCCTCCAGTACGAAAATCACAGCCAATGAGACTCTTGCAGGGGCAACTCGGTGAGCCGCCCACACCCGACACTGGCATAATGTTATCGGGCGAGTCACCGCCTCGCCCCTACAGCTTTCCTCTGTGCCCTCTGTGCCTCTGTGGTCAAATCACCTGGCCAGGCCGCGCATCGCCGGCCACGATGGCCTCGGCTTCCATCTCGACCAGATACGCTTCGCCGACCAGCGCGTGCACGTAGAGCAAGGTGTTCGCCGGGCGGATCTCGCCGAAATACTGGCCATGCACGCGCGAGACCGCTGCCCAATCCGCGCCCGGCGCCAGGTAAAGCCGCGTCCGCACGACATCAGTCAGCTCGGCGCCGGCTTCCCGCAGCGCTGCTTCAATCTTGCGGATGATGAACTCGGTCTGCGCGCCGCTGTCGCCGACGCCGATGACCTCGTCCGCGCCGTCCGTCGCTGTCGTGCCCGAGACGTGCACCACATCACCCAGCCGCACCGCCCGCGAATACCCGGCGATGCGCTCGAAGACCGTGCCCGATGAGATATTCTGTCTGCTCATGAATCCTCCCTGCGCGTGAGTAGGGCGAGCCGAGCCAGCGCGACGCCTTACTGTTTTCTCAGCAGAAACACGTTAATGATGCGAAGTCTGAAGAACATACCAACCCCAGCCTCAAGTCACCCTTCCCTGATGATTCGGAAGTCTGCCCCCCGTTGAGCGGGGGATTGAGGGGGGAACAAGGGCCGGGGATGGGGTAGAACAGCCCGATGAGATTTTCTGCCCTTTCATTTCGCCTCAATCCGGCGGGCCAACGCAACCACGTCCTCGGCGCAGCCCCAGGATAGCGTATAGCCCACCGCGCCGTGCCCATAATTGTGGATGACGGTGCAGCCGTCGGCGATCTCCTCGGCCTCCAGCCTCACTTCGGCGCGTCCCGGCCGCAAGCCGACGAATTCCCGCAGCACTTCGGCGTCGGCGATGCTCGGCTCGATCTTGACCGTGCGTTCAAGGATATCTGCCCGCACCGCCGGGTCCAGATCGCGATTCCAATCGCCGGCCACTTTGACGCCGCCGATAAGCACGCCATCGCAGCGCGGGAAGATGTGGTCGATGGCGACGTTGTCCATGTAACCGACCGCGATCTCCGGCGCGTCGATCAGCATAGTCTGCCCGCGCAGGGGATAGACGCCCTCGTCCCGCGCCAGCTTACGCGCGCCCACGCCGCTGCAATTGACCAGCAGGGGCGCCGCGTCCTCCACCTCGTCCAGGCTCTCGAGCTCGCGCTGCTCAATCGTTCCGCCGGCGGCCATGAATTGATCCTGCAAGAAGGGTAGGTAGACCGGCGGCGCGATCATCGGCGCCTCCATCAAGTAGCCATCGCTCAAACCCGCCGGCAACTCGCTCGCCGGGATGTGCGCGAAAAAAGGAATGCGATCGCGATACCAGGGGTCGGGCACGGGCTGCGCATAGACCTCGCGCGTGCGCTGCAGCGTGACGCCGCTGCCCGGCAGCTCCGTCAGCGGCAGGAAGGTGGCGAGCGAGCGGGCCGCCCACTTGCGCGCCCGGCCAAACACGCCCGAGCCCGACCAGACCGCGCCGGCGGCGACCGAGGTGGTGGCCAGGGGCAATTCCCGCGTGACGATGTGCACGCTGTAGCCGGCTTCCTGCAGGCAGCGCGCCGCGCTCAAGCCGATGACGCCGCTGCCGATGACGATTGCGTCGGGCATTTGCAGTCTTCTCCTGTTCGGTCGTCGCTGACCATTCCCCGAGGTAGCGTGGATTCACGACCCACAGTCCGCCGGGCGAGTTTAACACAAGGCGCGCTCACTGTGGATGGAGCGCCAGGCCGGGCAAAATTTGACAGCGCTTGCTGCGTGTGATATTTTAGATATTAGATTTTACGATATCGCCGGACGCCGCGTTCGGGGAAGTCGTCGCACATGCTGGACACCACATCGCTCAGCCAGAAAATCGAGACCCAGCTCAAGCGGGAGATCATGGCCGGCGACCTGCTGCCGGGCCAGCGCCTCACCATCGACGAACTCGCCGGGCGCCTGCAAGTCAGCGCCATGCCCGTTCGCGACGCCGTGCGCCGCCTGGATGGCCTCGGCTTTTTGAAGGTGGCGCCGCGGCGTGGCGTTTATGTCGAAGACTTTGATCAGACGCGCTTCAAAGACACTATGGATGTGCGCATCGCCCTGGAGTGCCTGGCGGTCACGCTCGCCACCGACCGTATTCCCGCGCGGGCCATCGCCGACGCGCGCGCCGTCTATGTTCGGGGCGGCGAGCATTTCGCGCGAACGGGAGATTTGTCCCAGCTGGCTGATTGCGATAATCTCTTACATGATCTCATCGTCAGCCACTCGGAGAATCCTCTGCTGATCAGCCTGATGGAGCAGCTGCAAGATCTGATTGACTGGGCGCACCACATCGTCGCCAAAGTCCAGCCGCGCGCCCAGCTTGACGCCTTGCCCGAGCATCTGGCAATACTCGATGTCTTGAGCCAGCGCGATGTCGTGGCGACGCAAGGCGCCTTGCGCGAGCATCTGCAAAATACTTTGCAGCGCACCTTGCGCGCCTGGGAGCAAGCGCCCGGTGATTGCAGTTAGGTCGCTGAGAGGAGCGTGTATGGCAGAACGCGTCCCGCAATAAATTTGTCCGTCAGTTCAATTTCACTTAGTCCAATGGAGAGTGCAAAATGGCTAGAAAAGTAAGCATGAGTCGGCGCGATTTTCTGCGCCTGACCGGCATGAGTTCGCTGGCGGCTGGCGTCTATACGATACCTGGCGTCGGCGGCGTCCTCGCCCAGGATGAGCAGGAAGTCACCATCTTTTTCTGGGACGGCCCGCCTTTGATCGGCATCCGCGAGAAGGCGCTCGCCCCCTTTGACGACGCCTACCCCGGCTGTGCGCTCAACTTCACCTCGGTGCCCGGCGGCCCCAATTCGGGCTATAACGACAAGCTCTTCACCAGCTTGGCGGCCGGCATTCCGCCTGATGTCTTCATCATCGAGATCGGCCTGCTGCCGCAATTTCTGGCGGATGACCTGCTGCTCGATCTCAAGCCCTATGTCGATGCTGACGACTACGATCTGACGCAATTCCCCGACCTGGCCATCGAAGCCTACACGCACGAGGGCGGCATCTACGGCATGCCCGATAACGTCGCCTCCATCGCCATCTTCTATAACCAGGACATGTTTGAAGAAGCCGGCGCCATGATGCCTACAGCGCAGTGGGACGACGAAGGCTGGACGGTCGACGACTTCTTTAATTCTTGCGAGGCGCTGACCAAGACTGATGCCAGCGGTCGCACGACGCAATGGGCTTGCGATGTGACCGGTTGGGACAAAGTCTGGCAGACCTGGGTGCGCATCTTCGGCGGCCAATTGGTGGATGACCCCTTCTTCCCCACTGAGTGCACGCTGAACGAGCCCGGCGCCGTCGAGGGCCTGCAATTCTATTCAGATCTGCGCTGGGAATACGGCTTCGCGCCGCGCCCCGAAGCCATGGCGGAGATGGGCACCACCGCGCTGATGCAGACCGGTCGCCTGGGCATGTTCTATAGCGGCAGCTGGGCTTTCCCCAACTTCCGCGAGGGCGATTTCAACATCGCGCTCGGGCATTACCCGGCGGGCCCCGGCGGCCGCGCCAACTACGTCTACTACTATCCGCTGGTCGTGCCCAAGACGACTCAAGTGCCGGAATGCGCCTGGAACCTGCTGAAATTCTTCAACGGTCCGGCGATGGAGACCATCATTCGCGAAGGCGGCTTGCAAGGCACGTCCTTTGCCGAGCAGGAGAAGTGGTTCGTCACCGACCCGCTGCCGCCGGCCAACAAACATGTCATGCTTGATGCCGCCCGGCACTTCGTCGCGCCCGACCCCGTGCTGACTAATTTCGGCGAGATCACGCAGATCATGCAGGCGCAGATCGACCTGCTGCTGATCGGCGAAGAGCGTGACGCCAAGGTCGTCTGCGACGAGATCGTGCGCCAGGTCAACCCGCTCATCCAGGAAGGCCAGTGGCGCTCGGGGTAAGCGATCAAACCCCTCCCCCAAACCCCCTCCCCATCGCAATGGAGAGGGGGCTGGACCGACGATCCTGCCAGGTTGCGCGTTGCGCGCTTTCGAGTTCGCTTGTGACGAATCATTGCTCGTTTAGCCTCGACCAAGTCTCCCCCCATTGCGATGGGGGGAGATTTAGAGGGGGGTTGGTTCTTCGGTGAGCCTCGCCCATTTCGTCAAGCGGCAGAGCGGCTTCACCAGCCTCAATTTCACCTACCAGCGCGGTGAAACGGTGCTGGCTTGGGCGATGGTTTCGCCTTGGGTCGCGGGCTTTCTGCTCTTGACCGCCTTCCCCATGATCGCTTCGCTGGGGCTGTCCTTCTTCAAGTGGAATATCCTGTCGCCGCCGGAATTCATCGGCCTGGCAAACTACCACAAGCTCTTCTTTACCGACCCGCTGCCGATGCACTCGCTGCGGATTACGGTGATCTTCTCCCTGGCGTCCATCCCGCTGAACATCGTCTTCGGCCTCGTCATCGCCATGCTGCTGAACACCAACATCCGCGGCCTGGCCGTCTTCCGCACCATCTACTACCTGCCGGCGATTCTGTCCGGCGTGGCGGTGGCCATCCTCTGGCAGTGGATCTTCTCTTCGGATTTCGGCTTGCTCAATACGGCGCTGCGCATCTTCGGCATCGAGGGGCCCGCCTGGCTGGGCAGCAAGATCTGGGTGCTGCCCGCTTTTGTCATCATGCGTCTGTGGAGCGTCGGCGGCGGCATGATAATCTACCTGGCCGGCTTGCAGGCGATACCGACCGACCTCTACGAAGCGGCCGAGATCGACGGCGCCAACTGGATTCAGCGCGTCTTCCGCATCACCCTGCCCATGCTGAGCCCGACCATCTTCTTTCAGCTCATCACCGGCGTCATCTTCACCATGCAAATCTTCACCGAGACCTTCATCATGACCGACGGCGGGCCGGCCAACGCCTCGCTCTTCTACTTGCTCTATCTCTATCGGCAGGCTTTCCAGAATTTCAAGATGGGCTATGCTTCAGCGCTGGCCTGGGTCTTCTTCCTGGCGATTTTACTGCTGACGATCATTCTCTTCGCCACCGCCAAATTCTGGGTCTATTACGAAGCTGAATCGGACGAGGACTGAAGATGAGCAGCACCGGCGTCGGCTTGAGCGCGCGGCAAATAATCAGCAAGCTCTTCGTCTACTTGCTGCTGGGCATCGGCTCCATCGTGGTGCTGCTGCCGCTGCAGTGGATGATCTCCACCTCGCTGAAGCCGCTCTCGCACGTCTTTCGCTTCCCGCCCGAATTCTGGCCGCAGAAAGTCGTCTGGCAGAATTATCCCGACGCGCTCAGCCAGCTGCCCTTCGACCTCTACTTCGCCAACACCGTCTTCATCGTGGTGCTCTGCCTGCTGGGCGAGCTCATCGTTTCGTCCATCGTGGCCTACGCCTTTTCGCGTTTGCGCTGGCGTGGGCGCAATGTGCTCTTCATCGTCGTGCTGGCGACCATGATGCTGCCGCGCCAAGTCACGCTGATACCCGAGTTCATCGTGTTTCGGCATCTGGGCATGATCGACACCTTCTGGCCGCTGATCCTGCCCTCCTGGTTCGGCAACCCCTTTTACATCTTTCTGCTGCGCCAGTATTTCTTGACCCACTCGCGCGAGCTGGATCAAGCGGCGGTGATCGACGGCTGCTCCCGCTTCGGCGTCTTCTGGCGCATCACCCTGCCGATGTCCAAGCCGGTGCTGGGCGCGGTCGCCATCTTCTCGTTTCAGTTTCACTGGAACGACTTTTTCCGCCCGCTCATCTTCTTGCTCGACCAGGACAAATACACCCTGGCGCTGGGCTTGCGCTTCTTCCAGGGCACCTACGGCACGGAGTGGAACTCGCTGATGGCGGTGTCGCTGGTGGTCATGCTGCCGCTGATTATCGTCTTCTTCTTCGCCCAGAAGCACTTCATCCAGGGCGTTGTGTTCACCGGGTACAAGTAGTGGCGGGCATGCATCGCTGCGCCGAGTGAAGCAGCAAGTGGAAAGGAACGATCAGTTGCGGAGAATATGCTGGGCGGAACGGCCGCGGTCTAATCTGACTTGTCGCGTTTATC
Organism: Phototrophicaceae bacterium; assembly: GCA_965208195.1. Classification (GTDB taxonomy): domain Bacteria; phylum Chloroflexota; class Anaerolineae; order Aggregatilineales; family Phototrophicaceae; genus UBA6055. Next base: position 2,765,565 of record CBDBOC010000004.1, on the reverse strand, counting down.
GGCGTCTTTGCTCGGTTTGGGAGCGTCTTTGTCTCGTTGGGGAGGCAGCGTCGTGCGAATGTGGCGGATGCCTTTGGAGCTCACCTCGTACACGACTATGGGCGTATTACTGACGATCGTGTAATTTGACTTCATGGCTTATCCTCTCGCCTCGCCATTCTATTGTACTGTCTTGCGCAAGTTTATGCTATTTCGCGCCGCCAAAATCCACTCGCCATATTCTTGAATCTCGATGTGAATTTCGTACATGCCATCTCCGACAAATAATAGGTCACTGAGTTGAAATACTGTGAGACTGCTCGCTGAATCCAGAAAATCAATTGCGAAGTTCCATTCGTCCAAGATCTGATTGTCGCCCGGCGCAAGCACTCGCAAGAGTGCGGGATAGCGAGTTCTGTCAGATTCCGACTCAGCGAACCAATACGAAACCAGACTAACGGAGGGTTAAGCGTCACGCTGACAGGAGGAAGACTCGAAACCGGGATTTCCAGCGCTGTATCCGCGAAAACTCGCTTCAGCGTTAGTGTGCCATCTTCGTGCTCTTCAAAATCTCTGCAAATCACAGCCCAGCCCAGCCGCATTCAGCATCCCTTGCATTCCGATTACCGCCATGTGGAGGAGCATATTCGATAATAGCGCCAGAACAAGTCGCAAGAAAAGTAAATCATACGCAAGACTTAGCGAGCAGATTCAAAAGGACGAAACCATATCATGCCAACCATGTCGCAATATCAAAAACTCTCGCCGCTGGAACACGACGCGGTCCAATGGGCCGACGGCTTCTGGGGCAATTTGTTCAACTTGTGCCGCGAGGCCGTCTTGCCCAGCATGCGCCAAGCCCTCGACGAACCCGACAACGGCGCCGTCTTCAGCAATTTCTACATCGCCGCCGGCTGGCAAGAGGGCGAGCGCAAAGGCACCATGTGGAGCGACGGCGACTGCTACAAATACATGGAAGCCTGGTCGCACGTCTACAGCATCACCAAAGACCCGACCATCCTCGATCATCTGGATCCGCTGATCGATGTCATCGCGGCCGCCCAAGAAGCGAACGGCTACCTCAGCACGCCGATGCAGCTGCGCGACGACAAGCAATACTGGACCGATCTGCGCGACCATGAACTCTATAATATGGGCCACTTGCTGACGGCCGCCACGGTCCACCATCGCGTCTCCGGCAAGCGCAATTTCCTGGCAGTCGCCATTAAGCAAGCCGATTATCTCTACGATCTCTTCATGCCGCGCCCGCCCGAATTGGCGCATTTCGGCTTCAACCCGTCCAACACCATGGGCGCCGTCGACCTCTACCGCGCCACCGGCGACATACGCTACCTGGAGCTGGCGCAGTGCTTCGTCGATATGCGCGGCTCCCAGCCCGGCGGCGGCGATCAGAACCAGGCGCTTGTGCCGCTGCGCGAAGAAACGCGCGCGGTCGGCCATGCTGTGACCGCCGGCTATCTCTATTGCGGCGCCACCGATGTCGTGGCCGAGACGGGCGATGAAGAATTGCTGGCCGGCTTGCTGCGCATCTGGGACAACGCCGTCCACAGCAAGATGTACATCACCGGCGGCACATCGGCGCAGCACCATGGCGCCTCGCAGCGGCCCGAATTCGGCGGCAGCGCCGGCGATGTGCACGAAGCTTTCGGCTACGAATACTCGCTGCCCAACGCCACCGCCTACAACGAAACTTGCGCCAATATCGCCAACGCCATGTGGAATTGGCGCTTGCTCAACTTGACCGGCGACGCCAAATACGCCGATATCGTCGAACTCGTGCTCTACAACAGCATGCTCTCGTCGATGAGCCTGGACGGCATCACCTTCTGCTACACCAATCCGCTGCGCTGGTACGGCGCCGAGCACCCGCTGCTCAGCCAGGATGCCTACGAGCGCTGGTTCATCTCGCGCTGCTACTGCTGCCCCACCAACACCGCCCGCACCATCGCCCTGCTGCACAACTGGTTCTACAGCACCTCGGACGCGGGCCTGTGGGTTCATCTCTACGGCAGCAACAGCGTCAACGCGAAACTGGCCGACGGCGCGACGCTCGCGCTCAGCCAGCAGACCGACTACCCCTGGGAGGACACGATACGCATCACCATCGACCAGGCGCCCGAGAACCAAGTCGCTTTGATGCTGCGCATTCCCGGCTGGGCCAGCGACGCATCTTTGAGCGTAAATGGCGAGCCGAGCAACCTCGATTTGACGCCGGGGTCTTACGTCGAGCTCAAGCGGGTTTGGCGGGCCGGCGATGCGATCGAGCTGCGCCTGCCCCAGCAAGCGCGCGTGATCAAAGCGCACCCCAAAGCCGAAGAAATCCGCAACCACGTCGCCATCATGCGCGGGCCCATCGTCTATTGCCTCGAAGGCGTCGACCTGCCCGCTGACGTCTCCATGCTCGAAGTCCATGCGCCGGACGACATGCAGTTGCAGGCGACGCATGAAGCCGATTTGCTCGGCGGCGTCGTGACCATCATGGGGACGGCGCGCCAGCTAGTCGACGAAAATGGGCCGTCCGCCCTGTATTGGGAGGCGGGCGATGAGCGTGAAGAGCCGCTGGATATCAAGCTGATTCCCTATTACGCCTGGAACAATCGCGGCATCAGCGAGATGACCGTCTGGCTGCCGCGCCGCTTTTAATCGCTGCTCAAGCTTCTTTTCGGCAAACCTGCCGCGCGATTGGTCACCAGGTCACTGTCAGATGCAAATGGTCTCCCCTCCCGGAGGCTTCGGGGAGGGGGCTGGGGTGCGGCAGTCACACAGTCCGACTGCCGCGTTTGCCAAACAATCCGCCATAACTGGGTCTGTCAGCCGATGGCGTTTGTCGCTATCGTAAATGGTGGCCTTTTATATATTCCAAGGAGCGCCCGGCAGCAAACGCAAAATCTATGGCAAATCTCTCCCTCAAACTCCCCCTCGTGGGCAAACGCGCCCGCAATAGTTCGCTCCTGCGCAGCTTCGCCTTCCTCAAAAAATACCGCGAAATCGCCATCGGCGTCTACGCGCTGGCTTTGCTGACCAACGGCCTGGCGGTGATCATCCCGCAGACTATTCGCTGGATCATCGACGCCGGCGTCATCCAGCAGAATATGCACATCCTGCTGAGCTCGCTCGGCGGTCTGCTGGCGCTCACCGTGGTCAAGGGCCTGATCGACTTCTTGCTTGGCCGCGGCACCGAGGTCGCCTCGCAAGGCGTCGCCTACGATATCCGCAACGCCATCTACCAAAAGCTCAGTTCGCTCTCCTTCTCGTATCACGACAGCGCCCAGACCGGGCAGTTGCTGGCCCGCTCAATATCTGATGTCGAGCGCATCCGCTTCCTCACCGGGCGCGCCATCGTGCGCCTCTTCCAGTCGTCCACGCTGCTGCTGCTGACCTTTGTGGCGCTGCTGCTGATGAACGCGCCGCTGGCGATACTGTCGATGCTGCTGATGCCGCTGCTGGCCTACGTCGCCTTCCGCTTCGGCCGCATTTACCGCCCGCTTTCGCTGGAGCTGCAGCATCAGCTGGCGGAGATGACCACCGTGCTGGAGCAAAACCTGCGCGGTTCCAAAATCGTCAAAGCCTTCGCCCAGGAAGAAGCGGAAATCGAACGCTTTGAAGCCCGCAATCGCGCCTGGTTCGCCCTGGCGGCGCAGCAGGTCCGCGCCTCGACGCTGCACATCCCGTTGCTCGATTTCATCGCCAGTCTCAGCACGGTCATCATCATCTGGCTGGGCGGCCGGCTGGTCATCGAGCAAAGCCTCACCATCGGCGAGCTGGTCGCCTTCACCACCTATATGGGCCAGTTGATTTCGCCCGTGCGGCGCCTGGGCATCATCATCCCGGCGGTGGCGATGGCATCGGCCGCCGGCGAGCGCGTCTTTACCATCCTGGACGCCAAGTCGGAAGTGACCGATGCGCCTGATGCCACACCCTTGCCGCCGATCGAGGGACGCGTCCGCTTCGAAAACGTGTCTTTCGCCTACTTCAATCAGCGGCCCGTGCTGGATCGGCTGAGCTTTGAAGCCGACGCCGGCGAAGTAGTAGCGCTGCTCGGCGCGACCGGCTCCGGCAAATCCACCATCATCAACTTGCTCCCGCGCTTCTATGATGTCACCGGCGGGCGCATCTTGGTCGACGGCCACGACCTGCGCGCTGTCACGCTGAATTCGCTGCGCGACCAGATCGGCATCGTCTTGCAGGAGACCGTGCTCTTCGCCGCCAGCATCCGCGACAACATCGCCTTTGGCCTGGACGATGTGTCCGATGAAGACCTCATCGCAGCGGCCAAAGCGGCGCAAGCCCACGACTTCATCACGGCCATGCCCGAAGGCTACGCCACCGAAGTCGGCGAGCGCGGCGTGACGCTCTCCGGCGGTCAAAAACAGCGCATCGCCATTGCCCGCGCCCTGCTCAAAGACCCGCGCATCCTGCTGCTGGATGACGCCACCTCCAGCGTCGACGCCGAAACCGAGCGGCTGATTCAGCTGGCCCTCGAGCGGCTGATGCAGGGCCGAACCTCCTTCATCATCGCCCAGCGCCTGAGCACGGTGCGCATGGCCGACAAGGTGCTGGTGCTGGAGCGCGGGCGCATCGCCGCCGCCGGCAAACACGACGACCTGCTGCATTCCTCCGGGCTCTACGCCGAGATCTATCATCGGAACCTGCGGGAATGATCCGCTGTCACGGGAGTGCGCAGGCTGGCTGCCCAACGGTATGCTCTTGGTGTAAACTCATTCGTCAGTGCGATGGAGGCAACTCGGAAGATCGCCCATGCGCCATGACTGGACATTACTATGCACAGAAGTAGAACCCCTGGAACAGGGTACAATTAATTTGGGCAATGTGTTGACGAGCTGGGTCGCGGTCGAACGCGGAAGACTTGCAATCAGTGGCGAATCGTTTCCTTTTGAACCGCCAGTATTTCTGGTGTCTCAATGGGCCGCCGAGTCTATAAGCGACCGGCGAGTACTTGCCGCCACCGTCCAAATGCTGGCGCCAGGAGGCGAACGCGTTGTATGGGCGGACAGTCTGGAAGTCGATTTGCGGGCATCGAGTATTTTTCGTATAGTCTATGCGATACCGAGCCTACAGTTTGAAGGATGGGGTCTGTACGAATTCCATGTCTTCTTGGAGGCCGTAGGTCCCATTGGTGAATGGGGACGAGCCTGTTTATTGGTAAAGTGAGGCAAAAGGGGTGGAATTAGGTCATGTCAAAGATAAAGTTCAAATTCATTGATGATGCCAAGAACGTAGTGTATCATCCGTCGCCAGATCGCATCAGTTATCCCAAAGACAAAGGCTCGCCCCTGCTCCAGCGCCTCGCGCCCAGGCGGCCCCCGCTCAATCCCGCGCCGCCAGAGCAAGCGCCGCCCCAGCCCAATCCGGACGACAACGACGAATAATCGGCGCAGTCTGAGCGACACCGAAACGGAGTAACTTATCGGCTTCTCTATCGGCACAACTGGCGTAGGACAGGGCAGCCCGCGCGGCACGCTGGAGAGCTTCGCGGACAAGGTTGAGGGCAAGTCCTTCAACTTGCGCGTCATCTGGCATCTGTTGATCTTCGTCCGCCCCTACAGCCTGCGCATGCTGGGCGCGCTGCTGGCGATGCTGGTCGTCAGCGCCTTGACCCTGCTGACGCCCTTTCTGGTCAAAGTGGCCATCGACGGTCCCATCGCGCAGGGCGAGGTCGCCGGCTTGAACGACATTGTCCTTCTGATGTTCGCCGCCTTCGCCGGCCTGTACCTGGCGTCCATGGCGCAGCGCTACTTGCTCAGCTGGGTGGGGCAGAAAGTGCTGGCCGATCTGCGCTCGGCGCTCTTCCGTCATTTGCAGGAGCTGCCGCTGGCCTACCACGACAGTCACATCATCGGCGTCACGATTTCCCGCGTCATCAGCGATGTCGGCGTCATCAACCAACTCTTGTCCCAGGGCTTGATTACGCTGACCGGCGACAGCCTGCTGCTGGCCGGCATCGTCATCGTCATGCTCTCGCTCAATGCGCAGTTGGCGCTGGTGACCTTCGCCATCATTCCGGTGATCGTGCTCGCTTCCATGATCTTCGCCCGCCGCGCCAAGCTGGCCTTCCGCGAGACGCGCGCCCGCAATGCCAACATGATCGGCGACCTGGCGGAGAACCTGGGCGGCATCCGCGTCATCCAGGCTTTCGCCAACGAAGACAGCACCACATTGAAATTCGACCAGGTCAACCGGGCCAATCGCGACGCCCACATCGACGCGATGTCGCTCTCCTTCGTCTTTTTGCCCACGGTCGAATTCCTCAGCATGGTGGCCACCGGCGTCGTCTTGCTCTTCGGCGGCGTCAGCGTGGCGCAAGGCAACTTAACCCTGGGCACGGTGATCGCTTTCCTGGCTTACGTCAATCGCTTCTTCTTGCCCGTGCAAGAGCTCAGCCAACTCTACGCCACCATGCAGACGGCAATGGCCGGCGGCGAACGCGTCATCAACCTGTTGAATACCGAGCCGGCTATCAGCGACCGCCCCGACGCGCGCGAAATACCGCCGATCAAAGGCCACATCGAATTTCGCGACGTCAGCTTCGGCTATCGAGACGGCTTGCCGGTACTGCGCGATATCAACCTGGAAATCCCCGCCGGCGCCCAGGTTGCGCTGGTGGGGCCGACCGGCGCCGGCAAGACCTCCATCGCCAATTTGATCGCCCGCTTCTACGATGTCAGCGACGGCGCCGTGCTGATCGACGGTATTGATATTCGCGATGTCCAGCAGCGCTCCCTGCGGCGGCAGATGGCGCTGGTCTCCCAAGATCCCTTCATCTTCGCCGGTACCATCGCCGATAATATCCGTTTCGGCGCGCCCGAAGCGACCATGGCGCAAGTCACCACCGCCGGCGACCTGGCTAATGTTGGCGAATTCGTGCGCGACCTGGCACACGGCTACGAGACCGAAATCTACGAAGACGGCGCCAATCTCTCGCTGGGGCAGCGCCAGCTGATTTCCATCGCCCGCGCCATCTTGGCCGACCCGCGCGTCTTGATCATGGACGAAGCCACCTCCAGCGTGGATATGGTCACCGAAGCGCTGATCCAGGATGCCCTGCGCAAACTGCTGGCCCAGCGCAGCGCCATCGTCATCGCCCACCGCCTCAGCACCATAGTCAACGCCGACCTGATCTGCGTGGTCGACGACGGCCGTATCTGCGAGCAGGGCAAGCACGCCGAGCTGCTGGCTCAAGGCGGGCGCTACGCCGAGCTCTACGAGCGCCAATTCGTCGAGCTGGCGGACTGAAGCGCCAACCATCCATAGCTGCGCGCCTCAGTCATTTCCGTGCATCGTATGTTACAATGGCGCTGAGCGGAGGACAGGATCATGATGCTCGACATTCCGGATAATATCGCCCGGCGTCTCCAGGCGCTGGCCGAACGCAACGACAGGCGCGTTGAAGATGTCCTGAGCGAGATACTTGATCAGATTGAGTCCAAAGCCTGCACGGACGAAACGCAATGGGCAACGCTGGCAGACTTGGCGCGCCATGCCAAGCTAATGAACATGGCTTCACCGCACGCCGTGAACATTGACGAGTCCAGTCGAGATATCCTAAACACCGAATTCGCTGACTATTTGCAAGAGCGAATAGATCGTTGACGCTGATTACAGATAGCAGCTTTCTGGTCGCGCTCTACGACGGCAACGACGTTCATCACGCACGGGCTTATAGTTTTGCAGCGGGTCGCTTTGAATTGATGATTGTGCCAGATATTGTGCTGCCTGAAGTCGGCTACCTGCTAAGACGCAAATTGGGTCACGCGAATAGTCTCAATTTCTTGGACTTCTTTGAGAATAGAATGGTCAGGCTCGAACCTGCTTTGCGGCAGGATCTTGCACGCTTGCGCCAGATAAGCCGCGAATATGCGGACTCTGAATTGGATCTGGTCGACTGCTGCATTATGGCCATTGCCGAACGCCTGGACGTGACACGCATCGCCACCTTCGACCGGCGCGATTTCAGCCTTTTCCGCCCGCTCCATTGCGACTTCCTTGAGCTATTGCCCGGATAGCGTGCCGCCAGCCGGGCGAGACATCTTGGCAGTTGCGCCCGAGCGCCGTTCAGCGATGCGCCGCCCTAACTCAACTCAACCCGCGGGTTGAGCAGCGCGTAAGCCAAATCAGCGAAGAGATTGGCGAAGAGGATGATGGTCACCGTGACCATCACAATCGCCTGCACCAGCAGCAGATCGCGCCGTTCGATGGCGGTGATTAGCAAGCCGCCCAGCCCGGGGAAGCCGAAGACGAATTCGATCACCACCATGCCGCTGATGAGCCAGCTAATGCTGATGGCGATGACCGTGATGGTCGGCAGCAGGGCATTGCGCAGCACATGCCGCCAGATGACCGTCCGCCAGGCGATGCCCTTGAGCGCGGCCGTGCGCACATAATCGCGCTTCAACTCCTCAATGACGCCCGCGCGGGTCAAGCGCGAAATGTACGCCAGCATCACCAGCGTGGCGGAGATCGCGGGCAGCCACAACGCCGGCAGCATCTCGCTGAATGTAGCGTTGGCGGGCACGGCCGAGCTGGCGGGGAACCACCAGCCCAGCGCCTGCGCCAAGGGCCCCTGCCCCCAAGCCAGCGCCACCGTGTTGATCAAGAACAAGCCGGTGACGAATTCGGGCAAGCTGACCACCGACAGCGTCAGCAGCGAGATGACAATATCGGGCAGCTTGTTCTCGCTCAAGCCGGCGATCACGCCCAGCGCCAGCGCCAGCGGCAGCGACAGCAGCAGCACGACCAGCGCCAGCCGCGCCGAATTGCGCGCGCGCTCCAGGATGAGGTCGCGATTGTCGGCGCCGCGGAAGGCGATCGTCTCGCCCCAATCGCCGCGGACGAAGTTGCCCAGCCAGGTCACGTACTGCTCGGGCAAGGGGGCGTTCAAACCCAGCGCGCCCCGGATTTCCGATACTTGGTCGTCCGTCGCTTCCCGTCCGCCGGCGATAACCCGCGCCGCATCCCCCGGCAATACGCGCAGCAAGAAGAAAACTGTCAATGAAGTCAGCAAGTAGGTGAACAAGAAGAAAACCAGTCGACGGCGCAGAAATGCCAGCATGGCGGTTAGCCCGTCTCCGGCGTGAAAGCCAAATCGTGCTGCATGGCGGCCAGTTCTTCGAGCGGGATATGACAGCGTATGCGGCGGCCGCCCGCTTCAGCGCGCCAGGGCGGCGCCTCGTCTTCGCAGATCTCGCCGATTTTGCGCGGGCAGCGCGTATGGAAGCGGCATCCGCTCGGCAGGTCGCGCGCGCTGGGCAAGTTGTCGCTCAGCAGGCGGCGTTGCGTCTTGTGTCGCGGGTCGGCGACCGGGTTGGCCGAGACCAGCGCCTCAGTATAAGGATGAAACGGCGGCTGAAAAAAGGCGTCGGCGGCGCCAATGTCGCAGATTTGCCCCAGGTACATGACCGCGATTGCGTCCGATAAATGGCCGACGACCGACAGATTGTGTGAAATGAAGAGGTAGGCGGTCCCGTCTCTGGCTTGCAATTCCGCCAGCAAGTTGAGCACCGCCGACTGCACCGAGACATCCAGCGCCGAGACGGGCTCGTCACAGATGACCAACGCTGGCTCCGAAGCGAAAGCGCGGGCGATGGCCACCCGCTGCTTCTCGCCGCCGCTCAATTCATCGGGGTAGCGATCGGCGTATTCAGCGCGCAAGTTGACGCGCTCCAACAGCCGCAACACTTCGCCATCAGCGGCCGCCGGCCTCATCTTGCGCAGCTTGATCAAAGGCCGGCCGATCGCTTGCCGCACCGACATGTAGGGATTCAGCGATGTCTGCGGGTTCTGGAAGACCATCTGCAGCTTGGCCAGAACGTCTTCGCTGCGCTGGCGGACGCTGTCGCGCACATCCAGCCCCAGCAGCTCCAGCTCCCCGCCGCTGCGTTCTTGCAAGCCGATGATGACCCGCGCCAGCGTCGTCTTCCCGCTGCCGCTTTCGCCGACCAGGCCCAGCGTCTGGCCCGCGTTCAAGCGCAGGTCGACGCCGTCCACCGCGCGAATCGGCTCCGGCTCAACGCGCTGCAAGGCCTCGCCCAGGCTGCGCTCAACCGGAAAGTGCTTCTTCAAGTCCGTCACGCGCATGAGGGTATTTGGTCTACCCCCCTCTAAATCTCCCCCCATCGCAATGGCGGGAGACTTCTGTCGCCAAGCAGCGGTGACATGAACACGACCGCGCTGTTCAGCTGTCTCGTTATCTCCCCCTCTCCAATGCTTTGGGGAGGGGGCCAGGGGGAGGGGCAGGCTTTGGGCTTGCACCGGCGCCCTCACCTCCTCCCATCGAAAACAGCGCACCGTCCGCCCGCCGCCGATGGCTTCAAGCGGCGGCTTTTCCCCGCGGCAGCGCTCGATGACCAGCGGGCAGCGCTCAGCAAAAACGCAGCCGCTGGGCAGTTTGGTCAAGCCCGGCGGGTTGCCGCTGATGGAATGCAGGCGCGCGGTCATTTTGCTCTTCCCGGGCTTGGGCACGCTGTCGATGAGGCCGCGCGTATAAGGATGATGCGGCTCCGCGAACAAGTCTTTGACAGCGGCTTCCTCCATGATCTCGCCGGCGTAAAGCACCAGCACGCGCTCGCACAATTGCGCCACCACGCCCAGGTTGTGGGTGATATAGACGACGCCCGTGTCACGCTCCGCCATTAGCCCGCGCACCAAATCAAGGATGACCGCTTCGGTGGTCACATCCAGCCCGGTGGTTGGCTCGTCCATGATCAGCAATTCGGGATTGCTGATTAGCGCCATGGCGATGGTCACCCGCTGCTGCATGCCGCCGCTGAGCTCGTGCGGGTAGCGCTCGGCGACTTGCTCCGGGTCAACCAGGTTGACCGTGTGAAACATCTGCAGCATGGCGTCATAAGCCGCTCTGTCGCTTATGCGCTGCGCGGCCTGGAGCGTCTCCGTCACTTGCCGGCCGATCTTGATCGACGGGTTCAGCGCCGCCGCCGCGTTCTGTGGCACAAACTTGATGCGCTTCGCCCAAATCCGGCGCATATCGGCGTTCGACTTCGCAAGCAGGTCCTCTCCAGCGAAAAGCAACTTGCTGCCGCCATCGACCCGGCCGTTGCTGGCGAGGTAGTGCATCAGCGCCAAAGCGATGGTGGATTTGCCGCAGCCCGATTCGCCCACCAGGCCCACGATCTCGCCCGGGCGCAGTTGCAAGCGGAAATCGCGCACAGCGGGTATCCAGCGTCTGCCGACCCGGTAGCTGATGGAGAGGCGCTCTACATCCAGCAAGAGGCGCGCGTCCGCTGGCATCGTCAGTCGCCTTTCTGCACGGCGCGGCGGATGCCGTCCGACATCAGGTTCACGGCGATCACCAGCAGGGCGATCGCCAGCGCCGGGAATTCCAGCGCCCAAGGCGTCAGCCGATAAAAACCGCCGCGATTCTCGTTGACCATCAGCCCCCAATCGGGCGATGGCGGGCGCGCGCCGAAGCCAAGAAAGCCCAGCGACGCCACCAGAAATATGGCGTAGGAAAAGCGTAGCGACGCTTCCACCACCAGCGACGGCACGACCGAAGGCAATATCTCGCGAAAGATGATATAGGCTTTGCTTTCGCCGCGGATTTCCGCCGCTTCCACAAACTCGCGCGTCTTGATATCCAGCGTGGTGCTGCGCGCGACGCGAGCCACGATCGGGATGTACAGCAGCGAAATCACCAACAGCACCACATTATCGGCCAACTGCGCCTGCCAACTGCCGATCTCATAATCGATATTGCGTATGATGCCGACCAGCACCAGCGCCAGCAAAAGCGCCGGTATCGCCAGCAGCGCGTCGATGACGCGGCCCAGCAATTCATCCACCCAGCCGCCTTGATAACCCATGTACAAGCCCAGCGCCGAGCCCAGGATGACGCTGATCAGCGTGCCCAATCCGGCGATGCGGAAGATGCTGCCCGCGCCCAGGATCACCCGGCTGTAGACATCGCGCCCCAGCCGGTCGGTGCCGAAGGGGTGCTCGCCCAAGTGCAGCGCGCTCAGGTCCAGCGTCGGCGACAAGCGCACAGCGTGGCTCTGGTCGTTGGGGTTGGGATACGGCGCCAGGCGCCCCCCGAAGAGCGCCAGAAACAGAAAGAAGCCGACCAGGAGCGTGCCGACTGCGGATTGCGGCTGCCGCAGCAGCGCCCGCAGCACACGCCCTAGCGCAAATGCACTCCTGTGAAGTTGGCTAGCGTACATGCGCTCTTCCCTGTGTGCAGGCGCGACTTTGCCGCGTTCGCATCGCAACGAAAACGGGTCAGCCACCGGCCGACCCCTACACCAACTTGCCAAGCTAGGTCCGGGCGACCCGGAGAGCCGCCCGCAACGATAACAAGCGCCACGCCGCGCCTACCCGATCTGCGCGCCGCCGAAATTCGTCCGGCCGGCGAATGGATGCAGCGTCACGCCGCTGATGTTCCCGCCCAGCACCATGAAGGCGGCGAAGAAATAGGGCACGATGATCGGCCCCTCGTCCAGCAAGATCTGCTGAATCTCCCTGTACGCGGCCGTGCGCGCTTCCTGGTCGAGCGACGAGCGGCCGGTCTCGATCAACTCGTCGACGCGCGCATTGCTGTAGTGCGATTCGTTCCAGACGCCCTCCGAGTGATAGGCGAAGTCGAGGTATAGCTGCGGCACCGGGCGTGGCCCCCAGCCGGTTATGCCGAGGTCGACATCCATCCAGAGTTCGCTCCAGTAGGTGTTTTCGTCCTCCAGGCGCACTTCGACGCGAATGCCCGCTTCTTCCCATTGGGCGGCGAAGGTCTGCGCCAGGTCCGGGAAGTTGCCGCTGTTGGGCAAGTGCAGGGTCATGTCCAGGCCATCCGGGTAGCCGGCTTCAGCGAGCAAGGCCGCGGCCGCCGCCGGGTCACGCGCCGGTACTTCGGCCTCCGCCAGAAAGTATTGACCAAAGGCCGGGCCTATCGGCGAGTCCTTGCCGACCGCGCCGTAGCCCAGCTGAATCCGCTCCCAAATCTGCTGCCTGTCGGTCGCCAGCTTGAAGGCCTGCCGCACGCGCACGTCATCGCCCGGCGCCCGGTCCGCCCGCAGCCGCGCCAGGTGATGCCCGCTGGTCGGGATATCCGTGGTGTTGAAGGCGACATCGCCGGCGAAACCGAGGAAACTCGCATTGTCCAGCCGCGCGATGCCATCAACGCTGCCGCCCTGTACAGCGGCGATGCCAGCTTGCTGGTCGTCGAAGTAAATGAACTCAAGACGATCAATCGTGGCCGCGCCGCCCCAATACGCCGCGTTGGCGCTCAGAATCGCGCGGTCGCCCGGGATCATCTCTTCGAGGATGAAGGGGCCCGAGCCGTTGAATTCGCTGCCGATGTTCTGCGCGCCGGCCTTCAGGATGACGAGCTTGTTATCCGTCAAGTTGTAGAGAAAGTCGGGGTTGGGCGCGCTCAAGGTGATCGCGATGGCATGGTCGCCGGCCGCTTCCATGCTTTCCACCGTGCTCAATAAGTTGGCCACCGAGCCTTCGGCGTCGATTTGCCACTGCAGCGTCCACAGCACATCGTCGACCGTCACCGGGCTGCCGTCGTGCCACTGCGCGTCATCGCGAATCTCTAGCGTATACACCAGACCGTCATCACTGTGCTGCCACGACGACGCCAGACGCGGTACCAAATTGGAGGCGGCATCGGTTTCAATCAGGTAATCGTAAACGGCGTTCAACAGGGCGATTTCGCTATCGCCCGAGGCCGAGCGCGGGTCGAAGGTCGCCGGCGTCAGCCAGGCGAAGCGCAAGGTATTGTCGCTCTGCGCCCGCGCGATGCCGCCCAAGGGCGACAAGGCGGCGCTACCAACGGCCGCGGTGGCGCCGGCGGCGAATACGTTGAGAAACTCTCGGCGGGATAATGCGTCATTAGGGGGATTGCTTCGGTTCTTCACGACATACCTGCCCTTTCCATTTGTATACAGAATGTCTGCCAGCGGCATGGGAGCGGCAAGTCGCGGCGTGAGCGGGCGCGTCTCAGCTTGAACGCAGCCCTTAGCGGCGCGGCGGCGCCAATGCGCGCTCGCAACGTTTGCGGATTAAATCACGACTCTCGGTCATCGCCATCCCACTCGCAGGAAGTCACAGCGCGGTAAACACCGACTGCGCCAGCATTATTGCACAAAAGTCAAAAGTTAGGCAACGCTTAACCCGCCGGCGCAGGCGCAAGTCGCGCTTTCGCCAGGCTCAGCCGAGGCGGGCGGTGTGAAAGTGCGTTCGCCCGCTGAAGGGATGCATCACCACGCCGGAGACATGGCTGGCCATGACCATGAACGAGGCGTAAAAGTAGGGCACGATGATGGGCCCCTCATCAAGGAAGAGGCGCTGAATTTCCTTGTAGGCTTCCGTGCGCGCGTTCTCGTCGAGGGCCGAGCGCGCGAAATCGATCAAGTCGTCCAGGCGCTGATCCTGCCAATGCGATTCGTTCCAGGTGGCGTCGGAGCGGTAAGCCAGGTCGAGGTAAATCTGCGGCACAACCCGGTCCCCCCACCAAGTGACGCCCAGGTCAACTTCCAGCCACTTGCTCACCCAGTAATTGTTCTCCTCTTCCAGTTGAATCTCAACGCGTATGCCTGCCTCTTCCCATTGCGCCGCCAGGGTCTGCGCCAAATCCGGCATGGAGCCGCTGTTGGGCACGTGCAGCGTCATGTCCAATCCATCGGGATAGCCAGCCTCCGCCAGCAAAGCGGCGGCCGCGGCCGGGTCGCGCGGCGGCGGCTCGGCATCGTCGAGGAAATACTGCGCGAAAGACGGGCCGATGGGCGAATCTTTGCCCACCGCGCCGAAACCGAGCTGCACCCGCTCCCATACAGCGCGCCGATCGGTCGCCAATTTGAAGGCCCGGCGCACGCGGATGTCGTTGCCCGGCGGACGGTCCGCCCGCAGCCGCGTCATCTGATGCGCATTGGTCGGCACATCGCGCGTGTTGAAGCGCGCATCGCCGGTGAAGTTGAGGAAGCTGAAATTGTCCAGCCGCAAGGTGCCATCAGCCGTGCCGCCTTCGACCGCCGCGATGGCCGCCTGCTGATCATCGAAAAACAGAAACTCCAGCCGGTCGATGCCGGGCGCGCCACGCCAGTAATCCGCGTTGGCCCGCATAATCGCGCGGTCGCCCGGCAGCAGCTCATCCATGATGAAAGGTCCGGTGCCGTTGAAGACCACGCCGGTGTCTTGCGCGCCCGCCTTGAGCATGACCACCTTGTACTCCGTCAGCCGATACAGAAAATCGGGGTCCGGCGCCGCCAGCCCAAACACGACTGTGTGCTCGCCGACCGCTGCCACTGATTCGACCGCCGCCAGCAAATCCGCGATGGTGCCGCCGGCGTCCAGTTGCCATTGAATGCTCCAGACCGCATCTTGCGCCGTGAAGCGGCTGCCATCGTGAAACACGGCATCCTCGACCAGATGCAGCGTGTATTCCGTGCCAGCGGCGTTGCGCTCCCACGATGAGGCCAAGGCCGGAACAAGATTGGAATCGGCGTCAGTCTCGACCAGGTAGTCATAGAGCGCATTGAGCAGGGCGATTTCGCTCATGCCCGAGACCGAGCGCGGGTCGAGCTGCGCCGGCGTCAACCAGGCGATGCGCAAAACGCCTTCTTCAGCGGCGGCGCGGTTAAGCCGGGCCGCGCCCTCCAGCGCTATCGTACCGACGGCCGCGGCAGCGCCAGCCGCGAATATGTTCAGCACATCACGGCGCGATGGCTGCGGCAAATGTCGCTCCCTCATGTCAACTCCCCTCCTGTCCCACGATCATCGCTTCTTCACCTTGCCAAGCGAGATTTGAGTATAATCGCAACATAAGAGAAAGGTCAAAATAACGCAAAGGTTCGTATGGGCGAGCCGCCATCTCGTCCACTCGGCGCACTCACCCTTACTCGGTGTTCTCGGTGGCAAACGTGTAGATCCTCCGCTGAGTAGAAAAAACACGTAAACTAGACCCCGTACCGGAAAAGCCTTACAAGGTCAGAATTTTCGCATGACTTATTTGGTTTCTGTGCCTTTGTGCCTTCGTGCTTAAGCTGAAGCCGGCTCGCGCCACTTGCGCTGGCCTTTTGACTTGGCCGGGCAAATTAGCTATTCTCTGCGGTGTTACAGCCGATTTATCGATTCAACGAATTCGACGCCGCATGACATCCAGCAACTGTTTTGTCACCGTCCGGGCGCCCCGCCCATGCCCGACCCGCCCGTAATCGCCGCCGTCGGCGCCACCCCCGTCGCCGCTGAGCACCGCGCCTGCAACACCCGCGATCTCATGGCGGAGGCGGTCCTCGCCTGCCTGGCCGATGCCGGCATGGATGATCTCAGCGCCGTCGAACAAGGCATCACCAGCTACGAGAGCGACCACTTCAACCTGCAGATGACCCTCGGCGCCATCTTGCACGATACCATCGGCATGACCCCCAAGCCCAACGTTCGTATCGAAGGCGGCGGCGCTACCGGCGCGTTGGCGCTGCGCGCGGCCTGGGCGCATATCCAAAGCGGCCTCTGCGATTCCGCCCTCGTCTACGGCGTCGAGAAGAACGGGCGCGGCGTCTCCTCGCGCACGGCCAATCAACTCTTCGCCCTCTCGGCTGATGTCGATTGGGAGATGATGCTCGGCGGCACTTACACCGGCTTTTACGCCGCCATGATGCGCGCCCACATGTACGCCTTCGGCACCCGCGAAGCCGACTTCGCCCATGTCGCCGTCCGCAATCGCCGCAACGCCGGCCTTAACCCCATCGCCCAAAAGCCGATGGACATCAGCATCGACGATGTGCTGAATTCCATCCCCATCGCCGAGCCTTACAAGCTGCTCGATTGCAGCCTGCTCAGCGATGGCGCCGCTTGCGTCTTGCTGTCGACGGCTGATTGGGCGCGGGCGCACTGCCCCAAATTCAGCGAGCGTCCGCCGGTCTATTTCAGCGCCACCGGCTGCGGCAGCGATACTATGCGCCTGGGCGATCGCTACCCGCATATCACCAACTTCCGCGCCAAACGCGAAGCCGCGCGCCAAGCCTACGCCATGGCCGGCATCAGCGATCCCCGACGCCAAATCGATGTCGCCGAGCTCTACGACAGTTACAGCGGCGTCGAGATCCAAGCCGTCGAAGACCTGGGCTTCGTCAAGCGAGGGCAAGGCGGGCCGGCGGTGACATCGGGCGCCTTTGACCTGGATGGCGAGCTGCCGGTCAACACCAGCGGCGGCTTGCTGGGGCGGGGCGCGCCCGTCGGCGCCACCGGCATCTTGCAAGCCATCGAGATCGCCCAACAGCTCTGGGGCGAAGCCGACCCGCGCCGACAAGTGCCCGGCGCCCGCCGCGGCTTGACCGATACCCACGCCGGCATCGCCAGCATCAGCGTCGTCAACATCTTTGAGCGCCGGGACTGAATATGTCGGCCAAAGTCAGCAGCCAAATCGACATCTTCCAGCACGAAACCGGCGCCGATGATCCCTGGCTCGCCTTCCGCCAGGTCGAGCGCATCACGCTGGAGCTGACGCAAGCTACAAATACTCGCTGGGCAAGGTACTCGCGCTTCTTCATCGAGCTGGAGCAGCGCCGCTTCTTCGCCACCACTTGCGCCGCCTGCGCTGTGACCTACGCCCCGCCGCGGCCGCTGTGCCCGGCTTGCTTGCGGCCGACCGCCTGGCGCGAACTCTCGGGCGAGGGCGCGCTGGAGACTTGGTCCCGGCTGCATTATTCGCCCGGCAGCAACGCCGATGTCCGCGCCCTGCCGACGCCATACATCTTGGCCTACGTCTTGCTCGACGGCGCTGATACCCTCTTCCCGCATCTGCTCAAAGCGCCGCCCGATCAAGCGCGCCGCGGGCTGCCTGTGCGTGTGGCCTACGCTGACGGGCCGGTCAGCCATCCGCTCCATCTGATGTACTTTGTGCCGATAGAATAGCATTGTAGGGCTTGTTCGCTTTTGAGACTCTGACGAAATAGAACGTGAAATAGTGCCGCAACAATACTAATGCGAGGTCTACGATGGCAAAATGCACCAACTTATTCCGATATTCACCAGACCAAGCTCCCCCTCTCTGATGATTCAGTTCTACCCCCCGTTGAGCGGGGGGACCGAGGGGGGAACCGGGGGCCGGGGGGTGAGGTAGACGAGGAGGCTGCATGACAGCACGCGTACACAAGCTCATCAATCAGCCGGAGCATATCGTCGACGAAATGCTCGCCGGCTTCTGCGCCGCCTACAGCGACACCGTCAAACTCGGCGGCGAACGGCTGCTCGTCCGCGCCCAGCCTAAAGCAGCGGGCAAGGTCGGCCTGGTCATCGGCAACGGCAGCGGCCACGAACCAGCCATGCTCGGCTGGGTCGGCCCCGGCCTTTTTGATGTCAACATCGCCGGCGAGATCTTCACCGCGCCCGGCCCCGAACGCATCCTGGCGGGCATCCGCGCTGCTGACCGCGGCGGCGGCGTGCTGGTCTGCGTCTCGCACCACGCCGGCGACCTGCTCAATGCCGAGATCGCGCTGGAGCTCTGCGCAGCCGAGGGCATCGACAATGTCGATCTGGTCGTGCTCTACGATGACATCTCCAGCGCTCCCCCGGGCCGTGAGCCCGAGCGCCGCGGCACGGCTGGCCTCTTCTTCGTCTGGAAAATGCTCGGCGCCTTCTGCGAGGGCGAGGCGACGCTCAGCCAAGCCAAAGCCCTGGCCGAAAAAGTCCGCGATAACACGCGCAGCCTGGCTATGTCGCTCAGCTCTTGCGCCAGCCCCATAACCGGCGAAGTCATGTTCCAGATGGCGCCCGACGAAATGGAGATCGGCATGGGCTTGCACGGCGAAGTCGGCATGGGCCGGCAGAAAGCCCTCAGCGCCGACGAAACTATCGACCTGATGCTGCCGCCTATCCTGGAAGACCTGCCCTTCGCCGCCGGCGATGAAGTGCTCGTCCTGCTCAACAACAGCGGCAGCCTGACCCTGATGGAGCTCTACATCTTGTATCGCCGGGTCGCGGACAGCTTGGCGGTGGCCGGCATCAGCGTCTACAAAAGTTGGATCGGCGCGTACGCCACCACGCAGGAGATGGCCGGCTTCGCCTTGTCGCTCTGCCGCGTCGACGCCCAACTGAAAGCGCTCTGGGACGCGCCCGCTGACGGCGCTGTCATGAAGCAGCTGGGCTAGCGTGCATGGTGGCTAACGAAGCAGTCATCAGGCCTGACGAGCTGCGCGCGATGATCGCAGCCGTGGCGCAACGCATTGCCGCCGAGCGTGAGGCCCTCAATCGGCTCGACGCCGCCCTGGGCGATGGCGACCACGGCACGAGCATCAGCGTCGCCTTCACCCGCGCCGTCGCTGATATCGCCGCGCTCGATCAGCCGTCCCTGAGCGCCATCTGGCTGACGACTGCGCGCGCGCTGCTGAACAGCATGGGCGGCGCGTCCGGCGCTATCTTCGGCACCTTCTTTCTCAAGGGCGTCGCGCTGCTGCGTGATGCCGAGGATCTGCGCCAAGACGACATGGCGGCGCTCTTGCAAGCCGGGCTTGATGGCGTGAAAGCACGAGGCAAAGCGCAAATCGGCGACAAGACCATGGTCGACGCGCTGGAGCCGGCTGTTGAGGCATTTGCGTCCGCCGCTGATTTCGCGACAGCTTGGCGCGACGCGGCGACTGCGGCTCGCAAGGGCGCTGATTCGACCGTCGATCTGGTCGCCCGCCAGGGCCGCGCCAAATTCCTCGGCCAACGCGCCATCGGCCACCCCGACCCCGGCGCCACCACCATCGCCCTCATCTTTGAAGCCGCCCACGAACACTGGAGGTCTTCATAATGTGGCGTCGCAAGGCAATATCAATCACCGCTCGCGAGATTGACAACCGCGCAAGACTAGATTTGCATATGTAGAGTTACCCCTCTCTGATGCTTCGGGGATGGGCCGAGGGTGGGGTATAAAAACCAGAAGGAGATTGGCAAATGGCAAAACACAGACTGCGCATCGGCTACATCGGCACCTCAATTTCGTCTTACTTCGCCGGCGAATACAATCAGCGACCCCGCGCCATCGCCGGCCTGGAGCAGCTGGCGGCCCAGCTCGACTTTGAGCTGATCGCCCTGGACGAAGAGTTCATGACGGAAGCGGGCTCGGTCCGCGCCGCCGAAGTCTTCCGCGAGCGGCAGATCGACTTCCTGCTCTTGCAGACGGCCGCCTGCAGCATGGGCGAGCAATTGCTGCCCCTGGTCAAAGCGGCGCCACGCCTGGGCCTCTGGGCCACGCCCGACCCCGAGCAAGAAGGCGAGATCAAGATCCACTCCCTCGTCTCCATGAGCCATTTCGCCTCCATCCTCAAGCGCTACCTCAAGCACGAGAACATCCCCTTCAAGTGGTTCTACGGCCACGTCGAAACAGCTGAATTCCGCGACCGTTTCGCCGTCACCGTGCGCGCCTTGACCGCCGTGAAAAACATCGAGCGCGCCCGCATCGGCTGGGTCGGCAATCTCTCGCCCGGCTTCAACGACATGATCTTCGACGAGCGCCTCTTGCGCAGCCGCCTCGGCATCGCCGTGCTGCCGCATGAATTGGCCGAGCTGGTCGCGCGCGCCAAAGCCTACGATGCCGCCCCGGTCGCCGCGACAGTCGCCGATATCAAAGGCGCCGCCAGCCAAATCACAGTCAGCGAAGACAGCGCCTTCGACCGCGTCACCCGCCTCTACCTGGCCCTGCGCGATATGGCCGCTGAATTCGACTACGACGCCCTGGCCGTGCAATGCTGGCCCAACTTCCAGTCCTACTATCGCGTGGCGCCCTGCATGGCTTACAGCTGGCTGGGCAGCGAAGATGGCATCGCCGTCTCCTGCGAGGGCGATGTGCTGGGCGCGGCCAGCATGCACCTGCTCAACCTGCTGACCGGCCGCCAGGGCTCGTCCACCCTGCTCGATATGACCGCGCTCGACCCGGCCACGCAAGCCATGCTGATGTGGCATTGCGGCGTCTCGCCCCGCCACTTCGCCAATGATGACGGCATCAAGTGGGTCGATCACACGACCCTGGGCCGCAAAGGCGCCGACGGCCCCTACGGCGTCGCCGGCGATCAAGTCTTCGCCGCGCAAGAGACCACCGTCAGCTACATCGGCGATGACGGCCACAGCTTGCTCGTCATCCGCGCCGATATCATCGAGCACGAGAAAAAAGGCTTCGATGGCACCCGCGGCTGGTTCGCCCAATTCGAGCTGAACCAGCGGCCGATCTCGCTGATGGACCTGGTCAACACGCTGACCGTGCGCGGCCACGAACACCACTTCGCTGTCGGCCAGGGTGATGTCACCGACGAGCTGATGGAATTCGCCGCCTGGAAAAACATGCGCCTCATTGAGCACATCCCGACAACGAACTACCTGCAATTGGAGGGCGTGAATTGCTGAGCGAGTGCGCGGCTGTCGTGCAATCTACCTCACCCCCAGCCCCCTCTCCGAATCATCAGAGAGGGGGAGCTGACGGCGCGGCATAAATCGAGAATAGCCTCCTCCCGTTGATACGGGGGGATTGAGGGGGGTAGACCAAGCGCAATTCGCAGCCGCCGCCCGCCTCAGGTATAATCGGCTGGTCTCGCCCATTTTGGGCGCAACTTTGGCAGATATCCAAATCGGAAAAGGAAAGGTAAAGACATGCACGCTAAACGATCGCTTCTCGTACTGCTCTTGACGCTTTCGCTCTTGCTGAGCTCCCTCGGCCCGGCGCTGGCGCATGACGACACGATGGACCCGCCGCCCGGCTTCGATAGCTGGGACGCCGTGGTCGCCGCCGCCGATGGCGCCACCGTCAACTGGTATATGTGGGGCGGTTCCGACCGCATCAACTCCTTCGTCGATAACTTCTATGGCGGCCCGCTGGCCGAGGAATACAACATCACCCTCAACCGCGTGCCCGCCAATACCATTGATATCGTCAACCAGGTCTTGAGCGAAGCCGAAGCCGGCGTCACCGGCGATGACGGCACCGTCGACCTCATCTGGATCAACGGCGAGAACTTCTTCACGCTGAAACAAGCCGAGCTGCTCTACGGTCCCTGGTCCGAGAACATCCCCAACAGCGTCTACGTCAATTGGGACAACCCCGCCCTGAACCTGGATTTCGGCCGCCCGGTTGATGGCTTCGAGAGCCCCTGGTCCGGCGCCCAATTCCACTTCATCTACGACTCCGCCCGCATGGCCGAAGAGGACCTGCCGCGCAGCTATGCTGAGCTGGGCGCGTGGATCGAGGCCAACCCCGGCCGCTTCAGCTATATCGCCCCCGGCCCCGGCGCCTTCCAGGGCACGCGCTTCGTCAAGCAGGCGCTCTTTGAGCTCAGCGGCGGCCAGGAACAATGGGTCGGCGACTTTAATCAGGAGCTCTATGACGAGCACGCGCCCGCCCTCTGGGAGATGCTCAATAGCTGGGAAGAGAATCTGTGGCGCGGTGGCGAGACCTACCCGGCCACCATCGGCGAAATGCACGAGCTCTTCGCCAATGCCGAGATTGACTTCAGCATCACCCAGGCCATCTCCGGCGCGGGCGCGCCCATCGCCGCCGGCACCATCCCGCCCACCAGCCGCGCCTTCGCCTTCGACGACAACATGATCGGCGACTTCAACTACGTGGCCATCCCCTACAACGCGCCCAATCGAGCCGCCGCCCTGGTGCTGGCCAATCTGATCCTGCGGCCCGACCGTCAAGCCGCGCAAGTCGTGCCCGAAAATGGCTTCGGCCTCGCTTTCGGCATTGACGTCAGCCGCGTCACCGACGAAGACGACCTGGCCGCGCTGCAAGCCGCCATCGAAAGCCTGGGCGAAGCCGCCGCCGATCCGGCCGAGTTGGCAGCGTCCCTGGTCTCCGATATCGCCGCTGAATACCAGGCGCTGATCGAAGCCGACTGGGAAGCCAACGTTTTGCTCGGCGGCTAGCTGCATGCCGTCGCGCGTAGCCTCCTGATAATCCTCCCCTTCCCTCACTTTGGGGAGGGGATTTCGCGGCGGGGCGCCCCCGCAAGGCTTGTCCGATACCAATGTAATCCGGACATCCGGCACGCGGCATTGGCGAATATCTCCGGCAGCTTGGGTTCTCATCGTTTCAGCGTTGGTTGACACGCTTGCCACCGAGATCACCGAGTCAATAGAGTGCACCGAGCAGGGGTTTGATGGGTATAATTCAAGGTCCTGTAGGTGTAATCGCGATGGACAGACGCTTGGAGCCAAATTCAGCTCGGCTACAAATAGAGACTTGAAGTTCGCGCCAACTCACATTTATCAATGCTAACCTCGGTGTCCTCGGAAAAACTCGGTGTCCTCGGTGGTAAAGGTGTGTGGGGTACTGTATGCAAGCTGATTGCCCGCTTCACATAACCCCGAAGCCGCGCGGCTACGACGTCGTTACAATACCCGTCAAGCCTTATAGGAACTGCCTATGACGCTAAAAGCAAAGTCCGACCGCCAGTCCCTCATTGATTCGCGCTTCGTCGAATTCTTGACCAAAAGCTGGTCTTATCTCTTCTTGCTCGGCCTGGTGGTCTTCTTCTCCCTCAGCGGCCAGGGCTTCTTCTCCGTCCGCAATTTCGCCTCAATCCTCACCACCAGCACGCTGATCATGCTGATGTCCATCGGGCAGACCTACGTCGTCATCACCGCCGGCATCGACCTCTCCATCGGCTGGACGGTCGGCTTGTCCTCGGTGACGACCGCCCGCGTCATGCGCGACTTGGCCGCGGGCGGGGATGATGTCGCCTTCGCCATGCTTGCCGGCGTCTTCGCCGGGCTGCTGGTCGCGCTGATTCCCGGCCTGGTCAACGGTGTCTTGGTCGCCCGCATCAAAGTGCCGCCCTTCATCGCCACCCTGGGCATGTTCGGCATCGTCCGCGGCGCCGCCTTCTTGCTGACCGACGGCCAGCAGGTCGTGCGCGGCCTCTCCTCCGAGCTGCGCGAATCGCTGCGCGCCATCGGCAACGGCAGCCTGCTCTATTACATCCCCGATCAAGGCTTCACCTGGTTCCGCCTGCCGCCCGACCTTGAGCCGCAGCAGCTTCGCGTCGTCTCGCAGCTTTTGCCCTATCCCGTCATCATCACCGCGCTGGTGGTCATCGTCTTCGCCTTCGTCCTGGCGCGCACCAAATTCGGCCGCCACACCTACGTCATCGGCGGCAGCGAAGAAGCCGCCCGCCGCTCCGGCATCAACGTCGACCGCCACCTGATTATCATCTACGTCATCTGTGGCTTCACCGCGGGCATCGCCGGCGTGCTGCACCTCTTCCGCTTCACCGCCGGCGCGCCCCAGGCGGGCGAGGCGGCCCTGCTCAGTTCGGTGGCGGCTGTGGTCATCGGCGGCACCAATCTCTTCGGCGGCGAGGGCGATATCATGGGCGCGGTCGTCGGCTCGCTGATTATCGCCGTCTTGCAGACCGGCCTCGTCATCCTCAATATCGATTCCATCTGGCAATTCATCGTGGTCGGCGTCGTCATCATCATCGCCGTCCTCGTCAACCAGCTGCAATCCGCGCTGGAAAGGTTCGGCGCCAATGCCTGATCCCATCCTCACCACCCAGGGCGTCAGCAAACACTTCGGCGGCTTGACCGCTGTTGATGACGTCGACTTTGAAGTCCACGCCGGCGAAGTCGTGGCCCTGCTGGGCGATAACGGCGCCGGCAAATCCACGCTCATCAAGTGCATCTCCGGCGTCTATCGGCCGGATCAGGGGCAGGTCTACTTCAAAGGCGAGGACATCACCTATCACGCGCCCGCCGATATCCGTAACCGCGGCATCGAGACCATCTACCAAGACCTGGCCCTGGCGGAAAACCTCGATGTCGGCGCCAATGTCTTCCTGGGCAAAGAAGTCACGCGCCGCCTCTTCGGCTTGCTGCCCGTCACCGATGACAACTATATGCGCGCGGAAGCCTCCGGCGTGCTGGACGAACTCGATATCCACATCCCCTCGCTGAAGCAGAAGCTGGTCAACCTCTCCGGCGGCCAGCGGCAAGCCGTCGCCATCGCCCGCGCTATGTACTGGAATGCGCAACTTGTCATCATGGACGAGCCGACCGCCGCCCTCGGCGTGCCCGAACAGCGCAAGGTGCTGGCGCTGATACGCTCCCTGCGCGAAGGCGATATCCCCGTCATCCTCATCAGCCACACCATGCACGATGTCATGGCTGTCGCCGATCGCATGGTCGTCATGCGCCGCGGCCGCATCGTCGCCAATATCCCCCGCGCCGACGCCACCGAAGAACTCATTGTGCGCCACATCGTCGGCAGCGCTGAAAATGGCGAAAACGCAGTCATGATCTGAGCCTCGCGACTGGCCGGCGCCGTCACGCGACTGTCCGTTGCCGCACCATGTCTGGTACAATCGACCCATGTCGTCAGGTTCGATTTGGAGGCTGATACGATGCGAGGTCCGAAGACGAAACCCAAGAATACGCAAGAGCTTGAGTCGATACGCCCGGGCGACGGTGCTGTCGATGACGACTACGAAATGAGCAAGGAAGAAATCCTCGACAGCATTGAGCGTGGATTCCGCGATATTCTTGCCGGCAACACCCGTCCCGTGGAAGAATTTCTTGATGAGCTTGACAACGAATAAACCATGACGTTGTGAGCTGTCCACACCGCTGCCGAATTTGAAAGGGAAGTGCGGCGACTCTAACGTAGGTTTCCCCGTGTCTCCGGACCCTCACCCAATGTTCCTCGTGAAAGGCTTGTCGGATACCAATGTAGTCTGGACATCCGGCCCGCGCCATTGGCGAATATCGCTGGTAGCTTGGGTTCTCATCGTTTCAGCGTTGGTCGAAACGCTTGCCACCGAGTACACCGAGTCAAAAGAGTGCACCGAGTGGGGGTTTGATGGGTGTAATTCACAGCCGTTCAGGTCAAATCGTGATGGCGGAACGGTTGGGGCCAGATTCAGTTCGGCCAAACATGCACACGTGGAGCTCGCGCCATGTCACCGAAATCAATGCAAACCTCGGTGTCCTCTGCATAACTCGGCGTACTCGGTGGTAAAAGTGTAGATCCTGCGCCATATTGTGAATCGCGCGCGCCTGTGGTTAAATCAGCCCCATGACCACAACCCTCACGCCCGGCCGTTTCCGCGGCCTGAAAACCACCAGCCTCGCCGAGGCCGATGTCTTCGGCATCATCGCCTTCGACCAGCGCGGCAGCTACCGCAAGATGATGCCGCCCGCGGCCGATTACACCCAGCTTGTCGCCGTCAAAAACGAGATCATCGGCGCCCTCTCCCGCGATGCCAGCGCCATCCTCACCGACCCCACATACGGGCTCAGCGCCGCCATGCAGATGAACGCCAAGTCGGGCTTGCTGCTGGCCCTGGAAAAAGCGGCTACAGCGGCGATTCGACCTACCGCTCGACCGAACTCATCCCCGCCTGGACGCCCGAGAAAATCCGCAAAGCCGGCGCCAGCGCGGTCAAGCTGATGGTCTACTATCATCCCGGCAGCGGCGCCCTGGCCGACAAGCTGGAAGCCTTCATCGGCGAGGTCGTGCGCGACTGCCACGCCTGGGACCTGCCCGTCTTCCTCGAGCCCATGTCCTACAGCCTCGATCCCGCGGTATCGAAAGACAGCGCCGCCTTCGCCGCCGAGCGCGCCGCTGTCGTCATCGAAACCGCGCGCCGCCTCTCCCGCACCGGCGCCGATGTGCTGAAAATGGAGTTCCCGCTGGATATCAAGTTCAATCAGGACCGGGCCGCCTGGCGTGATGCTTGCACGCGCCTGAGCGACGCTTCGGCCCTGCCCTGGGTGCTGCTGAGCGCCGGCGTCGACTTCGAGCAGTTCAAGCCGCAAGTGGAAACCGCCTGCCTTTGCGGCGCCAGCGGCTTCCTCGCCGGGCGCGCCATCTGGAAGGAAGCGGCCGCCATGTCCCCCAACGACCGCGCCGCCTTCCTGGAAAACGTAGCCGCCCCCCGCCTGCGCCAACTGCTGGCCATCGCCGCCGCCGACGCCCGCCCCTGGAGCGATTTCTACAGCCCCCCGCAATCGTCCGAAACCTGGTACGAAGCCTACGCCTAAGCCTCGCTTTCAACACTTGCCACCGAGTTCACCGAGTAAATTGAGGGCACAGAGCCAAGATATCTGGAGGCGACTTCGTCACGAGCGCGTGTTCTGCATTGAGACAGACAGATTTCATTTGCGCCTATCTCGGTGTACTCGCCCGAACTCGGTGCCCTCGGTGGCAGAAGTGTAGCAGGACCGCGAATTCGAATATGGAACAACGCAATTTCGGCAGCTCTGAACTTAGCGCCTCCGTCATTGGCTTCGGTACCTGGCAGCTGAGCCTGCGCCAATACGGCCCGGTCGATGTCGCCCAGGCGAAGCGCGCCGTGCACGCCGCCATCGACCACGGCATCACCCTCTTCGATACCTCGGAAACCTACGGGCCCTTCACCTCCGAGCGGCTGCTGGGCGAGGCGCTGGGCCCGCGCCGCCAAGACATCACGCTCGTCACCAAGGTCGGCTTCACCTTCCGCGACGATCCGGATCACCCCGGCTACCAGAAGACGCACGAGCGCGATTCGTCAGCGCGCAACATCATCGCGCACGCCGAGGGCTGCCTGCGCCGCCTCAAAACCGATGTCATCGACCTGCTCTTGCTGCACTGGCACGACCATAAGACGCCGCATGAAGACACCATCGCCGGCCTGCAAGCGCTGCAGCGCGCCGGCAAAATCCGCCACTACGGCGTCTCCAACTACAACCGGCCCATGCTTTCGGAGAGCGTCAAGCACGGTCGGCTGACGGCCAATCAAGTCGGCTACCACCTCTTCGACCGGCGCGTCGAAGCCAGCGTCCTGCCCTATTGCCGCGAACAAGGCATCGGCTTCATGGCCTACGGCACGCTGGCCTTCGGCTTGCTCAGCGGCGCCTTCACGCCCGATACGCGCTTCGTCGATTGGGATTGGCGCAGCCGCGGCGATGCTTTCGGCCTGCCATTATTCGAGCGCCATCACTTCCACCGTGCCTTGCGTGTGGTGGCGCGGCTCAAAGCGCTGGCGGCCGATCACGGCAAGTCTGTCGCCCAACTGGCCATCGCCTGGCTGCTCGGGCGACCGGGCGTGACCGTCGCCCTGGTCGGCATGAGAAACGAGCGCGAGCTAAGAGAGAATGTGGTGGCGGCGGATTGGCGCCTGTCCGCTGACGACTACGCCGCTATCGACCGTATCTTCGCCGAGGAAGGCGCGCCGACTTACAGCGACGCCGAGCAAGCCGTCTAGCGTTTACGTCGCGGCCTCAGCCAGCTTGCGGAAGAAATCGCGATAGATGGCGTCGCGGTTGATATCCAGCGCCTCGCGAATCGTATGCCGCGGCGCCCCCTGCCGATACCACTTGCAATCGGCGCTCAAGAACGGCGCGTCGGTCAGGAAAGTCGGTACCCAGGCCGGCTCGAGCAGCCAGGCGATGTTGATCAAATCCCAGATGATCCATGTCCGCGCGAAGTGATCGTCCAGGCCCAGGAAGGGGTAGTGCGGATTGTGCGTATACAGCCAGTATAAGTAGTCGCCGATTGCGCCCGCGCCCTTGACCCAGGCCTCCATCTCCGGCAGCGACAAGCTCAACTGCGCGCCCACGTGGAAGCCCGGCAAGTACACCAGTGGCACGCCGCTATCGAAGAGCAACTGCGACGCCAGGATGTCCTGCTCCATATTGAATGACGGCTGCACGATGTCCACGACCGTCGTGGGATAACCCGCCGTCCACAGCACCACGATATTGCCGATGATCTCCGGCGCCAGCAACAAGGCCGAGGCCACATTGCTCAGCGCGCCGATGGCCAGCACATAGAGCGGCTCATCCGGCGATGCCGTCCGCGCCAGCTCGACCAGATGCCGCGCCGCCTCGCTCTCCACCGGCGCCTCGTAGCCCGCCAGGTAGCAGTCAGAGCCGCGGAACACCTTGCCGGCGAAGTCGATGCCCAGCTTCTCGCAGACGAGCAGAATCTCCCGAAAGCTCAACTCCATGCCCTCGCCGGGCGTGACCATGGTGACGCCCTGCGGGTCGATTTGCGCCCGGTCGCTGATGTCCCTGCCCGCCCGCTCCAGCCGCTCCAACTGCCCACCGTAATCCGCCAGCAGCGCCAGCTCCGCCGCCGAGGCGTCGTCTGGCTGCGCTTTGGCGCGCGCGGCCGCCTGAAGCTCGTCCCAGCGGCGGATGAACGAATAAGGCGCGGCGTAGATCGCTTCAATGTCGAGCGCGTCTTGCGACAGCAGCGCCCAGGCCAGCGCGAACTGATCGTCGATCTCGTTGCGCGTATCGGTGTCGATGACGCAGCGGACGCGTCCGCTCGGCGGCGCCAGCATTTGCCGATACTGCGCCTCGCTCAGTTTGGGGAATCGCCGCAAATGCTCCATCGGGCTCTAGTCCTGTCTGTTGCTCGGGCGTTAGCCGCCAATTGTACTTCAGGCCGGGCTGCGCGACACTTGTACCGAACAAACCCTGTAGGGGCGAGCCACCGGCTCGCCCGTACGCACGTTGGGATTTTGCCCGCAGCGTAAACGGGGGCGACCCTCAGTCCACCCCTCCGTGCCCTCGCCTTATCTCTGTGCCCTCGGTGGTAAAAGTGTGCCGACTTCTCCGAGCGTCGCGATCGCCCGCGCCTCCTCAAGCCAGCACGCCATCCGCGCGCAACTGCGCCACCTCGGCCGGGCGATAGCCCAGCTCGGCCGCGACCTCATCGCTGTGCTCGCCCAAACGCGGCGGATGCCGGCGATAGACCAGCGGCGTCTCGCGCAGATGCACCGGCGTCGCCAGCGACTTGACCAGGCCCAGCGCCGGATGCTCCAGCTCGACGATCATGCCGCGCTCAAGGATGTGCGGGTCCCCCAGCGCCTCCGCGGCAGTGTTGATGCGCCCGCAAGGCACGCCCACCGCGCGCAGCTCCGCCAGCCACGTATCACAAGTCTTGCTGCGGATGATCTCGCGCACAATCGGCAGCAACGCGTCGTAATTGGCGATGCGGTCGGCATTGGTGGCGAAACGCGCATCAGCCGCCAGCGCCTCGCGCCCGACATGGCGGCAGAAGGCGCCCCAGATATTGTCCGAGCCGACGCCCAAGATGAACCAGACGCCATCGCTCGCTTGCACCGCCTCATAAGGCACCACCTGCGGATGCCGGTTGCCGCGCCGCGGCGGATCCTCGCCCAGCGCGAAATACTCGCCGGCCAGGTTCTCCAGCCAGGTGATCTGCCCCTCTTGCAGCGACATGTCGATGAATTGCCCGGCGCCATCGCGATCCCGCGTCCGCAGCGCCGCCAAAATGCCGATGACCGTGAACAAGCCGCAGGTCATATCGGCGATGGGCGTGGGGAAGCGCATCGGCGCGCCCTCAACCTCGCCCGTCAGCGCCATCGTGCCCGATTCCGCCTGCGAGACCAGGTCGTAGCCCGGCTGACCCGCCCGCGGTCCCGTGCGCCCATAGCCGCTGATGGAGGCGTATATCAGCCGCGGATTGAGCGCCCGCAGCCTGTCGTAGTCGATGCCGGAGCGCTGCAGCGAGCCGGTCGTGGCCAAATTAGTCAAGAAAATATCGGCATCAGCCACCAGCTTGTGCATGATCTCGCGCCCCGCTTCAGCGCGGATGTTGAGGGCGATGCCGCGCTTGTTGCGGTTGACCGCCAGGTAATAGCAGCCCTGATCGCCGATATATGGCGGCGCCCACTGCCGCGATTGATCGCCGACGCCCGGCCGCTCGATCTTGATGACATCGGCGCCCAAATCGCCCAGGATCATGCTGCAATAGGGGCCCGCCAGCGCTTGCGTCTGGTCAATCACTTTGAGTCCGCTCAGCGGCGCGTCGTTTGTCATGCCCTGTCCTCGCCTCTGTCAAGAGTTCAGGCGCGCATTGTGCTTGATTCGTGCGTTCGCCGCCAGCGCCAAATCACTCCACATCACTCCTCTGTGCCCTCGGTGGCAAAAGTGTCTTGAATACATTAAGCGTGACATCCTCGGCGGCAAAAGTGTGTCAAATTCGTCCAAAATGACGTCCTCGGCAGCGCAACCAGAAATACTCCTCTGTGCCCTCTATATACTCTGTGCCCTCGGTGGCAAAGTGTGTCAATTCCTCCCAGCGTGACGTCCTCGGCGGCAAACGTGTGTCAACTCCGTTCATGTTAGAGCGACCAGCTCCGCCAGCCGCTGATACTGGCTCATGTAGAGCTGATGGTAAAATCCGCCCCGCGCCAGCAACTCGTCGTGCGTGCCGCGCTCGATGATGCGATTGTCGTTGACGACCAGCACCTGATCGGCATTGCGAATCGTGCTCAGGCGATGCGCGATGACGAAAGCCGTCCGCCCCTCCAGCAAGCGCAGCAGCGCCTCTTGAATGTGGATCTCGGTGCGCGTGTCGACGCTGCTGGTTGCTTCGTCGAGAATCAGGATGCGCGGGTCGGCCAAAATCGCGCGCGCGATCGCCACCAGCTGCCGCTGCCCCTGGCTGAAATTATGCCCCTTCTCCGAGACCTGCGTGGCGTACCCCCTCGGCAGCAGGCGAATGAAACCATCGGCATTGGCCAGCCGGGCCGCTTCGATTACGTCTGCATCGCTCGCGTCCAGCCGCCCGTAGCGGATATTCTCCATCACCGTGCCGCTGAAGAGGAAGGTGTCTTGCAGCACGATGCCCAGCTGCTCGCGGATCGAATTCTGCGTCACGCCGCGGATGTCTTCGCCGTCGATGCTGATGCCCCCCGCGGTCACATCGTAGAAGCGGCTGAGCAAGCTGATGATCGTCGTCTTGCCGGCGCCGGTCGGCCCCACCAGCGCAATCGTCTGCCCCGGCTCGGCCCGCAGGTTGATGTCCTCCAGCACCGGCACGCCCGGCTCATAAGCGAAGTGGACATCGCTGAACTCGACATCGCCGCGGATATCCACCAGCGGCGCCGCGCCGGGCGCGTCAGTGACCGTCGGCGTCGAGTCCAGCACGGCGAAGATGCGCTCCGCCCCCGCCAACGCCGATTGCAGCTGATTGTAGACCATGGCGATGCCGCGCATGGGCCGGAAGAAATTCATGATATAGACGACAAAGGTGGCGATGACCCCGACCGAGACCATATCGCGCAACGCCAGCCAGCCGCCCAATAGTGATGTGCCCGCCACCGTCAGAATCATCATCGTGGTGAACATCGGCCCCAGCGCCGCTGTGATGAAATCGGCGCGGATGCCAACTTTGCGATAAGCCTGGCTGGCGCGCTGGAATTCGGCGATGGCGGCGTCTTCCTGCGCGTAAGCTTGCACGGCGCGGATGCCCGTGATGTTCTCTTCCATCACGGCGTTCAGCCAGCCCAGGTTCTTCTGCATGCCGCGGAAAGCCACCCGCGTCCGCTCCGTCACTTGCCGCGTGATCCACAGCATGACGGGCAAGATGATCAGCGTGCCAATCGCCAGCGGCAAGTTGAGCAGCAGCATCGCTACCATGATCCCGCCCAGCGACAAGATATTGGTCGTGAACTGGATCAAACCGTTGGACAAGATCTGGTTGATGGTCTCGCTGTCGTTGGAGATGCGGCTCATCAAGTCGCCGACGCGGTTGCGATCGTGGAAATCCAGCGACAGCGCTTGAAAATGCCGGAAGAGCGCATCGCGGATGTCTTCGACGAAGTACTGCCCCACGCGGATCATGATGACGCCGTGCACCGCCGTGAAGACGCCCTGCGCCAAGTACACCGCCAGCATCCACCAAGCGACCTCCGCCAGGCCGGCCACATCGCGGCTGTCGATGTAACGGTCAATCGCCAGGCCCAGCAGCGCCGGCCCCGCCAAGCCCAGCAGCGTGGCAATCACCACCAGCACAGCCACCAGCGCCAGCCGCCCGTGATAAGGCCGCAGATAATCCGCCAGCCGCCGCAGCGTCCCGCGCCGGTCCCGCGCCTTCTCGCCCGTCGGCCGCATCCCGCCCGAACCGCCAACAAAACGCGGCCGCGGCGTCGAACTGCCTTGCTGCGTCATTGCGCCTTCCCTGCTGATGCTGCTTCTGACACTTTTGCCACCGAGTACACAGAGTTTATGGAGTACACCGAGGACAACCTAAACGCTAACACGCTTGATTCCCGATTTCAGCGAACGAACGTTGAAGTTGATTACCAAGCCTCGCTTTAGGCCGGCTGCTTTCAAGTATCCAATAACTTGCGCTTCGGCCAGTGCCGGCGGCTCTTTCACCGCTTTGAGTTCGACAATCACTTCGTCCTCGACTACTAAATCTGCCATCATTTCGCCCACTTCTACGCCGTCATACTCGACGCGGTAGCGCTTCTGCTGCTGAAAGCGAATTCCTCGCTTGCTGAATTCATGGCAAAGCGCGTTCTCGTAGACCTTCTCAAAATGGCCCGGTCCCAACGCAGTGTGTACCGCCATGGCCGCGCCGATGATGCGAAACGTCAAGTCGTCCCGGGTGTATGTCGCGTATTCCATTCCCTCCCGGCTCATGCCTTCCACCAAATCTTTCCTCTGTGCCCTCAACTAACTCTGTGCCCTCGGTGGCAAAAGTGTGACATTTTTGCTCAAACTACGGTCTTCGGTGGCAAAAGTGTGTCAGCTTCGTTCAAGCTACGGTCCTCGAAGGTACGCGTATGTCAACTTCGCGTTGGCCTCGGCTCATGCATTCCACCAAATCTTTCCTCTGTGTCCTCAACTAACTCTGTGCCCTCGGTGGCAAAAGTGTGACATTTTTGCTCAAACTACGGTCTTCGGTGGCAAAAGTGTGTCATCTTCGTTCAAGCTACGGTCCTCGAAGGTACGCGTATGTCAACTTCGCGTTGGCCTCGGCTCATGCATTCCACCAAATCTTTCCTCTGTGCCCTCAACTAACTCTGTGCCCTCGGTGGCAAAAGTGTGACATTTTTGCTCAAACTACGGTCTTCGGTGGCAAAAGTGTGTCATCTACGCCCATTCTCCCGCGCGACCTCGCCCAGTTGCGATTCGTAAATCTCGCGGTAAATCCGGCTCCGCGCCAGCAGCTCGTGATGCCTGCCGCGCTCGGCGATGCGCCCCTGATCCAGCACCAGAATCTGATCGGCATGCGTGACGCTGGTGATGCGCTGCGCGATGATGAAAGTCGTGCGTTCGCTGGCCAGCCGCTCCAGCGCCGCCTGAATCTTGAACTCGGTCTCCATGTCAACCGCGCTGGTGCTGTCGTCGAAGACCAGGATGCCGGGTTGAATCAGCAGGGCGCGGGCGATGGCGATGCGCTGCTTCTGCCCGCCGGACAAGTTGGCGCCGCCCGCTTCCACCGGGCTGTCGTAACCCCGCGGCATCTCCATGATGAAGTCGTGCGCCTGCGCTGCTTTCGCCGCCGCAATCACATCATCCAGCGCCGCGTCATCAGCGCCGAAAGCGATATTGTCGCGCACGCTGCCGCTGAACAATATCGACTCTTGCAGCACCATGCCGATGTTGGCGCGCAAAGCGGTCGGGTCCCAATCGCGCACATCAACGCCATCCACCCGCACCGTGCCGCCGGCCACATCGTAAAAGCGCGGTATCAAGTTGACCAGCGTGCTCTTGCCCGCGCCGGTCGCGCCCAGCAAGGCGATCTGCTGCCCGCTGCGTACGCTGAAGCTGATCTGATGCAGCACATCTTCGCCGCTGACGCCCGCGCCGTTCGACTTGCTCGGGTCGCGCCGACTGTAATGGAAGGAGACATTCTCAAAGCTGACATCGCCGCGGATCCGCGTAGCCCGGTGCGGCTCGGCCGCGATCTGCAGCGCCGGCGCCGTATCCAGCACCTCAAGCAAGCGCTCGGCTGAGGCTTCCGCCCGCGCCAGCATCATCAGCAAATTGCCCAAAAAGAGCAGCGGCCCCATGCCGATCATGAGGTAGTTGTTGAAGGCGATAAGTTCGCCGATGGTCAGGCGGTCGCCCAAGACCGATAAACCGCCGTACCAGAGCACAGCGACCGTGCCCACATTGGTCAGCACTTGCAGCAGCGGCATCGCCACCGCCATCAGCTGGCCGACCTCGATATTCTGCTCGCGATAATCGCGATTGCTGTCGCTGAAACGGTCGATCTCAAAGCGGCCGCGCACAAATGCCTTGACCACCTGGATGCCGGCCAAATTCTCTTGCACCAGCGTATTCAGCGCGCCCAGCTTCTGCTGCACCACCGTGAAGAGGCGCGCCGCCTTGAGCATCAGGTAGCGGATGAAGACGCCCGAGATGGCCGCCACGGCGAACATGATCAGCGAGAGCTGCCAATCGGTCAGCAAGAGCATGATCATGCTGCCGATGATCATCAGCAGCACGCGCAGCAATAGCGCCAAACCCGCGCTGGAAAACATGCGCACCACATCGACATCGCTGGAGACGCGCGTCATCAGCTGGCCGGTTTGCATCTGGTCCAAATTGGCGAAGGACAGCCGCTGAATATGGCGGAAAAGCGTATGGCGAATATCGAAGGCCAGCCCCTGCGAGACGATGGCGCGGCAATAGCCCTGCCCCAGCGTGCTCAGCGCGCCGATCATCGCCGCCACGAACATCCAGAAGGCGCCCAGCAAAATCATGTCCAGCTCGCGCGGGCGGATGCCTTCGTCGATCATGAATTGCAGCAGCCGCGGCACGCTCAATTCCATCGCCACCGGCAGCACCGTCGTCCAGAAACCGAAGAATAGAAGCCAGCCATAAGGCCGCATAAAACGAAAAATGCGCCAGAGGGAGTGCATCAGCCAAGTGTAACCGCGCCACCGCCCCGCTTCAACCTTGGCGTACTCGTGACACGCTTACCACCGAGTTCAGCACAACAATTCATTTGCATGTAGGGGCGAGACTTGTCTCGCCCTCCCGACCCTCACGACTCCACCAACGTCGAGTCTTGCAGGGCCCGATTCTGTGAATCGCCCGCGTCACCTCAGATCCATGTAGGGGCGAGACTTGTCTCGCCCGCCCGCCTCCCATAGCCGCTTCACACGCCAATTGTAGGGGCGAGACTTGTCTCGCCCGCCCGTCCCTCGCAACCCCACCGACGCCGCATTTTGTAGGGGCGGATCTGTGAATCGGCTAATTTGTAACCGTGCTATTTCGGGCGATACACCGTGTGGCCCCCAAAAGGCTTGTCCGCTACCAAATCACGCGCATATGGCAAAGGTCTACCCCCTCTCAATCCCCCCGTATCAACGGGGGGAAGCTCGTCTCGCGCTTTGTCGACTTTGGGATTTCCCGATACATCCACCATTCCGCGCAAATGTTAACGGGTACGCGCGCACTTAGCTCCCCCTCTCTGATGATTCGGAGAGGGGGCCGGGGGGTGAGGTAGACAAAGCACGGTAAAGCACTCCCAATACCAGACAAGCCTTACAGCTATCCTCTGTGCCCTCCTCTAAACTCAGTGTCCTCGGTGGCAAAAGTGTGTCATCTCCGCGCTACCTCACACCAGCCGCAAGCTCACCAGCGCGAAACTGCATGGCGGCAGCGTCAGTCGCCCCACGTCCACGCGGCTGCTCTTGACAGCGACGCTATCCGGCGCGTCAAAGCTGTTGCTCGCCAGCGGGCTCGCGCCGGTGACGATATGCATCTCGGCTTCATCGGCGCAGTCGACCCCCGCTAACTCAATCGCCAGGGGCGCGTCAACCGCGCAATTCACCAGCGACAAATACAGCCGCTCCCCAGCCGCATCCAGCGTGGCCGCCGCGCTCAACAGCGGCACATCGTCGAAGGCGGGCATGTTGCCGGCGGCCGGGCTGCTGAAGACGCCGCAGTCCACCTCGCACCGCACCGCCTGCGCGCCCCGATGCGCCGTCATCAGCTCCAGCACCAGCGTCGCCGGCATCTTGATCACCGCCGGCTCATCAGGCGTCGCGCCCGTGGACAGCGCCACCCAGCCGCCGCCCCGCCCCAACGAGACCGCGCCCCATTCGTAAAGCGGCGCGATGAGGTAGCAGCCCATCACGTTGGTCAAATGGTAGATGGCGCTGTACTTGATCCGGTCCGCGCGTTGCAGGCAGGCGTTCATCAACGCGCCCGTATACAGCGCATCGGCCAAATTGTAGTCTTCGATGAAATCAGGCGGCTTGGCGCCGACATAAGTATTCCACTCGTCGAATGCCAGCGGCAGCGGCTCGTCTGTATGCTGATCCATGACCGCCAGCGTGGCATCCAGCATCTGCTCGACTTCGCGCCAGGCCGCCAGCTTGGGCAGGTAAATCTGCTCGGGCGGCGGCGTCTCCGCCAGCTTTTCCGTGCGCAGCGAATAATAATGCACGCTGTACTGATCCATCTCGGCGCCGGCGATTCGCAGCACCGCCTCGTTCCAATGTCCATATAAGATCCGCCGGCACGCCCACGCCCAGCAGCACCAGCTCGGCATCGACAGCGCGCATGGCCGCGGCGAATTCGAGGTAGCGCCGCGCGTAAGTCTCGGCATCGACATGGCCCACCTGCCAATTGCCAAACTGCTCGTTGCCAACGAACCAGACCCGCACGTCATGCGGCTGCTCGTAGCCGTTGGCGGCGCGTAACGCCCCATATCGCGTATCGGCAGCGCCATTGCAATACTCGACCCACGCCGCCGCCTCTTCCGCCCTGCCATCGCCCATATTGACCGTCAGCACCGGCTCGGCGTCGATCAGCCGGCACAGGTCGATGAATTCGTCGGTGCCGACATCGTTGCTTTCCCATTGCCACCAGGCCGGGTCAAGGTAAGTCGGGCGCAAGTCGCGCTCGCCAACGCCCTGCCGCCAGTGATACGCCGAGACGAAGTTGCCGCCCGGCCAGCGCAGTTGCGTCGGCGACCATTCGCGCAGCGCCGCAATCACATCAGCGCGGAAGCCGGCCATGTTGTCGCCCGGCATCAGCGAGGCGCAGCCGACCCAAAGCGAGCCTTCGCTGATCGTCAAGCTCAGCGCGCCCTTGGGGTCCTCGCCGGCGTCGCTGAAGCGGTAATGGTAAGTCGCCCATTCGCCGCCGACCGCGTCGATGCGCCAGCTCTCCTCGCCCAGCCGCACGGTCAGCGCCTGCCCCTCGCCCTTTAGCACTAGCCGCAGCTCATAGTCGCGCGCCGCCTGCAAATACAAACCGCCTTGCCTGATGCCGCGCTCCTGGCCATCGGAACGGCGAATCGTGATGCGCTGCGATTGCCGGCCGGTGTAAAAGGTCGTGTTGTCGTGCACATGGCGTACCGCTTCGTAGTCCGGATTCTCCGCTTCCCAAGGCGCAACTACGCCGATACTGGGGTGCACATTGCGCAAGCCTTCGCTGGGCGCGCTATACATCAGGTCGTTGCCGGCGAATTTGCGGTCGCGCAGCATCTCCGCCCAGATGCCGCCGTAAATCGCCTGTCCCAAGTGCTCCAGGTTGGCGCCGTAAAGGTGGTCGTGAACCTCGCCGATTCGCGCCGCCGTGTCGATGTTTATTTTCGCTCGGTGCGTCATGCTCGCTCGCCCCCTGTCCTCTTCCTTATGAAATCCGCCTGAATCAGCCGACCCTTCCGGCGAAATCTGTCGGGGCGAGGCGGTGACTCGCCCACCTCGTCCAAACCTGTAGGGGCGATTTATCAGGTCGCCCGCCTAATCCCTCAATGGCCGCTACGGCCAAAAAATACGTTGTGCGCACGGGCCAAAAGTTACATTGTGCGTACGGGCGAGCCGGTGGCTCGCCCCTACATGCGCTCATCATCACGCATCCCGTCACGCCGCCACTCGCCCCCGGCCATACAGCGCCGCGCCCACCAAGCAGACATCGTCGCCCAGCTCAGCGACCCGCAGCAAGTCGTCGACCACGAAGCCCTCATGCAGCGCCTGCTCGCTGATCACCCGTCGCGCCGGTTCCAAAATAAGCTCGCCCAACGCCATCACGCCGCCGCCCAGCACGACCGCCCGCGGATTAAAGAGATGCAGCAGATTGACCAGCCCCAGCCCCAGCCACGCGCCCGTCTCGCGCACCGCCCGCCGCGCCAAATCGTCGCCCGCCCGCGCCGCCTCGCCCACCGCCCGCCCATCCACCGTAATGCATTCGCGCAACGCCGACGGCTCATCAGACGAACGCAAATGTCGCCGCGCCCGCTCGCCCAGCGCCGTGCCCGAAGCCAACTCCTCCCAGCGGCGAATGCCCCCAGCGGGCAGCGTCAAGCGCATGTGACCCGGCTCAATCGCCAGCCCGGCCGCGCCCGTGAAAAGCTCGCCCTTGATGATCGCCCCGCCGCCCAGGCCGGTGCTGATCGTCAAGTAAAGCATGGGGTCCGCGCCCCGGCCCGCGCCGAGATTGAATTCGGCCAAGGCGCCCAAATTCGCGTCATTCTCCACGAAAGCGGGCGCGCCCAAGCCCTCGCTGAGCGTCGCCGCAATCGGCACATTCGCCCAGCCGGGCAAAGTCTCGGCCCGGATGATGATACCGGCGGCCGTATCGAGCGGGCCCGGCGCCGCGATGCCGATGGCCACCAGCGTCCGCGCCGGATCCATGACCGATCGGCCCAAGTCAACCAGCCGCCCCAATACGGTCTCCGCGCCATCTTCGACCTGGCTCGGCATCTCCGCCCGCCGCAGCAGACGCAACTCCTCGTCAAAGAGCGCGGCGCGGCTGCGCGTGCCGCCGAAGTCGATGGCCAGGAAACTCGTCATAACCCGTTGATCCGGCGATAGCGCTCGCGATCCGGCGGGCTCTTGTCTCTCCGCGGCAAGCTCCCTTCGTGTATGGCGAACTCGCCCCCGCGCTGGACCACCACGCCAACCTCGACGCCATCACGCAATGCCTTGAGCGCCAGCCGGCTCATCTCACGCGCCGCCCAGCGGTCAACATGCGTGGCGTCCGCCCCCCGCTGCGCATGGCCCAGCCGCGTCAAACGCAGCCGAATGCCCGTGCGCCGCGGAATCTCGGCCGCCAGCACATCGATGTCGCCACCGCTTCCGACGCCACCGCCAGCGCGTAGCCATCGCGCTCGACACAATCTTTCAGCCGCGCGCACAGCCAGTCCAGCGCAAAGGCGTACTCGGGCAGCAAGACCACGTGAGCGCCGCCCGCATAAGCGACCGCCAGCGCCAGATGCCCCGTCGGCGCGCCCAGCGTCTCCAGCAAAAAGATGCGCCCGGGCAGCGCCTGCCCGGTGGCGCGGATGCCGTCGATGGCCGCCAGCGCGAAATTGCAGGCCGAATCATGCCCCAGCGTGTAGTCCGTTCCCGCCACGTCATTGTCGATCGTAGTCGGCAGCGCGACCGCGGGCACGCCCCACGCTTCCAGCAGCGGCAACACAAATTGCAGCGTGCCATCTCCGCCGAAGACCAGCAGATTATCCAGCCCGTTTTGCGCTATGACCGCCCGCAATCGCTCAGCCGCGTCCGGCGCCGCCAATACCGGGTCACGGTTCGAGCGTAATATCGACCCGCCCCGACCAGCCAGCAGCGTCAACAACCCGCGATCCAATTCGGCAACGCGCCCGGCCAGCAAGCCAGCAAAGCCATCCTGCGCCCCCAGCGCTTCATCGCCCGGCCCAGCCAACCGCGTGTAAGCGTCGATCGCCGCGTTGATGCCCGGCGCGTCGCCCCCGCTGACTACGATGGCCGTTCTCATTTCTCCGCCGCCCCCATCGTGCTCTGCAATTGGCCGAGTTTACCCGATTATGCGCTGTCAGCCGAAACCGCCCCCGCCACCGCCCACGCTAAATTCCTCGCCGCCCGCAGGTTTTGCTCCCCCTCTCCCCTTGTGGGAGAGGGGGCCGGGGGGTGAGGGGTCGCCCGCCAAGTTTGCATCTCCTCCGCCGATGCGCTACCTTTAACGGGCCTGCGGCTGATTCCGCCGGGCGGGCCATATTGACGGCCAATCTCGATTTCTATCCGAAGGAGAATTACCGTGAAAAAGCTACTCTTACTCGCCTCAGTTGTCCTGTTTCTACTCAGCCTCGCCCCGGGGGCGATCGCCCAGGACGACGGCTATACCATCGCCTTCGTGCCCGGCGTCAATCCCGATCCCTTCTATATCACCATGAGCACCGGCGTCTACCAGGCGGCGGCCGACCTCGGCCTGAACGTCATCCAGCAAGACCCTGAGCGCTTCGACGTCACCATCTCGGCGCCCATCATTGAGGCCCTGATTGCCCGCGGCGGCATCGACGCCCTGGTGACCGCGCCCAACGACAAGGAACAGTCCATCCCCGTGCTGCAAGCGGCGCACGATGCCGGCATCGTGGTGCTGACGGTCGATACCTTCATCGGCGACGGCAACTATGCCGATGGCGAAGTCACCTTCCCCATCACCTACATCGGCTCCGATAATACCCAGGGCGGGTACATCGCCTGTTCGGCCCTGGCCGATAAACTGGGCGCCGGCGCCAAGATTTACGTCACCAACACGCGCCCCGGCATCAGCACCACCGACCAGCGCGAAGAAGGCTGCCTGGCCGCGGCTGAAGACACCGGCCTGGTCGTCGCCCGCGTCGATTACAACGAGAACAGCGCTGATATGGCGCAGCAGCAGACGGCCGCCGTCTTGCAAGCCAATCCCGATATCGTCGGCATGTTCGCCACCAATACCTTCGGCGCGCTCGGCGCGGGCACGGCCATCCAAAACGCCGGCCTGCAAGGCGCGGTCGAAGTGGCGCTCTTTGACGCCAGTGAAGAGAATATCGGCTTCCTGCGTGATGGCATCGTCTCCCTCGTCATCGCCCAAAAGCCCGCCGATATGGGCTACCTCGGCGTCTCCCTGGCCACCGCCTATCTCGATGGCGTCGGCAGCATCCCGGCCCGCATCGGCACCGGCTACGCTGTCATCAACATCGACAATGTCGACGACCCCGAGGTGGCGCGCTTCATCTACACCAGCAACACCAGCGATCCCGCGCCGGCCCTCGACGACAGCTACAATCTGGCCTTCGTGCCCGGCGTCAATCCCGATCCCTTCTACATCACCATGTCGCGCGGTGTTTACGGCGCGGCCGGCCGCTACGGCATGAACGTGATCCAGCAGGATCCGGAGCGCTTTGACGTCGCCGTCTCCGAGCCCATCATCCGCGCGCTGATCGCCCGTGGCGATATCCACTCCCTCGTCACCGCGCCCAACGACAAAGAGCAGTCGATCCCCGTGCTGCAAGACGCCCACGATGCCGGCATCTCGGTGCTGACGGTCGACACCTTCATCGGCGATGGCAACTATGCCGATGGCGAAGTCACCTTCCCGCTGACCTACATCGGCTCCGACAATGTCCAGGGCGGTTACATCGCTTGCTCGTCCCTGGCCGATAAGCTGGGCGAAGGCGCCAAAATCTACGTCACCAACACCCGCCCCGGCATCAGCACCACCGACCAGCGCGAAGAAGGCTGCCTGGCCGCGGCTGAGGCCGGCGGGCTGATCGTGGCGCGCGTCGATTACAACGAGAACAGCGCCGATATCGCCCAGGC
Organism: Phototrophicaceae bacterium; assembly: GCA_965208195.1. GTDB lineage: Bacteria > Chloroflexota > Anaerolineae > Aggregatilineales > Phototrophicaceae > UBA6055. The sequence continues at coordinate 2,723,296 of CBDBOC010000004.1, read as the reverse complement.
GCAGACGGCCGCCGTCTTGCAAGCCAATCCCGATATCGTCGGCATGTTCGCCACCAATACCTTCGGCGCGCTCGGCGCGGGCGCGGCCATCCAAAACGCCGGCCTCCAGGGCGCTGTCGAAGTCGCGCTCTTTGACGCCAGCGAAGAGAACATCGGCTACCTGCGTGATGGCATCGTCTCGCTCGTCATCGCCCAGAAGCCGGCCGATATGGGCTACCTCGGCGTCGTCGCCCAGGTCGCCAATCTGCGCGGCGTCACCTCCATGCCCGCGCGTGTCGGCACCGGTTACGCCGTCATCACCATCGACAACGTCGACGACCCCGATGTGGCACGCTTCATCTACACCGCCGGCTAGTCCGTCTGACGGCCTTTCTCCGGGGGGCGCCTCCGCGCGTCCCCCCCCGTCCAATCGTAGCCTTGTAGGGGCGAGACTTGTCTCGCCCGCCGCAAAACGGGATCCACGTAGGGGTGAGACCTGTCTCGCCCTCGCGTCCCTCGCAAGCCCGCCAAAGTCGAATCCCGTAGGGGCGAGACTTGTCTCGCCCGCCCGCCCAACCCAACAACGTCGCATTCTGTACGACTGTGAATTTCGCCCAACCAACCCCCACTCGGTGTACTCGGTGGTAGAAGTGTGTGGAATCTCGCTCCTCCAGTTGTCGCCCCGCCCACTTCCCAAAACCGCGAACATTCAGTCGCCAATCACCTTGCAAAACATGCTACTATGCCCCCATGCCGCGCCTTCACCACACCACCTCTCCGCTCGTCGGACACAAAAACGCGTTTTATGTCCGAAAAAAGTTTCCCGTCGGACATAAAATTGACAGCCCAGTACGCCGCCGCCCCGCAATTGGGGGATTCCTGGGGCGATTCAGCGCGAACCAAGGGGACGCCGAGGGCGATTGCGGGCGATCTCCGGGCGCATCAAGGCGAAACGGTCTTGTGACCCCGGGTGAAGCTGGCGTGGCTTGAGCGTGATCCGTGGGGGAGTTGAGGGTAAACAATGGGGGCGAAACGCAATCGGCGGCGCGATCTGTCGCTGCAGCCTGCCAGGGGCGGCTCCCAGAGTCGCTCAATCGTCTAAACGGGATACCGCCGCATGACCCAGGTCCAACTCGATAGCATCAGCAAGATTTACCCCGGCGGCGACGAAGCCGCGGTCGCCGATTTCTCGCTGGATATCCCCAGCGGACGGCTGGTCGCCTTCCTCGGCCCCTCCGGCTGTGGCAAGACCACCACCCTCAAGATGATCGCCGGCTTGATCCAACCCAGCGCCGGCCGCATCCTCTTTGATGGCGACGACATCCTGCCCATCCCGGCTGAGAAACGCGGCGCCGTCATGGTCTTCCAGAATTACCTGCTCTTCCCCTACATGTCGGTCGGCGACAATGTCGGCTTCGGCTTGAAAATGCGCGGCGTGCCCAAGCGCGAAATCGAAAAGCAAGTCGCCGATATGCTGGCCCTGGTCAAGCTGCCCGATATCGCCAAACGCCGTCCCTCGCAGCTTTCCGGCGGCCAGCAGCAACGCGTCGCCCTGGCCCGCGCCCTCATCACCGAGCCGCGCGTCCTGCTGCTCGACGAGCCGCTCAGCAACCTCGACGCCCACTTGCGCGACGAAATGCGCGACCTGATCCTGTCGATCCAGCGCGATCTGGCCGTCACCACCGTCTTCGTCACCCACGATCAAGAAGAGGCCGTGCTGCTGGCCGATCAGATCGCGCTGATGTTCGACGGCTTGCTGCTGCAATACGCCTCGCCGGCGGAGTTCTACCAGCGCCCCATCTCGCAGCGGGCGGCGCGCTTCTTCGGCGGCGTCAACTTCATCCCGGCCCAACGGCACGACGGCGCCATCAGCACCGATATCGGCGAGTTTCACTTCGACGCCCGCGATAGCGGTCTCGCGCCCCAAGGCGATACCATCTTGACCATTAGGCCGGAGCAGATCCAGCTAAACACCGGCGCCGCCGCCAATACCGTGCCCGGCCGCATCCGCGAGCGCATCTACGTCGGCCGCTACACCCGCTACAAGATCGCCCTCGGCCCGCACGAAGTCGAAGCCATCAGCAGCGGCGAAATGCCCGGCTCGCTCAATGTCGATGATGAAGTCGATGTCACCTTCCCGCCCGACCGCATCTGGATCGTGCCCGCCTAGCCCCCCGCGCCGCCGCTTCGGGCGATTCGACTTTTCAGGGGCGTATGACCGCTGTGCCCACGTCCATCAGCAAACACCAGAACCTCTTGGTCGGCGGGCTCGGCATCACCTACGGCCTGCTCTACCTCGGCCGCGTCAATGTCAGCGTCGTGCTGCCCATTTTGGCGCGCGACCTGGACGTCAGCCTGGCCGAAGTCGGCGCCCTGGGCACCGTCTTCTTCTGGTTCTACAGCATCTTTCAGCTCGTCAGCGGCGAGGTCGGCAGCCACGTCAGCCCCTTTCGCCTGATCAGCCTGGGCCTGCTGGCGACGGCGCTCATCAACCTGGCCTTCGCCTTTCAATCGGCGCTCATCGTCATGCTGATCCTCTGGGGCTGCAACGGCATCGCCCAATCGGCCGGCTGGTCGCCCATGATGCGCATCCTGGCCGAGCGGCTGGATCCCGCGCGGCTCAAGCTGGCATCAACGCTGATGCCCTTCGGCTACGTGGCCGGCACCGCGCTGACCTGGACGCTGATCGGCGCGCTGGCCGCCGGCGGGGATTGGCGCATCGGCTTCTGGCTGCCGGGCCTGCTGCTGCTGATATTGCTAGCGCTGTGGCGGCGTGCCGGCATCGACGCGCCCAAAGCCAAGTCCAGCGGCATTCGCCCTCTGGCGATCTTGCACGAAGCGCGCGGCCTGGCGCCGGTCATGCTGACGGCCGGCCTGGCGGGTTACGTGCGCAACGGCGCGCTCATCTGGCTGCCGACTTATATTCTGGATACCGGGCTCATCGCCGACAATCTGGTGGGCGCGGTCGCCGCCTTGACCCAGGTCATCGTCATCCCGGGGCTGCTGCTGGCGCGGGCCGGCGTGGCGCGCAGCGATAAAGTCTTCTTGACGACTATGCTGATGCTCGCCGCCGCCGCGCTCAGCTTTCTGCTGCTATCACTCGCGACTGGTCCGCTCGCCCTGCTCTTGGTGGCCTGCGGGCTGATGCTGCTCAACGGCGCTTTCGGCTTGGCGGTGACTTCGATTCCGCTGCTGCTGGCGCGGGAGGGACGCGCGTCGTCAACCGCCGGCGCCGTCAACATGATGGCGACCTTCTTCGGCGGCCTCGCCGGCTTCACCATCGGCGCGCTCGTCGACGCCAGCGGCTGGAGCGCGGTCTTCGTCGTCTGGAGCGCGGCGCTGCTGCTGGCGTCATTGGTTGTCTGGCGCAGCCGCGGGGCCGAAGCCCGCTGGGACGGCGCCCTGGCCAGCGAGCCGACAAGCTCATGAACGGGCCGGCGGCGCAGTCCTTTTTCGGCTCTGCGGCACGTCACCCCTCCCTGATGATTCGGGGAGGGGCAGGGGGCGGGGTAGATTCCCGCCAGCCCGTGCCGAAGTGCCGCTCGATGAATTGCTGCTGTCGCTGGGTTTCGCGCACTTGCTTGTCCAGCGCAGCCGGGTCCCAATCCGCCAGCAAGTCGGCCCGCATCGACTCAATCAGGTCGCGGTATTCGGCCCGCCCGGCCAGATCATGAAACTCGTCCGGGTCAGCAACGACATCATAAAGCTCGACCGGGTCGCCCCAGCTATAATTCAGCTTGAAGCGTCCGCGCCGCAGCATCGCCAGGGGCCGATCCGTGCCATGCGCCAGGTACTCGCAGAAGGCTTCGTCTTTCCAATCGGCGTCGCCCTCGGTCAGCAGCGGCAGCAGGCTGTCCCCGTCCAGCGGCAGCTCGCAATCGTCGCCGGCGATGTCGCAGAGCGTGGCCGTCACATCCACCAGCGAGACCACCTCGGGCCGGCGCTGACCGCCCGCGATGCGCCCCGGCCAGGCGACTTGCAGCGGCACGCGCGCCGAGGCTTCGTAGAAGTTCGACTTGCGCCACATGCCGTGCTCGCCGTTCATGTCGCCGTGGTCGCTGAGGTGGACGATGACCGTATTCTCGGTTTGCCCGGTCTCCTCCAGCGCGTCGAGCAGCTGGCCGATCTTCTCGTCGAAATAGCTGATCAGCGCGTAATAGGCGGCCCGCGCCCGCTGCACCACCTCGTCCGGGTATTGCGGGAAGCCGAACATCGCCCGCAGCCGCTGCGCCATCGGGTGCAGCCGCTCCAGGTGTCCTTCGGGAATCCGCGGCAGGTCCATCTCCTCCGGCGGATACATATCCCAAAATCGCTGCGGCACGATGTAAGGGAAGTGCGGCGCGATGAAGGACACATTCAGCGCCCAGGGCCGCTCTCGCCGCGCCGGCTCGCGCAAATAAGCCAGCGCCCGCTCAGCCGCCAGATCGTCGACATCCAGCTCTTCCGTGCGGCCGGGCCCGGCGGCATACACTTCCTGCCAAGGCTGACGCGCCGGCACGATGCCCTCATCCCAGAGATGAACCGGGTGATTCCACTCGGCGTGCAAATCCCGCGCCAGCTGCGCCTCAAAGCCGTGCAGCTGATCAACCCCGCCGAAGTGCTGCTTGCCCGCAAGCGCGACTTCGTAGCCCCGCGAACGCAGTCGATGCGCCCAGGTGACGCTGTCCGAGCGCAGCGGCGTGGCATTGTCCCAGGCGCCGATCTTGTGCACATAGCGCCCGGTCATGAAAGACATGCGCGAGGGCGTGCACAGCGGCGAATTGCAGTAAGCCGCGTCGAAGGTGGCGCCGGCCGCCGCCAGCCGCTCCATGTTGGGCGTCCGCACGATGGGGTGGCCGTAGACGCTGCTGTACATCGGCGCGTGCTCATCCGACATGATGATCAGGATATTGGGCTGGCTCACGGGTCTCTCCTCCGCTTTCGGGGTGATTATAGCGCCCGTACCAACCGAGAAGGTGGTGATTACGCTCCATCCGTGGAAATCGGTAGGGGCGAGACTTGTCGTCGGTCAGTGTATGCGCTACCTCGCCCTCCCGACCCCATCAACGTCGAGTTTTGTAGGGGCGTTGCGTGAAACGCCCACCCGATCTCAAATCGCTTGGAACGACTCGGCAGCAGCGCGCCGACAAGCTATGTTAAGATGACGCCGAAGCGGTCATGTCGAAGGTAGCCAATCATGCCTGAATCCCTCGATGTCTTGATCGTCGGCGCCGGCCTCTCCGGCATCGCGGCGGCCTACTACTTGAAGACGCGCCGCCCGCGCCTGAGCTGGGCCATCGTCGAAGCCCGCGCTGCCATCGGCGGCACCTGGGACTTGTTCCGCTATCCCGGCGTCCGCTCCGATTCCGACATGTATACGCTGGGCTATCGCTTCCGCCCCTGGACCGGCGACAAAGCCATCGCCGACGGCGGTGACATCCTGCAGTACATCCGCGATACCGCGCGCCACTTCGGCATCGATCGGCGCATCCGCTTCAAGCATCGCGTTCGGCGCGTCAGCTGGTCCAGCGAGGCAGCCCGCTGGCGCGTCGAGATCGAGCGCGAGCATGGGGGCGACGCGCTGGAAATAAGTTGCCGCTTCCTCTTCATGTGCACCGGCTACTATCGCTACGACCGCGGCTATACGCCGGCCTGGCCGGGCATGGACGATTTCGCCGGCGACATCGTGCATCCGCAAGCCTGGCGCGATGATATCGACTACAGCGGCAAACGCCTGATTCTGATTGGCAGTGGCGCCACCGCCGTGACCATGGCGCCGGCTTTGGCTGAGCGCGCCGCCCAGGTGACCCTGCTGCAGCGTTCGCCCAGCTACATCGCCAGCATCCCCGCGCGCGACCCGTTAGCCATGCGCTTGCGGCGGCGTCTGCCCTTCAAGCTGGCGATGTGGCTGATGCGCTGGTTGCAAATCTTCCGCCAGCGCTACTACTATCACTTGGCGCGCAGCAAACCGCAGGCGGCCCGCGACATCATTCTCGACGGCGTCCGGCAGGCCCTGGGGCCTGACTACGATGTCGAGCGGCATTTCAGCCCGCGTTACAATCCCTGGGATGAGCGGCTCTGCCTCGTGCCGGACAGCGACCTTTTCGAGGCTATCAAGGCGGGCGCGGTATCGATGGCCACCGATACCATCGACCGCTTCGTCGCCGATGGCATCCGCCTGGAATCCGGCGAAACCCTGCCGGCCGATATCATCATCACCGCGACCGGCTTGCAGATGAAACTCATGCACGGCGTGGGCATCACGGTGGATGGCGCCCCGGTCGCGCTGGGCGATACCCTCAGCTACAAGGGCATGATGTACAGCGGCATCCCTAATCTGGTATCGGCCTTCGGCTATACCAACGCCTCCTGGACGCTGAAAGCCGAGCTCATCTGCGAGTACGTCTGCCGCCTGCTGAAGCACATGGAGCGGCGCGGCTACGTCCAGTGCACGCCGCGGCTGGACGGCGCTGTCGAGACGGAAGCCTATATCGACTTCACCTCGGGCTACGTGCGGCGCGCTTTGGATTCGCTGCCCAAACAAGGGAAGCGCCCGCCCTGGAAGATTTATCAGAACTACTTCAAAGACCTGCTGATGATGCGCTTCGGCCGGCTCGACGATGGGGTGCTGGAATTCCGCTGAGTCACGCTCGCAGCTCCCAGCCGCCGCTCTCGACCGCCGCGCGGAAGACCTCGTCCTCCAGCCCCAGCCCAAAGCCCGGCGCATCCGGCAGCACGACATGCCCGTCTTCAACGCGATAAGCCGAGCTGTCGATGCCCGGCGTGCTCGTCTCGTCATACTCGACGAAGGTGAAGCCGGCGATAGCGGTCGCCAAATGGCCGGAGACGAAATTGCCCAAATGCCGCCCGTAATGATGCGGCGCCGTCCGCAAGCCCCAGGCGTCCAGTTGCGCGCCCGTCCGCAGCCAATTGCTGAAGCCGTGGCTGAAGATGTCGTATTGCACCACGTCGATATGGCCCTCGCGCGCCCAATCCAGCAGCGCCGCCGCCGCCCAGCCCTCGCCATCAGCGATGTACGTGCTGATGCCCTCGGCGTCCAGCCAGCGGCGCAGCTCCTGATAAAGCTCGGGGTCTTCGTGAAAGGCCTCCTCCAGCCAAAACAGCCGGCAATCAGCCGTCTCCGCCAAAACGCGCTTGGCGATATTCAGCACGTAGCCATTGTTGGCGTCGATCATAATCTCGCATTCAGGACCGACCGCCTCGCGAACCGCTTTGACCACGGCGATATCGCGGCGAATGCCCGCTTCCAGCTCCATGTGGCGCCCGCAGCGACCCACTTTTATCTTGAAGTTACGGTGGCCCTCTTCGTAATCGGCACGGGCGAATCCCGCGATCAGCGCCGCGCCCGCCTCGTCCGTGTCGATGCCCAAGTCGTTCATGTAAAGCGCGGTGTCGTAGCCGGGCACGCGCAGGGGTGTGCTGATGGTGGCGCCCGTTTTAGCCACCAGCGCATATACCGGCGCACCCCGCAACTGACCCAGCAGATCCCAGAGCGCAAAGTCAATCGGGAAGGCGGCGGCCATCGGCAGACCGTCTTCGCCCAGCAAGCTGTCAAACCGCGCGCCCAGGAAGCGCCCCGCCTCCGCTTGCGTCGCTTGGCTGACGCCGAAGCCCACAGCGCCAGCGGCTGTCGTCAAGCGCAGCAGCGGCACATCGACCTCAATGCCGTGGCTCAGAAGCCGCGCGTTATAGCCCGCTTCCCGTGGTCGCCGCCCTTTGAGCGTCCCCCATTCGATCCGGTCAATCTTTGCTTCGAGCATTTGTCAGCCTCGCTTACCCGTCGCCGAACATGACGCCGGTCGGTATAACATCGGTCGCTTCGCCCTGCCGCAGCGCCTCGGCCGTGTTGAGGATGCTGTCAAAGTCGTGCCGCGGTTGAAAGCCGAGCAACGTCTTGATCTTGCTCAAGTCGAGCTCGAAGTAATTGGCGAAGGGCAAGCGCGCTTCGGCGAAGGGCAGCTGATAACGCTGCGCCAGGCGCGGCACGATCTCCGCCCAATCAAAGATGGCGGCGCCAGCCAGATTGAAGACCTCGCCAATAGCCGCATCGTGCTGGATCGCCAGCGCCAGACCATCGGCGATATCGCGCACATCGGCGAAGTGCTGGCGGTAGGGCGCGCCGTTGGGGTTCAAGCTCAGCAGCAGCTTCTCCTCCCCGTCCCAGCCGGCAATCAGGGACGCAATCATGGCCTGAATCTCAGAGTCGCCCTTTTCATGCGCCGGCATATTCGCGTTTTGCCAGGACGCGGCGTCGGCGTAGGTCTTGTACGCGGCGCTGTAAAGGAACAGCGGCGGCAAACCGGCTTCGTTGAGGAATTCGCTCGGCTCGATCACAGTAGAGAAACGCATGGCGCAGGCCGGCACGCCATACTGATGGTGATAGGTCATCACCAGTTCTTCGCCCAGCCACTTCGTCAGCAGATAGGGCATGTTGGGGTAATTGCCGGCCATGTCTTCGCTGATCGGCGCATCAAAGTAGCGGCCGTTGACGCGCGCGTCCCAGTAGACGCCTTCCGTGCTGGCGTAGACGAAGCGCTGCAAGCCCGGCCCTAGCTCGCGAGCGCTTTCCAGCAGGTTTAGCGTGCCCATCGCGTTGATGTCGAGAAATTGCCGATTGTCAAAGGGCCCCTGAAAGGCCGCCGCCAGGTGATAAATGGCGTCGACGCCGGCCACGGCTGCGCTCACATCGGCCGCGTTGCGCAAGTCGCCATAGACCGTCTCAACGCCGGTGTAGGCATCGAGCTTGCCGGCGCGGCTGGCATCGCCGGGGTAGACGAAACTGCGTATCGAATGCCCGGCGTCCAGCAAGCGCATGACCAGGTTGGCGCCGATGCGCCCGGTTCCACCGGTGACGAGTATCTTCACGGCGCTCTCCTTCTGTTCGTCATGTGGCGCAACTTCAAGCGGTCTATCCGCCCTAGTTCTCGCGAACTGTATCCCATAGCCCGGCGCGGCGCAAAAAATGCGCGGCAGCCCGATTTCACGGCGTCCTCAGAAATCCACCTGCATGACGATGTCTTGCGCGTGATTGCCGAAGGCGCGGCCGAAGATATTCATACCGCCCTTGTTTTCCGCCCCGTCGTCGATGCCGATGCGCAGGGTGATATGCTGGCGCGCCTGCAAGTCCAGATCCGCGATGGCGACATCGGAGACACGCCGTCCGTCCAGCGATGTGCCGTCCGCCGCCACCTGCCAAACTTTAAGCCGGCCGTACTGGCTATTCCAGTCCGCCCACCAGGCGGGCGTCAGGCTGCCGCGCCTGTCGCTGAAGTCGGCGGGCGAGGTCCATTCGCCGATGCGCAAACCATTAATCTCAAGAAATATGTCTGAGGGCCAGTCGGCCGCGGACGGGGCAGCTTCGGAGCAAATCTCCATACTCAGCTCAAGGCGCTTGGCCGGCCCCCGTCCGTGGGCGCGGTTGGGGAAGATGTATTCCAGGTATCCGTGCGATAGCCAGACCAATTGCGCCATAAAGCGACCGGGCTCGTAGAAACCTATAGTGTCATCGTATTCCCCGATGATGCCGTCTGCGCCTGCCATGCCGCAAGGGGAGACCACGTGGTGACCGGTAAAGGCGCCGACGGGCATTTGCATCGTGATTTGGTCAGCCGGAAAATAACGGCTCGTCCGGGAGAGGTGCAGCACGACGATATCGTATATGCGCGAATAGATTCGCTGTTGGCCCCGTCTTCCCGGCGCGGTATGCGAGCTCAACAACCCCGCATTCTCAAGGCTGGACAAGTGCATGGAGGCGGTCGCAATCGGCATATTCAGATCACGCGCGATTTCTGACAAGCTGGCGGCCTTGGTCACCAGATAATCCAGAATCCGCATTCTTGGACGTGACGCCAGCGATTTCGCGACGTCGACGCTGGAAGGCGTCGAAGCCGGCTCATTGTTCACCACCAGGATGCGCCCGCCCTGTGTGGAATCGACCTGACTCTGTGACATCGGTCGCCCCATTTCTACGCAATTGCACGTCGCTTAGAAGCAATATATTTCATGATTAACTAAAAGAAAAGGGGAATCTTGCCCAATTTCTCACCAATTTCTTGACATGTCTGGCACGTAGCGTTAGAATTCTTTCATGAACATCAAGAACAGAGTGACTGTTGGCGCAAAAGTGCGATTGGGATTGAACCGGGCGTGGCGGCTGCCTGTTTTCCAGATTGGGGCCCATCGCCGCCGGGCTTCCAAGGTGGGCGCAGACTCATGACCACCCTGAGTCTGGGGCGCATCGTCGACTTCCTGCTAGGCCTGCTGGAGGTGTTCAGTCCCGTCGTCGAGCCCTACCGACGCTTCCACGAGAAACTGCCGCCCAAAATGCAGCAGACCGTGACCGCGTTTATGTTCATTCTGCCCTTCGGCGTGCTATACGCGATTTTCACCGTTGCGCCCATATTCCAGACCTTCTACATCTCCCTGCACAAATGGGAGATCATGGGCACCAATATCCGCTACATCGGGCTCAGGAACTTCGAACGCTTGCTGACGCGGGACACGCAATTTCACCAAGCCTTTGAGCAGACGATCCTCTTTGTCGCGCTGACGATACCGATCATCTTCGTCGGCCTATTCTTCGCGCTGATGCTCAACCGGCCGGTCAAAGGCATCGGCATCTTCCGCACGATCTTCTACCTGCCGAACATTATCGCGGTCACGGTCATCGGTTTAATCTGGGCGCGAGTATTCGCTTCATCAAGTCGGGGTTTGATCAATGCTTTCCTGGCGCAATATGACGCGGGTCCGATTCCATTTCTGGATCAAGGCGATTTGGCGACGCTGGTTGTGTCATTCACCACGCTCTGGTGGACGGTCGGCTTCAGCATGCTCGTATTCCTGGCGGGCTTGCAAGATATCTCGCAGTCACTCTATGACGCGGCCAAGGTAGACGGGGCCAACCGCTGGCGGCAGTTCCGCCACATAACGATACCTGGCTTGCGCCGTCCTTTCGCCTTCTTGTGCATTTTGCAGGTGATCGCGTCGTTTCAGATTTTCGGCCAAGTCGATGTCATGACCGGCGGCGGACCGGCCGGCAATACCCGCACGATCGTCTACAACATCTTCGAGACCTCGTTTCTCTATTTTCAAGTGGGCTATGGCACGGCAATGGCTGTGATTATGTTCGCGGTTCTGCTGGTCATTTCACTTATTCAACTGGCGCTATTTCGCGATCAAGGTATGGGGAGCTAGCGGTGGCGGTTGTTGGCGCAGAATTGAAACGCAAACGGCAACTGATAGAGCGTCAACGCGCCAGCTTATATCTGCTTGCGGTGGGCCTGTTCGCTGTGGTCTGGATGTTGCCAGTGATTTGGACCTTGGTCACGTCATTCCGGCCCGAGGCCGCTTTGCAGCGCAATCTGGCGAGCTTGATTCCCTATCCCTTCACCACTGAGAATTGGGCTTTCATCCTCAAGAGCAGCCAATTGTGGAAGTGGTTGGGCAACAGCGTCTTCGTCTCCACCACGCATACCCTGGCGCAGTTGACCGTCTGTTCGCTGGCGGCTTACGCCTTTGCGCGCCTGGACTTTCATTTCAAGCGCCCGCTCTACATTCTGGTGCTGATGGGTTTGATGGTGCCCTTTGAGGCGACATTCTTGCCCGTCTATCTGTTGTTCTCCAATTTGAAGCTGCACAATACGCTGATCGCCCTGATATTGCCGGGCATCGCTTCGTCATTCGCCGTATTCCTCTTGACGCAATTCTTCCGCGGCATCCCGCTGGAATTGGAGGAAGCGGCTATGATGGATGGCGCCGGGCGCTTTCGCATCTTCCTCGTTGTCATTATTCCGCTTTCGACGCCGGTCATCACTGCCTTGGCGATCTTCACCTTCCTGGGCAATTGGAACAGCTATTTGTGGCCCATCATTTCCGCCACGAGCAGCGAAGTCTACACGATTGTTATCGGCTTGCGCAAACTCAATCAAGCTTGGGGAGATGTCAACTTTTACGGGCGCGATATGGCGGCGGCTGTATTCACTGCCTTGCCGATCATCATCTTCTTCTTCGTTTTCCAGCGTCGCATCATCAGCGGCATCGCTATCAACAGCGGCATCAAGTAGAGAGGAATGCCTATTGATATGTGCCTCCGTACTATCGTTTGCGTTTCACTTAGGGATCCCGAAAGGATGCATATCATGTACAGAATAAGAGCTATACTGGTTGTGACGATGCTGCTCGCGCTGGTCGCGGTGCCGGTCATCGCGCAGGATGCCGCCGAAATCACCTTCATGCGCTTCTTCGGCGAGTGCGCCGATGAATTCGGCGAGACGATAGACTTGGCCGAAGCCTATGGCGAGTGCGGCATCATTCAGACGCTGGCCAATTCTTTCAACGCAACGCAGGACGAGATCGACGTCAATACCGTGGTTGTTGACTGGCCTGGCGTCACCGAGCTGAATGCCAACCTGGCCGCCGGCACGCCGCCAGACATCATGGTGCTGCACGGCCGCCGCATTCCCAACTACGCCTCGCGCGGTTTGCTGACCCCGCTGGGCGATGTGCTGGCCGGGGCCGGCATCGACGCCGATGACCTGACTGAAAGCGCCCGCGGCTTCGTCGAATGGAATGGCGAGCTCTACGGCATCCCGCTCGACCTGCACGGCCACCTCTGGCACATCAATGTTGACCATTGGGCTGCGGCCGGCCTTGTCAATGACGATGGTACGCCCGATATCCCCTATGGCATGGATGAGTTTATGTCGCACGCCGAGGCCTTCAAGGAAGCCACCGGCCTGCCCTTCCTGGGTATGTGGACCAACGGCCTGAGCCGCAACTGGATGGCGCTGGTTTATCAGCAAGAGGGCGGCACGGTTGAAGGCGAAGACGGCCTGCCCGACATCAACACCGAAGCCGGCTTGAACGCGCTGAACTTCCTGATCATGTTGCGCGACGAAGGGCACATCACCGACAATGTCGATTATGGCGCGGCGCAAGAAATCTTCCTCAATGGCGAAAATGGCGGCCATATCAACGGCACCTGGGTGGTCAACTTCTACGACAACCAAGTCGCCGATCCGGAAGGCGCGCTGAAGAACTACTACGTGCACAACTTCCCCACGGTGTACGACCAGCCGGCCGCCTGGGCGGGCAGCCACGCCTGGATCATCCCGCAAGGCGGCGACCCTGACCCGGCGACGCTCGAAGCGACATTGACCTTCCTCAGATACCTCAACGACAACAACATCGAATGGGCGCGCACCGGGCACTCCGCGGTCAATACATCTGTCGTAAACAGCGATGTTTACAACGAGTATCCGCACCGTCAGGAATACGCCGAGTTCGTCCCCAGCGCTGTGATTCCGCCGCGCGAGAATTGGAGCACCGCGTTTGAATCCGTCATGGATGAGGAGCTCGCGGCCGCATTCATCGGCGAGAAGACGCCCGAGCAGGCGCTGGCCGATGCTCAGACCCGTCTGGAAGACTTCGCGCTGTTTGAGTAAGTGACTGCAGACCTGTCTCGCACTTGCCAAAGGCGGTGCAAATACCCCTCTCCATTGCCATGGGGAGGGGTAGGGGTGGGGTTGAACTATTGGGGCGGGCTTTCGAGCTCGCCCTGTCTGTACCAATAAGAAGCGACCTGTGCTAATCGAATCTGATAGCGACATTATTCAGTAGAAACTTTCCGAACAGACCTAAGAGCAGGAGCGATACATGTCCGACATCCCCCGCAGCGAATACCCCCGCCCGCAATTCGTCCGCGACGACTGGCTCTGCCTCAACGGCGAATGGGGCTTTGAGGTCGACCGCGGCGACAGCGGCATCCATCGCGGCTTGCTTGAGCGCGAGCTGGCTGGGGCGATCACCGTGCCCTTCTGCCCCGAATCGCAGCTCTCCGGCATCGGCGACCACAACTACTACAACGCCGTCTGGTATCGCCGCAGGGCGACGATCCCGGCGGCTTGGGCCGGCAAGCGCGTCCTGTTGCATTTCCAGGCCGTCGATTACGACAGCACGGTCTGGGTCAACGGCGTCGAAGTCGGCCGGCACCGCGGCGGCTTCTCGCCCTTCACATGCGACTTGCACGGCGTGGCCGGCCCCGGTGACGAGATCAGCATCGTCGTCCGCGCCCGTGACGATGGTCAGCGTCCGCAGCCCCGCGGCAAACAAGCCCGCCCATACGGACCGGAAGGCGCCATCTACGTGCGCACCACCGGCATCTGGCAGAGCGTCTGGCTGGAGCCCGTGCCCGAATTCGCGCTGCGCCGCCCGCGCATCACGCCCGATTTGGCCAACCAGACCTTCCGCCTGGAGCAGCCCATCAGCGGCAACGCCACCGGCTTGCGTTTGCGCGCCACGCTCTCCGATGCTGAGGGCGACATCGTGACGGCCGAATGCTCGGCCGAGTATGACCTGGCGCCGCGGCTTGACTTGCCCGTTCCGGCTGAGCGGCTGCGGCTGTGGGCGCCGGGCGCTGGCCAACTCTACGACATCGCCATCAGCCTGATCGACGCTGAGGGCGAGATCATCGACAGCGCCCGCAGCTACGCCGGCATGCGCGCCATCGCCATCGACGGCATGGCCATCAAGATCAACGGGAAAACCGTCTTTCAGCGGCTGGTGCTCGACCAAGGCTACTACCCCGATGGCATCATGACCGCGCCCAGCGACGCCGCGCTCGTTGAAGATATTGAGATCAGCCTGGCCGCCGGCTTCAACGGCGCGCGCCTGCACCAGAAGGTGTTTGAAGAGCGCTTCCTCTATCATGCCGATCGCCTGGGCTACATCGTCTGGGGCGAATTCGGCGATTGGGGCTGCGGCGGTGAGGGCCCGCTCAACGGCTCGCATCAGGCTATGGGTCCCGAGTACATCACGCAGTGGCTGGAATGCCTGGAGCGCGATTATTCGCACCCCAGCATCGTTGGCTGGTGCCCGCTCAACGAGACCTGGCAGTCGCTGCTGGACGAGATCACCGCCCTGGACGATGTCACGCGCGGCATGTACCTGGCCACCAAAGCCATGGATAGCACGCGTCCCGTCCTCGATACTTCGGGCTACTCGCATCGTGTGCCCGAAGCCGATGTCTACGACAGCCACGACTACACGCAAGACCCCGAGGCTTTCCGAGAGCGGCACGCCGGCCTGGCGCAGGGCGAGCCCTACCTCAACAGCGCCGAAAGCTGGCTCGTGCCGGCGCGCCTGGTCGGCAGTATCCGCTGGTCCATCCCCTGGCGCGGGCAGCCGTACTTCGTCAGCGAATTCGGCGGCATCTGGTGGAACCCCGATGTGAAGGAAGACGAAGCTTCCTGGGGCTACGGCACGCGCCCACGTGACCTGGCCGAATTCTACGACCGCTTCGAGAAGCTCTGCGCCATTTTGCTGGATGACGTCAATATGTTCGGCTATTGCTATACTCAGCTGACCGACATCTACCAAGAGCAGAACGGCGTGGTCAAGTTCGACCGCGGCGCCAAATTCGATCTCGAGCGCTTGCGCGCGGCGCAACAGCGACCCGCCGCGATTGAACTGGCCGACGGCTAAGGCCGAGCGACAGCGCCGTTTGCCGGGTTAATCACACCTTTACCACCGAGTGCAGCGAGGAAAAGACGAGGACACCGAGTTAGTCTTGCATTATTGATGTCGCCAGACGCGCCACGGCCTACGCAAAATACCTTGCCTTCCGCCGTCGAATTCTGTAGGGGCGAGCCACCGGCTCGCCCGTCCGCACGGTGGGCTTTGGCTCGCAACGTAAGCAGGAGCGATACCGTGTGTCGACCGGCTCGTAGACACGCGGGCGTTTCGCGCGTCGCCTCTACAAACTCCCTTTCCCCATTCCCCTCAGTGTACTCAAAAGACTCGGTGTCCTCGGTGGCAAATCTTTGTGTGTGAACCCCGCGGCAAAAGTGTCACGAGTTCGCCCGACGCGTCTCCTCCGCGCGGTGATGCCACAGCAGCAGCGCCGCCAGCAACAGGGCCACGCTCCAGACGACGAAAACCATGCCCCAGCCGCTGGCGTCAACCAGGATGCCGACGCTGAAGCCAGCCACGCCGCCGAAGAAGTTCGACATCATATTGACGCTGCCGGTGATCGACGAGGCGCGCCCGGGCGGGGCCAGCAGCAGCGGCAGCGAGCTCACCACCAAGCCAAAGGCGCCATTCAGCATTATGAGGGCCAGCGCAATGACCAGCAGCGCGCCGCCACCGTGCGCCAGCGGGGTTGCCAGCATAGCGCTGCTCGAGGCGGCCAGCATCAACGCCGCGGTGGCGAAAACCTGATTGCTGCGCAGCACGCTCAGCCGCGCCAGCAGCAGGCCGGAAAAGGCGATGACTTGCAGCAGCGCCGCAGCCATGCCGACCAGATGCTCGGCGATCAGCCCGCTATCGAGTATATAAGTCGGCAGCCAGATGATCATGCCGTTGAAGACAAAGCCGCCCAGCGCCGCGACTGCCAAGGCGTAGGCGATGCCCCGCGCTTCGCTGACGATTTGCGCGACCTTGACGCCGCCGCCACGGGCTTTGGGCGCGTCAACCCCCGCGCGCCGCCAGAATGTCAGGACCGCCAGCAGCAGCAAGCCCGGCAGCCAAAAGGCGATACGCCAATCACCGCCGCCGGCCACCGCGCCGACCAGCGTCCAGGTCAACGCCGTGCCGAAGACGTAGCTGAAGGGCATAATGGTCGAGACGCGCTTGAGCTGCGCCCGCTCCAGCCGCTCGGCCAGGATGCGGAACATGGGCGCCCAGCCGGCCGATTGCGCCACGCCGTTCGCGCCCCACAGCAGCAACATCAGCAGCAGCGACGTCTGAAAGGCGAAGGCGATGTTGATCAGCGCTATCGCCAGCAGACCGAGACTGACCAGGCGAAAGGGGCTGACGTGGCTGCCGACCTCGCCGCTGACGAAATGGCCGATGCCGTAGACCCAGAAGAAGACCGTGCCCAGCGCGCCGACTTCCGCGCGGCTGGCATCGAGCGCGACCGCCAGCGCCGGCAGCACGACGCTCAGGTTAACGCGGCCCAAATAGAAGAGCGCGTAGGTCAGCCAGATGACGCCGACGATTCGGCCACTAGTGATTTGGGGTTTGTCCACGCGCGATAAGGTCACATACTCCGGCAGCTCCCCCTCCCTGGCTTGCCGGGGAAGGGGCAGGGGATGGGGCAAACCGTGGCGGTCGTGGCGCTTCCAGCCCTAAAGCGATTCGCCCAACTTGACCGCCTGGAAGATGCGCATGCGGCGCAAGATCACCAGCAGGATAGCCATGATCAGAATGAAGGTGCCCAGGAAAAGGCCGACGATCTGCGCGATCTCGAACCAGGCCATCGTCACCAGATAAGGCGGCACCGTGCCTTCCAGGCTGCTGACAAACTGCATATAGGGGATATAGAGCACGCTGACCAGCAAGCCGATGCCCAAGCCCAGCGCCAGCCCCATCACAATCAGCAAACCCAGCTCCCAGGCGACCGAGACCATCATCGACGGCTGCGACAAGCCGATGGCGCGCAAAATGCCCAGCTCCACATAGCGCCGCTGATACGAGAAGATGGTGTAGAGCAAGAAGCCGATCATGGTCGCCAGCGATGAGGCGATGAAGCCGATCGACAGCAAACCGAAGAGCCCTTGACGTTCCGGCCGCGCCTGCTCCCGCTGGATGCGCGACACCGGTTCTTCCACCAGGACGCCGGCCGCGCCGCGGTCGAAGAGCGCCCGCGTGAAGACGCGCTGGTCGAATTCGGGCTCAACCCGCGCGATGACGCGGTGCGCCAATTCGATCTGCGCCTGCTCAAACAGATAATCCAGGTTGCCCATAAAGAGCGCGCCGTCATCGTCCGGGTACCAACGCGGGAAATACTCCAGCGCGCCCACGATCTGCGTATTGATCTTGAAGGTCTCGCCGCTGCTGCGCACATCCAGCTCCAGCAAGTCGCCGATATCCAACGCCCGCGCCTCCAAAAACTCGCGCGCGACCACGACGGCGTCCGGCTGCTGCGCCAGGGCGTTCGTCAAATAGCCCAGCCTTATCGCAGCGAAATCGGGCCGCCAAAAGATGACCGGCCCCAACTCGGCGCGGTCGACGCCGACGAAGCGCCCCTCGACGCTGCCCGAGGTCAGGCGCGCGGTCGTGACATATTCGCCGATCCGCGTCGCGTTGATGATGTGCGGCATCGATGTGTACTCGGAGATGTGCATATATGCCGGTGGGGCGTCATCGCCACCACCGCCCGGCAAGCTGCCCGGCTGCTGGCTGAAGACGCGTACTGATATGTCGGCCGAGGTACGGTAATACTGTTGTTCGTACAAGTAGCGGTCGATGGTGCGCGCGAATGAGGCGGTATACACGCCCAGGCTGATGGTGCAGACCAGCAGAATCAGCGGCAAGTAGTAGGCGCCCGGCGCCCGCTCCAGCTGCCGCGTCACAATCAGCAGGCCGACGCTGTTGCTCCATTGGATCACCCAGCTTAGCCCGCGCAGAATCGGCGGTAGGAAGCGCAGAATGAAGAGCGTGACGGCGAATATCGTCAGCGGCGGCAGCAAGAAGACGAAGGGCTGGTCGTAAGCGTCATCGATATTGCGTACGCCGCCTTCGACTTCGATCAAGCCGCCCTGCTGCACCACCACATAATAGAAATAGCCGACCAGCGCCAGCAGCATGACATCGAAACCAGCCCGCTGCCACCAGGGCCGGCCCAGCAGCCGCGAGCGGTCCATCTTGTAGCTGATGATGGTGTGGCGCGAGGCGGCGATGGTGGGCACGACGCGGATGAGAATCGTGAACGCCAACGCCAGCGCGATGGTCGAGCCGATCGTGGGCGGCACCGAGACGATGAAGTCCCCTCCCCAGCGGAAGTCCATGAAGCTGCGCGTGGTGCCGATGAGTTGCGTGAACGCCAGCGCCAGCGCGCCCCCCGCGGCCAACGCGATGACGCCCATGATTACGCCCTCGACAGTCGTCAAGCCCACCACTTGCAAAGGCGAAGCGCCGCGGCTGCGCATCACCGCCGTCTCGTTGCGCTGCCCGTCGACCACCAGGCCGACCAGCATCACCAAAAAGACGACGAGCAGCGCTACAATCGGGATGCTGAAGACCGTCAGCGTCAGCGTCATCACAATGACGACGCGCCGATAGGGCCCCAGCTCTTCCACCGGCGATGCCTGAATATAGGTGCCCGGCAGGTATTGATCGGCGATCTTTTCCGTGTCGTCGTGGCGGCGGATCAACTCGTTGACGCGGCTGGTATTGACCGTGCTGCCATCGCTGACCAGGTACCAGACGGCCAGGTTGATCTCGTGCTCGGTGTATGGCGCCAGGCGCTCGCGAAATGTCGCTTCGTTGATGAGCAAGATGTCTTTGAAGACGCTGGGCCGGTAGAACCAGAACTCGGAGTCTTCATCGCGAGGCCGCCAGATGCCGGCGATGCGAACGGTCGTGATCTGTAGCGGGTTGTCCGCCTCCAGGCGCCAGTTGTAACCGCTGTACAGCTCGCCGATCTGGATGCCGAATTCGCTGGCGAAGTCTTGATGGATGATGACGTCGACCACACTGGTGGCATCGGGATCGGCCGGCGCCGGCAGCGCGCCTTCGACCAATTCGACTTGTGCCCAGATGTCCTCGGTCGTGCCGAAGCTGACATAATCCAGCGAGCGTGTCTCATCGCGGTAGTTCGTCTCGCCGGCCGGGTAGAGGCGGAAGTTCTGCGTCTCCAGGTGGCGCACCAGGCGCGTGGTCTCCAGGCCCAGTTCAGCGCCGCCTTTTTCCCGCAGGTAACCGTCAAGGTCGTGGATCGCCTCCCAGTTAACCGGCGAATTCCAGGAGCCGATATAACTGAAGAGGAAGGAGAAGGGCGGGCGGTTGACACGGTCGGGGCCTTCAGTCAGGCGCTCGGTCAAGACGCGGAAGGCGACCGACTCGGCGTAAATCGGGATCGTCAACACGAGCGCGACGGCCACGGTCAAGCCGACCAGCGTCGCCAGCGAGAGCAGCTTTTGCGCCAGCAGCCGCTTGACAGCGACCAGGATGATGGCGCGCGCGTTTAAGCGGGGCGGTCCGTTTTGCATCATGGACCGATGACCGTCTGGCCCTCTTCAGCGCCTTCCAGGATCTCGACGCGGCCATCACCCTGCAGCCCGAGCCGCACGTCTACCCGCTGCTGTACGCCTTCGTTTTGCACCACGATGAAATCGCGCCCGCTGAATTGGCGGATGGCCGATTGCGGCAGCCACAGCACGCCATCGCGCTCTTCGATCAGCACGCGGAAGCTCATGCGATCGCCGACCCTGAATTCATCGGGCGGCGGCTGCTCGTCAAATGAGACGTGCACGAATTCATCGGTGGCTGTGCCGTAGGGCGCGGGCAAGGCGGCGATGACCCCGCTGTAAACTGTGCCCGGGATGGCGGCGCGCTGAATCGTCAGCGGCATGCCTTCCGATAGTTCCTGCAAGTCGTCGGCATCCATCTCGTCTGTGACCTCAAGCAGGCTGATATCGGCCACCACCGCAATGTCGTCGTAGGCCAGGACCGGCTCGCCCGGGTCCGGCGCGAAACTGACCAGGCGCCCGCTCATCGGCGCGATCAGGTCGGCCTGCGCGATGGTGGCGTTGATCTCGTCGACGCGTTTCTGCGCCCGCTGCACATCAAAGCGCAACTGCGGGTCGACGCCGTCGGTCAGCTCATCCAGCGCCACCTGCGCCAGATCGCGCTGCAGCGTCAGCAGGCTGATATCGAGCGCTTCGTCGCCGCTGGGCGGGTCCGCAGCGCTTGCCTCGGCGTGGTCCAGCCGCAGCTGCGCCATCTCCAGTTGCAGTTCGGCGCGCTGGCTGTCGTAGCGTACCCGGCTTTCCGCCGTTTCCAGAATCGAGCTGGCGATGGCCAAGGCCTCTTCCGCCGCCAATAATTGGTTCTCCAGGGCCGTCGTATTCAAACGCGCCAGCACATCGCCCTCGGCCACATCGGCGCCGGCGTCCACATAGGTTTCGAGCACGCGGCCGTCGATCGTCCAGCCGAAAGCCTCGGTGAGGACCGGCGATATCCGGCCGTAAAAGCGGCGCTCATAGCTGATCTTGCCGCGCTCGACTTCATAGACCGGCTTGCTGGGCACGACCGGCGTCGGTACCGCTGTAGGCTCGCCCAGGGTGATGGCATCGCCGAAGGTGGCTTGCCCGGCGCAGCCCGCGACTAGAAAGACACAGAAAGGCAGAAATAGCAAAAGTCGCACGATATTCCTTTCCTGAATGCTTGAAGAGCTCAAGGCGCGGAAATGCGCTTGGCGACGGCTGTCAGTCCGCCGCCGCTTTTGAGCCGCCCAAGTATACAACATCGATATACTGACGCCACCTGCGAAAAGCGCTAGGATTGTCTCTGCGCCCCTCGGTGGTAAACGTGTGGATACTCCGCCCGTCAGCCGTCCGCGGCGCGGTCCTTAGTTCCCGCAATCCCAATGCAGCGCGACCAATCCACAATCTGGACAAGCCGACAGCTCCGGGCGATAATACCGAAAACGCAAAGGCATAATGGTGATTCGATGCTCGATAGAGTCGGGGAGGCGCAGGCGCGCGTGAACGACGACGCCTTTGTCATCTGTGATGACTTGTACAAGATCTTCAAAGTCGCCGATATTGAGGTGATGGCGCTGCAAGGGCTTGACCTCACTGTGAAGCGCGGCGAGCTGGTCGGCGTAGTCGGCGCCAGCGGTAGCGGCAAGACCACCCTGATGAATGTGCTCGGCGGCTTGACGCGTCCCTCGGCCGGCCAGGTCATCATTGATGGCGTCAACCTGCTCAAGTTGAGCACGCGCGAATTGACGCGCTATCGTCAGCTGGCGGTCGGCTTCGTCTGGCAGCAGGGCAGCCGCAACCTCATTCCCTATCTAACCGCGCTGGACAATGTCAAGCTGCCGATGACCCTGGCGGGCGTGCCGCGGCGCCGCACAGCCGAACGGGCGCGCACACTGCTGGAGCGCGTTGATCTGGCCGTCCGTGCCGATCATCTGCCCATCCAGCTTTCCGGCGGCGAACAGCAGCGCGTCGCCATCGCCGTGGCCTTGGCCAATGAGCCCAAGCTGTTGCTGGCCGATGAACCCACCGGCGAGCTCGATTCGCAGACCTCGGACCAAGTGTATGACTTGTTCAAGAGCCTGAATGAAGATGATGGCTTGACCATCTGCATCGTCAGCCACGATCCAACGATTTCCAAACACGTCAAACGCGTCGTGCAGATACGCGATGGCAAGTTCTCAAGCGAGACAGTGCAGCGTGGGCTCGCCCGCGGTGGTTTCGCTGCTGGCAAGCCAAAAGCAAGCAGCCACGAGAGTCAATCTGTTGAGGTCCTTGACGACCACTTTGAAGAGTTGATCGTGCTCGATTCCGCCGGGCGCCTGCAAATCCCCAAACAGCAGCGCCAGGAACTCGGCTTCGCCAATCGCGTCGAGATGGAAGTGCTGAACGACGGCATCTTCATCCGCCCGGCGCGCAACCTGGAAGAGACCTCGTCGCAACGCGAGATCCAGGTTGAGCGCGAGATCCGCGCCGGCGACAACGGCGCTCGCGACGGCCTGCTTTCGCGCTTGCGGCGGAGGCGCACATGAGCGAGAGCGCTATCACCGCCCAAGGCGTCGGCCGTGTTTACGCTTCTGATTCCGGCGAGGTGCAGGCCCTGCGCGATGTCAATTTCGCCGTCGAGCGTGGCGAATTCGTCGCCCTGCGCGGCCGCTCTGGCAGTGGCAAGACGACCCTGCTGAATTGCCTCGGCGGCCTGGACAACCCGACAGCCGGGCGCATCTGGATTCACGGCACCGATATCAGCACCATGGACGAGGCGGCCCGCACCCATTGGCGGCGGCAGCGCATCGGCTTCGTCTTCCAGCAGATGGGTTTGCTGCCCAGCTTCTCCGCTTACGAGAATCTCGATGTCATGGCGCGCCTCGGCGGCGTGCCGCGGCGTCAGCGGCATGAGCGCATTCTCGACAGCTTGGAGCGCGTCGGCCTGGTGGATTATTACGACCACCGTCCCTACGAAATGTCCGGCGGACAACAGCAACGCATCGCCATCGCGCGCGCCCTGGTGACGACGCCTGACCTCATCCTGGCTGATGAACCCAGCAGCGAGCTCGACAGTGACACCACGCATGATGTGATGGCCGTGTTGCAGGACTTTGTGCGCGACCAGGGCGTCTCCATCTTGCTCTCCAGCCACGATCCCATCGTCGATGACTACGCCGACCGCATCATGGAACTGCGCGATGGCCAGCTCCTTAACGGGGGCTAGCGGCCGGGCATGGGACTGAAGCTCGCCGGCCTGCTGCTAGTATTCTTCTTGCGCGATACGACGCTCTTCGTCGATGTCAGCCGCGAAGCCGGCATCACCGCGACGCATCGAGCCATCTGGGACGAGAACGCCCCGGGCCCCTACGAAAACGGTTATCTGGCGGCCGGCACAGCCTGGGCCGACTATGACAACGACGGCTGGGTTGATCTCTTCGTCACCGGCAACCTCGACCAAAACGTCCTCTACCGCAATCAAGGCGATGGCGGCTTTGAAGTATCCGACCACAGCGATGCGCTGAGCCTGCCGGATGTTCCCAGCGGCGGCGCGGTCTGGGCTGATTACGACAACGATGGCTGGCGCGATCTCTATGTGCTGAATATGGGCGCCAACCGGCTTTATCGTAATCTGGCCGGCGTCGGCTTCACCGATGTGACTGTCCCGGCCGGCGTCGGCGATATCGGCAAAGCCACCTCCGCCGCTTGGGGCGATTACGACGAAGACGGCCACCTGGATCTCTACGTGACCAACTGGTCCTGCATTCCCGGGTGTGAAATCAGCGATTTCGCCCGCAGCCGCGATGTGCTCTACCACAACAATGGCGACGGCAGCTTCACCGATGTCTCCGGCCTGCTGGGCTTTGAGCAGCTGCTGGGCGCGGGTTTCGCCGTCACTTGGGCCGATGTTGATGACGACCGCGATCTCGACCTCTACATCGTCAACGACAAAGCCGTCAACGCGCTGGGCAATGTGCTGTGGCGCAACGACGGGCCGGGCTGCGGCGGCTGGTGCTTCAGCGACGCCTCGGCCAGCTCGGGCGCTGATGTCGTCTCGCACGGCATGGGTTTGGCCACGGGCGATTACGACAACGATGGCGATCTCGACTTTTACTTTTCCAATATGGTCGGCGCCATGTCCCTGCTGGAAAACACGGGCGCTGGCGCTTTTGTCGATATCAGCGAGCGCGCCGGCGTGGCTTACAAAACCGGCGAAGCTGTCGGCTGGGGCACGGCCTTCCTTGATTTTGACAATGACGGCTGGCTCGATCTCTACCTGGCCGCCACCGGCATTTCGCCGATATACGGCAAGGCGGGCATGCACTACGCCTATCCTGACCGGCTCTTTCACAATCAGGGCGATGGCAGTTTCGCCGCCATCCGCAACGACCTTTTCGGCGCGGGCGATCACGCTGCGATGGGCTTCAGCACGGCGGATTACAATCGCGACGGCCGCGTCGACTTCGCCCTGACGCGCTGGGATAGCGGGCATCATCTGTTTCAGAACACAGCCCACGCTGCCGAGCGCCATCAGTGGATCGTCTTTGACCTGCAAGGCGACGGCGCTATCGACCGCGATGCCCTGGGCACGCGCGTCACGGTGGAGACCGTCGCCGGCCAGCGGCAAATGCGCGAGCTCAAATCCGGCTCCAGCCTCGGCGCCGGCAATGAAATCGCGCTGCACTTCGGCTTGGCTGAAGCCGGCATCAAGCGCGTCATCGTCAGTTGGCTGGACGGGGCCATCCACGAATACACTCGGGTGCCGGTCAACCAGCGCTGCCTGATCACCCGCCAACGGATGGACTGCGCGCCGCAGCCCAGCGCCGCCGCGCCCAGCTTGACATTCTGACGCAGAATCAGCAATCATTGGCCTGGATGTAGGGGCGCGACGGTGGCTCGCCCACACCAAAACAATCGCATGTAGGGGCGCGACGGTGGCTCGCCCAGGTGCGCCAAAACGGAGTGAACACAATGAAACGCCTGCTGCTTGCTATGATCTTCCTGGCCGCGCTTCTCTTGATGACGCCGGCCGCTGTCCTGGCGCATCAGCCCTATTGCGAATTCGCCGATGCCACCGCCGCTGACCCCTGGCAAGTGCCCAACCCGGCCATCTCCTACGCCTATTTCGGCAACGTCTATCCCGCCTGGGATATCGACTATTTCACGTTTGACGCGGCTGCCGGGCAATCGGTCTTGCTCAGCTTGAGCATCCCGGCGGATGACCCGGACGAAGAGGCAATCTATAAGCCGCAGCTTGCAGTGTTTGGCCCCGGCTTGCCCGATGATTTGCCGACGGAGTTGCCCGACGGTCTGTCAGTCCCGGCTGGCGCAGGCGCGCGCCTGGTTGATGTAGGCGACGAGCCGCGCTACTTCTACGAGCCTTTCGGGCGCGTCCACTTCTGGAATTACGCCGACGACTTCTTCCGCGCCCCGCAAGCCGGCGCCTACACGGTCGCCCTCTGGCACCCGCGGCAGCAGATCGGCCGCTACACCTTCGTCATCGGCCAGCGCGAGCAGTTTGGCGGCGACATGGAATGCTTCCTGGCTTACAGCGCCTGGTGGACGCCCATCCTCGAGGGCAGCAACCCCTACCGCGATACGCCGATGGATATGCTAATGCACGACCCCGACGCCCTCATCAACGTTGATGCCGAGGGCGCGCCCACGTTGGAACTGCAAGTCTTCCCCTTGCCCGATGGCAGCTTCAACTTGCAACTGCTCACCAGCAACTTCGCCTTCACGCCGCAAAATATCGACCAGGCGCCGGTCCTCGGTGAGGGGCACGCGCACCTCTATGTCGACGGCGTCAAGCTGGCGCGGCTCTATGGCGAGTGGCATCATATACCCACCTTGCCGCCGGATGCAAATATGCTGACGGTCGCGCTCTACGCCAATAATCATCAGGGCTTCGCTGTTGATGGCGAGACGATCTCGTCAACTGTCATGCTGGCTGAGCTCAACCCCGGCGAAAGCGAATGAGCGCCACCCCACATCAAGCGGTCACCAAAGGCGAACGAACCAACTCGCCTCCCTTTACTCGGTGCGTACGGGCGACTCTGTGTCCTCGGTGGCAAAAGTGTGTAGACTACTCCTGTAATGCTCAGCCGATCGAGCCTGAGGAGTCGCCATGCCAGCCGAAGTCATCGTCGCCGGCCATATCGCGCTGGACATCCTGCCCGATATGTCGGCTCTGCAGCCCGCGCAGGTCATCAGCGCCGGCAAGGTCTTCGAAATCGGCCGCATCTCCTACTCGACCGGTGGCGCCGTCTCCAATACCGGGCTGGCGCTGCATCGGCTGGGCGTTGATGTCGACCTGCTGGCGGCCGTCGGCGATGACTGGGTTGGCGCGGCCATCCTCGATTATGTGCGCGCTTTCGACGCGCGGCTGGGCGATCATATTCAGGTCATCCCCGGCGCTGCCAGCCCCTACACCATCGTCATTGAGCCGCGCGACCACGACCGCACCCTGCTAACGCACACCGGCGTCTACGACAATTACGGCGTCGAACATATCGACCTTGAGCGCCTGGCTGGCTGCCGCCTCTTTCATCTGGGTTATCCCACGCTGTTGCCGCGGCTCTACGCTGACGAGGGCGCGGGCCTGCTGGAGCTGCTGCGCGCGGTCAAAGCGACGGGCGCGCTCACCTCGATAGACATGTCGCTGCCGCCGCCGGATTCACCCAGCGGCCGCGCTGATTGGGCCGCCATCTTGCGCCGCTGCCTGCCTTATATCGATATTTTCCTGCCCAGCATTGAAGAGATCATGTTCATGCTGCGCCGGGCTGATCTGGAGCGTTGGGGCGCTTCGCTGCTCGCTCGGCTGACGTCGACCTACCTGGCGGATTTGGCGGGTGAATTGCTGGCGCGCGGCGCCGCCATCGCCGGCTTCAAATTGGGCGAGCGCGGCCTCTACCTGCACGCGACTGATGACGCCGAACGCCTGGCTTGCCTCAGCGCCATGGGAGCGTCGCCGACGTCTTGGGCCGGGGCGCAGGTCTGGCAGCCCGCCTTCGCTGTCGATGTCGCCGGGACGACCGGCGCCGGTGATGCCGCCTACGCCGGCTTCCTGGCAGCGCTGATTCGCGGCCTGCCCGCCGATCAGTGCGCGCGCTGGGCTTGCGCCGTGGCCGCCTGCAATATCGAAGCGGCCGATGCCACCAGCGGTGTGCGCAGCTGGGCCGAGACTGAGGCGCGGCTGGCCACCGCCTGGCCGACACGCTGAATCCTTCAAGCGCGCCCCTCCGCCCCCCGCGGCAACAGCAGCAGCGCCACCACGGCGAGCGCGCAGAGCGCCGTCACCAGCAGCAGCAGCGGATCGTAGGACCCATAGCGGTCAAAGATGAGGCCGGCGGCGACGGGCGCGGCTGTGCTCGCCAGCGTCAGCAAGACGACCATGCTGCTGCTGACGCGGCCGTAGAAGGCGCTGCCGTAGCTATCGGCGATGATCAGCGGGCGCGCCAGGGTGTGTGTGCCGATCGCCATGCCGAACAGAGCCACGAAGGCGACGATCAGCAGCGGCGTTTTGCCCAGCAGTAGTACGGCCATGGCCACCGTCAGCAGCGCGAAGACGCCGATGGCCATCGTCTTGCTGGAGTAGCGCCGCTCAATGGGCGCGAAGATCATGCGGCCCGCGACTTGCATGATGCCGATGGCGCTGCTGGCCAGGGCGGCCGTGCTGGGGTGGATGCCCACGCTGATCAGCAGCGGCAGGAAGTGAATCCGCACGGCGAAGATGCTCAGCGTCGACAAGGCGAAGGCCACCGTCAGCACCCAGAAATAGCGCG
The DNA here is from genome assembly GCA_965208195.1 of Phototrophicaceae bacterium. GTDB lineage: Bacteria > Chloroflexota > Anaerolineae > Aggregatilineales > Phototrophicaceae > UBA6055. The sequence goes on along the minus strand of CBDBOC010000004.1, from coordinate 2,695,566 downwards.
AGCGCAGCACCGCCCGCAGCCCGACCATGGCCGTCGGCTCGCTCTCAGTCGGGTCCGCCGCGCCGTCGGGCTGCTGCCCCAAATCGGCCGGCCGCCGCCGCAGCACCAGCGCGTGCAGCGGGATCGTGACCGCGCCCAGCAAGATGCCCAGGCTCAGCACCGCCCCGCGCCAGCCGAAAGCCAGCAGCAGCGCATCGGTCAGCGGCGTGAAGATGGTGCTGGAAAGCCCGGCGATGAAGGTGACGACGGCCATGGCTGTGCCGCGCTTGCGCACGAACCAGGCGGCGATGACAGCGAAGGCCGGCTCGTATAGCACCGCCGCGCCGCAAAAACCGAGCAGCGCCATGATCAGCATGAATTCGGGCAAGGTATTCACGCCCGACCACAGCACGACCAGAACGGTCGCGCCGATGGAGCCCAGGGTCATCAGCAGCCGCGCCCCGTGCCTGTCCAGCCAGTGGCCCACGGGAAAGGCGAAGAGCCCGGTGATGAGGATCGACAGCGAGAAGGCGCCCGAAATCTCGGCGCGCGTCCAGCCCAGCTCGGCTTCCATGGGCGTGATCAAGACCGGGAAGGCGTAGAATAGCACACCGTAAGATACGGTCTCGGTGATCGCCAGCGTCAGGGCGATGGTCCAGCCGTGATAGGCGGGCTTGCGCATCCATTTGCGTAACATCGGTGGCGCTTTGCATTTGCGTTTGCAGCGCCAGCATAAGGAAAGAACCGAGTCGGCTCAAGTGGCAACCGGGCGCCGGGCGCGTGGTCGACGCTCTCCTTGCGAGAGCCTTGTAGGGGTGCGCCACCGTCGCAACCCTACATCATCTGGCGGCAGGTGAGGCGATTTACAGAGTCGGCCCGGGGCAGCGCGAGATTCGCAGATTGCCAGATGGCCGTGACCAAGCAAAAAGTTTTTCCGGCCATGTGGCAATTTGGCAAATTGGAAAAGAACAGAGCGCGCGCCAGCGGCTCGCCCGAACGAACCGTGGGTAATTCTGGAGACGCCGTACACGCCGAGACCAATCGCATCCTTATGCAGGTACCACTGAGGCTAGCAGATTTTGCGGCACGAGTGGTGAACAAATAGTCGCGTATTCGAAATTGGTAGCTCCGATGACTCAAACTTCGCTTGAGAAAGACGGCGCGCAGTGTCGGGACGTTTGGGCTAGCCCGGGCTCGCGCCTAAATCATCTAGTGAGGGATTGGGCGACGCACACAGCTGCCCGAACGAATTTGGATCGCTTGCGGGCGGCGCGCCTCGGCGGACTATGTCGCAAATTCCTCGACACGCGGCTATTATCCCCTACACTAGCCAGCAACATGGGCCAATTAGCGAAAGCGAAACCTCATGCCTACCCTCGCCAACTTCACTCAATTCGAAGGCCGCTACTGGGATACGGCGTCCATCCGCAATGCGCTCGATTACCAGGGCGTCCGCGCGCCGCATACGGGCCAGCCCTATACCGAAGCCATGCTGCTCGGCATCAGCGGCGGCGTGACCTTCGGCTATTTCACCTTCCACTACAAAGGCTACGACCCCCAAGTCAACCTGCTGACGCGCAACACCTTCGACCCCAACGAGCGCATCTTCGACCGGCTGAAGCTCCCGCGGGACCTGCGGCAGAGCACCAGCGCCAACAAGGGCCGCCAAAACTTGATCGACGCCCTGGACGAGGGCTACGCGCCCATCGCCAGCCCCGATGGCTCGCTGCTGCCCTACAATGCCTTGCCCTATGATGAAGCCAACTGGTACACCCTGCCCCTGGTCATCTTCGGTTACGAGCCGGAGAAAGGCGAAGCTTTCATCTCCGACCGCAGCCGCGTCCCGCTGACGGTCAGCAGCGACGACCTGGACAAAGCGCGCGCGCGCATCAAGAAAGATCGCCAGCGGCTGACGCTGCTGGGCGCGCCCGATGACGCCCAGCTCACCCCTGCCATCCGCGCCGGCCTGGCCGATTGCGTCCAGCTGATGACGGAGAAGCCGCCCAAAGGCTCGGCCAAGAATTTTGGCTTGCGCGCCTTGCAGCATTGGGCCGATATGCTGACGAAGACGACCAAGGGCAGCTGGGCCAAGGAATACCCCGGCGGCCGGCCGCTTTTGGCTGTGCTGATGAGCTCGTACAGCTTCTTGGGCCCATCCTTCGGCAAAACGATGGGCGCCGAGCGCGATGTCTACGCCGCATTCCTCGACGAAGCGGCGGGCGCGCTTGAGCTACGCGCCTTGACCGATGTGGCGGCGCTCTATCGCGAGGCGGCCGCGGCCTGGGAGGGCTTGCTCAACAGCTTGCTGCCCGCCGACGCGCCGATGCTGGGCGAGACGCGCCAGCTGATCGACCGCAAGACCAATCTCTTCATCGAGAGCGGCGCTCAACACCTGGATGAGATTGTCGCATGTGGGCAAGGGCTCGACGCGCTCAAGACTGAAGCGGAAAGCGACTTCCCCTTGAGCGAAGCGGAAATCGCTGACCTGCGCGCGTTTATCCGCGATCAGGTCCTGGCCGTGCGCGCTGCCGAAGAAGCGGCCATCACCGCGCTGAAGGCGGCGATCGGCTGAACTGTCTAGGGCAATCGCCTCAAGACGTTTCTTACCACCGAGGACACCGAGGACACCGAGTTAAGGTTCTCTCATTTCGAGAACTTGTCAGACTGCGCCTCAAAAGCAGAAGAATTCCATCCTTGTCCGGCGATGAGATCCGCACCGCATTCAATACATTAGTCCCATACAAGGAAGACTGATTCAATGCAAACGCCGTTCTCTAAGCTCTCTGTGTTCTCTGTGGCTAAATCGCAGTCGGGTAAGCTCGCGTCAGCGGGTGTCCGGTTTTGGGGCGGTTGCCCTGCCTGAACCGTTCGCGCGCTTTGAATCTGCGCGCCAACTATGTTACCCTTGCCTGACGCCGACTCCTGTCATTTGCGACTAATCGATTTCAGAGCCGCGCATAACCAAGAGGAGCAAGAACATGTCCGAAAAAATCTCTCGCCGAAATTTCCTGAAAGTGGCGGCCGCCTCCGGCACAGCGGCGGGCGTCGCCTTGATCGGGGTAAGCCCGGTCGCCGCCCAAGCCGACGGCGCCGAGCTGTCGCTGGCAATGGTCGACTGGAGCGATCCGGTGCAGACCGCCTTTGAAGAGACCATCGTGCCCCGCTTCATTGAAGAGAATCCCGGTTCCAGCGTCACCATCAACTGGACCAACTGGGGCCGCTACAACGAAGAGATGACTACGGCCTTTGCTTCTGGCGTGACGCCCGATGTCTTCCAGGGCGGCGCGGTCTGGGCGCCCCAGATGGCGCGGCGCAACTGGGCCGTCCCGCTCAACGACTTCATCAACGCCGATGAAGAATGGGACTGGGCGGACTTTCCCGCCGGCTTGCAAGCCGATGTCACCATCCGCGGCGATATCGTGGCCGTGCCCTATCGCCAAGACCTGCGCACGCTCTGGTATAACAAGGAGATGCTGGCGGCAGCTGGTTTCGACGAGCCGCCGACGACCTGGGACGAGTTCCTGGCTGTGGCCCAAGCCACCACCGTGCGCGATGGCGCCGGTTACGATGTCGAGGGCTATCACTTCTCCGACGCCAGCGGCAATTGGCAGCGCGATTGGCAGCCCTTCCTCATGTGGCTGCACATGGCCGATGGCAAATTCCTCAATGACGACCTGGAGACCTGCGCGCTCGATTCCGACGAAGCGGTGACGGCGCTGGAATGGCTGGTGGCGCTGGTGCATGAGCACGAGGTGACGTCTTATCCCGGCTTGGACCCGCAAGGCGATCTCAATGTGCTGGCCGGCCGCAACGCCGCCATGCAGCTCTCCAGCGCGGATATGGAGCGCGTGGTCAACTTGTACGCGCCCGACGAGCAAGAGACCATCTACCCGACGCTGCCGCTGACCGGCGCCGTGCAAGCCACGCACTCCTGGGTCAACAAATTCTTCATCTCGTCGCAGACGCCCGATGTCGAAGCCTCCTGGGGCTTGCTGCGCTTTATGACGCGCCAGGACATGCTCGAGGTTTACTCGGCCTCCAACAACAATACGCCGCCGCGCCTCTCGCTGCTGGAAGCCGATTACATGTCGGAAAAGCACAAGGTCGTGCTGGAATCGGCGGTCTACGCCCGCACCTTCCCGCAGCATCACAACCTGATCGCGCTCTTCCGGCCCATCGCGGCCGAGCTGGAGCAGGCGCTCAGCGGCATCAAGGCGCCGGCCGATGCCCTGGCCGATGCCACCACCGCCATCAACGAGATCATGGCCGACGACTAGCACTATCCCGAAGGCCAAAAGCTCTGCACTTGCTCCCCCTCTCTGATGATTCGGAGAGGGGGCCAGGGGGGTGAGGTAGACCACCACCATGAACCACGCCCTGCAAAAGCCCGCGCTGGCCCAAGCCGAGGCGCTCGACTGGCGCGGGCGGCTCTATCGTATCACCAACAGCCAGGCCTTCGTCGCCTTCCTTTTTCTGCTGATTCCGGTGCTCTTGCTGGCGGCGCTGAAGATCTGGCCCGTATTCTACAATCTCTATCTCAGCTTCACCCGCTACGAACTCTTTGAGCCGCCGCGCTTCGTCGGCATGAAGAATTACAACTACGTCTTCAGCAACTCGGTGACACGCCAGTCAATTTTCAATACGCTGCTCTTCACCATCGAAGCGGTGCCCATCGGCACGGCTCTGGCGCTGATCATCGCCAAGCTGCTCGATCAATCCATCCGCGGCCGCGTCTTCCTGCGCACGCTCTACTACTTGCCGGTCGTCAGCTCGGTCGTGGTTTCGGCCATGATCTGGCGCTGGATTTACAGCCCGCAGCACGGCCTGCTCAACTACTTCCTCGGGCTGGTCGGCATCCCGCCGCAGAACTGGCTCAACGACCCCAACCTGGCGCTGATCAGCCTGGTCATCGTCACCATCTGGGGCAGCATCGGCAGCAACATGATCATCTTCCTGGCCGGCTTGCAAGATATCCCCAGCGATATCATCGAGGCGGCGCGGGTGGACGGCGCCAACCCGCTGCAGAACTTCTTGTTCATCACCGTGCCGTTGATGCGCCCGGTCATCCTCTTCGTGGTCGTCACCTTCACCATCAGCATCTTCCGCAACTTCGGCTTGATCTTCATGCTGACGCAAGGCGGCCCCTTCAACCGCACCAATACCATGGTGTGGGAGGTCTACCAAAATGTCTTCGGCTACCTGCGCCTGGGGCGGGGGGCGGCCATCTCTGTCGTGATGCTCGTCATCGTGCTCATTCTGACGTTGATCAGCTTCCGCGTCTTGCGCGAGAGGCAGGGGGCCTGACCATGGCGGCGAAAACCTTGGGGCAGAGCAGGCATCCCGGCAGCTTCAGCTTGTGGGAAGCGCGCCTGCCGCTTATCTTGACCTACGTGTTCCTGGTCATCGGCGCCATCGTCATGATGATGCCCTTCGTCTGGATGGTCTCGACCTCGATCAAGCCCGACCGCGAAATCTTCGGCGATACCATTCGCTGGATCCCCACTGAGCTCGACCTGCAGAATTACACAGACGCCTTCGAGCAGACGAATATGCCGCGCCTCTTCTTGAATACGGTGGTGGTGACGGCGGTGGCGGTGGCCTCGCAAGTGCTGCTGGGGTCGATGGCCGGCTATGCCTTCGCCCGCTTGCATTTCCGCGGCAAGATGCTGATCTTCTTCGCCCTGCTGACGACCATGATGGTGCCCTTTGAGGTGCTGATAATTCCGGTCTTCTTGCTGATCAAGTTCTTCCCGCTGGCCGGCGGCAACGATATCCTGGGGCAGGGCGGCACCGGCCTCATCAACACGTTGGGCGGCGTCATGTTCCCCAACTTCGTCTCGGTCTTCGGCGTCTTCCTCTTCCGCCAATTCTATCTCGGCTTCCCCAAGGAAATCGAAGAAGCGGCAATCGTCGACGGCTGCTCGCGCATTGGCGTCTACTGGCGCATCCTCGTGCCCAACTCCAAACCGGTCATGGGCACGATGGCGCTCTTCGCCTTCTTGTGGTCCTGGAATGACTTTTTGTGGCCGCTGGTCGTCGTCAAAGAAGACAGCCTCAAGACGATTCAACTGGGGCTGAGCGTATTCGATCAGGAGCAGGGCACGGCTTGGGCCGAGCTGATGGCGGCCTCGGTGATGGCGGTCGTGCCGGTGATTTTGTTGTACATCTTCTTGCAGCGCTTCCTGGTCAGCGGCGGTTTGACCAGCGGCTTGAAGGGCTGATGGCGTTCCGTCGGGGTCAGGGATTGGCTGCGCCGTCCTCGGCTGGCGTGGGTGGAGCGATGACGGCGAACAGTCGGTCGTCCAGGCGCTGGATATCGGCCTCAAGCCTGTCAATATCCGCGCTTAGTTCCATGCGCACATTTTCAATGTCGGCCTTGAGCTCCGTGCGCACGGCTTCAATATCGGACTCCAGTCGGTCAATGTCGGCTTTGAGTTCGGTACGCACACCGGCAATGTCGGCTTTGAGTTCGGTGCGCACACCGGCAATGTCGGCTTGGAGTTCGGTGCGAACCAGGTTGATATCGTTGCCCAGATTTTGGTTGAAAAAGATGATGGTGAGCATCAACGTTACCGCGCCGACAATCGTCACCAAACCGTCAAGCGATAGTGTTCTGGGATTGATCTGTCTTGGCGAAGGCGCCGCGACCGTTGCCACGATATCCTCCTGTTTTGACTGCATCCAAGATTATAACATAATCCTGCCCAGAATATATACAAACTCAATCGACCGCAATCTGCTTCATATACATAGCCCGAGGAACGTTCAGTTATGAAAGCTATCATGGTCATGTTCGATTCGCTCAACCGGCGGCTGATGCAACCCTACGGCGGCGACTGGGTGCACACGCCCAACTTCGCCCGCCTGGCGGGGCGCGCCGTCACCTTCGACAACGCCTTCATCGGCAGCATGCCCTGCATGCCGGCGCGGCGCGAATTGCACACCGGGCGCTACAACTTCTTGCATCGCAGCTGGGGCCCGCTGGAGCCCTTCGACGACTCCATGCCACAGCTGCTCGATGACAACGGCGTCCACTCCCACCTGGTCACCGACCACCAGCACTACTGGGAAGACGGCGGCGCGACTTATCACACGCGCTTCACCACGCACGAATTCAACCGCGGCCAGGAAGGCGACCCCTGGAAGGGCCTGGTCGAGGCCGGCGTGGCCCGCGATGACAACCGCTACTTCCGCACCCGCCTGCAGGACCAGGTCAACCGCCGCTACCTCGACCAGGAAGCGCTGATGCCGCAAGCGCAGACCTTCGCCAAGGGAATCGAATTCATGCGCGCCAATGCCGCCGCCGATGACTGGTATCTGCAGATCGAAACCTTCGACCCGCACGAGCCCTTCTTCACTCAGCCCGGCTGGAAGGAGCAGTACCCGCACGACTACGACGGCGACATCGGCGATTGGCCGCCCTACGCCCGCGTCAGCGAATCAGCCGAAGATATCCAGCACATGCGCTACGAATACGCCGCGCTGATGACCATGTGCGATCACTACCTGGGCACGGTGCTTGATGCCATGGACGAGCTGAATTTGTGGGACGACACCATGCTCATCGTCAACACCGACCATGGCTTTTTGCTGGGCGAGCACGACTGGTGGGCCAAGATGCGCATGCCCTGGTACAACGAGCTGGCCAATATCCCGCTCTTCGTCTGGGATCCGCGGGCCGGCATAGCAGGCGAGCGGCGCAAAAGCCTGGCGCAGACCATCGACCTGCCCGCGACCCTGCTCGAGTATTTCGATGTCGAGCGGCCGCCCGATATGCAGGGTGTGCCCTTGCGTGAGACCATCGTCAGCGACAGCCCGGTGCGGGAAGCCGCGCTCTACGGCATCCACGGTGGCCACATCAACGTGACCGACGGGCGGCATGTCTATATGCGCGCCGCCGCCGATGAAGCGAACGCGCCGCTCTACAATTACACGCTGATGGCGACCCACATGCGCCACCGCTTCGGCGTCGACGAGCTAAGCGATATCAAATTGCAGGCGCCCTTCGCCTTCACCAAAGACTGCCCCACAATGAAGATCGGCGCCCAGCCGCTGCCCGGCCGCTGGCTGTCCGATTTCGAGACGCTGCTCTTTGATGTGGACGCCGATCCCGGCCAGTTGACGCCGATCAGCGACGCCGCTGTCGAAGCCGATATGACCGAGAAGCTGGTCGGCCTGATGCGCGAGAACGACGCGCCGAATGAGCAGTACGAGCGGCTGGGCTTGCCCGGCTGAGCGCTCAGCTGGCCAGCAACGCGCTCAAGTTGCCGCCCATGACGGCGTCCATTTCGGTTGCCGTGAAGAAATGGCAGTGGTGGCGCAGGATCTCCAGCGCCTGGCGATAATCGTAGTATTGGCGGCAGACGGGATAATCCGAGCCCCAGAGCAGCCGTCCGGCGCCGTAATGTTGGCGCAGCGCCGCCACAATCGGCTGCACATCGGCCAGCGGATAATCCCAGGGCGGCTGGGTCGTGCTGTTGTAAAAGCCCGACACCTTGACATGCACGTTATCGCATTGCGCGGTCGCCAGAATCTGGGCCAGTCCCTCCGGCTGCAGCGGCTCGGGATGCCCCATGTGGTGCAGCAGGATGGTTAAGTCGGGCAGGCGTTGCGCTAGCTGACGGATCCGCGCCTGATGCTGGGGCCGGCAATGGATGCTCGCGATCACATTCGCCGCCGCGGCCAACTCAAACAGCGCCATGCCGTCTTCGCTCAGCAGCCAGTCGGCATCAGCAGCCGGGTCGGCGATGTAATGCGTGAAGCCAGCGGGCCGCCAGCGTTCCAAGCCCGCGCGCAGTCGCTCAGCCGCGCCGGGCCGGTGATAGGTCGGCGTCCAAAAGCTGTCGATATCAATGACGAAATCGAAGCGATCGGCCGCTTCGCGCGCCTTGTCATGCACATACTGATTGTTGTCGTGGTTGCCCTCGATCTCGGCGCAGACGATTAGCGCGCGGTCGACGCCGCAACTGTCCATGGCGTAGCGCAGCTGCTCAAAGGAGCCACGGGTCGTCGGGTCGGGCGCTGGCGGCTGATAAGGCCAACTGGCCCAGGCGTGGCAATGCGCGTCAACGATCATGGCTGCTCGTCCCTGTAAGGCTCGTCAGGTACAAAGGTAATCTGGACTTGCGGCCCGCGCCATTGGCGAATTTCGCTGGTAGCCCGGGTTCGTATCGTTTCAGCATTGATCGACAATCTTGCCACCGAGTTCACCGAGTCAAAGCGAGTACGCCGAGTGGGCGATTGATGGGTGTAATTCACAGTCTTTGTTTTCTGGCGAAAGCGCCATGCACGGAGGGCCGGGGGCGGCTGCAAGTCGGCGACATAAGGCCACGCGCAGCTCGCGCCAAGTCACACAGATCAATGCAATTCTCGGCGTCCTTGGATTAACTCGATTTCCTCGCTGGCAAAAGTGGTTAGGCTTCTGCCTACACGCTTATCGCTCGCTTCTTACAGCCTGGGACCCGTTGGCCGAGACACCTCTACAGTACCGCAACAGTCTTGTATAGCTCTTGACGCGTGACGGCCGCGCCCCCGCGTTCCGCTGAGCGATAAGCGGCGTCGAGCAACTCCACCGCGCGCCAGCCGATCTCGCCACCGCATTGATTGGACGCCCGCCCTAGTATCACATCGACGAAGTGGTGAATCGGCGCGAAATAGGGATAGTCCGACGCGACGCTGATGTGTTCCGTCTCTTGGCCGGGCCGGCGCAGGCTCAGCGTGCCGCGATCGTCGTCGATCTCCAGCCAGCCGCCCTCACAGCAGAGCGTCAGCTGAAAGCTGCGGCCGCCGCCGGGCAGCTTGCCCGTGCCGCCAAGCGTCGCCAGCGCGCCGCCCTCGAATTGCGCCAGGATCGCCGTCACCACATCCACTTGCAGTCCTTGCTTCGCCATCAAACTCTGCACGCGCTCAATGCGCAAGCCGGTCAGATAGGCCAGCGCGCCCGCCAAGTGCGTGATCTGCAAGTGCCCGTGGCCGCCGCCGGAGCGCTGTGGATCGCTATAGACAACGCCCGGCGAATGCAGCGGCGCGTCAAAGCCGGCCACATCGCCCGAAAGCAAGTCGTAAACCGGCTGCGAGAATATGCCGTGAATATAATGCAGCGCCCCCAACTCGCTCTGCAGCCAATGGCGTGCCCGCGGCGCCCATTCGCTGAAGCAGTGGTTGTAGCCCATCACGATCTCGCGCCCGGCTCGCGCGGCCAGCCCGACCAACTCGCGCGCTTCGAGCGCCCGCAGCGTCATCGGCTTCTCGATGAAGACGTGCAGGCCGGCTTCCAGGCAAAGTTTCGCCAGCGGGTAGTGCGCCGCGTGATGCGTCGCCACCATAATGCCGTCCAGCTGCTCGGCCGCCAGCATAGCGCTGATGTCGCTGTAAGCGCGTTCAATACCGAAAGCCGAGGCCGCGCGCGCCAGCTTGACCGCGTCCAGATCACAGATGGCGGCGACCTGCGCCCGCGGGTGCGCTTGCAAAGCTGGCAGATGCGCGCTCGTCGCCCACCAGCCGGTGCCGATTAGCCCGATGCGCGCTTGGCTCACGCGCCATCCGCCTCAACCCCAGAAGGGCGCAATCCAGTCCTCCTCGATGCCCAGCCCGAAGCCCGGCGCGTCCGAGACTTCCAGCCAGCCGTCGACCGCGTAGGGCATGCCCGGCAGCCAGGTCCCCTCGCGCAGCGGCACGCCCGGGTCCTCGCCGATGAAGTACTCGATCCAGGGCACGGCGGGCATGGCGAGCGAGAAGTGCTGGCCATAAGGCGTGCGCGCGCCGGCGTGCAAGATCACTTTCTTGCCGGCGGCTTCGGCGGCATGGGCGATCTTGATGCAGGTCGTCAGCCCGCCGACCCACTCGATATCCGGCTGCAAGATATCGACCAGGTCGTGCTTGATGGCGTACTGGAAGGGCACATGCGTATACCAGTGCTCGCCCGTGGTCAGGGTCTGCCAGGGCAGGCGCGCACGCAGCTCGGCGTGGGCGTCGAAGTCCTCGGGGATCAGGCATTCCTCGATCCACTTGAGCCGATGGGGCCGCAGCGCCTCCGCCAGCCGCACCGTGTAATCGACATCGAAAGCCATCCAGCAGTCGAGCATGAGCTCGCAATCAGCGCCGACTTGTTCGCGCGCGCCCGCCACCAGCTCGACATTTTTGCGCAAGCCCGCCAGCCCGTCCGCCGGGCCGTAGGGGCAAGCCAGCTTATGCGCCGTGAAACCGACCTCCTGATACCAGTCGATATCGTTGCCGGTCGAATAGCAGTAGAGCAGCTCTTTCTGCGCGCCGCCGATGAGGCTGTAGACCGGCTGCCCCAGCGCTTTGCCTTTGGCGTCCCATAGCGCCAAATCAACCGCGCTGATGGCGTAAGACGCCAGCCCGGTTGAGCCGTAGAATTTGGTCAAACGGAACATCATATCCGCCAGGCGCTCGATGGCGAAGCCGTCCTGCCCGACCAGTTGCGGCGCCAAATGGTCGTCGATCACCGCCGCCACCGGCCGCCCGTGCATCGACGAGCCCAGCCCCCAAGTGCCGTCTTCCAGCGTGACTTTGGCGAAGACCTTGTCCCAGCCGGTATTCGTCCACAGGCTGCGATGCCGCTTGACATGGCTGTACCAGGACATGGGGTTGGCCACTTCCGCTGTCGTATTCCAGCTCTGGCGCCGCGGCTCGACACTGAGTTCGCGCGCCGGCAAATTGACGCACACCGCCTCGATGCTCTTGATCTTCATCTTCGCTCCCTCGTATGCGATCGTAAGCGCGGAGTCTGACTAAGTAAATGAAAGAAAGTCACGCCACTTTTTTGACCAGGTCTGTTGTATTGGCGTTTCGTGAAGCGCCAATATGAAACCGCTTTGTTTCGGGCGACAAACAGTCTCGCCCTACAGCTTTCCTCTGTGCTCTCTGCGCCTCTGTGGTGAAATCTTGTTTCGCTGCTGAATTACGCCCCGCCGCTGAGTATAATGCAGGCGCTAGAGGCGAGGCAAAAACTCAGAAGGGCGGGGGAGGCGGACATGAAAGCTTTGGTCTGGGAAGCGGCCAGCACGATTGCACCTGCGCGACGAGCCCGAGCCGACGGCCGCCGCTGATGAGATCGTCATCAAGGTCGGCCACGCCGGCATCTGCGGCTCCGAGCTCAGCGGCTATTTGGGGCATAACGCGCTGCGGGTGCCGCCGCTGATCATGGGCCACGAATTCGCCGGCGAGATTGTGGATGCCGGGCCCATGGTGGCGACCATCCGGCCCGACCTGGCCATTGGCGCATTGGTGACGGTCAACCCGCTCTGGTTCTGCGGCGATTGCCCGCCCTGTTCGGCCGGCTTGAACCAGCTCTGCGTCAATCGTCGTCTGATCGGCGCGCACCGCCCGGGCGCTTTCGCCGAATATGTCAGCGCCCCGGCCAAGCTGGCGCTGCAGCTGCCCGAGGGCATGGATACGCGTATCGGCGCCCTGACCGAGCCGGTGGGCTGCGCCGTGCGTATCGTCGAGCTGGCGGGCGCGGTCGTCGAAGCCGATTGTCTCATCATCGGCGCTGGGCCGATCGGCCTGCTCTCGCTGCAGTTGCTGCGTTATGCCGGCGCGGCCCGCGTCTTCGTCGCCGAAATCGACGCGGCGCGGCTGGCCATGGCGGCTGATCTGGGCGCGGTCCCCCTGCAACCACGCGACATCGACACCGTCGAAGCTGTGCTGGCGGCCACCGCGGGCGCGGGCGTTGCCGTCTCGCTGGATGCCGTGGGCACGGCGCAGACGCGCGCGCAATGCGTCGCCGCCACGCGACCCAGCGGCAGGCTCATCCTCAGCGGCTTGCACGAAGAAAGCAGCGACATGCCCGTGGCCGATATGATCCGCCGCGAAATCACCGCTGTGGGCAGCTTCGCTTATACGCCGGCCAACTTCGCGCGGGCGCTGGATTTGCTGGGGCAGGGCATCGTCAAGCTCGATCCCTGGATCACCGAAGCGCCTCTGGGTGATGGCGGCGCCTGGTTCGAGCGGCTGATCCACGCCCCGGGCGATGTCTCCAAAGTGCTGCTCGTGCCGGGCCGTTAACGTCAGGAAGCCCGCCCCAAAGGCAGAGCGGACGCACGGGCGAGCCAGTGGCTCGCCCCTACAGGTCGACTTCTTTTCGCGAGCCTCATATAATGTGTGAGCCAAGCCGTGACCTAGGCCCTTTACCAATACAAACCTCTGTGCCCTCGATGTAACTCTGTGTTCTCGGTGGTAAGAGTGTCTGAAGCCCGCGCCCTAGCCAGCCGGGTGATTGGGCCCGATCCAAATCGCTTCTGACGTCTCCACCGGCTCGATATCCAAATTGACCACGATGGCTTCCTGGTCGCTGCGCACCAGGATGCACTCCAGCGGCGCGTCGGGCATGGCGTTGATCTCTTGATGCGGCACGTAAGGCGGCACGTAGATGAAGTCGCCGGCTTCGGCTTCGGCCACGTATTCCAGCCGCTCGCCCCAGCGCATGCGCGCCCGCCCGCTGACGACATAGATGACGCTCTCCAGCTCGCCGTGGTGGTGGGCGCCGGTCTTGGCGTCGGGCTGAATGCTGACCGTGCCGGCCCAGAGTTTCTCGGCGCCGGCTTTGGCGTGGTTGATGGCGGCGGCGCGCGTCATGCCCGGCGTCTGCGGCGTATTGCTGTCCAGCTCGCCGCTGCGCACGATGCGCACGCCCCGCTCGCGCCAATCAGGTGTCTCGCTCATGGTTCGCAGCTCCTCAAACTGGTGGGGTCTGTCACAGGGATTTTAACCACAGAGGGCACAGAGGGCACAGAGGAAAATCCTCGCCGGATAACGCTTCGTTGAGGCGACTCGGTGGGTCGCCCGCCGTTCATCTCGCTGCCAACAGGATTATTGTAGGGGCGGGCCACCGGCTCGCCCGTACGAACCTTGGGACCTGGCTCGCAACGTACACTCCCCGCGCCAACGCAAACTTGCAATCGCGCCGCCCCGCCTTTATAACAGTGGCGTACCCGAAAGGACGTCTGAATGACCAAAGTTGCATTCATCGGCGCCGGCAGCACCGTCTTCGCCAAGAACCTCATGGGCGATATCTGGAGCTACCCCGAGCTGGCCGATGCCACCATCTGCCTGATGGATATCGACGCCAAACGCCTGCGCCAATCCGAACAAGTCGCCGGGCATATCATCAACACGCTGGGGGTTAACCCGGCGGTCGAGACCACCACTGACCGGCGCGAGGCGCTGCGCGGCGCTGATTATGTCGTCTGCATGATCCAGGTCGGCGGCTACGAGCCGGCCACCGTCATCGACTTCGAGCTGCCCAAGAAATACGGCTTGCGCCAGACCATCGGCGACACGCTCGGCATCGGCGGCATCATGCGCGGCCTGCGCACCATCCCGGTGCTGCTGGATATCGCCTGGGATATGGAAGAGCTCTGCCCCGAAGCGCTGCTGATCAACTACGCCAACCCCATGTGCATGAACCAGTGGGCGCTAAGCCAAGCCAGCGACATCGAGACCGTCGGCCTCTGCCACAGCGTGCCCGGCACCGCCCACGAGCTGGCGCGCGATATCGGCGTGCCCTTTGAAGAGGTCAATTACCTGGTCGCCGGCATCAACCACATGGCCTTCTACCTGACTTACGAACGGCGCGATACCGGCGAGGACCTCTATCCGCTGATCCGCCAAGTGTATGACGAAGGCCGCGTGCCCGCCTGGAACCGCGTACGCTACGAGATGCTCAAGCGCCTCGGTTACTTCGTCACCGAATCCAGCGAGCACTTCAGCGAATACGTGCCTTGGTTCATAAAGTCCAGCGCGCCCGAGTTGATCGACCAATTCAACATCCCGCTGGACGAATACATCGAGCGCTGCAAAGCCGGCATCATCAGCTGGCAGCTGCTGGAAAAAGCCGAAGCCGAGGGCCGCATCCCCGAAGAAGACGAGATCATGGCCGCCCTCGAAGGCGTCAACCCCATGCACAAAGGCTGGGTGGCGCACAATATCCGCACGCTCAACCAAGTCCAGCGCAGCGTCGAATACGGCTCGCTCATCATCCACAGCATGGAGACGGGCGCGCCCCGCACCATCTACGGCAATGTGCCCAACGACAGCATCATCGACAACTTGCCCTACGGCTGCTGCGTCGAGGCGCCCTGCCTGGTGGATGGCAACGGCATCCAGCCCACGCGCATCGGCGCCATCCCGCCCCACCTGGCCGCGCTGATGCAGACCAATATCAATGTGCAGGCGCTGACGGTGGAGGCGGCATTGACCGGCCAACGCGAGCATATCTACCACGCCGCCATGCTCGACCCCCACACCGCCGCCGAGTTGACGCTGGATCAAATCTGGTCTCTGGTCGACGAGCTCATCGACGCCCACGGCGATTACTTGCCCGACTACACGTAGGGGCGAGCTAGTGGAGTCGCCCTTGGTCTACCCCCCTCAGTCCCCCCATAGCAATGGGGGGAAGCTGATCTCGCGCAATTACAGCTTGGAATCGGGTCAAGTCAATTGAGCTTCTGCGAATACAGCATTGTCGACGCGTCGTGGTCGTCCCCCTCTCCGATGCTTCGGACTTCCGCCCCCCGTTGAGCGGGGGGACCGAGGGGGGAATAGGGGCCGGGGGAGGGGTTGACCAGCGGCAGATTCGCCCGCA
Source organism: Phototrophicaceae bacterium (assembly GCA_965208195.1). Lineage (GTDB taxonomy): Bacteria > Chloroflexota > Anaerolineae > Aggregatilineales > Phototrophicaceae > UBA6055. The sequence goes on along the minus strand of CBDBOC010000004.1, from coordinate 2,679,980 downwards.
ACAAAAACAGCGGCGATTCTGTGCGTCCCCCTCTGTGCCCTCTGTCTAACTCGGCGCCCTCGGTGGTAAAAGTGTCCCCGAGCTCGCGCCCGGCAGATGTCGCGGCGATGGCTGATGCGCGCTTATAATTTGCGCTTGACGCTTAGGCTGGCCGGAATTCATGCCGACGATAATCATCCGCGATGATGACACCAGCTATTTCACCGCGCCGCAGCGATTGGAAGCGATCTACGGCCGCTTGTGGAGCGCGGGCCACCCCGTCTGCCTGGCGGTGATTCCCGCCGTCTTCGCCGATACACGCGTTTACTGGACTGACGGCAACCCGCATGACCCGGGCATCCCGCCGGCTTACCGCGGCCGAGCGGAAGATTTCAGCATCCTGGACAACCGCGCACTTTGCGCCTACCTCAACGAGAAAGCGGCCGCCGGCCTGGTCGAAATCTGCCAGCACGGCTACACCCATACCTTCTACGAGTTCATCACGCACGATCGCGCCCTCATCCGCCGCCAGCTGGAGGAAGGCCGGGCGCTGCTGCAGCGCGCCTTCCCCGCCGCCGACATCAAGACCTTCATCCCGCCCTACGACCGCATTTCGCCAGCCGCGTTGGAGGCGCTGATCCAAGGCGGCTTTCACATCAGCACCATGTCGCTCAACCTGGCGCCCCTGCCAGCGTTGCCGCAAATCGCGGGCTTCGCCGTTGCCAGAATCCGCGACGGGGGGATGCTCTTCGTCTGCGATGACTACCTCTTCAGCCACAAGCGCGCTCCGGCCGAGTCGCTGAGCCTGGCGCGGGCGGCGCTGACCCGGCGTGACCTGGCCATCGTCGGCAACCACTACTGGATGTTCTATCATCCCTGGCGGCCGCGGCCCAACCCGGCCGATTTCGCCGCTTGGAACGCCTTCCTCGATGACGCGCTCTCTGGCGGGCACGAGATCACCACCTTCAGCGCCTATGCCGCGGCCCGGGCACAGACGTGATAAATGCCGAAGACATGAGATTTTCGCCAAGCCAACACAAGATCCTCTGTGTCCTCAGTAGAACAAAGTAAGTCATGCAAATCTCGTCTCAAGAAACTTTTCCTTTACCACAGAGGCAAATGAGGATACACAGAGGACACAGAGGGTTCTGGCCGATGTCGATTCTGCCGCGATATAGGCGGCCATCCAACACATGTTGACTTTCGCTGGCATACCATCACTTCTTTGCAATACTCGGTGTCCTCTGTGAATCCTCTGTGTTCTCTGTGGTAAGCATTTGCACGACTTGCCGGCACTCGCTTCTGTGGTGAAAAAAACCTGTGTGGTGTTCGCGCTAGGACTGGTGTCATCGCCATTCACCACTTCCACAGCAAAGCGACCGTGAGCGCTTCTGCGTCAAGCTGGTATAATGCGCCCGTTCACGTCGGGGACACGACAGCGAGAAAGGACGGCCCATGGTAAGCAAAAACCTGATCGGCGGCGAATGGCGCGGCAGCGACGAGGTGCTGGAAGTGCGCTTCCCCTACGATGGCAGCTTGGTCGGCGCCGTTTCCATGGCTGGGCCGGCCGATATGGACGATGCCATGGCGCGGGCGGCGGATAGCTTCGCCCTCACGCGCCAGCTGCCCAGCCACAGACGCTCGGAGATCCTGGAAAACATGGTCCGCTTGCTGCGGGAACGCTTCGACGAGGTGGTCGAAGCCATGATCCTGGAGGGCGGCAAGAATCACAAGACGGCCGTCGGCGAAACGGCGCGGGCGCTGGAAACGCTCAGAATCTCCGGCGAAGAGGCGCGGCGCATCGGCGGCGAGGTCTTCAGCATCGATTGGACGGCCGCCGGTGAGAATCGCCAGGGCTTCACGCGGCGCCTGCCCGTGGGCACGGTGCTGGGCATCACGCCCTTCAATTACCCGGTCAACCTGGCTTGCCACAAGATCGGCCCGGCCATCGCCGCGGGCAACCCCATCATCATCAAGCCGGCCGAGAAGACGCCGCTATCGTCGGTCATCCTGGCCGAGATCGTGCTGGAAGCCGGTTATCCGCCCGGCGCTTTCAGCCTGATCAACGCCTGGGGCCGCGATACCGAATGCATGGTGAGCGACCCGCGCGTGGCCATGATCAGCTTCACCGGCAGCGGCGCCGTTGGCTGGCGGATCAAGAGCATGGCGGGCCAAAAGAAGGTCGCGCTGGAGCTGGGCGGCAACGCCGGCGTCATCGTGCATAATGATGCCGACCTGGCCGATGCGGCGGCGCAAGCGGCGGGGGGCGGCTTCGCCAATGCCGGCCAAAATTGCATCTCGGTGCAGCGCCTGCTGATCCAGCGCGATGTCTTCGAAGATTTCACCGACTGCTTCGTCGACCAAGTCAAGGCGCTGAAAGTGGGCGACCCGCGCGATCCCGAGGTCGATATCGGCCCCATGATCACCGAGCGCGATGCCGAGCGCGCCGAGAGCTGGGTCAACGAAGCGCAGGCAGCCGGCGCCTCCGTGCTGCTCGGCGGCGAACGGGAGGGCACGATGTTCCCGCCCACGGTGATGACCGAGACGGCGCCCGATATGCGCGTCAACTGCGAGGAAGTCTTCGCGCCCGTGGTCACGCTCAGCCCCTACGATAGCTTGGGATGACGCCGTGGCTACTATCAACGACACGCCCTACGGCTTGCAGGCGGGCGTCTTCACCCGCGATGTCAAGCGCATCATGGACGCCTGGGAGCGCGTCGAGGTCGGCGGCTTGCAAGTCAACAGCGTCTCGACCTTCCGCGTCGATCACATGCCCTACGGCGGCATCAAAGCTTCGGGCTACGGCCGCGAGGGCGTGCGCTACGCCATCGAAGATATGACCGACCTGCGCCTGATGGTGCTGAACCTGGGCTGATCGGCCACAGAGGCACAGAGGCGCAGAGATTGTTGACCACAAAAACACAAAGACACAAAGCGCACCAAGGTGTTGTAGGGGCGACTCTGTGAGTCGCCCGCCCGCAAGAGGACAAGGACTGCCCCATGACCCCCTCCGACATTCGCATTGGCTTCGCGCCCATCGCCCGGCCGACATTCGACCTCGACCTGGCCCGCGAGCTCACGGCGCAAGTCCACGCCGTCATTGCCGACGCCGGTTACGCCATCAGCGGCTCGCAGGACCTCATCATGGACGGCGCCGCCGTCGACGCCAGCATCGCTGAATTGGCGGCCGCCGATATCGACATGCTGCTGCTGCTGCAAGCCAGCTTCGCCGATAGCGCGATGGCGCTGCAACTGGCGCAAGCTATCGACGCGCCGCTGCTGCTCTGGGCGCTGCCGGAAGACCAGGCCGGCGGGCGCCTGCGCATCAACTCCTTCTGCGGCATCAACCTGGCCGGCCACGGCTTGCGGCGGGCAGGTATCGGCTACGACTACATTTACGCCGCTCCCGATGACCCGGCTGCGCGAGAGACGCTGCGCAACTTCGCCACGGCCGCTCGCGTCAAACGCCGGCTGGCTGGCGCGCGCATCGGCCGCCTGGGCGAGCACCCCGCGGGCTTCGACACCTGCCGCGTGAATCAGGCAGCGCTGCGCTCGCAGTTGGGCGTCGAGGTGGCGCAATTCGAACTCGACGTGCTTTTTGCTCACGCTCGTCAGGCGGATGCGGAAAAGGTGCTGACCGTCAGCGCCGATTTGCGTGAGCGCTTGACCGGCTTCGACGAGATGGAGCCGGAAGCGACGCGGGGCACGCTGAGCGCCTATGTCGCGCTGGCTGAACTCGCGGGCGAAGAAAATCTCAGCGGCCTGGCCGTGCGTTGCTGGCCCGAATTCTTCACTGACCTGGGCTGCTCGGCTTGCGGGGCGATGTCCCTGCTTAGCGACGCCATGACGCCCTGCAGCTGCGAAGCCGATGTCAACGGCACAATCACCCAGCTCATTTTGGGGTGGATCAGCGGCGAGCCGGCTTTCGGCAGCGATATCGTCGCCTTCAATGCTGACGCGGACGAAGCCACGCTCTGGCACTGTGGCTTGGCGCCGCTGTCGATGTGCGATCCCGATGTGCCGCCCGCAGCGACCATCCACTCCAACCGCGAGAAGCCACTGCTGCTGCAGTTCCCGCTGAAGCCCGGCCGCGTCACCATCGCCCGTCTCAGCGAAGCCAGCGGCGAATTCCGTCTCGTCATCGGCGGCGGGGAGATGCTTTCGCGCCCTGCCGCCTTCACCGGCACCAGTGGTAGAATACGTTTCGACGCCGGCGCGCAAGCTGTGATGGACACCATCATGCGCGAAGGCCTGGAGCATCATGTTGCGATCGCTTATGGCGATCATCAGGCCGTGCTGGAAGCGCTGGCGCGGCAATTGGACTTGCCTGTATTGCGCCTGTGAAACGCGGGCGATTATCGCGGGGCGGTCGAGACTGACCGCAGCTATTTTGGAAACTCCATAGTCAAGGAGAAACACGATGAAACGCATCATTTCGTTGGTACTGCTCGTGTCGCTTGTCCTTTCGCTGGGCGGGGCGGCGCTGGCGCAAGACGCCGTCGAGCTGCACTTTATGTGCTACAACAACGGCATCGAGTGCGAAGTCTACGACGACTTGCTCAGCCGCTTCACAGAAACCAATCCAGGCATCGTCGTCAATGTCGATACCGTCCCGTATACAACCGTGCGCGACCAGTTGCGCGTACAAGTCGAAGCCGGGCAGGCGCCGGATATGGCGCGCATCACGGACTTCGGCGGTATGGCGGGTTTCTATCTCGATCTGCGGGACTTGCTCAGCGATTCCGCCATCATTGAAGAAGCGTTTTCCCCGCCCTACTTGCAGGCCTTCCGCGCCGGCGACGACATGGCGGGCTTGCACGCCTTCCCCGATGAGCTGTCGGTGACGGCGGCGTTCATCAACCGCACGCTCTTCGACCAGGCTGGCATCGCCGTGCCCAGCGACAGCAGCGACGAGGTGGATTGGGCGACCTGGACCGAAGCCATCACCGCCGTTGCCGAGGCGACCGGCACGCCCTACGCCTTTGCCATCGACAACAAAGGCCACCGTTTTGCGTCGGCGGGCTTCGCGCTGGGCATTGAGCTCTTTGACGACGAAGGCAATTTTGACCTGGCGGACGACCCCGGGTATCGCGCCTTTGCCGAGTGGATGAAGGGCTGGTTCGACAATGGCTTGACGCCAGCCGAGGTGTGGCTGGGCGGCGGCCAGTACAGCTCGGCGCGGGATTACTTCGTCAATGCCGAGGTCGTCATGCTCTATTCCGGCAGTTGGCAAATTAACGCCTTCGGCAACGAGATCGGCGATGGTTTCGACTGGGAGCTGGTGCCGAACCCGGTGGGCCCTGGCGGCAGCGCGGGCGCATCCGGCGGCGCGTCCATCGTTGGCTATGCCCAGACGGAGCATCCGGAAGCGGTCGCGGCCGTGATGGAATACTTGCTGCAGGCGGAAGTAGGCCAAGAATTCGCCGCGCGCACGCTCTTGATCGCGCCGAATCCGGCCGTAGTGGCGCTTGGCGTCGAGTTTGAGACGGACAACGAGGATGTGGCCGCAGCGCTGAATCAAGCGGGCATCGACGGCACGAAAGTATCCGAAAATGGCGTCGCCATGAACCTGCATCCGCTGGCATTCGCCTATTACGATGCGTCGAACACCCGCCTGGCGCAGTACTTCGCCGGCGAGCTGACGCTGGACGAAGCCATGTCCCGCTTGCAGGAGCAGCTCGACGAAGCGGCCGCGAATTTGGCCGCCGGCTAAGCCCCCACCCCCAAACCCCCTCCCCCATAAAGAGGGAGGGGGCTTTTGCATGGCTTTGGCGTGACCACTCGGGTGGATGACTCGTCATGATTGCAGGCTTTGTACTGGGCGCAGAGACTCGCTCGCCCGCCATCGCGAGAAATGTAGGGGCGACTCTGTGAGTCGCCCGCATTCGCCAAAACAGCAGGGGCTACCCATTGGCTCGCTCGCCAGACTTTTCAGGAGAAATGATGCGTAGATATCTCCTCGCAATCTTGACCTTGCTTGCGCTTGCGTCGGCCGCCGGCTTGACCGCCGCGCAGGATCCGGTGATGCTGCGTTTCCTCTGTTTTCAGGATCGCAACGAATGCGATGTCTACGCCGACTTGCTGGCGCGCTTCTCGGACGACAGTCCGCATATCCGTGTCGCTGTTGACGTGGTGGACGAGGCGCAGGCGCTAGAACAACTGCAAACGTCCCGTGACGCTGACGAGCCCTACGACTTCGCGCGCGTCAGCGATCTCGGCATGTTGGCCGGGCAATTGTTGGATCTACGGCCGCCGCTGGGCGAGGCGCTGACGTCGACCTTTCGCTCGGCCTACTTTGAGTTGCTGCGGCATCACCCGGCGAATACGGGAATCTACGCCTTTCCCGATGCCCTGGACATGGTCGCGCCCTTTGTTAATGTTTCGTTGTTTGAGCAAGCGGGCGTGGCGCTGCCCGATGATGGCGCCAGTTGGGATGAATGGCTGGCCGCGCTGGATGAGGTCGTCGCGGCGACCGACGCGTCGTACGTGCTGTCGGTCGACAACAAAGACCACCGTCTCGTTGGGCCCGCCATGAGCCTGGGCGCGGAGTATTTTGACGAGGATGGCAAGCTGACGCTGCCCGATGCCGATGGCTTGCGCGACTTTCTCGAGATCCTTCACGGCTTGATGGAAGCGGGCAAGACACCGGACGACACCCTGCTGGGCACGGGCAAATCGCAAGACTATTTCGTCCGCGGCGAGACCGTGATGTATATCTGCGGCAGTTGGAAAGCCGAGGAAGTGGCGGCGCAGGTCGGCGATGACTTCGAATGGGCAATCGCGCCTAATCCGAGCGGTCCCGGCGGCGCAACCGGCGTAGGGCTGGCGACCTGGCTTGTCGCGTTTAATCATACGGGCCGGCCTGACGCGGTGGCGCAGATCTTTGAGGTTCTCCTGGATGCCGAAGTCAGCGCCGAGTTTGCTGCGCGCACTCTGACCGTTCCAGCGCGCGAGGACCTGGCGGGCGCCGGAATCGACTATCAGACGGATAACGAAGCTGTCGCGGCCGCGCTGAATGCCTTTGCCCGCGAGTCGCTGAATCTGCAAGATCAGGCGATTGCCTTGCATCTGCATCCGCTGGCATCCGCTTACTACCAGGCGTCGAATGCCAACTTGCGCGCCATCTTCGCCGGGGAGTTGGGACTGAATGAGGCGCTGGACAACATCCGGACGGCGCTCGACGGCGCCAACGCGGCATCAGGCAACCCGTAGTCGCCTGCCTGCATTCGGTCACGACAAGCGGTAGCCCGCGCATGACGCGGCAGGCGAAAGCAATATGAATAGAATTATTGAGAGCTTCGTCAGCCTCTTTGACGGCCTCTTCAATCGCATACAAAAATTCACCGGCGTGACCGGCATGGCCTACGTCTTCGTCGCGCCGAATATGATTGTTTTTTCCGTGTTTGTGCTCTTCCCCATGCTCTTCAATTTCGTCTACACCTTCACCGGCAGCGACAAGCTCTTCCTCAATCAGCGGCCTTATGTCGGCGCCGCCAACCTGGAGCGGCTCTTCGATTGCGGCGATTTCTTGCGGCCCGCCACTTGCGACGAAGACCTTTTCGCCGCGGCCGTGCTCAATACCGCCGGCTTCGTCGTCACCCAGGTCGCCGTCATGATCGGCGTCTCACTGCTGACGGCTGTCGTGCTCAACGGCAAGATACGCGCGCGCGGCTTCTTCCGCAGCGTCTTCTTCTACCCGGTGCTGCTCTCGCCCATTGTGGTGGCGCTGATCTGGCGCTGGATGCTGCAAGAGAACGGCCTCTTCAACGCCGTTATCGTCGGCCTCGGCGGGGAGAAATTGCGCTTTCTCACCGACCGCAACTGGGCGCGCTTCTGGGTCGTCATGGTCAGCGTCTGGTCGCTGATGGGCTTCTACACGCTGATTCTGCTGGCCGGCTTGCAGGCGATTCCCGCCGATCTCTACGAAGCGGCCGCCATCGACGGGGCCAGCTCCTGGCGCGCCTTCCGCTCGATCACCCTGCCGCTTTTGGCGCCGACGATGCTGGTGGTCATCGTGCTCTCGACCATCCGCGCCGTGCAGATTTTTGATGTCGTCTTCGCCTTCACCGGCGGCGGGCCCGGCTCGGCCACGCTCTACATCGTGCACTATATCTACAACAACGGCTTCGCCAGCCCCTTCCGCGAGTTCGGCTTGGCGGCGGCGACCTCGCTGGTGATGGCCTGCGTGCTGATTGTGCTGACCATCATTCAGATTCGCGTGCAGGGCACGGGCCTGGAAGAAGAAGAGGACGGCAAAGCCAAGCGTCCGCCTCTGCCGGGATTGGGCGGCCTGCGTGAGGGGCTGGCGCGTTGGCTCAGCCCGGCCTTTACGCTGTTGCAGGCGCTGATTGACGCGGTTGGCAATGCGCTCGGCTGGCTCTTCGGCACGGCGCGCCGGCAGAGCTTCTTCACGTATAGCTATCTGCTGCTGGGCGTCATCGTCATGTTCGGGCCGGTGCTCTGGCTGGTGATGTCGTCCTTCAAAAGCTCGGGCGATATCCAGCGCTTCCCGCCGCGTTTTCTGCCTTATCATCAAGAACTGGTCGCCGTCGCCGGCTACGACAAGCCGCTGCCGCTCTACCAGGTGACGCTTGAAGACGGCTCAGTCGCTCAACTGGCGCAGATCCGCCGCGTCGGCCTGGAAGCGCAGATGATCGACCCGGCCGCCCCCGATGCCGGCGTGACCAAAGTCAAGCTCAACGAGCGCCAGCCGATCGAGAGCGTACGCTTCAGCTTCGACAACTTCACCCGCGGCGTCGACAGCTTCAACTTCTGGCGCTATCTGTACAACAGCGTGGTCGTCACCGCCGCCGCGACGATTCTGACGCTCTTCGTCAACAGCATGGCCGCCTTCGCCCTCAGCAAGTACCGCTTCCGCGGCCGCGGCGTCATCTTCATGCTCATCATCAGCACGTTGATGGTGCCGCTCTCGGTGATTCTGGTGCCGGCTTTCTTGCTGATCACCGCGCTGGGCTGGAACAACCAGCTCATCGGCATCATCATCCCCACCATCGGCACGCCCACCGGCGTCTTCCTGCTGCGCCAATACATGCTGACGATTCCGGACGAACTGCTCGATTCCGCCCGCATCGACGGCGCCAGCGAATGGCGCATCTACTGGCAGGTGATTCTGCCGCTGGCGGCGCCGGCCCTGGCGGTGCTGGCCATCTTCTCCACGATTTGGCGCTGGAACGATTTCCTCTGGCCCAAAATCGTCATGACCACCGACGAGATGTTCACCCTGCAAGTCGGGCTGGAGACCTTCCAGGGCGATCTCACCGTGCAGTGGGATCTCATCTTGGCGATGACCGTGCTGACGGCGCTGCCGATTACTTTCGTCTTCGGCTTCCTGCAGAAGTACATCACCACCGGCATCGCCACCACCGGGATGAAGTAGCTCTTGCGACGTCTCGACAGGGGAATTGAACCACAGAGACACAGAGTTCACAGAGAATTCGTAGGGGCGAGCTATCAGGTCGCCCGCCGCCGGCACGAACCAGCCGGCGCTACTGCCCCGCTCGCTTGTCCTTGACCGGTTTGCCGCCTTGGCTGATAACGACGTAAAGCACCATGCCCAAGACGATTGAGGGCAGTACAAAGTCGGCAGCCAAGACCGCTGTACGCACGAATATCCAGTGGTTGTCGGGGAAGAGCGCCTTGACGATGCCGTCGTTGTGCCCGTAAACGAAGGCGAAAATCGGTCCCATGACGACTGCAGCCAGCAGCCACAGCCCGTGATAGACGAAGCGCTGGCGCAGAACACTCCATTGGAATATCGTCGGCATGATCCACATGAGCACGAAGCCGAATTGGGCGGCCGGCGCCCGCTCGGGAAAGCGCGGGATGAGCCCGGGAAGCAATTCCAGGATGACGATGCCGGCCAGCACGCCGACGACAGCAAGGGGCGCCCAAGCTCGAAATTCTACGCGTAGGAAACGGCGTATCACGAAGAATTGCGCGGTCGATATGGACGCGAACAGGCCCATGTTGAAGAGTATCACATAAGTTCTTCCAGTTACGATTCCGGTTGAAATGACATGGCTCATCGCCAGAATGTAGAGCCAACTCGCGCAGAAGCAGCCAAGCGCCCAAGCGAGGATAAACGGGGATAACCTAGGTTTGGGCCGGTCATCGCGCTTCTTGACGCTGTCCATTCGAGCCTATCAGTCCTGCTACTCTTTTCGCTAAGCCTATCCTATCAAATTCCCTTCGCAATCGTCAATTTCGCCGCAAGCGCGGGGCGGCTATTTCCTCAGACACCCAAACTGCGCCAGGAAAACAAGAAAATCTCTGTGCCCTCTGTGTGCCCTCATTTTCCTCTGTGGTGAAAAAAACCAGCGCGGTCTTCGTATTTCCTCGGCGTTCACCATTTCAAGAATTTGAAATTAGCCGGCTTAACTGGGTATCATCCCCGGTTAATCAGCAGGACCGAGCGGAATCGCAGCATGACGACCAATCCCCCCAAAATCGTCGTCATCGGCGCCGGCAGCGCCATCTTTGGCTTGGGCGCGCTCTCCACCATCATCCAGCACCCGGCCATGCGCGGCGCCCAGCTCGCCCTCTGTGACCTCAACGCCGCCGGCTTGCGCGTCATCCACCAACTGGCCGAGATCATGAACCGCGCCTGGGATGCCGAGCTGAACATCAGCAGCTCAACCGAGCGCCGCGACCTGCTGTCCGATGCCGATTTCGTGCTGGTCTCGATCCAAGTCGGCCAGCGCGAGGACGTCTGGGAGAGCGACTGGCGCATCCCGCTGAAGCGCGGCGTCCGCCAGCCTTATGCCGAAAACGGCGGGCCCGGCTCCTTCGCCCATACCGCCCGCAACCTGCCGCCCATCCTGGCCATCGCCCGCGATATGGAAGAACTCTGCCCAGATGCCTGGTACCTCAATCTGGTCAATCCGCTGATGCGCCTGACGAGCGCCATCCACAGTTATAGCGACATCAAGGTGGTCGGCCTCTGCCATCAACTGCTCTGGGGTTACGCCATGGCGGGCGCGGTGCTGGCCGATCGCTGGGGCATCACCGTGCCGCCCGGCTTCCACGTGCACACCGACGCCGATAATATGACCGCCTTCTTGCTGGTGGCGGCGGAAGCGGTGAAGCATCTGGACATCAAAGCCGCCGGCATCAACCACTTCAGCTGGGCTTATGATATTCGCGATGCGCACACGGGCGACGACCTCTACCCCGAGCTGCGCGAGCGCTGGCTAAAGCACACTCGGCGCGACTTCGAGCCGCTGACGCGCGAGCTCTTCGCGATTTACGGCTTGCTGCCCACGCCCGGCGATAGCCACCTCTGCGAATTCCTGAGCTGGGTCAGCGACCCGGCCGCCCAGCCCTGGCGCAAGTATCATCTCAAGCTGCAGAGCTGGGACGGCAACCGCCGCCGTCGCGCCCACCGCAATCAGTTGGCGCGCGATATCGTGGCCGGCCGCGTCGATGTCAATACCCTGCGCGATGTGACGCGCCACGGCATGCTCGACGAAGGCATCCCCGAGCTGGTCGAAGCCGTGCACTACGACAAGCCGCGCGCCCATCAGCAGCTGAACCTCCCCAATCGCGGCTACATCCCCAATTTGCCCGCAGGCGCCATCGTCGAAGTACCGGGCACCGTCGGCGGCGCCGGCTTCATCGGCGAAAGTTGCCCGCCGCTGCCCGCGCCCATCGCCGAAATGTGCCGCCGTGAGCTGTCGCTGAGCGAGCTCTACGTCGATGCCGCGCTCACAGGCGACCGCGAGCTGGCGCTGCGGGCGATTCTGCTCGATCCGATGGTGACCGATATTGACAGCGGGCGCGCAATCCTTGATGATCTACTCGCGGCCAATGAGGACTATCTGCCGCAATTCTCTTGAAGCAGGGAAAGGCAAAACATGAAAAAAGTATTCGTCGTCTACGCCACCGACAACGTGGGCACCGCCGTGCTCGAGCCCATCGTCAGCGGCGACCATGTCAGCTGCAATGGCGAGCGCAGCGACCTAGAAGTCATCGCACAGAACGACATCGCCTACGGCCACAAGATCGCGCTGATGGACATCGCCGCCGGCGACACCGTGCTCAAGTACGGCCTCAGCATCGGCTCGGCCAGCTGCGACATCAAAGCCGGCGAGCACGTGCACACGCATAATGTCGAGAGCAACCGCGGCCGCGGCGACCTGGAAGACCGCGCCGCCGTCACCGCGGAATAAATGGCAGTGGAATTCTTGACCGTTACGGTCTTTACATCACGCTTTTTCTACCTCACCCCCCGTCTCCCTCTCCGAATCATCAGAGAGGGGGTGCGTCGCGAAGTGCGAACGGATGCAAAGGAGCTAGCTTCCCCCCGTTGATACGGGGGGATTGAGGGGGGTAGACTAAACTGGGCGCGGCTTCGCGCCACTATCGCACAAGCCATGTAGGGGCGTCACATAGGGTCGCCCGTAGTCAATAGGAGAAAGATAAAATGACACAATTCATGGGCTACCATCGGCCCAACGGCGCTGTCGGCATTCGCAACCACCTGCTGATTTTATCGGGCACCATCTACGCCAACACCGTCTGCGAGCGCGTTGCCGATACCATCCACGGCGCCGTGCCCATCACGCACGCCAACGGCCGCTGCCAGGTCGCGCCTGATCTGCGGGTGACGCGGCGCTTCCTGGCCGGCACCGCGATGAACCCCAATGTGGGCGCTGTCGTCATCATCGACCACTTCAGAGAAGAAGGCATGACCGCCGATGACCTGGCCCAGGACATCGCGCCCAGCGGCAAGCCCATCGCCACCGTCAATATTCGCGGCGAGGGCGGTTTCATCAGCGCCATCGAGAAAGCGACGCGCTACGCCCAGGATTTCGCGCGCCAGATCAGCCTGGAGCAGCGCGAAAAGGCGCCGATGAGCCAGATCCTCTTCGGCACCGAATGCGGCACGTCTGATACCACTTCGGGCCTGGCCAGCAACCCGGCCAACGGCATCGCCGGCGAAATCTTGATCGCGCAGGGCGGCCGCCTTTTGATGGCCGAATGCACCGAGTGGATGGGCTGCGAGAATTGGCTGACCGACAAAGCCGCCAGCCCGGCCGTGGCCGAAGCCATCATCGCCGGCGTGCAGCACATGGAAGCGCGCGCCCTGGCCAGCGGCGAAGACATCCGCGGCTCCCAACCCACGGGCGATAACATGGCCGGTGGCTTGACCACCATCGAAGAGAAATCCATGGGCGCGGTCAAGAAAATCGGCGACAGCCCCATCATTGAATTTCTCGATATCGCCGAAGCGCCCAGCAAAAGCGACCCCGGCAACTACGTCATGTATGGGCCCGGCATGGGCGCCGAGAGCATCAGCAGCATGGCGGCGGCCGGCTGCCAGGTGCTCACCTTCTGCACCGGCGGCGGCCACACATCGAACCATCCCATCATGCCCACCATCAAGGTGACGGGCAATCGCGGCTCCTACGAGCTGATGCGCGATACCACCGATGTCGATGTCAGCGGCGTCTTCACCGGCGATATCACGCTGAACGAAGCCGGGCAAATCGTCTTCGACGAGGTCGAGCGCGTCTGCAACGGCTACCTGACCAAGTCCGAAGCGCTGCGCGACAACAACAGCTTCGCCATCCACCGCGTCGGCCCCAGCGTCTAGCCACACCAGCGAAGGTACCACTGCCGCCCGCTGGTCTCCATTCGGCGGCCGATCCACACTTTTGCCACCGAGGGCGCCGAGTGAAAAGGAGTGCACCGAGGTCTGTATAGGCATATTGCGAAGCCCGCGACTTGGCTCACATAACATAGTGAATACGCGACAACGCGCATTGGCAGGCACGCGCGGACCAGTTGCCGCCCACGCAAAACGCCTTGCCCTCTCCGTCGGATTCTGTAGGGGCGAGACTTGTCTCGCCCGCCCGACCGTCGAAACCCCACCGACGCCGAGTTGTGTGCGGGCGGCTCGGTGAGTCGCGCACCCACTCCCAACGAAAACAGTGGCGAGCCCTTGCCCACGCCCTCTCGGCGCACGCAGCCAAACTCGGCTTCCTCGGTGGTAAAAGTGTGACGACTTCCGCGCCTGTGAAATTCGCGCTGCCCGCGCCATGAAAGGAAAACGCCCATGCGCCTGAGCCTGCCCTATGGACGCAGCACCTTGTCCGCCGATTTGCCCGCCGGCCGCACGGTCAACCACATCAGGCCCCGGGCCCTGCCCCCGGCCGCCGATCCCGCTGAGCTGGTGCGCGACGCCGTTTACAATCCGCGGGGCAAAGTCCAACCGCCGCGCGCCGGCCAGACGGTCGCCATCGCCATCAACGACAAGACGCGCCCCGTGCCGCACGAGCAGCTGCTGCCACCTGTCCTCGCAGGCATGCGCCATGCCGGCGTCCGCGACGAAGACGTCACCTTTATCATCGCCACCGGGACGCATCCGGCCATGTCGCCCGCCGAGCACAGCGCCATCCTCCCGCGCGAGACTCCTCGAGACGCTACCGCGTCATCTGCCACGATGCCGCGGATGTCGCCAACTTGACCCGCCTGGGCGAGACGGCGCGCGGTACGCCGGTCTTCATCAACAGCGCCTATATGGCCGCCGATTACCGCATCGTCATCGGCAATATCGAGCCGCATCAATTCCAGGGTTACTCCGGCGGCGTCAAGAGCGCGGCTATCGGGCTGGCCGGCCTCGCCACCATCAACCACAACCACGCCATGATGCGCCACGAGCGCGCCGTCTGGGGCGAATACGCGCGCAACCCGGCGCGGCAGGATGTCGAGGAAATCGGCCGGCTGATCGGCATCGACTTCGCCGTCAACGCCATTCTCAACGCGGAAAAGCAGATTGTGCGCGCTTTCGCTGGCGATCCCGTCGCTGTCATGGAGTCCGGCATCGCCGAAGCGCGCGCGCTCTATGAAGTAGCGGTGGCCGCGCCCGTCGACTTGATGATCGCCGCGCCCGGCGGGCATCCCAAAGACATCAACCTGTACCAGGCGCAGAAGGGCCTGGCGCACGCCGCCGCCGTGACCAAAACCGATGGCCGGCTGATCCTCTGCGCCGCCTGCCCCGATGGCAGCGGCAACAGCGATTACGATAACTGGATGCGGCAGCCCCACATCCGCACGCATGCCGATGTCTTCGAGCACTTCGAGCGCGATGGCTTCCAGGTGGGGCGGCACAAAGCCTATCAAGTCTCGCGTGATGCTTCGCGGATGCACGTCACCCTGGTCTCACAGCTGGCTGACGACTTCGCGCGCCAACTGCTGCTGCATCCGGCGCCGAGCTTGCAGGCGGCGCTGGACGAGGCGTTGGCGTCGCTGCCGGCTGACGCGCGCATCGGCGTCATGCCCGCGGCGAATGCGACCATGCCTGTGCTACTGTCGAATTAGCTCCGCGACGCTGCTATACTGTCGCTACATTCGTCGAAAATATGAAGAGATTCGCAATCCGTTGAGGGCGCGAATATTGGCTGACAACATACTGACTCAAGATGAAGCGGATGCGCTACTTGCCATGGAGAAACATAGGGTTAATGTGCGCGTCCATACTTTACCGATGAGTGGTCAGAATGAAGTAATTGACTTGGTTTCGTTTGACGGACGCGAGAGGTTCTTATTTGACCTGTATCGCAAGCGCAGCAGGTTGAAAAACATACGGTTCCAAACTCGCGCTCGTTCAACAGTTACGCTGGTAAGGCTCGATCTCGAAGGTCCATACCATACAAGTCTTGAAGGCGAACGCGTCCCAACACCACATCTTCACCTATACAATGAAGTACATGGTTCTCGATTTGCATTGCCTGTGCCGTCCGAAGCGTTTTCTAATCTTGAAGACATCTGGACAACATTGAACGACTTTATGCGTTACTGCAATATCACAAGACCCCCCGTCTTCAGGCATCCTAGTTTCCAACCAGGGTTATTCTGATGATTGATGAAATCCAACAACTCACAGACGAGTATCATGCATGGTTGCGAGACAACACCACGCTTGTAGAAGGCGAGGAGTGGATCGAAATAACAACACCCTTTCTTGACAGACACAACGACCATCTGCAAATCTACGCTGAACCTGCTGATGGTGGATTTCTGCTATCTGATGACGGATACATTATCGCCGATCTAGCGATGAGCGGCTGCAAGCTGGAAAGCGGAAGGCGGAAGACGCTGCTAAACATGACCTTGAATGGATTCGGTGTAAGGTTAGTGAATAATGAAATACAGGTAAGGGCAAATGCACAAGACTTTGCTCGTAAGAAGCACAATCTACTGCAAGCGATGCTGGCGGTAAATGACCTCTTCTACTTGGCGCGTCCCGTAACAAGGAGCCTTTTCTTTGAACATGTCGTCGCTTGGCTTGACGAGTCCAATATCCGCTACTTTCCCAATGTGAAAGTTCCTGGAAAAAGTGGCTATGACCATCACTACAATTTCGTGATCGGCCAGTCTGACCAGCAGCCAGATCGAATGATTCTGAGTGTCACCAATCCAGATAGAGCAAGTGCGACCAAAGCCGCATTTGCTTGGTTGGACACTCGAGAGGCGCGCCAAAGAGAGGCACGAGCATACGCGATACTCAACGACTCAGCGAAGTCAGTATCAAGCGCTGTGCTTGACGCGCTCCACAATTACGATCTGCGCCCCATCCCCTGGTCACAACGCGAATCCGTGCGGGAAGAACTCGCCGCCTGATTCATGCCGCGGCTCACCGACGACCGCCTCCGCCTCGCCCCGCGCATCGTCATCGTCTGTGCCCTTTCCCTCGTCGTCATCTTCGGCATCCGCCTCTCCTTCGCCGTCTTCTTCGCCGAATTCGTCTTCAGCGAGGGCTGGAGCAACGAAGCCGCCGCCGCCATCTTCAGCCTCAACATGCTCGCCTTTTCGCTGACCGCGCCCCTGGCCGGCCTCGCGCTCGATCGCTATGGGCCGCGCCCGGTCTTTGGCCTCGGCGTCTTTCTGATGGCAGTCGGCTTGTGGCTTAGTGGCCGCGCGGCGGATCTACAGATGATGCTGCTGGCATACGGCCTGGTCGTGGGCTGCGGCCTCGGCATAACCGGGTTGGGGCCGGTGGCGTCGGTTGTGGCCGGCTGGACCACACCCGCTCAGCGTGGACGCGCTATCGGCATTGCCTTCGCCGGCACCGGTCTCGGCGCCCTCGTCTTTGTGCCGCTGGCCAACCTGCTGATTGAGCGCTTCGCCTGGCGCGGCGCTTACGATGTGCTGGCGCTGCTCTGCCTGCTCGTGCTGCTGCCGCTGATGGTGATCGGCTTGCGCAAGCCGCCGAAGCCCCTCAGCCGACGCGAGACTTCGTCCGCCGCCATGCCTTGGCGCGCGCTCTTGCGGCAGCCGGCATTCTGGGCGCTGCTGATCGTCGGCGTGACCGCGCTCGGCCCGGTGCGCAGCTTGACCGTGCACCAGATCGCCTACATGGAAAGCGCCGGCATCACGCGGGCGGCAGCGGCCAACATCGTCGGCTTGGCCGGCTTCTTGACGAGCATCGCCTTCATCGGCTTGGGTTGGGTATCCGATCGTTTCGGGCGGGCAATCGCCTTCAGCATCGGCGCGCTGGGCCTGCTGACCGCCGTCGGCCTGCTCGTCGTCTTGCCGTCACAGGCCGGCCCCGGCATCCTCGTCGCCTACGCCATCTGCCTGGCCCTGGGCGAGGGCACGCGCAGCAGCCAATCGACTGCTTTGGCCAGCGATGTCTTCCAGCGACAGGGCCTGGGCCTGATCAACGGGCTGGTCGGCGGCATGTTCGGGCTGGGCGCGGCTCTGGGGCCCTGGCTGGTCGGGCGCCTGCGCGATGAGACCGGCAGCTACGATGGCGGTTTTGCCGTGATTGTCGCGATGGTGCTGATTTCGCTGGCGGCCTTCTGGCACGTGGCGCGGGCCAGACCGGCTAGAGATACTGATAAGCCGGCAGCGTCAGGAACTCGCTGAAGTCCTCAGCGCGGATCATCTCGTCGAAGAGCCGCATCGCCAGCTGGAAGTGCCCACTTGCGAAGCGCGTTTCGCCCACCTCGCCGCGGATGGCGTCCATCTCTTCTTCCAGCAGCCGCCCGTAGAGCTCGCGCGTCAGCCGACGGCCATCCGCCAGCGTCGCCCCGTGATGCAGCCACTGCCAGACCTGCGCCCGGCTGATCTCGGCGGTCGCGGCGTCTTCCATCAGGTGATACAGCGGCACGCAGCCGTTGCCGCCCAGCCAGGCTTCCAGGTACTGAATGCCCACCTTCAGGTTGAGGCGCACGCCTTCTTCGGTGATGTCGCCCTCGTTGGGCCTCAGCAAGTCGGCGGCGGACACAGCGACATCGTCCCGCTGCCGCGCCACCTGGTTGGCTTCGGGCATGTATTCGTCGAAGACTTCTGTCGCAATCTGCACCAGCCCCGGATGCGCCACCCAGGTGCCATCGTGCCCGTCTTGCGCCTCACGCAGTTTATCCGCCCGCACTTTGTCCAGCGCCGCCTGATTGCGCTCGGGGTCGCTGCGGATGGGGATCTGCGCCGCCATGCCGCCCATCGCGTGCGCGCCGCGCCGGTGACAGACCTTGATGACGTGCAGCGTATAGTTGCGCATGAAGGGCGCCGTCATCGTCACCTGCGCCCGATCCGGCAGCAGGTATTCGGCGTGATGGCGCAGCTTCTTGATGTAGCTGAAGATGTAATCCCAGCGGCCGCAATTCAGCCCGGCCGAGTGCTGCCGCAGCTCGTACAGAATCTCTTCCGCCTCGAATACCGCCAATATCGTCTCGATCAAGACCGTGGCTTTGATCGTGCCCTGCGGGATGCCGAGCGCGTCCTGAGCGTAGACGAAGACATCGTTCCACAGCCGCGCTTCCAGGTGGCTCTCCAGCTTGGCCAGATAGAAGTAGGGCCCGCTGCCGCGTTCAAGCGCCTCGCGCGCATTGTGGAAGAAATACAAGCCGAAGTCGAAAAGCCCGCCGGGGATAGGCGCGCCATCGACGACGAAGTGGCGCTCGTCCAGGTGCCAGCCGCGCGGCCGCACGAGCAGCGTCGCCGGCGTTTCGTTGAGCTGGTAATGGCGACCATCCGGGTTGGTGAAGGTGATGCTGCGGTCCACGGCGTCGCGCAGGTTGATCTGCCCGTCGACCATGTTGTGCCAGGTGGGCGCATTGGCGTCTTCGCAATCGGCCATGAAGACCTTGGCGCCGCAATTGAGCGCGTTGATGATCATCTTGCGGTCGGTCGGCCCGGTGATTTCGACGCGGCGGTCCTGCAAATCGGCCGGGGCCGGCGCGACTTGCCACGACGGGTCATCGCGGATGGGCGCGGTCTCGGGCAAGAAGTCGGGCAGGGCGCCGCTGTCGATGGCCGCCTGCCGTGTTTCGCGGGCGCGCAGCAGCTCGTCACGGCGGGCTGTGAAGCGGCGCGCCAGCTCAGCCAGGAATTCGACGGCCGCGGGCGTCAGGATCGTTGCGTATTCGGGCCGCATCTCGCCGCGGATGTCGATGCCGCTGGGGGTGGTGGTTTGGGTCATACAGACTCGTTCCTCCATTGCTGGGCCTTCACACACGGTGAAGACTATACGTGAAAACGCGCAGTAAATGAAGTTGACGACATTATTGTCACTGAGCGTGTTGGCCGCCGATCGGTCGCTCCAGCAGCCACGAATATCGTTCCAGTTCGGACGCAGTGCTACCTATGCCCGCGCGTTTCAAATTCGCCAGGTACGCCTCGGCGCTGAACGGCGACGTGCGCAGTCTATCCAGGACCGCGAGTAGTGAGGAGCAGAATTGTACAGGAAGCCGACGGCCGCTTGGGGGTGGGTCATGGAATCATTTGCCGATTTGCGGTTTGCAGAGAAACAGATGTATTTAGCACTGTAACCTCGAATCGACTGTGAAATCTAGCCAAGCATTGCAGTGTATTGGCGCAAACCCGCAACCGTAGAAACGAGTTCAAGTTCACTTAGACTATCTAGGTATTCGTCTACAGTGAACTTCTTCCTAATGTGGCGCCGCCTGATCTTGAATACTGCTGCGCAAAACTTGCCCGGAAAGAGATCGAGATGATTAGCCAGGAAGACATCTGGGTGTTGCACGTCTATGCCATACTTGCTGAGTTCCGACTTTGGAAAGTCTTTGAGATTGTATGTGACGATGACATCACAGTGGCTGGCAATTGCGGCCGCCAAGACGTGACGATCGTTGTCATCTGGCAAGGTCAATGAACTGATGATTGGTTCATAGGCGTTTACGAGCGCATCCCTGGTTTCGGCATCCATTTGGTCTCGTCTTCGCTGTACACGCTCCGGTTCAATGTTCGGGTAGAGCCGTCGCACGGTTTGCATCCACTCTCGGTGTATATCATGCGTCCATCTTGCTCGAAAAAGGTCATCTACTGCGAGTTGGACGACTAGGTCCGCTAGCCTGATGGGAACCAGGGCGTTGGCGTCAAACATCGCAGTGTACCTGTTTCGGCTAGTCATATAGGCCCAATTCCTCAGCTTCTGCCACCATCTGATCGAGAACCGCCTCTCGACGACTGTCTATTTCCTCTTTGTACCGCATCAAGTCTTCAATGCGAACGCGGCGGTGCCTGCCCACTTTGTGATATGGAATATCACCGGCTTCCAGCAATTTTATGAGATAGGGACGTGATACATTCAAAAGATCAGAGGCTTCCATTGTAGTAAGTTCTGCATGTTGAGGATAAATCATGACGCCATGGCCGGCCGCCATCGCCTCCAATATGCTATTGAACATCGCTAGTGATCCTGCTGGCAAGACGATCGATTCCTTTCCGTCGGCGAACGTGAGATGAACCGTGTGCGGCTCCTGCGCACGAACAAAAGGCATAATCTTGGAGGATGCAGTTCTTGCTAGGTCAGCATCCGACTCTGTAGGCGGCAGAATTCTTAGGGCTTCCATTGTACACTCCTCCTGTTAACACAATAAACATACCACACAAACGCAATAAACGCAATAAGTGAAATAAACGCAACGCCGGCTCACGCCCCTCGCAAGACCGTATCCGCCAGAACCTCCGCCAGCACAGCCACGAAGCGATCCACTTCTTCCCGCCCGAAACACAGCGGCGGCTTCAGCTTGAGCACGTTATGCCCCGGCCCCTCGGTGCTGACCAGCAGGCCGCGCCCCTTCATGCGCTCGACGATGTAGGCCGCCTCCCAATCCGCCGGCTCCAGCGTGTGCTGATCCCGCGCCAGGTCAATGCCGAGGAAGAGCCCGGCCCCGCGCACTTGCCCGATGATGGGATAATCCGCCTGCAGCGCGCGCAGCTGCCGCAGCCAGTAAGCGCCCGTGTCGCGCGCGTTCGCCTGCAAGCCCTCGTCCTCGATGATACGCAGCACCTCCAGGCCGATAGCGCAGGATACCGGGTTGCCGCCGAAGGTGTTGAAGTACTCCATGCCGTTGTCGAAGGCAGCCGCAATTTCAGGCGTGGTGACCACCGCGCCCAGCGGGTGCCCATTGCCCATCGGCTTGCCCAGCGTGACGATATCGGGCACGACCCCGCTGAGCTCAAAAGCCCAGAAGCGCCGCCCGACGCGGCCGAAACCGGTCTGCACTTCATCAGCCACGCAGACGCCGCCCGCCCGTCGAACCGTAGCGTAAGCGCGCCCCAAGTAGCCCGCCGGCAATGGCATCTGCCCGCCACAGGCCATGATGCCCTCGGCGAAGAAGGCGGCTGGTTTCGCGCCGCGCCCCTCGATAGCCGCGACGCAGTCGGCGACCGAGCTCGCATAGTGTTCACCGGCCCGCGCGTCAAAACCACGTACTGCGCCGCGGAAGCCGTCGGGCATCTCGGCGACTTGCACGTGACGGGGCCGCCCGCCCCCGCCCGGTCCCTTGAACTTGTAGGGGCTGATGTCGATCAGCGCTGAGGTGTGCCCGTGATAAGCGTGGTCGATGACGATGATGTCCGTGCCGCCGCTGTAAGCCCGCGCCAGCCGCAGCGCCAGCTCGTTGGCTTCGCTGCCGCTGTTGACGAAGAAGCAGACCGACAAGCTATCGGGCAGCGTCGCCGTCAGCGCCTCGGCGTATTCGACGATGCAGTCGTGCAAGTAGCGCGTATTGGTGTTGAGCCGCGCCATCTGCTCGCGCGCCGCCCGCAGAATCCGCGGATGGCTGTGGCCCACGTGCGCCACATTGTTGACGCAATCGAGCCAGGGCTGCCCGTCTTCATCGTAAAGCGTGCCCCCGGCGCCGCGCACGATCTGCAGCGGCTCGGCGTAGGACAAGCTCAGGGCCGGGTTCAGCGCCGTCCGCCGCCGACTTAGCAGCGAGTTGCGCGCGGCCGGCTGCGGCTTCGCGATGTCGTAAGGCAGGCGCAGAATCAGGTTCGGATCGGGCGACAGCGCCGTCCACAGCGCCCGCTCCTTGGGCGAGCCCACGCCGGGGAATGCCTCGCCGAAATCCAGCAAATCCGTCACGATCTGAAAGTGCAGATGCGGCGTCCAGTTGCCGTTGCGCGGATAGTCGCCGATATGCCCCAGCAGCTCGCCCGCCGCCACGGCTTGGCCCACTTGCCAGCGATCCAGCACATCAGGCGCCAAATGCCCATAGAGCGTGAAGAAGGGCAGCTGCGCGTCGGTCTCGTGCTCGAGGATCAGCAGCGGCCCATAATCCTGCTCCAGTTGGTGATCAGCCACACGATGCGCCCGGCCTGCCAGCGGCGCATGGATCGGCGTGCCCGCCGGCGCGAACAGGTCGCAGCCCAGGTGAACCGTGCGCCGATGATTCTCGTCGATGGCGAACATGTCGCTGAGGTAAATGGGGCGGACTTCGTTGTAATAACCGATGCCGATGCGCCCCGAAAGCTGACGGCGCAACGGCTCTGTGTAGGCTGCCGGATCGGCCAAATCGTCGACCTGCGCCAGCAGCGAACTCTCCATGCCCAGGTCGACCATGACGCTGTTTTCGGTCGTCAGCGGCGTGTCCAGCACAGGCGCGAACGTTTGCCGGGGCAGCCAGGCGCTCAGCTCGGCCCCCTGTGGGCAGGGCGGCTTGCCACAGGCGCTGCGAAAGCGGTAGTGGGCGTAGCGCGGATGCAGCCCCCGCCAGCGCGAAAGCAAATCCCAGGCGCCGGCTTCGCTGATGCTGAGGTGGCGGTTTTCCGGCTCGCGCCGCTGCTGATGCCAGGAGATGCACACGCTGAGGCAGAGCCGAGCGGCGATAAGCGGGTAGAGCAGGCGGATTTCAGCGTCCGTCAGCGGGAAGGCGCGCTGATAGGCCGCGACCAGGGGCAGCGCTTTGTCCAGCGGCTGATCCGCGCCCAGCATGATGTAGGCCAGCGCCACGGCCAAATCGGCGGCGGTCGGCCCATAAACCATGTCGCCGAAGTCGATGAAACCGACGACCGCAGGCTGCGCTGATCCAGCGGCGCGCACGAGGATATTGGTGTCGTTGGGGTCGTTGTAGCAGTGGCTGTGCCGCAAGCGGGGCAGGGCGGGCGTCACTTCTTCTTCGTAGAGCGCCACGAAGTGATCCAGCAGCGCCCGTTTCTCCGCCGGCAGCCCGGCGCCATAACGCGCGATTTGGCTCAGCCGGCCGATATGCCAGCGGTAGTCCAGCCGCTTTTCTTGGTGCTGAAAGCTCTGCAGCGCCGCGCTGAGCCGGCCCAGTTGCGCTCCGACATCGGTCAGCAGCGCCTGCGAATGCGGCTTGAAATCACTCAGCGGCAGGCCGTCGATATACCGCAGCAGGCGCGCGCGATAGCCGCTTCCGTCCGCCGCTTGAATGTGTACCGTGTCGCGCCCGTCCCGCGCCGGCATCAGCTCGGGCACGCTGCTCAAGCTCCGCCGCAGGTGACGCAGCGTACAATTCTGCAAGTCGAGGACGCTGTCAGTCACGCTGCTGTGGGCGATCTTGAGCACGTAGGCCTCGCCCTCAGCTACGCGCAGCTTGAAATTGCGGTCGAGCTCCGCGGGCAGTTGGCGGATGTCTGCCGCTGCGATGCCGTAGTGCGTCCGCGCGATGGCGGCGGCCTGCTCAGCGGAGAATGGCGGGCGGATGTTGTCTTCCATGATCGGCATAGTTCGTCGCTTCCCTGCGCACCGTCGGGGGAATAATCATAAGCCCGCCTGATGCAACTCTGTAGGGGCGTTTCGTGAAACGCCCGCCCGTCCATCCCATGCTCGCGCACACACAGACTCTGTAGGGGCGAGACTTGTCTCGCCCGCCCGTCCATCCCATGCCCGCGCCCGCACAAAATCTCTAGGGGCGAGCGACGACTCGCCCGTACGCACGCGGGTCGTATGCCCGCCAACGCAGGCAGGCATTCACACACTTTTACCTCCGAGGACACCGAGTACTGCGTTAAGTTTTTGACTTGCCGCGCGATCGGCGTGTTCGCTGGGGCCGATTCGCTTCTGCCGCCGACCGCGCGCACACAGACTCTGTAGGGGCGAGACTTGTCTCGCCCGCCCGTCCATCCCATGCTCGCCGCCCGTCAGGCCGCGTCGCGGGCGACATGGTATGTCGCCCCTACAATGATTGGCCCGTCCGTCCCATGCCGCCTTTGGCGTGGGCGCGAAATAAACCCTTGACAAGCTAGTACAAATGTTCTATGCTACGGCTACCTTATCCAGTGGCGAAAGGCGCCAGCCGTGTCTGTTGAACTGCTCGTCGCCGATATCCAGCAGCGTTTTGGCTACCAGACCTTGCGCCGCGCTGTCGATCTGGCCCCGCCCCGCGAGACGCTGCCGACCGGTCTGGTCGCGCTGGATGAGCTGCTCGATGGCGGTTTGCTCTGCGGCGCGACGCACAGCATCAGCGGCCAGCCGACCTCCGGCGCCACCAGCCTGGTCTACCAAGCCGTCGCCGCCGCCCAGCGCGGGGGCTTGAACGTGGTCTACCTCGATATGGGCGGTCGCTTCGACCCGCCCAACGCCGCCGCCGCCGGGGTCGCCCTCGAGCGCTTGACGCTGACCCGCGAAACCTCGCTGAAACACGCCCTCTTCCTCATCCGCGCCTTGGCGCTGCCGCAACTGCCCGGCCTGCTGGTGATCGACAGCCCGCCCGCCTTGCCCCTGTCCCAGCTCAAAGCCGTGCTGCGCGATGCACCCCTGACCTTGCTGGCGCTGTCGCCGGCGCCGCTGCCGGGCTTGCAGGTGGCGCTGGCTTGCCGCCGGGCCGATTGGCGACGGGAGCGCGGCGATATCATCGGCTTCAACAGCGAATTGCGCCTGACCGCGCACCCCTTCCTGCCCTTTCGCCAGGTCCGCCTCAGCTTCAGCATCCCGCCGGAGGAAGCATGTTGAGCGCGCTGGTGATCTGGGACCTGGCCGCTACTGTCGAGCGCCTGCAGCAGCCGCGGCTGGCCTCGCGCCCCCTGGTCCTGCTCCGCGGCGAGCATCAGCTCAAGGTGCTGGCGGCCGATGAAGGCGCCCGCGAAGCCGGCCTGCGCCCGGGCCACAGCCGCAAACAAGCCGAATTGCTCTGCCCGGAGGCGATTTTTTTACGCGCGCGGGAGGACGTCTATCGGCGACTTTTCGATGAAGTGACGGCCGATCTGGCGCGCCATATCGACAAGGTCGAGCCGCATTATCAGCCGGGCCCGGCCTGGTGGTTTTTGCCGACCGCCCACCCGACCGAGCTGGCGATTCTGCGCCGGCGCGTCGAGTGCCAGCTGGGCGGGCGCGTCAGCCTGGGCACAGCCAGCGGCAAATTCACCGCCCGCGCCGCCGGCTTGAGCGGGGCGGAGCATCAGCACGTGCTCCCCGGCGCTGAAGCCGCTTTCCTGGCGCCCCTGCCGATAGCGCTGCTGCCGCTGGACGCCGATATGACGCGCCGCCTGCCGCTGATGGGCATCCGCCGCCTCAGCGATTTCACCGCCCTGTCCCGCGCCGCCGTCTTCGAGCAGTGGGGGCGGCCCGGCGCCTGGTGTTATGACCTGGCCCGCGGGATTGATCCGCGCCCGCTGCAAGCGCATCAGCCCCCGCCCCGGCTGAGCGGCTCGCTGGCGTTCGACGAGCCCATCAGCGGATCGCGAGACGCTGCTGGCCGCGTGCTTGCGCCTGCTGCCGCCGCTGCTGAAGCAACTGGACGCGCGCGAAGCCGGCTGCCTGGTCTTGCTCTTGCTGGATGATGATCAGCGGACGCACGAGCTGCAGCTGCGCCCCAACACGCCGCTGCGCCGCCTGGCCCAGTTCGAGCGGCAATTGCCACGCTTGCTGCTGCAGCCCGCTTACACCGCCGGCATCATAGAACTGACGCTGCAGCTCGCCGAATTGAGCGCGCCCCAGCCGCAGCAGCTTTCGCTCTTCAGCGCCGTGCGTGACGGGCGCTCCTTCAAAGGGGCGTTGATTGAGTGGCAGCGGCGCTTTCAACAGACGGTCTATCAGCTGCGCTTGACCGATGTGCCGCGGCACTTCCCGCCGGCGCTGCAATTTGAAAGCGAGGCGCGGCGCGCGTGAGCCGGCTGGCGGGGGAGGGCGTCGCCCTGGAGGTGCGGGCGGAAGCGGGCTTGCCGACGGCGGTCCGCTGGCGCGGCGCCTGGCGGCCGGTCGAGCAGATCGCGTTGACCTGGCAGCTCGATGTCAATTGGTGGCGGGGGCGCGTCTACCGCGATTATTACAAAGTGCTGGCGGGGGAGACTGCCCTGGTGATTTATCACGATCTGCTGAGGGACAGCTGGGCGCTGCAGCGGGTTTATGACTAAAAGATTTGCCAAGAGCGCAGAGATTTGCACCACAAAGGCGCAAAGACACAAAGGACACAAAGCCTCGGGGACATGCGCCAGCACACGAAATCTGGTGGGGCGACTCACAGAGTCGCCCCTACAAAACTCGATCTTGGTGGGGTCGCGAGGGGCGGGAGGGCGAGACAAGTCTCGCCCCTACAGGATTCGACGGGGAGAGGGAGATTTGCATTGTGCGGTACAAGGTATTCTGCGTGGGCGGTGGCTGAGCCGCGCGTATGTCCACAGTCTCTGCATTGGGGGGGCATATTTTGTGTGAGCCGAGTCGTGACCTGCGTCTAAAGCGAAATATGACTCTGTGTCCTCTATTTTCCTCTGTGTCCTCGGTGGTAAAGGTGTGGATCCTCCGCTATATGGTGATTTGCGAGCGACTGTGGTGAATAAGCCATGATCGACCCGGCCTACATCGAGCTGCGCGCCCACTCCGCCTACAGCCTGCTGCGCGGGACATCGCCGCCGGAAGCGCTGGTCGCCGAAGCGGCTCGCCTCGGCCTGCCCGGCCTGGCGCTGACCGACCACAACAATGTCTACGGCGCCATCAGCTTCCAGAAAGCCGCCTGCGCCCTGGGCATTCAGCCCATCCTCGGCGCTGAACTGACCATCGCATCCGAGCCCGCGGAAAGAGAGGCCCCCCTCTCCATTACAATGGGGAGGGGGGTTGGGGGGAGGGGTAAGACTGGGGAGAGGGTTGGGGATGGGCGGGAGGGCGAGACAAGTCTCGCCCCTACAGGTCTCGCATGTGGCGTAAAACAGGATGGGCGCGCGTACGGGCGAGCCGGTGGCTCGCCCCTACAGGCCGGGGATGGGGTAGAAAATTGCGCCCTCACCCTGCTTGTGGCCGACCAGAAGGGCTGGGAGAGCCTGTGCTGGCTGATCACCCAAGCCCAGCATCAAGCGCCAAAGGGCGAGGGCCTGCTGCGTTTCGAGCAACTGCAAGGCCGCACGGCCGGGCTGATCGCGCTCTGCGGCGGGCGCGAGGGCGAGGTGGCGCGCGCCCTCGAAAGCGCTGGCGTCAAGGCTGCCGAGCAAGTCGCGCGGCGTTATGCGGCCCTCTTCGACGACGGCGCTTTCTTCATCGAGCTGCAGCATCACCGCCGGCCCTACGACGAGCAGCGCGTGGCCGCCCTGGTCGAGCTGGCCGCGGCGCTGAAGCTGGATTACGTGGCGACCAACCACGTCCACTATCCCACGCCGGCGCAGAAAAACCTGGCCGATGTGGTGACGGCCATCCGCCACAACCAGCCCTTGAGCGCGGTCGCGGCGCAGCTCTTCCCCAATGGCCAGCACCATCTCAAATCGGCCGCGGACATGGCGGCGCTCTTCGCGGACTACCCCCGCGCCCTCAGCAACACCCTGCGCATCGCCGCGCGCTGCCCTTATCAGCTGCCCTCGCAATTGCAGGCGCTGCCCCAATATCCCGTGCCCGCGGGCATGACGGCGCAGACCTTCCTCAGCGGGCTCTGCCGCGGCTCGGGGCGCTACCGCCCGCACATGGAAGAACGCCTGCGCCACGAGTTGGACATCATCGAGAGCACCGGCCTGGCCAATTATTTCCTGGTGGTTTGGGATATTGTGCGCTTCGCCTGCGAGCGCGGCATCCGCTGCCAGGGGCGGGGCTCGGCCGCTAATTCTGTGGTCGCCTACCTGCTCAAAATCGCGCCTATCGACCCCATTGAGCATCGCCTGGTCTTCGAGCGCTTCCTCTCCGAAGAGCGGCAGATGACGCCCGATATCGACATGGACTTTGATGCCGAAACCCGCGAAGAAGTCATCCAGTATCTCTACGAAAAGTACGGGCGCACGCACGCCGCCATGGCTTGCACCTTCGTCACTTATCGCCATCGAAGCGTCATCCGCGATGTCGCCAAAGCCTGGGGCTTCGCGCCCGCCATGCAGCCCATCTTGCGCGACCATTGGGAGGAGCGCGGCGAGCATACCCCGCCGCATCTGGCGCCCTTCTTCGATATCTGCGAGCAGCTGCTGGGCAATGTGCGCCATATCGGCATCCACAACGGCGGCGAGATCATCTCCGATGTGCCGCTCTCGCGCCGCCTGCCCACTGAGCCGGCGACCATGCCCGAGCGCACGGTGGTGCAATGGGATAAGGAAGCCCTGGAAGACGCCGGCATCATCAAGATCGATGTGCTGGGCTTGCGCATGCTGGCGGCCATCACGGAGATGGTCGAGCGCACCGGCATCGACGCCGAAACCATCCCCTTCGATGACCCGCGCGTCTACCAGATGATCACCGAAGCCAAGACCTTCGGCGTCTTCCAATGCGAGAGCCGCGCCCAGATGAACACCCTGCCGCGCTTGAAACCGCGCGAGTTCATCGACCTGGTTATCGCCATCAGCCTGATCCGCCCCGGGCCCATCATGGGCAATATGGTGCATCCTTATTTGCGGCGGCGGCGCGGCGTCGAAGCGGTGACCTACCTCGACGAGCGGCTCAAACCGGCGCTGGCAGAGACCCTCGGCGTCATCCTCTGGCAAGAGCAGGTGCTGAAAGTGGCGCATGATATCGCCGGCTTCAGCCACGGCCAGGGCGAAATGCTGCGCCGCGCCCTGGGCAGCAAATACGCCTTCCAAATGCTCGACCAGCTCGAGGTCGTCTTCATGCGGGGCGCGCTGAAAAATGGCGTCGCTGAGCCGGTGGCGCAGACGATATTCGAGCAGCTGCGCGGCTTCGGCGCTTACTCCTTCGCCAAGAGCCACGCCGCCAGCTTCGCCGTGCTGACCTACCAATCCGCCTGGTTCAAGTACCATCATCCCGCGATCTTCTACGCCGCTATTTTGAATCATCAGCCGATGGGCTTCTGGTCCCCCAGCACCCTGGTCTACGACGCCATGCGCAATGGCATCCGCGTGCTGCCGCCCGATATCAACGAAAGCGCCGCCGATTGCAGCGTGGCAGACGGCGCCATCCGCATCGGGCTGAGCTACGTCAAGGGGCTGAAGCGCCACCGGCTGGACCCGCTGCTGGCCGAGCGCGAGCGCGCTCCTTTCGCCGATCTGGCTGATTTCATCCGCCGGGTCAAGCTGCCCCCGCGCCTGACCGAGCGGCTGATCCAAGCCGGCGCCCTCGATCGCTGGCACAGCTCGCGCCATCAACTGCTTTGGGATGCCGGCCTGCTGGGCAAAACGCGCGGCCGCTTGCCGCTGAAGCTGCGGACGCCACCAGTCCAGCTGCCCGCGCCGACGGCGATGGAACGGCTGAATATGGAATTCGCCGCGGCGGGTTTATCAACCGAGCACCATCCCATGCAGTACTTCCGTCAGTTCTGCGCCGAGCGCGGCATCCTGCACAGCAAACAGGTCATGCGAGCGCGCGATGGTGGAGACCGCCGGCATGGTCGTCATCATCCAGGCGCCGGAGACGGCCAAGGAAATCCGCTTCATCACCCTGGAAGACGAATTCGAATTGATCAACGTGGTCGTCTTCCCCGATATGTACCAGCGGGCGCGCAAGGTGATTCGTAGCGAGCGCTTCTTGTGGTTCACGGGCGTGGTCGAGCGTGAAGAGCGTCACCACCATCCGCGTCATGCGCCCAGCGCCCAGCGAGCCACATGCACCTGCCACCGCCGGGCTGGTGGAGACCGCCGGCATGGTCGTCATCATCCAGGCGCCGGAGACGGCCAAGGAAATCCGCTTCATCACCCTGGAAGACGAATTCGAATTGATCAACGTGGTCGTCTTCCCCGATATGTACCAGCGGGCGCGCAAGGTGATTCGTAGCGAGCGCTTCTTGTGGTTCACGGGCGTGGTCGAGCGCGATGAGAGCGTCACCACCATCCGCGCCACCGGCGTGCGCGCCTTGCCCGTCGATGCGCCCAGCCTGCCCAGCTTGCCCCGCTGGCGCAGCCACATGCACCTGCCACCGCCGGGCTGATGCCGTATTACACACACTTTTGCCACCGAGGTCACCGAGTTAAATTGAGTACACAGAGGGTGGCCGAGGGCGGCGCGCCCCGGACGTTGCGGGCAAGTCGCCCGTTCTACCCCCTCAATCCCCCCGTATCAACAGGGGGAAGCTCGTCTCGCCTCAAATAGACTGGTGGTATTCCACCCAACAACTTCCTTTCCGCGTGAATGCAACCGAGTACGCCTGCACTTGGCTCCCCCTCTCCCCTTGTGGGAGAGAGGGCCGGGGGGTGAGGGGTAGAAAACGCGCAGCAGCATCGGCCAAGCCCTCAAACGCCGCAACTTCTACGCGCCACTTCCCCGACATTAAGCCCGCCCTCATCCACAGCGCCTACGCTGAACAAGCCGCCAATGGCGCCCGGCAACAGGAGCAGCCGCTCCAGCCGGACGGATCAAAAGCTCTTCTTTCGCGCACGTCACTTTTACTTTCGCTGAGCCGCCTTCGGTCTCGGCTGACGCAGAAAAGAGGGCCACATGAACCTTTCAGTCCGATCGCTTCCACTCGCCATGCCGATCCTGCTGCTTGCGCTTTGCTCCGCCAACATGGTCGTGGTTGGCGAAACCATCGAAGTCGGCTATCGCGGCTGTGTCTACCACGATGCCATCGTCGCCGCCAACACCAACCAGCCCGTCGGCAACTGCGAAGCGGGCGACCCCGGCCACGACCACATCTACATCGACGGCAGGGTTGAAATCAGCCAGCCGCCGCCGACGATAACCGAGGCCTTGAGCTTCGTCGGCGACCGTGCAACATCGACGGTCGACGGGCGCGGCCGCTTCCATTTCATGACCGTCGGCGAAGGCGTCGATGTGCACCTGCAAGACTTCTTCCTCACCCAGGGCTACGGCACGCGCGAAACGGGGCAGATCCGGCTGGAAAGCGGCGCCCGCCTCTACCTCAACACGGTGCATATCAGGCGCTGCCGTGGCGTCAAGGAGATCGTCGCCCCCGCTGATACCGATGTCTTGATCGATAACAACAGCAGCGTTTGCGGCCGCATGCCACCCTTCAACCCGCACCTGCCCGTGCGCCCGCCCGGCCTCGACGATGATGACCGACCCAGCCCAAAGCGTCGCGCGCGCCAGAAAGACGCGGCGCCCCGGCGAGATAAGCCCGCCGTCTATACCTGCGAGCAGCTGCCGGATGATATCGTCGTCCGCGCAGTCGCCGGCACGCGCAGCGGCATCCAGTGCCAGGCCATCGACGCAGCCGGCGTCGGCCGCCAAGACATCATCGGCGCCGGCATCATCAGCGCTGTCGATGTCTGGGGTTTTGTCGAGCCCGGTGTCGAGGTCTGCCTGCGCGGGAGTGGCAGCCTGCTCTTCCTCGACGCCGCCTTCGCGCCGCGTCAGGTCTCGCCGTGGGAATCTTATCCGCAAGGCGATATGACCTGCGCCACAATTTACCGGCCCGGCTCTCTGGTGCTGATATCAGCGGTTTCGAGTTCTGCGCCAGCGTCGGGCGAGATTTCGCCGCTGACAAGCTGCCAAGTTCGCACGACAGACCTGCTCAACTTCCGCGCCGCGCCGGCTGATGGGGAGGTCTTGGCGCTCGTGCCGGCCGGGGCCTATTACACCGCTGTCGCACGCGCACCGGGTTGGTTCCAGATCGTGACCTTGGACGGGGCGGGCTGGGTCAGCGCCGACTACGTCAAGCCCTTCGGCGATTGTGCTTAGCGGACGGGCGAGCCGTTGGCTGGCCCCTACAGGCCCAGCGCGCGCACTCGCTCCCAAAAGCGCTCGACATTGCGCAGCTTGACTTCGTCATAGCCGCGGATGATATCGGGCAGGGCGGCCAACTTTGTGGCACGCGTATACCCGGATGATATCGGGCAGGGCGGCCAACTCGCCCTCCAGGTCCGCGATGGCGGTGAACATCAGCCGGCGATATTGCGGGATGAGGTCGCGCTCGACGCGGCGCACCTGGTCGTAGCCGAAGAAGTCAAGGCGCGTCCCGCGCAAGAAACGCAGCCGATAAAGCAGGCGATAGACGCCGTCAAACCAGCGCCCGACCTTGATCTTGCGCCGCAAGCCCAGCGCCTTCAGGATGGGCGGCTGCAAGTGATAGTGAACTTGCGCCCCCGCGCCGAACTCGGCCGCCAGCGCCTGGCGCGCCTCGGGCTTGAGGCTCAAGCGAGCCACCTCGTATTCGTCTTTGTAGGCCATCAGCTTAAAGAGGTAGCGGGCGAAGGATTCGCTGAGCTCGGTCGCGCCGGGGCGGGCCGCCTGCTCCGCCTGATAGACGCGCTTGAGGTCGTCGATGTAGCGCCGGGCATCGGCCGCGCCGCCCCAGGCGATCAGCTCGGGCACGCGAATTTCGACCAGGCGCTTCAGCTCGCCGTCCGCGCCCAGCGCAGCCACCAGCGCGCGCTCAGCCGGCGTCAGCACAGTAACTTCGGTATCAGCAGCGTCATCTGGGCCGTTCAAGCCCGCCAGCCAATTTGGATCGGCCACAGCCAGCCGCCCGGCGCGAAAGGCGTGCTGATTGTCTTCGATCATGACGCCGTTGAGGGCGATGGCGCGTTCGATGGCCTCAGCCGACATGGGCAGCGCGCCCGCCTGATACGCCGCGCCGATGACGATGAAATTGGCCATCATGTGATCGCCGAAGAGCCGCTCGGCCAAGCCGATGGCGTCGAAGAAGACGTTGTCGCCGGCGCGCGTCTCGCGGTTGATCAGCTCCAGCACGCGCGCGGCTTCGGGGTACTCGACCGTCGTATCGCGCACCATGGCGCCGGTGGGCACCTGGCTGGTGCTGACGATGGCGATGCTGCGCTGCGGATGCGCCCGTCGCAGATTTGCGCGCTCGGTCGCCGTCAGCGCGTCGAAGACCAGGAAGGCGTCGCTGGCGGCCGCGCCGATCTTGGCCGGCGCGTCGACGGGCGCGTCGGTAATCTTGAGATTGGAGACGACCGGGCCGCCTTTCTGGCTGAGGCCAGTCTGATCCAGCGAGCGCACGAAGAGGCCGTCCAGCGCCGCCGCCGTGCCCAAGACTTGATTCGCCGTCACCACGCCGGTGCCGCCGATGCCCATCAGCAAGATATTCGCGCGCCCGTTGACCTGCCGCTGCGGCTCCGGTATCGGCTCGTGAGCGCGGAAAGTCGGCTTGGTTGCTGTCGTCTCGGGCGACGCTGGAATCACCGTCATGAAAGCCGGGCAATTGCCCTCGAGGCAGGTGTAGTCTTTGTTGCAGGACGACTGATGAATTTGCGTCTTGCGGCCGAATTCGGTTTCGACCGGCTGCACGCTCAAGCAATTGGAGACGGCGCCGCAATCGCCACAGCCCTCGCAGACAGCCTCGTTGATGACGACGCGCAACGCCGGGTCGGGCGCTTGGCCACGCCGCCGCTTTCGCCGCAGGTTGGCCGCGCACTCTTGATCGTAGACCAGGGCCGTCACGCCCGGCGTATCGCGCAGCAGCAACTGCGCCTCGTCCAGGCGATCACGCTCCCAGACTTGCGCGCCCGGCGCCCAGGACGCGTCAGGCGGATACGCTTCGGGCTCGGCAGCGATGACGATGGTCTGCTTCACGCCCTCGGCATAGAGCAGGTGCGTCAGCTCGGGCACGGGCATCAAGCCGTCAGCCGCTTGCCCGCCGGTCATGGCCACGGCCGAATTGTAGAGGATCTTGAAGGTCATGGTGGTGCCGGCGGCGGCCGCTTGGCGGATCGAGAGCGAGCCGCTATGGGCGAAGGTGCCATCGCCGATATTCTGGAAGATATGCTTGATATCGCTGAAGCTCTCGGCGCCGACCCAATTGGCGCCCTCGCCGCCCATCTGCGTGACGCCGGCGGTATCGCGCTCCATCATGATGGCCAGCGTGTGGCAGCCGATGCCCGCCCCGGCCATGGAGCCCTCGGGCACGACTGTCGAGCGGTTATGCGGGCAGCCGCTGCAGAAGTAGGGCTGCCGCCCGACGATGGGGATGACGCCCATATCGGGAGCGCGCTTGATTTCGTTGAGGCGGCCTTCCAGCAGCGGCGCGTCGACGCGTCCACGCAGCCGCCGCGCCAGCACGCGGGTGATTTCGTCGGCATCAAGCTCGTAATCGGCGCGGACAAGGCGCTGCCCGGCTTCGTCTTTTTTGCCGATGATGAGCGGCGTATGCGGCCCGCCGTAGAGCGCTTCCTTGCACAAGGTCTCGATGAAGGCGCGCTTCTCTTCGATGATGAGGATCTCGTCCAGCCCAGCGGCGAAATCGCGCAGCAGCTCGCTTTCCATGGGGTAAATCAGCCCCAGCTTGAGCAGGCGGATGCCGGCCGCTTCCAGCGCGGCGTCGTCCAGGCCGATATCGCGCAGGGCGCCGCGCAAGTCGTACCAGGTTTTGCCGGCGGCGATAATGCCGAGCCAGGCGTCGCGCGTCGGCGCAACAATCTCGTTGAAGCGGTTGGCCCGGGCGAAAGCCAGCGCCGCGTCCAGCCGCTCTTCGTGGATCTGCCGTTCCTGCTCCAGGCTATGTGGCGAGAGCAGGGCCGTGTTTTGCCGCGGCCGCCAGGGACGCCCGTTCAGCCGGAAGTCGGGTTCGACGATGGCGACGCGATCCAGGCCGAGCTCGACCGTGCTGAATTCATCGGCCACATCGGTGACGATTTTGCAGCCGACCCAGAGGCCGCTGAAGCGCGACAGGGCGAAACCGAGCAGGCCCAAATCAAGGATTTCGCCCGCGCTGCCCGGGTAGATGATGGGCATCATGGCATCGTAGAGCGCGGCTTCGGAGTGTGAGGGGATGGTGGAGGACTTGCAGGACGGGTCGTCCCCCGCCAGGGCGAGCACGCCGCCGTAACGCCCGACGCCGGCCAGATTGGCGTGTTTGAAGGCATCGCCGCTGCGATCGACGCCGGGGCCCTTGCCGTACCAGATGCCGTTGACGCCGTCGAATTTGGCGCCGGGCAGCAGGTTCGCCGTCTGGCTGCCCATGACAGCGGTGGCGGCCAGCTCTTCGTTGACCGCCGGGATGAAGCGGATGTCTTGCGCGGCCAACAGCTCGGGAATGCGCTCCAAGGCGAAATCGAGCGTGCCGATGGGCGAGCCGCGGTAGCCGGTGATCAGCCCGGCTGTGCGCAGCCCGCGCGCGCGATCGGCCCGCTGCTGATCCAGCGCCAGCCGCGCCAGCGCTTGAATGCCAGTCATCATGACCGTGCCGCGCTCGGCCGTGTAGCGGTCTTCCAGCGTGAAGTCGCGGCTCTGTCGTTGCTTGGTCGGCGCTGCGGGCGCCGCTGGCTGTTGAATCATGTCGGCTCCGGCGGGCGTGGAGGCTGTGCTCGTCTCTTCCTTTATAACAGATTACGCGAACTAAAGCATTGATGATGCTGTGCGCGGGCAGCATGCGGTCAGAAGTCCAGACACTTTTGCCACCGAGTGCACAGAAGCAAGCGCAAGTAAGTCACAAAAAAAAAGCAAACAACAGAGAACGCAGAGAGCGCGGAGAGATCCAAAGCAGAGATGTTGATTTTCGGGCGATTCACAGAATCGCCCCTACAACAGACTTTATTTCAAAGGTTGCGCTAATTTCTTTCGATTACTGAGTTTAGTGAGGGCACGGAGTAATGCATTGATTTATGTGACACGGCGTAATGTTCACGTGTGTAGGTATGGCCGAATTACACCCGTCAAAGCCCACCTCGGTGCACTCGCTTTTCCTCGGTGTCCTCGGTGGTAAAGGTGTGGATCCTCCGCCCTTGCGCTGCTCGCGCGTTGCTCAGATCGCCGTCAGCCAGGCGCTCACGGCGAGGATCGACAGCGCCAGCAGAGCGATCACGATGGTGAGGCGCTGTTCACGCCGCCGCAGCCGCCGCCAAGCCGCCAGATCGCCGCGGTCGTGCTCCAGCAGCAAGCTGGTCCGCTCCAGCGATGGCGCCAGGCCGAATTGCAGTATCAGCCCGCAGAGGGCCATCACGATCAGCAGCCCGTGCTTTAGCAGCAAGACCTGGCTCCAGCGATTTTCGAAGCGCAGCAGGCCTTCGTAGTTGGGGTCGGTCGACATCTGCAGCAGGCCGGTGACGATCAGCACGGCCAGCGCCAGGTTGCCCAGCAGCGTGAAGCGCCGGCGCAGACGCCGCAGCAAGCGATATAGCGTCGGCTGATCTTCCAGGGCGCGGTTGAGCTCGGGCACGACCAGGAAGGTGATCAGCAGGATGCCGCCGATCCAGATGACGGTGGCGCCGATATGCAAGAAGAGGCTGAGCGTCAGCGCCGCTTCGGACATGCCTGACCCCCTGCCTGCCCCGCCAAAGTCGAATTATGTAGGGGCGAGCCACCGGCTCGCCCGTACGCACGTTGGGATTTGGCTCGCAACGTCAACAAGGGCGACCCTTGCCTCACCCTCTCGGTGACCTCAGTCTAACTCGGTGACCTCGGTGGTAAAAGTGTGTCGACTCCTGCCCGAATGCTGATTGCCCGCCGCTGACATGCGCTCAGGTTTGCTCGCGCAGCCAGGCCTCGTATTCCTTCTGCGCCTCGGCGTCCAGCGGATAATACTTCGAAAGCAGCCCGCCTTCTTCCAGCTTCAAGCGCGAGAAGACCTCCCACTCGGCTTTGGCGACCGCGGCTTCGGCGATCGTCTCCGCCAGCGCGAAAGGCAAAAGCACAGCGCCATCGTCATCGGCGACGATGACATCGCCCGGCACGACGAAGACGCCGGCGCAAGCGATGGGCACATTGACCGCGTGGGGGAAGATGTCGGTCTGCGTGTGGAAATTGGGCGTCACGCCGCGCAGCCACAAGCCCAGATCGAGCTGCTTGACCTCGGGAAAATCGCGGATGCAGCCGTCGATGACGATGCCTTCGCCGCCGCGCGCCTTGAACGAGGTCAGCATCATTTCGCCGAAGACGCCGCTGGACAAGCTGCCGCGCGCGTCGACCACCACGATATCGCCGGGCGCGCACCCCATGATCGCTTGCCGGTGCAGCTCGCGCTCGGGCGCCGCCGCGTACTCATCGCCCCAGTGCACGTCTTCGCGCTTGGGCATGAATTGCAGCGTGACGGCTTGGCCGCAGACGGCTTTACCCGGGGTGAAGCTGGTCAAGCCGACCAGATGCGGGTTGCGGATACCTTCTTTGGCCAGCGCGCCGGCGATGGTGGCCGCGCCGATTTCGCGCAGTTGGTTGAGCGTCGCCTGCGCGATGCGTTCAAATTGCGCTATTTCGCTCATGAAATCCGCCTGATTTAGTGGTCGATTGCGTCGATAGCGATTATACCACCGCCCGGCAATGCCGCAGCCTACGCGAATTACCTGGCCCTCTCCGCCGAATTCTAAAAGGCTTGTCCGGTACTGGGTCTAGAATGCGCGCTTTTTCTACCTCACCCCCCGGCCCCCTCTCCGAATCATCGGAGAGGGGGAGCAAACCTGGCCGATCAGGGTAATTTCAAGATGCTTTGCCCTACGAACGAACTGCTTTATGTTCTGTTTTCGCATTTTCCGAGTTTATTTTGAGTAAGAAGTGGAGTACCGGACAAGCCTTATAGAGGCGAGCCACCGGCTCGCCCGTACGCACTTTGGGCTTTGGCTCGCCCCTGCAGAACTCGACCTTGGTGGGGTTGCGACGGCCGGGAGGGCGTAGCAAGTCTCGCCCCTACACGGCTCACTTTTTGTTTGCGATAATTTATTGGCGCTGCATATGCGTGGTCGTGTTCAGTCGTTCACCTGGCAGCGGCGCCTGGAGGCTAGCTTATGAGCTTAAGCATCGGCATTGTCGGCTTGCCCAACGTGGGCAAGAGCACGCTCTTCAATGCGCTGACGCGGGCGCAAAACGCCGTCGCGGCCAATTATCCCTTCAGCACCATCGAAGCCAACCACGCTGTCGTGCCGCTGCCCGATGAGCGGCTGGAGCGGCTGCGAGCCTGGGTGGGCGCGCCCGAGGCGGTGCACACCCGCGTCGACTTCGTCGATGTCGCCGGCCTGGTCAAGGGGGCGCACAAGGGCGAAGGACTGGGCAATCGCTTCCTCGGCCACATCCGCCACGTTGACGCCATCGCCCATGTCGTGCGCTGCTTCGATGACGAAAATGTGGTTCACGTCAATGCGCTGCCGCAGCCGGCCGATGATATCGAAGTCATCAACACCGAGCTGGCGCTGGCGGATCTGCAGCAATTGGAGCGCCGGCTGGAAAAGCTGGAGCGCGAGGTCAAAGGCGATCGCTCGCTGGCCGGGCAGCTGGAGATGGCGCGGCAAGTGGAAGCCTTCATCGGCGAGGGCCGGCCGCTGCGCAACTTCCCTGGGCGTGACGATGCGGATTTCGCCGCGCTGGATTTCGAGATGCGCTTCTTGACCTCAAAGCCGGTGATTTACGTCGCCAATGTCGACGAAGACAGCCTGCGCCAGGGCAACGATTGGCTGCGCGCCGCGCGGGAGATCGCTGATGCCGATGGCGCCCAGCTCATCGCCGTATGCGCGAGCCTGGAAGCCGAGTTGGCGGGCATGAGCGAAGACGAGCGCGACGAATTCCTCAACGCCTATGAGTTGGGCGGCGGCAGCCTGGAGCGGCTGATCAGCCAATGCCACCGCCTGCTGGGCTTGATCAGCTATTTCACGTTTAATGAGCGGGAGGCGCGCGCCTGGACCATCCGCCGCGGCTGGACGGCGCCCCAAGCCGCCGGCGTGGTGCACACCGATATGGAGCGCGGCTTCATTCGCGCGGAAGTGATCCCCTTCGCCGTGTTCGAGGCGCATCAAGAGCGCAACGCCATAAAAGCGGCCGGCTTGCTGCAAGTCGAAGGCCGCGACTATGTCGTGCAAGATGGCGATGTGATCTATTTTCGCTTCAATGTTTAGCGGCAGCATGTACAAGTAAATGTTGCAACAATAATTCACCACAGGGACACAGAGAGCACAGAGATAGATGTAGGGGCGACACTGCGCGTCACCCGCCAATTACAATTTTGCGCCTAGGGGCGAGCCGGCGGCGCGACTTTGCGAAGTTTCGATCACGTTGGCGAATTGCTTCAACTGCCGCGCGAACTCGGGTTAGCCGCAGAAGTCGGCGATGAAGTCGGTGTACTGAAGCCAGATCGACCCATTCTTCGCGGGCATGGGCGCCGGCGCCGGCCGGGCCCAGCACGGCGGTGGGAATGCCATGCTCGCCGAAGAGCGCGGTGTCCATCCACCAAGGGCTGCCGACGAGCGGCACATCACGCCCCAGGCGGGCGTCGGCGACGCGCTTGAACCCCTGCACCAGCGCATGATCGGCGGCGATGCTGAAGGGACCCCGACTGAAGGTGGTCTGGGCCGACGCCTTGAAGTCGGGGTCGGCCGCGGCCAGCGCGTCGAGGATGGTTTGCGCTTCGGCCAGGACGCTCGCGGGCGTTTCGCCGGGGATGGTGCGGCGTTCGACGAGCAGCTTGCAATGCGCCGGGTACATCGAGATTTCTTCGCCGCCGCTGATGATGGAAGCGTGCAGCGAGCCGGCCCCCAGCAGGTCGTGCGTCGGCTGGGCGCGCAGCTCGCGGTCGAGGTCTTCCAGCGCGGCCAGGACGCGGCCCATTTTGGCGATGGCGTCCACGCCGAGGTGCGGGCGGGAGCCGTGCGCGGCCACGCCGATGGTCTCGATCTCCAGCCAGACGAAGCCGCGATGGGCGATGCTGATCTGCAGCTCGGTCGGCTCGGCGATGAGGACGGCATCAGCGGGCCAGCGCGCCCACTCGGCCAGCAGGGCTTCCGTGCCCAGGCTGCCGTACTCTTCGTCGATGACGGCGCTCAGGAAGACATCGCCCTTAAGCGTCAGCTTGCGCGCGGCTTTGAGGGCGAGCAGGCAAGCGGCCAGCCCGCTCTTCATATCGTAGGCGCCACGGCCATAGAGGCGATCGTCGGCGAGGCGGGGCGTGAAGGGCTGGGCCATGCCTTCGACGCCGACGGTGTCGGTATGGGCGTTGAGCATCAGCGACGCGCCGCCGCCGCCCCCGCGCGCGATCAGGATGACATTGGGGCGGCCGGGCGCGGCCTCCTGGATGTGGGTTTCCAGGCCCTGGGCGCGGCCCCAGTCGGCGATGTACTGCGCCATGCTGCCTTCGCCGGCGCCGCCGGGCACGAGGTCGGGGTTGACCGAGTCGATGGCGACGAGGTCAGTCAGGAGGTCGGTGAGTTCGGTCATGGCGGCCTCAGGAACAAGTTTTGTATTCGCCGTGCCACCACTGGCACTCGGGCCGATGGATATTGGCGAGCACGCCACGCGCGAAATCGATATGTCGATTGTCAGGCGCAAGTTCGCTCAACATGGCGACTTCTGTCTCGACGCAAGCCGTCTCGCCCACGAGCCCGTCCCATACCAATCCCGCCTCATACCGGTGCACATGGCAAGCTTCGTGCACCAGCACCGAAGCCGTATAGCCGTCGAATCGCCATTTATCGTGGGGCGGTACAATATCGTTGTGGCCATTCAATTCGAATGTTCTCCTGTGCACGTATACGCCGATGCTAGGGGGCGGGACTTGCTTGACCAGGTCCAGCCCGCTTAGCAAATAGCCATACCATTTGGATGAGCGGTCACGTAGAAAGTCCAGCGCCCGTTCGATATTCGCGACGAAGGCCGGCGAGCCCTCGATGCGGATGCCGCCTTGCGGTCCGCCATGCGCGCATTGATTGGATTGATAGGCATAAAAGCCGCGGTTCCAGTCGTGGTCGCTGTGGCAGACCCAATCCAGAAAACAGCAATTATTCGCATTCGCCGGCGTCTCGCTGTCGGGCCCCTGCGTGCTGGTCGCGGCGGACTGCGACGGCGCGCCGCACTGATTGTTCTGAAATGCCCGGTAGCCCGCCGTCCACTCTTGGTCCGTCGCGCAGTGACGATCGACGAAGCAGCAATTGTTCACATTCGCCGGCGTCTGGCTCACGGGCTGCTGGCTTGTGGTCTCGGTTGATTGAGATGGCGCGCCGCACTGGCCCTGTTGAAATGCCCAGTAACCCGCCGTCCACTCTTGGTCTGACTGGCATTGCCGGTCGACGAAGCAGCAGTTGTCCACATCAGGCGCGACGCTGGTCGGCGCGGCGAGGCGCGTCATGGGCACCCAGTCCGCCAGCCAGGCCGTGTTGCCGCTGCGGTTGACACGCAGCCAGCGGTTGTAAGCGTCGACAACGGTCAAGGTTGTGCCGGCCGGCGCCGTGTCAAGAATGCGACTTTGCAGGCTGTATGACGCTCTCAGATTGGTGTTGTACGTCACGCGGACGGCGTAGTCTTGCGCGGAAGCAAGCCCGCTGATAAGGAACACAAGGCAGAATAAGAGACGGGTCCTACGCATCATTTTTCACTCCCATGCAAATATGTGAGGAAGCGTTATTGTAGCGCAGGATCCAGGGGCGGGGCACTTCGGCTAGTCATGCCACCATTGGTATGCCGGGTTTTCGATATTGGCCAGCAAGTTGCTCGCCCAGTCGATATAGTATTGCTTTTCGCCGGGGAAGATGTCTTGCGCGGCGGCGAGTTGCGCGGCCAGGCAATCGCGTTCGCCTTGCAGGTCCCAGGCCTTCTGGCCGGCCAGGTAAATCTGCACATGGCAGGCTTCGTGCGTCAGGCTGCCCACGATGGACACATCGTCGCCCCAGCGCTCGACGCGGGACGGCGGGACGTGCCAGGTCTGCGCCCAGAGATCGACGGCCGAACGCCTGGCGTTTGGGTCGTAGCGGACTTTGCTCAGCCCGCCGATGATGTAGCCATACCAGTGCGGCGAACGCGAACGGATCAAGTCCAGGACGCTATGCAGGCGGTCAAGGAAGAAGGCCGGTCCCTCGATCTCAATGCCTTGATGCTGGCATTGACCAGCCTGAAACGCCTGGTGGCCAGTCTGCCAATCGCCATCGCTGTTGCAGGTCCAGCCGAGTTGGCAGCAGTTGGTCACTTCTGAG
Organism: Phototrophicaceae bacterium; assembly: GCA_965208195.1. Classification (GTDB taxonomy): domain Bacteria; phylum Chloroflexota; class Anaerolineae; order Aggregatilineales; family Phototrophicaceae; genus UBA6055. The sequence goes on along the minus strand of CBDBOC010000004.1, from coordinate 2,637,617 downwards.
GCGGGGATGCTTGTCTCGGTCGCGACGGTCGTCAGCGGCGTTGTCGGCGCGCCGCACTGATTACTCTGGAAAGCCCAATAGCCGTCGACCCACTCGGCGTCGGAAGCGCATTGCCGGTCGATGAAGCAGCAGTTGTTCACATCAGATGTGATAGTCGGCGGCGGCGTTTCGACGCGCTCGAGCGCCACCCAATCGGCCATCCAGACTTCGCGCCCCTTCCAGTCGATGCGCAGCCAGTCGCCCTGGTTGCCGGTGACGCTGAGGGTCGTGCCCGCCATGGCGGTATCGACGATGCGGGCTTCGAGGCTGTGCGTGGCGCGCAGATAGGTTCTGTGCACGACGCGCACGGAATAGTTCTGCGCCGACGCTGTAAAGCCCGCGGCTATCAGCAGAAAGAGAATCGCGATTGCGCGTTTCACACCTGTTCCTACCTTAAGCAGTCGTCGGGGAATCGATAGTTTGCCGGGTCGTGCCACCATTGGCATTCCGTCCTGTCAATATTGGCGAGGATCTTGTTTTGCCTGGCAATTAGGCCCGGCGCGCCTGGCGGGCCCACAGCTAGGACGGCGTCGCGCCCGGCTGTCACACAGGCGCGCTCTTCTGTTAGCGCGTCGCCACTTTGCCCGGATCGAACTCGGTGCACGTGGCAGGCTTCGTGCGCCAGGCTGTAGATCCAGCGCGCCGTTGTCCTCTCCGCGCGATGCGGGGGCATCCTCCAGGTGCTGGTAGCGATATTCACCCCTGAATACGTTACCTCGGTGGTCACGCGAACGGCGCTTAGCCCGCTGATGATATAGCCATACCAATGCGACGACCTCGCTTGGATCAGATCCAAAGCATTTTGCAGCTTGGCGACGAAGCTGTCCGGCCCCTCGATAGCCATGCCGCGGTGTTCACAGCGGTTTTGCTGGAAGGCGACGAAGCCGGCCACCCAATCGAGATCGGAATGACATTGCCAGCCGGTGAAGCAGCAGTTGTTCTGGTCTGTCGCCGTCTCGCTTGTGGGCTGCTGGCTGCTGGTCGCGGCTGATTGAGTTGGCGCGCCGCACTGATTTTTCTGGAAAGCCCAGTAGCCGTCGACCCACTCGGCGTCGGATGCGCATTGTCGGTCGATGAAGCAGCAGTTGTTCACATTTGGCGCGGTGCTGGTCGGCGCGGCGATGCGCGTCATGGGCACCCAATCGGCCATCCAGACTGCGCGCCCCTTCCAATCGATGTGCAGCCAATCGCCCTGGTTGCCGGTGACGCCGAGCGTCGTGCCGGCGGGGGCGGTATCCACGATGCGGGCATCGAGGCTGTGCGTGGCGCGCAGATTGGTATTGTGCACGACGCGCACAGAATAGCCCTGCGCCAGGGCGGCGGTGGAGCAGATCAGCGCGAAACAAATTGCAAGCAAGAACTTTGCGCGTGAAGGCATTTAGCTCACTCCTGATGGCCAAGCCGAGCCATAACGTAATTGATATAGATTGCAAATTATTGTCACAAATGTTTGAATCGGCAACGGCGAGTAAATGTTGAGGACTCAAGAAATTCGCGCGGGGCGAAGTTGGCTCTTTACATCGAGCAGGCGCAGCAAGAAGGCGCGCGGATCAGCCGGCGCGGGCAGCGGCAATTGACGCAGCGGCGTGAGGAAGGGCACGGTGAAATCGCCCTCGCTGATGATGCGGTTGATCAGCTTGCCGACATCGTTGGCTTGCATGATGATGGCGTTGAGGTAGTGGTCGTTGGCGGTGACTTTCCACAATTCCACCGCTGAGAGCAGCGCCTCAAGATTATGCACCAGCATGCCGATTTTGTAGCGATATTCCGGCTCGTGCGTCATCTCGCGCGCTTGAATGGCGTCCATGATGGCGGAACTGGCGGCGATATAGCGGCCGGCGTCAAGGTCGATGGGCAAGCCACAGCGGGCGATGTAATCGGCGTAATCGAAGAAGGGCGGGTGGCGGGTCTCGCGGCTGTTGTTGAGGATTTGCTTGCCTTCGCGCGGCAGGTAGGCGTGCTCGCGCAGGATGCCCATGCGCGCGTCGATGTCGCCGGTCGCCTTGGCGCCCAGATAGCGGCGCATGTGCTTGTATGTCAGCAGGGTATTCAAGGTGTAGTGGCCGTCAAAGACGGGGTAGACGAAAGAATCGATGGCGTTGCCGCCGATGTTGGACGCTTTGAGGAAGCCTTTGGAGCCGGTGACGAGCAAGTTTTGCGATAAGATTTCGTTGCATTTCAGCAGCAGCCAGGATTTCAGCATGATGCCGTGAAATTGCAGGAAGGGGCTATCGCTGAAGGCGAGGGCGCGGAAGAAGCTGAAGTTGATCAGCGCCGCCTGCTGGGCCAGGTTGTAGACTTGGCGGAAGACATTGCTGAATTGGATCGGGTTATCGCCAAAGATGCGCTTGGATGACAGATGCTCAATGGCCGCGGGCAGGGAGTCGTCCACCATTTTCACGCCCATGTAGGCGCAGTGGTATTTAGACGGCAGCGCCATCCGCTGCAAGATCTCCAGGCCGCGGCCGACTTGGCCGATGAGGATGCCGGGCCCGTCGATATCGAACTTGGTCAGCACCATGCTTCGCAGCACGTGTGTCTCGAGGCGCTGCCAATTTTTGGTGCTGCTGTGGGGCACGGCGAAGATCGACAGCGAGCGCGGCCCGCTGGCGGCGGGATCGACCTTGGCGATGACGGAATGATAATCGGCGTGGTAAGAATTGTTGATGAGCCACTTCTGCCCCTGGATGTGGAAGCGCTTGCCTTCCGCGTCATCGGGCAGGGGCGCCGCGCGCGTGCGTACGCTGAGCAGGTCGGTGCCGGTGTGTTCTTCGGTCCAGCTAAGTGTGAAGATCTTGCCTTTGAGCTGGGCGGCGAGCTCGTACTCTTCGGCGGCGACCAGCATCATATAGGCGAGGCCGCTGGCGGCGCAGGCGGTCATGTAGCTGGGGTCGTTGTTGAAGTGGCGCGTGGCTTCCAGCATGGAGCCCATCAAGTTGAAGGTGGGGTAGACGTTGTCGAGCACGTCCATCATGCCGGCGCGCAGGCGCTCGTAATCGAGGATGTCGCCGAATTGGGGGTCATTTATGGTGTGCATTTGGGTTAGGCTTGCCTGGGTATATTTGCGGATATCTCGGGTGCTCTACTTGCGTCGCATTCGGCCTTAAACTGTGTTCACGATTTCGGAGTCAACTCTTCCTTGGTCAAGGGTTCAATATAATGGTTTATGGATATGACTTCGTGCATGGACCACCCTGGTATCCACTGCTCATACTTATAGAAGCTGTCTATCTTGTTTCTGACTCTCGCCCAGAAATCGGCGGGGATGATTAACAGGTGAAATTGTCCGTTTTCGTGTCGGATTCCCTGAAACACTTGTTGGCTGTCTTCGTACTTTTCTGGAGAACGGTTTTCAGAACTTATGCCGACGTAACCTTTTGTGAATCCGTCATGGGAAAATCCATTTCGGACAAAGTCGCGCAGTTGACGAACGTAGCATCGCTAAAGCCAAGCGCAGGAAAAAACATTTTCATTGTTTCAGACCAGTTCTGTTTAGTTCGTGAAAGTTTTCAACTTATAGACTGTCTCCATGCAGGGCATCATCAAAACGAGTGCCGCAATGTGATTTGCCGGGCCGCCATGTATTAGATTGTCAATCTGTGATCTAAAGCACTTTTCCCAAAGATCTCTAGCAGTACACTTTTCTCCGTCCAAAATATATCGTGTCGAAGCCGATTTGGGATTTCTTGGTCTCGTGGGGGAAACAACATGAAATTGTTCGTATCTTGCAAGGAATTCTGCGGCCGGTTCGTTTACAGCGGTTGGGAGGTCGGTTTTGAGTAGTTCGTCCTTGATAAAGAGTCTTACGGTGCCGTCTAATGGCGCATCTGCCACGTACAAGTACTGAGCCAATTCGCTTTTTTCGCCGAACTCTTGAACTACATGACCATCTTTAATGTACCGCCACTTTGATTGGCGTCTCGTAGGTGAAGTCGCAATTGCTGTCTGCTCCCGCTGCATCCACTCACAAGTGTCGAGAAACCACTGTTTCACTTGTTCGGCACTGCATTCGGACAAGAACGTAGTATCTGAAACAGGAATCATTCGCCAATGCTCCAACAGAAACTCATAGGTACTTCACTGGTGGGAATTCTCCAGATTGTTCCAGTTTCGCTGTCAACGATTCTTGCTTTCCATCTGCCGTTCATATTTGGGATAGACGCGAAAAACTGGCAAATGTTCGCAAACAGTTCCTCGCCCCATCCGTATGGGTAGTTGAATGAAAATAGTGTTTCCGTTGGCTTCCATGGAGCCGGAGACTCTTTGTCTAGCCAAACGACTTTGCCATTAGGCGGCGTCTAGGATTGCTTCGCCGTTGATATTAATCAATGTACGTCCTATTCGATGGACCTTTACATCAACTAATCCGATGGTCATTAATGATCCGCCGTATCATCAGATATCTTGCGGTAGAGTATATGGAATCGGCGCCATAGAATCATCGCGCGGCCCTTGTGCCCTCAGCAAATCCAAGTCAATCGCACAGCCCGTGACTGAGCACATCACGCAAGCGCGGACGAGCCCCGGCTCGCCCCTACGAAGTCTGTGTCTGGCGGACGTCATCTCTAGTCTGAGCTATGTCCTGACCTTCTTCACAAACAATAGAAACTCGGTGTCCTCTTTTTTCCTCGGTGCACTCGGTGGTAAAGGCGTGGATCCTCCGCCGCAATGATATATGCGCGCCACAATGCTGAGCTGCCGCGTCTACTCCGCCACGAGCGCTTCACGCGGCGCGGCGAATTGCTGAGCCAGCTGGAACAAGCGCAGCAGAAAGTCCCGCGGGGCTTCGACGCAGCGCAAGGGCCGCTGCCGCTTGAGCTCCAGGAAGGGCGTGCGCAGGGCGCTCTCGCTGATGACCTGGTTGAACTGATTGACGAAGGCGTTGTATTGCATGACGACGGCGTTGAGATATTCGGGCTCGTCGGCGGCTTTCCACATTTCGCAGGCGGCCAGCAGCGCTTCCATCCAATGTAGCAGGGCGCCGACCTTGTAGCGATGTTCGGGGTCTTGCATCAGGCCGCGCTCGTGCAGTTCGTCCAGCAGGGCCTGCATCCGCCGGACGATGCCGCGCGCGTCGAGATCTATAGGCAGGGCGAGGTCCTCGATGTAGCCGGCGTAGTCGAAAAAGTCGGGGTTGCGCAGCCGGCGCGAATCGGCGCGGATGGGATCGCCGGAGCGGGCCGAGTCGATGCCATGCCTCAGGGTCGCCAGGCGCTCGGCCACATCAGCGCGGCGCGTGGCGCCCAGATAACGCTTGGCGTGCTTGGCGGTCATCAGCGTATTGATGGTGTAATGGCCATCGAAGACGGGCAGCACGAAGGAATCGATGGCGTTGCGCCCGATGACCGATTCAGCCAGGAAGCCCTTGGAGCCGACCACCAGCAGGTTCTGCCCCAGCAGCTCATTGGCGCGCAGCAGCAGCCAGGACTTGAGCATCACGCCGTGGAATTGCAGGAAGTTCCCCCCGCTGAAGGCCAGGGCGCGGTAGTAGATGAAGTTCAGCACGGCGCTTTGCAGCACCAGGTTGTACATCTGGCGCAAGACGTTGCTGAAGTTGATGGGGTTTTCGTTGAAGATGCGCTTGCTGGAGAGGTGATCGATGCTGTCGGGGATGGCCTCGTTGAGCAGCTTGATGCCGACGTAGGCGCATTGGTATTTGCTGGGCATGGCCATGCGCTGCAAGATCTGCAGGCCGTGGCCCAGCTTGCCCAGCAAGCGCCCGGGCCCGTCAATATCGAAGGCGGTCAGCACCATGCGCCGCAGCACATGCGTCTCCAGGCGTTGCCAGTTTTTGCAGCTGCTCTGCGGCACCAGGAATATCGACAGCGAGCGCGGCCCGCTGGAGTTGGGATCGGCCTTGGCGACGATGGTGTGGTAATCAGCGTGATAAGAATTGTTGATCAGCCACTTGCGGCCTTTGATGTGGAAGTCGACGCAATCGGGCTCGTCATTGAGGGGCGTGGCGGTGGTGGCCGCGCTTAACAGGTCGGAGCCGATTTCTTCTTCCGTCCAGCCCAGGGTGAAGAGGCTGTCTTTGAGTTCTTCGGCGATGTCGTCTTCACCGGCGGCGATAATCGTCATCCAGGCCAACATGCTGGCGCCGGCGGCGATCATAGCGCTGGGGTCATCGCCGTAAAGCTCCGTGCCGACTTGCAGCGATTTGTGCATGTTGAAATCGGGCAAGAGCGCATCATAGAGATGGCGGACGGAGAGGCGAAGCTGGTCGAAGTCGACGATGTGGCCGAACTGTGGGTCGTTCAAGTGCATAGCGTGTTTTCCGCGGACTGCCGATGGCAATGTGCGCCGTACAAGGGCGCAAGTATACGCTTAACCCGGCCCTATCTCAATACAGGGCTTGGCGGGCGGGTATGGGAAAAAATTCACAAACTGTCGTGAGTTACAACACGGTTGGCGGCGGAAAGCTACGCTCGAGGCTGGGCAGCGCGGACGGCAGCGACAATTTCGCGCAACTGGCGGTCGAAGTTGGGGTCGGCCGCTTTGAACTCCTGGCCGCTGATGACAAGGGGCGCGCCGAAGACCACGATCTGCGCGCCCAGGGCGAGCGTCTCGATGGCTTGCGGCACGCTGAGGCCGCCGACCGCTTGCACCGGGATATCGACCGCGGCCAGCACATCTTCGAGGTCGTCGAGCGGGCTGAGCCCGGGGATCATATTGCGCTCGTCAAAGCCGGTGTGCACGATGATGTAATCGACGCCCATGTCTTGCGCTTGGCGGGCGCGGCCGGGTTTATCCGGGCAGAGCATGACATCGCACATGACGCGCTTGCCGTAACGCCGCGCCATCTTGACCTGCTCGATGATGCTGGCGTCGTGCGCCTGGCCCATGACGACCACCATGTCGCCGCCGGCTTTGAACATCATCTCGGCTTCCAGCCCGGCGCCGTCCATCGTCTTGAGATCGACCACGATGGGCGTATCGGGGAATTCGGCGCGGAAGGCGCGCACGGCGTGCAAGCCCTCGGCCAGCAGCAGCGGCGTGCCGACCTCGAGCCAGTCGACGCCGGCTTTGACCGAGGCGCGGGCCAGGTCGAGGGCTTCGTCAAGGTCAATGACATCGATTGAGATTTGGATTATGGCGTCCATCAGACCCCCATCCCCCGGCCCCTTGCCCCCATAAAGGGGGAAGGGGAGTCTACCGCTCCAGTTCGTATCATTTAAGCCCCTCCCACATTTTGGGAGAGGGGTTTGGGGCGGGGGTTTCCTGGAACAAGCACCGACTTCACGTTCTCTCCCGCTTCCATCTGCTCGAAGGCGCGCTCCCAATCCGCCAGCGGGTAGACGCCGCCGATGATGGGCGTCAAGTCGATTTGCCCGGTCGACAGCAAGTTCAGCGCCCGCTCCCAGGTGTCGTAGAGGTGGCTGAAGCAGCCTTGCAGGGTCACGCCCTTTTGCACCAGGCGGTCGAGGTTGAAGTCCATGGGCTGGGGACCCCAGCCGATTTTGGTGATCGTGCCGTTGGGACGCACCATGTCCAGCGCCGCATTCAGGGCGATGCTGACGCCGCTGCAATCGACGACCAGGTTGGCGCCGTAGCCATCGCCCAGCGACCGCACCAGATCCAGCGGGTCGTCTTCGTCGATGTTGAGCGTATGCGTCGCGCCGATATCAGCCGCGACCGCCAAGCGCTGCCGATCGACGCTTTTGCCGAGCATGACAATCTCGGAAGCGCCGCGCAGTTGGGCCATGAAGAGCGCCATCATGCCGATGGGCCCGGGCCCCTGAATGACGACGGTATCGCCGGGGCGGACGACCGGCGTCTTCTCCACCAGCGCGTTGTAAGCCACGCAGATGGGCTCGGTCAGCGAAGCGTGCTCAAAGGAGACATTGGCCGGGATATGGTGCAGGATCTGTTGGCGCGCGGTCACATATTGCGTGAAGGCGCCGTCATGGAGCGCGCCGTAGCCCAGGCGATGCGGGCATTGATTGTAATCGCCCGAATGGCAGTAAGCGCAGCTGCCGCAGACTTCGGCGGCGGTCTCGACAGCGACGCGATCACCCACGCTGAAGCCGGCGACATCAGCCCCGACAGCCGCGACCGACCCGCAGAATTCGTGGCCCAGCACCAGCGGCAGTACGATCTCCCAGCTTTGGTGATCGCGCCACATGTGCAGGTCGCTGCCGCAGACGCCGGCCGCGCCGACTTCGACCACGGCGTAACCGGGCGCGGGATCGGGCGGCTGCGGAATATCGCGGAGTTCGACGTTCTTGTCTTGGCGGCCGTATTTGATGAGTGCGTGCATGAACTGTGTCCTGGTTTTGGCGTTCAATCGTAGGGGCGAACCAGCGGCTCGCCCCTACGAGTTACTGATTATATTGGCGGGCGACCCAATGGCTCGCCCCTACAAAGTGCACAAATTGCATGTGTATTGCGGCGCGCTCAGCGGTCGGGGAAGAGCAGCTTGAGGTCCAGCTCAAAGCCGGGCAAGACGTCCTCGCCGGACAAGCTGCCATCCGCGCCCACAAATTCAATATCCAGCCCGGCGTCGGCGCCAGCGCGACATACCTCGACGCCCTTTTCCGCCGGCGAAACGATCCAAACCAGGGTCGTCCCGTTGGCGAGATAGACGGCGGCTTTGCGGCGCAGTTCGTCTAATGTGTCGCCGGGGGATCTTACCTCGATGGCCAAATCGGGCATGGCAGGCCCGAATCTCTCGGTGTCCGGATCTGGCAACTTGCCCATCCTGAAGAAGGCCACATCGGGCAAGAGCAAGGTATGGCGTTCACCCGCCGGATGAAATCCCGATTCGACAACGACATAACCGAGGCAATGTTCTTCGGCGAATTCATCCAGATAACGTCCAAGCTTTGTGGCCAGGCGCCCGTGCAAAATTCCGGGAGACATCGTGAAAAACAACTCCCCGTCGATGAGATAGAAGCGCTTGCCTTCATTTTCGGGACGATGCTCCAACTCCCAGACATCGTCGACCGTATACAGTCTCTCTTGGATCGCCATTGTGTATTCTTTGCTTGGCGGCTCAGTACGCCGAGTATAGCACAAACACCAACAGTGCCGTATGACGCGAGCTTCGGGCGACCCAATGGCTCGCCCCTACAAATCGGCTTTGGCTGGAAAATACTTGTCGCGCAGCGTGCGCAAGAATTCAAGCGACTGGCGCATTTCGTCCATGCCGTTCATGCCGTCTTCAATGCTGACCCAGCCACGGTAGCCGGCGGCGCGCAAGATGCGGAAGATGGCCGGGAAGTCATTCAAGCCCTGGCCGACGACGCCGTGCTGCAGCCCTTCAAAGTAGCCGATAGTGCCGTCGCTGGTTCGCAGGTCGTCCAGGGTATAGCCGGGCAGCAGGTAGCGGTCGCTGGCGTGCATGCTGACGACGCGGTCGGCCACGGCGCGCAGCAAAGCGATGGGGTCGTCGCCGGCGACGATGGCGTTGGACGGGTCGTACTGCACGCCGAAGCATTCGCGCTCCTCAATGGCGCCGAGCAGCTCGAGGAAGATGTCCATCTTCTGGGCGAATTCGGGGTAGCGCCAGAAGCCGTCTTTGTAGTGATTCTCCAGGCCGAGCACGACTTTGTATTCGCGGGCGACCGGCAGCAAGCGCTCAATGCACTCGACCACCCAGGCCAGGCCCTGTTCGCGCGTAACTTCCGGGTAGCGCTGGCCACTGAGCACGCGGCAGACGGCGCCCTCTCCACCAAGCAGCCAGGTGACGCGGATCATGCGGGCTTGATGGTCGACGGCGCGCTTGCGCTCGTCCGGGTCGGGGTTGGTGAAATCGGGCGAGCAGCAGAGCATGGGCATGGCGAAACCGGCGGCGTTGATGGCATCGCGGACGCTGAAGATGTAGCTGTCTTCGAGGCTGGTGAAGAAGCCCTCGTACATCTCCAGCCCCTCGGCCGGCAGGGACCTGGCCAGCTCGATCCAGTCGAAGACGGACATGGTGCGGTCGCCGGCGATGGCGTCCAGGTAGCACTTGGGGAAGGCGGCCAGCTGCATACGATGGCGTCGCGCGCTAGGTGCCGCAGGCGCTGTAGAGCACGATGCGCGTGACTGTGCTGCCGTCGCTGGCTTCCGCAGTCTCGATGAAGCGATCGGCCCAAGCCAGGCCGCGGGTGCGCCCGGAATTCAAGATCTCCAGCGTGAGGTCCTGGTAGTATTTGCGGACGGTTTCTTCGCTGTCGCTGGTCTGCAGAGTCCAGCGCGTCTCGCCCAAGGCGCGCGGGCGGAAGAGGTCGTATTGGATATCGATAGTTTCGGCGTTGGGGTAGGGCTGCGCCCACCAGCCTTCGATATCGGCGGCGCACTGCAAATCGGCCAGCAAGATAATGCCGCCGATGATGAGGACGGCGAAGGCAATCAAGGTCACGAAAAGCCGCGGCAAGCTGGTCTGCCTCTGATTGGGCTGCCTCACAGAATCATCCTTTCGACTATGGCGGCGCTGCAAAGCAATTTAGCTTGGGAGCGCGCTCAATGATAAAGCAACAGCCGGCGCCTGTAAATCCGAGGCATCGAGATTGGCGCGTCAGATTCGGCTATTGCATGGCGCCGCGCGACGTGTTATAACAGCACATTGTACATACATTTGTGTACATTTAAGGATTCTTGCTGCGTCAACGAGTGATTTATGCAGGACAAACTAGCCAAAATCCGGCTCGATCACAACAGCTATATTTCGCTGCATGTGCAGTTGCACAATCAGTTGCGGCGCATGATCGTGTCGGGCCGCTGGGATGATGGCGAGCGCTTGCCGACGGAGACGCAACTTTCGCGTCACCTGGATATCAGCCGGACGACGGTGCGCATCGCCCTGCAGCGGCTGGAGGTGGAGGGTTTGATCAGGCGCAACCCGGGCCGCGGCACCTTCGTCACCAGGAGGGCCGAGGAGCAAAGCGGCAGCCACTCCATCGGCTACGTCACCCACAGCTTCCACAACGAAATCCACACGGCCATGCTGAGCAGCGCGGAGACGGATTTGCGCTCGGCCGGCTACCAGGTGATCTTCAGCAATGCGGCTGATCTCGCCGAAGAAGCGGCCATCCTGCGGCAATTGTTGGACGAGGATGTCGCCGGGTTGATCCTTTGGGCCAGCGCCAGGCCAACATCGGGAACGCTGGCGGCCCTGGCCGAGTATCAGGCGCGGCAGATTCCGATTGTATTCGTCGATCGCTTGATAGAGGGCATCCGGGCGGATTATGTCGCCAGCGACAATTTCGGCGGCAGCTACACGTTGGTCTCTCACCTGGTCGAGTTGGGTCACCGGCACATTGTACAGCTGATGCCGAATCTCGACGGATTGAGGCCGGTGAACGAGAGGCATCGCGGTTATGTGGCCGCCCTGGAGGACCATGGTCTGCAGGCCTTCGCGCCTTGGAAGATCGCGCCGCCGGAGCGCCCTGAATTCCATGAAACCGACATCTACAGCTTGGTTGGCGAGGGCAGCCAGCATGTCATTGGGCAGGTCGTGGATTTGATGAACGCGGTGGCGCCGAAGCCGACGGCCGTCGCCTGTATCAACGACATCCTCGCGATTATCACGATCAGCGCCTTGAGAGAAATCGGCTACGGGGTTCCGGCCGATGTTTCCGTGGTGGGCTTTGATGACATCAGCCTGGCCTCCCATATTGGCGTGCCGTTGACCACGGTATCGCAAAACGCCTACGAGATGGGGCGGGCGGCTTCGCAGCTTTTGCTGGGGCGATTGCAGGGCGATGACGCGCCGCCGCGCAGCACAACGATTTCAACACATCTACGGATTCGCGCATCGGCATCGGCGCCGCTTTTGAGCGCCGACAGTTATGTGACGGCATAGGCGAAAGGGGGCGCTATCGACGGTAGAATAAGCAACTCGATTTGGCGAGCAAAGGGTGGCGTCAACCCGCCCGTCATTCGGCGTTGAATGGCAAACCAATCTTGGAGTTGGCAGAAGCATCTCTTCCATTCACTAGTTGTAGGAGTACAACAAATGAAAGCAAGAACCCTTCTATTCGTTCTTCTCGTGGTCGTCTTCGCGGCTATCAGCTTCACGGCTGCCGCCCAAGACGTGGCGCGTGAAGATACCGTGGTCTTCGACATCGACGGTCCCGCCGGCGCTGTCGCCAACTTCGACCAGATGAACTTCCTGCTGCCCAACAACCATCGCAACAAGGGCCTGCATCAAGCCGTGGCCGAGCCGCTCTTCATTCTGAACTATGAGACCGGCGAGATTATGCCTTGGCTGGCCGAGAGCATGGAAGCCAACGACGCGCTTGACGTCTGGACCCTCAACCTGCGCGATGGCGCGGAATGGTCCGATGGCGAGGCTTTCAACGCTGACGATGTCGTCTTCACCGTTCAGTTGCTGCTGGATGACGAAACGCAGTCGCTGAGCTATGCCGGCAACGTCCACACCTGGATCGACAGCGTTGAGAAAGTCGACGATCTGACGGTACAGTTCAACCTGACGCAGTCGAACCCGCGCTTCCAGCTGGACTTCTGGTCCGTCCGCATCTGGGGCGGCATCAATCTGCTGCCTGAGCATGTCTGGGCTGACAAGGATCCCTTCACCTTCAAGTTCTTCGACCCCGAGCAGGGTTGGCCTTTGGGCACGGGTCCCTACGTCATCGCCTCCGCCAACGAGACCACCTGGGTCTACGACCGCAACGATGATTGGTGGGGCTCCAAGACGGGCGTCTTCAAGCTGCCTGAGCCGCAGCGCGCCATCTGGGTCGTTACGGGCAATGATCAGATCCGCACCACCATGGCCGTCAACAACGAGCTTGACAGCATCATGGATGTCACGCTGGGCGCATTTGAAGCGATGCAAGCGGCCAATGACAACATCTTCGCCTGGGTCGATGGCATGCCCTTCGTTTGGCTGGATCCCTGCCCGCGGCAGCTGTCCTTCCAGACGCAAGTCGCGCCCTGGGACAACGCCGAAATGCGCTGGGCCATCAACCACGCCATCAGCCGTCAGCAAGTCATCGACATTGCTTACGAAGGCGTCACCATCCCCTCGCGCACGCTCTATGTTGAGTACGGTGGCATGTTCCCCTACATCGATGCGATTGAAGACGCTGGCATGGCCTTCAACAGCGAGGCCGACTTGGATGCGGCCGCCGCGCTGCTGGAGAGCAACGGCTACTCGCGCAATGATGACGGCCGCTGGGTTGATATGGACGGCAACGCGCTGACGCTGGAGATCCAGGTGCATGAGGGCTTCATCGAGAAGCGCCGCATCACCACCAACCTGGTTGAGCAGCTGCAGACCTTCGGCATTGAGGCTGCTGCCGCGGTCATCGCCGGCGCGACCTGGAATGACAACAAGCGCTTCGGCAACTACGAATCCACCACCGACTGGGATGCTTGCGGCTCCATCAACGAGCCCTGGGCTTCGCTGGATCGCTACACCTCCCGCTGGTGGGTACCTGTTGGCGAGCAGTCCTCCGGCAACAACCACGTTCGCTGGGACGGCATGAACAACGAAGCGTACAGCGAGATTGTTGGCGCGCTGGGCTCGCTGCCGCTGGGTCATCCCGACGCCCTCGACATGGTTGTGGAAGCGTACGGCTATCTCTACGAAGATCTGCCCTTCATTCCGCTGAACCAGGCGACCAAGCTGATCCCCTTCAACAGCACCTACTGGGAAGGCTGGCCGACCAGCGAGAACAACTGGAATCACCCGGCGACCTGGTGGCAATCGACGCATCAGTTCTTCCAGGAGATCACCAAAGCCGGCGACGGCATGTAGTTCGCATTCGATGCTTTCGGGGCTGGGGTTGGCATTTGCCGGCCCTCGCCCCAAGTTCCCCTCCCTGAATACCGGGGAGGGGCGCAACATTCGGCAAAAATGTGCAGTGGGCTTTTTGAAAAGACTAAGTCGTTTCTCGCATTCAAGAGGACATCGCAAACCACGATAGAGAGGGCACTGGCATGGGAGGAATATCCTTAAACTATTTGGTCCGCCGCCTGCTGGTATTTTTCCTAACGCTATGGGTGGCGGCGACATTGATCTTCATTATTCCGCGCCTGGCGCCGGGTGATCCCATCGCGGCCATGGTAGCGCGCCTTTCGTATCAAGCCGGCTTCGTGGAAAACGCGGACAAAATCATTGATGGCTGGAAAGAGCGCTTCGGGCTGAACGACCCCGTCTATGTCCAGTACTTGCGTTACATGGGCGGGCTGTTGCAGGGGGATCTGGGCTACGCTTTGGCGCGCTTCCCATCGACGGTATCGGAACTGGTGGGGCGGGCGCTGCCCTGGACGATAGGCCTCGTCGGCATCGCCACGTTTATCTTTTTCACCGTGGGCAATTTATGCGGGGCGCTACTGGCCTGGACCAAGTCGCCACGGGTGCTCAAGGTGCTGATCCCCATGTCGATGATCTTCACATCGATACCGCCGCTGCTGGCCGGGCTACTGCTCGTCTATGTGTTTGGTTTCTTGCTAAAGTGGTTCCCGCAGACCTATGCCTATGGCTTCGGCGTAACGCCGGGCCTCACGCTGGATTTCATCTTGAATGTGATCCACCACGGCTTCTTGCCGGCGATGGCGATTGTCTTGGTGACCTTCGGCTATTGGGCGCTGGGCATGCGCGGCATGATGGTGACGATTGAGGGCGAAGACTACATGATTCTGGCGCAGGCCAAAGGCTTGAAGCCCTTCTACGTCCTCTATCGCTATATGATCCGCAATGCCATCTTGCCGCAGATGACGGCGCTGGCGGTCTCCATCGGCACCCTCGTCAGCGGCTCGGTCCTGGTCGAGGTCATCTTCAACTACAACGGCATGGGCACGCTGATTTTCACCGCGATTCGCGAGCAGGACTTCGGCTTGATTCAAGGCACATCGTTCATATTGATCACGACGAGCGCGCTGGCGGTGCTCATCATCGACTTGAGCTACCCGCTGATTGACCCGCGAATCAGCCTGGAAGGGAGATAGCCATGGCGGAAGACAGCAAGGTCAAGGACGCTCCCGTCGCCGGCGGCACCAAGAAAGCCGGTACGCTGAATCGCTTTGACAATCCCTGGCTGAACTGGAAATTCCTCACCGGCGCCGGGATCCTCGGCTTCATGTTCTTCCTGATATTCCTCGGTTATCAGCTGTGGGACACCAATCTGGCGCTTTCGGCGCGCGCGCCGCTCAACTTGCCCCCGATCGGTTTCACCAATTGGCGCGGCCAAGAGGGCGTGCCCGAGCATCCGCTGGGCACGGAGAACAGCGGGCGCGATATGCTGGCGCTGTTGATCGTGGGCACGCCGCGCACGGTGTTCGTCGGTGTGATCGCCGCGACTGTGGGCATGCTGGTCGGCATCCTGCTGGGCTTCATGGCCGGTTTTCTGGGCGGCATCTTTGACGATGTCATTCGATTATCCACCGATATCACCATCACTATACCCTCGCTGCTGGTGCTGATCGTCATTCAATCGGTATTGGGACGGGTGGATCTGGTGACTATGGCGCTTTTGATATCGCTGTTCGCCTGGGCCACGCCGACGCGCTATATCCGCGCGCAGGTGCTGAGCATGCGCGAGAGCGGTTATGTGCAGATGGCGCGGCTATCCGGCGTGCCGGTGCGGGATATCATGTTCAAGGAGATCATGCCCAATTTGCTGCCCTACCTGGCGGCGAGTTACATCGGCAACATGACCGGCGCCATCATTTCCGCGGTCGGGCTGGAGGTGCTGGGCTTCGGGCCGCAGCGCATCCCGTCGCTGGGCGTGGCGATTTTCTTCTCGATTGAAGCCGGCGCGCTCTTCCGCAATATGTGGTGGTGGTGGGGCCTGCCCACGGTGATTCTGGCTGTCGTCTTTGTCTCGCTGTTGCTGATCAACCTGGGCCTGGACGAAATCGCCAACCCGCGCCTGCGCAAAGCCGCCTGACCGACCGGAGCATAACACGATGACAAAGCAGAAAGAAAATGGCAGCGACCGCGTTGTCCTGAAGGTCGAGAAGCTGCGAATCCATTACGAGACGCCGCAGGGCGATGTCATCGCCGTCAGCGATATCAGCTTCAACCTTTATGAGGGCGAAACGCTGGGGCTGGTCGGCGAATCGGGCTGCGGCAAATCGACGACGGCCTACGGCATCTTGCAGTTAGTGCAGCCGCCGGGCTATATCGTGCATGGCAGCATCGAGGTGGATGGCACAGAAGTGCTCAACTTGTCGGAAGAAGAGTTGCGCAATTTCCGCTGGACCGGCTTGTCGCTGATCCCGCAGGGCGCGATGAATTCGCTCAACCCGACCATGCGCGTCAAGAACCAGATCATTGATGTGATCGAGGCGCATGAAGGCAAACAGCGCGACAAAGAAGCCCTGCGCGAGCGCATCTTTGAACTCTTTCAGAATGTGGGCTTGCCCAACCGCATCTACAATATGTACCCCCATGAACTCAGCGGCGGCATGAAGCAGCGCGTTTGCATCGCCATGGGCGTGGCGCTGAACCCGACGGTCGTCATCGCCGACGAAGCGACCAGCGCGCTGGACGTGGTGGTGCAGCGCATCGTGGCGCAGACCCTGGTCAAGGTGAAAGACGAAATCGGCGTGTCGCTCATCGTCATCGGCCACGACATGGGTTTGCTGGCGCAGATCGTCGACCGCATCGCCGTGATGTACGCCGGCAAAATGGTCGAGATCGCGCCGGTGGAAAATGTCTACGCGAAGCCGCTGCACCCGTATACGCAGCTGCTGATCGACTCGATCCCCTCAATCAAAGAGCGCAAGCCGCTGAAAATCACGGAAGGCATCACGCATGACCCGCGCAACCCGCCTTCCGGCTGCATTTTCCGCTTGCGTTGTCCTTTCGCCTGGGAGCACTGCGCCGAGGTGGAGCCGCCGCCGACTTTTGTAGAAGACAAACACGAGGTTGCTTGCCACCTCTACGACGAGCAGTTTGAGGAGAGGAGAGCACATGCCTACGCCACTCTTGCAAATACGTGATGCCACCAAGGTCTACTATAGCGGCGGCTTTCTGGGCGATAAGAAATCGGTTGTCGCGCTCGACAATTTCAATATGACCATTGAAGAGTCGCCGGCGACCATCACCACCATCGCTGGCGAGAGCGGCAGCGGCAAGACCACGCTGGCGAACCTTGTGCTGGGCTTCATCAAGTTGACATCGGGCAAGATTATTTTTGATGGCGAAGACATCACCTATATGACCGATGAACAACTGAAAGCCTACCGGCGCAATGTGCAGGCGGTGTTTCAGGATCCCTTCGGCGTTTACAACCCCTTCTACCGGATTGACCACGTCTTCGATCTGGTCAATAAGCACTTCAGCTTGTCGGACAACCAGAGCGAATACCGGGATATGGTCGAAGCCGGCCTGAATGTCGTGGGCTTGTACGGCGAGGACGTGCTGCGCAAGTATCCGCATCAGCTCAGCGGCGGGCAGCGGCAGCGCATCATGATGGCGCGGGCTTATATGATCAAGCCGCGGCTAATCGTGGCTGACGAGCCGGTGTCGATGGTGGACGCGTCTTTGCGCGCATCCATTCTCGATGCCATGCTGCGCCTGCGCGATGACCACGGCATCTCCTTCTTGTACATCACGCATGATCTGAGCACGGCTTATCAGATCGGCGACCAGATTTATATGTTGTATCAAGGCACGACGGCGGAGCGCGGCACGGCGATCGACGTGATTGACGAGCCGCAACACCCCTACGTCCAGCTGCTGATTGACTCGGTGCCGGTGCCGGACCCGACTGACAAGTGGGACGTCAATATCTCGCTGCCCAGCGAAGAAGAGATGCGTACTGCCGCGGCCCAGGGCTGCCGCTATTATCCGCGCTGCCCGCACCGCATGGACCGCTGCCTTGAAGCGCAGCCGCCGCTCTTCAAGATGGAGAAGGCCAAGCACGAAGCGGCTTGCTATCTGTACGAAGAGAATGAAATCGCGCCCATCGAGCCACCGCTGCTGGAGAACCGGACGATCAGCGCTGCGGCAGTCGAGACGGTGCGAAACCGGCGGCGGGAGCGCATCGCAGCGGCTGTATTCGTCATCGTTGCGCTCGCGATTGGCTTCCTCGTCGGGGCCAGCCGCGAGCAAGAACCCGTCGTGGAAACGGTGGTGGAAGAAGTGATCGTGACCGCTACAGCCATGCCCGAGGAAGTCGCGCCCACCGAAGCGCCAACAGAGACGCCGCCTCCCGCCGCCATGCCAGAATCGCAGGTGATTGTCCCCGCATTCGCCATCGAGCCTGAAGGCGCGAGTGACAACGGCGTTATCAGCTGGGGCGCGGACACAGTCGGCGAGATCGAAAATGCGGACGATCGGCACAGCTATACTTTCATCGGTTTTGAAGGCGTGACCGTGGAAATTAAGCTGATTACCGGCGGTCGCGGTTTGAGCGGCACCGGCTTCTATGCGCCGCTGGCCACCGTATATAACCCGGACGGGGAAATCGTCTTCGCCTTCGACAGCGCAAGACGCAGCAATCGGGGCGAGCTGACTTTTGCCGCGGATGGCGCTTACCAGATCGTCATCGGCGCGGACGACCGGGGCCGCGGCGTCGACGCCTACACCATCACCATCGAAGGCGACATGCCTGAGGCGACGCCTGCGCCGACCTTGCCGCCGCCAGCATTCGTTGTCGAGCGCGAGGGCGCAGTCGCCAAGGGCGTCATCGTTTTGGGCGAAGATACTGGCGATGAAATCCAAAGTGAGGACGACCGCCACAGTTACGTGATTGAAGGCGTCGCCGGGATGACTGTCGATATCAGACTCATCACTGGCGGGCGCGGCTTGAGCGGGACCGGTTTCTTCGCTCCGCTGGCCACGATGTACGCGCCGGACGGCAGCATCGTGCTCGCCTTTGACCGCGCCCGACGCAGCAACAGCGGCACGCTCACGTTCAGCGAGACTGGCAGCTATGAATTCGTGCTCGGCGCCGATGATCGCGGCCGCGGCGTCGACGCCTACACCATCACCATCGAGAGCGCCGAGGGCTAAGGCTCGCGGAAAAACTTGGACCCAGCAGAAGGAACTATATTGCCCCTCTTTGGCGCGTCCGGGAGGGGCGTCTTTTATCCTCATAGTCGGGGCTTGGCCAATGAAACATCGCGACCGCTGGACGCCGCAGAAAATCGCCAGCCGCCTGGAATTAATCAAGGGGCTCGATCACCGGCGCCGCCAGCTGATTGCGCCCTTCAGGTACGTGGAATTACCCAATCCCGAGACAGCGCCGCCGGTCGCGATTGACGTAGACGACGGCGACTGGGCGACGATCCCTTTCAACTCCTATTGGGGCCACTGGATGACCGATTTCGGGCTGCGAACGGTCTTCAGCGTGCCGCGCGATTGGGACGCGGACGCGCCGACGGCGCTCTACCTGCCGCTGGGCGAGGCCGGCGATTTCAGCCATCCCGAGGCGCTGGCTTATATCGACGGCGAGGCGTATGCGTCCGCTGATCGGCATCACCATGAGATTTTGCTGCCGGCGGCGTATTGCGCTGGCGAGGCGCATACGCTGGCGCTGCACGGCTGGACTGGTTTGGGCGGCTTCCGCGATAATCAGCCGAGCACGCAGCTCTTCATGCGCGAGTGCGCTTTGGTGCAGATTGACGCGCCCACGCGCGAGTTCATATCCGCGGCGCAGGTGGCGCTGGATGTGGCCAAATTGCTGGACGAAAATCACCCGAGCCAGGGGCTGCTGCTCAACGCGCTGGATGAGGCCTTCAAGATCCTGGATACGCGGGATCCCTTGGGCAGGGCCGCCTTCTATGAATCCGTGCCGCCGGCCCTGGACGCGTTGAAACGAGGCATCGCGGCGGCGGGCGCGCCACAGGATGTCGATATCGTGGCGGCGGGGCACGCGCACATTGATGTCGCCTGGCTGTGGACCCTGGGGCAGACGCGGCGCAAAGTCGGCCGCACTTTCAGCAATGTGCTGCGCTTGATGGAGCAGTATCCCGAATACAAGTTCACGCAGAGCCAGCCGCAACTCTATCGCTATTGCGAGGAGGACTACCCCGAGATCTTCGCCGCCATCAAGGAACGGGTCAAAGAAGGCCGCTGGGAAATCATCGGCGGCGCTTGGGTGGAGCCGGATTGCAATGCCATCGGCGCTGAGGCGTTGGCGCGGCAATTTTTACTGGGGCGCAGCTACTTCCGGCGGCACTTCGGCGATGTCGAGACGCCGGTGCTCTGGCTGCCGGATACCTTCGGCTACTCCTGGGCGCTGCCGCAGCTAATATTGCAGGCCGGTATGAAGTACTTCATCACGCACAAGATGTCCTGGAATCAGTACAATCACATGCCACATCAGATGCTGTGGTGGCAGGGCATCGACGGCAGCAAAGTCTTGACGCACTTTCTGACGACGCGCGGCCGCTTCGCCGAAGAATTCTTGCCCAATACCACCACCTACAACGCCGTCATGGATGCCTGGGAAGTGCTGGATACCTGGAACAACTTCCGCCAAAAAGAAACGCACAATGAGCTGCTGGTTGCCTACGGCCATGGCGATGGCGGCGGCGGACCGACGCGCGAGATGCTCGATAATATCCGCCAATTCGCCGCGCATCCGGCGGCGCCGCGCGTGCGAACTGGCACCGTGCGCGAATTCATGGAACGGTTGGATGCTGAGCAGGGCGCTGACCTGCCGGTGTGGAATGGCGAATTCTACCTGGAATACCACCGCGGCACGCTCACCAGCCAGGCGCGCACCAAGCGCAACAACCGCAAGAGCGAAGTCAGGCTGCACGATGCCGAATTCTTGGCGACCTACGCCTGGCTCCTCGCCGATTACGACTATCCGCATGAGACCTTGCGCGAGGCTTGGGAGCTGGTTTGCCTCAATCAATTCCACGACATCTTGCCCGGCACGTCGATTACCGCGGTGTACGCGGACGCCGACCGCGATTACGAACGCATCGCGCAGTTGGCGCAGGGGGTGCAGGATGACGCCATCAAGGCAATCCTGTCTAAGCTGGATTGCAAGGGCGAGGTCGCATTTAACCCGACCTCTTTCGCAGGCGACCGCATCGTTCACCAAGCCTGGCGCGCGCCGTTGGCCGATGTTGCCCATCAGCGAACGGCCGAGAATCTGAACCTGTATGCGCTCGAGGCGCTGCTGCCTTACTCGGTCAAGGTCTTCCCGCCGGGCGAGCCGGCGATGCCTGACACGGGCTTGACCGCCTACAAGTCTGGCGACGACATCATCATGGAGAACCGGCTGATCCGCCTGACCATCAACAGCGATGGCGAGTTCAGCAGCATCTATGACCTGGAAGCCGAGCGCGAGGTGCTGGCGCCGGGCTGCACCGGCAATCAACTGCTCGCCTTTGAAGACCGCCCCATGATGTTCGACGCCTGGGATGTCGATATCTATTTCGAAGACCGCACGGAAGCTGTCCGCGATGTGCAGTCGATCGACCTCTTTGAGAGCGGTCCTCTGCGGGCGTACGTCCGCGTAACGCGCAACTATCGCGAGAGTTATTTGGAGCAGCACATCTATCTCCATTACAATTCCAAGCGCATCGACATCGAAACCGGAATCAGATGGCGCGAAAGCCACGTCTTGCTCAAGGCGGCCTTCCCGCTCGACATCCTCAGCCCGACCGCGACCTATGAGATCCAATGGGGCAATGTCGAGCGGCCCACCCACCGCAACACGTCCTGGGACTGGGCCAAGTTCGAGACGGCGGCGCAGAAATGGGCTGACCTCAGCGAAGGCAATTACGGCGTCGCCCTGCTCAACGACAGCAAGTACGGCTACGAATGCAAGCACAACGAATTGCGCCTGACCCTGCTCAAGAGCGCGACCATGCCCGATCCGGTCGCCGATCAAGGCTGGCACAGCATGGTCTACAGCCTCTTGCCCCACACGGGCGATTGGCGTGGCGATGTCGTGCCACAGGCTTACGATCTCAACAACCCCGTCATCATGGCCAAGACCGGCATCTGGAACGATCCCGCCGGCGAACCGTTCGAGCATTCGCTGGCCAGCGTTGACGAGCCCAATGTGATCATCGAGACGGTCAAGTGTGCCGAAGACGGCGCCGGCATCATACTGCGGCTTTACGAGCATCATCGGGCGCGCGGAGCGGCGACACTGCGCGTCGGTTTCGAGCTGGCGGCTGTCTACGAATGCAACTTGCTGGAGGAAAATCAGCGGCCGCTGGAACACGATGGCGGCAGCGTCCGGCTGGAAATGCGGCCATTCCAAATCTTGACCTTGCGCCTGCTGGCGAAATGAGGACAATCTCTTGCGAGCATACGAATAAGCGCGAAAGGACGGCTGACATGCTCACACAGGAACAAATCGAATTCTTTCACGAAAACGGCTTCCTGCGCATCCCGCAGGTTTACGACGAGGCGGAGATCACGGCGCTTTCCGACAGCCTCGACCGCTTGATCCAGGACTGGGCCATCACCAGCCCGGGCTGGTCCGGCCCCTGGCGCGATGTCTATTTTGACGAGGAGCTGGAGAAACAGGTCAAGCTGACGGCGATGCACGACCTGCACATGTATTCCGATGCCTGGATGCGCGCGGTGACGCACCCGAAATTGGGCAAGGCGCTCTCGCAGCTGCTTGATTCGAGCGTCGAGCTGCATCACACCACCATGCACATCAAGCCGCCGCAGACCGGGCATCCCTTCCCCATGCACCAGGACTTCCCCTTCTACGAACACGCCGATGGCCGCTTCGTCGATGTGCTGGTGCACCTGGACGACACCTTCCACGAGAACGGCGAGATCCGCTTCCTGGCTGGCTCGCATAAGCGCGGCAAGATCCCGCATGTGCTGCACAACGCGGACGGCAGCCCCTGCACGCCACATTTGGACCCGGGGGACTACAAGCTGGAGGACACCGTGCCCGTGCCGGCCCAGCGCGGCGATGTGGTGGTCTTCCACTTGTACTGCATTCACGGCTCGTACATCAACCAGACCAGCGAGCCGCGGCGCATGGTGCGTATGGGCTTTCGCGACCCGCACAATGATCAGTGGGCCGGCCAGAGCAACGGCCGCCCCGGCTTGATCGTACACGGCTATCGCGAGAGACGGGGCGAGGAAGCGCTGCTGAAGCAGATATAGCGGGAACCGGCGTGCCACTGCAGCCCCCGCTCGTCATCGGCCTGGATATCGGCGCCAGCAAGCTGCTGGCCGGCTTGGTGACGCGGCGCGGCGAGATCGTCAGCCGGCGAACGACAGCCACCCCGGCGACACCGGCCGCGATCCTGAGAGAAGCGCGGGGCCTGTGCCAGCGCCTGTTGGAAGACGCGCCGCACGAGGTAATCGCCATCGGTGTCGGCAGCGCCGGCAGCATTGATTCGGATAGCGGCGTCGTGGTCTTTGCCAACGAGAATCTACCCGGCTGGACCGGTACGCGCTTCTGCGAGCTTGCGATCGATGGTCTGCCCGTCTATGCTGAGAATGACGCGCGCGCGCTGTCTTTTGGCGAGGCGATGATCGGGGCCGGCGCTCAGCATTCGTCGATCCTGTGCGTCACAGTCGGGACCGGCATCGGCGGCGGCATCATCATCGACGGTGAAGTTTTGCACGGCGCCAATTACAGCGCGGGCGAAATCGGTTATCTGGTCGTCGGCTGGGATGGCGCTACGCCGCTGATCCTCGACCAAACCCTGTCCGGCCCCGGCATTGAACGCGCTTATCAGGCGGCTAGCGGTAGGATTCGGCGCCCGCCCTTGACCGAAATCAGCCGCCGCGCTGCCGCTGGCGACGAGCTCGCCGCAGCCGTTATCGAGACCAAAGCCCGCGAATTCGGTCACATCATGGGCGGCGTTCTGGCCGCGCTTGACCCTGATGCCCTGGTCATCGGTGGCGGCGTGCCGCAGATCGGGCCGCTTTGGTGGCATGCCTTCGAGGCGGGATTGCGCCAGACGGTTTCACCGCCGCTGTGGAATACCCCAATCTTGCCGGCGACGCACGGCGTCGAAGCGGTGATGCTGGGCGCGGCGTTGCTTGCCTGGCACAAGGCGAGCGCATGAAGATCGGGCTGATCCCGCTGGACGAGCGGCCGGCGAACACGCGTTATCCGCGCATGATCGGCGCCATCGCGGGGGCGAAAGTTGTGCTGCCGCCGGCGGAGCAGCTGAGTCGCTTTCGTCAGCCGGCCGATTGCGCCGCCTTGGGCGATTGGCTTATGCAACAGGCGACGGAACTGGACGCGCTGGTTGTATCGCTGGAAATGCTGGCTTTCGGCGGGCTGCTGCCCTCGCGCATCACCGATGACGACCTGCTGACGGCGCTGCGGCGGCTGAGCGTGCTGCGGCTGATCAAGCGGGCCGCGCCCGAGCTGCGCATCTACGGCTTCGGCTTGATCACGCGGATTTCGGCCAGCGCTGACAGTATCGAAGAACCGGCTTATTGGCACGGAGCGGGACCGGGAATATACCGCTACTCTCAAGACTATGACCGTCACCGCTTTGGCGCTGGGCCGCCACCGGATCCGGCGCAGGTCAGCGCGCGCTATCTGGCGGATGTGATGAAGCGGCGCTTGCGCAATCACCAGGTCAATCTGGCGGCGCTCGATCTGCTGGCGGATGATGTCTTCGAGCTGCTGGTCATCAGTTCGGACGACACCAGCGAGTTCGGCTTCGGCACGCGCGAGAAAGCTTGGGTCGCCGAATGGGCCGATCGGCGTGGCGGCGACGCGCGCTTGCTGATGTACCCGGGCGCCGATGAAGTCGGCTCGGCATTGCTTTCGCGGGCGCTGGTCGAGCGGCGGGGCACGCGGCCACGTTTTCATGTCAACTACGCCATCAAGGCCGATGCTGAGCGCGTCGCGCCCTTTGAAGACGGGCCCGTTTGCCTGACGCTGGAGCGGCAGCTGCGCGCTGTCGGCGGCGAGCAAGTGGCGGCTATCGCTGAGGCGGACCCGATCGTGGCGGTGAATCCGCCGGCGCCCAGCGGCCAGCCCTTTTTCGACCCGGCATTTGCCGCGGACGACCGCGCCTACCGCGAGGCGGCGCTGGATCGATTTGCGCGGCGCATCGCCGATTGGATCGCGGCGGGCCGGCGCGTTATCGTCTGTGATGTGGCTTACCCCAATGGCAGCGATCCGGTTTTGATTGAGGCGCTGCAACGACGTCTGCGCCTGACCGACCTGGCGGCTTACGGCGCTTGGAATACCGCCGGCAATACCATCGGCGTGGCGCTGGCGCAGGGCGTCGCTGGCCTGCTGGGCGACAATGCGAGCCAGAATCAGCGTTTTCTGGCGCATCGCTTTGTAGAAGATTACTGCTTCATGCACATCGTCCGGCCCAAGATGGCGGCCGGCGACGGCATATATGATGCCGCAACGGCCGCGGCGATGACGACGCTGGTCGAGCGCGAGCTTAACAGCGAGTTGGCGCGCTTGGCGGATTTCAGCGGCTGGCGCGTGAGCAAGGCGCGCTTGCCCTGGGGGCGGCGTTTTGAAGTCGATTTTGATCTGGAGCGCGTATGAATGCCGCTGCCTTCCTGGCGCAAGTCCGGGGCAAGTTGATCGTATCCTGCCAGGCGCTGGAGGATGAGCCGCTGCACGGCGCAAGCGTCATGGCCAAGCTGGCCGTCGCGGCCCGGGTCGGCGGGGCTGCGGCCATCCGCGCCAATGGGCCGGCCGATATCCGCGCCATCAAAGCCGCTGTCGATCTGCCCGTGATCGGACTGTACAAGCTGGGCGCCAGCGGTGTATACATTACGCCGACATTCGACGCGGCGGCTGAAATCGCAGCGGCCGGCGCCGATGTGATCGCGCTGGATTGCACCGGCCGACCGCGCCCTGATGGCGTTGACTTGCGCGACTTGCTGGCGCGCATCCGGCAGGAGTTGAGATTGCCGATCTTCGCCGATGTTTCGAGCTTGAGCGAAGCGCGAATGGCAGCGGCTGATGGCGCGGCGATGGCTGGACCGACGCTCGCCGGCTACACTGAGGCGGGCCCGGCCGGCGACGGCCCGGCCTTTGACTTGTTGGCGCAGATGGTGGCTGAATTGCCGATCCCGGTGATCGCCGAAGGGCGCATTCATACGCCGGCGCAAGCGCGACGGGCGCTGGACCTGGGCGCTTGGTCTGTGGTGGTCGGCTCGGCCATCACGCGCCCGCGCACGATCACGGCACGCTTCGTGAGCGCCCTGAGCGACGCCGGCGCGAAATGACAACTGATGTATTGATGTGATAGGAGAACAAGTGAAACAAGTCGCATTTCTGGGCATCGCCCATATTCATACGCCATCGTTCATCAAGACCGTGCTGGAGCGCCCGGCGGATTTCGCCATCAAGGCGGTCTGGGACGACCAGCCGGAACGCGCCGCCATCGCCGCCGAGCGCGCTGGCTGCCCGGCTGTCGCTGATTATCGCGATATCTTGCGCGATGACGCGGTCGACGCCGTCATCGTCTGCTCGGAGACTTGGCTGCATCGCGAACTGGTGGAGGCGGCCGCCGCAGCGAAGAAGCACCTCTTCGTCGAGAAGCCCTTGGCGAGCGGCGCGGACGCTGCCTACGCCATGCAGCGCGCCATCGACGCGGCCGGCGTCATCTTCCACATCGGCCATTTCATGCGCAGTTATCCTTTTAATCGCGCGCTCAAAAGCTGGATCGACGCCGGCGTGCTGGGCAAAATCACGCGCATCCGCCACTGCAATGTGCATCACGGCGCCGTCGGCGGCTGGTTCGATGCCGGTGTCGGCTGGTACGCTGATGGCTGGCTGTGGATGACCGACGTGGAGCGCGCGGGCTGCGGCGGCTTTGGCGATTTGGGCGCGCATTCGCTCGATATCTTGATGTGGCTGATGGGCGAAGTGCGCAGCGTCACGGCGCAGGTGGGTCGCCTCTTGGGCAAGTACCCCTGCGATGAATATGGCGAGGGCATGCTGCGCTTCGCCAATGGGGCGATCGGCACGCTGGCGGCCGGCTGGGTTGACGTCTTGCGCCCGCTGCCGATCCTGGTCAGCGGCACCGAGGGCGTCGCCTACGTCGACGATGGCAAACTGCATGTCAAGACGGATAAACTGGCCGGGGCGGATGGCGGCGAATGGACGGACTTGCCCGAGGCGGGCCCGCACGCCTTCAACATCTTCCTCGACGCGCTGCTCGGCGAAGATGTTCCGCTGATATCGGCGAAAGAAGCGGCCGACCGCAGCGCTGTGATGGAAGCCTTCTATCAAGCGGCGGCGACGAATTCATGGATTCAACCAAAGACAAGTTAACTCAAAGGAGCGAGGCAATATGAGCACATTGAAAGTCGGTGTCATCGGCGTAGGCGGCATCGCGCGGACGCATATGCCGGGCTGGGCGGCATCCCCCCACGCGGAAGTGATCGCGGGCGCGGACCTGGCGCCGGCAGCATTGGAGCGCTGGGGCGGGGACTGGAATATCGGCCGGCTGGAGACCGATAGCGCCGCGCTGATCAACGACCCGGACATCGACATTATCGATGTCTGCACGCCTAATTCGTATCATGCTGAATTGTCCATCGCCGCGCTGGAAGCGGGCAAGCACGTCATCTGCGAGAAGCCGTTGGCGCCAACGCCGGCCGATGTGCAGCGCATGATTGAAGCGCGCGACAAGAGCGGCAAGCTGCTGATGACGGCGCAGCATTTCCGCTTCGCCGGCACATCCAAGGCGCTCAAGGCGGAGATCGACAGCGGCGCGCTGGGCGATATTTATCACGCGCGCAGTTGGATGCTGCGGCGGGCTGGCATCCCGACCAGCCTGGCGTTCCTGTCCACGCAGCACGCGGGCGGCGGCGCTTGCATCGACATCGGCGTGCACATTTTGGATCTGACGCTGTGGATGATGGGCAATCCCGAACCCGTTTCCGTCACCGGGGTGGCGCGGCGGGAGCTGGCTAGCAATCCCAAGGCTTTCGGGCGTTGGCCGCGCTTCGGCCGCATCCCCGAGGGCATGGATGTCGAGGAGATGGCCATGGCTTTCGTCCGTTTCGACACCGGCGCCACGCTGGTATTCGAGATTTCCTGGCTGCTGCACCATGACATCGACGGCGAAGACATGCAAATGTGGCTCTATGGCACGGGCGGCGGTTCGCATTGGCCCAAGTGCGAAGTCTACGACACCGATTACGATGCCATGCAGCTCTACAATCGCAAGCTCAAGTTGATGCCGCCCTTGGCTGAGCCGCATGCGCAAGAGTGCATCGAATTCGCGCAGGCCATCGTCGATGGCGCGCCCTCGCCGGTGCCGGCTGAGCAGTCGCTGCAGGTGATGAAGATCCTCAACGCCATCTACCAGAGCGAGAAAACCGGCCGCGAGGTGCTGCTCTAGGCTCTCTAGTATAGGAATTGTAGAGGCGACTGACGGTCAGTGTCTACGCGGCCCGTGAGTCGCCCGAGCGCAACCCGTGAAAGGCCTCACGCGACTGAGAGCACTGCTGCATGTCACGCCACTGCTGCTGATCTTGCTTGGCGCTTGCGGGACGATGCAGCCGGCGCCAACCGAAGCGCCAGCGCAGCTCAACTTGCCGCGCGCGGGGAGCTGGTCCCTCGAATACGGCGGCGACTGCCTGGGGCGGGAAGCTGAGCGCGTCGACATCACCCAACTGGACGAGAGCGCCATCGTCTTTGATGACTTTCAACTGCTGCGGTCTGAAGCCGGCGAATACGCGGGCAGCGCGCTTTTCTTCGCCGCGATGCCAGTGGATGGGCGCAACATCCCCTACGAGGTGGCGTACGCGTTGAAAATCAGCGACGCCGGCCGCTTGGTCGGCACGCAGACGGTGGTCGAAGGCGGCGGGCATGGCCTGGCTTGCCCGGTCGAACTGATTTTCCTGGGCAAGCGCTAAGCGATGAGCCGGCGTCAGTCGTTTCAGTCGCTTCTGCCCGACAACAAGCCAGCCAGCGTCGCGGGCCGGCCTGACATTTATCCCAGCCAGCCTATCGTTGCCGGCCGCATCGAAAGCGGTTACGCCGCCCTGGCGCAGCGCATCGCCGGACAGCCGCGCATTCTGATCGACGGCTTCTGCGGCATCTTTTGGGAGGACCTGCGCACGGGCCTCGAAGCGGTCGGCGTGCACGCCATTTGGATAGCGACGGCCGATTATTTGAAGCCGGCAGCGCAAATCGAGACGATGCTGGCGCCGTTCCTCGGCGGCGATGATCCGCTATTTGGCCGGCGATTCGGCGGTTCGCTGGCGGATTTTTTCGACTTGCAACGTGTGAATGCAGCCTTGCGATCGGCCGAGGCGGCGGCTGGGCGGGCTAACGCGCCCGTGATTATATACGGCGCGGGCGCATTCCTCTTTGGCGAGGGCTTCCGCGTTTACCTGGACCTGCCCAAGAACGAGGCGCAATATCGCTCGCGCGCCGGCGCTTACCGCAACATCGGCGTCCGCGCGGCTGACGAGCCTCAGCGTCAATACAAGCGCATGCACTTTGTCGATTGGCCAGCGCTGAATCGGCATAAGGCGGAATACGCAGCTGGAATCGATCTTTTCGTCGACGGGCAAGATCCGGCGCATCCGCGACTGCTCACGGGCGCCGCCGTCCGCGCTACCTTCGCGCACATGACGCGGACGACATTCCGCGCCCGGCCCTGGTTTGAGCCCGGTGTCTGGGGCGGGCAGTGGCTGAAGCAGAATCAGCCGGGCTTGTCGGCTGAGGCGCCCAATTACGCCTGGTCCTTCGAGATGATCGCGCCTGAGCAGGGCATCTTGCTGGAGCACGACGGCGCGCTCATGGAATTGTCCTGCGATTGGCTTCAATATCATGATAACGCGGCCGTCTTGGGCGATTACGCGGACATATTCGGCTTCGAGTTCCCCATCCGTTTCAATTTCCTCGATACGATAGGCGGCGGCAGTCTCTCGCTGCAATGCCATCCGCGGCCGGCCTTCATCCGCCGGCGATTCGGCGAGCGCTTCACCCAAGACGAAACTTACTACATCTTCGCGGCGGAGCCCGGCGCTTGTGTTTATCTGGGTTTTCAGGCAGGCGTCGACCGCGATGCTTTTCGCCGCGACTTGGAAGCGAGCCAGGCGAGTGGCGCCCCCGTCGATGTGGAGCGCTACGTGCAGCGGCATCGGGCCGCCGTCGGCGACCTCTTTCTCATCCCGAATGGCGCGGTGCATTGCGCTGGCGCCGGCAGCGTCGTGCTGGAGATCAGCGCCACGCCCTACATCTATACTTTCAAGCTATACGATTGGCTGCGCTCGGCCCTGGACGGCCGTCCACGCCCGCTGAATATCGAGCGCGCCTTCGCCAACCTGGATTTCGCGCTGCAGGGTGATGCGGTCAGGGCGCTGCTGTCCCGGCCGCTTACGCTGCGTGATGACGTCGACTGCCGCGTGGAACAGCTGCCGACGCATCAGCGGCATTTTTATGATATCTTCCGCTTGACACTGCGGCGCGCGATCGACTGCTGTACAGACGGATCGCCCCAGGTCTTGATGGTGACGGCCGGCGAGGGCGTATTGCTGCACGCGGAGGGCCTGGCCGAGCCGCGGCGCTTCAATTTTGCCGAGACCTTCATCGTGCCGGCGGCTTGTGAGACCTTTCGGCTCAGCGCCTGCGGCGACGACCTGGTGACGGTGGTCCGCGCCTGTTTGCGGCGCTCCTGGTTTGAGGCGTCAGAAAATCGGTGGATTGGACAAGCTGTCAACTGAACCGCTTTAGCCAAGGGAAGGCGAAAAATGAACGAAATCGAAAAGTACGAATTTGATCGCGTGGGCTACCTGGTCATCCCGGGGCTACTGCAGCCGAGTGAGGTACAGGCGCTCTCGGCCGCCAGCGACGCGTTGGAAGACTTGGCGGCGGACTTGCTAGAGCGCCCGGCCGACAAGGTCAGCGCTTGGGGGCCGGTATACCGCCACGATGCGGCGCGCGGCTACTACGTGCAGGGCGCGCGTGAGCCGGGCAAGACCATGATCATTGAAGATTTTTTCAACGTCGATGACGCCTTTGACATGCTGGTGGATCATGCGCCGACGATGCAATATATCAGCGCGATCGTGCAGGAGCGGCCCACCATCAACAATTCCGAGCTGCGCATCCGCTATCCGGGCAACCAGACGGGCACGCACCTGGGCGGTCCGGTTGTTTCAAAGTATCGCTATTCGTATACGGCGCGCGGCATCAGCTGCATGATGGTGCGGATGATCTACTTCGTACATGATGTCGGCCCCGGCCAAGGCGAGTTTTGTGTCGTGCCGGCCACGCACAAGAGCAATATGGCATCGCCCTACGAAGGCAGCGACCCGGATCTAGAGCCCGGCATGCTCGGGCTGCCGGTCAAGGCGGGCGACGCCATTCTGTTCACGGAGAACTTGCGCCACGGGGGGCTGACGAATCGCTCCCAGCAGACGCGCAAGACGCTGCACGTCGGCTACGGACCCTATTGGATGAAGTCGCAGAATATCGCCACTATGGACGAAGAGCCCTATATTCTGCCGGCCACCTTCGCGCGCTATACGCCGGAGCAACGCCTCATGTTCCGTTCCTGGCCCACGCTGCTTGAGGACTACTCGACTGGGTAGGCAATGGTGGTGATCAAGCTTTCGATTTGGCCGCCGCTGGCGTACATGCGCGAATACTGCACCACTATCGGCACATCGCTACGCAGCCGCACGCCATAGGGCACGTCAAAGGGAATCTCGTAGCCGGCGATCTGCTCCGGCTTGTCCAGGCGCACGTGCGGGCAGCGCTTGGCAGGCACGGTGATTTCGACGCCCTCGACCGGCGGGCGGTCCTCAAAGAAGAAGTCGAGCGCGACGCGCGCGTCATCGGGCGTGCAGTTGAGGATACAGATGGACTCATGGTTCTTGTTGACCGGGTCGTCATCGGCCGGCGCCGCCAGGTAGGCGTCGGGGATGAGCCAGGTCAAGGCGCCATTGGTGGGCATGGGCGGCCTCCCTGCGTGTCGTATTATCAGTGCGGGCTATTCTAGTTGGTCTTGTCGTCGCCGACAAACAGCTTGCGCCGGTAGATCTCGTCGGGGCGATAGTACAGGTGTTGCACTTCTTCATCCGGCAGCCGTGTGGGCTTGCCCGTCATCAGCGCGCCCAGATAAATCCGCGCCGCCTTGACCGCCATGGCCGTGATGTTGAGGATTTCGGCTGGCGTATCGCCCAGGGCGATCATGCCGTGGTTCTCCAGTGTGATCAGCTTTGGCGCTTCGCCATGGGCCGCCAGGTAAGCCCGAACCCGGTCGCGCATGATCAGCGCGAGGGGCAAGCCGGGGTCGGCATAGGGGACGAGCACCGACTGCGGGCCGCAGAGCACGACTTCATCGGGGAAGCGCCGCTGGGCCGCGAAATCGGCGGCGTGCTCGCTGCACATGAGCTGATTCACGGTGGTGGGGTGGGTGTGGCCGATGTAGCCGACGCCGCACTCATGCAGCAGCATGGCGTGAAAACTGGCTTCGATCGAGGGGCTCAAGCCGGCGCCTCCCGCCTCAGAAGAGAGAACTGCCGACGCCGTAATGCGCTTCTGCTCGCTCAGCGTTGCCGGCGGATCGTCGAGCATGGCCAGCAGGGGCGCCAGGCGCAGCATGACGAAGCCCGCCGCATCAATGCCGTGCATTTGCTGCCCGCTGGCTTTGACGGCGAAGGACTCGGCATCAAGCCGCACAGAGGTATTGCCCTCGCCGATGATGACATAGTCTCGCGCCGGCTCGCCCAGAGCGCGGGTCAAGGCGACGAGGTCTTTGAGCAAGTGGTTCACGATTGCGTAGTGCACCCATCCCCCAGCCCCTTCCCCCATCAAGAGGGAAGGGGAGCAAACCTATACTAGTCCGAAATGGAAGGCAAAGTCCCTCCCTCATTTTGGGGGAGGGATTTAGGGCGGGCGGCTAGAAGTCGAAGTCGTTGATATTGTCCGCGGTGAAGGCGAAGGGCGGGCCAAGCAAGACTTCGCTGCCATTGACCACCATGAGCTCGCCAAGGCGGCCGGCCATGACCGAGGCGTCGCCCGGCGAAAACTCGCCATCGACGACGGCGCGCATGACGTAGACCGCGGCGTAACCCAGATCTACTGGATTCCAGAGGATGACATCGCGCACGCAGCCTTCATTGACGTAGGGCTTCATGGCGTTGGGCGTCGCCAAGCCAACCACGGCCACATCTTCGCACAAGCCGGCTTGGTTGACCGCATCGGCGCTGGACGGCGTGGCCACCGACGTCATACCGAAGATGCCATCGAGGTCTTCGCCGTATTTGTTGATCAAGGTCTGCGCCTGTTGGAAGCTCAAACCGGCGTCTTCTTGCGCTTCAAGCGTCTCCAGCCATTCCAGATCGGGATAGCATTCGCTGGCGTAAGCCCACATTTCAGCGATCCAGCGCGCTTGATTAGGCGTGGTGAAGGTCGAGGTGACGATGCCGAAGGAGGCGTCCTCGCCCATCTGGTCGACCAGGCTGTCGATCAGCGCCTTGGCGATGCCGTTGAATTCGGCTTGGTTGACGAACCACTGCCGCGCATCGGGCTCGCTATTGGCGTCATAACCGACCACGTTGATGCCGGCTTCCAGGGCCTTGCGCAAGACCGGCGCGATGGCGACCGGGTCATTGGCGGCGAAGAGGATGCCGTCAACGCCTTGGGTGATGTAGCTGTCGATGACCTGGATCTGGTCGTCGATATTGGCTTCGGTGGGCGCGTCGGTGGTGACGGAGACGTTGCCCAGCTCTTCGGCGGCTTGTTGCTGCCCGAGCGTGGTGGCGGCGAAGTAGCCGATGCCGATGAGCTTGGGTACATCGACGAGCGTGATGTCCATGCCAGCCATGTCATCGCCCATGGCTGCCATGCCGCCGTCGTATTCCATCATCTCCATCTCTTCTTCCATGTCGTCGTCTTCGTCATCCATCATGTCGTCGCCCATGCCACAGGCGAGCGGGTTGACGTCAAGATCGTCCGAGCCATCCCAGCGGTCTTGCGCGCTCAGCGGCATGGCGACCAGCGCGAGCAGAAGCGCGAGGATCATGGCGATTGCGAGTGATTTCTTCATGGTTTTGACTCCGTAAAACTGATTGGCTAAACGATAATGAGCAACTTGCTGCGTGTTTCTGTCGATGCGCCTCCTTTCCGGTAAACTCTTGCCGATTTCCCTGACGGGCGCCGGCAGCATTCAGTCCTCTTCCTTCTTTGTGGCGGAAGAGGCCGGGCGATGGACGTTTTCACTCGCCCCGCCGCCTCTGAATGAAGTTATTCACCAGTATAGCAAATATCAGCACGCTGCCGATAACGACGATGGTGGCGTCGCTGGTGACGCCCGAAAGCGTCAGCCCGTTCTTCAGCAATTGGATGAGCACGACGCCGATCATGGTGCCGGGGATGGAGCCGGTGCCGCCGAAGATGCTCGTCCCGCCCAGCACAACTGCCGCGATGACATCCAGCTCAATGCCGGTGCCCATGTCGGAACGGGTGGTGCTAACGCGGGAGACGAAGATATAACCCGCCACCGCCGACATAAAGCCGGAAAATGCATAGATGAAGAGCAGGTAGCGATTCACCGTCAAGCCGCTGAAGCGGGCGCCGGTCTCGTTGTTGCCGATGGCGTAAAGCGCCCGGCCCAGCCGCGTCCGCGCCAGCACGATGCCGAATACGATGACGGCCACGATCAGCAGCCATAGCTGGGTCGGGATGCCGAGGAATTCACCTTGGCCCAATTGGAAGAACCACTCGGGATAACCACGGGCGGAGCGCGCCTGGCTGATGCCCTCGGCCAAGCCGCGATACAGCGCCAGGGTCGCCAGCGTCATGATCAGCGGCGGCACGCCCACGCGCACGATGAATAGCCCGTTGACGAAACCCGCGACTGTACCGCTGGCGATGCCGGTGATGATGGCCAGCTCCAGCGGGAAGCCAAGGTCTTGCCAGGTCCAGCCCAGCACGATGGCGGTCAAGCCGAGAATGGAGCCGACCGAAAGATCAATGCCGCCGGTGATGATGATGTAAGTCATGGGGATGGCGATCAAGCCGACCTCGGCCATGAAGCGGCCCTGCTGCAAGAGGTTGTCCACCGTGAGGAACTTGTCCGTGCGCGTGGCCAGGAAGAGGACGGCCACCACCATGATTAGGAAAAGCACGCCTTCCTGGCTGATCAGCAGGCGCCGCAGCTTTTCGCTGAGTGTGGGATTGCGAGGATTGGGCTTCTCGTCTCTAATCATGGATTGCGCCCACTCTTGCATTGAGTCTAAATCTACATGGGCTACCGTTACAGAGTATGGATGCCTGCTGGATGAAATGTATCACTTGTGCTATAGTCGGAATTGTATTCGAGGAGACGAGCCGTATGGACATTGAAGAGAATCTCAATCGGCACGAACGAAGCATCGGCAGAATTGAGGGCCGTCTGGATTCACTGGCTACCAAGGACTTTGTCCGCAAAGAAGTCAACGATGTAAAAGTAGCCATTGACGCTAAAATCGATAAACAAACCGAAGTCATCGACAAGCGATTTACTGACCTCGGCGACAAGATCGAACATGAGTGACGCTGGCGCATTAGAATCACTGGCGGCGCAAGCGTACTCGCTCTCGTGTTCGTCGCCATCTCCTCGCTCATAACAACCCTCGTCAGCCTCGGCATCATAACTGTTTGACTGGCTCGGCCCCCTACAACCTCTGCCGGCGGCGTCGAATCAGATCCGCCAGCACCGTCACCAGAATCAGCACGCCTTGCACCGCCTTCAGCCAGAAGGGCGAGACGTTGATGAAGATCATGGCCGAGCGGATGAAATTCAGCAGCAGCGTGGCCAGCGTCGAGCCGATTGCCGTGCCGGTGCCGCCCAGTATGCTGACGCCGCCCACGACCGAGGCCGTGATGATGGATAGCTCAAGCGCCGGCGGTGGCGTCACCTGGATGATCTGAAATTGCGTCGAATACATGACGCTGGCGACGCCGACGAAGACGCCGTTGAGCGTGAAGACGGTCATCAGCAGGCGCCGGCGCGACAAGCCGGAGAGGCGCGCCGCCTCCGCATTGCCGCCCAGCGCGTAGAAGGCGCGGCCCGTCGCGCTGTAGCGCATCCAGAGCGCCACGCCGATGGTCAGCACGACCATGATGATAATCGGCATGGGGATGCCCAGCGGCCGCATCTGTGACAGGTGGTAATCCGCCGGCAAATCGGTGACGCGCTCGCCGCCGGTCCAGATGATCAAGATGCCTTTGATGATGCTCAACATGCCCAGGGTGACGACGATCGACGGGATGCGCAAGTAAGCCACCAGGAAGCCGATGAAGGCGCCGATGCCCGCGCCTACGAAAAGCGGCGCCAGCCAAGCCAGCGGCGAGGGCAGGCCCGCCACGACCAACCGCCCGCTGATGACCGCCAGCAGGCCGATCAGCGAGCCGACGGAGATATCGATGTTGCCGGTGACGATGACCATGGTCATGCCCAGGGCCGCCACCGCGATATAGGCGTTGCCCTGCAGATTGTCGGAGATATTGCGCTCTTGCAAGAAACGCGGGTTGGCGATGCCGACGGCGATGATCAGCAGCAGCAAGCCGAAGAGGATGACGCTCTCCTGGTTGCCGAAGAGCTTGGTCAGGCGGTAGCGCTCGTCGGGTAAGCCGCGCGGGATGAAGATTTGCGCCGTCGCCACGACGCCGGCGGCCAGCATGAGCCAGAATGCCGGACCCATGCTGCTGATGAATGTCGCTTCCTCGGCGGCGTAGTCACGGTAGAAGTTGACGTAATAGACCAACACGACCAGACCAGCCGCGCTCAGCAAAAGCGCCACGGCGCGCCCGGCGCCCGGCGCAAGCACATTCCAGCAGCCCAGCAGCAGCATGCCCACGCCGGCCAAGGGGATGACTTCCAGCCCGGTCTTGAACAGGTCAAGCTCGTTGGCGCGCTTGCTTTCAGTCAGAATCGCCACAGTTGAGGGGCCGCGTTCGGGTTGGTTGACGAAGGGCAGCAGGAAGTACGCGCCCAGGATGACAATGGCCAGCGCGATGCCGAGGAAGCGCAGCGGCTGCCGGCTGATGGCGGCGCGTTTCGGCTTGCTCATGTGGCCGCCTCGGCCGCTTGGCGCACTTCTTCGCTCATCATGGCGTGGGCGATCAGCTCTTGCGTCGCCTCTTCCCGCGTGAATTCGCCGACCAGACGGCCTTCGCGCATCACCAGGATACGGTCGCTCATGCCCAGGATCTCGGGCAATTCGCTGGAGATCATCAGAATCGCCAAGCCTTGCTCCGCGGCCAGCTGGCTCATCAGCCGGTGAATCTCGGACTTGGCGCCGACATCGACGCCGCGCGTCGGCTCATCCATGATCAGCAGCTTGGGGTTGCTGGCCAGCCATTTGCTGACGACCACTTTCTGCTGGTTGCCGCCCGATAGCTTATTGGTGATTTGATCAGGCCCGGTGGCGCGAATGCTGAGTTGTTGGATCGAGCGGTTGGCCAGCGCGCGCTCGACGCCGCGGTTGATGAAGGTGTGGCGAGAGACCGTCTCCAGCACGGCCATGGAGGTGTTCTCGCGGATGGTCATTTCGCGGATCAAACCTTGGTGGCCGCGGTCCTCGGGCACGTAGCCGATGCCTTGATCCACCGCTTCCGACGGCCGGCTGATCTTGACCGGCGCGCCATTGAGCAGGATCTCTCCGCTCTCCGCCGGGGCGACGCCGAAGATCACCTGGGCGGTCTCGCTGCGGCCGGAGCCGACCAGGCCGGCCAGCCCCACGATCTCGCCGGCGCGCACGCTGAAAGAGATGTCACGGGTCAGCGGCGGGCGGTTGAGATGGCGCACTTCCAGCACCACATCGCCGATCTCAGCCGGCTGTTTGGGGAACAAGTTCTCGATGGTGCGCCCGACCATCATGCTGATCAGCTCGGCTTCGTCGGTATCGGCGACGTCTTTGGTGCCGATGTAGGCGCCATCACGCAGCACAGTCACGCGGTCGGCCAGGGCAAAGACTTCGTTGAGGCGGTGGCTGATGTAGATGATGCTGACGCCGCGCCCGCGCAGCAAACGTATGATGCTGAACAATTGCTCGACATCGCTCTCGGTAAGCGCCGCTGTCGGCTCGTCCATGATCAGGATGCGCGCGTCCAGCGAGAGCGCCTTGGCGATCTCCACCCGCTGGCGATTGCCGACATTGAGCGTGCCCACCTTGGCCGCGACATCGAGATTGACGATATTGAGCTCGGCCAAGAGCGCTTCGGCCTGCGCCTCCATGGCTTGCCAGTCGATGGTCTGGAAACCGAAACGCGTCCGCGTCGGCGCATGGCCCATGAAGATGTTCTCGGCCACGGACAGCTCGGGGTATAGGCCGAGTTCCTGGTAGATGGTGCCGATGCCGGCGGCGTGCGCATCGCGCGGGTTGCTGAAAGCGACGCGCCGTCCGTCGAGCGTGATCTCGCCCGTATCCGGCTGATAGACGCCGGAGACGATTTTGATCAGCGTGGATTTGCCGGCGCCATTTTCGCCGACCAGCGCGTGCACCTCGCCGCTGCGCACGTCAAATTGCGCGTCTTCCAGCGCGTGCACGCCGGGGAAGTGCTTGTTGATGCCGCGCAGGTCCAGCAGCGTGTCAGTCGGTGTGGTTTGTGGCGTTTCCATCGCATCGCCGCCAATAGTATTCCGTCATTTCACCAAGGCGCAGAAGCGCTCGTAGTGTTCGTCCCAACCTGCTGTGTCGCGCGGTTCAAAACGCCTTAGTTCGTCGCTGGCGCTCAGCAGGGCGCGCGCCTCCGCCACGCTGGCCAGCTCGCCGCCGGCGATCAACTGGACGATGGCGTTGCCGGTGGCTGTGGCTTCGGCCGGGCCGGCAATGACCGAGCGCCCGATGGCGTCGGCGGTCATCTGGTTGAGCAGGCCATTGCGCGAGCCGCCGCCGATAATATGCAGCCGCTCCACCGCCCGGCCGGATACAGCGATCAACTGCTCCAGCACGTAGCGATACTTGAATGCCAGGCTGACGTAGACGGTCGCCATGACCTCGGCGTGGCTTTCGGGCGCGGGCTGTCCGCTGCGCCGGCAATAGTCGATCACGCGGGCTGGCATATCGCCCGGCGCCAGGAAGAGCGGATCGTCCGGCTCTATGAGGCACTTGAAGGGCGCGGCGCCCTCGACCATCGCCGTCAGCTCGTCGAAGCTGTAATCGCGGCCCGCGGCGCGCCAGGTCGCCCGGCATTGATCGGCCACCCAAAGGCCCATGATGTTCTTTAGTAGTCGAAAAGTGCCGCCGTAGCCGCCTTCGTTGGTAACGTTGGCTGCGTAGGCGGCGTCGCTGATGATGGGCGCGTCCAGCTCCAGGCCGAGCAGGCTCCAGGTGCCGCTGCTCAAATAGGCGGTGTTCTCCGTCGTCGAGGGCACGGCAACCACCGCGCTGCCCGTGTCGTGGCAGGCGGGCGCGATGACATCAATGCCTTGATAACGGCCGATTTTTGTGCCCGGCTGCACGATGGGCGTCAAGATATCCGTGGGGATGCCGACGGCCGACATCAACTCGCGGTCCCAATCCGCCAAAGCCGGGTTGTAGAGCTGCATGGTGCTGGCTTCGGTGAATTCGCAGGTCTTGGCGCCGGTCAGCCAATAATTGAACAGGTCGGCGATGGTCAGCATTGAAGCCGCCTGATCGAGTTGCGGGCTGCCATCGCGCAGCGACGCCGCCAACTGATACAAGGCGTTGAGCGGCATAAACTGGATGCCGGTGCGCTGGAAGATTTCGCGGCGCGGCATGCGTTCGAAGACCCAGTCCATGGCGCCCTCGGTGCGCGGGTCGCGATAATGCCAAGGGTTGCCCAGCAAGTGGCCGGCGCCATCGAGCAGGGCGTAGTCAACGCCCCAGCAATCGAGGCCGATGGAGGCGGCGCCCTCGGCAGCGGCGATGCCGGTTGTGATTTCGTGCCAAAGCCGCAGCACATCCCAGTGCAAGCCAGTCGGTGTTTGCACCGGGATATTAGGGAAGCGATGCGCCTCGCTCAGTTGCAGCTGCGCGCCGTCGAAGGCGGCCGACATCACGCGGCCGGAGGTGGCGCCGAGGTCAATGGCGATGACGCGCTTGGCGCTCATGCGCGCTACGCCCGGCTATACAAGGCGTCGCGGACTTTGCCGCATCCCGCCCCATACCTGTTTTGCGCCAGATTGTTCACGAAGTCTGCTTGCATTACCAAGTGGCTTGATAAAGTCTGTACGATGCAAAAGGAACATCCGCCATTATAGACGCCTTGCGCCCGTTTGTCACATAAAGCGCACGACGGCGACCGCTCCGCTGGAGGCGGGAAATAATCACACCAGAGGCATGACGCTTAGCTGCTGCGCTCGCGTTGAATGCGCCGCACCAAGTCAATGTTGAAGTCGTCCAGCGTCGTGATATGCGCGTCGGCCAAAGCCAGCACAGAGTCCGCCAGCGGGAAATCCGGGCTGGGCGCGGCCACGGCGAACATGCCCGCCGCCTTCAGCGAGCGCAAGCCGTTGGCTGAGTCTTCTATGCCCAGCGCTGCCGCTGGCGCGACGCCGAGGGCTTTGAGTGCCGCTAGGTAGATATCCGGCGCCGGTTTGCCGCGGGGGATGTCATCGCCGTAGATCATCACCTCAAAGACTTGATCCAGCCCGGTGATGCGCATCACCGCCTTGATGATTTCGGTGGGGGAGCCGGAGGCCAGGCCGACGCGAAAATGCTGCTGCATGTGGCCGACCGATTCGAGCGCGCCCGGGCGGGTCGGCATGCGCGTTTCGTAATGGGCGATGACGCGGGCTTTCATCTCGGCGATGATGTCGTCGATGCTCTCGGCGAGGGCCAGCTTGTCTTGCATCACGCCGGCCCAGCCCACCGTGCTGCGCCCCATGGCCAGGCGCTGCAATTCGTCCGTCCAGGTTTTGCCGCGCTCACGGGCGAAATCCACCCGCGCCTGCGCCCAGTAGACCTCGCTATCGACCAGGACGCCGTCCATGTCGAATATGATGGCTTCTATCGGCTTCAATGCTTCAGCCCCCATCCCCGGCCCTATTCCCCCCCTCAATCGCCCCGCTCAACGGGGGGCGGAATTCCCAAAATGAGGGAAGGGAGACGGTCCTTGCCGCATTGCTGAACTTTTGGCTAAACGGCTTGGTCCGCCGGCGGATCCACCACGCCGATGGTCAGCAAAATATTGGCGTAGATGCGCTGCTCGCCGGTGGCGATGACCAGGCAGCAGTTGTCTTTCTTGGCTTCGTTGTAAAAGGCGAAGCGCTCCAGCGGCGTCAGCCCCACGTCATCGGGCAGCAATGCGCGGAAGTCGGCATAAATGCTGGGTTCGGCGCCATCATCGCGCCGCATGACCTGGGCGGCTTCAATCGGAGTCACGCTGAGTACAGCTTGCATAACATCGGTGACGGTCACCAAGCCGGGCGCCAGATTCAAGTAGACGCGCTCGGCCCGCGGGTGGGCGTTGGTGGCGACCGGATAATTGCCATCGGGAATCAGAATTGTGGCGCCGTGCCCGGCTTTGCCCAGGGCGGCCAGAATCTGCGGATGGATTAGCTTGGCGTCGATCATGCGGCGCTCCCTTCGCTCGGTAGATCAGGCGGCTTCGCCATTTGGCGCGCTTAGGGCAGTTTGCGAATGGTGTCGCCGACTGCGATTTCGCCGTCTTGGACGACCGTGGCATAGACGCCGCGCCGCCGCTCGGCCAAGCCCTGATCGCTCATGACCCACTTGCGGGCGCCGCCGCCGAAACGCCGCGCGAATTTGGTGCAGCCGGTATGCGGCAAGGGCGAGATCTCCATGATGACGCCGCCGATTTGCAGCCGCGTGCCCGGCGGCAGATTCTCCTGCGAGATATCGAGATCGACGAAGAGCTGATCGCCGGCTTCGGCCCAGCGCGCTTTGTCGCCGGTGAGCAGATGAATCAGCCGGCTGTTCATCAGCGTGATCTGCGCTTGCGGGTCCGCGCTGCGGCGCAGCCAATCATCGCCGGCCAGCCCGGCTTCCGCGGTGAAGGTCGCGCGCTGCAGGTCCTCGCGCTGGTTGGCGGCGGGACGGCGCACGATCATTTCGACGCGGCCATCGTCAATGGGCGAATGATCCAACGCGGCCCACTGCCGCTCCAATTCATCATAAGCCAATGCGATTGTCATCAGCTGCTCCCGGTAGATAACGAGTGTATGAAACAGGACTATACGTCAAAAGCCGGCAAATGTCTTGGCGTGTCTTTTGCCGCATTCGACATCCCGCAATTGACGGAGGGCACAGTCGCTTATAGGGTAATGAGCAGCGATACGGACGATCGCCCTCGGATATGGCCCGCGTTTTGCGGGTGATTGCCGTTGCGGGGGCGGTGGCGATATTAAGGAGATGAACGGACAATGACAGTAGAGCACAGAC
The DNA here is from genome assembly GCA_965208195.1 of Phototrophicaceae bacterium. GTDB lineage: Bacteria > Chloroflexota > Anaerolineae > Aggregatilineales > Phototrophicaceae > UBA6055. Next base: position 2,595,418 of record CBDBOC010000004.1, on the reverse strand, counting down.
GCCTCGGGCGGCATGGCGTGTTGGTGAGCAACCTTTGCCTGGGCACGATGAATTTCGGTCCACAAACCTCCAAGGAAGACAGCTTCGCCATCATGGACCGCGCGCTTGAACTGGGCATCAACTTTTTCGATACCGCCGATGTATACGGAAGACCAGTCGGCCCCGGCGTAACTGAAGAGATCATCGGCGAATGGTTCGCTCAAGGCGGGGGCCGGCGGGACGCGGTCGTGCTGGCGACCAAGGTCTACAATCCAATCAGCCGCGCAGAATACTTGCCCGAGCCTAATCGTGATCGACGCAGCCTGTCCGCGTACAAGATTCGCAAGCACTGCGAGGGCAGCTTGCAGCGGATGCAGACGGATTGGATCGACATCTACCAGATGCACCACGTCGATCGCGACTGCCCCTGGGACGAGACCTGGACGGCTTTCGACAGTTTGATTGGGCAGGGGAAAGTCGTCTACGTGGGCTCGAGCAATTTCGCCGGCTGGGATATCGCCACCGCCTGCCAGGAGGCGTCGCGTCGCCACATGCTGGGCCTGGTCAGCGAGCAGAGCATTTACCATCTCGATAATCGCGCGGTTGAGCTGGAGGTCATCCCGGCTTGCCGGCATTATGGCCTGGGCTTGATCCCCTGGAGTCCGCTGGCCGGCGGCTTGCTGGGCGGCGCGCTGCAAAAGGCCGCGACGGGCCGGCGCAGCAACCCCGGCATGATGGAGCGCATAGAAGCCAAGCGACCACAGCTGGAAGCCTATGAGTCGCTTTGCCGCGATCTCGGTCATCCGCCGGGCGAGGTGGCGTTGGCCTGGCTGCTGCACAATCCGGCGGTCAGCGCGCCCATCATCGGCCCGCGCACCATGGAGCAGTTGGAGAGCGCGGCGCGCGCGACCGCAATCCGCCTGGATGACGAAACGCTGGCGCGGCTGGATGAGATATTCCCCGGCCCCGGCGGTGAGGCGCCCAAAGCCTACGCCTGGTAAGCCCGCCGGCGGCGGAATACCGTTGGACGGCGCGCAGTGCCACGTTGCAGTCGAGGCGCGTCTGGTTGGTCGCTGGCGCGTCATCGGCAACTTGAAGTCGACTTGCGTACAGGATACGATATAGGGAGACTACTAGTGGCATCATACGACTGGAGCGCGAAATGAAAACGGTGACGAGTTTTGGCGCCGGTAGATACGTCAAGCTGGCGGCTATCCTTTTACTGCTGATGGCGGCGCAGTTGGTCTACGCGGGCGATATCAATGTGGAAGGCAAATGCAGTTTGGCTGAAGCGATTCAGTCCGCCAACAGAAACAAACCCATCGGCGGCTGCGAGCGTGGTTACGGAACCCGCGACACCATCATCATGCACAAGAACCAGGATCGCGGCAACACATTACCGACGGTGACCTCGCCGATTCATCTGGAGGGAGCCGGGCACAGCATCACTTTCGGCGATGTGCCGGCTTTCCGCGTGGAAGACGGAACGCTGATACTCCAGAATGTGAATATTCGCTTTCGCCAGCCCCGGCATGGCGATCTGATGGTGATTGAGGATGGCGACCTTACCTTGGCCAACGCCATCTTCCATGATTGCACGGGCGGCATCGACGCTAACCGCAGCACCATCAGCATGGAGGGCATCAGTGGCATCTGCCATCACGGGATGGATGTGATCCTGGCCTGGTTCGGCGTCTATCCGCCGGAGCCGGCAACTTGCGAAGCGCTGTCTGGCGTGACGGTCTCGGCCCCCTTGGGCTTGGGCAGCGGCGTGCAGTGTCAACATGTTGACGGCGCGGGCATCGGCAACCAGTCTGTGGCGGACGCCGGCGTCATTGATGCCGTCGATATTTGGGGTTATGTGGAGCAGGGCGTCCACGTCTGCTTCCCGCAGGCTGGCGCGATCACATTCCTGGATGCGGCGACGGCGCCCCGTTCCGTAGTGCCGGTTGAGACTTATCGCTCGGGCGCTATGACCTGCGCCTATGTGGACCGCGCCGGCACGCTGGTGCTCGTGCCGGGCGAAACCACCACGGAGCTGACGACGGTGGCGCCGATAGTCGAGGCGACGACCCCGGTAACCGAGGCGACCACGCCAGTAACCGCGGTTGCAGCGACGACGACAGATGGCTGCCCAATTCATACGACCGGGTTCCTCTTCCTGCGTGACGCCCCGTCACTGCAAGGCGTGATATTGGGCGTCGTCCCGCGTGGCACGAATCTGGTCTCGCCGACGCGCACGCAATACTGGTACCAGGTGAATTACCAGGGCCAAACGGGCTGGATCGGCCACAAGTACGTGCGGGCTGGCTGCTGATTTTCAGCTCGGGGGGCGGCGCCCCGGCTGCGCTAGCCCCCGCCATAGGCCTGCCAGAGCAATTCGGCGGTGTGCGTGATGGCGATGCCCGCGGCACACAGCGCGTTTTGCTGCCGCAATTGCATGATACAGCCTATATTGCCGGAGACAACCAGATCAGGCTCGGCGGCGAGGATAGCTTCGGCTTTGCGCGCGCCCAACTGGTCGGCGATGGCGGGCTGGTCGATATTGTAGGCGCCGGCGGAGCCACAGCACATGCCGGCGTCGGCGATGGGCACAAGGCGCAGATTGGGCACGGCTTTCAGTAGGTCGCGCGGCGCTTGGCTCAACCCCTGGGCGTGCAGCAGATGGCAGGCGTCCTGATATACGACGCGCCGCTCGCGCTTGAAGCCCTGGGGCGGGCGCAAACCGAGATCAGCCAGATAGGCGCTGAAGTCCATGACACGGCGGGCGAAGTTGGCGGCGGCCGTGGCGTCAGCCGTTGATTTGAAGAGCAGCTCATAATCTCTTATGCCGGAGCCGCAGCCAGCGGCTGTGGTGATGACGGCATCGACATCGGCGGGCAGCGCCGAGAAATTCTGCCGGGCGAGGGCGCGGGCATCGTCTTCCGCGCCGATGTGCAGCAGGATCGAACCACAGCAACTCTGATCCGGCGGAATATGCACCTCGACGCCATTTGCCGCCAAGACGTGAGCGGCGGCGAAGCTGATCGACGGCGCAAGCGCCTGCTGCACGCAGCCTAGCAGGAGCGCGACTTTGCCGCGCCGTTCGCCTTGCGCCGGCACGACCTCGGGCAAGGGCATCGCTGACGGCAGCGCATCGGGCAATAGGCTGAGCATGGCGGCGAAGCTATCGGGCAGCGCTGGGGCCAGCGCTTTGCCGAGCTTGCCTGCGCGCGCAGCAAGCCGAAAGCGCTGCGGATAGGGCAGTGTCTCGCGGATCAGGCGGCGTTGCAGCGCGTCCATTACCGGGCGCCGCCGCTGCTTTTCCTGCATGGCGCGGTAGCTCACCAGCAAATCGCCGTAAGCCACGCCGGAAGGGCAAGCCGGCACACAGGCCATGCAGCCGAGGCAGCGGTCGATGTACAGTTGCGCCTCGTCCGCCGCCAAACGCTCTTCCAGGACATTCTTCATCAGCACGATGCGGCCGCGCGGCGAGTCCATCTCCTCGCCCAACAAATTGTAGGTAGGGCAAGCCGCCAAACAGAAGCCGCAATGCACGCAATTCTCGATGGCTTTGGCCATCTCCGGCGCGCGCGAGTCGTCGCTAGTGATGCTGTGTTGCATGGCGCCTCACACAAATTTCCCTAGTGGGTCAAGCACTTGCTTGACGCGGGCCGAAAGCAGTGCCTCCAGCGGCTTTCCCAATAGCGGGGCCGGGCAGTCGCCGCGCAGGCACAAACCAGTGAGCCCAAGCGGATCCAAGCGCCCGTATCCAAACGCTCCAGGTCATCAGTCGCGACCCAAGCGATATTGCCGCCGCAGCTGTAGCGACGCTGGCAAGACGTCAATTGCGCGTCGAGGCCGGGCAGCTGCTTCGGCGAAACGACGATTTTGACCAGGGACGGGGCCGTCAGTGCGAATGCAGTGGGTCCCAGAGCGCGCCCTCGTCCCGCAACACCTCGGCGTCAGTCGAAGCGGTCTCGCGCTGCATAGCTTCATTAAGGCGAGCCAGCCGCCCCGGCAGAGTGTCGGCGCTGCCACCGAGCCGGGCTAGCAAAGACCAGCTCGAATCCCCCGGCAAAAGATCCAGCGCGTCCAGCTCGTAGACGCTCTGATTGAGGCAGAAGACTGCCGCCAGCGCATCCGCCAGCGTATCGTAGCTCAACCGCAGCGTGCCGAACTGCGGCGCATCCGGGAAGACCTTGAAGGTCAACTCGGTCATGATGGCGTAGCGGCCGAGGCTGCCGACCAGGAATTTGCTGAGGTCGAAGCCGGCGGCGTTCTTCACCACTTTGCCGCCGACGCGATAGGCGCGCGCCAAGCCGTCGACAACCGCTGCGCCCAGGATAAAGTCGCGCAGGCCGCCATAACGGAAGCGGCGCGGCCCGCTCAGATTGCTCGCGACCGTGCCGCCGATGCTGGCGCTCGCGGGCAGCAGCGGGTCAAAGGGCAGGTATTGGCCATGATCGGCGAGGGCGGCGGCGATTTCGGCGATGCTTGTGCCGGCGCCGACGGTCAGCGTGAATTCGCTCGGCTGATAGTCGACGATGCCGCTCATCAGCGAGAGATCGGCGATGGCGGCCTCGCCCTGATTCCGGTGCAAGGCCGACTTGCTGCCGCGGCCGCGCACATGCACGCGCCGGCTCTCATGGACGAGCGCCTGCAGTTCTGCGACTGAACGCGTCTGATCGCGGGTCATTCGCGCGAAATCACCCCCTGCCGTTCAAGGGGGTGCATGCCGATTTGTTTGAGCGCGGGCGCTTCGCCATCAGGGAACATCTTGCCGCGATTGGCGATCTCGTGGGGGTCGATGGCGCGCCGGAGTTCTTGCATGATATCGAGTTCTTGCTCGCTGAACATGGCCGGCATGTAATCGCGTTTTTCCATGCCGACGCCGTGCTCGCCGGTGATGGAGCCGCCCAGCGAAATGCAGAGCGCCAGGATTTCGCCCGCTAGCGCTTCGGCTTTTTCCAGCGCGCCCGGCTGCCGCCCGTCGTACAGAATCAGCGGGTGCAGGTTGCCATCGCCGGCGTGGAAGACATTGGCCACTTCCAACTGATGTTTCGTTTTGAGCGCGTCGATCTGTGTCAGCGCCTCGCCCAGGCGGGTGCGCGGTACGACGCCGTCTTGCACGATATAATCCGGGCTCAGGCGGCCAACGGCGGAAAAAGCGCCTTTGCGCCCCTTCCAGATGCGGGCGCGTTCCGCTTCGTCGCGGGCGATGCGCACCTCGAAGGCGCCGGATTCGGCGATGATGCCACGCAGCTGCTCGAATTCGGCCTCGACTTGGGGGGTCTCGCCTTCCAGCTCGACGATCAGCAGCGCCTCGGCAGCGGGGTAGCCGGCGCTGACGGAGGCTTCGGCAGCCTGGATCGCCAGCCGGTCCATGATCTCCATAGCGCCGGGCAGCAAACCGGAAGCGACCACGCTGGCCACAGCATCACCGGCGCGCCCTAAGTCGTCATAAGCCGCCAGCACGGTGCGATATAACTCGGGCTGCGGCATCAGGCGCACCGAAATCTCGAGGGCGATGCCGAACAGACCCTCCGACCCGACGAAGAGGCCGACCAGATCGGGCCCGATGCCGACGCCGTCCAGGCTGTCGCTGCCGAACTGCGTCACGGTTCCATCAGCGAGCACGACCTTCATACCGAGCACGTGATTGCTGGTCATGCCGTGTTTCAGGCAGTGGGCGCCGCCGCTGTTGAAGGCGATATTGCCGCCGATGGTGCAGATTGATTGGCTGGACGGGTCCGGCGCGTAATATAAGCCGTAATGCTCAACAGCCTGGGTGATATGCAAGTTGACGACGCCCGGCTCGACTACGGCGATACGCTGTTCGGGGTCGATATGCTTGATGCGGTTGAGGCGGTTGAGGGCGATGATCAGCCCGTCGGCGATGGGCAGCGATCCGCCGGAGAGGCTGGTGCCGCTGCCGCGGGCCACGAAGGGCACCTGGCTGCTGTGGCAGAGGCGGACGGTTTCGATGACTTCGCCTTCGTTGATCGGGATGACGGCCGCGCCCGGCTTGGTCTGGAAGGCGGTCAGCGCGTCCGATTCATAGGGCAGTAACTCGACATCGCGGGTCAGGATGCGGTCGGCCGGGTAGATCGTATTGAGGGCGTCGATAAAGGCGCGGTTCATACTGGTCGACCTCCCTCAGAATCTCCCCCTATCGCGATGGAGGGAGACTTGCGCTCAGGCTTGCGATATGCATTCATCAAGCGAAGTCCGCCGATTGCGCTCCCTCTCTCCAATGCGTTGGGGAGGGGGCCGGGGGGAGGGGTTGGCTACTCATCCCGCCGTCTCCAGGCGCGCCTCGATCTGCTTGGACAGCTTCCGCAGCGCTTGCTTGGCGATCTGCTTGGCGGCGACATCAAGCAGGCGCTGGCCGACCGCGGCGATCTTGCCGCCGATGCGCGCGTCGCCGGCGTAGTACATGGTCGTGCCCCCATCGGCCTGCTCCAGCCGAATCGTGCCTTCGCCGGTGACGTGCCCGGCCGGGCCCTTGCCCGCCACCAGCAGCCGGTAGCTCTCGGGCTCGTTGACATCGGCCAGTTCAAAGCTGGCCTCGAACTTCCCGTTGACGGGCCCGACGCGCACCGCCAGCTTGCTCTGGTATTTGTTCTCGCCGATTTCTTCCAAGCCCTTGGAGCCGGGGATGATGCTGCCGAGGACGTCGATGTCCATCAGCACGTCCCAGACCAGCTCCCGCTCGTGCGCAAAGTCGTAGCTGCCTTCAATGTGCATGGTGGTTCTCCTCGCAACATTGCCTGTCGATCTTTCTTAAGAGACTCGCCAACGCCTGTTCCAGTGACTTCTTTGCCTCTGTGTTCACCGGGCCGGGCATGCCAGCTTCAATTCCAGCAGGTAGTTTGAAGTACAGCTTCAGGCGACCCTCATACGTAACAACAGTGTCTGGCTCTTGGCTCAGCTTAAAGGTGCCTCTGCTAGAGACCCGAATGTTGCCATTCTTGCCCCTGACGTTTAGTCGGAATTCATTCGGCGTGTCGACGCCTTTCAACCTAAAGGTAGTCGCCAGGTCGCCCTTAACGACAGGCATCTTCAGCGGCAGCTTGCCCTTGTATTTGTTTCTTCCCACCTTCTTCAGCCCCTTGCCTTCGGTAATGATGCTGCCCAAGCGGTCAACATCCATCAACTTGTCCCAGACCTGCTCAGGATCGCAGCATTTGAAAGTGTGCTTACTCTTGACTTTCATGCTCAACTCTCCCGAATGAATGCGCTTATGATAATGAACTTCGGGCGAAATTACGAACCTGGCCTTGTCGTGACGATGGTAAACATCGCGGACAAATCCAAAAGTGCGAACGCTTAACAGGTTGTTTAACCACAGAGAACACAGAGGTCACAGAGGATTTCTGTAGAGTTGGCGGATAAATCGCGACGTCGCAGATTACTACTACTGTCGGCATGGAAGCCTGCGCCAGCGAGGACGTTTGTTTCCGCCGGGCTGTTTGGTAGAATGGGTGCCGAGGAAAGGACGAAAGACGCGAAATCATGGTCATGGAACGCCAGCGACAACAGCTAAGCGCTGAGCGATTCATCGCCTCTGGTGGACAGCCCGGAATATGCCGACCGCATTGTCGAGCTTGTCGATGGAGAAATCGTCGAGATGTCGAAGCCAACCGGATTGCATGGGCAGATTACAATGCGCTTGGGCGCAAAGATCTTCAACCATGCTGAAGAGAATAGACTTGGCATCGTTACGGCGGCGGAAACCGGCTTCATCCTGGAACGCAACCCCGATGGCAGAGATACCGTTCGTGGCTTGGATATCGCATATATCAGCAGAGTGCGAGCGCCTGTCGCGCTTCCTGACCAGTTGCTGGAGTTCGCGCCGGATCTAGCGGTAGAAGTCATCTTGCCCAGCAATACAGTGGCCGATATGCACCGCAAGATTCGTCAACTGCTGACCGCGGGCACGGCCCTGGTTTGGATCGTTCACCCGGAAACACGCACGGTCGAGGTACACACGCGATCCGGCGCCGCCACGCTCGAAGAAGGCGACACGCTCAGCGGGGGCGATGTCCTGCCGGGATTCGAAATCCCTGTCCGCGAGCTATTCCCCGCGTCCGCAGCCCCCTAACTGCCCACACGCAGAATCACCTTGTTGATGCCGTCTTCGTAGGCGGCGTTGCTGGCGTAGGCCTGCGCCGTCTGGCTCAGCGGATAGCGGTGCGAGACCAGCTCGTCGAGATTAACTTTGCCCGATGTCGCCAGTTGCATCGCGCGCGGAAAGGTGTGCTTCATCCGTCGCGACATCATGATCGTCAGCCCCTTGCGCCGCGCCACCGAATGCTGCAGTGTGAGCCTGTCATCGGGCGGGATGCCGACCAGCACCAAGCGCCCGCCATAGCGCGCCATATCGGCCGCCTGCTGCACCGAATGATCCGCCCAGGCCGCTTCTATGGCGACATCAACGCCGCGCCCGCCGGTGAGATCGCGTACGACATCGGCCGGGTCGCAGTCGTCGACGTTGAGCGCGTAAGTGGCGCCCCAAGCCTTGGCCAGCCGCACCCGCCAGTCGAACTTGTCGAAGGCGAAGACTTGCGCCGCGCCGGCCAGCACCGCCAGCCGCGCGATCAACAAGCCGACCGGACCGGCGCCGAGCACGGCGACTGTGCTGGCGATGCGGATCTTGCTGAGGTCGATGGCGTGGATGGCGACGCCCAGCGTCTCGAGCAGGGGGCCGACCTCGTCGCTGAGCGCGTCGGGCATGGGGAAGCAATTGCGCGCGCTGACGTTCATGCGTTCGCGCAAGGCGCCGTCTTCGGGGAAGAGCCCGTAAAAGCTGTGATTGGGGCAGAGATTAGGATGGCCGCGCTCGCAGAGTTCGCAGCGCCAGCAAGGCACAGCCGGCTCGACCGCGACGCGTTGGCCGATGCGCAGCGGCTGATGCTCCCCGTCCAGCGCTTCGGGACCGACCGCTGCTACTACGCCCATGAATTCGTGACCAAGCACAAAAGGCTCGCGCGCGACGGTGTAGCCGATGCGGCCGGTCTCGTACATGTGCAGGTCGCTGCCGCAGAGGCCGACCGTGCCGATACTGAGCGTGACTTCGCCCGGGCCGGGCGGCGCGGGCGACGCTTCGTCAGCGATGCGGATGTCTTTGGGACCGTGGAGTCGCGCTGCTTGCATAGCTCACTTTCCCTTACTGGGTTTCGGTGTATCAATCTAGCAGCATCGCCGGGAAACAGAAAGAGGGCGATTGCCATCAACCGCCCTCTGGGGAAAGCGCTCGGCTGCAAACGACTAGCTATTCCTCAGCCCAGGTATCTTCCAATTCGGCGCGCTGTTCGGCGATCAACTCTTCGGTGCAGCGGAGGGTCTCCAGGAATGCCAGATCAGCGGCACGGCGTTCTTCCAGGGTCATTTCGGGCAAGGTTGTGACGACCTCCGGCAAGTCGGCCGTGACGCCGGCGCTGCTGATGCCGTCTTCAATGACAAAGTCCGCCATCGCCAACAGTTCGTCTGGTATCTCGACGCCTTGCGCTTTGGCTGAATCCAGATTGATGGCGATGCCGAAGTCCTCGGTCCGGTTAATTCTGATTTCGGATATGTCGATATTCCCGCTTAGATGCGCGACCATCATACGACCCTGGATTACGCCTTCGCCATAGACGTTGTTGAAGCCGGCCGCTACCGTCGCGCCGTTGTAAACGTGGTAGGGGAAGATTGCGAACAAGGGTATGCCATACTCGGCTGTCAACGTCTGCAGCAGTGTTGTCCCCGATAAGATAATGGAACTGACCGGATTGATTAGCGCTTCCACACCGCGGCTGACCAAAGCTTCAGTGGCCAGGTTGAGATCGCTCAGGCTGATGACGGTGGCGACTTCGACAGTCATGCCGAGTTCCTCCGCCGCTCGCTGAAGGCTCCTGGCGCCGGAGACGCTGATGGGTTCACCCGGCGCGACAATCATGCCGATAGTCTGGATGTCGGGATTCCACAGTTGCATGACGGCCACAGATTGCGCATAAGGCAAGTGATTCTGCGTGCCACCCACATGATCCGGCTTGATGCAGGGCGCATCGGCGATGCCGGCGAAATAGGGAGAGCCAACGAGACTGAACATGATCGCCGGCGGGTCTTCCATGTCACGCGTGGCGTTTACGGCGATTTGAGTCACCTGCGTCGTCACGATCAGCATGGCATCCACGCCACGATCAATCGCGTCTTCCACCATGAGGTTGGCTGTCGGCGTGTCGGAGCCGGCGTTGCGCCAAAGCACGTTAATGTTTTCGCCGAACAAGTCTCCGCCCTCATCCAAAATGGCGCGTTCTTCTTCGTTGAAATAGCCATAAGCCTGCAACACGTCAAACGCGCCTTTGGTCGCCAAAGTCTGCCCGGCGGAATAGCCGAAATTCATCATGGCAATTGTCGGGATTTCATCATCTTGCGCCCTGAGCGTTGGACTAACAGCAAGCGCCAGTACCGCAATTAAGATCAGGAATCTCTGCATAATGCGTCACCTCTTTTGGGCAGTGTTTGTACCACCGGCGTGGCCTACTACCTATCATACATGAAAATGTCTGATGGCGAGAAATGGGCATCTGCATTAAGCCGCCCTTGCGAGAGTTTCTTTGAAGCTTAAGTGAATGGCGCGCCTACTGCTCGGCCGCGTCCAAGGATGCCTGTTGCTCGGCGATCATCTCCTCCGTGCAGTGCAACTCGGCCAGGAAGGCCAGGTCGGCAGCGCGGCGCTCGTCCAATGTCATATCTTCCAGGAAGGGGTTGACCTCGGGCAGGCCGGGTGTCACGCCTTCGCTGCTCTGCCCGCCCTCCACTACGAAGTCCGCTGCTTCCAGCACTTCTGGGGAAATCTCAAGGCCCTGTTCAGCGGCCACGTCCAGATTCACGCCTACGCTCATGTCGTTTTGCAAATTGATGCCGGTGGTGGCCAAGTTTATCTCGCCCTCCCAATGCGCGATGAGCATGCGCGCCGCGATGACGCCTTCCTTGAAATAGCTGTAGACACCGGCGCCGATGGTCGCGCCGCGATAGACGGCATTGCCCGCGGTATACATGACAGGCAGGCTATGTTCGTTCGCCACTTGCATGATGACAGGCATGCCGGAGGCAACGGTCGCTTCAGTCGGGAGAATGAAGGCTTCTACGCCTTTACTGACGAGTCCTTCGGCCGCAAGCTTCAAATCGGCAGCCGATACGATGGCGGCGCTTTCGACTTGCAAGCCCAGCGACTCCGCTACAGCGGTGATTTGATTCGCGCCGAATACGCCGCTGGGTTCGGTGGAGGTGAAGATGGCGCCCACCACTTGGATATCGGGGTTTTGCAGAAGCACCAGGGGCACAATGCGATCATACGGCGCCAGAAACTGAGAGCCGGAGATGTGCGCGGGTTTAATGCAGGGGGCGTCGGCGATGCCGGCGAAGTATGGGTTGGAAACGACATTGAAGAATACAGGCGGCGGATCGTCCATATCCAAGGTGGCCTTAGCGGCAATTTGCGTCACCGGCGTGGTAATGGTTATCAAGGCATCGGGATCTCGATTCAGCGCATCGCGCACCATGAGGTTGGCGAAGCCGATGTCGTAGGCGGCATCGCCCCAGAAAATATTGATGCCTTCTCCCTCGACGTCTTGCTGCTGGTCCAATAGGGCGCGCTCCTCCTCATTGATATAGCCATAGTCTTGCAGCATATCGAGCGTGCCTTTTACCGAGAGCTGGATGTTGGAATGATACCCGTAAGAAAGGATGGCGAGCGTAGGCTTGTCATCTGCCTGCGCCATGAGCGCTGAACTTGCACTTAGCGCCAGAACCACAATCATAAGCAGAATCTTCTGTATCATTTCTCGCCTCGCTTAGTCAGTCTTGGATCCGCAACAGTGACATTACTTAATATTGTAAGCGAAAACGTCTGCAAGCGAAGCAAGAAAGGGCGACTGTGTTGAGCCGCCCGGCGATGGTCAGTGTCCGCCAGATTGCTAGACGCGCTTACGGCGATGCGGCGTCCAGGGCGGCTTGCTCTTCGGCGATGCGTTCAGGCGTGCATTCGAGCTCGGCGAGGAAGGCGCGATCATCGTCGATCCGGTCTTCCATCGGCACGATGATGCCTTGTTGCGCCAGCACCAATTGAAGCACGGGCGAGACCTGCGTCAGGTCGCCGCCTTCAACGACGACATCGACCTGCGCCATGATCTCGTCCGACATTTCGACGCCCTGCACATAGGCGGCATCCAGATTGACGCCCAATCCCTGGCTGCTCTGCTGGTGAATGGCGGTCTTGGCGATATCAAGCTCGCCGTTCAGGTAGGCGACCAGCATGCGCCCGACCGTGACGCCATCTTCGTAGTAAAGGTAGAAGCCGCCGCCGACGGTAGCGCCGTAGTAGATGGCGCCCATGCTCGGGTGAAAGACCGGAATGCCGGCTTCATTGGCGGCGATGGCGACGACAGGCAGCCCCTGAGATGTCAAGAAATCATAGGGCAGCACGAAGGCTTCAATGCCCTTGTCGATCAAGGCATCGGCCGCCGCGCGAATATCGGCCAATCGCACGATGCCCTCGGCCTCGACGGCGATATCGTAGTCGGCCGCGATGCTCTCGATACGACTCAAGTGCCAAGCGCTGTTGTCGTCGTTGGTATTGTGCAGCGTGCCAATGGCGCTGATGTCAGGATTCTGGACTTTGAGCAGCGACATGACGTACTCAAAGGGCGTCAGCGATTCGGCGCCAGTGACATGCGCCGGCTTGACGCAAGGGGAATCGGCAATGCCGGCCCGGTAAGGATTGTTGACAGCAGCGAACAAGAGGGCCGGCGGATCATCCAGATCGGCAGTTTTGCTCACGGCCGCCCGCGTCAGCCAAGAGGTCAGCGTGAGCAAGGCATCAGGTTCACGGTCCAAAGCGCTATCGAGCGCGAGACTGATTTCATCAGCGCCGTGGCCGGGGTCGATCCAGAAGACGTTAATATGGTCGCCTTCGAGGTCTTGGCGGTCGGCGAGCATCGCATTCTCTTCCGCGCTGATGAAGCCATAGGATTGCAGCATATCAAAGATAGCGCTTTCGGTGACCTCGAATGAGGGGAACCAGCCGAAGCCCATGATGGCGATTGTGGGCTTGTTTTGGTCCTGAGCGATTACGGCGGGGGCGGCCACGATTGTCAGCAACACAAAGAGCGACGCCACTGTCTTCAACATACAGTTCCTCCTTTGTCGACCAGCCGGGGCCGGCCTGTATTTGCAGCTGTAGAAGAGAAATCAACCCAGGTTAGCCGCCGGACGCAGGCGCACACGCCGCACCGGGGCGACGAAGCCCCGGCGAAGTGAGACGGCTATCCCGTATGTCTATCGTATTACGCGATGCCAGCGAATGTCAAACCCGCGTGTGGCGGACGCAAAGGCGAAGCGATCGTCTAGCTTGATTGGGCGTCCAAGGTCGCTTGCTGTTCGGCGATCATCTGGTCGCTACAATGCAGCGACTCCAGGAAAGCGCGGTCGGCGGCGCGCCGGTCTTCAGCCTCGAAGTGCCCGACAGAGGCCTCCATGAATGCAAGCAACCTCTCCGATAAGCGAAATTGACCACTGCCGATGGTCACATCAGCTAGCTCCAGAATATCCGGCGCCAGCTCCAGCTCGAGATTAGCGGCCGCGTTCAAACTCACGCCGACGCCATCGCCGCCGATCTCGGTAATTGCCGTGCGAGATATGTCAAGCTCGCCGCTTAGCGCTGCGCTCGCCATGCGCCCGACATTCAAGCCTTGTTCGGTTTGGCGGAAATATCCAGCGGAAATCAGCGCCTCATTGTAAACGCCGCCCAGGCTGGGATAATAAACAGGAACGAGATTCTCCGTGGCGATGGCGACGATACTGGACAGGCCGGTCGACATGAGCGTGTCAATCGCCAGGATGACGGCTTCGACATCGCGACTGACCAAACCCGTGATGGCGGCGCTGAAGTCTACCGGGTGGGTTACGGCGGCTGACTTGACTTCAATGTCACGCGCTTCCAAGAGCGCTGTCGCCGTCGCCGCGCCCTCAACACCCGCGACCTGATCGGCGCTGAACATGACGCCGACCGTTTGGATATCGGGCTGCTGCTTGAATAGAAGATCAATCAGCAATTCGTAAGGTGGGGTGATTTGGGAACCGGTCACATGATCCGGCGTGAGGCAGGGGGCGGCCCCCAAACCGGCGGCGAAGGGAAAATAGGACGAGGCGAAGATGACGGCCGGCGGGTCTTCCATATTAATGGTGGCGTTGACCGCGGCTTGGGCGACCGGCGTGGTGAACGCGACCAATATATCGGCCTCAAGATCCAGCGCGCGCCCCAGCATGAGCGGCAGTTGGTCCAGCGCCCAGCCGGCGTCCATGGGGTAGACGCTGAGGCGCTCGCCGTGGATCGCGCCACGCTCGGCAAGCTCGCCCAGGTCGCTCTCGCTCAGCCAGCCATCGGCCGCCAGTTGCCGCAAGATCGTCTCTTCGGTGACGGAGTAGGCGGCGGGAGATCGGCCAAAGCTCAGCAGCGACAGGGCCTTGCCTTCCGTTTGCGCCAGGGCGAAGCCGCTCAAATGCGCCAGCGCCAACACGGTGAAGAGAAGCCGGTAAGTCATTAGATAGCCTCGCTTTCATGAGATCCAATGTAGGAACGTAAAGCGGGCGCTTCGGCTGGAAACGCCCGCTATAGAGCCTGCGATCGCAGCGCCGGCCGCTCGCCAGGGGCTACGAGTTAAGATTGTCTACCCACCAATTCATCGCCTCAATACACTCTGCAAGGGTCATGTTTTGACAAGACCACGAATTACAGTTGCCATGGTCGTCCCAGCCGGTACAAGTAATACTTGATACGCCGCTGGCAGAGGCGGGGCCGCTAAAGAGCGCCGATAGAACAAGTAGCAGCGCGACCAAGAGCAATAATGCTGCGACGCGCCGCCGCTTGCGAATTCGATCTGCGTACACAAATGCCTTCACTTGAACCTCCCCTGAAGTGTCGCCAGTATCGCGCGACTTATGGAACAAAATATCTCTCTTACTCTATATTACTTAATTATGTTTTCGAAGTCAACCAAATGCAAATGAGCGGAGCATTAGCAGATGCTTGCCCTTGCCAATCCCGGCCCTGCGAATGTGAACCTTGAGCGTCGTCCGTACTGTTGCGGCGCCGGGATCGCAGTACATACCAGCCGAATTCGGCTGGAAACGCCCGCTGCGGATCCCGCGCTCGGTGGCAGTCCACCGGGTGCTTGACCTAAGGCTGTATACGTCTTTGAAATGAAAGACAGAGAAACGACGGCACGATTAAGAATCGATAGAGGAGTCAGACAAGGGAGAATGGACGTTGTTTGGCACTCTGATGCGGCCTGGCCGTGGCCGTGCTACTAGTGTGCCCGGTGCTGCTTATGGCTGTCGTCAACTCTATTCCGGCGCAAGCGGAAGGCGATTGCATAAACTGGGATGACCACGGCAACTGCATAGCGTGGCTGACTAGCGGCATGAATTACACCCAGCTGGAAAAATCTTAGCCCGTAGCCACGCCGGCAACGACGGCTTAGCCATCTGCTGTCCGCCGGGGCAGTTGGGAAAAGCGAGGGGTGCGGTCTTGCCGATCGCGCCCCGGTTACTGCTCGATGTTAGGCCCCCGCGTCAGTCCGCTGCATCCAGTTCCGCCTGCTGCTCGGCGATCATCTCCGGCGTGCATTCCAGGCCGGCGAGGAATTCCAGATCGGCCGCGCGGCGTTCTTCGGGTGTCAGTTCTCGCAGCGCCATTCTGGTGGCATCCACGTCTGAGGCCATGCCTTCGGATCTTTCGCCATTCTCAATGACAAAGTTGGCGCGGGCCAGCAGTTCTTCAGAGATCTCCACGTCCTGCTCAGCAGCTGTATCGAGGTTGAGGGCGATTCCAAAGCTACGGGACTGATTGATGGCGATATCGGCAATGTCCGCCTCGCCGGTGAGGTGGGCATGGAGGATCCGCGCCACGATGACGCCTTCCTCATAGAAGCTGTGAAAGCCTGCGCCAACGGTCACGCCGCGATAGACTTGCTGAATGATGGGGGCATAGAGAGGGATACCGTATTCCGCGGTCAACTGCACCAGCGTAGGCGTGCCCTGGAGGGTCAACGGATTGACCGACAAAATGACGGCTTCCACACCCCGGTTCAGCAGGGTTTCCGCCGCGACATTTACATCTGCCGGGTTAATGGCGGATACGACCTCGACAGTCAAGCCCAGCGATTCGCCGATCTGAGTGATCAACCGTGAGCCGATAAGACTAGTTGGTTGGTCCGGTGTCTCGATGGTGCCGATAACTTGGATATCCGGATTCTGCACCAGCACCAGCGGCACGTAATCCGCAAAGGACATGATGGGCTGCGTCCCGGTGACGTGATCGGGCTTGATGCAGGTGGAATCAGCAATGCCGGCGCCGAAGGGTGTGGAAACCAGGCTGAAGAGAACCGCCGGCGGATCTTCCAGTTCACGGGTTGCGTTCACGGCGATTTGCGCCACTTGTGTCGTGATGGTCACGATGGCGTCCGCGCCTTTGTCGAGCACATCTTCGACCATGAGGTTGACCGATGGCAGGTCAAAGCCGGCATCGCGATACAGCAGGTTGATGTTTTCGCCATTGAGATCGAAGGATTCGTTTAGGGCGGCGCGTTCCGCCGATGACAGATAGCCGTAGGCTTCGAGAGAATCGAGCAGGCCCGCGGTAGCCTCAACGACCGGGGCGGTGCCGGCATAGCGCAGAAAGGCGATTACGGGCTTGTCCGCGTCTTGCGCCAGCGCGGCCGGAACTATCAGCGAAGCCACAATGGCGAGAATTAGCAGGGTCTTTCGTGACATTTCAACTCCTTGAATATACGATTTCACGTCGACTTATTCTGTCGCCTCATCCAATTGCGCCTGCTGCTCGGCGATGATGTCGGGCGTGCATTCCAGCGTGGCGAGCAAGGCCAGGTCAGCCGCGCGGCGTTCTTCAAAGGGCATGTCGGGCAGGGCGATAACGGTTTCCGGGTATCGCGGCGTGATGCCCTGAGCAGTCTGGCCGTCTTCAACGACGTAGGCCGCGCCGTCCAGCATCGCTTGCGAGACCTCGACATCTTGCAGGTCGGCCGCGTCAAGATTGACGGCGAAGGCGAAGTCGTCACTCTCGTAGATGCCAGTGCTCGCGATATCAATATCGCCGTTGAGATAGGCGACAAGCATGTTGCCGGCGATGGCGCCTTGCTTGTAAAGGCCGAAGAATCCGCCGCCGAATGTGCCGCCGCGGTAGGCGTTTTGCGGTGCGGAAAATAGTACTGGCAGCCCGTAGTCATACGAGATCGACAAGAGCAGACTAAAGCCCTGGAAAGTGAAGATGGGGATGATAATCGCCTCGGCGCCGCGGTTGGCCAGTTTATCAACGGCTTGGTAGAGGTCGGGCGTGGCGATGATCGACTCGGCGACGACGGTCAAGCCCAGAGACTCGCCAATCTCCGTTATGCGCTGCACACCCACCTCGCTGGCGCGCTGTAGGGGCGAGTAGATGGCGCCGGCGACTTTCATGTCCGGGTCTTGCAGCAGCAGCAAGGGCACAATGTCTTCGTAGTTTGTCACCGGCACGGTACCGGTGACGAAGTCCGGCTTGATGCAGGCGGTATCGGCAACGCCGGTGATGTAAGGGCCCGAGGTGACGGTGAAGATCAGCTTTGGCGGGTCGAGGAAGTCGCGAATGGCGTAGTAGGCGATCTGCGTCATTTGCGTGGTGAAGGTGACGAAGACATCGGCGTCTTTGTCAATGGCTTCGTCGATGATGGCGTTGGCTTCGAGGCGGTCAAACAGGGCGTCGCCATAAATGACGTTGATGCGCTGTCCCTCAATGGAGCGTTCGTCATCAAGCAGCGCGCGCTCGTCATCATCAATGAAGCCATAGACTTGCAGCACATCAAGGATGGCCTTTTCCGCCAGGCCAACGTTGCTGGAGTCGCCCCATTTCAGAAAGGCGACCGTCGGCTTGTCATCGTCTTGGGCTATCGCGGCTGGCGTGAGCGCCAGCGCCAATACGGTGACAATAAGCACGACACGTTTCATGTTGTCGATCCTCCGCGTCCGGGTTCAGCCAACACCGCTAGAATTCTGTTCTAGTTCGTCTCCCAAGGTCTTCGCCGGGCCAGCTGGCCGATCTTGGTCGGCGCTGGCTCAACCGAGCAATTGCGCGTCCGAAAGTTCAGTCCCGTCTTGCAGGGCATGGAAGCGGTCGATCAAGTCGGCGGGTTGCAGATTTTGGCGCGCGTCTCCGGCGATTTCGTCGACGATGCGCCCACGATTCATCATGAGGACGCGGTCGCCCAATACGCAGGCTTGCTGCATGCTATGCGTGATCATGACGACGCTGAGGTCGTGGGCGCGGGCCAGTTGTTGCGTCAAGTCGATAACTTGTTCGGCCGCGTTGGGGTCCAGCGCGGCGGTATGCTCATCCAGCAGCAGCAATTTCGGTTGTGACAGGGTCGCCATGACGAGCGTGATGGCTTGACGTTGACCACCGCTGAGCAGGGCCACATCGGCATCCAGGCGGTCTTCCAGGCCGAGGTGCTGGCGCTCCAATTGCTCGTAGAACCAGGCTTCTTGCGCCTTCTTGACATCGCGCCGGAAGCCGGCTTGCCGGCCGTGTATCGCCGCCAGGGACAAGTTCTCGCGGATGGTCAAGCCGGGGCATGTGCCCAGGCGCGGGTCTTGAAAGACGCGGCCGATACTGTGTGAGCGGCGGTATTCGGGCATGTAGGTGATGTCTTGGCCATCCAGCGTAATGCTGCCGGCATCGGGCGTTGCGGCGCCTGATATCACGTTGAAGAGCGTACTCTTGCCCGCGCCGTTGGAGCCAATAACGGTGATGAATTCGCCCTCGGCGACCATGAGGGATATGTCTGAAAGCGCGCGCACTTCGTTGGGTGTGCCGGCGTTGAATGTCACCGACACGTGATCAAGGGACAGCATATGCTCACTTATCCGTTTCGGCGGCTTTGCCAAGTCTTCCAGCGATCGTAGAGCCTGGGTGTGCCCAGGGCGGCCAGCACGACCAAGGCGCTGACGAACTGAATATCGGTGGTGGGCAGGTCAAGCGCGCTAAATATCCAGGCGCGCGAAATGTCAAATACGAGCATTCCGGTGACGGCGGCGATCAGCAATTGCCCGACTGTCCGCGGACGCAGCAGCACCTCGCCGATGATGACGGCGGCCAAGCCCCGGACAATGAGGCCGAAGCCGAGGCTGACATCGGCGAAGCCAAATTGCTGCACGACCATGGAGCCGGCGATGCCAGCCAGGCCGTTGGCCGTCATGAGGCCGACAATGATCATCGCATGGTGATTCAAGCCGGTGGCGCGCACCATCTGGGGGTTTTTGCCGGTGGCGCGCAACGCCAGGCCGATTTCGGTGCGCAAGAACCAGTAGAGGATGCTCAAGGCCACGATGACGATGAGGCCAAAGAGCATAATCTCCAGCAGATTGGTCGATTGGCGGCGCATTTGATCGCCGAATTGCTCGACCAGCCAGGTGCGGAAGGCCTTGGAGTGGCGGCTGATCAGCGTTTCTTCGCCCAGCAGCGGGATATTGCTGCGGCCGCCCATGATATGCAGGGTGACGGTGTAGGCGCCGGTGATCACGATGATGCTGGCCAGCAGACCCTCGATTCTGAAGATGATGTCGATGAGGGCGGTGGCCAGCCCGGTAAGCGCCCCGGCGACAAAGGCGGCGATAACGGCGAATTCGGGGCTGTGGCCATTGACGATGAGGATGGCGCAGGTGGCGCCGCCGATGGGGAAGGCGCCGTCCACGGTCAAGTCGACGAAGCCGAGCACGCGGAACGTGATAAAGACGGTGACGCCGGCCAGCGCATAGCCGAGCCCTTGGCCAACGGCGCCGATGTTGACGTTGCCGACTGACATAAAGAAGGCGAGCACGACGATGAGAAGCGCGCCGCGCAGCAGAAAGTCTCTGCTTGACTTGCGGTCGCGCGAATCCGCTGCTGATGCGGTAGCTGTCATAAGTGGAGGCTCCGTCTGCAGGCGATAGCGTGTGAACGAATTTCACCTTGACATTAGTATATGATAATTCTTTAGATTTTGTCATCTTATGTCTATTGAATATGAAAATGAACGTGGCGGGCTGCGGACGCTGAATGGCGCGAGGGCGATATGGTAGTATGTATGCCAGTTGGCGTTGCAGAAGTGTTAGGCATAGAGACGTGGTTGAGAAGCGGTCGATAGACAAGCTGACGATCAAGGGATTCAAGTCGCTGCAGGATGTCGAGCTTGAATTGGGCAAGCTCAATGTGCTGATTGGCCCGAACGGCGGCGGGAAGAGTAATCTGATTGCATTCTTTGATATGCTGCGACGCCTGGTTGAAGAAGACTTGCAGATTTGGACCGGAAAGGAAGATGGCGCCGACCGCGTGTTGACGTATGGGTCGAAGACGACACGTCAACTTGAGTCGTTCGTTCAGTTCGGCGCAAATGCCTATCAGTTTTCTCTGGCACGTACGGCAGCCGATAGGTTCGTATTTGGGAGTGAGTTGCTGGTTATGCCCGGCGGCAATCGCGCACCCTACTCTCTGGGCCACGGACATAATGAAGCCAAGCTGAAGTCGGTGACTCGTCCCCCAGATGAGCCGCCAGGTCAAGCAGACTACTGCTATCAGTCGATTTCTAGTTGGCAAGTATACCATTTTCACGACACCGGTCGCGATGCGCGCTTGAAGAAGACCCGCGGCTTGCATGACAACCTTGTTCTGCGGCATGACGCAGAAAATCTGGCAGCATATTTGTTCAAGATTCAGCATAGGCATCCACGCGAATATCACGATATTGTTGAGACGATACAATTGGCTTTGCCGTTCTTTCGTGACTTTGTGTTGAAGCCCGAAGTGAACGATTCGGGCGCGCACAATATCTTACTAAGGTGGCGAAACAAGCATGACTACGAGCCATTCTTGGCGGATCAGCTTTCTGACGGCTCGCTTCGGTTCATATGTTTGGTGACGGCGCTAAAGCAACTGAATCCGCCACGAACTATTATCTTCGACGAACCTGAACTGGGATTGCATCCGTATGCCATTCATCTGCTGGGAGCGCTATTGCGTTCTGCGTCGCAGCGAATGCAGGTGATCGTGGCGACACAGTCCACGCTGCTGCTTGACGAGTTCGACATTGAAGACGTGATTGCAGTCGAACTGGAAAATGGCGTATCGGTCTTCAGGCGCCTCGAGGAGTCGAAATTTGAAGAGTGGCGGAAGGATTTTTCGGTCGGGGAGCTGTGGGCCAAGAACGTTTTGGGTGGGGGCATCCCGTAGTGACGGATGTCTACGTCATCTGTGAGGGACCAACCGAGGTTCGCTTCATCAAGAATGTGCTTGCGCCGGATTCGGGACAACGCGGTCTTTTCCTTTATCCAATCACAATTGGGGGTCAGCGGTCGAAGGGCGGAAATGTTACCTTTGAGCGGCTGTTGAGGAATGTAAGACGCCAGCTCTACAGCAATCGGCAGGCATACTGCTCGACGCTGATTGACTATTACGGGCTTGATTCACAATTCCCCGGGCTGGAACAGGCAGCGACAATATCCGACCTTGGCGCAAAAGCCGCCGCGGTAGCTGACGGTTTGATAGATGCCTTGGGAGAGTCTGTTGAGAAGGATTCTCTGCGCCGATTCGTGCCGTATATACAGATGCACGAGTTTGAGGCGCTCATGTTCAGCGATCCCTTTACGTTTGCAGGCGCGATTGGGCGGTCAGGGTTGCGGAACGAATTCATGGCGATACGGCAAAGGTTTGAGACACCGGAGCATATCGATAACAGTCCCTTCACAGCGCCGTCGAAGCGGATATTGACTTTGCATCCGGAATACGAAAAGCCGCTAATGGGCGAGAAGGTGGCGAAGGCAATCGGCCTGGCGAGAATCCGGCGGGAGTGCCGGCTTTTCGACGCTTGGCTGGCCAAGCTTGAAGGCTTGCGGGCGGTAGCCACTTAGACGCCCCAGAGCAGGGCGAGGCCCAGCAGCATAGTGAGCAGGGCGACGATGGTCATGCCGATGCCGACTTTGGAGAAGTCGCGGAACCTGTAGCCGCCGGGGCCCATCATCAGGATGTTGACGGGATGGGAGATGGGCGTGATGAAGGCGAGCGAGCAAGCCATGGCCACCGCCAGCGCCATCGCCCGCGGGTCGATGCCCAGTTGCAGCGCGGCTTTGATGGCGATGGGGCCGACCAGCAAGGGCGTCACTTGCCCGCCGATCACTTGCACGACCAACATCGTCAGCAGGGCGATGACGGCGAAGAGCAGCAGCGGGCTGGCCTGCGCGAGGCTTAGCTCGAGGAAGGCGCCGACGCGATCGGCCAGGCCGGTTTGGGTGATGGCGAGGCTGAGCGGCAGCATGCCGGCGACGAGGAAAACCGTGCGCCAGTCCACCGCTGTGTAGAAATGCTCCATTTTGAGGCAGCCGGTTAGCACCATGGCCGCGGCCCCGGACAGCATGGCGATGGGCAGGGGCACAAGCTGGAAAAAGGCGAGCGCCAAGGCGGCGGCGGTGATGGCGATGGCGTAGGGCGCTTTGCTGTTTTCAACAGCTTGCATGGAGTATTCGCCGGCCGGCAGGATGAAGTTGCTGTTGTGCGACAGGTTGTGAATGTCTGATGATTGGCCGACGACCAGGATGGCATCGCCGACTTGGAGGGGCATCTTGCGCACATCAGTGTGGAAGCTGTGGCCGTCGCGCCAGAGGGCCATCGCCAGCAGCCCGGAATCGCGGTTGAGCTTCAACTCCGAGAGGGTCTTGCCGATGGCATTGGAGCGGGGCGCGATCATGATTTCGATGGGTTCGATTGGCAGCTCGTGCACGACGGCATGGGCGCCTAGTTCGATCAATTGAATGCCCCAGGTCAAGAGCTTTTGCAGCCGATCCAGACGCCCGACGATCAGGAGTTTATCGGCGGGGTAGATGGTTTGGCTGGATTTGGGGATGGTGATGGTGTCGCGCCCGCGCCAGACGGCCGCCACGGTCAGCCCGAGCTCGGCATTGATATCGCTCTGCTGGACGGTCTGGTGGGCGAGGCGGGAGCCGGGCATGACGCGCACCAGCCACATGCGTTCGGCCAGTTCATAAGTATCTTGCAGATCGACACGCGGGAAGGGCCGCTCCAGCGAGGCGCGCCGCGGCAGCAGACGGCGGCCGACGAGGAGCATGTAGAGCAAGCCAGCGGCCACAATCAAGCAGCCGACGGGCAGGAAATCCAGCATGCCCAAGCCGCGAATGCCTTGCGCGATCAGTAGTTCGCTCATGAGGATATTGGCGGTGGTGAAATAGGTGGCCATGCCGCCGAGGGTGACGCCGAACGCGAGGGGGAGCATCAGCTTGGAGGTGGGGACGCCGGTATCGCGCGCTACTTGCAGGGCCGCTGGCAGCAAGACGGCCCCGGCCGCCACATTGTTCATCAGCAGGGAAATGGCGGCGCCGGCGGACATGACCAGGGCGATCAGCTTGGTTTCGGAGCCGCTGCCATAGGCTTCCAGCTGGCGCGCCACCCAGTGCATGACGCCGGTTTGCTCCAGGCCGCGGGTGATGATGAGCAAGCCGATGATGGTGATGACGACCGCGCTGCTGAAGCCGGAGAGGGCGGCGCTGGGGGGCACGAGGCGGGCCAGCGCGACCAGAAGCAGGACGAGCAGGGCGATGAGGTCGATGCGCAGGCGTGTGAAGACGATCAGGGCCAGGAGCAGGGCGATGATGCCGATGACGGTGAGTTCGGGGGGTGTGAGCATGGTGTTCCTGGGCGCGTGGTTTGCAGTCAAGTATAGCTTTGCGACGGCTGATCTGCATTGGCTGGGTAGCGCGCGTGGGGAAATAGCCACAGAGGCGCACAAGTGAATCCAAATAAGTCATGCGAAAATCCTGACTTTGTAGGGGCGAGCCACCGGCTCGCCCGTACGCACATTCGATTGTCCTGAAGGTAAGGCTTATGCTGCGATCATTGGCATCACTTGCTTGGATCTACTGAGGCACGGAGGGATTAGCACAAAGGCGCAAAGGCACGAAGGGCACAAAGGGCTTA
Organism: Phototrophicaceae bacterium; assembly: GCA_965208195.1. Classification (GTDB taxonomy): domain Bacteria; phylum Chloroflexota; class Anaerolineae; order Aggregatilineales; family Phototrophicaceae; genus UBA6055. The sequence continues at coordinate 2,571,402 of CBDBOC010000004.1, read as the reverse complement.
TGGATGCTTGGCTGGGCCGGCGGCAGGACGGCGGTCGGCCGAGCTAGAGCAAGCTATAGGTCGACTTCCAGCGAGCGGCGCTTTTATGCTGTTCTTCATATAGCTCAGCGTAGTAGGTGTAGACGCGGGCTTTGAGGCTGTCATCGACCTGGCAGGCTGCTTGATCGGCCTTAATGATTTCCGTAGGCGACACATCAAGGGCGAGCAGGGCATCGCGGGCATCTTGCCAGGCTGGACGTTCCAGCTGTTTGGCGAGTACTGGAATGACTTCGTCGAGCTGCTGGATGCGGTCGAGGATGCGGGCGAGGGCCAGGGACCGGCGGTTGCTATCGGGCTTATCGGGGCCGAGATCGCGGGCCAGATGGCGGGCGTGCTTCATCAGTTGAGCGCGGATGTAGACGAAGTCATCGTAATCGCTGTTGGCGGGCGGGTCGGCTTCCTGGGTTGATGCAGGGTGAGTTTGGGGGTTGGACGTGGGTGATTTCGGGCGGATTTGGGCCTTTTGAGTTTGGGGGTTGGACGGGGTGATTTCGGGCGGATTTGGGCCTTTTGTGGTTTTTGTGTCCGACGGAGAAGTTTTTTCGGACATAAAACCGTCCTGGTTTTTTCTGAGTTCACTGCGCCAGCGCCGCAGGGTGCGCCTGTCGACGCCGGTGGCGTGGCGGGCGATGGTGATGTCGTTGTGCAATTGCAGCAGGTCGATGGCCTGGCGTTTGACGCTTTCGGGGTATTGCTTGGGCATGGTGTTCCTCCGCTGATATGGGGTCTGATGCGAGCGTAGCGCAGGATGGAGCGCAAGTGGCGACTAAATGTTCGCGTTTTTGGAAATTGGTTGCGGAGATTGCCACAGAGGCACAGAGGCACAGAGGCACGAAGGGATTATGGGTGGTTGGCCGCAGTAAGGGCGGGCCGGGTATCGGCGCGGACTATGGGCGCAAGTGCCGCACGCCATCGGCGCCGGCTACAAAGACGTCCTGCGCCATCGTCTGTGGGAATTGCATTCGTCCGCTGTGCTTGCGCAAGAGCTAGGCAGCTAGGCTAATCGCCCCGCTTTTTTTTGGTGTCAATCTTGCGCCTGCGCCATTCTTTGACAACGATGTAGATCAACCAAGCAGATTACCAAGAACAAAAGCGGCAAGAGGTTCAAGACAATTGACGACAACAGACTTGGTTCCGCATAGGTTACGACTTCATATTCCATGGCTCACCACCAAACTGCTCTGCTAATGCGCTCTCGCATGGTTACTGGGCCGAGCGCAGTCACCATGGTAGCGGCAGCGAACTGTCGCAAGGCTCCGTTAAGGAACTCTACCGTGTGAATCTTCGCTTCAAGCCAGCTGATGCAGACGCCATACATATCCCACCATTTTTCATGTACGGGCGCTGTATAGCGTATTCGACCGGCTATTGGACGCCGTCTGATCCGGCCACGATGAGGTCGTGCGCCATGCTGAGGAAGACGCTGTGCTCGACGACGCCGGCGGTGTTGTGAGGGGCGGGAGGGCGAGACAAGTCTCGCCCCTACAGAATACGACGGGGAGGGCGAGATACACATTGCGCGGTGCAAAGTATTTTGCATGGGCAGCTGTCGGGTTATGCGTGTGTCGGCATAGATTTCTCTGTGCCTCTGTGGCAAATGATCAACGCAAGTGCCGCACGCCGGCGGTGGAGGCGACGATGACATCGCTCGTCATGCCGAGGAAGAGGCCGTGCTCGACGATGCCGGCGCGGGCTTCGAGGGCGCGGGCCAGCGCGGTCGGGTCGGCGATGGGGCCGAAGTCGCAATCGAGGATGAGATTGCCCTGGTCGGTGCGGTAGGGCGAGTTGTCGACCATGCGCAGCGCAGCGTCAGCGCCCAATCCGCGCAGGAAAGCCGCTTGAGATTGCCAGGCGAAGGGCACGACTTCGACGGGCAGGTAGAAGCGCGTGCCGAGGCAGGGCGACAGCTTCGAGTCGTCGACCACGATGACCAGCCGTTCTGTGGCTTGGGCCACGATTTTCTCGCGGAGGAGGGCGCCGCCGCCGCCCTTGATGACGTTGTAAGCGGGGTCGACTTCATCGGCGCCGTCGATGGTGAGGTCGACGGCGGGGTGATCGGCGAGTGTGGTCAGCGGGATGCCGAGATCACGCGCGGCGGCTTCGGTGGCCAGCGATGTGGGCACGCCGAGGACATCGACGAGCTGGCCGCTGCCGATGCGCTGGGCGATGCGGCGGGTGGCGTAGATGGCGGTGCTGCCGCTGCCGAGGCCGACGATCATGCCGGACTCCACGAAGTCAGCGGCGAAATCGGCGGCTTGCTGTTTGAGTGAGTCGATGGACATGGCGGGGATTGTACGACGGACGCCGGGAAATTTCACTATAGGGGCATAGAGGGGCGGCGGATCTACACCGTTACCACCGAGGTCACCGAGGAGAAAAGAGTACACCGAGAGGGCGAGACAAGGGTCGTTTCTATTTTCGTTGCGGGCAAAATCCCAACGCGCGTACGGGCGAGCCGGTGGCTCGCCCCTACAAATCCTGACCTTGGTGGGGTTGCGAGGGACGGGAGGGCGAGACACAGGGCGCCTACAGATTTTGACGGCGGCGGGGTTGCGAGGGACGGGAGGGCGAGACACAGTCTCGCCCCTACAGATTTTGACGGCGGCGGGGTTGCGAGGGACGGGAGGGCGAGACAAGTCTCGCCCCTACAGATTTTGACTTTGGTGGAGTTGCGAGGGACGGGAGGGCGAGTCACAGAATCGCCCCTACAGAATTCGACGTTGGTGGGGTTGCGGTGGAATGCGGTATAGTCGGCGCTTCTGACGGGATTTGGCTGCGATGGCGCGGCGCAAGGAGTGGACATGTACCAGACATTGAGCCCGGGCGCGATTGGGGTGCGGGGTTTGTCGTTGAGCGAGAGCATCGACTTGGCGCGGGCGACTGGATTCGCGGGGCTGGACTTCAGCATTCAAGAAGCGGCGGAGATGGGCGCGGCGGCGGCGCGGGCGCTGTTTGACGAGGCTGGCATCAAGTATGGCGCCTGGGGCTTGCCGGTGCGCTGGAATACGGATAGCTGGCGCGATGACTTGGCGGGGCTGCCGCGATTTGCTGAAGTGGCGGCTGAGATGGGGGCGACGCGCTGCTCGACCTGGTGCCCGCCGGCGTCCGATGAGCGCGAATTCGACGAGAATTACGCCTGGCATTTGGAGCGCTTTGGCGCGATCGCCGAGGTGCTGAATGAGCATGGCATCCGCTTCGGCATCGAGTTCATCGGCCCGCTGAGCCTGCGCCCGCCGGAGAAGCACGCCTTCATTTATACGATGGAGGGCATGTTGGCATTGGCGGCTGAAATCAGCACGGGCAATGTCGGGCTGCTGCTGGACGCCTGGCATCTGTATACCTCGGGCGGGGCCCTGGATGACCTGGACAAGCTGAGCAACGCTGACATCGTCAACGTGCATGTCAACGACGCGCCGGCGGGCTTGACGATGGCGGAGTACAACGATCATGATCGGCGGCTGCCCTGCGAGACGGGCGTGATTCCGCTGGCGGGCTTCATGCGGAAGCTGGTCGCGATCGGCTATGACGGCCCGGTGACGCCGGAGCCTTTCAGCGCGCGGCTGAATGCGATGGCGGATGGGCGCGCGGCGGCGGAAGAGACGGCGCGGTACATGGCGCGGCTGTGGGCGGCGGCGGGAATGGCATGAAGCCGCCCAACATCCTCATCTTCATGACCGATCATCAGCGGGCGGACACGGCGCTGGCGGAGCATCCGGCGCAGACGCCACGCTTGACGCAGTTGGCGCGGGAGGGCATCAGCTTCACCGAGGCCTACTGTCCGTCGCCGCATTGCTGCCCATCGCGGGCGACATTTTTCAGCGGGCTGTATCCGTCGGGGCATGGGGTGTGGAACAACATCACCAATCAGCAGGCGCTGAGCCGCGGGCTGAGGCCGGGGGTGCGGCTCTTCAGTGAGGACTTGGCGGAGGCCGGTTACGCGTTGCATTACGCGGGCAAGTGGCATGTCAGCGTGGAAGAAGCGCCGGCGGACCGCGGCTGGACCGAGCACGGCGTGACCGCGACGGCGGGGGCCATGCACGGCGTCAGCTGGGACATGTATCGGCAGATCGCTCAAATGCCGGAAGCGGACGAGCGCGAGGTCGGCGATATTATGCGGCCGGGATATCGGCCTTTTCATTTATATGGCTCAACCGGTGAGGCGGGTTACGCGCATGACGAAGCGGTCATCGAGGGGGCGCTGGGCGCGCTGGACGAGATCGAGAATGGCGCGGCGCCCTGGTGCTTGTATGTGGGCTTGCTGGGGCCGCACGACCCCTACGATGTGCCGCAGCGCTATCTCGATATGTATGACCTGGACGATGTGCCGCTGCCGCTGAGTTACGCCGACAGCCTGGCGGATAAGCCGCGCATCTACAAGCGGATGCGGGAGAGCCGTTTCGGGCAGCTGAGCCCGGATGAGACGCGCGATGCCATCCGCCACTTTTGGGCTTTTTGCACGTATATCGACGACATGTTCGGGCGGGTGCTGGATCGTCTGGCGAGCATGGGGCAACTGGACGACACGCTGGTGATATTTTGTTCGGATCACGGCGATTATTGCGGCGAGCATGGCTTGTTCGCCAAGGGCGTGCCTTGCTTCAACGGCGCTTATCAGGTGCCGCTGGTGATGCGGCATCCGGGTTTGATCGCGGGGGCGGGCCGGCGCGTGGACGCTTTCGCTTCGCTGGCGGATGTGGCGCCGACTTTGCTGGATGTGGCCGGCATCGAGACGGAGCGGCATTTCGCCGGGGCGAGTTTGCTGCCCTGGCTGCGCGGGGAAGAGCCGGCTGAGTGGCGCGATGCGGTCTTCACGCAGTGCAACGGCGTCGAGCTGTATTATACGCAGCGGTCGGTGAAGACGAAGGAATACAAGTACGTCTTCAACGGCTTTGATGACGACGAGTTGTACGACTTGGGGGCGGACCCGCACGAGATGCGCAACCTGGCGGGCGAGGCGCGTTATGAGGCGGTGAAGCGCGAGATGTGCCGGCGGATGTGGCGCTTTGCTTATGAGCAGGGCGATGAATATGTGTTGAATCCTTACATCACGGTGGGCTTGGCGCCTTATGGCCCGGCTGAGGCGTTTCGGCCGGGTGATGGCGGCTGAGGGCTGGTCCACACTATTACCACCGAGGGCGCAGAGTTTAAGCGAGGACACGGAGAGGGCGAGACGGGGGTCGCCGCGGTACGGAACTCGACAGGATTCGACGATTGGGGTCGTGGGGTTGCGAGGGACGGGCGGGCGAGACAAGTCTCGCCCCTACAGACGTCGTTTGTGAGGGGCGCCGCAGGATTGGCGAACCACGAGCGAGGCGGGCGTGATGATTTTGAGGGGGATGTCCGAGGGGTTTTCGATGCGCTGAATGAGGCGCTGGGCGGCGAGCTGGCCCAGGCGGGTTTTGTGCACGTGAACGGTGGTGAGGCGGGGGAAGGTGAATTGGGAATCGGGGATATCGTCGAAGCCGGTGACGGCGATATCACCCGGCACCTGGCAGCCGTGGCGCTGTAGCCAGGCCATGGCGCCGATGGCGAGGCGGTCGGAGGCGCAGACGATGGCATCAATGGGCGCCCCGCTTTGGCGCAAGAGCCGCGCGCCCCGCTCGCCGAGATCGGGCGTCCAGCCGGAGGGGCCGGGCGCGAGAATCTGATGCAGGGCGGGGACATGGGGCAGGTTGTTTTCGGCCAGGGCGCTGCAAAAGCCGCTATAGCGCAGATCGGCGTAACCGGAGATATAGGCGAGGCGGCGGTGGCCCAGCCGCGCCAAATGCGCGATCAGCAGGCGCATGCCGCGCTCGCCGTCGAAGAGCACCAGCTCGTCATCGAGATCAAGATTATCGGCGACGGTGACGATGGGGGACAGATTTTCGCGCAGGTAGCGGATGCTTGCGGCCTCGGCGTAGCCAAGCAGGATCAGCCCGCGCAGGTTGAAATCGCTGAGCAAGCGCTTAGCCTGCTCGAGCGTGCTGATTTCGTGCAAGGTCTTGACGAAGGCGACTTGATAGCCGCCGGCCTCCAGCGCGCTTTCGGCGCCTTCCAGCACGATGTTGTAGAAGGGGTCGCGATATTTGTCGATGCGAGAGACGAGCAGGATGCCGACGGGGCCGGTCTTGACGCTTTGCGCGGGCTGCCGCGAGTGCGCGCCGCCGTATTGACGCTGAATGAGGCCGGCGCCGGCCAGGTCTTGAAAATCGCGCCGGATGGTGGTTTCGGAGACGGCGAAGTGTCGGGCCAAATCGCTGGTCGAAAGCAAGGCGGCGGGCGCGGCTTGCTGCACACGCTGGAGGATGAGGCGCTGTCGTTCGGTTTTTCTCATGTGAGCCCGAATTTGGCGGGCATGATTTTATTCCTGCGCAACCACTCAAGCATACACCAATTGCACGAGTATTGCACATTTTCGCATGGTCTTCCTTGACAACGCGCACAGAATGCGCTCAAATATGCAGCGTGAATGTATGAATATGCAAATTCGGGCTGATTTGCAGCCGGGCCGGTTAGTGATTGTTGTCGCAGTTGAACGACTCCAACGGCGGACTTGAATGATGGCGCAAATGGCGTATCCTCAGGGCTGTGTTAATGCCGGGTTGAGACAGCAAGGAAAGACATGCCGTTGAAGATCGCGATGATCGGCGCCGGGTCGGTCGGCTTCACCCGTCGACTGATGAGCGACCTGCTGGCTGTGCCGGAGTTCGCCGATACGCGCTTTGCGCTGATGGACATTTCGGCGCGGAATTTGGATATGGTGGCGCAGTTGTGCCGGCGGGATATCGAGGCGAATGGCTTGCCGGCGGAGGTCACTGCGACGCTGGACCGGCGCGAAGCCATCGCCGGGGCCGACTATGTGATCTCGATGATCAGGCAGGGTGGCCTGGACGCTTTCGCGCTGGATATCGACATCCCCTTGAAGTATGGCGTGGATCAATGCGTTGGCGATACGATTTGCGCCGGCGGCATCATGTATGGGCAGCGCACGATACCGGCCTTGCTGGACATTTGTCGCGACATCCGCGAGGCGGCCAAGCCGGGCGCGCTCTTCCTCAACTACTCAAACCCCATGGCGATGAACACCTGGGCCTGCAACAAATATGGCGGTGTGCGCACGATTGGCCTGTGCCACGGCGTGCAGCATGGTCACGAGCAGATCGCCGAGTGCATCGAGTTGTGGGCGCGGGCCGAGGGGCTGATCAAGCAAGACGAGCGGGTGACGCTTGAAGACGTCGACATCGTCTGCGCCGGCATCAATCATCAGACCTGGTATATTCAGGCGCGCTGGCGCGGGCGGGATATGCTGCCGCAATTGCTGGAGCTATTCGAGGCGCATCCTATCTTCCGCGAAGAAGAGAAGGTGCGGATTGATGTGCTGCGGCGCTTCGGCTATTACTCGACAGAATCCAACGGGCATCTCAGCGAGTATGTGCCCTGGTATCGCAAGCGGCCGGAGGAGATTAAGGACTGGATCAGCCTGAACCGCTGGATTTTGGGCGAGACGGGCGGTTATCTGCGCGTCTGCACCGAGGGGCGGCATTGGTTTGAGACGGACTTCCCCAATTGGCTGGCGGAGGCGCCGCCGCGGATCACCGAAGCGGGACGCAGCCTGGAGCACGGGTCCTTTATTATAGAAGGGCTGGAGACGGGGCGGGTTTATCGCGGGCATTTTAATGTGCCCAACGCCGGTTACATCACCAATTTGCCCGAGGGCTGTGTGGTGGAGATCCCGGGTTATGTCGACAAGAATGGCATCAGTATGCCGGTGGTGGGCGATTTGCCGCTGGCATGCGCCGCGACTTGCTCGGCCAGCGTGCGCGTGCAAGAGATGGCGATGGAGGCGGCGGTACACGGCGATGTGACGCTGCTGAAGCAGGCGATGCTGCATGACCCGCTGGTGGGCGCGGTCTGCAATCCAGAAGAAGTCTGGCAGATGACGGATGAGCTGCTGGTGGCGCAGGCTGAGTGGCTGCCCAATTACGCGACTGCAGAGATTGAAGCGGCGCGGGCGCGGTTGGCGGCGCACGAGGCGGGCGGCACGCGGGTGATGCTGAGCGCATCGGCGGGCGCGGCGCGCTTGCATACGCGGACGGTAGCGGAATTGGCGGCGGAGCGGGCGTAGCCCCCCATCCCCCAGCCCCTTCCCCGATAATGACGGAAGGGGGACAAGGTTAATGGTGATGAGCATGAGTAATGGCGCAGAGCCGATTTTGGAAGTCAAAAACCTCAAAACTCACTTTTTCACCGACAAAGGCATCGTTCAGGCGGTGAAGGGCGTGAGCTTTTCGCTGGCCAATGGGCAGACGCTGGGCATCGTGGGCGAGAGCGGCTGCGGCAAGAGCGTCACAGCCAGCTCGATTATGCAGTTGATCAAATCGCCGCCGGGCAAGATCGTGGATGGCGAGATCATTTTTCGGCGGCAGAAGCGCCGGGCGGAGACGATCGACATCGTCAAGCTCGACCCCAAAGGCGTGGAAATGCGCAGCGTGCGCGGCGGCGAGATCTCGATGATTTTTCAGGAGCCGATGACGTCGCTGAATCCGCTGCACACGGTGGGCCAGCAGATTTCGGAAGTGGTGCAGTTGCATCAGGGGCTGAACCGCCGAGACGCGCTGCAGGTCGCCGTGGACATGTTGGATCGCGTGCGCATCGCGGACCCGCAAGAGCGCGTCAAGCAGTACCCGCATCAACTGAGCGGGGGCATGCGGCAGCGCGTCATGATCGCCTTGGCGCTGTCTTGCAATCCGTCGATTTTGATCGCCGATGAGCCGACGACGGCGCTGGACGTCACGATTCAAGCGCAGATCATCGACTTGATGGAGAAGCTGCAAGAGGACTTCGGCTCGTCCATCATCATCATCACGCACAATTTGGGCGTGGTTTCGCAGATGGCGGATTATGTGGCGGTGATGTATTTCGGACGCATCGTCGAATATGGCACGACGGTGGATATTTTCCGCAATCCGCAGCATCCGTACACGGTGGGTTTGCTGGAGTCGATCCCGGTTTTGGGCCGGCGCAAGGAGATTCTGGTGCCGATTGAGGGCATCGTGCCCAATGCGACGGCGGAGATAGCGGGCTGCGCTTTTGCTGATCGCTGCCCGCATGTGATGCGCAAGTGCCGGACGCATTTGCCGCAGCCGACGGTGGTGTCGGGCGAGCATCAGGTGGCGTGCTGGCTGCACGAGGGCGAGCCGGCTGATGAGGCGGTCGCGTAAAACTGAGTGAATTAACCTGCTGAGGCGGTTGCCGCCGGCGGGCTAATTTAATGTCAATCTAAATTGGAGGAACACCGATGAAACTCCCTACTTTTCTACGCATCCTGCTGGTTGCAGCGGTGATGCTCGCGGCGGTCGGGACGGGCTTCGCTCAAATGAGTGAAGTGGCCGATCCGATCCCCTACCCCGAAGGCGTGCAGTTGGGCGACAACCCGATTGTCAAGTTCAACCTGGACGAGATGCTGGTGTACCAGGCGCTCGATTCTTACAGCGAGCCGGCTTGGGTGACTGAGCTGGTCGAGGCGGGCGAGTTGCCGCCGGTTGAGGAGCGCTTGCCGGAGAACCCGCAGGTGATTTTGGCATCCGGCATGTCGACTGGCCTGGGCGTATATGGCGGGCAATGGCGCGATTTCTCGGCTGTGCCCACCGAAGGCTGGAACTTGTGCGCGCGGCAGACGCAGGGCTGGTTCGGCATCAACTATATCTATGGCGAGCAGTTGGTGAAGTCGGGCCCGATGTTCTTGCGTAAGGACAACCTGGAGCCGCTGCCCAACCTGGCGACCAGCTGGGAGTGGAGCGAAGACGGCCATCAGCTGACGATGGAGATCATCCGCGGCGCCAAATGGTCGGATGGGCATGCCTTCGGCGTACATGACATCATGTTCACTTGGGAACACGTCATTCAGGACGACAATGTCGATTCCTGGACGACGGCCTCGACCTTCTCGATTGGCGGCGAGCCGATCACGCTGGAAGCGGTCGATGACGACACGATCTTGTGGACATTCCCGGTGCCCTATCCGGTGCAACAGTTGTTCAACATGGACTTCCTCGACTTCAACATCTGCGCCGAGCATGTATACGCGCCGATGCACCCGGCGATCAACGCGGATTCGGATTACGACACCTTCAAGACCTTCCAGGTACAGGACGATTTGCCGGTGCCGAGCATGGGTCCCTGGGTGGCGACCGATTACCAGATCGACGAGTTCATGGTGATGCGCCGCAACCCCTATTACTGGAAGGTTGACGAGGCGGGCAATCAGCTGCCTTATCTCGACGAAGTGACCTTCGAGAAGGGTCCGAGCGGCATCGGCCGGACGCTGGGCACGCTGGCTGGGTCGATCGACCACACCAACCTGGAGAACCCGAGCACCTACGTGGAAGCCATCACGCGCTCGCAAGAAGATGACGCGCACTTCCGCATCGAGTGGGGTCCGGAGACCTTGGCGTTCAACGTGCAGTTCAACTTGTCGGCCACCTTGGGCGTTGAGGACGAGCGTGACGGCGCCTTGCGCGAGCTCTTCCGCGATCAACGCTTCCGCCGGGCGGTGCAACACGCCCTTGACGGCGACGGCATTGGGCAGGCTGTGATTCGCGGGCCCTTCATGCGCGGTTTCGCCGGCGGCCTGACGCCCGGTTCGCCTTACTTCGATATCGACAGCGTGGTCTATTATCCCTATTCGCCGGATTCAGCGCGCGCGCTGCTGGCTGAGTTGGGCTTTGAGGACAGCGATGGCGATGGCATCGTCAATTGGACCGATGGTCCGCTGGCAGGCGAGAACCTGGTCATCGTGTTGAACACGAGCGTGGCGGCCGAGGCGACGGCGCAGATCGGCGAAGCCTTTGTGCTGCTGATGCAGGATGTGGGCGTACAAGTCAACTTGCGTCCGCTGCAGGGGCCCGCTGGTGACGACGCCGTGGTCAGCGGCCGCTGGGAGATGCGCGTGAACCGCATGGGGCAGGAATTCACCACCTCCTTCACCCGCTGCCGCGATTTGGCGCCGATCACGACGACGACGCCGGCTTGGCACCGCGCCGATGGCGATGCGCGCGATTTGCTGGACTTTGAAGCGGAGTTGATCGAGATCGTTGAGGCATTCTGCCTGGAGCCGGACTTTGGCGCGCGCGTCGAGTTGATGTCCCGCTACAACCAGATCTTCACCGAGAATGTCTACAACGCCGGCGGCATCATCGGCCGCTTTGGTCTGGCGTTGGCGAAGCGCTTCAACAACATCCCGGTGGGGTCGCCGCCCTTCTTCTATCAGTGGACCTGGGGCAATGTGATTCCGGAAGCCGTTTGGGTCAACCCGGACGAGCAGCTGGAGCAGATTATCCCAGAGACCGTACCCGTTTACGGTGACATGTAGGGGCTCGCCCCCATCCCACAGCCCCCTCCCCCAAAATTAGGGAGGGGGTTTCTCCTTTTGCGGGTATGATTCAAGAGCGGTTATAATGCTGTATCCGCAAGCGGCGTCGGACAAATCATTACAGGCGGGCGTAGATGCTGCGCTTCATTATTAATCGGTTGTTCTCATCGGTCATCATCCTGCTGATTATCGCGGCGGTGGCCTTCTTCATTATTCAGCTGCCCCCCGGCGACTTTGCCGATGTTTACAAGCGAGAGTTGATCGCGCTCGGCGGGCAATCGGAAGATGAGGCGGAGGCGGCGGCGGATAAACTGCGAGATCGCTACGGCTTGCGCGATCCGCTTCCGGTTCAATATATCAACTGGATCTCCGGCATTGTCCTGCGGGGGGAGTTCGGATTCTCGTTCTCGTACCGCCAGGATGTCGGTAAATTGATCGCGCAGCGTTTGCCGCGGACGATTGGCATCGCGTTGGCGGCGCACGCTATCTCGTCGCTCGTCGGGATTGCGTTGGGCATTTATGCCGCCAATCGACAATATAGCGCGGCGGACAATTTATCGGCGATATTCGCCTTTGTGGCCACGTCGATTCCGCGTTTTTCATTGGCGCTGATCTTCTTGTATCTGCTGGTCTTTCAGTTTGGGCAAGAGCACGTCAGCTCCATGTTTTCGCCGCAATTCCGCCATGCCCCCTGGTCGGTGGACAAGGCGCTCGACCTCATCAAACACTTGTGGCCGGTCGTTTTCATCGCGGGATTCGGCGGCGTGGCGCGCAATCTGCGCGTGATGCGCGGCAACTTGCTGGATGTGCTGAATCAGCAGTACGTGACGACAGCGCGCTCCAAGGGCTTGCACGAGCGGCGGGTGATGAATCGGCATGCGGTGCCCAACGCGCTGCACCCCATCATCGCCTATCAGGGCACGGCGGTGCCATATATGCTGCAGGGCGAGTTAGAAGCGGCGATTATTTTCGGCCTGCCGACTATCGCGCCCATGTTCGCCGAAGCGCTGCTGAAGCAGGACATTTATATTTCCGGCAGCATCATGCTGCTTTATGGGATATTGCTGATTCTGGGCAACTTCATCGCCGATATGATGCTGGGCATCCTCGACCCGCGCATCAGCTACAGTTAGGGACGGGACGCGTGCAAGAGGTCTACGAAGACCAACTGGCTATCGAAGAGGACGCTGAAGAGAGCAGCGACTCTTATTCGCAGTTGGTGTGGCAGCGTTTCAGCCGCAGCAAAGCCGCCATCGCGGGCGCGCTGATGGTTATTATGTTGTTTGTGCTGGCGATGTTTCCTGAGTTCTTCGCGCCTTACGACTTTTACAATACAACGCTGAGCGACACTTACATCCCGCCGGCGGAGATCCGCTTCTTCGATGTCGATGGGGTTTTCCGCTTTCGGCCTTTCGTTTACAAGTCGGAGCTGGTCATCGACCCGGTCACTTATCAGGCCAAGCCGGTGCTGGATACCGAGCATCCCCACTACATTCATTTCTTCGTGCGCAGTTGGGAGTACAAACTCTTCGGCTTGATCGACACCGACTTGCATCTATTCGGCCTGGAAGGCGATGACGATGTGCGGGTGCATCTGCTGGGCACGGATCGCTTCGGGCGCGATTTGTGGGGCCGGATCTGCCTGGCCGGGCGGGTATCGCTGTCGCTGAGCATCCTGGCGGCCGTGATCGCCATCGTCATCGGCTCGTCGGTCGGCGTCATCTCCGGCTATTATGGCGGCGCGATCGACAATGTGATTCAGCGTTTCGTCGAGGTGGTGATGTCCTTCCCGGAGCTGCCGCTGTGGATGGCGCTGGCGGCGGTGATCCCCAAGACCTGGTCTTCGGGGCAGATCTTTCTGGTGATGGCTTTCATCTTCCCCTTCTTGCGCTGGGCGGTATTGGCGCGGGAGGTGCGGGGCAAGGTGCTGTCCCTGCGCGAGACCGACTTTATTCTGGCGGCCAAGGAGCAGGGCGCGGGCGACTTCCGCATCATCTTCAAGCATCTGTATCCCAATGTGCTCAGCCATGTGATTGTGATTTTGACGCTGATGATCCCGGATATTATCCTGGCCGAGGCCTTTCTCAGCTTCCTGGGCATCGGCATTCAGGAGCCGCTGACGAGCTGGGGCTTCTTGATGAAGAGTGCGCAGAGCCTGGAGACCCTGGGCCAGAATACCTGGATCCTGACGCCGGTGATTTTCATCGTGGTGGCGGTCTTGGGCTTGAACTTCCTGGGCGATGGCTTGCGCGATGCGGCTGACCCCTATTCGAATTTGTAGGCGGGAAAACGCCCCCACCCCAAACCCCGCCCCCATGAAGAGGGAGGGGCTTTTCAGGAAGAGATGAGACGAGATAAATGTCCAGGGACATCATCCTCAAAGTAAACGACTTGAAGATGCACTTTCCGTTGCGGCAGGGCATGCTGCAGCGGCGGGTGGGCACTGTCAAGGCGGTCGATGGCGTCAGCTTTGAGCTGCGCGAGCAAGAGGTGATGGGCTTGGTGGGCGAGAGCGGCTGCGGCAAGACGACGGTCGGGCGGGCGCTGCTGCGTTTGTATGACCCGACCGGCGGCGAAGTGCTCTTCCACCGCGCTGATGGCAGCTGGGTGGATGTAGCGCAGCTCAGCAAAGGCGAGATGAAAGACCTGCGCAAAGAGATGCGCATGATATTTCAGGATCCCTTCAGCTCGCTGAATCCGCGGCTGACGGTGAAGGACATCATCGCCGAGCCGCTGGTGATTCACAATCAGGCGCGGGACAAGATCACAGCGCGGGTGGCCGAGTTGATGGAAGCGGTCGGCTTGAAGCCGGCGTATATGGGGCGCTACCCGCACGAATTCTCCGGCGGGCAGCGGCAGCGCATCGGCGTGGCGCGGACGCTGGCGCTGAATCCGCGGCTGATCGTGGCCGACGAACCGGTTTCGGCGCTGGATGTATCGGTGCAGGCGCAGGTGCTGAATTTGCTGCAGTCGCTCAAGGATGAGCTGCGCTTGACCTTCATCTTCATCTCGCATGATCTATCGGTGGTGGAGCATATCTGCGACAGAATCGCGGTGATGTATGTGGGCAAGCTGGTGGAGCTGGCGCCGACGGAAGAATTGCTGCGCAACCCGAAGCACCCGTACACGGAAGCGCTGGTATCGGCGGTGCCGCCGGCGGATCCGCTGATCAAGATGGAGCGCATCATATTGGAAGGGGATGTGCCCAGCCCGGCCAATCCGCCGTCGGGCTGCGTCTTCCACCCGCGTTGCCGCTATGCAAAGGACATTTGCATGGAGGAAGAGCCGCCGCTGGTGGAAATCGCCTCGGGGCACGTGGCGCGCTGCCACTTCGCTGAGGAGTTGGAATTGCAGGGGGTGGCCTATGTCGCAGATTAACCCCCACCCTAAATCCCTCCCGCATAATGAGGGAGGGACTTCAAATGGTCGGACTTTTGCTGTGCTTGCTTACATCGTGCCGCTGATCGGCGGGCTGATCGGCTTGCTGATCGACCGGCGCAACCCCTTGACGCGGGTACATGCGCAGCAGTCGCTCGGCGCAGTAGCGGCCCTGGCGCTCAGCTTCGTGGCTTGGGGCGTCATCGCGTATCTGGTGGCGTTGATTCCGGCGGTCGGGCCGGTCATCGGCGTCGCGCTATTTTCGTTCGTGATTGCGATGACGATCTTCTTGCTGATCAACTGGATCTTCAGCCTGTTGCACGCCCTGCGCGGCGCAGAGCGCACGATACCTTTCGGCAATCGCATTGTCCGGCGCGTAATCGGCGGCGCGCCCGATCAAGGCGCCTCCGACTAAGGGAGCCAGCGACGATGCTGCTCGCGCGATTGCGTGAAGAGGTCTGCCAGCTGCACGCTGAATTGCCCAAGAACAATCTGGTCGCCTGGACGAGCGGCAATATCAGCGCGCGCGACCCGGAAACGAATCTGGTGGTCATCAAGCCGAGCGGCGTGCGCTTTGAAGACTTGACGCCGGCGAGCATGGTGGTGACGGACATTGAGGGCGCGCCGGTCGATGGCGAATTGGCGCCGTCGTCGGATACGGCTTCGCACTGCTACATATATCGACACCTGGCGGGGGTGAACGGCGTGGCGCATACACACTCGCGTTACGCGACCGCTTTTGCCGTGGTCGGCCAGCCCATCCCCTGCGTGACGACTGCCATGGCCGATGAATTCGGCGGCGAGATCCCTTGCGGCGGCTTCGCGCTCATCGGCGGCGAGGCGATCGGCGAGTTGGTGGTGGCGGCGTTGCGCGGTCAGCGTAGCCCGGCGGCGCTGCTGCAGAGTCACGGGGTTTTCACGATTGGCGAAAGCGCGGAGGCGGCGGTCAAAGCGGCGGTGATGACGGAGGACAACGCGGCTATCGTTTGGACGGCGCGGCAGCTGGGCGCGGTGAGCCCTATAGCGCAGGCTGATATCGACAGCTTGTACGACCGCTATCAGCATGTGTACGGGCAGCGGTGAGCTCAGCTGGCGCCTTGTAGAGCCAGGAAGATTAGACCGACGGTTATACCGGTTCCGATTGTTACAATGATGCCGACGATGACGCCAACCAGCCACTTCTGATTATCCAGCTTCGTTTCGATGCGGGCGAGCGTCGCGGAAATATCGCTTCGCTTTACATATTCTTCCGCCCGCGTCTCCATTCTGGTCAGCCGGTCATTCATTGCAGTTTCAGCCATTGCGCGTCTCCAGTGCATAGCTCATCGTGGCCCGCCACTCTGCCGTGATTATGACATAAAATGATAATCCAAACCAGATAGACCTCTGCGCAAGGAAGGGAACAGATAATGTCATTACGCGAATACGAAGTATGGTTCTTGACCGGCAGCCAGCACTTGTATGGGCCGGAGGCGATAGAGCAGGTGGGGGCGCACGCGCGCGAGATCGCGTCGCATTTGGATGCGGCTGATGTGATTCCGCCGCGCGTCGTTTACAAGCCGGTATTGACCACAGCTGAAGAGATCCATGGCATCTGCATCGACGCCAATTCGGCGGACAATTGCGTCGGCGTCATCGCCTGGATGCATACTTTTTCGCCGGCCAAGAATTGGATCGCCGGGCTGCGGGCCTTGAGCAAGCCGCTGCTGCACTTGCATACGCAGTACAACCGCGATATCCCCTGGGCCGATATCGACATGGATTTCATGAACTTGAATCAGGCAGCCCACGGCGACCGCGAATTCGGCTTTATGCTGAGTCGGCTGCGCATGCGGCGCAAAGTCGTGGTCGGGCATTGGCGCGATGAAGCGGTGCTGGGGCAGGTCGGCGTTTGGGCGCGGGCGGCGGCTGCCTGGCGTGAGACGCAGTCCATCAAGGTGGCGCGCTTCGGCGACAATATGCGCAATGTGGCGGTCACCGAAGGCGACAAGGTGGCGGCGCAGGCGCAATTCGGCTATGCCGTGAACGGCTACGGCGTCGGCGATTTGGTCGCGGTGGTGGATCAGATCAGCGAGGCGGCGGTGGATGCGCTGGTCGCTGAATACGAGGCGAGCTATGCGCTGGGCGCTGACTTGCGCAGCGGCGGCGCGCGGCAGGGGGCGGTGCGGGAGGCGGCGCGCATCGAGCTGGGTTTGCGTCAGTTTCTCAGCGACGGCGGCTTCAGCGCCTTCACCACGACCTTTGAAGACTTGCACGGTCTGGCGCAATTGCCGGGGCTGGCGGTGCAGCGCTTGATGGCGGAAGGCTACGGCTTCGGCGCCGAGGGCGATTGGAAGACGGCGGCCTTGCTGCGCTCGCTGAAGGTGATGGCGGCGGGCTTGAGCGGCGGCACGTCTTTCATGGAAGATTACACCTATCACTTTCATCCGCAGAATATGGCGGTGCTGGGCGCGCATATGCTCGAGGTCTGCCCCAGTATCGCCGCGGATCAGCCCAGTTTGGAGGTGCATCCGCTGGGCATCGGCGGCAAGGCGGACCCGGCGCGGCTGGTCTTCGATACGGCGGCGGGCGCGGCTTTGAACGCCTCGCTGGTGGATATGGGCGACCGTTTTCGCATGATCGTCAATACCGTCGATGTGATCGAGCCGGAGGCGCCTTTGCCGAAGTTGCCGGTGGCGCGCGCGCTGTGGCGGCCGCAGCCGGATTTGGCGGTGGGCGCGGCTTGCTGGATTCATGCGGGCGGCGCGCACCATACGGTGTTCAGTCAAGCGCTAAAGCCGGAGCATGTCTACGACTTCTGCGAGATGGCGGGGGTTGAGTACGTGCAGATTGATGAATCGACGGAGCTGCGGCGCTTCAAGGACGAGTTGCGCTGGAATGAGATGGCGTACCGGTTGGGCTGCTAACCCGTTCACGCCGAGAGCCCCATGGTGAAGAATCGATTCGTGCATCAAGGGTGACCTGAGTCGTCGCCCCTATTGGGTTGCGGGTGGGGTCGCGAGGGACGGGTGGGCGAGTCACCGCCTCGCCCCTACAGGTTGGGACGGAGTCGCGGGCACTTGTCAAAGCTTCCTCAATTGCTATAAAGTGAGATAATGCAGCATCCGTTGTTGCGTTGAAGTGGTACGCTTTGTAGCCGGAGTACGCGGATAAAGGAAGCAGGCGATGGACTCTGCGGCAGACAGCGCCCGCCATGACGTCGGCTTGGTTCGCAATCTGGGTCTGTTTGACATCACGATGATCGGCGTCGGCGCGATGATCGGCGCCGGCATCTTCGTCTTGACGGGCATCGCGGCGGGCACGGCCGGGCCGGCGCTGATATTGGCCTTCGCCATGAACGGCGTCATCACGGTGCTGACGGCCATGGTCTACGCTGAGTTGGGCTCGGCCATCCCTGAAGCGGGCGGCGGATACTTGTGGGTCAAGGAGGGCTTGCCGGGACCCAATGGTTTTTTGGCCGGCTGGATGAGCTGGTTCGCGCATGCGGTGGCGGGCAGCTTGTATGGCGTTGGCTTCGGCGGCTTCATCTACGAGCTTCTGCGCATCTTGTTTTTGGATCCGGCGGCGCATCACGATGAACATGCCGGCGTCTTCCTGTCGGGGCCGTTGCACTTGCCCCTGGGGATCGAGCTGACGGAAGGCGATCTGGTGCAGAAGATCTTCGCTGTGCTGATCATCTTGCTCTTCTTGTACATCAACTACAAAGGCACATCAGAGACGGGCACAGTCGGCAATATCGTCACGGTGCTCAAAGTGGTCATCATCGGCATCTTCATCGTCAGCGGGCTGTTTGTCATCTTCGGCGAGCCGGCGCGTTTTGGTTCGTTCCAGCCCTTTGCGCCGCGGGACATCATCGGCATCGTCAGCGCGATGGGCTTGACGTTCATCGCCTTTGAAGGCTACGAGATCATCGTGCAGGCGGGCGAGGAAGTGAAGGAGCCGCGCAAGAATATCCCGCGGGCGGTCTTTCTGTCGCTGGCGATTGTGGTGCCGATATACATGTTGGTCGCTTTCGTGGTCATCGGCGCGGTCGATCCGCCGGAGGGGCGGCTGATCCACGAATGGCTGGGCGATTTGGGCGAGGTGGGCATCGCGCGGGCGGCGGCGCAATTCATGCCCTTCGGCCTGTTTCTGATCATGGTCGGCGGCTTGCTCTCGACGATGAGCGCGCTGAACGCCACGACGTTTTCGTCGACGCGGGTGTCCTTCGCCATGGGGCGGGATCGCGCGCTGCCGGACGGATTCTCCAACGTCAGCGCCAAGACGCGCACGCCGCATATCGCACTGGGCTGGTCGGGCGTGTTGATCCTCTTCGTGGCGTTGACGCTGCCGATTGAAGACGTGGCCGCTTCGGCCGATATCATGTTCATTCTGCTCTTCTTGCAGGTGAACCTGGCGGTGATTACCATCCGCGGCAAATACGGCAAGGACTTGCAATACGGCTTCCTGCTGCCCTTGTTCCCCATCGTGCCCATGGTGGCGATCGGCATGCAATTCCTGCTGCTGTTGTCGCTTTTCAACGTCTCGATTATCGCTTGGGTCTACGCGGCGGTTTGGATCGGCGGGGGCTTTCTTATCTATTATTTTTACGCGCGACCGCGGCAGGAACGGGCGCATCGGACGCCGGTGGTGCAGCAGACCGAGTTGATGACGCCGACGTTGGACGCGCCCTACCGCGTGCTGGTGCCGGTGTCCAATCCGGATTCGCTTTCGACTTTGCTGCCGCCGGCGATCAATGCGGCGCGGCTGCACGGCGGCAAGGTGACGCTGCTGCATATCGTGACGGTGCCATCGCCGACGCCCTTGTCCTCCGGTTATCGCTACCTGACTTACAGCGATGCCTTGCGCGAGCGTGCGATAGCCATGGTGCGGGATGAAGACGTGGCGGTGGACTATGTCGTGCGGGTGGCGCGGCGGGTGGCGCCGGCCATCATCGACACGGCGCGGGAACAGCGGGCCGACTTGATGGTCATCGGCTGGCAAGGCGTGCGGACGGCTGAAGGGCGCACGGTGCTGGGCTCCAACATCGACCAGGTGCTGAGCGAAGTCAACTGCGATGTCATGATGCTGCAGCCGGGCGATACCTCCGCGGCCAGCCGCATCCTCATGCCAATCGCCGAGCCGCGCCAGGTCGGTTACTCGCTGCAGCTGGTGCAGCAATTTTCGCCGGCCGGCTTGACCCTGGACTTGCTGCATGTCTTCGGCCTGGATACGCCAGCGGCCGAGCGCGAACGCATCACCCGCGCCATGCAGCGGCAGATCGACGCGCTGAAGGTGGCTGCCAATGCGGTCAACTTGCGCACCGAGATCAGCCCCGACCGCATCGACGCCATCGTCAGAGCGGCGGCTGATTACGATTTTCTGGTGCTGGGCGAAACGCGCGATACACGGGTCAAGCAGCGGCTCTTCGGCAACACGTCGATGGTGATTGCCGATCAGACGCGCACGCCCGTCATGCTGCTGCATCCGGAGACGAGCGGCGTTGAGTTCGGCTTGCGGCAGGCGGCTAATTATCTGGGCGGCGGTTATGCTGCGGTGGACCCGGAATCGCGCCAGCGGCTGGAAGAACAGGGCTATATCGTCAATGGCGAAGCGCCGGCGACTGGCGAGTTGAAGTCGTCTGTCAGCCAGCCCCTCATCGCGCTCATCGGCGCGCTGACGGTGGTGGCGGCCTTCATGATGTACGCTGGCGCCGGCGGCACGGTCACATGGATTGGCGCGCTGCTATACTTTGGGACCTTGCTGGCATTTACTATTGTGTCGGTGCGGGCTTGTCGGCAGGCGGGTTAACGGGCGCGGCGCCTCGCTAGCGTTGGCGCGCTTCGACTTGCACCCGCAGGCGCTCCATGAGGTCGACGCCCATCTGCCGGCAGAGGTCGATCATATCGATGGGCACCCAGTTTTCGATGAGGAAATCGCCGTCGCGCTTCCACCAGTCGAAGTCGCGCATGGTCATGAGCTTGCCGGTGGCGGGAATGCCGGCGTAATCGCCATTGTTGTAGGAGAAGGCGAAATCCCAGACGCCGCCGCAGGCGTATTTGCCTTCGCCGACGAAGCCCATGCCGACGCCGGTCTGCTCGACATCGGGGTTGCGATCGCCGAAGCCGTGCAGCCAATTGCGCTGGTGGAAGTCCTCGAATTCTTCCAGCGAAAAACAACAGCCGATGCCGCTGGGGCCGAACCACTTCATGTCTTGATGCCAGTATTTGTCTTGCTCCATGCGGCTCATATCGGCGCCATCGCGGTCGCGAACGTAGCGCATCAAGCCAGCGCCCATGGCTTCGACGAGTTGCAGGCTCTTGCGGGATTCCAGCGGGTCTTGCTCGGTCAAGAGGATGCCGTCTTTGGCGACGGGGGCGGGCACCTTGCCGCCTTCCGCGCCGGGCGCCGGCGGCAGCAACTGGAAACCGGCTTGGCGCGCCACGGCCAGCACATCGTATTGCACGTAGCTGGCGGCGATTTTGCCCGCGCGCATTTTGTAGAATTGGCCGAACCAGATATTGGTCTTGGCGCCGGTGGCCGGGATGCCCAACCAGTCGTTGACGAAAGTGCCGGTGAGGTAGCCGCAGCCGCTGACCCACTCGCTGCCGGCTTCGCTGGTCCATTCCGAATCGCTGTTTTCGATGCCGCCCATGAAGATGTAGGGCCGGATCTTGATATCGGGGAAGGCGTGAAATAGCGGCAGCCAGAAGCCGGTGATGAGGTTTTCCACGCCGATGAGCTGGTCGATGGGCGCGGAGCCGTTCCAATCGACATCGTCATGCACGGCGGCGCGCACGGTGGCGGGCACGTTATCCACGCCGACGTGATTCAGCTTCTGCCAGTAATCCCAGACGACTTCTTTGTTGCGTTGATTCAGCGCGTTCGACATAGGTTCACATCCTTTCGTGAAAGGCAAATCCAAGTATATCCAAATTTATCATGGGAAGAGTGTTTGAGATTGCATTGGACTAGGGGGCGCGCCGCCGGCTTGTCCGTACGCGCGTTGGGCTGTGGCTGGCAAGGTATGCCGGGCGGGAGCGGGATTCAAACTCAGAATTCGTTGACGCCGCGCAGGGTCAGCTCATCGGCGAAGTGGCAGGCGGCGACGTGGCCGGGCGCGACTTGGCGCAGGGGCGGCGTCTCTTCGGCGCAGACGGCCTCGGCATAGGGGCAGCGTGGATGAAAGGCGCAGCCGCGCGGCGGATCGGCCGGGTTGGGCAGCTCGCCACGGATGGGCACGCGGCGCTTTTGAATGGTGGGGTCGGGCCGGGGGATGCTGGAGAGCAGGGCTTCGGTATAGGGGTGTTTGGGCTGGTGATAGAGGCGCTGCGTATCGGCGCGTTCGACGATTTTGCCGACGTACATGACGGCCACGAAGTCGCTGATGTGCTCGACTACGCTGAGGTCATGGGCGATGAAGAGATAAGACAGGGCGAAATCGTCTTGCAGGTCTTGCAGCAGGTTGAGCGTCTGCGCCTGAATCGAAACATCGAGGGCGGAGGTGGGCTCGTCGGCGACGATGAATTGCGGGTTGAGAGCGAGGGCGCGGGCGATGC
Source organism: Phototrophicaceae bacterium (assembly GCA_965208195.1). Lineage (GTDB taxonomy): Bacteria > Chloroflexota > Anaerolineae > Aggregatilineales > Phototrophicaceae > UBA6055. The sequence continues at coordinate 2,549,097 of CBDBOC010000004.1, read as the reverse complement.
CGATGCGCTGGCGCTGGCCGCCGCTGAAGGCATGGGGGAAACGCCGCATATACTCGGGGCGCAAGCCGACGCGCTGCAGAAGCTCAGCCACGCGGTCGACCAGTTCTTGGCCTTTGGCTGCTTTGTAGATGACGAGGGGTTCGCCGACGAGATCGAGGATGGTCATGCGCGGGTTGAGCGAGGATTGCGGGTCTTGAAAGACCATCTGCATATTGCGCCGCACTTGATAGAGCGTGTCTTTATCAGCTGCCGCGAGGTCGATGGCGCCCAATTGCTGGTCGTGGAAGATGACGCTGCCGCCGGTCGGCTCCAGCCCGCGCATGATGGTGTGGGCGGCGGTGGTCTTGCCGCAGCCGCTTTCGCCGACCAAGCCGAGGGTTTTGCGCGCCGGGATCTCGAAAGAGATGCCGTCGACGGCCTTGACCTGACCCACCTCGCGCCGCAGCAAGCCCGAGCTGACCGGGAAGTGCTTCTTGAGGTCGCGCACTTCAAGCACGACACGGGCGTCATCCGGCGGCATGGGCGGTGCCTCCGTCTTCGTAGAGCAAGCAACTCACCCAATGCCCGGGCTTGGTCTGGGCAAGCTGTGGCTGGCGCTGATCGCAGACGCCGGGCATGAAGCTGGCGCAGCGCGGATGGAAGGGGCAGCCGGCCGGGATAGCGCGCGGCGATGGCACCATGCCTCTGATTGCGTTGAGGCGCTTGCCCGCTTTGCGCCCGACTTTGGGGATCGATTGCATCAGCGCCTGGGTGTAGGGATGCTGCGGCGCCGCGAAGAGGGCTTGGATATCACTTTGCTCGACGACCTTGCCCAGGTACATCACGGCGACTTCTTCGGCCATTTCGGCGATGACGCCCAGGTCATGCGTGATGAACATGATGGCCATGCCGAATTCCGCCTGCAATTCGCGCAAGAGCTCGAGGATTTGCGCTTCGGTGGTGACATCGAGGGCGGTAGTGGGCTCGTCGGCGATCAGCAGATTGGGCCGGCAAGACAGGGCCATGGCGATCATGACGCGCTGGCGCATGCCGCCGGAGAGCTGGTGCGGGTACTGATTGATGACGGCGGTGGGCTGGGGCATGCGCACCCGGTGCAGCATTTCCAGGGCGATCTTGCGCGCTTCGGCTTTGGTGACGTCTTGATGGTAAAGGATGGCTTCGCTGATTTGGTTGCCGACGGTGAAGAGGGGGTCGAGCGATGTCATCGGCTCCTGGAAGATCATGGCGATTTCGGCGCCGCGCAATTGGCGCATGGTCTCGCTGTTGTCGCTGTAAGTGGCCAGGTCTTCGCCGCCGATGGTATCGCGGCCGAAGTAGCGGATTTGGCCGCTGACGATTTTGCCGGGCGGGCGCACCAGGCGCAGGATCGAGAAGCCGGTGACCGATTTGCCGCAGCCGCTTTCGCCGAGCACGCCCAGGGTGCCGCCGCGCTTGATGCTCAAGCTGACGCCGTCGACGGCGGGCACGAGGCCTTGCTCGGTGAAGAAGTGGGTCTTGAGGTCGCTGATTTCGAGCAGGTTGGGGTGCATGGCGCGGCGCTCAGTTGGCGAAGGGGTCGGCGGCGTCGCGCAGGCCATCGCCCAGGAAGTTGAACGAAATAATCGTGGCGACCACGAAGAGGGCCGGCGTCAGGAGCCAGGGCTGCTGAATCAGCACACGGGTGTGCTGCGCCTGGTTGAGCAGCAAGCCCCAACTGGTCATGGGCGGTTGAATGCCCAGGCCGAGGAAGCTGAGCGCGGTTTCGCCCAGGATCATGGCCGGGATGGAGATGGTGGCGATGACCAGGATATGGCTCAGCGTATTGGGCAGCAGGTGTCTTGTGATGATGCGCCAGTTGGAAGCGCTGGCGTAACGGGCGGCGATGACGTAGTCCTCTTCACGGAGGGCGTAGACCATGCCGCGGACCTGGCGCGAGAGGCCGCCCCAGTTGACCAGGGAGAGCACGATGGAGATGGCGAAGAAGCGCTGCACCGAGGTCCAGGTGGGCGGTATCAGCGCCGCCAGCGCCAGCCACAGGGGGATCTGCGGGAACGAAATCAAAACCTCGATGATGCGCTGCGAGACATCATCGAAGAGGCCGCCGAAGTAACCGCCGGCGATGCCGATCAGCGTGCCGAAGATCAAGCTCATGCTGACGCCGACCAGCCCGACGGTGAGCGAAACTTGGGCGCCGTAGAAGATGCGTGAGAAGAGATCGCGGCCCTGCTTGTCCGCGCCGAGCAGGAAGATTTTGGCCGGCTCATCAACGTGGAAGAGGTGGATATCGGTTCTGATGAAGCCGAGGATGGTATAGGGCGTGCCGCGCGCGAAAAAATGAACGTAATGCTTGACATCGGTGTTAGGCGTCTGCACGCGCTTGAAGGTGGCTGGGTCGACTTTCGATTCCATGGCGTAGACGAAGGGGCGCAGGCTGAAGACGCCGTCTGCATCGACGAAGCGGGGCAGGATGGGCGGGGAGGCCGGGAATTTCTCGTGGGTTTCGCGCAGGCCGTAGGGGCCGATGAAGCCGGCGAAGATGGCGGCGAGGTACATGAAGATGAGCACGATGCTGCCGATCAGCGCCAGGCGGTTGCGTTTGAAGCGCAGCCACATCAAGCGACGGACGGAGATGATGTCGGTTTCGGGAGTGTTGTCGGCGTGTATATGTGTCACCCCTCACCCCCCGGCCCCCTCTCCCACAAGGGGAGATCGGGAGCGTCGACGCGTCCGAAGTGACCAATTGTGACGACGTTCGCCGGCATCATGCGGCTTTCCCCCGGCAAATGCGCGGCGCGCCGCTCATGCCGGCAGGTTGCAGACAAGCGGAACAGGTCCAATGGCGGGTTTGCAAGGCTATGCATAGCGGATGCGCGGGTCCATCCAGGCCAGGATGATATCGGCCAGCAGGGTGCCGATGAGAACGAGGAAGCCGATGAGAATGAGAATGGTGCCGGCCAGGTAGACATCTTGCTGCAGGGTGGCGTTGAGGTAGACGGTCTGAATGGTGGGCAATTCGAGCACGATGCTGGTGATGGTGAAGCCGTTGATCAGCCAGGCGAGCGTTTGGCCCAGGGCGGCGATCAGCGGGTGCAGCGAGTTCTTGACGGCGTGCTTCCAGATGATGACGCGCTCGGGCACGCCCTTGGCGCGCAGGGTGACGATGTAGTCGCGCCCCAGTTGATCGAGCAGGTTGCCGCGCATCACGCGCATGACCCAGGCGGTGCCGGTGATGACGACGGCGAGCACGGGAATGACCATGTGCTTCATGAGGTCGAGCAGCTTGGCGAGGGACCAGGGCTGGTCGAGGTATTCGACTGAGCCGAGGCCGGTCAGCACTTCGCCGGTGAGTTGCCAGCCGAGGATGAGGAAAGCCAGTGCCAGCAGAAAGTCGGGCAGGCCCAAGCCGACGAAGGTGACCGTGGTCAGGAAGTTATCGGCTTTGGAGTACTGGTGGGTGGCGCTGTAGACGCCGAGCGGGATGCCGATGCCCCAGGAGACGGCGAAGGTGGCCAGCGAGATGGTGAGGGTGAGGCCGATGCGGTCGCTGAGGATATCGCGGACGGGACGGCGCAGGTCGAAGGAGTCACCGAAGTCGCCTTGGGCGAAGCGCCCCAGCCAGGTCACGAAGCGCTCGTAGACCGGGCGATCCAGGGCCAGGAATTCGCGGAGCTGGTCTTCCATGCGGGCGGCTTCGGTATTGCCGTGGCCGTATTCGCGGATGATGTAACTGGTGACGTAATCGCCGGCGGGCGCTTCCATGACGAGGAAGCCGAAGATGGTGATGAGCAGCAGGGTCGGCAAAATGGCGCTGACGCGGCGCAGGATGTAGCGGGTCATGGTGAGTTAACCCCTCACCCCCCTGCCCCCTCTCCCACAAGGGGGGAGGGGGAGAATGCCAGGAGGGATAGGAGATTTCAGCCGTTTTGGTCGAAGAAGAACTGTTCCGGATCGGCGGTGCCGGGGAAAGCCAGGTCCCAGGCGGCGGACAGCCCAAAGTCGGGCACATTGCGGAAGTTGCTCTTGACGATCAAGGCGTTGGGATGCTCGCCGACGGTGCCGATGGTGATGGGGCCTTCGTCGATGTGGATGCGATAGGCGTCCAGCAATCTGGCGTTGCGCTCGGCCGGGTCAACGATGCTGATCAGCTCGGTGTAGGCGTTTTGGAGCTGCTCAAGCATGGAGCCGGGGCGGGGCGCGACGCCGCGTTCGCCGCCGGAGTTGTAATAATCGCCGATGCGCGCGCCACCAACGGAATAGGTCACGCCTTCAATCGGCGTCCAGACGGTGGCGGCCGAAACCAAGCCCCAGGCGGCGGCGCTGCCCCAGGCGCGGATCATGATTTCGCCGGCCAGGTGGCGTTCGTTGACGACTTCGGGCGCGATGACATTGAGGGCCGTCTTCAAGCCGACGGCTTCCCAATCTTCCTTGATGAGGTCCATGCGGTCGATGGTGTTGGTGTCGGTGGCCGGGATATCGACGATGAGCTCCAGCGCGGCGCCATCGGGCCGGTCGCGCCAGCCATCGCCGTCGGCATCGACGACGCCGATGCCATCAAGCAAGGCGCCGGCCGATTCGGGATCGTAACTGGCGTAGGAAGCGGCCCATTCCTGATAGAAGGCGGCGCCCGCTTCGGTCTGGAATTCGGGGCTTTCGGCGCTCAGCGAGAATTGGCGCGCTGTGGCCAGGCCCAGGGATGTGATCTCATTGATGCGGTCGCGATTGATGGCGTGGGACATGGCTTGGCGGAATTCTTTGGTGTACATCAGGTCGACGATGCCTTCGTCTGGATAGTCATACATGGGGATGATCCAGGGCCAGGCGTAGTCGCCGTTGTTCCAGATAATGATGCGGTAATCGCCATCTTCCTGGTTCTCCAGCAGCAGCGGGATATCGAGCATATTGACGCCGCGCGTCTGCATATCCAGCTCGCCGGCGATGCCCTTGAGCACGATCAGCTCGGCGGCGCTGCCTTCGGGGATTTGCACTTCCAGCCGGTCGATATAGGGCAGTTGATTGCCGGCGGTATCGACCTTCCAGTAGTAGGGATTGCGCTCCAGGACGAGGCGCTGCCCGTCAACGAAGTCGACTGTCATCCAGGCCGAAAGCGTGGGCCGGTCGGGATAGTGCATGCGGCTGCCGAAGTTGTAGCGGTTGACGAGCTCGGTGGCGTCTTCGGCATCGCTGTAAGCCGGGTGGAAGCCCCGCATATAGTGTTCCGGCACGATGTGAATCGACGAATGGTAGGAGCCGCGCGATTTGTATTCGAGGAAGAGCGGGTTGGAGTGGGGGAAGCTGAATTGCAGGGTGTAGTCGTCGACTTTGGCGACCGACATCAACTCGCCCTGGACGGTGGTGCCGAAGGGAGCGTTGACCGGCACATCTTCGTCCAGCACCATATCGTTCCACCAGAAGAGATAGTCGTCGACGGTCATGGGGTCGCCGTCCGACCACTTGATGCCCTGGCGGAAGTGGACGGTGAGTTCAGTGGCGTCCTCGTTCCATTCCCATTCCGTCACGATATTGGGGCGGAAGCCGTTGACATCGCGATTCCACTTGAGGAAGGCCTCGGCGTTGACAGTTTGCTGGGTATAGCCGTTGCCGTTGTTGTTATCGACCGAGCGCCAGGTGCCGCCGTATTGGCCGATTTCTTCGACGGGCTCGACCACGAGCGGGTCCGCGGGCAGGCGTTCGTCGACGGGCGGCAGCTCGCCGGCGGCGACCATCTCGGCCAGGGCGGGCGCTTCGTTGTACATGCCTTGGCTCGAGACGAAGCCCAGCGCGCTGATGGTGATGAGCAGAATTGCGAAAAGGGAGAATTTCTTGAACATTGTGTTTATCTCCAATAGATGTATGTGAAAACAACGTGCGGAAAGTCGATTGCGCTCTTGGCGGTGGGGCGCCTCCTTGGGCTTCGAGATTTCGGACGGATTGACTCGTTCAGATGATAACAGGTTATGGGGCGAGGACAAAATGGGGGTGGGTGTTGCTGCACCCCTCACCCCCCGGCCCCCTCTCCCACAAGGGGAGAGGGGGAGCTATGTAGTGCTCCTGTTTTCTTGGACACAGAATCGCCCCTATGGAAGATGGGTGGGGTTTTGGCGACGGGGCGGGGCTGTGGGTAAACTCCCCTGACGATTGAGGCTGGGGATACGGGTGAGGGCATGGTGGACGAAATCAGGCGGCAACTGCTGGGGGGCATGGACTGGCGCTGCATCGGGCCGCATCGAGGCGGGCGCGTGGTGGCGGTGGCGGGCGATGCCGCCAACAAGATGACCTTTTATATGGGCGCCTGCGCTGGCGGCGTGTGGAAGACGACCGATGGCGGGACTTATTGGCGGAACATCTCGGACGGCTATTTCAAGACGGCGGCGATTGGCGCGCTGGCGGTGGCGGCGGCGGATTCGAACGTGATTTACGCGGGCACGGGCGAGAGCACCATCCGCGGCAACGTCTCGCATGGGGATGGCGTCTACAAGTCCGACGACGCGGGACGGACCTGGCGGCATGTCGGGCTGCGCGAGACGCGGCACATCGGCAAGATCGTGATTCATCCGCAGGATCCGGACACGGTGTACGTGGCGGCGTTCGGGCGCGCTTTCGGCCCCAATCGCGAGCGCGGCGTCTACCGTTCGCGCGATGGCGGAGACAGCTGGGAATTAGTGCTGCACAAGAGCGAGCGCGCCGGCTCGCACGATGTGGCGCTGGATATGAATAATCCGCGGATATTGTTCGCGGCGGTGTGGCAGGCGCAGCGCTACCCGCATAAGCTGGAGAGCGGCGGGCCCGATTGCGGGCTTTGGCGTAGCGTCGATGGCGGCGACAACTGGCAGGAGATCACGCGCAAGCCGGGGCTGCCGACGGGGATCTTGGGCAAGATCGGCGTGGCGGTATCACCGGCGCGGGCCGGGCGCGTCTGGGCCTGCATCGAAGCCGACGACGGCGCGGTATTCCGCTCGGACGATTACGGCGAGACTTGGATACGGCTCAGCGAGCAATCGCTGTTGCGGACGCGGCCCTGGTATTACATGCACGTCACGGCTGATACGCTGGACGCGGACACGGTCTACATCCAGAATTACAGCATGTGGAAGTCGATTGACGGCGGGGCGAGCTTCGAGACGCTGCCGACGCCGCACGGCGATGAGCACGCGCTTTGGATCGACCCGGCGGATAATCAGCGCATGGTTCGCGGCAACGACGGCGGCGCTTGCGTGTCGTTCAATGGCGGGGCCAGCTGGTCGTCGATTTACAATCAGCCGACGGCGCAACTGTATCACGTCTGCGCGGATGATCAGTTCCCGTATCGCGTCTATGGCTCGCAGCAAGACAACACGGCCATCACGCTGCCGAGCGCGACGGTCGACGGCGCCATTCACGAGCGCGACTGGTATGCGCCGGGCGGCGGCGAGAGCGGCTATATCGCGGTCAAGCCGGATGATCCGGACATTGTGGTGGCTTCGGGCCCCATCGGCCAGCGCGCCTACAACGACTTGATGACGCTGTACAACCATCGGACAGGGCAACGGCGGATCATCACGGTCTGGCCGGAGTTGTATGGCTGGGGCGTCGGCGCCGAGCGCATGAAGTACCGCTTTCAGTGGACCTTCCCGATCATGTTCTCGCGGCACAATCCCGATGTGCTTTACGTTTGCAGCCAGTATCTGCACCGCTCGACCGATTTGGGCGCCAGCTTCGACGTCATCAGCCCGGATTTGACGCGCAACGACCCCGACAAGCTGCGCGCTTCGGGCGGGCCGATCACGCGGGATAACACCGGCGCTGAAGTGTACTGCAATATCTTCGCCCTGGCCGAGTGCCCGCATCAGCCGGGCGTGCTCTGGGCGGGCAGCGATGACGGGCTGGTACATGTCTCGCGCGATGCGGGCGCGAATTGGCGCGAGATCACGCCGCCGGATTTGCCGGAATGGGCGCTTATCAGCATCATCGAAGTCTCGCCGCATCAGCCGGGCGCGGCTTACCTGGCCGCCACGCGCTACAAGCTGGATGATACGCGGCCTTATCTTTATAAGACGACAGATTATGGCGAGAGCTGGACGAGCATCGTCGACGGCATCCCGCCGGACGAATTCACGCGCGTCATCCGCGAGGACCCGAACCGCCGCGGCTTGCTCTACGCCGGCACAGAGACGGGCATCTACGTGTCCTTCGACGACGGCGGGGCTTGGCAGCGGCTCGCAGGCGGGCTGCCGGTCTGCCCGATTCACGACTTGGTGATCAAAGATCGTGACTTGGTGGTGGCGACGCACGGGCGCTCGTTCTGGATCCTCGATGACGTTTCGCCCTTGCATCAAGTTTGCGATGCGATTGATGGCGGAGAGGCGACGCTCTTGGCCGTGGCGCCGAAAGTGCGGCTGCGCACGTACCCTGGCTTCGGTGGCTGGGATGAGGATTACGGCGGCGATACGGTCAATTACGGCGGGGTGGGCACCAGCGTGGCGGCTTTCACGCAGGGCGCTGCTGCCGATGATGTGCGCTTTCTGGACGCCGGGCATAATCCGCCGGCGGGCATCGTCTTGCGTTTTTGGCTGCCGGAAGGCGCGGAGCGGGTCGAGCTGCGCATCAGCACGGGCGCGGGCGAGCTCGTGCGCAGTTTCAGCAGCGCGGCCGAAGCGAAATTGACGGCGACGGCGGGCCTCAATCAATTTGAGTGGAATCTGCGCTATGCGGGCGCGACAGATGTCGAAGGTATCGAAGGCGCCTGGGAGCGGCCGGAGGGGCCACTGGCGCTGCCGGGCGATTATCGGGCTGAGCTGGTCGTGGACGGGCGGGTCAGCGCTCAGCGGATACAGCTGCTGGCCGACCCGCGGGTGGAGACGAGCCGCGCGGATTTGGAGGCGCAGTTGGACATGCTGCTGCAGATCCGCGAGCGGCTGTCACAGAACAACGCGCTCATCAATCAGCTCTTGCGGCTGAAGCGGCAGGTTGAGGCGTGGGCGGCGCGCAGCGATGACGAACGACTGCGGGCGGCGGCTGGGGCGATATGCGCTGAGGTGGAGGCGCGCTTGCCGCTGCTGATCAACATCGGTTTCAGCGAGGCGCAGCTTTACGCCAGCGGCACCCACGAGAAGTTCAACGCGCTGCTGGATTCGGTCGACAGCGCCGATTACGCCCCGCCGCTGGGCGCGCGTCAGGTCTTCGCCCAGCTTTGCGACGAGCTGGACGGGCATGTGGCCTGGGCGCGGACGGACCTGGGCGAGACGGTGGCGGATTTCAACGCGCAGGTGCGTGAGTTGGGTTTGGAGGCGGTGGATGGGCTTTAGGTCGTACGGAATCTCTACTGTCCGGTGCAAGTCACGAAAATTGCAGGATCCAAACTTTTGCCACCGAGTTCACCGAGGAAGAAGAGTACGCCGAGTAGGGCTTTGATAGCTGTAATTCACAGCCTTGCAAGTTTAATTGTGATTCAGAAACGCTTTGGCCGAGAATCAGTTCGGCCACACAAGGACACGTGGAGCTCGTGCCAAGTCACAACTATCAATGCAAACCTGGGCGCCCTCTACATAACTCGCTGTCCAAGGTGGTAAAACTCTATCGACCACTGCACGCATGCTGATTGCCAGACTATCCTACAATGTCGTATCAAGTTGTTGCGCAGCCGAAAGCGTGAACATTTGTACACCACCTGCGCCGCCAAACCTGCTATCATGCTCACTGACTGCGCCTTAACAACCACGCGTCACCGGCGGCCGGACATAAAAACACGTTTTATGTCCGAAAAAAGTTTTCCGTCGGACATAAAACCTTTCTTTTCCGCGCCAAGCAGCAGCGGGGGTTGGGCAAAGGGGGCATCCAGGGGGAGACAAGGGTGCGCCGAGGGCGCCATTGGGGCTTAACATGGGCGATCGTAGGGGACAGGGTCCCAAGTCTAAGGGTGAAACATGGGGGCAACGAGCGTCACTTGAGGGGGAAATGAGCGTGAGTAGCGGGTGCAAAGCGCAAAACACCTTGCACCGCACGATGTACGTCTCCTCCGCCTGGTCGAAATTTGTAGGGGCGAGACTTGTCTCGCCCTCCCGTCCCTAACATTCGCCCCAGCGCAGGATGCCCGCGTCGCCCTTAATTGCCCTCGGCGCACTCTTTTCACTCGGTGTACTCGGTGGCAAAAGTGTGGATCCTCCGCCGCAACGTAAACAGGGGCCAGCCACCGGCTCGCCCGCACGAAGTTTAGATTGGCGACACGATGGACGCGCGTGAAGCATACCTGCGGGACGTGTATCCGCGGCTGAGCCTGCCGCTGGCGGAGCGCTATCCCTTGGTGAGCCTGTTGGGTGGCGGGGGCTATCAGCCGCTGGGCGAGCAGCCGCTGCTGATGTTGGTGGCGCTGACGGGCACGGGCAAGTCGACGGCGCTGGAATTGGTGAGCGCGCGTATCGGCGGGCGGGGCCTGGGCCTCATCCCGACGCGGCGTGAAGTGGCCGACTGGATCGCTATCCCGGTGGCGCAGGCGTGGGCGGGGGCGCCGTTGGTTCACGTGCCGGACCGGGTCGAGCGCTTCAGGCTGACGCGGCGCTTTGCCCGGCGCGTGCCGGGCGGCATGGCGGCGGCCTTCTCCTGGCTGCGCATCAGGGCGGATTATTCGGGCCCGCTGCTGTCGGAGGGCATCCGCGGCGCAAATGAGCTCGAGCCTACGCGCTGCGGAAGTTCCCGCGTTGGCAGATTGTGGAATTGGCGCTGCATCCGCTGACGCGACTGCGGCGATTGAGCGGGCGTCACGATGACTTTGACCAGGCGGGCGAGACGCTGGATTTGAGCTTCTTGCCCGGCGGCTTGCGGGCCGAGGCGCGGGCGCTGCTGGAGGCCGGCGAGATCTCGCGGAAGGCGCTGGCGATCATGCGGGCCGAGGCGGCCAATTACGGCGTTTACGCTTTCGACGGCGGCGCGGCGTTTTCGCAGTATCATCGCATTGAGGTCGATGATGGCACGCCGGAGCAAGTGGCCGAGGCAGTGCTCGCGATACTGCAGCGCAGCATCGAAATCGGAAGCTGAGCGGGCCAAGTGAAATGCCGACGATAGAAGCGATCAGCACAGCGCCTTATGATGTGCCGCTGAAAGGCGCGTTGACCTGGGGCAGTGGCCACCGGCTGGCGCATTTGCGGCACGTGCTCGTGCGTGTCGAGCTGAGCGATGGCGCGGTCGGCATTGCCGAAGCCACGCCGCGGCCGAGCATTTACGGCGAGACGCAGGCGTCCGTCAGCCACATCGTCGAGGCGCATTTGGCACCGCTGCTGGTTGGCGCTGAGCTGACGGACTTCGATAGCGTCGCTGACTTGACGGGGCGGCTGAAGCACATCAAGAACAACAATTGCGCGAAAGGCGCGCTGGATATGGCGGCGCATCAGGCCTTGGCGCGCAGCCGCGGCGAGGGGCTGGCGCAATACCTGGGCGCGGCGCGGAGGCGGCTTGAGGTCAGCGCCATCGTCAGCACGGGCGCTCGGGAAAGCGTGTTGGCGGATGTGGCGGCGTGGCATGGCCAGGGCCTGCGGGTTTTCAAGGTCAAGATCGGCGCGGATATCGAGGGCGAAATCGAGACGATAAAGCGGCTGATTGGACTGTATCCGCAGGCGCGCTTTTACGTCGACGCTAATGAGACGCTGGACAGGGACGGGGCGGCGGCGGTCTTGAATCGGCTGCGCGGCCTGGGCGTGCTGTTTTGTGAAGAGGCGTTGCCGGTGTATCAGCTGAAGGCGCGGCGGGCGCTGCGGCAGGGTTGTGACATGCCGATCATCGCCGATGACTCGGCCTTCACGCTGGAGGATTTGCGGCGGGAGATCGAGAGCGACACCTTTGATGTGCTCAACATCAAGACGGCGCGCACCGGCTTCAGCGTATCGCGGCGGATGCTTGAGCTTTGCGCGGCCGGCGGCAAGCGCGTGATGGTGGGCTCGCAGGCCAGCTCGCTGCTGGGCTGTTTGCAAGCGGCGTGCTTCGCGGGCGATGTGGCGGTGGATTGCCCCAGCGAATGCAGCTTCTACCTCAAAACGGCGGCGGATTTGTCTTCAGCGCCGGTGATTATGGACGGGTGGCTGTCGTTGGAGGAAGTCGGAAGGTCGCTGGAAGCGATACAGGATGAGTTGGTCGATTTCGTATAGTCCAATTGTAACTCGGCGTACTCTCTTTTCCTCGGTTTACTCGGTGGTAAAAGTGTAGAACCTACACACACTTGTAACTTGCGAGGGCCAAAGGTTTGCATTCTTGCGGGACCCGGCGGCGTTTACTGATAAGGAGGGCAGTGCGGTGAAAGTGCTGATCATGGCGGATATGGAGGGGGTCAGCGGCATCGTGACCTGGGATCAGGTGACGGGCGGCGCGCCCATGTTTGAAGAGGGTCGCAAATTGTATACGGCTGAGGTGAACGCGGCGGTGCGGGGCGCCAAGCGGGCGGGGGCCGATGAGATCGTGGTGGTCGATTGTCACGGCGCCGGCGGGGACTGGAGCTTCAATTCGCTGATACCGGAAGCGCTTGATGTCGCTTGCACCTGGGTGGCGCATCACCCCTGGTCGCGCTACACGGAATTGCTGGAAGGCGGCGCGGATGCTTGCCTGCTGGTGGGCATGCATGCGCGCAACAACACGGCGGACGGCGTCTTGAGCCACACGATATCGACGGTGAAATGGCATAACTTGTGGTTCAACAACGACCTGGTGGGCGAGGTGGGCGTCAACGCGGCGCTCTGCGGGCATTATGGCTGCCCGATTCTGCTGGTGACGGGCGACGAGGCGGTCTGTCGCGAATCGACGGCTTTGCTGGGCGCGGGCTTGACGACCGTCGCGGTTAAGCGGGGCCTGACTCGGTACTCGGCACGGCAAATCCCGCCGCCGCGGGCGCGCGACATGATCGAGGCGGGCGCTTATCAGGCGCTGGGGCGGCTCGACGCCGTTTCAGCGTATGTGCCCGATGCGCCAGTGACCATCACCATCGAAGTGGACCAAGTGGAGAAGATGGCGGATTTCCAGGGGCGGCCGGGCGTGGAGCTGGATTACGAGACGCAGCGGGTCTACAGCCGGGCCGAAAGCTGGATGGCGGCTTGGGATCAGATTTGGCATTGGACGGTGTGAGGCGGGCGGTCAGCACTCTGGAGAAACTTCAGGCACGCTTACCACCGAGGGGCGCGTAGACACTGCCCACCGACACCGAGTGAAGAAGAGTGCAGCGAGGCGGGTGATTTTGATGGCGTAAGTGGCGGCTGGGGCCACCCTGATCGGCCCCTGCATCAGGATGGGGTGAGGTTAAGACTACGGGATGCAAGATATTTTGCGCCGGCGGCGGCGGGAGCCACGTGGGCATATTGGTCATGCAGAACGCGCGACATGCCTAAGCGGCAATGCGATACTCGGTGTGCTCAAATTCACTCGCCTTACTCGGTGGCAAAAGTGTCACAGGCCCGGATTTTTTGTATACCCGTACGGTAAGGCGGGTACGGCAATTGGCGCCGGTGAATCAGTGGAAAAGCATTAGAGCGCGGGCAGCGTCAGCGTCAGGGCCCAGCCGACCACGAGCAGCAAGCCAAATTGCCCGTGCAGCTTGGCGGTGCGGCCTTGGGCTTGATGCAAGAGCGGCACGGCGCGGGACGTGTTGAAAATCTTAATCAGGCGCCGGGCTTCGGGCAGGGTGAGCAGGGTCAGTAGCGTGGCCGGGGGCAGCAGGCTGCTGGCGACGAGAAGCGCCTGGCTGACGTAGGCGCCGCTGACGAGGGCGATGTACTCGGCGCGGGCGAAGCGCAGCCCGAAGATGACGGCCAGGGTGCGCTTGTTGGCGGCGCGGTCGGCATCCATATCGCGGATGTTGTTGGCGTGCAAGATGGCGCTGACCATGAAGGCGATCGGCAGCGAGATCAGGCAGAGCTGGGCCAGGCGAGCGTCGCTGAGCGCGGGCGACATGACGTAGTAGGCGCCGACCACGATGGCGGGCCCCATGAAGATGGCGACGGCGACTTCGCCCAGGCCGTGATAGGCCAGCGGGAAGGGCCCGGCGGTATAGGTAATGGCGACGAAGACGCCGCCCAGGCCGATCAGCCAGAGCAGGGGTCCGCTTTGGCTCAGCAGGAAGAGGCCGACGAGGCAGCCGGCGATGGTGGTGATTATTGCGCCGTAGAGCACGCTGCGCGGCTGCAGGATCTTGCGCTTGATGATCATGCCTTGGCCGGCTTCTTTGCGCTCGTCGGCGCCGCGGCGGTAATCGGCGTATTCGTTGACGAGGTTGGCGGCGCTCTGCAGCAGCAGTGTGCCGATCAGCGCCAGCAAGAAGAGGGTCAAATCAAAGACGCCATCACCCAGGGCGACGATGCCGGCCAGAGCCATGGGCACGTAACTGGCGGTGAAGACGCGTGGGCGCAGGGCTTGAACCCAGGCGCCGGCTCGTGTTGATTGCATTGGACCTCGGCTGAGTCAGAGTCGCATGTGGTAAGTATAGGCGCTGGCGGCGAATTTCGTAACGCGGATTTGGCAACAGCCGCGCAACTCAGGCTCGACGGAAGGTCTACACTTTGCCACCGAATGCACCGAGGGGAAAGAGGGCGCCGAGGTATGAGTTTGTCATGGGCCGACGGTACGGCTAAGGTGGGGCAGAGCCCGGCACGCCATCGAGGTCAATTCGTGTTGGGGCGAGCAACGGGTCGCCTGTACGCGCAACCTGCTTCAATGTGGGATAAGCCGGCGGTGTATAATCGCTAGCGACGTGACTGGGAGGGGCGGCGGTGAGAGTCTTGTCGGTATCGGCGAATGATCGGGCGGGGGGCGCTGCTATTGGCGCTTATCGGCTGCATCAGGCGCTGCGGAGCGCCGGCGTCGACAGCCAGATGCTGGTCTGGCGCAAGGTGACGAGCGACGAGCAGGTGCATCGGCTGGCGGATCATCTGAGTCTTGCCGGGCGGGCGCGGCGGCGGCTGGCGGCTTGGCGGCACGGGCGGCGATTGCGCGGGATTCCGCGTCGGGCCGATGCCGGGCACTGGAGCTTGAACTTGTACGATTACCCGATCGCGGCGGTTATCAACGACTTCGGCGCTGACATCGTGCATCTGCAGTGGGTGGGCGACAACTTTCTGCCGATCGGGGAAGTGCCAAAGATAAAGGCGCCGGTCGTCTGGACGCTGCGGGATATGTGGGCTTTCGGCGGCGGCCCCCACTATACCGGGCTTGACGATAGCGGCGATGACGCCGGCAATTGCGAGCGCTTGCTGAACGAAGCGGGCGATGACATTTGCGCGCGGGTCCTGCGGGCGAAGCAGAGCGCTTGGGCGGGTACGCCGCTGAGCTTGGTCTGCATTAGCCGCTGGCTGGCCGATTGCGCCGGGCGCAGCGACTTGTTCCGCGGCCGGCAGATTGAGGTCATCGGCAATCCTATCGATTGCAGCGAATTCAAGCCGCTAGACCGGGCGGCGGCGCGGCATGCTTTCAACTTGCCGAAGGACAAGCGGCTGATACTCTTCGGCGCGATTGGCGGGGCCAGCGACCGACGCAAGGGCTTCGACTATTTGCGCGCGGCGCTGGGCGGGGAAGTGGGCGACTGCGAGCTGGTCGTCTTCGGCGAGGAGCGGCCGGCGGATTTGGGGCTGGCGCTGCCGACGCATCAGGTGGGGAGCCTGCGCGACGAAGTCAGCCTGAGCCTGCTGTATTCGGCCTGCGATGTGTATGTATTGCCGACGCTGCAAGAAGGCTTGGGCAATACGTTGATCGAAGCGCTGGCTTGCGGCACGCCTTGCGTCACCTTTGACGGCACGGGCGCGAGCGATGTCGTGCGGCATCAGCGTGATGGCTATCTGGCGCGGCGCCGGGATAGCGCCGACTTGGCCGCCGGCATCGACTGGGTGTTGGGGCAAGGGTGGTCGCGATCGGCATTGCACGAGGGCGTGGACGAGCGTTTCGGCGAGGCGCGAATAGCGGGCCAAGTACATCGACTTGTATCGGTCGCTGCTGGGCGGCGGCGTGTGAGCGAGTTGCCGCGCATCAGCTTCGGCATGATCGTGCTCAATGGCGAGCCCTTCTTGCGTTACAACTTGCGCGCGTTGTATCCCTTCGCGCATGAGATCATCGTGGTGGAAGGGGCGGCGCCGGGCGCGGCGATCATCGCCACCGCCGACGGTCACTCGCGCGATGGCACGCTTGGAGATATTGCGCGCCTTCAAAGCCGACGAGGACCCCGACGGACAAGGTGACCATCGTGACGCGGGACGGGTTCTGGGCGGAAAAAGACGAGATGTCGCAGGCTTATGCCGAGCGCGCCACCGGCGACTGGCTGTGGCAGGTGGATGTCGACGAATTCTATCAGCCCGATGCGCTGCGCCAAGTCTGCGCGCTGCTGGTTGAGCAGCCGAGTATCAGCGCGGTGTCGTTTGAAACGCTAACATTTTGGGGCGCGCCGGAGTATCGGGTGGACGCCTGGCATCACCGGCGGGGCGCGGCCGAGTATCATCGGCTATTCAAGTGGGGCGCTGGCTACCGTTACATCAGCCACCGGCCGCCGACCGTGGTGGACGCCATGGGCCGCGACTTGCGAGATTTGCGCTGGCTGCGGGGGCGGGATTTGGCGGCGCGGGGCATCCACTTGTATCACTATTCGTTGTTGCTGCCGCAGCAGGTGCGCGAGAAGTGCGCCTATTACAGCCGGGCCGAGTGGGCGCGGCGGGCTGACGCGGTCGAGTGGGCGCGGGAGGCTTATTTTGGGCTGCGACGGCCTTACCATGTGCATAATGTTGATGAGTATCCGGCTTGCTTGTATCGCTTTGAGGGCGAGCATCCGCCGGCGATGCAGCAGATGTGGCGCGATATCAGCCGGGCGGATTCGGGCGTTGAAGTCAGACGGAGAGATGACATTGAAGCGCTGCTCAAATCGCGACGCTATCGCCTGGGGCGCTGGCTGGTGAGGCGGGCGAATCAGCCGGCGCTGCGGCTGCGGCAAGTTCTCGGCGCGGCAAAATCGACGGCGGCGCGCTGGCTGCCGCGTTGGCTGAAGCGATGGCTAAAGCGCGGGGCGTGGTCGACTGGCGGGTGAGGCGCCGGGCGGTCGGTTCAGAACATGTCTCACCACCGAGGGCAGCGAGTAAAAGGGAGTACGCCAAGTTATATATCTGTTTACGTTGCGGGTGGGTGGGCGAGTCACCGCCTCGCCCTTACAGAGCTTGATGTTGAAGGGGTCGCGAGGGATGGGCGGTCGAAAATCGGCGTGGAATCGGCTATGCTTGCGCCGGGTAGTGGCTAGCGAGACGGGACGAAGACGATGTTGAATCATGCGCAACTGGTAGAACAGGATCGGCGGCAATTGCACCCCTTGCATCATCCGTCGCGCGTCGAGAACGCGGCCATGGTGGAGAAGGGCGATGGCGTCTGGCTGTACACCACGGACGGCAAGAAGATCCTCGATGCCATGGCCAGCTTGTGGAATGTCAACATCGGCTATGGCAACCGCGAGCTGCCCCAGGTGGCGTACGAGCAGATGCTGGAGCTCGCTTACAATTCGGGCTTCGCCGGCATGAGCAACCCGGCCTCGGCCAGGTTGGCGGATAAGCTGGCTGGTTTCTTCCGCCCCAATATGAACTTCACCTACTTCACTTCGGGCGGTTCCGAAGCCAGCGACAGCTCGTTCAAGACGGCGATCTTTTACTGGTATCAGCTGGGCAAGACCAAGAAGACCAAGATTATTTCGCGGCTGAACGGCTATCACGGGATGACGCTGGCGGCGACCAGCGCCACCGGCATGAGCAAGTTTCACACCATGTTCGGCGGCGTATTGCCCGGCTTCGTGCACGTGCCGGACCCGAACGCTTATCGCTATGTGGGTGATATTCGAGAGGGCGAAACCGTAGCGCAGGCGGCGGCGCGAGCGCTGGAGGAGGCGATAGTTCGCGAAGGGCCGGAGGCGGTGGCGGCTTTCATCGCCGAGCCGATTCAGGGCGCGGGCGGATTGGTGGCGCCGGATGCGGGTTACTTCGAACTGGTGGCTGAGATTTGCCGGAAGTATGAGGTGCTGCTGATCGTCGACGAGGTGATTTGCGGCTTCGGGCGGACGGGCCACTGGTTCGGCAGCGACGCCTTCGACATCCAGCCTGATATCATGCAATTCGCCAAGGGGGTGACCAGCGGCTACATGCCCTTGGGCGGCATTCAAGTGACGGACGAGATCCGCGATGTGATATTGGACGCGCCGGAAGAGCAGAGCTGGATGCATGGATATACCTACTCGGGGCACGCGGCGGCCTGCGCGGTGGGCAGCGCCAATATCGACATCATCGAGCGCGATGGCTTGCTGGAGAATAGCCGGTTGATGGGCGAGCGCCTGCTGCATGGCTTGCAGGGCCTGGTCGACGAATTCCCGCATATCGACAATGCGCGCGGCGTCGGCTTGATGGCGGGCATTGATGTGGTTGTGAGCAAGGCCAGCCGCGAAGGCGATGCGGCGTTGGCGGGCAAGATAAGCGATGCGGCGCTGGAGCTGGGCGTGCGGGCGCGGCCATTGGGAGCGGCGATCGCGTTTTCGCCGCCGCTTTGCATCACGGCGGAGGAAGTGGATATCGTGGTCAACACAATGGGGGATGCGATCACGCGGGCGACGCAGTAGCCGCCCCTCCCGCTTCTCGCCTTCTCTTGCCGTCGAATTGACGTTGTGCCGGCGAATTCGCTATGATTTAGGTTAGCGATCTATAGCACATTCAGCGCAAGAGGGAGAACAATGTTTCGCAAGCATGTACGCAGGTTGATCTGGGTAGTATTGCTGAGTTTGTGCACAGCACTAGGGGCGCAGGCGCAGCTGCAAGCGGCGGAAGATCTTGATTCGTTTCTCACACACTTTGCTGCGGCGAACCTAAGCGACGGCGGAAGCATCTCCTTAGAGGCCGACATCACGCTGACTTTGGAGTTGCCGCCGGTCACAGGTAGCGTGACGATAGAAGGCAATGGGCATACGATTAGCGGGGACAGTAGATTTCGCATCTTCGTAGTCGATGGCGGGACGCTGACGATACGCAACACCACGCTCGCCGACGGCTATAGCCCGGAGGACGGCGGCGCGATCTGGCTGGGGAATGGTGGCGAAGTTGTCCTCGAAGGCGCGACCTTTAGCGGCAACCTGTCTGATAAAGGGGGCGGCGCAATCTCGACCTCGCCGTCGGCGGTCGCTTTGTCAATCAGCGACAGCGTCTTTGAGGGCAATATGGCGGGGTCTGGCGGCGGCGCGATACTCGTCTACGGTGGCAGCGCCGAAATCAGCAGCAGCGTGTTTCAGGGGAATGCCGCGGAGCGATTTGGCGGCGGACTGGAAGCGTTTGTTGGCAGTGTCAGCATTTCAAATAGTACCTTCGTCGACAATCAAGCGGGCAGCGCGGGCGGCATTCTGGTGAGCGGCGCGGAAACGACGTTGACGCATCTGACCATGGTGGACAACCGGGCGCTGTGGGGCGAAGGCGACGGCATACACAAGCGGAGCGGCTGGGCGAGCCTGCGCAACAGCATCGTTGCCGGCGGTGGAAGCGGGCAGGAATGCACGGGCGGGTTTGGACGAGAGCAGCGGGAATATAAGCCGGGACGGGACATGCGCGCTTTTGCCCAGTGGCGACCCCATGCTGGGAGAACTGACGGGCGCGCCCGGCTACTTGCCGCTGCTGGATGGCAGCCCGGCGCTGGACGCGGCTGATGCGGAGTTCTGTCTTGAGACGGATCAAATCGGCACGGCGCGGCCACAGGGAGGCGGCTGCGACGCCGGCGCGTATGAATCGCAGACGGCGACCGCGCCGGAAGCGACCCCCGAACCGAGCGGGTGTACGCTGGCCAACCACATACTCTCCGCCAACACCAACACATCGGTGGGCGGCTGCCCGGCGGGCGCGAGCCACGACATCATCACGCTGACCGAGGACATCACGCTGAGCGCGCCGCTGCCGGCGATCAACGGCACGATCACGATCGAGGGCAACGGGCATACGATCAGCGGCGACAATCAGTATCGGAATTTTCACCGTATCAAGCCGCAAGCTCACGATCAACGACTTGACGCTGACCGGGGGAAAGGCTGAGGGTACGGGCGGCGCGGTCCTGTTGCAGGGCGGCGCCGAGCTGGTCGTCAATAATTCGACATTCAGCGAAAACACGCTCGATTCCGTGGATATTGGCGGGAATCGTTTCACCGGCGGTTTCGGCAGTGCGATTGGCACGGAGCGGTTCAGCGGCAGCATCAGCGTTCGCGACAGCGAATTCAGGGGCAATGAGGCGGAATTCGGCGGCGGCGCGATCTATTTGAACGGTGGGACGGCGAATATCAGCGGCAGCGCCTTCATATCCAATCGAGGGCCTTTGCATGGCGGCGCGATCGTGGTCGACACGGGGTGGATGAACATCGAAAACAGCACATTCAGACGGAATAGATCGAGCAACGGCGGCGCCATTTCAATCAGCCGCGGCTCTTTGACCATGACGCACCTAACGATGGTGGCCAATTCGTCATCGTATGGCGGGGGCGCTGCGATTCGCCAATGGGACGGCTCAGCTGTATTGCGCAACAGCATCGTGGCCGGCAGCAGCGATGTGGCCGATTGCCACGGCAATGTGAGTGGGAGCGGAAATTTCAGCGAAGATGGCACTTGCGGGGCGACGGAAGCTGGCGACCCGCAACTGGACGAAATGACTGGCGCGCCAGGGTACTTCACGCCTTTGGAGGGCAGCCCGGTGGTGGATGCGGCTGACGCGGCCTACTGCCTGGCGACCGATCAAACGGGCAAGCCCCGGCCGCAAGGCGCCGGCTGTGATATCGGCGCGATAGAATTCGGGGAAGCGGCGCCAGCGGAACCGACGCCGGAAACGAGCGAATGCACGCTGGCCAATCACATTCTCTCCGCCAACACCAACACATCGGTGGGCGGCTGCCCGGCGGGCACAAGCCACGACATCATTACGCTGACTGAGAACATCAGGCTGAGCGCGCCCCTGCCGGCGATTACCGGGACGATCACGATTGAAGGCAACGGTCACACGATAAGCGGCGACCGTACTCATCGGATCTTCACCGTATCGAGCCGCAAGCTGACCATCAATGACTTGACGCTGACGAGGGGAAAGGCGGAGGGGAATGGCGGCGCGATCCTGGTGCAGGGCGGCGCCGAGCTGGTCGTCAACAATTCCCAGTTCCTTCGCAATGTCGCTGTGGATTATGAGCGCGCCCGTAATCGTTATGGGGGTGGTGGGGGCGCGATAGGCACGGAGAACTTCAGCGGCCGCATAAGCATCAACAATAGCGCCTTCGATACAAATGACGCGCATATTCGCGGCGGCGCCCTCAATATCACCGGCGGGACTACTGACATCAGCGGCACAACTTTCACAGTTAATCAAGGCAGGGGTTTTGGCGGGGCGATCAACGTTGAGGGTGGTAAGGTTAACATTCAGAACAGCTCATTCAGCAGGAACCGGTCGCAGCACGGCGGCGGCATCGCTGTCAACGGCGGCACGGTAACCTTGACGCATCTGACCATGTTTGCCAACCGGTCAACTTTCAGTGAAGGCGCCTCGATTTGGCAACGGAGAGGCTCGGTCAGCCTGCGCAACAGCATCGTCAGCGGCAGCAGTACTCATCCCGATTGCGATGGCAATGTGAGCCTGCGCAGCAACTTTAGCGAAGACGGCACTTGCGGGGCGACGAAGGCTGGCGACCCGCAACTGGACGAGATGAGCGACATGCCCGGCTACCTCCCGCCCTTGGAAAACAGCCCGGTGGTGGATGCGGCTGACGCGGCATACTGCCTGGAGACCGATCAAACGGGCAAGCCCCGCCCTCAAGGCGCCGGCTGTGATATCGGCGCGATAGAAGTCGGCTTCGTGGCGCCGGCTGAAGCGACCCCCGAGCCGACCGAATGTACGTTGGCCGATTACATTCTCTCCGCCAACAGCAACACATCGGTGGGCGGCTGCCCGGCGGGCACGAGCGACGGTATCATCACGCTGACGCAAGACATCACGCTTAGCGAGCCGTTGCCGGAGATTACCGGGACGATCACGATCGAGGGCAACGGGCACACGATAAGCGGGGATGATCGCTTTCGGATTTTCCAGGTGGCTGGTGGCAAGCTGACGATCAACAACTTGCGGCTGACCCGGGCCTACGTTGAGGGCGTCGGGGGCGCCATCTTCCTGCGAAATAATGCGGAGCTGGTCGTCAACGATTCTACCTTCGAGGGCAATCGCGTCGATTACCTTCAAGACGGCGATAGTCTGTTCATCGGCTATGGCGGCGCAATCGGCACAACCTGGTTCAGCGGCCGGTTGAGCGTCAACAACAGCGAATTCACCAACAATCACGGGCATAGCGGCGGCGCGATTGGCCTCAACGGCGGCTCGGCGGAGATCCGCGGCAGCGCCTTCGTCGACAATGAAGCCGATGGAGCGGGCGGCGCAATAGACATCTCGGGCGTGCCTGGCAGTCAGGTAAGCATCCAAAACAGCACGTTTAGCGGGAACGTATCTGGCAACGGCGCCATCGCCATCCGCGGCGCCACGGTGACCATGACGCACTTGACGATGCTGAATAATACGCCATCGCTCGCCGACGGCTCCGCGATACACGTGTTTAGCGGTGCTACGGCGCAACTGCGAAACAGCATCGTCGCCAGCGGGGGAAATCGGCTAGATTGCCATGGAGATGTGGACGTGAGCCGCGGCAACTTCAGCCGGGACGGCAGTTGCGCGTTGTGGACGGGCGGCGACCCCAAGCTGGGAGAACTGCGGGGCGCGCCCAGCTACTTCCCGCTGATGAATGGCAGCCCGGCGCTGGACGCGGCTGATGCGGAGTTCTGCCTGGAGACGGATCAGATCGGCACGGCGCGGCCACATGGCGGCGGCTGTGACATCGGCGCGTTTGAATCGACGACGGCGACCGCGCCGGAACCGACGCCCGTACCGTCCGCATGTACGCTGGCCAATCACATAATTTCCGCCAACACCAACACATCGGTGGGCGGCTGCCCGGCGGGCACGAGCCACGACATCATCACGCTGACGGAAGACATCACCCTGAGCGCGCCCCTGCCGGAGATTACCGGGACGATCACGATTGAAGGCAACGGGCATACGATCAGCGGCGACCGTACTCATCGGATCTTCACCGTATCGAGCCGCAAGCTGACCATCAATGACTTGACGCTGACGATGGGAAAGGCGGAGGGGTATGGCGGCGCGATCCTGGTGCAGGGGGGCGCCGAGTTGGTCATCAACAATTCCCAGTTCCTTCGTAATGTCGCTGGGTATTATGAGGACGCCCGTAATCGGCATGGGGGACGAGGGGGCGCGATAGGCACACAAGGCTTCAGCGGCCGCATAAGCATCAGCAAAAGCGTCTTTGATGCAAATAGGGCGGAGATTGGCGCAGGCGCCCTCTATTTGGACGGCGGGACGACTGACATCAGCGGCAGCACTTTCACTAGCAATGATGGCAAGGGTTTTGGCGGCGCGATTGAAGTCGAGGGCGGTCGGGTCAACACTCAAAATAGCACATTCAGCTTGAATCGGGCGGCCAATGGCCGCGTCGTCTCTGTAAACAGGGGCACGGTGACCTTGACGCATCTGACGATTTTTGGCTACGCATCCTACGATGGAGGCGGCGCGATTTACCAACGGCGGGGCACAGTTAGTCTGCGCAACAGCATCGTGGCCGGCGGCGGAGACAAACCTGATTGCAGAGGCAATGTGAATGTGAGCGGCAATTTCAGCCAAGACGGCGCCTGCGGGGCGGCGGAGGCGGGCGACCCGCAATTGGACGCGATGACGGGAACGCCCGGCTACCTCCCGCCCTTGGAAGGCAGCCCGGTGGTGGATGCGGCTGACGCGGCTTACTGCCTAGCGACTGATCAGACGGGCAAGCCGCGGCCACAAGGCGCGGGCTGCGATATCGGCGCGATAGAAGTCGGCGATGCGGGGCCGGCGGCGGAGGAACCGGCGGCGGAGGAACCGGTGGCGGAGGAACCGGTGGCGGAAGAGGCTGCCGGGCCCGCGTGCAGCGTCACCACGACTGATGTCCTCAACTTCCGCGATGGCCCCAATGGCAGTTGGATCGGCATCGTGCCGGCGAACGCGAGCTTCACGGCGTTGGGATTTGACTCTGGCTGGTACAACGTGGAGCAGGGCGGCGTGGCGGGCTGGATCAGCGGCGATTACGTGACGACGAGCGGCAACTGCGCGTAGGGCGGTGGGGGCGAAGGGCTTCCGAATTCTTACGCAACTTTGATAGCAACGGCATCTGCGGGCAGACAGCGGCGCAGAAGTTTGTTATGCTCGGCGCGTTGGGGAGACGCGGCCTAATCCGGGCGCGTTCCTCTCACATTTGGCACGTCTTTACCGATGGCACAATATTCAGGAGAAGCATCATGAAGAAAGTTTTCACCCTCGTGTTGCTGGTGGCCTTCGCGCTGCTGGCGAACATGTCGCTGGTCACCGCCGATCACCACGGTTGGTGGGCGGAAGCGGGCGCGCCCTACGCCGGCACGACCATCCGCGGCGTATCCGAGAGCACCCCGCCCTCGAATTACGTGGCAGACGTCCTCGCGGCGCAATTCACCGAGTACACGGGCATCAATGTCGAGTTCGAGACGACGTCTTGGGACCAGATGTATTCCAAGGCGATCAACGACATGGAAGCCAACACCGGCATCTATGACTTCGTCTACATTGAGCAGGACATCATCTACAGCTACCTGGCGCAGGATTACCTGGTTAACCTGACCCAGTTCGCCGCTGATAACATGGACCTGGCCGCGGCTGATTACGACGAGAGCGCCTTCACCAGCTTCGCCGATTACTTCAAGAACGCCGATGGCGATCTCTTCGGCGTGCCGATGGAAGCCTTCGTCAAGGTCTACTTGTATCGCAAGGACCTGTTTGAGAACGCCGATATTCAGGCCGCCTTTGAGGCCGAGTACGGCTATCCGCTGGCGCCGGCCGAGACCTTCGAGCAATATGCTGACAACGCCGCCTTCTTCACGGCTTACGGCGAAAGCATGGACATGGACCTCTGGGGCACGACCGTGCAAGGCTCGACCGGGCATCCGGCTTCGACCTATGAATTCCTCGAATCGATCGGGCCTTCCTTCGGCTTGTACAACTGGGGCATCAACGTGGACACCGGCTCGGCCCAGAGCGCTAATGGCGGCGCGCTGGATGGCGATACCGCTGTTGAGGCGCTGAGCTTCTGGCTGAGCATGCTGCCCTACGCGCCGCCCGAGGCCACGTCGAGCACTTGGGACGAGGTCGCGTCGAGCTTCGCCGCGGGCCGCGCCGCGCAAGGTTGGGTCTATGGCGAGAACGCCGCCTGGATCGCCACCGACGAGAGCCGCTCGGCTGTCACGGGCAATGTCGGCGTCCGGCTGCCGGTCACCGCTGAGGGCGTGATTGAAGCGGCTGAGATGGGCGAAGGCTACATCGGCTACTACGATGGCGGCGCCTTCGGCATCCCGCATTCGTCGCGCAACAAGGAAGCCACGCTGCTGTGGCTGCAATTCATCGGCCAGCCGGCGGTGCAAGCGGAATGGGCCGCTGCGGGCGCCCGCATCACCCACACCGCCACCTTCGACGATCCGCTGATCGCTGAGCAGGACGCCAAGGTTGATGGTTACTACACGCTGCTGGAAGAGCAGGGGCCGCTCTTCGCGGGCGCGCCGCCCTTCCCCTTCCACGCGCAAGTGCGTGAGGTGATCGATCCCTTCATTCAGCGCGCCATCCTGGGCGAGCTGAGCCCGGCTGACGCCTTGTCGCAGGCGGCGATGGCAGTGGACGAGGAACTGGAGCGCTTGGGCTACGGGATGTAAAAACCCCCACCCCAAACCCCTCCCCCATCAAGAGGGAGGGGCTTAGCTGTAATCTATCTCCCCTTCCCTCATTTTGGGGGAAGGGGCCGCGCCGCGTAGACACTGGCGGTCGGGGATGAGGGAATGCGCGATAACCGCGTCGGCTGGCTTCTGCTCAGCCCAACATTGATCATTCTGCTTATTTTCGGCTTCGCGCCGTTTTTGTATGTGCTGGTTGTCGGGTTTTTTGATTGGAATGTATTCGCCGCCGAAAGTGGCCTGCGCTTCAACGGCTTGGGCAATTATCGGCGTCTGGTTTTTGACGATTTATTCTTGACGTCAGTTGGCTTGACGATTCGGTTCGCCGTCTTCGCTATCGTCAGCGAGGTAGTGCTGGGCTTCGTATTGGCGCAGATGCTGACGCGCAACTTCCCGGGCAAGTCGCTCTTCCGCATCATCCACACGCTTCCGCTGATGGTGGCGCCGATCGCCGTGGGCGCGATCTGGCGGCTGCTGGTCATCCCCGGTTTCGGTCCGGTGCCCTTCTTCCTCGACCGCTGGTTTGACCTCACCTATCAGATCGGCACGTATCCCGATCAGGCGCTGTGGACATCGGTGATCATGGACGTCTGGCACTGGACGCCCTTCGTCACGCTGACGATGCTGGCGGGCTTGTCCGCGATACCGCGCGAGCCGGTGGAGCAGGCGAAAGTTGATGGGGCGAATCGGCTTGCAAGTGTTCTGGTACGTTACCTTGCCCTTCCTGCGCCCGGTGTTGCTGACGACGGTGTTCATTCGGATCATGGATGCGATCCGCACGGTGGATGAAGTGTGGATGTTGGCTGGCGGCGGGCCGGGCACGCGCTTCACCGGCATCTATATCTGGCGGGTGACCTCGCCGGGCGCGAGCGCGGACTGGGGCTATGGGTCGTCAATCTCGCTCATCACGCTCTATCTGACGATTGTGCTGTGCTGGTTGTTGTTCATCGCGATATCCGGGCGGCGCAAGGGGGAGGTGGAGTGACGAGGACCGGGCGTGAGCGCGTTGGGCGCTTGCTGGGCACTTACGGCTTCTGGATTGTGATGACCGTCGTCACGCTGCTGCCGATCTGGTGGATGTTCGTGGTCTCGATGCGCAGCCGCGTCGAGCTCTTCGGGCGGCCCAATCTGACGCTGAGCCGCTTCTTCACCGAGAATTACACCAACGTATTGACCGACAGCACCTTTCAGCGCTACATGACGAATTCAGTCGTGGTTTCGACCAGCAATGCCGTGCTGGTGATGGTATTGGCGCTGCTGGCCACGTATGCGCTGTCGCGTTATAAGCTGACGGGGCGGGACAATATCTTCTTCTGGCTGATCACCAACCGCATGGCGCCGCCGGCCGCCTTCTTGCTGCCGCTCTTTATCATGTTCACGCGCACCTTCCGCATCGGCGATTGGACGCTCTACGACACGCAGATCGGCTTGATCCTGTTGTACTGCGTCTTTAATTTGCCCTTCGCCATTTGGCTGCTGAAGGGGGTCATCGACGGCATCCCGATTGAGCTGGACGATGCCGCCATGATTGACGGCGCGGGCGTTGCCGGTGTGCTGCGGCATGTCATTATTCCGCTGGCGGCGCCGGGCCTGGCGGTGACCGGCATTCTGAGCTGGGTCTTCGCCTGGAACGAGTATCTGTTCGCGGCCAATTTGACCAGCGTCAACGCGCGCACGATCACGACCGGGCTGGCCGAGTTCGTCACCGTGACCGGCACCAATTGGGGTGAGCTGGCGGCGATGTCGATGATCACCTTGTTTCCGTCGGCCATTATCGTGATATTGGCGCAGCGTTACATCGTCATGGGGCTGACCTTCGGCGCGGTTAAGGAGTAGGGCGATGGAGAAACCCCAAGGCAAGCCCATAGTCGAGCGCAAAGAAGAGACGCCGGACGACCACTTTCTGCCCTTTTACACCAACGCCTTCGACCGCGTCTTCATCGCGGTGGTAATCCTCATCGGCGTGCATCTACTCTGGCTGCGGTTCCTGGAGGAGGCGCTGCCGGTAGCATTAGCGACGGTGATTTCGCTGGCGATCGGCGTCTACGTGGTGCGACGGGGGTGAGCTTGGCGCGCTAGGCTCCGGAGATGCGGGGCATCCACAACGGCTCAAGCCCCCAGCGGCTGAAGAGCAGGGCGCGCGTCATCTCGGCGCGCTTTTCACTGTGCGCCGCGTCATGCCACAGGTTATGCTGTCGCGCTGGATCGGCCGCCAGGTCGAACAGTTCGTAGCGGCCCGGCGCCGGATCGAAGTTGAGCTGCCAGTGGCGCAGATTGCAGCTCTTGAGAACCATCGCCGGCGATTTGTGCGGCTGAGTCAGGCTCGCCTCCGTCAGCGGTTCTTCCTTGAGCATCTCGGCGCGCAGGCAGCACTCGGTCAGTTCGGCGCGTACTTCGTCGTCGCGCCACAGATTGCGCAGCTCATTTGGGTCGTCGCGCAAGTCATAGATTTCGCCGTAATCACGATTGAAATAGAGCGTGATCTTGTAGCGCTCGTCGATGTAAGTCTTGAGGTGCAGGGTCGTCGGCTGATGCCGATTCTCGATGATAACGTGGTCGCGCGCGGCGGTCTCATCGCCCTGCCACACGGGGAGCTGGCTGAGGCCGGTCATATCAGCGGGCACGTTTAATCCGGCGCAGTCAAGGAAAGTGGGCGCGTAATCGACCAGCGATTGCAACGTGTGGCTGGTGGCGCCGGCGGGAATGCGCCCGGGCAGGCGAGCGATCATGGGCACGCGCACGCCGTCATCGTAGTGGAAGGCGCCTTTGGCGATCAGCCCGTGCTGGCCGAAGTAGTGGCCGTGGTCGCTGGTGAAGACGACCAGGGTGTTCTGCGCCAGGCCTTGGGCATCGAGGTGGTCGATGATGCGGCCGATGTACTTGTCCATGCAGCTGACCATGCCGTAATAGCAGGCGATGTCTTGGGCGAGCTCGGCGCGGTCTTGCAGGTGCGAATGGAAGCCGTGGCAGCCGCTGCCGTTGGGCTCTTGCCAGGCGCTGAAGTCGGGGTCGCGCTGCTGGGTCAGCTGGAGGTGGGGCGGGCTGTCTGCGTGTTCGCCGGGCGCTGCGCCGGGCACGGTGATTTCAGCCGGGTCGTACATGGTATCCCAGGGCTCGGGCGCGAGGTATTTGGGATGGGGATCGAAGAAGCTGGCCCAGAGGAAAAAGGGCTGGTCGGCATCGCTATACTGCGAGATGAGCGCGTTGCTGCGTTCAGCGATCCAGGCATTGTAGTGGAAACGCTCGGGGATGAGCCATTTGCGGCGCTGCTCGACGACCGTGCCGGTGGGTTGCAAGAAGTAGTCGCGCCAATTGTTCAGCCCATGCTCCTCCATCCAGAGCGCGTAATGCTGGCCGACGTGGGCTTCGTCGGTGTGGTTGCGCGCCAGCTCGACATGATCAAAGCCATAGAAGGGGCCGTCGAAATCAGCCCAAAAGTCGAGGTCTTGCAAGGTGGGGTAGGCTTCCAGCGAGGGGAACTCAGCTGTGGAATGCAACGGCTGGAAGTGGGCTTTGCCGATGAGCGCGCTGCGATAACCGGCGGCGCGGAGGCTGTCGCCGATGGTGGGCTCGGTTTCGGGCAGCTTGGTACCGAGGGCGTAGGCGCCGTGCTGCGAGGGGTATTTGCCGGTGATCATGCTGCTGCGGGTCGGCGTGCAGGTGGGGTTGGGGCAGTAGGCGCGGGTGAAGGTCGTGCCTTGGGCGGCGAGCTTGTCGAGGGCGGGCGTTTGGATCTCGGGGTTGAATTGCCCGAGCGTGTTCCAGTGCTGCTGGTCGGAGGTGATGAGCAGGATGTTGAGTTTGGACATGGTGTCTTTTCCCGGCGGGCCGATCAAATGGTTGCGTCACCGCGGTTCATGAAAATAGCGTTTGCCCTTGATTGCTTCGGGCAGCAGGCTTTCGTCGGTGTAAGCTTGGTAGCCCTCGCCGTAGCCCAGCTCACGCATCAGCTGGGTAGGCGCGTTGCGGATGTGCAGCGGGATGGGCAGGTTGCCCAGCGCCTTGACATCGTCGAGCGCGCGGAAGTAGGCATCGCCGGCGGAGCGGTTCTTGGGCGCGCCGGCCAGGTAGGCGACGCCTTGCGCCAGGTTGAATTGGCATTCGGGCAAGCCGATGGTCTCGACGGCGCGGAAGACATCGTTGGCGATGGTCAGCGCGGCCGAATCAGCCAGGCCGATGTCCTCGCTGGCGAAGATGACCATGCGCCGGGCGATGAACTTGGGGTCTTCGCCGCTGTCGACCATGCGGGCGCAATAATAGAGCGCGGCGTCGACATCGCTCGCGCGCATGCTCTTGATGAAGGCGCTGATGGTGTTGTAGTGTTCTTCGCCGGTCTTGTCGTAGCGCAAGTGTTTGGATTGCAGCGTCTCGCGCAGTTGCTCGGCGCTGATAGCCGAGGCGCGATAGAGGCGGGCGGCGTTCTCGAGCAGGTTGAGGGCGGCGCGGGCATCGCCATTAGCGTAGTTGGCGAGGAAAACAAGGGCGTCGGCATCGATGGCGATGTCCAGCGCGGTCACGCCGCGGTCGATGATCTGTTCAATCTCCGAGTGGCTGAGCGGGTTTAGCGTGAAGACTTGCATGCGCGAGAGCAGGGCGGAAATGACTTCGAAGCTGGGGTTCTCGGTAGTGGCGCCGATGAGGGTCAGCGTGCCGTCTTCGACGTAGGGCAGCAGGAAATCTTGCTGGGCTTTGTTGAAGCGATGAATCTCGTCAAGGAAGAGGATGGCGGAAGCGGGCGCGTCAGCGGCTACGCCGGCTGCGAAGAGCCCGAGCTGGCTGCCGCGCGGATTAGCGCCGCCCTTGGCAGAATCGACAATCTGGCGCAGCTCGGCTTTTCCAGCGGAGACAGCTGACAAGTTGTAGAAGGGCTTGTCGCTGACCTTGGCGACCATTCGGGCGAGGGTGGTCTTGCCGACGCCGGGCGGGCCCCAGAAGATCATGCTGGGCACGGTACGTTGCTGCAGGGCGCGGCTGAGGGGTTTGCCGGGGCCGACCAGGTGGGCCTGGCCGATGAATCCCTCTAAGTCGCGCGGGCGGATGCGTTCGGCCAGGGGTTGGGGTGGGGTGGGCATGGCGGGGTCTTCGCGCTCTGCGGACGATGGGGCGTATTATAGCAGGTGAACACACACAGATGACTTGGCACTTATAGTTCAAGTGAACAGGATTGTGATATGAATTGGCATACGTTAAGATGTAGCGCTGATATTTTCATATTGGCTGTCCTGATTGGGAGACTACGGTGAGAGTACCGAAAATAGATGTGAAGCGCTTGGGTCTAGGCGCGCTAATGTCAGAATTTGAGCAAGGACACATACGCGTTCCCCGGTTTCAGCGTGATTTCGTTTGGAAGCGTGTTGATATCCTTAAGCTGCTTGACAGTATGTATAACGAGTATCCAATTGGCACGATATTCCTTTGGGACGCCCCCGCTTCGCTCAACCATCTGCTGCGTGACATAGAAGAGTTGCGTCAACCGCCGCTGTCCGATACGCAAGGTTACAAGTTCATTCTGGATGGACAGCAGCGGCTCACGTCTCTCTATGCAGTAATCAAGGGTTTGCAGATTGATGATGAAGACTACCGGAAGATTGTCGTGAATTTGGCCAATCAGGATGCTTCGCGGTCTTCCTTCGTTTATCAACTGCCGGACAACAAGAATCTGGTCTCGGTCAGGGACCTGTTAGCATACGATACATTTGAAATCTACAACAACCTGCCCAATGACGAACACAAAAGGCGGTTCACAGAGTTTCGCAGCGCGCTTAACGATTATCCATTTTCTGTTGTTGCCGTCAGCGACATGGAAATCAACGACGCCATCGAGATCTTTGAGCGAATCAACCGACAGGGTCGCAAGTTGACGCGCTATGATCTTATTTCGGCGAGCGTCTCGGAGTTCTTTGATCTTAGGCAACGCTCCGAAGACGACATTATCAATGAGCTCAAGGCAGATTTCGGCGAAATAGAGGAAACAAGCATTCCTCAGGCCGTCGCACTGAACAAGAAAGGGCGGACTGATCACGACACCCAGCTAAACTTGACAGCTGAAGACATTGAAAGTGTTTGGGACGATACGGTTAAGTGTTTTACCTTAGCTGTTGACTTTGTTCAGACGAATCTGGGCGTCGCGCGCAAGAGCTTTCTGCCGTATGACGCCATTCTGCCGATACTTGCGCATTATTTCTTCAGAACAGGGTCGAGACCCATCAACGTTTTTGAGCACCGCAAGCAACTGGAATTCTGGTTTTGGCAGAGCGCCTTCTCGCAAAGATATACCGACAAGAGCCAGTCTCGAATGAACGAGGACACGCTTGGATAAAGCAGTTGGTCAATGAGGATAAGCCTTTTGAGCAGTTGACGATAGCCAGCGAGCGCGATCTGATTGATAGTTCAATGGGACGCACGACTTCAGCCATACGGAATGGAGTCTTGTGCCTGTTCAATGTAAAACAGCCCCAACACTTTATAAACAGAATGCAGCTTGATCTTGGCAGCGACCCGCTTCTAAGGTTTACTCGTGCTGAAAAGCATCACATATTCCCCGCCTCGTTTCTCAAGAGTCAAGGATTTAACGCACAACGTGTAGATAGCATTCCCAATTTTTGTTTTTTGCCGTCTGATCTCAACAAGAGAATTGGTGACAAACCGCCAAGCGAGTATATGCGGGAAATCAAGAATGGCTACGATACCAATGAAGAATTCGAGAGTGTGATGCGTTCACATCTCATTCCCGTTGCCAGCGATTCGGCGATCTGGTCAGACGACTACGAGCGATTCTTGATGCAGCGTGCAAAGCTTCTCTTAGAAGAGATAAGGCAGCTTTGCGGTATAACGCCTCGAATCGAGCAGGAAAAGCTGGATCCTGTCGTCAATTCCGTTGAGATTGCAATCCGAGATAGGATTCATCACACATTGCTGGAAACAATTATTTGTATTGGAAGCATTCCATTCCCGGGGATGTTAAGCGCCGAGTAGATGAATCCATAGGCAATTACGTCGACAGAACACCGGGCAGCCGCAAGAGCCAATACGAAGATCCTCGAAAGAAGCTGGACTTCTGCGATGTGTCAGATTATTCCAAGATTATCTTGAGAAAGGACAACTGGTCGCTTTTTGGAGGCGTGTTCAAAAACAGAAATGATTGCGAGCGGTACTTCGACGACTTTCGCGAATTCCGTGCAGCACTAAAGCACAACAGGGAAGTTGATAGCATGCTGCATCACCGCGCCCAGGCGGCGCTAATCTGGCTGACGGAAGCACTCGAGTTAGATCTTGGCCGCGACTGAGCGTAGCCCCACGCTCAAAACGAAGGCTCAGCCGCGTATGATTTTGACGATTTGATGGATGTGATCCAGGTCGTGGTAGGCGCTGAGCACGAGCTGGTCATTCAGCGTGAAGCCGCCACCATCGGCAGCGCGGCCGGGGCGTTCCCAGAGTTCCTCGTCATCTTCGGGCAGGGAGGCGAGGACGGCGTGATAGGGGACGCGGACGGCCTTCCACTTCTCGAGCAGGTCGGCCGCGTCTTGAACGGCGTAACCGGCTTCGATGACCATTTCGTCGGGGCTGCGGCCGGAGGAGGGCGGCAGGTCGGTGTTCTCGGCGAGGGCGCGAGCGCGCTGCAAGAAGTAGCTGTCGACATCGGCCAGGTGGCCCAAGACTTCGGAGATGGTCCAGCCATCGCCGCCATCGCGCCGCTTGAAGGCGTCCGGATCGCTAATCGTCCCGATAAGATGCTCATAGTTGAGCAGATTCTTTTCCAGCGCCCACAGTTGCCAGCGGCGGTATCTGGGCATAGGTGACATCGTTCGCTCCTTGGTTTAATCGCAGGCGCGAATTATAGCATAGGGCTGGGCTGGGGTCAGCCGCGTTAGGCGCCGCGCGCCTCGTCCAGGATGGCCAGAGCGCGGCGGGCGATGGCGACGGTCGGGTTGGCGCTGGTGCCGGGCGCGCGCTCGACCAGCACTTCGAGGAAGAACTCTCCGTCGACGATCAGCGCGACCGAGCCGTAGAGGCCGCGGCCGATGACGTGGGGCTGCGGGAAGCCGGCCTCGGTGTTCTCGGCCTCGATGCCTTCGCGGATGCCCTTGAGCTTCTCGTAATGCGCCAAGGCATCGGCAGGCGTGTCGAATTGGCCGAAGGTCATGTTGAAGACGTTGGCGGCCTGGTCACGATAATAGACGCGGGCGGCTTTGCCGTTGACGACATTGGGCGGCGTCTCGACACCGTCGAATTTCGAGTAATCGCGGCGCCATTGGGTGTCGGTGAAGATTTGGTTGGGCAGGTTGTCGAGCACCACTTGCACCACGTCTCTTCAACCGGGCTCTGCCGCCTGGGCGCTGGCGGCCGCTTCAAAGACGCTGCGCTGATCTTCAAAGAAGTTCATGGCGGCGCGCGACAGCGGCACCAGGGGGTTGCCCTGTGTGCTGGAGAATAGCTCGATATTGACTTCGATGAAGTAATTGTCGATCTGGAAGATGGCGACCGAGCCGTACAGGCCGGCGCCGAAGACATTGGGCGCGGGGAAATCATCGCGCGGCGCGCCGGTATCGAGCACGGAACGGATATCGAGGATGCGCTCGTAATTGGCCAGGGCCAGCTCGGCCGTATCGAAAATTGCGAAATTCAGGC
Organism: Phototrophicaceae bacterium; assembly: GCA_965208195.1. Taxonomy (GTDB): domain Bacteria; phylum Chloroflexota; class Anaerolineae; order Aggregatilineales; family Phototrophicaceae; genus UBA6055. The sequence continues at coordinate 2,514,679 of CBDBOC010000004.1, read as the reverse complement.
TCATCTGGCCGCCGGTTTGCTCGCCGTAATAGACGCGTTTGCCGGCCGCTGTGCCCCGCATGCCCAGCAAGCCTTCAACGCCGTCTTCGCCGCGGCTGTAATTCCATTTCCACTCGACAGCGCCGGCGCCGATGACGCGCGGCAGGAGTTCAATGAGGCTATCAAGCGCGGCTTCGTTGGGGTTCACCGCTTCCTGGTAGCCTTCGGGAACGGGCGTTGGGCTGGGCGTGGCCGTCGGCGGTGGAGTGGGCGTGGGCGATGGCGTGACGTCCAGCGTGTCGTCCGGGCGGCAGGCGCTGAGGACAATCAGCGCAATCAACGCAATAGCGAGCAGGCGGCGGGATGACAGCGTGCCGGGGCTCATGATTCTTCTCCAACGACTTCATGATACAGGCGCAGGCGTTCGGGGATTTGCCCCGTGACGATCATATCAGCGACTTCGTTTTCGCTGACCTCGCTCTTGTAGAAATCACCCAGTTTGTGCCCGCGTTCGATGATGGTGAAGCGGTCGGCGACTTCGTAGACGTGGCGGATGTTGTGGGTGATGAAGATGACGCTCATGCCTTTTTCTTTGGCGGCGATGGTGTAATCGAGCACCTTTTGCGTCTCGCCGACCGAGAGCGCCGAAGTCGGCTCGTCGAGGATCAGCAGCTTTTTGCCAAAGTAGACGGCGCGGCCGATGGCGATGGATTGGCGCTCGCCACCGGACATGGTGCCGACGGTCTCTTCGGGGTCGCGAATGTGAATGCCGACATCAGCCAACGCGTGGATCGACTCGCTGGCCATCAGCTTTTTGTCCATGAAGCGAAAGGGGCCGATTTCGTAAGTCGGTTCCTGGCCCAGCCAGAAGTTGCGCGCAATGCTCATTAGCGGCACCAGGGCCAGATCCTGATGCACGGTCTCGATGCCCAGTTCGCGCGCATCGTGCGGGGAATTGATGGACACGGCGTCGCCATCGAAGTAGATCTGGCCGCGCGTCAAGGTGTGGAAGCCGGTCAGCACTTTGATCAGCGTCGACTTGCCGGCGCCGTTATCGCCCAGGAGGCCGACAATCTCCTGCCGGTCGACGTGGAAGTCGACGCCGCGCAAGACTTGCACGCTGCCGAAGTGCTTGTGGATATCGATCATATCCACCAGGGCGTCAGGATTTTTCATTTGCTCTTGCATGATTCTGGCTCCCTAATTTCGCTGCGCGCCGCGCACGAAGGTATTGAGGACGACCGCAGCGATGATGATGACGCCGACTGTACCGGTGAAGAGGCGGGATTCGATGCCGACCAGCACCAGCCCGGTCTGCAGCATGCCGAAGATGAGCGCCCCCAGCAGTGAGCCGACCACGCTGCCGTAGCCGCCGGTCAGCAGGGCGCCGCCGATCACGGTCATGGCGATGACTTCAAGCTCCCAGCCTTGCCCTTTGAGGGGATCCACGCCCGGGTTGCGGGCGGTCTCGTAGATGGCGGCGATGCCGGTCAGCACGGCGACGATGACGAAGTTTTGCACTTTGACGCGGTCGACATTGACGCCTTGGGCACGGGCCGCGCCTGCGTTGCCGCCGGCGGCGAAGATGCCGTTGCCGAAGGAGGTATTCATCAAGATGACGTGGAAGAAGATGACGAAGAAGAACCACCACAAAATCGCCAGGCGCACGTTGGCATCCCGCGGGATATCCAGGTGGAAGAAGTCGCCTTCCGAGCCGATGGAGAGCACGCGCCCGTTGAAGAGATCGAAGTAGCCGACCTCGACCAGTTGGCCGCCGCTCGCGCTGAGGTGATAACCGGAGACCGCGACCAGCCAGGCGATGATCGCCAGCATGATCAAGCCGACGACCGCCAGCACCAGGTAGCGGAAGAGCGCGCCGGTCGTGCCGAAGTCGCCGTTTTCGGCGCGGATGGCCCAGGCGTTGCCAGCGCCGCGCAAGAGGACCGGCAGCACTCGGTAGGCTGTGAACAGGGTCAGCAGCAAGCCGATGACCGCCAGAACGACAAAGACGATGCTGCTGATGGAGAAGGTTGGGAATTCGGCATAGAAGTCCCGGTAGCGCAAGATGCGGCCGCCGGCGATGGCCACTAGCGTAATGGCGCGGTAGGCCAGCAATGTGCCCAGCGTGACGATGAAGGAGGGGATGCGGGTTGTGATCAGCAAGATGCCGTTGACGGCGCCCAGAACCAGCGCGACGAAGATGGCGAGGATGGCGGCCGGGATGGGCTCAAGCACGCCGACAAGGGGCGCGCCTTCGGTCATGAAGAGCATGAAGGACAGCGCCGTCACGCCCAGGATCGAGCCGACCGAGAGATCAAACTCGCCGGAGATCATCAAGTAGGTGACGCCGATGGCGATGACGCCCTTGGTGGCGACATTGCTGAGGAAGGACGCGATTGAGCTGGGTTCAAGGAAGAGATCGGTGGCCATGGTGAAGGCCATGAAGATGGCGATGAAGCCGATGATGGCGCCGGCGCTGGGGGATTTTGCAAGCTCGGAGCGGATGAATTTACCCGGCGTCAGGGCGACAGCGCGCCGCAACTCGTCTGATTCTTCCCGCACCTGCCGCACCTGGCGATAGCCCCACAACGCGGGCAAGAAGATCAGCAAGCCGGCCAGCAGGCGATGCTCTTCAATGTCGCGGATTTTGGTCACGCCGGGGTAGAGCGGCACGGCATAGACGCCGGCGATGAGCATGAAGACGATGCCCAGGGCGAAGACCAGCAGAATGGCTTGAATCATGCGCCGCGGCGGCGCCACAACGTAGCGCAGGCCTTGCATCTGCCGCAAGGGTTCGAGCGGCGGTATCAGGAAGACAAAGAGCGCCAACAGGGCGAGCAGGCAAAGCACCAGCACGCTGACGCTGATCAGCCCTTCGCCGGTGGAGAGTGAGGCGTCCGCCAGGCTGTTCTCGCTGATGACGGCGCGCAAGTCGATATTCTGCCCCAGCAGCAGCGCGAATTTCAGGAGTGTGGGAATGATCACGCTGAGCAGGATGACGCCGCCCAACATGACGGTGACGAATAGCACCCACTGCGACCAGCGCAGGCTGGCGCTCTCGCGCGAGAGCAGGCCCGCGGTCGTGCGCAGGCAAGCCGCCGTATAGACGATTGCGGCGATCGCCACGATGATCTCGTAAGTGTTGAGGTCGCTGCGCAGGATGTTGATGCGCTCGCCCAGGGGCACCCAGCCGAGCAGCACACCGTAGGCGACGGCGGCGCCGAGCAAGGCAAAAGCGACCATCAGCGCCGTGATCACTGTGCCTATGGTGCGGCCTTCGTTTTTGTTGTCCAAATATGCTTGCATCATAGGCGCTTACTCGAAGGCATCTAAGGGGCGGTAAAGAGGCGCGCCGCATGGCTGGCATCCGGGCGGGGCGGCAGGCAACTGTATCGAGGGTTGCAACTGCCAATAATCGCGGAAGCGCACCCTGGAGGCGACAACTCAGCACAAGTATGCCGCAGAATGCAGCCAATAGCAAAAAATGGGGCGAAATAAAAAGGGGCGGGGGCTAAACCCCCACCCCAAGTCATAAACCGTATTCGGTTTAGCGATAGCCGGCCGCAGTCAGCTCGACGATCGCATCGACATTGCTGGTGTTGATCACGCCAGGGCCGGTCAAGATGTCGCCACCGGGCGCCAACTTGTACTGGCTGTTCAGGTAGAGCCACATGATGGTCTCAAAGCCCTGCAGGTAAGGCTGCTGATCAACAGCTTGTACCAGGTAGCCGCCCTGAATCATCTCATAGATCTCGGCGCTGGTGTCGTGGGTGGTCGCGAAGACCTCACCCGGCATGACGCCAGCTTCCTGGAAGTAGAGATTCAGCGAGCTGGAGGGGTTGGGGCCCAGCATGAAGGCGGCGTTGACGTCTTCATTGGCGCTGAAGAAGTCCGACAGGATGCCGGCCGATGCGGTGACATCGTTGTTGATGGTCAAGCCATGCAGCGGGATGCCAGCTTCTTCGAAGACACTGCGGACGCCGGCGCAACGCGCTTCGAGACCGCTATGTCCAACTTCCTGGATGGGGCAGACGCCGCCGGTAATTTCAACACCAGCAGCAGCCGCGGCGGAGAGGACGGCGTTGGCGTTGGAGCGCCCGCCGACGAACTCGTTGGCGCCGATGTAGAACAGGGTCGGCAGCGCATCAGGCGTACCGGCGTTCGGGTCGGCCGTGTTGAACACGATGACCGGGATGCCGGCTTCCGCGGCGCGGTTGACGCCGTCACGGATGACTTCCGGATTCGGAACCGTGGTGCCGATGCCGTCGTTGTTGCGCGCCAGGGCATCGTCCCAGTAACCGGCCATATCGTCTACATTGTCGACCGGGTCGGACAGCCAGGCGCAATCGGCTTGCAGCAGCGCGCAGGCGTCTTCCTGGCCCTTGATGACCACGATCCAGAAGGGATTGCCGACGCCGCCATGGCTGACCATGCTGAAGACCAGCTGGTCTTGCGCGCCGACGCCGCCGATCGCGGCGACCATAATACCCAGCGCCAGCAGCAGCACCGGGAAAGTACGAAGCAACTTCTTCATTTTGAAACTCCTCTGCGTAAGGTGACGGACATTCGTCTCAGGCCCAATGCCTGTTGAGACCGGTTTCAAGCAGGTGCACCACTTAACTCCAACTTTTGCGCCCGCTGACGAGCGATTATAGCGTAGATTAATCGAATGTCAATTAAATTGGCTCATTCGCGCTCAAGCACCTCAGCGAATCTCCTCAACCGCCCAGTGATCGCCCATGGCGCGGCGGCCGGCGGCCAGTCCCTCGCCCTCGCTGATTTCCCGCGTGAGGTCGTCCCGCTGCAGCGCTGAGTCGAGCAGTTTGACGCCCAAGCCCGGCCCGGTCGGGATATCCAGGTGGCCATCGGCGACGCGCGGCGCGAGGTCGCTCAAGGCGGGGAATACTTCGCGGTAGAAGGCGCGGCACGATTCGACGAAGTACAAGTTGGGAATATGCGCGGCCAGGTGCATGCAGGCGGCGTGGCAGATGGGCCCGGCGACATTGTGCAGCACCAGCGGGACGCCGTAGGTCTCGGCCAGGGCGGCGATCTTGCGCGTCTCGCCGATGCCGCCATTCCACACGGCGTCGGTCATCAGGATTTGCGAGACACCCCGCTCCAGCCAGTCGCGGTATTGCCAGCGCGTCATCAGCAGCTCGGAGCCGACGATGGGGATGCTGGTCTTTTGCGACAGGGCTTTGATTTCAGCCGGGAAGACGGCGTGCATGACATCTTCGAGGAAGAGGATGTCGTAGGGTTCGAGGGCGCGGGCGATGCGCTCCATCGAGGCGCGATTCCAGCGGAAGTGGCACTCGATGCCGATCTCCATGCGCTCGCCGAGGGCGTCGCGGATTTGGCGCACGGGGGTCAAGCCCGCCTCAATTTCGGCGGGGGTGATGCGCTGGCCGAAGCTGCGCTCGCTGAAGCGGTCGAAGGGCCAGATTTTCATGGCGCCGATTTCATCCGCCAGCAAGCTCTGCGCCAGGGCGCCGGCGTCTTCATGCCAGGCTTGATAATCGTGGATCGCGCCGAAGCTGAGGCAAGTGTTGTAGGTCGGGATTGCGTCGCGGGTCTTGCCGCCCAGCAGGTGATAGAGCGGGGCGCCGTAGTGCTGGCCCAAGATGTCCCAGAGGGCGATCTCGAGGGCGGAGAGGGCGCGCGTCTCGGCGCCGGCATAGCCGTGGTACATGATGTTGTCCATGACGAAGCGCCACAAGCCCTCGATGTCAAGCGGGTCTTGGCCGAGGACCAGCGGGGCAACCGTGCCGTGCAGGGCGGCTTTGGCGCCGGGGATTTTGTCGACGGTTTCGCCCAGGCCGATGAGCCCGCTGTCGGTGTGGACGCGCACAATGAGCAGGCGCGGGTAGGCTTTCCACTGCAGGGATTCTATGCGGGTGATTTTCATGGGCGGGCGATCTCCTCAGAAAATTGCCAGCGAGTGTACGGAGTGCCAGAAAGGACTGCGAGCGGGCGCCGCTGGTCTACCCCCCTCAGTCCCCCCGTATCAACAGGGGGAGGCTTGATTCGCCACAGGACAGGTTGGAATGCTCAAGCCGCGCCCGTTGATGCCAGCAAGCATAGCGAGTTCAGTCGGTGAATGCTTCAGCTCACTGATTTATCGGGAATGGGACCGGCGGGAGGGTTAGACATTTCACAGCAAAGTCTTCCCAGTATTGGACAAGCCATACGAATTCGCATTGTCCCGCCTTCCCTTCAATGTGAGCCGAGTCGCGGCCGGTGTCACTAACCAATATGGACCTCGGTGTACTCTATTCCCTCAGTTTACTCGGTGGCAAAAGTGTCGAGTCTACGCCATATCACAAGTGGCCAGCGCCCGTGGCAAGTACCGCCTCAAACCTCGATGACGTGGTTTTGCAGCGTGCCGATGCCGTCGATGCTGATGGAGACGACATCAGCCGGCTGCAGCGTAAAATCGGGCGGGGGCACGATGGCGGTTCCGGTCAGCAAGATGGCGCCGCCGGGGTAGGTGTTGCTGCGGCCGAGGTAGTCGATGAGTTCGGGAATCGTGCGCTTGATCTGGTCGGTGGCGATAGCGCCGCTGAAGACGTCTAGACTGCCGCGGCTGATGACCAGGTTGATGGTGGCGGCGGGCCAGGTTAGCGAGGGCGCCAGCAGGATGCCGGGGCCGATGGCGCAGGAGGCGGAGTAGACTTTGGCTTGCGGCAGGTAGAGCGGGTTGGCGCCTTCGATATCGCGGCTGCTCATGTCGTTGCCGATGGTGAAGCCGAGCATTTCCATGGCGGGGTTGACCACCAGCGCCAGCTCGGGCTCGGGCACATTCCAGGCGGAATCGCGCCGGATGCCGACTGCGTCGAAGGGGCCGACGGTGTTCTTGGCCGCGGCTTTGTAGAAGATCTCAGGCCGCTCGGCGGTGTAGACGCGGGCGTAGACATCGCCGCCATCGACGGCTTCTTCCTGGCGGGCGCGGCGGCTATCGAGGTAGGTGACGCCGGCCGCCCAGACTTCCTGCTCATCGACGGGCGGCAGCCAATGCGGCAGTTCGGGCGCCGGCGGATTATCGAGCTGGCTGGCCGGGAAGCTTCGTGACGTGTCAGCAGCCGCGCGTTCGACGGCCGCGATGGCCCCGGCAACATCGCCGACTGAATCACGGAAGAAGTCGGCCAGCGTAGGGAAGCAGGGTGTGATGTCGTGGACATCGTCGCCGCGTTGCAGGCCGATGCGAACGCCTTCGGCTGGCTCAAAATAGCGGATCAGCAAGTCTGCGTTTTTCATTTTCGTCTCCTTCGCGTTGCGGGCGGGCGATTCAACTAGTCGTCCCTAGGTCTGTGCCTCTGTTGCTCCAAGTTAGTCATGCGAAACGTGATTCAAAATTATCGACAAGCGCGGGCGAGCCATTGGCTCGCCCCTAAACAAATTCGATGATTTCTGTGATTTCATTTCCAGGCGAGACTCTTCAATTACTTGCTTTCGCTGACTCTTGTGCACGCTGCTGTCAATCTTGCGGTTGCTCGCCTTTGGCGCTGTAGCCGCCGTCGACTTCGTAATTTGAGCCGGTGACGAAGCTGGCTTCGTCCGATGCCAGGAAGAGGCAGACATTGGCGACTTCTTCGATTGTGCCGACGCGGCCGACGGCGTGCATGGCGTCGAAGGCGGCGCGCAGCGACTCCGGATCTGACTGCTCGGCCAGGAAGTTGTGCAGCATGGGCGAATCGATGGTGCCCGGGGCCACGCTGTTGGTGCGGATGCCCTGGGCGGCGTAGTCGGTCGACATGGCGCGGGTCAGGGCGATCAGGGCGCCCTTGGTCATGGAATAGGCGGCCAGGCCGGGCAATCCGACCAGTCCAGTGACGCTGGCCATGTGGATGATGCTGCCGCCGCCGGCCGCCAACATGCCGGGGATCACGGCGCGGCTGACCAGGTAGGTCCCGCGCAGATTGACCGCCACCACGCGGTCGAAATCAGCCGGGCTGGTCTGGTGCAGCGTACCGGTCGGCATGACGGCGGCGTTATTGACGAGCACGTTGACCGCGCCGAAGGCCGCTTGCAGCTTGCGCTGGGCCGCTTCGACCTGCGCTGGATCACTTATGTCCGCCGCCACTTTCAGCGCTACCCCGCCAGCGGACGCGATTTCGTCCACGACGTCTTGACAGGCATCGGCGTCCAGGTCCATGATCCCGACTTGGGCGCCCTCAGCGGCGAAGCGGCGGGCGATGCCGCGGCCGATGCCACGCGCCGAGCCAGTGATCAGCGCGACTTTCCCTCGTAAGCGCATTTTGCTCTCTCCCAAGCCTCACTCGGTGATCGTGTCAATCAGCACGCGCCTGCCATCATCGTGGCTGCGCTGGGCGGCGCTGATCAACCGTTGAATGCGCGCGCCGTCAGCCAGATCCGGCTTCGGCAGTTTATCCTCAACGATACCGTTGATGAAGCCGCGAATCATGAAGTCCTCGGAGCGGAACATGTCGCGGTAAGTATTGTGCACGGTATCACGCCGCGCGTCACCCCAGATGTGATCGGGGATGGGCAGCTCACGCGGAACGCCGTCGCCGACGCGCGCGCCTTTGACCTGCTGAATCTTGTCCCAATCGGTGAAACTGTAGAGCGTGCCGCCCGCGCCGTGGAATTCCATGTGATGCGTCTGGCCGAAGGGTGTGTCTTCGTAGCAGACGGCGGTGCAGTGGATCATGCCTGTCGCGCCATTGGCGAATTCCAGGGTCAACATGCAGCTGTCGTCGAGCACGTGGTAGGGCTGGCCGCTGGGGTCGAGAGTGGGACGGGGCACTGCGTATCCCAGCCGGCAGGTGATGGCTGTAATCTCGCCGTAGAGCCATTCGGCGATGTAGAGAAAATGCGAGCCGAGATCGCCGAGGACGCCCGTGCCGGCCACTTTGCGATCCAGGCGCCAGATATAATCACCGGCCCGGGCATAGCCAGTGTAGTAGCGCATGTTGAGGTGGTAGGGCTGGCCCAGGTAGCCGCTGTCGATGAGTTCCTTGAGGTAGCGCGCTGTCGGCATGAAGCTGTAGGTGAAGGGCACCAGGCTCTTCAGCCCCTTGCGTTGCGCCAGCGCCGCCATTTCGCTGGCTTGCGCATAAGTCAGCGCGATCGGTTTTTCGCAGAGCACGTGCAAACCGGCTTCCAGCGCTTTCATGGCGATGGGATAGTGGGAATTGTTCGGCGTCGAGATGACGATGGCGTCAAGCGGGGCATTGTCAATCATGTCACGATAGTCAGTGAAGACATGCGGGATGCGCCAGGTTTGCGCCATCTTTGCGGCATTCTCCCGATTGCGGCCGCAGATAGCGATGGTTCGCGCCGCTGGGTGGCTATTCAGCGCGGGCAGGTGCATGGCATCGGCCCACCAGCTGGCGCCGACCATGCCCACCGATACAACATTGTCATTCATTGTCATAGTCCGTACAATGAGTAAGGACGACACTGCGACTATTGTAGATATTTGCCACGGATTAAGCAACGAATACAGGGGGCACGCACTTTTGTCAATGAAGACCTTGCGCAAAAGAGTCTCCGCGGGACTCTTGGATCGACTGCTATTCACGGCGATCATCCTGGGCATATTGGCGGTGGCCTACGGCGGCCTGCGCTACCTGAGCCTGTCCAACCAACTGGCGGGCAACATGTCGGCGCAGATACGCGCTGAGGGCGGTGAGGTGGCGCTCGAAAGCAAGGCGCAGGCGCAGGGATTGGTGGCTGCCGATGTTGAGCGGCGGCGCTTGGTCGCCGAGCAGAATTCCATGATGATCCTTGGAGGCTCGGGCTTGGCGCTGCTGGGCGCGGGCTGGTTGGGCATGGACTTGTTGCGCGCGCGGCGCCGAAAAGGGACGGAAGCCGCCACGGCCGCTACGGCGACTGAGGCGGATGTCAAGGCGCCCGAAATGCCAGTCTGATGGACGCGCCTGGCGCCCCCTCCTCATGAACAACCCTGAAGCGTCAACGGGCTTCGCAGCGAACCTGCGGACGACTGTGGCTCTCGCCATGCAGCCGTCAATGCTTTTGCGCAGCCTGTTCGCCAGCGCCGTCGTCTGGCTGCTGATGGCGAGCGCCATGCCGTCGTATTCGCGCCTGATATTCCATGGCAAGCTGGCCGGTTTTTTCGCCGCCGGCCTGGCCATCGTGCTGGTCAGCGAAATCGTGGCCGTACTGGTGACATCGCTCTTGTGTTCCGATCACGCGACGCAAGTTGTGCCGCAGAGCCCGACAGCCGTCATCCAGGGCTTGATAGCGGCCAGCGCGGTCAAGGCGGCGCCACCCGATATGCCGGTGGAAACACTCTTCGCGGCCGTCTATTTGATCATCGTTTTCTCCGCCGCGCTCGCCGGCTTGTTTGTCGCGCTGCTGGGCCGGGCGCGCGCCGGCGGGCTGATGCGTTTCATCCCGTATCCCATCATCAGCGGCTTCATGGCGGGTTTGGGCTGGCTGATTCTGAATGCCGGTTTCTTCGTTCTGGTTGGTTCTCGATTGGACGTGGCCGCGTTGCCGGCGCTCTTGCAGGGGGATGTCGCTGCCGTCTGGCTGCCGGCGCTGGTCTTCGCGCTGTGCATCCTGGTGCTGCAGGCGCGTATCAAGAGCACGCTGAATGTGCCCGGCGTGATCATCGTCTCGCTGATTCTGTTCTATATGTGGGCGCATCTCATCGTTGGCGATATCGCGCGGGTGACGGAGGCCGGCTGGTTCCTGCCCAATGTGTCAGACTCCTTGCGATGGCAGCTGCCGGATTTCTCCGCCATTGCGCATATTGACCGCGCAATGCTCGTGGCCAGCGCCGGCGATGTCTTGACCTTGGCGGTTGTGTATACGCTGAATCTGTTTCTGCGGGCCAGCGCGCAAGAGCTCGTGGTAAACCGCGAACTGGACTTGAACCGCGAGTGCATCGTCAACGGCGTCGCCAATATCGCCTCTGCCTTCAGCGGCGGTGGCGCGGTCGCCTATCACGCTCCCGTTTCTTCGTCACTGGTTGATACGATGCGTGCGTACGGGCGTCTGTCGGGCGTGATCCTGGCGCTCATGTTCTTGCTTACGCTGTTGATCGGCGGGGGCGTATTCTCGCTGATCCCGCGATTTATTCCGGCCGGGCTTTTGATGTACTTCGGCATGCAATTTATGAAGGACTGGCTGGTGGACAGCTGGTTCAAGTTGCCGCGGCAAGATTCCATCGTCATCGTCATCATTGCGCTGGTCACGGCGTTGTTCGGCTTGCTGACGGGAATCGCCGTCGGCACAGTTGTGGCGATTTCGTTCTTCGTCTTGGAGTACAGCCGCATCAATGTAATCCAGCAGGAGCTTAGCGGCGCTGTCCGTCACAGCAACCTCGATCGGCCGCTGGCGCACCGGCAGCTGCTGCAGGCGGAGGGCGACAAAATCGTGATATTCCGCTTGCAGGGCTTCGTCTTTTTCGGCACAGCCTATCGCTTCTACGAATACGTTTATGAGCGCATCAACAGCGCCGAGGCCGATGCTGTGGCTTTTGTCTTGCTTGATTTCAAGTCCGTGCGCGGCTTTGATGTATCGGCTTTGGTGGACTTCCGGAAGCTCAAGCGCTTGGCCGACAATCACGAGATCGACTTGTTGATTTCGGGCGTCAGTCCGGATTTACAGCCCTTGCTGGTCGAGCATGAAATCGTCGGTGACGTGAAGGGTGTGGCGGCGTTCTTTGAAGATCTGGATCATGCCCTGGAGCGCTGCGAGAATCAGTTGCTGGAGCAGGCGGACCTGCTGGATGCAGCCGCAATCACGGTGGAGCAGCAGCTTGCCGAGCATGTAACGGTCCGGCGATACGATGACGGCGCCCTGCGAACGCACCTCGAACGCATCGAGACTAGGGTCGGCGACACGGTTTTTCGGCAGGGCGATGAGGCTGATGCGCTCTACTTTATCGAGTCGGGCCGCGTCGATGTGCTGCTGCAGATTGAGCCGGAGCGCAGTGTACGCCTGCGCAGCATGACCGCCGGCACCGTAATCGGCGAGGTGGGCTTCTACCTCAACAGCGCGCGCTCGGCCTCGGTGGTGGTGACGGAGGCTGGGGTCTTGCAGCGGCTGAGCCAGGAGGCGCTGCGGCAAATGGAAGCGACCGCGCCGCAGACGGCCACGGCCATTCACGTCTTCATCACGCGCATCTTGTCGGATCGCTTGTCGACGACCAACCGGCTGATTCAGGAACTCATGGATTGAGGGTGTAGCGTGGGCGCGCGCCAGCGGCTTCAGTTGGTGTAGTCTTTGCCGTAGTCCATGTTGGGCACGGGGCTGGCGCTGCTCCAGCCGCCGTCGACGATGATGGTCTGGCCGGTGATACTGGCCGCGGCCGGCGAAGCAACGAAGAGCGTCGCCTCGGCGATATCGGCCGGCTGAATTGCTTGCCCCAGCGGCGTCAGCGCGGCCCAGGTGGCTTCGTAGTCGGGGTCATCCTTGAGGTTGCGCGGCGTGATGACGGCGCCGGGCGCCACGCAATTGATGGTGATGCGGTGCGGGCTGAGCTCCAGCACGAGGTTGCGCGCCAGCATCTCCAGCCCGGCTTTGGTCATGCCGTAGGCGCTGAGGTAGGGCACGGCTTGGTGGCCGGTGACGGAGGACATCAGAACGATGCGGCCGCCGTCGCCGCGCTCGCGGAAGTGAAGGGCCGCCGCTTGCGCCAGAAAGTAGGAGCCGCGCAAGTTGACTTCGACGACGCGCTGGAAATCAGCTGGATCGTAAGTGAAGAAGTCGCCCCACGAGGTCAGCCCGGCGTTGCAGACGCAGACATGCAAGGCGCCAAAAACGGCGACAGCACGCTCGACGAGGCCGCGGACTGTGTCAACATCGGCGACATCGCCGGGTGCGGCGATACAGTGTGCGCCGGTCTGCGCGCTGATGCTCTGGGCGGCGGTTTGCGCGCGCTCAGGCGAAATGTCGTTCAGCAGCACATTCGCGCCTTCGTTGCAGAATTGACGCGCTACTTCATAGCCGATGCCCTCGCCGGCGCCGGTGACGATGGCGGTTTGATTTGCAAATCGCTTCTGTGTCATAATTCGCTCACTTTTACCTGAGTGTTAAACAATTTAACCACCGAGTACAAAGAGAAAAAAAGAGGAAATCGAGAAAACTAATTGAAGGTTGGCTTGCCCGTAACACGCGCAGAGTTGACCACGTGACTGTTAGTCCAGATAGTGAGACTGCCTTTGTAGAAGATCATATACTCTGTGCACTCACTAAAACTCGGTGTACTCGGTGGTAAGAAATGTGGAGGCGGCCTGATGAGGAACGAAATCTATGGCGGCGGGGAGCTGTTGAGGACGACGCGGACGCGCGGGCCGGGCCGAGAGGGCCGGTTGCCGTTCGACGAGGACATGCTGCTCAACGAAGCCAGCGGCAACCTCTTCGGCATGACGCAGAATGTGGCCATGGGCTGGCACCCGGAAGAGGTCAATCGCGAGCAGTATGTGATCGTCAGCACCAAGGGCGGTTTGCGTGCCGCAGACGGCAGCCCGGTCGCGCTGGGCTACCACACCGGGCATTGGGAGATCAGCCTGCTGGTGCAGGAGGCGGCCGAGACCATTCGCGCGCATGACGCGATTCCCTTCGCCATTTACTGCTCCGACCCTTGCGACGGTCGCACGCAGGGCACCGCTGGTATGATGGACAGCCTGGCTTATCGCAATGACGCTGCTGTCGTCATGCGGCGCATGATCCGCTCGTTGCCGACGCGCGATGGCGTGATGGGCGTGGCGACCTGTGACAAGGGCTTGCCGGCGGCCATGATCGCGTTGGCGGGCAGCGGTGACTTGCCCGGCATCATTGTGCCGGGGGGCGTAACTCTACCAGCGGAGGGCGCGGAAGACGCCGGCACGGTACAGACGATCGGCGCGCGCTTCGCCCACGGCATGATCAGCCTCGATTATGCGGCTGAGATGGGCTGCAAAGCTTGCGGCTCTTCCGGCGGCGGCTGCCAATTCCTGGGCACGGCGGCGACATCGCAAGTGGTGGCAGAGGCGCTGGGCATGGCACTGCCGCATAGCGCGCTGGCGCCATCAGGGGAGGCGGTCTGGCTGGATACTGCCCGCCGCTCGGCCCTGGCATTGCTCAACATGAAAGCGGCCGGCACGACGCTGTCCGACATATTGACGCCGGCCGCGCTGGAAAACGCCATGCTGGTGCATTCGGCGGTTGGCGGCTCGACGAATTTGCTGCTGCATATCCCGGCCATCGCGCATGCCGCTGGCTTGAAGCCGCCGTCGGTCGCTGACTGGATCCGCGTCAACCGCAGCACATCGCGCTTGGTGGACGCCTTGCCCAATGGGCCGCGCAATCATCCCACGGTGCAGGTCTACATGGCGGGCGGCGTGCCCGAAGTCATGCGCCACTTGCGCGCCATGGGCCTGCTCAATACCGATGTGCGCACCGTCACCGGCGATACGTTGGATAGCGTCCTGGACTGGTGGGAGGAGGGCGAGCGGCGGCGGCTGGCGCGGGAGCGGCTGCGCCAAAGCGATGGCATCGACCCCGATGATGTCATCATGTCGCCGGAGGGGGCGCGTTCCCGCGGGCTGAGCAGCACGGTTGTCTTCCCGGTCGGCAATATCGCGCCCGAAGGCTCGGTCATCAAGGCGACCGCGATAGACCCCTCGGTCGTTGACGCGGACGGCGTTTATCGGCATCGCGGGCCGGCGCGGGTCTTCACCTCGGAGCGGGCGGCCATCCGCGCGCTGAAGGGCTTGGAGGGCGAGCGAATTGCGCCGGGCGATGTGCTGGTGCTGACGGGAATCGGGCCGATGGGCACGGGCATGGAAGAGACGTATCAGCTGACATCGGCGCTGAAGTTCATTCCCTGGGGCAAGCAGGTCGCCATCATCACGGACGCGCGTTTTTCCGGCGTATCCACCGGCGCTTGCATCGGCCATGTCGGACCCGAAGCGCTGGCGGGCGGGCCCATCGGCAAGCTGCGCGATGGCGACCTGATCGAGATAAAGATCGATCGCAACGATTTGAGCGGCTCTGTCGATCTGGTTGGCGTTGACGGGCGCGACCTGTCGCCGGGGGAAGCGGGGGCGCTGCTGGATTCGCGTCAGCCGCACCCGGGCCTGCAACCGCATCCCGATTTGCCGGCGGATACGCGGCTGTGGGCGGCGCTGCAAGCGGCCAGCGGCGGCGTCTGGGCCGGCAGTGTTTATGATGTGGACAAGATTACACAGGTATTAAATGCGGGCTTGCGCACTGTGAAGGCGCGGGAGCCTGAAGCCGCAGCTGAGAGGACAAAGTGACCACGCAACTCAACCAAGCTAACAAAGCCGCCGTCTGGGATTTCTGGCAGCGGCTGAACCACGTCGGCCTTGAGAATATCCCGCTGGTTGTGGCCGCAGCCATGCATGACGACGTCAACTGGAATGTCTCGGCGCCAATCGATCACATCAGCGGCGCCGAGGCGGTCATCGCCGACTTTTGGCTGCCGCTGTTTCGCGCTTTTCCCGATCTCAAGCACGCGCCTTACGTTTTCATCGGCGGCATCGACGAAGGCTCGGCGCTCTACCAAACTGTCGGCGGCGAAGAGTGGGTCAGCGGCACCGGCTACTTGACGGGCACATTCGTCAAGGATTGGCTGGGGATCCCGGCGACGGGGCGCAAGAC
This sequence comes from Phototrophicaceae bacterium, assembly GCA_965208195.1. Classification (GTDB taxonomy): domain Bacteria; phylum Chloroflexota; class Anaerolineae; order Aggregatilineales; family Phototrophicaceae; genus UBA6055. The sequence continues at coordinate 2,499,103 of CBDBOC010000004.1, read as the reverse complement.
CAATATCTGGTTTGGCGTCTTTTATGTGCTGCGCGAGGGGCGGATCGCCGAAGCATATTTGCAGCTGGATGTGCTGGCGGTGATGCGGCAAGCCGGTTATCAAGTGCTGCCGCCGGCGCCGGGCATGGAAGGCGGCAAGATACCCGGGCCGGTCGCCAAAGACGGCATCTTGCTGACTGAGCAGGACCCATTGGAATCGCGCAAGAGCCGGCAACTGGTGCAGGCGATGGGCATGGGCATGCGGCGCTATGTGCGCGATCGCGATGGCGGCGACTTGCGCTCGATGGAGCAGCGCAAATACTGGCATGAGGACATGAAGTGGTATGGGCCGAGCGGCATCGGCGCTTGCTTCAACCACGAAGAATACGAGGACTTTCATCAGCGGCCCTGGCTGGAGGGCTTCGGCGATCGCAACATCAGCCGCGCGGGCAGCGGCCGGCGTATGGGCCGCATCGGCGAGGGGCTCTACTGCGCCGGCGGCATCTGGGATACGGCTTATTCGCATCACAACGGGACGTATGTCGGCGTGCCGGCCACGGGCAAGCTGATGACGCTGCGCGACTTCGACTGGTGGAAGCGCGAGGGCGAGTTCTTGATTGAGAATTGGGTGCCGATCGACATGATCGACTTGTTCCGGCAGCTGGATGTGGATTTGATGGCGCGGCTGCGGGAGCAGATCGAGCGGCGGAAGCGGAGCGGGCTGGCTTGGTGAGGCTGGCCCCGGGCGCCCGGTCGATGTTGATTGTGGCGGGCGGGTATTCTATACTCTCGCCCAACAAGATGTGACGAGGAACGAGAATATGCTGACGGCTGAACAGATCGCCTTTTATCACGAGAATGGCTACCTTGTTGTTGAAGATGTACTCAGCGCCGGTGAGTTGGGGGCGCTGCGTCGCGTCACCGACGAATTCGTCGAGCGCTCGCGCTCGGTCAGCGCGCACAACGAGGTCTACGATCTGGAGGCCGATCACAGCCCGGCGCGGCCGCGTTTGCGCCGCATCAAGAACCCCAACTTGCATCACGACGTCTACGATCAGACGCTGAAACACAAGACAATTCTCGATATCGTCGAGCAGCTCATCGGGCCGGGCGTCCGCGTCAACAGCACCAAGCTGAATATGAAAGAGCCGGATCACGGCAGCGCGGTCGAGTGGCATCAAGATTGGGCTTTCTATCCCCATACCAACGACGACATCCTGGCGGTCGGCGTCGCCATTGACGATATGACTGAAGAAAATGGCTGCATGTTGATGTCGCCGGGGTCTCACCTGGGCGAGCTGCACAGCCACCACGAAGAGGGCGTATTCGTCGGCGCGGTGAGCGAGCCGGGCTTTGAGCCGGGCGAGACCGCCAAGTGCCTCGTCAAGGCCGGTGGCATCTCGATTCATCACGCGCGCACGCTGCACGCTTCGACGCCCAACCATTCGACCAGTCCGCGGCGGCTGCTGCTCTTCGAATATTGCGCGCTGGACGCCTGGCCCTTGGTCGGCGGCCCCAGCTTTGAAGCATTTGGCGCCACCGTCCTCCGCGGCGAGCCGTCAGTCCGGCCGCGTGTTGAGAAGGTACCCGTCATCATCCCCCTGCCCAAGCCGGAGCAGGCGGGTTCCATTTTTGAGATTCAGGAGTCGCTGCAGAATCGCGAGATGGCGAAGCAATAAGGCCGTCGCCGGCAGCGGCCGTCGCCAGCTGTGATGCCTTCGCGCCCGCGCGTCGCTGGGCACGTTGTGCGCCCGCTGCTCGTTATCAGTGGCATGGTTTGCTTGTGCCTGGTGGCGCTGCAGCCTTTCACGCAGGGCGCGCTGCCGCTCTCGGCGGATGGTATGCTGCACTTGCAGCGGACGGCCGCGCTCGACCACTCGTTGCAGGCCGATGGCGCCTTGTGGCCGCGCTTCTCATCCGGGCTGGTTTACGGTTTTGGCGCGCCGCTATTCCACTTTTTTCCGCCCTTGTCTTACTATCCGGCGGTGTTGGCGCAGCGTCTGGGCTTGAGCTTCGTCGACAGTTGGCTGTTGCTTATGGGCGCTTTTACCGTGCTGGCCGGCTGCGGCGCCTTTCTGCTGGCGCGGCACTGGGCTCGCGCGGACCTGGCTGGCTGGTTCGCCGCGGCGGCTTATGTCTATTCGCCCTACTGGCTGCTGGATAGCGTGGCGCGCGGCGCTTATGCCGAGGCGGCCGCGTTGGCCGCGCTGCCCTGCGCCTTCTATGGCATGACGCGCCTGGCACATTACGGGCGGCGGCGTGATTTCGCCCTGGCGCTGCTGAGCTTTGCGCTGTTCATCCCGCTGCACACCATCATCACGCTGCACGGTACGGCGATCTTGGCGCTCTATTGCCTCTTCCTCGTCTGGCGGGCGCGGGAGCGACGCGTGGTGGGCTCGCGGCTGCTGTTGGCTGGCGGGCTGGCGCTGGCGCTGACCGCTTTCTACTGGCTGCCGGCGCTGCTGGAGCGCGATTTCATCAAGCTGGGACTGATAACGCAGCAGCTGCGGCATATTGATGTCGAAGGCCACCTGCGGCCGCTGGGCGCGGTGTTGGCGTTGCCGCTGACGGCTGATGCCACGCAGCAGAATTTCGCCGCGCCCATCAGCCTGGGCTGGCCGCAGCTGATCATCGCCGCCGCTGGCACGCTCCTCAGCTGGAGGCGGGCACAGCGCGAGATGCGTCCGCTCCTGCTCTGCTTGTGGGCGCTGCTGGCCCTGTTGATCCTTCTCAACACACCGGCGTCCGCCCCGATTTGGCGCGCCCTGCCACTCATCGGCCTGACGCAATTCCCCTGGCGCACCTTGGGCTTGGCCAGCCTGGTATTGGCGCTGCTGAGTGGGCTCGGCGCCTGCTTGCTTTGGCGGCAGCTTGGCGATTTTCGGCTGCGATTGGTTTCGCTTGGCGCGATGTTGCTGCTGATGCTGCTCTACGCCGTGCCCTGGACGAGCTCGCTCTACCAGGGCGAGATCTCCCTCGACGACATCCGCGATGTGCAGGCTTTCGAGCGGGCGAGCGGGCAGTTGGCGCTTTCGTCTTACAGCGAATACTTGCCGATCCATTCGGATGCCGCCCAACTGGACTCGCGGGCGCTGGCGGAGCGCTTCGCCGACGGCGATGTCATTCCGCGACTGAGTGAGTCAGCATCGCTCGCCATTCTCGAGGCCGATTGGCGTGGCACAGCGGCGCGCTTGCAGTTGGATTCTCATCAGACGCAGACGCTCACCTTCGACTGGCTCTTTATGCCTGGCTGGGCCGCCTTCATCGACGGTCAGCCTATCCCCGTATATCCGTCGAGCCGGGCCGGTCTGGTCGCGGTCGATGTCCCGGCCGGCCAATTTGAGCTGGAGATTGCGCTGGCGCCGACACGGGTGCAAACGCTGGCCGCCGCGCTCAGTGGCTTGGGGCTGTTGGGCGCGCTGGGGCTGCTGGCGGTAAAGCCGGCCTTTGCCGCGGAAGCTGACACAATCATGGGCCCGGTCAGCTGGCGCTGGCTGCGGCTGGTCGCCCTGATTGGCATCGCGACATTTCTGCTCAAGGCGGCGGTGCTGGACGGGCGCAATACGCCCTTGATGCGGGCCCGTTTCGGCGATGTGACGGCGGCGCCGGCGCTGGCGAATTTCGGCAACCGGATCGACTTGCTGGCGGCTGACCTGCCCGCCGGGCCACTCGACCGCCCTGTCATCAAGGTCACGCTCTATTGGCGCCTGCATGATGTGCCGCTGCCGCGCGATTACTCCAGTATCGTACGCCTGCGCGATCCGGCTGGTTTCGTCATCGCGGAAGCCGGGTCCTTCGCGCCCGGTGGCTTGGCGACGAGCAATTGGCTGCCCGGCGCGTATATCGCGGACGCGGTCGACCTGCGAATCCCGCCCTATACGCCGCAACGCAACGCCGCCTATAACCTCGAAGTCGCGCTTTATGATGCCGAGACGCTGGTCGCGCTCAGCCGGATGAACGAAGCCGGCAACCCGCAAGACGCGCGCGTTGAAGTCGCCGCGCTACGCCTGCAGCTCACGGCAGCCGACTTCGAGACGCAGAATATGCGCCCGCTGCCGGCGCATAGGCATAAGGCAGGACTCCACTTGCTGGAATCGCCGCAGCTGCCGCTCGAGGCGAGGGCGGGCGATGTCGTCGGGCTCAACTGGGTCTGGCAGAAGACGGACGCCGCCGCGCCGCGGGCACAAGCGCAATTGCTCTGGCTGGACGACGGCGGTGACGCGCGCGGCCGTTCGCGGTTGCTGCCACCGGTGGCTGATTACGCTGTCGTGGACTGGCGCCTGGGCGAGGCGAATCGCGGCCATTTCAGCGTCATCGTGCCGCCGGAATTGCGCAGCGGTCGCTACGAGATGGCCATCGACCTGCTCGACAGCGCCGGGCGGCCGCTGGGCCAGAGGCTGCGCCTGGATCAGACCATGGCAGTGACTGTGCCCCCGCGCCAATTCGCGACGCCTGATTATGCCTTCCCGTCCGGCGCTGAATGGGACAACGGCATCGTATTGCACGGCTACAGTCTTGCGGGCGCCGGCCGCGTCAGCCTGGTCTGGGGGGCGGGGTCGCGCTTGCTGGATGACCTGCGCCTGTTTGTGCACGCGCTGGACGCCGAGGGTGTGATCCGCGCGCAATGGGACGGCGTCCCGGTCGATTGGTCGCGGCCGGTCACCGGCTGGGTCGCGGGCGAATTTGTGACGACAAGTCACAACTTCGACTTGGCGCCGGGCCAATATCATGTCGCGGTCGGTTGGTATCGGCCGGCGGATGGCGAACGCCTGCCAATCGGCCGAGAGAGCGCCCTGCGTCTGCCCGAGACGCTAACCCTAAGGTGACGGGCAAACCCGTTGTGATTGACCCGGGCCGCGGCCATTAGCCGATATTGACACTGCGCCACCCTGCGTTTAGAATGCCCAGTCTGAACAAAATTTCTAGGAGTGAAATGCAATGTACCGCGTAAGCAAGTACCCGCCGGGCACATTCAGTTGGGCCGATAACAACTCGAGCGATCCTGAAGCGGCCAAGGCCTTTTATCAGGCGCTGCTGGGCTGGGACAAAGACGAAATGCCCATGGGGCCGGAGATGGGCGACGCGACCTACACCATGTTCAAGATCGATGGCGCTTATACGGCCGGGCTGGCGGGCATGATGCCCGATATGCAAGCGGCCGGCGTGCCCTCGCACTGGAACAACTACGTGACGGTTGATGATGTCGACGCCATGGCGGATGTCGTCACGGCCAATGGCGGCACGATTCTGTACGGGCCGGGTGATGTCTTCGACAGCGGGCGTATGTTGCAGTTGCAAGACCCGACGGGCGCGGCGCTGGGTTTGTGGCAGCCGAGAAACCACATCGGCGCTGGCATCGTCAACACCGTCGGCGCCATGTGCTGGAACGAGCTGCTCACGCAAGACGCCGAGGCAGCGCGGGCCTTCTACGGCGCCTTGTTCGGCTGGGAATTCCAGGTCGATGAGAACGGCTACATCATGATCCTGAACGGCGGCCGCAACAACGGCGCCATGATGCAGATGGACGAAAGCTTCGGCGGAATGCCCTCGATGTGGCAGCCTTACTTCACCGTGGCCGATATCGACGCGGCCGTCGCGCAGGCGCAGGCTTCCGGCGGCACGATCATCATCCCCAAGACGGAAGCGCCCGGCGCCGGGCACTTCGCCTATCTCAACGACCCGGCCGGCGCCCACTTTTACATTATTCAGTTGCTGCAGGCCGAGCCCTGGGTGGAGTAGGGGCGGTTTGCCAGCGTGACTTCACGAGCGACAAAAGGGGCGAGTCACCGCCTAAAAATTATCCGCAGGGGCGAGCCGGCGGTTCGCCCATCATGACAGGAGAAACCCTATGTACACAGTCACAAAATATCCCCACGGCACATTCAGCTGGGCCGATACCAGCTCGACCAACTCGGCGGCGGCCAAGCGGTTCTACATGGATCTCTTCGGCTGGGGCAAGTTCGATATCCCTATCGGCGACGGCATGACCTATACCATGTTTCAACATCAGGGGCAGAATGTGGCCGCCCTCAGCGAGGCGACGCAGGAAGCGCTCGAGCAGAATATCCCCTCGCATTGGTCGTGTTATGTGGCGGTTGATGATGTCGACGCGCTCTTGCCTGTCGTCACGGACAATGGCGGCCAGATTATCTTCGGGCCTATGGATGTCTTCGACAGCGGGCGCATGGCCTTCCTGATGGACCCGACGGGCGCTGCGTTAGGTTTATGGCAGGCGCGCAACCACATCGGCGCCGGCATCGTCAATACGGTGGGGGCCATGTGCTGGAACGAGCTGCTGACGCGAGACGCGGCGACGGCCAAAGCCTTCTACAGCGCTGTGCTGGGCTGGGAGTTTTATGGCGATGAGCATTACATTCACATCAGCAACCGCGGCCGCAGCAACGGCGGCATGATCGAGATGGACGAAAGCTTCGGCGAGACGCCGCCCTGCTGGATGCCTTATTTCAACATCGGCGACATCAAGGCTGGCATCGCGCGGGTCAACGAGCTCGGCGGGCAGGTGCACATGGGGCCGAACGAGGCGCCCGATACGGGCTACTGGGCGCTGGCGACCGACCCGGCCGGCGCGCACTTTTATGTCATGGAGCTCATCAAAGCCGACCCCTGGGAAGAATAGACGACGCTGCAAAAGGCTAGCGTGTTGCAGGGGCGAGACAGTGGCTCGCCCGAAAACATAAATGTAGGCGCGGCCTATCAGGTCGCCCGCACAGGCAGGAGAACAATATCTACACAGTAACGAAGTTTCCCCACGGCACATTCAGCTGGGCCGATACCAGTTCGACCGACCCGACGGCGGCCAAGCAGTTCTACATGGATCTCTTCGGCTGGGGCAACTTCGATATCCCTATCGGCGAGGGCATGACCTACACCATGTTCCAGCATCAGGGCCAAAATATCGCCGCCCTCAGCGAAGCCACGCCCGAGGCGCTGGAGCAGAATATCCCCTCGCACTGGTCGTGCTATGTGGCGGTCGATGATGTCGATGCGCTACTGCCAGTCGTCACGGACCATGGCGGCACGATAATCTTCGGCCCAATGGATGTCTTCGACAGCGGGCGCATGGCTTTCTTGATGGACCCCACTGGCGCGGCGCTGGGCTTGTGGCAGGCGCGCAACCACATCGGCGCGGGCATCGTTAATACCGTCGGCGCGATGTGCTGGAACGAGCTGCTTACGCGAGACGCGGCGACCGCCAAAGCCTTCTACAGCGCCGTGCTGGGCTGGGAATACCGCGACTTGGAGAATTACAGCGACATCATCAACCGGGGCCGCGTCAACGGCGGCATCTACCAGATGGATGACAGCTTCGGCGATATGCCGCCCAGCTGGATGCCCTTTTTCAACATTGGCGACATCAACGCCGGCATCGCGCGAGTCAAAGCGCTGGGCGGGGGGTGCACATGGGACCGCAACATGTACCTGGCACGGGCTATTGGGCGCTGGCGACAGACCCGGCTGGCGCACACTTCTATATCTCGCAGCCTCTAAAAGCCGATCCCTGGGTCGAGTAGGGGCGAGACGGCGGCTCGCCCTTAAGTAGAGATGTGCGGGGGTGACATGCCAGATCGCTTGTACAAGCAGGAGACAAACATGTACCAGGTCAGCAAGTATCCGCACGGGACATTCAGCTGGGCGGAAAACACGTCGACCGATCCGAGAGCCGCTGAAGCTTTTTATGTGGGGCTCTTCGGCTGGGACAAGCATGACATTCCTATCAACGAGCACATGAGCTATACCATGTTCGAGTTGGAGGGCGAATTGGTATGCGCCTTGAACGGGATGATGCCGGATATTCAGGCGCAGGGCATACCATCTTTTTGGGGCAACTACGTCACAGTCGATGATGTGGACGCATTGGTGGCGCCGATACAGGCGAAGGGCGGGAATATCCTGGTCGAGCCCATGGACGTCTTCGACAACGGGCGCATGGCCTATGTTGTGGACCCGACCGGGGCGGCGTTGGGCTTATGGCAGGCGCGAAATCACATCGGCGCCGGCATCGTCAATACCGTCGGCGCGATGAGCTTGAACGAACTGTGGACGCCGGATGTCGCGCGGGCCAAGGCTTTCTATCACGCCGTCTTCGGCTGGGAATACGAATTTGATGGCATTTTCACGCGCATTTTCAATCGTGGGCGTTTCAACGGCGGCATGCTGCAACTCGATGATGTCGAGCCGATGTGGCTGCCGCACTTTCACATGGCTGATGTCGAGGCCGGCATCGGACGGGTAAAGGCGCTCGGCGGCGCGGTCGAAATCGACATGCAGGTCGATGCCGATGGCAGCAGGTGGTCAGTCGTCCGTGACCCGGCCGGCGCTCTCTTTTACATCATGGAAGTGGTTCAGCCAGAGCCCTGGCAGGGATAGGCAGCGCCGTACAAATGCAGGGGCGACATACCACGGCGCCCGAAAAATACGATGTAGGGGCGACATAGCATGTCGCCCGCGATGACAGGAGAAGCCCAATGTACACAGTGACGAAGTACCCGCACGGCACATTCAGCTGGGCCGACAATGCCTCGACTGATCCGGCGGCCGCCATCGCCTTTTACCAGGCGCTCTTCGGCTGGGGCAAATACGAAACGCCCATCGGCAATGGCATGGATTACACCATCTTCACGCATCAGAGCGAAAATGTCGCGGCCTTAAGCGGCATGATTCCCGAAGGCGTGCCTTCATTTTGGTTCAACTACGTGACGGTGGACGAGGTGGACCCCCTGGCTGATGTCGTCACGGCCAATGGCGGCTCCATCGTTTGGGGTCCGGTCGATGTCATGGAAAGCGGTCGCATGTTGCATATCGAAGATCCAACGGGCGCCCATCTCAGCCTGTGGCAGCCGAAAACCCATATCGGCGCCGGTATCGTCAACACCGTGGGCGCCATGTGCTGGAACGAGTTGTGCACGCCCGACGCGGCGGCGGCGCAGACATTCTACGGCGCCCTGCTCGGCTGGGAATTCCACGGCGACGGACCCTATATTCACATCAGCAATCGCGGCCGCAGCAACGGCGGGCTGATCGAGGTGGATGCCGTGCCGCCCTGCTGGATGCCGTATTTTCACGTGGCCGATATCGACGAGGGCGTGCTGCGCGTCGCGGCCCTGGGCGGCGCTGTCGTCATGGGCAAAACGGAAGCGCCCGGCGCAGGCTGGTGGTCGGTCGTCAAGGACCCGGCCGGCGCTCACTTCTACATTATGCAGTTGATTCAAGCGGAGCCTTGGCAGGAGTAGGTCGATGGCCAGTGTGACGGAGCGGGCGACGAAGAGCGAGTCACCGCCTCGCCCCTACTTCCGCTTGCTATGGACGTGGGCGAGACTCCGTTTCGCCACTACAGGTTGCCCGTAACGGCGCCATTGTTGTGCAGGCAGCTGAGGCGCCAGATGTGCTCATCGCGCTGCAGCAAGGTATCGGCGGCTGTCGGGCCCCAGCTGCCGGGCGCGTAACATTGCATTGGCGGCGCGGCCGGGTCGCCTTCCCAACCCTCAATGATGGGGTCGACGATGCCCCAGGCGCTTTCGATCTCATCACGGCGGATGAAGAGCTGGGCATCACCGTTGATGGCATCGAGGATCAGGCGCTCGTAGGCATCGGGCAGGTCCTCGGCGATGAAGGCGTTTTCGTAGTGCAGCTCCATGTCGACCGACTTGGCGATCAACGCATCGGGGATCTTGGCTTCGATGGTCAAGTGGATGCCTTCGTCCGGCTGAATGCAGATCGACAGCATATTGCGCGAATAATCGCCGCTTTCCGATAGCTCAAAGATACTGTTCGGCGGCCGCTTGAACTGGATGTTGACCTGGGTAGTCTTTTGTTGCAGCGCCTTGCCCGAGCGCAAGTAGAAGGGGATGTCCTTCCAGCGCCAGTTGTCGATGAACAATTTCAGGGCGGCGAAGGTTGGCGTCTGGGAATCGGGCGCCACTCCAGCGGCCTTGCGGTAGCCCTCGTATTGCGCCCGCACCGTATGCGCCAGCTTGACCGGGCGCGCCGCTTGCAGCACCTTGACTTTTTCATTGCGCAGGGCATCGGCGTCAAAGGCGGCCGGCGGCTCCATGGCGACGAGCGAGACTAGCTGCAGCATGTGGTTCTGCATCATGTCGCGCACAACGCCGGAGCGGTCGTAATAGCCGGCGCGCGTGCCGACATCGACCGTCTCGGCTACGGTCACCTGCACATTGCTGATGTGGCTGCGGTTCCAGACCGGTTCAAAGATGGTATTGGCGAAGCGCATGAAGAGGATATTCTGCGCCGTCTCTTTCCCCAGGTAGTGGTCAATGCGGTAAACCTGCGATTCATCAAAGACGGCGTGCACGGCGCGGTTCAGCGATTGCGCTGTGGCCAAGTCATAGCCGAAGGGCTTCTCGATGACGATGCGCCGCCAGAGCGGAGCGGAGTCCGCGCGCCCCCCGCCGTTTTCGCGCGCCATATCCAGCCGGCCCAGATTGGTGACGACATCCTCATAGAATTCGGGCGCGATGGACAAGTAGTAGAGCCGATTGCCGCGCCCGCCATCAAGCGCGTCAAGGTCGTCTTTCAGGTTGTGGTAGGTCTGCGGCTGCGGCAGGTTTACCTTGCTATAAGAAAGCGTCCGGCAGAAGCGCTGCCATTGGCGATCATCATACTTGATCAAGGCGTAATTCCGCAGCGACTCGCGCGCATGCTCAATCAGCGTGGCGTCCGTCCACTCCCGCCGGCCCACGCCGACGATATGCAAGCGCTCCGGCAAGCGTCCCTTGATGAAATTGCTATAGAGCGAGGGGATAAGCTTGCGCCGGGCGAGGTCGCCGGTCACGCCGAAGATGGCTATCACAGTGGGTTGATCGCTCATCGCCGAACCTGTTCTCCCGATAAGTCGCGCGTATTCTAGCGCAAATTGGCGATAGCAACGAATATGGCGCGGACGATATGGAATTGACGCCGTCGCAGATGGTAAAATGGTGCCGTCGGCAGAAGGAGAATAGCATGATTTCGATGTATGCGGTCTTGGAGCAGGCGAAAGCGCTAAAGCCAAGCGAGCGCAAAGAATTGCTTAGATTGCTGAAAAAGATCGTTGCGGTGGATGACGGTGAAATGCCCCCGCCGAGCCTGCGCGATTTGGCAGGCTTGGACAGCGAGTCTTGGCGAGGCGTCGATGTGGACGCCTACATTAATGAATTGCGCGACGAATGGGATGACAATCGTTGAAGATTGAGAGCGCATTTGAAAGCATACAGCGCATCTACATTGATACGCCGCCGCTAATATACTTGGTCGAAAGAAATCCTGATTACTTGGCGCGGATGCTCCGTATTGCCGACATTGTTGAAACGGCGCGGCTGCAGGCGTTTACTTCTGTGGTTGCTTTGACGGAAATCCTGGTACAGCCGTTGCGTATGGGCAATACCGATCGCGCGCAGCAGTATCACGATACTATTGTAGGCAGACACGCTTTCACGATGATCTCCATCACGGCTGAAATCGCCATATCAGCCGCCGCGATTCGCGCACGCTACAACTTGCGGACGCCAGACGCCATGCATGCTGCCACTGCAATTCAATCGGATTGCGATGCGATTCTCACGAATGACCGAGACTTCCGGCGTGTGCAAGACCTGAATGTCCTCATTCTGGACGATCTCGAACTTTGACAGCCATTGGGATAGCGACGCGCTAGTTTGATGTACTTCGCTGATGCTACCTCGCCTGGCCCGCCCAGCGCGCCGGGACGTCGATCACTTGCCGAGAGAAAGTTTGATACCTATCCATATCGACGTGCTGGGCGATGTAATTGTTGCCCGTTCGCGTGGACATGCCGATGTGCGCGCCGGTCGCATCCAGCGCGATCAGATTCATGCCGCCGATGTAGTCCCCGCCCAGGTCGCGCAGGTCGCACATAGCTCGGTGAGCGGCCTCGTGCAGCGACATGCCTATCTGCAGGTACAAGACCAGGCTCCGTGCGGTCGCGGCGCGGATGGCCATCTCGCCCATGCCGGTACAGGCGCAGGCGCCGTAGCGATTGTCCGCGTAATTGCCGGCGCCGATGATGGGCGAATCACCGATGCGACCGGGATATTTCCAGGCCCAGCCGCTGGTGCTGACGCCGGATGCAATATCGCCGCGACGGTCAATAGCGATGAAGTTGACGGTGCCGGCCACGCGCTCGGGATCGGTCGCCAGCTTGACCCAATCGAGCAGGGGCGCGTCAGCGCTTAACTCGCGGGAATCAGTGGGATGGCGGGCGACCCGCCGGGTAGCCCCTACAGCGGCCAAGCGCTTCCACCACACCCCCCGAATTTCCTCCGACAGCATATCGTCCCACTGTTCAGCGCCGATCTCGCGGGCGAAGCGCTCGGCGCCGGCGCCGGCCAGCAGCACATGGGGCTGATCCCGCTCCAGGACCTGGCGGGCGACGGTTATCGCGTAAGGGAAGCCGCGCAGGAGGGCGACAGCGCCCGAGTCGAGCGTCCGGCCATCCATGATGCTGGCGTCGAGTTCCAGCTCGCCGATGATGTTGGGATAGCCGTTGTAGCCGACAGTGTGGTCGTCGGGGTCGGCTTCGACGGCGCGGATGCCGATCTCGACGGCGTCCAGCGCGCTGCCGCCCTGTTTGAGCGCGCGCATGGCGTCTTCAATGCCGATGGCGCCGTTGCTGCTGGCGATGATGAGCATGGTTAGCGAACTCGATAATTGTTATTCACCACGGTCGCTCGCGAGTCACGAAGAGGCGTAGGATTTACACTTTTGCCACCGAGGCCACCGAGGAAACGAGAGTTCACCGAGTTTTCAGCCTGTCTGTTATGCAGGTCACGACTGCGCTGATATAGACAGATGCAACCGATCAAGGTCAATTCATGTAGGGGCGAGCCACCGGCGCGCACGTACCCGCAGAGGGCCTTGGTCTGACGTTGGTCGATATGCTTGCGAGCCGAAGCTGGCAAGATCATTGGATGCGTGGTCACATAGGTTTGTGCAACCTTTATCCGCTCACGTGAAATTGAAGCGAGTCGCCTTTTTGGAGGCTTTGCCCGCGTTCGAAGGTGGCCGCGCCCAAGCCGGTCAGGGCGAATTCCTGGAAGGTGATTTCGCCGCCGAGCACGCTGAACTCGACATTGCAGCCGGCGCCGTTCGGGCTTAGCGCCACCGTGCCCCAGCCATAACCGGTGGACCAGAAGTGATTGCATGGCTCGGTCGGCGCGGCGAAGGCTATCCGGCCGTCTATGGCGGAATACTGGAAGCCGCTCAGCGCCAGAATCGCCCCCCAGCTGGCCATGGCGCGGGCATAGTGGTGGCCGCATTCGGCTTCGTCGAAGGGGTTGCGCTTCCTCCCGTCATAGCGGTCGCGTATGGCGGCGATGCAGCGCAGGCCGTTTTCGACATCGCCTTCGTAGAGCATGCCCACGGCGGCCGTGTATTCGAAGCCGGTCATGACTTCGTTGTAGTAGGGGAAGGGGCGGGCCGGCCGCTTGCCTCGCGGGTAGGTCGCCATCAGCAGCGCCGATTCGTCATTGAGCACGTAGGAGCGCATGTGGTTGAAATGTCCGTACATATTTTCTTTGAAGTTGAAACGCATGATGCTGTCGAGGGTGCGTTTGACCTTGGCTTCGTCCGTAAGATAGCCCAGGCCGCAGACATGGGCCAGGAATTGCCCGACCAGCTGATCCACGAGGCAGCCGGCGCCGAGTTGCAGCACGGGCTCGCTGGGATTGGCGGCGCCCATGCTGCTGTGAATGAGCATGCCCAGAACGGCGTCGCGCCCGGCAGCGGGCTGGATGATGTGCTCGTAGTAATCGCCATTGAAGAGCATCTCGTCGATGGCGAGGCTGCCATTTTCAAAGAGGCGGCGGCAGTCGGCGGCGAATTCGCCTTCGCCCAGGTGACGCGCCATCTCTTCCATCGCCCGCAGCGCGCCCAGATACCAGATGCCCATCTGTGGATTGGGGCCGTAGTATTCCACATCCATGGTGTTGTGCTGGCAGCCTTCCATGACGCCGTCTTTATCGCCGTCCCAGCCGCCGGGCAGCCAGCAGAATTCCAATGCCTTGCGCGCGTTGGGCCACATGCTGCGCAGCGCCTCGCCGTCGCCGCTGAGCTGCCAATCGCGATAGAGCTTCATGATGCAGCCCATCTGCCCGTCAGCCGCCGCCAGCGACCAGGATTGCGCGTGTTGCAGCGGCAGGTCGACGCGGAAGCTCATGCCGCCATCGTTGCGCGTGGCGTAGTTGAACTCGACCTCGCGCATGCTCATCGCCAAGCCGCCGAAGAGGTGGGCGGTGGCTTGCTCGTAATTCCAGACGTGGGTGCAGGAGCCGAAGCAGCAACCGGCGTCGTCATCGCAGCCTTCCCAGCCGAACATGTGGCCGTCGGGCGTGCGGAAGACCGTTTGCGAGCGCAGTGTGCTCAGATTGAAGAGGGCGGCTTCTTTCACGACATCTGGCAGATCGGCGCCTAGCACGGCATCCACAAACGCGCGGGTCTCGCTTTCCAGCCAGTCGAGATTAGCCGCGGTATAGACGGCCGCGGCCCAGGCATCGGCGAACTGAGTCGTGTAGTAGTTGCCGATGGTCTCGCCCTGCTGCACCGGGCTCTGTGGGTGGTTGAGACCGGTTTCTTGCCAGGTGGTCCGATTGGGGAAATGCCAGCTGAGAAAGAAAGTCACCGCGGCCTTCCCGCCGGCGGGCACCGAAACGGGGACAGCCAGTGAGCCGGTCGGGTTGTCTACGCCGTCGCGGTCGCGCTCTTCGAGACGGCCGTCGGCGCTGAAGTCGTCCCAGTAATCGAGCAGCGAATCGCCCCAGGTGACGTTGGCCCAGGCGGTGCGATGGGTTATGCCGTTTCGCTCTGGCGTCGTCAGGGCGAGCGTGCCCCATTGCGGCGCCTGCGGATCGACGCCGGCGGATTGCATGAAGAGCCCGGCCAAGCCGTCAGCTTCGCGGTAGGTGTTGTTGTTGTCGCGAGGTTGGCCGCTGTGGCCGTCCGTGCCGATGAAGTTCTGCAAGCTGCCGCAGATGGCGGCGTCAATATCGGAATCGGACTCATTGCTCAGCACGAAGCGCAGGATCGCCACCGGCAGGCCGCTATTGTCGCTGTCGGCGGGGATGAGCGGGTTGAACGCCTGCAAGGTCGCCCGCAACGGCACATCGGGGTCGCTGAGGTTGACCTGGCCGAAGGGATAGGCCGCTTCAAAGCTGCAATGACGGAAGCGGGGCAGTCCGTGATTGGGCACCACTGCGCCGCGCGCGCCTTCGTAGTCAGCAAGGGGAATGACGCCTTCGAGCGCGGTGGCTGTCGTCGAGCCGGCGGCGGATTGGGTGAAGAGGGCGAAGAAGCTCTGCGGCACATCAAAGCCCTTGGCCGGGCGGTTGACGATCTCCCAGTCGTGCAGGTTGCCGCGCCCGCCGAGGGAGACGACACCCGTGCCGATGCCGCCCAGGGGCAGGCCGATCTGGCGCAGGTGGTCCTGGTCGTAAGATTTGATGGTGGGGAAGCTGATTGCGTCAGACGGTGCCATGTTCACTTTCCTGTTTTTTTGGTTTTCATATCTAGTAGGGGCCACCGGCTCGCCCGTAAGCACATAACAGACACTGTTAGCGGCTCGCCGGCTTTCAATGGCATAGGCTCGTGCCGCAATCGCGTAAAGAGGACGAAAACGCAGCCCGCCTCATCCCTTCAAGCCCGAGCGGGTCAGCGCCTCGATGATCCAGCGCTGCGCCACCAGGAAGACAATCAGCACTGGCAATATCGCCAAGCCCACTGCGGCCATCACCACCGAGGGGTTGCCCGAATTCATGTAGCCCGTCAGCAGCGCGATGCCTTGTGGCAGCGTCATTTTCTCCCAGGATGTCAGGAAGATGAGCGCGGCGAAGTAGCCGTTCCAGGTGGCGTTGAAGGTGATGATGCCCAGAGTCGCCAGACCCGGCCCGGCCAGCGGCAGCGCTATCTGCAAGAAGGAGCGCAGGTGCCCGGCGCCATCGACGCGGGCGGCGTCGAAGAGTTCTTGCGGCATCTGCTTGAAGAATTGCCGCATCAAGAAGACGCCGAAAACGCTGATCAACGCCGGCAGGATCAACGACGCATGCGTATTGACCAGCTTGAGCTCCGCCATCATCAAGTAAATCGGGATGATGGTCACTTGGCCGGGCACCATCAAAGAAGCGAGCAGGAACATGAACAAGAATTCACGGCCCGGGAAGCGCAGGCGCGCGAAAGCATAGCCGGCCATTGAGCAGGTAATCAACTGCCCAAGGGTCGTCAGGGCGGAAATCTTGAGGCTGTTGAGGAAGAAAAGCTCAAAGGGCACGTTGGATTCGAAAGGCGCCAGATAATTCTCCCAGCGCCATGAGGTCGGCAGCCATTGCGGTGGCAACTTGTAACTGTCGGCCAATGGACGCAGCGAGGTGGAAAACATCCACAGCAGGGGCATGAGCACCAGGATGGCGGCGAGCGTCAAGACGGCGTAGGAGACGACATCTTGCCATTTGAGCGGTTTTCTGCTTTGCCGAATCAGCTGTCGTCCGGCAGCAAAGGGAGCTTTGGTTTGGGCGATCACGACGCAAGTACCTTCGTTCGGCTATTCATAGTGGACCCAGCGGCGGCTGACCAGAAATTGCACCAGCGTCACCGCCATGATCACGAGGAAGAGCGTCCAGGAGACAGCGGCCGCGTAGCCAAAGTCCAGCCGTTGAAAGGCCTGCTGATAAATATACATGACGACGCTTCGGGTAGCGTCGCCGGGGCCGCCGTTGGTGAGCACGATGATGGTATCAAAGACTTGCAGGGCGCCGATCATGAAGATGACGAGGATGAAGAAAATGGTCGGGCTGAGCAAGGGAATCGTGATGCGGGTGAAGAGTTGGCGTTCGTTGGCGCCATCGAGCTGCGCCGCCTCGTAGTATTCGTGCGGGATAGATTGCAGGCCGGCGAGGAAAACCAGCATGGCGAAGCCGGTATTCTTCCAGACGTCCATGATGATGATAGCCGCCATGGCCCAGGCAGGGTGGCTGAGCCAGGGTATGGGGTCAACGCCAAGAAACTCCAGGTAATAGTTGATGACGCCGGTATCCTGATGGTAGAGATATTGCCAGATGACGGCGATGTAGGTGTGGGCGATCAAGATGGGGAAGAAGAAAGCCGAGCGATAGAAGTTGCGCATCAAGATCGGCATGCGTCGATTGAGGAAAACCGCCAGCAGCAGACCGATGCCCGCGTTAAAGAACACCGCGAATCCAGTGAAGATGATCGTGTTGCCGTAGGTTTTGCGCAGCCGGCTGTCGCTAATCAGCCGGGTGTAATTGTCGAGCTCGACATAGTAAGAATCGCCCAGGATGCTGTACTCGTAAAAGCTGATGCGCAGCGATTCCACCAAGGGATACAAGATGAAGATCGCGAAGCCGATGAAAGTGGGCAGGATAAACAGGTAGCCCGCCAGCGCTTCGCCGCGTTTGGGTGACAACATGTACCTAGGTCATCCTTTGAATCATAGCGTACGAAGCCTGCAAGAGCGCTCTTGCAGGCTTGCATTGTACATTGCCGCGAGGCAGCTTACGAATCCATGCGCTCGGCCAAGCGGTCCATGGCGGCGGTCAGCTCGGTATGGGCGGCCTCCAAGCCTTGTTCCGGCGTGGCGATGTTGGACATGATATCGCCCATGTGCCGCATGAAGATCTCGGCCATTTCAGCAAAGTTGGCTGGCGAGGGCACGGGCTTGATGTCGTCCAGGCTCTCCCAGAAGTAATTGGCGTGCTCGGGGAAGGACATGAACTGGTCGCTAAGCGCCGAGGAGCGCCGTGATGGGATGAAGGTGCCGAAGCGGATCGAATCGACATCGGTTTCGATGCTGGAGAATTCCTTGATCAGTTCCAGCGAAAGCGGCACATTTTGCGCGCTCTTGGTGATGGCCCAGCCGCCGGAGCCGAAAACGGTCGTGCCCGTTTCCTTGCGCGGCCAATGCACGATGTCGACTTGGCGGAAGTCGTTGGCGATGTAATTGGCGAAGGTCCAGCGCCCCCAGGCGGACATGGCGGCGCGTTCCGACAAGAACAAACCAAACTGGTCCTGCCCCTCGACTGATGGCGCAACACCGTGTTCATGCACCAGAGAATGGATGAACTGCACCGATTCCAGCATTTTGGGGTCATCCAGGTTGGATTGCGTCCAGTCGTCATTCAGGACGCCGGTGCCATTGGTGTGGAACCAGGGCTGCAAACCAAAGAAGAAGAAGGGGATGACGAAGCCAAAGACCTTGTCGGCGCCTTCGCCGCTGGTCAGGGTCAAGGCGGTTTCCAGGAAATCATCCCAGGTCCACATCGGGTCGGGCGTATCCAAGCCAGCCGCTTCAAACATCGCCGTATTGTAGTGGATAATCATGTTATTCCACTCACGGGTGATGTAGTAAGTGTTGCCATCGCGCCCGGCGAGGCCAGCCGCCAGCGCCGGGTGGGAATCAGCCTCGACTTCTTGCAGAGCCGGCTCCACGGCGATGAAATCGTCGAGCGGCAGCAAGGCGCCTGAGGCGACCAGTTCGTGCGCGCCTTCGATGGCGATGGCGATGACATCGGTCTGCAAACCGCTGCGGAGGCGCAGGAGGATATTGGTGGTGAAGCCGCCCCAGCCTTCGGTCGACGGAATGTACAGGTCTTCCACCGTGACGTTGGGATAGACTTCGTTGAAGCGGGCGATCGCGTTGGCGAAGACTTCTTGGTGCTGCGCGCCACCGAAGTTGTAGACGACGATATGATCAGTGATGTCCGTGGGCGGGGCCTGGGCGAGGGCAGTGCCGAGCGGCATGCCATAGGCGGAGGCAAAAGCAGCGGCGCTACCCATGCCAGTGTACTTCAAAAAGTTACGACGACTCAGTCTTCCAGACATAGCTTAAGCTCCTGAGGGCAAATAATTTGACCAGAAACCTGAACATAGACCATTTACTAAAATCTGTCAAGTGATTAGCCATTATTTTACTATACTTGAACTAAAGTACAAGACAATTTTACTAAATGCGAAGGCGAGAAACTGGTTAAGAACTGAGGATTGGCGGCGCGAAAGTATTTTAGTAAAGTGGCGGAGTATTTAGTAAAATGCAGCTATCGTAGACATGGCGCGACCGACGATTACAGATGTAGCCAAGCTGGCGGGGGTATCGCCCTCGGCGGTATCGATGTACCTCAACAGCCGGCCCGGCATCGGCTTGGAGGCCAGGGGGCGGATTGCCGCGGCGATCGATACCTTGGACTATGTACCGCGCTCAAATGATTCACGGCGCAAGTCGCAAGGTTTCATCGGCGTCTTGGTGGAGAAGCTGCCCAAGCTGCTGACGGGCGATATGTTCTACGCCGATGTGACCAGCGGCATACAGCGGGAAGCGGAAAGCCTGGGTTACAGCATCGCGGTGAGCGTCATCAACGAGCCGGCCGACGAATTGCCGCGGCTGGTGGCGGAAGAAGCTATCGCGGGTTTGTTGGCGTTGGGCGGCGGCGATATCACGGACGAGCTGCTGCAGCGGATCGCCGCCAGCAACATGCCCCTGGTCACGGTGGACAACCAGAGCAATCTCCAGCCCTTGAACAGCATCGGCGTGGACAATTATCGCGGCGCCTATGTGGCGACCCAACACTTGATCGAGTTGGGTCATCGCCGGATTGCGGTCATACAGGGGCCGCGCAAATACAAAAGCCTGACCGAGAGGTTTCACGGCTACCTAAATGCCATGATCGATGGCGGCTTGAGCTTGGACAAGCATTTGATGCAGGCGCCGCTATCAAGTGGAGCGCCGACCAAGGGCTATCGCGAAATGAAAGCCTTGCTTGAGGCGGGGGCGCCGCCGACGGCAGTCTTCGCCGTCAGCGATCGCACTGCGCTGGGCGCGATCCCGGCGATCGAGGCGGCCGGGCTGCGCGTGCCTCAAGACATCAGCGTGGTTGGCTTTGACGACATGCCGCCGAATGTGTACCCGGCGCCGGCGCTGACCACGGTGACGAGTGAACGCCTCGCCATGGGCCAGATCGCTATGCAGAGATTGCACAGCATCATCAGCAGCCCGCAGCAGACGCCCATTAATATCGTGATGCCGTGCCAGCTTGTCGTGCGCGATAGCTGCGGCGCGCGGCTCGCAGCGGATTAGCGGGTCGTATGCAGCAGATCTCGCCGGCCCAGGGGCTGGATCGGGCGCGCGTTGTCGGCATAGATTGCGCGGAAGGCGGCGACCTGCCCGGCGGATAGCGCTACCGGTGTATCGAGCAGCAGCCAGCGCACGACCTCGCTGCATGGCGGTGTCGTCAGCGAGCCCTGGTAGGTGAAATAGCCGCGCGACGGTGGCAATAGATCCGCAAGTGATACGGGCGCTCCTGTTATCTCGGCAACGCCGACGTCCGCTGGCAAGTGATCGAACACCGCGGCATACGCTTTGTTGACGGCGTCGCCTTCCGTCAGCAGAATGCCGACCACCGCCAGATTGTCCGAATTCGCGTCCTGATGCACGAAGTGGACTTCCAGCGGCGCCGCTTCGCCGTCGATGGTGTGTTCGCTGGGCGCATGGAAATGGAATTGCAGCAGATCGTAGCGGACTTCATTGTAGACGATGTGGCTGCCGGCGTCGAAATTTACCTGGATCGTGTGACCCGTGTTGACGATATGGTTTGTCGTGGCACCGTAATGAAATTCGATATCGACCAGGTCAAGCGAGACGGCGTCGCGGATGTCGATGGGCGACTGCGCCTTGCCCTCGGCGCATAGCGCGAATTCGGGCGCAAGTTCGCCCCAAAAGGCTGGCGCTTCCTCGCCGCCATAACCCCAGGAGACTTCGTCGGCAGCGGTCATCATCAGCACTCCAGCGAGTATCGCGAGCAAGGGGCATACGGCGAATATTGTAGTGGAGGGGGCCAGCTTCATATTTACGCGCCCCTTCGTTCAAGTCAAGGGGAGATTATAATGCTCTTGAGGACTAATCTGCTACCCGGCGGCTTATCCGGCAAGATTTCCGACGGCGGCGGGCGCGCGGGTTTCGACTTGGGACGCGCGTCGACTATAATAGCCGCGTTAAGCCGCGAAGGCGCCGCCGGGCGCAATCAATTGCAAGGAATGAAGGAGCGATGTATGGCCGAACAAGGATTCACGCCCCCAACCAGCGAATGGTATCACCCGCCGCCGGAGCTGCGGGAACAGTGCAACGTGCCGGATTACGAGGCCGTCTACAATCTGGCGCAGCAAGACCCGGAAGCCTTCTGGGCCAAGCGCGCTGATGAGTTGGAGTGGTACCGCAAGTGGGACAAAGTGCTGGATGACAGCAAGAAACCTTTCTACAAGTGGTTCGTGGGCGGCAAGACGAACATGGTCCTCAACGCGCTGGATCGCCATGTGACGACTTGGCGGCGCAACAAGCTGGCGATCATTTGGGAAGGCGAAAAGGGCGACCGCGTCACGATGTCGTATTGGCGCCTGTGGCAGGAGACCAACAAATTCGCCAACGTCTTGCGCAGCATGGGCGTGAAGAAAGGCGACCGCGTCACCATCTACATGGGCCGCGTGCCGGAGATAGTGATCGCCATGTTGGCTTGCGCCAAGATCGGCGCGCCCCATAGCGTCGTCTACGGCGGATTCAGCGAGCAGGCGCTGGCCAGCCGCATTGAAGACGCGCAGAGCCGGGTGCTGATCACTTGCGATGGCGCTTGGCTGCGGGGCAAGATCGTGCCGCTGAAGGACACGGTCGACGAGGCGGTGCAACGCTCGCCCGTGGTGGAGACCGTCATCGTGGTCAAAGCTACCGATCACGATATCAACATGGAGCAAGGGCGCGATTACTGGTATCACGATCTGATGGCGCTGCCCATCGCCGGCACACGCGCCGAAACCGAAGTCATGGACGCCGAAGACCCGCTCTTCATCCTCTACACCAGCGGCACCACCGGCAAGCCCAAGGGCGTGCTGCACACGCATGGCGGCTACCAGGTTTATACGTCGACCACGCTGTCCTGGGCTTTCGATATCAAGGAAGACGACCGTTGGTGGTGCGCGGCCGATCCGGGCTGGATCACCGGGCACAGTTATATCGTGTACGCGCCGCTGATTCTGGGCGCGACCAGCATCATCTACGAAGGCGCGCCGACTTATCCTTATCCCGACCGCTGGTGGCAGATCGTGGCGGAATACGGCGTGACGATACTGTACACGGCGCCGACGGCCATCCGCGGCTTGATGCGCTTTGGCGAAGCCTGGCCGGCGCGGCACGATCTCAGCAGTTTGCGCTTGCTGGGCACGGTGGGCGAGCCGATTAATCCCGAAGCCTGGCGCTGGTATCACCGCGTGATCGGGGCGGAGCGTTGCCCGATCATCGACACCTGGTGGCAGACGGAGACGGGCGGCTTCATGATCACGCCCTTGCCCTCGGTCGGCTTGAAGCCGGGCAGCGCCACACGACCCTTCCCCGGCATTGAAGTCGATATCGTGGATGACGATGGCGCGCCGGTCGGCGCCAACGAAGACGGCAACCTGGTCATCAAATCGCCCTGGCCCAGCATGATCCGCACGGTCTACGGCGATGACGAGCGCTTCCTCAGCCAATACTGGCAGAAGTATCGGCAGCAAGGCTGGTATCTGGCCGGCGATACGGCGCGACGCGATGACGACGGCTATCTGTGGGTGATCGGCCGCAACGACGATGTGCTCAAGGTCAGCGGTTATCGGCTGGGCACGGCCGAGGTCGAGTCGGGCTTGGTTAGCCATAGCGCGGTGGCCGAGTCGGCGGTGATCGGCGTGCCGGACGAGCTGCGCGGCAACAAGATCTTCGCTTACTGCATCTTGGTGGAGGGCGTCGACGGCTCGGACGCGCTGGAGGCGGAGCTCAAGGCGCACGTGCGGCACGAGGTGGGGCCGATCGCGGTGCCGGCGCAGATCGAGTTTGTGGACAATTTGCCGAAGACGCGCAGCGGCAAGATCATGCGGCGGGTGCTCAAGGCGCAGGCGCTGGGTCAGCCGCTGGGGGATTTGAGCACGCTGGAAGATTGATTGGCCACAGAGGCGCAGAGGGCACAGAGCAAATGCCGGGGCGGCTCGCTGAGTCGCCCAAAGTGTGGCATGGCCCTCACATTTGCGATACTGTAGACGGGACAGATATATAGGTTGAGAGGAATTTACTCATGGCTAAGTTAAGCAGAAGAGATTTTTTGAAGGGCTTGGCGGCGACTGGAACTGCGGTGGGGGCGGGGATGACGGGTGTGCTGACCCGCATGCCCACGGCCCTGGCGCAGGATGTCGCCCAAGTGACGTACGCGACGCCCGGCGGGGTCGTCGAAGACGCTGCCTGGGAACCGGTCTGGGCAGCCTTCAACGAAGAGTATGACAGCATCCAGGCCAACTACCTGGCGGTGGGCGGCGGCTATGGGCCGCAGTACCTGCAATTGCTGCAGGCCCGCTTGGCGGCGGGCACGGGGCCAGACGTCTTCTTCGTGATGGATGGCTTCACAGTGGGCTTCGCCGCGCGCGGCATCCTGGTGCCGATCGACAGCTACGTGGAAGCGAACCCGGATGTCGACCTGGAAGACAACTACGCCGGTCATATCGCGGCGCTGCGCTGGCAAGACCAGCTTTGGGGATTGCCGCGTGACGGCGCGCCCTACGCCACCTGGTTCAACGCCGATATCTACGACGAAGCCGGCATTGATCATCCCCATGGCTTGACCTGGGAAGAATTCGTCGAGCAAGCCGTCGCGCTGACCGAACGCGATGAGCGGGGACGGGCGAGCGTCATTGGCGCGGGCCGCGGCGCCTGGATTGATTGGATTTGGCAAGCCGGCGGCGATGTGCTCAACGAAGAGGGCACGGAATGCCTGATGGGCGAGGCGGAAGCCATCGAAGGTTTGCGATTCGCGCAGAGCTTGGTCGTCGAGCATCAGTGCTCGCCTTCGGCATCGGACTTGGCCGACCAAAATGAGGGCGCCTTATTCACCTCGGGCCGCATGGCGAGCTTTACCGTCGCGCGCGGGTTCCTGGGCGCGGTCTGCAACGCCGACTTCCGCTTTGACGCGGCGCTGCCGCCGGCGGGCGCGGTCCGCGTGGGGCGCACGAACGTGGGTCCGACCGTTATGTCAGCCGATACACCGGACAAGAATGCCGCTTGGGAATTGCTGAAGTTCATCAACAGCAGCCGCGGCCAGACGCTGAAGATCAGCACGGGATACGCCTATCCCTCGCGCCGGTCGGTGGTGCAAGAAGACTGGTACGTGAACTTCACCTGCGGTAAAGCCATCGGCACCGGGCTGAATACGGTCTTCAACGATATTATGGAGAATGGCTGGGCGCGCACCTGGCCCCAGCATCCGCAGTGGCCCGAGATCAGCACCGTCATCAACAGCCAACTGGATGCGCTCTACAGCGGCGATGCTACACCTGAGGCCGTCGGCGGCGAGATCGCTACCCAGGTCAACGCTATTTTGGCTGCTGAGTAGTTTCGATAGCACTCCAAAGCAAAACCAATTACTTCGTAGGGGCGATCCGGTGGGTCGCCCGTTAGCTGCCTGATGCAAGTTTCGCGCTTTCTTCAGCCCAAGCGCCTGAGCTTTTGGGAAACGCTGAACGCCTGGTTTTTCGTCGCGCCTTGGGTGCTGGGCTTCTTCCTATTCACCGGCGGGCCGATCCTGGCATCGCTAGTCATCTCGTTCACGCATTGGGACATCGTCAATCCGCCGCAGTGGGCCGGGCTGGCCAACTACGAGATGATGCTGGGTGACCCGCTTTTCTTCCAATCGCTGAAGGTGACGACGCTGTATGCGGCGGTGGCGGTGCCGCTGCAGATCGTTGTAGGCCTCTTCATCGCCATCTTGCTCAACACCAAGATTCGGCTGATCGGCCTGTATCGAACGCTGTTTTACCTGCCGGCGGTTTTGCCGATTGTGTCGGTGGCGGTGATGTGGCGCTGGATTCTGTCGCGGGATTGGGGGCTGATCAACTGGTTCTTGTCGCTCTTCGGCGTCTATGGGCCGGGCTGGCTGTCGGAGCCGGAGTGGTCGCTGGCGGCGCTGATTTTGATGAGCCTGTGGGGCGTGGGCGCGGGTATGCTGATCTACTTGGCGGGCTTGCAGGGCATTCCGACCGACTTGTACGAAGCGGCCAAGGTCGATGGCGCCGGGCGCTGGGCGTCTTTCGTATACGTCACCCTGCCCATGATATCACCGGTGATTCTGTTCCAGCTGGTGGTCGGCTTGATCGCCGCCTTTCAGGTATTCGCCCAGCCCTTCATCATGACGCAGGGCGGGCCGCAGAATTCGACGCTGTTTTATCTGCTGCACCTGTTCCGCAACGCCTTCGAGTTTTTCCGCATGGGATACGCCTCGGCGCTATCCTGGGTGCTCTTCATGTACATCGCTGTGTTGACCGTGCTGATATTCCGCTTTTCGGCCGCCTGGGTCTTCTACGAAGGCGAGATTCGCAATGAGTGAGGGCGCGATGACCGCCGTGGCACAGCGAGCCAGGCCAAGGCGCCGGCGAGTGAATCGGCGTCCGATTGACCCGTTCAAGATCCTGGCGCATATCATTCTGATCGCCGGCTCAATCATGTTTCTGATGCCCTTCATTTACGTCGTCTCCACCTCGCTGAAGACGGCCGGCGATGTCTATACCTTCCCGCCCGAGTTTATTCCGGATCCTATCGCGTGGGAGAATTACCCGGACGCGCTGACGGCTATGCCCTTTGACGTCTTCTTCCTCAACACGATTTTGCTGGCGGTGGGGCGCATCATCGGCTTGACGCTGAGCTGTTCGCTGGCCGGTTTCGCCTTCGCCAAGCTGCGCTGGAGGGGGCGCAATACCATCTTCTTCATCGTCTTGCTGACGCTGATGATCCCGACTGAGGTCACGCTGATCCCGCGGTATATCCTCTTCGCCAAGCTGGGCTGGATCGATTCATTCGCGCCGCTGTTGGTGCCGGGTTTCTTCGCCGAAAACGCCTTCTTCGTCTTCTTGTTCCGGCAGTTCTTCATGACGATGGGGCAAGACTTGATCGACGCGGCGCGCATCGACGGCTGCAGCTTCATCGGCCTCTTCCGCCGCATCATCGTGCCCAACGCCAAGCCGGTCTTCGCCGTGGTCGCTATCTACATCATTCAGAACAACTGGAACTCGTTCTTGCTGCCCATGATCTATTTGACCGACCGCGCCAAGTACACGCTGGCGCTGGGGTTGCGGCTCTTCAACGAGCAGTATTATTCGCAGACGCATCTGCTGATGGCGGCCTCGGTATTTGTAGTGGTGCCGATTGTCGTGCTTTTCTTCTTCATGCAGCGTTATTTCATTCAGGGCGTCGTCTTCACCGGCTCGAAGGGCTAGCGCGATGAGCGGCGCAAGGCCAGCGATCATCCTCATCACCTGCGACGAATTGCGCGCCGACGCCCTCAGCTGCTATGGCAATCGCGCCATTAGCACGCCTCATCTCGACGCGCTCGCGGCCCGCGGCACACGCTTTGAGCGCGCCTATGCCAACAGCCCCTGGTGCTTGCCCAGCCGCTGCTCGCTGGCGACCGGCTTGTATCCGCACAACAACGGCGCTTACAGCAACTTCCGCGATGTCCGCCTGGACGCCAGCCTGCCCAACATTTACACGCTGTTGCGTGCCGCCGGCTATCACACGGCGCATATCGGCAAGTGCCACTACGCGCCCGTGCCTTATAGTCAGACGCGGCCTGACGAGACCTTGCCCTATGACGACTTCCACGCTTATTACCGCGGGCTCGGCATAGAGCATCTGGCGTTGCAGGACGACAAGCAAGTGTCGGTCTGGTTCATGGATGACTACGCGGCCGAGTTGGACGCGGCCGGCCATCTCGGCGCCTATCGCGATGCCACCTGGGACCGGTCGCTTGCCAAAGTCTTCGCCTTTCCCGGGCCGGCGGAATGGCATCCCGATAGCTGGGTGGGGCGCAAAACCACCGAGTACGTCGAGCGCTGCGAGCGCGATCAGCCGCTCTTCCTTTGGGCCTCGTTCAGCGGCCCGCATTATCCCTTCGACGCGCCAGCCGACTACTACGATCGCGTTGATATGAGCGCGGATACACGCTTCGTTGATCCGGCTGAGTTTGACGATGCTTCGCGCATCCACAGCGCTACGTACCACGGCGGCGAGACCGGCGCGATTGATGGGATGGGGCAGGCGCCCGGCGGCGCGACCAAGAATTATACGGAAGCCTACTGGCGCGATTTGCGGCGCAACTACTATGCCAATGTGGCGCAAATCGACGAATATGTCGGGCGGATAGTGGCGGCGGTTGCAGCGCGCTACGGCGAGGAAGCGCTGATCATTTTCACCGCCGACCACGGCGAGATGCTGGGCGACCACGGGCTGTGGGGCAAGAACAACTGCGCTTACGAAGCGGTCTGGCGCGTGCCGCTGATCGTCAAGTGGCCGGGCGAGCGCGCGGACCAGACCAACGATGCCCTGGTCCAGCTGGTGGATGTGCTGCCGACTTGTCTGGATGCGGTCGGCGTGGATTATGGCTTCTGCGATGGCGTGCCGCTGGCTCAGCGTATCGCGAGCGGCGGCGCTGATTACGTGCTCGCCGAGGGCGAGGGCTACCTGGCGATCAGCGACGGGCGCTACAAGCTGGCGCGGGTGGCGCAGGGCGCGCGGCAGCACACCGAGTTGATTGACCTTGAGCGCGACCCGGGGGAGATGGTAAATCGCGCGGATGACGCGGCCTACGCGCCTGAGCTGGCTCGCTTGCATGGGCGGCTGGTTGACCTGCTGCTGGGGCGGGTGTTGGGGTAGGGCGGCCGGCAACGGGCGGCTTGCCGGTTCACGACCGTTTTGCCGACATGCGCTATAATCCTGGCATCACCAACGCGCCAATTAGAGGCCCTTCCATGTCCGCAGCCCCGCCCGTTCTTGAAGTCCGCGGCATCAGCAAACGCTTCCCCGGTGTGCTGGCCAACGACAATATCAGCCTGACGCTGCGCAAGGGCGAGGTGCTTGGCCTGCTCGGTGAAAATGGCGCCGGCAAGAGCACGCTGATGAACATGATCTACGGGCTCTACTCGCCGGACGAGGGCGAGATCCTGGTGGACGGGCAGCCGGTAGAGATCAGGGGGCCCAAAGACGCCATTGAACTCGGCATCGGCATGGTGCATCAGCATTTTCAGCTGGTGGATGTGCTTACGGTCACCGAGAATGTAATGCTGGGCAACGAGCGCGTGCGCGGCCCCTTCTTGCGTCGGGCTGCTGCCCGGCGGGAGATCCGCGAGTTGTCGGCTGAATACGGCCTCGATGTCGACCCGGACGCGCTGATCGCCGACCTTCCCGTCGGCATTCAGCAGCGCGTCGAAATCATCAAGGCGCTGTATCGACACGCCGATATCCTCATCCTCGACGAACCGACGGCGGTACTGACGCCGCAGGAAGCGCGCGGCCTGTTTGAAATCATGCGCGCCTTGATTGACCGGGGTGTTAGCATCATTTTCATCAGCCACAAGCTCAAAGAAGTGCTCGAGATCTGCGACAACGCTGTGGTGCTGCGCCGCGGCCGCGTGGCGGGCGAAGCCGACCCCAAGGCGTCCACGGAGCAATCCCTGGCCTCGCTGATGGTGGGGCGGGATGTATTGCTCGAGGTGGACAAAGCGCCGGCCCGGCCGGGTGACGAGATCCTCAACGTGGTCAATTTGCAGGTGGAAGACGACCGCGGTTTGCCGGCGGTGGCGGGCGTTAGCTTCGGCTTGCAGCGCGGCGAGATCCTGGGCATTGCCGGTGTGCAGGGCAACGGCCAGACCGAATTGGTCGAGGCGCTGACGGGCCTGCGGGCCGCTGCCGGCGGGCGCATCTTCATCAAAGGGCAAGACGCAACCGGCGCCTCGCCCCGTCACGTCACCGAGTGCGGCGTGGGGCATGTGCCGGAAGACCGGCAGCGCGATGGCTTGGTGGCCGGCTTCAGCGTCATGCACAACCTGGTGCTTTGCAGCTATTATCAAGACGCCTTCTCCAACTCGATTGTGGTTGATGACCGCGCCATCGCCGCCAACGCGCGTCAACTGGTGGGGCAATACGATGTGCGTCCGCCGAATGTCAGCAATATCGCCGGCGAGCTATCGGGCGGCAATCAGCAGAAGGTCATCGTTGCGCGCGAGTTTTCGCGCGAGGTCGACTTGCTGGTCGCCTCGCAGCCGACCCGCGGCCTTGATGTCGGCTCGATTGAGTTCATTCACCGGCAGATCATCGCCATGCGGGATGCTGGCGCCGGCATACTGCTGGTGTCGTCGGAGTTAGACGAGGTGTTGAGTTTGGCGGATCGCGTCGCGGTCATGTTCGAGGGCGAGATCATCGACATCCTGCCCATCGCAGCGGCGGATCGCGACACGGTCGGCCTGCGCATGGCGGGCGTCCGCGCCGACAGCCCGATGGCGGCTGAAGCATGAACGCGCCGGCGGAACGACCGCGCCGCGGTGGCTTGATTGGCCTTTGGTTGCGGCTATCGCCTCGCGCCGTGCCGATACTGGCGGTGATCACGGCATTCCTGGCCGGCATTCCGCTCATCACCATCACGGTCAGCGATAGCGCCCTGCGGCCCGATATCGGCGCCGGCTTGCGCGTGGCTTCGACGGCTTATGTGGCGCTGGTGGAATCCATCACCGGCTTGACGATCAACGATGTCGCTGGCGTGGGCGATTTTGACGAGATGCGCGCTTATGCCGGCGCGCACGACATCACCACGCGGCGCAGTCTGTCGCGTCAGGCGCGCCCCTTCGAGCGCATCCTCGAAGTCGGCCTAGCGGAAACGCGGCACTACGGCGACTTCTTCGCCCGCTTTGACTTGGATGAAGAAACAGCCACGGCTATCGCCGAGCGCCTGCCGACGATAGGCGAAATCGGCGTCGATGCGCTCACGTCGCTGGGCCCGCTTCTGGCGGATCTGGAGGCATTGTCACGGGCCGATGTGCGCGAGCTGGCGGCGCTGGCGGCGGCTGATGAAGCGCTCTCGGCTGAGGCGCGGGCGCGAATGACGGCGCTTTATCCGCCTGCCGGGGAAGCAAGCGACGCAGCTCCTGAAAGACTGCGGGCTGACCTGCGGCTGGTCGACGCCTACGGGCAGGTCCGCCTGGAGCGCAGCCTGGAGGCGCTGGGGCAGTTGCAAGCGCTGGGCTTGCGCGCGGAGGACGAGGCTACCCTGCTGGAGATCGTGGCCGCTGATTATGACGATGTGCGCGAGGCGATCGAGACGCTGGCGACTCTGGACGCGCTGAGCATTGATGACCCGGCTGCGCTGGGCGCGCAATTCCGTATCGTGGGCCGCATGTACGATGCGGAATTGATTGCGGGCGAATCGGTCAACGCCGTCTTGGCCGAGCAATTGGACGACGCGCTGCGGCGGCATCTCGTCATTCGCCGGCCGGGCAACCGCGTGCTGAGCGCCGAAGAGCTGGGCGGCGCGGCTTTTGGCATCCTCAAAAACGACCAGGACTTGGAAGTGCTCTTTTTCCGGCTGGGCGGGCGCGTGCTGCTCTTCTTCCCCTCCAACCTGGAGAAGACCATCGTGCGCGCCATCCCCTTCATCATCGCCGGGCTGGCGGTGGGGCTGGGCTTCAAGGCGGGCTTGTTCAATATCGGCGCCGAGGGGCAACTCTACGCCGGCGCCATCGCTGTAGCCGGTTTGGGCGCCTTCGCGCCGCCGGAGGCATCGCCGCTGGTCTTGCTGCCGGGCGTGATCTTGCTCGGCATCACCGGCGGCTTTTTGTGGGGCGCCTTGCCGGGCGCGCTCAAAGCCTTCACTGGCGCCCACGAAGTGATCACGACCATCATGCTCAATTTCGTCGCCATCCTGCTGGTCGATTGGCTGATCAAGTCGGTCGACCCGGTCATTCTGGGCGATGTCAACGCCAGCGTGCCCAAGACGCCCAAGATTCTGCCGGCGGCCGCGCTACCGGCCATGGACAGCATCAGCACACCGCTGGCGCTCCTCTTGCTGATGGTGGCTGCCGCGCTGGTGGCCTTCACGCTGAATTACTTGCCGCTGCGCCGGGAGAACCGGGCCGCGGCCCTGCGCCAGGGCATTATCTGGGCGGTCGTGATGAGCGCGCTGCAATTGTTCCTGGTGTTGATCGCCGTCGGCGATCAGACCAAGCTGCACTTCGGCTTCTGGCTGATGATCGGCGCCGTCTGGCTGACGGACTGGTTCTTGCAGCGCACCACGCTCGGCTTTGAGCTGCGTACGGTCGGCGCCAATCAACACGCCGCCAGGTACGCCGGCATGAGCGTGCCGCGCAATATCGTGCTGGCGATGGCGCTCAGCGGCGCGCTGGCGGGCTTGGCGGGCGCCATCGAAATCAGCGGCGTCGAGCATGTGATGCATCCGCGTTTCTTCGCCGGCGTCGGCTTTGACGCCATCGCCGTGGCCTTGCTGGCGCGCAACAATCCCAAGGGCATGGTCTGGGCCGGCTTGCTATGGGGCGGCCTGCTGAGCGGCGCGGCGCTGATGCAAATCCGCGCTGATATCTCCATCGACCTGGTCAAGATCATCCAGGCGCTGATCATCATGTTTGTCGCGGCCGATCAGATCATCCGCTTCTTGTGGCGCGTGCCCAAACGCAGCGTCGAGGAAGAGGGCAAGCTGGTCTTCTCGAGCGGCTGGGGCGGCTAACCGTGAGCGCAAGCAAAGCCAAGGCAACGCGGCGCATCGCCTTCAAGCTGACGCGCTTGCGCATTATCGCCTTGGCGCTGCTCTTGCTGGGCGCGTTCGTCTTCCGTGAAGCCACGCTCACGGATGGCGACCTCATCACAACGCTGAAGCTGGACTCGCGCACGGTCGGCGATGCGCCCCCGGTCGGTGATATTCCGGTGCCGACGGCGGCCTACCTGGGCGTCGTCGGGCTGCTCTTCATCGTCAGTGGCGGGCTTAATTTGCTGGAGTTGCGGGCGGCCCGCCCCCGGCGGCTGGGCCTGACGCTGGTAGGGATCAGCGGCGCGCTCTTCATCCCGACGGTCATCATCGCGGCGGCGGCGGGCGACGCCACCAATATGACCACCATCATCGCCGAGAGCCTGCGCCTGGCGACGCCGCTGGCCATCGGCGCTTTCGCCGGCATCTGGTGCGAGCGCGCTGGCGTGGTCAACATCGCCATCGAAGGCATGATGCTCTTCGCCGCTTGTTTCGGCTTCACCACACTCTTCTTTCTGCGCGGCACGGCGCTGCCTTTGGAGACGGCGCAACTGCTGGCGGTCGTCATCGGCGTTTTGGCCGGCGGTGGCAGCGCCTTGCTGCACGGCTGGCTCTCGATCACCTTTCGCACCGATCAGATCGTCAGCGGCACCGTCATCAACATTTTGGCCGTGGGCGTAACGAGCTTTGTGCGGCGCGAATACCTGCTTTCGACCGAAGCTGGCGCGGCCAAGCTGGGCAATATCGCCATCCCGCTGCTGAGCGATATCCCGGTGCTCGGCGAAGCCATTTTCACCAATCAGCCGATTTTTTTCCTGATGTTTGTCATGCTCGCGGTGACGCATATCGTCATGTTCTACACGCGCTGGGGCTTGCGCACGCGTGCGGTGGGCGAGCACCCGCACGCGGCCGACACGCTCGGCATCAACGTCAACCGCACGCGCTGGATCAACGTCTTCATCAGCGGCATGATCGCTGGATTGGCCGGCGCCTGGTTCTCGCTGGAGGCGACGGGCAGCTTCAACGATGGCATGACGCGGGGCGCCGGTTTCATCGCGCTGGCGGCCATGATCTTTGGCAAGTGGACGCCCATCGGGGCATTCGGCGCGGCGCTGCTTTTCGGCTTCAGCGAGTCGCTGGGCGTGCGCCTGCAAATGGTCGGCGTCGATTTCCCGGTGCAATTTCTGCAGATGGTGCCCTACCTGGTCACCTTGGTCGTGCTGGCGGGGTTCATCGGGCGCGCCAGTCCGCCTAAAGCGGTGGGGCAGCCCTATGTGAAAGAGTGAGCGACGCTAGGATTGGCCGCCCCTGTGTTATTATGGGGCTGCGCTGAGAAAGGACAAACGCAAGATGTTGATAGAAGTGCCGGATGAAGTCGCCGCGCGTTTGCAGAAAATGGCGGATGATCGCCGCATTAGCGTCGGTGAGATGGTCGATATTCTGCTCATCCGCGACCATATCGCCGCTGAACGCAACCGCAGGGAAAATGCTGAGTTGTTTCGAAAGACGGAGGAAAAGGAAAAGGCCGAGGCTGAGGCGAGGGCCAAATGTGATCTCAAACCCGGTGACGAGGGCTGGCCGCCGCCAGGCTCGCTGGCTGCGCTGGCAGAGAATGCCCGCAAAGCAAACCTGGGCGCGCTCAGCAACAATAAGGTCGACACAGTTGCCCGCAGCCGCGAAATCTTGAATACAGAATTCGCAGATTACATCAAGCGGAATTGGGACAAGTGAGCATCCTTGCCGATACCGGCTACGTGTATGCGTTCTACTACGGGGGATTTCCGCATCGTTGTGCCAAGCCATATCGACTATTTTGATATCGTCCCCTAAGGCTGACGGTCGCTGAGCTGGCGGGGTGCAGTGGGCGCCAGTCCGCCAAGAGCGGTGGGCCAGCCCTATGTCAAGGAGTAGCCTGCTGTACGCGGCGACGGCGACTCTGTTTGAAATCGGCATCGCTTCCAAGTACACTAGAAGCGCGGAATAGACGTTCGACGATGGACTTTGGAGGAGCGGATCTCATGAAGAAGTTTGGTCTCTTGTTCTGCTTGCTTGCGTTGCTGCTGGCGACGGCGCCCTTTGCCGCGGCGCAGGATGGCATAGAAACGGTGTGCCTGGTGACGGACCTCGGTCGCGTCAACGATGGCACCTTCAACCAGTCGGCGCACGAGGGCGCGGTGGCGGCGGCCGAAGACTACGACCTGGAGTATGACTTCATCGAAACGCAAGCGGAAACCGACTACGAAGCCAACATCCAGACCTGCGTCACCGAAGGCTTTGAGGCCATTATCACCGTCGGCTTCTTGATCGCCGATGCCACGTGGGCGGCCGCCGAAGCCAACCCCGATGTCTTCTTCCTGGGCGTCGACCAATTCGTGGCCGATGGGCCGGCCAACTACGTCGGCATTCAGTTCCGCGAGGATCAGTCGGGCTTTATGACGGGCGTGCTGGCGGCTTCCGTGGCCGCCTGGCTGGAATCCGACACCATCGCCGGCGTTTACGGCATTGATATCCCGCCGGTGAAGCGCTTCCGCAATGGCTATGAGCAGGGCGCGTTGCATGTCAATCCTGAATTGAGGATCCTCGGCGTATACATCCCGAGTTTCATCGCGCCGGATCAGGGCGCATCGGCGGCGCTGCAATTCATCGGCGAGGGCGCGTCCGTGCTCTTCGGCGGCGGCGGGCCGACCGGCTCCGGCGCTATCTTGGCTGGAGCGCAGGAAGGCGTCTACGTCATCGGCGTTGACAAAGATGAATACCTCACGACCTTCGGCAATGGCGAAACGCCGGGCTCGGAATTCATCATTTCCAGCGCCATGAAGCGCGTCGATCAGGGCGTCTATGACATGGTCGCCATGCTGGCGGAAGCTAATCTGGAAAACTTCCCGGGTGGCGGCATCCACATGATGGACGCGGCCATGAACGGCGTTGGCTTGGCGCCGCCTCACGATTCCGATATTCCTGACGAAGTCTGGGAAGCGGTCAACGCGATCAACGATGTGCTGATCGCGGGCGAGATCGAAACCGGCGTCGATCTGGTCTCCGGCGACTTGCTGGCAGATGACATGGACGACGAGATGATGGACGACGACATGGACGACGAGGGCGAGGACGAAGATTCAAGCGGCTAAGGCGTCGGCGCCAACGCTACGGCTAGAAGCACAGCCTCATCAAATGGTGGGGCTGTTTGACCACGCCGGCGCGGGGCGGAGTGGCGATTTCGCGGCCAATCTGGCATGATTGATGTGACCATGAAGCTCGTCGCATCGGCGAGGAGACGGGCCGGCTATGAAGCGACGCGTACGTCACGGGCGCTCAAACGCCGCTGATGCGCGAGGCTTTCACTTGTCGCACAATCCAGAAAGACGCAGCCCGACAATTTGCGATTTATCAACTGGACTGACAGACGCTGAATCACGCCAGCCATGACGAGCACCGGCTGCGGCGAGTGATACCTTCCATTGCGGAAATCAGTCGTGATACCCATGCACGTCGACAATTCAAGCCGGCACAGGTTGACGCTACGCCATTTTTGTAGGTCGGTATTCCGAAGGCGCAACCTGAGATGACCATCGCCCTGATTGGTTCCGGCCCGCTGGAAGCGGCATTGCGCGACGGCGATCCAAGGGCGAATCACGCTGGGCCGCATGAAGAACGAAGAGCTTACCTCGGCTGCTGTCTTCTGCCCGATCATGTTTGAAGGGCAGCCCCGGGCGATGGTGGAAGCCATGGCTAGCAGCTTGCCCATCATCGGCACCGACGTCATGGGTATCGTCCACGATAGAGCACGGGAAGACCACCTTCGGGACGGACGACATAAGCGATACAAACTGTTCGCTCAGCCGGAGCTGATGCATAAGCTGGGCGTGGCGGCGCGCCAGTTCGCGATGGAGAACTTCTCGCTTGATCACATCGCACAGCGCGAGATTTTGGAGCGGCAGAGTGACTAAATCCGCGAGCTGCCTGAGAAGGAGAGCCGCTTCCGCGGCGCGGTGGATACGCTGAATGTACGCGCTGCCCTTTCGCATCAGTGTCATCGCGGTGCCGGCGGCGGTCTTGAAGTAAGCGGCGAATACGGTAACAAACGCGCTAACAGCCTCGTCAAATGGCGGGGCTGTTTTCGTTCTCCGCTAGAGCGGCGCATCGGAGTAGACATCATCGATCAGCCGCAAGATGCCCAGCGGATTGGCGTCTTGCAGTGCAGCGGGCAGCAGGGCGTCGGGCACGTTTTGGAAGGCGATGGGACGCATGAAGCGGTAGATGGCGTTCATGCCGACTGATGTCGTCGCGGGCGCGGTTGTGGCCGGGTAGGGCCCGCCGTGTTGCATGGCGTGTACTACGGCGACGCCGGTGGGGAAGCCGTTCCAGATGACGCGGCCGGCATTCT
Organism: Phototrophicaceae bacterium; assembly: GCA_965208195.1. GTDB lineage: Bacteria > Chloroflexota > Anaerolineae > Aggregatilineales > Phototrophicaceae > UBA6055. Next base: position 2,463,127 of record CBDBOC010000004.1, on the reverse strand, counting down.
CGCGCAGCTCATGCAGCAGTTCGCCGATGTTATCAAGCTCGTCTTCTTCGGCGTGGAGGGTGCTGGTCAAGTTGCCATCGAGGGCGCGGACCGTGGCGCGCAGGTCTGCGGCATCATCGCAAAGCACGAAGAGCGTCACCGGGCCAAAATGCTCGACTTGCAGGCGATCATCAGCGCGGATGGCGGCGGCCGTCGTCTGCATGACCGTGTTGCGGTAGCAGAAATAATCGCCATCGACGACGGCTTCGCCCCCGGTCAAGATCTCAATTTGCGGATTGGCGGCCGTTTGGCTGACGGCGCTCTCCAAGCCAGAGGCGATGGCTTGGTTGAGCAGTACGCCCGTGGGCGCCTGGCGCATTTTCGCCGTGACCGCCGTGATGAAGTCGCGGCTGGCGGCGCTGTCGTGCAGCAGGATCAAGCCGGGGTTGGTGCAGAATTGCCCGCTGCCCATGGTCACGGAGCCTACCAGGCCGTCGGCGATTGCCTCGGCGCGCGCAGCCAGGGCGGCTTTCGTGATCACGACTGGATTGACGCTGCCCATCTCGGCATAGACCGGAATCGGCCGCGGGCGAGCCGCAGCGGCGTCGTAGATGGCGCGCCCGCCGCGCAGAGAGCCGGTGAAGCCGACGGCTTCAATGCCATCGTTGGCGACGAGCCACTGCCCGACATCAATGCCATTGCCTTGCAGCATGGAGAAGGCGCCGGCGGGGAAGCCGCTTGCGGCAACGGCGCTGTTGATGGCGGCGGCGAACATCTCGGAGGTGGCTGGGTGGCCGGGGTGCGCCTTGACGACGATCGGACAGCCGGCCGCCAATGCCGAGGCGGTATCGCCACCGGCCACGGCGAAAGCGAAGGGGAAGTTGCTGGCGGCGAAGATGGCGACCGGGCCGAGCGGGAATTGCATCTGGCGCACGGACGGCTGCTCGGGCTGGGCGGTGTTGATGATGGCGCGCAGGTAGGCGCCTTGACGCAGCAAATTGGCGAAGGCGCGTATTTGCCCGGTGGTGCGCGCGCGCTCGCCGGTCAGCCGGGGCAAGCCCAGCCCAGTCTCGCGGTCGGCCGTATGCAAGAGGTCGTCGCCGAGCGCTTCAATTTGCGCGGCGATCTCGTCGAGCAGGCCGGCGATGCGCGCGGGCGTGAAGTGGCGCATGGTCTGGAAGGCGTCGCCGGCGGCGGCGACGGCACGGTCGACCTCAGCGCGGGTGGCGCTGTGGAAAGGCCGGGCGTCGGCGGTCTTGCTGCGCGGGTCGACGCTGAAGAAGGTCGCATCGCCCTCGGCTGAAAGCTCACCGGCGATGAAGTTGGCGCCTGTCAATGGCATGGCGTTGTCTCCTGGCAGAATGAATGATTTGGCACTGATTCTACCACCGAGGAAGCCGAGTTACAGTGAGGACGCCGGGGCGTGTTCCGGTGATGTGGCGCTCGTGTGACTAACTGGGCTGCACACGATCCTTTTTCAGCGAGTGCCCAACGCGCGCGTTCATAGTTGTCTCGCGCGGTGGCCCTTTGGTCGCCCCCTCGGTGTCCTCAATCAAACTCGCTGTAATCGGCGGTAAAAGTGTCAAGAGTCCCGGGTAACTCACGGTCTGGAAACACGGAGGTCATGGGCGTCGACGATGGCGAAGAAGGCGGGCAGCACAGACTCGTCGAAAGGCACGGTCGGCTGGCGCACATGGGCGCAGCTGATGTAGCCGGCGCGTAGCATCAGCTGCTTGCGCATGTGCAGCGATGTTTCGTGGCCGGCGCCGGAGACAGTTCTGATCAGCGCGTCGCCGCCGGCAATGATCTTTTCGACAGCGGCGACATCGCCCTTGCTCCATGCGTCCCAGGCAGCGAGGAAGATCTCATTGAAGCCGACGCCGGGAATCAAGCCGGCCGCGCCATTGCGCAACTCATCCAGCACGGTGATGCCGCCGCCCCCGCCAAACATGCGAACGCCATCGCCGAGCATTGGCGCCAGCTCAGCCATTTTGGCCGCCGAGCCCGGTCCCTCGATTTTGAAGTAGCGCACGGTTGGCGCGCGCTCGGCGATTTCAGCGAGGGCGGCCGCTGGCATCTCGGTATGCCGGTACATGGGGATGTGCGGCGCTTGCTGGATGATGATGGGGATGTCGCTTGCCGCGCCTAAGTCGACATAGAAGTTGACCAAGGCGGTGATGCCATTGTCCATCGTGGGCGGCGGCAGGGTCATCAGCGCGGCCGGGCGGAAGGCGGCGAATTGACGCGCTTGCTGGATGGCGGTCTCGAGGCTGTTGGGCGCCAGGCCGATGATCAGGGGCGCGGCGTCAGCCATTTCGCCGGCGACGATATTGACGGTTTCAAGCCGCTCGGCATCGCTCAGCTTATAGGCTTCGCTGGCGAAACCGTTGATGCCAATGGCGTGCACGCCGCCGTCAAGCTCAAAGCGCAAGATCCGCCGCAGTCCCTCGGCGTCAATGGCGCCCGCTTCATCGAATGGCGTGAAGAGAATCGGGGCGATGCCGTCGAGCATTTGCGCCTCCGTCGCAGAAACGAGCAATTGAAAATGTAGCTTAACGCAAGCGGCAAGCGTTCACCACACGCTGACTAACTGTTTGCGGGCGAGCCACGGACTCGCAACCATTTGGTGCGGCGCTTATGCGGGAGACCACGCGACCAACGCGCGCCCCTTCTGATGCCCTTGTCAGGACGAGCCTCTATTGTCGTCTCGACAGGATTAGCTTCGCGCGCTCCCATTCTCTATTCGCCGACGCATTGATGTCAAAATCATGTCCCTCATTTAAGAACTTATTGATACGGCTGCGGATGAACCAGGTGCCCGGTGCGATCCGCCGCAGCGCATTTATCGCTACCGTATCGCAGACGGGCTCTTCCGCCAGTCTCTCCAGTTCATGGTCGCGCCACACCCAGTGGAGCCATCGCTGTATATGGCAACTCTCATGCACCATCGCGGCGGCCATATATCCGAGGCTCTCAGTGTCGATAAAGGCGTCCAGGATTATTGACCTTTGCAGCGCATGCGAAGGAAACCATGCCCATTGGCGGATCTTTAGCGGGGCGGTGATCGTATAGGCATACCACTCCGGCGATCTACTCCTCAATAGCGCAAGCGCCGCCTTTACACGGGCATTTGTCTCCGCCGGCCCCTCAATAATCACACCATCGAATGAATCTTGAACGGGTGATTTGAACGTACAGGAGGAGACCCTCTTATCATTCAAATTGAAAAACATTTCCCCGGTAATCCAGTCAAAGTCGAACTGGCAATTCCAGCCATGATGACAGCAACTGGGACGGTCATTTGGATGACCATTTGCGGGCGTAGGATGAACGCATAGGTTGTTCGCATACGCCCATTGCCCGTTGGCCCAGTCTCGGTCATCGACGCAGTTCCAGCCGGCCAGGCAGCAGTTGCCGGTGTTACCCGTCTGACTCTGGGCAGGCGTATCGCATTGATTCGCCTGATAGGCATTATAGCCGTTCACCCAGTCCGCGTTACTTACGCAGTGCCAGCCCGCGAAACAGCAATTGTCAATTTGAGACGACTGATTCACCGCAGGCTGCGTCGATTTCCCCGGCTGAGCCTGTGCCGGCGCAGCGCATTGCCCATTCTGATAAGCCCAATAGCCGTCCTGCCACTCTTGGTCGCTTTTGCACTGGCGGTCGACGAAGCAGCAATTGTCGATGTTGACATCGGACTGAGTTTGCATCGGCGCAGCCTGCTCGACGCGCGTATGGCTGACCCAAGCCGCCATCCAATACGATCTGCCATCGCGGCTGATCTCCAGCCAACGATCATGCTGCCCCACGACCTGCACCGTGGCGCCAGCTCGCGCAGTTGTCAGGACAGCGCTGTCGAGGCTGTACGACTCGCGCAAGTTGGTATTATGCGTGACGCGAATCTGGTAAGTCTGCGCTTCTGCCAATGACGCAAACACGGCCAACGCCACTATCGCAAGAAAGACTTTTGTTCTCATAATCATGTCCAATTGACACGCCAAAATCCACTAGAATACAGATCTTATCCCCACTTATCAAATAGAACAAACTTCTCTCATCTAGCCAGAAATGGCGCTTCATACTGATTTTCTCCACAGCTATACAAAGCGCTTGACGGCCATGTTTGAGAAGACGCATGGCTTACTCCAGTCGCGGGAACACAGTCAATGCCTTGTCGCTGAATCCCGCTTTCGAGCAATCATAGAAGCGATATCGTTCAATTGTAGACACTTCCTCAGTGATTGAAAGTAAGTCATGCAACTCTTGAAACCAAGTCTGTTGCAGGGGCGATTCTGTGAATCGCCCGAAAATCAACAGCTCTGCTTGGAATCTCTCTGCGCTCTCTGCGTTCTCTGTAGTTTGCTTTTTTGCATGACTTACTCGCACGTACTTCTGTGGTGCATTTTCGTTGCATCTTTTACTTGCGCTTACTTCTGCTCTCCTTTTGTCAAACCGCCATTTGCGGTAGCCGCGGGCGTATGATATTTTGTGTGAGCGCGAGAGCCATTCTCGCTGCCGCCGAGCGGCTGTGGCTAAATCGCAGTGATCACCTGGAGCGAGCAAAGCGATGAAAGCACTGACACTGAGCGCCGAATGGGCGCCAAAAGCGGGCTACGATATGACCGAGCGCGAGCGGGAGATCCGCCGGCCGCGCAACGGCAACATGGTGTGGAAGGCGCCGCGGCTTGATTTGGTGGAGGCGCCCGACCCCGACCTGAAGCCGGATCAAGTCATGCTGGCGATCGCGGCGGTCGGCATTTGCGGCTCCGACATGCACATGTACGAAGCCGGCGCTGACGGCTACATGATCTACCCCGGTCTCGTCTGCACGCCCAATATCCTGGGGCACGAATTCGCCGGCCGCATCGTCGAAGTCGGCGCTGATGTCAAGGATTTGTGCGTTGGCGACCTGGTGGCTGTGGAAGAGATCCAGTGGTGCGGCGAATGCAACGCCTGCCGCCGCGGCTTCGTCAATCACTGCCTCGATATTGAAGAGCTGGGCTTCACCATCCCCGGGGCCATGGCGCAGTACTTGCCGGCGCGCGCCAAGTATTGTTGGAAGCTGGACGAAATCGCCGAGCGCTATGGCGAAGAAGAAGCGCTGGTGATGGGCGCCATGGTGGAGCCGACCGGCGTGTCCTATCAAGGGCTATTCAATCGCCTGCACAATTGGCAGCCGGGCAACAACGTAGTCATCTTCGGCGCGGGACCCATCGGGCTGGCGGCGCAAGCGCTGGTGATCGCGGCCGGGGCCGGGCAAGTCATCGTCTTCGACCCCTCGGCCAGCCGGCGCGCCTTTGCCGACAAACTGGGCGCCTCGGTCTCGCTGGATCCGACGAGCGTCGATCTGGACGCGGCGATCATGCAGCACACCTTCGGGCGCGGCGTCGATTATGTGGTGGAGTGCGCCGGCTTTGCGGACAAGACCATCGAGCCGCTGGACCGCTGCCTGGCGGTGAATTCGTCGATCATCGACATCGGCATGGGCGGCGATGACCCGACCGTGCCCATCGTGGCGTACAAGCGCATGGGCGTGCAATATGCCGGGTCGTTGGGGCATGCCGGCGGGCCCTTTCAGCAGGTCATCCGCATGATGGCGGCCGGGCGGATTGACATGCGCCAAATGGTCAGCGCGCGCCTGCCGCTCAGCGAGGGGCCGGCGGCCTTCAAGCGCTTGGAGAGCCGGCAAGACGCCAAGATCATCTTGCAGCCGAATTGACGTGAATTTGTAGGGTTTGCGCGCTTTTTCTACCTCACCCCCCAGCCCCCTCTCCGAATCATCTGAGAGGGGGAGCAAACCTGTCCAATTATGGGAATTCCAAGTTGCTCTGCTCTACGAACGAATTGCCTTATGTATTGTTTTCGCATCTTCCGAGATTGGTTTGTGTGAGAATTGCACTACTGGACGAACTTTGTGGAGGCGAGACTGTGTCGCGGCCGCTGAGCATGGTAAATGCGCCGAGGTCCTTACGTGGGTGACTGGATACTGATACTGGGCGGGGCGGCCTTCTGGGTGCTGGCGGGCTTGTGCGCCTTCCGGCGGGATTTGGTCTGGCGCTTGTATTCGCTGGAGCCGCGCTGGCGCCGCGATAACCCCGAGCGCACAGCGGCCTGGGACAGAAAGACGCAGCGCTCGGCCTGGATGTTTGGTTTGCTGGGGATGGTGTTTGTGGCGCTGGGGCTTACGCTGTGACGGGCGAGTTGCAGAGTTGATCCGGTTTTCGTTCCGAGCGGGCGGGCGACTCACCGAGGCGCCCCTACAGACTTCGATGTTGGCGGCGCGCCGCAGCCTAGGCCTCAACCGCGCCCAGGTTGTGATACAAGCGCACCGCCGCTTCCATTGAAGTGAAGAAGGTATCGATCTCCAGGTATTCGTTGGGCGAGTGGATGCCCTCGCCGTGGCCGAAGGCGAAAGCGGTGATGGGCAAGCCGATCTCGCGATTGAAGACGCCCAGAATAGGAATTGAGCCGCCGGTGCGCACCAGCTGGGCGCGTTTGCCGACGGTGGCTTCGATGGCCGCTTGCACTGCTTCCAGCCAGGGACCGTCGGTAGCGAGCTGAAAGTACCAGGCTTCTTCGCCGATGGCGCACTGTACCGAGACCGTGTCGCTGGCGTAGCTCTCCACATGACGCTTGAGCTGCTGCGACACGACGCGCGGATCCTGATCGGGGGCGAGGCGCAGGGTCAGCTTAAAGCCGGCTTCGGCCGGGATGATGGTTTTGTTGCCGGCGCCCTGATAGCCGCCCCACATGCCGTTGACATCAAGCGTGGGGTGGACGGTGGCGCGCTCGGCGGGGGGCGCGATGGCATCGCCCCAGAACTGCGTGACGCCGGCGCCTTCAAGCAGGGCCTCAGCATCAAAGCCGGCGGCGATGCGCGCTTTTTCGGCTTCGCTGGCTTCGCGCAGGGCATCGTGATAGCCGGGCAGCTGGACGCGCCCGTCAGCATCGTGGAAGGAGGCGATGATCTTGCCAGCGACGTGCAGCGGATTCTCGACAATGCCGCCGTATAGCCCCGAGTGGATATCGGCTTTGGGCCCGCGGACCGTCACTTCGGCGCTGACGATGCCGCGCCCGGCGTAGGTCAGTTGCGGATCATCAGGCGTGAAGTCGCCATCGCAATTCAGCAGGACATCGGCTTTCAGGCGGTCTTTATGCTGGGCGACGAAGTCCTCAATGCTGGGCGAGCCGGATTCTTCTTCGCCTTCAAACATAATCTTGACGTTCACCGGCAATTCGCCGTTGGCATTCAGCAGCGCCTCGAGCGTTTTGAGCGTGCCCCAGACGCCGGCTTTATTGTCGCTGGCGCCGCGGGCGTAGATCTTGCCCTCGCGGATGACGCCGTCGAAAGGTTCGGTGCGCCAAAGCGGCAGCGGATCAACCGGCTGCACATCGTAGTGGGCGTAGACCAGCACAGTCGGCTTGCGCGCGCCGGCGCCCAGCCATTCACCGTAGACGACCGGGTGCCCGGCGGTAGCGATGGCCTCGCAATTGTCGAAGCCCATGGCGTCCAGTTGCGCCACGATCCAATCGGCACAGGCCTGCACATCGTCCGCGTGCGCCGGGTCGCCGCTGATCGAGGCGAAGCTCAGCAGCTGCTTATATTCTTGCATCGTCTGGTCACGCGACTTTTGAATGGCGTCGATTGCGCTCTGCACTGGGTCGGTCATCGTTCTGCCCCTGGAATATCATCATGAACTGCGCATCATCATAGCGCAGAATTGGCCTCTAGTTAATATGGCGGCGCATATACCCACAGATCTGTGTAAACACGCGCGCGGCCCGGCCACGGCCCACGCAGAATACCTTGCCTGTCGTAGTGTCCTGCTCCCCCTCTCCATTGCCATGGGGAGGGGGCCGGGGGGAGGGGTTGAACTGCGGCGCATATACTCACAGATTTGCGTACGCGCGAGCCACCGACTCGCCCCCGCGCTCTCTAATCCCGCATCGACGCTCCACCTGAGTAGCCTGGCGCAGCGAGTTAACGCTGACAAGGTGGCGCATGGCGCGTTACAATTGAGTTGGTGTTGCAGAGCAACCATGTCAAGCCGCGACTACGGCGAGGGGCAATGAGCAAAGAACGGGCAATCCTGGTTGTTGATGACGAAAGAACAATTCGCGAAGTGGTGCGGCGCTACCTCGAATTGGAGGGGTTCGCTGTCACAGAAGCCGAGACCGGGCCACAGGCGCTTTCTGTCGTACAAGAGAGTCGTCCCGATTTGATCGTGCTGGATGTCATGCTGCCGGGCGTGGATGGCTTTTCAATCACGCGGCGGCTGCGCGCCACTTCGGATTACAGCCCGCTGAGCATGGATGGCGATATCCCGATCATATTGCTGACGGCGCGGACCAACGAAGTCGATCGCATTGCCGGTTTGGAACTGGGCGCCGATGACTACGTAACCAAACCATTCAGCCCGCGCGAGTTGGTCGCGAGGGTCAAGGCGGTGCTGCGCCGCACGCTGGCGGCCGAGGTGGAGGGCGAGGCGCCGGTCGAATATGGCGGGCTTGCGCTTGATCCGCGCAGCCGCACGGTGACGGCTGATGGGCGGGATGTATCACTGACGGCGAAAGAATTTGACCTGCTCTGGTTTCTGCTGCGGCATCCGCGGCAGGTATTTACGCGGCAGCAATTGCTGGACCGGGTTTGGGGCTACGAATTCTACGGCGATGAAAGCACGGTTACGGTGCATGTACGCCGCCTGCGAGAAAAGCTGGAAGCGAACCCCAGCGCGCCGGCCTACATCCAGACGGTCTGGGGCGTTGGCTACAAATGCGAAGCGCCCGCCAATAACTAGCCATTATGGGGTGAGACTATGCGCATGAATGTCAAGCTTTCACAAAATCCCCTGATCATATTCTTCTTTGTCTTGCTGATACCCATTGCAGGCGCCATGTTCAGCGAGCTGGTCATGTTTGACCTGCCCGGCAATGAGGTGCAGCAATTGATTATCTTCATGACATTGACGGGCCTTACCAGTTCGCTGCTGTCTTACGTCTTTTATCGGCTGGGTGTTCTGGAGTGGTTCCGCAGCTTGCGCTGGGCCATCTGGATGGTCATCGCGCTGCTGGTGCTGATGATCTTCCTGAATGTTTGGGTGATCGCCCGATTGACCTTCATTCAGAGCCATTACCTCACCTTGACCTCGGTGCTGCTGGTCTTCGCCGGGCTGTCGGCATTGACGATCGGCTTCTTCGCCTCCAAGACGATGACCGACCGCTTAAGCAAGCTGCATGACGCCACTCAATCCCTTGCGCGGCGTGACTTCACCATTCGACTAGACATCTCGGGCAATGACGAAATCGCGCAATTGGCGGATACCTTCAATAATATGGCGCGGAACCTGCAAGAGGTTGAGGAGCAGAAGCGTCAACTGGAAAAGACGCGGCGCGACTTGATCGCCTGGGTCTCGCACGATTTAAGAACGCCGCTGACTTCAGTTCGTGTCATGATCGAGGCGATATTGGACCGGGTGGTGGAAGATGAGGCAACGGTTCATCGATACCTCGACAACAGCCGTGCCGAAATCGAGCACCTCAGCCATCTGATTGATGACCTCTTTGAGTTGGCGCAGTTGGATGTCGGGCATCTTCGGCTGAACCTGCAGCAGGCTTCCATCCGCGACATGATCTCCGATACCATCGGCGGCTTCAGGCTCAAAGCCAATCAGCAAGGCATCATCCTCAAGGGTGAGGTTGCTGAAGAGGTCGACATGGTCAGCATGGCGCCGGATAAGATTCAGCGGGTGCTTACCAACCTGATCGACAACGCCATAAATTACGCTCACAGCGGCGTCAGCGTAACGGTCAGAGCCTGGCGCGCGGACGCCGAAATACGGATAGATATCCACAACAGCGGTTCCTTCATTCCGGCTGATGTGCTGCCGCGCTTGTTCGAGAGCTTCTACCGCGGTGAAGGCTCCCGCATGCAAAGTGACGACGGCGCTCGCGGCACCGGGCTGGGGTTGACCATCGCCCGTGGCTTTATTGAGGCGCACGATGGCCGCATCTGGGCCACCAGCCACAAAGACGAAGGCACCACGTTCAGCTTCACCTTGCCGCAGGGGGCCAGGCCACTGGACTAGCGTTTGCCGGGCCTTCTCAGCTTGGCAGATCTTAGCAGCGACAATGCGTCTCGTTGCTTGCCCGGCGTTGATCATCTTCAGGCGCGCAAGACTGCCGACGCTTACTCCACGAGTTCGTAGCAGGCGGCAAGCCGCTGCTCGATCAACGTAATGCCGTGGGACTGCATGAAATCACGGGAGGGGGCATTGTGCTCCCAACTGGCGCCGATGATCACCCGCGGGATTTGATAGCGCACGATGGCGCCGGCGCACATCAGGCAGGGGAAGGCGGTAGTATAGAGCACGGTATCGGCGTAGCTGTCTTGCAGGCCGGCCGCCTTGATCGCTTCCATCTCGCCGTGGCTGAGCGGGTCGTTGTTCTGAATCATCAAGTTGCGTCCGCGGCCGATCACCTTGTCGCCGCGCACCAACACGGCGCCGAAGGGACTGCCGCCTTCCGCTTTGGTGGCCCGCGCCTCTTGAATTGCCAACTGCATAAATTGGTCCATGCCAAATGTTCCATTCCGCTTCAAGTGCATTTTAGCGAAATCAATCGCGAAGCGCTATCATGTCTGACCATGGCAAAGTCCTTCACGGCATTAGGGAGCGCGGCGATGAATGAAGAAGTGAAAAATGACCTGAACCAGCTAAGCGCGCACAGGCGCGGGCTGGTCACAATCGGCGGCCTTGTCGTTTGCGTTTTGCTGGCGCTATTGGCGAGCAGAGGGCTTCTGTTTGGGCTCGTCATGGGCACGGTATTTGGCTCGGGACTGGGCATCGGCAGACGCATAGCTGCACAGATCGCATCCGCCGTGCCAGACGAAAGTAGCATGCCCGCCAAAATAATCGGGCCGGTGGCGGGGGCGATTGTGGTGGGCGTCATCACAGCGCTCATACTGGCCGCAATTCACGGGGCGGTTGACGTGAGCCCCATGGAAGACGACGACTTTATCGCCACCATCGTCAAGTCATTTTTCGATAGCGCTGCCGCGATCGCCGTTGCTGCTGGTGTAATTGCGGGCGGATGGGCCTACGGTCTCGCTGAAAACTAGCCGCGGCGAATGCGTCCGGGCGCGTAATGTCTAAGCGCAAACCGCAGAGTGCCAGGCGCCAGGACTGTTGCCCTAAACATACCTGTGCTAGAATCACAGTACTGACCAGTCAGTATTGTGAGAAGTAATGAGCCGAAAGACGGCGGAAACCCCGACAACCCGCGAGCGCATCCTGGATGCGGCGCTCAACATTTTCAGCGCCAAGGGTTTTCATGACACCAGGCTCGATGAAATCGTGGCCGAAGGCGGCATCAGCAAGGGCTCGATTTACTTTCACTTCCCCAATAAAGAGAAGCTGTTCATCGCCTTGGTGGATCAGTTCGCCGATCTCATCGAACGGCGCGCCAAGGAAGCGATAGCAGGCGAGGAGCAGGGCATCAGGCGCGTGCAAGTGGCGCTGGAGGCTGTGCTCGAGACCTTTGGCAAGTATCGCCTGCCGGCCAAGCTCTTGCTGGTGCAAGCGGTGGGCTTGGGCAGCGTTTTCGAGCGCAAGCGCATGGAGGTCACCGATCGCTTCGCCCTGCTGATACGGACCTACCTTGACGAGGCGGTGGCCGACGGTTCCATCGCGTCGGTGAACACCCACATCGTGGCGCACGCCTGGATGGGCGCCATCTACAGCGTCGTCATCCAGTGGGTCTACACGGGCGAGCCGAGCAAAGACGAAATCATGGATGCTTTGCTGCCTCTGCTGCTTAAGAGCGTCGGCTACTCGAGCTGAGCGGTGGACACTAGCAGCTTCCTCAATACGCCGATCAACGTGCGCTATGGTCGCCTGCTGAGTTGCAGCTTGCCCTGCGACGGCGTCAGCCTTCAAGATTTTCTGCGTGCGGCCGAAGGCGGGCCCCGCTTTTATTGGGCCAGCGACAGCAGCCAGATTGCCTTCGCCGGCGCTGGCACGGCCGTCGAGTTGATGGAGTGGGGCGACGATCGTTTCGACAGGATTGCGCGGCGCGCCCGAGAATTATTTGCCGGCGCGCATGTAGCCGAGGGCGAGCTGCCCGCGCCGCGACTGTTTGGCGGCTTCGCTTTCCGTCCTGATTTCACGCCGGACAATATCTGGTCCATTTACACGCCCGCCTGGTTCGTACTGCCGCATTATCAGCTCAGCAGAGGCGGCGAAGGGACCTGGCTGACGATCAACACGCAAGTACCCGCCAGCGAGCGTCCGGCCGATGTCATGCCCGCCTTGACCGCTGCGTTGCGGGCGAAGCGCACCGAACTGACTGCGCGACGGCATACACAAAGGGACATGGAGCAGAGCGCTGTTCACAGCATCCATTATCCCATGCCGTATACGAGCTGGGCGAGCTTGGTCGACGAGGCAACCGACCGGATTCGCGGCAGCGCGCTCAACAAAGTTGTGCTGGCGCGCGCGGCCGAGCTGCGCTTTGCGGCGGGCCTTAACCTGCTGCCGATTCTTCGACATTTGGCGACGCGCTACAGCGACTGCTACCGCTTTCTGTTTGAGCCGCGGCGGCGCTATGCCTTCTACGGCGCCTCGCCCGAATTGCTGGCGAGCGTGCGCGGCCGTCAGCTTGAGACCGTGGCCTTGGCCGGCAGCCTTGGACGCGGCGACAGCGCGAAAGCAGACGCGCGCCTGGGCCAGCAGCTGCTCAAGAGCGCCAAGAATTTGCATGAGCATCAGATCGTGGTTGACAAGATGCGGCAGCGCCTGGCGCCGGTCGCGAGCGCGATTGACATGTCGCCGGTAAGGCTGCTCAAGCTGCACAACATTCAGCATCTGCTGACGCCGATTGCGGCGAAGCTCAAGCGCGAAACGGGCGTACTGCCCTTGGTCGAAGCGCTGCACCCGACGCCGGCGCTGGGTGGGGACCCGCGCCCGCTGGCCATGCGCGTGATCCGTGAGCTGGAGCCGATACCACGTGGCTGGTACGGGGCGCCCGTCGGCTGGATCGACGCGCGCCTGGAGGGGCAGTTCGCCGTCGCCATTCGCTCTGCCGTAGTGCAGGAAGCGCGCGCCTGGATTTACGCCGGCGCCGGTATCGTGGCCGATAGCGAGCCGCAGGACGAGTGGCACGAGACCGACCTGAAATTCCGCCCCATGCTCGAGGCGCACGGTGTGTGACATGAAGGTGTGATCACAAAGGCACGAAGGCACAAAGTCACGAAGGTTGAAAGAATGGATGAAGCGATAGCAATGGAAACCGAGAATCGTCAGCGGCTATCGTACAGGATAATCGGAGCGGCTATCGAGGTTCACAAGACCTTGGGGCCAGGCTTGCTAGAACGCGTATATGAGGCTGCTCTTTGCGCGGAGCTTAAGCTGCGCGGCATTAGTTTTGAGCGCCAAAAGCGCATCTGCATTAGCTACAAGGGTGAAGACGTCGGTTACTACGTCGCCGACCTGATCGTCGAAAACCGCGCGATTGTCGAAGTAAAGTCAGTTGAGGCGCTGGAGGATGTTCACACGGCTCAACTGCTAACTTACCTGAAGCTAACTGGTCTCAATGCCGGATTGCTGCTGAATTTCAATGAGGCGACATTATCCAAAGGCATTAAGAGAGTCCTTCTGTAACTGATGCTTAGTGTCCTTTGTGCCTTTGTGTCTTTGTGGTGAAAATCGAGCGCTGATATGCACAATCCCAGCACGCTGTACGCCAATGCATTTGTTGACGCCCTGGTAGCCGCGGGCTTGAAGCGCGTATGCCTGGCGCCGGGCTCGCGGCATACCGCGCTGGTGCTGGCATTCGCGCGGCATAAAGGCGCGGTCGATATCAGCACGCACCTGGACGAGCGCAGCGCGGCCTTCTTCGCCCTGGGCTGCGCGCTGGCGACTGGCGAGCCGGCCGCAGTCGTTTGCACCTCGGGTTCCGCCGCCGCCAACTTCTTCCCCGCCATCATTGAAGCGCATCAGTCGCGCGTGCCCTTGCTCGTGTTGACGGCTGACCGGCCGCATGAGCTGCGAGGCAGCGGCGCCAATCAGACAATCGACCAGGTGAAGCTCTTCGGCGATTATGTCGATCTCTTTGCGGACGCGCCCTTGCCGCAAGCGGAGCCACCGCCGATCGCCCTGCGTCATTTGCGTAGCCTGGCGGCGCGGGCCTACGCTTGCGCGCGAGACAAGCGCGGGGTCGCGCACATCAATTTGCCCTTCCGCAAGCCCTTTGAGCCCGGCCCGGCTGATGCCGCGCTCGCGCCGATCAACCACGAGCCGCCGGCACACATCGCACCGCCGGCCGGCGTCAGCACAACCGGCCTGCCGACGCTGTTGACCGACGACATCATCGGCCGCCGCGGCCTCATCTATTGCGGGCATGACAGCTGTCGGGACGAGCGCGAACGGGCGCGCCTGCTGCCCTGGGTGCGGGAATTGTCACGGGTCGCTGGTTATCCGGTGCTGGCGGAGGCGACATCCAACTTGCGTTTGACCGGCGCCGCCGACGCGACCATCGCCGCCTATGAGACACTGGTGGGGTCGGGCGCGGTTGATTTGTCTGGAGTCGAAGTCGTAATCCGCTTTGGCAGGCCGCCGCTGTGCCGGGCGATGCAAGACTTCCTGGCGGCGGATCAACTGAGCGCGCACATCTATTGCAGTCGAATCGGGGAATGGGCCGATGACAGTCATAGCGTCACGCATCAGTTGGCCGTCGACCCCGGCGCTGTCTCGGCGGCGGAGTGGGCGGGCTGGCCGACAGCCGGAGACGCCTGGCGCCGGGAAATGCAGCGCGCTGATGCTCAAGCTGTCGCGACCATCGCAGCGGCGATTGAACACGGCTCCTATTTTGATGGGGCGGTGCTTTGGGATGTGGTTGACATGATGCCGCCGGGGGCGCGGCTTTTCGCCGGCAATAGCTTGCCCGTGCGCCATCTCGATCAATTCGGTATGCGGCGTGATAAACCTTTGCTCGCCTACGCTAATCGCGGCGCGTCCGGCATTGACGGCAACGTGTCGACAGCTCTCGGCATCGGCGCGGCCCAGCCCGAGGCGCCGCTGGTGGCCGTGCTGGGCGATATCACGCTCTACCACGACATGAACGGCCTGCTGGCGGTGAGGCGCTGTGGCGTGCCGGTGACGATCGTGCTGCTGAACAATGGCGGCGGCGGCATCTTCCACCGCTTGGCCATTGCCGGCAATCAGGAGCATTTCGAGCGCTATTTCCTGACGCCGCCGGGCCTCGACTTCGCCGTGGTGGCGCAGTTGTATGGCTTGACCTATGTACGCGCCGACGAACGTGATGCCTTTCGCGCTGCATACAGCCATGCGCTGGGCGGCGGTGAAGCAACGCTGATTGAGGTGCGCACAGACGCGCGCGTCGATCTCGAGCGGCGCGGCGAGATCATGGCGGCGGTGCGAAAGCGCATGGAATCGGCAACAACTTGAAGGACAAGTATTCAATTCAAGGGAGAGGGTTATGGTGACCACCAAAGCTGAGCAAGCGCAAATCAGCACCGCCGACTTGATGCAACTGGCGGATTGGCAAGAGGTAAAGCCATACGACGACATCACCTACCACAGAGCGGAGGGCATCGCGCGGATCGCCTTTGACCGGCCCAATATCCGCAACGCCTTCCGCCCCAAGACCATCGACGAAATGACCGAAGCCGTGCTGCACGCCTGGCACGACGGCGAGGTCGGCGTACTGTGGATCACCGCCAATGGGCCGAGCAGCAAGGACGGCGTCTGGTCTTTTTGCGCTGGTGGCGATCAGAAAGTACGCGGCCATTCGGGCTACGTCGGCGATGATGGCGTACCGCGGCTGAATGTGCTGCAGCTGCAGCGCTACATCCGCAATATCCCCAAGCCAGTGGTGGCGGTGGTGCCGGGCTATGCCATCGGCGGCGGGCATGTCCTGCACGTCTGCTGCGACTTGACGATTTCGAGCGACAACGCCATTTACGGCCAGACGGGGCCCATCGTGGGCAGCTTCGACGCCGGCTTCGGCTCGTCATTCCTGGCGGCGCATGTGGGGCAGAAGAAGGCGCGCGAAATCTGGTTCCTCTGCCGGCAGTACAGCGCCGCTGAAGCCGAAGCCATGGGCATGGTCAACACGGTCGTGCCGCTGCGGGAGCTGGAGCGGGAGGCGCTGGCTTGGTCACGCGAGATGTTGAGCAAGAGCCCGATCGCGCTGCGCTTCATCAAGGCGGGCATGAATGCCGAGCTGGACGGGCAGACGGGTGTGCAAGTGCTGGCTGGCGATGCCACCATGCTCTTCTACATGACCGACGAAGGCAGCGAGGGCAAGAATGCCTTCCTGGAAGGGCGTAAGCCGGACTTCGGCAAATTCCCGCGGCGCGCATGAACCCGACGACGCCATCCCGGCGAGGCGGCGCCTGATGGAGGGGCGCGTCCCGTTCAACAGCACGCCGGACAAGGCCTTCGTCTATCTGGGCGAGCGGCGGCTGAGCTTTGCCGATGTCGCCCGGCTGGCGGCGGCGACCGGCGCGCTCATCGACGCGCATACGGCATTGCAGCGCGGGGACCGGGTCGCCATCCTGATGCCGAACGGCTTGCCCTTCGTATTGGCGTTGCTGGCTTTGCTGCGCCGGGGCGTTGTAACTGTGCCGCTGAACACGCGCCTGGCCGAGCGCGAATGGCGCTGGCAATTCGCAAACGCCGACTGCAAGCTCTTGCTGACGCAGGCGGATTACGCGAGCCGCGTCGCCGGTTTCGACGCGCCCACTTTGGTGTTGCCGCCAGTCAGCGCTGCGGAGGCGCCGCTAGATGCGAGCGGCTTCGGCAGCCTGGACCTGGCTGACGACTGCGCCATCATACACACTTCCGGTACGACCGGGCGGCCCAAAGCGGCCCTCATGACCGGGGCGAACTTCTATAACAGCGCTGTGGCCTCGGCGTTGCGGCTGGGCAGCTTGCGGCGGGAGCGCTGGCTCTGCGTCTTGCCGCTATACCACGTTGGCGGGCTCAGCATCATATTGCGCTCGCTCTTCTATGGCACTGCCCTTGACTTGATGCCCTTCAGCATCGACGGGGTCAACGAGGCGCTCAGCGAAAGGCCGATCACGCTGGTATCGCTGGTGCCGACCATGCTGGGGCGCCTGCTCGACGCCAGGACACGCCCCTGGAATCCTAACCTGCGCCTGATCTTGCTCGGCGGCGAAGCGCCAGCGGCCGAGCTGCTCAACCGCTGCCGGGAAGAGCGCCTGCCGATCGCCACCAGTTATGGGCTGACCGAAGCCGCTTCGCAAGTGGCCACGGCTATGCCGGCGCTCGTCCACAGCAAACCGGGGACGGCGGGCAAGCCGCTCTCAGGCACGCGAATTCGCATCGTTGACGAGCGGGGCGATGACGCGGCGCCCAATGTCCCGGGCGAGGTTCTCGTCAAAGGCGGCACGGTCATGCGCGGCTACTTTGGCGATCCGGCGGCGACCGCGAGCGCGCTGCTTGATGGCTGGCTGCATAGCGGCGATATCGGCTACCTCGACGAAGAAGGCGATCTCTTCATCCTGCAGCGCCGCGTCGACCTCATCGTCAGCGGTGGCGAAAATGTCTATCCCGCCGAGGTGGAAGAGGCTTTGCGCGAGCATCGGGCTGTGCGCGACGCTCTGGTCTTCGGCCAGCTTGATGCCGCTTGGGGCCAGCGCGTGACGGCCCTGGTCGAATGTCATGAGGGCGCGACGATATCGGCGGAGGAGCTGGCGGCCTTTGCGCGTGGATGCCTGGCCGGTTACAAGCTTCCGCGCCAAATTGCCTTTGTCGTGTCGTTACCGCGAACCGCCTCGGGCAAAGTGAAACGCGCGGACGCGCAGAAAGCCTGGGCTGATGCAATTTCGCGTCAAGGCTAGCGGGCACAGCTACCAAGTCGAGGTGGCGGGCGAGGGCGAGCCGCTCTTGCTGCTGCACGGGTTCACTGGCGACCGGTCCGCTTGGGCTGAGCTTTCGCAGCAATTGCGCGACGACTTTGAGCTGATTGCGCTCGACCTGCTGGGGCATGGCGGCAGCGACGCGCCGGCTGATCCAGTGAGCTATCGCATGGAGCGCGCGGCGGCTGATATCGCTGACTTGCTCAATCAGCTGGGCGGCCCGCGCCCGCATCTCCTCGGCTATTCAATGGGCGGCAGGCTGGCGCTATTCTTGGCGCTGCGCTTTCCTCATTTGTTCAAGTCGCTGACTTTGGAGAGCGCTTCGCCGGGCTTGGCGGGGGTTGCTGATCGCGCTGAGCGACGCCGACAGGACGACGACTTGGCGCACAACATTGAGATCGCACGGCATTGAGTGGTTCGTCGAGTATTGGGAGCGGCTGCCGTTATGGGCATCGCAGGCGCGCTTGCCGGCGGCTGTCCTGGCTGAGCAGCGGCGTCAGCGCTTGGGCAACAACGCGAGCGGCCTAGCCAATTGTCTGCGTGGAGTGGGCAGCGGCGCGCAGCCCAGCTTGTGGCGCGAATTGCCCGCGTTGCAGCTACCGGCCCTGCTGATCGTCGGCGCCGAGGATGCCAAATTCCGGCGCATCAACCGGGAAATGGCGGCGCAAATACCGGGCGCGCAGCTGGCGATTATCCCCGCGGCCGGCCATATCACGCACCTGGAAAACCCGCGCGCATTCGAGCGGGCGCTACGCAGCTTCTTACAGCATCCGTAAAGCCGCCATCGCATCAACAACGAACTGCCGGAAAAGCCGCCGCCGGCGCGGAAGATGGTCGTTTGCCGTAAAGCTGGCGAAATGTGACAGACGGGCCGCGCCCCACAGATCCCAAAAGGGCAAGGCGCCCGCGTCCAATCGGCTATTTTGTGCGAGATAGCAGGCGGTGAACTGCGCCATCGCCGCAGCGCCCAGTGCCCAGAGCAATTCCAGGCGACACTTGCCCAAGTCGCTCAGCGGGTCGCCCAGGCGGGCGTCTTCCCAATCGACGATGCCGGTCAATGTAGCGCTCTGCCACAGCAGGTTGCCCGGCCAGAAATCGCCATGCAGCAGGGCCGGCGGGTTTCGGGCGATGTTGTCTAACGCGCATTTCAGGGTCTTAGCGATGGCATTGTCGCGCTGTGACGGCGCCTCCAGCCAATGCGTGATTAGCTCGCTCTCGGACGGCAAGTGGGCCAGATGGTGACGCTGCAGATCGAGGTCGTGAATATCAGCCAGCGCAGCGGCCAGCGCTTTGCAGAATGCCGCTTCGTCTTGCGGGTCAGTGCGAGGCGCGCCGGGCAGCGCGGTCGTCAAGAGGAAGGGCGGCTGATGTGACTCGTCAACGTGTAGCGGCTGGGCCACGGGCAGGCCCGCTTGGCGCAGCGCTTTCAGGGTGCGGAACTCATCACGGGCGATGTGCGGATTGCGCGCGCGGTCGGTAGCGCTGTGCGTCAGCGCGATCAGCCGGCGAGACGCCGCTTGCGGACTAGCCAACGCCAGCTCCATCGCGCGTCCACCGAGCGGCCGAGCGCGACGCAGCGTCGAGTCGGGCGCGAATTCACTAACGGCGCGTTCAAGCGCGCTCCTGCGGATGCGCATGAGATCGCATTGTTTACAGCTTTACGCGGCAGCCGCCTTGGCTACAGTCGCTGACGGGGCGCGGCGTAGGCGGCCGGCGTATCCATCTCGTCCATCCAGCGCACGAATTTGTCGAGCATCATCTGGCAGACCTCCGGGCGCTCCGCCGCCAGATTGTGCTGATGGCGCGGGTCGGCGACCGCGTCGAAGAGGGCGACCGGCTCCCCTTCCAGGCTGTAGAAGAAGTCCCACTCGCCATCGCGAATCGTGCTGGGTGAAACTTCGACGACCACGCGCTCGCTGTCGTCCACGATTAGCGTGGTGTTGCCGGCGGTATCCGCCAACGATTGCGAGGTGACGACAATGTCATGCAACCGGTCGACCTCGCCGCGGGCCAGTGGCAGCAGCGACTCCGCCTGAACACGCGCCGGTTTTTCAATGCCGGCCAATTCGAGCATGGTGGGCATCATGTCGGGGACGCTTACCAGGCCGGGGACGCGACGCGGCGCCGCGCCCGGGATGCGCGCGAAGAGTGGCACATGCGTGATTTCATTGTGCTTGGGGCAGCCGTAAGAGATGGCGCCCTGCTTGAAGCGCGCCATGGCTTCCATCACCGGGATGGTATTGTCCGGCCAGCGAAAGCGGCTCTTGCCGAAGACGCCGAATTCGCCGAAGTAGAAGCCATGATCGGCGACGAAAAGGATGGCGGTGTCGTCATAGATGCCCAGGCTCTGCAGCCGGTCGAGCAGCAAGCCAAACCAGCGATCCACCATCGTGATCTCGCCCATATAGGTGGCGCGGCCAACTTCCAGGTCGCGCTCGCTATAGCCGGCATCTTCCCAATCCCAATAAGCCGGATAGACCTGCTCGCCGGCATAATCCGGCAGGTAGGGCGTGACGTAATGCGCGGGCGGATCCCAAGGCTCGTGCGGGTCCCAGGCATCGATGTACAAGAAGAAGCGCTCGTCGTGGTGGCGCTCGAGCCAGTCCATAGCCGCCTTGAAGGTGCGCGGGGCGAAGCGGTCGTCTTCGCTTTTCCACGTGCTGGTCACATCGGGGCGCCCGGCGGCCTCTCGCTGGCCGCGGATCCAGATGAAGTCGTCGAAGCCGCGGTCGTAGCCGTAACCGTTGCGGATGAGGAAAGGGGTATCGGCCACGCCCATGGACGTGTAGCCGGCCTTGGTCATCAAGTCGGCCAGAGTGATCTCGTCTTGCGGCAAGGGCCCCCAGGTGAGATAGGTGAAGGTAAAGCGCCCGGTGGCGATATCGGCGCGGGTGGGCACGGTCGGGAAAGACGCGGCGTGGCAGTCTTCAAAGACGATGGCTTCATCGGCGAAGCGCGTCAGGTTGGGCGCGATGACCTCGCTATTGCCGTAGGTCGGCAGGTAATCGGCGCGCAGGGTATCGGTGACGATGCAGATGATGTTCATGAAACGGATCTCCTTTGGCGTAGATTAGACACTTGGCCACCGAGTGAGCCGAGTATCTTGAGGGCACAGAGAAATGCCAAGCTTGCAATGAGTAGTCGGGAACTTGCTGCTCGGTCTACCCCTCCCCCGGCCCCTCCCCGAAGCATCAGGGAGAGGTGACTCTTTGGCGTGAATGGATAGCCTGGCGAATTTCATGTCAATTGGCTGGGACTACAGAGTAATGGCTTCCATCTTGTGCAGGACTTAAGAGAAAGCTTGCGGCAAATCTTCATGCTGATTCAGGCTAGTCGCCGTTTCGATGCTCATGGCGCGGATCCATGCAGACACCGGCGTACGAGAGATCCGCCCCGCCTTGCAAGCGCAGTGGCCAACACCAGCCGGGCCCTCTGTGAACTCAAGCAACTCGGTGTCCTCGGTGGCAAAAGTGTATAAAGCGCTGCGAGACTGATGTTCGCTACCCCTTCACAGCGCCGGAGGCCAAGCCGCGGATCAAGTACTTTTGGAAAAAGATGATCACCACCAGAATGGGCAAGGTGGTGGAGACTGAGGCGGCGGCGGCCAAGGTGACGTGGCCCGGGTCTTCGCCGCCGGTCCACTGCGCGATGCCGACCGGCAGCGTCCAGTTGATCTGCGTCAGGATGCGCGCCAGCAGAAAGTCATTGTAAGCCAGCAGCAGCGTGAACAAGCCGGTGGTGATGATGCCGGGCCACATGATGGGCACGATGACGGACAAGAAGGAGCGCAAACGCCCGGCGCCATCGATCATGGCGGCCTCTTCGATTTCGCGGGGGATCTCCATGAAAAAGCTGCGTAGCATCCAAATGGTGAAGGGCTGATTGACGGCGACCAGGCAGAAGATGAGGAGGATATGCGTGTCGTAGAGGCCGGAAAGCTGGCCCAGATAATAGAAGGGCAAGACCAGCGCCAGGCTCGGCAGCGAACGAAAAGCCAGCGCGATGACGAGGATATAGACCGAAATCACGTGGCGATAGCGGGCCAGGCCATAGCCGGCCAGCGCGCCGATGCTGAGTGAGACGGCCAACGTGCCGACGGTGACGATGACGCTGTTGATGAGATAGTCGTAGAATTCGGCGGTGTTGACGACGCGCGGCAGGTTGACAGCGACGACCACGGCGACGCCGATGATGCCGAAGTAGATCAACGAATTGGGCGCCGGGATGCGATTTGCGGAAAAGCCGACCACAGCCAGCACGAAGATCAGCAGGACCAGCGCCAAGCCGTAGGGCGCGAAGTCTTCCGGCGACACGTTCAGCCAGAGCTCGGCGTAATTGTCACCGGTCGGGCTGAAGACGAAGCGGGGCACGCGGGCGTTGGCGTCTTTGGGCAGCTTGATAGAATTCAAAATCGTCCAGGCGAAGGGCAAGATGTTATAGACTGTGAATAAGGCGAGCGCGATGTAGATGAGCAGACGCGCAACGGGGTTGTTCGTCCTTGTCATTAGCTCTCCTCCAGCTGCTCGCGATAGGTCAAGACGAGGAAGGGGATGAGCACGACGAAGATGCCGATGACGGTGAGAACGCTCATGGCATTGGCTTTGCCCAGCCGGCCGAAGCTCATGGCGACCTGGAAGTTGTAATACATGATGGTTTCGGCGTCGAATATCGGGTTTTGCTGCGTCAGCACAAAGACGCTGTCGAAGACGCGATAGGCGTCCATGATGGAGATCAGCGCGATGAAGATGAAGAGCGAGCGCAGATGGGGAATCGCCACATGCCAGAGTTGCTGCAGCCAACTGGCGCCATCAACGCGCGCCGCCTCCAGCGATTCTTGCGGCAGGGTTTGCAGGCCGGCGAAAAGCACGATCATGGCGAAGGGCGTGGCCGTCCACAAGCTGTGGAAGATGATCAGCAGCGGCACGGTGGTGCTGTTCATGAAGAGGCGATAGTCGAATAGCTGCTGCATCCAGTACCAGTAGGGGCCGCCGCGGTCGAACATGTCGCGGAAGATCAGCGTGCCGACGACAGGCGTCATCACGAAAGGCACGAGGGCGGCGGCGACGAATACGCCGCGGAAGCGCCGTATCTGATCCAGCAGCAACGCGAACATCAAGCCGAGCACCATGCGCAGCGGCACTGTGATGGCGATGAATATCAGCGTGAATTCCAGCGAATCCCAAAATTCCGGATCCGCCAGCACTTCCTGGTAATTCTGCAGGCCGATCCACTGCGGCGCGTCGAGATTGCGGAAGGTGATGAAGTTGAGCCCCAGCCAGATCGACGCCAGCAACGGCAGCGTCATCAACGCCAGCATGATGAAGACGCTGGGCCCGACAAAGAAGGCAAAGGTTCCTTTTTTCATCCGCAAGCTCCCTCGGCTGGCGCGGCGGATGTCACCGATTATAGCGCAGCAATCGTATCCAGGACGACATCAATTACAGATTGGGGCTGATCACGGAATATCGCGTGGCTGGCTGCGACGGGCAAGGCGAGGCCACGCGTCGACAAGCGCGCTTGCGGATATTGCAGGGCGCGCCACATCTGCCCCAGGCTCTGCTGATAGGGGTCGTCGCCGTGCCACTCATCCGTCGCCACGAGAACGCGCAGGGGTAGATCGCCCAGCCTGCCTTTGGCGCGTACTTGAGCGCCGCTGGCCAGGATGTGCTGATTCTGCCAGTAATAGGTCCACCAGTAATTTGGATTGTTCAGCAGCAGCTTCAAGTAGCGCTCGCCGTGCTGCTCCAGCAATGCGGGGGTCAGCCAAGCGGCGATGTCGCTCTGGCACAAACTGCCGGCGGCCGCTTGCTCCGCGAAGCCGCGCGCGGTTTCCAGGCGCTCGTGCCGCTCCCGCGGGTAGAGATGGGGGAAAGTACAGGTCGCCCACCAATCGTAATCCGGCGGGATGGCGTCCATCAGAACCAGCCCGGCGACGCGCTCCGGCCGATCGGCGGCGAAGATCTGCGCCACGGGCCCGCCGCCCGACCAAGCCAGCAAGATGATCGGCTCAGTCTCACCGAGCGCGTCAAGCAGGGCGGCGAATTCGTCGGCTTCGCTTTGGGCGCTGCGATAGCTGTCTGCGGGGTCGCTCCAGGCGATGCCGGCGCGGTCATAAGCGCAGACGCGGGTGTGCTGCGCCAGGCGGCGTTGAAACGAGCCCCAACCCAGCGTGATGCCCAGCCAGCCATTTTCCAGCCACACGGTGGGCGCGCCGTGACCCATCTCAACAACATGAACGCCGCGGCCGTCGACCTCAACAATCTTGCCCGGGGGCGGGCCCAAGTTGAGCGAGGCGGCTGGAAAGAAGCGCGTCATGAGCGTGCTAGTGTCCATTCCGCCGGAAATGAAGCGGGTCAGCTACCAGCTGACCCCTACAACACATGTTTCGTAGGGGCGACTCAGTGAGCCGCCCAATTGAACATCCCAGTGCGGCAACTAGCCTAGCCCTCGATGAAGCCCTGGGCTGTCGCTTCGGTGGTATAGGCCTCGGCGGCGGCATCCAGCAGCTCGGCAGCCGACATGTCGCCGGTGACGATCTGCGGCAGCCACTGATCCCAAACCGGGTTCAAGACAGCGCCGATGGCGGGCACTGTGGTACCCTCGACGCCGCCGCTGATGGTGGCGAAGACGGCCGGCAAGTAGCGCGCCTCCGCATTGGCGGCCACGGCTTGACGCGTAATCACGCCGTAATTGGCGCCGCGCAGTTGGCTTTCCTCGTCCATCGCTTCCAGGATGACCTGGAAGACCAAGTCGGGATCGTCATCGATATTAGCGGGAATGCCGAGTCCAGCGCCGGTGCCGCCGGTGGCGCCGTAAAGACCGTCTGCCGTGGCGCGGGGCGCAGGCGCGAATTCAATGCCGCCCACGTAGTCGGAGAAGTCGGGGTCGTCCATGGCGGCGGCGCGGCTGGCCCAGGTGAAGGCCATAGCCAGCTCGCCCGTGGCGATGCCGATCTGGCTGTCGTCAATGCTGTAGGTCAAGCCCTCTTGGCCCATGCAGGCATCGGCGATCTCGACCAGCTTATCCAGCGCGGCCACGCCTTCGTCGCTGTTGAACGCGGGCGTCATATCGTCGTTCAGCGGATGACCGCCGAAAGCCAGCAGCATGTCGCCGAATTCAATGCGCCAGGCCCAGCCAGCGTGCAATTGCGTGGTGAAGGGGATGACGATGCTGTCTTCGCCCTGAAGCACTTCACACGCGGCGATGACATCATCCCAGGTCTCGGGCACATCAATGCCGTGCTTTTCGAGCAAGTCGGGACGATAGAACATGTGGCGTGTATTCTGCTCCATGGGCAGGCCGTAGATGTTGCCATCGACGGTCATGTCATCAATGCCCAGGATGTCGGAGATCTGATATTCGTCTTCGTATTTTTCAATCAGATCGTTGAGCGGCATCATCCAGCCTTCGGCCACGTAAGACTCGATATCGCCCTGGGTGACCATGATGATGTCGTAAGGCGAGGTGCCGCCGGCGCCCAGTGCCAGGCGCAGTTGGTCATGCGCGGCGCCGGAATCCAGCAGCTGCGTGTTGACGTCGATGTTGTCGACGCTGTTGCAGGCTTCGAGCTCATCAGCGTAGAAGTCGATGATGGGATAGGTCCAGCCGATCATGTTGACGGTCGCGGCTGATTCCGGCGGCTCAATCATACAGCCGCCCATGTCTTGCGCAGCGACCGGCAGGACCAGCGCGAGCAAGGCTAACAGAATTACCAGGCGTTTCATGGTGCTTCTCCTTTTGGGAATGTCGTTCGGAAATGCGGCGCCAATTCGCCGTTGTTAACGCCAATAATATAACGCAGCGCCGGCGCGCTACCAAGATGCAGCCTGCCCCGTTCCAGCCGATGCGACTGCAAACGCTGCGGCGACGTTTGCGGTGGGGCACAAACAAGTTACACTCAGCGCAATGTAGGGGTGTGCTTGGCCATAGGGATGGCAGGATGAAAATGGACAGCGTCGGTGTGGGCGTCATCGGCACGGGCATGATCGGAAGCCTGCACACGCGCAATCTCGCCCAGCGCACACACGGCGCGCAGGTCGTCGGCGTGATGGACATCGACAGCGCGCGCGCCCGGTCCTTGGCGGCGGAGATCGGCGCGACCGCCTACACCGATGCGAGCGAGCTGATTGCCGATGCAGCCGTCGACGCCCTGCTCATCGCCTCGCCCGATGCCGCCCATGCCGAACAGACCCTCGCCTGCATCGAAGCGGGCAAGCCGGTGCTCTGCGAGAAGCCACTGGCGACCACCGCGGCCGATGCCGAGCGCGTGCTCCAAGCCGAACTCGCAGCCGGCCGTCGACTGGCGCAAGTCGGTTTCATGCGCGTCTATGATCAGGCGCACCTGGATGTTTACGACCTGCTGCAGCGCGGCGAGCTGGGCCGGGCGCTAGGCTTCCGCGGCGTGCACATGAACCCGTGGTCGGGGCTAAAGCGCATTGAGACGGCCATCGTCAACTCGCTGATTCACGATATTCACTCGGCGCGCTGGTTTATGGGCGCCGAGATCGACGAGGTCTTTGTCCGCTGGGTACCGGCCGAGGCGAGCCAGCCGCGCAGCGCGCGTTATGCTATTGCGCAGATCCGCTTTGATGATGGCGCCATAGGCACGCTGGAATGGAGCGGCGACTCGGGCTACGGCTACGAAGTGATGGTCGAGCTGGTTGGGGAACGCGGTACGGCGCAGTCCATCAGCCACACCAGCCCCAGCTTGCGGCGCGGCTCGTCCATCTCCCAGGCGATCACGCCCAATTGGCCCGAGCGTTTCGCCAACGCCTATCGCGACGAAGCGCAAGCCTGGATAGATGCCATCCGCGCCGGCGCGCCGACGGGGCCCTCAGCCTGGGATGGGTACATGTCGCTGGCCGTGGCCGAGGCTTGCATTCGCTCGACGCAGACTGGCTTGCCGCAGCCGGTCAGCGCCAGGACGCGCCCCCAAGCATACAGCGGTTAGGAGGTCAGCATGGAGCGTCAACACGACATCAGCCGCATCGTCGAAGAGATTGACGAACGCGGCTTCTGCATCGTCCCGTCGGTCATCACGCCGGAGGAGGCGGACGAAGCCCGACGCGTCCTCGAGGGACTGCTCGAGGCGGAAGCGACGGCCGAGACGCGCGCGGCGCGGACGCAACGGGTCGGCGGCATCGCCTATAAGCACCCCATCTTTCTGGAACTCATGGCGCATCCCTTCATCGTCGAGCTATGGCAGACTTATCTGGCGGACGAGGACATCATCTGCTGCACCTGGTCCGCCAATACCGCCTACCCCGGCTACGACAAGTACGCCTGGCATCCGGATTATCCCTACTGGTGGATCAACCAGCCCTGGCCCTTGGATCAAGTCTGCGGGCAGACGATCTGGCTGCTGGACGACTTCAGCGCCGAGAATGGCGGCACCGGTGTCTTGCCGGGGACGCACCGCAAGGGTCATCCGCCGCCGCGCGATATGGCGGGTGCATGGCAGCCTGAGGCGGAGATCTTGACTGGCGTCCGCGGCAGCGTCATGGTCATGCACGGCGCCACCTGGCACACCGCCCGCCCCAACAAGACCGACAAAGCCCGCAGCGCCCTGCTCGGCATGTACATGCGGCCCTTCTTCGTCACGCAAGAAGACATGCTGGCGCAACTGGACAAGATCGAGAAGCCGTCGGCGCTGGTCAAGCAGTTGATGGGCGCCAAGCGGCATCAGCCAAGCATCATCGGCGGCTAGAGACCGCGGTACTCACGAAACCAATCCCAGGTGCGCCGCAAGCCCTCTCGCACCGTCACCGCCGGCGAAAAGCCGAGCAGTTCACGCGCTTTGCTGTTGTCGCAGTAGGTGATGGGCGGGTCGCTGAGTGGCGTCGGCGCCGATACTTTATTGATAGTCACGCCGCTGAGCTGCTCAATGATGTCGACGAAATCCAGCAGCGAGATGGGCGCGCCGCAGCCGAGATTGATGATCTCGTAGCCAAGCGGTGTGTCCAGCGCGGTTACAACGCCGTCGACCGTATCGGCGATAAAGGTCCAGTCGCGGCGGATATCCCCGCCATTGAAGAGCTTGATTTGCTCGCCCGTCCGCGTCGCTTCAAGCAAGCGCCAGGGCATCATGTCGGGCCGGCCGGCGGGACCGTAGACATTGAAGAAGCGCAGCACAGTCACGTGCATGTCAAACAGGTTGTGGTAGGTATGCGCCAGCAGCTCGGCGGCGCGCTTGCTGGCGGGGTAGGCGGCCAGCGGGCGATCAGCCGTATCGGTTTCAACGAAGGGCAAGGTCTTCGTCTTGCCGTAGACCGACGAGGTGGAGGCCAGCACAAAGCGAGCGACGCTGGCGCGTTTTGACGCCTCCAGCAGATTCAACGTGCCGGTCAAGTTGACATCATAATAGAGCCGCGTCTGGTCGACGCTGGCGCGGACGCCGGCCATGGCCGCCATGTGCGCCACGTGGGTGATGCCCTGCTCAGCGAAGAGCCGGTCAACCAGGGCGACATCGCGGACATCACCTTCGACCACCAGGCAATTTTCGTGCGCGCTCAGCCGTGCCGCGTTTTGACGCTTTAGGGCGGGGTCGTAATAGTCATTGAAGTTGTCGAGCAAGATAACCCGTTCGCCGCGGTTGAGCAGCGCTTTGGCGATATGGCCGCCGATGAAGCCAGCGCCGCCGGTGACGAGGTATGTCATGCCAAGTTCTCTCTCATTGACTAGAAGCGGTGCTGGCGTAAGCTATCCAAAAAGCACATGCATCGCTGGAATGTTCAACCGCGTAAAGGGAAAACCCGCTCTGCGCAGAAGTTGCACCGTTTGCGAGCGGGCTTAGAAACCTAAAGCAAAGTACCCGGCGATCAATTGGTCGGGCGGCTACTTTCGCTTGAAAGATCTTGCGGACGTTCCGAGTTATCAGGCCCATTCCGTTCACTGCTTCGCCGATTAGCATGGCTGGCATAGGCGATAACGGCAATGTTTCCGACGAGAATTGCCAGCACGTACAGGAACATCCACTCCGTTGACCACATCGTCATGATGGCGCCTCACCTACCTGGGAATGTCTAAGTTTGTATTGAAGAAAACTGCACACTAAGGTTGCCGGCACGCTCAATAGCAGTCCAAACGCAGCAATTGAAGCCTGCGGAATATCCGGATTCTCTGCCCGGAGATTCATAAACACTATACCATAGAAAGCGCTGCAAAACAGCATGGCGGGTACGAGCAAGGTGGTTACGCGGCGATAGTTGCCACTCTTGAAAATGGCTTTTGAAGAACCTTCAATATCACTCCTGGTGGCGGCGAGGATTACCACTGAAAACATGTATAGTTCTGAACCGCCAAATATGTTTGGAAGCTGAATACTCTCGCCTTGCAGTAGCGATAAAACCAAGGCGGAAATGATCGGAAAGAGCGGGATAATGACGAAGTAACTGATCCAGTTTGTCATGTGTTTGGGCTCTGATGCTTGCAATGTGCAGAGTGGAATTCGATGAGCGTACTATGGCACAGGCGCGTTTGCGCGGCAAGCGAGCGCTTGCGACCGAGCTGTTCAGCTAGTTTCGCTGGCCACATCCAGCAGAATCGACTCCAGCTCGGCGTAGGATTCAATCCGCACCAGGCGGTTGCGCACGCGGGCCGAGCCGGGCGCGTCCAGCTTATACTTGCTGATCTGGCCGCGCAGCTCGCGCACGGCGACCCGCTCGGGCAGATGCGTCGTCTCCAGCGTCAGTTGCGCGTGCCGCCGGGCGATGCGGGCGCGTTCGTGCCGCTTTGGCTCGGGGATGCTGATGCCGGTCGCCAGGCAAGTCGCAATCTGGCGAAAGATCCAGGGCCGCCCCAGCGCCGCCCGGCCGATCATGACGCCATCGCAGCCGGTGCTTTCCAGCATGCGCCGCGCGTCCACGCCCGAATGCACATCGCCGTTGCCGATGATTGGCATGTCACGCACGGCGTCTTTGACCGCGGCGATGACATCCCAATCAGCCGCGCCGCCATGCCCTTGCCCGGCGAAGCGCGCGTGTACGGCCACCGCTTGCGCGCCGACCGCTTCGGCCGCGACGGCGAAGGGCACGGCGGTCACGATGCCGTCTTCAAAGCCGCTGCGCACCTTGACCGTCACCGGCACATCGACCGCTTTCACCACGGCATCGACTACGGCGGTCGCCGCCCGCACATCGCGCAGCAAGGCGGCGCCCCCGCCCTTTTTGGCGATCTTCGGCACCCAGCAGCCCATGTTGATATCGACGATATCGGCGCCGTGATCAACCACGACGCGCGCCGCCTCGGCCACGATCGCCGGCTCGACGCCGAAGAGCTGCACGGCGACCGGGCGTTCGCTGGCGCGCCAGTCGAAGCGTTGCAAGGCGCGCCGCCGCGAATTCTTGACGATATTGCTGCTGATGAGCTCGGTGCAGACCAGGCCACAATCGCCAAGCTCGCGGCACAGATGGCGCAGAGCGTAGTTGCTGTGGCCGGCCATCGGCGCCAGGCAGAGGGGCGTGTCGATGACGATATCGCCGATTTTCAGCGGCTTTAAGTTGGTTTCAGTTGCAGCGAGCATAGTGCACTACTTTTACCACAGAGCGCGCAGAAGTAAATGAATGTAAGCGGCGCAGCATTTGAATTGAAGCCTGTTGTAGGGGCGATTCTGTGCATCGCCCGATAATCAACATCTCTGCATGGAATATCTCTGTGCTCTCTGCGTTCTCTGTAGTTTGCTTTTCTCGCATGACTTGCATTTGCTTACTGCGGGCAGAGAGCGCGGGGCGGTCTGCCCTCACAGGAGCTCTTCCGCCATGAAGCGCGCGGTGTCGATGTCGAAGGCGGTGATGTTGAGCGTGGTCGCCGGGCTCTCGCGCCAGCGGGCCAGTCGGTCGCGGATGCGTGCCTTGGGGCCGACAAGGGCCACCGCGTCCACCAGCGAATCGGGCACAGCCATGACCGCCTCACCGCGGCGCCCGGCCAGGTAGTGCGCTTGAATCTCATCCGCCGCCGCCTCAAAGCCGTAGCGGCAAGCCAGGTCGAAATAGAAATTCTTGCCCTTGGCGCCCATGCCGCCGATATAGAGCGCCAGCAAGGGCTTAAGCTGATTGTAAGCCGCTTCCAGGTCGTCTTCGAGCACGACAGTGACCGTCGGCGCGATGTCGAAATCAGCCCAGCGCGCATTGCCATCGCGTCTGGCGCGCCCGGCTGCGACCGAGGGCGCAAAGACAGCGTCATAATGCGCCGGCGAAAAGAACATCGGCAGCCAACCGTCGGCGATCTCGGCGCTCAGGGCGACATTTTTGGGCCCGATCGCCGCCAAGTAAATGGGCATGTCGGCGCGGCCGTGCAAGATGCTTTTCAGCGGCAGGCCCAGCCCGGTGGCATCTTCGCCGCGATAGGGAATCTGATAGTGCTCGCCGTCGTGAACCAAGGGCGCCTGGCGCTGGAAGATCTGCCGCAGGATGGTGACGTATTCGCGCGTCAAGGCCAGCGGCTTGCCATAAGCGCGCCCGTGCCAGCCCTCGACGACCTGCGGGCCCGATAGCCCCAAGCCGAGCAGGAAGCGCCCGCCGGATAGCTGATCCAGCGTGATGGCGGTCATGGCAGTCATCGCCGGGGTGCGCGCCGGCATCTGCATGATGGCCGAGCCCAGCTTGATGCGTTGGGTCAGGGCGCCGATCCAGGCCAAGGGCGTCACCGCGTCCGAGCCGTAAGCCTCGGCCGTCCAAACGCTGTGATATCCCAGACGGTCCGCCTCCTGGATGAGCTCGAGCGGCAGCTCAATGCGCGCGCCGGAGTAACCGATGTTCAGTCCAAGTCGCATAAGTCTTCTCGCTTTCCCTGGCTATAGCGTCCGTCGCCGCGCCAGCCAGCGCCCGGCCCACCTGACGACGCATCTGGCGCCGATGATCATGACGGCGGCCAGCGCGTTGAAGGCCACGTCAATCCAGTCGAAGACGCGGTTGGGCAGCAGGGACTGAACGCCCTCATCCAGCCAGCCGAGCAGCAGGCAGATCAGCAGCGCCAGCAATGTGGGGGCGGGGACGCGCCGTCCATTATCGCGCCGTTCTAGCAGCGCTTCATGCACCAGCGCCGCCACCAAAGCGTACTCGAATAGGTGCGTGCGCGCTTCCCAGGAGCCCAGCCGCAGCCAGGTCAGCAGATAGACCGCCAGGATGCCGCTGCCGACCGCAACCTCAAGCCGAGCCAGCCGCTTGTCGATGAAAAAGACCGGGACAACCACCAGCAGAATCAGCAGCGCGAAAACGAGGTTGGCCTCCGCGCTTTGAATGATGTCCGTGCCCAGGGCCGCGACAAGCGCCGGCGTCTGGCCGAGCGAGGCGTAGATGGCGATGAGCACGACTGCAAGCGCGAGCCAAAGCCGCCGCTCTCTGCGGGAACTGAAAAGTGTCATCGCGTTCATCGGAATAAAGGTCGCATAGAAATCTCATCGTTTCTTTTGACTACGTCACGCGGCGTCTACAGTTGCGCCGGGCTGATATGGCCAAGCGTCGATGTACCAATGACCATAAAAGGCCTATGTGCCCGCTGCGCCTCTTTGGTGAATGAACACGCGCTACGCCCGACAGGAGCATCATGCCGCTTTGACTTATGGAGTGGCAAGGGCTAATATCCCCTCGTGACTTGACGCCAATGCATTGAGAGACGATATGAACGGAAAGCAATTGATTCAAGCGCTGCGTGCCGGCCAGCGCGTTTACGGCACCGCGATTTATTCGCCTTCGCCCATCTGGCCGCGCGTGGTGACCAACCTCGACCTCGACATGGTCTTCATCGACACCGAGCACACGCCGCAAGACCGCAACATCATCTCCTGGATGTGCCACGCCTTCGCCGCGCTTGACCTGGCGCCGGTGGTGCGCATTCCCGAGCCCGACCCCTACCTGGCGCAGATGACGCTGGATGGCGGCGCGCACGGCATCATCGCTCCCTATGTGGAATCGCCCGAGCAGGTCAAGGCGCTGGGCGGCGCGGTCAAGTTCGGCCCGCTGAAGGGCGAGCGACTGCGGGCCGCGCTGGATGGCGAGGACAAGCTGGAGCCTGCATTGACCGATTACCTGGCGCAGCGCAACGAGAACAAGGCGCTCTTCATCAACATCGAAAGCGCGCCGGCCCTCGCCTGCCTCGATGAGATCTTGCAGCTGCCCTATATCGACTGCGTGCTGGTGGGTCCGCACGATTTATCCTGCAGCTTGGGATTGCCGGAACAATACGATCATCCCGATTTCAACGCCGCCATTCGCACGATCATCCGCAAGTCGCGCGAAGCCGGCGTCGGCATCGGCATCCATCACAATTTTGTGCATCACGAGATTGAATGGGTCAAAGCCGGCGCCAATCTGGTGATGCACAGCTCCGACATCTCGGCCTTCAACCGCGCGCTGACGGCCGAGTTCAAGCAAATCCGCCAAGCGACTGACGACGCCGGTGACATCGTTGATGAGAATGTGCACTTCTGATTCGTAAACCAGGGGGAAAGTCGCTGCGATGTACAAAATCTGGTTTGAAGGCGCTGTTCTGGACGACTACCGGCACATGTTTGAGCGGGTGGCGCAGGGCATCGGGCCCGGCGAGCAGGTTGAGCGAGATCCGTACCACAACCTGGAGCTGGCGCATGCGGTCTTGGCGGGTGGGCGCGTCTATGATGCCGCCGCGTTGGAGCGGGCGCCGCGCCTGCTACTGATCTCCCGCAGTGGCGTCGGCTACGACACGGTGGATGTGGCCGCCGCCAGCGCGCGCGATATCGCCGTGGTCAACGCGCCTGACGCGCCCACAGTATCCACCGCTGAGCAAGCTGTTACGCTGATGATGACGGTCGCGCGGGGCATCAAGCGCGTCGAAAACGAGCTCAACCGCATGCTGCAAACCGGCAGGCCCACGCGTTTCCGGGCCAATTATGTGGCCTATGAGCTGGACAAGAAGCGGCTGGGCCTGGTGGGCTTGGGGCGCATCGGCGGGCACGTGGCCGGCATCGCCCGCGCCATCGGCATGAAGGTCGCCGCCTATGACCCCTATATCGCCGACGAACGCTTCCGCGAGCTGGGCGTGGAGAAGGCGCCCTCGCTGGATTCGCTGCTGAGCGGCGCTGATGTCGTCTCGCTGCACTTGCCGCTGACTGAGGAAACTTACAAGCTGATGAATGCGCAGCGCTTCGCCCAGATGAAGCCGGGCGCCATCTTCGTCAATGTCTCGCGCGGCGGGCACGTCGATGAAGCGGCGTTGACGGCCGCCCTCGATAGCGGACGACTCTTCGGCGCCGGGCTGGATGTGACCGACCCCGAGCCGCCGCTAGCGGGTAATCCGCTGCTGGGGCGGGACAATGTCGTGATCACCCCCCACGTGGCCAGCGCTACAGTCGTCGGCAGGCGCCGTTTGGTCGTACACGCTATGGAGCAGATCGTGCAAGTCTTGCAAGGCGAACGCCCGCCCCATCTCATCAATCCGGAGGTGTGGCCAAGGGTGCGCGCTCGCTGGGAAGCAATGGGTCCGGATTGACGTATGACTCCGTACAGCAGCAATCAAGTCGCTGACGAATGCGATACGCTGGCGCCCGATGGCTCCGAGATTCGGCTGCTGCATCAACTGGATGGCGTCAGCGTCGTGCATTGCACACTGCCCGTCGGCGCGGTCAGCCTGCCGGTTGAGCATCGTACCGTCGAAGAAGTCTGGTTCTTTCTGGCCGGGGTTGGGCAAGTCTGGCGCAAACAGGGCGAGCGCGAGGCCGTGCTCGACGTGCGCGCCGGCGTCAGCTTGACGATACCGCTGGGTACGCAATTTCAGTTTCGCAATACTGGTGAAGTTGCGCTGGAGTTCATCATCGCCACAACGCCGCCCTGGCCCGGCGAAGATGAGGCGGCGCCGGTGGAAGAAGGTCACTGGGGTTGGCCTGAGCGCTGAGGAGCCTGCACCGTTGCCCGGGGCCGACGCTCGCAATGGATGAGGTACGAGTCGGCATTGGATAGTTCACAGTTCGTGGTATCAGCCGAAGCCCTGAATCGCCTCGTTGTCGCCGTGGTGGCCGTGCCCGTTTGCCTGTTTGCATTCCGGCGCATGCTTCCCCGATTCTCATCGTCATTCAAGTTTTTGGCCTCCGCATTGCTTCTGGCGCAGGTTTTGACCTTTGGCGTGGCGCTCGGTCTATTCCCGGTCGATAGCAAGGCGGTCTGGCTCTGGGACGTAAATCGGGAATTCAATATCTCTAGCACACTGGCGTCGGTGCAGCTGGCGCTGGTCGGCGGTCTCGCTTTGGGGTCAGCCTGGCTGCTGCGCGCGCGTCTGCCGTGGCACAGCCTATACCTGGCCGTTGTAGGCCTCGTCTTCTTCTACCTGGCGCTCGACGAGTATTATGCTTTGCACGAGCGGATGGATACCTGGAAACGCTACTACGCCGCGGTCGGCGCGTTGCTTTCGCTCATGGCGATAGCGCTGGCGCTGCGCACGCCGAGGCGCCATAAGCTGTGGTATTTCTGTTTTCCTGCCGGGCTGGCGATCGCAGGGGCGGCTGCCACTTTGCTCGAGTTCTTCCCTGGCGGCTGTGGCGAACTGGGGGCCTGGCGACTCGAGGGCTGTCTGCGCATTTCGCTATGGGAAGAAGCCGCCGAATTCCTCGGCATCTGGTTGGCTCTGCTGGCAATGCTGGGCATCTTCACCGGAGCAATGCCCGCGCCAAAGCCACGCATTCGACAGCTGCCCTTCGTCTTGCTCGGCGTTTGGTTGCTACTGCTATATTTCAATTCGCTGGCGCCCAAGCTTGACTTCCAGCGCGCGGCTGAACCCGCGGACATTGCGTATGAGCGGGGCGTTCGCTTGCGTGGCTACGCGATTGACAGCGGCGGGGCAGAAGTTATTCACGTTCGCCTGTTCATAACGGCGAAGCGCGGCGTGCACAGCGAGCTCGGCTATACGCTCAGCCTGGTGGATGTGCCGAGCGGCGAAACTGTCGCCAGCCGGCGCATGCGGTCAATCCCGCATAATCGCTTTTGGATGCTGCCGCCCGGCGCATCAATCTTGTACCCGCAGTCGCTGGCGCTCGATATGCCGACTGCGGCGCAACCGCGCGATTTGGCGGTCGTGTTAGCGCTATGGCATGGGGACGGCGATCAACCCATGATGCTGCCGGTGCTGGCCAGCGACCGCGAAATGCTGGATGATAGCCGTGTTATATTGGGCGAGCTCGGCTAGACGACACCCTGAAAGCCCGGGATAGATCTAACGTGTAACAGGCATGGAATCATCCGCAGCGACCTTCTTCCAGCTATACGTCGTCCTGTTGTACTGCGCTATTGGGATGGCTGCCTTCCGCTGGCTGCGTCCGGCTCTGACGCCTAGCGCCCGGATTCTGGCTACCCTTTTTCTGCTCGCGCAGGCGCTGGTAATCGGCGTCTCACTAACTTACGAGCCAGCCTCGAGCTTTGAATTCTGGCTTTGGCATCTGGATCGCGAATGGAACTATCCCGGCCACGTTGGCATCCATGCAGTTGGCGCTGGCGGGCGCGGTCGCGCTGCTGGTCGCCTGGCTGGGCAAGATGCAAACGGCGTGGCATCGCCTCTATTTCTTCGCGCTCGGCTGTGTTTTTCTCTTCCTGGCTTACGACGAATACGCCGTCCTGCACGAGTTCATCCCCCAATGGAAGAACTACTATTTTGCGCTTGGCGCGGCAGTGGTCGCGGCTACCCTGGCTGTGGCTGGACGTTCGGCGCGGGCTAGCTGGAAGTGGTATGGGTTTCTGCTCGCCGGGCTGGCGACGAGCGCGTTGGGCGGGCTGGTGGTTGAAACGAATTGCGGCCACCCGATATTCGCCTCGATAGAATTGTGCGCCAACCACTTCTTCATTGAGGAACCGCTGGAATTCGCCGGCATGTGGCTGGCATTGGTAGCTCTGCTCGGTCAGCTGAGCGTGCTGGCGCCGACCAGACACATCACCCGAATGCTCTACGTCGTTCCCCTTCTCTGGCTGATGGCGCTGGCGGCCAGCCCTGCGATCCACGCTGTAGAGCGCTACGGGGGTAAATCGGACCCGGCGCTAGTCGAATTTGAGTCGGGTGCGCGCTTGCTTGGCTATCGCATGGGCAAGAATAAGGATAGCCTCCACCTCTTCCTCTCGCCCGCGCGGCTGGACTTTGCCGGCCGTTATCTGAGCGGCCTGGGCTACTCCATCCATCTCATCGACCAGGTCAGCGGCGAGTCGGTTCACGGTCGCGATCGCGTTGCGCATCGTCGCTTCTTCTTGTTGGCGCCAAGGTATAGGCCAGTCTATCGGCAATGGACGGACATTGCCCGCCCGCCGACGCTGCCGATCAACCGCGCCTTCTGGATCGCGCTGACGCTCTGGCGCGAGGGCGAGAGCGCCTATCGGCCTCTGCGCATCCTCGCCAGCGATCACAAATTACTGAGCGATACGCAAGTTGTCCTGGGCGAGTTCGTCGTGCGGGCGGCTGGGGCATCAGGGGGCGAAGCGCTAGAGCCCATGGCGCGCTTTGACAACGGGTTCGCGCTGGAAGGCGCCGAGTACCCGGAGCGCGCGCGCCGGCGAGGACTTGGCCATCACCTTTGCCTGGCGCAGCGATATCGCCGGCAAGGAAGACCACGCGCAATTCTTGCATCTGGGCCATGTGGAGAGCGGCGAGTGGTTGGTCTTTGACGCATCGCCGCTTGGGCCGCGTTTGCCGACGCGCCTCTGGTACGCCGGCCTCGCGGACAGCGAAACCTGGAACGTGCCCTTGCCGGCTGACTTGGCGCCCGGGCGCTACCATGTATTCACCGGCCTGTATCGCGCGCGCGATCTGGAACGCGTGCCGGCGCGCAGCGTGGGCGGCGAGGATTTCATCGACGCGCGCGTGCCCTTGGGAAGCATGGTCATTGAGTAAGCTACAGCACGTCTTGCCGTCATGAAAGTGCTCTGCGGCGGAATATCTGGCGCGCTGCTGGCCCGGCCGGGCATCAATCGGCCCTGCAGGCTGCGAGACAGTGGGACACATAGTCGCTACAAACGATGCGAGAAGCGCAGGCGTCTAGCCCACGCTTCTCACAGCTGAATGCGGGGGAAGTTCTATTCTTCTTCTGGTTCGGCAAGCGTTTGCGTTGGCTGGCTGCTGTCCTCGGCGGTTGGCTGACTGCTGCCCTCGCCAGTTGGCTGGCTGCTGTCGGCGTCGCCCCAGTAGAAGTAGAAGTAGCCATGATGCGGGCGCCATCTGCGCCAGCGCCGCGAATTGTCGCTGAAGTCGGACTCGAAGGCTTCAATGACCGCTTCCTCAAAGCGCTGGATGCGGGCGTCCGTCGCCTGGTTAATGCCGGCCGTCGCCTGCTCAATCAGGGTAGACACCGTGGCGTCGACATCGCCGTCATTGGCGTTGATCAAGTCGGCGATCGTCGCGCCTCGCAGCAGCGCCGTATTCATCTCCGCGATGCTCAAGCCGGTCGCTTGCGTGATGGTTTCGAGCATGCCCCAGGCGCCAAAGTGTTCGCGCACTGGGTTGGGCCGCCGCCACCAGGGGAATCGCGGGCGGTGGCTTTCGTCCATCGCCACGGTGAAGCTCGCTTCCAGCTCTTCAATGGAAGCCGCAGCTTGCGCCTGGATCGACTCAGCCGCTTGCGCCACCACTTCCGCGATGACGGACTCGACATCGCCGTCGTTGGCCGCGATCAATTCGCTGATGCTGCTGCCGTCTTGCAGCGCCGCGCGCAGGTCCTCGCCGTCCAAGCCGGTCGCTTCCTGGACGTTGGGGTTGGCCAGCAAAACGCTGGGGCCACTGTGCCAATTGCCGGCGATTGCGTAGCCTTTCGGGCTGGGGTCATCGCCAGCGCTTACGCTCGCCGTCAGCAGCGCGAGCAGCGCGAAGATTAGGGTGAATCTTTTCGGTGTCATGCAACATATCTCCTTACTCAGTCACGGTCAGGCGAGGGTATCCCCTCACTTGCACCGCATTGTGCCGGAGAGCTGTTGCCAGAGTTTTTGCTGTCTGCAAGAAAACTGTAAAACCTGGGCCCGACGGTTGTTTTGTTGGTCGTCAGGCGCGGGAACGCCAGTGGTGGATTCAGGCCCGTTCGGCGCCCACCACCTCGATGAACTTGATCGTCGCCTGGATGCCGTTGTAGAAATTCTGCAGGTAGATATTCTCGTTCGGCCCGTGAGCGCGGCCGCTCTTGAGGCCGTAGCTCATGATGACGACTTCGTCGGCGACTTTCATGCACTCAAAGGTGATGGGCACGCTGCCGCCGGAGCGCTCGAAGACCGGCTCGACGCCCCAGGCGAAGGCGTAGGCTGCGGCCGCCGCGCGCATGGCCGCGCCATCGACATCCAGCAGGACGGCTTCGGCGCCGGGCTCGCTGGGGCGGACCTCGGCCTCCACCGTCGGCGGCGCGATGCGTTTGATGTGATCGACAACAGATTGGATGACGCGCGCTGGCTGCTGACGGGGCACGAGGCGGCAGGTGATCTTGGCTGAGGCGCGGGCGGGCAGCACCGTCTTCATGCCGGCGCCGGTGTAGCCGCCGTGGATGCCGTTGATCTCCAGCGTGGGCCGGGCGCCCAAGCGCTCAGGCAGGATGTATTCCGCTTCGCCGTAGACAGCAGGCGCCGCCACGACATCGTCCCATTCAGCTTGCAAGTAGGGCTCGACGCGCTCCAGCAGCGCCCGATCCTGCGCTGTCACCGGTGCGACATCATCATAGAAGCCGGGCACGGTCACGGTCCCATTCTCGTCGTGCAGCTGCGCGAGGATCTCGCTGAGCGCTTGAATCGGGTTATGCACCGAGCCGCCCCAGTGCCCGCTATGCAGGTCGCTGACGGGCGCGCTTACGTGCAGCTCGAGGGCAGCGATGCCGCGCAAGCCATAGGTCAGGCTGGGCTGATCCGGCGCCAGGATCGCGCCGTCGGAGATCACGGCGATATCGGCCGCCAGGCGCTGCGGCTGGGCGGCGATGAAGGCGTTGATATTCTCCGAGCCGGATTCTTCCTCGCCCTCCAGCACGACCTTGATGTTGACCTTGGGCTTTTCGTCAGCCGCCAGCCACGATTCCACCGCCTTGAGATTGGCCAT
Organism: Phototrophicaceae bacterium; assembly: GCA_965208195.1. Classification (GTDB taxonomy): domain Bacteria; phylum Chloroflexota; class Anaerolineae; order Aggregatilineales; family Phototrophicaceae; genus UBA6055. The sequence goes on along the minus strand of CBDBOC010000004.1, from coordinate 2,423,244 downwards.
CACATGCAGCTTGCTATCGACAGCGCCGCGGCAATAGAGACGGCCGTCTTTGATGGTGGGCTCGAAGGGCTCAGTATGCCAGCCATCGGCGACCTCGGCCGGCTGCACATCATAGTGGCAGTAGATGAGGATGGTCGGCGCGTCATCGCCGGCGCCCCGCCATTCGCCCAGCACAAGCGGGCAGCGCCCCTCGGGCATCAAGATGATTTCGGCGCGCTCCATGCCGATGCGCAGCATCATCGCGATCGCAGCCACTCGGCGGCCCGCGCCACATCACCGGCATGTTGCGGTTGCGTGCTGATGGTGCGGATGCGCAGCAAGTCCTGGTACTCGTCAAGGAAGCGCGCTTGGTTGGCTTCGGCGAACTGATATGGGTTGCTCATGGCTATACTCTGTTCAGATTCCTGGCTGACGACAGCGCGCATGATACCGCATGTGCGCGGCGAATCGTATCCGCTGATTGTCGGGCTGGCGATTTCTGCGGATCTGTGGGATACTGGATTTCGCCTCTCCAACTAAACATCGAGAAACCCATACCAACATGACATTTGAAGACCTGCAATTGAACAGCGCTTTGGAGCGTGCGGTTGAGCGCGTCGGTTACGCGACGCCCACGCCGATTCAAGCGCAAACCATTCCCCACGCGCTACGCAAGCGCGATATTATCGGCTGCGCCCAGACCGGCACCGGCAAGACGGCGGCTTTCGTCTTGCCCATCGTGCAATTGCTTGGCGCGCCGCGGGCTCGGCGGCAAATTCGCGTTTTGGTGTTGGCGCCAACGCGTGAGCTTGCGGCGCAAATCAACGAAGAGTTCGGCAAGTTTACGCGCGGAACTGGGCAGCGGCACGCGGTCATCTTCGGCGGCGTCGGTCAACAGCCGCAAGTCGATGCGCTGCGCCGCGGCGTCGATATTCTGGTGGCGACACCGGGGCGCTTGCTGGATTTGATGAATCAGGGCTTTATCCGGCTCAACCACATCGAGTTCTTCGTCCTGGACGAAGCTGATCGCATGCTCGATATGGGATTCATTCACGATGTCAAGCGCATCATCAGGCAACTGCCGGAGAAACGGCAGACCCTGCTCTTCTCCGCCACCATGCCGCCGGCCATCCAGGCTTTGAGCAAGTCCATTTTGATTGATCCCGTGCGCGTCGATGTTGATCCGCAAGCGGTCACGGTTGACAAGATCGCGCAGTCGCTCTACTTCGTCGAGGGCGGCGACAAACGCGCCCTGCTGAAGCATATCTTGCGTGATGACGCCTCGCAGCGCGTGCTGGTTTTCACCCGCACCAAGCATCGCGCCAACAACCTTGCCAAGCAATTGAATCGCGCTGGCATCGCGGCTGAAGCGATACACGGCAACAAGTCGCAATCGGCCCGCATGCGCGCGCTGGCTCAGTTCAAGACGGGGCGGACTTCTGTATTGGTCGCCACGGATATCGCCGCCCGCGGCCTGGATATCGACGGCGTCAGCCACGTCATCAACTTTGACTTGCCCAATATCCCAGAGAGTTACGTGCACCGCATCGGGCGCACGGCGCGCGCGGGCGCGTCCGGCATCGCCTACTCTTTCTGTGATGTCGATGAACGCAAGTACCTGCGCGATATCCAGGAGCTGATCCGCCAACCCATCGCCGTCGTCAGCGAGCATCCCTTCATGTCTGCCGTGGCCGCGCCGCAGTGGGTCAAGCCGGCGGAGGCGCCAGCCAAGGCGAAACGCCGCCGTCGCAGAACACGGGGATCGCGCAGGCCGCGCCAGGCACAAAGCGCTTAAGCCTCCCGGCTGCGCCTCATTTGCTTGACACGAAAAGCGGCGCGCCGTATCATGCGGCACATGCCCGCCCATGACCAACGCCGAGAAACCATGCAGTCGACGGAGCGTTCGGTCGCGCTCGCCATTGACATCGGCGGCACCTTTACCGATATCGTCGCCCTGGACTTGGCTGATGGCGCCGCTGCGACGGAAAAGCTGCTGACCAGCGCGCCTGACCCGGCGGCGGGCGTGCTGCGTGGCGTGCGTAACTTGCTGCGCAAGGCGAGCATTCCGCCGGCGGCCGTGCGCTACATCGTGCATGGCACCACGCTGATCACCAACACCATCATCGAGCGCAAAGGCGCGGCCACCGCGCTGCTCGCCACCGCCGGCTTCCGCGATGCGGTCGAGATCGGCAACGAGAGCCGCTACGATATGTACGACCTGGCACTGAAGAAACCGGCGCCATTGGCGGAGCGGAATCTGCGCTTTGATGTGCCGGAGCGGATGCTGGCCGATGGGCGCGTCCACCAGGCGCTGGATGGCGATTGCCTGCGGCGCATCTGCGCTGATATGCGCGCGCTGGGCGTTGAAGCTGTGGCGATCTGCTTCTTGCACTCGTATACCAACCCGGCCCACGAAATCGCCGCCCGAGACATCGTGAGCGAGCGGCTGCCGTCGGTCGCCATCTCCGCATCGCACCAAGTGGCGCCCGGCATGCGCGAGTACCCGCGCGCTTCGACCACCATCGCCAACGCCTACGTGCAGCCGATTGCCGCGGGCTACCTGGCGCGGGTGGCCGATGGCTTGCAGGGCGCCGGGCTGCGGGCGCCGCTCAACATCATGCTCAGCAGCGGCGGCACCACCACGGTCGAGGCGGCGCGCGCTTTTCCTGTGCGGCTGGTGGAGAGCGGGCCGGCGGGCGGCGCGTTGGCTGGCGTGCATTGGGGGCGGCTGCTGGGCGAAGGCGACATCCTGGCTTTTGACATGGGCGGCACCACCGCCAAAGCCGCGCTCACCCGCGCTGGCGAGCTGGCCATCAGCCATCAAGCCGAAGTGGCGCATGTGCATCGCTTCAAGCGCGGCAGCGGCCTGCCCCTGATGGTACCCATGATCGAAATGATCGAGATCGGCGCCGGCGGCGGCAGCATTGCGCGGCTCAACGCCCTGGGCTTGCCCGCTGTGGGCCCGCGCAGCGCTGGCTCGACGCCCGGCCCGGCTTGCTACGGGCTGGGTGGCGATCAACCCACCGTCACCGATGCTGATCTGCTGCTGGGTTATCTCAATCCCGATTATTTCGCCGGTGGCGACATCCAACTGGATAAGGCGGCGGCGCAACGGGCTTTTGCTGATCTGGCCGCGGCGTTGGACTTGCCCGTGGAGCGGGCGGCCCGCGGCGTGCAGCAATTGGTCAACGAGAATATGGCGGCGGCGGCGCGTGTGCACGCGGCTGAGCGCGGTCTTGAGATTCGACGCTACACCATGGTCGCCACGGGCGGCGCCGGCCCAGTCCATGCTTGCGGTGTGGCGGATGGCATGGGCATCGGGCGCGTCATCATCCCGCCCCAAGCCGGCGTCGGCAGCGCTTTCGGCTTTCTGACGGCGCCCATCGCCTTCGACTTCACCCGCAGTTATGTCGCCCGCTTGGACGCGCTTGATCTGGACGTACTCAACGCGATCCTGGCCGATCTTGAGCGCGATGGCCGGCGTATCGTGGGCGCGGCCGGCGTCGCGGCTGCTGACATCAGCGTGCGCCTCAGTATCGACATGCGCTATGTCGGCCAGGGTTACGAAGTGCGCGTGCCCTTCCAGACGGCGACCTTTACGGCCGGGCATATCACCGAGATGCGGCGCGCCTTTGAAGCCGAGTACCGCGCTTTCTACGGCCAGCTGGCGGAGGGCGTGCCGATCGAGGCGGTCAATTGGCGCGTCTTGGTCAGCGGCCCGCAGCCACGGGTCGACAGCGCGGACTTTGGCGCCGGCACAACGAGCGAGGCCGGGCCCGTGAGCAGCCGCCCGGTCAGGTACGACCCCGATGAAGCGCCGGTGGAGACGCCGGTTTACCGCCGAGACCAACTCGGCGCAGCGTGGTCGGCGGCCGGGCCCGCGATCATTGAAGAAGCCGCTTCGACCACGGTCGTGCCACCGGGCTGGCGGGCGCGGGTGGCGGAGGGCGCGTGCCTGCTGCTGACGCGGGACTACGGCGCGGCGACATGAACTAGCAGTACACCGACTGCCCGTAACCGTCGCAAGATATTTCAATTTCGGGCGGAGTTGAGGCTGTGGTAGGTGTCAAACTACAACCGGAATAATAGGTCTGCGCCCGCAAATGCTAGTTGTCGGGGTCATCCAAGATGAGCCTGGCCCCTGCCAGAACCTTGTTGACGCCGCGCATTTCTTGTTCGATTCTTGTGAGTATTTTCGTATGCTGTTCTTGCGTGTCTCTAATCGGTTTCAATTCAGACTGGAGAGCAGCTACTACTGCATTGGCAATTCGCTGTTCATCTGGAGATAAACCGGAAAATCGCTTTGGTTCGGCATCAAAGTCGTGTGCTGCTTGTACCATGTCGATTCTCCTTGGCAACTGCCACTGCTCCGTTGGATAACATGGTAACTATAATATAACACCCTGTTATCATAACATGATGGCATCATAGCGGCAACTATTCGCGTCGACTGAAGTCCAATGGGTAAAGTGCAAAGCGTGGATCGCCAGGGGAGGGGTTAACTCATGATCGACCCGGTCACGCTGGAAGTCATTTGGAATCGGCTGATCTCCGTCGTTGATGAGCAAGCGGCGGCGCTGATCCACTCGTCCTTCACCACGGTCGTGCGGGAAGCGGGCGACCTCTCCGCCGGCGTCTTCGACCGCGCGGGCAATATGATCGCGCAATCGGTGACGGGCACGCCGGGCCACATCAACACCATGGCCAATTGTGTGCGGGACTTCGTCGTGCCCAACCACCCCATCGACTCGCTGGAGGCGGGCGACACGCTCATCACCAACGACCCCTGGTGGGCATCGGGGCACCTCTTTGACCTCACCATTGTATCGCCGGTCTTCTACCGCGGGCGCGGGGTGGCCTGGCTCGCCAGCACCTGCCACGCGGTGGATATCGGCGGCGCCACCATGGGCGGCGATGCCCGCTCGCTTTACGAAGAAGGGCTGGCCATCCCGCTGATGAAGCTTTTCAAGCGGGGCGAGCCGAATCGCGAGCTCTTCGACATCATCCGCGCCAACGTACGCGTGCCCGATCAAGTCATCGGCGATATTTACGCGCAAGAGGTCGGCAATCAGGTGGGCGCGCGCAAGCTGATCGAGATGCTGCGCGAATTCGACCTGCCCGATATCGATGAGGTTTCGGCGCAGATTCTGGCGCGGACCGAGGCGGCCCTGCGCCGCGCCATAGCCGCGCTGCCGGACGGCGTCTATCGCGATATTATCAGCATTGATGGCTTCGACCAGCCCTTGACTATCGCTTGCGCCATCACGGTCGACGGCGATGAACTGCGCGTCGATTACAGCGGCACTTCGCCGCAGGTCGAGCGCGGCATCAACGTCGTGCTCAACTACACCCATGCTTACACCACCTACACGCTGATGGCGGCGTTGGCGCCGGATGTGCCCAATAATGAAGGCGCCTTTCGCCCCATCAGCGTCAGCGCGCCGCTCGGCTCCATTCTGAATTGTCGGCGTCCTGCGCCGGTGAGCGCGCGGCACCTGATCGGCCATTTCGTCAGCCAGCCACTGCTGACGGCGCTGGCACAGATTGTGCCGCGGCAGGTGATCGCCAATGGCTCGGCCGGCTTGTGGAATACGATGATGGACGGTATCGACGCTGCTGGCGAGGAATTCGCCTACATCTTCTTCTCGGCCGGCGGGATGGGCGCCGCCCACGACCGCGATGGTTTGTCGGCGACTGCTTTCCCCAGCGGCATCATGGGCGTGCCAGTGGAAGCCATTGAAACGGCCGCGCCCCTGCTGATGCACCGGCGCGAGCTGCGGCCGGATTCGGGCGGCCCCGGGCGCTTCCGCGGCGGCCTGGGCCAGGTGATGGAGCTCGAGATCATCACCGGGGCGGCGGCCAACCACTCTTGCATGTACGACCGCACGCGCAATCCGGCGCAGGGGCTGGCGGGCGGCTCCCCGGGCGCCAGGGGCGAAGTCCGCCTGTCCGACGGCGCGGAGCCGCACCCCAAGAGCCATTACGTTTTGCAGCCGGGCCAGCGCGTGACGTTGAAGCTGCCGGGCGGGGGCGGCTTCGGCCAGGCGCTCGAGCGCGAGCCGGGGCGCGTCCTGGCTGATGTGCGCGCCGGATATGTCTCGCTCGAAGCAGCCGCGCGGGAGTATGGCGTCATCATCGATTCGGACGCCATGACGGTAGATGACGCGGCGACAGCAGCACTGCGGAAGGAGCGAGGCGCATGAGGGCAAATCAGTACGATCTGGCCGTGGTCGGCTTGGGCGCGATGGGCGCGGCCGCCCTGTATCAGGCGAGCAAACGCGGCGCGCGCGCCCTCGGCATCGACCGCTACGCGCCGCCGCATACGCTGGGCTCCAGCCACGGCGATACGCGCATCACGCGCCAGGCTATTGGCGAGGGCGAGATGTACATGCCCTTCATCAGGCGCTCCAACGAAATCTGGCGCGAGCTGGAGGCGGCGGCCGGCGTCCAGCTCTTTCACCAGAGCGGCGGGCTGATCATCGCGCCGAAGACTGGCGGGGCCAGTTTTCACGTCAGCGGCGACTTCGTCAAGATCAGCGCGGGCCTGGCCGAGAAGCATGGCATCCGGCACGAGCTGCTCGACGCCGATGACATCGCCCGGCGCGCCCCGCAGCTGACACCGCGACCGACCGACCTGGCCTATTATGAGCCCGAAGCCGGCGTCTTGCGGCCCGAACGCTGCATCGAGGCGCAGCTCAGACTGGCGCGTCAAGCGGGCGCGGTCATCCGCACGGGCGAGCGAGTCACCGGCTACACGGCGCGGGCGGATGGCGTGACGGTGGTCACCGACGCGGGCAGCATCAGCGCGGACAAGCTGATTCTGGCGGCCGGCGCCTGGATGGTCGACTTGCTGCCGGAGGCTAATCGCGCGGGCATCCGCGTCTGCCGCCAGTTGATCCACTGGTTCGCCGCCGATGACCTCAGCGCTTTTCGGCCCGAGCGCTTCCCCTTTGTCATCTGGATCGGCGAGCGGGCGGAGGATTTCTGGTCGGTCTTTCCGGCGCCGGCGGATGGCGTGCCGGGCGTCAAGGTGGTGACGGAGCAGTATCACAGCGCCTGCCATCCCGATGCTGTCGCGCGGGCGGTGACGGCGGCGGAAAGCGCTGATATGTATCACCGGCTCACGGTCCCGCGCATTAGGGGCATCAGCGAGCGGGTGGCGCGCGCCGAGGCTTGCTTGTATACCGTCACCGATGACGAGCACTTCGTGATAGATTTCCACCCGGCGTCTGAGCGTGTGGTGGTGGCGTCGCCCTGCAGCGGGCACGGTTTCAAGCATTCGCCCGCTGTCGGCGAAGCGCTGGCGCAATTGGCGCTGGAGGGTGAGAGTGAATTCGACATTTCTGCTTTCAACCTGGCGCGCCTGGGCGATGACGGGTAGACGGGCGGGTACAGCGGCGGCAACAGGCTCAGGCTATTGATTGCGCTGTCTCTGCGGCAAGGGAGGGCGAGCAGAGGTTCAAGCCGGTTTACGCTGCGGGCCCAGATCGCCATGGGCCAATCCCCCTTTGGTCCCCCATCAGGATGGGGGGAGGCTAACACTGCGAGAAAGAAGGTGTCTAGAGTGGGCGGTGGCTGGGCTGCGTGCAAGACAGCGCATGTCGCATTGATCATGAGCAAAGGCTAGGCAACCGGGGCGTGGCCGCGGAGCGCCCGTTCGGATTGAGGGCGTTGGCAACTGTCAGGTGTCGCTGGACGGGTTCTTGTATCTTTTGGAGGCGCCGTGCCAGGGCGGATGTTCCTGGACCTGGCCGTCGTAGTAGTATTCAAAGCGGAGGGTCTGTTCGGGGATGCGGTCAGGCAGGACTTCGTCAAGCCACTGGATGCGATCGAGGATGCGCGCGAGGGCGAGGGTACGGCGGTTGGTATCGTGATCCAAAGGATCGATGATGTCAGCCATTTTGCGGGCGTAGGTCATGAGCCTTTCGCGTATGTGGGTGAGGTCTTCGATGTCGCTGTTGTTCGGGGCTTCGGCGTCGGCTGCGGGCGTGGCTGCGTTGGCATCGGTTGCGTGGAGAGGTTCCGGTTCTGCAGATGGCCGGCAGTCAGGGGCCGACGGAAATGTTTTTTCGGCAATGTGGCAATCCGAGTCCGGGCGGATTTTCTGACGCCAGGCGAGCAGAATGTCTTTGGGGATGCCGGTGCGGTAGAAGATGAAGGAAATATCTTCGCCGAGGGCGAGCAATTTCTTGGCTTCCTCCGTTTGGATTGGGGGGTAGTTTGAATCGAGTTCGGGGAGCGGTTCGGATGCTTCAGATGGCCGGCGGTCGGCGGCCGACGGAAATGTTTTTTCGGCAATGTGGCAATCTGCGTCCTGGCGGATTTTCTGACGCCAGTAGCGCAGGGTGCGTTCGGGGACGCCGGTTTGAAAGTGGATGAAGGAAATGTCTTCGCCGAGGGCGAGCAGATGCATGGCTTCGTCTTTTGTGTGGTCGGAGTATTTGGTGGGCATGATGGTCCTTTCAGCTATGCCTAGGGACGTTGTAACAGAGAGGGCGGTGGAAGTGGCGACTATTTAGTCGCGTATTGGAAATTGGTCGGGCGGGGCGCCAACCGCCTCGGTCCCCCGGCGGGATGGGGGAGGAACAATTGAGAAGCAGAGGAGCGAGTAGGTGCTGAGACGCGCCCACGATTCCACAAAGGAGTAGACACTATGCGACTGGAAGGCAAGACAGCCATCATTACGGGCGGCGCCAATGGCATAGGCGCGGGCTGCACACGGCGGCTGGCGGCGGAGGGCGCGCAGGTCGTCATCGCCGATCTTGACGACGAAGCGGGCCGGGCGCTGGCCGCGGAAATTGGCGAGCGCGCGATTTATATTCGGACGGACGTGGGGCAGCGGGCTTCGGTGGAGGCGCTGTTTGCGGCGGCGCTGGCGGCCTTCGGCGGCGTCGACATATTGGTCAACAACGCTGCGTTCGTGCATAAGCCCGGCGTGGTCGAGAACTTTCTCGAGTACAGCGAAGCGGCCTGGGAGCTTACGCTGGCGGTCAATCTCAGCGGGCTGTTTTTCTGCTCGCAGGCGGCGGCGCGTCACATGGCGAAACGGGGCGAGGGCGGCGTCATCATCAACATCAGCAGCGGCGGCGCCTCGCGGGCGCATAGGCACATGTTCGGTTATGACACGAGCAAGGGCGGCATTGAAGCGGCGACGCGCGCTATGGCGCTGGATTTGGCCGGGCTGAATATCCGTGTGAACACGGTTGTGCCGGGCAGCACGCGCGTCGACAGCGGCACCTCGGTGGGCGATTCGCCGATTCCGCCGGCTGATGTCATCCCGCTGGGGAGGCAGGGCAGCCCGGCGGATATCGCCGGCGCGGTGGCTTTTCTGGCGTCGGCTGACGCGGCGTATATTACTGGCACGCGGCTCTTCGTCGATGGCGGCATGGACGCGCAATTGCGGAGCCCGGCGGTGGATTTTCGGCATGATTTTGGCGAGCGCAGCTAGGCCGAGCGCCCCCGCGAACCTGCTACAGGACGACCTGGCCGGTCTCGTCGCTGCGGTAGCCGCTTTGGGCGCCGAGCTCGCGCTTGAAGGCGTCCGAGCGCAAGACGGCCAGCAGGGTCGCCAAGCGCTCGCTCTCCAGATGGCGATGTGGAATGGCCAGGTCGAAGCGCTCCCAAGCCAGGGGGATGAAGTCCAGCCCCATGGCATCAGCCGCGCCGCGCAAGCCCATGCCGCAATCGCCGATGCCATCAGCGACAGCGGCCGCCACAGCCAGATGCGTCACTTCTTCGCGCTCGTAGCCTGAGACATCGGCCGGCGAGAGGCCGTGCTGGGCCAGCAGATGGTCGAAGAGGACGCGGGTGCCGGCGCCGCGCTGCCGATTGATGTAGCGCGCCCGGCGCAAGTCCGCAATAGAAGTGATGCTGAGCGGGTTGCCGGCGGGCAGGATCAGCCCTTGCTCGCGCTGGGCGAAGGTGATGAGCGCGCAGGGCTGGTCGCGCAGGTAGCGCTGGACGTAGGTCGTGTTGTAAGTCGCCGATTCGGGATCGAGGAGGTGGCAGCCGGCCAGGTGCGCTTGGCCGCGGCGCAGGGCGATCAATCCGCCGAGGGAGCCGATGTTGACCGAGACGACGCGGCACTCGGCGTCGTTCAGGCGCAGGTGGGTCGCCAGCAAGTCGAGCATCGGGTCGTGGCTGCCCATGATCATCATGGTCGCTTGAATTTGCGTCAGCGGCTGGTAGAGCGCCACCTTGAGCGCGGCGCCCGGCTGGACGCCCTCGTGGAAGCGAGGGATATGCGCGAGACCATCGGCGCGTACCAGCGATGTGATGACGCCGGCGCCCCGCTGCAGCGGCGTGGCCAGGACTTGCCCGTCAACTTCGGCCAGGGCTACGCGGACGAAATCATCGTCGCCGATGGGCGAGGCGATCTTCTGCGTCGAGACGGCTTGGATCGTCTGCGGTTGCGGCGGCGCCAGGCCCAGCCACTGATGAATCAGGGGCGTCACGAAGAGCTCGCCAGTGAGCGCGGCGCTGACGGGATAGCCGGGCACGCCGATGATGGGCGTGTCGCCCGCCGTGCCGATGATGACTGGGTGCCCGGGGCGCACGGCGATGCCATGGACGAGCACGTCGCCCAGATCAGCCAGGGCGGCGGCGGTGAAATCCAGCGCGCCGGCCGATGAGCCGGAAAGCAGCAGAATCAACTCCGGCTGATCGGCGAGGGCGGCCCTCAGCGCCGCGCGCAGCAGTTCCAGGTCATCGCGGATGATATCCGTAACCTGCGCTTGGCCGCCGGCTTCGCGGATTTGGGCCGCTAGGATGAGGCTGTTGTATTCGGTCAGTTGGCCGCGGGCGGGTTGCTGCGTATGGGGCATGAGCTCGCCGCCGGTGGGGATGATGATGACGCGCGGTCGACGGCGCACGGACACTTCTTGATAGCCGCAGCCAGCCAGCGCGCCGATATCAACCGGGCGGATTTTGTGATTGACCTGCAAGACGGTTTCGGTGGCGACCATGTCTTCGCCCATTAGACGCACGTGCTGCCAGGGCGCGGCGGCCGCGTAAATCAGCAGGGTGTCTTCGTCGGCGTCGTTGACGTGTTCGATCATGATGACGGCGTTGGCGCCCTCGGGCAGGGGGTCGCCGGTGTTTACGGGGGTAGCGTCGATGCCCAGGCGCAGGGGCAGGGCTTGTGTCTCGCGGGCAGCGGCGGTCACGGCGGCGTCGACCGCGTAGCCGTCCATGGCGGCGCAGTGGAAGTGCGGCGACGAACGCCGGGCGCGCAGGGCTTGAGCGGTGACGCGGCCCAGCGCTTCGGTCAAGGGGACGGACTCGCCCGGCAAAGGCGTAGCACGCTGGGCGGCGGCGAGCGCATCCTGTAGCCTGGCGCGCGCCTCGGCGAGGGGGATGTCTTCGAGGAAGATGTTTCGTTTGGTCACGGGTGATGCTCGATATTCTGATGCGGCTGGTTGAAACCGGCGGGCGGCACTTGGCTAGTAGTCTACACATTTTTTGCCACCGAGGAAAACGAGTTAGATCGAGGACAAGGAGTAATGCCTGGTGTATTAACGCGTCGCCAGGGGAAACCGCCTCGGCCCCCAATCGAGACGCAAGGAGATTCTATGGGCGAGTTGACTCCGCGGTCTTGTTTACGTTGCGGGCAATTTTACCCCACCCCTCGGCCCTGTTCCCCCCTCGGCGCCCCCGCACAACTGGGGGCGGAATTCCAGCAAGCTAAGGACGGGGGCTTGGCACTGCGAGAGGCAAGGTATTTTGGTTAGGCGGCTGCCACGACGGCCGTGTGTCTATAGGGTCTGACAGGTATTGGCGGACGAGTCAAGGCTCGCCCCTACAGATTTAGACCTTGGTGGGGTGGTGAGGGACGGGCGGACGAGCCAAGGCTAGCCCCTACACCGCCTTAGCCGGTGCTCGCGGCTAGAAGGGCTCGATTTCGACTTCGGCGCCGGCATCGTAGCCGCTGCTGTTCAGGGGCACGCGCAGCAGGCCATCAGCAGCGACGAGGGTGAAAATCAGATTGGACTTGCCGAAGACGGGCTCGGCCAGGTGGCCGCCTTCAGCTCGGTCTGTTAGGCGCACGGGAAGCCAGTCTTCGCGGCCGCTGGCTGAGGCGACGCGCTGAGACAGCGTGGCGCTGAGGCTGCGCCCGGGCAGTGTCTCCGTGGCTTGAAAGCGCGCGATCAAGTGGGGCAGCAATTGCCGCGCCACCAGCAGGGCCGAGACGGGATTGCCGGGCAGGCCGATGACGGGCTTGTCGCCGCAGAGGGCGATGATGGTGGGCTTGCCGGGTTTGGTGGCCAGGCCGTGCTGCAAAATGCCCGGCGGGCCCAGCTGATGGATGACCTGCGCGGTATAGTCGCGCGCGGAAACCGAGCTGCCGGCGCTTAGAAGCAGGATGTCGCAGGCCGCGTAACCCTCGGCGGCGCGGCGCTGATAATCGTCGAGACGGTCGGCGGCGATGCCCAGGCGGATGGCTTGCGCGCCGAGTTTTTCGGCCAGGGCGCCCAGAGTATAGGCGTTGATATCGCGGATTTTCCCCGGGGGCAAGGCGGCGTCTGGCGGCAACAGTTCGTCGCCACAGCTGAGGATGCCGATGCGCGGACGCGGACGAATGGCGATCTCGGTTGTACCCAGGGCCAGGAGCGCGCCGATATCTTGCGGTCGCAGACGATGGCCGGCGGGCAGTACGGCCTGCCCCAAGCCGACGTCTTCACCGGCCTGGATGACATTTTCGCCCGGAGCCACGGGGCGCATCACTTCGATTTCGGCGGCGTCGAGCGCTTGCGTATGCTCCAGCATGACCACGGCATCGGCGCTGGCGGGCAGCATGCCGCCGGTGTGGATGAGCAGCGCGGCGCCGGGCGTGACATCGCGTTGCGGCGCTTCGCCCATCTTCAGTTCGCCGAGCAGCTGCAGCAAGGCGGGCAGGGATTGGCCCGCGCCGAAGGTATCAGCAGCGAGCAGGGCGTAGCCATCAACCGTGCTCTTGCGGAAGGCCGGCACTTGTTCGGGCGAGCGTATATCGGCGGCGAGGACGCGGCCCAGCGCATCGGCGGCGGCGACAGTCTCTGCCCTGAGTGGCGGCTGCCAATGGGCGTCGAGCCGGGCGAGCGCGTCGCTGACGGGCGTGACCTGGAAGAACTCTGCTGAGGGCATAAGGGCGCGAAACCCGTTCGGCGGTTTTGGGACGTTTACTGGGGGCATTGTAACACAGCGCCGTCTGCGGTCGGCAGATGGGTAGAAGTCTACACACTTTTACCACCGAGGACACCGAGTTGAATGGAGGACACGGAGTACTGCATTTTGGTTTGCGATAAATCGCGCGCTTTGGATGTGCATTGCGGTCGACATTCGTCAGCTGGTTGCGCGAGCCACAGTGTGCGTCTGATTGCGTTGCGGGCGGGCGAGCCAATGGCTCGCCCCTACAGGATTCGACGGTGGCGGGCGGGCGAGCCAGTGGCTCGCCCCTACAGGATTCGACGGTGGCGGGGGACTTAGGGCTCCAGCCCCAGGCGCCAGGGGTGGGTGTAGACGCGCAGGCCGCCGGCGCGGACGTAGCCGATGACGCAGATTTGCCAGGCTTGCGCCAGCTCGACCGAGATGCTGGTGGGCGCGGTGCGGCTGGCGACGATAGGGACGCGCATCCGCCGAGCTTTGCCCAGCATCTCCGAGCTGATGCGGCCGCTGGTCAGCAGAATACGATCGCGGGTGTCGATGCCGTCAAGCAGGGCTTGGCCGGCCACTTTGTCGACGGCGTTGTGTCGGCCGACATCTTCGGCGCTTACGAGCAGGCCGCTTTCGTCGCCGAGCACGGCGGTATGCACGCCGCGGACAGCGTTGTACAAGCGCGCCGCGCCTTGAAGCTGTCGCATCAGCCGCAGGACGAGGGCCGGCGTCGCGCGATAGTCCGATTGCAGGGCCGGGGCGCTGGCCGAAAGCTCTTGGCCGGTCATGCCGCCGCCGCAGCCGGTGGTCAGGATCATGCGCCGCGGCAGCGCCACCTCGTCGCGTGTCAAGATGACATCGGCCACGCTGCCGGGATGATTGAGCTGCAGCAAGCCGATATCGGCGGCGGAATCGATGATGCCTTCGTTATACAAGTAGCCGACCGTCAGCGCTTTGAGCTGCAGCGGGCTGCACATCATGGTGGCCAGCGATTCGCCGTTGACGTAAATCGAGAGCAGGCCCTCGTCAATGACGCCGCCGGCGACATGGCGGACGTCAGCGCCATCGACCTGTTGGTAGGTGAAGGGGACGGCGCCGATCAGGGCCGGTGCAGGTTCAGCCGCCATCTGGCGCGTCCCGCTTGCGGCGGCGGCGAGTGCTGCGGCGCAGTTGGTCTTCGCTCCAGCCCTGCTCCAGGCCCCATTCGATTTTGGGTTTGAGCGCGCCGGTGGGGCAGACGCCGATGCATTGGCCGCAGAAGACGCAGGGCGAATCGGTCATGCTGATATCGAAGGCGGTGGCGACCGAGGTGTCGTGACCGCGGTTCTTCAGCGTCAGGGCGAAGGTGAATTGCGCGTCTTCGGCGCAGACCTGGACGCAGCGCCAGCAGAGCACGCACTGCTCGTAATCGCGCACGTAGAAGGGGTTGTCGTCGATGACATCGCTTTGGCGGCGGCGGGCCTCGGGGAAGCGCTCGTCGTCGGCGGCGCAATCGGTCATCATGGCTTGAATCTCGGGCGCTTGGGTCAGATCGACCGAGGCGTTGAGCATCTCGAGGATGGTGCGGCGGCTGCGCAGGACGCGCTCGTTGCGGGTTTCGACGCTGGTATCGGCTTGGCATTCGGCGACGCAGGCCGGCTGCAAGACGCGCCCGCCGTCGACATCAACGACGCAGACGCGGCAGAGGCCGTTGGGCGTGGTGGCTTCATGGTAGCAGATGACGGGGATGTCGATGCCGGCTTGGGCGGCGGCGTCGAGGAGGGTGGCGCCGGGCTTGGTTTCTATGGTCTGGCCGTCGAGTTGGAGTGTGATTGTGTCGTCGGTCATGTCGTCGTCCCTGCGATTTTCGTTATGGCGGGCGAGACAGGGCTCGCGACCTACAGTTTACCCGGTATGTGCGGGCGACCTGATAGGTCGCCCCTACAGATTTTGCTTTGGCGGGCGATTCAAGGAGACGCCCCGACGGTTATCGTGTTGGTGGGCAAACAAAGAGGTCGTCGTTCCACTCGGGAAACTTTTCGATGGCGCTCATGACGGCGAGGCCGGCGGTGTGGCCCAGGCCGCAGATGGAGGCTTCGGTCATGGTCAGGCCGACATCCAGCAGGCGCTCACGATCGCCCGCAATCGGCGCGTCGAGGCGGTCGAGGATTTCGACTTGGCGCTGCGTGCCCAATTGGCAGGGGAAGCACTTGCCGCAGCTCTCGTGCTGGAAGAAGCGGCCGATGCGCTGGAGGATATCGCGCAGGTCGACGGTGGTATTGAAGACCATGATAGCGCCGGAGCCGAAGGTGCTGCCGGCCTCGCGCAAGTCCTCGAAGGTCAGCCGCACGTCAATATCGGCGGGCAGCAGAAACGTGCCGGCCGCGCCGCCCATCAGCACCGCCTGCAAATCCCCGACCAGGCCGCCGCAGACATGGTCGAGGAAGTGGCGCAGGGTGATGCCGGGCGCGATCTCATAAACGCCGGGGCGGCCGATGTGCCCGCTGACGGAAACCAGCTTGGGGCCGGCGCTGCCTTCGGTGCCGATGGCTTTGAACTGTGCGGGGCCGAAGGCGATGATGCCGGGCGCGGCGCAGAGCGTCTCGACATTGTTGACGGCTGTCGGTTGGCCGAAGAGGCCGTGCGTGGTGGGGTAAGGCGGTTTCATGCGGGGGAAGCCGCGCTTGCCTTCGATGGCTTCAAAGAGGGCCGTTTCTTCACCGCAGATATAGGCGCCGGCGCCACGGCGGATCTCGACATCAGGGAGAAATCAGCGCCCATGATATCAGCGCCGAGCAGGCCGGCCGCTTCGGCTTCGGTGATGGCCGCGGCCAGAATCGCGGTCGCTTTGGGGTATTCGCCGCGGATGAAGATGATGGCTTTGTCCGTGCCGACCGCGTAAGCCGCCAGGGCGATGCCTTCGAGCAGGAGATGCGGCCGGTGCTCCATCAGCACGCGGTCTTTGAAGGTGCCGGGCTCGCTCTCGTCGGCGTTGCAGACGATGTACTTTTGACCGCCGGCGGCCGCGCGGGTGAACTTCCATTTCATGCCGGTGGGGAAGGCGGCGCCGCCACGTCCGATCAGCCCCGAGGCTTCCAGATCGGCGATGACGTCGTCGGGGCTCAGTTGCGTCAGCGCTTTACGCAAGGCAGCGTAATCGCCGTAGCGCTCCAGGCTCTCGGCGGGCGCATCCAAGTGCGGGTTCAATAAGGTGGACTCGGTGTGGCCGGCGGGCTGGAAGTAGGCGCCGTCCCAATCGCCCAGCAGCGAGTCGACCGTGACGCGCGGCAGGGAGACATCGGGTCGGCCGCGTTCGCTGGTCAAGGCGGCGGGCGCATGCTCACATAGCCCGAGGCAGGGCGAGTGCTCCACGGTGAATTCGCCGTCGGCGGTGGTCCCACCCTCGGCCACGTGCAGCCGTTCGCAGAGCCCGTGCAAGATAGCGTCGGCGCCGGCCAGGGCGCAGATGGGATCGGCGCAGACGCGGATGATGCGGCGGCCGGTCGGCTGATCGTGGAAGAGCGTATAGAAGCCGATGACGCCGAAGATATCGGCTTCCGGGACGCGCAAGGCGTGCGAAATGCGGTGGACGTGCTCGGCGCTAATGTGGCCGAAGGCGGTTTGCACATCCCAGAGGACGGGCAGCAGTGCTTCGCGCCGGCGACCATTGTAGGCGTCTAACGTGGCGTCCAGATCGAATGACTTGGTCATAGCTTCATTGTAACAAAAAGATGGGGAGTCGCGCGTCAAACGAAAATAGCAGACTTCACACCACAAGATTCTGGCTTGAATTTGCTAATTGCAATGAACTACAGACTCTGAGTACCAATCCTAGGTAGATGAACTGCCGCTTCTACCAACCTAACGATGTCATACTGAAGAGCCAATCCGATACATCGCTGAATTCCAAGAGGGGTTCAAGTCGCTCTAACAAGCTTTCCAAGGATAAATGGCGAACCGGACATCTAAAGCTGGAGGTCGTCCCCGGTCTTGACCTAAACTTGATAGAATAAGGCTCGGGGTCTGATTCGTGGCTGCTCATATAGGTTAATATGTAGGAACTGAATCCATTGTTCTTTAGGAGACAGATCGACTTTCCGATATCTTTGATTGCTGCCTCGGCAAGAGAGTCACTGTCACCGTGAAACAACGATGTTTTGACCAGCACGTTTCGTGCGGACGGAATTACGTCAACGCTTTCCACTATCGTATCCAATGTGTTATACAGCAAAGACTGCAGATCCATTTGCGGCGTTGCAGTTGCAGCAGCGCTTCCCCGCGTCAACAACGAGGAGTGGATGTAGTCTCCGGTATATGTTCGCGCCCATCGGCTGCTCCCCCCGACAGTTTCACCGTCCTCAAACCTGGAAACAATCACTGACTCCCCAAACTGTAGTTTTTCGACCACATCGCAGGATGTACTGGCGCAGGACCTTACATTTACTCCTCCAGACCTGCTGACTTGGTATGTGCCTGATTCTGGATCAACTGTCGGTCGCGGAGTGGGTGTTAGAGTCGGCGAATCCGTTGGAGTAATTGACGGTGTTTCTGCCAATGCTTCCGCAGATATGCTCGTCGGACTCGGTGCAACTGTCGTTGTGGCAGTTCTGCCTGCCGTCGATTTACCCCCCGTTTGATCGCTTGGTAGAAGTTGAGCTACTAGCAACATCGTCTCAGAGGAATCAGACCGCATATTGAATTTCAGAGATCGTAGCGGACATTTGATTTCAAACGCTTTACCGAATTTTGATGTAAGTAACCTAAAACATCTTTGTGGGGAAGCTTGGAGGTCAACATCCACACCACGAAAATCACTGCCATCAAAAGTTGTTTTATCTCTGCCGCCCAATCCAGTCGCAACAATTGACCACTCACCTTCATAAAGGGTAAGTAATCCGACAGATTCGTAAAAGTCAGATCTAAATGCGCGCTCTTTCTTTCTTCCATTTACTATAAACGCTTGACTTATGCGAAGAGGTTCTTCAGAACCAATGCTTGTAGAAAGCACGGGCGGGTTCTCCGTTGGCTGGTCCGGACTATCTTGTGCCAGAATTGGGATATATAGAGTGAGAACTAGAACCAACACGGCAACGGGTTTACGCATGAAATACATCCCTCCACGGGCCAACGGTGCCTTTTCAGCAGAGAATCTCCTGTATTATCAGTCTTGCCTGTGCTTTATGTCAATCTCTCGGCAGCAGCCGACGAGCTTGCTCCAATTCCTCAGGTGTATTGAGGTTGGCGAAGGAACGGGCTTCGGGGTCGTAGGGCGCGTAGTCGGCTTCGTCGAGATAGCGGACGCGCATTTGGTCGTAGAAGCGGATGATCTTGAGGCGGTCGGCGGCGAGCTGGTCGCGAATCGGCGGGAGGCAGGTCACCCGGTAGATGGCGTGCAGGGCCTGGGGATAGCCGTCGACGCGCGGGGCGACGATATCGACCGCATCGTCGAGCTGGGCTTGATCATGAAGCGGAGCAGGTCCGGATTCACGAAGGGCATGTCGCAAGCCAGCACCAGCACAGACTCGCTGCTCGCCTGTGAGAGCGCGGTGTAGATGCCGCCAAGGGAGCCTTTGTCGGGCAGGATATCGCGGTGCATCGGCAGGCCGAGATGTTGGTAATCGGCGGGCTTGTTGGTGATGAGGATGGTCTCGGCTTGGCCGAGCGCGGCGCTGTTTTTGATGACGTGTTGGATGAGGGCAGGCCGGCGAGGTGTACGAAGGCTTTGTCGCGGCCCATGCGACGGCTCTGCCCGCCGGCGATGATGGCGAGGGAGAGTGACGTGGTGGATTCGTATGGCGAATTCAATTCTAGCGTTCTTGAGTTTCAAGAATCGTTTCAAGCTGGGTTATCAGTCTTGGGACGTGAATGGTCACGGTTTCCCAGAGGACATCCCTATCGATTTCGTAATAGCGGTGCGCGACTATCAGGCGCGTTCCCTTGATATCACCCCACGGAATATCAGGTGTTTCGTCCTGCAATTCATCGGTAATGTGGCAAGCAGCTTCACCAATGATCTCAACGGCTCGGTCCAGAGCAAGCCGAAGCTGATCATCGGAATCAATGTCATCGCGGGTCTTTCCTTCTGCGAATTGACAGGCAAGAATTGCGTTGTCCAACATATGCTGAAGGCGAGCCCGGTCGTTTTCACGGCTCTTTTGCATAGATGGGCAGTGCGTGGTCCAATACGTCTTGGCGAAAATAGCGACTAATTGACTTAGGCGTGCACAAGTCGACGTGTCGGCCAACGATTTCTATCAGATCGGTTACATGTCGACCCATATCAAAATAGCTGACACGCGCGTCAGGCATGTATTCGACGAGCAAGTCTATGTCACTCTCGTCGGTCAGCTCGCCACGCGCCGCAGAGCCAAAGACCGACAGGCGGCGTATCGGTTGCTCAACGCAATACCGGCGAATTTCATCAGTTGGAATCTGTGCCAGAATCGTTTCATTCATAGCAGCAACTCCTTTCATGCACATCATAACATGGATATGTGCGTAAAGAAAGAATCCACGATTGGGCCGCAGCCGGCCCTAGTGCACATAGCGCAGGGGGTCTTTGATGGCGCCCTGCTCTTCCAGGGCTGTCGGCGCGCGGTCCACCTTTTCCAGCTTGACGGCCGCCATTTTGAAGTCGGGGATTTTCGCTTTGGGGTCGACTTTCTCCAGCGTCAGCAGGTTGGCGGCGGCTTCGACGAAGTGGAAGGGCAAGAAGAGCGTGCCAGCCGGCGAACGCCCGGTGACCATCACCTGGCATTCGACGGAACCGCGGCGCGAGGTGATGCGCAGCCAATCACCAGAGACAACTTGCAGGGCGCCGGCATCGGCCGGGTGCATCTCGACAATGGGCACGGGGAAGGCGTCTTCCAGGCGGGAGCTCCGCGTCATGGTGCCGCCATGCCAGTGGAAGAGGACGCGGCCGGTCGTCAGGTGGTAGGGGAATTCGTCATCGGGCAACTCGCTTTCGGTGCCGTACTCCAGTTCCCAGAATTTGCCCTTGCCGCGCGGGAACTCGTCTTCGAAGAGGTAGGGCGTGCCGGGATGGTCGGCCGCCGGGCAGGGCCAATGCACGCCGCCTTCGGCTTCCAGGCGGGCGTAGGTGATACCGTGGAAGTCGGGCGTGAGGGCGCGCATCTCTTCCCAGATGGCTTCGGGATCGGCGTAATCAAAGCCGGCGCTGATCTCGACGCCGAGCTGCGCTTCCATGCGCTGGGCCAGGTCGCAGACGATGACCCAGTCCGGCAGCGACTCGCCGACGGCGGGCAAAGCTTGGCGCACCCGCTGCACGCGCCGGTCGCTATTGGTGAAGGTGCCGTCTTTCTCGGCGAAGCTGGCCGAGGGCAAGATCACATCGGCCATTTCGCCGGTTTCGTTCATGAAGATGTCGATGCAGACGAGCAGGTCGAGCGCTTCGAGGGCGTGTTGGGCGTGGGAGAGATTGGGCTCGCTCATCATGGGGTTTTCGCCCATGACGACCATGGCTTTGATCTGCCCGGCCAGCGCGCCGTCGACCATCTCGGTGACGGTCAAGCCGGGTGTTGGATTTAGCGCGGTGTTCCAGGCGCTTCAAATTTGCCCCTGATGGCGGGCTCAGCCACTGGCTGGTAGGCCGTCAAGACATTGGGCAAGCCGCCGCTATCGGAGCAGCCCTGGACGTTATTCTGCCCGCGCAGCGGGTTGAGGCCGGTGCCGGGTTTGCCAGCGTGGCCGCACATCAGCGCCAGGTTGGTCAGCGAGAGCGCGTTGTCGGTGCCGTGCGTGCTTTGGCTGATGCCCATGCCCCAATAGAAGGCGGCGCGCTCGGCAGTGGCGTACATGCGCGCGGCTTGGCGGATATCGTCAGCCGGCACGCCGCTGATCTGCTCGGCCCATTCGGGCGTGCAGTTTTCCAGCGATTCGATGTAGTCTTCGAAGCCCTCGGTGCGCGCTTCAATGAATTCGGGATTGAACAAGTTCTCGCTCACGATGACGTTGGCCATGGCCTGGAAGACGGCGACATCGGTGCCCGGTTTCTGCCGCAGCCAGAGCGTCGCGAAGTCGGTCAGTTCGATCTGCCGCGGGTCGATGACGATGAGCTTGGCGCCGTTTTTGCGCACGGCTTTCTTGAGGAACAGGCTGATGACCGGATGCGTCTCGGTGGTGTTGCTGCCGGTGACGATGAAGGTGTCGAGGTCTTCCATCTCGCCGATGCTGTTGCTCATGGCGCTGGAGCCGATGGCGAGCTGCAAGCCGGTGACGCTGCCGGCATGGCAGAGGCGGGCGCAGTGATCGACATTGTTGGTTTGCATCACGGCGCGCACCCACTTCTGGAAGACGTAGTTGTCTTCGTTGGTGGCTTTGGCGCAGGCGTAGGTGGCCACGCTATCGCCGCCGTGCTCAGTCACGATCGCGGATAGCTTCTCGCTGACGAAATCGAGGGCTTCGTCCCAGCTGGCTTCGCGGAAGACGCCGCGCTCGCCGTCGCGGATGAGCGGTTTTTTCAGGCGGCGGGGATGGGTGGCGAAATCGAGCCCGAAGCGGCCTTTGACGCAGAGATTGCCGTAATTGGGCGCGCTATCGAAAGGCGCCTCGACGCGATAGATCTTGTCGTCATTGATATGCAGGTCCATCTGGCAGCCGACGCCGCAGTAGGGGCAGGTCGTACGGACAGTGGAGTCAGGTTGCAAGGTGCTCATAGCTGTCTCTCCAGCAAGGCTTGCTTAATTTTATTATAGCGACCGCTTATGCCGATGCCAATGACAGTGCAAGAGAAGGGGAAGGCTGTCCGGCTTTTGATTTTCGACAATCTAACGCTAGAATGTCGTTATGTCCCAATAGGTCAAACTATAGGAGTGCGGGCTGTGGCTGTTGACGATATGAGTAGGGGGATTGTTCCTGGGCTGATAGCCGGCTACTTCTATATCGCGTATGCGCATCCCGAATTTCAGGTGCTGGGTGTCGGACACGGATGGCATATGCTTGTCAGTATGCTTGCCGGCGCATTGTACACCGGAGTCTTCATGCTGTACCTGGATCTAGGCAACTCTCTGATGAACATCTTGGTCGGCGGCGTGATCTACGGACTAATCTGGTGGGTCATCGGCTGGAACGTATTAATGCCATTGCTGCAAGGCGATTCGATTCTACAGTTCAATCTTGGACCGAGCTTTTATGGACACATGATTTTTGGTCATGTGCTAGCGTTTCTGGTGGTGATGCGAGATGCAGCAATGGGAATGGGTATGGGATGGAGATCGTATAGTGGCGGTAATTTGGCAAGTTTCCCAACGTTGCCAATTCTTCCTTTTCTCCGGATGATTTTGTACCTATTCCGGATGATTTTGTACCTATTAGGAAGAACCAAAGAGGCAGCGCAAGGCTTGCGCAAAGTTCATAGCAAATGGAACGATGTTGAACGAGCGTCACGGCGAACAGCTCAGCCCGACTTGTCCCGCCGTGCCAAGACAGTCAAGTCTAAAATGATGCCGCTGCGCCTGGAAGCTGGAAAGCAGTCTCACTCCACCGCACGGCATAATCGAGTCGCCGAAGCTCTTGACGAAGCAGAGGTTGACTACGCACTTGTCCAGCGTAAAGGCCGCTACCACTTGATTTTCCTGCCTCCGGACGAACACAGGATTACACGCTGTGAATGTATCGTATGCGCCGCCGTCAATGACCAAGGGTTGAAGTTAACTCCGTACCGAGGCAGGCCCCCTACGTTTTGCAGTAACATAGTGCGAAGAATAAATGGCAATTGCGGAGATAGATGGAAGATTGACCGCGACGGTTACTATCATCTGCCCCGCTAATGAGGTTGAAGACACTCTGAAGAACATTCGTTGCTTAAGAAGCTCGGTGATAGGAAAGTAAACAAAGACGATAAAAGAGAATGGTTCGATTTGAGTTGAGAGGAAGCATTCCGCATATTTCCATTTCGTTAAAAGCGGATTCTGCCGCAGTTTAGAGCCTCAAGTAGAAACAAGACCTTACTGTCCGATAAGTCAAACAGATTGGGATAATCAAATGACCTATCTCGCCAACGCTCCCCTGCCCAAGACGATGCCCGCCATCGTCTGCCACGGGCCAAACTCGCTCATCAGCCCCCTCCCCAAAGCATCGGAGCGAGGGATCCGAGCGCCGCGAGATTCAAGGCGATTTGCGTGGGCGGTGGCCCGGCTGCGCGTTTGCTTGCAGGATTAGCTGTGCATTGGATGCTTATAGCTAGAGGAAAGCGAAAATGAGCGAAGTAATTGCGGTTTGGGAGATTCCGGCGATCCTGGGTGAAGGGCCGGTTTGGGTCGAGGCGGAGAACGCCGTGTACTGGGTGGATATCTTTAGCAACAAGGTACATCGTTTTGCGCTGGCGGATGGCGGCAAGACGACCTGGACTTTTGATTTTGAGGTGACGAGCTTGTCACCGCGGGTCGGGGGCGGTTTCATCGGCACGGTCAAAGACGGCTATGCCTTTATCAACCTGGATGTACTCTCGGCGCAGCCCATCAGCTTGCCAGAGGCGGATTTGCCGGACAACCGCTTCAATGACGGCAAGGTGGATAACAGCGGGCGCTATTGGGCGGGCACGATGCACATCGGCCAAACGCAGGAGAGCGGCTCGCTATATCGGCTGGACCCGGACCTCAGCCTGGAGCGCTGCGACAGCGACTACATCATTTGCAACGGGCCGACCTTCAATATCGACAACAGCGTCATCTATCACACGGACAGCATCAAGCGGCGGATTTACGCGCTGGATATGGACGCGGCGGGCGGGCTGAGCAATAAGCGCGTCTTCGCTGAGTTCACGGCGGACGATGAGGGCGTGCCCGATGGCATGACGGTGGACAGCGAGGACTGCGTCTGGGTGGCGCATTTTGGCGGGGCGCGCCTCACGCGGTATTCGCCGGCGGGCGAGATTTTGGGGGTTGTGCCGCTGCCCGTGCCCAATATCACCAGCTGCACATTCGCCGGCGCTGAGCTGGACACGCTGTATATCACGACCGCGAGCACGGCGATTGCTGAGGAAGACCGCGACAAGTATCCGCTGGCGGGGAGTTTGTTCAGTTGTCGGCCCGGGGTGCGGGGGCTGCCGACGCCGCTCTTCGCCGGGTGATGAGGTAGTGTACGCCGTAAGCGGCCATGATGGCGAGGAGAGGCGTGACCATGACGCGGGCGCGGGTGTCGTAACTGGCGGTGGCGACCAGCAGCGTGCCGGTCATGAAGTAGAGGCTGGGCAGCGCGAGAAACAGGCCGATGGCGAACTGGCGCGTTTTCGTCAGATGCCACGAACCAAGGGCTGCTGCGAGTGTGAAGCCAACATTCCACAGGAAGCCCTCGACGGCGGGCCAGGCGGTGACGGCGATGAACATGCGGTAGATGCCAACGGGAATGGTCAAAACGTAGTAGAGCGGATACTCGCGAAAGACATCCAGCGCGACATCGGTCATGACGGCTTGCTTATCTGACGTGACGCCTATGTGAGCGTGGCGCCAGGTTGCGTCTACGTCCTGCAAATCTGTGCCAAAGGGTTCTTCCACGCGACGCGCCAGGATCGCATACACTTCCTTTAGGTCCAAGTCTGTCGCTTGATACATGACGGAGGCGGCGCGCACGTAGAGCAGTTGAAATGTGCCCGCGGTGGAAAAGGTCGCGTTGTCAAAGTGGGTAGCGTTATGCGCACGCCAGACGCCGATGCCCAGCAGGCAGGGAAGGGCCAGCGCGCAGATCGCCAATAAGCGCAGCCCCCCCCCCGCTGCGCAATGACGAGCCAGATGCCCGCCGGTATCCAAAGGAGATACGAAGCCGGACGCGTAAGGGCGGATAATATGATCAGCGTGCCGGAGAGGGCGCCCCAAGCGCACATTTCCCGCAGTGGCCGGCCGAGCGAGTCGCAGCAAGCTCAGGAAAGCGAGAGCGAGCCAGAAATTCGCCAGGGCGTCGGCGCGCAGCACGACCGAGGCGCGTATGCTGGCTGGATCGAGCGCGACAAAGAAGGCCGCCAGCAGCGCAAGTTCTGTTGGCAGAGCGAGCTGCCTGGCTATGTGGTAAGTCAACGGTATCACCGACAGACCCAGCAGAAGATTGACGGCGATGATGAGCCCGGGCTGAATGCCGAGCGCGGCGACGAGCAAGGCGTAAGCCGGCGGCCGCTTAAGATACAGGCTGTTGCTGAAAGCGAGGTCGCCGTTCAAGATGTCGTTGGCGGCGTTCTTGTAAGAAATGAAGTCATCAAGGTTGTACGGGAGCAGAGACGGCTCATAGATGGCCACCGCATACGCGATACGCAAGCATAATCCAATGGCGACAGTTGTCAGTAGTGCCCGGCGCAGCATAACGTGTGTGTCCCATAAGGATATAGATGGGGATATTATATTCGTTATGCTATTGATATGGCGTTAATATGTCAAAGTGAGTATTCAGTTATAAGCCGGGGGTGCGGGGGCTGCCGACGCCGCGCTTCGCCGGGTGATGAGGGCAGCACGACGGCTCGCCGACGCTGCATCGGGCGGGGGCGCGACTGTGCTATACTGCGGGGCATGAGGATTGGGTTAAACGCGCATTTGCTGGCGGCTGGCGCGGGGTATCGCTCGGCCGGCATCCACAGCTACATCAGCAACTTGCTGCGTCATTTGCCGGAGGGGGCGCCCGCGGGCTGGCGCTTTGAGGCGTTGGTGGGCGCGGCCAATACGCTGAGCTTCCCGGGCGTGAACATGCGGCGGGCGGGCATCGACACCGGGCGGCCGCTGCGGCGTATTTTGTGGGAGCAGGCGCTGCAGCCGTGGCAGTTGCGGCGCTACGACCTGTATCATGCGCTGGCGTTTGTGGCGCCGGTGTTGCTGAGCCGAAGCCGATGGTGGTGACGGTCTACGACTTGAGTTTTCTGCGCTTCCCGGGGCGGCTGAGCCGGGCGCGGCGGCTCTACTTGCAGGGCATGACGGCGCTGACTTGCGCGCGGGCGCGGCGCGTCCTCGCGATCAGCCAAAGCACGGCGGATGACCTGACGGCTCTGCTGGGCGTGCCGGCTGGCAAGATCGACGTCACGC
Source organism: Phototrophicaceae bacterium (assembly GCA_965208195.1). GTDB lineage: Bacteria > Chloroflexota > Anaerolineae > Aggregatilineales > Phototrophicaceae > UBA6055. The sequence goes on along the minus strand of CBDBOC010000004.1, from coordinate 2,397,136 downwards.
CACTGGGTTATGATCGGGCGGCGTTTCGGCCGCGGCTAGAGGCGGAGAAAGCGCATTTCCGCCGCAAGCACGACCTGCCCGAGCGCTTCTGGCTCTACATCGGCACGCTGGAGCCGCGTAAGAATTTGGGCCTGCTGATTCAAGCGTACGCGCGCTTGAAGCCGGCGGAGCGGCTGCCACTGATATTGGGCGGGGGCAGCGGCTGGCGGGCGGAGCGGGTCTTGCGCGAGATCGAAAAGCGGCGCTTGGGCGATAGCGTGAAACACATCGGATTCGTCCCCCCCGCCGATTTACCGCTTTGGTACAATTGTGCCGACGCCTTCGTCTACCCGTCACTCTACGAAGGCTTCGGCTTGCCCGTCCTGGAAGCGATGGCCTGCGGCGCGCCGGTGCTGACGTCAGATGCGTCGTCATTGCCCGAGGTGGCGGGCCGGGCGGGCTTGTGCCTGCCGCCTGACGATGCCGATGCCTGGAGCGGGGCGCTGCGGGCCGCCCGTCAAGACGAGGCCTGGCGCGAGGCGGCTGGCGCCAAGGGCTTGGAGCGCGCGCGGAAGTTCAGTTGGACGCGCACGGCTGATCTGACGCTGGCCAGTTATCGCCGGGCCTTGAACGAAGGCGACATTCCATTGAGCGAAAGCAAGAAAGTGACCGGCGTTGAAACCAAGTGAGCACCCCGTGGGCTGCCGGGTCCGCCTGGCAGATCAAGATGGCGGCGGCTGATGAATTCGCAACGGACGCTATCAGAACGCCCGACGATTGAGCCGCGTTGGCTTTTTCCGCTGCTGGATGCGGTCTTGGCTTTTCTGGCGTTCGGTTTGGCATACATCATACGTTACGAGCTGCAGCTGATACGGCCGGTGCTCGACCCGATTCAGCGCGAGTTCGGGCCTTATGTGCCCTTCGCCGCGGTGTACGCGCTGCTGATATGGCTGAATTACCAGCGCAACGGCTTGTATCGCAACATCGTCGGGCGCGCCTGGCTGGAAGAGCTCTATCTGATCGCCAGCAGCGTGGCGGTGTCGATCGTCATTGTGCTGGCGATGTTTTTCATCTTGCAGCCGCTGGCGACCAGCCGCTTGATGCTGATTTATGTGGCGGCGCTGACCGTGACCGTGGGCGGGGTTTCGCGGTTGCTGCGGCGCTGGGTCTTGGCCTACCTGCGCAACCACGGTATCGGCATCCGCCGCGTCTTGATCATCGGCATGGGCGAGGTGGGCCGGTCGCTGCTGGGCATCATGCGTTCACGGCCGGAGCTGGGATATTTGCCGGTCGGCTTTTTGGATGACGACCCGGGCATCGCCGAGGTCAGCATGGGGCGGGTTGAAGCGCTGGGCGGGACGGATGTGCTGGCGGAGGCGATCAAGACGCGAATGATCGACACGGTGATTATCACTTTCCGCTGGAAGCATTACGACCGCATACAAGCGTTGACCGAGGTCTGCCGTGAGGCCGGCGCCGACTTGCGCATCGTGCCCGAGATCATGCAGCTGAACATCCGCCAGGTGCAGGTCGAGAATTTGGACGGCATACCGCTGCTGGGTATCGGCGCGCACCGCAGCTTCAGCCGCGTCAACCAACTGTTGAAGCGCGGTCTGGACTTGCTGGTGGTGGCGCTAGGGCTGCCGCTGTGGGCGCCGCTGAGCCTGCTGGTGGTGCTGGCGTTGAAGCTTGAGGGGGGTGGGCCGGCGCTGTTCCGGCAATTGCGGGTGGGCAAAGGCGGCCGCGAATTTCAGATGCTGAAGTTCCGCAGTATGGTGCACAATGCGGAGGCGTTGCACTCGGAGATGCTGCGCGAAACGGGCGAAGACCCGCGCCATCCCAAATTCGTCGACGACCCGCGCATCACCCGACTGGGCAGATTCTTACGCCGCACCAGCCTGGACGAGCTGCCGAACCTGCTGAATGTCATCCGCGGCGAGATGAGCCTGGTGGGGCCGCGGCCGCCGACGCCGGGCGAAGTGGCGCTGTATGAGGCGCGGCATATCCGGCGATTGCAGATCACGCCGGGCATGACCGGCTGGTGGCAGGTGCGCGGGCGCAGCAATATCCCCTTTGATGAGATGTGCGAAATGGATATGTATTACATCGATAACTGGTCGCTGTCGATGGACATCGAGATTTTGATGCTGACGATACCGCGGGTGGTGCTGCGCAGCGGGGCTTATTGAGGGGGCGTGGGCGGGCGTCGGAGGGACGGGAGGGCGAGACAAGTCTCGCCCCTACAAAACTCGACGTTGGCGGCTGTCGGGTAGCGCGCGTGTCCACGAAGAAGCGGTCATTTTGAAGAAGCGCCTTATGTTGCGATCATTCGCATTTTGTACTTGGCACGCCGTCTGTCTGGTTGTGCTGCTGAGCGGGTGCCAATCGGCATTATTGCAAGAGAATGTGCCCATCGCCGATACGCCGGCGCCCGAAGCGCTAAGCACGAGCGCAGACCCGGCGGAAGCGCTGGACGGGTTTATGCGCGCCTGGGCGGGGGAAGACTTCGAGGCGATGTATCGGCTGATCGCCGGGCGCAGCCGCGAAGTGTATGCGCAAGACGACTTCATCGGGCAATACACCGCGGCGCATAGCGTCATCCGCTTCGGCGGCGTCAGCTACGAACTCAACCGGGTCGAATATCAAGGCACGACGGCGGTGCTGCATTATGACGCGTTCATCGAATCGCCGACATTTGGCGAGATTGCGGACGAGAACCGCGTTATGCGCCTGGTGGATGAAGGCGGTTGGAAGGTGGCTTGGTCGGCCATGGACATTATCGCGGGCATGTCGAGCCGGGCGCGCCTGCGCGAACGGGTTGATTTCCCGCGGCGGGCGAATATCTACGCCGCCGATGGCCGGCGCCTGGCGCAAGAGGACGGCCAGGTGTACAGCCTGTACATTATCAAGGACGACATTCGCAGCGTCGAGGGCTGCTTGCAGACGCTGGCTTTGGCGACGCTGCAGCGAACCAGCGCCTTGCAGGCGATTTTCGCCGATTATCTGGGCGAGACGCGCTTCCAGATCGCCGAGATCGACGCCGAGCGTTATCAGCGTTATCGGGGGCAGCTGGAAGCGGATTGCGCCATCGTGGCCAGCGACGGTCCCTTCAGCAAAGTGCGGACGTATAGCGCGCGCAATTATTACGGCCATGGCATCGCGACGCACCTGGTGGGATACATCGGCGCGGTGCCGGCGGAAGAATTGGAGCGCTGGGAGGCGCTGGGTTACGCGGCGGGCGATCTGATCGGCCGGGCCGGCATTGAGCGGGCCTATGAGGCGACCTTGGCCGGGCGGCCGCAGCGGACCTTGAGCATCGTCGAGGGCGGCAGCACCGTGATTCGCGAACTCTCGGGCGCTGAAGGCACGGCGCCCCTTCCCGTCACGCTGACGGTCGACCGCGATTTGCAGGAGATTATGGCGCAGGCGCTGGCGGATGCGGTGAGCTACGCCTTGCCCAACTGGGGCGGGATCACGGCTGGCGGCGCGCTGGTGGCGCTGGATGTGAATAGCGGGCGATTGCTTGGGCTGGCGAGCTACCCCAGCTTTGATCCGCAGATCTTCAATCCGGAGACGGAATACAATGTAGCGGCGGCTTTGCGGCGCCTGGAGAACGATCCGCGCACGCCCTTCGTCAACAAGGCGCTGGCGGAGCAGTATACGCCGGGGTCGGTCTACAAGATTGTGACGACATTGGCGGCGGCGGCGAATGGCATTTGGGATGGCGAGCGCGTCTTCGACTGCGGCTACATCTGGCAAGGCGGCGACCGTTTCGGCGATGCGCAGCGGCAGCGCACCGACTGGCGCATATTGGAGACGCCGCCACGGCCGCCGGCTGGCCCTGTGACGATGGCGCAAGCCTTGGCCGCTTCTTGCAATCCCTTCTTTTATGAAATGGGCGCGCTGATGTTCCAGCAGAGCGTGGGAATGCAAGCCGACTATGCCGAGACGCTGGGCTTCGGCGCGGCGACTGGCTTGCGCGGGCTCGGCATTGAAGCGCCGGGCGATGTGGCGCGGCCCAACGAAATCACGGAAGCGATCAACAACGCCATTGGCCAGGGCAGCGTTGGCGTCACCGTGCTGCAAATGGCGCAGTTGACGGCGCTGGTCGCCAATGGCGGCACGCTGTGGCAGCCTTACGTGGTCAGCCATATCGGCGACGCCGGTCAGCCGGGCTACCAGATTGAGCAGGCGCCGACGGTGAAAGCCGAGCTCGATTTGGACCCCGAGGCGCTGGCGATCGCGCGCGATGGCATGTGCCAGGTGACGACGGTGAAGGACTTGGGCACGGCGGAATTCGTCTTTCGTAATGCGGAAGTGCCGGCGAATTACAGCGTCTGCGGCAAAACGGGCACGGCGGAGACTTTGGGCAATCCGCACGCCTGGTTCGTGGCTTATTGGCCGCGCGAGAACCCGCAGATCGCATTCGCCGGCGTGATGGCGCATTCGCGGGAGGGCTCGGAAGTGGTGGCGCCGATCATCCGGCGCGTGCTGGATGATTATCTGGGCGAGCCGCGCAACCCCTTCCCCGAATGGTGGCGCGAGAGTTATGTGCCGCTGAAGACGCAGGCGCAAGCGTTGGCGGACCTGGCGACGGAGAATTAGCCGCAGCCGCCGGGACGCGCGGAAAAAGGCGCCCAAGCCGGCAGCAGATAATCGATATCAGCCGGCGGCGCGCCCACGAGATAGATATAGGTGTAGCCCGCCCCGTGCACGTAATCGTGGTCGCTGTAGCCGAGGTCGATCCAGTAGAGCGTGCTGCGCAGCCCGCCACCGGTATCGAGGATTTCGCCGCGGCCATAGCCGGGCACGTAGACTTTGGTGTAGTAGGGGATGAGTTGCGGCTTGGCGGCGATGACGCCTTTTTGCAGTCGCGCGCCGGTGGACGTTCTGGTGTTGCCGCCATTCGACGTCGGATTGTAGCGCGTGGCATAAACGCAGAGCCGCCGCCAATATTGCAGCGGGCCCGCGGCTGTTTGTACAACGCCGGGCACGATCGCAGCGCCGTAAGCGACGATGCGGTGCATGGGCGCTTTGACCACCACCGTTTCGCTGATTTCGCGGCTGACTTCGACGCCGTTTTCGTAGCGGACGCGGCTGCGGATTTCCCGTTCGCCATCAGCGCCGGCTTGCACCAGGCGGCGGTGGTCGAGTTCCAAGTCGGGGTCGGCCTGATAACGCAGCTCATGTTTGATGGGCTCGCTCTCAGCGACAATCTCTTCGGTGACGCGCACAATCTCGATGCGCATGTTAGGCTCGAGCGGGGTATCGCCCGGCGGGATGACATAGTCGAGGCCGAAGAGCGGCGCGTTGAGCTGGGCCAGGGCAGCCTCGACGGTGGCGGCGTTGGCGCGCGCTTCGATGACGACGCCGTCGATGAGCAATTCGACGGGCGCCGCGCGTTTAATGCTGATGGTAGCGGCATCCGTGATTGGGCTGTCGAGCGGGGGCGATACTTCGTCGCTCAGATAGAGCGTGATGCCGGCGGCGAAGAGGGCCTCGCCGATGGTTTCTTCTTGGGTGACGATGGTCAGTTCGTCGCCGTCGTCGATTATCGTCAGCGGGAGGGCGCGGCGGATGCGGATGTGGTGGGCGGGCACGGTCCAGGCCGGCAGCGCGTCAGCCCGGGCGAGGGCGCCATTGACCCAGATTTTGTCGCTGTCGCTGAGGGCGATGCCGGCTTCGGCGAGGATATCCTGCGGATGCTGCAGCTGCGTTGTCAGCGAGCTTTCGGCGCCGTCGACCACCAGGGTGACTTCACGCGGCGGGATGACGCGGATGAGCATGCCATCGCTGAGGCGTTCTTCCAGCGGGTGCGACAGGGTTGCGCCGGCCGGAAGGTCGAGCGCCTGCTGCTTTAGCAAATCGCCGACGGTGGCGGCGGTCGTCTCGATCGTCCGCAGTGCGCCGGCCGCCTGAACGCTCACTTGCAGTGGACGTTGGCGCTCCGCCGAGTCAGCCGAGGGCAAAGCTGCTACGAAAAGCGCAAGGCTCAGCAGCAGGGTGCAGGTCGTCAGGAATATGACGGTCAGGGACAGCCAGGGCACGCGAGCGCGGCGCCGCTTTGTGACTGGGCGCGGCGGCGGGGCCGGATTGTGCGCGACGGCGGGCTGCGTATCGGCAGTCGGTGTCGCAGGTCCGTTCATGAGCCAGAGTTTACCCGCCAGCGCGCGCTGTGAACAGGAAAAGCTGGCTTCGGCCGCGGCTGGTTGGGAAGGCGCAGGTCGCAAGACCGGGTCTTGCAAGCGGCGCCAACTTCGACGATAATGAGACTCAGTATCAATAAGAGCGAGGATGTGCGAAAAATGCGACAGAGAATCACCCTGATGTTCTGCTTACTGGCGGCGCTCTTGCTGCCCAATATCAGTGCGGTCACGCACGATGAGAAGCCTAGCGTGGTGGCTTCGTACAGCATTCTGGCGGATGTCATCCACAACATCGCGGGAGACCGGGTTGAATTGACGACGCTGATTCCGGCCGGCGCCGACCCGCACACATTTCAGCCGAGCCCGCGCGAGCTGACGCCTTTGTCCGAGGCGGATGTGATCTTCGTCAATGGCGCTGGCATAGAAGAAGCCTTGCTCGGCGTGATTGCAGGCGCTGCGGGCGACACGCCGATCGTGGAAATCTCGGCTTGCGTCGAAATCATTCCCATTGGCGCTTCTGGGCATGCGCATGACGAGCACGACGACGAGCACGCGCATGAAGACGACGACGAGCACGCGCATGACGACGACGACCACGCTCACGAAGACGACGATGACCACGCGCATGAAGACGACGACGACCACGCCCACGAAGACGACGATGAGCACGCGCATGAAGACGACGACGAGCACGCGCATGAAGAAGACGATGAGCACGCTCACGACGACGACGATGAGCACGCGCACGAAGACGACGATGACCACGCGCACGAAGACGACGATGACCACGCGCACGAAGACGACGATGAGCATGCACATGGCGACATGCACAGCCATTGCGACGAACATGACGGGGAAATCGCGTCGCTGGTCGAAGCTCACCATGACGTACACGAGGAAGTCACGGATTTGCGCATGTGGTCGGGTGAGTGGATAAGCGTCTGGGCATTTTCACAAGCTGAGCTTCAAGGCAGCTTCGATGCGATGTTGGCGGCGACGCCAGAGCTGACGGCAGATTTGATCAGCGAGTTCATCGAGGCGATCAACTACACGCCCTTCACCCTGATGACCTTGGACGGCGGCAGCGCCACCTTCGATGGTGTGACTTGCGGCTACGACTACGCGGGGCAGTCCCCGGACGATTACGCGCTGTTCGAAACGGCTGACGACGCATGCGCAGACACGCGTTTTCTGCTGCTGGATAAGCCGGTTGGCACCCATGAAGACGGCACCTACCACTTCCATATGCGCGTTGGCGCCAGCTACGACGAAGTGACAGATGCGCAATCGCTGTCGTTCCCGTCAGTTTGGCAAACTTCGATGACCGCAGCCTTCCTCAATGAGCTCTATACGTCATTCGCGCGCCCAATCGGCATGAACATCGCTGCTACCTATGGCATAGACATTGCCATGAGCGATGAGGAGATGGCAGCGATGAGCGACGATCATGCGCACGATGAAGACGAGCACGCGCACGATGAAGACGAGCACGCGCACGATGAAGACGAGCACGCGCACGATGACGACGAACACGCGCACGATGAAGACGAGCACGCGCACGATGAAGACGAACACGCGCACGATGAAGACGAACACGCGCATGAGGAACACGATCATGAGCATGACGATTCCGCCGCGCTGGGTCGCCTGGAAGACATCGAGTGTGGCGGGCACGGTCATCACGAAGACGAGCACGAACACGCCCATGAAGAAGGCGACTGCGATGCGCATGTGTGGATGGACCCGCACAATGTGATGTATTGGGCGCTCATGGCGCGCGATGTCTTGAGCGAACTGGACCCGGATCACGCCGACGAATACGCCGCGGCCGCCGCCGACTACATTGAGCAACTGGAAGCGCTGGAGCACGACTTCATCGAGCCGTTGCTGGAGGGGCTGCCGCTCGAAAAGCGCGTCTTGATCACCAGTCACGATTCGCTGGGCTATCTGGCGCATGCCTTTGATTTCGAAATCGTCAGCACGGTGATTCCGGGCGGCGGGACGCAGATTGAGCCGAGCGCGCGCGATGTGGCGGACCTGATCGACCTGGTGCGGGAAGAAGGCGTGGCGGCCATATTCGGCGAGACGACGGTCAATAGGTCGGCTGTCGAGACCATAGCGGCGGAAACGGGCGCGGAATTGGCCATCATTTATAGCGGCACGCTGACCGAGGGCGAACCTGCGGGCACGTACTTGGATTACATGCGCTACAATCTGCGTACAATTGTGGAGGCCTTGGGCGGCTAGCTCGCCCGCTCTCAGCGCTGAGGACGCGCGCATGTTGCGTATTGGTACCGGGCGGAAGGCTCACTCGACGCCAGCGGAGCCATTGGCTTTGCAGGTGGTGGGCCTTTCCGCCGGTTATGCGGGCAATCGCCATGCTTTGGACGGCGCCAGCTTTTGCGTCGAAGCTGGCGAGCGCGTCGCCGTCATCGGCCCCAATGGCGCGGGCAAGAGCACGTTGTTCAAAGCGATTGTCGGGACCCTGCCCTTTACCTCGGGGCATATCTCGGTTTACGGCGAAGACTGCTACCACAGCCACAGCCATGTGGGTTATGTGCCGCAGCAGAATGCGATTGACTGGTCGTTCCCGGTCTCGGTCTTTGATGTGGTGCTGATGGGGCGGAGCCGGCATATCGGCTGGTTTCGCCTGCCTTCCCGCAGCGATCGCGCCCTTGTGAGGGATATCCTCGAGCATCTTGGACTGGCTGGCCTGGCGCAGCGGCAGATCAGCGAGCTCAGCGGCGGGCAGCGGCGGCGGGTCTTCATCGCCCGCGCGCTGGCCCAAGAAGCGCGCCTCATGGTGCTGGATGAACCCTTCGCTGGCGTCGACCAAGGCGCCGAGCAGGAGATCATCGAGAGCCTGGACGTATTGACGCAGCAAAACATCACGGTTCTGCTGTCGACGCACCACATGGCGCAGGCCGGGCTGCGCTTCGACAAAGTGTTGTTGCTGAAGCGCAAGGTGTTGGCCTTTGGCGTGCCGGAAACAGTGCTGACGCGGGAGCGACTGCTGGAGGCCTACGGGCCGAGCATGCCCGTCATCGCGACGGATGTCGAGTGGCCAGTATTCGGGGCGGGAAACGGCCATGGATCTAGCTGATTTTCTGGCTGAACCCTTGAGCTACGCTTTCATCCAGCGGGGCATGCTGGCGCTGATATTGGTGGGGGGAATCAGCGCCGTGATCGGCTGTTTTGTCGTCGTACGCGGCATGTCCTTCTTCGGCGATGCGCTGGCGCACGCAATTTTGCCGGGTGTGGCTGTCTCGTACACGGTCGGGGGCGGCTATATCGCCAGCAATCTATTCATCGGCGGTTTGGGCGCGGGCATCGGCTCGGCGCTGGTCATCGCCTGGCTGACGCGCAACCAGGAAGTCAAGGAGGACAGCGCGATCGCCATTGTATTCGTCACCATGTTCGCTTTGGGCATCGCGCATCGTCAGTACGCAATCGCAGTATACGCGGTCGACCTGACACATATACTCTTCGGCAGCATCAATGGCATCAGCGAAGGCGATCTAAAGATGATGGCGGCTATGTGCGCCGCGGTCATCACAACGACAGCACTGTTTTACAAAGAGTTGCTCATCGTCAGCTTTGACGTGAGCCTGGCGCATAGCATGCGCTTGCCGGCCGAATCGCTGCGGATATTGCTGCTGATTCTGGTTGCAGTGACGATCGTCGCCAGCTTGCAAGCGGTCGGGATTGCGCTGATGCTGGCGCTGCTCACCACGCCGGCGGCGACAGCGCGGCTGCTGGTCAAGCGGCTGCACCACATGATCATCATTGCCAGCCTGCTGGGCATCATCGGCGGAATAATGGGCTTCTACGTCTCTTATTATCTCGACATTCCTTCGGGCGCGTGCATCGTGCTGACGACAAGCGTGATTTTCGGCGTGGTGTTTCTAGTGACATCAGCCCGGCGCCGTTTCCGCGAGGATGCGGTGAACGCATGACGAACTTCGCCGAGCTGAAACGGTCGAAGCACGTTTCCATCGAAAGCTATCGGCGCAACGGCGCCCCGGTGCGTACAGCAGTGTGGATCACCGCTGAGCAGGACAAGCTCTACTGTTGGACGATCACCGACACCGGCAAGGTCAAACGCATCGGCAGAGACCCGCGTGTGCGGCTGGCTGTGTGCACGGCCCGTGGCGCCATCCGCAGCGACTGGGTTGATGGCGCCGCCCGCATACTTGCGAATCCGGAAGACATCGCCAGGCAAACGCGGCGTATGCGCGCCAAGTATGGCTTGCTGTTTCTGCCCTTCGAATGGATGCCGCGTTTGAGCCGCACGCCGACCTGTGTGATTGAGATATCGATCTCCGGCTGATTTAGTCCACGCCAGCGCTCCCTGCGCCAGGGCGTTGCAAGGATTTGCCCTAGCGAAGCGCTACTTGGCGGCATCCCCCACTTGAGCGTGAAATTCTTGCTCGCGCGCAGTAGAATACGTCAACGACCGGGCAAACGGGAGCTGGAAGAGGCAAGCGGATGCGATACCAACTTGAAACCACGATTAACCTGCCGCGCGCGCGCGTCATTGAGCTCTTCGACAGCTTTGACAATCTCAAGAAGTGGCAAGAGGGCCTGGTCGAAATTGAGCACCTGAGCGGCGAACCCGGGCAGCCGGGCGCCAAGACCCGCTTGCTCTACGTCATGGGCCGGCGCCGCATCGAGATGATCGAGACGATACTGGTGCGCGACATGCCCGATGAGTTCTCGGGCACATACGATGCATCGGGCGTGCACAATATCGTACGCAACACCTTTCATGATCAGGGCGAGACCACCCGCTGGGTGCTCGATTCGGATTTCCAGTTTCGCGGCTATATGCGCATTATGTCGTTCTTCATGGGCAGCGGCATGTTCAAGAAACAGACGCGCCAAAGCATGGAAGCCTTCAAGACTTTTGCCGAGAACGCCTGAACTCACGCCGATCAAGCAATTGACGTGTCATGCCCGCGTGGCCCAGGTGCTCGGCCGTATGCGCAACCGCCTGCAGCAGCGCCCAGCCGCGGCTGAACTGCTGGGGTGGCCAGTGGCGAAAAGCGCTGACATCGACCACTTCCTCCAGCTGGCTGGCCGTGAAGCTTGCCAGCTCCGTTTGACAGAAGTCGATGCTGGAAGCAAAGCGTAACTGCAACTGCGATAGTTGGTAGCCGGTGGCGCTGAACTCGGCCGGCCGGTCGCGCGTGAAGGGCTTGTCCACCGCTGCGCCGATCCAGAAGCGCTCCGCTTCTGTAACATGCACGGCCAAGACGCACAATGAATTCATCTCCCTGCCTGGCGACCAGTCCAGTTCTGCGGTCGTCAGCCCGGCCATGTAGCGCAGGTACTGGCTATGCAGGGTTTGCAGCCGCTCGATAACCTGGGCGCAAATTGGCTCCATGGCGCCGCTATTGGTCTTGCCAATCCCGGTCACGCATAATCCTTGTAGGCACGACCAAGCCGTGCAAATAGGTTAACTTCAGAGTACGCATAGCGCCTAGAGAGATGCCAAGCAGCAATGCTGGTTTTGGGGCGATGCACAGAAACACCCCTACAACTATATGGAGGGCAGGCTACTGAATCCGCAGCATTACTTTCGACGCTGCGTCCCACAGTTCTTCCAGGTCGTAGAAGTCACGCTTTTCCGGCGAGAAGAAATGGGCCACGACATCGCCGTAGTCCATCACGATCCAACCGGTCTGCGCCGAGCCTTCGTTCGTGAAGGGCAGTTTCTGGTACTTTTCCTTGACTTCGTAACGCACAAGCTCACTAAGCGCCCGCAAGTGTCGCTCGTTGTCACCGCTGCAGATGATGAAGAAATCGGCGATGATGTTGTCGGGTCGGAGGTCAAGCAGCAGGATATCTTCCGCCTTTCTGTCCTCGACCAGGTCTACAATTTCGCGCGCCAAATCCAAAGAGTGCAAATACCGTATCTCCATCTTCTGAACTGATATGCGATGCGCCCAGTTTAACACATGAACAGCGGCGGGCATACTCATTGCCGGCGAGCGCCTGCACATTCTTGCGCAAAACCTGAAAGATTAGAGCCCGCGAATCTTGAACTATTGCTATGCTACACTACTAGGTAGGCGACTTGACAGATTGCCGTTTGACCAAACAAGGAGCGCGAGACGATGGTATCCCTCACACCCTGCAAGATTGCGGTCGAGAAGAAGATGCTCAGACTGCTAGTAATGTTGATAACGTGCTTGTTGCTGCCGCAAGCCGCCCTGGCGCACGAGCCAGGCAGCGATGGTTTGAATGATCGCCTATACCCCAAGCTAGGCAATAGTGGTTACGATACGCAGCATTACAACATTGAACTTCAATTTTGGCCGCAAGAGTATCGTATCGGCGGTATAACCAGCATCTACGCTGTCGCCACCCAGGCGCTTTCAAGCTTCAACCTGGATTTGTTTGGTCTGACTGTAGAATCGGTGGCAGTCAACGGTGAGGCGGCGGGATTCGAGCGCATTGATCATGAGCTCATCGTCACCCCGGTAAGCGAATTGGAAAGCGGCGACGCCTTTACCGTCGAGGTCACCTACGCGGGCCGCCCGGTTCCGCTGAAGGATCCGGCGATATGGTGGCAACAACTAGGCTGGCAATTCTTCCCCCAAGATTTCTACCTTACCGTGAGCGAACCGTCAGGGGCGATGAATTGGTACCCGTGCAACAACCATCCGCGCGACAAAGCGACCTACTCGATTCAAGTCACAGTTCCGGCGGATTTGACCGCCATATCAAACGGCGTGTTGACCGAACAACTCGCAAATACGGACGATACCACGACCTTCGTTTGGGAAATGGACGCCCCCATGGCCAGCCGCGATGTCCTTGTTGCCGTGGGTGATTTTGTCTTGGTCCGCGATGACACCGGGCCCGTGCCCATCCGCCACTACGTCCCGCGCGACATGGCCGAGTATGTGCCGGAAGTCCTCTTCGAGACTCAAGCAATGATGGCTTGGCTTATCGACAAATTTGGCCCCTATCCCTTTGCCGAGTTTGGTGTCGCCGTAATTCCTGGGTTTAGGGGATCGACCAATCACCAGACGATGCCGGTCATTGGGCCCGGCTACATGACCGCGGAATACCTGATACACTCTTTGGCGCATGCCTGGTATGGCAATAGCGTCAGCATAACGAGCTGGGAAGATATGTGGCTGAAAGAGGGCATCGTGACTTATTTCGACATGATCTGGCCCTATGACGCCTGGCAACAGAGCTCAAAGAACGAGATCATCGCCTATTTCGGCCACACCTTGGCGGGGCCGGCCCGGCCCGATGTAGACAATCTATACGGAGCCGCGCCGTACTACGGTGGCGCCCTGGCGATGGACGCGCTTCGCACTGAAGCGGGCGACGATATCTTCTACGCTATTTTGCGCCAGTTCCACGAACGGTACCAAGGCGGAAGCGCTTCGACTGCTGATTTCATCGCAGTAGCGGAAGATGTCAGTGGCCGGGATCTGGCCGCCTTCTTTGACGCCTGGCTCTACGGCGACGAGTTGCCGATTTCGCCATAGTCGCGAGAAGCTTCTACAAGTCGGCGGCGCGGCTTCATGCTGGGGCGACACCCACACCTCGGCAGAATACTGGACTGGGCGCGTCGAGAAAAGCCCATTCGCGCCTTGGTCGCGACGGGTTCGCTAGCGCGCGAGGATGGCACGGCGGACGAATTCTCCGATCTTGACCTGCAGGTGATCACGGCCGAGAGCAAGCGCTATACCGATGACGACAGTTGGCTTGATGAGCTGGGTGAAGTCTGGGTCAGGTTCCCCCTGGACGAAGATGCGCCCTACCGCCTGGTTTGGTTCGCCGGCGGCGCCAAGGTCGACTTTCAATTCGTGCATCCCGATGGCGAGCACGCCATGGACGCGGCGGGTGAGCTCAGCGACGAATATCAGCGCGGCTACATCGTGCTGCTTGACAAAGACGATCGTTACAGTCAATTGCCGGCGTCACCACACATCTTTCCCGCGCCGCCACCGCCGAGCGCCGAGCAGGTCCAGGCCACGATCAACGAATTCTGGTTTGAAGCGATTCACGTAGCGCAGTTCATACGCCGCCGCGAATTCTGGGTGGCGAAGTGGCGCGACTGGACGATGAAGGAGATGCTGCTGCGTCTGTTGGAATGGCGCGCGCGCGCAACTGGCGATCCGGCGCCGAATACCTGGCTCTTGGGCAAACGCATTCACGAATGGGCGGATGATCAGACCAAGCGTGAAATCGGTCAGATCTGGACAACATGGGATGCGGCGGATTTGTGGCGCGGTCTGCTGGCGCAACTGGCTCTCTTCAGCCGTCTTTCGCAGGAGCTGACTCAAGCGCTTGAATTCCCTTATGACAAGGGAAGATGGCGCGAAATCGACGCTTATATTCGGGCGCTGTACGCGGCGGACGAGGGCGCCCGGGCTACAAGCTGATGATGCCGTCCGGCTCCAGGACGACAGCTTGGGCATCGGTCTCGGCATTGACGCGCGCGCCCCAAGCGGCCGCATCTTGTTCGATCGGCGGGAAGGTATTGAAGTGCATGGGCGACGCAAGCCGCGGCTGCAGCAGGCGGATCGCCTTAATCGAGTCGTCAATGCCCATGGTAAAACAGTCGCCGATCGGCAGCAGAGCCAGGTCCAGGCCCTCAGCGCCAACCAGTTGCATATCGCCGAATAGACAGGTATCGCCAGCATGGTATACGGTTGCGCCGCCGCCGCGAATGATGAAGCCGTTGGGCTGGCCGCCATAGGTGCCATCGGGGAAGGACGAACTGTGGAAGGCGAGGGTCCACTTGGCGCTCATCCAGCCGTTGCGGAATGTGCCGCCCGGGTTCCCTTGATACACATTCTTCACGCCGTGCGCCAGGAACCAATCTCCCATTTCGAAGTTGCAGACGACCAGCGCGCCCGTCCGTTTTGCGATCTCAACCGAGTCGCCAACGTGATCGCCATGCGCATGGGTGAGCAGAATGACTTCGGGCGTCAACTCGTTGGCCGATGCCTTCGCTGTCGGATTACCACTGACGAAGGGATCGACCAAAACGCGGTGACCATCAATATCCAACAGATACGCTGAATGACCCAACCATCTGACCGAAAGCGCCATGATTGATTCCTCACTTCTCTCAGATGCTCAACGATAAGGCAAATTGTAGCATCCTCGCGCGCGCAATGCGAAATCGGTTCGCTGAGGCGCGGCGGCCTGAAGCACGCCGGGCTTGACCGCAAATCGACACGTTACCACCGAGTTCACCGAGTTTAAGGGAGTGCGCCGAGAGGGCAAACCACCGGTTCGCCCGTAAGCAACCATTGCGAGAGATTCCAGGCGACACGGCATGTCGCCCCTACAAAGCTTGTCCGGCACTGAAGCGTCGTCGTAGCCGAAAGGTTGGCGGGCTATTCCAAGCGGGCAGTGTCAGGCGGAGTTCAAAACCGCGAACATTTGTACAGCTCTCACGCAGCTAAACCTGCTATCATGCTCATAACTGCGCCGTAACAACCACGCTCCACCGGCGGCCGGACATATAAGCGCGCTTTATGTCCGAAAAAAGTTTTCCGTCGGACACAAAGCGGACATTCCCGCGCCAGGCAACGGTGCGGAGCGGGGATACCGGGGGCATTGAGCGGGAACCACGGGCGCGCCGTGGGTGAATTGGGGCTGACCCAGGGCGTTCCAAGGCGAAATCGCCTTGAAACCCAGGGTGAATCATGGGGGGATCGAGCGCAATCCGAGGGGAACTTGAGCGCGAAAAGAGGGGGCGAAATGCAACCGCCCGGGCAGAGTACCGGACAAGCCTTACGGTTGGTTGCTTGCGATTCTACCCTGCCCCCTGGCCCCTTCCCCGGCAAGCTAAGGCGGGGGAGCGAATCACCGCTTGCCGCGGACCGGGCTGAATGTGCCCGGCGTGAATTTACAGCATGTTTACTGATCGAGAGATTGCGCTGCCTGCACAGAAGGGCGCTTGTCATATACAATGCGGCGAGTTGGCGCGGCGGCGTGCGCTGACGACATCATGCGATAGACTGAGATCGCGGGAGAGATGAGCGATATGGAAAACGACAACAGGCGTGGCGTACCTTATCTGCTGGTACTGCTGCTACTCTCGGTGGCTTTGGCGGGCGGCGCTGCTGCGGGAATTCTGGGTTATATCTGGATCACGGGCGGCTCGGGCGAGGCGAGCTTGTCGGTGGGAGACGCGCTGGCGACGCTGGAGGCGAGCGAAGACACAATGGCGGCGGCGGTGGGCACGGCGATCGTCGATGTCTCCAACACGGTTATCGCGGAGGCGGTATCGGCCTCGGTGGCGCAAGCGGTGGAAGCTGGCTTGGCCGCGGCGGTGCCACAAGCGGTGGATGCCAGTCTGGCAGCGGCCGTGCCGGAAGCGGTCGACGCCAGCGTTGCAGCGGCCGTGGCGGAAGCGGTCGACGCCAGCATGGCTGCGCTACTGGCGGAGGACGGGGCGGCGGTGGAATTCAGCATCGTCGCGGCCGAGAGCGAGGCGCGCTTCACGCTGGAGGAAGATTTGCGCGGCGTACGCACGACTGTCATCGGCGCGACCAACGAAGTCGGCGGCCGCATCATGGTCGATTTGGCCGACCCAAGCGCGTCGGCGATCGGCACTATCTTGATCAACGCGCGCACGCTGGAGACGGACAATAGTTTCCGCAACCGCGCCTTGCGCAGCCAGATCCTCAGATCGGCGCAGGACGAGTTCGAGTTCATCAGCTTTGAGCCGCGTACGCTGAGCAATTTCTCGGCCGATACCGTCGTCGTCGGCGAGAGCATCAGCTTTGATGTCAGCGGTGATTTAACTGTGGCCGGTGCTACGCGGGCGGTGACGTTCAATGCGGCAGTCACGCTGGACAGCGAGACGCAGATCAGCGGCAGCGCGACGGTAAATCTGCTGCATGGCGATTTTGGGCTGGTGATACCCGATGTGCCGTCAGTGGCGAATGTGACCGATGATGTGGACTTGACGCTGGAGTTTGTAGCGCGGGCGGAATAGAGCGGGGTACGCAGGCGACTGGTGTACAACAGTGCCAAGCCTATCGACACTTTCACCACCGAGTACAGCGAGTTTGGGCGAGTGAACCGAGAGTGCGGGGACGCGTAGACTCTGAGCGCCGCCAAGGCTCGGCACGGTTTGCGTTGCTGGCCGTGCCCCCACCCCCAAAATGAGGGATGGGGCTAAGCACTGCGCACCCCAAGGCATTTTGCGTAGGCCGTTGCTTCGCCGCGCGTGTGTCTACGAATCACACTGTCTGACATGGCGCGCCGTTTGGAAGCCGTGCGACTACCCCAAAGCGCCCGCATCTGCGATAATTTAGGCAGCATAGGCCTCATCTCCGAAAGTCGCAGTCATGGCCAGACCACTCTACGCGACCGAGCCCAAGGTCATCAACGCGCTGCGTCCGCGCCGGAGCGGCGGCCCCTACCTGGAAGTGGCGACGACCAATCGCAACAAACTGGAAGAATTCCGCCGCATTTTGCCCGATGTCGAGATCGTGGGCGTCGAGCTGGATATCGAGGAAATCCAAAGCCTGGACCCCTACAAGGTGGCGCGGCACAAGGCGATGGAAGCCTGGAAAGCCAACGGCTACAACCCCATTCTGGTCGAGGAGACCTCGCTGGCGCTGCGTGGCCTCGGCGGGCGGCCGGGCACGTATATCAAGGACTTCTGCCAAGAGGCGGAGATGCGGCGCATGATCTGCGAGGGCTGGCTGCAGGGGCGCGATCGGGCTGCGCTGGCCAAGGTGCTGATCGCGGTCTACGACGGCAGCGAGGTGCAGTTGCGCGAAGGCAATACCTCAGGCATGATCGCTGAGACCTTGCGCGGCACAGATGGCTTCGGCTGGGACGACATGTTCATCCCCGATGGCGAGACGCAAACTTTCGCTGAAATGGGCGGCGCCGGCAAGGATCAGCACAGCATGCGGCGCAAAGCGTTGCTAGCGTTGCGGGACGAGCCTTTCGCGCTGGGGCAGGGCGTGCTCATGATCCCGGAGCCATATCGGCAGGAGGTGGAGCGGGTCGATTACGCCGCGCTGAGCGACAAGGCGGCGCTGCAATTCGCCTTCTCTCTGGAGGCGCTGGAGGTTGCCAATCCGCCCAACCGCCGCTTTGAAGCGCCCAATTATCAGCCGATAGAATACGAAGAGAATATCTATTACACGCGCTATCTGCCCAATGCCGATAGTCGCAGCATCGGGCTGATCCTGACCGATGTCGACCGCGGCACCCTGCGCATGAACAAGAATGGCACGCCGGTCATCTGGCAATTCGGGCCGGAGCGGCGCACGCTCAGCCTGGCGCAGCGGGCCGATTTCTTTCAGAGCAGCCAGAGCGCGGAAGTCTTGGCGCGGCTGGATGCGATTGGCGCCGAGGATTCGATCCCAGCCCGCAGCAACAAGCGCTCGCGGACGGTGGAGACGGTGCTGGGGCTCAACGAGAATCCCTTCATCACCAGCACCTATTCGTGGAAAGATCTGGGCTACCGCAAGATGTCGTCGGCGAAGCAGGTCTCGCGGACGCACAGCGCCGAGCGCGGCTTGTTCAATCGCGTAGGCAAGTATCCGCGCAGCGTGCTGGGCTTTGGCTCGATGCCGGCGATATCGGGCTGGCGCGATGTGCTGGCCACGGCGGCCATCGGCCACCACGCGATTTTCACGCATCGCAACAGCATTTTCGCCGGTTATATCGAGCGGCAAGCAGCCGTCATCAGCGCGGCCAAGGCTGTGCTGCGGCTGATTCTGCCCGGTGAGCAGGACTATCAGCGGGCGGCGCGCAATATCGGCGCGGCCATCGGCTGCAGCAATGTGGACGATGAGTTGGCGGCGGCGCGCTATCTGTACGACCTGGCCGGCGTGCGGTTGTTTCGCATCTACACGATTAATTCCGACCCGCGCGTGATCGAAGTGGCGGCGGCGATGCGGGCTGAATTCGGCGATGAGATTGAGCTCTTCGTGGGGCAGGTCAGCGATAAGAGCCAGTGCCTGCAATTGATCGCGCCCGAGGTGCGCGTCGATGGCCTTTTCTTCGGGCACGGCGGCGGGCGCCAATGCACCTCGGCCACGAATGGCATGGCGGTGACCACGCTGGAAGAGGTCTACAGCATCACAACGGACGAGCGCTTCAATCACGTGACGATCGCGGTGGAGGGCGGCATCGGCACATCGATGGGGCATCTGCTGCTGATGGGCGTCGACCTGATCTCGTACAATCAGCAGTTGGCGCGCTGCGTCATTGAGCAGGGCGATATCTACTTTGAGCACAAGGCGGGAAAGGTCTGCATGCCCTATCACGGCAGCGCTTCGGCGCCGACCATGATCATCGAGAGCGCCAACCCGGTTTTGGCGCGGACGCGGCTGCGGCCCGGCGGGCGGACGCGCAATGTCGAGGGCAAGGCGGGCTATCGTTACTTCGAGGAGAAGGCCAACTCGATGGTCTTCTACATCAACACCTTCAAGCATTACGCGGCACGGGCGCTGGCGGATGTGGGGGTGACGAATATCCGAGAGCTGCGCGAGTTCGTGCGTGACCACGATGAGGAGCTGATCCGCGTGGTGAGCTCGCAGGCGAGCGCGGTGGGTCAGGCGTATGGGAATTGGATGTAGGCGCGCCAATTGGAGAAGTTGCCAAAAGACAACAATAATTTGTATAGTACTAGAGTACTGTGCTATAGTATGTTTGTTCTAGTATCTTGGAGGTTGTTCGCAACATTCATTCGGCGCTTCCAAGGATTTGACGACGTCGAAGGGAAAAATGAAGTTTGAGCAGGGGTCATCAATGAGACAGATACCTATGACGCTGCCTGTACATCGCGCAAATGGAGACAGCAGGAAACGAGGTGTCGATGGTGACATAAAAGCGCAGGTAGGGCAAGCGGAAGCAAAGCGGAATCAAGCGTGGAAAGAAAGTCCGCTGATTCCAAAATGGGTTGACTTCGAGAAAGTCGGTTTGGATCAGTTTTTTACCAGGCCCGAGGTCGCAGCTACTTGCAGCGAGATGCTCTTTGAAGAAATGGAAGCTGACTATGCGGATCTTAATAGTTACTGCTTTATTGATCCTGGTGCGGGGACGGGCGCATTCTACGACCTGATGCCGACCGACCGTCGTATCGGGATCGACATTCTTCCCTTGCGCGCAGAATTCATTCCGCATGATTACTTGACATGGCAGCCTTCTTCCGAGCGATTACGATATGCTGTCTTGGGCAATCCACCCTTTGGCTATCGCGCGTGGTTGGCGCTTGCATTTGTAAATCACTCTGCGACGTTCTCTGACTACATGGGCCTGATACTTCCTATGGGATTTCAGAGCGACGGTAAAGGAAGCCCCAAGCATCGCGTAGTCGGTGCGCAGCTGATTAGAACCGAATCATTGCCGCCAGACGCATTTGTTGACTTGTATGGCAACGCCGTGAAAGTCAATGCGCTTTGGCAAGTTTGGCGGCGTGGGGTAAACAACATTCCCCCGGCTCGTACTTGCAAAACATGGGTGGACTTGTTCACGGTTGATATACGGAAAGAGCGCCTTTGTGGGCATGAGCGGCTACATGAAGCAGATTTTTTTCTGCAGAGAACGTACTACGGTGATCCACCAGAACTAGTTCGCGACTTTGGCGATGTAAGATACGGCTGTGGCTATGGCATTGTGCTGAAAAGAGATCGAGACGACATTATTCAGTTACTTAACGCGACTGATTGGCGTAAGTACTTCCAATCTTGCAATGCATAACTGTCGACATATTTCTATGTATCACATAAAGCAGGCGGTAATTGACGGCGGCTACACAGATGACTAGCGCAATCGAGTTGATGCAAATCGTAATCGCACGCTTTGGCAATGATAGCAAGTGGATTGACGCGCCATTAAGTGACGTAAAAGTGTTGAGCAATACGCATATAGGCAATGTTGGTCAGGAATTTGTGAAGGAGTGGTGCAAGTCATTGGAAATGAGGTGGGAAGCACCGCGCAGTACGCAGAGTCCATGGGATGCTCGTATTCTAGGGATTACTTTTGAGATCAAGACTGCTACAGAAGACGTTAATGGAAGTTTCCAGTTCAATCATGTCCGATATCATCGACCCTATGACGCGCTCCTTTGTCTCGGTGTCGCCCCGGATGCAGTACTGTTTGACGCTTGGCGAAAAGGTTCTGTAACTGAAGGAAGGGCCGGTAAGCTCGTAACGATGGACCGAGGATCGTCCGCTACATTCAAGTTAACAAAGAAGCGAGCGCTCTTGAGGCCGATAACCGAGTTTCAAGAACGAATTGAAGCGATAGTCGCAGATTTGTCTCAGTAGATCTGCCGTTAATGCCAGAGCCGCCGAGAATTCGGTCAAAACTCAATCACGCCCCGGGCGACCTCGCCAGTGAGCATCTCCCGGTATGCCTCGTTGATCTGATCCAGCCGGTAGCGCCGCGTCACCAGCTCCTCCAGCTTGAGCTTGCCGGCCTGATACAAATCAATCAGCAGGTGGAAATCGCGGTTGGGATTGATGGAGCCGTAGAAGCTGCCGCGGATTTTGCGCTCGGTGACGGTGACGACATCGCCGGGGATGGTGGTGCCGCTGCCTTGGGGTGTAATGCCGACCAGGGTCAGGGTGCCGCCGGGGCGGGTCGCATTGAGCGCGGTCTCTTGCAGGGCGGGGATGCCGACGGACTCGAAGCAGTGGTCAGCGCCGCGCCCGCCCGTCAGCTTTTGGATCTCTGCGACCACAGATTCGTCAGAAAGCAGCGCGTGCGTGGCGCCGAAGTCACGGGCGATTTCCATTTTGCTGCTGTTGGTGTCGACGGCGATGATCGGGTTAGCGCCACAGAGGGCGGCGCCTTGGATGATGTTGAGGCCGACGCCGCCCGCGCCAAAGACGGCAGCGCTCTGGCCGGGACGCACATTCGCCGTGAACATGGCTGCGCCGACGCCAGTCGAGACAGCGCAGCCGACCAGCGCGGCCACCTCAAGCGGGACGTCTTTGCCGATGGGCACGCAGCTGACATCGCGCACGACAACGTATTCGGCGAAAACGCTCAGCCCGCCGAAGGTATGGACCGGCGCGTCATGCCAGCGGATGCGGCTGCTACCGTCGGGCATCAGGCCGGCGACAATTTCGTCATTATGCGCATCACAGATTGACGGCTCGCCCCCGCGGCAGTAGAAGCAATGGCCGCAGCAGGCTTTCCAGCTGAGCGTGACGTGGTCGCCGGGCTGGACGCGTGTGACCCCAGGGCCGATCGCCTCAACGATGCCGGCGCCTTCGTGGCCGAGGATGATGGGCGCGGGGAAGGCCGCTTTGCCGGCGACGATATGCCAGTCGCTGTGGCAGATGCCGGCCGCCGCCATCTTGACGAGGACTTCGCCGGCGCGGGGCGGGGCGATGTCGACAGTCTCTATCTTGAAGGGCGTATGGGCTTCGGTCAGGATGGCTGCTTGCATTTGCATGGCGGGAACTCCTTGGCTCGCGGACTGTCGGCACATAGACAGTAGTCTACACACTTTACCACCGAGGACACCGAGTTAAGCTGAGGACACCGAGTAAACCATCAATTGTTGTGACATATCGCGCGATTTGGCATTCCAGCGCGACCATGCCATAGGCGCCGCTGCCTGCTCAAGACGCGGTAGTGGCGAGCCTTGGCGCACCAACTCGGCGCATGCCGCTGTTGCTTGGTGAATTCGATGGCAAGCGTGTCGACAAACCCAAACGTATCTGATGAGCAAGAGACCGGCGACGTGCGCCATTGAGGCGGTGCAGCGTATAACTTGACTGAGAACCTGCCAAGCCGTAGGGATATCTGACGTTTTACGCAAAGCGTACGAGGCGGGGGCTCAAAACGCAATGATGCCGCGGGCGACTTCGCCGGTGAGCATCTTCTGGTAGGCTTCGTTGATTTGGTCGAGGCGGTAGACGCCGGTGACCAGCTCATCCAACTTGAGCTTGCCGCTACGATACAGCTCCAGCAACAGGGGGAAATCGCGCTGCGGGTTCACCGAGCCGTAGAAGCTGCCGCGGATGACTTTCTCGGTGCGCGTGATGACGGCGCCGGGCAAGTTGGTGTTGCTGCCGACTGGGGTCAAGCCCACCAGGGTCAGGGTGCCGCCGGGGCGCGTGGCTTCGAAAGCGGCTTCTTGCAGCGCGGTCAAGCCGACCGACTCAAAGACGTGATCAGCGCCGCGGCCGCCGGTCAGACTTTGGATTTCGGCGACGGCTTGGTCGTCGGAATACAAACTATGGGTGGCGCCGAATTCGCGGGCGATCTCCATCTTGCTGCTGTTGGTATCGATGGCGATGATAGGGTCCGCGCCGCAGAGGGACGCGCCCATGATGATATTCAAGCCGACGCCGCCGGCGCCGTAGACGGCCACGCTCTGGCCCGGGCGCACATCAGCCGTGTAGATGGCGGCGCCCACGCCGGTAGAGACGGCGCAGCCCACCAGCGCGGCGATTTCCAGCGGCACGTCTTGACGCACGGGCACGGCGGCGGCCTCGGGGATGACCACGTATTCGGCGAAGCAGCCGAGGCCGGTCATGATATGCACCGGCTGGTCGCGCCAGCTGATGCGGCTGGTGCCGTCCTTCTGCAGGCCGGAGCGCAGCACGGGCGTATAGACTTCGCAGAGGTTGGGTTTGTCGTTCTGGCAGTAGAAACAGCTGCCGCAATAAGCGCGGAAATTCAGGCTGACGTGGTCGCCGGGCGCCAGGCTGGCGACGCCATCGCCGACGGCTTCGACGATGCCAGCGCCTTCGTGGCCGAGGATGATGGGCAGGGGGAAGTAAGACAAGCCTTCGACCACGTGCCAATCGCTGTGGCAGATGCCGGCGGCCGCCACTTTGACAAGCACTTCGCCGGCTTGCGGCGGCGCAATTTCGACCATTTCGATTTGGAAGGGCGTATTGAATTCGGTGAGGAGCGCCGCTTGCATTTGCATGGTACATTCCCCTTTGATGTCGTTTATTTGAGCGGCCCGCGTGAGGCTGCCCTTGCCGCTGAATTGTGAGCTCAGAAGGTTATGATACCGCGCGCGAGGTCGCCGTTCAACAAATCGGCGTAGGCCTCGTTGATCTGATCGAGCTGATAGCGCCGCGTCACCAGCTCATCCAGCTTGAGCGCGCCCGAGCGGTAGAGCGCCAGCAAAGACGGTATGTCGCGCTGTGGGCTGACCGAGCCGTAGAAGCTGCCGCGGACGGTCTTCTCGCTGCGAGTGATGGCGGCGCCGGGCAGGCAAGTGCGGCTGGCGTCAGGCGCGGTACCGACCAGGATCAGCGACCCGCCCGGGCGAATCGCGGCGAAGGCGCGCTCCTGGAGACTGGGCGCGCCCAGCGCTTCAAAGGCGACGTCTGCGCCGCGTCCGCCGGTGAGCGCGTGTATAGCGCTGACGGTATCAGCGTCGGAGGGAAGCGCATGCGTCGCGCCGAAGTCGCGGGCCAGCGAAAGCTTGGCCGGGTTAATGTCGACCGCGATGATAGGGTCGGCGCCACAGAGAGCCGCGCCCTGAATGATGTTCAAGCCGACGCCGCCACAGCCGAAGACGGCCGCGCTGGCGCCGGGACGAAGCTGCGCTGTTCGCATCGCCGCGCCCACACCGGTCGCCACGGCGCATCCGACCACGGCGGCGATCGCCAGCGGCAGCTCCGGATCAATCACGATGCAGCTTTCACTCCGGACGACCGCATATTCGGCGAAGCTGCCCAGCCCGGCCAGAATATAAACAGGCGCGCCACGCCAATGTATGCGCGCTGTGCCGTCCCACTGCAAGCCGGCGGCGAGCTTGGCGAGGTACGTTTCGCAGAGATTGGATTTGCCCCGCTGGCAGTAGAAGCAGTCGCCGCAAGCTGGCGCCCAAGTCAGCGTGACGTGATCGCCGACCTTCACGGAAGTGACGCCGGGCCCGACCGCTTCGACAACGCCAGCGCCTTCGTGCCCGGTGATGATGGGCATGGGCTTGGGCGCTGTGCCGATGGCGACGCGCCAGTCGCTGCGGCAGATGCCACTGGCGGCGATCTTGACCAGGACCTCGCCGGCCCGCGGCGGGTCGAGCGTGACCGACTCAATGCGGAAGGGCGTATTGGGTTCTGTCAAGACGGCGGCATGCATTTCCATGCTATAAGTTTACTCGATAGCAAGCGGCGCCGAAGTCGCAGGTTAAAGCCGCCGCCACCCACGCCAATTACCCTGCGCCGCCCAACGAATATCTCCCTTTCCCCGACCAAACCTGTAGTGGCGAGACTTGTCTCGCCCGCCCGTCCCTCGCAACCGCGCCATCGTCAAGCCTTGACAGCGCCGACGGTCAGCCCGGCGAGGAATTGCTTTTGCAGGACGAGGAAGAGCAGCAAAATCGGCAGGGTCGACAGCAGCGACGCGGCCATGATGACGCCGTACTCCATGCGGTACAAGTTGACCATGCCGGCCATGACCACGGGCAAGGTCTGCAATTCGCGGCTGCGCAGCACCACCAGCGGCCAAACGAAGTCATTCCAGGAGCCCATGAAGGCCAGCACGGCCAAGACCGCCAAAGCCGGACGCACCAGGGGCAGCGCGATTTGCCAGTAGATGCGGAATTCGGAAGCGCCGTCGATGCGGGCGGAATCAAGCAGCTCGCCAGGCACCGCTTCCATGCTCTGCTTCATGAAGAAGATGCCGAAGGCGCCCGCCACCCCCGGCAGAATCACCCCGGCATAACTGTTGACCAGCCCGAGGCGGATCACCAGGACGAATAGCGGGATGAAGATCGTGTAAAGCGGCACCATCATTGAGCCAAGCAGGACCAGAAAGAGGAAGTTCTTAAGCGGGAAGGTGTATTTGGCGAAGGCGAAGCCCGCCAATGAAGCCAGGAAGAGATGAGACAGGGTATGAATCAGCGCGATGACGGCGCTGTTGAGGAAGTGACGGGCGAAATCAAAGTCGACGAAGAGGCTGACGTAATTGCGAAGATGCGGTTCTTGCGGGATCAACGATGGGCGCATCTGAAAGATCTCGGACTGCTCTTTGATGGTATTGGAGATCATCCAGACGAAGGGCGTCGCCATTGAAAGCAGGACGAAGAAGAGAAACCCGTAGGCGATTGTGCGCTGGGCGTGGCGCGGGAACGTGTTGTCCATTGCTTCAGTCTTCCTTCCTGAAGGCGCCGAAGAGATAGAGCTGGATGAAGGACAAGCCGAAAATGATCAGCGCCATCACCCAGCCAATGGCGGAGCCGTAGCCGAGTTTGGCGTTGGTGAAGCCCATGCGGTAGAGATAGTTGGCCAGGGCCAGGCTGGCGTCGTTGGGTCCGCCGTTGGCCAGCAGCATTGGCTCGGCGAAGAGTTGGAAGGTGCCGATCATGGTGACGACGCCGACGAAGAGCGCGATCGGGCGCAATTGCGGCAGGGTGATATAGCGAAATTGCGCCCAGGCGCCGGCGCCATCGACCTGCGCCGCCTCGTATAGCTCGGGCGGGATGCTCTGCAAGCCGGTCAGGAAGTACAAGACGTTGATGCCGGTATAGCGCCAGGCCGCCACCGCCAGCACCGAAATCTTGACCAGCTCCTCATCCAGCCACTTGAGCGCGGGGATGCCGAGTAAGCCGAGGCCCTGGTTGATCAAGCCGAACTGGTTGTTGAAGATGAGCAGGAACATGATGGTCGCGGCGACGGTGCTGGTCAGAATCGGCAGGAAGTAGCCGATGCGAAAGAGGCTCTTCAGCCGAATCAGCGCCGAGTTGATCAGCAGCGCCAGCAGCAGCGCCAGCGGCAGGATAAAGATGAAGGCGCCGATGGCGTAGTAGACTGTGTTCCAGAGTGACTTGAGAAAGACGGGATCGCGGGTCATGAAGGCGTAATTGCCCAGGCCAACGAAGCGCATGGGGCCGGTGCCGGGCCAGCGGTGCAGGCTGAGGTAGAGCGCGTAAAGCAGCGGGCCGACCGAGAACACGATGAAGATGAGGTAGAAGGGCGAAATGAAGACGTAGGGCACGACTTTGCGCTGGGAACGGCTCCACCAGGCGCGAATATGGCCCCCCACCCCATACCCCTCCCCCACAAGGAGAGAGGGGCTTACGTCGCTCCCAGCGCGTCGGCTGGCCGAGTTTTCCGTCCCGTCAGTTGAGGACGAGGGCGGGATGTTTGCAGCGTCGGCGGTAGACTCCCCCTCCCTCTCTATGGGGGAGGGGGCCGGGGGGTGGGGGTTGAACATCGTCCTAACCGAAGTCGATCGTGCGGCGCAATTCTTCAGCTGCATCCTGCAGGGCTTGCTCGGCGGTCTTTTCGCCGGTGGCCGCCTGGAAGATAGCATTGCCCACCAAGGTGCTGGCTTCGTTGAACCAAGGGCCACGCGTTTGATGCGGCACTTCCGGCGCCAATTCCAGGAAGAGCTCGCCCAGGGACTGGTTGTCGAAGAAGGGATCGGGGCCCAGCAGCGCCTCGTTATCCAGGTGCGAGAGCACTGGCGGCAGCAGGTTGTTCACTTCGAATTCGAAGATCTTGTTGTCTTCGTCGAAGAGCGCGAACTCGATGAAGGCCCAAGCCTCGTCCTTGTGCTCGCTTTGACCGGTGATGGAGTAGGCGGTGCCGCCGTGTGTGCTTGTCCGCGCGCCACCGGCTTCAAAGGTGGGCATGGGGGCGGCGCGCCAGTGGCCTGCGGTATCGGCCACATTGTTCTTGATGAAGCCGCCGTACCAATCGGCGCCGAAGGCAGCGGCGATTTTGCCCTCCGACATCAAGCCGTAGATGCTTTGCGCATCGCCGGGGGCAATGGCGACGCCGCTCTCGAGCAAGCCGAGATACCATTCCAGCAAGGCGATGGCTTCCGGGCTATCAATGATGACGTTGCCCTCGGCGTCGAAGAAGCCGGGGCTGCCCGATTGCAGCAGCAGCATGTAGTAATCGCCCCAGCCGCGGTCGTTCAGAGCCAAAGCGGCGATGCCTTGATCGGTCAGCGCGGAGGCCGCGTCGACGAATTCATCCCAAGTGGCGATGGGCATGTCGATGCCGGCCTCGGCGAATATTTCGTGCTGATAGTAGAGGACGACCGGGCACAGGCAGTGATCAATGCCGTAGATGGTGCCCTGATGCGCGTACAAGTCGGTCTTGGCCATGATGTAGTCGTCTTCGTAGGGCGCGATCAGATCATTCAGCGGGACCAGGCCGGGCTCGCCCTTGAGGAAGCGGCTGATGACGCCTTGCTCAACATCGACGATATCGGGCGCGCCAACGCCGGCGACGAAGGCGCCTTGCAAGTTGTCGTAGAGTTGACCGTAGGGGATCTCTTCAACCACGATGCTGACGTGGGGCGCGATCTCTTTGTAATCAGCCTCGATGCCTTCGTAGAAATCAGTGAAGAAGGAGCCGAAGGTCCAGATTGTCAGGGTGACGTCGTCTTGCGCCGTGGCCGTTCCCGCGCCGATTGGCAAGCTGACCAGCAGCAAAAGAGCAGACAAAAGCGTAATAGTCCGTTTCATGATTCTTTTTCCTCCCAAAGGCAGGTAATTGAAGCCCCTCCCTCTAAATGGGGGAGGGGATAGGGCTGGGGGTTGCGTTTCCAATTATCAATAGGCGCTATAAGGATCTCCTTCCCACTGGCGTTCCCAGCTTTCCCAGGTGGCCACCGATGCGGGGTCGGTTTGGCTGCGCGCGACGAAGCCTTTGTCGCGGCCGCCGATTTCGACATTGTATTCATCCACCATGGCATCGGCGGTGGATTGAAAGCGCAAGTCGATCGACCAACGCACGGCATCGGAGCGGTTGGGCAGGGCCGCGTGCGGCGTCAACTGCGTGAAGCAGAGCGCGTCGCCGGCTTCCATCTCGATCGGGATGCCCGGTATGGCCGCCCGCTCTTCTTTGGAGATGCCGAGGAAGCCGGTCTCGTCATCTTCGGTGATGGCGTACATAGCGCCGCGGTGGTAGCCCTCAGCGACTTGCAGGCAGCTGTTTTCGGTCGTGACGCGCATCAGCGGCATCCAGATGGAAACGGTGTGCACCTGAGCGACCGACGGGTAGTACTGCGAGTCTTGATGCCAGGGCGTTCGCGTCCAGCGCTGATCGGGCAGCTTGGGCCGCAGGTTAAAGACGCCGTGCATGAAGACTTCCGGCGTGCCCAGGAGGTCTTCGGCGATGTCAATCACCTTGGGCTCGGTCATGAATTCGAAAAGCTCGTGGCAGACGATTTGGCGGCGCGGGCTGCGATGATACATTGGTTTGCCCGCCTCGTTCCAGGCGACCGTCAGGCGATGCTCAAGATCGAGCTGCGCGAGGCTGTCGCTGAGCAGGCCCTCGTCGACCCAGCCCTGCACCGTGCGCTCAACCCAGTCGGCGCTGACTTTGCGCCCCAGCGCGATGCTCCGCGGCGGGACGACATTTTCGACTTTGAGGTAGCCCTTTTCGTGGTAAAAGGCGATCTGATCGTCAGTAAGTATTTTGGGCATGAGGGTATCCTAAGAGAAAATCGAGTGTATACGCCTGAAATCTAACATAGGAAGTACAGCATCGCAAAAATCACGAACCCGCTGCCGCTACAATCCTCAGTGAAACCAAGTAAGTCCTCCGAAAATCCTGTCCGTGTAGGGGCGAGCCACCGGCTCGCCCGTACGCACATTCGATTGTCCTGAAAGTAAAGTTTATGCTGCGATCATTTGCATCACTTGCTTGGATCTACTTCTGTGTCCTCTGTGTTGAAAAAAGAGTTGAATCTGCGCGCTAGAAAAAGCCGCGCCGCTGGAAGCGCTCTTCTTTCCAGAAGTCGCCGTCGTTGTGATAGCCGCCTTGCTCCCAAAAGCCGGGTTTATCGACCGGGCTGAACTCCAGGGCGCGCAAGAATTTGGCGCTCTTCCAGAAGTAGCGTTTGGGCACGACCGTGCGCAGCGGGCCGCCGTGGTCCATCAACTCGGCCTCGTGCAGGAAGCGGCCCTCGTATCTGTAAGCCAGCATGACATCGTCATCGTCCATGACGGCCAGGGGCAAGTTGGCGGTGTAGCCGTACTCGCAGTGGGCGATAACGAAGCGCGCCTCGTGTGTCAGCTGGAGCTGGCGCAGGAAATCGCGGAACATGACGCCTTCCCAGGTGGTGTCGAATTTGCTCCAGCGGGTGACGCAGTGGATATCGACGGTCATGCGCCCGGTGGGCAGCGTCAGGAATTCGTTCCAGGTCCAGCGTCGCTCCTGCTTGACAGCGCCGAATACGCGCAGATCCCAAGTGGCGGGGTCGAAGGCAGGCGTAGGCCCGTAAGTAAGCACGGGGAATTTCTCGGTCAGGGATTGGCCATTGGGCAGGCGGCCGGCGTCGCGCATTTCGCGTTCTTTTTGGCGGCGGGTGAGGTGGGACATGAAGGCTTCCCGGATTCGCTTTATACGGCGGGCGACCTGGCAAGTCGCCCCTACATTGGTCTGCCTGAGTTACATAGTCAACTGCAGGACGGTGCGCAGCAGCACATTGGCGCCCATCTCGACATGGCGCCACTCGGTGAATTCTTTGGGATTATGGCTGATGCCATCAACCGAAGGCAAGAAAATCATACCGGCCGGCGCCAATTGGTTCATGATTTGGGCGTTGTGACCGCTGTAACTGGCGATCGGCGTACGGCGAACTTGCTCGGCGCGGCAGGCGCTTTCGATCTGGCGGAAGAGATAACCCGACATACGCTCGGCGGCGCGGAGCAAGACGGGCTGGGTCGTCACGCGGAGGTGATGCGAGCCCGCGCACTGACTGGCCATTGTCAGCAAGCGCTCTTCCATCTCCCGCAGCGTAGCGGTATCGGGATGGCGGAATTCCAGCCGCAGCGAGGCCTCAGCCGGCACGACATTGTAGGTATCGGGCTTGACTTTGACGTGGCCGCAATTCACGACGCCGTCGCTGTATTCGGCGGCGACCAACTGATGGGCGGCGATGATGAAGGCGGCGGCGCCATGCAGGGCGTCACGGCGCTCATCAGCGGTGGTGGTGCCCGCGTGGGCCGCTTCGCCATGAAAGGTCAGGTTGTAGGCGGTGCGGCCGACGATCCGGTCGACGATGCCGATGTCGAAGCCGCCTTGGTGCAGGCGCTTGCCTTGCTCAATGTGCACTTCCAGGAAGCCGAGGATGGAATCGGCCGGGCGCTGCGCCAGGTGAATCTCGCTCAGCATGATGCCCGCGCGATATAGAGCGGCGCGGAAGGCGATATTGTCGTGCAGGGTATCGCTGATATCGGCCGCGGTTATCTTGCCGATGAGGCCGTTGCTGCCGAAGAGCGACTTCCAGGTGCCCTCCTCGTCGGTGAAGTTGATGGCTTCCAGGTGGTAGCGCGGGTTGAGGCCGGCTTCCTTGATGCAACGCAGGCACTCGAGCGCGATCAAAACGCCGATGGCGCCATCGTAGCGGCCGCCGTTTGGCACCGTATCCAGGTGAGAGCCGAGCATCAGGGTCTTGGCAGTGGCATCGGGGCAACTGAGTACGCCGCTCAGATTTCCGACTTCGTCATCCTGAACGCGCAAGCCGGCTTCTTCAATGCGGTCGGCGAACCAGGCGCGCGCTTCGAGATCTTCATTGGACAGGGCCAAGCGCGAAACGCCGCCGCCGACCGTGGCGCCAATCTCCGACAGGGCGTCAAAATCGGCCCGCAAGCGCCGGCTGTTTATGCGCGGATTGCAGCAATCAGTCTCCAAGGAACCTGCCAATCCCGCCGCCGTCAATTGAGAATGGATTATAATTGCAAATGCTAATACGGCAATGTATCAAGCTTCGAGTTCTGTGGCAGCTGGGGCGCCTCTGCCGGCGTGTTCCCTTGCTATCGGGGCGCTTTGCGATACCATGACTTGATTGCGCCCGAGCTTGCCCTGAGATGCCTCTGCTGATGCTGCCGCGAATTGACCAGAGCGACCGCCACAACTCGCCATATCGCTGGGTGATCCTGGCGATGGTGACGCTTTCCGGGTTCATCGTCATGGGCTTTCCCACGACGGGCTTATCGGCGATGTTCAGCGAGATTGCCGATTCGCTTGATCTCAGCCTGGTGGATATCGGCGTGGTCTGGGGCGTTGGCAGCGCGATGGGCATCTTCACGGCTTTGATCGGCGGCGCTTTCATCGACGCCTTCGGCACGCGGCGGACGCTGGTGCTGCTATGCCTGGCGACGGGCGTCTTCGGCGCCATGCGCGGCTTCGCCTTCGACTTTTGGTCGCTGTTTTTGACGTCCTTTCTCTTCGGCATGGTGCAGCCGATCTTGCCGATGAACTTCGTCAAGCTCAATCGCGAGTGGTTCGCCTCGCGTCAGTTGGGCTTCGCTTCGGGCGTGATGTCAGGCGGCTTCGCCACGGGTTTGATGTTGGGCTCGCGCTTGAGCGCCACGGTGCTGTCGCCGTTGCTGGGCGGCTGGCGCGCGGTGCTGATCTTCCTCGGCGTCTGCGCCATCATCCTGGCGCTTCTCTGGGCGGTGGTGCATCCGCCGACCGAGCGCCGCACCAAGCCCAAACTGCAGCTGCGGCGGGTCGTCGCCAATCTGATGCACGTGATGCGCTTCCGCGAGTTGTGGGTGATCGCGCTGGCCGTCTTCGGCGTGCTGGGGCTGATGCGCGGCGTGGTTGGCTATGTGCCGACATATTTGCGCGAGATCGGCTGGGCGCCGGTCGAGGCCGATACCGCCATCACCGTTTTCTTCTTCTGCAGTTTGATCAGCGTGGTGCCGATATCGCATCTATCGGACCGGCTGGGGAATCGGCGGCTGGTGATGGCTTTCGGCACGACGATGATGACCCTGGGCACGGCGCTGATGTTCTTCGTTGGGGACAGCTTCTGGGGCGTGATGCTGGCGATGGCGCTGGCTGGCTTCACCTTTGACAGCTTCATGGCTTTGAAGGGCGCGTCGATCACCGAAGTCGACGGTTTGGAGATCGCCCTGGTGGGCAGCGCGCTGGGCTTCGGCGGGGTGTGGCAGAATCTGGGCACGACCTTCACGCCGCCGCTGGGCAACGCCATGACGACTGTGGCGTTGAATTCGCCCTTCTTGCTGTGGGCGGCTTCGGGGCTCTTCGCGACGGCTGTGCTGTTGAGTTACCGCAAGCGCAAGGGCAAGTGAAGCGCGCGCCTGGAACTTTCCTAAGTATGCGCAAGTAAGTCATTTAAGAAAAGCAGACTACAGCCGCTCGCGCGTTACCAAACTGCCGAGTATTCACACCTTTACCACCGAGTACACCGAGGAAAAGAGAGTGCACAGAGATATAAATCTGTTTGTGATTCAGGTTACGCTTGGTTCACACAAGAGATGAAACCGGCCCCTGGTAAAGACTGTAAGGCTTGTCCGATATTTGCAGCTGGTCGACCAGTTCTACCCCCATCCCCCGGCCCCTTCCCCCAAAGCATTGGAGGAAGGGGAGCTAACCCAGAGACGGACTACTTCTCAACCCGCAATTGTCCCGTTTGTACGACTCGGTTCACGAATCGCCAGTACACGGATTCGGACATTTCTGCGTGAGAATAGACTTATCGGACAAGCCTTGTAGGGGCGAGACGGCGGCTCGAGCGTTGGCGACTTTTCCATGTTGGCTAGGGGCGATTCACAGAATCACCCCTACGGCTTTCGGCTGCGCCCTCTATGATTCCTGCGCTCAGCCCTTTATGCCGATGGAGGCGAGGCCGCCGATGAGATGCTTCTGGGCGAAGAAATAGACCACTAGTATCGGGATGATCGACACGAGCGTCGCGCCCATGAAGAGGTGCCATTCGACGCTGTAGCGGCCCTGGAAGAAGGCCAAGCCCACCGAAATCGGGTAGGAGTCCCAATCGCGCAGGAAGATGATGGGCTCGAGAAAGTCGTTCCAGACCCAGACGAAAGTGAAGACGACGACCACGGTCAGCGCCGGGCGGCACAAGGGGATGATGATGCGGTAGAGGATGCCCCAGGCGCCGGCGCCGTCGATGCGGGCGGCATCGTCCAGGTCGCGCGGGATGGTGCGGATGTACTGCGTCATCAGGAAGACGAAGAAGGGATTGCCGAAATAAGCGGGCAGAATCAGCGGCCAGTAGGTGTCGATCATGTCCAGCCGGCTATAGAGCCAGAACATGGGGATGAGCTTGATATGCCCGGGCACCATCATCGTGCTCAGCATCAGCAGGAAGAGCACGTGCTTGAAGGGGAAGTCGAAGCGGGCGAAGCCGTAAGCGATGACGGGCACGGAGACGAGCCCGCCGATAATATTGGCGACGACCAGAAAGGCGCTGTTGAGCATGTAGCGGGCGAGCGGGTATTTGCCGAAGGCTTCGGCGTAATTGCCCCATTGCGGCGTCGACGGGATCCAATCGGGCGGCCAGGCGAAGATCTCCCGCGGCAACTTGAGCGAGGTCGACGCCATCCAGAAGATCGGCAGCATGAAGAGCAGCGCCAGGAAGATCATCAGCGCGTAGACAACGCTATGCCCGATGATGCGCCGGGCGCGCTTTCGCATTGCGCTGCGCCGCAACTGCGTTTGAATGGAGTGCGCCCCCGCGTCAGTTCTCATAGAAGACCCATCTGCCGGAGGTGCGGTAGACGAAGACGGTGCAGCCCATGATGACCACCAGCAAGAAGAGCGCCAAAGCCGAGGCGTAGCCCATGTTGAAGTTGCGGAAGGCTTCTTCGTAGAAGTAGTAGAGGAAGAAATAAGTCGCCTTCAAGGGGCCGCCCTTGGTGATGACGAAGGCTTCGGTGAAGATTTTGAAGGCGTCGATGAGCTCAATGATAAGCTGGAAGAAGAGGGTCGGCGTCAAGAGGGGCAGGGTGATGCGCCAGAAACGCCGCCACTTGTCAGCGCCGTCGATCTCGGCCGCTTCGTAGAGATGCGCCGGGATATTCTGCAAGCCGGCCAGGTAGATGATGGCCGCGCCGCCGACCTTCCAGATGCTCATGATGGCGACCGAGGGCAGGGCCCAATTCAGATCCCAGAACCAGTAGGGACCCTGGACGCCGATATAGCTCAGCAGCGTATTGACCACACCGGTATCCGGCTGCAAGAACCAGATCCACATCAGTGAGACGGCCACGCCCGAGATGACGGCCGGGATGAAAAAGACCGTGCGAAAGAAGTTCATGCCCGGGATTTTGAGATTGAGCAGCAGGGCGAGCATTAGGCCGAGCACGAGCTTCAGCGGCAGCGAGAGGGCGACGAAGAGCGTGGTGGCTTTCAGCGAGCTGACGAATACAGGATCGCGCGTGAACATGCGCACGTAATTGTCCAGCCCGATCCAAATCGGCCGATCAACCAGAGTCCACTGGGTGAAGCTGAAGTAGAGCGTGGCGAGGATGGGGAAGGCGTAGAAGATGATGAAGCCGACCATCCAGGGTGACAGCGCCAGGTAGCCGGTCTTGGCGTTGCGGCGCTCTTGCGCTGTCATGTTGCGCCAGTGGGAAAGCATGGGATGAATTCACCCCCATCCCCCGGCCCCTTTTCTCTCCATCTCTATGGAGAGCATCCCATAAAGTGGGAAGGGGAGCAAAGGATTTCGCATCAACTACACAATAGCCCCTCCCTCATTTTGGGGGAGGGGTTGGGGTGGGGGAAATATCAGCCGCCCAAACGCGGCACGCATTCGTCGAGGGCCGCCTGCGCGGGCTCGACCATGGCGTCCAGCGTGGCCTGGATTTCATCACGCGCGATCTCGCCCAGCATGATGAGATCCCAGGCATCGCTGACAGCGCGGATGACAGCGCCGCGCCAGCAGGGATGGGACGAGCGCCACTCGGCGGTCTGCGTGGCGTTGAGCACGCCCATGAAGCCCTGGAAGTAATCGGCGTCGGCATCCGGATAATCCTCGAGCACAGCTGGCAGCGAGGGTATCAGCGCGCCGATTTCCATGTTGATGCGCTGGCCTTCGGGCCCGGCCCAGAAACTGAGGAACTCGTAGGCTTCATCGGGATGCTCGGTGCCGGCCCAAATCGAGGCGCGCAAAGCCCAGGCGTGAACGAAGCGTTCGTTGCCGGGCACGTGCGGCTCGGGCACGATGCCGAAGTTAACACCGGCGTTGGCGGCGGTGATCATATGGCCGTTGTTGAGGGTGGCCATGCCCAGGCGGCCGGCGATGAAGAGATCGACCGGTCCGGTGCCTTCGGTGCCGAGGACTTCGATATCAGCCGGGGTGGGCGTGGCGCCGCTATCGACCAAATCCCAGAGCCAGGTATAAGCGGCGACCGACTCAGGTCCATTGAAGTAGCCTTCCACCGTCGTGCTGTCATCGCTATAGGGCTTGGTGGCGCCGATGTTGCGCCATACCGCGCGGAAGGGGCCGCGGGGACGGTCGCCGCCCCAGCGCCGCTGGTCGGGGTCGGTCAGTGCAGTGGCGATCTCGATGTAGTCCGAGGGTGTCCAGTCAGCTGTAGGATAGTCGACGCCGGCTTCATCGAAAACGTCCTTGTTGTACATGACGAAATTGGCGCCGACGGTGAAGGGCAAGCCGACCACGCGATCATTCCAGACGGCCCAGTTGTTGAAGTATTCTTCAAAGTAGTCGTCGCGGCTGAGGTCGGGATCGGCTGCCAGATGGTCGGTGATATCCAGCGTATGCGGCAGCCAGGGCGTCTCCCAGAAGTAGGCGATATCGGGCGCGCCTTCACCAGCGCCGATGGTGGTGTTCATTAGGTCGCCATAGGCTGATTCCGCCATGATGGTGACATCGATCTTGATATCAGGATGCTCGGCTTCAAAGGCTTCAACCACCGCGCGGATGGCCGGCTCGGGCGATTCGGCCGATGCCAGCGTCCACCAGGTGATGGTGACCGGGTCCTGCGCGCCGACGCCACCGATGCTGGCGAAAAGCAGCACAAGCAGGCTGACAAGGATCATCAGTTTGCGACTTGAAATGGAAAGCATGATCTTTCTCCCTAACAGAATTTGAGCATATGATTGCCGCATAGTTGAGGCCATGCCGGCAGACAAGAGCTTACCGCATTTGGCTGGGGTCGCGCTAGTTTTCTTGCGGAGGATCCACACATTTACCGCCGAGTACACCGAGGGAGAAGGAGGGCGCCGAGTCGTATTTTCGTGTGATGCCCGGTTTACGAGTTCGCGCAAGCGAACGATGCAACGCTAATTCACCACAGAGGCACAGAGGAGGGGAAGCTGTAGGGGCGACGCTGTGTGTCGCCCGAAACCACGCGAAAAGCATAGTGGGCGATTCACAGAACCGCCCCTACAGTGGTTGGCTTACGTTGGGGATGTGGAACGCTGCGCCCGGTCAGTCGCGGCCGCCAAAGAGGCGCAGCATGAAGATGAAGAGGTTGATGAAGTCAAGGTACAGCGTCAGCGCGCCCATGATGCTGAACTTGAGCGTGTCGTCCGAATCGACTTTCATCTTGCGCGCCGCGGCCATGTTGGCGATGCGCTGCGTGTCCCAGGCGGTCAAGCCGGTGAAGAGCAGCACGCCGAAGATGCTGATCATGAAGTCCACCATCGAGCTGCCCAAAAAGATGTTGACGATGCTGGCGATGATCAGCCCGAAGAGGCCCATCATCAGATAACTGCCCATCTTGGTCAGGTCGGTTTTGGTCGTCAGCCCGTAGACCGTCATGGCGCCGAAGACGCCGGCGGTGCTGAGGAAGGCGGCCGCGATTGAGCCCAGCGAGAAGACGATGAACAAAATCGAAAAGGTGAAGCCGGTCAGGGCGGAATAGGCGAAGAAGAGCATGCCGGCCATGGTGGCGGAAATGCGGTTGATAGCCCAACTGAGGCCGATGACGATGCCCAGCTGCGCGAATATGGCGAGGAACATGATGCCTTGCGACGGGAAAATGCCGGCGTTGCTGACGCCCAGGGCGACGGCCGCGGTCACCAGCAAGCCCATCGTCATCCAACCGTAGACGTTGCGCATGACGGCATTAAGCTGAATGCCCTCGAGCGGTTTGCCCGGCGCGTCGAGAATGACGCTGTCGTTTCTGAAATTCATGGTTAATCCTCCAGCGCGTGCCACGCCTGTGACGCGCGTTCGTCCTGCTTGACTACACACATTATAACGAAAATTCGGTCGAATGGATGTGGGCGTTTCAGTGATTTTACACGCTTCTAACTGTCGTGCTGAGTGTTGGCGTCGAGCGCGAGCAACCGCTCCAGGCGCGCCGCGATGCGCCGGGCCGCGTAATCGAGCGTGGCTCTGTGCCAGGCGCGCCCGCTCAAGACGCTGATGAGGACCTCTTGCGGGTCCAGCCTCGCCAGCGCATCGGTAAGGGAGGCCCGGGCCAGCTCGATGCGGCTGAGTACTTCGGGCGCGGATGCTGCGCGCAGGGCCGCGACGGCTCGGTCAAGCGCCGTAGCGTCTAGCTCAGACGGCGCCCCCGAGCTGATCTGTGCGGCGAAATGCTCCAGCAAGGCCAGCGCGCGCAAGCCCTCATCAGCGGCGGATCCCGCCTCCAGCCGGGGCAGCATCCAGTCGCGATAGCGCAGCAAGACCGCATCCAACTGCGCCGCTTCGGCTGATGCAGCGCGCGTCGATTGCCGCCGCAAGCTCTTCAGGTGCGCGCGGATGTGACCGGCTTCGGCTTGGGCATGCTCAGCGAGCGTCTTGGGCGCGATTGAATTGTGCCTGAGCTTGAACGAGATGGCGTCGGCGTCATTTTCGCGCAACAGGCCAGTGAGCTGCCGGATGGACGCTTGATATTCGGCCAGGAGCGTGGGTAGCGGCAGCCTCGTTGCGCTTGGACGGCGGCGGCATTAAGCGCATCGGCCCGGCCGCGCGGCGGATGTGAGGGCTGGCCACGTAGCGCTTGCCGACCTTGCGAATGCAAATTCGACGCCCAGAAGTTGAGGTGCGCCAGCACTTCTTTGACGCCCCAGGCTCTGGCCACATCGGGCTGGGCGGTGGCGTAGCGGCAAAAGCTAGCGGCCGCAGACGCCAGATCGCTGGCGATGGCCTGCTGGCTTGCGCTAGCGCGGCCCGGGTGCGAAGCTGTCTCAGCCATAGTCCTCACTTGGCGGGCTGCTATAATGCGCCCGACTGTCTTGCCAAGGATCGCAAATTACATGAAGCTGATTCTCGCCTCATCCTCACCGCGACGTCAAGCATTGCTGACGCAGGTCGGGCTCAAGTTCGTCGTGGTCAAGCCCGAAATCGACGAATCGCGCCGCGAGGGCGAGGCGCCGCTGGCGTATGCCGAACGGCTGAGTCGCGAGAAGGCGGCGGCGGTCGGGGCATCGTTGGCGGAAGAGCCGGCCTTGGTCATCGCGGCCGATACCATCGTCATCGACCCCGAGGGCGAGCTGCTGGGCAAGCCGGCGGACGCGGCCGACGCCCGGCGCATGTTACGCCGCCTGCGCAACCGCGCGCACAAGGTGATCACAGCCATCACGCTGCGCCGCAGTTGCGCGCCGCCGCAGATCAGCACACGCCATGCCCAGACGCTGGTACACATGCGCGATTATTCGGACGCTGAAATAGAGGCCTACATCGCCAGCGGCGACCCCTTCGACAAGGCGGGCGGCTATGCGATTCAGAGTGAGGCCTTTCGCCCGGCTGCGCGGATCGAAGGCAGTTACAGCAATGTGGTCGGCTTGCCGCTGGAGCAGCTGCTGGAGGCATTGAAGCAACTCAATGTCCTGCCGGCCTGCGCGCCTGAGACCCGGGTGTGACGAGAATTGGCTTATAGTGCTAAGACGATGTGTTACAATCGTGGAGCGGATCGAACTCGATAAGGGAGAATGAAATGATGCAACTACTACTGATTGGTATGTTACGGAACCGGGCCGGGGTCACGCAGCCCGGCGGGCGTGATGTCGTTCATCGCGCGTTCGGCCTAATGCTGGTCAGCCTGATGCTTCTGGCGCCGACGGCAGGGCTCGCGGCTGACGATGGCGCGCCGACCCTGGCGTTTCTACGCTTCGGGCAATCGCCGTCTTTCGCGCTAACCGATTTGGCGGTGCTGGACATGCTGGAAGTCTACGGCTTCATCAGCGCCGAGGAACGCGCCACGCTGGACGCGGGCAACGACTTGCACGGCGAAAACATCAACATCCTGTATCGTGATGCCGGCTTCGACTTCCCCACGGCCAACCTCATGGTTGAAGATGCCCTGGACGAAGGCGCTGATGTCATTTTGACCGTGTCGACGCAAGTGGGCATGATCGCGCTGGGCGCCATGAGCGACATTGAAGAGCCGCCGGCGCTGATCTTCGCCATCGTGACCGACCCGCAGGCAACCGGGCTGGCGACGGCGACATGCATCAAGCCGCCCAACGTAACCGGCACCTTGATGCACTTTGACTTCGAGGAATATACCAACATCGCCTATCTGCAGAATCCGGATTTTCAGAGCATCGGCGTGTTGGCCCTGGCCGATGACCCGGCGACGGCCGGCTACGTCAGCATCATTCAGCAATTTGGCGAAGATTACGGCTTCACTGTCGAAATCGAGACGGTGGTGACGGCGGCGGATTACGCCATAGCCACCGAAAGCCTGGTCGACAAGAATGTCGATGTCATCGTCTTGCCGCCGCGCACGGGTTCTTCAGCCGGCATCCCGGCGATCGTAGAGGCCGCCTATGGCGTGGTTGTCTTCTCGCCGTTAGTATCCGATGTCATCCACGGGGTGACGATTGCCGCTGGCTTCGAGGGCTGGTACCGCGAAGGGGTGCACGCCGCGCGCATGCTCATCGGTTTCCTGGAAGGCAATCTGGATATCGCCACCACTGCAATTGCATCCACGCCGGGCTTCGCGGTGGCCGTCAATCTGGATTCAGCCGAAGCGCAGGGCGTGGTTATCTCGGAGGCGCTGCTGGCGCGGGCGGATTACATCATCGAGAGCGGCGCGGCTGCTGGCGCGGCGATCGAGATTCCGGGCGAAATTTCTTTGTCCGAGATGACGCTTGAAGAACGTCGAGCCGAAGATCAGGCCTTCCTGGACAACCTGCACTGTACGCCGGAAATGATCGCCGAGCAGTTGAGCACGCTCACCGTGGCTGGCGACTAGGCCGGCGCGCATCGTCAGGCCAGCGCACTTCAACGGCAGAAAAGTTGAGAGGAAAGCAATCGGCATGACGGCGAATCAGATCGCAAATCAACTGGTGGCGGCGGGCAAAGGCATCATGGCGGCGGACCGCCCGTCGCCGGCCTTTTATCAATTGCTGGAGGCGGAGGGCATCGCCTCAGACGCGGACAGCTACCGCAACTGGTCAGAACTACTTTTCACGGCGCCGGGGCTGGGGCAATACGTCAGCGGCATCATCATGACCGATGAACAGGCGCGCCTGCGCAATAACGGCGGTGAATCGCTGCTCGCGGGCGTGATCCAACGCGGCATGATCCCGGGCATTTCGCCCTTCAAGGGCATGGTGACACTGGCCGGCAGCGACAGCGAGACGGTCGGCAGCGGCTTGGACGGCCTGCGCGAACGGCTGGCGGAATACGCCGCCCTGGGCTTCGGCTTCACCAAGTGGCGCGCCGCCTTTCAGATTGGGCCGGGGACGCCGAGCACTTACGCCATCGAAGCCAACGCCTATGTCATGGCGCAGGTGGCCGCGCTCTCGCAGGAAGCGGGCATCGTGCCCATCGTCGAGCCCGAGGTCATGCTGGTCGGCGACCACACCATTGAGCGCTGCTTTGAGATCACCGAGTACGCTCTCAGCCGCACCTTCGAGGCGCTGTATGTGCATCGCGTCGAGCTTGAAGGCGCGCTGGTCAAAGCCAGCATGGTGCTCTCGGGCGATAACTGCCCGCGGCAGGCCGATGTCGATGAGGTCGCCGAGCAGACGGTCAAGGTCTTCCGGCGGCGGATTCCGGCGGCGATACCGGGCATCGTCTTCCTCTCCGGCGGGCAGAGCGATTACCACGCCACCGCCCATCTCAACGCCATGAACGCCCAATACGAGCTGCCCTGGAAGCTGAGCTTTTCGTACGCGCGGGCACTGCAGCGGGAGCCGATGCGCATTTGGGGCAATCGGCCGGAGAATGTTTCGGCGGCGCAAGCCTCGCTGCTGCATCGCGCCAAGATGAACGGGCTGGCATCGCTGGGCTTGTGGACGGAAGCGCTCGAGCGCGAGGCGGTCGTCTCTTAGCTCGCGGTGCGGCGCATAACCAGCCCTTTCTCCCGCAAGGCGGATGACCACAGGACAGCATAGACTCAACGGCGGATGATTCATGGTGCAGAGACATGAAAAGTCTCAATTCTGACGAATCTTGTACGGCTTGTCCGGTACTGAAGCGGCGTCGTGGCCCAACCTTTGGCGGGCTCTTTGCAGCGGGCAGTGTCAGGCGGAGTTCAAAACCGCGAACATTTGTACACCTTTCACGCAGCAAAACCTGCTATCATGCTCACGACTGCGCCGAAACAACCACGCTTTATGTCCGAAAAAAGTTTTCCGTCGGACACAAAACGGACATTCCCGCGCCAGGCAGCAGCGCGGAGCGGGGATACCGGGGGCATTAAGCGGGAACCAAGGGTGCGCCGCGGGTAAATTGGGGCTGCCCCAGGGCGATCCAAGGCGAAATCGTCTTGAGACCCAGGGTGAATCATGGGGAGTTCTAGCGGGTTCCGAGGGCTATTTGAGCGCGAAAGGAGGGGGCGAAATGCAATCTCCCGGGCAGAGTGCCGGACAATTCTTGTAGGGGCGACTCTGTGAGCTGCCCACCCCACCGCAGATCTATATAGATGGAGACGTGAGATGACGCAGACAGCTCTGCTCGATATATTGCCCGACCACATCGATGGCCAGCGCGATTTCATGATCTTCGGCCATTTTCTGGAGCATTTTCACCGGCAGATTTACGGCGGCGTCTACGACCCGGGCAGCCATCTGGCGGACGGCCGGGGCTTTCGGCGCGATGTCATCGACGCCTTGCGCAAGCTAAAAACGCCCGTCATCCGCTGGCCGGGCGGCTGCTTCGTCTCGGCCTATCCCTGGAAGCAGGGCGTCGGGCGGCGCGTACCCTATTACGACAAAGCCTGGCGGGTCGAAGAGAGCAACGCCTTCGGCACGGATGAGTTCGTCGCGTTCTGCCGTGAGGTGGGGGCGGCGCCTTTCATCTGCACCAACGCCGGCACCGGCACACCGGAGGAGATGGCGGATTGGGTCGAATATTGCAATCTCGATATCGGCGAGTGGGCCGCGCTGCGCCGCGAAAACGGCCATGCCGAACCTTACGGCGTGCGTTACTGGAGCATTGGCAACGAGAATTACGGCGCCTGGGAAATGGGCGCGAAGACCGCCGACGAATGGGCGCGGCTGGTGCTGGAATCAGCCAAGATGATGAAGCGCGTCGATCACAAGATTGAGCTGGCTATCGCTTCCATCCCCGATCTCGAGTGGAATGCCAAGGTGCTGGGCGCAGCCGGTGAGTTGCTGGACTGGGTCTCGATCCACGGCTACTGGTCAAGCGCCAGCGACGAAGGCGTCTTCGAGGCGGGTTATGAGCGCTTGGTTTCGCGCGCTTTCCAACCTGAGGAGCGCATCATCGCCGTAAAGCATATTTTGGGCGCGCTGGGATATTTGGGCAAGCTGCGCATCGCCTTTGATGAGTGGAATCTGCGCGGCTGGTGCCATCCTCACTTTACGGCCTTTGGCGCCGCTGACCACGCCCTGATGGACTGCAACGACATCAACAGCAATTATACGATGGCCGATGCCGTCTTCACCGCCTGCTTCCTCAACAGCTGCTTGCGGCATTGCGATGTGGTGGGCATGGCGAACTTCTCGCCGGCGGTGAACACAGTGGGCGCCATCTTCACCCACGCTGAGGGCATCGTGCTGCGCCCGACCTACCACGTCTTCGATCTATTCGCCAACGCCACGTACGCCGAGGTCCTGCATTGCGCGTTGAAGTCACCTTCATTCGATGTCGAGCCCGATGACGGCGTGCGGCAGTCCGCGCGGCAACTGGACGCCGTGGTCACGCGGGACCCCGGCAGTGGCGATATCGGCATTGTGCTGGTGAATCTTCACGCGCGAGAGACGACCAACTGTCGCATCCGCGGGCTGGAGAGCGGGGGATTCAATAGCGCGACCTTGCGCACAGTCAACGGGGATTCTCCCGACAGCTACAACGATGTGCATCAGCCGAATGCCGTCGCCATACGAGAGACGCCGCTGACCATCGGCGACTGGGCCGACTTCACGGTCGCGTGCCCGCCGCATTCGGTATCGGTGCTGCGCTTGACGTGCGGAGATTAGGCTTGCGCGGCCAGCTTCTGGCAGGCGAGGCGCCACTCGGGCGAGAGAGCTTGGATCTGGGCGGCGCGCGCGGCGGCAGCCGGGTCCTTTTCGAGGTAGAGGGCTGCGTTGACCTCGGCGACAGTCATGCCGCTGGCGTCGCGCTCGAGCAACCGGATGGGGTCGGCCGCCTCAACCGAACCTTCAACCAGCACACGCGCGTAAAAG
Organism: Phototrophicaceae bacterium; assembly: GCA_965208195.1. Classification (GTDB taxonomy): domain Bacteria; phylum Chloroflexota; class Anaerolineae; order Aggregatilineales; family Phototrophicaceae; genus UBA6055. Next base: position 2,352,762 of record CBDBOC010000004.1, on the reverse strand, counting down.
CCGGAGCGATTGGCGCGCAGGAAGGTCTTCTCGAAGCCGGGCCGGCCCAGCTTGTCCGCCAGCTTGTAGCAGGGCACGCGCGGCTGCGACACTTGGATCACCGCCGCGCCGATTTGGTAGACATCGCCGATGCAGGCCTCAGTCTCGAGCAAGCCGAGGGTGGTCAAGTTCTCGCCGAAGACTCCGTAGTGAAGGTCGTCGAGGCCCAACTGCGGCGCCCAGTAGCCGTAGTGCTCGTGGCCATAGCAGTAGACGGCGCGGTGCGGCCCGCCGTGCGCGTTCCGATCGGCCTGTCCATCGCCGGCCAGCCCCAGGCGCCGCAGTTGGACCGGACCCATGACGTGGCGCTTGTAGATGCCGGTCATGTAGGCGCGGCCGTTGAGTTCCACCGCCTGCGGCTGCGCGACATTGACGGACAGCAGCTTCACGCGTCATCGTCCCCGGCCAGGCGTTGCCGGCGCGACCTGATTTGATCCAGGATTTCTTCGGCGGGCGTGGTCGTTTCGAGGAATTCGCCGCGCGCGCGATCGACCGCGCTAAGCCGTTTCTGCGCGGCTGCCTCTTGGTCGTCGGCGGCATCCCCGGCGGATTCCGCGCCACTGATCATCGCCTCGCTAACGGCGCCGCTGCCTTCCACCAGTTCATCCGCCGTGGCGGCGGACTGGTCGCGGCCTTCCAACACGATTTTGTAAAAGGCGAAAGCGCCGGCTGTCAGCAGCGCCAGCGGCACGAGCAAACTGAAGGCGGTCGAGATGATGTTGAGCAAGCCCAACACCAGCACGACCGCCAGCACGGCGATGACCAATTGGCGGATGCGCTTGTCGTCCATCAGCTGTTTCAAGATGTTTCGCCTCTTTCCTGAGCGCAATTATAGCGCGGAAACGGGGGAAAGGACGCGGCCGGAATTCAGGGGTGGCTTGCGCTGCTGGCCGGGCGATTGCCGCGAGCGGAGAAACGCAGGACGCTGGCGTCACGCAGGCTCCAGGCGAAGACGGCGCCAAGTGACAGGGCGTAGAGCAGCAAGTAAGCGACGAGTTCGCGCTGTATATGCCAAGCCAGCCAGGCGGCGAAGCAAGCGTAGAGCATCAGGGCCAGTTCCAGCCAGATGGTGGTATCGGCCGCCAGGGCGTAGCTGCTCTGAGTCCAGGCGCGGTCGAATTTGGGCGTGCGCCGGAAGCCGGTCTTGATGCCGAGCAAGGCGCCCAGCACCGCCAGGCTGTTGCTCAAGGAAATGCCGGTGCCGATGAGGAGCAGGGCGGGGAAGGCGACCAGCCCACGCCACCAGTCGTTGCGCAGCCTCATTTGCCCGGCGGCGTACATCAGCGGCGGCGCCAGCGCCAGAAAGCCCAGCGGCGCCAGCGGCAGCCCAGCGAGGGCGTCGGCCAGCAGCAGCGGCGGCGTCAGCAACAGCATCAACAGCATCAGCGGCTGCGGCAGATATTGGCAAAGGTGCTGCAGCGCCATGATCTTTTGCGAGGCGCTGAGGCGGGCGCGCAAGATGGGCCGCGCCAGCTTGAGCAGGCATTGTGTATTGCCGGTGGCCCAGCGCGCTTGCTGCTGCTTATAGGCGGCCAGTTGCGGCGGGATCTCGCCGGGCGCCTCGACATCGGGCAGGAAGAGCGAGCGCCAGCCGGCTATCTGGGCGCGGTAGCTGAGGTCGAGGTCTTCGGTGAGGGTGGCGGCGGACCAACCACCGGCGGCTTCAATGCAGCTGCGACGCCAGATGCCGCCGGTGCCGTTGAAGGGCACCAGCCAACCGCTGCGATTGCGCGCCGCTTGCTCAACGATGAAGTGCGTGTCGATGCTGAGCATTTGCGCGCGCGTCAGGCTGTTCTCGTTCGCATTGAGATGGCCCCAGCGGCTCTGCACGATGCCGAGGCCGGGGTCGGCCAGCAAATGGGGCAGCATGCGCCGCAAGAAGTCCGGCGGGGGCAGGAAGTCGGCGTCAAAGATGGCGATGAATGCATCGTCTGTTTCGCGCGTACCCGCGGCCAGGGCGCCGGCCTTGTAACCCGTGCGGCGGGCGCGGCGGATGTGCTGGACGGAGAAGCCGCGCCTCTCAAGGCTGGCCAGCGCTGCGGCGACCGTATGGACGGTATGGTCGGTCGAGTCGTCCAGGACTTGTATCAGCAATCTGTCGCGCGGGTAATCGAAGGCGGCCACGGCGTCGATCAGCCGGCGGGCGACAGCGGCCTCGTTGTACAGCGGCAGTTGAATGGTAACGCGGGGCATATGCTCAAGCGGCGGCGTGCCGGGCCTGATCCGGCGCGTACGCCAATACTGCCATAGGAGGATCGCCTGGCCCGCGGTGTAGCAGCCGAGGCAGAGCGCGCAGGCGGCATAGAGGGTCAGCAATAGCGTCGTCATCGGGGCGATTCTAATTTGCCATCACGCCACTGACAAGATGCATCAGCCCGGGCGGGCGGATCGGTCGCAGGTCAGGCGTAGGTTGCGCGACCACTCAGCGTAGAGGACGCTGCGCCGGCGACGTGTAACATACTCTTCGTGCCCACCAAGAGAAAGGACGAGCTGGCAGATGCAGATCTACCTGGTTCGCTACATGCTCTTGTTGTGCGCCTGCGCGTTTCTTTGGTACCTGCTATCGACTTAGGCCTTATTGCCAAAGCCATCGCTCACTATACTAGCGCAGGCGGTCTTCACGCGAACGCCGGGACGATCAGCCCCCGGCGTTTTGTTTTCCGCAGTTTTCGCCGCCCGCTTGATGCCCGTATAATTGGAAGCGTGAGCGGAGGCGGAGCAGAGCCGGCGATGAGCGACGAGCGCGTGGCAGTTTTCGAAATCAGGAAGTACATGGTTATCTGGCGCCAGCTGGAAGAGCGCGACTTCGGCGGCGTCGCGGCGCGCATCCGCGGTCTGGTGCGTTGCAGCGGCAGCGGGACGAAAGACAAGGCCGATTATCGCCTGGATGTCTTTTTCCTGGCGCCCGATAGTGCCGTGCCGGCGCCGCAAGTGGATATCGACAATCGGCGTGGCGCCATCTTCATGTCCATCAGCGATATTCACGCCTTCGTGGATATCCTGCGCAATGAGAAGCCCATCTTCGGCCACCTGCGTGGCGACTACCCGCAATGGACCAGCGTAACCACCACTAACGAGCCGGTCGGCACGGGCGATGAAGATCATCGCGCCGGCACATGACTATCCGTCCCAACTCGGCATGAGCCAGCCGATTCGCGTTTTGCACTTCGCCGATGTCCATATCGGCATGGAGAATTACGGCGTCACCGATGCCGAGAGCGGCGTCAGCAGCCGCGCGCTGGATTTCCTGGCGCGGTTGGACGAGATGATCGCCTTTGCGCACGCTCAAGAAGTCGATCTCGTCATTTTCGCCGGCGATGCCTTCCGCAGCCGCAGCCCCAACCAGACCTATCAGCGCGAATTCGCGGCTCGCATCCGCCGCCTCTCGCAGTTGGCGCCGACTGTTTTGCTGGTCGGCAATCACGACCTGCCGCTGAATGCCGCCAAAGCCTCCACCATCGAGATATACGCCACGCTGGACGTGCCCAATATCTGGGTGGCGCAAGACTATGCAGCGCGCCGGATCGCGACCAAACGCGGCGATGTCATCGTGGGCGCGGCGCCTTATCCGGTTCGCGCGCGGTTGCTGGCTGATGTGCCCAAACGCGGCGCCACCATCGCTGAGCTGGATGCCGAGTTGCAGCGCTTGCTGCATGAGCAACTGGCGCGGTTGAGCGAAGAAGCTGACGAACTGGCGGGGGCCGATACGCCGCGTCTGCTCTGCGGGCACTTCAGCGTCGAAGGCGCCGTCTGGGGCAGCGAGCGCGGCGTCATGCTGGGCCGCGATGTCGTGGTCAATCTCGATGTGCTGGCGGACGCGCGCTGGGATTATGTCGCCATGGGGCATATCCACCGTCACCAGGCATTGAAGCGCAGCGCGGCTGATGCGCCGCCCGTGGTCTATAGCGGCAGTTTGGAGCGCATCGACTTCGGCGAAGAGCGCGATGTCAAAGGCTTCTGCTGGGTGGAACTGGCCCGGGGCGCGGCCAACTGGCGCTTCGTTGAGGTGGCGGCGCGGCCCATGCTGACGCTGGCGGTCGATTGCCGCGAAAGCGAGGACGCGACAGCGGCGGTGCTGGCTGAGCTAAGGCGGCACGATTTGGCTGAGGCGGTCTTGCGCCTGGCGATCCGCCTGACGCCGGAGACGGAGACGCAGCTCGATGACCGGCGCATCGTCAACGCGCTGAAGCGGGCGGGCGTCTTTCACATCGCGGGCATCAGCCGAGATGTCGATCGGCGCAGGCGGGCGCGGCTGGGTGTGCGTCCCGAAGGGCTGGGGCCGCTGCAGCTGCTGGAGCGCTATTTTGAGAGCGCGGATGTCGACGAGGCGCGGCGGCGGGAGCTGCTCCAGCTGGCGCGGGGGATTGTGGAGGGGGAGTAGGGCAACGGCGTCCGCCTGAATTGAAGCGGCTGTTTACACCGAGGCCCGCGGCACCAGGGGGCAGGGCAGCGTCATCTGCAGCGGCTCGAGCGAGCGGCCGCGGTTCTCCAGCAGGAATTGCACCGCCCACTTGCCCATGGCGTAATGCGGCAGTTGCACAGTCGTCAGCGCGGGCAGCAGGCCCTCGGCGATATGGGCGATATTGTCGTAACCGATGACCGCCACGTCCTGCGGCACGCTCAGCCCCAGCTCGACCAAAGCGCTGTAACAATTCATGGCGACTTTGTCGTTGCCGCAGAAGATCGCCGTCGGCGGTTGTGGCAAGGCCATCAGCTCGCGGGTATGGCGGTAATTTTCGGGCGGCGTCTGCACTGAGAAGCGCAAAAGCGCCTCATCCGCGGGCAGGCCGTGGTCGTCCAGCGCCTGCTGATAGCCACGCAGGCGCCCGTAAATGGCGGGGTAGGGCGGGACGACGCTTTCATCGGCCTCCCACAAGTTGATGAAGCCGATGCGCTGGTGGCCGGCCTTGATGGCGGCTTGGGTGGCGCGGTAGCCGCCGTCGACTTCATCGGGCACCACCGACGGCGCCGAGCGATCCTCAAGGAAACAGTTGGCCAAGACTGTGGGCAAGCCATCCAGCCCGCGCGGCAGCTGCACCGGCCGATGGTACATGGCGGCATAGACGATACCCTCCACCGCGCGCTCGCGGAAGACCTCCACCGCCGCCTCGGCGAAGCGCGCGTCGCCGCCCGAATCCGCCACCAGCAAGACCATATTGTGCGCCCAGGCGACGTCTTGCGCGCCGCGGATGATATCGACGGCGTAGGGCGTGGTGGCGACATCATCGGTGAGGAAGCCCAACAGGCCGGAGGGGCTGCCGCGCAGATGCCGCGCCGTCTGCGACGGGCGGAAGTCGAGCGCCGCTATCGCCCGTTCGACGCGTTGGCGTTTGTCTTCGCTGACGTAGGGCTGGTTATTGAGCACGCGCGAAACGGTGGTCGTGCCGACGCCCGCGTGTCTGGCGATCTCTTTGATGGTGATCTTGGCGCTCATTGCCTTCGCTCTCCGCCCTTGGCTGGCGGCGCTTCTGCCCAACCCGGGAATTGCCTATTGCGCAAGTTTCACCAGGCTATTATACTCGGATTTATGGTATCGATACCATAGATAGATTTCCGTAAATGATGGACTAGTTTGAAGCCTGTGTGGTGATGATCCAGCGCACTCAATTCAAAGAAGATTTCCATCGGCCGCAGTACCACTTCCTGCCGGACGCCAACTGGATGAACGACCCCAACGGCGTGATCCAGTGGCGCGGGCGCTATCATCTGTTTTTCCAGTACAACCCCGATGGCGCCTACCACGCCAATATACATTGGGGGCACGCTGTCAGCGATGACCTGGTGCATTGGCGGGAGCTGCCCATCGCCATCGCTCCCACGCCGAATTCGCCCGATCGCGGCGGCGTCTTCTCCGGCTGCATGGTGGATGACGAGGGCGCGCCGAGGGCCATCTACACCGGCGTCAACGAAACCTACGATGTGCAGGTGCAATGTCTGGCGACCGGTAATGACGACCTGACGCAGTGGACGAAGCATCCCGCCAATCCGATCATTGGCTCGGCGCCGGCTGAGCTGGGGCAAACGCGCGATTTTCGTGATCCCTTCGTCTGGCGCGGCGACGATGGCTGGTACTTGATCCTGGCCTCGCACATCGTTGGCGTTGGCGGCGCCGTCTTGCTGTACAAGTCGGATGATTTGGTCAACTGGCGCTATCTGCACCCGCTCTTCGTCGGCGATAAAGCGCGCAACGGGCGCAATTTCGAGTGCCCGAATTTCTTTCCGCTGAGCGACAAGTGGGTCTTGATTGTGTCGGCGCAGTTGAATCATGCGCCGTCGAGCACCTTGTATTTTGTAGGCCGCTTCGAAAACGAGCGCTTCATGCCCGAGCGCGAAGGCGTTTACGACGCCGGTTACAGCTATGCCAGCCTGGTGCATCGGGACGAGGCGGGTCGGCCGCTGATATACTCCTGGATTCGAGAAGGGCGCAGCGTCGCTGAACAGAAGGCAGCCGGCTGGACGGGCGTGCAGGCGGCGCCGCGAGTGCTGAGCCTCGATGAGCGCAACCGCCTTTGCAGCCGCCCGGTTCCTGAGTTGGAAGCGCTGCGAGGCCGCCACTGTCGCATCGGCGCGGACGAGGTCAACCACGAACTGCTGCCGATAAGCGGCCTGTCGTTGGATATCGAAGCCGAGTTTGACCCGGCGGAGGGTGTCTGCGGTCTTGAAGTCGCTCGGGCGGCCAGCGGCCGGGAGCAGGTCGCCATCATCTATGAGCCGAATACCGAGACGCTGCAAATCCGCCGCCAGTATGACCACGACGAGCCCGAGCTGGATACGGCGCCGCAGGGCCTGGCGCACAGACTTGATACCGGGGAGAAGCTGCGCTTGCGCATTCTTTTGGATGGGTCGGTCTTGGAAGTGATTGCCAATGATCGCAGCCGCGTCACCAGCCGCTTTTATGCCGGCAGCGAGGGAAACCGATCGCTGCGGGTGATCAATCCGGCGGGTGTCATCGCGCTCGATATTTGGGAGATGGCTTCGATTTGGTAAGGCGCCGCCGATATCAAGTTGAGGCTGTAGGACGAGTAATGAAGGAGGTGTGGCGCAGGAGATGAGTTCAAATCGTTCGTCTTGTTCCGGTATCGTACATTTAGTCAAGCAATCGAGGGTCAAAATGAAGAAAACAGCATCACTCCTTGTTCTTGTGATCATGCTGATCACATTCAGCGGCATCGCGTCCGCGCAGACCGAGCTCAGCCTGTGGTATCACGGCGCTGGCAACTATGTCGAGCGGGATCTGATCATTCAGATCATCGAAGACTTCAACGCTTCGCAATCTGACTGGACGGTCGCGCTGGAAGAATTCCCGCAAGAGTCGTATAACTCGTCGATTGTGGCGGCGGCGTTGGCGGGCGACCTGCCGGATATCATTGATGTTGACGGTCCCGTGATGCCGGGCTGGGCTTGGGCTGGTTACATGCGGCCGCTAGTCTTGTCCGAAGGCGCGCTGGATGACTTCCTGCCCGGCGCCATCGGCAGTTGGAATGGCGAAGTGTATGCCGTGGGCTTGTGGGACGCCGCCGTCTCCATCTATGCGCGGCGCTCGGTCCTGGAAGCGAATGACATTCGCATCCCGACGCTTGATGATCCCTGGAGCGGTGAAGAATTCGACGGCATCTTGGAGCAGCTGCAAGCGACCGGTGAATTCGAATACGCGTTCGACCTGGGCATGGCCTGGACGGGCGAATGGTATCCCTACGCTTTCTCGCCCTTCTTGCAGAGCTTCGGCGGCGACATGATCGACCGCTCGACCTACTTGACCGCGGAAGGCGCCCTCAATGGCGAGGCCGGCGTCGCCTTCGGCAATTGGTGGCAGAGCCTCTTCGAGCGCGGCTTGGCGCCCGGCACATCGCAAGATGGCGCCGATCGCGAAACCGGCTTCATTGACGGCAGGTACGCCTTGCAGTGGAACGGCAACTGGGCTGGCATCAACACGCTGAACGAGGTTGGCGACGACTTGCTCTTCCTGCCCGCGCCGGACTTCGGCAACGGCTCCACGATTGGCGCCGCCTCCTGGCAGTTCGGCATCTCCTCCACTAGCGAGAACCCGGAGGGCGCCAGCGCCTTTATCGAATTCGCCATTCAAGACGAGTACCTGGCGGCCTTTTCCGACGGCATCGGCTTGATCCCGGCGACGGCCAACGCGGCCGCGATGAGCCAGAGCTACAACGAAGGCGGCCCGCTGGAGGTCTACTTTGAGCTGAGCGAAGCGCAGGCGCTGGTGCGCCCGGTCACGCCCGGCTACGCGACGCTGGCGTTGATCTTTGAGAAGGCGCTGGCGGATATCGCCAATGGCGCTGACGTGCAGGATACGCTGGACGCGGCGGTCGACGAAATCGACCAGGACATTGAAGACAACGGCGGCTACGGCTTCGATATGTAAGCTCGCCCACCCTAAGTCCCTCCCTCGCAATGGGGGAGGGCCATTGCACCCGTCAGCGGACGGGCCACGGCAACCGTAGGTCAGCATAATGAGACGCCTATACCAAATCATGATATGTATCGCATACTAGAAACCGCAACTCCCCGAAAATAGATTCTTGGATTCGCCCCATGCATACAGCCGCATCCGCCCGAAAGAACGCCCCGCTCTGGGTTCGCTTGCTGCTGCCGAAGGACGCGCCTCTGTATCAGCGGAATGACGCTATCGTCGGCTGGCTGATGGCGGCGCCGGCGCTGCTCATCTTGACAGTTTTTCTCGTCATCCCCTTCTTGATGGCCTTCGTGATCTCGTTCACCAATCAGCGCTTGATCTCGCCCAATCCGGCTGAATGGGTGGGTTTGCGCAACTTCGAGCGATTGCTCACCATTCGCCCCTTCACGCTGGAGCCGGAACGTGATGCCAGCGGCGCGATCGTGTACGACGATGACGGCAGCATCGCCTACCCGCGCCTGCGTAATTTCACGCGCAACAACCCCGATTACCCCGAGTTGGATGGCTTGCGCGAATTCACGTCCTGGCAATCGGGCGAAAACCGAATGGTGATCCTGTCCGGCGATGTCGTCTTCTTGCGCGCGCTGATCAACACGCTGATTTTCGCCGCTGTCATCGCGCCGCTGCAGGGCGGGCTGGCGCTGCTGCTGGCGCTGCTTTTGAACCAGGCCTTGCCTTTCATCAACGTGTTCCGTTCCATCTACTTCGCGCCGGTGGTGGTCTCGATGGTGGTGGTGTCGTTGCTTTGGCGCTTCATTTACGACGGCAACAACGGCTTGCTCAACACGATTTTGGGCGTGATTTCCTTCGGCAATTTCCAGCCGGTCGATTGGCTGGGCAACCCCTACACCGCCATGCCCGCTATGATCGCCATGTCGGCTTGGCAGGGCGTGGGCTTCCACATGGTGATATGGCTGTCCGGCTTGCAGACGATCCCGGCCAGCCTCTACGAAGCAGCTGGGTTGGATGGCGCCGGCGCCTGGCAGAAATTCCGCTATGTCACCTGGCCCGGCTTACGCAATACCGCCGTGTTGATCTTGATTGTCATCACAATTCAAGCGACAGGCTTGTTCACCCAGGTCGATGTCATGACGCGCGGCGGCCCGCTGGATGCCACGCAGAGCGTCGTCTACCAGGCGGTGCAGCGAGGTTACGACAAGCAAGATATCGCCGAAGGCTCGGCCATTTCCGTCATCCTCTTCGTCATCGTCTTCACCATCGCCATGACGCAGCGCTATCTAACGCGCGATAGGCGCTAGCCATGACCAGCATGAGCTTCGAGACGCGTCAGAATCTCAGCATCGGTTTGCGTTACGCACTGCTGATATTGATCGCGACCATCTTCATCTTTCCCATATTGTTTATGGTGATGTCGTCGCTCAAGCCGGACTTGCAGCTGCTGCGGGATTCGTCTTCGCTGCGCGCCTTCCTGCCGGTGGGCGATATCTCGCTGAACAACTATGCAGATGCCTTCGAACGCGTGCCCATGCTGCAGTTCGCCTTCAATTCTATCTTCACCACGTCGGTATCGGTGGCGGCCAGTCTGCTGCTGAATTCGATGGCGGCCTTCTCCTTCGCCTTCTTGCAGTGGCGCGGCAAAGCCATTGTGCTCTCCCTGATCATCGCCACCTTCATCGTGCCCTTTGAGGTCATCGCCATCCCTTTGCTGCTGGTCGTCAACAACCTGCCCTGGATCGGCCCCAGCGGCATCGAGATCGGCTGGCTCAATTCTTATCACGTGCAAATCATCCCCTTCATCGCCGATTCGCTGGGCATCTTCCTCTTTTATCAGTATTTCCGCGATTTGCCGGACGAACTGGTGGAAGCGGCGCGCATCGACGGCGCCAGCATCTGGCAGATTTACGCCCGCATCATCATGCCCATTGCCGGGCCCATCGTGGCGACCGTGGCCATCCTCAAGTTTCTGGCGATGTGGAATGCCTATCTGTGGCCGCTGATGACCATCCGCTCGGAGGAGCTGCGCCCGATCATGGTGGGTTTGCAGTACTTCTTTCAGTTGAATACGGCCTGGGGCGAGATTATGGCTTACTTGTCCGTGGTGACGATCCCAGTGCTGATCTTCTACCTGGCGCTGCAACGCGCCTTCATCGAGAGCATCGCCACCTCAGGCATCAAGGGCTAGGCGGGTCGTCGGCGAATTGCCGCAGCCGCCGGATGAAAGCGACGCTCTCCAAACGCCGCTCCAGCAGATGCGTACTATAGCCCAGCATGATGCGCTCGGCGCGCGCGTGGAGGTCGTCGGTGATGCGCAAGCTGCTGACGCGCTCGTAGTCGTCGGCGCTGCGCTGCAAATGGCGCAATAGCTTCAAGGTGTCGAAGTCGATCTCGGCCAAGCGTGAGCGCACTTGGGGCGCGGCGGCCCGGCTGATGACGCCGCCTTCTTCAAAGCTGAAATACTGCGCTTCGGGCTGCAGGGCCGCGCGCGACACGACGCATTCGCTCAGCTCGGGCCGGAAGCCCGCCAGGTCGAGCAAGCGCAGCTCAAAATAGCGCGTCGCCAGGCGTACATCAGCGGCCGTGGCCAGGCGCGCCATGGTCTCGTCCAGCAGGGCGAAAAGCTCGTCGCTGGCCTCTTCTTCATCGGCGGTGAAGCGGTCGAGCAGCTCGGCGATGTAATTGGCGTAAGCGCCGCGCCCCAGGTCATCGCGCAAGCCGAGGTAGGGCTGGCTCAATTCTGCCTGTGTCAAGATGTCGAGGTTGCGGCCGCGGTGCAGCAGGCAGTCGCTGCGGGCGAAGAGCTCGACATGGCCGCTGAGCTTGGCACTGGGTTTGCGCGCGCCTTTGGCGATGGCGCGGATCTTGCCGTAAGCGGGCGTGAACAGGGTCAGCAGGCGATCGGCTTCGCCGAAGTCGCGGCGGCTGATGATGATGGCTGGCGTGCGGTATTGGCGCGATGGCTTGGGCATGGGCGGCTCGTTCGACTTGCTAGCGTTGAGTATACCGCCAAGCCTGCGGCAAGAGTGACATCGGGCCAGGCCCACGGACGGCGCTGCGCTCATCAGCTGTCGCGAATCTGCTATACTGTGTGACCGTGCGCAAGCATGAAGGCGCGAATCACAATGAACAAGACGGCTGAATCTCAGTTGCCGCTGGAAGCCATCCGCGCGTATTGCCATCAGCGGCCTATAAAGCGGCTCTCGCTGTTTGGCTCGGCGCTGCGCGATGATTTCTCGCCCGAAAGCGATATAGATTTGCTGATTGAATACGCGCCAGAAGCGGACATCAATGGTCTCGATATCATCCGACAAGAAAGGGAATTCAGCGAGTTGATCGGACGGCCCGTGGACCTGGGCACGCCGCAGTCGCTGAAAGCTTACATTCGTCAGGAGGTCATCGATAGCGCCGAGCCGATATACGATGTCGACGGCATCAATCCCAGCAGGAGCAAGCCTATGCCGAAAAAGCCGGATAGAGACCGCCTGCGCCTGCTGGACATGCGCGAAGCGGCTGAGAAAGCCCGCCGCTATGCCACAGGACGCGTCCGCGCCGAAATTGAAGCAGATGATATGCTCCAGTCGGCATTGGTGAGAGAAGTCCAGGTGATTGGCGAAGCCGCGAACCATGTCAGCGAAGCAACGCGGGGGCTGGCCCCGGATATCGATTGGGCAGATATCGTCGGCATGCGCAATGAGCTTGTTCACGCCTATTGGAGGATCGATTTTGACGTGCTGTGGGACGTGATCACCGTAAGGCTGCCGCCGCTTGTCACCGCATTGAATCGTCTGATTGAAGCAAAATACGGAGCGCAGGATGGCTGATCAAGCCGAAGCGAACGCGAAAGACAAAGCCGAGATCAGCGAAGAAGCGCCGATCGTCACAAAGCACGCACTCGACTTGGACGGCCGCACGCTCAGCTACCGCGCGACGGTCGGCAACATGCCGCTCAAGGACGAGGGCGGCAAGATCGTCGCCCAGATCTTCTACACCGCATACACCGTCGACCACGACGCCCCGGCGCAGCGGCCGCTGATCTTCGTCTTCAACGGCGGGCCCGGCTCGGCGTCGATCTGGCTGCACATGGGCGCGCTGGGGCCGAAGCGCGTTGACATGGGCGCCGAGGGTTTTATGCCGCCGCCGCCCTTTACGCTGATCGACAACGCTCATACCTGGCTCGACCTGGGCGATCTGGTCTTCATCGACCCGGTGGGCACCGGCTACTCGCGCGCGACCGACCCGGCTGACAATGAAAAGTACTGGGGGCTGGAAGCGGATCTGGAGGCGGTGGGCGAATTCATCCGCTTGTATCTCTCGCGGCAGCAGCGCTGGACATCGCCGCTGTTTCTGGCGGGCGAAAGCTATGGCACGACACGCGCCGCCGGTTTGGCCGGCCACCTCATCGACCGCGGCATCGCCTTCAACGGCATCATCTTGCTCTCGACTGTGATGAACTTTCAGACGCTGCGTTTCACCAAAGCCAACGACTTGCCCTATGCGCTCTACTTGCCCAGCTTCTGCGCCACGGCTCACTATCATCAGAAGCTGGCTGACGACCTGCAGGCGCGCGACCTGCGCGAGCTGCTGCACGAGGTCGCCGCTTGGGCCGAGGGCGATTACACCGTGGCGCTGGCGCGGGGCGATCGGCTGAGCGACGAAGAACGGGCGGGCGGTGGCCGAGCGCTTGTCGCGCTACACCGGCTTGTCGCAGCGCTTCATCCTGGGCGTCGATCTGCGCATCAACATCATGAGCTTCTGCAAAGAACTGCTGCGCGATGAAAAGCGGGCGGTGGGCCGGCTGGATTCGCGCTTCATCGGCATTATGGCCTCGGCGGAAGGCGCCAGCTTCGACTTCGACCCGTCTATGCACGCCATCGTGCCGCCCTATACCGCCGTCTACAATCAGTATGTGCGCCAGCAACTGCGCTACGAAACCGACCTCAATTACGAGATTCTCAGCTTCAAGGTCAACGAGAACTGGAAATACCCGGGCGGGCAATTCCCCGATACCAGCGAGGGGCTGCGGGCGGCTTTCGCCAAGAATCCTTTTATGCGCGTCTTGGTGGCGCAGGGCTATTATGACCTGGCCACGCCCTTCCAGGCGGCCTACTATTCGCTGGCGCACATGGGCCTGGACGCGAGCTTGCGCGACAACATCAGCATCGAGGAATACGAAGCCGGCCACATGATGTACCTGCACGAAGACTCGCTGGCCAAGCTCAAGGCCGATGCCGCCGCCTTCATCCGCGCCAACTGAGTCAACCGAGATTTGACCAGTAGCGCTTGTTGTCCAGCCAGAGCACAAGGCCGCTCCAAGCGCCGAAAGCTTCATAGCGCGCGCTGATGGCCTCGTCCGATGCCTTTTCGCCGGCGTTATGCGCAGCGGCGAACATGGAGCGGACGCTGCTGTCGATGGCGATTTTGTCGAAGTGGCCATACATGGTGGCGATCGTGCGCGCGGCATAATCGCCGAAGCCCTGCAGTGACTTGACCGCGTCATAGAGGCCGTCGCTATCCAGCCGGCGCCAGGCAGCGAGATCGACAGCGCCTGACGCGATCTTGCGCGCCAGCTGGTGCAGGTAGGCGCTGCGGTAACCGGCGCGGACCGCCGCTGACAAGGCGTCGAGCGACATTTCCGCGATGCGTTGGGCCGAGGGGAAAGCGTGCCAGCCGTCGACTGTGGGATGCGGGGCGCCCAATTGGCAGAGGCGCTCGCTCATGCTCACCGTCTGGGCCCAGCCGGTATTCGTGGTCAGCAGCACTTTGGCCAGGTCTTCCCAGAGGCTGGGGGAGACGAGCAGGCGTCCCTGCCGCTCGCGCTCGATCCAGTCGTAACCCGCATGGGCACGCATGGCGGTATAGAAGGGATGCAAGTCCCAGTCGATATTGAGCATGCGCCGGACGGCCAGGCTAATTTCGGATTCAAGCGCCGGGCTGAGCCGCGGGCAATCGGGCAGGTCAATACGAACACCCGCGTCGGCCTCGCGCATCAGCAGCCGCAGCACAGAGCCGTCCGCCGCTTGATAGGCGTAACTGAGCGTGCCGTCAGCGGCGTGCCAGCGGAAGGGCGCCAGCATCAGCCAGCCGTGGCTGGGCACGGTGCGCTGGAAACTGAATTGCGGCGCGGTTGGAATGACGATGCCGTTCGCACTCACGCCGGCATCTTGTCGATGACGTCCTGAATCTGCTGCAGATGATTGACGCCGTGCTGCGCGTAAGCCAGCGCCAGCTGCTCCAGGCTGTAATCGGGGCGGTCGGGGCTGGAGGCGCGGCCGATCATGCCCCATTCGGCTTCGGTCAAGTTCTCCAGCAGGATGGCCCAGCGCGCCTGCAAGCCTTCGAGCAGACGCAGCGAGAGCTCGATATCGGCGTCTTTGGCATCGGGATACTCGGCGATGGCGTCCACATCGTAGGCGGTGAACTGGAAGCTGGGGCTGGTGAGAATCAGCTTGAAACGGCGCAGGCAGACCATGTGCGTATCGGCCAGGTGGTGGATGTTCTGGGCGATGGTCCATTCGGGCGCGTCGTAGGGCGTGGTGAGTTGGTCGACGCTGAGACCGTCGACTTGTTGCCGTAATTGGGCGGGCAAGTTGCGGATGGCGTCGATGGCTTGGGCGCGTGATTGCATGTGAGTTTCTCCTCGACTGTGTTTGAATTGCAGCGTATTGTAGCTGAGCCGCTGTGGATGCCCCAAGGGCGCGCCTCCGTGAAATGGTGGAGGATCTACACTTTTGCCACCGAGTACAGCGAGGGAAAGGAGTACATCGAGTCTTGTATTTTTGGTGGCGCAAGTCATGGCTTCGGTCACACAAAAGTGAATCTCGCGAAGTACGAAGTTTGTAGGGGCGTTTCGCGAAACGCCCACGCTACGGCGGGACGGGCGTAACGGCGTGACGCTCCTGTCTATGTTGCGGGCCAAAGCCCTCCGTGCGTACGGGCGAGCCGGTGGCTCGCCCCTACAAGGCTTGTCCGGTACTAGAATTATTACGTAAAATGAACTCGGAAAATGCGAAAACATAATATAGGGCAGTTCGATAGTAGGGCAAAGCACCTTGAAATTAGCATAATCGGCCAGGTTTGCTTCCCCTCTCCGATGATTCGGAGAGGGGGCCGGGGGGTGAGGTAGAAAAAACACGTAAACTAGACCCAGTATCGGACAACCCCTACAGGTTTCGATAGGGCGCGGGAGACATACGTTGGGCGGCGCCAGGGATTCTGCGTGGGCGGTGGCAATTGCCCTTGGCTGCGAATGCCCGGCTGCGCACCACGGGCCGATTGCGTGGGCCGCGATTCTGCGCTACAAACGGGCCGTCGGACTTAAGCTGGCATCGGAGGTTTATGCAAGCGCAATTTGACATCGTCGGCATCGGCGTCTGCACGGTTGATCATTTGGTCAAAGTGCCGCGCCTGCCGAAGCGCAACGAGAACATGCGCGCCCTGGATTACGCGCGGCAGCCGGGCGGTTTGGCGTCGATCGCGCTCATCGCCGCGGCGCGCCTGGGAGCGCGGGCCAAGATCATCGCGCGCATCGGCGATGATGACAATGGCGCCTACATCAGCCGCGCCCTGCGCGACGAAGGCGTGGATGTCTCGCGGCTGCTGATCGAGCCCGGCAGCGCCTCGCAGGTGTCGCTGATCCTGGTCGATGCCGATAGCGGCGACCGCAGCATCATCACGCGTCCACCGACCGGGGCCGAGATTTCTCCAGCGGAAATCCGGCGCGAGGACATTGCCGGGGCGCGCGTTCTCTTTCTGGACAACATCAGCGAGGCGACGCTGCGAGCGGCGCGCTGGGCGCGGGAAGCCGGCATGAAAGTGGTGCTGGATCCGGCGCGGCCTTACGCTGAGCTCAAGCCGCTGCTGCAATATGTCGATGTGCCGATTGTGCCGGAGGCGTGGGCGCGGGCCTGGCTGCCGAATCAGCCGCCGACGGCCGCTGCCGAGCGCCTACATGCGGAGGGGGCGGAGCTGGCCATCGTCACCTTGGGCGAGCGGGGCGCGGTCGCCTGTTGGGATGGGGGGCCGCGCGCATTCCCGGCTTACGCGGTCGATGTGGTGGATACGACTGGCGCCGGCGATGCTTATCACGGCGCTTTTATGGCCGCGCTGCTGGAAGATTGGGATGTGCCGCGCATGGCGCGCTTCTCCGCCGCTGTCGGCGCGATGAACTGCCGCGCTATCGGCGGGCGCAGCGGCCTGCCGTCGCGGGCTGAAGTCGATGCGTTCATGGCCGCGAACCGCCACCCGGGCGCCGGCACAAACCCGCTCAAAACCAATTGAGCGCCTGAGATTCGAATGCTGTTATATTGTGGTATAAGGCGTGGATTTGTTGCGCTCGCGCCTACCAATCGGAAAAAAAGTGATATACTGTGTGCCTAGCATTGATTGAGAGGAGCAGGTGACATGAACAAAGCAGAGTTGATAGGTTCAATCGCTGACAGGTCTGGGCTGAGCAGAGCCGATGCGGGCAAAGCGTTGGATGCTTTGGTGTCCTCGGTGTCGGATGCTCTCGCGGGTGGCGAGCGGGTCTCGCTCGTCGGCTTCGGCTCTTGGTCGGTTGATGCGCGCGACGCCCGCACTGGCCGCAACCCGCGGACGGGGGAGGAGATTCAGATCGCCGCGAAGAACGTGGTGAAGTTTAAGCCCGGCGCCGGCTTGAGCAGTGCCGTGAACTGAGCCCTATTCCAGGCTCCGGGGCGTCGCTATTGACACGTCCCAATTACAATTGAGACTTCAATTCAGCTTGTCAGGATGCCCGGCAAGCTGATTTTTTTGGCGCTTAGTGTAATCTGCAGCGGCGCAGAAATTCCAGACAGACGCGCAACTCGCCTGAATCGGCCGCGTCTGGATCTCCACCGGCGGGGGCCAGCACCAGCCAGCCTCGGTAGTCCAGCGCAGCCAACCGCTCACCGAGCATGCCGAAGGGCAGGCCGCCCCGCCCGGGCAGCTTGCCATTGATGTCGCTCAAATACATGACGCTGATCAAACTGTGATGCGCGGCCAGCGCTGCGAGCCAGTCCGCCTCTTCCAGCGCGGCGTGATAGGTGCTGGCGGCGAGCGTGATATGGGGGTGGTCGCCCGCTTCGCGCCGGCAGTGGGCGGCGGCGTCCAGCCGGGTGATGAAGGTCGTTTCTTGACGGTTGACTGGCAGCAGGGCCAGGGCGGCGTCCATGGTCTCGGCCAGATCCGACGCGCCACGCAACAGCCAGACCAGCAATTCCCGCTGCAGGTCTAGCGGCGAGGCGAAGGGCGTCAGATCGGGCAGGTCGCCGGCGCCATACTGCGGCACGAAAGTGACGTAATCCGCGCCCAGGTCCAGTGCGCAGCCAAGGGCTTCCCGCAGGGCATCAGCGGCGGAATCACGTTGCGCGCGGTCGGCCAATAACCAGCCATCGCGCCGGCCCATGTTGACGCCGCTGACGCTGAGGCCGGCGTGCCTCAACGCAACATCCAGCTCGTCGATGCGCGCGTCCAGATCAGCCGCCATGACTTCGACCGCGCTCAAGCCCAAGTCAGCCGCTATACGCAGGCGCTGCGCCAGGGTGTCGCCGGGCAGCAGGGTCTCTTGGATGGCGAGTTTCGGCATGGCTTACGCGGTCAGCTTGGGCACGGCGCCAAGCACATCGGCGATCAATTGGTCCGTGCTGAGCCCTTCGGCCTGGCCCTCGAAATTAAGCAGGATGCGGTGGCGCAGTGCAGCCGGGGCCACCGCGGCGACATCGTCGAAGGAGACGTTGCTGCGCCCTTCGAGCATGGCGTTGATCTTGGCGCCGATGATCAGCGCCTGGGCGCCACGCGGGCTGGCGCCGTAACGCGCGTACTGCTTGACGCTGGGGGCGGCTTCGTCGCTCTCAGGGTGGGTGGCGACGATGAGATGCGCGACATATTGGCTGACGTGGCTGGGGATGGGCGTGCTGAGCGCCAATTGGCCCATGCTGATGACTTGCGCGCCATCGGCCACGCGCCCGGCCCGCGGCTGCTCCACACCGGTGGTACGTTCAAGAATCTGCACCAGCTCGTCCACGCCCGGGAAGGTAATGTTGACCTTGAAGAGGAAGCGATCCAGTTGCGCTTCCGGCAGCGGGTAGGTGCCTTCCATCTCCAGCGGATTCTGCGTCGCCAGCACGAAGAAGGGCATCTCAAGGTCGTAGCGGCGGCCGGCGACGGTCACCGTCTTCTCTTGCATGGCTTCCAGCATGGCGGATTGCGTCTTGGGCGTGGCGCGGTTGATCTCGTCGGCCAGCACCAGATTGGCGAAGATGGGCCCGGCTTGAAAGCGGAATTGGCGGCGGCCGTCTTCGGTCTCTTCCAGGATGTCGGTGCCGACGATATCAGCCGGCATCAGGTCGGGCGTGAACTGTATGCGGGAGAAGCGCAGGTCCAGCACATCGCCCAGCGTGCGGATCAGCATGGTTTTGCCCAGGCCGGGCACCCCTTCCAGCAGCGCGTGCCCGCCTGCCAGCACGCAGATGATGACGCTGCGCACGACCTCATGCTGGCCGACGATGACCTTGCCGACTTCGGTTTCGATGCTGCGTGCGATCTCGCCGAATTGCTCCAATCCGAGTTCGGTGGCGGGGGCTTCGCTCATGTAACGCGCTTTCTGATCAGCGGCGGACGCGCGTCATTATAGCGGGAAATGGGCGCGCCGGGTGAGTGGCGACTTCAGCGGAAAGCGGGCGGGCGGGCGTCAGAGGGAGATGCTCAGTTTGTCGGCGATATGCTCGATGTGCCGCGTTTCGTGGATCGACGTGCCGCGCGCCATGCGGTATACATTCTGCTGCTGCTTGCGCCCGACGGGCTGGAAGGGCCGCAACCATTGCTCGTGGCTCAAGCCGGCCAGCACCGCGAGCAGGCTGCGCCGCCGAAAGCTGAGGTAAGTCACGAGGTCGGCGAAGCTGTACTGCTCGTAGCGCATCAAGGCGCCCAGGTCGCGCTCGGCGTGGATGGGCTGATAAGGCGGCGACTCCAGCAGCAAGGCGTGGTAGATGGCTTCCGAGGCGCGGGCTTCGCAATTGACCAGATGCGCCAGGATGCGGTGGGGCGACCACTCGCCAGGTTCGAGCGGCTGCGCCAGATCGGCCGGCGTATAGCGCGCGTTCAGCGCTTCAAGTTGCGGCGGCACGCGGCGCAGCATCTCTTGCACGCGCTGGATATTGGCTTGGCTGGCTTGGGTGGATATTTCGTTCGGCATAGTCTCGATTTCTGACTGCTAGCGGAGCAAGCCATGCAGGTCTTTGAGGCGCACCATAGTCGTCTTGCCGTCGTCGCCCTCGACCGGCGTGTAGAGCTCGTCGGGGTCGCGCAAGCGGTCGAGGAAGAGCAGGCCGTTGAAGTGATCGATTTCGTGATGCAAGACGCGCGCGTCCATGCCTTCGAGGCGGCGCAGGATCTCGCGGCCATCTTCGCCAATGGCGCGGAAGCGGATCCAGCTGGGCCGCGGCGTATCCCAGGTGTAGACCTCGGGAATGCTGAGGCAGCCGTCAAAGCCCGCTTCCGGCGGGCCGGATTCCAGGATTTCGGGGTTGATCAGGGTCAGCATCGGCTCTTCATCGGCGTCATCGTCCTGGCCGAACTTGACCACGGTCACGCGCTGAAAGATGCCGATTTGCGGCGCGGCGATGGCGGCGCCCGGCTGTGTTTCCAGCGTATCCTTCAAGTCCTGAATCAGGCGTTTGATCGGCTTGCTGCGGCGCTTGCCCACGGCTCTGCTGACGCGGCGCAAGGCGGCCTCGTTATCGGGGAAGTAGAGCAATCTCTTGACCGCCATCGTTGCCTGCGCGCAGCCGCGACCCATCGAGCGATAGCGCAACTGTAGCACAGATGCGCCTTGAATTGCAGCCAGCCTGAATCAGTTCAGCGCCGGGTCGAGCCGTCGTTGAATACGCCCGTCGGATGGCAGCCACGGCCGGCGGCGGCAGCCTCGTTTTCCAGCCGGACAAATTCGTCGTAATGCCTGTCGTTGGGCGGGTAGAGCACGACCTCGGCGAATCCCTGCTCGACCAAGACGCGATTGACCAGCACATCGCCCACGAAGATGTAACGCAGCAGGCGGTCGTAGGGGTCGATCAGCTCGACATCGGGCACGAGGCGCACCATCTGCCCGGCGACCAGGTCAGCGTTGGCTTGGGTCGCCTCGCTTGAGCAAGGCTCATTGCGCTCGGGCGTGTTCATCTGCAAGTAGCGGACGCGCGTGTTGACGCCGTCCAGCAGCACGTCGATGGTGTCGCCGTCGACCACGCGGGTGACGAGCCCGATCTCGTCCGCGCCGGGCGGCGACGTTGGCACTGCGGTCGGCGAGATGCCGGCGAAGCGCGCCGCGATGGCGGGCACGTCGGCGCGTCGGCACAGTGATTCGCAGGGCACGCCATCGTTGTTGGCGTCTCGCTGGCTGTGGCCGCAGACATTGAGTTTGTAGACCGCTTCTTCACAGGACGACATCTGGCCGCAGGTCTTGTTCAGGCAGTCGTACGACGGCGGCTGAGGTTGCGGCGCTTCATCCGCTTGGCTTTGGCGCGGCGCTGCGCTCGGCTGAGCCACGAGAATTGACCTGTCGGCGGCGACGAGCGTGCCGACCTGCTCGACCACAGCCGTGCCGACTTGAATCGCCACATCGGTGCTGACGCGGGGCGCGATATCCTCGCTCACCTCGGCGGTCAGTGTCGCGCAGCCGCTCGTCAGCAGCAAGACGCTCAGCAGGAGGCAGCGATGCCAGCTCATCCCGCAGTACATTGCGGCAGAGTGCCGCAGTTTAACATTACGCACAAATATAGAATGGCTAAAATGTGCTGGGCTGTCAAGCGCGCGTCTGGTCTCGCGGGCAACTGCTATAATGCGTAGACCATCGCGGAGGCTAGCCAAGGAGCCCGAAGTGAGTCCTCGCGCCGTCAAGTTTCTTTCCTTTTATCGTCCGTATCTCGGCTTGCTCGCCGTCGACTTGCTCTGCGCCGTCGTCATCTCGGCCATCACGCTGATTTTGCCGCTCTGCGTCCGGCATATCACGCAGTATGTGCTGGCCCCCGGCGTGGCGCGCCCCATGCAGGATTTGGCGCTGATGGCCGGCATCATGCTGGCGCTGGTGGCCGGGCACGCGCTCTGCAATCTCTTCGTCGATTTTCAAGGGCACATGATGGGCGCGCTGATGGAACGCGATATGCGGCGCGAGCTTTTCGCCCACCTGCAGAAGCAATCTTTCAGCTACTACGATGACGAGAAGACGGGCACGCTGATGTCGCGCATCACGCACGATCTCTTCGCCATCGCCGAGCTGTATCATCACGGGCCGGAAGACTTGCTGATCGGCCTGGTCAAATTCGGCGGCGTCTTCGTCATCACGCTGAGCATTAATCCTGTGCTCAGCTTGCTGGTCTGCGCCTTTCTGCCGCTGATGTTCGTCTACGCGCTGCATTACAACCGCAAGATGCACCGCGCTCTGCTGCTGAGCAAAGCGCGCGTGGCCGAGGTCAACGCGCAGATCGAGGACTCGCTGGCCGGCATCCGCGTGGTGCAATCCTTCGCCAATGAGCCGCTGGAGCAAGCCAAGTTCGACGCCGCCAACGCCCGCTTCGTCGATAGCCGGCGCCTGGAATACCGGGCCGAGGCGCTCTTCTTCGGCGGCATGGAAGCCTTCACCCAGTTGATGACCATCGTGGTGGTCGTCTTCGGCGCGGTCGCCATCATCGGCGCTTCGCTCAACTTGTCGGATTTGATCACCTTCTTGCTCTACGTCGGCATCATGATCGAGCCGATTCGCCGGCTGATCAATTTTTCGCGCTGGTTCCAGGAGGGCATCACCGGCTTTCAGCGCTTCATGGATATCATTGAGCTGGAGCCCGCCATACAAGAGGAAGCCGGCGCGACAGAGCTGGAACGCGTGCAGGGCGAGCTGGCGCTGGAGGGGGTGAGTTTCATCTACAAAGAAGAATTCGGCAGCGTCTTTCGCGACCTGTCGCTGCGAATCGGTGTGGGCGAATACGTGGCGCTGGTGGGGGCTTCGGGCATCGGCAAGACGACGCTGGGCAGCCTGATCCCGCGCTTCTACGATGTCGCTGGCGGGCGCATTTGCCTGGACGGCGTCGACATCCGCTCGCTGAGCCTGGCGTCGCTGCGGCGCAGCATCGGCACCGTCGATCAAGATGTCTACTTGTTCGCCAGCACGGTGGCGGAGAATATCCGCTACGGCAAGCCCGGCGCGGCTGATGACGAGGTCATGGCGGCGGCTATGCGGGCGAATGCGCACGACTTCATCATGGCGCTGCCGCAAGGCTACGACACGCCCATCGGCCAGCGCGGCATCAAGCTCTCAGCCGGCCAGCGCCAGCGCCTCAGCATCGCCCGCCTCTTCCTCAAGGACCCGCCGGTCATCATCCTCGACGAAGCGACCAGCGCCCTCGACAGCGAAAGCGAGCGCGTGGTGCAGGAATCGCTGGAGCGCCTGATCGAGAACCGGACGACGCTGGTCATCGCGCATCGGCTATCGACCATCCGCAATGCCGACCGGATTGTGGTGCTGACGGCGAACGGCGTCCGCGAGCAAGGCACACATGCCGAGCTGATGGCTTCTGCGGGCGCCTACGCCAAGCTGGTCACCTTGCAGTTGGCGCATTGACTCGCGGGGTGAACTGGCCGACGCGCGGCCGATGGAGGTAGCGGGAGAGGGGCTCGAACCCTCACGCCCTTTCGGGCAGGCGCTTTTAAGGCGCCCGTGTCTGCCATTCCACCATCCCGCCGCGAAAACGAGTATAACGCCGGCGCGGTTGATGTCAATATGGCCGGGCGCGGGCACGTCACGACATCAAGGCGGAGCTACACTTTTGCCACCGAGTAAACCGAGGGAAAAGAGTACACCGAGATACGAATCTGTATGTGATGCAGGTCATGCCTTGACTGACATAAATGTGAAACACGCCAAATGCAGAGGCCGCAGGGGCGCGACGGTGGTGGAGTCGCGAGGGACGGGCGGGCGAGACAAGGCTGGCTTCTACATGGATCGGCAGCCGTGCGGGCGATTCACAGAATCGCCCCTACAAAACTCGACGTTGGTGGGGTTGCGAGGGACGGGAGGGCGAGACAAGTCTCGCCCCTACAAGGGACTTGGCTTAAGAAGCGGTAAAACTGTGGAGCTTTCGCCGCATTGAGGCTTGCGAGCGGCCTGGTTAGACGTGGTGGATGTCGTCGTTCTTGCGCTTGCTGCTGACGCGCGGGCGGTACTTGCCGCCGAAGAGCATGAAGAGGCCGATGCCGATCAGCAGGGCGGGGAAGAGCTGCCAGAAGGCGCCGGCCAAGTCGCCGATTAAACCGGGGATGCCGAAGACGCAGCCGATGCCGATGAGCCAGAGCGCGCCGGTGGCCGATTGCCAGCGCTCGCCCTCAGCCAGCGTGCGCGCCAATATCGACGCGGCTATGACAAACATGATGCCGGGCCACCACCAGCCGGTCAGGAAAAGCAAGCCCAGCCCGACGAAGAAAACGCCGGTGCCGACTTGCGTCGCTTTTTCTTGCTTTTCGTTCATTGAGCGCCCCCGCGTCCACCGTCTAGCCCTAGTGCTTTTACGCATTTGCCGGGGTCAAGTTTCGATGAAAGTAACGCGCCAGGACTTCAGGCCGCGCCGATTGTCCGTAAAACAGGCGCCGGTGCTGAGGCTGGCTTCCAGCGGCTGGGAAGCGCCGGCCATGTCGATGGCATAGCTGATGCCCTCGGCCATCTGAAAGTCGGCGTAGGCGTCGCCGCGCTCGGTTTTGAGCCCGCTGATGAAGATGTCTTCCCGCTCGCCAAAGCGGACGCGGATGCGCTGGCCGGGAATGCCGCGGCCCAGATAATCGACGATCAGCACTTCGATGATGGCCGGGCGCGCCAAGTCGCAGAAGGAGCGCGCGTCGTGCGGGGCGAAGCTGCGCTGAACCGGCAGAGTGGGGATGATGAGGTTGGTTTGCCTTCCGGTGGCGGGCAAGGGCGCTTTGGTCGGCAGAGGCGTGGCGCGGGTTGCGGCGACGGCGGCCGGCTGAGGCGCTGCCGGCTCGGGCTCGCTCGGCAGCTCGGGCAGTAGCCGCTCGGCACAGCCCTCCCGCCCGAAAGCTTGGAAGAGCTGGACGGCGCTGCGCAGGGCTTGGATGCCGCCGGCGCTGGCCAGGTAGCCGCGGCCGCCCAAGGCGCAGGCAGCGGCGTCCAGCGCAGCCAGCGGATCGCCGGCCGGCCGCAGCGCGATCAGCTTGTTGAGGGCACGCGCCGAATCCCCGCTCTGCCCGTATTCCAGCGCGATCGCCAGCATATAGTGGGCGCGTTCCGCTTCGCGCAGCTGCCAGGGCTCGGCTTGGTCGTTGCGCAGCGGGCCGTGCAGGCGGGTCAGCGCGATGCCGAGGGCCAAACCGACGACCAGCGCCAGGGCGAAAACCGTCTGTGAAAGGACGGTGGACGCGGGCTTAGCTGGCGCGTCGGGTGGGTGGGGTCGACGGCCGCGCTGCATCAGGCGGCGCTTTCCGCCAAGTCGACGAAGGGCTGCATCGGCGGCGTCAACTGCCCCAAATCCCGCGACAGCGCCACCAGCAGCCGGATTTCAGGCAAGCTGCGCGAGGAGCCGCTGATGATGCGCTCGGTGGATTCGCGCAGGAAGCGCGGCGCGTCGTCTATGCCCAGCCGGCCGAGCCGCCCAATGGCGCCGGCCGTATCGCCGTCGGCCGCGTATCCGGCGGCGATCATGACGGCGTAGTCGTCTTGATGGCGCTGCGCCAGTTGATTGAGCGCGCTGCTGCGCCCGCCGGGCGGCAAGGGCCCCCAGCCCAAATAAAGGCCGACGACCGCGCCCGCGATGAGCCCCAGTGTCAGCGACCGCAAGAAGCGCAGCATACGGCCGCTTTAGCGCTGCAAACGCGCGATCTCGTCGCAAGCCGGGCAGCTGCCATCGCGCCGAATGATGGCGTAGCCGGCTTGGGGGTCGCTATCGTAAGTGTCGAAATCGATATTCCAGACGATGGCCAGCTCGACCGGCATCTCGTCAAAGTTGGCCATAATCACGACCGCCTGCGCCAGCCAGGCCGCTTGCTCCGCCACCGAGGTGTTGGCGCCCCAGCGGAAGCCCGCCGGCAAGGGGCCATAGCCCTCGGGCGAGAGATAGCCGATCTCGGTCATGCACATGGGGATATCGGCATTGCGGAAGGGCCAGGCGACGCGCCGCAGCATCAGAATCAGATAGCGCGTTTCGTAGGTATCGCGCGGGTCCCCGCCTTGGGCTGTCGGCGGCAAGATGCCTTCGTTGTAATGCACG
The DNA here is from genome assembly GCA_965208195.1 of Phototrophicaceae bacterium. Classification (GTDB taxonomy): domain Bacteria; phylum Chloroflexota; class Anaerolineae; order Aggregatilineales; family Phototrophicaceae; genus UBA6055. The sequence goes on along the minus strand of CBDBOC010000004.1, from coordinate 2,327,076 downwards.
CCGATGCAATCCGCGTAATTGGCGGCGCCCGCATTGGCCATCTGCGCCATGAAGACGTTGTCATCGCAGCCGCCCCAGGCGCAGCCCGCGAAGAAGCCGGTCGGCGCCGGCGCCCCGCTGATGACGAGCGTATCCGGATTGGCCGCCTTGATCGCCTCGTAGGCCGCACGCAGCAAGCGCACATAATTGGCGCCATTGACGCGGCCGGCGGGCCATTCGCGGTCGATATTGGGTTCGTTCCACACCTCGATGGCATCGGCCCCCAATGTAGCCAGATAGGCCACGTATTCGGCGAAGTCGGCGATGTAATTGTCGAAATCCGCCGCCAGCCGGTTCTTGTCGCCCAGAGCGCCCAGCATCACCTTGTAGCCCTGCGCGTGCGCCGCCTCGATCAAGTCTTTGCCATCGGACACGCCGAATTGCACTTGCTTCTTGACCCAGGTCATGCCGGCGCTGCGCAAAGCCGCTTGCGACACGTCGTCAAAGTCCTGGATATGCCCGCCCAGCGCCAAGGGAAGGCGATTCTCGAGCACGGTGGGCTCGGGCTCGGGCTCGGGCTCAGGAGCGACGACGACCGCGGATGCAGCCGCCCCGTCGATCACCTGAACCGCGTTGGGATTGATCGTATCGCCATCGTTGTTGACGGCGATGGGCGCCAGCGTATAGTAACGACTTTCGTTGGCCGCGTTGACGGCGTGCAGCCGCAGCTGATAGATGCCGTCGTCGAAGGGCCGGCTATCCCAGGCGCCGAGCCAGCCATCGACCACCGGCGCGAATTGATAGGTCGCCACCGCCACCCATATCGGCTCCGCCACGGCCGGGTCGAAGAGCGCGGCTTCGACGAAGAACCACTGCTGGTCAGGGATATTGGCCGTGCCATGTATTTCGACCGTGCCGATGACCGTATTCCGCACCGGGTCCCAATCCAGCAGCAGTTCGTCGGCTTGCGCCTGTGTACCTGCGGTCAACACGCATACCATTAGCAAAATCAAGGTTAGATGTCGCATTGGACCTCCCTGCTGCGGTCGAATCTTTTCAGTGATTATACGGCAGGGGCGGCGGACGGACTACGCGCGAAGGCTCGCATTTGCCAATCCTCGCGCTGCTTGGCATTCGCAGGCGAGGCTTAATACAATCCTGGCTGTGGGCTAGCGGAGGTTGCAGGCGAAAGCGCGCCGGATTGGATAGGAAACATGACGCAGGTTGACGCGGCTTCAAAGGTCGAATGGAGCATCATCAGTCGTTACCGCGAGCGCACGGCGGCCTCACGCGCCCGCCACGAAGAGGCGCTGCGTTACCTGCCGGGCGGGGACACGCGCCTGGCCACCTACTACGCGCCTTACCCGGCGTATATGGTCGCGGGCGAGGGCGCCTGGCTGAGCGACTGCGATGGCAACCGCTATCTCGATCTGCTGAACAATTACACATCGCTGATCCACGGGCATGCCCAGCCGGAAATCGTGGAGTTGGCGGCGGACCAATTGACGCGCGGCACGGTCTACGGGGCCGTTGCCGAAGCGCAGGTGGCGCTGGCGCAGTTGTTGGTCGAAAGGACGCCCGGCATTGAGCAGTTGCGCTTCGCTAATTCGGGCACGGAAGCCACCATGATGATGATGCGGGCGGCGCGCGCTTTCACCGGGCGCGAAGTCATCGTGAAAATCGACGGCGGCTACCACGGTGGGCACGACTTCGTCGAAGTCAGCATCAATCCCGATGTGCAGGCCGATGGGCAGTCGCGAGCGCGCCTGGCCGGGCGGGGCGTGCCGGCGGAGGTGCTGAACACGGTCTTGGTGGCGCCCTTCAATGACCTGGCCGCCATGGAGGCGCTACTGCGGCGGCATCACGAGCGCATCGCCGGCATCATTATTGAGCCGATGCCAAATGCGGGCGGGCTGGTAGCGCCGGCGTCCGGGTATCTGCGCGGGCTGCGCGCCCTGGCGGATGACTACGGCGTGCTGCTGCTCTTTGACGAGATCGTGACCTTTCGCCTCAGCCGGGGCGGCTTCCAGCAGATCGCGGGCGTGGCGCCCGATATGACGGCGCTGGGCAAGATCATCGGCGGCGGCTTGCCAGTGGCGGCTTTCGGCGGCCGCGCGGACATCATGGCTCAGTTCAGTCCCATGAATGGCGCGGACACGCTGGTGCACAGCGGCACCTTCAACGGCAACAGTATCGGCATGGTCGCTGGCCTGGCCGCGCTGCGTCAGCTGGATCAGGCGGCCATTGACCGCGTCAACCGGCTGGGCGAGGGCCTCGGCGCGGCGGTCAATCGACTGCTCGCCTCGCTGGGCATTCGGGCGCAGTGCCTGGGCTACGGCTCGCTGCAGCAGATCCACTGGACCGACGGCGAGTTGGTCACCCTGGCAGATGCCGCGCGCGCCAACCAGGACATCGGCCAATTGCGCGAGCTGCTGCACCTGGAGCTGATGAATCGCGGCGTCTACACGGTCAATCGCGGGCTGTTCTGCCTGTCGACGCCGATGGTTGAGACGGATCTTGACTTCGTGCTGACCGCGCTGGAGGGGGCGCTGCGCGCGTTGAAGCCATATATGCGGGCGGTGGCGCCGCGTTTGCTGGCGGGCTGAAGAGGCTCTTGCTGTTGGCAATCAGCGCTTCAAGGACTCTCGACACCTTTGCCACCGAGTTTGGCGAGTTAGGGTGAGTGCACAGAGAGGGCGAGCCGCCGTCTCGCCCCTACAAACGTTCGATTTTCTTTGGAATTCTGCCCATGTTGCAATCATGCGCATTACTTGCCTGGAATCACTGAGACCAATCCGCCGGCGCGTGAAATGTGGCCAGATTGGACATGCAGACCGCACAACCAGTCACAATCTAAAGGCAGTGCTCGGTGTGCTCAGATAAACTCTGTGTCCTCGGTGGTAAGAGTGTATTGATCTGGTCGCCAGGGTGGTGGCGCGGGCGGTGCTAGTCGGCCTTGCCGGCCGCTTGCATGTGCGCCTGAATCAGGTCGAAAAAGCGCTCTTCCGAATTGTCTTGCGGCGCGTAGCCGATGACGCGGCGGGCGTTGGCGATGCTCCAGATAGCGTGCGGGTTGTCGCTGATGCCGTAGAAGATTTGGAAGGGCACGCCCAGGTCATCGCGGATGTCTTGGCACTCGATGCTCTTGATGAAGAGCTGGGACATATCGCGTTGGCTGATGTAAACGGCGAGGGCGCGGCGCATGCGCCTCAGATCGCCCAAGGGCGCGGCGGCGACATCGGTCTCGCGCGGGCCGCCGATGCGGATTTGCACATTTTCCAGCGAGCGCCCGCCGTGCGTCACACCGCTGGCGTAGACCTGGCCGATCTGCTCGAAAGCGATCTTGGCCCAGCCGTACCAATTGTCGGAGGCGTTCTGATCAGGCGTCACCATGGGCACGGCGCCGTCCAACGCGTAATTCTCGTAGAAATCGGCGGCATGGTTGGTGCTGGCGGCCACCAGCCGGCGCAGGCCTTCTTCCCAGGCGACTTGATAGACGTTGTAGGTCAGCTGCAAGTTTTCCAGCTCGGAGGAAAAGTAGACATCGTCCCCCTGGTCGTGTAGGCGGTAGTAGGCGCAATGGACGACCGCGTCCGCGCCGCGGAAATGCTGACGATATTTGTCGCGGTCTTTGTCCAGCAAGTCGACGATGTGTACGCCCTCGACCTCGACGCCGTCGGCATCGGTGGCGCGCGCGTCGAGCAGGGTGAGGTCGTAACGTTGGCGCAGGCCGGGCAGCAGCACGCCGGCGATGGTGCCGCTGGCGCCGGTGACGACAACTTTGCGTTGGGGCATGGTGATTCTCCTGGCTACTATTGAGTGGGCTCAGCATCGCGAATATGTTGCATCTGAATTGTTGCGAAGTCAAACCTCAGCGCAGTAACATCTCGTTGACATGGCCGCAAGCGACCGCTTAAAACGGTGGTGCAAGCCGAGAAATGGGCGAGAGGTTAGCCGCGATGAAGGACGTTGAGAAGGAAATCGCCGAGAAATACCTGCTGCCGGAGCGACCGTTTCTGTACGGCATGGCCAGCGCGTTTGACATGTTTGGCGTGTTGGGTCGGGGCAGGAGCGAGCAATTGCTCGCGAACTTGCAGGAGGACTTTCAACGGACAGACAGAGAGATTGTTCGTTCCGCGTGGAGCAAAGTAGGAAAGAATCTCTACTTGGCCATAAAGCAGTACGAGACTGCTACTGGCGAAAGAATCTAATTGCAAGTGAGAATCTAAGACGATTCACCACGAGATAGTGTTGAAGGAAATTCTGAGCCGCTTTCTCAGCCGATTGTGATACCGCCAGAATTGCTTGAACACGTACCCGAAGCCGAACGTGACGAGTTCAGCCGTAAACTCGCCACTTTTGGTATGCGGATTACACGTGAAGAGCATTACGTAGGACCTCTCCAACTTGCCAGGGAAGCCGCGCGATGGAACGAGCTTGTTCCAGGAAGCGCCGAACGAAGTTTAAATTTGTATGAGCAGCGAGAAATCAAAAGAATTGAGGCCAATGACCGCATTCTCAGTACTCTTGAACAAGCAGCCCAACACGACATTGAGTTGGAGAATCAGCACCACGAAGATAACGTTGAGTTGACACGGACTGAGCTAAAGAATAAGGCTGATCAGATTAGCCGGGGGCAGTGGTTCGCGCTTGTTGCCTTCGTATCTGTTACGCTGGGCGGGTTCTTCATGGTTTATTTGGGACACGACGCATTGGGGATTGCTGTGCTGGTCTTTGAGGCGGTCGGGGTTGCCGGCATATTCTTGAATCAGCATCGTCAAGAGAATCTCAGTCGAGAACGTCCACCCAGGGGATATCTTTCATCCCGTCTTGCCCAACTCGACTCTCAGCCCGTGTCCACGGCATAGACCCGCGCCTGGCCCCGCGTGAAGACCAGCTCAAGGGCCAGGCTGGGGGGCGGATGGGCGCCGGCGGGCACGAAGACGAAGTCGACGTCGGCTTGCTCTACATCGGTCGGCTGAACCGGGTCCCATTCGAAGTAACGCAAAGCCTTGAAGTCGCGGGCGCGCCGCTCGGCGAAGACCGGCAACCAGCCCTCGCCATCCGCCGCCAGCAAGAGCGCGTCGGCCGGCGCATGATCGCGTAGCCAGTGCATGGCGGCGACATCATCGTGGCTGAGGCTTGCGGGCGGCAGCTGCAGCAGCGGTCGCATCAGCGCGAGGAAGGGGTTGAAGGCCGCGCCCAGCAGCAGCAGGGCTACCGCCGACAGCGCAATCAGCGGGTAGGCTGAGCGGCGCAGGCGACGCCGGACAGCAGCAGCGAGCCAATTGTCCCAGATGCTCAGCAGCGCCAGCCCGCCGAACCAGACGTAGGGCAGAACCACGCCATGCCGCGCCAGATTCGGGGCGTTGGTCAGGTCGCCCAGCGGAGCCAGCAGGTGGCCGCTGAGGCCCAGCAGAGACGCCTCAAGCACGAGCAACAGCCACAGCAGCATCACGCGCGAAACCAGGCGAACGGAGCCGGCGGCGCGCAGCCCGCTAACGATGCCGCCCAGCGCCAGCGGCAGGATCAGCCAGCCTTGGCCGGCCGTCATTTCAGCAATGAGGCTGATATCGGCGCGGTGAGGCGAAGGCGTGATGGGGAGCATTGCCGGCAGATTGTTGACCAGCCAGGGCGCAATGCCGATCAGCGCGATCAGGGGCAGGCCGAGGGTAAGGCCCCAACGGGACTTCGCCGTGACGCGAGAACCACGGCGCGCCCAGACCAGCGCCAGCAGCGCCACAGATGCCAGGAGCGCCGCGATGCTCAGCGTCAAACTAGCGTATATGACAGCGCCCAGCATCAAGGCGCCGGCGATCAGATCTGCCGGACTGAAGGCCCGCAGCAGGCGCAAGCTGTAATGGAGAAATGCCAGCAAGAAGAGCAGCGCTATTAGCTCGCTGGAATGCCCGTCGAGAATGCCGCGCCATATTCCCGCGCAAAGCAGCATGGCGCTGGCCAGCGCGCGACCGAGCCGTTTATCGCGTAATTCAGCGCCGAAGTCGTAAGCCAGCCAGACGAGCAGAAAGACGACCGCCGCTGTCAAGCTCATCTGAACCAGGGGGATTGGCTGCTCCAGCGCTTGGCTGAGGTAGGCGGTGAGCGCGTGCAATCCGGGCGCCATCAAGACGACTTTGTCAGCAGCGAAAGGGGCCAGTGTGCGAAAGGAAGCGCCCTCGCGCACAGCCAAACTGTGAAGGCCGTTTACTTGACCTTGCGCGCCCAAAGTCGCGGGCAGGCTCAGCAGGGGGATGAGGACGGCCGACGCCACCAGCGCGAAGAAGGCCAGGTCTGCCGGGCCGGGCCAGCCTAGATCGCTGTCGGCCAGGCGCTCGCCACGCGCCTCGGCCCGCGCCTGGGCGGTGGAGAGGGTGCCGCCGAGCACGACGCCGGCGAGCAGCACGAAGAGCAAGTAGTCGACGACTAGCGTGCTCCAGCCGAAGGCCTCGGCGTAAAAGACTGCGCCGCCCATCACCAAGCCCAGGCAGAGCGTCGCGGCCAGCGCCACACGGGGCTGCGATGAGGGCCAGGCGGGCGACAGCATCACACCGGCGCCGAGAAGAACAGCCAGCACGATAAAGAATGCGAAGAGGGGCATGGCGCGGGCGGGCGGCTACTAGAGGCGGTCGACGGCGTAATGGTCGAAGGCGGCGTCGCTGGAGATGATGGGGATGCCGTCAACTTGGGACTGGGCGATCAGCAGGCGGTCGAAGGGGTCGCGGTGGTGCCGGGGCATACGCGCCACACGTCTTATATGTCGAATCAGAATGTCGCGGACCCTGAAGCTGCAAGCGCGAATCGTCACGTCAATGAATTCGTCAAAGGGCAAGGGAAGTTCCAACTTGCCCAAATTGAACTTGATGGCGACTTCCCAAATGCTGAACATGGTCAAGTGAATCGTGGAGTCTTGGTCTTGCAACCGTTGAGACGCGACTGGGCTTAGCTTGTGGAAGTCAGAAACGAACCAAAGGAAGGCCGACGTGTCTAATAGACATCTCATTTCATGTAAGGTTCGAATTCGGGCAGCGGGTCATCAAAGTCTTCCGCGATTTTGATCTGGCCCTCAAACAGGCCAGCTTTGCGCGGTCCCTTCTTTGGCACGATTGTTGAGACCAGTTGGTAGGCCTGGTCATCGTCGCTGATGATGATGACGGTGCCGCCAGCTTTGGCGTGCGCCAGGATCGGGTCCAAGTCTTGCTTCGCTTCGGCTACGGTAAAGGTCTTCATGCGCTGCCTCCCAGCTTGACCTATCGCTGATTATACCTCAGCGCGCATGGGGCTAAAACCCGGGGCGAATGGCGTGCTCAGCAGGACCGGGGCGCAGCAGCTCTTGCAGCGGCCGGGCGGCTACCAAAGGCGTTCGACGGCGTAATGGTCGAAGGCGGCGTCGCTGGAGATGATGGGGATGCCTTCGACTTGTGACTGGGCGATCAGCAGGCGGTCGAAGGGGTGGCGGTGGTGGTATGGGTGTTCGGCAACCTGCTGCAGATGGGAAGTAGAAATCTGCAACGTCTTGAAATCGTAGCCCTCCAATTCTTGATACACAAGTTCCGAAAAGGAAGGCTGGAATAACTCCAAGCGGCCGGCTTACCACCACTGATATTCCGGGTCGTGGATGTTGTCGATCAAAGTCTGGAGGTAGTCGTTGTAGTAGTCGGTGGGGTCGATGATATCGCTGGCGATGAGCTGGACTTCGGTGCAGGCTTTTTCTTCTTCGGGGCGGCTGCCCCAGACGGTGAAGAGACCGGCTTCGTGCACATGCACATGGCAGGCTTCGTGAACGAGCACGCCCGCCACCCAGACTATCGGCGCATCGCCGGGCGCGTCGACGAAGACCTCCCTGACGACTTCGTCGAAGCGTCTTTCGTGCACGTGGGCGCCGGCGGGCATAAAGTCGGAGACCTCGCGAATGCGGTCCAGGCCACTGATAGCGAAGGCGTACCAGACGGGCGCGCGATCTTTCAGCATGGCAAAGGCCTTCTGCATGCGGAGTTTGAATTCAATCGAGCCATCGATTTGCACGCTGCGCACTTCGCATTGGCTATTCTGGAAGCTGATATAGCCATCACGCCAATTTTGATCTCGTAAGCAGCGCTCGCCGAGGAAACAGCAATTGTACACCGAGAAATCCTCGGTGAGATACGTCTCCGCGATGTGGCATTGCCCGAAGCGGTAAGCCCAGTAGCCGCTCGCGCGCGCGTCCTCGTCGGGGCACTGCCATTCCAGGACGCAGCAGTTCTCGGTCTGCGAGAGAGGCGTCGTGGCGTCGGCATCAGCGCCGGTCCGCAGCAGGGCGTAGTTCACCCAATCGGCCATCCAGGCGCGCTCGTCCCCGTGCATTACTCTCAGCCAATGGTCTTCCCAGTTGATGACGCGCAGGATAGTTCCGGCCGGCACCGTGTCGACGATATCGCCTTCGAGGCTGTGGTCATCGCGCAAGTTGGTTTGGCTGCCGACGCGTACGTGAATGACTTGCGCGCTCGCGAGCCCGCAGCATAGCGCCAGCAGCGTCAAGCTCAGGGTGATTCGCGTCTTCATGCAATGAATCCAGTCATTGTGTTGGATCCAAGAGGCTGGTGTCCCCGAGGCATGCTGTTATCGACTTGCCGGCTGTCCGTGCAGCCACCAGAATGCCTCGCGCGGATATATGGCTTCAAGCGCCTTTGACCACAAGAAGGGGCCCGGCTGCAACAGATTGCGCAGGTCGCGGTCGACGCGCTCGATGCGCAGCGGCAGGTCGCCCGCATCGTAGGCAAATTCGTCTTGCGCCAGCGTGATTTCTGCGATGACAGTGCGGCGCAGGGCTTCCACCGGGTAAGCGCCGGGGCAGCCGCGCGGGTTCTCTTTGCAATCGTAGAGGAAGCTCAGCAGCAGACGCAAGCGGGCCGGGACTTCGCGCCCCAGCTTGTCCCCGTAGTGCAGGCGCCAATCCCGCTGCAGCGCTATGTGCCGCGCCAGCGCCTTGGACAGCCGGGCGTCTTGTTCGTCGTTCAACTGGGCGCGCAGTTCACGCAGCCGACGCCGACGCAGCAGCAAGTTGCCGATGGTCAGCTGGGGCGTGGCGCCGCCGCGCAAGAGGCCGCCGCCGATCGACAAATAGAGCGTATCGCCGAGCAGGTAATCGCCCAGGCGTTCGGTCATGCGCTCGAATTCGTCGAGATCGCGCGCGAGCGAATAGCGTGACGACATCGGCGGGCTCAACCGGATTGCATCGCGTCCCAGACGCGGCAGGGGCTCAGCGGCATATCCAGGTGGCGCACGCTGAAGGGCTCGAGCGCGTCGACGACTGCGTTGACCACCGCCGGCGTCGAGCCGATGGTGGCGGCTTCGCCGATGCCCTTGGCGCCCAGCGGGTTGAGCGTTGTCGGCGTGATAGTCTGGTTGATGGTGAAGGGCGGGAAGTCATCGGCGCGCGGCATGGCGTAATCCATCAGCGTGCCCGTCAGCAGCTGGCCTTGGGCGTCAAAGACGATCTCTTCCAGCAGCGCTTGGCCGATGCCCTGTGCCAAGCCGCCATGTATCTGCCCCTCGACCAGCAGCGGGCTGATGCGCGGGCCGCAATCATCGACGGAGTAATACTCGCGAAGGCTGATGAGGCCGGTCTCTCGCTCGACCTCGACCACGGCGATATGCGTGCCAAAGGGGTAGATAAAGTCGGGCGGGCGGAAAAAATCGGTGCTTTCCAGGCCGGTCTCGATGTCATCGGGCAGCCTGTCGCTGTAGGCGCGGCCGGCGATTTCGGCCAGGGTCAGGCTGCGGCTGGGCACACCTTTGACGCGGTACTGCCCCTCGGCGAGTTCGATATCGCTCGGCGCGGCTTCCAGCATGTGCGCGGCGATTCTGATGGCTTTGTCGCGTACTTTATCGGCGGCGCGCAAAATGGCCGAGCCGCCAATTGCGAGGCTGCGGCTGCCGAAAGTGCCGATGCCGACAGGCTGGGCGCCGGTATCGCCGTGGCGCACGATGATGTCGTCGAAATCGACGCCGATGCCATCCGCGACCATCTGGGCGAAGGTGGTCTGCAAGCCCTGACCATGCGGCGAAGTGCCGGTGTAGACGGTGACGCTGCCGCCCGGTTCGACGCGCACCTGCCCGCTCTCGTAAGGGCCGAAGCCGCACATCTCGACGTAAGTGGCCAGGCCGATGCCAAGCAGGGAGTTATCGCTCTGGGCGCGGCGCTGCGCTTGCTCGGCGCGCAGGGCTGAGTAGTTGGCGGTTTCGAGCGCGGTGGTCAAGCTCGTATCGTAATCGCCGCTGTCGTAGGTTGAGCCGGTGGGCGTACGATAGGGGAATTGTTCGGGCTGGATGTAGTTGCGGCGGCGGACATCGACCGAGTCCATGCCGAGTTCGTCAGCGATCAGCTCGATGGCGCGCTCGATGTAGTAGATGGCTTCCGGCCGGCCAGCGCCGCGATAAGCCGCCACAGCGATGGTGTTGGTGAAGACGTTGCTGGCTTTGAAGTGCACGGCTGGGATGTCATAATTGCCGGAGGCCATCAAGCCGGTGAGGTGGGCGATATCGTAGAAGGGCGGGTAGGCGCCAAGCTCGCCGATGACATGCAGACGCAAGCCCAGGATCTTGCCGCTGTCGTCGAATGCCAGCTCGACATCGGCAATTTGCGAGCGGCCGTGGGTGGTGGCGATGAAGTGCTCGACGCGGGTGCCGGCCCATTTCAGCGGCATATTGTGCAACTGCGCCAGCTTGGCCAACGCGATTTCTTCGGGATAGAGCTGATTCTTGACGCCAAAGCCGCCGCCGACATTGGGCGCGATCACCCTCAGCGTATTCTCAGGCAGGCGCAGCACACCCGCCAACGCCGTGCGGACGCCGTGCGGGAATTGCGTGCTCGACCAGAGCGTGATGCCGCCGGTGACGGCATCGGGCGCGGCCGCCACCGCGCGCACCTCCATGGGCACGCCGGCCAGTCGCTGGCTGAACATGCGCTGGCTGAGCGTGTGCGGGGCGCTGGCGAAGACCTCGTCAACGTCATCGGACTTCTTTTCGCCGGTATCGACGATATTGCTATCCATGCCGGCGAAGATGGGCGGCGCGTCGCCCTTGTAGGCGCTTAGCAGATCAGCCGCGGCCGGCAGCTCCTCCCAGTCCACCTCGATATCGTCGATGGCGTCCGCGGCGATATCGGCGGACTCGGCGATGACCGCAGCTATCGCTTCGCCTACGTGGCGCACGCGATCGATCGAGAGGGCGAGGTGGCTGTAATTGGCGACGGCGTGGTCGCCACCGGCAACCGGCACCGGTTCGTAATGATCGCGCAGATCCTCGCCGGTGACGACAGCGATGACGCCCGGGCGCGCTGCGGCCATAGCAGTATCAATGCCGAGCACGTTAGCGTGGGCGTAGGGGCTGCGCACGAAGGCGACGTGGCCCATGCCGGGCAGCTTGATATCACCGACGTACTTGCCCGCGCCGGTGATCAAGCTCGGGTCTTCCTTGCGTTTGACGCTTGCGCCTACCATCGAGCGTAAAACCATCGTCATGTACTCCTGTTCAATTCCAAGTTATTTCCAAGGTCATTTTGTCCGGGTAAATCTTACGCGCTCTCCACGGGGTAGCCGCGTTGCAGCCAGCCCTTGGTGCCATCGTCCAGGTTGTAAACTTGGTCATAGCCGATGCTGGCGAGGAAGTCGGCTGCTTGAGCCGAACGCACGCCGGTATTGCAGACCAGCAGGGCGGGCTGGTCTTCGTCGATATCGTCGTAGCGGGCCATAAATTCGCTGAGCGGGATGTTGCTGGCGCCGGGGATATGACCGTCGGCGTATTCATCGACTTCGCGAACGTCAATGAATTGGAAGGCGCCCATCGTACCGCCGAGGAATTTCTGGCGGAATTCGTCGATGCCGATATCCGTGACCATGGGACGTCCTCCCGCCCGCTGCTTGACTTGCGGGCATTATAGCGACGGCGGGGTCAATGTCCAATTCGGGCCGGCAGATGATTGGGCGACTGAGGGCCTACGCCGTGGCTGGCGACAGCGCTATCCCCGGCGAAACCAGTCGATGGTGCGCCGCAGGCCCTCGGCGAAGTCGACGACCGGCGTATGACCCAGCAGTTGGCGCGCTTTGCTGATGTCGGCTTGCGAGTGCTTGACATCGCCGGGTCTTTCGGCGGCATAGCTGGGCGGGAGGCTTGTGCCCAGAATATCGTTGAGCAGGTCAACCAGCGCGTTGATGCTGATTCGTCCGCCGCCGGCCAGGTTGATGGTCTCGCCGATGGCGTCCGGCGCCTGGCAGGCCAGCAGATTGCCGGCCACGACATTGTCGATGTAGGTGAAATCGCGGGTGTGCTCGCCATCGCCAAAAATCGTCGGCCGTTCGCCCTTCAGCATTCGTGTGATGAACTTGGGGATGACGGCGGCGTATTCGGAAGCGGGATCCTGTCGGGGGCCGAAGACGTTGAAATAGCGCAAGGAGACCGTTTCCAGGCCATAACTGCGGCTGAAGGCGGCCGCGTAGTATTCACCGGCCAGCTTGGCGACGCCGTACGGCGAGATGGGCGCCGGGCGCATGGTCTCGGTCTTGAGCGCGCCGGCCTGATCACCGTAAGCGGAAGAAGACGCGGCGTAGACGACGCGCTTGACATCGTTGTGGCGGGCGGCGACCAGCACCTTGAGCGTGCCGTCGACACAGTGGCGATGCGTGGCGAGGGGGTCGGCCAGGCTGCGCGGCACCGAGGGCAGCGCCGCCTGATGCAAGACGTAGTCGACGCCACGGAAGAGCCGCTGAAGCAGGTCCAGCTCGGTGATGCTGCCGATGGTGATATCGAGGTCACCGTTAAGCGCGACGAGGTGATCCAGGTGAGCTTGTTGGCCGGTGGACAAGTTATCAATGATGCGGACGCGCTGACCATCACGCAGCAGGCGCTCGGTCAAGTGCGAGCCGATGAAGCCGGCGCCGCCGGTGACGACATAGGTGCGGGACATGGTAGCTCTCGTTAGCTGACGGATGCGGATTTTAGCCGCCGGGTCAAATTGCTGAAAGTGTAAGTTATACTGAACAGGTGGCGGGCGCAGTGCCCGTGAGCGGGAGGATATCAGCATGGCCGAGAAGACTGACAGAGACACGATTGAGCGGCGGCAGCCGGACAAGAGCGAGCACTATAAGGGCGTCAAGTACCGCAAGCTGGCGCCGGGCATCACGACGCATCCGCTGGTGCGCAGCGGGCGGCCATGCATTGAAGGTACAACGATTGAAGTGAAGACTATCGCCGGCTTGCAGAATTACCACGATTTGGATGCGCAGGGAATCGCCGACCACTTGTGGATTCAACTGTATATGGTAGAAGACGCGTTGCGCTATTACGCCGATCACAAGCAGTACATTGACGTTTGCAACGACTTATCCAAAATCAATGGCGAGCAAATGAGAGAATCCCCTTATGGCGATTTCACGCGTGAGCTTCTATCTCGACGAGAGTCTTTCGCCAAGGATCGCCAAGCAATTGAGCAGGCAGGGCATTGATATCATTCGCGGGCCGCTAGGATTTGATGATGACGAACACTTGGAACTGGCAACCGAATTGAGTCGGGTAGTGTGTACGGTAGACGACGACTATCTCAAGTTGGCCGCGCGGGGAATTGTGCATGCCGGCATAATCTGGTGCGAGCAGGACAAATTCACGATTGGCGATAGGATTAGATTCTTGCGCTTTGTCCATGCGCTCTCCGATGCGGATGAAATGCGAAACAAAGTTACTCATGGATTTCTAGTAGACTGACAAGAGCTGCAAAACGATTTACAGCAGGCAGATGACGAGATGGAAAGCGCATCCCCGCACAAGGCGAAAGCCACAGAACTCGAGCTGATCCTGGCGCGCTGGGAGCAGCGTTACGAGTGGCGGCGGTTGTCGAAGACCGTACCGCGCTCGCTGATGGCCGCGCTGCTGATCAGCCTGGTCGTCGGCGCTGCGGGCTATTTTCGCTTTCGTTTGGCGGCCGAGCAGCTGGCGCTGATCACGGCCGGGCTTTGCGCGCTGGGCGTCATCGCGAATGTGGTCTATACGCTGGTCTCGCCGCGCGACTTGCTGGAACGCGCCCGCTACTTCGACTTGGAGTTTGGCTTGCGCGAGCGCGTCTCGACCGCCATTGAGCTGATGCACGGGCGCATCAAGACGCATCCGGAGATTGAGGCGCGGCAGATCGCCGAAGCGCTGGAGATGGCGCGCGCCATCGACGCCAAAGCGCTGATCCCGATGGACTTCAGGCGGCACGAGCTGGCGGCGCTGGGGGTCTCAGCGCTATTGGCGGTCGGCATGATCTTGTTGCCGGCCATCGCCGGGCCTGACTTCTTGGCTGAGGCGCCGTCGGCGGCGGTCGAAGAGGCGCGCGAGGACTTGCGCGAGATCATTGAGGCGGTCGCCAAAGACACCAACCTGGACGATATCGACCGGCAAGAATTGCTGGAAGCGCTGGAGACGACGCTGGAGCGGCTGGGAGAAGAGGACATCAGCGAGGAAGAAGCCTTCGCCGCCATGAGCCAACTGCGGCAAGAGCTGGACGCGCGCGAGAACGAACTGGGCGAGACGATGGAGCTGGATCAGTCGACATTGGAGGCGGCCCTGGAAGCGCTGGATGATTTTGTGCCGCAGACCGAAGCCGACCAAAGCGCCGAAAGCGCGAGCGACGGGCAGGCGCTGCTCGACGACTTGGAGGAGCTGTCGCAGGGTTTGCAGCAGCTGGGCGAGGAGGCGGCGCAGATGAGCCCGGAAGAAGCGGCGGCGGCGGCCGAAGCGTTGCGGCAGGCGGCGGACGAAATGGCGGCGCTGGACCAGGAGCTATCGGAGAGCATGCAGTCGATGGCGGAAGCGCTGGACGAGGCGGATGCGGAGGCGCTGCAAGAGGCGCTGGACGCGGCCATGGAGCAGGCCGGGCGGGAGCAGCAGCGGGGCGAGCGTGATGAGGCTGCACGGCAGCTGCTGCGAGAACAGGCGGAGCGGGCGGAAGAAGCGGCGGAAGCCATCGCGCGGCGTCAAGCGCAAGAGCCGGGCGATCAGGCGAGCGAGCAAGAGGGCGAGGCGCAACCTGGAGAGGCGGATCAGCAGGCGGGCGGGCAGCAAAGCGAGCAGAGCGACGCGGATTCGCAGCAGAGCGCCAGCCAGGACAGCCAACCCGCCGACAGCAATCGGCCGGGCGAAGGCGAAAGCCAGCAGCAGAATTCGGACAGCCGCGGCTCGGGCGATGGCGCCGGCTCGGGCGACTCCAGCAATCAAAGCTTGCCCGGGGACGCGGGTGAGGATCAAGGCGCGGACACGAACAACCAGACGACGGGCATTGGCGAGATCGAATACGAAGCGCTATACAGCCCCAGCGGCATCAGCGGCGGCGGCGACAATGAAATCCAGCTGCGCACGGACGCGGCCGATACCACGCTGTCCGAGGGCGACTTCGATGATAACCCTACAGGCGAATCCCGCGTGAGATACGATACGGTTTTCAGCGATTATCAGAACGCGGCCAACCGCGCGCTGGAAAGCGATTATGTGCCGCTGGGCTTGCGCGATGTGGTGCGCGAATACTTCACCTCGCTGGAGCCGAACAGCCGCTAGTTGCCGCGCCCGACGGGCTTTGCCAGCCGCAGCAGCTTGATTGAGATGCCGCCCAGTCGCACTTCGTTTGAAGCGTCAATCTGCTCGAAGCCGGCCGCCGCATAGACAGCGCGAGCGATTGCATTGCCCGCCTCGACATCAAGCGTCAAGCGTGTACAGCCCCGCGCTTGCGCCAGACCTTCGGCCTCGGTAAGCAGCAGTTTGCCGCAGCCGCGACCGCGAAAGGACGGGTACAGCGCCAGCATGGCGATGTAGTAATCGTCCACTTGCAGATTGCCGCCGAGAAAATCAAGTATGCTGCCAATCCGCGTGGCGATCAGTAGCGCCGGCAGCGCCTGCGTGCGCGCAAAGCGCAGATATAGCCAGCCTGTGCGCCGGGATTGTGCCTTGGCGTCGCGGGCCGGGTAGGCATGCAGCATGCCGGCGATTGCGTCATCGTCAGGCAGGAGGGTGGTGTAAAGGTGGCTGTTGTCATTGTCCGACCGCAGAAACATCGCCTCCAGGACGGCGTTCGCTCGCGATCCGAAAAGGATACTAAAGACGTCGTCACTGGCGATCTGCGCCAGACGCGCGAAATGGGCGGCATGTTCCGGCGACGGTTGACCGGCAATCAGCTCCACGGTTTGTCTCCGCAACACACGGCAATCCGCGCCTGCTATAATTCGCCAGAAACCGGCAATTTCAAGGGAGAGCATGCCAATGGTCGACCTGCTGATTCAAAATGTTGACGTCTTGCAAGTTGAGGCGGTTGCGGTCGAACTGCTGAGTGGACGCGATATCCTCGTCAGCGGCCAGCGTATCGAGTCGATATCACCGAGCGGCGCCATCGACCCGTCCCACGCCAAGACCGTGATTGATGCCGAGGGTTGCCTGGCTATGCCGGGTTTCATCAACACGCACGCCCATGTGCCGATGGTCTTGTGGCGCGGCTTGGGCGAAGACGTCAACATCGACAGCTGGTTCAACGATTATATCTGGCAGCTGGAAGCCAACATGGTCCCCGAGGATGTCTACTGGGGCATGCAGCTGGGCTTGCTGGAGATGATCGAAGCCGGCATCACGGCGGTCAGCGATCATTATTGGCACATGGATTACGCCGCGCGGGCGGTGGAGAAAGCCGGCACGCGGGCGCTGTTGGGGCAGGCCATGTTCAGCGCCGATGGCATGGGGCAGATTGAGGAGACGGCCGCCTTCGCGCGGAATTGGCGGGGCGCGGCGGATGGGCGCATCCGCACCATCATGGCGCCGCACGCGCCCTACACTTGCGATGACGACTTCTTGCGAGCCAGCGCGCGCAAAGCCGAGGCCATCGGCAGCGGCATCCACATCCATGCGGCCGAGACGGTGGCGGAGACGCGGGCCAGCCTGGCCCGGCGCGGCAGCACGCCAATAGAGGTGCTGCAGGCTTGCGGCATCTTCAATGTGCCGACCATTATCGCCCATGCGCTGGGCGCGGCGCCCGGCGATATCGAGATTTTGGCGGAGCTGCGCGGCACTATCGGCATCGCCCATTGCCCCAAGACCTACGCCAAGCTGGCCATGGGCTTCAACAACCTGGTTGAGCTGCGCCAGCTGGGCATCGCGGTCGGCTTGGGCACGGACGGCGCCGTCAGCAACAACACGCTGGACTTGTGGGAAGCCATGCGCTTGACCGCCCTGGGGCAGAAGCAAGTGACGGGCGATGCCGAGCAATTGTCGATTGCCGAGGCGCTGAGCATCGCCACGCTGGAGAGCGCGCGCGTCTTCGGCTTGCCCGATGACATCGGCGACCTGGCTGTGGGCAAGCTGGCCGATATCATCCTGGTCGATTTGAGCGGGACGCATCACTGGCCGCTGCACAACGTCAGCGCCAGCCTGGTGTATAACGCGCGCGCCGGTGATGTGCGCACGGTGATTTGCGACGGGCGCGTCATCATGCGCGACCGGCAGCATCTGACGCTGGACCGGGACGAGATCATGGCGAATATCGCGCCGCGGCTGGAGCGCTTGCGCCGGCGGGAGGGCGCTGGGATACAGACGTATGCGCCGTAGCGGGGCGCGCCTGGAGGGGCGGGTTCACTTGAAGATGAATATGACCGCCGCTCCTGCAATCCCACTAGTAATGAAGACGAGCGCTGCCAAGTCAAAGCCCAACGAAACACTGTAGGCGCTGAGGGCAATCAGCGCCATAGCCACGATGAAGCCGAGGATTTGAATCAATCGCCTAAATCGCCACCACTGGATTTGCTGCGCTTCGGCTAAACTCAAGATTCGATCAGCACTACCTGGCAGGATTGCTTCGTATTCCCGTAAGGTTTCAGGAGTCACGAGCAAGGTCCCGGAAGATTTGAAGATTCTGTCTGACAGCAGGCGCCGATTTAGCATACCGTCGATACCGACTTACGTTAGTTGCTGCTGAATTTGCCGCTCCTGTCATGGTATACCGGGTTCGTGCCTTCCTTGTTCGCTATATCTCTAGCTTTCTGCTTGGCCTGTTCTCTGGTCAAATTAGTATAGGAATCACGCTTGTTCCCTTCCTTGAGAATTGACCAATTTCCATGCCCCCGACGCACAACGTGCGGATCTTGCTTCTGCGCCATTTGTGGATAACTCCGTGATTGTTGCTTCGCCCATATTCTAATCTCACACGTATGTTCTGTCAAATCGATACGATGATGAAGGTGTATGCTATACTCGCGCAAGGTCAACACGCGCGAGGCGGCCTGTGAACAACCGGCTCTACTACGGCGATAACCTGGAGATCCTGCGCAACCACGAGTACTTCCCCGATGCTTGCGTCGACCTGATTTACCTCGACCCGCCTTTCAACAGCAACCGCAATTACAATGTGCTCTTCAAGTCGGAGAGCGGCGCCGACAGCGAAGCGCAGATCACCGCCTTCGAGGACACCTGGCATTGGGGCGAGACGGCTGAGGCGACTTATGATGCCTTAATTGTCGGGGGGGGGGGGGGGGTAGCCCGCCTCAAGGTTCTGTCAAGGTTGCTACTGCCATTGACGCATTGCTAAACCTGATCGGCCGCAACCAGATGATGGCCTACCTGGTGATGATGACGGCGCGGCTGGTCGAGCTGCACCGGGTCTTGAAGCCGACCGGCAGCTTATACCTGCATTGCGATCCGACCGCGAGTCATTATTTGAAGATTGTGCTGGATGCGATTTTTGGCGCGCAGAACTTTCGGAATGAAATCGTCTGGAAACGAACCTGGGCGCACAACGACCCTACGCGATGGGCGAATTCACGACATACTCTTCTTTTACACCAAAGGCGAAGCATTCTCATGGAACACGCAGTACACCGCGTACTCAGAAGAGTACGTTGAGAAGGACTTTCGTAACGAAGATAAACGCGGTCGATTTCAAGCACATAGACACTGACGGAAGGTAAGTTCAGGGGATTCTGGTTCGACTTGGCGTGGTTACACCCAACTACAAGTGGCCGCAGTTGGGCTGTGCCAAAACGCATGGTCAGGCAGTTTATGGCGAAAAGGCACTGTCTTGGTCCGATTGCGCAACGATAGATCTACTGGATGAACACGGCTACATTTACTGGCCTCCTGGGGAATGCTCCCCGATTCAGCAAGCGTACTTGCATGAGATTTGCCGGCGTACCCGTACAGAATCTCTGGACGGGATATAGACCCGGCTAAACTCCCACGCCAAAGAACGACTCGGCTACCCCACACAAAAGCCCGAAGCCCTGCTGGAGCGCATCATCCGCGCCTCGTCGAACGAAGGCGATGTGGTGCTGGATCCCTTCTGCGGCTGCGGCACGGCCATCGCGGCGGCGCATAAGCTGGGCCGGCGCTGGATCGGCATCGACATCACCCATCTCAGCATCGCCCTGCAGAAGTACCGCCTGCAAGATATGTTCGAGCTGGTCTCGGGCGTGGATTACGCGTCATAGGCGAGCCGGCCACGGTCGATGGCGCGCGCGAGCTGGCGCAAGATTCGGCAAACGAGGGGCGTTATCAATTCGAGTGGTGGGCGCTGTCGCTGCTGCGGGCCAAGCCGGTGGGCGGCACGGCGGGCTCGCGCAAGGGCAAGAAGGGCGCGGACGCGGGCATCGACGGCGTCATCAACTTCTTTGATGAAGACGAGCAGGGCAAGAAGAAGCCGCAGACGGTCGTGGTGCAAGTCAAATCGGGCAAGGTGAAAGCGGGCCAAATCCGCGACTTGAAAGGGACGGTTGAACGCGAGGGCGCGGCCATCGGCGTCTTCATCACGCTGGAAAAGCCGACTCAGGCGATGACAAAAGAGGCGTTGGCGGCGGGCTGGTATGAATCGCCCGCCTGGGGCAAGAAGTATCGGCGGCTGCAGCTGCTGACGATTGCGGATTTGTTTGAGGGCGCGGGCGTCGATATGCCGCCCCAGCACGGCACGCTGCAACAGGCGGCGCGCTGGAAGCGGGCGGGCGTCAGCGAAGAGGGCAAGAGCCAGCAAGATTTGATGTGACCGCCCCCGCCCCCAAACCCCGGCGCCCCCTCGGTCCCCCGCCTCACGGGGGATGTTTCCCATGAAGAGGGAGGGGGCTTAATCGTTACGAATTCGTGGCTCGTCTCCCCTTCCCTCCTTGTGGGGGAAGGGGCCGGGGGATGGGGGGACTGAGGGCGCCGGCTCGCCCATTTGGCTTAGCGGGCCAGCTTGATGGCGTAATCCAGCGCGGCGCGCAGGCTGCCGGGGTCGGCGATGCCCTGGCCGGCGATGTCGAAGGCGGTGCCGTGGGCGGTGGTGGCGCCGATGACGGGCAAGCCCATCCAGAGCGTAGCGATGTTTCCGCGGGGCTGCAGCTTCCGCGCGATGTTCATCTGGTCGTGATACATCCAGACGACGCCGTCAAAGTCGCCGTCGAGAGCGCGCTTGAAGACGATATCGGCGGGCACGGGCCCCTCGGCGCGGATGTCATCGCGGAGGGCGTCGGTCACGGCCGGCGCGATCTGGTCAATCTCTTCGCGGCCGAACAAACCGCCCTCGCCGGCGTGCGGGTTGAGCGCGGCCACGCCGATGCGCGGCTCAGCATAGCCCAGCTTGACCAGCGCATTTTGCATATGATCAATGTAGCGCCGCACACGCTCGCGCGTGATGTGGCGGACGATATCGGCGAAGGGGATATGCTCAGTGACGGCCACGGTCCAGACCGGGCCGGCCAGGCCCAGCAGGTAGGGCTCGGCGCTGCCGGTTAGCGCGGCCAGGTAAGCCAACTCGTCGACGTAGTCATAGCCCGCGGCGCGGAAGGACTCCTTGTTCATCGGCGCCATGATCACGCCATCGACCTGCCCGGCGTCCGCCAGCTGATAAGCCAGGCTTATGTAGCGGGCGGCTGCTTCGCCCAGATGGGGCTGCACTGAGGGCGGCGGAAGCGGGCCCAGCTCAAAGCCGGGCGGCTTGAGCAAGTCGATGGCGCCGGGCTGATAAGCGCGCTCCGTCGAGATCAGCTGATGGCGCGGAAGACTAGGGGCAGGTCAAGGGCGCGGGCCGCCGCCTGCATAACGGCCAGATCGCCGATGATGAAGGGTCGGCAGCGCTCGTGCCAGGGCTCGCTGGCCAGCACCTTGACGATGATTTCGGGGCCGATGCCGCTGGGGTCGCCCATGGCGATGGCGATGACGGGTTTTGGCATTGTTTTGCTCTCTGAAGTTTGGCACGCTGGTCATGCTACCGTATCGCCGGACGGTCTGCCATGCGCTGGCGTCACAGCTGAGGCTATCGCGAAAGTTTGCGAA
Organism: Phototrophicaceae bacterium; assembly: GCA_965208195.1. GTDB lineage: Bacteria > Chloroflexota > Anaerolineae > Aggregatilineales > Phototrophicaceae > UBA6055. Next base: position 2,305,815 of record CBDBOC010000004.1, on the reverse strand, counting down.
ATGGCCAAGACAAGCAGAGGACCGTCTATTGCAAGCGGCCGGATACCCGCCACTGTTTGTCACGCGCCGGTCATGACGGTATAGTCGATTCAGCTCGGCTTGGCGGAGGGGCGACTATGAACAAGCTGATTTTGACTTGGCTGATTGCGGCCTTGGTTTTGGGCGGCACGACGGCGCAAGACTGGCGGGCGGACGAGGACAGCGAGACGCGCTACAACTGCGATCTGGTGGCTGCGCTGACGGAGGCCTACGGCGGAGAGCCGCTGCTGCAAATGCCTGACGACGGCATCGCCAGCCTGGCGGACTTCCTCGACTTGCTCTTCCCCGCTTGTCAATCAGCCGACACCGAGACTGAGCAAGCGGCGCCCACAGAAGCCGATGCCGACGCCGACACGTCCGACGTGCCAGCGGCCGAGGTCATCGTCCTGGAGAGTGACGAAAACTATACGATTCATGCCCAAGACTGTGTGGTGGTGGTTGACGCGCGCTATGATGCCGATTTCAACGTCTCTATCACCGGCGAGCGCGAGGGTGGCATCGCCGTCGATGTTTATCCGCCCGGCGCTGATGAGCCGCTCGTCATGGACCGGAGCGACGAATACAGCGTCAGCCTGGGTGTTGATGTGCCGGTGCGCGTCGAGTGGGCGTCGGGCGACGACTTCCCCCTGGGCCGCTATTCGTTCCGCGTTCGTATCGCCGGGGACGTCTACCGCTTCGAGTGGGTGCGGACCGACCCGGCTTACCGCACTTTCGCGATCACCTGCCCGCCCGGGGCTGAAGGCGAAGGCGCAGCGAATGCGCTGGCGGACGGCGAGAAACAGGTCATCGACGGCACCATGTGCCTGGTCTGGACCGAAGCCTGGGACGAGGACTTCAACCTGCTCATCATCGGCGAGCCGCAGGCAAGCATCGCGGCGGCGGTCACTTTCCCCGATGAAGCCGAGCCGGCAGCGATGGACGACGCTTACGCGAGCGAGTTCGACGATGGCACGCCATACCGCGTGGAGTGGGTCGCCGGGCGCTACTTCCCGCTGGGCGAGTACAAGATCGACGTGACCATCGAGGGCGAGAAATACGCTTACACCTGGGGGCGAGAGGATAGCGAGATCAACACGGTCGGCGTGGAGTGCATCGACCCGGATGAAGCGATACCGGCGGATGAATTCTTGGCCGAGCTTGAAGCCGGCGTGGGCGAATAGCTGATGTACGCGCTGGTTTCACGCGGCAAGATTGAAAACGCGCCTCAATTGGGATAAGATGTGCGCAGGGCGTATGTAGCTCAAATTATTCTCGGCGCAGGTAAGCATGAACGGCATGTTCAACGCCGACAACGCGGCGCAAGTGCTTCTGATTATCGTCAGCAGCTACTTAATCGGTTCCTTCCCCACGGCATATTTCATCGGCAAGGCGCGCAACGTCAACATCTTTGAAGTGGGCAGCGGCAACATGGGCGGGACGAATGTGGCGCGCGCGGTGGGCAAAAGCTGGGCCATCTTCACCGGGCTGGTGGATGTGGCCAAGGGCGTCGTCGCCGTGCTGCTAGCGCGCGATCTCATCTTGCCAGCGCAGATCGGCGTGGCCACATCGGTCGCGGCGACTTGCGTGGTCGTGGGGCATAACTGGTCGCTTTTCGCCACGGTGCTGACGGCCTCTTTCAAAGGCGGCAGACTGAAACTGATCGTGCGCGGCGGCAAGGGCGCGGCCACAGCCTTCGGCGCCATGCTCATGATTCAGCCGCTGCAGATTCTGGTGGCGGCCGCCATCGCCGGGGCGGTCATCTTGCGCACGCGCTATGTCTCGCTGGGTGTGCTGATCGGCTTCGGCGTGGCCAATCTGTGGCTGATTCTGCTGATCGGCACGGAGTTTCAGAAGCCGATTATGCTGCTCTACGCGGTGGCGCTGACGGTGATGATCCCGCTGCGGCACAAGGGCAATGTGCAGCGCCTGCTTGCGGGCACGGAGCGGCGCCTGGGTGAGCCGGCGGCTTGACGGGCGTTCGACGGCTTTGCCACCGAGGGAGAAAGAGACCACTGAGTTAGGATTCCGTTGTCGTCGGCCAGTCATGGCATGGTCCGCAAGAGAAACTATCGGGGCGGCTGCCTTACGTTGTAGGGGCGAGCCACCGGCGTGCCCGTACGCGCGCGTTCCTTTAGCGGGCGCAGTAAACCACCGAGCAGTCCATTGCAATTCGGCGCTTCGCCCACTATGCTCGGCGGCGTCTGAACGTGAGCCACCACGAAGCCCAGCATGCGCATCCAAAGCAACAAGGACCTGCGCGGCATGAAGCGCATCGGCCAGATCTGCGGCGCTACGCTCAAGCTGATGCTCGACAGCGCCGAAGCCGGCATGAGCACGCGCGACCTCGACGATATCGGCCGCGACAGTTTGACCGGGGCGGGCGCCCTGTCAGCGCCGTTACAGGCTTACGACTTCCCGGCCTACACCTGTATCAGCCTGAACGATGAGGTGGCCCACGGCATCCCGCGCAAGGACCGGCTGATACGCCCGGGCGACTTGCTGAATGTCGATGTATCGGCTCTGCTGAACGGCTATTGGGGCGATACCGGCGCCAGCATCATCATCCCGCCGGCATCGGAGGACTTGATGCGGCTGCTGAGGGCGACGCGGCGCGCCCTGCAACTGGCGATCGACCTGGCGCGGCCCGGCGTGCGCTGCAACGCCATTGGGCGGGCGGTGGAGAAATTCGCCAAGCGCCAGGGCTATCGCACGGTGCGCGCGCTGGGCGGGCACGGCGTCGGCCGGCATATTCACGAGAAGCCTTCCATCCCCAATTTCTACAACTGGCGCAACCGGGAAGTGCTGGCGGATGGCATGGTGGTGACGCTGGAGCCCTTCCTCAATACGGGGCGAGCGCGCGTCGAAAAGGCGGCTGACGGTTGGACGCTGCGCACGACTGACGGCAGCCTCTCGGCCCAATTTGAGCATACGGTCATTATCAACGGCGACGAGCCGATCTTGGTGACGCAAGTGCCGGGCGGCTATGTTTAATGCGCCGTAGAGTGTAGGAGGAACCATGATTACGGGAATTGACCACATCGTCATCGCCGCGCCAGCGCTGGAGCGGGCGATGGAGACGTATCGCGGGCTCGGCTTCAGCGTTGTGGCGGGCGGGCGGCATCCCTTCGGCTCCCACAATGCGTTGATCGGCTTCGCGGATGGCAGCTATATCGAGCTGATCAGCTTTTATGAGCCGAGCCCGGCGCACCCCTGGTGGGATTTGCTGGGGCGGGGCGGCGGGTTGGTCGACTTTTGCATGGCCACCGACGATATCCGCGCCGATTATGAGGCGTTTCGCGCGCAGGGCGTCGAGCTCGGCGAAATCACCGAAGGCGCTCGCGACCGTCCCGATGGCTACCGCGTCGAGTGGATCAACAACAAGGTCGACGCCGATTGGCAGGGTTATATCCCCTTCATCATCGAGGATGTGACGCCGCGCGACGAACGCCTGCCGCGGCAACGCGAGCACGCCAATGGCGTCAGCGGCATCGACTGCGTAACCTTCGCGGCGCGTGATGTGACGCGTTACGCTGCGGTCATGGCGGCTGTGCTGGGCGTCGAGGGTCAGCCGGTCGTCGCCGAGGAACTGGGCGGGCGCGGCGTCCGCTTCGAGGTGGGCGGGCATAGCTTGGCCTATCTTGCGCCTGATGCCGACGAGGGTCCGCTGGCGGCGCACGGCGGCCGGGCGGCCGGCGCCCTACAGCGTCAGCTTCAAGACGGCGGGCGCGGCGAAAGCGTTTGATCCAGCGGAGACAGAGGGTGTGAACTTGCGCCTGCTCTCCATTTGAATTGGCGTGGCGTCGTTGCTGAACTGAGGGCGAGCCACCGTCTCGCCCCTACAAACAGTTGTGTCTTGCGGGGATTCGCACCAACTACACCCGCAGGCGATGCAGCAGGCCGCTGTGGCGCTCGGCGACGTTGTTGTTACCCACGGCGATTTTTAGCGCCCGGCGCGTGCCGACCAGCACGACCAGCCGCTTGGCCCGCGTGATGGCGGTGTAGAGCAGGTTGCGCTGCAACATGCGGTAATGCTGGGTTAGCACGGGCATGACCACAGCCGGGTACTCCGAGCCCTGGGAGCGGTGGGTGCTGATGCAGTAGGCGTGCATCAGGTCGTCCAGCTCGCTGAAATCGTAGACGACGCGGTCGCCCGCCATCAGGATCTCCAGCGAGTTGTCGCTCTGGTCGATGCTATCGATGAAGCCGATATCGCCATTGAAGACGTCCTTATCGTAGTTGTTGCGCGTCTGCATGACCTTGTCGCCGACGCGGAAGAGCCGCGCGCCCACCTTTACCTGGGCGAGGCCAAGGTCGCCATTCAGCTGGAATTGCAGGCGCTCGTTGAGATTGTCGACGCCGGCAGCGCCGCGGTACATGGGCGCGATCACCTGGATATCGTGCATCGGGTCATAGCCCCAGCGGGCCGGCACTTTGGCGCGCACGATATCGACCACGTGCTCGGCCACCTGCTCGGGATCAGCCACATTGAAGAAGAAGAAATCGCTGCCGGAATTGTCGGTTTTGGGCTGCTGTCCCTGGTTAATGAGGTGGGCGTTGCTGACGATGAGGCTGGCGTCGTCTTGGCGGTAGATCTCGGCGAGGCGGGTCACGGCGGCGATACCGCTATCGATGACATCGCGCAGCACATTGCCGGCGCCCACCGATGGCAACTGGTCGATATCGCCTACCAGCAGCAGATGCGCCGTCGGCCGCAGCGCGCGCAGCAGGCTGTAGAAGAGCGACAGGTCAAGCATGGAGGCCTCGTCGATGACGACCATATCGACGGGCAGCGGATTGTTCTCGTCGTGCTCAAAGCCGCTGACCTCGGCAGAGTAGCTGAGCAGGCGGTGGATGGTGGAGGCGTCGACGCCGCTGGATTCCGCCAGGCGTTTGGCGGCGCGCCCGGTCGGCGAAGCCAGGCGGAACTGGTAATCGCCCTGCAACAGGGCATCCACCAGCAGCTTCAGGGTAGTGGTCTTGCCGGTGCCCGGCCCGCCGGTGAGCACGCTGAGCTTGGTGGTCAGCGCGGCGCGGACGGCGCCCTGCTGTTGCGGCGAAAGGCGGACATTGTTGCTGGCGCTGAGGCCGGCCAGGAAGCGACTCCAATTCGTGTCTCGATGATCGCGCTTGATGAGGCTGTCGCTGCTGGCTAACGTGTGCAGCAGTTGGCTGGCTTTCGTCTCGGCCCGGTAGAAGCGCGGCAGGTAGACGGCCTCGATCGGCTCCGCCCGTCGACTGTCGTAGAGCTTGTCCGCCATCAGCTTCACAGCGGCGATCTGCCCATCGAGGGCGACGGCGAGCGCCGCCGCGTCGTCAACCGCCAGCAGCTCAGCAGCCGTCTCCAGCAGTTGCTCGCGCGGGGCGTAGGTGTGGCCCTCGTTGGCCAGCTGATTGAGGGCGTAGTGCAAGCCAGCGCGCAAGCGGTGCACATCGTCGGGCTGCAAGCCCATATTGCGCGCGATCTGATCCGCCTTCTGAAAGCCGATCAGCCGCACATCCTGCGCCAGCTGATAAGGGTTGTTCTCGATGATGCGCTGGGTATGTTCCTGGTATTCGTTGTAGATGCGCTGGGCCATCTTCGCGCTGATGCCCAAGCCTTGCAGGTAGATCAGCGTGTTGCGCATGCCGCGGTTGCTGGCCCAAGCTTTTATCAGGTTTTCGGCCAGCTGGCGTTTCAGTGAGCGAACTTCGTGAATGCGTTGGGGGTCGTCATCAAGGACGCTGATGGTGCGCTCGCCGAAGTGGTCGACGATCTTCTCGGCCGTCTTGGGGCCGATGCCGCGGACGATGCCGCTGCTGAGATAATTGATGATGCCCTGGCGTGATTGCGGCGCGACCGGCAAAGCCTGCTCGGCGCGGAACTGCATCCCCCAGCGCGGGTCGTTAACCCAGTCGCCGGTGAAACGCGCGGTCTCGCCCTCGCGCAGGTCCGGCATGGCGCCGACCACGGTGACGGTGCCGTCTTTGGCTTGGGCGCGCGGGTACCGCCGATCCGGCATGATCTTGACGACGCTGTAGCCGTTTTCCTCGTTGTAGTAGGTGATGCGCTCCACGGCGCCGTTGATTTCTTCTGGCATTTGAGTTTTCCGGCCATTGCCCGCAGCTACCATCATAATATGGATCGGCGTTGGCGCTAAGGGGCGGGGCGGAATGCCTTTGCGCAACCTCGTTCGCCGCAAAAGGGGCTAACCACCGGCTCGCCCGTACGCGCGGCTTTGCATTTGCCACCGGCTTCGCCCAGTGAGAATCCTTGCGTGTGATGTGGGCGATTCACAGAATCGCCCCTACAAGATTCGAGGGGCGGGAGGGCGAGACAAGTCTCGCCCCTACAGATCTCGGCGTCGGTGGGGTCGGGATGGGCGGGCGGGCGAGAAACAAGCGTGCCACGCTGATAGTAAATGGTTAGAAGAAGCCAACCCGCGACTATATTTACACCACTTTAGCGAACAAATGAGCTAGCTTCGACATCAAGAAGTTTGATGGCGCGGGTCATCAGACGCTTAACAACGCGCAGGCTGTCATGATCGCGGTTTCACTTTCGGGTGGTGTCGATGATGCAGTTTGCGCCGCATGGCTGCCCGCCCCCGCACCACCTCAGCGCGCGGACGGACTGAGGCAGCATCAGCATCGGAGGCGCTCTTTTGAGCGGGAGAGGAGGATCACGTGGGGGACAAGACGGTCAAGATGGTGGACGCGCCGGCGGGGCGCATCGGCGGCTATTTGATCCGCTGGGGCGAGCCGCAGCAGCGCGATTTGCAGGGCGAGTATTTTACGGCGGAGACCGATGTCGGTCTCGATTGGTATGAGCGGCGTCCGGTGCTCTACCATCACGGGCTGGATGGCGCGCTGAAAGCGGCGGTGATCGGCGTCATCGATACGCTGCGACCGGACGAAACGGGGCTCTGGGCGGAGGCGCAGCTGGACCTGCACAAGCGCTATGTGAGAGCGGTGCAGCGGCTGGTGGATCAGGGCGTCCTGAGTTGGTCCTCGGGCAGTTTGCCGCATCTGGTCGAGGTGGGGGAGGCGGGCCGCATCAAACGCTGGCCCATCGTAGAAGGCAGCTTGACGCCGACGCCGGCCGAGCCGCGCATGACGGAGGTGCAGACGCTCAAGAGCGCTTACAAGGCGCTGGGTCTGGACATGGCGCGGCTGGGTTTGGCGGGCGCGGCTGCCGCAAGTGAAGAATCAAAGGCGAGGAAAGGAAAGGACATGACGGAAGACAAAGCGGGCGGGCGGAAGCGTCTGCCCATCGCCGATGAGCGCGAGGCCCTGAAGCTGGGGCAGGTCGCGGTCGGCAGCGAATTCGATGCGCTGGACGCCATGGATATGCTGCACGGCTACATGCTGCTGCGCTCGGCCAAGAGCTTTCACGGCGTCAGCGAGCGCTACGCCAACGCGCTGGCGCACAAAGTCAATGGCGCCGAGCTGAAGGCAACCAAAGCCGACGAGCTGGCGTATAGCACGCAGACCGGCTTCGGCGATGAGTGGGCGCCGGATCTGTGGAGCCAGCAGATTTGGCACAAGGCGCGCCAGGACAATACGATTCTGCCGCTCTTCCAGAGCATCGAAATGCCCAGCAATCCCTTTGAGCTGCCCATCGAAGGCGCGGACCCGACGGTCTATTTCGTGCCGGAGACGCAAGACGAGGCGCATCTGAGCCTGGGCAGCGGCAACCCCATCCCCGACAGCAAGGTCGGCAGCGGCAAGGTGACGCTCAACGCCAAGAAGCTGGCCTTGCGCGTCGGCTTCAGCAGCGAGCTGGTCGAAGACGCCGTCATCCCGGTGCTGAACATCTATCGCGAGCAAGCGGTGCGCGCCATCGCTGACGCCATCGACAGTGTGCTGCTCAATGGCGACACCACCGCGGGCAATTCGGGCAACATCAACCGCGACCACGCGGCGCCGCCGGCCACGGCCAAGTACCTGGCGCTGAACGGCCTGCGGCATTTGCCCCTGGTGGATCGGGCGGCCAACGCCATCAACCTGAACGGGGCGCCGACGCTGGCGAAGCTGCGCGAGGCGCGCTTCAAGATGCCGGGCAAATACGCCGCGCGCCCGTCGGATTTGGCTTGGCTGGTCGATAGCGGCACCTACGCGGCGCTGCTGGGCTTGAGCGAGTTCCTGACGATGGACAAGGCGGGGCCGCTGGCGACAGCGCAGACCGGGCAGATCGGCTTCGTCGATGGCATCCCGGTCTTCGTCAGCGCCGAGATGCCGCTGACGCAAGCCGACGGCAAGGTCGGCAGCGGGACGAACACCAAGGGGCAGGCGGTCTGCGTTTATCGGCCGGGCTGGTATGTGGGCTATCGGCGGCGGATCGCGGTCAGCGTGGATTATTTGTCGTATTACGACAGCTATCAGCTGACGGCGACGGTGCGGCTGGCCTTCGTGCGCTTCGATAACCAGGTGGCGAGCTGCCTGTACAACATCACGGTGTAGCGCAGTATGGGCGGGGGAGGGGAGTCCCTCGCCCACAACCATGTGATATACTTTTTGGGCGAATCCTATGTGATGAAACTGGAGTTGAAGTGAAGATTCCATTGATGGTGACCGCGGACTACGCCACAATTGATCCCATAACTGGAAAACTGCATATACTTGGCGTGTTTCGCAATATCAACGCAAGCAGCTTTCCAACTCAGCATCCGAGAATGTGCTTAGCGCTGATTATTGAAGGAGAAATTGCTGATAGTAACAATCCTCACGAGTTGGCCGTCTCACTAGCCGACGAGGACGGAATTGAAGTCTTTTCCATGAGAGGAGCGTTTGAGATGCCCAAGAGTGCTAGCGGGATAGCCCCACATTGCAACGTGCTCTTGGAACTCAATGACTTACAGTTCGAGAAGCCAGGACAGTACTGCTTTTATGTGAACGTGAACAATGATGAAATCGAAGATTCAGCGGTTGTACAAGTTGTTCAGCGCGAACGTGGAAATGGTTGAATGCCCGCTAAAGCAGCGAAACTGCTGGAGCGTATGCGGCGGACCAAGTCGGGCTGGAAGCGCCGAGACTTGGAATCCCTATACGAAGGTTTTGGATTCGTACTGTATCATGGGAGCAAACATGACTTCTATCAGCACCCGCAATACCCTATGCTGAGAGATACATTGAAGCGCAGCAGAACTGTTTCGGCGTACAGTGTGCGAAATGCAATTAGACTAATCGAAGAGCTGGAGAAACTCAGGGCCGTTGATAGACGTGATGACGAGTAGCGTAGAACGTACTGGAGGGATCTTCACGTGAATAGACAACTGCATCGGCAGGCGAAAATATTGGCGGATCGCCCCTATCAAATGGTGACATTTCAGGATAAGACAACGGAGGGTGAAACAACCTACGTGGCCCTGATACCGGAATTGCCCGGTTGCCATACACATGGCGAAACCTCTCATGAAGCGCTTGAACTGCTCGATGAAGTCAAAACTGAATTCATCTATTTCTTGCTTGTAGACGGTCTCAATGTCCCCGAACCGAAGCTTCTTGGCCACGATGTGAGCATGAATTTTGGGGACTTTCTCGATAATGTCATCATTGGCGCGGCAAAGCCCCCCGCGCCGCGAGGGGTTTTCCTCGCGTCTGAAGCCAATGCTCGACAGATTGGATAAACCGCGAATCTTTCTCGAAGAACAGAGTCTAATGCCAATAGCACTTGGCCCCGCCGGACTGTTGAAGTTTGCCCAACGTGAAAATCCCCCTCACCCCGCCAGCACCCAGAGCGCCTCGAAGAAGAAGCCGCCGTCTTCTTGCTGCTCGGCTTTGATCGCCACCTCGACCCCCTCACCCTGACGGCATAACTCGACCACCGTGCCGCCAGCGCCGGCCGGCATCAGCGCTTGCTTCAGCGCGAAGGCCACGCCATCCTCGCGCAGGTAAACTTGCACGCCGGGCAACAGCAACTCGCCCGCGATGGGCAGGCGATGCCGCTGCGCGTTGAATTGATCGGGCGCGATTGCCAGCAGGCGCATGGCGCGCTTCCTCCTCCTAATTCCACCTAATGTAACACAAGCGCTCGTATTATGCCGCTTTGAGCGGGCGAGCGGGATTGCAACACGACATGCACAAGCGAAAGGACTGACATGTATACCATCGCCACCTTGAACGACCTGGGCCGGCAGCTGCAGCTGACGGACAGCGATGCCGAGACCGATGACATGCTGCTGCGTGCCCTGGGCGAGGCCAGCTTGCTCATCGAATCGCTGACGCAGCGCCGCTACTGCCCGCGCGTGGAGAGCCGGCTGATCGCGCTGGATGCGACGGCGCCGCGAGAACTGTTCTTGCCCGATGACTTGCTGGAGCTGCACAGCATCAGCGATGGCGGCGGTGCGATTGACTTGGCGCAGATCCGCCGTTTGCCGGCCCATCCCGATGCGCCGGCGAGCATGCTGCAGCGACTTGACGACGTCGCTTTCCGCCACAGCCTTAGCGCGGCCGAAGCGGTACGCGTGAAGGGCATCTGGGGCTGGCACGACCGCTGGACGGCGGCTTGGCGCGACAGCGGCGACACTGTGCGCGACAATCCGTTGACGGCGGGCGCGACTGAAATCGCGGTGAGCGACATCGACGGGGCTGATGGAGACGGTTTGCGTCCGCGCTTTCAAGTCGGCCAATTGCTGCGCATAGACGACGAATACTTGCGCCTGACGGCCGTCGATGCGGCCACTCGACGCCTGACGGCCCAGCGCGGCGTTCAAGGCACGGCGGCGACGGCGCACGCGCGGGGCGACAAAATCGAGAGCTACGCGCCCGCCGCCGCCATCCGCGATTTGACGCTGCGCTACGCCGCGCTGCTGGTCAAGTCGGTCGGGCCGCTGGATGCCGCGCCCAGCCCGCTGCTCGAAAGCCTGCGCCGCTTGACGGCATAGCCCGGGCGTGATTCAAACTGGCGGCTGACTTCGCCATGCGCTAAGGTAACGCCTTGACCGCCCGAGCCCCGCGCCGAAGGAAGCCATGCCCCGCCGTCAGCCGCGCCTGATCGCCTTGCGCTATCGCGATTTTCGCCTGCTCTGGCTGGGCGAGATGGTCTCGACCACGGGCTCGCAGATGCAACTCTTCGCCATCAACTGGCACGTGTTTGAGCTGCTGCGCGGGCAGACTTTCACCGTGCACCTCCTCGGCCGCGCGGTGGAAATGGGCTCGGAAGCCTTCGGCCTGGGCATGTTGGGCTTAGTGCGTGTGGTGCCCATCGTGCTATTCGCGCTCATCGGAGGCGTGCTGGCTGATGCGCTTGATCGCCGCAGCGTGATGCTTTGGACGCGGGTGATATCGGCCTTGGTGGCGGCTGTGCTGACCTGGCTGACGCTGGCGGGCCAGATTGACGTCAACGCCATCTATTGGCTGACGGCACTGGGCGCGGCGGCCACAGCGCTGGACAGTCCGGCGCGGCAGTCAATCGTAGCCAACCTGGTCAAGCCGCGCCATCTCAGCAACGCCATCAGCCTGAACACGCTGATCTTCCAGATCGCCACCATTTGCGGGCCCGCTGTCGCCGGGCTGCTGGTGGCCCAATTCAACATCGGCATCGTCTACGGCATCAACACGGCGACCTTCTTCGTCGCCATCGTGGCGCTGTGGCTGATCCGCCATCGCGGAAAGCTGGCCTATGGCGCGGGCATCGGCTGGCGCGCCTTGCTGGACGGCATCCGCTTCACTTTCGGCACGCGCATCATTATGGGCACGATGCTGCTGGATTTCTTCGCCACGCTCTTCTCCAGCGCCCGCACCATGCTGCCGATTGTGGCCGGCGATATCCTGGGTTTGGGCGCGGCTGGCTACGGCTTGCTGGCCACGGCGCAACCCCTCGGCGCGCTGCTTGTCGGCGCTGTTTTGTCACTGCGCTCGGAGATGAAGCGGCAGGGCGTCATCCTCTTGCTGAGCGTGGCGGTTTACGGCTTGGCCACGGCCATTTTCGGTATTTCGACCAGCTTGGCGCTGTCGTATTTCCTGTTCGCGCTGACCGGCGCCGCCGATACCGTGTCGATGGTCATCCGTGGCACGATGCGCCAGTTGATGACGCCGGACGAATTGCGCGGCCGCATGGTCTCGGTCAACATGATGTTCTTCATGGGCGGGCCGCAGTTGGGCGAGCTGGAAGCCGGGCTGGTGGCGGCGGTCTTCGGCGCGCCCTTCGCCATTTTCAGCGGCGGTTTAGCGACCGTGCTGTTGACCGCCTGGGTCGCCTGGCGTTATCCTTCCATCAGGCGCTACAACAACGCAAACGACCTCAAGATAAAGCGCGCCTGAGGGGGGCGACATGACGAGCAAGCAGCGCGGCCTGCAACGGCACAGCGACGAGCAACAGCAGTATTACGAGCGCGAAGCCCGCCTGCAATATGGCCGCGACGCAGTCAATACATCGCTCGAGCGCTGGAGCAGCTACAGCCAGGCGCAGCAAAACGCCATCATCGCCGAGGGCGACCAGATTTACAGCGAGCTGGCCGACGCGCTGGAAGCCGGCGCGCGCCCGGGCGAGGCGCGGGTGGTGGCTATCCTCGAGCGCTGGCGAAAGCACTTGGCGCACTTCTATGAGCCGAGTATCGATTATCTGCGCGGCCTGGGACAGCTCTACAATTCACATCCCGATTTCATCGCCAACTTCCGGAACCTCCACGCCGATCTGCCGGCCTTCCTGGAAGCGGTCATTGAAGATTACGTCGATGATCTGGAGACGGCCGAGCTCAAGCGCATGCTGGCGGAAGACGAGGAAATGGCGCAGCGGCGCGCCAAGCTTTCGCGCTAGCGGAGTATCCACACCTTTACCACCGAGTACACAGAGCAGCAGCGAGTGCACCGAGCCGCTCGTCTGTATTAGCTGCAGATCACGACGTTGCCCGCGCTCTACATCAAGCTGGCGCGGCCCCGTGTCTGTAAGCTCACGCACGGCAATGCCGCCGCCCAGGCAAAATACCTTGCCCTCTTCGTCAAATTCTGTAGGGGCTAGCAACCGGCTCGCCCGTACGCACGGAGAGCTTTGGCCCGCAACGTAATCAGGGGTGACCAATGGGGATCTGGTCTCCCTAATTTCTTCAATTCGCCGCGGGGCGATCAAGGTCCCCGTACCCGGCGCCGGCGATTGCCTCTTCAGGCGGCTTCACGGCCACGTCGAATCACATTTTCCGCTCAACCCGAATTTGCGACAGAAAGGAGTAAACCATGGCCACATTTCGCCACGCCATCTCGCAGTTGTCCAATATGAAAGTGGAGGGCGTACGCAACAGCTTTGACCTAGACGAATTGCCCAACTCCCTGCACAGCGCGCAGTTGCCGGCGCTGTTGACGCTGCCACTCGAACCGGAGGCCGACCGCCTGTTTCACGAGCGGCGCGAGGGGCTGCGCGTTGGCGCCTTCAGCCTTAGCGCCAAGACCGTCAGCTACCAATTGACGCACCTGCTGCTGTTGGCGCCCCAAGAGGCGGGGCTGGGCCTGCGCAGTCAGCTGCCGCGGCTGATCAGCCTGATAGACAGCTATACGGCGGCGCTGGCGGCGGACATCACCTTGAGCGATAGCTTGTTGGCGCCGGCGCGGGTCGGCGTGGAGCCGGGCGTCTACGCTTATGGCGAGCGCGAATACTACGGCTGCGCCTTCCGTCACAGCTGGCTGCTGGAGACGCCCGGATGATCGGATTATCACATCGCGATTGATCGCGGGCAGGACGGGGGGTTCGCCGATGACATCAGCGCGGCGGTGGTTGATTTGCGCTGGCGGCTGGGGATGGACGCGCCCTTCGACAGCATGGCGGATGAAAGCCGGGCGCAAATCACCCTGCGCAATGCCGACGGCGCCTTTTCGCCGGAGCGCCATCCGCTGCCGAGCGGTACGCGCGTCCGTATTCAGAGCAGCATGGCGGGCCAGAAGACGACTCACTTCACCGGCTTCGTCAGCCGAATCGAGCCGGACGCGGGCGATTACGGCCAGAAGCTCGCGCAGATCCATCTGGCGGATATTCTGCCCTGGCTTGAGGCGAGCCCGGCCCGGTTGCCGCCGCAGAGCGATGTCACGGCGGATGAGGTCATCGGGCAGTTGCTGGACGGTGCGATCCTCCGCCGCCCGATCCTGGCCGGCTATTGCCTGATCAATGTAGCCGGCTTCAACGAGATCGACAGCGTGCGCATCTTCGCGTCGGGTAATCTGCGGCGTCGGCTGGCGCGCGGCAAGACGCGCTTCGCATACATTGGCGATTGGTGGCTGCCGACGACATCGACGCGCGCCGCCATCAGCGAAATCGTGGCCAGCGAGCGCGGCCGCTTCTACCTCGACCGCGCCGGCGAGGCGGTCTTCCTCGATCGCCACCATACACTGATCCACAAGACGCTGGCGGCGCGCTTCGCCGATGACATGACGGGCATGGCCTACAGCTACGGCGATCAGCGGCTGAATCGCATTACGGTGCGCATGACGCCGCGCGAGCTGGGCGCCGCCGGCAGCTTGCTCTGGCGGCTGCGCGTGCCACAGCGCTTGGACCAGCGCAGCGAGTTGCTGCTGAACTTGCGGCTAGAGGATGAGCGGGACGAGCCATTCGGGTTGCTGCGCCTGGATAGACTGGAGGCGCGCTTTGAACGGGAGGGGACGGGCCCGGGACGAGAAATCAGCAGCGGCGTCATGGCTGAGGTGACAGCGCTGGGCACGACCTCGTTGCAAGTGCGCTTGAGCAATGCGACGCGCCGGCCGGCTGTGCTGACGCGGCTGCTGGTGTTCGGGCAGGCGCTGTTCCGCCGCGAGCCGCTGGAAGTCACCTTGGCCGATGGCGAGGGCATGCACCGCTACGGGCTGAAGCAGCTGGCGCTGGACTTGCCCGCGCTCTCTGACATTGCCACGGCGCGCGCCTTCGCCGACTATGAATTGACGCGGCGCAAGCATCCGCGCGGCGCCATTGAAACGCTGACCCTGAACGCCCGCGAACACGCGTCCGCGCTGAGGCTGAGTCTTTTCGACCGGGTTCGCGTCAGCGAGGCGCAGACCGGCCATGACGACAGCGACTACTTCATCGTCGCCGAGGCGCATCACGTCAGCAAAGGCGGCAGCAAGCACGAGGTGACCTGGACGTTGGAGCCGGCCGATGCCACTCGCTTCGTCATCGTCGACGACAGCCGCATCGATAACGGCGTTGAAGTGCTGGCGCCGTATTAGGCTCTGGATCATGCGGAATACGTAGGGGAGAGACGGCGGCGGCATTGCCGGGCGAGTGTCTACGAACTCCCGGGCTTGCCCGGGCGGAAGGCTACCCCGCCGGCGACCAGCGCAGCAGCTCGCCTTCGTCGCAGCGTACGCGCCCGCGTTCGCGCAGATACTCCAGGTGGGCCAGCGCTTCAGCCATGGCGAAGCGCCACTCGTGCGCCGTGAGCCGATCGAGTTGGAAGAGCCGCGCCGCCACTTGATACACGGTGACCGCGCCGTCGTTCAGCGCATCCTGCGTCTGCCCCAAGCGCTGATCGTGATGTGCGAGCAGCTCGGCGATGCGGCCGCGCCAGTCGTGAATCAGCGCCTTGTGGCCGGGCAGCGCCAGGCGCACATCCAGCGCGGATAAGTCCCGCAGCGAGGCGAGGTAGCGCCCCAGCGGGTCGGGCTCGGTGTGGGGCCAGCTGCCGATATTGGGCGTGATGCGCATCAGCACATGGTCGCCGCAGAGCAGCAGCCGGTCGTCCTCGTGGTAGAAGATAAGCTGGCCGTCGCTGTGGCCGGGCGCGTGAAGGGCGCGGCACTGGCGCTCGCCCAGGCGCAGCACGGCGCCGGCTTCAATGTAGGCTTGCGCCAGCGGATGCGGCTGGGTCAAGTCGCGCGTGCTGCCCAAGGCGGTTTCCACCGTGTCAACCGTCTCCTGATCCAGGCCGCAGGACAGCATCCAGCGGTGATAAAGCGGCGTGTTTGTGCCGCGGTAGAAAACTTGCATTTGCGGCTTTTCACGCGCGGGCAAGTAGAGCGGCAGGGGCGGCTCAACTTGGCGCTGCCACCAGCCGGCCATGCCGAAGTGGTCGGGGTGCATATGCGTCAGCACGATCTGCTCGATATCGGCGGGGCTGATGCTCAGCGCAGCCAACGCACGCCGCCATTGGGCCCGCGCGGCGGCCGTATTCAAGCCGGTGTCGAGCAATGTCCAACCGTCCCGCCCGCGCAGCAAGTAACAATTGACGCTGTTGAGCGCGTAGGGCAGCGGGAGCCGCACCTGGAAGATGTCATGGCTTATCTGGCTGACGCCGTCTGTGATCATGTGCCTCGCCGATGAGTGTCTGCGCGGGCAGTATAGCAGGCTTGCCGCGCTTGGAATACGATCCGTGGAAAAAGGACAACGCCACGTCGATTGGCGGCTTGCGGTCGTCTAGGTCCGGCTGATTGTTGGTAGAATTGCAATTGCAGTCCAAGCGAAAGGTCAGAAATCACCCCATGGACAATGCGCTGGAGAAGGCGGCTCTTGAGCCCGAGGCGGACGCGGCGGCAGAAGCGCCGGTGCACTTGTACAATCGCGAGTATTTTCATAGCGGCAACTATGCTGATCGTCCGCTGGGCCGCTTCAGCATGTATTGGTTCGCCCGGCGCTATTACGCGGCGTTGCTGCGGCGTTACGCCCCGCCGGCGGCTGATGGCGCGCTGCTGGAAGCCGGCTGCGGCATGGGCCACCTGCTGGGTCTTCTCGCTGACGACTTTCGCTGCACCGGCATTGACCTGATGGATTACGCCATTGAGCAGACGCGCCGCAACGCGCCATCAGCACGCGTGTTGCAAGGCGATGTCAATCAGGCGGGCATCTTCGACGACGAAGAATTCAGCGTGGTCGTCGCCTTGCACCTGACCGAGCACCTGGAGCGCCCGCGCGACTTCATCGGCGAGGTGGCGCGTATCTTGCAGCCGCGCGGCCTCTTCCTCTTCGCCACGCCGCATCCGCATTACAAGCTGCGCCGCCTGAAAGACCCGCTTCGCGATGCCATTGGCAAAGACGAGACACATATCAACGTGCAGCCGCCGGCCGTCTGGCGCGCCTGGTGCGCCGAGAGCGGCTTCGTCATTGAGCGGCATTTCAGCGATGGCTTGTGGGATGTGCCCTACCTGCCCTTGCTGCCGAAACAGCTGCAATTCGCGCTCTTCGGCCTGCCGGCGCTGCTGCAAGTGCTGACGCGCACGACGCTCAATCCGCTGGATTGGGGCGTGAATCAGATCATCATCGCGCGTAAGACGCCCGCGGTCTGAGCGCTGCCGCGCTAAGGCGACGCGTCCGAAATATCGCCGGTGAAGAGATAGAACATCAAGCCGTAGGGCGTAAGCAGCTTCTGATAGGTCAGATCGGCCGGGTCTCCGCCGCTGTCGAAGGGCATCAGCTGGAAGCCTTCGGCGACCAGATCGGCGTTGACGCTTTTCATGTCCGGGCTGAAGTGACAGATGGCGAAGGGCTCGTCGACATCTTCTTGATGCAGGCCGATCAAGAAGCGTTGGTCGAGCCAGATGCCCCAGGGCTGCGGCTGCGCGTATTTGCCGAGCGCCTCATAGCCGGCGGCCTCCCAAAAGGCGGCCTCGACTTCAAGGTCGGGGATGAAGGCCGAAAGCTCGCCGAATTTGCCCAGGCGCGTGATGTCCTGTGCTTTGGCCACATTGTCGTGCGGCAGCTGTCGCGGTGGCGCCTCGTCGCTCAGCAAGATGTTGATGCCGGCCGGGCTGATGAGCCTGTCGTGCTCGATGGCGAGCCCGCCCGCCTTGAGCGCCGCGATATCGCTGCCGAAATAGCGCAGGCTGGGGTTGGCGCCGCTGCCGCGCAGCAGGTGCAGGTGATAGCGCCCATCGGTGTAGACATCAGCGCCCAGCGCCACCAAACCCAGCTTCTGATAATATGCGCCGGCGGCCATAGTGTCGTCGACATAGTGCAGAATCTCTACATAAGTGCCGAGTTTCATCGTTCACGCTCCTGTTGGTCCGCCGAATTGATCTCGGCGCCATTATAACGACGGGCGGGGTTGCGTTGCAGCCGCCACCAGAGCAGCCCGGCCAGCAGCCAGAGCGCGCCCCCGATGATGATGGCAGCGTACCACAAATGCGGCTCAAAGCGGAATTCCACGCTGCTCTCGCCCGCAGGCACCGGCACAGCGCGGAAGAGTAAGTTGGCGCGCGTGATCGGCACGCTGCGGCCTTTCACGGTCGCCTGCCAGCCGGGGTAGAAGGCATCCCGCAAGATGAGCCAGGCCGGCGCGGGCGCGTCGACCTGCAATTTGGCCGAGGTTGCGCTGTAGCTGGTGATTGACACGACGCCGCTTTCGTCCGGCGGCAATGAGCGTGGCTCGGCAACGCCATGCAGCAGGGTGGTCGCGCCCTCCCGCAGCAACTGCAGCGCGCGCTCGTCGCTCGACGCATCATCGGGCAATACTTGCGGGTCGCCGGCCAGATAGGCGCGCTGGCTGGGCGCAGCGTGGCGGTAGACCTCGATGGCGCTGGAAACGACGCGCTCAAAGCCGGGCGGCTGCATTTCCACGAAGACTCCCTCTTGGCGGCTATCGACCAGCGTGACGGCGATGATGTCGGCATTTGCGCGCAAGAGGCTTGGCAAGCCGGCGATATCGCTGATGGTGAGCAGGTCGTCCCAGGGTGGCACGATCAAAGAGTCGACGCCGGCGATGGGCGCCCGGTGCAAGACGCGCGCCTGATCGTAGCGCTCGTCCGGCGCGGCCAGCGTCGCGACATCGCCCCAGAAGCGTGAAAGCGTCGTATCGTAGCGGATGCCCTCATGCCAGACATCGCTGAGCTTGTCGGTGATGAGGTAACGGGTGTCGCTGAATTCGAGCCAGCGCCGCTCGGGGAGACAGGCGCCACGGCAAGTCTCCAGCGCCAGCCGCGAGCCCAAGCGGCCGTCGACGGCTGCTTGCTCCGTCAGCGGCAGCAGCAACTGGCTTAGCAGCGTCCAATAGCGCGTTGGCGTGATGCCGCCGCCGAAGCCGTCAATGCTGGGGATGCCCCAGGTCAAGCCGAAGTTGGGCAGCAGCATCTCCTGCTTCTTTATCGCGTCCAAGGCGTGGAATTGCGCCACGTAGCCCATGCCCCGCCGGCCGAAGCGCTCCCGCAACTCAGCGATATCCAGCGGATCAAAGCGAATCTGGCTGATTGCCAACGTACGACCGGGCGCGTCCTCCTCGGCGTGAAAGGCGCGCAGCTGGCTCACGGTGGCGCGCTGATCCAGATAAACATCGGGTGGCGACACATCGTTGTAGGGCAAGTTCAGCGAAGCCAGGAAGAGCTCGGCCGTAACCAAGACCAGCGCGAGCAGCGGCGTTCGGCGGTGGTGCACGACGAGCAGCGCGACCACGATGGCAGCGGCGCCCAGCCACAGGGCCAGCGTACGGTCGCTGATGGCGCTGTCGCCGAAGATGAGAATGGGATCGGGCTGCAGGAGATAGCGGGTGGCGCCGATTAGCGCGACGAGGGCGGCGGCGATCAGCAGGATGCGGCGCTTGTCTACACGCTGCGTTGGTTCCGGCCGGCCCAGCGCCTCGACGCCCAGCCCAGCCAACAACGCCAGCGCCAGGCTCGTCAGCGCCAGGAAGCGCGCCGGCACGCGGAAAAAGACGAAACCGGGCAGCTGCGCAATCAGCGGGTAGAGCGGGTTGAAGCTGCCGAGCGCAAACGCCAGGCCCAATGCCGCCAGCAGCAGCCAGATCCAGCGGCCGCGCTGTGTCAGTGGCCGGGCCAAAGCGCCCCAGAGCGCCAGCCCCAAGCCGATGACGCCAATGTAGGCGATATATTCGCCGAAGAGCTGACCATCGTAGCCGGGCAGGAGGCTGCGGCCGATGACGTGTATCGGCAGCGAAAAGGCGCTGGCATGCTGGGCGGAGAAGCCGGCGTTACGATTTGACAGCGACAGCAATTCCAGGCTGGGCAGCAGTTGCGGCAGCGCCAGCAGCAGCGCCCCCCCAGCCGCAGCCGCCAGCCATACAATCGCCCGGCCGATTGGCTGTAGCGTCCGCAGGTCGCGGCATTGCCCGGCTGAGATCGCCAAGGTGAATGCCCCCAGGCCGACCGCGCTGATGTACACCGTCTGCGTATGCCCGCTGAAGATCTGCAGCGCCAAAGCAACGGCCAGCAGCAGAGCGGCGCGCCCGGGCCGCGCTCCCGTCAGCAGGCGCTGCGCCAGCGCAAAGAGTAGCGGCATCCAGGCCAAACCCTGCAGCTGGTTGATCTGCTCGACGTGCGCGCCCAGGGCGCCGCTGAAGGCGTAGATGATGGCCGCAGTGCAGGCCGGCAGCCAGCGCGGGCTTATGGCTTCGCGATAGAGCCAGCAGGCGCCGGCGGCCGCCAGCGTGGTGTGCAGGATGATGCTGAGGCTGATGGCAGCGGGCGCTCGCAGGGGCGCGGTCAGCCAGTTGGGCGGGTAGTAGACGCCCAGTTGCGGGTTGGCCAGCAGCGGAATGCCCATGAAGAGATCGTTGCTCCACAGGGGCAGCTCTAGCGCGCGAAAGGCGGCGTTCCGCGCGTCCCAATAGGGGTAGAAATAATCGCGCGTATCGCCCCGCGCCAGGATGCCGCCGCCGATGGTCAACTGGTGAAAGAAAACGACGCTGAGGAGCAGGCCGCCGATAAGCAGTAGCAGGTTACGCCGCCGGCTCGTCATCTGAAGTCCCGTTCGCCTTGGGCCAGCGACCATTCGAGGCTGTGTATCAGGCCGCGGGATGCCAGCGAAAGACGCAGGCGACGCAGCGCGGCTGGCTGACGCCGTTCTCGCTGATAGCGCTGCCAGCGCCGTTCCGCGCCCGGGCCCCAAAGGAAGTCGGCGATATCAGCCGGCAAGTCGACGCCCGCCGGGTTGCCCCAGCTGTGCCAGGCATGACGCAGGGCGGCGGGATTGGCGGGCCGCAGCTGGTCCCAGGCGCCGCGGCGCATGAAGATGATGTTGACCTCGATGTCTTCGCGCTCGCCACCGGTGTTGCTGAGATTGTCGCCGTGCACCAGGAAGTCGCCGCCGATCTGCCCGCCGTGCTGAAAACGGACCCGGGGCAGGGCGCGGCTGGCCCACTCGGTGTCGCCGGCAACGTGGAAATTCTCGTCAAAGTGGCCGAGCCGGCGGTAGAGGGCGGCGCTGGCCATGAAGAAGGGCCCCAGGCCATTGCCGCGGCTGAAGCGCTCGCTGTCAAAGAGGCAGGGCGCGTCCTGGCGCTGCTCACGAGCGAAGCGGCCAAAGCGCCGGGCGCGCCGCACCCGCGTGAAGGGAAAATCGACCAGCTCCGCGCCGGATTGCAGCGCGCGGTAACCGGCGATGAAGGCGCGGTCGCTGCGCACATCATCGGCATTCCAGGGCGCGAAGCAGGTCTCCTCCGACAGGCTCAAGGCGCGGTTCCACGAGGCGTAGAGGCTCTCTCGAGGCACGTAGTGGGGCGTCATGCGCCCGAAGTAATGGCTGTTGATTTCAGCTGCCAAGCGGTCGATCGTCTCGCGTTCGGCGCGCGTGGCATCGTTGACGATGGGCAGGTAGTGCACGGCGATGCCGCTTTCGCTGACGCGCTTGGCGAAACCGAAGAGCGCCGCCGTAAAGGTGGGCAAGTGCCGCGCGCTGCGATACAGGGACGAAATCAGGGCGATGGACATCGACTGTAGCGTAACACATCGCAGGCGCAGCGCAACTTGCGCTGGCTACGGGCGGGCTAGCCGCTTGTGATACGCATCAGATTGGCAGGTCGCGCCCCGGCGAGCGCCAACGCATCAGCCGTGCTGACGGCCGAAGCTCTACGAATTCTTGGCGCGCGCGAATGAAGGCGGGTCAGTATGGGTTATGCCAGACATTTTGACCCAATCTTGAGAATGTTCCTCGACCAGGTATATGCCCGGTATCGTAACGAGGCCGAAGATCACGCGGACGATGGTCGTGCCGACGAAGGCCTCCATGAAGCCTTCAGTGATGCCGGACGCCAGCAGAATAAAGAGAATGCGATCCAGCGGGATGCCGATGAGGTTGCTCAGCAGAACGCGCCCCCACTGCATCTCGCCGCCGAAGCGATCCACCCAGCGCGTGTAGACCTCGGTATCGACCAGTTGCGACAGAACTGATGCGACTACCGCGGCCACCAGGAAGCGCCACTCCGGCGAGACCAGCGCGCTGAGCGCGTCGCCATTGCCCGCGGGAGATTGCACGAGGCCGGCGGTGATGGCGAAGAAGGCTTGCACGATCACGTAGATGACGGCCGCGGCGATGATGAGCGTGCGCGCCACGTGGGGTCCGGCCAATTTGTGCGCCATATCGCGCAAGGTGAATGTAAGCGGATAAGCGATGGAAAAGGCGCTGACGCTGTATCCGAATAGCACCAATTCCCGCGCGTTGGAGATGTCGGCAATGATCTGCGCCGCCACATAGCCAACGCTGACTAGTATCAAGATGTGCAAGTTGCGAATGGACATCGTCCGCTTCCCCCAAAGTATAGCGTTAAACGTTATTACTATGGCAGCGAATCGCGACTAGGGCAACAGGAAAATCCGCAATCGAGACGGGGCGGCAGCGCCCGGGCAAGCTAGCCGGCGCCTGGTTTCTTGTACGCTTGCTCCCGTTCGAGCAGCGCGCGCTTGCGGTCGATGCCCCAGCGATAGCCCCCCAAGCTGCCGTCGCGGCGGATGATGCGGTGGCAGGGAATGACGAGCGCGACCGGATTCCTGGCGCAGGCATTGGCCACGGCGCGGCTGGCTGTGGGTTGGCCGATGGCGTCGGCGATGTCACCGTAACTGCGCGTCTCGCCCACCGGGATCGCCTGCAGCGCCCGCCAGACTTTCAGCTGAAAGGCGGTGGCGCGCAAGTCAAGCGGCAAATTCAGTTGCGGCTGCCAGCCATCGAGGTAGGCGAGGATCTCATTCACCCAATAGCCCAGCGTCTCGTCATCACGCTGCCGCTCGGCCTTGGCGAACTCGGCGGCGAAGTCGTTTATCAGCGGGTCGGCGCTGTCGCCCAGGCTGATCTTGCATAGGCCACGCTCCGTGACCGCGACCAGCATAAGCCCCAAAGAGCAGGGTACGACGCTGTAGAGAATCGCCATGCCGGCGCCGCGTTTCTTGTAGGCTGTTGGCGTCATGCCCAGATTCTCGTCGCAGTCTGCGTAGAGCCGGCTGGATGAGCCGTAGCCGGCGCCCATGATCGCGTCGGTGATGCTTTCGCCGGCGCGCAACTTGGCTTTGAATGCCTCAAGGCGCAAGCTGCGCGCGTATTGATGCGGCGAGCTGCCGGTGGCGCGCTTGAACATTCGCTGCAGGTGAAAGGGGCTGAGGTGGAAGCGCCGGCCCAATGCTTCCAGGCTGGCCGCTCGCGGCTGGATATCCCGCAGGTAGCGACAGACCCGGGCCGCCAGCGCATCGTCCTGCTCGCTAAAGCGTGGCGGCGCTGGCTCGCGTGCTTCTCGCAATTCCTGAAGATCTATATCCATTAGCGACCCTGCCTTTTGTGTACAATCCGCCGGTGTTCGAGGGCAACTGCAGAATGTCAGTCAAGCAAGATCATAGCGGATTCGCTGGCGCGTCACACTCTGTTTCTTGCGCAATCAAGCACCAGGCGCTGCGGCTATGCCCTAGTGTGGGTGTTAGGCGGGTTAAGCTGCATTTCCCTGGCAGTCGACGCCGGCGCGCCGGGCGCCCGATCGCGAGCGCCTTCAGGGGCAGACGATGCTTTCCGGCGAATCGATGATGCGAAAGGACTTATCGGCATCGGCGACGCCATGACAAATATGCGGGAAGAGTCGCTCATATTTGCAGGTCAAGCCCATAACGTAGACATGACCCTGGCGCGGGTGCGGCGTCCGATGGATAGCTGTGATATGCCGCAGGGCGCCGGTGGGCAATTCGTAGGACTCACTCAGGTCGAGCAGAATCGGCACACGATAATCGACCGACTTGATCATGCGATACCAAGCCTTCCGCGCTTCCAAGAGCTCGTGTACGAACCAAGGATCCTTTACGTTACAGAAGATGTAGGTCTTCGACTTGTTATTCCATTTGGCGGTGATGGGCATGTTTCGTCTCGTATGTCATTGCGTGAGTAAAAGTCCGACGCTGCGCTGCCATAGTGAGCAAGTCTACACGATGTGTATACACATTGACAAACTGCAATATAGATACAATATACAGGATAGCACAACCGGCGGTTGCGCACATTAAGGACACATAAGCTGACGTCGAAGATGCACGGCATCTCGAGGCGGACTGGCGCTGACGAGCGCGACCCCGCCCGGGGCCAACGACCCTTCAAGAGCGATGGACTTGATATGCAGGGCTGGAGATGGCTTCAGCCTTCGCCCCACGGCGGTATGAAGGTCTCGCGCTCCACACCCAGGCCGTCGGCTACGCGGTTGATGTAGTTGAAAAAGCCGATCACTTGCGTGGCATCATGAATAGCGACATCGTCCAGGCCTGCTTGGCGCAGGGCGGCGATGTCATCCGCGCCCATCTGCTTTGGCTGCAGCGTGAGCTTTTCGGCGTAGGCGCAGAGCGCGTGATCCACCGTGCCAAGCTTCGCCCCCCGCCAATCACGCGCGATGGCGTGCACGAAGGCGTCGGCTTCCGCCTCACTGTCAAATCCCTCGACCTCGGCCCGGAGGTCATGCGCATGTGACTGAATTCAGTAGACGCAGTGATTGGCCGCGCTCACGACCACGGCGAGCATCTCGCGCTGCTGCCGTGAAAGTGGCGAGCGGCCGAACATCGCAGCGCCGTACATGTCCATGGCGGCCTTCATGACGCGGCTATTGAGCGACATGATCTGCACGATATTCCAGACGCGGCCGGCGCGGGCGACGGCTTTGTCCAGCTCTTTGCGCAGGAGGCCGCTGGCTTGCTCCCGCGTGATCTGTCTGATGTAGGGCATGGCGATTCCTCACCTAATGCTGGCCCAAGACGGGCAACTACTCAATTCAATGGTGACCTGCGCCACGTGAGGCAACTACAGAACGCGCCGCCGGGCTGGGCGCTCTTGGCACGTGCCAATTTCGCGCTTATTTCCGCAGGCGCGGATCGAGCGCGTCGCGCAGGCCGTCGCCGATGAAGTTGACGCAGAGCACCGTCAGCGAGATCAACATGCCAGGCCAGAAGACCAGCGTCCAGGTGATCGTCAAGTAGTCTTTGCCGTCAAAGAGCAGGCGGCCCCAGGTGGGAAAATCCGGCGGGAAGCCCAAACCGAGGAAGGACAGCGCCGATTCGGTGATGATGGCGGCGGCAACGCTGAACGTCGCGGCCACGATGACCGGGCTCAAGACATTGGGCAGAATGTGGCTGACAACGATGCGCCCGTCTTGCGAGCCGACGGCGGTGGCGGCGGTGATGAACTCGCGCGATTTCACGGTAAGCACTTCGCCACGGACCAGGCGCGCGGTCGGCATCCATTGCAGGCCGCCGATGACCGAGACCATCAGGATGAAGACGCCGCCTTCCGGCCCAAACGAGGCTTTGAGCGGCTCGCGGAAGAGCATCATCAGCACCAGCAGCAGCGGCAGTTGGGGCAGGGCGATGAAGATGTCGGTCAGGCGCATCAGCGGGTTATCCAGCCGGCGGAAATAGCCGGAAGCCAAGCCCACGAGCGTGCCGATAGTTATGGCGACAGCCATCGCCGAGACGCCGATCGCCAGCGAGACGCGCCCGCCCTGCAAGCAGCGCGCCAAAGTATCGCGGCCCAGGCTGTCCGTGCCCCAGGGGTGCTCGGGCGACGAGATTTGGTAGGCGGCCATGATGTCAATGTAGGTGGGGTCCAAGGTCCAGAAGGCGGGCCCCACAAAGACGCCGGCGAGGATTACAAACAGCACCACCACAGCGATGATCGCTAACTTGTGCTTGCGAAACTGCCGCCAGGCATCGCCGACGAATGTGCGCGCTTGCAACTCTTCAGCCGGGTCGAGGTTTTTGGGTTTTGCTTTGGCAACTGCGGTCATAGTCTCAGCCCGATCACTTTAGGTGTAGGTCACGCGTGGATCAAGGATGCCGTACAAGACATCGGCCACGATGTTGAAGAGCACCACCAGCACGGCGAAGATGAAGGTGACCGTCTGCACGGTAGGCAAGTCGCCGCCTTGAATGGCGATAATCAAGTATTGGCCGATGCCGTTGACGCGGAAGATCTGCTCGGTGATGATGGCGCCGGCGAAGATGCCGGGGATGCCCAGGGCAATCAGCGTGACGACCGGTATCAAGCTGTTGCGCACGGCATGCCGCGAGACGACCGTGCGCTCGGTCAAGCCTTTGGAGCGGGCGGTGCGGATATAATCCTGCTGCAAGTTGTCCAGGGTCGACGCCCGCGTATAACGGCTGAGCTGGGCGGTGAAATACAGGGTCAGCACGGTCACCGGCATGAACATCTGATTCAACTGCTTTTGCAGCGATGCTATGTCAGTCACGACAAGTGTGGTGTCATAGACGGATGGGAACCATTTAAGATTGACGCTGAAAATGATGATGAACATCAGGCCGGTGAAGAAGGTCGGCACCGAGAAGCCGATCATCATCAGGAAAGTGCCAACTTGATCGAATACGGAATACTGCTTGTAAGCGGATATGATGCCGACGGGCACGGCGATGAGCACGCCCAGCAGATAGGACGAGCCAACCACCCACAAGGTCTGCGGCAGGCGTTCGGCGATGATATCCATGACCGGACCCCGCGTGGCCCAAGAGATGACGCGCGTGCGCTCTTCCGAGCCGGGCAGGGTGATGCCAAGTGAGGTCTCCAGCAAGTTCAGCGGCTCGGCAATGAAGAACTGATTCAGCCATTTGACATACTTGACGACGAAGGGATCGTCAGCGCCGAGGGCTTCGCGGATTTTCGCGCGCACTTCGGGTGGTATTGTCAGGGGCAGGTTGCCTGTGGGGTCGCTGGGGGAGAGGTCGACGATGGCGAAGATAATGAAGCTGATAACAAGTATGGTGGGTATCGCGGTCAGAAGCCTTCGTACGATGTATTTTCCCATGGGATTGCCTCCGCCTCAATCTGCACTACTTGAGCCTAGGCTCGCGGCCTTATTGCCTGGATCTATCGTGCTCTTGGTAGGGGCGACCCGTCGGGTCGCCCGCACGAACAACTAAGCAACATACAAGGAGTCCTCACGCCATCGCCTTGGGTTTGTAGCGATATAATCGCGAGCCCGGTTCCAAATCTCGTGCGTTCGTATGATGCTTTCGTAGTAGTTCCGCTGCCATATCGGCCTGTCAGGTGGGTTCTTTAGGCGGCGCATTCGTTTGGTGGCGACCGATTTGAACTGTCCGACTATCGCGCCAAGAGAGCCGGCTTTGAGTGTTGACGAGTGCGTCGTGACGGCGTAATCAGACGTGGGATTCTGGCCTTCGTCGTGCTTATCACGCAAGACAACTACGCCGTGCAAATGATTTGGCATTAGTACAAACATCCCTAATTCAACGTTGGGCCGCAGCATTTCAGCCCTTTGCCACTCTTCCTCAACAATTTGCCCACACTCATTCGGAATCATCGTTTCATTTAGGATTTCGCCGAAGATACAACGTTTCTGATGAGCACAGACCGTCACAAAATAGACGCCGGCTGTCCTATAATCGTACCCTGTCAGCCGCAAGCTCCGACGTTTCTGCATTTCCAGGCCTTAAGCGGAACACCCGCCTCGCATTTCGGGCGACCCGCCGGGTCGCCCCTACCAAGAAAGCGGTGCCGCGCGGACGCCCCTCCAGTATCATTCCCTAAGTGACGCCCCTACCGAGAAAGCGGCGCCGCGCGGACGCCCTTACAGCATCAGACGCTAAGTGAGTCCCCTCCCCCGGAAGCGGGGGAAGGGACGACTAGAGACGGACGCTACATGCGCGTCCATTCAGCGATATTCCACAGTTCGGAATCCCAGGCGTTCATGGCGACGCCCTGGATGGTGTTGTGGTGCGCGGAGACGCTGCCGCGGTAGACCAGCGGGATGATGGCGCCGGTCTGCACCAGCAAGTCATTCATCTGGATGGCCAAGTTGGCGCGGTCTTCCAGAACAGCCGTCTGCGCCATTTCCGCCAGCAAGGCGTCGTAGTCGGCATTCTCCCAACGGACGACGTTGTTGCCGTTCCAACTGTTGTCCGGGTGCGTGATCTGGCTGGAATGCCAGCCGCTCATGTAGGTCTCGGGATCGGTGCCGCTAGCGCCGTTGGTATACATCTCGATGTCGGTAAAGAACTTCGAGTAGGTATCCGGGCTGGCGATATCGCCACCGAAGAAGACGGCGGCGTCGATGTTGCGCAGCTCAGTCTCAATGCCGATTTCACTCCACCACTGCTTAATCAGCGCCTGCGTGTTTTGGCGCACGGCATTGGTCGAGGTCTGGTAGCTCACCCTGAGCGGGACGCCATCGTATTCGCGGACACCATCGCCATCGGTATCCATGATGCCGGCTTCGTCGAGCATGGCGTTCGCCGCATCAATATCCTGCGGGCAGGGGTCGTTGTTCGGCGAGCGGTAGATGGGTGGGCCGGGCAGAATGTTGCAGGTGCCGACGCCGCCGGCGCCATAGAGCTGGCCGGCAATCAAGTCGCGGTCAATCGCCTTCGACATCGCCATCCAAACTGCGTCCACTTGCAAGAAGGGGTGGCCATTGCTGCCATCGGCCATCCAAACAGAGCGCATTTCGCCCAGCGCCGCGTCCGGATTGGTGTGGTTCAGCAGCAGGCGCTCGACATTGGTGGAGAAACCTACGATTACTGTGCCTTGGCCAGCCGCTTCCATAGCATTCAGCACAGCCGGCGATATTTGCAGGTTCCAGGCATAATCGGCTTCACCGGTTTCCAAAACAGCGCGCGCAGCCGATTCGGCATCGCCGCCGCCCTTGAAGACGGCACGGTCGAAGGCCGGCTGCCCCTCAACGCGATAGTTGGGGTTGGCGGTGTAGGTGACGACATCGTTGGTGCGGAAGTCCTCGACGACAAAGGGGCCGGTGCCGATGGGGCCGAAGTTCTGCTCATTGCAGCCCAGCGCGGCGGCGCCCATGCAGTCCTCGAATTGGGCCTTCTGGATGATCGGCGTCAGATAGCCGACGAAGGGACCGTAGGGGAATGGCTTGGCCACGTCAAAGTTGATACGCACGGTGCCGTCGTCGACGGCGTCGATGGATTCGACATTGGCGAATTGATCCGCAACGGTGCAACCAGTATCCGGATTCATGCAGAAGTCGCCGCTGAATTTAACATCATGCGCCGTCAGCGGGCTGCCGTCCGACCAGGTGATGCCTTCGCTCAGCGTCCAGGTGATCGAGCGCAGGTCGTCGGCGACGCCGCCATTTTCAACGGTGGGAATCTCGTCGACCAGCCAAGGCACCATGATGCCATCGGGATCGTAGCGCGCCAGCGGTTCCAGCACCAAGGCGGCCGCTTCAAATTCTTTGGTCCCGTTGCCGAGATAGGGGTTGAGGTGAGACGCTGCCTGCCAGAACAGGATGTTCACCGTGTCGCCTTGCGCCAGCGCCATGCCGCCAAACGACGACAAGACGATGACCACGATCAATAGAATAGATAGCTTTGCTTTCATACCGTCCTCACTGAATGATCCAACGATTCAAATTGCACAGCAGTGTCATTATAGCGAACATGGTTTGGATTTCGCAAATTCAGCGTCAATTGCGCCCGCCGGCGTGCCCAAAAAACAAAGAGGCGCGCCGCAGCACGCCTCTCGTCTTGCATTTGATGCAGGTGCAGCCTACATATCGGCGCGATACCAGTCTTGCACGTTCCACATCTCGGAATCCCAGCCGTTCATGTCGACGCCGCCCAGGGAATTGCTGTGGGCGGAGACACTGCCACGGAAGACCAGCGGGATCAAGGCGCCGCCTTCAATCAGCAGGTCGTTCATCTGGCGGACGATAGCCGCGCGGGCTTCCACGCCGCCGGTCTTCGTCAGCTCTTCGTAGAGCGCGTCATATTCCGGGTTGCAGTGCCGCGGCACGTTGCGCCCCAGCCAACCGTTATCGGGGTTAGGGTCGGCGCCGCAGATCCAGCGCACCATGAAGGTCTCGGCATCGGGACCGCTGGTGCCGCTGGTGAACATCTGAATGTCGCTGTAGAACTTCTGGTAGGTATCGGGGCTGGCCGGGTCGCCGCCGAAGAAGACAGCAGCGTCGATATTGCGCAGTTCCGTCTCAATCCCGATCTCGCTCCACCACTGCTTGATCAGCGCCTGGGTGTTCTGGCGCACGGCGTTGGTCGAGGTCTGATACTGTACGCGCAGCGGCACGCCGTTGGCTTCGCGGATGCCATCGCCGTCGGTGTCCATGATGCCCGCGCCATCGAGAATGGCGTTGGCGCCGTCAATATCCTGCTGGCAGCCCAAATAGGTTTCCGAAACGTTGATGGGAGGACCATTCACCATGTTGCAGGCGGCCTGGCCGCCAGCGCCGTAGAGCTGCCCAGCGATGATGTCGCGGTCAATCGCCAGCGACATGGCGTCAGCGACTTCGGGAATCGTCAGGAAGGGGTGCGGATTGTCGCCACCCATAACGATTGAACGATTCGGATTGTCCGGGCTGACGTCAGCCTGGTTCAGCATCAACCGCTCGACCGAGGACGCGAAGGCGACGACTACGGTACCGTTGCCGGCAGCTTCCATACCGCTCAAAACGGCGGGGGAAATCTGCAGGTTCCAGGCGTAATCGGCTTCACCGGTTTCCAATACGGCGCGCGCGGCAGATTCAGCATCGCCACCGCCCTTGAAGACAACGCGATCAAAATGCGGTTTGCCCTCTTCGCGGTAGTTGGGGTTGGCCACGTACGTAACCACATCGTTGGGACGGAATTCGTCCACCATGAAGGGGCCAGTGCCGATGGGCGCGAAGTTTTGGTCGGTGCAGGCCGACATCATGGCGCCCATGCAATCGGCGAATTGCGCCTGCTGCAAAATCGGCGCGGACTGCGAGACGAAGGGATCGTAGGGATTGGGCTTGGCCACGCCGAAGGTGATCTTGATCTGGTTGCCGCCGATGTCTTCCATGCTGACTACATCATTGTAGAAGTGCTTGGTCGAACAGCCGCCGTCGGGATGCGTACAATATTCCCAGGTGAAGATCAAGTCGTCTACAGTCAGCGGCGAGCCGTCAGACCACACGACGCCGTCCTTGAGCTTCCAGGTGATGGAGGTCAAGTCTTCAGATACGCCGCCGTTCTCGAGCGTCGGAATGAATTCCGCCAAATCGGGAACCATGACGCCGTCCGGGTCAATGCTGGCCAGAGGCTCCAGGATGAGCGCGGCCGCGTCAAAGTCCTTGGTGCCGCCGGAGAGGTACGGATTCAGAATCGAAACCGCCTGCCAGTATAGAATCGTGACTTCGCTGGTGTCTTGCGCAACGCCAACGCCGCCGAATAGCGTGCTGACGATGAACAAAACGGCCAATACCGAAAGTTTGAGTCGCATGATGCTACCTTTCTATCCCTGTAGATTGTCAGAAATGGTAAATTGGCAGCGCGATTATACACGTAGTGTGTCAGAAATATCAAATCTAATCTTTATTCGATTGTTCGCCTTGCGATTTTGGCCCGGCGCGGAGCTTCTATTCAGGGCGAAGGCGGCCGGCGCAGCAAGTTGATCAGAATCGCCAGGCTGACCTTGAGCATGTAATAGACCGAGCGCAGCGGCGTGATCGACGAGACGCCATGCTGCCGCGGCATCATGCGCACCGGCACTTCTCTTTGACGCAAGCCGCTGCCATGTGCCAGCACGATGGCTTCCGGCTCGGGATAATCGTGGGGATAATGCGCGGCGAAGCGCTTGATTGCGCGGCGATTGAAGGCGGCGTAACCCGAGGTGGGGTCGGTGACGCGCTGCCCGATGATGCGCGTAAGCAAGCCCGCCAGAATGCCGCTGCCCAAGCGGCGCAAGCGCGGCGTGCCGTAATCGCCTTGCGCGACCAGAAAGCGCGAGCCAATGATAATATCCGCCTCGCCTGCGAGCAGCGCTTCCAACAGCGTCTGATTGTCTTGCGGCGCGTGCTGCCCATCGCCATCGTTGCGCAAGACGATGTCGTAGTCATGGGCGGCGGCGAATTGAAAGCCGGCTTGCACTGCGGCGCCGATGCCAACGTTGAAGGGCAAATCCAGCACTTGCGCGCCGGCGGCCCGGCCCGCGGCCGCTGTGTCATCGCGCGAGCCGTCGTTGATCACCAGCACATCGGCTTGCGGCAGATGCAGCCGGATGCCGCGGACAGTTCCGGCGATATTGGGCGCTTCGTTCAGTGCCGGCAATATCACCAGGATTCGCGTAAATGTCATCAGCCTTGCCTCCTGCTACGGCGATGGTAATCGAGATGACCCGCTGCGGAAAGATCAGGCTGAGGGCAGGCCGGCGTGGCGGCGCCCGCCTTGAGGCGAGATGTTGCGGTTCGCTGCCAAAACGTTGTAGCATCAAGACAAGGGGCATCACGTCGCCGTGCAAGGATTGCGCAGGCGTTTCCGCAGGTTAGCGTCAGAGAAACTACCATGCGAGATCAAGTTTCCCTCAGCGCGGGCACTGGCAATTTCGACGACTGTGCCGCCCTCGCCAGCGCACGGGGCCTGGGCATTGAGTTGATGGCCTTCTCCGTGCCGCAAGTCCTGGACGGCGAATGGCGCGAATTGCTAAAACGCTATGAGCCCGCGCTGCAGAACGTGCCCGGCCCGCTGACGCTGCATGGACCCTTCATGGATCTGGTATCCGGTAGTCCCGACGAGCGCATCAACATGGTCAGTTACGGCCGCTACGAGCACGTGATCCGCATCGCCGCCGGCTTGGGCGCGCGGCAAGTGATCTTTCACGCCAACTACATCGGTTTGCTGCACAACGACTTCTACCGGCAGGGCTGGCATAGCCGCAATGTCGACTTTTGGGGTCCGCTGGCCGATTATGCGCAAGCCTATGGCGTGGTCGTCGCCATCGAGAATATGTGGGAATTCGAGCCCGGCATCATCGGCAACCTGCTGCGTGAGCTGGACCACCCCTATCTCAAGGCTTGCATTGATGTGGGGCATGCCGAGTTATTCTCCGACCCCGGCGTGACGCTTGACGCCTGGCTGGAAACGATCGGTCCCTGGGTCGTGGAAGCGCATCTGAATAACAACAATGGCGTGATGGACGAGCATTACGGCTTTGACTGGGAGCAAGGCGTGCTTGATTATTCTCAGATTCTGCCGAAACTGCGCCAATTGCCGCTGAATCCCGTGCTGGTGCTGGAGATGGACCGCGTGGCCGATATGCGCGCGAGCTTGCGCTATTTTGCCTTGGGCGCGGCCGACTAACCGCCCGTCGTCTGTCGGATGAAGGTCGGGTCGCATTGCGGGATGACATCTTCAATGTCGCTGGCGAAACGTTGGCCCTCGCTCTGCAACGCCAGCCGCAAACCCGGCTCCAGGTATGCCAGCGCGCGATCACAGTTGCCCAGCAGAATCTGCGTATAGCCGGCCCAGTAATAGTGCTGCGCGTTATCGCTGCCCAGCTCTATCGCCTTTTCAAAGGACAGGGCCGCATCGGCGATGGCGCCCAGCTTCTCCTGCATATAGCCCAGCCAGAAGTGGCAATTCAAGTTCGCCGGATTGAAGTCGACGCAAGTCTGCAAGAACCGCTGCGCTTGGGCCGGGTTGCCGTTGGCGCGCCAATGCACGTTGCCCAGCAGCAGCAGCGCGGCTTCGTTGCCCGGGTTGGCGTCAATCACATCGTTGAGGAAATTCAGGGCCGGCTCATAATTGCGCAAGCCAATTTCGACGATGGCGATATCGACGGCGTAAAGATTCAGGTGCTCCGCCAGGCCATAAGCCGTCTGAAAGTCGCTCAGCGCGCCCTCGAAGTCATAGCGGTATTGCTGCTTGATCAGTCCCCGCGCGCGCAGAGCCTCCGGGCTATCCGGCCGCGCCGCCAGCAGCTCGTCCAAAATCGCTTCGCCGCGCTCCGGCTGGCCCAGGCTCAAAAAGATTTCAGCCAGGTAAGCTTGCGCGCGGCTGTTGTCCGGCTCCAGCTCGAGGGCGTGCAAAGCGTAGGTCAGCGCATCGGTGGCGAGCCCGGCCCAATCCAGCGCCCAGGCACGGATGGCCCAGGCCTCGGCGCTGAAAGGATCGGCATTGATGGCTCGCTCGCCGTAATCGACCGCTTCTTCATAGCGGCCGCCGTTGATCATGCCCAGGGTGATGCGGCGGTACACTTCGGCTGAATTCGGCAGCGTCGGGGCGATTTCAAGGTAGAGGTCGGTGGCTTGGCCCAAGGCGCCCTGCTGCCAGTAATTGCTGGCTTCTATCAGCTTGTTGCGCGGGTCTTCGGTGGGTGTAGGCGCGGGCACGGCCATCGTGGCGGCGCGATCCTCCATTTGTCCGATGAGATCCATGAAGGCATCTTGCACGATTGGCGCAAATACATCGCGATTGAGCACGATGCCGATGCCGCCGCTGATTAAGGCGATCATCACCAAGTAAAAGAACAACCGCCGGCAGCCGATGATGTTGCGGCGCTGCACGCCTTGATACTTCTTCGGCGTTCTGATTTGCATCGACTATCTCAGCACATGCCAATCGGAATACAGGTCGTGTGCCGGCTCAAGTCATGACCAGGTCGAGGAAGGTGCTCAGATCGGCCAGCACGAAATCGGGATCGCTGCCGATGAGGCGGTCGCGCGATTCATAGCCGGTGCAGACGGCGACTGCGACGGCGTCGATGGCGCGGGCCGCCTCGATATCTGCGGCGGTGTCGCCGATGACGATGACGTCCTCGCTTTCTATCGTACCATCGGTTTGCGCACGGGCGCGGGCCAGGGCCAGGCGCGTCAAATCTGCCCGCTCGGCGGATTCATGGCCGAAGGCGCCGACGGGAAACCAGTCGCGCTCATAACCCGCCATCTCCAGTTTTATGGCTGCGGTCTTGGCGGTGTTGCCGGTGACCAGGCCCAGCAGGGCGTCGGCGCGCGCGCGCAGTTCGCGCACCAGCTCCATGGCGTGGGGCAGGGGGTCGGCGCGGAAGCGGCCGCGAATCTCACGCATGTGCCGCGCCATCACCGCTTCATAGCCGGCCATGGCCGCGCCGATATCAGCGGACGAATGGCCATAGGGCGCCAGCAAATCCGCCAGAATGCCCCAATCGGTCTTGCCGCCGAAGACGTGGTTGTCCAGGTCGCCAGTGACGCCGAAGCACTCCAGCATGGCGCGGCGTTTGGCCTCGCGCCCGATGCCGCGGCTGATCAGCAATGTGCCGTCGATATCAAAGAGGACGAGTTTCATGCCCGCACCCTAAATCCCTCCCCCACAAGGAGGCAGGGACTTCTCCTGGCGTCTATTCGGCGCCTTCCATGACGATGAAACTGGCTTCGGCCGCGCCCTGCCGCACTTTGATGGCCGCTTGGTATTCGGGCGAGTCATACATGCGCTGCGCCGCCGCCACGCTGTCGAACTTGAGCATGACGATGCGCTCCGGCGCGTCTGGCCCCTCGAGGATGAGCTTGTCGCCGCCGCGGATGATGAAGCGGCCGCCGTACTTCTCCACGATGGCGGGCGTCAGCTTCATATACTGCTGATACTGCGCCATATCGCTGACATCGGCGCGCACGATCAAGTAGGCGGGCATGGCTGTCTCCAGGGCTGGGCGGTCAAGCGCATCATAGCGGAAAAGCGGGCGGGCGAGTATACCCCCACCCTAAATCCCTGCCCCAAAATGAGGGATGGACTTCTGTTTTGTTCTGCACCGGCATATACTAGCCAGGCGTCGAGGGGGCGCATGTGTCCCGGTGGATGCCCCGGTCTTCAAAACCGGTGAGCGGTTGCGCAGCGCAGGCGCTGGTGGGTTCGACTCCCATGCGCTCCCGACAACTTGACGTTTCAGTATTACTGTGATCCAATACACGGATCTTGGCGCGGATGTGCGGTCTCGCGCTTTTTTTGGATCCGCGATGGAGGATTTAACCATGCCAGCATATCGCAACGCCGTCGAAATCGACGTTTGGCCGGTTAGCAAGCTGATTGATGCGGCTTCCGCTGATCCCGCGGGCAACAGCCGCGTGACGATTCCCGAATATCAGCGGCGCCTGGTCTGGAGCAAAGCCAAACGCAAGGAACTCATCACCTCCATCAAGCAAGGTTATCCCTTCGGCTCAATTTTGCTGTATGAACACATTGCGGCCAATGACGGCAAGAAGCACTTCAACCTCATCGATGGATTGCAGCGCACCCAAGCGCTCAAGAGCTATGTGGAGCATCAGAACGGCTATTTTGAGCGTGCAGACCTCGAAGACGAATTCGTTGATGAAGTGGCGACGCACCTGGGCAAGCACAGCGACGACTACAAGGACAGGATTCGCAAGACGGTCGTCGAATGGGTCAAGGGCAGGAAGACCTACGAGGCGCAAGCCGGCTGGCGCACGGACAGCTTGATTCAAGCGCTGATTGACGATGTGCTGCGCTATGACGAATCATCAAGCTTGTACAAGGACGTCTTCTTTGAGCTGACCCAGAATTGGGAGATGACAACCTGCCTGGGCAAGTTCCTTGATGACGTCAGCGGCGAGGTGAAGCTGGTGCTTGATTCCAAAGTGCCGGTACTTGTCTACAGCGGCCCGTCTTCCGAACTCCCTAAAGTGTTCGAACTCCTGAATTCAAGAGGGACGGTTCTAAGTCGTTACGAAATCTATGCTGCGCGGTGGATTGGCTATCGTCAGCAGATCATGAACCAAGAAGTCATTGACGCCATATGGAGAAAGTTCGAAACACTTGAAGACGAAGGATTTACGTTGGACGTTTCCGAGGACGCGACGGACGACGAAACGCGTCGAACGCGCCAGTATTCGCTGTTCGACTATTTGTTCGGCTTTGGACAGTTCTTGTCGGACAAGTTTCCGCGACTATTCAAACCTGTCAAAGACGACCGGCCGAGCTCGTGCGGCTTTAATGTGGTCACGGCATGCGTCGGCTTGCATGTGAGCGAAATGGCCGACTTGCCGCGCAGAATTGCAAACTACGACATGACTGAATTTGAGGGCTGCCTGCTTGAGTCGGTGCGGTTTGTCGATAATTTGCTCATGCCCATATTGAGCGCCAGGCGTTTCAAGTCGCGGCCGCCGGCAATTTATCATAGTGAACTCATGATCGTTGCCATGATCGCTTCGGCGTTTCAAGTTCGCTATGGCTTGCAGGACTTATCGGACAATACTGATTGGAAAGTTGACCGCAAGAAGTTGAAGCACCAGCTGCCGATGTTTTATCTCTACGAAGTCTTGCATGACGATTGGCGCGGCTCCGGCGATAGCAAGCTGTTCGATACTGTGAAAACGCTGCGCTATTTGCAGAGCGCGCCACCAAACCAAGAGCGCTGGCAGCAAGTGTTTGACGACTGGTACTTCGCCACCCAGATCGACTATGTTCATGGTAAAGACGCCAAACGGCACATCCGCGATTCGCGCTCCGAGTATCTGTTGCTCAAGTTCATATACAGCCGAAAATTGGAGAAGGCGGATACTTGCCACGTGGAGCATATCGTGCCCATAGCCAACCTACATGCGCGCATGGACAACGATGAGGAGTGGCCGGTCAACTCAATTGGCAATATGGCTCTTCTTCCCAAGGCAGGGGAATTCAAAGACAACTATCTGACTTTCGACGACATGCTGCGCGCAAAGCTGAATCATGGCGAAATCAGCTTGCAGGAGTTCGAGATTCGGCTAGAGGAATATGAGCAGCAGCTGCTGTGTCCGCCGGAGTATCTGCCCAAGGGAGACGGCAGGGACGCCTTTGAAGATTTCCTGCTGCGACGCTTCGACCTCCTCAAGGCAGAGTTCATCCGCGTCTGGAGCGACCACATCCCGCGCGACCCGCCGGCCTAACCCCGCCACCCCCAGGGCAGCAGACGCCACAGCAGCCGCTGCGCGCGCAAGATCAGCAGATAGCCCTGCGTCTCGCTGTGGTTGTCGTACTCGCGTCCGCCGCCGCTGCGCAGGTAAGTGCTTAGATCACTGATGGCGTCATCAAACTTGAATTGCGCCGCCCGCGCCCGCCCGCGCGCTTCGTAGGCCGCCAGCAGCGTTGGGTTCAGCTTCAGCGTCCGCGTCAGATCGGCTTCGGCCTCGCTGTAGCGGCGCCTTTCCTCCAGCGCCAGCGCCCGATTGAAGTAGGCCCGGTCGTAATCCGGCTCGATGTGGATGGCCATGGTGTAGTCGTTGATGGCGCGCTCGAAGTCACGCTGGGCGCGGCGGATATTGCCCCGCTCGTTGAAGGCGCCCGCCATGTAAGGCTCGATCTCCAGCGCGGCGCGGATGCTCGCTTCGGCCTCGTCCAATTGGCCCAACAGCGCCAAAGCCTGCGCGCGGCACAAGTGCGCGTCCGCCAGGTCGCCCAAGCCCAGCTTGATGGCGCTGTCGAACATGGCGATCGCGTCTACCAACTCGCCGGCCTCAAGCAGGCGCAGTCCCAACTCGAAATAACTTTCCGGCGGCCCCTTCATCTGGTCATTCCCGCGCGCACGCTTCCAAGTCCGCTCGCAACTGTAACGCAGCCGCCCTTTGCCTTACAAGCGGTGGCGGCCGCCCAGCTCACCCGGCGCTGGCTGCTCCGGCGCCAGACAGTTGCACCATTTACACTGTTTGCGCCCCTCTGCTACGATTGCCGCCCGTCCGCGCTGCCACAATTGGAGACAGCTTTGGCGCGCCGCACCCTCGTCCTTCTCCTGATAGTGCAAGCCTGCACCCATCTCCTTTGGCTCTCGCCATCGGCGCACTCCGGCCAGGTCGCGATTCCCTGGCTGATGAACCAGGGCATGGCCCTTTTCGGCGACATCTGGGAGCAGCACGCGCCGGGCAGCTCGCTGCTGAGCGCCGCCGGGCTGGCCGTGCTGCCGCTGGAAGCGGGTCCCGCCGTCAAGCTGCTCAACGTATTGCTCGTCCTTGCGCTTACCGTCCTGATCTACCGGCTGGCGCAGCGCCTGACCGGGTTGGCGTCAGCCGGCATCTGCGCCGCTCTCGTCTGGGCTTGGTGGGCGCCGGTCTATGGCAACGTCTTGTTTTATTTCGACAGCCTGCTCGCGCTCTGCGTATTGGCTGCCGTGACGCTGTTCTGCGCCAAGCCCGGGCGACCGTCGGCGCGGCAGATTGCCAGCGTCGGCCTGCTGCTGGGCGCGGCCACGCTTTTCAAGCAGCACGCCTGGCTGGCCGCGGCGGTGATGGGCGTTTGGCTGCTGCGCTACGCAGGCAGGCGCTCGCTGCTGATATACGGCGTTGCCCTGCTGCTGCTCCCGTTGGCGCAGTGGGCCGTGCTAATGACGCAAGGCCTTTGGGAAAACTACCTGTTCTGGAATTGGACCTTTAATCTCAGCGGCTATATGGATGCCGTCCCGCTGGATGGCGATTTCTTCCGCAAGCTGCTGCTGAGCAATGTGCTGGTCTTGCCCTTTGTCGCGCTCGCCTGGCGCGCTGGCAACCGGCGGGACTTGCTGCTGGCGGTGATTTGGCTGTCGACGCTCAGCCTGCTTTACCCGCGCTTCGGCGAGATTCACGCCATGGGGCATTTGCCTTTCACAGCGGTGATGTCCGGCATCGTGCTGGCGCGGCTGGCGCCGACCCTGTCTCAGCCCGGCAGCTGGGATGTGCCGCAAACGGTCGTGGCTGGCTTGGCCGGCGTCATCGGCCTCGGCTGGCTCTGGACCGGCGCCGTCAGCTACATCCCGACACCCGTCGGCGCGGGCAAGATCCTGGCCTGGGACGAATTCATGCCGCTGGCAGCCGAGTTGAATCAGCGCAAGGACCCCGGCGATACGCTCTACATCTTGCCCCAGACCGACAGCACGCCACAACTGCATCCCTTGACCGCTTTGCCCCCGCCCGGGACCTGGATAAAAGGCTGGCGCTGGTACTTCCGCCCCGGGCATGTCGCGCCCCATCTGCTGGCCGAGTGGGAGCGCGAGCCGCCGACCTGGATCGTAGTCTTCCCGGCCTTCATCCGCGACGATGACGCCGGCATCCTAACCTTGCTGGATTGGGTCGTTGATGCTTATGAGCTGCAATTCGCGGTCGACGACATTTACGCGCACGGGCGGGCCGATGTATATCGTCTGACGGACGGGGAGCCGTGACCCGCTCCACGATCGGGCTGTCGCCCCGCGGCGCGCTGATGTATCAGCTGCTGACGCTCGCCGCCACAGCCCTGCCCCTGTATGCCTTGGCCAGCCTGCTGCTGGCGCTCTATCAGGCGCCGGGCAACCCGCTGCCAGATTGGATCGACGAATTCGCGCTGCGCTCGCTCCGTGATCGCCTCTTTGACCTGGTCGCCCTGACCGGCTTGGTCGCTTTCGGCGCGCGCTTGGCCGGTGAATCGCTCTGCGGACGCCGCTTGCATTTGTGGCGCTGGCTATGGCTGAGCTTCGCCTTCGGCGGGGTCATCGCCGCTCCGCTGACTAGCGAGCTGCTGCTTGACCTGGCGGCGGCGTGCGTCTTGCTCGCTCTGCTGCTCTCGAGCGTGAATGCTCGACAAACCGGCCTCTATTGGCGCGTCTGGCAATTGGGGCTGTTGCTGATCGCAAGCTCCCTGCTCGCCGCGCATCTAGGTCAAGGCGCCGTCGCCGCTGCCATTAGCGCCTTTCGCCTGCACATCGCTTACGGACTATCAGCGCTAGGTCTCGTCTTCTGGCTGCTGGGCCGGCTTAGCGCCGTCGACTCCGCCTGGCGGGCGCAGGGCTTGCGCATTGCGACAGTCATGCTGATGCTGGGCGGCGGCCTTATCAGCCTGGGCCGCCTGGGCTTGCCGCCGCTGATCGCCCTCAGCGCCGCGCCGCTGATCTTGCTTAGCTACGTCATTTTGGCGGCGCATATCGCCCGCGCCCTGCGCAACCGCAACACAGACGCCTCGCTGGCGCCGCATTGGCTGGCCCTGGCGAGCTTGCTCTGGTTGGTCGGCGCCGGCTGCCTCGGCGCGCTGAGCATCCAGCCCGGCATCAACCAGGCCATGCGCGGCACAGATCTGACTGAGGCGCAGCGCTGGCTGGCCGAGTGGGTGGTGTTGGCGCTGGCGCTGGCTGCAGTCAATGAAGGCGCTTGCGCGCTGCGCGGCGACAATCGGCGCGTCACCGGGTACGCGCCCTTCTGGCTGATCGCTTTCGGCGTGCCACTCGCGGCGGTGGTGTTGCTGTGCCGCGGCGTCGCCCAGCTTTATCTGCGCGAGGTCGCCTCTATGACGCCTACGGCAGAGCACCTGCTGCCGTTGACGCTCGTCTGGATTATCTGCCTGGCCGCGGTGAGCCTGGGCGCGCTCTGGTATGCCATCGGCTTCTGGCTGCGGCGTCCGCGCATCCGCATCGTGCGTGACTAATCGTCGCGCCGCGGGGGCAGGAAAGCCGCCAGCAGCACACTGCCATACGCCAGCAATAACCAAGCGCCGAAGCTGCCCGCCGCCGTCTCCGGCATATTGGGGAAAAACCGCGCGAAGCCTTCGACAGCGACCGCGTCCAGCAAGAGCCCGCTGATCACCAAAAGCGTCGCCGCTTCAAACTGCTGCCCGCGGTCGAGCCGTTGCCAACGGAACAGCGCCCGCGCCAGCCCCGCCATCGCGATAATAGTCGCCAGCCACAGCAGCAGCAGAACGCCAATTTCTTCATCGAAGAAGAATAGCTGTCCAGCGAGCCGGAAGACGACCGTCGCCAGCAGCCAGACCGCCACGCCGATGCCCAAGAACAGCCGCCGATTCATATGGCGCTGCCAATCAAGCCCGGCTAGCCGCGCAGCCGCGCGCTGATCCAGTCCAATTCCGGGTAACCCAGCTCCGCCCACGCCTGCAATGTCGCCTCGACATCGTAAGGCACGCGCCGCAAGTCGACCGAAAGATCGCCATCCTGCCATTCCAGGATCGCCCACTCCGCCCGGCCCGGATTGCCAAAAGACAAGCCGACGCTGCCAGGATTGACCACGCGCCAGCTGCCCACCCCCCGGTCCATGGCGTGATGCGTATGCCCGCAGAGCGCCAACCGCCCCTGCCGATCCAGCAGGGCGTCGGCCGCTTCTTCTTGCGGGCTGTCCGGCCTAAGAGCGACCGACTCGTCATCGCCGGGGATAGCGTGAACGCCGATGACCGTGCCATATCCCGCCACTGTCAGTTTAGTCTCGTGCCCCAGGATATCGCGCAAGAGCTCGTATTCTTGCCAATTCAGCTGGGACAGGTTCCAGGCGAAAATGGCGCTACTGCTGAGGACTTGCGCGCGATATGCGGCGAACTCCGTGTCGTCCTTGGCCCGCGCAAAGGGCAGGCGCGCCCCCGTCACCAGGTAGCGATCAGTGTTGCCGCCGATGAGCTTGAACTTGTCCTCGCCCCAGCGATCGCGCAGCGCCAGCAGAGCTTGCACGCACTCACGCGGCTGCCCGCCCAGCGCGGCCAGGTCGCCCAGGCACCAGGTCATGTCGAAGTCGCCGCAGCACTCCATGTCGGCCAGCACCGCTTGCAGCGCCGGCAGATTGCCGTGTATGTCGCTCAATACCGCGAGTCTCATACTCAGAGTCATCCCGTCTACTGCGTCAAGAAACACGTTGCATTGTAACATGGACGGAGGCGCCAGGCTGCCGGCTCGTCTTGCATAAAGCCGCCCGCGCCACAACAATGCGGATTGGCATCGTCGAGATTAGCGAGGCCCATACAACTTGAACTGGATAAAGCGCAGCGAATGCTTGCCCTGGCACTAGCTGATGCCGCTGATGTTCTACTGTATTGGCTTGTGCTACTTGTACGCCTCGCCGCATTTTGAGGCATCGGACAACATGTACCACGTCGGCATGATCAAGTGGATCGCCGAAGCGGGCGAATTGCCGGTGCAGGCGTCTGAACATGACCACTTGTATGGGCAACAAGCGAGCCAGCCACCGCTCTACTATCTATTGATGTCGCCAGTATGGGCCGCCTTCGACACATCTGACTTTGACGACTACTTCAGCGCAATCCTCTTGTTTTCAAAGGGCAGCCCGCGCGATTAGGCAATCGCAATTTCGCGCTTTATCGCCAGCCGTATCCTCCCGATCTGCAGGGCACATCGCTCGCGCTCTACGTTATTCGGCTGATCTACGCTGGGCATGGGCGCGCTTACGATTTACGCCATTTACCGCGCGGCGCGGATCCTGCAACCGTCGGTACCCGTCGCGATTCTCGCGGCAGCCTTGGCCGCGTTCAATCCACAAGTCTTGTATATTTCGTCCTCTGTGAGCAACGACAGCCTGGTGCCATGCTGGTCGCCTTCGCGATCTGGCAAATTCTTGTGATGCTGCGGGACGGCTTTGAGACGCGGCGCAGTATGCTCGTGGGCTTGCTGATTGCGCTGGCCTCCCTGACCAAGCTTAGTGGCCTGGCAATGGGACTGACAGTCGCAGTCAGTAGCATTTACATCGCCATGCGCGACCGTGACAGGCGCGGGTTTATCATCTTGGCGGCGTCGATGGCCGCGCTC
Organism: Phototrophicaceae bacterium; assembly: GCA_965208195.1. GTDB lineage: Bacteria > Chloroflexota > Anaerolineae > Aggregatilineales > Phototrophicaceae > UBA6055. The sequence goes on along the minus strand of CBDBOC010000004.1, from coordinate 2,262,485 downwards.
TGGCTTCTCATCGCCGGCTGGTGGTATCTGCGCAATCTCAACCTCTACGGCGAACTCTTCGGCGCAAATGCCCTGATCGAAAACTTTGGCGGCCGCAGCGCCTCATTGTCGCAGGTTGTCAGCGACGAGTTTCAAGGTCTGCGCAACAGCTTTTGGGGTCTGTTTGGCTGGTTCAGCATTTTCACCGGCCCGCTTCATTACCTGGCGATGGATCTCTTGTCGCTGCTGGCGGCGGTCGGGCTGGCGGTCTATCTGTTTTTCAATCGGCGAGATCGCGTCAAAACAAGCGCAGTGCTGCTGCTCAGCATCCTGGTGGCCTTCGCAGGGGCTGCACTTCTTTGGTACACGCTGCGCACAACAGCTTCACAAGGGCGGCTGCTATTCGCAGTCATTTGCGCCATAAGCGTTCTCATGGCGATGGGCCTGTCCGCCTGGCGCATTCCGCCGCTGCTGCTTATCGCGCCCATGTTCGTTTTCAGCGTCGCCGCGCCCTTCGCCTACATCATCCCGCAGTACGATCATCCGCCGCGAGTGACTGCCCTGCCCGACACCGCCACTGTTGATTATGCCCGCTGGGACGATATCACGCTGGTCGGCCACGAATTGCCCGCGCCGCAGCGCTGGTCGGCCGGCGATGAGATCCCGCTGACGCTCTATTGGCAGCCGCTGGCGCAGTCGGCTGACTGCAGGCGTTCTTCATCACCCTGCTCGACGCCGAGGGCGCGGCCCTGACGACCATCGACACCTTCCCCGGTTGGGGCAGCTTGCCGCCGACCTGGTGGCAGCCCGGCGCAATCTATCGCGATGATTACATCCTGCAGATTCCAAAGGACACGGAAGCGTACACCACCGTCAGCCTGCATATCGGCTGGTACGATTGGGAGACCGGCGCTGATATCTTGCCGCGGCGCGAAAACGGGGAGGAATATGGCGCCTTCATACGCCCGGCCGGCGCCCTGATCGCTGGCGATGTCATCACCCAACTGCCGGCGGACGCGCGCGAAAACGGCGCTGTCTTCGGCGATGCCATCCGCCTCAATCGCACGCGCTTCAGCCGCGGCCACTTGCTGGAGTTGGAGTGGCAAATCTTGCGCGAGCTCAGCGGCGATTGGCGCGTTTTCGCCATCGTGCTGGCGGAAGACTATCAGCCGGGCCAGCCCTTCGAAATCCTGCTGCAGAAGGACGCCTCGCCCGCGGTGCCGCTCGACTATCTCGCAGAAGGGGAGAGCTTCCTCACCCGGCACGCCTTTGAGCTGCCGGCGGGATATGCCGGCGAACACCGCATCTACATCGGCTGGTATAATGAGCAAGCCGGCATTCGCCTCTCGGCGCCCTTTCCAGCCGACATGCTGCCCTTGAATAGCGTGCGCTTTACCGCATTTGGCGCGCCCGCCAACTGACAAGTTGACAGCCGGCGCGATTGCCGTTATGCTTTCCGCCAGCAGTGGTGGGAGCAGGCTTACGAATATGACGACACAATTCTGTTGCTGTTGTCGCTGGCTGAACGGAGCCTAGCCGCCTGCGATAACCGCTGACAGTACTCAAGACCGAAGCATAAAGTCAACTGGCGGAGGCGCGCGGCGCGCTGTGGCTGGTTGACTTTTTTGTTGCCGACGATATGGCCGGATGCAGCCTCAATGACCTTGGTAGCGAAACACGACCTCGATACGCCTGACCTGGATGACCGCGCGCTGGGTATCGAGCGGCAGATCGGCAATACGCCCCTGCTGAGCTTCCGCCGCGTCACGCAGCATCTGCCCGCAAACGTGCGCGTCCTGGCCAAAGCCGAGTGGCAGAACCCCGGCGGCAGCGTCAAAGATCGGGCTGCTTACTACATCATCCGCCAAGCCGAAGCCGAGGGCCGCCTGCGGCCGGGCGTCACCATTATGGACAGCACCAGCGGCAATACCGGCATCGCCTACGCCATGATCGGCGCCGCCAAAGGCTACCGCGTCAAGCTCTTCCTGCCCGAAAATGTAAGCCGGGAGCGCATCGCCATCTTGCGCGCCTACGATGTCGAGCTGGTCTTCACCGATCCGCTGGAAGGCTCCGATGGCGCCCTGAAAGCCGCGCGCGAGCTGGTCGCCCGCCAGCCGCAGCGTACTTTCTACGCCGATCAATACGGCAACCCGGCCAATTGGGCCGCCCATTATCACGGCACCGGCGTCGAAATTTGGCGCGGAACGGCCGGGCAGGTGACCCACTTCGTCGCCGGCCTGGGCACCAGCGGCACGCTGATGGGCGCCGGCCGCCGCCTGAAGGAGCATGACGCTGCAATACAGGTTGTTTCTGTCGAGCCGGATTCGCCGCTACACGGTCTCGAAGGGCTGAAGCACATGGCCAGCGCCATCAAGCCCGGCATTTACGACTCCCGCCTGGCCGATCGGGCGCTGGGTGTGCGCACCGAAGACGCCCATGCCATGGCGCTGCGGCTGGCCCGGGAAGAGGGCTACCTGGTCGGCATCAGCGCGGCGGCGGCCATGGTGGGCGCGCTGCGTGTGGCTGAGGAGCTGGCCGAGCGCGAGCGGCCCGGCACGGTCGTCACGTTGTTCCCGGATAATGCGTACAAGTATCTCAGCGAGGCCTTCTGGCGGGCTTAGGCGCCGGCCGTCGCCCGGTCGTAATTCACGATCTTGTCCCACTCGTCCGCCGTGGAGCGCGCTACGAAGGCCACCACCGGCTCGCTATCGCTCAAGTTGAAGACCTCGTGCGGGACGCCGGGCTCGATGAAGATGAAGTCGCCGGCGCTGTTGTCGACCACTTGCTTGCAGCCCTCGCCGTATTCGTGCCGCACTTCGCCTTCCAGGATGTAGAGCATGACTTCAAAGCCGACGTGGATATGCGCGTAAGCCACGCCGCCCGGCGGGATGGTGGCGACATTGATCGACAGCTCCCTCGCGTTGACATTCTTGCTCGACAAGCCGGTTTTGTAGTGGATGCCGTTCCAATCGCGCTGGGCGCCGCCGCCGCGCAGCACGCTGATGCCATCGTCGCCCTCAACCAACGCGCGCAGATCTTGTTCTTCGCTCATCGTTTGCACACTCCCATTGCCCAATCCGCGCCAGTATAGCTAAGATAGGGTGGGCAATCCATCCGCAAGTGATGCGCGAGCAGGTGTTGTAGGGGCGACTTTGTGTGCCGCCCGAACATCTTCGAATGCGGCCTCGGGTGATTAGCAGAATCGCCCCTACAAGGCTTGTCCGGTACTGCGATTCTTACTCCAAGCTGACTCGGAAAATGCGAAAGTAGAACAAAGGGCAGTTCGTTCGTAGGGCAAAGCAACTTGAAATTACCCTGATCGGCCAGGTTTGCTCCCCCTCTCTGATGATTCGGAGAGGGGGCCGGGGGGTGAGGTAGAAGAAACTTGTAAACTAGACTCAGTAACGGACAACCCCTACAGCCTTCTAAATCGGTGAGACTTGAAATGATGCCAAATGCCCCTCTGTGGCCTCAGCTTAACTCGGTGAACTCGGTGGTAAAGATGTGGCAACTCACGCCAAGAAAGGCAGCGTCATGACAGCGAAGATCGGCATCTTGACCGTCTCCGACCGCGCCTACCGCGGCGTCTACGAGGACCTCGGCGGGCCGGCGATTCACGCCTACTTGAGCGAAGTCTTGACCAACGATTGGGAAGCCGTCGCCATGGTCGTGCCTGACGAATTCGAGCGCATTACAGCGGCGCTGATAGAGATGGTCGACGAGCGCGGCTGCAGCCTGGTCGTCACCACCGGCGGCACCGGCCCGGCCGTCCGCGATATCACGCCTGACGCCACCGAGGCCGTCTGCCAGAAGATGATGCCCGGCTTCGGCGAGTTGATGCGCCAGGTCTCGCTGCAATTCGTGCCGACCGCCATCCTCTCGCGCCAGACAGCCGGCATCCGCGGCCGGGCGCTGATCGTCAACTCTGCCCGGTAAACCCAGCGCCATCCGCGATTGCCTCGACGCCGTCATGCCCGCCATCCCCTATTGCATCGACCTCATTGAAGGCGCGTATCTGACGACCGACGAGAGCAAAATTGTCGCCTTCCGTCCCAAGTCAAAGTAGCGCGATGTAGGGGCGACCTACCAGGTAGCCCGAAATCACGACATGAAAGGGAGGTCACAGCATGAAGGCGCTCATCACCGGCATCAGCGGACGCGTCGGCGCCAACCTGGCGCGGCAGATCTTGCGGCGGGGTTACGACATCCGCGGGCTGATCATGCCGGACGATCCGCAGGCGCGCAAAGTCGCGGACCTCGGCGTCGAGATCATTGAAGCGGATTTGGCCGATGCTGATCGCGTGCGCGCGGCCGCTGCCGGCGTCGATGTCATCCTGCACCAAGGCGCGCAAATCCCCCAAGGCGCGGACCCGGCGGAGCGCATGTTGGATGTCAACACCCGCGCCACCATGAGCCTGCTGGAAGGCGCGTTGGCGTCGCCCGTCCCGCTCAAACGCTTCGTGCTGGCCAGCACCTACCAGACCTACAATCCCTTCATCACCAGCGATGTCACTTTCAATGAAGATTCGCCGCAAGAACCCATCGACATCTACGCCCTGACCAAACTACTGTCCGAGCAGATTTGCCTGAGTTACCTGCGCGAATACGGCTTGCCGGTGACGATTCTGCGTTACTGCTCAATCAAGGCGGCCAACGAAGTGCTGGGCATGCTCAAGCCGGCCTGGCTGAATTTCTTCATCGCGATGACGCTGTCCAACAAGCGCATCCCCTGGTTCGGCGCCGAGCATATCGAGGAGACCCAAGCCGTCATGCGCGACCTGCTGCGGACGCCCGAGGCGGTCTGCGCCGTCAGCGATCCTCAAGGCAAGCCCTGGCGCCTGGTGGTCACCGATGTGCGTGATGTGGTGGCCGGCACGCTGCTGGCGCTGGAGAGCGAGGCGGCTGTCGGCGAAGCCTTCAACATGACCGGCTGCCCGCCAGTGACCTACGCCCATGCCGCTCGCCTACTGGCTGATGCCACCGGCCGGCCCTTCCGCGAAGTGACGCTGCCTTTCTTCCGCGGCGCGCAAGCGTCCACCGACAAAGCGCGCATGATGCTGGGCTACGATCCGCAATACACCTTCGACAAAATGGTGGCGACGGCCCTAGCGCATCAGCGCGGCGAGCCCATTGACCAGATTCCGAATTAGGCAAACTCAGTTCGACTTTTGCGCAGCTTCCAAACGTTCTCTGTTAATGAAGATTCCTTACCCCACTTTGTGCGCGTGTCGGCCAAGGTCACGCCACCGCATAATGCGCGTACGGGCGAGCCGGTGGCTCGCCCCTACATTCACTAGCTTTGATCTGGTCAGTGATTTGCACGTGTTAGGTCGCCGCCTTCGTCCATAACACTTGTGTTTCTCTGAGTACTCGTTTTCCCTCGGTGTACTCGGTGGTAAGAGTGTGGATCCTCCACCGTGTCGTGACTTTCGAGCGACTGTGGTTAAGTTCCAACTTGCGTCAGCACATCGCGCGAAAGCAGTTCGAGATTCGCCATGTCGTCCAGGTCCATCCATTGCAGCATGAAGCGCTCGACGCCGGCTTCCGCCAGCGCGCCGATTTGCTCGACAACTTCGGCGCCCGTGCCGATGATCATCGCGCCTTGGGGCTGCGCTTCGGCCTTGATACCGCTCTCGTGCAAGTAGGCATCGAGCTGCGCCTGCGTCGGCCGGTAGATGACGCGCGTCATCAGCGAGAACTTCATGTCATCGGCGGTGCGTCCATCCTCGGCGAGGTAGCGCTCCATCAGCGCGCGCCGTTCGCGATAAGTGGCTACATTGACGTAAACGGCGTTCCACTCATCAGCGAACTTGGCCGCCAAGGGCAGGGTCTTTTTGGGTCCGTTGCCGCCGATGAGAAGGGGCGGGCCGCCCGCGCGCGCCGGCCGCGGCAGCAAGATGGCGTCTGCCAGCTGGAAATGCTCGCCGGCGTAGTCGCTGGGCGCATCGCTCTTGAGCAGCCGCGTCGACACTTCCAGCGCCTCTTCCAGCATCCGAAAGCGCGTGGCGAAATCGTGAAAGGCGATGCCGAACTTGCGGTGCTCGCGGTCTTGCCAGCCGGCGCCCAGGCCGAAGATCAGCCGCCCGCCACTGAGGTCGTCGATGGCGGCGGCGTAACGCGCGTTCATGCTGGGGTGACGGAAGGTGACCGGCGCCACCAGCGGGCCGAACTCGATGGCTTCCGTGTGGCTGGCGGCGTAGGCCAGCGAAATCCAAAGCTCCAGCGAGTCCTTGTCATCGCCGACCGGGTTGGTGAAGTGGTCGCTGCGGAAGACGCACTGATAGCCGCAGTCCTCCGCCGTGCGCAAGATGCGCTGCCAGCGCGGCCAATTCAAGCCGTCCTGGCCTTCAATCATGATGCCGATTTGTGGCATGGCGCTGCCTCCGCTATCTTGCCTGATTTGAAGCGTATGGTAGCAGAATGCGGCAGCGCGCCGCCAGCCGAGGGTTAGCCGTAGGGCGCGACGCTGTGCAAAAGCTGGCCCGCTGAGTCAAGAAATCGACGCGCCCGGCTCTGACGCCGTGCCGGTCAAGCACAGACATGAAGACGCCGTTGACGGGACGCGCGTACGTGGTCTCGCCGTTGAGCCAGGTGACGCGCACGAGTTCGGCGGCGCCGCTCAAGCCGTTGGCGACGGCGAAGCCCTGGTACTCGCCCCGGCCCGTCACCCAGGCACTGTAGTCATGCGTGCTGCAATGCCCCCAGGCGCCGCGCCCTTTCCAGCCGCCGAAGCTGTCCCGCATGGCTTCAACGAAGGCGACCGCAATGCAGGCTTGTCCCGTTTCATCGTGCCAGCCCAGCGTATACAAAACGCCGGGGGGAAGGCGAAGGACCTGACGCTGGCGTATCTCAACCCCGGTTCGTTCGGGATTTAACGCCGTGAAGCCGCCATGGGGATAGACCGGGAGCGCAGAAAGCGCCGCTTCTGCTGAAGCATGCCGGCCATCGAGGGCGGGGACGAGCGACATAAGCGCGCGCATCGCCAGGTAGGGCATGACCGCCAGGAGAGCGGCAAGGCCAAGGGCGAGCAGGCTGCGTCGCATCCAGGTTGGGACGGGGAGCTTGACCATCATGACTCCGCCACGGGGGATTTGGCCCAATCCGGGAAGCGATGCAGCAGCTTTCCGGTGACGTCGAAGAAATCAACCGTCTCGATGACGCGGGACTTGGCGGGATTGATCGCCAGGTAGCTGCCGGCGACCGGCTTAAGCTCGGTTCGCATATCGTCCTGCCAGATTACGACCATTTTGTCAGCGCCGCCGCTGTAACCGAAGGCGACGCTGAAGGGAATGCGCTGCCAGGTGCGCATGCCCCAGAATTGGTCAATCGAGTAGGTGTCGCGCGGGCAATGTGCGTTGGTGTGGCCTACGCTGACTGAATCGGAGTAGAAACGGGGCGCGGTGACCCAGACCAGGCCGATACATGCGGTCGCGTCCGGGTTATGCCAGCCGACCAGGAAGAGCGTCCCGCTTGGCTCGGGCACAGCAACTTCCTGCAGGATTGTGTACGCCGGCGCGCCGAAGTAAGCTCTATCGACCAGCGCGTCCAGCGGCGACAAGGCGCTCTGATTGCCGTGCAACCAGCCGAGCGCCAACGACAGTATAAGCAGCGCCGCGGCAAGCGGAATGCAGACCAGCGCGATGCCCAGTCTCGCCAACTGCTGCGGGCGGGGCCTGTGGCTATTCTTTCTTTTCATGTGAGGTGCTGTCATCCCAGCTTGGCGTTAAAATATACGTCCGTCTGACCCCAGCGTAACGCGAATGCGGCGATGCTGTCAACCGGCCCACGCGCCCGGCGCCAGCTTCCGAAGCGGTCGCCGCCGGTGCAAATCCACGCAGGGGCGGGAGGCGGCTCGCCAACGCAGTGCCCTCAGCCTAACTCGGTGACCTCGGTGGTAAAGTGTGTGACGCCCATCCCCACGTCAAGAGGCGCTGTGCCGCCGCCAGCTGCCCTCGGCCAGGATCTCGCTCATGGCTCGCAGTGCCGCGCGGATCTCGTCATCGCTATTGTAGAAGTGCGGTGCGATGCGGATGCCGGCTTTGGGCCGATAATCGATCATGATGCCGCGCGAAAGCAGCTCCTGCGCCACTTCCCAAGCCTGCGGCGGCTTGACCGTCACCGTGCCCGCCCGCCGATCAGCCGGCCGCGGCGAATTCACCGTGTAGCCCAGCTCATCAGCCAGCTCAATGATCAGCGCCGTCTGCCGCATGGATTTCTGGCGGATGGCGGCGACGCCGACCTCGGCGATGATATCGATGCCGGGCTGGATGGCGTGCAGCGAGGCGATGCCCGGCGTGCCGTTCATCAGCCGGTAAGCATCCTCGCGCAGGTCGAGCTTTTCCACGTCAAAGTCGAAGGGCGCGCGGCTCGCGAACCAGCCCGTCACTTTCGGCTTCAACGTCGGCAGCAAATCCGGCCGCACGTACATGAAGACGCCGCCCGGCCCGCCGCAAAGCCACTTCAGCACGCCGCCGATATAGAAGTCGACATCCCAGGCGCCGACATCAACCGGGATGACGCCCACGCTGTGATAGCCGTTGAAGACGACCTGCGCGCCGACGCGATGCGCCTTGGCTGTGATCTCCGCCGCCGGCATGATGAAGGCGCTGCGGAAGAGCACGTGCGAAGTGCTGACGAGGCGGGTGCGCTCGTCGATGGCGTCCAGCAATTCGTCGCTGTCGATGCTGATACCATCGCGCGAGCGGACGATGTGCAAGCGCATATGGTCGGGCAGCCAACTGCGCAGGGCGTAGACATCGCTGGGGAAATCCAGCTCGGTGATGACCACCTTGTCGCGCCGCGGGTCGCTGAAATCCAGCGCGCCGAAGAGGATGCTGTTGGCGATGCTGGCATTCTGATGTACCAAGACCGTGCCCGGCGCCGCCCCCATCAGCGGGGCGATCTTGTCCCCGACGGTCGCTGGCAGCTCGAACCAGCCCGTGCCCCAAGCGCCGACGCCTTCCCCCGCCCAGGTATCGGCGTAGTGGCTGAGGCTGCTGTAGACGCCGCGCGGCATGGCGCCCAACGAGTTGCTGATGAGGTAGTTGCAGCGGCTGAGGATGGGGAACTCGCCCCGCCACTGCAAGAGGCTGTCGTCGGTCATGGCGCCGCTTTCCGCTTGATACGTGGAGAATGCCCTGGATTATACGCCCGGCTGGGCGAGATGCAATCGGGGATCGACCATTCGCGCCCCGGCGCGGCGGCGTCAGCGCTTGAAGGCGGGCAGATGCCGCTTGATGCGATGGCGATACCAGTGACAGAACATCTGCCACAGGCGCGGGCTGGCGCGTTCCAGCAAGCGGTTCATCTCCGCCACCAGCAGCGGTCTATCGCCGGGCTCGACCCATTCTTGCGCCACCATGCCGTTGATAATCCGCCTGAGATCGCGCTTGGCTAGCCGCCGCTCCGCCCAAGACAGCCGATTGAATGGCCGCAACTGCGCCAGGCGCTGCAAGGTCGCGTCTGGTTCGCGGATGCCGAGGCGCTTAAGATTGAGGCGCTTCAGCCGTCGCCATTCAAGGTATGGGTCCGTTCTTGTGTTGCGAAATTTCGGCTGGTCGTGCCGTCGATAGAGATAAAGCTGGTCGGGCAGGTTCGCGAAGCGTATTCGCGTGTCCTGTAAAATGCGCCAGTGTAGCTCAAGGTCATCGCAGAAGCGCCGGCCGGCTTCGTAGCCTCCAGCCTGCGTCAGACATTCGCGCCGGAACATCAGGCTGGCGCCCAAAATGCCGTAGCCCAGAAAGGTGTAAAGCGCGATCAAGGCGTGCTCGCCCGGCAGCTTGAACTCGGATTGCGGCGCCGTCATATCACGATTCATGACCTGGCCGCATGTGCCTACAACGCCAATGTCGGGATTCGACTGAATAAAGTCGGCTTGCATTGAAAGACGTTTACGCAAACAGAGATCGTCGCAATCCATCATCGCTATGTAGTTGCCGTGAGCGCTTTTGATGCCGGCGTTGCGCGCGTCCGCCCGCCCACGGTTCTCAGCCAGTTGCAGAAATCGAATCCTGCTATCGCGCTCTGCAAAAGTCTGCACAATCTCCGCCGAGCCGTCGGTCGAGCCATCGTCGACGATGATGAACTCAAAGTCAGTGAAAGTCTGCGCGAGTATGCTCTCGATGGCCTCAGCCAAATAGCGCTCGCCGTTGTAAACCGGCATGACAACAGAAACTTGCGGCATCATACTCTCGCGCGACGCGGAAACATGCATGCTTTTAGGACTGTGCTCCGACTAAGCCAGATGCCGTTTGATACGATAGCGATACCAGTGCAGGAACATCAGCCAATGCCGCGGCAGCGTCCCTTCCAGCCGTCGGTTCACGACGGACATTAGCAGTCGTCTATCGCTCGGTTCCACCATTTGGTGATGAATCAAAGACGCGATCAAATGCTTCAAGTCCTTCTTGGCCGCCCGTCTTTCAGGCCAATTCAGTTTCTGCTTGTGCTTCAGTTTCTTGAAGCGCGCCAAAGTGTCATTATTCACTTCATCCCAAAGCGCGTTCAAGCTTCGCCGCAGGTAGACGCTGTTTTCGCCGTCGGCCACTCTCACGCTGTGCGAAGACTTGTTGCTGTCATGAATTCGCTGAATATATAGAACCTCGGAGAGATTGGCAAAACGTATCCGAGTCTGCAAAAGCAAACGGACAAAGAGATCGGACTCTTCTCCATAACGCAGGCCTTCATTCCAGCCGCCGACAGCCCGCAGCGGCCGATGGCGAATCATTATGCAGCCACCCAATAAGCTGACAGCGCCCATGAAGATATTCAAGACAATCAACGCATGCTGACGCGGCACGTTCTTGGTAAAACGTACGGTTGTTAAATCGTGGTTTGTCACTTTGGAGCAGATCCCCACAACGCCGATCTCTGTATTCTCGTGCAAGAAACGGGCCTGCTTTTCCAGGCGGGTTGGCAAGCTAACATCGTCGCAATCCATAAAGGCAATGTAATCGCCACGTGCGGCGGCAGAGCCCCGGTTTCGTGCGATGCAAGCGCCCATGTTGCGTTCCAGTTGCAGGAATCGAATCCGCCCGTCCCGACTTTCATAGCTACGCACAATCTCCGCCGAGCTGTCGGTGGAGCCATCGTCGACGATGATGAGTTCAAAGTCAGTGAAGGTCTGAGCGAGTATGCTCTCGATGGCTTCGGCCAGGTACTTCTCGCCGTTGTAAACCGGCATCACCACCGAAACTTGCGGCATGAATATCTCCTACAGCGCAGATAGTGGCAATCTTACGTCACTACGCGTCAACTACACCAGATGTCGTTGGATGCGGTGGCGATACCAATGCAGCAGCAACAGCCAACGCCGGGGCAGCGTCCCTTCCAGCCGACGGTTCATCTCGGCCAGCATCAGCCCGCGCTCGCCGGCGTCGACCCAGTCCGCCGCGATCATGGCGTCGATCAGGCGCATCAAATCGCGCTTTGCCGCGCGTCGCTCGCTCCGGGCGAGTTTTTCACCAAAATGCACATCCGTGAATCGTTCCAGCGTGCCTGCCGGCGCCCGCCCCCACAGCAGCTCCAAGGCGCGGCGCCTGGCCTCTACCGACGCCGTCGAGGGCCAGGTGTGCGTATGTGTCAGTGACGCTTCGTGTCGGCGATAGATATACAGCGGCGTCAGCAAGTTTGCGAAACGTATCTGCTGTTCCCACACCATACGCAGAAAGTACTCAAAGTCTGTTCCATTAAGAAAGCGCGTGTCATAGCCGGCGCTTTTCATGATGGGCGCGCGCCGCGCCATCAGTGTGCCTTGCAGCACAGCCGCGCCGCCGATCAGCATTTGCAGCACGATGATGCCGTGATGTGGCGATAATTTGTAGTCCAGCTTGGGCGAAAGATCTTCGTTGACCATGCGCGTGCCGACGCCGACGGCGTCCACCTCGGCATGAGTCTGCAGAAACTCTACCTGTTGCTGCAGGCGCCCCGGCAGGCTGATATCGTCAGAGTCCATACTGGTGATGAAGTCGCCGCGGGCTTGGCCGATGCCGACATTGCGGGCATTGGCTTCGCCCTTGTTCGTGGGCAGTCGGACGTGTTTAATACGCTTGTCGCGATCGGCGTAGCGCCGCGCGATTTCAGCCGTGCCGTCAGTGGAACCATCGTCCACGATGATGAGTTCGAAGTTAGTAAATGTCTGTTCGAGGATGCTATCAATTGCCGCGCCTACGTATTTCTCGCGATCGTAGACCGGCATGATGACCGAGACTTGCGGCATGCTTCTCTCCCGCAGCGCCATGTCGAGCCACTCTGTGGGGCTGCGCCGTGACTATACCAGATGCCGTTTGATGCGATGGCGATACCAGTGCAGCAGCCGCAACCAATTACGCGGCAGCGTCCCTTCCAGCCGCCGGCGCATATCGGCCTGCAGATGCTGGCGATCGGCTTCGTCCACCGCGCCCGTCGCAATCATCGCGTCCACCAAACGCTTCAAGTCTTGCGCCAGTCTGCGCCTCTCCAGCGGCGAGAACTTGTCGCCGTCGCGCAGGCGGTCAAGGCGCTCGGCTGAGGCGCCCGGCGCCGCGCCCCACAGTTGTCTCAGCCAGCGATTCCGCAATTCCCGACCACGCTCAATGTAGCGCTGGCGCTTGGCCACTGTGTCGTTCTCTCCATGCCGGCGGTAAAGACATAGCCGCGCGTCCAGGTTGGCGAAGCGCGTCGTTGGCGCCAGGCGCATGAACAAGTCGGTGTCGTCCGCGACGCGCAGTGAGGCGTCATATCCGCCAATCGCGAGCAGCGCGCTTCGCCTCGCTATGACTGTCGGTTGCAGCAGGCTTGGGCCGCGGAAAAACAGTCCGGCGACAATTTCTACATGACGCAGCGGCACATCGCGGCTGCCGACTGGGTTGAGATCCGGATCAACCGCGGTAACACTCGCGCCCAGCAGACCCACATCGGGGTGAGATCGCAGGTAGTCAACTTGCCGCTCCAGGCGCCGGGCCAGGCAAACATCGTCGCAGTCCGCCATGGCGACGAGGCCGCCGCCGGCCGCGGCCAAGCCAGCATTGCGCGCGGCGGCGATACCGACATTGTCCTTGAGACTCACCAGACTTATCCGCCCATCCCGCGCTTGATAGCCGCGTACAATCTCCGCCGAGCCGTCCGTCGAGCCGTCGTCGACGATGATGAATTCAAAGTCAGTGAAAGTCTGCCCCAGGATGCTCTCAATCGCCTGGGCCAGATACTTCTCTCCGTTGTACACCGGCGTGACGACAGAAACTAATGGCACACATCACTCCCGCGCAACTATAGTGCGACATTATTCGTGATAGTATATCATTTATATAAGATGTCTCCTAACGCGATAGCGATACCAGTGGCAGAACATCTGCCACAGGCGCGGGCTGACGGTTTCCAGGCGCCGGTTCGTCTCGGCAATCAGCAGCGGACGGTCGACCGCATCCACCCAATCCGCCGCGATCATGGCGTCGATCAGACGCTCGATATCGCGTTTCGCCCAGCGGCGCTCGCGCCAGGTCAACTTGGACCAGGGCTTGATTCTGCCGATGCGCTCTATCGCCGGCAGCGGCGCCTCGCCCCAGATGCGCTCATAGCGGCGCTGGAGCACACGCAACATATCGTCGCGGTGTCTGTCATTCTGCTGGGCGGTATGCTGGCTGGGGTGGCGGCGGTAGACGTATAGAAACTCTGGAATATTTGCGTAGCGAAGTTGCCCCATGAGGCGCGTCATCAAGTCGCTGTCATCGGAGTAGCGCAGCGATTCGTCATAGCCGCCCGCGTCCAGCACGTGTATGCGCGGCAGCAAAACCGAAGCGTGAACGAAGGGATCGCCCAGAAAATGCTCCAGCATGATGAGGGCGTGCTGCGTCGGCGGCGTCTTGTCGGCTTTATAGGTCAGATTCTCGTGCACCACCTTGGCGAAGACGCCGACGCCGTCGATTTCGGTGTGGCTGCGCAGGAAGTCGACCTGCGTTTGCAGGCGTTGCGGCTGGCTGATGTCATCGCTGTCGAGCGTGGTAAAGTACTCGCCGCTGGCCCGCGCCAAGCCGGCATTGCGGGCGGCGGCGCTGCCCCTGTTATGCGGCAGTTGCACTGTCTGAATACGCTCATCGCTTCGAGCCAGCGATTTAATCAAGGCGGCCGAGCCATCGGTTGAGCCGTCGTCGACCACAATCAATTCGAAGTCGTCGAGAGTCTGCCCGAGCATGCTCTCGACCGCCTCAGCCAGGAAGCGCTCGCTATTGTAAACGGGCATCACCACGGACACCAAAGGCCTTGCATCCCCGGCGTCACGACGGCTGACGGCGTTGGGCGCGGCGTTCATGTCCCGCGCCCTTTGATGCGATAGCGATACCAGTGCAGCAGCATCTGCCAGCGGCGGGGCATGGCGCTCTCCAGGCGCTGGCTCGCCGAAGCGACCAGTGTGGCTTCATCGGCCGCGTCCACCCAGCCTTTGGCGACCAGCGCGCCTACGAGACGCGCCAGGTCTGCCCGAGCCGCGCGGCGTTGCGCCCAGCCCAGCTTCATACCCAAATGCAGGCGGGCAAAGCGGTCCAGCGTCGCCGGCGGCGCCTCGCCCCACAGTGACTTCAGCATATTGCCTTTGGGAATGACCCAGCGCTGAGCCAATTGCGCAAAGCCATGACCGAAGCCGTCGGCTGCCTCGTGCCGGCGATAGCGCATCAGGACTTCCTTCAGGTTTGCGTAGCGGATGCCCGACCGCGCCAGCAAGCGACCGTGCAGCTCCAAGTCGTCCATATGTCGCCGTCCGGGCTGGTACCCGCCTACGTTATCAAGCAGAGCGCGGCGCACAAAGAGCGTGGAATGCAGAATGAAGCCGCCGCCGATGAACATGTTCAGCACAATACGCGCATGATCCGCCGGGACAGGAAAATCGCGCAACGGCGACAGGTCGTACGCCACGCGCTGGAACTGCGCGCCCAACGCGCCGATGCGCGGGTTGGACGCCATGAAGCCCGCCTGCTGCTCCAGCCGCCGCGGCAGGCTGACATCATCGCAGTCCATGCCGGCGATGTAGGCGCCGGATGCCAGCGCGAGGCCGGCGTTGCGCGCGCTGGCCATGCCGACATTGTCCGGCAATGAGATGGGCCGAATCCGCGTGTCGAGCGCCGCGTACGAACGAATGACCTCGGCCGAGCCGTCGGTCGAGGCGTCGTCAACAACGATCAACTCGAAGTCGGCAAGCGTTTGCGCCAGGACACTCTCGATGGCCTCGGCCAGAAAGCGCTCGCCGTTATATACCGGCATTATGACGGATACCAGTGGCATGGCGCCTCGCGCGTCACATTCTTTAAGTCCTGCGCCTGCTGCACGTCATTTCAGATGGCGCGCGACGCGATACCGCCACCAATGCAGCCACATCTGCCACAGCCGCGGCGTCGTCCACTCCAACCACTGCTTGATGTCGGCTTCCACCAGCGGTCGGTCAGCTTCTGTTAAGGCGTCAACCGCGATCCAGGCATCAACCAAACGGCGCAATTCTTGCCGCAACAGACGTCTTTCCCGCCAGCTAAACTTCTCTCTGAGCATCAGCCGCTCTACCCGGCCCAGGAAACCAGCGGGCGCCGCGCCCCAATTTTGTTCCAGCCAGCGCAGCGTCAGTGCTCTGGTTTCGGAGATTTCTTTATCATGAGACGCTCGATTATGCGCTTGCCCGGAATGATTCTGCGGGTGGCTGCGGCGCCAATACAAGTGACTGGGAATGCAAGCCACGCGCGTCGCTTGAAATAGGCGCAGGAACAACTCGTAATCGTCGCAGCGGCGGCGCCCCGGGTCGTAGCCGCCAATTGAGCGCATGACTTGACTGCGGACAAGGTAAGAGTGGCCGACGACGCTCGAACGCCGAAAGAACATATTGAGGACGTTTAGCGCGTGGTGCTCTGGTTCCTCACGCCAGAAGTACGGCGAAAGATCTTCATCCACGACCAGCTGGCGCACGGCGCACAATCCGATTTCGGGATGGTCTTGGAGGAAGTTCACGTGCGTTTGCAAGCGCTCCGGCGGGCAATAGTCATCGCCGTCCATGCTCGCGATATATTCGCCGCTCGCTGCCGCCATGCCGGCATTGCGGGCGTCGCACATGCCCATGTTGCGCTGCAACTGCACCAGGCGCACTCGCTCGTCACGCGCTTGATAGCCGCGCACAATCTCCGCCGAGCCGTCCGTCGAACCGTCGTCGACGATGATGAATTCAAAGTCGGTAAAGGTCTGCTCAAGGATGCTCTCGATGGCTTCGGCCAAGTAGCGCTCGCCATTGTAAACCGGCATGACGACCGATACCAATGGCGCGGCGGCCCCGGCCTCCCGTCTGCGTTGCGAATCGGACTTCATGTTCATGTCGCGTTCCGCTTGATACGATGGCGATGCCAGTGACAAAGCATCTGCCACAAACGTGGGCTGGCGCGCTCCAGCAGGCGATTCATCTCCGCCAGCAGCAGCGGTCGGTCAGCGGGCTTGACCCATCCCCGAGCGACCATGCCGTCGATGATTTTCGTGAAATCTCGCTTGGTGCGCCGCCTTTCCCGCCAAGACAATCGATGATGTGGCCGCAGCTGTGTCAGGCGGTTGATGGTCGCCTCAGGCTCAGGGAGGCCGAGGCGCTCAAGGTTGAAGCGCTTCAGCCGCCGTTCATTGTCACGTGCTTCTGGATACGGGTCACGGTCATACTGGCGATAGAGATACAGAAAATCGGACGTGTTGGCCAATCTTACGTTCGTATCGTTCAGCATGCGCGCCAGCAATTCCGGATCGTCGATCCGTCGAATGCCCGGAGCGTAGCCGCCTATAGCGGTCAGTATATCGCGCCGCAGCAATATGGTCGCGCCCAGGATGCCGTGGCCAAGAAAATACTGCAGCGCGATCAAAGCATGATGAGTTGGCACCGTAAAGTCCGAGTGTACTGTCAGGTCAGTTTCAACCACGCGGCCTTGAGTACCTACACCGCCAATGTCAGAATTCAAGCGCAAATAACATACCTGTCTCTCCAAGCGTTCGGGCAAGCTGACGTCGTCGGCGTCCATGGCCGCAATGTACTCGCCCGTTGCGATTGCAATGCCGCTGTTGCGAGCATCGGCGCTGCCCCCGTTGGTCTCACGCTGCACAATTTTGATGCGGCTGTCGCGTTCGGCGTATTCCCGGGCAATCTCCGCCGAGCCGTCCGTCGAGCAATCGTCTACAATGATCAGTTCAAAGTCGTCGAAAGTCTGCCCCAGGATGCTCTCGATCGCCTCGGCCAGATACTTCTCGCCGTTGTATACCGGCATCACAACCGAAACTTGCGGCGCGGAAGCGGCGGATCGCTCCTGCATCTCCGCGCGGGAAGAAACGACGGGTGTTTTCACTTTGTGAGCCAACGCAGGCGATGCCGGCGCCAATGACAGAATTGCTGCCAGCGCCGCGGCGACGCTCGTTCGAGCTGCCGATTCATATTGGCTAGCAACGATGGGCGTTCCTCAGGCCTGATATAACCGCGCGTTACCAAGGTTTCAATGATGCGCTTCATGTCTCGCTTCGCCAATCGTCGATCATGCCAATTCAGCCGCTCATTCGAACGCAGTGTCCGAAAGCGCCTGAGTGTCTCATCGCACACCCCGCCCCACAGCCGCCTGAGTTGACGCCGCGGTTCTACCATCGCGATCCTGTTTTCTTGGGCGATCGTCTGGCTGGTCACGTTTTGGTCATGCACGCGCTGGATGTAAAGGATCTCTGTGAGATTGGCGAGCCGGATTGGCGTGCGGAATACGAGGCTGGCAAAAAAGCCTCTCGCAACATTGAACTTGACTGCTTCGTCCCAGCCGCCGATAGCCGCCAAATACTCCCGTCGAATCATCATCGTGCCGCTCAAAATCTGCAAAGTCCGGCCGTTAAATGTATTGAAGACGATAAGCGCATGTTCCGCCGGACATTTGCGAATGTTCTCTTGTATTGTTAGATCATGATTCATGCGCCGAACCCAAACGCCAACAGCGCCCACCTCCGGGTTTTGCTCCAGAAAGTCTACTTGTTTCTTCAGTCGGGTCGGCAAGCTGACATCATCCGAATCCATGTACGCGATGTATTCGCCTTCAGCGATGACAAAGCCCCGATTTCGAGCGCCGCTCACGCCCGTATTGCAATCCAGGAACAGCGCTCGAATGCGTGAATCCCGCTTTTCGTAAACTTTGATAATCTCGGCGCTATTATCTGTTGAAGCATCGTCAACCAGAATCAATTCGAAATCTCTGAACTCTTGCGCCAAAATGCTATCAATTGCCTCGCCAAGATATTTCTCTCTGTTGAACGCAGACAGGATGACCGATACTTTCGGCTTTGTCACTGATACACTTCCCTCAGACACAATCAGTTCAAACCTCAAGCGCCCCGAACACCTAAAGAAAACCCTGGCGGATACAAAACTTGAGAGCAAGCGAGGAATCAATATATCATGGATGATAGTCAGCCAATTGCCCAGTGAGGAACTATGACGGAACTGAAGATCAAGACGGTCGGCGGCAACGGCAGCTTCGACGAAGTGATCGCCAAAGCCTCGCCGGAGATGCAAGCGCTGGCCCGCGCCGCCCGCGCCCTGCTGGCCGATGTCATGCCCGGCATCACCGAAGTGCCCTGGGCGCGCCAAAAGATCGCCGGCTATGGCGTCGGCCCCAAGAAGATGTCACAGCATTTCTGTTACATCGCGCCTTTCAAGAAACATGTCAACCTGGGTTTCTTCTACGGCGCCCACCTGGACGATCCGCAAGCCTTGCTCGAAGGCTCGGGCAATGACCTGCGCCACATCAAAATCCGCCGCCTGGCCGACCTGGAGCAGCCCGCTGTTCGTCAGCTGATTGAGCAGGCGACTGGCTACCTGCCCAAGCTAAAATGACTGACGCCTGGTCCGATGCGCTGGCGCAAGCGCTCGCTGATTTCGATGGTGTACGAGTCGCGCCCTTGCAGCGCTTCGCGGCTGATCACGCTGCTGATGTATGCATGATCGCCCAACTGTGCCATTTCGCCGCCGCTGACGGGCGCAACCTGCGCGATGCCGCCACCTGGCTGCTCAAACATTACGGCGTCACCGGCGCGCAATTGACAGCCGGGCAGACGCAAGTCTTGCTGCGCCTGCTCCTGGACGATGTTGGCTGGCTGGCGCAAATTCACATGTTGCAGCTGCTGGACACGCTGGAATTGCCTGCGGACATGGCCGCGCCGCTAATGCAAGCGCTGGAGCGACGCGCGGCCGGCGCCAACACCTTCATGCGCGCCTGGAGCGTTCACGGCGCCGTCGTGCTGGCTGATCAGCACCCGGCATTCCGTGAGCGCGCCTTGGACTTGCTGGCCGCCGCCGAGCAAGACACAGCCCCGTCCGTGCGCGCGCGCATCCGCCGGACGCGCCAGGCTTTCACTTGGAGTTAAGCGCCGCCGAAGCTGCGAATCTTGCGGAACAGGTCGCGGAAGACCGGGTCGCGGTGAATGAAGCTGACGACGCGCGCCAAGTGACGCCCCTGGTCGACGCTCCAGGTCACGTTGTCGGTCAGCAAGGGGCTGTGCGTCAGCACGCTCGGCGCCCAATCCGGGTTGATCAGCCAGGCGATGGTGGAGATATCCCAAATTACGCTTGAGGCGGCGAAGGCATCGGGCCGATAGTCGCTGAAAATCTGGCACAGATAATCGCCGACCGGGCTGCTGCCGCCGATGAAGGCCTGCAACTCCGCCAGCGTCGTCAGCAAATGCGATGTCACGCCCAGGCATGGCACGATGACGAAGGGCGCGCCGCTATCTAGCGCGACCTGCGCCGCCGGCACATCTTGCATCAAGTTGAACTCGCGCGCGTGCGGCCAATGTAAGTCGTGCCCGCCCAACCACACAATCACGATCTTCTCGATGATTTCTGGCGCCAGCAGCAGCGCCGAAGCCACATTGGTGATGGTGCCGATGGCGACCACGTAGAGCGGGTCATCTTCGGGGCTGGCCAGCGCTCGCTCAATGAGATCGCGCACGGCTTCGTTGTCATTCGGCTGTCGGTCGGCGCCGATGTACCGCGTCGAGCCGCGAAAAGCGAAGCCATCAGCGGGCCGCCCGAGGAAATCGAGCAGGCGCAGGATCTCCTCATAGCTCTTTTCCATGCCATCGCCCGGCCCCGCGGAGCGCTTGTTATGGAAGGGCGCGGCGTAAACCGCTTCGACTGACATCGCTTCCGGCGAAAGCAACGCGTAGGTCAAGGCGAATTGGTCGTCGATTTCGTTGTAGGTATCGGTGTCCAGCACCATGCGCACCCGGCGGCCCGGATGCGCCAGGCGGCCCATGCGAAAGGCATCGCTCAATTTGGGAAATGTCATGATCGTCCGCTCCAAAACTTGCCCATTGAAAACGGGCGGGCTGCTGACCAACCCGCCCGTCGAATGGGGCGATTATAGCGCCTCGGTGACGCTGCCGGCAACGTCAGGGCGTCGTGCCTGGCGCGATATAGCTTGTGGCATGCGTCTGGTAGATCGCCGGGTAGATCACCGCCGCATCCAGCGAGTCTTGCTCTTGCTCATAATACTGCATCATGACCACGATGGGGTCGGGCCATTGATGCCACATGAACGTGGGAACGCCGTCCGGCAGATCCGGGTTGTGGCTGCCATAATCAAAGTAGTAGCGTCCCTGCGCCAACTCCACATCGATGGTCTCCAGCGCCGCCACGACAGCAGCGGCGTCCGTGTAGCTTTCGGCACTATCCATCGCCGCCGCCAACAAGCGCACGCTGTCGTACGGTTCCATGGCGAAGCTGGGCGCGATGCCGCCCCAGGCTTCGTTGTAGGCCGCGTTCAAAGCGTGAGCCATCTCGCCGAAGAGGGCGGGTGTGGCGCCGGTGCGGGTGAAAGCGCAATAGTTGCCATCGGGCACGGCCGCCCAGAATTGCGCCGAGTCGTTGGCGAAGCTCTCAGCGATGCAGATGGTATCGTCGCTGGGTGTTATGCCCAGCTCCGCCATTTGCTGGTTGAGGTTGAAGCCCGTCTCGCCGGTCACCAGATTGCGGACGGCATCGGGCGGTTGCGAGCGCGCCTGTATGCGGCTGAGAATGGGAACGAAGTCTTCCGTGCCCAGCTCAACATTGAATTGCTCGACCGAGATGCCGGCCGCTTCCAGCAGCGCGCGTTCGTCGGCGGCGGCCGGGATGCCATAGTCGGTGTTTTCGGTGATGATGATGACATCTTCCAGGCCCAGCTCAATCATCCAGTTGGCCGCGACAGCCGCCACCATCGAGTTGGCTGGCGATGTCCGGAAGATGTAATCAACCCCGTCCTCAATCCGCGGCGGCCTGCCTTCAAACTCGATGATCCCGTTGGCCGTAATGTTGTCGTTCCAGGGTCCGGCGAACACCGTAGGAATGCTGTTCTCTTGCGTCACTTTCATCGTCGCCAGCGCGACGGCGCTGTGATAGCCGCCAACCACGCCATGCACGCCGTCTTCGAATATCCAGCGATCAGCCAGCGCCTGCCCCCGCTCGGAGATGCCTTCGGAATCGCCGGTGATCACCTCAAGCCGGTGATGCGCGCCGTCGATCTCAATGCCGCAATCAGCGTTGATATCGGCCGCCGCCTGCTGCATGGCCCAATCGACGATGACGCCCGCGCCGGTCGCGCCAGGCGGCGACAAAGGCGCGATGCCGCCAAACTTGATCGTCTCGTCAGCGAATTCGCAGTGTTCATCGGCCATCGTCAAACCGGCGCCGATGGCCAGCAGTAGAATCACCACACCTATAGAAATGAATGCCCTTAGTTTGCCTTGCATCCTAATGCCTCCCGCCTCTTCTATGGAAACCTGTTTGCAAACTCGTCTACGCAATCAGTGTAGCACGGTTTTCCTAGCGCCTCGACGCAGGTGCTCTCGCTCGCCGGACATTGACGTGACTGCCCGCGCGTGAGCTCAGCCCGCAGCGTCTCCCGGCAGCGCGCCCTCAGCCGCCCGGCTGAAAGTAAGCCGTCCCATGCGTCTGGTAGACTTCGGGCCAGACGACAGCCGCATCCAGACCGCTCTGGCCCGGCTCGAAGTATTGCATCACCGTGACCACCGGCACCGGCCACTGGTGCCACATATACGCCGGCGTTCCCTCGGGCAGCTGCGGGTTATGCGCCCCATAGCTGAAATAGTAGTGACCCTGCGATAGATCTATGTCGGTCGCTTCCAGCGCCGCCACGATAGCATCGGGGTCGCCCGCGCCGCCGGCCCGCTCAATGGCGTCCGCCATCAGCCAGACGCTGTCGTAGGCCTCCATGGCGAAGCTGACCAACACATCGCCGAAGTCCGCCTGATAGCGCGCGTCCAGCTCCCGCGCCATTTCGTTGTAGAGGTTGGGCACGGTGCCGACGCGGTCGTAGGCGCAGTAATTGCCATCGGGCACCGTGTTCCAAAATTGCTCGGATTGGAAGGCAAGGTGATTGGTTACGCAGATCGTGTCGGGCGTCGGCGCGATGCCCAGCTCGGCCATCTGCTGCGTCAGGTTGTACGATGTCTCGCCGCTGACCAGGATGCGAATCGCGTCCGGCAATTGTGGCCGCGCCCAGAGCCGGCTGAGGATGGGCACGAAGTCCTCCGTGCCCAGCTCGATTTCCAGCTGATCGACTTGCACGCCGGCGCGTTCCAAGTGGGCGCGCTCGGCCGCCGCGGCGGGATGACCGTAGTCCGTGTTTTCGAGGATAAGCACCACATCTTCCACGCCGATAGAAACCAGCCAGTCCGTCACGACTTTGCCGACGATGGAACTGGGCGGCGAGGTGCGGAAGACGTAATCAATGCCATCGTCGAAACGCGCCGGGTTCCCTTCAAATGCCTCGTAGCCGCTGGCGCTGATGAAGTCGTTGCGCGGGTGCGCGTAGATCGTCGGCACGCGATACCGCTCCACCATGCCCATCGTCGCCAAGCCCACCGCGCTGTGATAGAAGCCGACGATGCCGACGACCTCGTCCTGCAAAATCAGCCGCTCCACCGCCAGCTGGCCATACTCCGAGACGCCCTCGGAATCGACGCTGATGACGCGCACACGATGGTTGACGCCGTCAATCTCGATGCCGCAGCCCGCGTTGATATCGGCCACGGCTTGCTGGAAGCCCCAGTCCATGCCGATGCCGCCGGCCACCGAACCCGGCGCCGACAGCGGTACAACCCCACCGATGGCGATGACCTCGTCGGCGAAGTCGCAGGCCTCTTCAGCCAATAGGATGCTCTGAAGCATCAGCGCGGCCAGCAAGACCGCCACAGGAATCGAGCCAGCAATTCGCCACATAGTCGTTCTCCCGGACCGCTTATCGAGCGGTACCATGCGGTAACACAACTCGATATTATCGCATTACACGTGGCGCTTGCAGACTAAATCAGCCGAGTGTTCCGTTTGTGGCAGAGAGGCGCGATGTAGCTGCGCGATCTTATTCGCTGGCGCTGAGTTTGTCGTTGCGGCGTTTGCGTTTCGTTCGCAGGTCTATGGGCGCTAGATGCGGTGATATGCGCCAGCCGATGCGCGCCAGGCCTTCTATCAGCAGCGAGATCACCCAGCCCGCGCCGAACCCAAAGAGCGCAGTATGCGCAAAGGTGATCGCCAACTCTGCCGGCAGGGACGATGCGTCGGCCGCGCCGGTCACGACCATAAGCAGGCCGCAGAGCGATGCCACCATACCGAAGATCAAGGTGGCCTTTCGGCTGCGCATCTGGAAGAAAAGGACTTTGACGCGTCCGTTGCGCGTCGCCCGCAAGCCCCAGACGAAGATGACGGCGCCCGTGAACATGGTTGCAATTGCCAAGTCGGTCATATTTGCCGTATCAACATTTGATGCCTGCGGCGTGAAGCGCTGCACCTGAAGCAATCAAGCAGGGGATTTGGACCTGTATCGCAGAACCAAACCTAACTCAGAACGCCTGGTGCCTGTATCTCTAGGGAATCCAGATTCAATTCCCGAGCAATGTTTTCAATGAGCTTGATGCCTGCCGCCGTAAGGAGCGCGAAATGAAAGGTACTTCTAAGTCCATATGCCGCTTGTTCCTCAAAAGCAGCGGCGTTTTCGATAGCTTTTGCTCTATTGTACAAAGGTAGCTTGGATCCATCGGATTCTGCAATTGCTCGCCAAAATAGGGCCAATCCAGAAAACACAAATGTCCCATGCAAGAAACCACCCGCCGGTCTGAAGCCAGTTCGCCAAGGTGCTGGAAACCTCGGATAATCGTGATCATTCAACAGAGGTGTGGCTATTTCGACATGATACAGGATTTGGTGTAGAAACTCATGCAAGATTGAGTCAGCGACGTCATCTGGTGCAAGTGGTTCATTTCCCGCAAATGGAGACAGATAAAGAACGTTTGGAGCACTGTCATCGCTAAAAGAGAAAATGCCTGAGTCATTATCATCAGTTGATTCAACAAAGACGATATCCGATATGAGTTCGCGCACCGCTTTGGTCAGAAACGGACTAAACTCTGATAGGTAAAGTTCCGCCAGATCTAGCATGTCCAAACCATGCTGATATTCGACTGAATCTGTGCTTATAGCGCGAACAGAATCCGAAAACGGTTTCACGAGCCAAGGCTCATCATTCCGTATTCGTATTTCATCCAGCCAATAGTCACGAGGTTGGACATTATTGAAGCCATCGTTATCGCTTTCGGTGGATGATAGGCAGTCTTTGAGTAACAGTGCAGCCGCAGGGATATGGTCACGATTCTGTATACCAAAGGCGATCCCTAGATCAGTCGCATGACTTTCCGT
This sequence comes from Phototrophicaceae bacterium, assembly GCA_965208195.1. Taxonomy (GTDB): domain Bacteria; phylum Chloroflexota; class Anaerolineae; order Aggregatilineales; family Phototrophicaceae; genus UBA6055. The sequence goes on along the minus strand of CBDBOC010000004.1, from coordinate 2,237,809 downwards.
AAGCGATCTCCAGTTCTTGCAGTGCTGTACGAAGGCATTATCAAAATTAAGAAATGATTCCGAACCCAAACATTTGGCTCTGTCTACGGAATCGTTCAAGTCGTTTCGCAATAGCTGGGTTGCAGTTCCTAAGACCGAGAACATCTCGCGACAATAGACGGTTGGCGCATCAAGCCCCCGTTCCGGATGAAACCTGTGCATTACCGAACCGCCACCACATGCCTCCAGTACAGGACAAGCTAGACATTCGTTTGCGACGCCTTCCACTGTAAGGCACCGTCCATGTTCGAGGATTGTCGAGTGGGCGGCTATAGTCTCAAAGTCGACACTTGTGACATTGCTTTGCAACTGATTTGCGCCCTCTTCGATAATTTTGAACACATCATGATCAGTGTAGGATCCGTCTGTCTCTATCACAATTAGGTTTACCGCACCGAAGCCCATCACATCGGTCGAGCTGGGAATGCTGATTCTAGAGCCCAAAACGGCGTCAAAAAAGCGAATAGGAAGATGTGAATAATCGTGATACCACAGTACGAATGCTTCATTGAGCCAAGTTTGAAAATCGCTCCGTGATTGGTTCTCGAAGTGTGGTCTTGCATGCGTTGCGTCAGGAATGAGGAGATCCAGTCCCGGAAGCTCAAATTGCGAAAAGTATTTGAAGAGCTCGCCAGGTTGTACACGCGGATCAATTACGGCAAGAACCCCTTGAAATAATTGTGACGGACCTTCACTCAGGCGTCGAAGTGCTCTATAAGTCAACTCATAGGACGACTTACCACTGTGGTCAACTCTATGGAGATCGTTGGCGTGTTTCGGACCGTCTAGGCTCAGCGACACGCCTATATTGGCGGACTGCAATTCTTCTAGCGCAGTGTCAGTTAGTAGATGGCCGTTGGTTTGAACTGAAAAGTCAAGCTCGCAGCCACTGTCGACTGCATTTCGAATTAGCTCACTGGCTTTAGCCAATCCCTCGGCGGAGAAAAGCAAGGGCTCGCCACCGTGGAAAATTACCGAGAACTGCTTTAGCGCACACTTTCGAACATAAGTATTCAATTGATTCCCGAAAGAACGAATAGTCTCAAACGACATGAATTTCGGCAATGTACGCCAAGTCTGGTCCACATGATGGTAAACATAGCAGTAATCACAGTCCAAATTACAGCGTGAAGCAACCTTAAGTAGAGCCGCCGTAAACCGTGCCTGGTATTGGGTAGGGACCACAGTTACGCCTTTTCCGGTTCGCCATTTGGTTCAGATGAATTTGGTTCAATTGAATTCACTCAGATGTCGCACAATTAGTCTACGACAAAGACTTCAATTATACGCCGCGACAAATATTGGGGCGCATAACCTAGCTATTACGCACCCCGCAATGGCAGGACAAACACTTATCTAGTCCTGTTTAGGCAGGCTTGCTGGTATTTGCCAAACTCTTATTGTGTCTGTGATGCATCCGACTGTATCTCGACACAGCTGCTGGCGCTTCCATAGCTTCAATAGCTTGGGCAAGCCGCTGCAAGGCGTTGCTGTCTTTCTGTCGCAGACGGCGCACAAGTCTGTTGCGTTGGTCTGCAGCAATTTGACCCTTCATCGCAATACCCTCGTAAATTGGACGGCTACGAACAATCATATGCTATGCACTGCACTCTGTCAACTATAATGAAAAATAAACTCTATCTTGAACTAGTTGAACTTAGACCCTATTTTCCATCGTAGCCAATCCATAGTGGTATCCTAAAAGCGCATCCGATGCACACGAGGTATAATGTGGCAATTCTTACTCTGAAGCATGGACGTGCCTATGCCCCGTCTCTTCGTCGCCATCGACCTGCCCGACGCTGCCAAAGACCAACTTCTCGCCCTGCGCCAGGATGACTTGCCGCCCGGGCGCTGGCCGCGGCGCGAGGCGCTACACCTGACGCTACACTTCATCGGCGCTGTGCCCGAGGGCGTGGCGCGGGCGTACCAACGGGCGCTGAAGCAAGTGGATTTGGCAGCCTTCCAGCTGAACATCAGCGGCGTGGGCCAATTCCCGATAGAAGCGCGCCCGCGCGTCATCTGGGCCGGCGTGCATAACACACCGCACCTGCGCGCCTTGCATGAGGCGGTCGGTCAAGCGCTGGAGAGCGAGGGCTTCCGGCGGGAGCGGCGGCGCTTCCAGCCGCATATCACGCTGATGCGCTTCAAGAAACCGCTGCGTCGCGGCCTCGCCAGCCGTTGGATTCAAGCGCATCTGGATTTTCAAGCGGCGCCCTTTCGCGTCGAGACTTTCGCCCTCTACGAAAGCGAGTTCAAGCCGAGCGGCGCCGCATACACCAAGAGGCAAGTCTACACATTAGCTGGCGCATTCGGCTGAGGCGGGGTTTCGTCGACCGCTGGCAGACGATACACGCGCAGCAGCAACGCCGCCAGGATGATGACCGCGCCCATGACGACGAAGGCGGCCTCCAGCGATGCTTCCGCCAGGCGCGCGTAAAGCGGCGCCATCACCGCCAGGAACAGGCTGACGAACATGTTGATCAGCGACAAAACCGTGGCGCGGTTTTCGCTGGCGATCAAGGCATTCTGATAAGCGGAAAAGAGCGGCGCCTTCATGTCGTTGACGCCGTACATCAGCAGCACCATCAGGAAGGTAGCGTAGGGGCCCGCCGCCAGCGCCAACAGCCAATACATCAGCCCGGGCAGCAAGATCAGCAGGGCGATGGCCCGCGCCTGCCCCAGCCACGCCTCGACCTTGTAGGCGTAACGCTGCGTGACAGCCGCCAGCAGACTGCCGAGGGACAGCGCCGCGCCGATGAGAAAGGGCGAGACCGCATTGCGCGACAAATACGGCGCCGCCAGCGTCGTGACCAGGGCTGCGGTGAAGGGCGAACTGAAGACAACCAGCAGCGCCAGACGTCGCAGCCGCCGATTGTGCCGCAAAAGCGCCAGTCCATCGCGTAGCAGCGCGACGCTGCTCGGCTCTTTCTCCGATGAGTCGATAGCCGGCTCGCGCAATGTGAAGCAGACGAGCAGGCCGATCAAGAGCGCGACCACCGTCAGGGCGATGGCGGGGATGAACTGCTCCGGCGCGGCATCGCCGATGATGAGGGCGCCGATGAGCGGCGAGATGACGAAAGCGATCTGCCCCCAGCTGTTGAGCCGGCCCATGGCGCGTTTCATCTCGTCTTCGCGCTCGGCATCGTCCGGCAAACTGTCGTAAACCAGCGCTTCGACCGCGCCCGAGGCGAAGGCGAAACCCGTGCCCGTCAGCAGCGCGATGACCACATACCAGCTGTAATCGCGGGCGAAGATGAAGATGAACTCGGCGCACATCAACAAAAAGGTCGAACACAAGATCGACCACTTGCGCCCCAGGCGATCGGCCAGCACGCCGGTCGGCACTTCCATCACGAAGATGGTGAAGATCATGATCGACTCAATCAGGCTGATCTGCGCCAGCGTCAATCCCCGCGCCAAGAGCAGCAGCGCCATAGCGTGCACGTAGAGATGAAAGCGCTGGCAGAAGTTGATGAAGATGACTTTGTTGATATTGCCAGCCAGCATGCTTTTGCCGTCAGGGTAAGCGCCACAAACCGAGCCGTATCGAGTCCGGCTTGCTTCCGCGAAAAATGGACAGTTCGGTGACCAAGCCTTGCAGTGTGCTTTGACTTGCTTCGTGATATCCGGGCTTGCTCCCGCGCGAAATCGGTGTAAAGGGTGCATTCGCGCCATTATAGCAGCGCCATCCATTCTGGCAGATAGCGCCTTGGCTATCGCGCCAGCCTACTGCAAACAGGCTGCCGACAACTCGCGGCTATAATCGGCGGCGTCATTCGGCGGCAACCACCCCATACACAACTTGATTCCTTCGATGGCAAGACTTTCCACGTCGTTCTCCCTTCATAGCTATCCTGCCCATCGTATATCTCGAAGAATCCCGCGTCGGCGCTCGCTATAATTCTCAAGCGATCAACCTTGGTAATCGAACAGATGAGGAAACTGTGGGCCGCGTGCGAGGGCAAGACGGCCCTCAACGGCTGGCTGCACATACCCAGCACCTGGTCGGCCGAGATCATGGCCAATCAAGGCTATGACAGCCTGGTCATCGATATGCAGCACGGCTTGATGGGCATGGAGACGGCCATCCAGATGCTGCAAGCCATCTCGACCACCGACACCGTGCCCATGGCGCGCGTCAACTGGAATACGCCGGGCGAGATCATGCGCTTGCTCGACGCGGGCGCGTACGGCATCGTCTGCCCCATGATTGAAACCCGCCAGGAATGCGAGACCTTCGTCGGCGCTTGCCGCTTCCCGCCGCTGGGCTACCGCAGCCTGGGGCCGACGCGGGCGCGCATCTACGCCGGCGCCGACTATGCCGAGCGCGCCAACGACACCATCATCACCTTCGCCATGATCGAGACCCAAGCCGGCTACGACTATCGCGACGAAATCATGAGCGTGCCGGGCCTGGATGGTGTCTTCGTCGGCATCGGCGACTTAAAGCTGAGCATGACCGGGCGCGGCGGATTCGAGCAAGATGATGTCGTCGACAGCGCTCTGGATGACATTCTGGCTTCGGCGCGGGCGCATGACCTCAAGGCCGGGCTTTTCAGCGCAGATACCGATCATGCGCTGGCGATGGTCGACAAGGGCTACGACTTCGTCAACGTTATGACGGAGACAGCCATCCTGGGCGGGGCGGCCGCCGCCATCGTCAAGACCATGCGCGCCGGCATGGGGTAGGGGGGTTAATCGGGACGACGATTCCGATAGAGTTGAAGGTCTTCACTTGACATTTCATCCACAGGCACAAGGCGATAGTGTCTCTCGGCAAGTTTGACCACTTCTCCATCGGAATCTCTGCCAAATTCGAACAGCGCAATGGTTGCTGCATCCATGAATTGCGCTGCAATGGGACGAGCCACCAACGCCGGGAACTTCTCATCGCACAGTGCCAAGTCTTGTTCTATCTGCACGACTCCGATCTGGTCTGTCTTCCCCTTGGCTTGGACCGGGAGGATATAGTGCGCGCCTCGCTTGTCCAAGCCCACATAAATCTCATCGGTTTCGATTTGACCGATGTTGCGTACGGTTGTGCGTAAGTGATTTTGAATCGAATAACAGGTAACGCCGGTAAAGATGTCGATAAGTCTGTTGTATCGAAGTTTCGCCAGCAATGCTTGTTCGTCCGTCAAGGCGTAGCGCGCGACGATGCCGGGCGTAGCGTCAGGTATCTTGGTGACCGGCAACATGGTATCCGGTTCAACTTTTGAAACCGACTTGAGTTCAAACGCATACTGCGCTTGTCCCTTGCCAACGATAACCCATGACTGACCGTCAGGAGCCCTTCGGACAATTGCTTCGGGCAGCTGAGCCCTGTGGCGAAATGTGTACACGACATCGCCCAGATTCTTTGGCAAGGCGATGTCTAGCCGCTCGGCTGCATCAACGATGTCTCCACGCGCGAATTGGACGGCAGTATCGCCTTCCTGGTAGTACCGAAAGAAGATGTCTTCAATAATCCTCGAATATCGATTCGCCTTTGCCATTTGCGGATTCAACCGTTCCACCGCAACAGCAATACCTCTTCACGAAGCTGCTCTCTCGTTGCCGTTGAAAAACGCGTTCGAAACAAATCGATATCCAATACCTCGTATCCCGATCGCACCGCGACTTCCGCCAAGATTTGGCCCGTACGAATCATGATGCGAAAGTAAGAAGCTTGGTCCCCCACTACGTATGCAAGTTTGGCGCCCGGGCGGAGTAACGGCTTCAGCGCCGACAAGTGTCGCGCCATGCCGCCAAAATATAGCCTCACGACTTTTGCATACTGCTTCTCAAATCCCGACGTCTTGCCTAACTCCAATCGGCGCTGTTCAATGCAGTCGGCGAGAGCCTGTATTCTAGGTACATCCTCAACCCATCTGTGGTCGTCATCGGACTTGTACACTCCTCGTGTATTTGACCTCACGAATTGTTGCTTTTGCCTGCGCAAGTCTTCACGGCTCTTGATAAAGCCTAGCAGCACCGACTCAAGACGTGTCGTCCGGCTGTAGTCCTTCTCATTAGGGTAGGGAGGCGAAGTAATGACGGCGTCAATTGAGTTCGGCGCAATATGCCAACTCATGTCCCGCGCGTCAGCCAGAAAAGCTGTCGAGGGCGCATAAGACAATGCCTGACACTCTTCCAAGTCGTCAACCATATTGCCTAGCGCAGTCAACCACGGTCTGAGTACAGGAGCGTCAGGCTTCAGCTTGCCGACTCCAATCTCCGGGCCAAAGCGTAGATTGCTGATTTCCTTGACCGTCTGCTTGCCCAATGCCAGCTTTGCGTGGTTGTGCAACCTCTCTGATCTGTGCCGCTCTATGCCATTGAGCACCGTCAGCACCTTATGTAAGGGAAGCGGGCTTATTGAATTCTTGATGAGTAGACGGGACTGTTCCGCGTTTAACTCGCGAAGAGGCCGCTCATAGATGTTGAGGCTGACATGGCTCCCCTCGCTGTCAAGCATTCGTTCATGCTCGGTTGTATGAACGTTTTCGGCAACATCTCGCCCCAAATCGGCCAATTGTTGAGGCTCGACATCCCAATCGATTTTGACGCTAGCTGCAAAGTGCGCCATCGGGTTGGCTTCCACTCCAACGCTTGCAATGCCCAGCTTTTTCGCCTCCACTAGTGTAGTTCCCGTTCCACAAAACGGATCGAGTAAGAGCTGCCCATTGGAAAGACCAAACTTTTCGATGTAATGGCGCACTAAATGCGGTGGATACGACAAAACGAACCTGTACCACTCGTGAACAGGTCGATCATGTTCATAAAGGCGATTAAGCTCGGTGCCGTTTTGCAGCTGAGTTGTGTATGTCATCGGTCAATTGCACAACTTTAGAACAATTGTACGCACTAATGAGGCGTTTGGCAACTGTAGTAAAGGAGGAAAAAACTTTAGGGCCTAATCCCCCAGGCAGATTTCCAGGTCGCGCGCCGTCTTCAGCCACGGGTGGTCCAGCGGCACATTCTTGCGCACGCCCACCACATCTTTCAGCGGCACCGCTGCGGCGCCATCGCCACTGACGCCGACCAAGATATTTTTCATGCCCTGGGCGATGTAATTGGCCGCGGCCGTTCCCAGCCGCGTCGCCAGCAACCGGTCCTTGGGCGAGGGCACGCCACCGCGCTGAATATGCCCCAATATCGTCACGCGGGATTCCAACCCGGTGCGCTTCTCCAGCTCATTTGTAAGTAGCAAGGTGCCGCCTCGGCGTTCCTTTTCGACCTCGGCCAGTTCGGCGCGCGCTTTCTTGCGCCGTTCGCGCGCTTTTTTCTGCTTGGCGCCATTTTCGCTGAAGGCCGTAATTTCGGCCTCGGCCTCAGCCACGCGGGCGCGGGCGTCGTGCAACTTCGTACCGACGCGCTCGGTCATGGCCCCCTCGCTGACAGCCACGATGCTGAAGCGTTTGCCGCCGCGGCTGCGCGACCTTATCGAATCGGCGATCGCTTCGATATTGAAGGGAATCTCCGGAATCAGAATGACATCGGCGCCGCCGGCCAAGCCAGCCCCCAGCGCCAGCCAGCCGGTGTTATGCCCCATGATCTCGCAGACGATGATGCGGTGATGACTGTGCGCGGTTGAGTGTAGCCGGTCGATGGCTTCGGTCGCGATATTCAGCGCCGTGTCAAAGCCGAAGGTGACCTCGGTGCCGCTGACATCGTTGTCGATGGTCTTGGGCAAGCAGACGACATTGATGCCCTGCTGCGCCAGGCGCCAGGCGTTCTTCACCGTGCCGCCGCCGCCCAGGCAGACCAGCGCGTCCAGATGATGCCGGTGATAATTCTCCAGCATAACGTCCATCATATTGCGCGTCTTGCCGCCGATGGGCATCTTGTGCGGCTTGTCGCGGCTGGTGCCCAATATCGTCCCGCCCAGTGTCAGGATGCCGCTGAGCTCGTCTTGCCCCAGCCATTCGATGCGGTTCTGCATCAAGCCGCGGAAGCCATCGCGAAAGCCGATCAGCCGCATGCCGTGGTGGGCGATGGCCACCTTGCCCACGCCGCGGATGGCCGCATTCAAGCCCGGGCTGTCGCCGCCGGCCGTCAGTATGCCTATTGTTTTGCCTCGCATGAGCAGGCTTCCTTTATCATCACTATTTCCTCACATTATAACGAAAGAGCGCTGGTTGATGCACATGGGCGCCGCGCGGCGCAAACACAATGGCGCGCAGTTGTGTTATGATATCGTCGAGTTCAGCCTCTGCGAGGGCCCGATGGAGCTCCACGAACGAGTCTACGACATTGATGATGTGTGGCGGTTCGCTCATCATCCCGAGAAAAATGGCAAGCATTTCGAGCTAATCGACGGAGCTTTGATTGAGATCGTTCCACCAGGCGGGGAACATGGAGAGTTTGCGCTTAATATTGGCAGCTTTGTCCGTGCATTTGTCCGCGAAAATGGCTTGGGTCGTGCGACGGTGGAGACCGGCTATCATCCGCCGGACAACCGCCACATGCTCTTATCGCCCGATGTAGCTTTTATCAGTCGAGAACGGGCGCCAAATCCCTTTCCGAAGCAATATGTGCCTGTGATGCCGGACCTCGCTGTCGAGATCCTGTCGCCGCGTGACACCATCCGACAAGCGCGCGAGAAGGCGGAACACTATTTGATAAACGGTACGCGCCTGGTTTGGATCGTCTCGCCCGACAATGAATCCGTCGAAGTCCTCCGGCTTACGGAAGCAGGTGATATCGACAGCGAAGTTTTGGGTCGGGACGATGTCGTGTCCGGCGAGCCAGTCTTGCCCGGCTTCAGACTGAATGTGCGCCAAATCTTCGAATGAGGCCATGCCCACTGAGCAGCGCTTGGCCAAACTGCGGCGCGTCGCCCGCCAGCGGCAGGCAGGTTTGACGCTCGTCCTTGAAGACGTCTCTGATCCGCATAATCTGGGCGCCATCGCCCGCAGCTGCGATGCCTTCGGCCTGCAAGACATTCATGTCATCTTTGAGACGCAGCCCCCTTTCGACCCCAAAGAAGTCGGCAAAAACAGCTCAACCGCCACCAATAAGTGGCTGCGCTTCCACATCCACCTCAGCACAGCCTCTGCGCTGGCGACGCTGAAGGCCAGCGGCTGGCAGATCGTCGCCACCGGCCTGGATGCGGGGGCCGAATCGATCTATGCGGTGGATTTCTGCGCGGCGCCCATCGCGCTGCTGCTGGGCAACGAGAAGACGGGACTGTCAGCAACTGCGCTACGGCTGGCGGATCGGCGCGTGACCATCCCTATGCGCGGCATCGCCCAGAGCCTCAACGTCTCGGTGAGCGCGGCGTTGCTAATGTACGAGATCACACGTCAGCGGCGCGCGCGCTGCCCCGAGCTGGCCGCGCCGGATGCCGCCCAAGTCGCCGATACGCTCGACTATTTCCTTGAGATGCACCATCAGCTGGGCAGGCGTAACAAGAAGCTGCGCGTACAACGGGCCAAGAAGCGGATCAAACGAGGCACGACGTAGCTGTCGGGCTTTGATTTGCCGCCTTTATTGCCAAAGCGCAGTTGACTACGCGCGGGCGAAGATGCCCACAGTCGGGCGATGATCCGTCAAATCGTCGAAGGGGATCTTGCTCTGAATATGGCAGGAGATAACTTCGAAACGCTCGGACGGGTCGTGCAGCAAGATATGGTCGATCAAGACACGATGCCGGCTATGCGTCCACAGCTCGCTGCGTCTGTTCTCCGGCGTCAGCAGGCGGAAGTGCCGCTGCAACATCTCCATCTCCGGCGCGTGCGGCTGCGCATTGAGATCGCCCGCCAGCAGGATCGGCCGCTCCGGCGCCTCGTTGCTGCGGTCCGCTTCCTTGAGCTCGTCAATGACGTGCAAGATCTCGTTGATTTGCGACTGCCGCATCTGCGACGCGGCGCGCGACCGCTCATACCCGGCATCCCAGCGGTCTTCGCCGATCAGCACGCCCAGGTGTGTATTGAGAAAGTAGAAGGGAATGCCGCGGTAATTCAGCGAGGCGACCATCAAGTTGCGCGGCTGGGTATCGCGGTTGCCGCTGCTGTAGAGTGTGGCGCGGCTGATCGGCGTATGGCGCGACCAGGCGCCGTTCATTTGGCATTCGTCATAATCGGGGTAGCTGCCCCAAGACCACGGCTCGACCGCCAGATTGGTGATGATGGCGTTGCCTTCGGCCGCGCCCGTCATCTTGCGGTAGGCCGGCCGATCCCACAAATTGGGGTGCGGATGATCGCACATGGTGACTTCTGGCGCGAAGGCGTCGATGTACTCGCCGCCCAGCAACTCCGCCATCTTGCGCCCGACATTGCGGCTGCTGCCGCTGTGGAAGGCCACACCCGATTCCTGCAGGGCGATCACGGTCGGCTGGCGCGGGTTGATCACCTGCTGCAGCGCGCTGTAGGTATCCACCGCCAACTTGTCGTGGTCGTGGGGCGCCGGCCGCAGGTTGCGGGCGCCGCCGATATTGAAGCTTACGACTTGGAGCATTTTCCATCCCGCTTTTGGAAAACTCGCCGCATTATAGCATACAAGCGCGCCAATCCTAGAGCGTCAACGGCGCCCGAAGTTAGGAAAACCGAGACCGCGCCAACTTGGTATAAACGACCCTGAAAATACGCGCCCCGGCGGCGTATCATGCGTATGTCGCATTAGACGGAGGTGGTTGGATGGCGCAATACAAGGCGGCGACAGCGCTGCTGATTATCGATGTGCAAGAGGGCCTGGACGAGCCGCGCCTTGGCGAACGCAACAACCCCGCTGCCGAGCGCAATATGGCGCGCTTGCTGGCCGAGTGGCGCCGGCGGGGCCGCCCCGTCTGGCACATCCAGCACATGTCGACCGAGCCCGATTCGCCGCTGCGCCCCGGGCTGCCCGGCAACGCTATCAAAGCCATCGTCGCTCCGCAAGTCGGCGAGCCGGTCATCAGCAAGAATGTCAACAGCGCCTTCATCGGCACCGATCTTGAAGCGCAACTGCGCGCGGCCGGCATCGACTCGCTGGTCATCGTCGGCTTGACCACCGACCACTGCGTTTCCACCACGGCGCGCATGGCGAACAACCTCGGCTTCACGACGACCGTCGTGGCCGATGCCACCGCCGCGCACGAGCGCGTCAGCTATGACGGCGCGCGCTACTCAGCCGACACGGTTCACGCGCTGGCCCTGGCCAACTTGCACGACGAATTCGCGACTGTGCTGATGACCAACGAGATTCTGGGCGCCGATTGAAACGTGAACATCTGTATTCGCCGCGCCCGGCCCGAGGAGGCCGACGCCCTCACCGAGATCGCCTGCCGCGCCAAAGCGCACTGGGGCTACCCGGCGCATTATGTCGCCCGCTGGCGGGACGAGTTCCTCACGATTTCGCCCGACTACATCGTCGCGCATCTGGTCTGGGTTGTGGTCGTGGAGGGTGACGAGCCGGTCGCTTTCGCCGCCCTCGAGCGCCGCGCTACGGGCGACGAGCTGGAGCATCTGTGGGTGCTGCCCGCCTATATGGGCCAAGGCATCGGCAAGCGCCTCTTCCATGTGGTAGCGCGGCATTCGCCTGAGTTCAGCTTCACGTCAGATCCCCACGCCGACGGCTTCTACTGCAAGCTGGGCGCGCTCAAAACCGGCCAGCGGCGCTCGGCCTACCAGGGGATCATCCTCACTGAGTTCCGCTACCGCCGCGCCCAGGCCAACGAATCCGCGTTCGCCTCGCCCAAGTCCAGCTGACTTACAGTGCCGCTCGCTGCACCGAGCGGCCGTCCGCGGCCACTGTACTGAACAGTTCAACTAGCTGTTTAACTTCTTTGCCAATTCCCTTTTCACTGCTGGAATCTGTAGCAATTCTTCCACGAAATACTTGAGATTGGCTTCTAAGTCGGCGGCCCGCTGCGCCACTAACGAATCGTAATCCATGCCTACCAACTGACAGAATTCTCGGCCTGTCATTGCATCATCCACATCTATCTTGCGTTTGAAGCCTTCTCGAATCTCCTCGCGAGAGCCGGCATTAAAAGCAACTATTTTGCCCGAACAATTGTAGTAATGTAACGTTGCTTCATTAGCTTTGAGAAAGTTCACCAGGTTCTCCAGTTCTTTTTCGGAGGACTTGGTATCGAATTCGTGCCCGTCTTTCAGTTCGACAATGTAACAATGCTGGGACTGGGGCCTGCGCACGAAAACCACAAAATCTGGTTCAATGCCTTTTCCCTCCAATGATGTACAGTCTCTGACTGCTTTCTTGGTAGCAACTCGTACCCCGAGATCCATGATTTGTGCGCTCAGGAACGCATCCACATTGTCAATGAGCTTGTCGGAAAGTAGCTCGGTGACTAGCTTTTCAAGTTCATTTCCGTTCTTGATTATGAGACCTTGAACGCGACTTAAGAGACGACTGAGCAGAACATCCCCAAAGCAGCGAAAGTACGCGCCATTTCGATATACTTCTAGAGATTTGCTTTTAGTGTTGCGCAGTCGTGCCATCATGCGCCTCGATGTCACAACCGAGGAAGTTCCGCCCCTGCTCGCGACACGCGTGCATTACAGAGAAGGAACCGGCCGCGGGGTCTATTACCAAGTCGCCAGGCGATGTTGTCGCTGCAATTAGTTCACCTTGGAGTCGTATGGGCTTATTGTGAGGATGAGTTTTCTTTATCTTTTCTCGCCACACGTCAGGAATGTTGCGGATAGTCCACACACCTTTTGCCCGACGTGGCTCCTTTTGGATGATCACGCAGAACTCTGTTTGATGACGTGTGCGGTAGCCTAGTCCCATCCGTCCTTTGTCCCAAGTTACCATATCCACGACGCTTAGTTCAGTGCCTGCGATCCAGTTGCGAAAATCGGTGCAGAGGTGAAACTTGTCCATCCAAAGAAACAAGTGCCCGGACGGAATCAGGACGCGCCCGATTTCCCGGGTAAATCTGATGATTGTCTCTTCAGACATTTGTGGCAGCTTCACGCGGACATGGTTTCGGCTTGTGTCCTCGTTGCCATATTTCATTTTGTCGTAAACACCACGGAACTGCGGATCAAAGAATATCGCCGCCGCGGTGTTATCGCGCAGTTGCGCCATGAGCTTCAATCCGTCCATCTTTAGACGCGTGTTTACTGGCAAATCAGGCGGAAGCTCGATTTCAGGCGTTACTATCGTTCGCTCACTGGAAAACACGCCATTGCTGCTGGACTTACCGAGTTTCAGCGCCAATTGGGCAGTCATCGCTCATGCTGTCCTCTTGCTCATCGTGTCTGCAATATAACGCATTTCAGCGCAATGTTACAAACTGATTTCCGATGATCCGCGTCGCAAGCAGCTGCGCCAATTTCAAATTTACCAAGTATCGCTTAGGCTCGAAGTAGCATAGGCCCCCAAGTCTACCGCCGCGCCCAGGCCAACGAATCCGCGTTCGCCTCGCCCAAGTCCAGCTGACTTACAGCGCCGCTATCCACATCCACCTGCATCATGCGCGAGACACCGTCGACCGAGCGCGCGAATGTGATCGCCCGCCCATCGGGCCGCCACTTGGGCCAGCTATCGTAGCGCGCATTAACCACCAACGGGGTGACCTTACCCGTCTCCAGCTCGAGCAAGTAAATCGACGAAGCGCCGTCTCGCGATGAGGCGAAGACGATGCGCGCGCCATCGGGCGACCAGTCGGGCATTTTGTCCGGCGCCGGATGCGTCGTCAATTGGCGCGCCTCGCCCGTCGCCAACGCGATGACGTAAGCCCAGCCGTCGCCGCGGTTGGAGCTGAAGACGATGCGCAAGCCATCGGGCGACCAGGCCGGTTGACGGTCGCTGGCGCCGCTGGCTGTGACGCGGCGTCGCTCGCCGCCGTCGGGCCGCAAGATGTAGATATTGCTGGCGCCTTCGCGATTGCTGGCGTAGGCGATCCAGTCGCCGGCGGGGGACCAGGCGGGCGTCTCAGCGATGGCCCGGGCTGTCGTCAGCTTGAACAGGCCGCCGTCCGCCAAGTCATAAGTGACGATATCACTGCCGATGCGATGCAACTGCGATAGCGCCAGGCGTCCGCCATCCGGCGAAAATGACGGCTCCGTCAGATTGTAGTGGCCCAGGCGGCGCTTGAGGCTGTGGCTGAGGTCGTGCACGACGATTTCCGGCAGGCCGGCCTCCAGCGTCATGTACGCTACTATCGGCGCCGGGAATAGCGCGCTGAGCAAATAACGCAGCGTAAAGACAGCGAGCAAGAGTGCAAAGAGCAGCCCGGTGAGCGCGAGCCAGCCGCGGCGCATGGCCCGTCAAGCCGCAACCGCGAGATATCGGCGCTGCGCCAGGTATTCGCGTATCTGGCCGGCGGCGATGGCGGCTTCAACGCGCATATTGTAGAAGGCGCCGCGCCCCTTGTAGAAGACGCCCACCAGGTACAGCCCCTCGTGGCCCAGGATCTGCCGGCCGTTGGGGTGTTGGCTGACATCGCGCAATGGCCAGCCGCGCACGCCGTTGGGGCCGATATCCCAGTCGCAACCGGTTTCCGGATAGTACATCTCGCGGCTGGATTCCATCTCTATATCAAGGTACTGATGCAACACGGGCAGGAATCCCGTCGCCATGATGACCACGTCGAGCTCCAGGTAAGCGCCATCGGCCAGAACCGCGCCGCGCGCGTCAAAGCGAACCGGATTGCGCACCGGCAGCACTTGGCCCTGCCGCAATGCGTTGAGCAATTCGGGCCCGCGATAGCCGACGGCGGTGCCCGTCTGTGGCGGCGCCCCCCAAACGCCGAAATCACCCAGATTGTACTTGACGGCGCCAGTGGCTTGCTGCAGCCAAACGCAATACCGTTCCGGCAACATTTCGCCCAGCATCATCCAGGCGTGGCGCGGCAACCCATAAGGATAGCGCGGGCGCAGGTCGACGCCGCTGCGGATGGCCAGGTAACAAGCGCCGCCGGCCGCCGCCGGGCCCGCCGCCACGGCGATATCGGTGCCGCTGGGGCCATTGCCGACCACCATTGTCCGCTTCCCCGCAATTTGCGCCGGATCACGAAAATCGCGCGAGTGCATGATTTCGCCGCCAAAGCGGTCCATGCCGTCGATTGCGGGCAGCTGCGGGTTATCAAAGACGCCCGTGGCCGGGATGACGGCGCGGTAGCTCTCGGCGCCGTCGCTGGTCTCGACGCTCCAGCGGCCATCCTCGCGCGGCGCCACGCGGTAGACTTCAACGCCGTGCTCAATATCGAAGCTTTGCTCGGCCGTCCAGTCCTGCAGGTAGCGGTAATACTGCCGCGCCGTCGGGTGGATGCCCCAAGCCAAGGGATAATTGCGCCCGGGCAACTGGCTGAAGAAGCGCGATGTATTCAGCCGCAGCGAGGGGTAGAGCCGCTTCCAGGTCGGCGCCAACTGCCGCGTGCGCTCGATGATGCGATACTCGATGCCGGCTTGATCCAGCGCGTAAGCGGCGTTGAGCCCGGCCGGGCCCGCGCCGATGATGAGCACATCGCCCGTGGGCATCAGGCGGCCTCGTTTCGCGCCGCGGCGGTGGCGGTGCCGCGGATGTAGAAGTAGAGACGCGTGGGGGCCGCCTCGTAGGTTGCCGCGAAGTCGTGGGCGTCTTCGGTTGTGCGCGGTTGCACGTAGGCAAGTGTCTCGCCAATCATGCCGTCGATCCACTGCGCCTGAAACGTGGCTTCTTCGTTGTATTCCGCCGCCGGGAAGCCGACGATCCCGCCCGTCATGGTCACGATCGCCACGCCAAACATCAGCGCGGCCAGCGCTCCGATGACAGCCAGCGCCCGGCGATTGGCCCGGCGCAGCTCGACGCGTGATGTTGTGGCAGTTGTCACCGCAGCCAGCAAGCGCTCGCGACTGTAACCGCGGCTGAAATCCAGCGCGGCATGCTTCTCCAGCGTCCGCGGCAGCGCAGTCCCATCAGCCAGTATGGGCAGGATGCGTTCTCCACTTTCCAGCGCCTGCTTGACCTCCGCCTGCACCACCGGGTCGGCATTGGACGCCGCCGACACCAGTACGATCAGCAGGGACTGAGACCTGTATACCTCCGCTGCCAAGTCGTCGCGGATGCGCTCGGCGAGGGCGGTCTGCTTAACTGAATAGGTGATGCGAATCATCGACGATGACCGTTTTCGCTGTTATACGGATGGGTCCAGCGCATTTTTGCACAGTTCAGGCGCGAGGTGTAGGTCTCCGTCGACCGCGCTCGCCAGATTGCACGAAAAGGTCAACTACCCGATTCGCTCCGAGATTAAGGCCTCAACGGCGCTGTCTGTTGGAATTGTGTTATAATTTGTAGAAACGGCCAAAATATGTGATATTATCACCTAATGTATCGTAACTGCGCCAAGCTTTAGCTTGGGTATGCAGGACGTATGAACGTTGTGATTGGGCCCCTTTGCTGACATATAGACGCGCGGAATGTCATAATGCTCATCGACGCTGTGAAGTCCAGGCGACTCGCAAAATTTATCATTACATCGTATTGGTTGCTAGTCGCGGTTTTGACGCAGGCGGCGACGATTTCCGTCGATGCCGATTGCAGCCTGGCCAACGCCATCCGCTCGGCCAACGGTGATGCGCAGATCAACCCGCTGAATAGCTGCGAGGCCGGAGACACCGGCGCCGATACTATAATGCTGACCGCAGACATTACGCTGTCAGATGCTTTGCCGACTATTACTACAGTCATTTCAATCAATGGCAATGGCCATTTCATTAGCGGGGACGACAGCCGTCGCATATTGAATATCAGCGGCTCGAACGCGAATGCCTCGCTGGATAATGTCACCTTGAAGGACGGGCGGGCAAGTTCCGGGGCCGCGATCTCGCAGACAAACGGCGCTACGCTTTCGATCAGCAACAGTACATTTCAGAGTAATGAAGCCACCAGCGCTGGCACAGGCGGCGGCGCCATAAACCACAACAGCTCCGGAAGTCTCTCAGTAAGCAACACGATTTTTTTGGATAACCGCGCTGCCGAGCGGGGCGCTGGCATTCGCATGGCGGGCGGCGGTGGCTTGACCTTGACAAATAGCACTTTCACCAACAACCGAGCGGCGCTGGTAGGAGGCGCTCTTTACTTGTTTTCGAATGGCGCGACTTATAACGTCTCCGGCAGCAGCTTCAACAGAAATGAGGCCAATGGACAAAGCACAGCCAACTTCGGCGTCGGCGGCGCCATCGCTGTTACTAGAGGTATGCTCAATGTCTACAACAGCACCTTTTTCGATAACAAGTCAGATGGCGCCGGGGCCGCCGTTTGGGTCGGCCGCAACGACGGGGCCAACCTGTATCACGTGACGATGGTGGGCAACAGGTCAAATTACTCGGACGCGGGCGCCGCCTTCAACTTTGAGGGCACGCTGCGTATGTATAACTCCATCATCTATAACACGCTCGACCGCGACACCGACAACCGGGCGAAGGATTGCCACAATTTGAGCGGAACGCTCGTCAGCACAAACAACTGGATACAAGACGGCGCCTGCTCGGCTGCGTACTCGGGCGATCCCGGTCTGGCGGCCAGCGCTACTGGAGCGCCCGCTTATTACGAGCTGCTTATCACTAGCAACGCCATCAATAGCGCGCCCGATGACGCGAACTGTCCCGCTACCGACCAGCGCGGCGTAACGAGGCCCCAGGGGGCGGCCTGTGATCTTGGCGCTTTCGAATTAGAGGCTGAGCGAATCCCGACGCGGCCGACGGTTGACTTTGCCTACAACGTCTCTCAGCGCACCGTAAGTTTCGACGCATCGGCCGCCGGCGCCGGCGCATTGAGCTATGCTTGGGATTTCGGCGATGGCGGAACATCCAGCGAAGAAGACCCGTCCCATACCTACGCCAGCGCAGGCACTTACCAGGTCAGCCTTACCGTCTCCAACTTCGTCGGCGACACCAGCGTGACCAAGAGTGTGCCGGTTGAAAGGATAGCGCCGACAGCCGACTTTACCTACACCGTTTCCGAGCGTACAGTGACTTTTGACGCGACCGCCACGGGCTTGGGCGCCTTGAGCTACGCTTGGGATTTCGGCGATGGCCTTACGTCCAGCGCTGTAGACCCGGCCCACACCTACACCAGCGACGGCAGCTATACGGTGCGGCTTACGGTCTCGAACACTGATGGCGAAGCAGTCGTGACCAGAGATGTGGTCATTGGAACGTATACAGCGTTCCGCATCGGCACGGTACAACACCAAACGGTTAGCGTAAAGCAGGAGACGGTTTCCGTTGCGGGCAGCTCGCCATCCACCGGTGAGCTGCTGCAGCAGCGGACTGGTATTCGACTTTGGGCATTACACGGCCTGGACAGTGGCGTGGAGTTTCAACTGGTGGACCAGGCTGGCGTCGCTAATGACGAGGTGATCGCAATGGGATTCTTGGACGCGGTGGACGTCTGGAGCTACGTCTCCCAGGGGGTCGAGGTTTGCTTCCCGCAAACGGGCGCAATCGTCTTCCTCGATGCCTCTACGTCACCGCGCTCTATCCAGAAAATCCGGAGTTACACTGATAACGGCTATACCTGCGCCTTTCTGAAGCGGGCTGGCACAGTGGTTCTGGTGGCGGGAACAGCGCCGGCGCCGGATGTAAGAGAGGCTGATAACTTGGATCAGGCCGAGCAGTTGACCAACTGCATGGTGACAACGACGAACATAGTGAATTTCCGCGCTTCGCCCGGGGGGTTCATCAAGCGGCTAATCCCCTCTGCTGCCACGCTGTCGGCGACTGGCGCGCTCGGCGAATTGGTTCCGCGTCGACTATCACGGCGATGACGGCTGGCTCAGCGCTGACTACGTGAAGACCGCGGGCGACTGCGGCTAGCCGGGTATCCACTCCGACAGTTTGACCGACTGCGCCCGCGGCAGCGCAGTCCCATCAGCCAGTATGGGCAGGCTGCGTTCTCCACTTTCCAGCGCCTGCTTGACCTCCGCCTGCACCACCGGGTCGGCATTGGACGCCGCCGACCCCACCCCAATCAGCAGGGACTGAGCCGCCGGAATCTCCGCTGCCAAGTCGTCGCGGATGCGCTCGGCGAGAGCCTTCTGTTCAGCGGTGTAAGTGATGCGAATCATCAGCATGGATGCCCCGCCACTTGTGAAAAATAGTACAACCTAGTATCGCGACGATGTCGGCGCGGGCATAGACAGGCTTTGCAGCCGCAGGCGCCGGCCGGACGTATACGATGCGACACCCAATATCTGATCATGAGCATGACGCCCACATTTGTTAGAGCATTCAAATATGTGCTACACTCATCAATTGGATGTATCAATATGAACAGCTTGCCGGCGCATGACCATTACACGGTTCAGTTGGGCAAAGCGTATCAAGAAGGCGCTTTCGGTACAGGCGCGCGGGCGTCAAGCCACAGCCGATTTGCGCGCGGCGGGACTCAAGTTATGGGCTTATCTTAGCCTCATTCTGCTCGCAGCCGTCGCCACTGCCACGGCCCAGGCGGCCACCATCACCGTCGACGCCGATTGCAGCCTGGCCAACGCCATCCGCTCGGCCAACGGCGACGATCAGGAGAGCCCGCTGGATAACTGCGAAGCGGGCGATAGCGGTGGCGATACCATACGCCTGAGCGCCAATATCACCGTGACCGCCAGACAGCCGGCTATCGAAAGCGAAATCGTCATCCAGGGCGGCGGCCGCAGCATCAGCGGCGGATCAACGGCTGGGATACTCGGAGTGGATGACGGCGCGGTCCTCACCATCAATCGCCTGACGCTGACCGACGCCAGAACGACCGCTTTTGGCGCGGCCATCGTTCAAGCTGGCGGCCAGGTGACAATCAACAATAGCATCATCAAGGACAGCCGCAGCGGCGGCGGCGCAGTGGGCTTTACAGATGGTACGCTTACGATCCGCAACAGCAGCATTTTTGGCAATCACTCGACCGGGCACGGCGGCGGGATCTACGTCCATCGCGCCGACTCTTCAGCCAGCGTAACCGTGCTGAACACGACCATCTTCGACAATTCCGCCCACCACAACGGCGGCGGATTGTATTTGGGCGCCGGCGCGACCGTCAGCCTGACCAACGTGACCGTGTACCGGAATGAGGGCCAAGGCGGACTCTACAATTTATCGCAGCTCACCATGCGCAACACCCTCATCGCCGGCAATACCAACCCGGGTAACGATCCGCAAGACTGTTTAGGCTCTGGCGGGGCCATCAGACCGTCCAGCAACAATCACAACCTCATACGCGACGGGGGCATTAACTGCTCGCCCGATTACCGCGGATCGCCCGGACTGTCAGGCAACGCCACCGGTTCGCCGCCCTACTTCGCGCTGCTGCCGGGCAGCCAGGCCATCGACCGCGGCGACTGCGCGGCCCTGCCCGCCGGCGACCGGCGCGACCAGCGGGGAACCAGCCGGCCCCAAGGCAGCGCCTGTGACATCGGCGCCTACGAATTTGTGCCATCGGCGTCGGGGCTGAGGTCGCTGACACGTGCCCAGCCGGCCGCGACCAAAGAAGCGGTCTACACCGGCGAAACGCTCAACCGCGAGACGGACCTTGTGCTATCGGTCGCTTACGGTATGCGCAGCGGCATCCAGTTTCAGCGCTTGGGCGCCGCCGGCGTCGGCATCCAGTCCGTGCTGGATTTGGGCTTCCTTGATGCCGTCGACGTCTGGGGCAATGTGGCGGCCGGCGTCGAGGTCTGCTTCCCCAAGGTCGGCGGCATCGTCTTCCTCGACGCGTCCACTTCGCCGCGCACGGTAACGACAGTGGCGCAGTATTCGCGGCCAGGCCTCACCTGCGCTGCGCTGAATCGGGCGGGCACGGTTGTGCTGGTGGCCGGGCTGGCCCCGCCGGACTCAACAACAGGTAGCGCTGCGGCAACGCCCTTGAGCGGCTGCCTGGTGACGTCCACCCACGTGCTGAACTTGCGGGCGTCGGCGGGCGGCGAGGTCATTGGCTATGTCCCGCAGAACGCCAGTTTGACGGCGCTATCGCGGACGCCGGGCTGGTTCCAGGTGGACAACAATGGCGTGATCGGCTGGATCAGCGCCGACTACGTGACGATGTCGGGCGCCTGCGGCTAGCCGGGTATCCACTCCGACAGGTCGACCGACTGCGCTGCCTCCAGCGCGGCCACGTCGCCGATGGGCAGCCAGAAGGGCGAATCGACCACCGAGACAGCCTGATCGCGCACGGCGGCCGTCACAAAGTCGGTGATCTCAATCTCGCCTCGGGCTGATGGCGGCGGCGCATAATCAAATACCGCTGATGTGAATTTGTAGGCGCCGATGCTGCAGGGCGCGGGCGTTGCGTAGCGACCGCGGGGCGGCTTTTCGTCTATGCGCGTCAGGTTGCCGGCTGCGTTTCTGACGATCACGCCGTAACGCTCATAGTCGCGCCGTCGCGCGGACAAGATGCCGTAGTCGTGTCGGCTGAGTTCGCGCAGGGCTTCGTGGCTGTATAGATCATCGCCGTTAACGACGACGAAGTCATCGCTTTGCAGGCGCTCACGGCAGCATAGCAGCGCATGGCCCGTGCCCAGCGGCCGCGGCAATTGCTCGACCAGGTCGTAGTCGGGCATGATGTCCTGCCCGGCCATGAAGTCGGCGATCTGCTCTTTGCGGTAATGCGTGACCACCAGCACGCGCTCGACGACGCTGCGCAGGCTGAGCAAAGACCAAGCCAGAATCGGACGCCCTTGCAAGACCAGCAGCGGCTTCGGCGTGTGCAGCGTCAGCGGGCGCATGCGCGTGCCCACGCCGCCCGCGAGGATTATGCCGTCCATGTCTCAGGGAGGTCAACGCAGGTCGTCGTAGTAGGCGGTATCGTCTTCTTCTTCTTCGGCGAATTCACCCTCGCGGAAAGAGGGGATGATGGCGTCATCATCGCCGTAGAGATCGCGGTAGCTGCGGATCTCGTCATCGTCCAGGTCGTAGCCTTCATCATCAAGCTCGTCGTCATCAAGGTCAGCATCAATATAATCGTCGATCAGGCTCTCGACATCTTCCAACAAGTCTTCCACGTCTTCAAGTTCGTCGGCATCGTCGGCTTCCGCGTCGTCCAGGCCTTCGAGCGAAACCAGTTCCGGCTCCTCCATTTCGGCCAACAGCGAAAGCGCCGGTGACAGCGCATCCGCGGCGGGGGGCGCGATATCGACCTCGTCAAAGGCGTCAACGCTGTCCAGCGCCGCCAGCTCTTCCGCCGACGGTTCGGCGATGTCGTCGAGGCTGCTGCGCGCCCCCTGCATGAGCAAGTCGATCAGCGAGGGCGCGTCATCCCCCGTCTTTTTTGGGCGCGTTTCCGGATCGCGCTGCTGCTGCAGATCCAGCGACATAACCTAGCGACTCCCTTCCATAGGGGCTGATGATGACCTTTCTCTCACTATATCGCAAAAAAGCGCGTGTAGCCGCAAATCGTCGGTTAATTCGGGGTGGAAGGCGGTCGCCAGCAAATGCCCTTGACGCACGGCTACGATACCTCCGTCCTCGAGCTTGGCCAGCACATCCACACGGTCGCCCGCCGCTGTGACGACCGGCGCGCGGATGAAGACAGCCGGGAAGGCCTCACCCGCCAATCCGGCGATATTCAATTCCGTTTCAAAGCTGTCGATCTGCCGGCCAAAGGCGTTGCGATCGACCTTGATGTCCATGGCGCCGAGGATAGGCTGCGCGTCAATGCCGATGTCTTTGGCTAGGAAGATCATGCCGGCGCAGGTGCCCCAGGTGGGCTTGGCTGCGGCGAAGCGGCGCAGCGGCTCAATCAGCCCGTAAGATGCCGCCAGCTTGCCAATGGTGGTGCTCTCCCCGCCGGGGATGATCAAGCCGTCCAGGCCCGCCAGCTGGCCCGGCAGGCGCACCTCAGCGGCTCGCACGCCCAACCGCCGCAGCATCTTGCTATGCTCAATGAAGGCGCCTTGCAAGGCCAGCACACCGATTATCATTGCTTTGGTGAATTCCTGTCTTTTAGGGGAGACGCGCGGGCGCCATTATGCCGCGGAACGGGCTGCCGCTCAAGCCACCACTTGCACCCGAATCAGTCGCGCCAGGCTGTTGCCGATGATGCGGTATTCGCGGCCCAGCTTGAGCTGAATGGGGCCGTCGAAGGGCGCCACATGGATGACCTCGCAATCCTGCCCCGGCGCCAGGCCCAGCGCTTCAATGTACGCCAGGCGGTCGGCTTCGCGCGTGGTCAAGCGGCTGATGCGGATGGCGTTGCCCTCGGTCACCTGCGATAGAAATATGTCGTCGAGGCTTGGCAGCGTGCCGTCGACGGCCGGAATCGGCTCGCCGTGCGGGCAGACTGTAGGCGCGCCCGTCATCTCGAACATGCGCGTGACGATCGCATCGCTTAGCCCGTCGCTGAGGCGCAGCGCTTCTTCATACACCTGCAGCCAGTTCAACCCCATGACCTGCACCAGAAACACCTCGGCGATGCGCTGGACACGGATGAGTTTCAACGCTTCAGTGCGGCCGGCGTCGGTGATGGCGATGCCGTGATAGGGCTTGTGCAACAGCATGCCCAGGTCGTTTAAGCGATTGACCATGCGGTTTATGGCCGGCGGGCTGACCAAGAGCAGGTCCCCCAGCCGGGAATTGCTGACGTATTCGGCGCGCTCCGGCTGCCGGTCAATCAAGCGATAGATTTCCGCCAAATTGGCCCGCATCTTGCTGCTGAGTTCAGTAGCCATCGCCGGTTGCCCTGGGCGGCCGCTTACAAGCCGTGTTCCAGCCGCGTGATCAGCCGCTCCGGCAAACGATGATCAAGCATGCGGCGCTGCACCGCTTTGATGTTGTATGGGATGCGCCGATGCTCAAAGACGTCGCTCGTCATATCGAGGATGCCGTAGGCGGCGTCCGGGTTTTGGTCGCGCGGCTGGCCGATGCTGCCCGGGTTGATGATCTGCCGCGTGCCGTTGAGGGCGTAGGGCTGGTCGTATTTTGGCATGGCCGCTGCGGCGCTGTCATCATCGGCGGCGATCGAGTAGATGACCGGCTGATGTGTATGGCCGACGAAGCAGTAGGGCGTCTCAAAATGGGGGAAGTTGAGCGCGGCGATGCTCGGCTCCAGGATGTACTCCCAGATAGGCTCGCGCGGGCTGGCGTGCACCAGCGTGTACTCGCCGATGACGAATGTGACCGGCAGCGCCTCAAGGAAGCGCGTATTCTCCGGCGTCAGCGTGTCCCGCGTCCACTCAGCCGCGCGGCGGGCATCGGGGTTGAAGGTGCGCACGTCCAGCCGGTTCAGCGCCGCCCAATCATGATTGCCGGCCAGGCAAAGCTGCGGCAGCGCCTTCAAGCGCTCGACGCACTCGTTGGGGTCGGGTCCATAGCCGACCACATCGCCCAGGCACCAAACGAAATCCCAATCGCCCTTGCTGTGCTCCAACACGGCTTCAAAGGCGGTGTAATTGGCGTGAATGTCGGAGATGACGAGGATGCGCATGGGCGGGTTTTTCGGGCTATGTGGACTGAGAGCATCATACCATGTTTGGCTTGCACTGGCGATATGCGGCCGCCTGACGGCAAGGCGCCGCCGGGCATACGCAATCGCTTGACCAAGGGCGTGAATCCGCTGTACGATTTGACATTATCTCCTGCCAACATGGAGTCGACTCCTATGAGCAACTTCGATCTTTCTCGTGCAATCCTTAAGGGCAAGCCCCAATTTGAGCCCTTTGCCGCGCCAGCTCGCGGGGAGGCGCTGGCCAAAGCCCAACTCCAGCCCGACGAGGCCCTGCTCTTGATGGAGCGGGGTGGCACGGTGAAGACTTTCCTGCTCAAGCAGATGGCCTACCACCATATCGCACAGGGCGACGTCAATGGCGAACCGTATCTGATTAGTTTCTGAGCGCCCTGTAACAGCGGGGTTGGTCTAACCCCGGTCGTCAATGGCGCCGTGCAGCGTTTCGCCGTGGCTGGCATGGTCAACGGCCTGGCGCTGATGTGGGATTACGAGACCGGTACTTACTGGGATCATGTCACCGGCGAAGCCGTCCACGGCCCGCTAAAGGGAGAGCGACTCGATATCTGGGGCATTGAAATCACGACGGTCGCGGCCGCGCTGGCCGAATATGACGCGCCGGAATTGCATCGCTCAACCAATGCGTCGATTCAGATCGGCTTGATGAGCAAGATCCTCGGCAGTGGCGCCGACATGGTGCATAAGGGCGCCGGGCGCCTGAGCAAGATGATGACTTTGCGCGGTTTCCGCCGCACCATGCCCGATGTGGACGACCGCTTGCCGGAAATGACGCAGGGTTTGGGGATATTTGAGGGCGAGCAAGGCGCCTTCTATCCGATGGATCGCATTCCCGCTGATGGCATTCGCGATAGCTGGCAGGGCAAGCCGATTGTGATCCGCAAAGGCAAAATCGACCGCATTCCTTTCGCGGTCTACGCGGATGACGAAAGCAGACGCCCGATGCAACTGTTGATGCGCTGGTATGGCTTCTGCTTGACGTTTCCGCGAGCGCGCATATTCAGCTTGGAAGAGGAGTACGCCGATGGCTGAGCACTTTCTGGACGACAGCGTCATCCAACCCTTCTGGGACAACTCCGTCGAGCCGCGCCTGACCATCGATAGCGGCGACACCGTGGTCTTCGATTGCCTCGAAGCCAACGGCCAAATCCAGCCCGACTGGACGGTCGAGGACTACCTGAATGTCGACCGCAGCCGCATCCACGCGCTCAACGGCTCGGTCTGGGTCAATGGCGCGCAGCCGGGCGATGCGCTGGAGATCGACATCCTGGACATGCAGCACAAAGGCTGGGGCTGGTCGGCGCATCGGCCGGGCATGGGGCTGCTGCCCGAAGACTTCGACAGCAGCTACTTTCATCAGTGGCGCATCAAGGGCGACACGATCTACTCGACCGAGCTGGATCATATCAGCCTGCCCTTCGAGCCGCATCCGGGCGTTGTCGGCGTGGCCCCGCGCGAGCCCGGGCGCTTCAGCACTTTTCCGCCGCGGGCCAATGGCGGCAATCTCGATGTGCGCGATATGACCATCGGCGCGACAGTCTGGCTGCCGGTCTTGGTCGAGGGCGCGCTCTTCGCCACCGGTGACTGCCACGCGGCGCAAGGGCAGGGCGAGGTCTGCGTCACCGGCATTGAAGCGCCCATGACCGTCACCATGCGCATCAAGCTGCTCCGGGGCGTGCATCTGCCTGAGGTGCAGCTGCGCCGGCCCAGCCCCATGAGCAAGCTGGATAGCGCCGGCTACCACATCACCACAGCGCACGGGCCCGACCTGATGACCAACGCCAAGAACGCCCTCCGCTACATGATCGACTGGCTGGAAGCGAATCAGCGCATGAACCGCAGCCAAGCCTATATCTTGTGCAGCGTCGCCGGCGACTTGAACTCGTCGACGCGCCCAACTGGGTCGTGAGTTTTCACATGCCGCTGGCGCTGTTTGGCGGGTGAGATCGTCGACGCGCCCAATCTGGGTCGTGCAGTTTTCACATGCCGCTGGCGCTGTTTGCGGATCAGTGAGGTCGAATCGACCGGTTGGTGCAGCCGTAAATCGGTCGTCAGGTTTCATATTGCCGAAGCAAGTGCAAGAACCCAAGAGGCGGGCGTGCGCGTGGACGCTGGCGCTGTTTGCAAACGTGCGGTTAGTGAATTGCCGGGCCGTAAATCTACCCCCGTTTCCCACAAGCAAGTGCAATACGCAAGTTAGTGAAATTTCGTGGCCACTACCCCCGCTTCAGCCACATCAGCCAGTACAGCGGCCGGCTCAGCAGCCACAGCAGCGCCATCCGCCCCATGCCGTGCTGCTTGCGGCAATACACCAGCATATCGCGGAAGAAGATGCTGCTGGCCAGCCAACTGCGCGTTGCGGATTTCTCATGATGCCTGACGCGCGCCGTAGCCAGAAAGCGGCATTTGCGCTGCAGCTGGCACGCCAACGTGTCTTCGGGGAAATAGAGCAGCAAGTCTTCGTCCAGCCGAGCGTCTTCCCGCCGCAGCATCGCGCAGGAGCCGGGCATGACGGCCACGTCCCGCTCGCTCCGCCGATCCCATTCGCCGTAAAACTGACGTTCATGCGCCGCGCGCTTGCGCCCGGGCAGCAGCAATCCGAGCAAGCTGTGCTGCCATAGAAGCGCGCCAAAGTCGCTGATCCGCGAGCAGGTGCGCTGCACCGCGCCATCGGGATAGCGCAACTGGCCGGTGACGCCAGCGTATTCCGGGTTCTCGCGCAGGAAGCCGTGCATCAGCGCCAGCGCATCGGGCGCCACTTCGGTATCCGGGTTGAGCAGCAGCACGAAATCCGCCGTCGCCGCCTTGATGCCGATATTGTTGCCGCCGCAAAACCAGCTGTTCAGCGATTGCGCCAGCAGCCGCGCTTCGGCGAATTCCGCGCGAACCATATCGGCGCTGCCATCGGCCGAGGCGTTGTCGACCACGATGACTTCCAGCTCAAGCCCCTGGCTGGCGCGCAGCGATAATAGACACTGGCGCAGCAGTTCCCGCGTATTGTAGTTGACGATGACCACCGACAGGTCCGGCATCGGGCTCGCTTTCAGCAGGCGCTTTCTGTGGTCAACTTAACATAGACGCGGAAAGTTGCAAGCGGCGCGCGCATCGGCAGGGCGATCGTTGCCAGCTTTGCCACCGAGGGGCAGGCAGACACTGACCGCCGCCAAGGCTCGCCCCTGTTTGCGATGCGGGCCGAAGCCCACAGTGCGTACGGGCGAGACGCTAGCTCGCCCCTACAATGCTTGTCCGGTACTAAATTGCATGCTTTTGGCTTGGGTCTACCCCCTTCAATCCCCTAGTATCAACCGGGGGAAGCTCGTCTGGAACTAAATCGGCCGGGCGTTTTTGCCCTGAACACCCACCATTCCGCGCAAATGCTATTGAGTACGCGCGTACTTAGCTCCCCCTCTCTGATGATTCGGAGAGGGGGCCGGGGGGTGAGGTAGAAAGAGCACACAAAATAGACCCAGTACCGGACAAGCCTTACAAGATTCGACGACTAGAGGAGATCGACACCGTGGGAGGCTGCCGGGTAGCGCGCGAGTCTACACACTAATCTGTGCGCAACATGACCATCATGTTGGACGCTACCCGCAGCCAGGCAGGTTGGAACAATCGCGCCAAGTGCGTTAGCATGGGCGCGATCGCATACACCGAGAAAGGCATCATCTGATGAAATTCGGCGTCGTATTCCCCCAGACGCAGATCGGCGCGGACCCGGCCGTGCTGCGCGACTTCGTGCAGGCAGCCGAGGGCATGGGCTATCACCATCTGCTGGCCTACGATCACGTCTTGGGCGCCAACCCTGACCGGCCCGGCTGGGAATCGATCCGGCCATATACTTATAAGGACATGTTCCACGAGCCGCTGACCCTCTTCGCCTGGCTGGCCGGTTTGACCGAGACCATCGGCTTCATGACCGGCGTGCTGATCCTGCCGCAGCGGCAGACGGCCCTGGTGGCCAAGCAAGCGGCGCAGCTTGATCTGGTCTCTGGCGGGCGCTTTCGTCTGGGCATCGGCGTCGGCTGGAACGAGGTCGAGTACACATCGCTGGGTTACGACTTCAACACCCGCGGCGCCCGCTGCGAAGAGCAGATCATGATCTTGCGCGAATTATGGACCAAGGAGCTGGTCAATATCCGCGGCGACTTTGACATCATCGACGATGCCGGCATCATCCCGCTGCCGGCGCAGCCCATCTCAATCTGGATCGGCGGCACGGCCGATGTCGTCTTGCAGCGCTGCGCCCGGCTCAGCGATGGCTGGGTGGCCGGCGCCGCGCATCCCGAAGTCAGCGCGCGCTCTGCGAGCGATTTTGGGCTTATGTCGACGATTGCGGACGGGCCGGGGATGTCGGCTTGCACGCGCGCCTGGTCAGCGAGCGCACCCCCGAGCGCGACTGGGAGCCCCACGTCAGCGGCTGGGAAGGCCTGGGCGCGACTGAGCTGGCCATCTACCCGCACGGCGAAACGCTGGATGACTACCTGGCCGTCTTGCAGCGCTTCGCTGAGATGTTCGGCGTCGCCGGCTGAGCCGACAAACAGGGTCGGCACACGCGCGGCCGAAACACCGCACTGGCAGAATGCTTTGCATCGCGCAACGTTCGTCGCCCGCTCCACGCGGAATCATGTAGGGGCGAGCCACCGGCTCTCCCGTACGCGCATTGGGGTTTGGATCGCAACGTAAACAGGAGCCGCCTTGCCTGCCATCATCATTCGCCTGGCGCTGCGCTACATCAGCCGGCGCCTCTTCCAGAGCGGTCTCTTCGTCTCGGGCGTGGCCCTGGGCGTAGCCGTCATCGTGGCCATCGATATCGCCAACGCCTCGGCGGGCCGCGCCTTCACCCTCAGCAGCGAGAGCCTGGTCGGCCGCGCCACGCATCAAATCGTCGGCGGGCCCAATGGCTTCCCGACAGCGCTGTATACGCGCCTGCGCCTGGAGCTGGGCATAAAGCTATCGGCGCCGGTGGTGAGCGAGTTCGTGCGCGCCGCCGGCAGCGATCAAGCGCTGCGCTTGCTCGGCGTCGATCCACTGGCGGAGCCGCCCTTCCGCTCCTACCTGGTTGACGAGACCGATACCGTCGACTACGCGGCGCTCAACCGCCTGATGACCGAGCCGGGCGCGGTCGTCATCAGCGAGGCGCTGGCGGGGCGGCTGGGCCTGGCGCTGGACGATCGCCTCCAGCTCAGCGCCGGCGGCCAATTCGGCGAGGCTCTCGTAGTTGGCATATTGCAGCCGCGCAACAACGCCAGCCGGCAAGCGCTCGACGACCTCGTCATCAGCGATATCGCCACCGCGCAAGAACTGGTTGACCGCGCCGGGCAGCTCAGCCGCATCGACCTCATCCTGGACGAGACTGAGGCGGCCGCGTTGGCTGCGGAATTGCCGCCCGGCGTCAGGCTGGTCGATGTCAAAGCCGAAAACACGCTCGACCAAATGATCGCCGCCTTTGAACTCAACTTGCAAGCCATGAGCCTGCTGGCGCTGGTGGTGGGGCTCTTCCTCATCTACAACACCGTGACCTTCAGCGTGCTGCAGCGCCGCGGCGTGCTGGGCATCATGCGCTCGCTCGGCGCCACCCGCGGGCAGATCTTCCGCTTCATCTTGCTGGAAGCCCTGGTGCTGGGCGCGGTGGGCACGCTGATGGGCCTGGCGCTGGGCGTCATCTTCGGCCGTGGCGCGGTGGCCCTGGTCTCGCAGACCATCAGCGACCTCTACTTCAGCATCAATGTGCAGCGCATCAGCCTGCCGCCGATTACCCTGCTCAAAGGCGGGCTGGTGGGGCTAGCGGCCAGCTTGATCGCGGCGGCGCCCCCCTCCTGGGAAGCGACGCGCACGCCGCCGGCCGGTGTCATGAAGCGCTCTGCCGAAGAAGAGAACATCGCGCGTTTGCTGCCGGCGCTCACGGTCGGCGCTGTGCTGGTCGTGCTGCTGGGGCTGCTGCTGATGGCGCCCGGCAACCTTACGCTGAGCTTCGCCGCGCTGCTCTGCATCATCTTGGGCGGCGCTCTGTTCACGCCGGTCGCGCTGCTGCTGCTGATGCGCTTGCTGGCGTGGCCCAGCGCCATGCTATTTGGCGTGCTGGGGCGTCTGGCGGCCCGCGCCGTCACACGCTCGCTGAGCCGCACGGCAGTGGCGGTGGCCGCGCTGACCGTCGCCGTCAGCGTCATCGTCGGCGTCAACACAATGATCGGCGGCTTTCGCCTCACGGTGGCTGATTGGCTGAATTCTTCGCTGGGCGCGCAGATCTATGTCTCGCCGCCGCTCTTCGCCTCCAACAACGCCAGCGTCGATGTGCCGCTGGCCCTGCGGGAAATCGCGCAAGCTGTGCCCGGCGTAAGCGCCGTCTCAGCCGCGCGCCATGTCAGCGTGACCGCGCCCGACTATCCCGATCTGCCGCCGGTCAATCTGCTCGCCAGCGACTTCGACATCGCCGGCGATCAGCGCAGCTTCAAATGGACGACTGTGCCGCCCGCAGCGCATCAGGCGGCGCTGGATAGCGGGCGCGTCATGGTCAGCGAGAGCTTCGCCTTCCGCCGCGGCATCAACCAAGCGAACAATCGCCTCACGCTGGATACGGCAGCCGGCCCGCGAACTTTCGAGGTCTTCGGCGTCTACTACGATTACAGCACCGATCAAGGCGTGGTCTATATGGCGCGCGCTGTCTACGACCGCCATTTCAGCGACCCCTTCCTCAGCTCGCTGGGAATCTTCATCGAGGCGGAGGCCGACGCCGCGCAGGTCATCGCTGAGTTGCGCCGGCGCTTGGCGCACTACGACTTGCAGGTGCAAGACAACGCGGCTTTGCGGGCTGGCGCGCTGGAAGTCTTCGACCGCACCTTCGCCATCACGGTGGCGCTGAGACTGTTGACCACGCTGGTGGCCTTCATCGGCATCTTGTCAGCGCTGCTGGCCCTGCAGCTGGAGCACGCGCGCGAGTACGGCGTGATGCGCGCTACCGGCATGACGCGCCGCCAACTGACCGGTTTCGCGCTGATCCAAACCGGGCTGATGGGGCTGGCGGCCGGGCTGCTGGCGCTGCCCATCGGCGTGGCGACATCGCTGGTCTTGACCCATGTCATCAACTTGCGCTCCTTCGGCTGGACGATGGGCTTTCAGCTGGGCCCGGGGCAGCTGGGCGAGGCGCTGCTGGTCGGCCTTGTAGCGGCGCTGCTGGCGGGCGCTTACCCGGCCTGGACGCTGAGCCGGCTTAACCCTGCCGACGCCCTCCGCCGGGAGTAGCCCGAAGAGCGCTGTAGACACCCTCGCGGCCCAGCCGCCGCCAAAGCAAAATACCTTGCCTCTCTCACAGTATCATGCTCCCCCTCTCCCCTTGTGGGAGAGGGGGCCGGGGGGTGAGGGGTGGCGCGCCCGCGCCCCCGTTTGCAATGGACGCCTGAATGTTGTAGCTTATAGCGCAAGTCGGCCCCGCTTTGGCGCCGACGCCTACAAACTCGAAGAAAGGATGCGATAATGAACAAGAAGATCGGTCACTTCTCGCGCCGCGATTTTCTCAAAGCCATGGGCGCGCTTTCGGCCGGGCTGGCGGCCAACCCCTTGCTCAACAGCAGCATCAGGACGCTGGCCCAAGATGTCATGAGCCAGCCGCCCATCACCATCCTCATCAATGACTCGCCCTGGTTCCCCGGTTTCGCCGCCATGGTCGAGCTCTATTCCGAGACCACCGGCAACGAAGTCAACCTTGATGTCACGCCCTTCCCCGGCATGTTGGACAAGACGCGCAACGCCACCCTGGCGGACGAAAGTGAATACGACGCCGTCGCCATCACCGAGCAGAACATCCCCTTCTTCTACAGCTCCGGCGTGCTGCGGCCCATCCTGGACATCGATGCGGATTATGAGTTGGACGCCAACATCATCAGTTACGGCGACGCGGCCCGCTGGGATTGGGACCTGGGCGTCAACGGACCCATGGGCCAGATCCTGGGCGTGCCCATCAACGGCAACATCCAACTCTATTACTATCGCCGCGATCTCTTTGAAGACGCCGGCTTCGAGCCGCCGCAGACCTTCGACGAAATGGAGACCATCGCCGCCCACTTCGCCAATCCGCCGCGCATGTTCGGCAACGCCAATCGCGCCAATCCCATCTGGTGGGAATTCGGCGCCTACGTCGATTCGCATGACGCCGAGTACGTCCGCCTGGAAGATGACGGCAGTTGGTCGGTCGGCTTTGAGCGCCCCGAGGGCCTGGAAGCGGTGCAGCGCTGGCTGCGGCTGGGGCGGGAATGGTCGCCGCAGAACTTCGCTGATCTGGGTCAGGCCGATTTGCTGGCGCTGATGGCCAGCGGCCGCTTGGCGCAAGTCCACATGGTCGGCGCCGCCGCCCCCAATTACGACAACCCGGAGATTTCTGTCGTCGGCGGCAATATGGGCGCCACAGTGGTGCCGGGCGTCACGGCCGATGCCCGTTCGCCGCGCACCGGCATGTGGGTCATGTGCCATCCCGATAACTTGCCGGACGAGCGCGCTGCCGCGGGCCTGGAATTCGTCAAATGGCTGACCACCAAGGACAATCAGCTGGCCTACGCCAAGGCGGGCGCCATCCCCGTGCGCCAGGACACCTACGAAGAATTGGCCACCGACGAAGTCGTCGGCTGGTGGACCAGCGCCTTCGCCGAGAGTACGCCCTTCCTGCATCCCGAGACGCGCTTGCCCGAGACGCCGCTGATCCGCGACAGCGTCACCACGCGTATGGCGCAAGCTTACGTCGACGAGATCAGCGCCGAAGAGGCCGTCTCGCTGATGGCTGCCGAAATCCGCACCGTCATGGAAGACGCGGGTTACACAGTTTCCTAAATGCGCGCATTGTGACAGCGGGCGATATGATATGTCGCCCCTGCATTGACCTCGCGTTGCGGATGAGAGGCTTGAGTTGGCGCAGCTTTCCTTGAGAAAATCGTCAGACTGGCGCAGCCTGCTCTTCGGCCAGGGCAGCTTCAAGTTTTGGTCGCTGGCGCCGCTGCTGCTTGTCTTGACGATTTTCACCGTCTTGCCCATCGCCCAATTGCTGCAGATGAGCGTGTCGGAGCTCGAGCTGGTCGACGGCGAGCTGGTTTCGGAATTCATCGGCTTGGGCCAGTTGGACAATTTAGCCAAGGACCCCATCGCCGGCATCGCCATCAAGAACACGCTCGTCTTCGTGGTCGCGGTCGTGCTCATCGAGACCTTCACCGGCTTCGCGCTGGCCGTGGCCATCAGCCGCACCAAGACGCTTGCCGTCTTGTATCGCAGCGTCGTCATCATCCCGCTGCTGATTCCGCCGGTCGCCATCGGCACCATGTGGTCCCTGATCTACGACTACAACTACGGGCTCATTACCACCATCTTGATCGAGCTGGGCGTGCAGTATCTGCCGCTGTGGACGGCTGACCCCGACCTGGCGCTGATATCGGTCATCATCGTCGATGTCTGGCACTGGACCAGCTTCATGTTCTTGATCATGCTGGCCGGCATTGAATCGATACCGCCGTCGCTGATGGAAGCGGCGCGCGTCGATGGCGCCAACGAGTACCGCATGCTGCGCCACGTGATATTGCCGATCATGGCGCCGACGATCCTGGTGGCCATGCTCTTGCGCACCATCCTGGCTTTCAAAGTCTTTGATCAGATCTTCGTCTTGACATCCGGCGGGCCCGGCACCGCCACCCAAGTCATCAGCATGCACATCTACAAAGTCTTCAGCGAGCAATTCCGGCTGGGCTACGCCGCCTTTCTGTCGCTGCTGGTCGCGGCCTTCATGACGGTATTCGTCGCCTTTTACCTCTGGGCCAATCGCGTCGTGCGGAGGCGCCTGGAATGACCGGCAAGCGCCTGACGAAGCTGCCCTTGAACCTCGCCCTGCTGGTGGTGGTTTTCATCATCTTGTTTCCCGTCTTTTATATCGTGCAGACATCGCTGAAGAGCACGGCTGATATCTATAGCGGCACTTTCTTCTTCGAGGCGAAGACCCGCAATTACGAAGAGATCTTCACCGGCAGCCGCAGCAATTTCGCCGAGTTGACGCGCAACAGCCTGGTTGTCGCCGCGGGCGTCGCGCTGCTCAGCGGCACGGTGGGCTCGCTGGCGGCCTATTCCATCTCCCGGCTTGATTGGCCGCGCTGGGTCAGCGGCGGGATTCTGATATGGTTGCTGCTGATCAATATGATGCCGCCCATCGTCTTCGTCACGCCTTATTATCTGTGGGCGCGCGCCACCGGCTTATACGACACGCCGCTCGCCGTCATCATGGCCCATGCCATCTTGCAGATGCCGCTCGCCGTCATCATGATGATGAACTTCTTCGCCGAAGTGCCCAAAGAACTGGAAGAAGCGGCGGTTATCGACGGCTGTACGCAGTGGCAGGCCTTTCGTCTGGTGATTCTGCCGGTCGTGCGGCCGGGCGTAGCGGCCATGGCGGTGCTGGTATTCGTCTTCAGTTGGAAAGAATTCCTCTTCGCCCTGTCGCTGACGACCACCAGCGCCGGGCGCACCATCCCGGTCGGCATCGCCAATTTCGTGCAAGAGTTCAACGTGCGCTATGGCGAGATGGCGGCCGGGTCCTTCGTGGCCATGATCCCGGCGCTCATCCTGGTCCTGGCGGCGCAACGGCATATCATCAAGGGCCTGACAGTCGGCGCGGTCAAGGGCTAGCGGTCGCCTTCAAACCCGGCTGACGACGCGGACGACTAGTTGCAGCCAATATAGCCCACCTCGGCGCCCTCTTTTACTCTCGCTGTCCTCGGTGGTAAAAGTGTGTGAGTTCACGCGCTGTTGCCCTTTGCCTACCCTACACCGACTGCGAGAAGCCCACTACAATCGGCGTCATGCCCACGCCCTTCACCCATCTGCGCATCTTGCAAGAATTGCTCGCCGACGCCGAGCTCACGCCCGCCTATCGCGCACTGCTAAGCCGTCACTTGCCCGCTTTCCAGCTGGGCAGCATCGTGGCCGATGCCCGCGTCTCCAGCGGCGTCGGGCGCGAAGTAACGCATTTCTACGCTTACGGCCAACCCATCAGCGAGCGCCCCTGGCGGCGTATGCTGCGGCAGCACCCTTCGCTGATGCAGCCGCAAGACGAAGCGCATCTGGCTTTCCTGGCCGGCTACATCGCCCACTTGGCCGCCGACGAAGCCTGGACGCTGAAGATGGTGCGCCCGCGCTTTTGGTCGCGCGAATGGCCGGGCGTCAGCCGGCGCGACAAATTCTTCGCCCTGCATCTGATCCTGACCGTGATGGATGAGCGCGACGAAGCCCAACTGGAAGCCTGGCAGGCCGAGAGCTTGCGCAGCAGCGAGCCCTGCTCTTGGCTGCCCTTTATGACGGACGCGGTCTTGCGCGGCTGGCGCGACCTCGTCGCCGATCAACTGAAGCCGAGCGGCGCCAGCTTGACGCTCGCGATCTTTGGCGATCGCCTCCAGCGCGATCCGGCCGAAATCCGCGCCGCCCTGGACGACCCCGCGCTGATGCAGGCCTCGCTCTGGCGCCATGTGCCGCGCTCGCGCCTGGCCATGGTCGAGCGGCAATGCTATGCCTTCGCGCGCGATCAACTGGCGGTCTACCTGACGGAGTTCATGCCGGCGCTGGCTGTGGCGCGGCGCTAAGCCTCATAAGCCACTTGTTGTTGCTGCCGCGGCATACCTGCTAGAATTGGCGGAAAAGACGAGATAGCCTATGCGGCGCCGATTATGCGACGGACGAGCGAGCAAGTGATCGCGGCTACACCGCGGGATCTGAAAAACAATCGGCTGGGGCTGATGAGCCAGGAGCAGTTGGCGAACTTGGGCGCCCAGGTTGAAGCGCTGCAATCGCACGTGTCGCAATTGCTGCGCCGCTCCATAACGTTGGCCTTCGTCGTCACAATCGGCGTTGTGCTGCTCGCCTTCATTCGCGTGATATGGCTGCCGTTGGCGCTGGGCATTGAATTCGTGCTGGTCGGCGCCCTGCTCTACCTGGTCAGCGATGTCAACCGCTTCTTGCAGCAATTGACGCTCGACTGCGAAGCCGAATCCGTTCGCATCGTCAAAGGCCGGACGAGCCGCTACACCATCCGCACGCACCCCCTCTACCACACCATTCGCGTCGAGCTCGATAGTTACAAGCTGCTGGATATCGGGCTGGCGCGGCAATTTACGACGGGCGATCTCTACCAGCATTATGTCCTGCCGCAATCCGGCGTCATCATCGCTGCCGAACGTATCGGCGAGAAAGATTCGCAGTACCCGCGCTAGCGGCGCTGTGGCAAGGGCGCAAGATGCGGATGCCACGAGCGTGGCCGTGGAAACGCTCGATCCAGCCCCATTTCTCCAATTTGTCCAAGTGGCGGATCACACCGGAATTCGACTTGAAACCTTCGCTCTCAGCGATCTCTTCCAGCGTCGGCGGGAAGCCATTGCGCGCTATATAACGGCAAATGAAGTCGAAGACGTTGTTGCTGCGATTGTCGCGGTATTTCACGGGCGGCCCTTTCGCGCTGGGAATGCGACCAAACTCGCCTATTATACCATGAAATAGAACAGATGTTCTAGTCTCAGCACGGTGACTTTGGAGAGTGATCTCCGCTGAGCGATGGCGCCGCGGAATATGGCGGCCTGTTTTGCTATTTTGCCGGCTTCCGTTTTGCTGTACACTAGCGCCGACGAACTTGCCCCTAGCCGTGGAGTGACGCAAGATGGCCAACACCGCCCGCCAGTGGTTTTACTCAACGCCGGAGCCGCGTCCCTATTACATTGAAGAGCGGGTCAATCATACGCTGTGGAATAACCGGCTGCAGAATGTCTTCATGAGCTGCTCACAGGCCGAAGCGCCCATCAAGCTGGAAGGCAACCTCGAAGGCATGCCGCTCTATTTCGAGTTCGTGCCGGGCGCCTATTTCACCCTGCGCATGAGCGAGGAGCGCAAAGACGTCATCGCCACCCTGCGCCAAATCCTGCTCGGCTTAAAACCCAGCTTCACCTACCAGGACGCGGAGAATATGTTCGTGGTCGAGTGGCATACCGATGGTGGCGAGGCGCGCTGGAAAGAGATCCAGGGCGACCCCGCCTATCAAGGCTTGCGGCGCATGAAGTTAAAGGCGTAGCGGCGCCTCTTCCCCTTCACCCAGTCTCAATCCAGGCGCGCGCCAGTCAGCGGGCGTTTTTCTGTTATCATTGGGCGACCAGTCCTGCATTAGCGCGCGGCAGCCTCTGGCCCCGCTGACTTGCCATGATTGCACGCGGCGCCGATAAACCTGAATTCATCAGCCTGCTCTGGCCCAGCCGGGCGGCGGCCGATTCTGCGCCCGCGCCGGGCAGCTGGCCGGCTGATGACCTGCGCCTCAAGGTGATCGCGCAGGCCATCGCGCCCCGCATCGATTACCTGCGCCCGATCGAGAAGCTGCTGACGACCCTGCTGACGGACGGCGAGACCCTGCGCTACCGCGGCGACGCCCTCGACGACTGCTTGCGCCTGCCGGCATTTGCCGAGGGGCTGCGCGCCCTGCTGCCGCTGATGCACGACCTGCACAATACCGTACGCGATATCCGCGCCCGCCGCAATCAGGTGTCGCTGGTGCTCTCCCGCTTGACCGAGCTGGAGAACTACATCGAATGCATGAGTGCGCTCGACGCCTTGCTCAGCCGGCACAGCAGCGACCTTGAAGCGCGCGCCTGGCGCACCTTGGCGGCCGAAGTGCGGCGGACCATGGACGAGCCGATCATTCAGCAAATGGCGGCCGAGTTGCCGGCCCTGCGCGCCGAAATCCGCCAGATCGTCAGCGTCACCATCGGCGTCAATCTCTCGCCTGATCTCAAACCGGTGGGCGTCACCTTGC
Organism: Phototrophicaceae bacterium; assembly: GCA_965208195.1. Lineage (GTDB taxonomy): Bacteria > Chloroflexota > Anaerolineae > Aggregatilineales > Phototrophicaceae > UBA6055. The sequence continues at coordinate 2,199,603 of CBDBOC010000004.1, read as the reverse complement.
TGTCGATTAACCAGCGGCGCTTCCGCGGGCCGCGCTTCTTCCGCAAGCTCTGGGGCATCGACGAAGACGCAGGCTGGCGCGGCCTAGAGACCTTGCGTGAGGCGCCGGACGCCCGACGATACGGCAACGGCAGCGTCATGGCGGAGCGTCGCGAGACCCTGGATCGGCTGGCCGCCAGCGCGCTCTTCGGCGATCTCGGCAAAATCCTCGACGATGTCATCCGCCCCATCGCCCGCGCCCTGGAGCAATACACGCGGGTCAACAGCGCCCTGCTGCGCGCAATCGAGCCGGAGGTCGCTTTCTACGCCGGCGCCGCCGCGCTCATCGGCCAGCTCCGCGCTTCCGGCCTGCCCATGTGTCGGCCGCGCCTGCTGTCATTGGAGTCCCGCGAGCTGACCTGCCGTGGTCTCTACAATCTGGACCTGGCCCTGCGCTTGATGCGGCAACACAAAGGCGAAGCGCTGACCTCGCATATCGTCGCCAACGATGTGACCTTTGACGACGCCGGGCGCATCCACATCTTGACCGGGCCCAACCGCGGCGGCAAGACCACCTATATCCAGGCTATCGGCCTGCTGCATTGCCTGGCGCAAGCGGGCTTGTACGTGCCGGCGGCGTCCGCGGCGCTCAGCCCGGTCGATGGCATTCATCTGCACTTCCCAGCCGAAGAGAAACCCAATATGGAGAGTGGCCGCCTGGGCGAGGAGGCGGCCCGCCTGCGTGTCATTTTCAGCCGAGCCACCCGCCACAGTTTGCTGCTGCTTAACGAATCGCTGGCCAGCACCAGCGCCACCGAAAGCTACTTCCTGGCGCGCGATGTCATTAGCTGCCTGCGCATCTTGGGCGCCCGCGCCCTGCTCGTCACGCATTTGCATGAGCTCGCCGCCGATTGCGCGGCCATCAACGCCGAAGTGCCCGGCGACAGCCGCGTCAGCAGCCTCATCTCGCAAGTGGAAGAAGGCGAAACGGGCGTACGGCGCACCTATCAGGTGGTGGCGGCGCCGCCCCGCGGGCAGAGCTACGCTCGCGAGATCGCCCGGCAATATGGCATCAGCTTCGAGCAGTTGCAAGCGCTGCTGGCGGAACGGGCTGCGGAGGCTGATCACGCAAGTGAATAGCGCGCCGCGCCATAGTCTGCGCCGTTACATCCAGCGCCGCGCTTGCCAGCGGCCGTCAGATTTGGGATAATGGCGGGTGTAAAGCGAGACCGGCGGGCAAGGTGAGCCATGGCCAAACGCAGACGCAAGAAACCCAATATCTCCCAAGCTGTATTGGACCAGGCCCGCGGTGCAACGCCTGCGCCCGCCGCCACCGAGGCGACGCCAGACGCGCCTGAGCCGGAGAAAAGCGCTGCCATCAGCCGTCCTCGCCGCCGCCGCGCCTTGCAGTCAGCACAGCTTGAGCGCCGCAGAGACGAAGGCGCCCTTGACGCCGAATACGTGGCCGAGCTCTTGGCCAACCCGACCAAGCTCGTCAGCGAAGAAGACCTGCGCGCCGATTACGGCTTTGTCATCAAGGACTTGCGCAATATGGGCCTGCTGGCGGCCGCTCTGTTCATTGCGCTGATCGCCGTCTCGTTGGTGCTGCTCTAGCCGGGCGGGCGCTCACGATGCCTTGGGCCGCGCTGCAAGACGCCTTGCGCCGCATCTCCACGCCGCTTCGAAGAGCCATTTCGCTTTACGCCCTGCTGGTAGCGCTGCTCACCATCCTGCGGTTGCTGCGCGTCAGCGGCCCGCCCGTCATTGACCTGGCCAATACCTTCGCCCTCTACTGGTATCTGCCCCTAATCGTCACCTTCCCGCTCTCCATCATCGTCACCCGCGGCAGTTCGCCCCGCGTCGAGGGCGCGCGCAAACGCCTGTCCCTGCCCGGCAAAGCGCCCGCCGAGCGATCGTATCCGCCCCGCTGGAGTGTGATGCTGCAGATTTGTCTCATCGCCGTGGGGCTCTGCGCCTTCGCACTTCCCAATATGTATCGCCCTGTCGCGCCGCCTGATGGCGAGACCTTCTCGGTCGTCACCTTCAACGTCCAGGGCAGCAACCGGGAGCTGCGCCAGGCGACCCAATGGCTGATCGACACCGCGCCGGATTTGATCGTGCTGCAAGAGACGGCCGAGGGCTATGACCATCGTCTGGCGCCGCTTTACGCTGCCTACGCCCATGAAGACCACATCGAGGGCAGCGTGCGCATCTTCTCGCGCTATGCCATCACCAAGCGCGAGATCATCACCATCGAAGACGAGCCGGGGCGCCTGGCGTTGCGCGTCGTGGTTGATCAAGACGGGCGGGACCTGGCGGTCTACGCCGTGCATTTGACCTTGCCGCTGAAGCCGCGGCCGCAGCCCGACCCCGATGCCGATATCGGCCCCGAAGCCTTGCTGCGCTATGACGAAAGCCGCCGCAATGCGCAGATTCGACGCCTGCTGGCCATCGTCGAGTCGGAGGCGCTGCCGCATATCGTCGCCGGCGATTTCAATATGAGCGACGCCTCGCTCATCTACGACGAAGTTGCAACACAGGTAACCGATGCCTGGCGCGCGGCCGGGGTTGGCGCCGGGCGCAGTTGGCCCGTCGCCGAAGCGATCGGCCTGCCCCGCGTCATCCACCCGCTGCTGCGCATCGACTACATCTGGCACAGCGACCACCTGCGCGCGACCGCGGCGGCCCTCGGCGAGCCCATCGGCTCGGATCATCTGCCGCTCAGCATCGAGCTCGAATGGCGCGCCGAGCAACTTGATTGTGACACACAGAATTGAGGATGTTGCGGAGAAGCTTGCGAGATTATTCCTTGGCGCGGCTTGGTGTGGGTCACTGGCGCGTACGTTGTCGCCGGCACGGATTTATAGCCAGTGCACCGCTTAATGTGCTTTACTTCCACGTCGAATAACCAGGGAGACAATGCAGTTGGCTCGCAACGGCATTGGGCACTCTCAATTTGCGAAGACTCTAAGGAATGACGGCGTATGTCCTGCACGAGAGCAGGAGCTTATGCTTCCAATGCTTGGTCCACTTCAGCAGCTGGCTGCTCCCTTAATGCGCCAGCATCATAAACCCAGCCAGGCATACGAAGCACTAACGCCTCTACAACGGCTCGCCCGTCCAACTTAAGTTCATCAGAGAAGCTCAAACGTGTCTTCATCTAGCAGCTCAAGCACTTTCTTTTTTGCAACTTGATATTCAGTAAGTTGGTCCATCGCGCGGTTTATTCCTGTCGCCTCCGGATCAGCGAACTACCGCAGCAGAGCCAAGATCGCTATTGTCGTTGGGATAATCCATATGAAGGCCTGTCCAATTCCCAACCATGTGGCGCTGATTATTGATGTCCGATAATTTGTCATCTATTGACGAAAACCTGCCATCGGCTGACGAAAACTTACCGTTCATTATCTCCGTCTGACGCTCGATCAGATTTCGTACAAACTCAGTCGTTGGCAAGTGTTGCATGTTAGCTCTCCAGAGCGCTAATCCGGTCTCCATGCGCAATGATATGATCTGTTGCCTTACTAAAGTCCGAAATGCTCTGAAGATGTTCAGAACTGTCCGTTAGCTTGGTCATGTTCCCTCCGTACTTAGAGCCTATCTTTGCGACAAAGTAATGTCAAGTGATTTCCGTAGAGAAAGGGCGGCGTCAGGCCTCCATGGCTTCTGCTGACTATAGAATATGAACCCGTCGCCCTGCCATATCGCGCCTTGAGTTCTTAAATGAATCGTCATAAGACGATTCACATAGCTTCAATTGCCTTGCCAAACTAATTGGCCCGCTCCGCCAGCACCAGCACGTAGGCGCCGGTGGTCTCTGGGTCGCCCGTATTCCCCGTATAGCGCCGGGCTCGCACAAAATACGTGCCGCTGGCCGGCAGCGGAAAGTTGTTGATCAGCGCATTCTGCCCGTTGCCGCCGTCGTCGTTCTGCGTGACGACTTGCTGCGTTCCGTCCAGCAACTCGAGGTAAGCGTCCAGGTTCCCGTCCATGCGCGTCATGGCGATGCTAACCAGCTCGCCCTGCCGCCCGTAGAAGGCGTAGATATCGGCTTGGTTGTCGGCGCCGATCTTGCCCGTAACGCTGGTGCCGTAGCTGAGGCTGATGACGCCCTCCGGCACATCGACGACCGGGTCGTCGACTCGCTCCAGGCTCAGTGCGAAGGCGCCGCTGGTTTGGCCGCGCGCGCCTTCAAAGCGCCCGGCGATGATGTGGTAGCGCCCGGCGGCCGGAATACGGTAATTGGCGATGCGCGCATTCTGATTGCCGCCATCATCGTCATCTTCTTCCAGCGTGACGTAATTGGCATCCGCCAGCACGATGGTGCTATCGAGGTCGCCGCTGGCCCCCCGCGCCATGTTGATCGTGATCAGGTCGCCGGCTTCCGCTTCAAAGCTGTAGAAGCGCTCGATCTGCGCGTGGCTGAGGCTGGCATTGCGAGTTTCGCCATAGCCGATCGGCAAGGGCGCCAGCCTTGAACTGCCCGTGCCGCTGGCCGCCGTCTCCTCAATGCTTAGCACGAAGCTGCCGGCGCTGTCATCGTAGCGCGTGGCCACGATGATATATGTGCCGCTTTCGTGTATCACCAGCGCATCAACGCGGGCATTGCGCGTATCGGCGCCGATCTGGTCGTCATTCTCGGCGATGACGAAGCGGTCGCCATCGACCACGCGCAAGAAAGGATCGAGCGTGCCCGATGACCGCACCATTGATATCGTCAGGATGTCGCCTTGCTCCGCCTGAAACGTGTAATAGACTTCCTTGGCCGTGTCGCTGATGGCGCCGATGACCGAGTCGCCGTAGCGCAGCGTGCTGCCCCGCTCGGACAGGACGCCCTTGCGCGTCATGCGCAACTCATATTCGCCCGCTGTGCTGCCCAGGGTATAGCCGAAGCGCCCCACCACCACAAAATAACGCCCGGTCGTCTCGATGGTCAAGTCATGCGCGGCGCCCATGCCGGCGGCGGAATCATCGCGCAGCAATACCAACGCGCCCGAATCGGCGAAGACGCTTAACACCGGGTCGAGGTCGCCGCTCGTCGAGCGCAGCTCCAGGCGGATTACCTCGCCGCGCAAGCCTTCAACGGTGAAGACATCGCGCGGGCTGGCATCATCCAGGCGGCCGCGAATCAGGCCGTCTTGAGCGATGCGCGTTTCGCCGGCGTCGCGCGGTTGCGCCCAGGCGGCTGATATCGTCAGCAGCAGCAACAGGCAACAGAAGCCGAGTCTCATGCGTCAATTGTAGCGGGAATCACAATTGCGGGCGCGTCCCTTATCCCCGACCCGGGCAGCGCCGCCGGGCTTCGCCGCTCACATACATGCCGTCAGACTTCGCAATGCCGGTTGTGGCGCCCGGCGCAGCGGCTGAACTTCCGCGGCCCGGCGCAGTGGCAGCGTGATTGCGACGGTCGTGCCTTTGCCGACCTCGCTGGTAATGTGGATGTCGCCAGCGTGCGCGTCCAGCGTCTGCTTGACGATCGCCAGGCCCAAGCCGGTGCCCGGCAAGGAACCGACATTGCCCGCGCGATGAAAAGCCAGAAACAGAAAATCCAGATCGTCCGCCGGGATGCCGATGCCCTCGTCAGCGATGGTCAGATGGGCGCGGTCACCTTCGCGCCATACACGAATTCGCACATTGCCGCCCGCCGGCGAATACTTGATGGCGTTGCCCAGCAGGTTGTTCAGCGCGCGCCGCAGCAGGTTCCGGTCGAAGCAAGCGCGGATTTCGCCCGCCGGGCACTCGAAGCTCACATCATGCGTCGCTTCATGGGCGAAGGCGAAGGAGTTGACCGCCTCGCCGCATAAGTCCACCAGGTCTTGCTCTGCCGGCTTGAATTCAAAGGGCGAGTGATACGAGCGGCTCAAGTCCACCACATCGCTGACGATGTCGTTGAGCGCCCGTACTTGCGCCCGTATATTGTCCAGGTATTTGCGTCGCTCTTCTGGCGTCGCCTGCTCGCTGTAATGCGCCAGCATATCGTGCGATAGTTGGATCGATGTCAAAGGCGTCCGTAATTCGTGCGACATCAAGGAAATGTAGCGCTCCTTGAGCTTGCGCTGACCACGCTCCAGGCGCAGCTTTTCGATCAGGCGGTCAAGCGGCAGCCTTTCCGTGGCCGGCGAGGTGAGCACCGGTGGCCGGCGTACGCTGATCGTTCGGCAATCGCCAGCCGGCTGTCGCGCCTGCTCCAGGCAGCGAATCTCCAGGGGGAAGGCCTCGCCATCTCGTGACATGCCCTGCAAGCGGCGGCAGGCCCCAGCCGGGACCCGGCGCAGCGCCCTCTCCCAGCCGATTTCGCCAACCAGCATCTGCGCGAAATACATGCCGCGCAGCTCCCGCTTGGGGAAGCCGAAGAGCCGCGCCGCCGTCGCATCGCAGCTCAGCACCTCGCCATCGGCCGCCAGTGTCAGCACGCCATCGCTCTCGTCGGCGGGCGCCCCCCCAGCGTGGCTGACATCAACATCGCCCTCGCGGTGAGCCCGCCCGCGCGACGTGATGTCTTCGTGAATGAGGATGAATCTGCGTTCGCGTCCGCCCGAGCAGTGGCGCGCGCGCAAGACGTAGGCGCGCCCGTCTCGTGCCCGGTATTCATGCTCATACCGCGCGCGTGAGCCGGCGAGCAATTCTGTGATGCCCGCGGAAACGGCCTCCGCCGGCGGCAGGCCGGGCCCCTCGGCGCGGCTGCATACGTCCCGGTAATCCAGGCCGACGCTATCGTCTTGCGGGCCAGCAGCGCCGGACACAATTTCACGCCAGGCGGCGTTGGTCGCAACAATGCAACCGCCTTCATCAAGTGTCGCAACTGGCGCGGCCAAACTTTCGAGCGCGGTGGCATGGCAACTGCCCGGCTTGTGGTCAGAGCGGGCGGCTATCGGCTGCGACGGGTCGTTCATGCAATCCCCCGATAATGATCACGCACTTTTTCTTCTATGTGTAGTATAGCATACTTACCAAAGAACTTCACCCTGTTTGCAAAAATTTCACAATTAGTAACGTACTACGTCACATACACTACATATTCGGCTTTGGACGCGCCGTCGAAGCCGCCGCTGAGTAGCCCTGCCTACGCCTCATCCTGGCGCCCTGCTATAATGTCACGCGTATTGCTGGATTCAAGCTCAGGCGGGAGGGTTGGCTAGTTGCGGCTCTGGATTTCGCTGGCGCTGGCTTGCGCCGTCCTGGCCTGCGCCTGGGCGCAAGACGAGGGCGACCTCGTCCACACTGTGGGCGAGGGCGAAACGCTCATCGGCATCGCCAGCGTCTACGGCGTCAGCCTGGAGCAAGTACTAACGCTCAACAACCTCGATCCCGAAGCCTATCTCCAGATCGGCCAGCGCATTGTCGTCATCCCGGCCGATCAGTTGGAACGCGCAACGGCTGAACCAGAGGCGGAAGAACCCGCAGCGCCCGACGCTACGCCACAGGTTGCCGTAAGCTTGCGCGGCACAGCGGGCTTGCCGCCAGCGCCGGTGATCCCCGCCGCAGCGCCCGTGATCGACCCGGCTGACCTGCGCCCGCTCCTCTGCATAGCGGTTTACCTGGACGAAAATCAGAATGCCCTGCGAGAGCCTAACGAGACCTTCCTGGCGGATGGCCAAATCGCGCTCTTCGACAGCGCCGATCTTGAATTGCTGCGCCTGACCACCGATGCCGCGGCCCAGCCCGATTGCCGGCCGGATGTGGCGCCGGCGCTATACCGCATCGAGGGCCGCCCGCCCGCCGGCTATGGCCTCAGCAGCCCGGCGAGCCTGGTCCTTGATCTGCGCGGTGGCGGCCGCGTCAGCGTTGAGTTCGGCGCCAAGCCGGGGCTCCAGCCCTTCCTGCCGCCTGCCAGCTCGCCGCCCGCAACCGTCGCCGATCAGCCCGACGCGGCTGGCAGCCTGCTGCGCGAATTCAGCGGCGTATTCGCCTTGCTGCTGGCCGGCGCCGTGCTGATGCTGGGCGGGCTCGTTTCACTCTTTCTGCGAGGGCGCTGATGACGCGCCGGCTGTTGCTCTGCCTGCTGGTCATCGTCTTCGCCGCCTGCCCGCTCACGGCGCAGGAGCGCGGGCAGATTTGCCTTCGCGCCTTCCACGACCGCAATGCCAACGGCCTGCTGGACGCCGACGAAGCCCTCATTCTGCAAGGCATCGGCGCCAGCGCCTTGGACGAGCGCGGTGTAACCGTCTCCACCCAATTGCTTGAAGATTCACCGCTGGCGGCCGACGGCCTCCTCTGTCTCGGTCCCTTGGCCGCGGGCGCCTACCAGGTGCTGATTACGAGCAGCGAATACACGCCGGTGACAGCCAGCGAATTCAGCGCGACGGTAGCGCCCGGCACGGCGCCGCCCCTGCTTGACTTTGCCGCGCGACCCATAGCGCCACAGACCACCGCAACAACGGCCGGCGCATTCGCCAGCGACCCGGCTGCGCTGGAAGCGCTACTCGTCGCGGCGCTCGGAAGTGGCCTGGTCTTTCTGCTGCTGTCATTGCTCGGCGCCCTCCTGGGCCTGGCGATCATCCGTCGCCGTCGACTTGCCCCAAGATACGGCCCGCCTCCAGCCAGCGCTCCGCCTGCGACCTCCGCCTTTCAGGACGCTTTTGCGCCGGCGGGCGGCTCGCCACCGCGCTTTGCCGATGAAGACACCGATCGCGCTGCCTTGCGCTGACATGGCGCGCAGTGAAGGAGTTGCCAAGTAGCGATGCCACTTTCACCACGAGCCGAAGGGCTCTTCTTCGCCGACCAAGCGCTGGCCCGCGTCCAAGCCAATCGCGATGATCCGGCTATAGCTCAGTCCTTCGCTCTACTAGACAGCCAGCCGGATAACACGCTGGAAGCAGCTTACCTGGCGGCGCTGCGCTACCGCGTCGAGGGCGATGCCGCGGCGGGCGATTTGGCCCTGGCCGCTCTGAGCGCCGGCGATATCTTGTCTCATTCCGATGCCGACCTTGCTGCGATCAAGCGCGCCCTGGGGGCCTGCGGCGTTGCGGCCCTGCTGGTCGATCATCCAGCGGCGCAGAGCCAACTGGCAGGCATAAGCGACGCAATTCGGTCACGCGTGGAGCTGCTGAGTCAGCGCGCCCCTGACGACCTATTGTGCCGCCTCTGGTTGGCGGCGCTGACGATGGCCACCGGCGTCCTACTCGACAGCGACGCGCAGCGCAATAGCGCGGCCAATGTCTATCGTCACGCCGTCGACCGCCACATCCACCCCGAAGGCTATCTCAAAGGCATCGCCGATCAAGAGCGCGCCGGCGATAGCTACGAAGCCCAGCTTTCCGCTACCTGCGCGCTCTTTGTGATCGCCCAACTGGCTGAGCGCAGCGACCTTGATCTGTGGGCTTACGACAACCGCGGCGTCACGCCCATCACGGCTGCCGCCTATACCTACTACTATTACTACTTCCCCGACAAGTGGCGCTGGGAGCCGCAGCTCAGCCGCGAACGCGCCCAGGCGTCCATGCGCGCGGAAGGCGCCTTCATGGAGCTGACCAATCAACGCTATCCGCTGCACGGCATTGAGCAGCTCTTCGCCGAGCAGCGGCCTTTCTTCTGCCCCTGGGGCGGCGGTTTGACCACCCTGACCCACAGCCTCAAGCCGGCGCGGAAACGCCGCTGGCGCCCCTGGTAATTTGCATCCCGCCCATTTCAATCGACAGCCGTCCACATCCCGCGTCATACGCAATCGGTCGACAAACGCCCGATAATGCCGCCGCCCGCGCAAAATGCCTTGCCTCTCGCAGTGTCATGCTCCCCCTCCCCGTCGGAATCTGTAGGGGCGAGCCATTGGCTCGCCCGCCCGTCCCTCGAAACCCCACCACCGTCGCATTTTGTAGACACGCGCCCGGCAATGCCGCCGCCCGCGCAAAATACCGTGCATCGCGCAGCGCTTTTTCTCCCCTTGTGGGAGAGGGGGCCGGGGGGTGAGGGGTGTCAGAATCGCTCGCAGCGAGAACAGCCGCCCCCTTGACAAGGTTTTTAAGCTGGTCTAAAAATAGACTTAGTTCCGCTGAAATTAGCCTGTGGAGGCCAATTCGTGAAATCCCGCTTGATAATTCATAGCCTGCTGGCGCTCTCTCTGCTGCTGCCGGGCGCCGCTCACGCCGTAGAAGACAGCCTGGATATCGTCGCCACCACCACGCAAGCAGCTGACCTCCTGCGCATCCTCACCGCCGATACCGACGGCATTCGCGTCACCGGCTTGATGGGCGCCGGCGTCGACCCCCATCTGTATCAGCCGACCGAATCCGACATTGTCGCCATGAACCAAGCGGAGATGGTCGTCTACAGCGGCTTGCACCTGGAAGGGCAATTCGACGCCGTCTTTGAGGCGCTCTCGGAGCAAGGCGTGGCCATCTACGCCTTGAGCGCGCCAGTGCGCGATGCCGGCTTCATCATCGGCGGCTACGACCTTTCGGAGGCGCTGCTGAATGTCGCTGACCCCCACTTCTGGTTCGATCCGCGCAATTGGCAACTCACCGCGGCGGATCTGGCGGCGTCGCTGGCTGATTTCGACCCGGCCAACGCCGCTATCTACCGCGCCAATGCCGCTGCCTACCTCGAGCAGCTGAGCCTGCTCTACGATTGGGCTGACGCCGGGCTGCGCTCGGTCGCCGAGGGTCAGCGCTACCTGGTCACATCGCATGACGCCTTCCAATATTTCGGCGCTGCCTTCGGCTGGCGGATGCAAGCCATCCAGGGCTTGAGCACCGAGGACGAAGCCGGCGTCGGCGATATCCAGGCCACCGTCGACTTTGTGGCCGAGCACGAGATCCCGGTCCTCTTCGTCGAGAGCAGCATCCCGCCCGATACCATCGAAGCCGTCATTGAGGCGCTGCGGGCTGATGGCCACGCCGCGGGCATTGGCCTGCGCGAGCTCTACGGCGATGCCATGGACGCGCCCGATAGCTTCGGCGGCAGCTACATCGGCATGCTGGCGCAAAATGCCCTCACCATCATGCAGTCCTACGCTTGCATGGGCGCCGCCGTCGACATCCCCGCCTGGCCTGCCGAGCTGATGCCGCAGCCGCCCGCCGACCTGTGGAATGCGGAATGCGATGCCCCAGAATAGCGACCTGGCCCTGGCGGTTGATGACCTGACCGTCGCCTACCAAGAGAACCCGGCCATCTGGGATATCGACCTGGCCGTGCCCGAGGGCGTGCTGATGGGCATCGTTGGCCCCAACGGCGCCGGCAAAAGCACCCTGATCAAAGCCGTGCTCAATCTCATCCCGCGCGCCGCCGGTACGGTCGCCTTCTACGGCTTGCCCTACGAACGCGCCCGTTCGCTGGTCGGCTATGTGCCGCAGCGGGGCAGCGTCGATTGGGACTTCCCGGCATCCGTGCTGGATGTCGTCACCATGGGGCTCTACGGCAAGCTGGGCTGGTTCCGCCGCCCGGGCCGGGCACAGAGAGAGCTAGCGCTGGGCGCGCTGGAGCAGGTGGGCCTGGTCGACTTCGCCGATCGCCAGATCAGCCAGCTCTCCGGCGGGCAGCAGCAGCGCACCTTCCTGGCGCGGGCCCTGGTGCAAGACGCGCAAATCTACTTCATGGACGAACCTTTCGCCGCCGTCGACGCCGTCACCGAAAATGCCATCGTCAGCATCCTGCGCCAACTGAACCAGCGCGGCAAAACCGTGCTTGTCGTGCATCACGATCTGCAAACCGTCGCCGAATACTTCGATTGGGTGACCCTGCTCAATGTTGAGGTCATCGCCAGCGGACCCACCGCCGAAGTCTTCACGCCTGAGAATCTGCGCCGGACTTACGGTGGCCGCGTCTCGGCATTGCACGGCGGGCAGCTGATGACCTCCGGGGCCGGCGGCGCCTGATGCCCGCGCATTTGACACGGTCCGGCCGGCGCGTCTGGCTCATCATCGCCGGCATCGCGCTGCTGGGCGCGCTCTTCATCCCGCTCAGCGCGGCGCTTTTCGGCTTGCGCCTCACCTACACCGTGCGCGTGGTGGCGCTTGGCGGCTCAGTACTGGGCGCGCTCAGCGGCGTGCTGGGCTGCTTCGCTGTGCTGCGGCGGGAGAGCTTGCTGGGCGATGCGCTCTCGCACGCGGCCCTGCCCGGCGTGGCCATCGCTTTCCTGCTGCACGGGCGGGAGCTCGGCGCCCTGCTGATCGGCGCCGGCATCGCCAGTTGGTTGGGCTTGCGCTTCGTGGCTGCCCTGCTGAGCACCACCCGCCTCAAGCAAGACACCGCCCTGGGCATCGTGCTGGCGGCTTGGTTCGCCCTGGGCATCGCCCTGCTGACTTATATTCAATCCCTGCCCGACGCCAGCCAGGCCGGCCTGGACAAGTTCATCTTTGGGCAAGCGGCCGCCATCATCGAAAGCGATGTCGCGCTGGTCAGCGGCGTCGGCCTCGTCGTTTTGCTGGCGCTGGCGCTGCTGTGGAAGCAGTTCAAGCTCGTCACCTTTGATGCCGAATTCGCCGGCGCTAACGGCTTCCGTACCGGCCTCATCAACACCCTGCTCTCGACGCTTATCGTCGTCACCATCGTGCTGGGCCTGCAGCTGGCCGGGGTGATCCTCATGGTCGGCCTGTTGATCGCGCCCGCCATCGCCGCCCGCCAATGGACGCAGTCGCTGCACCAGATGGTGATCCTGGCCGCCGTCTTTGGCGCTTTTGCCGGCGGCGTCGGCGCGGTCATCAGCGCGCTCGATAGCGACATCCCTACCGGCCCGCTCATCATTGTGGTCGCCTTCGCCCTGGTCTTAACCTCGATCAGCCTGGCGCCGGGCCGCGGACTGGTCTGGAGCAAGCTGCGCCAACGCGCCAATCGCCGGCGTTTTGCCGCCCGCAATACGCTGCGTGACCTGTATCGCTACGCATTGGCCCATGGCGGCGCCTCCGCCCCAGTGCCGGACCCTTTCATCCGCGGCATCGGCGATGCCAGCGCCGAGCTCGGCTTGCGCCAGTTGACGGCCGCGGGCCATGCCCAAGCCAGCGTCAACGGCTGGCAACTGACGCCGAGCGGCATCGCCCAAGCCCAGCGAGATCAACACAATCAGCGCCTCTGGGACGCCTACCGTCTCCACGCCCACGAGCTTGACCTGCCCCTCATCCCGGAAGACCGCCAACTCGATCTCGCCGACTTGCTTCCGGCCGCTACCCTGGCGCGGCTGCAGCGCAAGCTGGAGGCCCACATCTCATGATGGCGCTGGAACGTCCGCTCATCGAGCTGCTGCTGACCTTCGTCACCCGCGACGAGCTCAACGCTTTTTTCCGCTCGCCGCAGAACACCGCCATCATCATCGGCTGCCTCATCGCCATCAGCGGCGCGCTGCTGGGGGTATTCCTGCTGCTGCGCGGCTTGTCGCTGACCAGTGACGCCATCAGCCATACGGTGCTGCTGGGCATTGTGCTCGCCTTTCTGCTGATGACCGAGGTCTTTGGCTTGCCGGGCGATACCTCGTCGCCCTGGCTGATTCTGGGCGCTGCGCTGGCCGGGCTGGCCACCGTCGCGCTGACGGAGCTGCTGCACCGCTCCGGCCTGGTCAAGCAAGACGCCGCCTTGGGCTTGGCCTTCCCGCTGCTCTTCGCCATCGCCGTCATCCTGGTCTCGCGTTTCGTCGACGATGCCCACCTCGACGAAGACGCCGTGCTGGTGGGCGAGATCGGGCTGGCCTGGGCCAATACCAACAGCCACTGCTTCGCCGACTGCGAAACCGTCACGGTCGCGCCGGGGCACCCGGCCGCCAAGCTGACCCGCCAATGCGTCAACTGCCGCTCGCTGGGCATCAGCCCGCGCGATGAACGAGCCGTCTTCCGCGAATTCTGCAGCAACTGCGGCCTGTATCCGCCCGCCAAAGCCTACCGCGCCGGCTTGCTCGACGAAGTACCGCTGCTGGTCTTCTTCCCCAAATCCATCACAGTCACCCTCGTCATGACACTGCTGACCCTGGCCTTCGTGCTGGTCTTCTACAAAGAACTGAAACTGGCGACCTTTGACGCCGCCCTGGCGCAATCGCTGGGCTTCCGCCCCGGCCTCATGCACTACGCCCTCATGGCCCTGGTGAGCCTGGTGGCGGTCGGCGCCTTCGACGCCGTCGGCTCGATTCTGGTGATCGCCTTCTTCATTATCCCGCCCGCCGCAGCGTACTTGCTGACCGATCGGCTGGCGCTGATGCTGCTGCTCAGCCCGCTGATCGGCGCCGCGGGGGCCGTCTTCGGCTACGACCTGGCCCGCGGGCAGCTCTTCGGCGTGCTGCCGGTGGGGCAGGGCATCGGCCTGCTCAATCGCCTCTTCGGCCTGGACCTGGTCTCGCAGTGGGATTCATCCATCAGCGCCTCTATGGTCCTGATTATTTTCCTGCTCTTCGTGCTGGCCTGGGTCTGCTCGCCGCGCTACGGCTTGATCGCGACCTTGATCCGCCGCGCAATCCGCCGCCGCCGCTTTGAAGACCAGGTCGTGCTGGCGCACATCCACAATCATCAGCACACCCCACGCCACGCCGTCGAACTGCGCCTCTCAACCTTGCACGAACACTTCCGCTGGACGCCGGCCAAGATGACGCGGGTGCTGACGCGCTTGCGGGCTTTTGGTTTTGTGCGGGTCGTCGCCGGCAGCGCTGTGCTGAGCGAGCGCGGTGACGCCCAGGTGCGCGCCTTCCGCCAGACCATGATCGAAGCGCAAACAGTGCCGGATCTGGATTGACGTGCGCTTGACGCCCATCAGCGCAGCAGGGCGATGACATCCGGCGCCAATGTAGCCCAGTCCCGTCGTGCTCTCTGCGTCTCAGTAGCTCCAAGTAAGTGATGCGAATGGTCGCAGCAGAAACCTTACTTTCAAAACTGTCGAATGTGCGTACGGGAGAGCCGGTGGCTCGCCCCCTCTTCCGATAAATTCTCAAACACTTTTCGCATGATTGACTTGGATTTTCTTCCGCGCCTTTGTGATCATCGCGCGGCGGCGCCTCGCGCAGGCGGCACTACAGTTACCTCGCGTTTGCCGCTAGCATTGCGCATAGCGTGAATCAGCCGGGGCCGCCCTGTGATCAGCCTGATCGCCACCGTCCTCAACGAGGGCGCTAACATCCGCCAGCTCTTCGACTCGATCGCTGCGCAGACGCGCCCGCCCGACGAGATCGTCATCGTCGACGGCGGCAGCAGCGATGACACCGTCGCCATCATCGAGAGCTACCGCGACCGGCTGCCCCTGCGCCTGCTAATCGAGCCGGGCTGCAATATCAGCGTCGGCCGCAACCGCGCCATCGCCGCCGCCCAGGGCGATATCATCGTCGTGACTGACGCAGGCGTCCGCCTTGGCGATGCCTGGCTGGGGCGGATCACCGCGCCGCTGCTGCACAATCCCGACTTGCATGTCGTGGGCGGTTTCTTCGCCGCCGATCCGCGCTCCGCCTTCGAGATTGCGCTGGGCGCGACTACGCTGCCGCTGGCCCGCGAGATCGACCCGGCCGCCTTCTTGCCCAGCAGCCGCAGCATCGCCTTCCGCAAAGCCGCCGCCGTCGAAATCGGCCTCTACCCCGAATGGCTGGACTTCTGTGAAGACCTGGTCTTCGATTTGCGCCTGCAAGCGACAGCCGGCCCCTTCGCCTTTGAGCCGGCCGCGCTGGCATATTTTCGTCCGCGCCCCAATCTGCGCGCCTTCTTTCGCCAGTACTACCGCTACGCCCGCGGCGACGGCAAAGCCAACCTGTGGCCCAAGCGGCACCTGATCCGCTACCTGACCTATCTGCTGCTGCTGCCGGGCTTGCTGGCCGCCGCCATCCTGCTGCATCCGGCCGCCTGGCTGCTGATATTCCTGGGCGGCGCCAGCTACAATGCCCGGCCCTATCGCCGCCTGCCAGTCGTCATGCGCGCCGCTGATCAGCGCTCGCCCGCGGTCTGGCTCTACGCCATCGTAATGATCCCGCCCATCCGCGCCCTCGGCGATGCCGCCAAAATGCTGGGTTACCCGGCCGGCTGGCGCTGGCGCTTGCGGGCGCGCCCGCCCGATTGGCGCCCCCCGGCGTCGTCTTGGGGCCGCCACAGTCGTTGACCATGACCTGGGCTGGGGTATACTTGTCCGCGACTTGACGATGGAATTCCAATTGCTCCATGGCCAATCAAGACGAAAACAGCGAATGGGTCAGCCTGCGCCGCGCCGCCGATATCCTGGGCGTTCATCCGGCCACCGTGCGCAATTGGGCCGATAGCGGCAAGCTGCCTTTCCGCCGCACCGTAGGCAATCACCGCCGCTTCAACGTGCGGCAGCTGCGCGAATACGCCCAGCCCCAAGCCGATGTGCAGCCGATCGAGCTGCAAGTCATCATGCAGAGCGCCTTGGGCAACGCCCGCATGCAAATCGGCAGCCATCAGCTGGAAGCCGCGCCCTGGTACGCCGCCATGAGCGACGAGGGCAAGGGCTTCTTGCGCGCGCAGGGCCGGCGCGTCCTGCAAGCGATCCGCGCCTATGTCGCCGATGGCGCGCCCGATAGCGGCTTGTCGGCCGCCATCACCATCGGCAAGGAATACGCCGCCCGCCTGATCCTCGAAGGCTTGACCTTGCCCCAGGCTTTGCGCGGCTTTTACTTCTTCAGCGACTTCGTTATGGACTCGATCTTGACCTGGTCCGAACTGCCGCAGGTCAGCAACTCCAGCGAATGGTCGAACGTCCTGCGACAGGTCAACACTTTCATGCACGCCATGCAACTCTCCATCGTCGAATACTATGAAGCGGACTGATCCGGCCGATTTGCAGTGGCTGGCGCTGAGCCTGTCGCCCAACATCGGCGCCCAGACCCTCAATAACTTGCTGCGTCATTTCCACCACGATTTCCACGCCATCTTCGCCGCCTCGCCGGTTGAGCTGCAGCGCGTGCGCGGCATCGGCCCGCGTATCGCCAGCGAAATCGCGGCTATCGACCTGAGCGCCTTCCAGCGCGATCTCTGTGCTTGGCGCGCCGCCGGCCTGGCTGTCTTGCGCCACGACGCCGCTGATTATCCCGAGCCGCTGCGCCGCGCCTGCGATGCGCCGCCAGCCCTTTTTGCCCTGGGCGACCTTCAAAACCAGCTTTGGGCCAAGTCCGTCGCCATTGTCGGCACGCGCGCGCCCTCGCAAGAAGCCCGCTTCCTCACGTTGCAACTGGCGATGAAGCTGGCGCGCGCCGGCTACACCATCGTCAGCGGTCTGGCCCTCGGCATCGACACCGCCGCCCACGTCAGCGCCTTGACCGCCGGCGGTGTGACCGTCGCCGTGCTGGGCAGCGGCTTGCTCAATGTCTATCCCGAAGTCAATCGCCCCCTGGCGGAGCAGATCCGCCGGGCCGGCGCGCTGCTGAGCGAGGCGCATCCGCCCTGGGGCGCCAATGCGCAGCGTCTGGTCTCGCGCAATCGCATCATCAGCGGGCTGGCGCAAGCCGTCATCGTGGTCGAATCGCAGGTCGACGGCGGCGCCATGTACACCGCGCGCTTCGCCAGCGAGCAGGGTCGCCCCGTCTACACTTTCGACTTGCCCGCGGGCGGCAATCAAGCGCTGATCCGCGGCGGCGCGCCCCCGTTACGGCGCGATGATCCGCTCGAATCTCTGCTGGGCTGAGGGCTGGCCACGCGTCAGAATGCGGGTCCGCGCTAATGGGCCGGCCAAATCCAGCACGCAGCGATGGAAAATTCTGTAGGGGCGACTTATCAAGTCGCCCGCAGATGCGCGCTTGTCAGGCGACGGGCGACCAGGTTGGCCGCCCCTACAATTGCCCAATATCGCGCGACTTTGGCAAAAGCAACCCTTGGCGACTTCCCCGAATTAGCGCTTAGAACATTTGACGTATAAACAGATGTTCGCTACAATAGCAGGCAGAGCGCCCTCGCCGGGCCAAGGCGGGCCGCGCAGCAACGAGACTTGAGGGTAATCTGATGAAACCATTTAACAAGCTATCGCGGCGGCAGCAGCACATGCTGCGCTTCGTGTTTGCCTATACGCAGCGGCAGGGCTTCCCGCCCACCATCCGCGAGATCGGCGAGGAAGTCGGCATCGGCTCCACCTCCGTGGTCAACTACAACCTGAATCGCTTGGTCGACGCCGGTTACATCGAACGCTCCGGGCGCGTATCGCGCGGCTTGCGCATCATCGCCGCCATCCCGGGCGTCAGCGCGTCGCCGCGGGTCGTTGCCTTGCCGGCCCCCTTCCGCGTGCCGCACGTTGGGCGCATCGCCGCTGGCGAGCCGATTTCGCTGCCCGAAGACATCGCCCATCACATCGACGATGACGATTATATCGGCGTGCCGCAGCAGCTGCTGAGCGGCTTTGACGAGAGCGAGGTCTTCGCGCTGACGGTGCGCGGCGATTCCATGATCGACTCCATGATTCAAGACGGCGATATCGTCATCTTGCGCCGGCAGAGCACGGCTGAGAACGGCGAGATGGTGGCGGCCTGGCTGCCCGAAGACAGCGAGACGACGCTAAAGCACTTCTACCGCGAGAACGGCAGCATCCGCCTGCAGCCGGCCAACGACGCCTACAAGCCGATCATCGTGCATCCCTCCAATTGCGAGATCAAAGGCAAGGTGCTCTCGGTGATGCGCAGCTTCCGCTGAGCCTTCAGGGCGATTAGGCTCGCCGGCGCAGCTCGGCCTCAGCGCTGGCGCAGAGCCGTCCGCCGCCGGCCGCCAGCCACTGCTCCATGGTCGCGCTGCGCCCAGCCCCGGCCACGGCGTCGCTGTAGATGCCCACGCCCCAGCGATAGTACTTCTGCGTTTCCTGCGGCCATTGCTCGCGCGCTTGCCCGATGACCGAGGGTCCGCCATTATAACAAGCCAAGGCCCGGCCGATGACGCCGTCCGCCGCATCAGCGCAATAATGCAGGTAGTCCGCGCCCCGCGCCGCATTGGTATCCGGCTCGAGCATGTCTTCGCCCGCCTCAAAGTGAAAGGGCATCACCTGGAACAAGCCCTGTGCGCCGGCCGGGCTGATCACCGTCGGGTGCCCGCAAGATTCGATCTGCATCACCGTCGCCAACAGGTGCGCGTCGACAGCGGCCGCCGCCGCCCACTCGCCGATCTCGGATGACCAGTGCAGAACCGAAGGCGCGAAGAACGCCGCCAGCTCCACCTGCTCCGGCGGGCGCAGCCAATTGCCGGCGCTGAAGGCGATGCGCCGCGTCAAGCCGGCGATATCGCCCCAAAATACTGTCGACGCCAGCAGCAGCGCAGCCGCGATCGGCAGCCACAGCGGCACATAATAGACCCCGCCCCGCTTGATGAGCCCGGCGCCGCCGCCGATCTGAGCCCGGCTGAAGCGCAAGCAACGCCGCGCAAGGCCCCATAAGCGCCGCAGCCAGCCCGCGCACCAACGTAGCCCGCCCCTCAGACGAGGCCAGCGCGCCCGAAATTCATTCAGCTTGTCCAAACGTTAACCTCAGCCATGTAGCCCACCTGAGAATACTTGCGCGCTCGCCGAGACTTGTAGGGGCGTCACGCCCTGACGTCCGTCCCGCAGGCGCGCGGGCGTTTCACGAAAAGCCCCTACAGACTGCTTTCCCGCTGGAGGCCAGGGTCGCTAGCGCATAGACCAGCCGCCTCATCGCATATCCGTAGTAGCCGGCACGCATTTCTGTTACACTGCGCGATACGGGCGCGGTCGCCCCTGGTGAGCGCAGCCGTCAGTCTCTCTGTCAGGCCAGCGCCCACAACTAGGATACGCTGAAGCGGCGATGCGGGTAGCGAAATCGGCGGCGCCAATGGGCGATATTTAGCAGTTCAGGTTGAGCATGAGCCAACGGCCATTCCGCGATCGTTTGCGCAGCGGCGCGCCCTTGCTGGCGGACGGCGCCATGGGCACCATGCTGCATCACGAATCGCACGCCCGCGCCGATGCCTGCTTCGACGCCATGAATATCGACGAACCCGATGTCGTGCTGCGCATCCACAAAGCCTACATCAGCGCCGGCGTCGAGCTGATCGCAACCAATACTTTCGGCGCCAACAGCTACAAGCTGGCCAACGCCGGCCGCGCTGCCGAGCTGGACGACATCAACCATCGCGGCGTCGAGCTGGCGCATCTGGCGCTGGCCGAGAGCGACCGCCAGGGCGTCTACGTGGCCGGCTCGGTCGGGCCGCTGGGCATCGGCATCACCCCTTACGGCCGCCTGTCGCAAGACGAGGCGCGCGCCGCTTATGCCGAGCAGCTCTTCGCCCTGATCCGCGCCGGCGTCGACCTCATCCAGTTCGAGACTTTCAGCGAGCACCGCGAACTGCTGTTGGCGATCGAAGTCCTGCGCCAGCTGGAGCCCGATCTGCCCCTGATCGCGCAGGCCACCTTCTATCACGAGAACCTGAGTTACGCCGGTTATCCGCCGGCGCGCGTGGCCAACGACTTGTACAAAGCCGGCGCTGATGTCATCGGCGTCAATTGTGGCAGCGGGCCCGCTGGCATCGCCGAGGTGCTGCGGCAGATGTGCTTCGCCGTGCCCGACGCGAAATTCTCCGCCATGGCCAACGCCGGCTTCCCCGAAGTCGTCGGCGGGCGCATCCTCTACCCGGCCAGCGCCGAGTATTTCGCTGATTGCGCCACCACCTTCGTCAACATCGGCGCTAGCGTCATCGGCGGCTGCTGCGGCACAACGCCCGAGCATATCGCCGCCATGCGCGCCGCGCTCGATAAGCCCAAGGCCGATTTTGTCGACCTGCATATCGGCGAGGTCGACATGGACCACGAAGCGCACGCGCCCGATGCGCCCACCGAATTGAGCGAGCGGCTGCGGCGGGGCGACTTCACCGTCACGGTCGAGATGGCGCCACTGCGCAGCTACCGCACCGATTCGCTGCTGCAAGCGGCGCGGCGTTTGCGGGCCGCCGGCGCCGATCTGATCAACGTGGCCGATACCCCCGCCGCCCGCATGAAGATGAGCGCCTGGGCCGTGGCCCACCTGCTGCAATCTCAGCTGGGCATTGAGACGGTGCTGCACTTCCCCACCCGCGGGCGCAATATGCTGCGCGTGCAGGGCGATCTGCTGGCGTCGCACGCGCTCGGCTTGCGCAATCTCTTCGTGGTCATGGGCGACCCCACCCGCATCGGCGATTTTCCCGATGCCAGCGATGTCAACGATGTCGCGCCCTCCCGCCTGATTGATGTCATCAAGGGCGGCATGAACCAGGGCGTCGATATGGCCGGCCACAGCATCGGCCAGCCCAGCAGCTTCACCGTCGGCTGCGCGCTGAATATGGCCGCCGAAGACCTCGACCGCGAAATCCGCATCTTGCGCAAGAAGCTGCGCGCCGGCGTGGACTTCGCTCTGGGCCAAGCCATCTTCGAGCCCGAGCGCATCGACCGCTTCCGCCGCCGCTATGCCGAGCTGGCGGGCGAAGACTTCACGCTGCCGGTCCTGATGGCGGTGATGCCCCTGCACAGCGCCCGCCAAGCCCGCTTCCTCAACAACGAGGTGCCCGGCATCAGCATCCCCGACGGCCTGATGAAGCGAATCGCCGCCGCGCCTGACGCGCCAACCGAGGGCATCTGCATCGCCCAAGAATTGCTCGACGCGATGAGCGGGCTGATTCAAGGCGCCTACATCATCCCCGGCGGCGACTATGATATGGCCGCTGAAGTCGTCGCCTGGCTCAAGGCGGGCGAGCGGGTGATGTGATATGGCGCTCGCCCCGAAGCATCAGCGCGTCTGTAGGGGCGTTTCGTGAAACGCCCGCGCAGCTGCTTGACGCCCCTGTTCACGCTGCGGGCCACCGTCTCGCCCCTACGACTTTGATGTTCTAAGGAGCAACCCATGACGGATGTTAGCGGCATCGACCTCAGCGTTGCGCTCATCGACAGCGATTATTACACCGAGAAAGCCATTCACGCTTATCTGGCTTGGGACCGCCGAACGCGCGCCCTGACCGACTTTTCCAGCCTGGAGCAATTCTGGAAGTCGCTGCAAAGCACACCCGTCGCCGGCCATCCCGATGTCATCATCCTGGACGTGAACAATAGCGGCGAGCGTGGCGATATCCGCTTGTCGATCGAGCGCATCGTCACCCGGGTCCCCGACGCCGCCCTGGTCTGCCTGTCGCATATTGACGACCTCGACTTGTTCTACGCCGCCGCCGCTGGGGGCGCTCGCGCTTTTCTGCACAAGCAGGATGTGCGCTATCACATTGCTTCGGCCGTCTGTCTCGCCAGCCAGCTCGACGCGCGCGAACTGCTCTACAGCCGCAGCATGGATGTCGCCCGCCGCTTGCTCAATCATCCGCGGGCCAGCAGCCCCCTGGCCATCGCGCTGCCGCGGCCGGTGCAATATGAAGGCTTGAGCGAGCGACTACGGCGCACAATTGAGTTGTACGCCCTTGAGGGCATGCCCGCCGACTTGATCGCCGACGAGATGAGTTTGGCGCCGAGCACCGTACGCAGCTATATCAAGGAGGCTTACGACGCGCTCGGCATGTTCAATGCCAGCAACGCCCTCGACGATTTGCCTCGGCGAGAGCGCGCCTTCATGAAGCTGACCGCCCTGGAAGCGCCCAGCCGCTGAGGCGCCTTAGCCGATCAGCGCATCGCTTTCGGAGAAGTCTTCGTCTTCCAACTGGCGTTCACGGGCGCGGCGCACGGCTTTCATCGCCTGCGACTGCGTCAATATCACCGAAGCGTCGGCTTCGCTGCGCAGCGCTTCCGGCACATCCACGTGTTCCGCTTCCAGATAGGTCGTCAGCGCGCCGCTGAATGAGCGGACCGGTGCTTCATCGCCGTATTGATGCCGCAGGTCGAGCAAGTTGTTCATCAGCCACAGATACAAGTCGCCTTCGGTGCGCGGGCCTTTGGCGTCCTTCGCTAGCTCCATGACGCTGTGCTTGCGGATCAAGTCAATGGCCGGCTTATAGAGCGTGTGGTACCAATCGGCCGTGGCTTCTTCGGTTGTCAGGGCGTGGCCTTCCAGCTTTTCCATCACGCGCTGATGCAAGAAGATATACGCCATCAACTCGTGATAGCGCGAGGGCTCGGTCAGCTCGATCGATTCGTGACTGGTCACCGCGCGCGACAAGCCGGTCTCATCAAGGAAGTTGGCGTAGGCCTCCGCCGCGGCCATCTCCCGCTGCGACATCTTGGGGCGCAGCGGCACCGTGGTCGGCAATTCAATGACGTGCGCCTGAATCGTCTTGGCGTCCAATTGCCGCGCGACCGAGACGCGGTGGTTGCCATCGCGCACGAAATAGGCGTCGCCCACCTTGTAGAGCTCTATCGGCGGCGGGCCTTCCAGGCTGTTGGCCAGCGCGTAGACGCGGCTCCAACGTTCGCGCAACTTGCTGTTCTTGGGCAAGAAGCTGCGGGTGAAGTCTTTGTAGCGGCCGACGCTGCCGACGATGTTCTCCAGCGGCACATCGCGCACGCCTTCGTAGTGCTCTTCGTGCAGGTGCAGCCGGCTGCGAATCTCGTCGAAATTCAGCAATTCGTTGTGCCGGCCGATGAGGTGGTTCAGCACCTCCTGCCAGAATACCTTGTTCTGGATCGCCTGGAACTTGTTGCGTCCCTCGTGGTAGTGACTGCGAAAGTTGAAATTCTCTGCCATTGCGGCCTCTCTCTATCTGTGAGCCTTGCTTCGGGGCGCCGCCCCGTGGTGATACGGCGCTGGAGCAACCCGGTTTCGCCCTTGTAATCATCAAGCACTATTTGCTACACAGATACGCAATCGGAAAGGATGTCTCCTCTTGGCACAAACGGCAAAGGGTATCCACACTATAACACATCTGGAAAGCGCGGGGCGAATCTTGGGGCGTCGGCGCGATGGCGGCGCTGCGACCAAAGCGAAGTACTCTATTCTGATATCTGGACGATGCTCAGGGGCGCAATCTTACGCGCCAGACCTTCGCATCGCACTTGGGAGCGGCTGGCCAATCAGCTGGCGGGCCCCATGCGCGAGTTGACGCGGCGGCGGCTGAACGCCATCAATCAACGCTTCTACCGCGTGACGGCGCGCGAGTTCGACGCCACGCGGCAACGCGCCTGGCCCGGTTGGCCGCGCACCCTGTCGTCGCTGGACCTGCCGCTGCGCTCCGTCCTGGATATCGGCTGCGGCAACGGGCGCTTCGCTCGTTTTCTGGCTGATCGTCAGGCGGCGCCGTTCCGTTATTGCGGCGTCGATACCAACGCCGACTTGCTGGCGCTGGCGCGGTGTGGGCTGGCGGATCAGCCGGGGATTGAGCTGGACCTCATCCAGCGCGATGTCGTGCTGAGCGGCTTGCCCGGGCGCGGGGCGCAACTGGTGACGCTATTCGGCCTGCTGCATCACGTGCCGGGCGCTCAGCAGCGGCGGCGGCTCCTGGCCGAGGCGGCGGACTGCGTCGAGCCGGGCGGCTGGCTGGCATTCACCGCCTGGCGCTTCCTGGAAGACGAACGCCTGCGCCAACGCATCGTGCCCTGGGATGACGCGGCTGAGGTGGAAGCGGGCGATTATCTGCTGGATTGGCGCCGGGGGCCGCGGGCGCTGCGCTATTGCCATTACATCGACGATGCGGAGCACGAGCGACTGATCGCCGCGACCGGCTTGATGGTCAGCGCCGACTTCCGCGCGGACGGGGCCGGCGGCGCGCTGAATCGCTATACCCTGCTGACGAAGAAAAGGGCGGAGCGAGACGGGTCCCGCTCCGCAAAATCAGACGCTTAGCAGTTGGCGCGCTGCAAAATGTAGGGCGCGTCGGCGTGGTGGTTGTCGCCTTCGTTGGTCTCCGCCACCTGGTTGTTGATGTCCAGGTAGAGATTGACATTGTGCGTCTCGTTGTAGTACTGCGCCTGCGTCAAGTGGCCGAAGATCTCTTGCGCCTGGCCCGGCTGTAAGGCGCCGAAGCCGATACGCGTGGTCGCCAGGCCCGAGCCATCGGGACGGGAATCGCGAACTTCAATCTCCCCACCCGAGGTCGAGGCGCCGCTGCCGTTGTTGCGCACGGTCACATTGATGCGATAAGCCTCGTTGCATCGCGGCGGATGCGGGTCGACCCTGACGTTCTCCATGATCAGGTTGGCGCCGGTCTGCTGCTGCGGGGCGGCCACGGGCACGGCTGTCGGCAAGGGAATGGGCGTCGGCGGCAGCGGCGGCGGGTTGATGCGCGGCAGATTGCTGAGGTCGCCAGCCGTATTGACGATGCCGGGGAAGATGAAGCCACTGCGGCCGTTGGCCAACTCGATATAGAACCAGCCAGTGTTGCGGCTGCTGATGCCCCGTATCGCGGCCGAATCGCCATCCATCAGCGCGCCGATGACCGGGTAGAGCGTGGAATCGCCCGAGCGCACATTGCTGTTGACGGTAGCGATGGCGCGCGGCGACGGATCTTCGGTTGCGGTCGGCTCGGGCTCCGGCGTCGGTTCCTCGACGACAGCTTCGACTTGTTCCGCGGCGACCATCAACTCACTGACGAAGGGCGGCGGCTCTTTCTCGACGCGCAAGGGGCTGACGCGGGCGTATTGCTGGGTGCCATCGGCCATGTTGATGCGCAGCCGCAGCTCGTACAAGCCATCGCGCAGCGTCACCGTATTCCAGGTGCCCAGCACATCGTCTTCCACGCCTTCAATGCGTGGCGAGGTCACCGGGAACCACTGGCGCGCGGCCGCTTCTTCTTCGTCCGCCATCACGTCCAGGTCCAACGGGCGGATTTCTATGAAGAAATTGCGCATATCGGCGAGCAAGGCGGTACCGCGTATATCCACGCTGTCGCGCACCACGTACACCGGCGGCGGAAAACTGATATGCGCCGCAGGATTGGTCATGTCCATATCCGCAGGCTCAATGAGACCGCCTTGGTCTTGCCCGGCCGCCGACGGAATCAGCACGAGCAAGGCGCATAGCGCAATAATCACTAATTTGGCTCGATTCATGGGTTTGCCTCCTGAAGCATGCGACTCAATTCGCTATGTCTACATCGATTCAATGCACCTCTATAATAGGCGAAAATGCGATTGCTTGCTTGCCACTGCGGCGATTACTGGCGGATTCAACGGCGCTGACCCCGATTGCGCGCCAGACACGCGCCCTTTGCAGCGCTGCGGCGAGGGCGTAGACTGGGCGCGCAAACCCGGTGGACATAGTTGAAGCCAGGCGGCGGGCATGCGCCAACCTCCCATCGTAGACATCCGCGATTTGCGCAAGAGCTATGACGAAGGCGATCGCCAACTGCGCGTGCTGGACGCCGTCAGCCTGGCCATTCAAGAGGGCGAGTTCTTCGCTCTGCTGGGCGCCAGCGGCAGCGGCAAGAGCACCTTGCTCAATCTCATGAGCGGCATCGATCAACCCGACGCCGGCCATATCAGCATCAGCGGCGTCGAACTCACTCGCTTGCGCGATACCGAGCTGACTATCTTCCGCCGCGATCACATCGGCATCATCTTTCAATTCTTCAACTTGATCCCCACGCTGACGGTGCTGGAGAACATCACGCTGCCGGGCGAGCTGGGCGGGGCGCGCCGCCATCAACTGGAAGCGGCCGCGCGGGACTTGCTGGGGCAGGTCGGGCTGGCTGATCGCGCCGCCGCCTTCCCCGACAAGCTCAGCGGCGGTGAACAGCAACGGGTCGCCATCGCCCGCGCCTTGCTGCATTCGCCCCAGGTCGTCCTGGCTGATGAGCCCACCGGCAACCTGGATGACGACACCGGCCGCCAGGTGCTGCGCCTGCTGCTGCGCCTGACGCGGCAAGCCGGCAAAACCCTGATCATGGCCACGCACAGTGCCGACATCGTCCAGCTTGCTGACCGCGTCGGCCGCATCCACGACGGGCGCTTGCGCGTCGACGGCGCGCTGGCTCCGCCTGATGGCTTGCGCTAATTTGAAAATCCGCGATTTACAGAGGCTTTAGGCGCGAGACGGTGGCTCGCCCACCCGTCCCTCACGAACCTGCCAACGACGAGTCTTGTAGGGGCGACTCTGTGTATCGCCCGCCCGCAAAGCAAACACGTACAAGTTTAACGCGCGAAACGTAGTTGGGCTCTTGTAGGAGGCGTGCGCTAGCCACCAGCTCCACCGCAGCCTTGTGCGAATTGCTAAATTTTTCGCCGGCTGACGATAGAAGTTCCGCGCCGAACGCGGTAGAATGAGGGTAAGGCTAGAGGCACATCCGGATTTGGTGGCCGGAGCGACGAAAGGCGGGAGCCCATGGCGAATGCGGCCCATGATGACAAAGTGAAAGCCATCCTCTCGGAATTGCGCGATGTCAACAAAGACAAGCGCCGCACCGCCGTCATGAAACTGGGCATGATGGGCGGCGACCAAGCCCTGCACACCCTAATGCGCCTAGTCGATAACAGTCAGGAAGACTTGATCGTGCGTGGCCGCGCCGCCATGATGTTGGGCAAGCTCAAGGACGGCCGCGCTGTGCAGCCCTTGATTCGCGCCCTGGACGCCCCCGGCTTCCTCACGCCCTATCACGCTGCTATGGCCCTGGGCAAAATCGGCGACCCCCGCGCCATTGAAGCCCTGCTGGATTTCGCCGATAACACCAGCGACAAGACCCGCGCCGCCGCCCTGGATGCCCTGCGGCAATTGGGCTGCGAAGCCAGCGCGGCAACCCTGGTAGCGGCGCAAGCGCCCATTTAGCAATTTGCATCAGCCAGCAATGCACGCCTAATGCCGAGACCGCCGCGTCTCGTTTTCTTTTTCCAGCGCCGCCGTCGGTATAATAAGCTTGAGGCGGTGTGCTCCGCCTTCGCCTGATCACGCATGAGGGAGTTGTGAACCATGGACGAGGTCGTCATTGTAGACGCCATCCGTACGCCGCTGGGCAAGCGCAATGGCTGGCTGCGGGAACAGCATCCGGTCAAGCTGGGCGCGCATGTCGTGCGGGCGCTGCTGGAACGCAATGGGCTGGATCGCTGCCGCATTGATCACCTGCTATTCGGCTGCGTCAGCCAAGTCGCCGAACAGACGATGAATGTCGCGCGCAATGTCGTGCTGGAGGCGGAGCTGCCCATCGAAGTACCGGCCACGACCGTCGACTTCCAATGCGGCAGCAGCCAGCAAGCCATCCATCTGGCGGCGGCCATGGCGGCTGCGGGCCAGGCCGATGTCCTGATCGCGGGCGGCGTCGAGAGCATGACGCGCGTGCCCATGGGCTCCAGCCTGGGGCCGGGCGGCGCCTCGCCCTTCACCGACAACATCATGGAAACCTACAACATGATCCCGCAAGGCATCGCCTCCGACGAGATCGCCGCTGCCTGGGGCATCACGCGGGCGGCGCTTGACGAGCTCAGCCTGGAGAGCCATCGCCGCGCCTGGCGCGCCAGCGAAAACGGCATTTTGGCGCGGGAAATCGCGCCCCTGCCAGGCATGGATGACGCCGGCGACCTTTTCACCGTCGAGCGCGATCAGGGTATCCGCCCCTCGACCACGCTGGAGAAGATGGCGGCGCTCGACCCGGTCTTCACGCCTGATGGTGTTACGACCGCCGGCAATAGCAGCCAGATCAGCGATGGCGCCGCTGCTGTGCTCGTGATGACCGCGGCCAAAGCGCGGCAACTGGGTTTGCGTCCGCGGGCCCGCCTCATCGCGGCCGTCACCCTCGGCAGCGACCCGCATCTGATGTTGACCGGGCCCATCGCCGCTACCGAGACCGTCTTGGGACGCGCCGGCTTGCACATGGCGGATATTGATGTCTTCGAGGTCAACGAGGCCTTCGCGTCCGTGCCGCGCATTTGGGAACAGGAAACCGGCGGCGACATGGCGCGAGTGAATATTCACGGCGGCGCCATCGCCCTGGGGCACCCCCTCGGCGGCAGCGGCGCACGCTTGATGACGGCCCTGGTCAACGCGCTGGAAACCACCGCCGGGCGCTACGGCTTGCAGACCATGTGCTGCGGCGGAGGCATGGCGACCGCCTCCATCGTCGAGCGCATCGACGGCTGAGTGCGGTCGCCCGCGATCGCCCGCCCAGGCCCCGCTTTAGCCACCCCAAAAAAAGAGCGCCTGCTGCGAAGGGGGGAGCCGCAGCAGGCACTCGTGACCAGGTTCGACATCAACTTCCACAGCGCCGCAAGCCGTAATCGACAAACGGAGGAGCGTCAACGAACATCTCACCTTCGTCAATACCAGTCTAGCCAAAATTCTTACCTAAAGCGTACATAAAGATAAGAAATTAGTTTGAAACGTTGAAGAACGCATATACTCTGGGAACGATCAGGTGACGCCGTGACGATTGCAATCAGCGTTGGCCCACCGCCGCCGGCGTCGCTGCGGGCCCAATGGCGAGTGGCGTTCCAGCGATCTGCAGCGCTTCGTTGCAGGCGAGTTCAGCTTCTTGACGCTTGCCGGTAAGCAGGCCGCGATTGACATACGTGACGGACGGGTGCAAGTCGAGCGCCGCCTGGTATTGCGCCCGCGCCTGGCAGGCATCACCTTGCAGCGCCAGGGCGTCAGCGTAGTAGCGCAGCGCGTCTTGCAGCTCGCCCAAGGCGCGGCCGTTCATGTAGTTAGCCAGGCCCTGCTCGTAGACGATGCGGCGCAGGAGACGCACGGCTTCTGAGGGGTTGGTTGTCTTGGTGCGCTGGCCATTGAGATAGGTATCGGCGATGAAATACTCGTAGTTGAGGCTGCCGACATCGCCGAAAGCGCGGGCGCGGTCTGTCAGGACATTGGCTTCGGACAGCTTCCCCGTGCGATAAAGCAACTGGGCTTGCGCCATGAGCGACTCCAAAATGAGGCGCTGCACCAAGTTTCGCTGAAAATCGGCATCGAGGCTGATGATGGCGCCGAGCGTGTCGATGGCGGCCGGGAAGTCGCGCCGCTCGTAGTCAGCCTGCGCTTCCGCCAGCAACGCCGCCAGATCGTACTCGACGCCGCTGGTGGCCGTGGCGGTGGCTGTCGCGGGCTGAGATGTCGGCTGCGCGGTGGCAGTAGGTGATAAAGTCGCCGTCATGGTCGCGGTTGCGGTGGCGGTCGGGCTGGCTTGCGCCTGCTGATGCAGCAGGGTGGCGGTCGGCGCATACAGGGCCAGGCAAGCGGGCGCCGGCGCTGCCGATTGGAGCGCGCTCAGCCGCCGCTGCGCCAGCGTTAGATGGCCCGCCGCCAAGTCAGCCGGGATGAGCGCGCATTGCAGCTGCGCTTCGGCCATTGCTGTGCCGGTGGCTTGGGCGCGGGCGGTGGCCAGGCCCGTGCTCCAACCAGCGAAGACCGCCCCGACTACAACGGCGCCGATCAGCAGCAGGCCCCCAACCGCGATCATCCCCAAACCAGACAGCTGGACCCGCGCTGCCGGCCGGGCGGATGTACGACATACACCGGTTGTGCTTGCTCGCTCTGCCTGTTTTTCAAACGGACGCCTCGTCTGCGGATTCTCAGCGGCGGAAATTATAGTGCAAGCTTACTCCGCAAGCTAGCCGGCGCTGCGATAGTGTGGCGTCACGCCGTCGCTTGACGCGCGCAATCGGCCCATGTTACACTCGCCCTATGATTAGACCAGCCGCCACCACGCCTATGCGGATGCCGAGCCTATATCAGGACAGACGGCTGTTTCGGCGCGCCTAGACCGAGCCATGCAGCAACTCGCGGCCGTCTGTCATTGACAGGCGGTTTTTGATTTCGGGCGAGCGCGTATCTACCAGCGGAGGAATCCAAGATGACAGCGGAACACATCCACGTTTCAGTGGCTTGGCCTTATGCCAATGGCGACCTGCATATCGGGCATCTGGCCGGCGCTTACCTGCCAGCTGATATTTTCGCGCGCTATCATCGCCTGCGCGGCAATCAGGTGCTGATGGTCAGCGGCTCCGACAGCCACGGCACGCCCATCACGGTCGAGGCGGACAAGCGCGGCGTCTCCCCGAAAGAAGTCTTCGAGCATTATCACGAGCGCTTTCTGCGGACGCAGCAGAAGATCGGCATCAGCTACGACCTCTTCACCCACACCGACACCGAGAATCATCATCAGGTGGCGCAGGACATCTTCAACTTGCTGCTGCAGCGCGGCTTCTTGTACAAGGAAAAGCAGACCCTGCTCTATAGCGAAAGCGAAAAGCGCTTCCTGCCCGATCGCTATGTCGAAGGCGGCTGTTATATCTGCGGGTTTCCCCATGCCCGCGGCGACCAATGCGATAACTGCGGCAACTTGATGGACGCCACCCAGCTCATCGACCCGCACAGTCGCAACAATCCCGCAGACAAGCTCGTCCGCCGCGAATCGGAACACTACTTCCTCGACCTGGAGGCCTTCACGAACGAGATTCTGGCCTACCTCGCCCAGCACCAAGACCACTGGCGGCCCAACGTCAGCACCTTCAGCCAGAACTTCGTCAAAGACGGCTTGCGCGGCCGGCCCATCACCCGCGATATCGACTGGGGCGTACGCGTGCCGCTGGAGGGCTGGGAGGACAAGCGGCTCTATGTCTGGTTCGACGCCGTCATGGGCTACTTCGCCGCCAGCATCGAGTGGGCGAAGAATCAGGGCGATCCCGATGCCTGGAAGCAGTGGTGGTATAACCCGGCCGCCAAGATCTACAACTTCATCGGCAAGGACAATATCCCCTTCCACACCATCATCTGGCAGGCGGAGTTGCTGGGCATCAACGGCATCTACAACCTGGACGACCCGACCTACGGCGATATCCCGCTGCAGCTGCCCTATGATGTGCCGGCCAACGAATTCATGAATATCGAAGGCGAGCAGTTCTCGACCTCGCGCAATTGGGCCGTCTGGCTGCCCGATATCCTCGAGCGCTATCAAGCCGATGCCGTGCGCTTCTATGTGGCGCGCACCATGCCCGAGCGCCAAGACAGCGATTTCTCCTGGGAGGGTTTTTTGGCGCGGGTCAATAACGAGCTGCTGGCGGCCTGGGGCAATCTGGTCAACCGCATGTTGGGCTTCGCCTACAAGCGCTTTGACGGCGCCGTGCCCGCCTATGACGCGCTTACCGACGCCGACAACGCCATCATCGCGGCGACCGAAGCCGGCTTCGATAGCGTCGGCGGCTCGCTGGCGGCGGTCCGCCTCAAAGACGCGCTGGAAGAGACGCTATCGCTGGCGCGCGATGTCAACGCCTGGCTCAACGAGCGCGCGCCCTGGAAGACGCTCAAAAGCGACCCGGCCGATGCCGCCCGCGCGGTCTACGCGGCCCTGCGCTGCATCGACAACTTGAAGATTCTGTTCGCGCCGTTTGTCCCCTTCAGCTCGCAGCAGGTGCACGAGATGCTGGGCTACGAGGGTCAGCTCTTCGGCGAGCTCAACATCGAGCAGTATAGCGAAGAAACGCGCGATCACCTGGCGCTGGTGTATGACGGGGGGAAGGCGATCGGGCGGTGGGAGAAGAGCGGGTTGCGGTCGGGGCAACGGCTGCGGGAACCGAGTCCGCTCTTCGTGAAGCTGGATCCGGAGATCGTCGAGCAGGAGCGGCAGCATCCTGGGGCAATCCCGCGTCGAGGGGGAGATCACGTAGACTACTGCCACAGAGGCACAGAGGCACAGAGATTTTTCGTTTGGCGGGCGCAAAGTGGAGCCTGTAGGGGCGAGCCTTGGCTCGCCCGTATTGGTGTCTGATTCGGAACTTTGCCACGAAGCATACCCGCGTATGTAGTCGGCTTGCTGTATAGTTACCTCGTTGCCTAATCCGAAAGGCTGAAATGCTGACTCGAGAGAGAATCGCCCTGAGGCTGCTTCAAGACGCTGGCAGATCGCTACCCAGAACTACATTCGTGAAGCTGATGTTCTTACTTCGCATGGAAACAGCGCTGAGTCAGTATTCAAGCTTCTATGATTTCGTTCCTTACAAGTATGGCCCCTATTCCTTCGCCCTATATCGCGATTTATTTCGTTTGAAGTCGTCGGGATATGTTGCCGGGGGCGATTCATTCGTTTCGCTGAATGAGAGTCTATTAGCTGAAACGAGGAACCAGACCGAGAAACTGGCAAAACACTTACAATTTGCTGTCGCCGATATTGCAAAGCGTTACGGACAGATGAAGGTGAGTCCGTTGATACAAGACGTATACAAGAGATATGGATGGTTTGCACTCAATAGCGAGCGAGCAGAACGCAAGCGGTTCTCGATTCCGGCACGCCCGAAAGCACCGCCTGCAATATATACGCTTGGGTATGAAGGCAAATCAGTTGACGCTTTCTTCAATTATCTGCTGGAAAAGGGGATTGAAACCATTATAGATGTTAGATCGAATCCAGTTTCCAGAAAGTATGGGTTTGCTGGACGGCGTATGGAAGGTATCAGTGAGAGCTTAGGAATAGAATATAGACACTGTCCTAGTTTGGGCGTGCCAAGCCGCGAACGCGCGACCTTGCGCGACAACGCATCCTTAAAGCTATTGCTCTCTCGATATGAACAGCATATCCGCGACAGTCGCAGACAGGAGATCTTGGAGGTTGGCGAGTACATGCGTAGAGTGCCTTCAGTGCTGGTTTGCGTCGAAAAAGATGTCGAGTGTTGTCACCGAAGCAGATTGGCACGCGCTATAGCGAAGGAGACTAGTTTAGGGGTCATTAATCTATGATGACAAACTCTGAAGACGAACGCAATTTTAGAGTCCTTATCACGGTTAAGACATATCCAATTCCATCTTCAAAATACGACGAACTTGTTTGCACTGCTGGCGTAACAAAGAGCGGTGATTTCATACGCCTTTATCCTATCAATTTTAGAGATCTGTCTTTTGATCAGCAGTACAAAAAGTACCAATGGATTGACGTAGAAGCTGTTAGACATACCGGTCGAGATCAAAGAAAAGAGAGTTACAGGCCAACTAAGGATTCCATTCAGACCCATAGTGAGCCAGTTGGAACCGATGGCGGAACGTGGAGATCTCGGTCGAGAATTGTGCTTAGGAATAGTTCCAAATCTATGGAAAGCCTTTGGGATTCACAGGAGGCAGACAATACTTCTCTCGGGATTTTTAGGCCACGTGCAATCCACGATCTGGTCTTTTCTCCAACTGAACCTGACTGGAGGCCAAATCAGATTCAGGCCTTGCGCCAAGCCAGAATCTGGGAGGATCGTTCAGCAAGTCTGGTTCCCCCGAGAAAAGTGCCATTTGAGTTCCATTACAGATTTGAGTGTGATGATGAACGATGCAACGGACATAGGATGTCCATCCACGACTGGGAAGTAGGTGCGCTGTTCTGGAGAAATGTTGACCGCGGACTCTCGCATGAAGCCGCCGCGGAGGCAGTAAGAAAGAGGTTTTATGATGAGATTTGTGGTGAAGATAGAGACACACACTTTTATGTAGGTACTGTACTAAACTATGCGAATTGGATCATTTTGGGTTTGTTTTATCCAAAGCGGCAGATTGGAACTGTAGAGGAAGGGCAACTAAGCCTGTGGGATTGACTTCATCACCCCCACCCCCATGCTATACTGCCCCGCATGACTTGGCTCACCTCCCACTTCGGCACACCCAAACCCATCATCGCCATGTGCCACCTGCGCGCCCTCCCCGGCGACCCCGGCTACGACCCTGCCGGCGGACTCGACGCCGTCGTCTCCGCCGCCCGCGCTGACTTGCTCGCCCTGCAAGCCGGTGGCGTCGACGCCATCATGTTCTCCAATGAAGCCAGCCTGCCTTACCTCACCCAGGTCGAGCCCATCACCAGCGCTTGCATGGCCCGCGTCATCGCCGAGCTGCGCCCGCAGATTGACCGGCCCTACGGCGTCAACGTGCTCTGGGACCCGGTCGCCTCGATTGATGTCGCTGTGGCCACCGGCGCGGGCTTCGTGCGCGAGATTTTCAGCGGCGTCTACGCCAGCGATTTCGGCTTGTGGAATACCGATTGCGGCGCGGTCATCCGCCATCAGCACGCGGTCGGCGGCGCTCATCTCAAGCTGCTCTTCAACATCGTGCCCGAAGCGGCCGTCTACCTCAGCAACCGCCATGTGGTCGATATCGCTGTGTCGACCGTCTTCAACGCGCGGCCGGACGCGCTCTGCGTCTCCGGCTTGACCGCCGGCGCCGAGGCCGATAGCGAGATCTTGCGCCTGGTCAAAGACGCCGCTGCCGATACGCCCGTCTTCGCCAACACCGGCGTGCGCGCCGACAACCTGGCCCAGACGCTGGCAGTCGCCGATGGCGCTGTGACCGGCACCGCCTTCAAGCGCGCTGGCCACATCTGGAACGAGGTCAATGTCGAGCGCGTCCGCGAATTCATGGCCGTCGCCAAGGCGGCCCGCGGCGGCTGATGCGCATGGACCCGCGCTGGCGTCAGGTGGCGGATGTGCTGGTCGGCTATTCGACCGCCGTGCAGCCCGGCGAGCGCGTCATGATCGCCCTGGTCGAAGCCGAGACGCTTCCCCTGGCCGAGGCCGTTTACGAAGCCTGCGTGGTCGCCGGCGCTTTCCCGCAAGTGCAATTCTTGTCCGAGCGGCTGCGTCATTCGCTGCTGAAACACGGCAATGCCGAGCAGGTCGCCTGGCTGCCCGAGATCGAGCGCTACGGCATGGAGTGGGCTGATGTTTATTTTGGCCTGCGCGGCGCGGGCGCTGCCGGGCTGATGCGCGAAGTTTCGCCGGCGGCGCTGGCGGCCAATCAAGCGGCCCAAGGGCGCATCTCGACGCTGCGCTGGCGGCGGACGCGCTGGTGCCTGGTCCGCGTGCCCAACGCGGCTCTGGCGCGCTCGGCCGGCATCGAGCTGGCAGAACTGCAAGACATGTTCTTCGCCGCCTGCCTGATGGACTACGAAGCAGCATCGCGGCGTTGGCATCAGCAAGCTGAGCGGCTCCGTGGCAGCCAGACCGTGCGCATCCTCGCCGGTGACGAGACCGACCTGTCTTTCTCGGTCGCCGGGCGCGATTGGCGCGTCTTCGATGGCGAGATCAACCTGCCCGATGGCGAGATCTACACCGCGCCGGTCAACGCCACGCTGAACGGGCGCATCCACTTTGAGCTGCCCGCTCGCTTCGGCGGCGTGGTCATACGCGATATCCGGCTGGAATGGAGAGACGGCGTGCTCATCAGCGCCAGCGCGGCGACCAACGAGGACTACCTGCGGCGCATTCTGACGACGGACGCCGGCGCCAGCAAGCTGGGCGAGTTCGCCTTCGGCCTGAACCCGCACATCAATCGCGTCTGCGGCGACAGCCTGCTGGACGAGAAAATCGGCGGCACGGTGCACCTGGCCCTGGGCCGCGCCTACCCGGAATGTGGCGGCGTCAACCAATCCAGCATACACTGGGATGTAGTCAAGGACTTGCGCGCCGGCGGAGCGGTATTCGTCGATGGCGCGCCCGTGCTGCAAGACGGCGAAATGCTGATTTGAGCTGAAGACAGGAGGCGCCTATCGAGCATTGCGAGCCATGCAGAAGTTGGCAATTGCAATTGAAAAGGAGTCAAGACATGTCCAAGAATGCACTTAGCCGGCGTGATTTTCTCAAGGTCGGTGGCGCTGCGGGCGCTGCATTGGCCGGCGCGACGCCGCTGGGCAACCTGGCCCGCGTCGCCGCCCAAGCCGATAGCGCGATCAACGTCCTCACCGTCGGCGACCCCTGGGACCTGGCGCTGCAAAATGTGGTCGATCAATTCACCGAGGCGACCGGCATCGCCGTCAACATCGAGTCGCTGGGTTACCCGGCCCTGCAAGCGCGCCTGGTCAACGCCTTTCTGACGCAGAGCGCTGATGCCGATGTCATCGCCGTCGACCAGATGTGGATCAGCCAATACGCCGATAACGGCTGGATCCGCTCGCTGGACGATTTCATCAGCATGGATTCCGACGCCCACCTCGATGACTTCTTGCCCGAATGCCTCTATTCGCTCAGCACCTGGCGCAACCAGGTCTGGACGCTGCCCATCGCCTCTTACGCCCAGGGCATCATGTACCGCACCGACCTCTTCGACGCCGCCGGCATCGACCATCTGCCCTCGACCGTGGCCGACGCCGGCGACTGGACCTGGGAAGACTACTTCGGCATCCTCGACCAGATCAACGGCATGGACCTGGACGGCACGAGCATGTACGGCACCACCGTCATCGGCGCGCAGCCGGTCCCGGTCGTGCACATGTACACCCAGCTTTCCGCCAGCTATGGCACGCGCTGGTTCACGCAATTCCCCGAGGCGCCCTGGGACTTCACGCCCGCCATCAACAGCGAGGCCAATGTCGCCGCCTTGCACGATTGGAAGCGGCTCTACGATTTGTCGCCGCCGGAATCGATCAACTACCTCTGGTTCGACGCCGGCACCCGCTTCTCCGAAGGCGATATCGGCATGTTCTATCACTGGACGCCCTACTTCTACCTGGTCAATAACGAGGGCTACCTGACGGGCACGCCGTCGCCGGTGGTCGACAAGTTCGAGACGGCCGTGCTGCCGACGCGCACCGCTGGCGGCGAGCACGTCGTAAGCCTGGGCGGCTGGTCGCTGGGCATGCCCTCGACCTCGGGCAACCAGGAAGCGGCCTGGCAGTTCATCAAATGGGCCACCAGCGCCGCGGGCCAGAAGGCTATGGGCCAGGTCAATGTCAAGGGTTATCAGTTCGCTGATTTCAGCCGCCAGTCCAATTACGACGATGCCGATCTGAACGGGATCTATCCCTTCTTGCCGACGCAGCTGGAGATGATGAAGCTGGGCGATGGCAAGGTGGTGCGCCCGCCGGCGCCCATCTACACCTCGCTCGAAGGCGTCTACGGCTTGCAGATCAACCAGGCCATGACCGGCGCCGTCACGCCCGAGCAAGCGCTGGCCACCACCGATACGCTCTTCGCCAACATCTTGAACGGCAACCAGATGATCCCGTATCGCCTGGACAGCTTCGACGACACGCTCGACAACACCAAAGCGCTGATCGCCAGCTTGTCGGGGATGTAAGAACTTTAAGCGCCCCCACCCCCAATCCCCCTCCCCCATGCAGAGGGAGGGGGCTATTTTGCGCAGCGGCAATTGCTTTCTCCCCTTCCCTCATTTTGGGGGAAGGGGCCGGGGGATGGGGGCTAGCGGTCGCTATGAAACTCAACCGTCGCCTCCCCTATCTCCTGCTGGCGCCATCGATCCTCATCTTGTTGGCGCTGATCCTCTACCCGCTCGCCTTCGCGCTGCGCAACAGCTTCTGGTTCTGGAACCTGCAGACCAGCCCGGTGCCGCTCTATCACTCGGGCTGGGACAATTACCGCATGGTCTTCCTGGTGACGCCTTTCAGCGAGGCGCTGAAGAACACGGTGCTGCTGTCAGTTCTGGGCACATTCGCGCAATTCTGGTTCGGCATGGGCATCGCCCTGCTGCTGCATACGCACCTGCGTGGCATGGGGCTGATGCGCGCGGTGCTGATCATGCCGACCACGCTGGCGCCGGTGGTGGCCGGCTTCCTCTTCCGCTACTTGCTGGAGCCCAAGGGCGGCGTCTTGCCCTGGCTGCTGAGCGGCCTCGGCGTCCCCGTGCCGCCGCAGGGCTTCCTCGGTTATGCTGGCACGGCGCTGCTGACCATCGGCGCCGTCGATACCTGGCAGTGGACGCCCTTCTTCGCCATCGTGCTCTACGCCGGGCTGCTTTCGATTTCCGAAGAGGTCAAGGAAGCGGCGCAAGTCGACGGCGCGTCACCCTGGCGCATGTTCTGGTCGATCACGCTGCCGCTGCTGCGCCCCATCGCCGCCTTCCTGGTGATGATCCGCTTCATGCAGCTATTCAACAGCTTCGACCTGGTCTACGTCCTGACCAACGGCGGGCCCGGCACCGCCTCGCGCACGCTGAGCTTCAACCTCTATCGCGAGGGCCTGGTCAATTACAACATCGGCTTGACCGCCGCCATGACCTGGCTTGTCGTCATCATCGTCTCCGTCATCATCAATCTGTATCTGATCTTCATCTATCGCAAGCGGGAATGGTGAAGTGTTGGCTAAATTGAGATTGTCGCAGGAATGGGCAGGCTTCTTATATTGCGTCACCCCTCTCCAATGCTTTGGGGAGGGGTTAGGTGGCGTCATCATCAATCTCTACCTCTTCTTCATCTATCGCACGGGAATGGTGAAGTCTTGGCTAAATTGAGATTGTCGCAGGCATGGGCGGACTTCTTTAATGGCGTCACCCCTCTCCAATGCTTTGGGGAGGGGCCGGGGGAGGGGTTAGGCGGCGTCATCATCAATCTGTATCTGATCTTCATCTATCGCAAGCGGGAATGGTGAAGTGTTGGCTAGAGATTGTCGCGTCATCATCAATCTTTGGGGAGGGGCCGGGGGAGGGGTAGGTCTCATCATCAATCTGTATCTTCATCTATCGCAAGCGGGAATGGTAGGGCATGAGATCGCTGAGCGCCCGCCACAAAGTCCTCATCTACGCGTTGATGGGCCTGGTCATGGTCTTCTTCCTCGGCCCCATCATCTGGTTCGCGCTGCTGGCCTTCCGCCATCCCAGCGAGGCCTATCACCTGCCGCCGAAGATCTTCACCGAGCTCTACCTGGGCAATTTCGAGACGACCTTCGTCGACCCGGGCAACAACGCGCCGCAACTGCTCAGCAGCATTATCGTCAGCAGCGGCGCCACCCTGCTGAGCTTGCCCTTCGCGCTCTCAGCCGCTTACAGCCTGTCGCGCTTCGCCATGCGCGGCAAAGAATTCATCATGAATTGGTATATCAGCCTGCTGATCGCGCCGCCCATCGTCTTCGTCATCCCCTATTTCATCTTGATGACGCGCATCGGCTGGTCCGGGACATATCAGGCGATGATCGTCACGCTGCAGACGCTGGCGATTCCCTTCTCCGTCTGGCTGCTGAAGAGCTTCATCGACGAGGTGCCGCTGGACCTGGAAGAAGCCGCCTGGGTCGACGGCGCCAATCGCCTGGCCGCCTTCTTCCGCATCATCATCCCGCTGGCGCTGCCGGGCATCATCGTCACCTCGATGTTCACCTTCGTCTTCAGCTGGAACAATGTGCTCTTCCCGCTGGTGCTGGGCAAGCAGAGCACGACCACGCTGCCGGTCGGCACCATCAGCTTCTTCGCCTCGGCCGGCGTCTACTGGGGGCATATCGCGGCCACCGCGGTGGTCGCCATGCTGCCGCCCATGATCATCTTCTTGCTGCTGGGGCGCTATGTCGTGCGCGGCCTGACATTCGGCGCGGTCAAGGGCTGAGTGTAGCGCGAGCTTCAGACAGGATTTAACCGTTGGGGAAATTCCAGTTAAGTAATGAGAATCATGGCCCATTCAACGCAATCCCAATTATCATCGAATCGCTGTAGGGGCGAGCCATTGGCTCGACCGCGCTCGCCGAAGACTTTCGGTCATGTGTCGCTCGACGAACTTGGAACTACTGAGACTACAGATGACGCAGACAACCGTATCGACGCCCCGCCGGCAGTTTCCCTCTGTGCTCTCTGCGTTCTCTGTAGTTAATATCATGTGACAAATACGCCAAACGAGGAGCTCCCATGACCAAGACCGGCTTCGGCGTCATCGGCACCGGCATCGTCGGCGGCGCCTGGCACGCCCACGTCTATCACCACATGCCGGCGGCCGAGCTGGTCGCCGTCTGTGACTTGAACGAAGCCCGCGCCCGTGATGTCGCCGCGCGTTACGCTGTGCCCCACGTCTACACCGATTATCGCGACTTGCTGGCGCGCGATGATATCGCTGCCGTCTCGGTCGCCACGCCCGATTTCGCCCACCGCGAGATCGCCGTCGCCGCGGCTAAAGCGGGCAAGCACCTGCTGGTCGAGAAGCCGCTGGCCACCACCGTCGCTGATGCCGACGCCATTGTGCGCGCCGCTGACGAAGCCGGCGTCAAGCTGATGGTCGACTTCCACAATCGCGCCAACCCCGCCTTCGTGACGGCGAGGCAAGCCGCGCGAGACGGCGAACTGGGCGAGCTCAAGTACCTCTACGTCCGCCTCAGCAATACGACCTGGGTGCCGACGCAGATGTTCGCCTGGGCCGGCCAGAGCTCGGCGCTCTGGTTCCTGGCCAGCCACACGCTCGATCTGGCCTGCTGGCTGCTGGCTGATACGCCCAAGCGCGTCTACGCGGTCAGCCGCTCCGGCGTCTTGCAAGGCATGGGCGTCGATACGCAGGACTTTCACGTGGCGATTGTCGAGTTCGCCGGCGGCGCCGTCGTCACGCTGGAGAACAGCTGGATCTTGCCCGAAACCGCGCCCAGTATCATCGACTTCAAGGTGCAGTTGCTGGGCAGCGAAGGCGCCATGCGCATCAACACCTCGGATAACCGCACCGTCGAGAAGTTCACGCGCGAGGCGGCCAGCCTGCCCGATACGCTCGGCTTCACGCTCGATCCCAACTCGGCGCGGCTCAGCGGCTTCGTGCTGGAATCGATCGCCCGCTTCGTCGATGCCGTCGTGGATGACGCGCCCCTGCTGGCGACGGGCGTAGAAGCGGCTCTGGTCACCCGTGTGCTTTGCGCCATTGAAGAGTCGGCGCGCACGGGCCAGCCCATCGATCTCGATTGAGGCGACCCCGAGCGTGGACGAGCGCCTGCTGCTAGGCATCGACATCGGCACCTCAAGTTCCAAGGGCGTGCTGGTTGCGCTCGACGGGCGGATTATCGCTCAGCACAGCGTGCCGCACAGCTTCGAGATGCCGCGGCCCGGCTGGGCTGAGCAAGATGCCGATTCCGTCTGGTGGGCTGACTTCTGCCAAATTTCGCGTGCGCTGATCGCTCAGGCCGATATCAACCCCTCGCGCATCGCCGGCGTCGGCGTCAGCGCCATCGCCCCGACCATGCTGCCGCTGGACGAGCACTACCGCCCGCTGCGCCCGGCGATTCTCTACGGCATCGACACCCGCGCCGCAGCCGAAATCGCCCAACTGAACGCCGAGCTGGGCGAGGAAGCCATCTTCGCCCGCACCGGTCAGGCGCTCTCGGCGCAGTCGGTGGGTCCCAAGGCGCTCTGGTATCGGGAGAAGCAGCCCGAGCTCTTCAAGCGCACGCGCAAAATCGTCACGGCTGCCAGTTATCTCGTCTTCAGGTTGACCGACCGCTTCGTGCTCGATAACTACGTCGCGCCCTACTTCACGCCATTTTTCGATGTGCATAAGCTCGCCTGGCACGCCGATTGGGTCGAGCGCGTCTGCCCGCTGGATTGGCTGGCGCAGACGGCTTGGTCAGCCGAGCGCGCCGGCGCCGTCACGACGCAGGCGGCTGAGGAAACTGGCCTTGCAGCGGGCACGCCGGTCGCCGTCGGCACAGCTGACGCGCTGGCTGAGGCGGTCGCTGCCGGCGCGGTCTCCATCGGCGACCTCATGGTCATGTATGGCACGACGCTCTTCCTGATTCAGACGACGGCGCGTTATCAGCCGGTGCGCAATCTGTGGGCATCGGTGCATCTGCGGCCCGGCGCGGCTGCCCTGGCGGCGGGTTTGTCGACGGCCGGCGCGCTGTTGAGCTGGTTCCGCGACGAACTCGGCGGGCGGGCTGATTTCGCGCAGTTGGCGGCGGAGGCGGCTGAGATCCCGCCGGGCGCCGCGGGCTAATCACGCTGCCCTACTTCAGCGGCGAGCGCACGCCTATCAACGATCCGGGCGCGCGGCCTCTTCTTCGGCTTGACGCTCATATCTACCGCCGGGCGCGGCCTGCGCCACAACATTGAGGCTGGCGGCGGCGGGCGCAACGCCACGGCGACTGATCGCGATCGGCGGCGGGGCGCAAGACGCGCTCTGGCCGCAAATTTCAGCGGGCTCGACGGCGCGGCGCGCTGTTGAGCTGGTTCCGCGACGAACTCGGCGGGCGGGCTGATTTCGCGCAGCTGTCGGCGGAGGCGGCTGAGATACCACCGGGCGCCGCCGGGTTGATCACGCTGCCCTACTTCAGCGGCGAGCGCACGCCCATCAACGACCCGCACGCGTGCGGCCTCTTCTTCGGCCTGACGCTCAGCCACACGCGCGCCCATATCTACCGCAGTTGCCTTGAAGGCATCGCTTTCGGCCTGCGCCACAACATTGAGGCGATGGCTTCGGCGGGCGCCACGCCACGGCGACTGATCGCGATCGGCGGCGGGGCGCAAGACGCGCTCTGGCCGCAAATCTGCAGCGATGTCAGCGGGCTGCCGCAAGACCTGCCGGCGCGGACCATCGGCGCGGCTTACGGCGACGCTTATATCGCGGGCATGGCGGCGGGCGTCTTCGACGACTTCGCGCCGCTGCACGAAACCTGGGTTACAATCGAGCGGCGGATCGAGCCGAATCCGGCGCATACGGGGGTCTACAACGCGCTGTATCCGGTTTATCGTGACCTCTACCGCGATACGCACCGGCACATGGCGCGGCTGGCGGAAGTGGAAAACTGAGGGGCTGACGTGACGAAAGGAGTGCAAAGTGGCGACGAAGAAGACCGATAAAGATGCCGACAACCTGGCGGCGGTGCTTGACAAAATCCCGCAGATGTTCGGCGATGAGGCGGACGCCGGCATGCGCCTGCACGACATCATTATGGCAGCCGCGCCCGAGCTTAAGCCGCGTCTCTGGTACGGCATGCCCGGCTACGCGCTCGGCCGTAGCAAGCCCGTGCTCGTCTTCATCCGCCGCGACGACTTCGTCACCTTCGGTCTCACCGAGAAAGCGAACCTGCCGGTAGACGAGGGCGCGCCGGATAAGCTGATTCCCAACGCCTGGTTCCTGAAGGCAGCGCTCGACGCGGCCACCGAAGCGCGCATCGCCGAGATTGTGCGCGCGGCGGTGGGTTGAGCGACAGCCGACGAGCGACGCGCCGGCTGTCGCGAATGTCGCGCCCTTAAGCGCCGCCGGCAATCGTCACCGTCCGCGGCAGATACTCGGTCGCCGTCAGCATGAAAGTGTCGTAGAAGATCGGCTGCCCCCATTCGATTGAGGCGATGG
Organism: Phototrophicaceae bacterium; assembly: GCA_965208195.1. Classification (GTDB taxonomy): domain Bacteria; phylum Chloroflexota; class Anaerolineae; order Aggregatilineales; family Phototrophicaceae; genus UBA6055. Next base: position 2,155,976 of record CBDBOC010000004.1, on the reverse strand, counting down.
GGCTATCGACGATGCCTTCGAGGTTCACGTAGTCGAAGAACTCGAGATTCACGCTGTCAAAGGACCCATCGAAGTACCCGCTGTGATAGAAGTCGAATTCGATCTGGAAGTCCCCGCGCAGAATCGCCGGCTGGCCGTAGGTCGGATCATAGGCGATTTGACGCAGATCAGACATGCGGTCGCTGATGTAGCGGCCTCCGCTGTATCCGGTATTGCCGCTGTTGATGGCCGGATGCCATGAGGCGCCGTCCACCTGGCAGCTCTCTTGGTCGCAACTGACGAGGCCGAGCAATTCCATTGTGTACGGGAAAACATATATCGATTCCGCGCTGTAGGTACTGACATACACGGCGCAGTTTTCGCGCAAGGGCGGCGCGCAATCGTCTGTTTCTTCCCAATTTTGGACTGGCTGACTTTCACTGTTGACGAAGATCAGATGCCGGTCGCCCGGCGAGGCCAGTGCGTTGGCGAAGGTCGCCTGCGTGCGGCTGTCAAACAGCGACCAGCCGGCGCCGCTGCCATAGCGGACATAGCGACCGCTCTCCGATAAGTCCAGCAGTTCTCCACCATTTATGGCGCCTGCTTCAGCCACTTGCGCAGGTTCAGCGTCTTCGTAGAGGTCCCAGCGCCAGATGCCCGAATCATCCTGCCAGGCGATAGTGCTGCTGTCGGCGCTCCACATAACGACCGCCGATTCGCCGTTCGCGGTTTGCAGGCGGGTATTGGCGATCAAGTCCATCTGCATGCCGGCGCCCCAATCGCCCTGGTTGCCCCGCCCTCGGTTGCGGAACAGGTAGACCGATAGTTGTGCTTCGTCCCAAACGGCTGCCATGTGGCTGTCATTGCTGAAGCGCGCGTCTCGACCCGGCAGTTGAATGAGCCGCTCGATCACTTCCTCGGTGTAGCCATAGGGCCAAACATAGTAGAAGGCGAGCGTCTCTTCATCCGCATGTATCGCGACATGGGCGTCGTCAGGCGAGACCATGAGCACCGTCTCAGCGTCGACCAAGGTTACGCTGCGGTCGGGACTTACCCGGTAACGCGTGCCGTTTTCGGTTTTGATGTTCAAGTAACGCATCAAGGGATACCGCTGCACGCCATCAATCGTTGGGCTCACCGGCGCGTCGCGTCCGCCGGCTTCAAGTAGTTTCGCGACGAAATCGCCCTCGGAAATTGTGTTGGGCGCGTCCCACTCTAATGCGAAGCCTTCAGTGGCGCCCTCTTGGTAAGTTATCTGCCCGTCCCAGACGTAAAAGTGCGCCGAGCCAGAGTGGTAATCGGTGTATGTTTGGAACGGACTGCGACTGAGACCGAAATAGCCGCTGGAACCTGGAACGAAATTGTGCCCTCGTCCGGAGTACAAGCAGCCCGTGTCGTAGCCGCGTACGCCGCGCCCAGTTTCGAGGCCGGGGTTGTAACGCATCACCGTCAGCAGTTGCGGTCCCTCTCCCTTGAAGTAGTCCTCAACACGGATCACCGCGCTGTAGCCGCGGTCGTCCGCGTCAAGCACCGTGGCACGCACGAGCAAATCCATCTCCGGCAGATCGTCCATGCTGAAATAGGGATAGCCGCTGCACGCGGTTGCGTTGATCGGCGCGAGCAAAACCAGAATCATGCTAAATCCCAACAGCAACGTCAATCGAGTAAACATGACAGCGCTCCTTTCAAGCAAGCTTGCCGCCCAGTCTAGGCGCGAATGCGCGCGCCAGCGCAACTCGTTGACTTTGCGCAGCACCAGCGTAGGTCGCCGTAGGCGTCGCGCACGCCACCCGTAGCCTCCAGCGTCAGCCTAAGCCGCAATAGACATCCCCCCGCTTCTGCTACACAATAGGCTGCGTTTTGCGCCCAGCCCGGAGACCCCCATGCCCTTCCAGCCCAATATGTACGACTCGCACATGCACACCACGCTCTGCAAACACGCCCGCGGGCCCCTGCGCGCTTACGCCGAGCAAGCCGAGCGCGTCGGGCTGCGCGGCATCACCATCACCTGCCACAGCCCCATGCCCGCCGGCTGGAACCCCACCGTGCGCATGACGGCGAAGCAACTGCCGCAATATATCGACATGGTGGCGGAAGTCCGCGCCGAGTTCGCCGGGCGCGTCGATGTGCGGCTGGGCCTGGAGAGCGACTATTTCCCCGGCATGGAGCGCTGGCTGGACGATCTGCACCATCGGGCTGACTTCAGCTACATCCTCGGCTCGGTGCATCCGCAGACGGACGAATACAAAGCCATGTACCTTGAAGGCGCTACGCGGCTGGGCTACGAGCGCAGCTACTTCGAAAACCTGGCGGATGCTTCCGAGAGCGGCCTTTTCGATTGCCTCAGCCACCCGGATATCGTCAAGATCGTGCACCCGACGCAATATAAAGTGGCCGATCATCTCGACACGATCCGTCGCGCCCTCGACCGCATCGCCCGCGCCGGCACGTCCATGGAGCTGAACACCAGCGGGCTGCACAAGCCCTATCGCGAGCTGAACCCGGGCACGGAGATTCTGCACGAGATGGCGCTGCGGCATATCCCGGTCGTCATCGGCTCGGACGCGCACGATGCCCATCGCGTCGGCGCTGACTTTGACAAAGCGCTGGCACAGCTGCAAGACGCCGGCTACCAGCGCGTTAGCTTCTTCCTCGAGCGCCAGCGCCACGAATTGGCAATCAGCGACGTCTTCCTCGGCGAGCTGCAGCCGCGGCTGGTCTAGTCACACCGGCGAATGTCTGAAGACCTACGCGCGACCCAACCGCCGCCCACGCAAAATACCTTGCGCCACGCGGTGTATATCTTCCCATCACCGTCGAAACTTGTAGGGGCCAGCCACCGGATCGCCCGTACGCACGTTGGGCTTTGGCTAACAACGTAACCAGGAGCGAGCCGATGGGTCGCCCTCTCCGTGCCCTCGTTCTAACTCGGTGTCCTCGGTGGTAAGACTGTCAGCGCGTTCGCCGATGGTCTGGCTGCGCGGAAACTCACAAACCGTGATCTAGTCCACATACCAGTCATCGCGATTCAGCGGCAGGTCGCCGCTTGCGCCCGCCCCATCGCGCGACTTGTAGAGCAGCGCCTGGTGGATCGAGTTGTAGCCCGATTCGAAGACCCAGCGCGCGCCGGCCAGGTATATCCGCCAGCGCCGATAACCCACCGGCCCCAGCATGTTGAGGATGGTGTCTTCGTGCGCCTCGTAACGCGCCAGCCAGTTCTTCAGCGTCAACGCGTAATGCTCGCGCAGGCTCTCGACATCGCGCACTTCAAAGCCGGCTTTGGCCGCCACATCCAGCACGTAGGCGATATGCTGGCTGTCGCCATCGGGGAAGATGTACTGTTGCACGAAAGAGTCTTTGGCTTGATATTGCGGCACTTGCGGCGCCTGGAAGAGCGTGATGCCGTGGTTGAGGAAGACGCCGCCCGGCTTGAGGCAGCGGTAGGCTTTCTCGAAGTAGACGCCCAGGTTCTCCCGCCCGACATGCTCAACCATGCCCACGCTGACGATCTTGTCAAAGGGCCGGCTCTCGTCGACATTACGATAATCCAGCAGCTCGGCGCGGCAACGATCAGCCAGGCCGGCCGCCTCAATGCGCTCATTGGCCAGGGCCAGCTGCTTCTCCGCCAGGGTGATGCCCAGCGCCTCGACGCCGTAATGCTCGGCCGCGTGCATGATCAGCGCGCCCCAGCCACAGCCGATATCCAGCAGGCGGTCGCCCGGCTCCAGCCGCAGCTTGCGACAGATATAATCCAGCTTGCGGCTCTGCGCCGCGTCGATGCTCTCAGCCGGGTCCTTGAAATAGGCGCAGGAATAGACCATCTTCTCGTCCAGCCACAGCTGATAAAACTCGTTCGAGACATCATAGTGATATTGGATGGCTTGCATATCGCGATCGACCGAATGCTTAGCGCCCTGCAAATGGGCGATCTGATTGTTGCCGCCGGGGTCGCGCGCCGGCAAGCGCAGCAGCTTTGGAGCGAATCGCAGCGTATCGCTCAGGCTCCAGCCTTCCCACAAGTAGCGCGCCAGGTCGATGGCGGCGTAGAGCTCGCCTTCGATTTCGAAGTCGCCGAACATATAAGCTTCGCCCAGCTTGCGCTCGGTCGGCGGGAAGAACATGCGGCGCAGCGCAGAAGGGCCATTGAGCACGATGGTGAAGTACGTCGCTGTGGCGGCTTCCGGCTGCCATACGGTGCCTTCCCACAAGCGGACGGCGAAATTCCGCTTGGGATAATCGGCGAAGACGGCGCTCAGCAAATCGAGCGTATGCGCCACTTTGCTATCGTGTGCCATGACGGTGGCATCAACCATGACAGTCCTCCTTTTGTTGCCCAGCCGCGCATTCGCTAGGGCGCGGCTGCGCGCGATTATAGCAAGATTGGCAACGCTGCGCGACCGGGCGCGTACTGACTGTTAGCCGATGCCGTCACCTATTCGCATCGGCCATCAGGCGCATGCAGCCGGAGCCCAGCTTTGCCAGGTGTACCCCAACAACCCCGCCGATGACGCGCCCCGACTGCTGGTCGCCGCCGCCAGTCCGCTGAGCCGGGCCGGCTTGGCCTCCCTGCTGGAAGAGCGCGGCTGCAACGTGCTGGCGCAAGCGGACGGGAAGGCGCTGGGGCGGGCCATCGAGCGCCATCAGCCCGACGCGCTGATCGTCGACCTGGGTTGGCCCGCCGATGCCATGCGCGCTCAGCTCAGCCAAATCGAAAGTGACATCCCCGTCCTGGCGCTGACGGACGAAGACGAGCGCGCGCGTATAGCGCCGCTGCTGGCGATGCTGAGCGTCTTCCCGCAGTTCGCGCTGTTGCGGCGTGATTGCCATCCGGACATAATCGTGGCCGCTGTCGAGGCGCTGGCCGGCGGCCTGACGGTGCTTGACCCGCGGCTGAGCGTCGCGCTGACGCAAGCGGCCGCAGCCATGCCCGAGCCGCCGCAGAATCCGCTGAGCGCCCGCGAAGCTGAGGTGCTGCAACTGCTGGCGCAGGGGCTGACCAACCGCGCCATTGCGCTGGAGCTGGACATCACGCAGCATACGGTCAAGTTCCACGTCAACGCCATCATGAGCAAGCTGGGCGCGCAGAGCCGCACCGAAGCGGTCGTCCGCGCCACCCGGCTGGGCTTGATCGTACTCTGAAGGGGAGGGGAAGGCATGAAAATTCTGGTCACCGGCGCCACCGGCTTCCTCGGCTCTCACGTCCTGCGCCTTCTGCTTGACGCCGGCTACGAGGCGCGCGTGCTCTTTCGCTCGGCACGCAAGCTCGATGTGCTGGAGGGCCTGGATTTCGAGGCGGTCCCGGGCGATCTGGACGACGCCACCGCGCTGGGGCGGGCTTGCGCCGGCTGTGAGCTGGTCTTCCACATCGCCGCCAAAGCCGACTACTGGAAAGACGATGACCGCGACGCCCTCTGGCGCGTCAATGTCGAGGGCACGCGCAACCTGCTGACCGCCGCGGCCGCCGCCGGGGTAGGGCGGGTCATCTTCACCAGCAGCGCCTCCGCCATCGGCATCTTGCCCGGGCGTGACGCTGCTGACGAGACCGTGCCCTTCAACTTGCCGCCCGAACGCTTCTGGTACGCCTGGACCAAAGTCAAGGCCGAAGCAGTCGCCGCTGAGTTCGCCGCTGAGGGCCTGGACGTCGTCACGCTCAACCCGACCGTTATCATCGGCCCCGGCGATCTCAACGCCATCTCCGGCAGCTTTGTGCTGGAGGCGGCGCGCTACCAGTGGCTGCTGCCGATATCGAGCGGGGGCATCGCCGTCATTGATGTGCGTGATGCCGCCGCCGCCCACGTCCAGGCCATCGAGCGCGGTCGCCCCGGCCAGCGCTATATTCTCAACGCGGCCAACTTGAGCTATCGCGAGTTCTTTCGGCTGATCGCGCAAGCCTGCCAGGTGCGGCCGCCGCTCTTCACCATGCCCGACCGCCTGCTGGCGCCGACAGCGCGCTTGATTGAGCTGCTGCGGTCGCTGGGCATCAGCACGCCGGCCGACGCAAATCAGACGCGCCTGGGCGGGCAACATGTCTACTTCGACGCCGCCAAAGCCGCGCGCGAGCTGCATCAACCGCAAATCGCCATCGACGCCAGCCTGCGCGATACTTACGCGTGGTACGAGCGTCATGGCTACATCAAGCGGGATTGGCTGACGCGTCTCATCAGCGCGCTCTAGTCGCTCGCCGGACCAGATCCTCGAATAGCGGCAAGGCGCGATCCAGCATGCGCTCGGGGTGAAATTGCACGCCGATGACGCGCCCATCAGCCGATTCGAGCGCTTCAATGACGCCGTCGACCGCGTGAGCCGTGGCGCGCAAACCGGCGCCCAGCTCGGCGACCGCCTGAATATGATAGGTGTTGGTGACGAGTTGCTCAGCGTCGAGCAATTCGCGCAGCCGGCTACTTGGCGTTAGCTGGATTTCATGCCCGCTCGCGCCCCGCTCCGCGCTGTGGATTTGGGCGTCCGCCTGCGCCTGCACATCGCCGTAGATCGTGCCGCCGGCCATGGCATTGGCGAATTGCATGCCGTAACAAATGCCCAGCAGGGGCCGCGCCGCCATCGCCCGGTAAATCAACTCGTCGCTGCGGTCGCGAAGCGGGTCCACCGGCGGCAGATCGCCCGGCAGCGCGCCGACCAAGCCCCGCGTGATGCCCGGCCCGCCGCTGATGATCAGCCCGTCGAGCAAATCGGCCAAATCTCGCGCCGCCTCACAATTATGCAGCAGGGGCACGATGACGGGCAAGCCGCCAGCCAACTCGACGGCACGCGGATAGCGCAGGTCAAGCGTCTGCCGGCCGTCTTCCAGGCTCGTGGTGATGCCGATTCTTGGTCTGCCGCGCATGGCTCAGCCGGGGCGGAAGGGAGTCTCGCCCAGCTCGCCGACAAATTCCGGCAGATTGCGCTCGCCCAGCATCTGGCGGATGGCGTGCGCCTCGCCTAGGTGGAACCAGTAATGGTAAATCACGCGCTGCAGCATGGTGCCGGTCGACTCCTCCAGCGGCTCGCCCTTCCACAGCAGATGTTCACCCAGCGTCTCGCTCGTCAGCGTATCGAGGAAGGCATCGGCATGGGCGGTGATCTCGCGCCAGGCGGCCCACATATCGTCGAGCTTTGGCGCTGAGGGCGGGCTGCCCGGCGCGCAGATCTTGCGCAATTCCGGCTGGACGACCTTGCCCTGCGCCAAAAAGACGAAGACCTGGTTCTCGTGCGCCGCCAGATGGCCGATGATCCAACTGATGCAATTCATGCGCCCGTGACGCACATAGGCATCGGGCAGATTCAAGCCGTCGAGGCAGCGGATGAACTCGGCGCGCGTGAAGCGCAATTGCTCAACCAAGGGGTGTGCCATAAGCAAAAACCTCGCAGCGTGCGGTCAATCCCTTGCTGATCAGCAGCAGCCCGGGCCGGCGCGTTCGGCTGCCGGGACCGCGCTGAGCGCAATCTCGCCGATGGCGACAAGGGGCGTCGGCTCGCAGCAGGCGCCATTTTCAGCGTAATCGGTGATGCAAACGCCCGTCTCGGGCAGATTCAGCTGCACATCGCGCGCCGCTTCCCAATCGCCACAGAGCGCCGCGACCACCGACCGCGCTTGCTCGTAGCCGGTCGTCATCAGAAAGGTCGGCGCCCGGCCATAGCTCTTCATGCCGATGATGTAAAAGTCCGGCTCCGGCTGCCGCAGCTCGGCTTCGCCATGGGGCCGCACCGTGCCGCAACTGTGCAAGTTGGGGTCGATCAGCGGCGCCAGCGCGCGGCTGCTCTCGACCGCCGGGTCCAGGTCCAGCCGCAGCTCGCGCAGCAGCTCCAGCGCGGGCCGCGAGCCGGTGCAGACGATGATCTCGTCCGCCGTGACGCTGCGGGCTTCGCCGGCTGATGCGCCCGTGACGCGCAGTGTATCGCCCACAGCCGCCAGGCGCTGAATCGCCAAGGGCGCGACGATCTCAAGCGCGCCTGATTCAACAGCCGCCTGAATGCGCAAACCCAGCTGACCACGGGCGGGCAGGGCGTCGTTCTCGCCGCCGCCAAAGACCTTGCGCAGGTTGTCGCCGCGCATCACCCAGACGATTTCGCCCGAGCCGGCCTCGCTGCGCAGGCTGATCAGATCGAGCAATACGTTGATGGCCGAGTGACCGCTGCCGACCACCATGACGCGTTTGCCCGCGTAGCGCGCGCGCTCGCGGCCCAAGACATCGGGGATGCCGTAGCGCACGCGCCGCCGCAGCGCTCGCTCGCCCAATGCCGGCAGCCCATCCGCGCCCAGCGGATTCTGCCGCCCCCAGCTGCCCGAGGCGTCGATGACGGCCCGCGCTTCAATTTCGGATTCGACGCCGTCGCCCGTCCGCAGCCGCAAGACGAAAGGCGCCCGATCGCGCCCGGCGTCTTTGAGCTTGTCAGTCTGTCGCCGGCTGATGGCTGTCACGCGGGTGCCAGCGTGGATGACGGCGCGCATGACCGGCAGCTCGGCCAGCGGGCGCAAGTAGCTGTCGTACAGCTCGTGGCCAGTCGGCAGCTCGTCCGCCGGCGGCATCGCCCAGCCAGCCGCTTTCAGCAGGCGGACGCAAGCGGCGTCCACGTTGTATTCCCAGGGCGAAAACATGCGCACGTGCCCCCAACTCAGCACGCCCGCGCCGACTGTCTCGCCGGCTTCCAGCAGCAGGGGCCGCTCGCCGCGCTCGATGAGATGCGCCGCCGCCGCCAAGCCGACCGGTCCGCCGCCGATGATCGCTACTGGCAATCGTTCCATGGTTATGTTCTCACTTTGATTCAAATGTCAGTCGCTCTCGCATCACTGTTGATGCGCTCACCGTTCGCCTATCTTACCAATCTCCCGGCGCTCCCAACATGCTCGAATGTTCGCAGACTTATTCGCTACCCGGCAGCCGCCCACGCAAAATACCTTGCGCCCCGGCTTAGTCTAGCTCCCCCTCTCCCCTTGTGGGAGAGGGGGCCGGGGGGTGAGGGGTGGCGCGATCGCAACGTAAACAGGGCTGCGCTGATGGCGCGCCCAATCGTCCTTCAAATGCTTGAGCTACATTCGCCCGGCATCGCCTAGTACCCCAGCTTCAGCGCCACCTCTTCCAGGCTCTCCGTGGGGCCGATAAGCGTCAACTCGTCTTCGAGGTGCAGGTTGGTATAACCATGGGGCACGATCGAATGCCCGCGCCGCACGATCGCCATCACCAGCACATCATCGGGCAAGATCAGCTCGCGCAAATGCAAGCCGTCGACATTGGCGTCGGTTATCGTGACCTGCATGACATCGTGATCGGGGTCGTCTTCAAAGACCATGGTCGCCAGCTGGGGCGCGCGCACAAAGTGGTCCAGCAGGTGCACCATCGCGTTGGAGGGATCGAGCACGTGCACGCCCAGCGCGCGGAAGTCTTCCACCAGGTTGAAGGCGTTGAGGCGGGCGACCTGCCGCGTGATGCCGAAGTCTTCGTAGAAGATCTGGCAGAGTTTCAGGCTGTCGGCGTCATCGGGCAGCAGCGTCACCGCCACTTCCGTCTTGGGCTCGATGAGCTGGCGCAGGGCCTCCGCCGATACCTCGGGCAGCCATTGCTCGCGCCTTAAGCCATTGGCCGCCGGCGCCACCGTGACGTGCGTCTGGTCGATATCCAGCAGCTTGACGCGCCAGCCGTGGTCCAGCAGCCGCTCCGCCAACTGCCGCGATTGGCTTTCGATGCCGACGATGACCACATCGAGCACTTCGTCGTCTTTGATGTCCTTGGGCAAGTGCGATTCGCCCACCAGCCTTATGGCGTATTTGAAGAAGGGCGGCCCCGTCAATTGGCTGATGACGATGACGGCGACCATCAGCGTGGTGAAATCATTGCCGAGCAAGGGAAACTCGATGGCGACTTCTTTCGCCAGGCCGAGGCCGACGCCCGCCTGCGTGATATACGCCATCCATGTCAGGCGATTGAATTGAGGCGGGTCACCGGCGGTAACGCCGCCGATATAACCCCCGATGAATAGCGCCAGCAGCCGCGCGCCGAATATCGCCAGCGTGACGGGCAGCAAAGTCATCACGATGCCGATATCCAGTGATCCGCCGATGAGCGTGAAAAAGATGACGAAAACAGGCATCTCCACCTGGTGCAGCAGGTGGCGCAATTCAGTGCGGTACGGCGAGCGATTCGTCAGCCAGAAGCTGGCAACCATACATATCAGCAGCGGCTCAAAGAGTAACTCAACGGGTAAATTGTCATGGCTCCAGTGGCGCAATTCGCCGGCCAGGGCGAAAACTAGATAACCTATGAGCAGGATAAGAGGAATCTTGATCCTGTCTTCCCAATGCGTGCGCAAAACCAGCGTCATGATTCTGCCGACCAGCACACCGAGCGCAATCGAAGCCAGGACTTCAAATGCCACGAAAATGATCAGACCGAGATCGAAACTCCTGCCGACCAGGAGCGTAGCCGCGATGGATGTGCTAATCGCAAAGAGCACGACGATCAGCACATCTTTGACCAAGGTGACGCCGAGCACAGTCTTGGTGAAGGGGCCGCGGGCGCGCATCTCGTTGATGATGGCGATGGCGGAAGATGGCGAGCGCGCCGCCAATATCGTCCCGCCGAGGAGCGCCGCCGCCAACCGGCCCGGCGTAGAGAGATCGCGCATGAAGGGAATGTGATCCGCCAGCAGCAATATCGCCAGCCCACTCAGGAGATAGACGGCGACAATCTGCGTTACAGTATTCCAGCCGATGCTGCGATAGCGACCGCGCAATTCATCCAGCGCCATCTCGCTGCCGGCGGCGAAGGCGATAAAGGCCAACGCCGTCTCATCGAGGAAGCGCAGCGCCTCGACATTTACAACTTCAATGAACTGGAAAATGAAGGGCCCGGCCAGGATGCCGGCGATCAAATAGCCAGTGATGAGCGGCAGATGAAAGAGCGTCGCCAGTCGCCCGATCTGAAAGGCGGCAAGCGTGATAAACAGGAAACTGGCGAGTGATGTCGCCAGAAATTGAATGTCCACAATTGTCCTTGGTCTAGTGGCGCGCCGACCGCAAATGAACGTTATGCGGTGTATTTTAGCAATTCAAAACGGGCTGTACAGTGTGTACATATAAGCGGGCGCCAGCCACCGCCAACACAAAATACCGTGCCCTCCCCCGTAGAATTCTGTAGGGGCGAGGCGGTGACTCGCCCACCTGCCCGCAACGTAAGCAGGAACGCGCCCCTTGCTCGCCCATGCGTCTCTCAAATGCGCGTCCATTTTTCGCGCGACCAACTTGAATTATGTCAGCCAAACCGAGAACATTTGTACACCACTCACGCGGAAAGACCTGCTATCATGCTTACGGACTGCGCCTTAACAACCACATATCAGCGGCGGCCGGACACAAAAACACGTTTTATGTCCGAAAAAAGTTTTCCGTCGGACATAAAACCACTGAGCCGCGGCATGGAGGGGGATAACGAGGCGTATCCAGCGCGAGTCAAGGGCGCGCCCAGGGTGATATTGGGGCCGTCCCCGGGCGAACCAAGGCGAAATGGTCTTAAAGCTGTGGGTGAATCGCGCGTGTATTGAGCGCGACCTGAGGGGGAAGTGTGGGTGAGTAGAGGCCACTTAACGCAATCGCCTGGAGCCTGTGCCGGTCACGCCTTCATGATTCGCAATGAGCCAAGACGTGGCTTGCGTCACAAACAGATTCAAAACTCGGTGCACTCTCTCTTTCTCGGTGCCCTCGGTGGTAAAGGTGTGACGGTTCCGCCGCAGGCTAACTTGCGCGCGACTGCTGCGCCAATTCCGCAGCCAGCCTGCCCAAAAGCAGCACAGTCTGCCGCAAATCGGAATGCGTCGTGCGTGGATTGTTGGTGACCAGGCGCATGACCGTCTTGCCGCGCAGGTTGGTTGTCGATGCGAAGGCGAACCCATTCGCCGCCAGCGCGTCCATCAAGCCGGCGGTGACGCGCTCCGCCAGCGCCTCGTCGCCAGCGGCGGGCCGGTAGCGAAAGGTGACAATGGCCAATTGCGCCCGCGTGACGATCTCCCAGCAGCCGGCGTCTCTCAAGAGCGATTCGGCCAATTCAGCCAGTTTGAAGCCGCGATCTATCGCCTGCCGCATGGCGCCCAGGCCGAAGACTTTCACGCTCATCCAGAACTTCAAGGCGCGGAAATGACGCGTCAACTGAATGCCTTGATACATGAAGTTCATTTCTTCGCCGACGGCTTCTTCGCTATGCGCTTCGGCATCGGAGAGGAAGTGCGCCGACTCCTTGAAGGTCGCGGCGAGCCAGCGCCGATCCCGCACCAACAGCGCGCCGCACTCCACCGGTTGGAACATCCATTTATGCGCGTCCCAGCTCAGCGAATGCGCGCGCTCAATGCCAGCCAGCTCCAGCCTTCGGTGCTGCGTCAAGCAGGCTGACGCGCCATACGCGCCATCGACGTGCAGCCAGAGATCCTCGCGCTCGCACAGATCCGCCAAGTCGTTCAGCGGGTCAACCGCGCCAGTATTGGTCGTGCCCGCTGTCGCGGCGACGCAGAAGGGACGTCTGCCGGCCGCCTTGTCCTCGGCTATGGCTTGCTCCAGCCCCGCCAGCGGCAGCCGGAAGTCCTCGTCGGACGGGATTTCCCGCAGTTGATCCGGCGCAAAACCGAGAATGCGCAAACCGCGGGAGATGACGAAGTGCGCCTGGTCCGAGCAGTAAACGACGGCATCGCGACTGTCATTGTTGAGTTTGATCCGCCGCGCCACCGCCAGCCCCGTCAGATTGGCCACCGACCCGCCGCTGACGAAGAGGCCGCCCGCCGCCTCCGGCATGCCACAGAGCTGGCGCAACCAGCTGATGCATGCCCGCTCGACTGTCGCCGCGCCAGTGCCGAGCGGATACAAGGCGTTGAAGATGTTGTAGCCGGATGCCAGCGCATCGGCCATAGCGCTGACGAAATTGCTGGAGGACGGGATATAGGCGAAAAAGCGCGGATGATCCAGGTGGTCAATAGTGGTCAGCACCTGTCGCTCGAACTGTTCCAGGACGTCTTGCCAATCCGAGCCGTATTCTGGAATCGGCTCGTTCAGAATCTCCTCAAAGGTCGCATGGTCCAGCGCTCGCGTCACCGGAAATTGCGATTGCGCCCCGGTATAATCGACCAGCATGTCTATGATGCGGTAGCCCATTTCGCGCATTTCTTCGGCGGGGAGCTTGATCTGATCGCGCGCGGTTGGTCTGCGCATAAGCCACCTTCTGTGCATGCTCAACGTTTAATGTACGGTAATGTTATGCCAACTATAGCGGTTTGCCGCTGATCTTGAAAATGAGCGTTACGTCCGTCACCGATTGCGAAAGCCGAATTCGCCTGACTGGGGAGAGATTCCGCCGCAGACATGATTTACTGGAATCGAGTGTATGACCGAGGGCACAGGCACATTCAGCCGCCGCGCCTGGCGGACGATGCCGACCTTCCGCTGACTGCAGCAGCCGGGCAGCGTCTTTAATTTCGACGCTCGCTAGCTTGATTGGGGACGGTCGTCGAGGCGCCGCGCCAGCCCAGCCGCCAGCCGCCCCATGAGGTCAATGGTAAGACGCAGATCGTCTTCGCTCGTGCGCGGATTGTTGGTGACCAGCCGCATCACGGGCCTGCCGTCCAGTTGCGTGCCCGAGGCGAAAGCGAAGCCGTCGTCCATCAGCGCGGCGGGCAGTTCATGGGTGACGCGATTCGCCAGCGCCGCATCGCCATCCGCCGGCCGGTAGCGAAAGGTGACCATGGCCAACTGCGCCGGCGTCACAATCTCCCAGCAGCCGGCCGCCCGCAGCAGCGCCTCGGCTCGCTCGGCATTATCGAAGCCGGCGTCAATCGCCCGGCTGATGGCGTCCAGCCCGAAGACCTTGAAGCTCAGCCACAATTTCAGCGCGCGGAATTGCCGCGTCAACTGGATGCCCTGATACATGAAGTTGAGTTCGTCGCCCGCTTGCTGCATGTCTTTCAGGTAGGCCGGCGTCTCTTTGAAGGTCTGGCTGAGCCAGCGCCGCTGCCGCACCAAGACGACGCCGCACTCGATCGGCTGGAAGAGCCACTTGTGCGCATCCAGGGCCAGCGAATCGGCCCGCGCCAGCCCTTGCAGCGCCCGCGCCCCGCGCTCGGTCAGCATGGCCGGCGCGCCATAAGCGCCATCAATATGCAGCCAGAGTTTCTCCTGGGCGCAAAAATCGGCCAGCGCCTCGAGTGGATCGACGGCGCCGCAGTTAGTCGTGCCGGCGGTGGCGATGACGCAGAAGGGACGCTTGCCGGCCGCGCGATCTTCCGCAATCGCCATAGCCAAGTCCGCTGCGGGCAGCCGAAATTGCGCATCGCTCTTGATGACGCGCAGCTGCTCCGGCGCGAAGCCCAACACCCTCATGCCACGCGAGATGGCGAAGTGGATCTGGTCGCTGCAGTAGGCCACGGCGTCGCGCATATCGCCACCGAGCTGGATTTGGCGCGCCACCGCCAGCGCGGTCAGGTTGGCCACCGAGCCGCCGCTGACGCATGTGCCGCCGGCTTCAGCGGGAAAGCCGAAAATCTGCCGCAGCCAATCCACCGTTAGCCGCTCGATTTGCGCCGCGCCCGGCCCTTGCAGCCAAACGGCGTTGAAGATGTTGTAGCCCGCCGCCAGCGCATCCGCCATGACACCGGCGAAATTGTTCGCCAGCGGGATGTAAGCGAAGAAACGCGGGTGATCGACGCGATTGGTCGAGTCGACGATCTGCCGCTCAAATTGATCGAGGGCATCGCGCCAGGGCATGCCCGCGCGCGGGATTGGCTCGCTCAAGATTGCCGCCAGCGCCTCATGATCCAGCGCTTCCACGACCGGGCGCTCGCTGCGGCCCTCGTAGTAGTCGACGAGCCGGTCGACGACCGCGTAGCCGAAGGCGCGCATGTCCTCGCTGCTGAAGTCCAACTCGCTTTGGGCTCGTCCCTGGCTCATTGCGTGGCGCCCCTCAACTTACACGATAGCGTTGAGCGCAATCAGCATGAGCATGGCCAGCGCGACGCGGTTCAGCCAGGGCTTGGAGAAGCGATCGCCCAAACGCAGGCCGATGCGCGTGCCGAGGTAGATCAGCGGCGTCAGCGCCAGCGCCATCAGCAGAATCTCGGCGCTCAGCGAACGCGACAGCAAGAGCAGTAGGCCGACTTGCACCGGCGCGTTCAAGAGGAAGAGTGTCAGCGTGAAGGCGCGCGCCTGCCGGGCGTTGAAGTCGCGCGTGGTCATCCACAAGACCAGCGGCGGCCCGCCCATCGCCACCAGCCCCTGCAAGATGCCGCTGAGGCTGAAGGCGCCCAGCGACACCGGCAGCGGCAAAACGCGCGCTTTCGCCGGCCGCGCCGCCAGGCGGATCGCCACGCCCAGCAGGAGGCCCAGCCCGATCACGCGCTTGACCCTGTCGGCGTCCAGCGCCTCCACATTTAGCAGCAGCAAGACGCCTAGCGCCACCGTCAGCCAGCGAACCACTGCCGCCAGCTGGACCTCCGGCCAGGGGATATCGGCGCGCAGCTGCCAAGCGCCAAAGGCGACTTGGATGCCGATGGACAAGGTCGTCAACGCCACCGCCGCCGATAAGCTGAAACCGGCTTCCACCAGCAGCGGCACGGCGATCATGCCCAGCGCGAAGCCGATCGCGCCTTGCACGATGCTGCCAAAGAACATGATGATGCCGGCCAACAGCAGCGACATTTCCCGCTCCAAAGCTGCGACTATGCCGCTGGAGTGTCACACAGTCGGGCGCAATCGACAAGTACCGCCCGTGCGCGACCGGGGCTCGGTCACCGACGTAAACCGCAAGATATGGGGAATGTTGTATGGGCGAGCCCCCGCAACGTTATGTACAGGGGTGCGGCGCCGCAGTTCCGATAGCGCATTACGGTCCAAATGTTGGTCAGCCTGTCCGTCGCCGCTTGCGTACTGATACCTATCCCAGCGCCGCGCGTATAAGTGTTAGCGGGCTCAACCCGATGCATCAAGCGAAAGGGAGGCATCGGCGGTACAATCACTGGCAGCCAGGTTGAAAGGAGCGGGCTTGGGTGGCCCTTGCGGGTGGCCCAGCCCGGAGCGCATGGACGATCGGCATATCGCTGAGTTGACGGTTGACGAGCTGGAGGAATTGATTCGGAAATCGGTCAGGCATTCGGTGGCGGAGGTCATGCTGGAATTCGCGCTGGAAGCCGATGTGGAAGCGCAGGTGGTCTATCAGGCTGAGATCAACGACATGCTGCGGCAGGAGTTGCGCGGGGCGGGTGGCGCCTTGGCCTTTGACCTGGCCGCCGCCGAGTCGGACGATTAGCTTGGCGCGCCGCCGACGGGACGGCAAGGTAATGTGAACCGGAGGGAGACTTATGCAAGTTTGGGAGGCGATTCAGCGTAAGCGGGCCATTCGCCAATTTCGCGACGAACCGCTAGAGGCGGCGCATATTGAGCGCATTCTAAATGCCGGGCGGCGCTCGCAAAGTTCCAAGAACAGCCAGCCCTGGCATTTCATCGCCGTACAAGACAAGCAACGCTTGGCGCAATTGGCGCGGACCGGCGCCGGCATGGGGCATGTGGCTGGCGCAGCGCTTTGCATCGTTATCGTCGTGCCCACGGAAAACGAACGCACACTCTGGCACTTTTTCGATACCGGCCAGAGCGCCGCCTATATGCAGCTAGCCGCGACCGAGATCGGCATCGGCTCCTGCCTCGGCACCATCTACGAGCCGGACGCAGCCCGAGACTTGCTCGGCATCCCGGCTGATCATCAGACGCGTCTGGTGATTTCGTTCGGTTATCCCGCCGATGCCGCCGCCGCCGCGCAGCCGCTACGAGCCGGCGGGCGCCACCGCTTCGACGATATCGTGCATTGGGAGACCTGGTAAGTGCCGCTTGAAAGCGACCAGCTGTCATTGATACAGTCAGAATTTCAGCCGCCGACGACACCCGCAACCGCGGCACAACTTCCGAGCGTCCGCCCGCGTCGCCTGCGCTTGTCAGCCGCCCTGCGGCGCATGCTGCGGGAAACATCGCTGCGGCCGGACGACTTCATTTTTCCGCTCTTCGTCCGCCACGGCATAGACGATAGGCAAGCCATCGCGTCGATGCCGGGGCAATTTCAGTGGCCGCTCGAACGCTTGAGCGCTGAGGCGCGCGCCATCGCCGACATCGGGATTCCGGCGGTGATCCTCTTCGGCATCCCGGCGCAAAAGGACGCTTGCGGCAGCGATAATTTCAGCCCCGACGGCATCATCCCCCGCGCCATCGATGTCATCAAGAGCGCCGCGCCTGACTTGATCGTCATCACGGATATGTGCTTCTGCGAATACACCGACCACGGTCACTGCGGCGTCGTCAATGCGCCCGAAAGCCCTCATTTCGACCCGCATCTTCCGCTGGGGTATCTGCTCAATGACCCGACGCTGGAATTGCTGGGGCGGGCTTCCGTTTCGCATGCGCGGGCCGGGGCTGATATTATCGCCCCCTCGGGCATGATCGACGGCATGGTCGCCGCCATTCGCGCCGCGCTGGACGCCGCGGGCCGGCACGAGACGGCCATCATGAGCTACGCCGCCAAGAGCGCCAGCGTATTTTACGGGCCCTTCCGCGATGCCGCCCATAGCGCACCGGGCTTTGGCGACCGCCGGCAATACCAGCTGGACCCGGCCAACCGGCGTGAAGCGCTGCGCGAGATCGCGCTGGATGTGGCGCAGGGCGCTGATATGTTGCTGGTGAAACCGGCCCTGCCCAGCCTCGATATTATCAGTGAAGCGCGCGCCCGCCACAACCTGCCGCTGGCCGCCTACCAAGTCAGCGGCGAATACGCCATGATCCACGCCGCGGCGGAGCGGGGCTGGCTGGACTTGCCCGGCGCTGCGCTTGAGAGCCTCACCTGCATCAAACGCGCCGGCGCCGATATGATCGTCAGCTACTTCGCTATGGACGCGGCCCGCTGGCTGGGTGCTTAAGCGACCGAGGACATCCCAAGCTTGTCCTCATCCGCCGAGGCTGATAACATCTTGCCGCAGGCACAGAGAGCCCAGGCACCTTGGGAAGCCCGCCAGTGAGAACCTCCCCGCCTGCTCAGCTTCGCGAGCATCTCCACTTCATCATCATCGTGCCGCTGCTCATCATCGTGATGACCTGGCCGACAGCGGCGCATGTGTTCGAGCCTGACAGCAACTGGCTGGCCGGCCATGATGTCGATTGGCAGATGCTGTTTTGGGATGCCTGGTACGCTGAGCGCATCATCGCCGGCGGCGCCGATTTCTTCTACACCGACCTGAAGTTTTATCCCGATGGCGTATCGCTCGCCTTTCACAATTTCAGCCTGCCGCACATGTTCCTCTTCGCCGGGCTGCAAGCGCTCATGCCCGCCGCCAACGCCTTCAACCTGAGCTTCTTGCTGCTTACGCTGATAAATGTGACAGCCGGCTATGTCTACTTGAACTACCTCCTCAGAGACAGATGGGCCGCGCTATTCGGCGCCATCGTCTTCGGCCTGTGCACATTCGTTTTGTCGCGCCCGTCCCACCCCAACAACACCTTCCTGGCGTCGATGCCACTCTGCCTCTACTTCTTCCACCGCGCCGTCGATGAATCGAGCCTGGCGCGCGCGCTGCTGGCGGGCGTCATGCTGGGCGGGACCGCTTTCATCGGCATGTATACGCTCGTCTGCCTCCTGGCCACGTGGGCGGTTCTGCTCGCCTGCTTCATGGTCAAGCGCTGGCGGGACAAGACCTTCTGGCTGGTCGTCATCGTGGTGAGCCTGGTCGGCGCCGCGTTCGTCGCCCTGCGCTTTTACCCGATGCTGGCTGATCAGGAGGGCCTGGACGGCGCCTTGGCCAAATTTGAAGACCGAGAATGGCGAAGCGACCTGCTGGCCAACTTCGTCAATCCGTCCAATCCGGTGACGCGGCCGCTCTTTGATGGCCTCGCGCCGAATCCTGGCAGCCTGGATAGCCTGCCGCGGTCTGTCTATATCGGCTATATCCCGTTGCTCTTGCTGCTGATTTCCCTGGCCCGGCGCGATCATCTGCGGGCGCAGCTGCCCTGGCTAATAGTGGCCGCGGTATTCTTGGTGTTGCGTCTGGGCGCCTATCTGGTGGTGGCCGGCGTAGAGTATCGCGATGTGCTCTTGCCGAAGCACTATCTGGCGCAGTGGTTTCCCTATCTCATCAAGCCCTTCTGGTGGAATTCGAATTTCTACGCCGGCGCTGTGCTGCCCATCGCTGTCATCGCGGGCTATGGCCTGCTGGCGTTGTCGCAGCGCCTGTCTCCGCGGCGTGGCCTGGCGCTGACCCTGGTCTTGTGCGCCGCCGTCGCCGTCGAGCAGTATCAGACGCGCAAGCCCATCGTATATGACGACCGGCGAACTGACTATATCGACTGGCTCAAGACCGAAGACGACCAGGCGTCCATCCGCCTCATCAACCTGGCCATGGGCAGTCAGCTGTCGAAGACCTACGACTATCACCAGTCCGTGCACGGTTACCCGCACGTGGAGGGCCGGCCAACACGCATACCGCCGGCCGCATTTGGCTATATCGACGCCAACGCTTTGCTTGAGAGCTGGAGCCACGGCAAGAGCGTCCACTGCTTGCCGTCGAATGAAACAGCCTTTGGTGACGCGCTTGATCAACTGCTGGCTGATGGTTTCTCACACGTCATCTTGCATCGCTGGCTGTATAGCGACGAACCGCTGGCGCATAGTTTTGTCGGCGTGCCTGCCGCCTACCGCGATGGCTACGTCTCAATCTACCGCCTGGGAGCTCTGCGAATGCGCTGTGAAAACGCCGTCATCGCCGCCGATGCCGCGCTGCCGCAGCTGCGCGATCTGGCGCTTTCGCCGTCGATCATGCCCAACCGCGCGACCACTGTGCTCAGCCTGGGCGCTGGCGAACCAATCAGCCCCGATCGCTTTGACTTCTACGCCTCGGTATTCGGCGGCTGGAAGCGGCTGGCTCACGTCTACTGGGACGCTGGCGATCTCGCAATCCAGAGCAGTGATGGGGCGCGCGATGGCTTGCACAGCGTCATTGGTGATACGCAAGCCGTCTTGCTGGCCCGGGATACGCGGCGATCAGACACGCGGGCGCTGAAGGAGGTCCGCGAGATGTTGGCGGTCGATTACCAGAACTGCGCGCGGCTGCACGAGACCGATGACGTCATAATCGACAAGTACGTCACTTTTGACTTTCCCTGCGCCTTGGTGAATTCGGCTCAGCCGCTAGAAGTGGAGTACAGCAATGGATTGCAGCTGGCCAACCTGGTCACTGATCTGCGCGGCCGCGAGCTGGACATCTACTTATGGTGGCGAGCGCGTCCGCCGGAGTCCCACGCCTTTTCGATTCAGCTTTTCGACGCTTCAGGCGCCAAAGCGCATCAGCAGGACTTTATCATCTGGCTCGAGCCGCTGATGCGCGCGACCGTCGACCTGCCGGCACTGCCGCCCGGCGAATACCAAGCCAAGCTCATCGTATACAATTATGCAACGGGCCAAAGCCTGTCCGGTATCCGGGTTGACCAAGGCAGCCGCTTTGATCGCGAATTGGACTTCACAACTCTCACCATCGAATAGCGGGCGCTGCGTCCTCCCGGGCCCGGCATTGCGCCGGCGCGCAGCCGACTTTTGTGCCACCGTGACGCGGGTAAGTCGCTTCATCTTTTGCGCCCCGCTTGCAGTTGTAGCCAGATGCGAAACCTCTTGAGATTCATCAGCCACGCCGCGCGCAGCCAGCTCCACTTCTGGCTGGTCGCCATTCCGCTGACCATCGTAATGACCTGGCCGACGGTCACCTACGTCTTCGATAGCGATGTCATCCGCATCCCGACGCGCAACTACGATGCCTGGATGAAAGTTTGGGACGCCTGGCACCTGGGGCGAGCGCTCGCCGGTGAAGCGCAGCTATTCCACAGCGATACGTTGTTTTATCCGGGCGGTCTGCCGCTCGCTTACCAGAATTTCAGCCTGCCGCACATGTTGGCGCTCGGCCTGTTGCAAAGCGTGTTGCCGCTCGGCAGCGCATACTGCTTGGCTTATTTGCTGATCGTCATCACCGTCGCCTGGAGCGCTTATATCTGCCTGGCTTACTTCATGCGCGACAGGTGGCTGGCGTTGCTGGGCGCGGTGATTTTTGGCTTCAGCCAACATGTTGTCATGCACGCCCCGCACCCCGATGTCAACTTTATCCTGACCTTGCCGCTCTCGATAT
This sequence comes from Phototrophicaceae bacterium, assembly GCA_965208195.1. Lineage (GTDB taxonomy): Bacteria > Chloroflexota > Anaerolineae > Aggregatilineales > Phototrophicaceae > UBA6055. The sequence goes on along the minus strand of CBDBOC010000004.1, from coordinate 2,134,832 downwards.
ACCTCTTCCAGCGCGGCCTCGACGAGCAGCGCTGGCGCTGGATCATCGCTTGTGGCGTCGCCGTCGGCTTCACCGCTTTTTTGAGCGTCTACATCTTGATATGCGCCCTGCTGGCGCTCAGCTTCTTCGTGCTGGCGTCGATGTTCGTCCGCTGGCGAGAGCGCCGCTTCTGGCTGATGCTGATCGGCCTCGGCATCATCATCGCGCTGACGGCGGCGCCGCGGCTCTATCCCATGCTGGAGCAGCAAAACCTGGGCGACGCGCTGGACAAAAATGTCGCCGCCGAAACCGGCAACGAATTCTTGGCCTATCTGGTGAATTATCAGCAGCCGATGCTGTCGCCGCTTCTGACGACACTCTACGATGCAAACCCGCCCCTTTTCTTGCCGCAGACCAGCTACCTGGGCTATGTCCCCCTGCTGCTCGTCGCTGTCGGTTTGCTGCGCCCGGCACATCGCCGCCGCGTTGCGTTCTGGCTGCTGATGGCGCTGCCATTTTTGCTGCTGCGGCTGGGCTCGGCGCTGCGCTTCGATAACGTCGTCTACGCCGATTTCGTCTTGCCCAAAGCCATTCTGGATGACCTGCTGCCGCTTCTTTTCAAACCTTTTCACGCTACCGATCACTTTCAGATGGGCGTGCTGTTGCCGCTGGCGATGATGGCTTGCTACGGTCTCAAGTCCGTTGCCGGGGCGCTGGACGGCCGCCGGCGCGCTGCCCTCGTCCTCGTCTGTATCGCCCTGATCGCCTTCGAGTATCGGGGCATCCCGGCGACCCGGGTTATGCGAAGCGATGAACTCGCCTTCGTCGATTGGCTGCGGGACGAGCCGCGGCAGGACCAGATCCGGCTGATCAACCTGCCCATGGGCCGGCAAGCATCAAAGACTTACGCCTTGCACCAGACACTCACTGGCTATCCGCACGCCGAGGGGCTGACCGGCCGCACGCCGCCAGAAGCCTATCGCTATATCGAAAGCAACCTGCTGCTCAGGGCCTGGAACGACAGACGCAGCATCTTCTGTACACCGCTCAACGCAGCGGCTTTCGAGGCTGACTGGCGCCAGCTGCAAGACGATGGCTTCACGCATGTGCTTTGGCATCGCGGCATCCACGAGGCCAATCGAGTCGCAGCCGGTTTACGGGATGCGCCCGCCGCCTACGCCGATGAATACGTCCGCGTCTATCGTCTGCCGGCTATGCTGGGAAGCTGCAGCAACACATCTACACTCGCGCCGGATGTGCGTGAGGGGCTGCAGGGCGATTGGCTGGCCAACGCGGTGATTCCGGAGACGGCTCAGGCGGCGCTGCTGAGCGTGGAATCGGCCGACGATACGCCGACGGCGGATGGCGCTGTGTTGCTGGGCCAGCATGATGCGATCACGCTGACGCCGGCGCACCTCGTCGCAGGCGACGCCGCCGATGGCGAGCCCGATGAAACTGTGACCGCCACGAGCGTGCTGGACGCCAACAGCGTCATCGTGCTGGTATACCAACCGGGCCACAGCGCTGCCGAAGTCGTCGATGCCTACCGCGCCTGGGTCGGGCGCAGCTTCGAATCTTGCGGTCGCTTTCTCAACGGCGCGGACCTGGTCGCCGAGTATTTTCTGCGTCGAGGCTATCCCTGCGCGCTCGGCATTGCTGAGGCGCCGACAGCGGCGCGCTACGACAACGGGCTGGAGCTCGCCAACGCCACGCTGGGCCGCGATGGAGCTGCGCTAAAGCTGTACGTGATGTGGCGCGCCTTGCCGCGGGAGCCGCACGCATTTTCATTGCAAGTCTTCGACGAGGCCGGCGAGCGCGCGGCCGGGGTGGATTTCACTTTTCACTACGAAGCCTTGAGCCAGGGCGCCGTCGACTTGTCGGCCCTGCCGCCCGGCGACTACAGCGTGAGGCTGATTGTCTACAACTTTCGAACGGGCGTCAGCAGCGGGGGCGCGCGCATGGCTGACGGGACGCGCTTCGAGCGTGAGCTGGCGCTGGGTCAAATCACCATCGACTAAGCGGATTCATGCCGGAACGCGCAAGCCGCGCCCTTCCGCCGCCCGCGCGACCAGCGCATCAAAGAGCGCCTGCTGGCTGGGGTCCTGCGCCGCCGTCACTTCGGGGTGCCACTGCACGGCGATCAGCCAGGGGTGGCTCGCCGATTCCAGCGCTTCGATGATGCCGTCATCGGCCCGCGCCACCACGCGCAAGCCGGCGCCGACCTCCTTGACCGCCTGATGATGCCCCGACGAAGTATGCAGGGTCGTCAGGCCCATCACATCGGCGATGAGGCTATCCGGCGCGACATTCACCTGCTGCATCGCCCAAAGTCCGGCTTCATCGCGGTGGATGTCACGCTCGCGGATATCGGGGATGTGCTCATACAGCGAGCCGCCCGCGGCGACATTCAGCACTTGAAGGCCGCGGCAAATGCAGAGCAGCGGCTTGTCTTGATCGGCCAGCATCTGCCGCGCCAGGGCCAGCTCCGCGAGGTCGCGTTCGCGGTCGGCGGGCAGCAGGTGAGGGTTGTGGAGGTCGCCGCCGTATTCCGAAGCGTCGATATCCGTGCCGCCGGTGACGACCACGCCATCAACCAGCGCCAGCAGGTCAGCCCAATCCGGGCCGGGCGCCAGCATCAGCGGCAGGCCGCCGGCGCGGCGCACAGCGTCGACATAGGGCACGGGCGTGCTGTAGAATTCGTCATAATGGCGTGACTTGATATAGCCTTCGCTGCGCCCGCCACTGGTGATGCCGATGACTGGTTTGCTCATTTGCGCGTCCTGCATCCGCTACCCCTTGATTGAAGCCCCAACTATAGCCATCTGCCAGGTCAAGCGCAACTGCTGACGTGGCCCCGTCCCCCAGCGTGACGTCTCTGAGGCTCGTCCGGCACAAGATTTAGGCGATTGCATTTAGCCCCCGCTGCGCCCCCATTGCTCCCCCTCAGGTTGCGCTCGATCGCCCCTTTAGTCACCCTTGGTATCAAGCGAGTTTCGCCTTGGTTCGCCCTTAGTCAGCCCCGGATACCCCTTGGCGCGCCCTTGGTTCTCCCTCGATACCCCCAGTTGACCCGCTCTGCGCTACAGCTCGGCGCGGGATTGTCCGTTTTGTGTCCGGCGGAAAAACTTTTTTCGGACATAAAACTTGCTTTTGCGTCGCGACTTTTGTAGCGCGTGGTTGTTAAGGCGCAGTCTGTGAGCATGATAGCAGATTTTGCTGTGTAGAAGGTGTACAAATGTTCTCGGTTTTGGCTCGAATGCAGATTGCTGAGACATGGTCGCCCCGGTTTACGTTGCGGCGGAGGATCCACACGCTTGCCACCGAGTTCACCGAGTGAAAAGAGGGCACCGAGGCGGGGTTTGATGGGTGTAATTCACAGTCGTTCTGGTTAAGTCGTCCGGGGCGGACGGATGGCGGCGGAGTCAATTCGGCAATGATTGGAAACGGAAAGATCACGCTATGCCACATGAGTCAATGCAATACTCGGCGTGCTCGGAATCGCCGGGTGTAATCGGTGGCAAAAGTGTGTGGACACCTGACCACATGCTGACTGCCTGGTTCGTAGAAACCCGAAGCCGTGCGGCCAGGAAGTCGCTACAGTACCGGACAAGCCCTACAAGAGTTGGCGGTGGCGGGGTCGCGAGGGACGGGAGGGCGAGACAAGTCTTGCCCCTACAGAACTCGACGATGGTGGGGTCGCGAGGGACGGGAGGGCGAGACAAGTCTCGCCCCTACGGAACTCGACGATGGTGGGGTCGCGAGGGACGGGAGGGCGAGACAAGTCTCGCCCCTACAGAACTCGACGTTGGTGGGGTGTGGACGGACGGGAGGGCGAGACAAGTCTAGCCCCTACAAGACTCGACGATGGTGGAGTGTGGAGGGACGGGAGGGCGAGACAAGTCTAGCCCCTACATGGCGATTGCCCGCCGGCGGCGCCTGATGCCGGGAGCGCAGCTTCCACTGGAATCCAATATCGCTTACACTGATTGCGCTGAGCTACAAGGTTGGCAAATGACGCATCGGCTGCGATTCTATTTCACGTACGCGCTGCGCAATATCCGGCGCGGCGGGCGCTGGACCACGCTGGCGATCCTCTGCATCACCGCCGGGGTGGCCACAGTCGTCGCCCTGCGCACGCTCGGTTTGGCCGTGGGCGATACGCTGACCAACAACGTGCGCATCGAGATCAAGGGCGACATGCTGGTGCGCAACGACAGCCTCTTCGGCGGCTTCGGCAGCAATGATCCGCGCGCCTTTGCGCCGGAGGTGTTGGCTGAATTGCAGGCTTGGGCCGCTGAGCATGGCGCCACCACCAGCGCCTTTATGAGCGGGCGCAACATGCAAATCAGCCGGGCGGACGCGGAACAATTTGGGCGGCCCAGTTTCATCGGCAGCAACTTCATTGACCCGGCGACGTACCCGCCGACGCATACTATCCGCGCGATCGACCCGCCGGATGCGCCACTGCGCGATCTGTTCAGCGGCGGCAACGATGTCGTCATCAGCGACAACCTGGCCCAACAGGGCGAGATAGCTGTCGGCGATAGCGTGCGAGTCAGCGGCACCGAAGCGCCATTCACCGTGCGCGGCATCGTCTCGGTTGCGGAAGAGAGCAGCGTCACCAACTTTCTCAACGCCTTTTTCGGCTTCGCCTACTTCGACCTGGCCAAGGCCCGCGAGGTGATTAACGAAGACTTCGCGCCAAATCGCCTTGGGGTTCTCTTCCCGGATACGCCTGACGAAGCGACCTTGGCGCTTTACCTCGACGAAGCGAAGGCGCTGGCGCCCGATGCGCGCACGTCCGACATTTACGATTTGCTGCAGCGCTACGAGGTCATCTCACAGTATTTGAGTGATTTCGTGGTCGTCATGGGCTTGGGCGCCTTGCTGATCGGCGGCGTCGGTATTATGAACACCATGCTGGTGCTGGTGCGGCGCCGCATAAACGAGATCGCCGCCGTCAAGACCTTCGGCTTGCGCGGGGGGCAGGTGGCCGCGCTCTTTCTCACTGAGGGGTTGCTGCTTGGCTTCGCCGGCAGCGTGATTGGCATATTGGTCGGCGTCGGCCTCAGTGTCATCGTCAACGAATACGGCTCGGTGGCGCTGCGGCAGCCGCTGGTCTGGCGGGTCTATCCTGAAGCGCTGGTCTTTGGCTTTGCGCTGGGCATGGTGGTCACGGCTATCTTCGGCGTGGCGCCGATTCTGACAGCCGTCAAAGTCCGGCCGAGCATCATCCTGCGCCCTAACGAGAACAACCTGGTCGCACTGGGTGTGGCGCAATCCATCGCGCTGGTGATCTTCGTCACCATCTGCCTGGGATTGGCGGTGGGCCATATCGTGCGCCCGTCGCTGGAGCTTACGGCGACCAGCGCCGCCGAAATCGCCGCGCGCGATGCCGAACGCCTGACGCCGGAAGAGCGCGAAGCCTTCGGCGGACCGCGACGATTTGACGCCGTTGGCGAGGATGAGCCGCCGCAATTGCCCTCGCCTTATCTCATCGGCATCGTGGGCGTTAGCGCCGTCTTCCTCGTCTTCGCCATATTGATCGCCCTGCTCTGGCTACTCATTTTGTTGATCGGCAAGCTGCCGTCATTCGGCCTGGTCACGCTGCGGCTGGCGCTGCGTAACCTGTCCACCAATCGCCTGCGCACCGCTATCACCCTGCTGGCCCTCAGCGCCGGCATGTTCGCGCTCAGCGCCATCGCTTTCGTCGGCGAAGGCACGCGCGAATTGCTCAACATCCAGCTCAGCCGCACTTTCGGCGGCAATGTGCTGGTCTTCCCCTTTCCGGGCGTGCCAGAGTTCCTGATTCGGGGCGGCCTCGACGCGGCGCTGGAAGGCATAACTGTCGATTCGCGCACGACCATCGATACCTTCAGCCGGTCAGTCAGCAGCGTCAATGGCAGGGCGGCGGCCGACGCGGCCGAGTTGGAATTCGCCGTGTGGTCGTCGGATAATCCCGACATCTACGCCGGGCAGCCGTCTGTCATGGCAGGCCGGATGCTGACGCCTGATGATGCCGGGCAGCCGCTGATCGTGCTGCCGCCGGAGCTAGCCCAGGCGCTAGGCATTGCACTCGGCGACCGCGTCACGCTGGAGGGCGCCGGGGCCTTGGAACTTGAAGTCGTGGGCATCATCGACCCCGACGCCGGCAGCTTCTCCAGCGGCGGCGAGCCCTCCGGCTTGGTCCCGCCCGATGCCTTGCCCGCTTCTATCGCGTCCGAATTTACGCTCTACAGCTATCAGGTGCCGGCTGCCGAGCTGAACCGCGCGCTGACCGAGCTTTCGGCCATCTTGTTCGTCCTGGCCATCGACGTGCAATTCATCGACGGTTTGATCGGCCGGCTGATTGACCAGTTCGCGGCCATCCCCACCATTGTCGGCTTGCTTTCGCTGTTTTCGGCTGCTGTCATCATGGCGAATACGGTGGCGCTGGCGACGCTGGAACGGCGTCGGCAGATCGGCATCCTCAAGGCCATCGGGCTGAAGGCGCGCCGCGTGCTGACGGTCATGTTCATCGAAGCCAGCCTGGTGGGTTTGCTCAGCGCTTTGCTGGGCATTGGCCTCAGCGGAGCGTTGATCAGCGCGCTGTCAGCCGCCGGCGGCCTCACCATTCCCTTGCCGGCCGATGCCCGCTTGACCGCCATCGCGCTGGTGATCGCGGCTGTGCTCATCGGCTGGTCCGCCACCTTCCTCAGCGCGCGCGTGGCCCTCAAAGAGCGCGTTATGAACGTGCTGCGCTACGACTAACCGCGGCGGTTGCTTGCGCGCGAATTCTCCTATCTTGCAGAAAACTGTTGAATGTTGACAATAAACATGGTATATTGACGGCTTGTCAATGGCAGCCGCCATTTTTTTTGTGGAGTAAGCAAAAGGAGTCGCGTTTCGTGAAAGAATCGTCCGGGAAAGAACCGCCGCAGGGTCTGATTGAATATGCCCTCGTCTTCGTTTTGGTTCTCGTCATCTTTGTCATCGTCCTCGTCCTGCTGGGCCCATCTCTTGGCGAAACGCTGGCCAATATGCTCGACATGCTGGCGCCGGGCGGGGTGGTCGGCGGCGTGTGAGCCAGCGCGTCAGCCGGCGATCCTGCCACCCCGGCGCTGATTGCCCCGCCTGCCAAGCTATGCTATAGTGAAAGTTGATGAGTGTGCGCCAATCGTGCGCGCCAAGTTCTTAATGGCAGGAGTTAACACATGCCCCGTATACCACGTGACGTTGAAGGACAGGGCCTGGTGGAATACGCCCTCATTCTTGTCCTGGTCGCTGTCGTAGTCATCGTAATCTTGCTTCTGTTGGGACCCGCGATCGGCAATATCTTCTCCAATATCGTCAACAGTTTGAACCCGACCCCAACCTTCACTCCCACCTTCACCCCGACGCCAAACGGCGGCTAAAGCCGCGCGAAATGATTCAGTCCCGCGGGTGGTCGAGAGACCGCCCGCATTCGTCTGCGGCGGGGTCTGCCGGCCCGGCGCTGCGTCGCGCGGACCGCGGCTGATTGCGCACGGAACAGGCCGCGGGCTGCCCGGCGTCGCAATTTCGGCTATACTTGCGCCATCGTCGGCTGCGGCCCTTGAGCGCGGGTCGCCGGCCGACGCGTCAATTCGACAGAGACTGAGGACAGCAGATGTACTTGCAGCAGTTGTCAGAAGCCATCGGCGTCAGTGGTGAAGAAGACGAAGTACGCAAAATCGTCATCGACGCGATTCGTGATCACGTCAGCGACCTGAGCGTGGACGCGCTGGGCAATGTCATTGCACTTCAGCGCGGAACCGACCACAGCGCGTACACGGTGATGATGGCCGCCCACATGGACGAAATCGGCATGATGGTGACGGCGGTCGATGCCAAGGGTCTGATTCAATTCACACGCGTTGGCGGCATTGACGCGCGCATCCTGCCGGGTCTACGCGTCAAGGTCGGCCCGGAGCGCCGGCCCGGCGTCATTTTGTGGAAGCCGATTCACCTGGGGCGGGATCGAAAGACGGTCGAGATCGAAAACTTGCGCATTGACGTCGGCGCCACGGATAAATCCGCCGCCGAGCCCGGTGATAGAATCGCCTTTGACGGGCATTATATGCAGCTCAGCGAGCGGGTCGTGCGGGGCAAAGCCTTTGATGATCGCGTGGGCTGCTCGGTATTGATCGACATTTTGCGCGGCGGCCCCTATCCCGTGACGGTGGCTGCCGCCTTCACCGCGCAGGAGGAGATCGGTTTGCGCGGCGCCCAGGTTGCGGCGGAGCGGCTGCGGCCCGATGCCGCCATCGTCCTCGAAGGCACTTACGCCTACGATGTGCCCGACCCGACGCGCGAAGTGGACGCCGGCGACTTGCCGGGCAACCCGGGCACACGCTTCGGCCGGGGCGCTGTCATCACCTTGTCCGATAGGCAGATGATCACCGACCCGCGCGCCGTCGCCTTCTTGCGGGGGACGGCTGAGTCGAAGGGCATCGCGTATCAAGTCAAAACGATGGGCGGCGGCGGCACTGATGGCGGCGCCATCCACTTGGCGCAAGCGGGCATACCCACCATGCCGATTTCAGCGCCTTGCCGCTACATCCATACGCCAACTGCGCTGCTGCATCTCGATGACTATCAGAGTGTGCTGGATTTGTCGCGGGCCGTCTTGACGTCTATCGGGCCAGAGACATTTCGCCGCGACTAGGGCCCGGCTCATTCGGGAAGCAGCAGTTCCTGCCCCACGCTCAATCGATCCGGATTGGCCAGGTTGTTCAGCGCGATGATCTGGTTGACATCGGCGCGGTAACGCAGCGAAATGCTCTCCAGCGTCTCGCCAGCGGATACGACGTGAATCCGCGGGCCCGGCGTCGGCGTGTCTTCGGGCTCGGCCTCGGTCGCAACGGGCGCGGTATCGGCAGTATCGGCATCGGGTTCGGCGATGACGGGCGCTACCGTCGCCGTCGCTGCCGGCTCACTGCGTTCACAGCCCGGGATCAAGAGCAACTGGTCGATGGCAAGGGCGTCCGACTCCAGTTGATTCAGGTCCATAATCTCCTGCACCGTGGTCGCCCAGGCGAGTGACAGGCGGAAGAGCGTGTCGCCTAGCACAATGCTGTAGACACAGGGGTCGGCCGGGTCAAGCTGTTCCTCGAAGGACAGCGTCGGGCTGGGCAGAACGAAGCGCGTAACGCTCAAGGGCGCGTCGGTCACCTCGACCAGGGGGACGCGCGTTGGCAGGTCCGGCGTCGGCTGCGCGATCTGGCCGGGCACGGTTTCCGGTGTGATGTAAGGTACGCGCGTCGGCGCTGCTTCATCGGCGTCGGCGACTGCACCCTCGTTCGGCGCGCCCGTTTGCGCCACCTCGACAACAGACGCCAGGCTAGTCGGCGTCAGATCCACCACGACCGCGCTATCGACTTGCTGGAAGGGTTCTTCCGTCTGCCGGTAACAGCCGGCCAGCAGCGATGCGCAGAGCAAAAGCGAGATGAGCAGCTTCATCGGGTCCTATTCTCCCGGGTCGGGTCAATGCTCACCTCATTATAGTGGCGTCTCAGCAGACGCGATAGCGAGCCGGCGCGGTAATCAGGCGGGCGCGGTTACAGACTTGCCCTGGTTCGGCGCAGGCGGAAGCAGCCGCTCAACCCACTTGCGGCAGCGCCTCCATCGCCCGTTCAATCTCGGCTTGCGGATAGTCGTAATTGCTGAGCTCGCCGCCCAGGTAGGCGTCGTAGGCGCTCATATCGAAGTGGCCATGCCCGCACAGGTTGAAGAGGATGACGCGCTCTTCGCCCGCCGTTTTGGCCGCCAGGGCTTCACGGATGGCGCCGGCAATGCCGTGGGCCGCTTCAGGCGCAGCGATGATGCCCTCGGCTTTGGCGAAGGTGATGGCCGCGGCGAAGGTCTCCATTTGCGGGATGGCGCGCATGTCGATCAGCTTTTGATCCCACAGTTCACAGATGATCGAGGCCATGCCGTGGTAGCGCAAGCCGCCGGCGTGCAAGGGCGGTGGCACAAAGCCGTGGCCCAGCGTATACATCTTGACCAAGGGTGTCATGCCGACGGTATCGCCGAAATCGTAGGCGTACTTTCCGCGCGTCAAACTGGGGCAGGCGGCCGGCTCCACGCCCAGCAGCCGCGTTCGCTTGCCAGCCGTCAGATTTTGATGCAAGAAGGGCAGGGCGATGCCGGCGAAGTTGCTGCCGCCGCCCGTCGGCCCCACGACCACATCGGGATATTCGCCCGCGATTTCCATTTGCCCCAGGGCTTCCTGGCCGATGACCGTCTGGTGCATCAGCACGTGGTTCAGGACGCTGCCCAGGGCGTATTTGTATTTGCCGCCGCTGGTCGCCGCCGCTTCGACCGCTTCGCTGATGGCGATACCGAGCGAACCTGTGCTATCGGGAGCATCGGCGAGAATGCTGCGGCCGGCCTGGGTGAGCTCGCTGGGGCTGGCGGTGACCTCGGCGCCGAAGCTCTGCATGATAGCGCGGCGATAGGGCTTCTGTTCATAGCTGATGCGCACCATGTAGACGATGCACTCCATATCAAAGAAATTGCAGGCTTGCGCCAGCGCCGTGCCCCATTGCCCGGCGCCAGTTTCGGTCGTCAAGCCGTTGATGCCCTCCTGCTTGTTGTACCAGGCTTGCGCCGTGGCCGTGTTGAGCTTGTGGCTGCCTGATGGCGATACGCCTTCGTATTTGTAGTAGATATGCGCCGGCGTATCCAGCGCTTGCTCAAGCCGCCGCGCCCGCAGCAAGGGCGTCGGCCGCCACAGCTTGTAGATCTCGCGCACATCGTCGGGGATGTCGATCCAGCGCTCTTGGCTGACTTCCTGCATGATCAAGCCCAGCGGGAAAAGCGGCGCCAGGTCATCGGGGCCGACTGGCTGGTGCGTGCCCGGATGCAGAACCGGCGGCAGCGGCCGTGGCAGATCCGCCTGCACGTTGTACCACTGACGCGGGATGGCGCTTTGTGGCAAGTCGAAACGAATCGCGTCGGTCATGGCGGGTTCCTCCGCTGGTTGAATCTGGCGGGTATTATGTCCAAGCGCGGTCTTTTGCGCAATGCCGCGGGTCGCTGCTGATTGGCCAGCCCGTGCTCAGCGCGTATTGACTGCGAGCAGGCCGCCGACTATACTGCGGGCAGCGAGTGCTAGCTCGTGATGATGAGTCGGGCCCCTTGCGGCAGAAAATTCCGAACCGTGTCAGGGCCTAACGGCAGCAGCACTAAGGAAAACCTCTGGGTGTCTTGCGGTCTCCTGACTCATCTTCCTGGGCTGGCACTCGTTTTGTTGTTGTAAGCCTGCTTCGCAGCACGGGTACCCAAGTCCGGCAATTGGGGTTGACTACAGTGTTCGCAGAGCAATCAGAAGTAGATCCAAGAAAGTAATGCTAATGATCGCAGCACAAACCTTACCTTCAGGACAATCGAATGTGCGTACGGGCGAGCAGGTGGCTCGCCCCTACAAGGTCAGGATTTTCGCATGACTTACTTGGTTTCACAGAGATTCTTCAAGCAGAACTGTTTGATATCGGGCGGTTCACGGAAGCGCCCCCACACCCAACTGCGTGTTTCGGTGGTGTAGGCGTCGATCGCCCGCCCTAAAGATGTTTGCGATCGGCGGAGGGCTAATCCAGACGCAGGCTCAGGTTGATCACACCGTCGGGGCCGCCGTTGCCGTGGCTGAGCATGACGGTGTAGATGCCGGTCGCAGGCAGCGCTTTGTGGATGAGCAGCGCGTCGAGCTCACCGCCGCCATCGTCATCGCCGGCGATGGGCGCCCCGGCCGGATTCAGCAGCGCCAGCAAGGGGTCGACACCAGCGCCCACGTTGTCCCGCGCTGCCAGGGTGAGGCCTTGGCCGGCCTCGGCTTCGAAGCGATAGCGCGCCACCAGGCCATACGCCATATCGACAGCGATGCGCTCGCCCGGGGCCAGATGGCCCTCGAGCGATTCGCGCTCCAGCAGTGTCATGCGTCGGGCAAAGTCCTGACCGGCGCCGACGCTTTCGCCCGCCTCGCTATAGAGATGACCGCGCGCCAGGAAGTAATCGGGCATGTCTGGCTGCAATGCGAGCGCCGCGTTCAAATCCGCCAGGGCCCGCTGCCGATCGCCCTCGGCGGACCAGAGGGTGGCGCGCGCGAAATAGGCGTAGCCCAGCGCGGAGGGCGCCCGGCCGCGGTCGAAGCTGTCGATGGCGTCCGAAAGCGTATCGATGGCGCGGTTGCTGCTGCCCTGGGCCCGTTGCCGGCTGGCGGTCACCAGCGCCTGGTAATAGTTGCGCAGCGACTTGTCGACGTCTCGTTCATGCAGGCGGGCCAGGCTGCTGTAGGTCTGGGAGGAGCGCGGAGTGAAAAAGAGCGCTTGTGCATAATCTTGCGCCGCCGCGCGTGGATTCTGGGCTTGCAGTTGCGCATCGCCACGCAGCCGCCGGGCGCCGCTGTGCCAGGGGCGTAGCGCCAGCAGGGCGTCATAATCGGCGATGGCGGCGTCCAGGTCATCGGCCCGCGCGTGGGCGAAGGCGCGGTAGAAGAGCGCCTCCCAGGCTTCAGCATCGGCTGCCAGCAGGCGGCCGGCCAAGGCGATGGCCGCAGCATAATCGGCTTGCTCAATCAGCGTCGGCAGCTCAGCCAGGGCGGCGTCCACATCCAGCGCGGCGGGCGTCGGCGTGGCTTTGCCGATGGCGTTGCCGGCGCCGGGCACACGCAGCGCCAGCAGCAGCGCCAGGCATAACGCCAGCAGCAAGGGCGCGCGCAAAGTCATTGAAGGCTTCCTCATAGCGCGGGTTGGCAACAGCCCAAGCATACCCGGTTCAACTGCGGCGCGGCAGACTGATTCGCTGAGGTCTCGCCGGCGCTAGCGCAGCGTGGCAACGGTGATGACCGTATCCAGCTGCCGGCAAAAGACCACAGCCGAACGGTAAAGCCCTGGGTCATAATTGTCGGACAAGAAATAGCTTTGATCACCGACATTGCCCTTTAACCGGCCCAGATCAAGGAAGTCGTCGCCTAGCTCAAGCGCGCTCAGCGGCTGCAGGTCCCGCGCCAGGTAGACGCGAACATCGGCGCCGGGCGCGGAGCTGAAATCCTCGAAGCGCAAGATGCGTCGGCCGTCGGGCAAGGCGAAGATAGTGGCTGTGCCCGCGCCGTAATGCAAGGCGTCGAGCACGATAAACTCGCCGCTGACCAGTGCTATCGCGGCGTCCAGGGCGGGGCTGATTTCGTCTTCGGGCGCCGGGGTATCGCCAGCAAGAGCCACGTAAACCATCTCCAGCGCCCGCGATGGGCTGCGCAAATGCATGTCCAGCAGTTCCTTGCGTTGGGCGGCGGGCAAGGCCAGGAATTGCTCTTGCAGCGGCAGCGACAGACCGGGGAAGGGGTCGTCAGCGCTGCGCTCGCGGAAGTATCCGCGCCAGGCGGGGAAGGTCCAGACGGCGATGGCGATGCCAGCCACCAGCATCAAAACGAGAAAACGAAAGCGCAATTCCATGCCGAGTCAAACGCTCCAGGTGGCCCGGGCCGGGCGCCAATCTTATGCGCATTGTGACATAGCCGGCATCGCGGCACAAGCCCGCTGGCCTGGCGGCGGGATAAAGCGGTATGATCTTCGGTGAGGTAGATTGCTATCAAGCGACGCCGCGCTCGCACTTGCGGGGGACGCCTGCCGGGGCCCGGAGGTAAGTATGCCTTTTCGCTTTGAATGGCGGGACAGCGGCCAGCGCGTCATGGCCTACATCGCCGAGGGCGACTGGAATTGGCGCGACTACCATCAGGCGGTGCGCGCCTCGGCTTTCACGCTGATGGCGGCCGATCAGCCGGTGGACAGTGTGATCGACTTGCGTGGCAGCGGGCGGCGTGGATTGCCGGCTGGGGCGGCGGCGCATGTGCGCAGCTTCGGGCGCGTGACCCAGGCGAACTTGAGCGGGCGCGCCCTCGTCATCGGCTTGGGCCCGTCCGAAATCGCAGCTTTGCAAGCCCGGGCCGACGGCACGCTGGAGACGGCCGATGGCTTCGTCAAGTTCGTGGGCAGTGAGGCCGAGCTGGAGCGCGTCCTGGCCGAGTGGGCGGAGGGCTAGAGGTCTTCGTGGCGCGCGGGCGTCGCCGGCAGGGTGATCATCAGCGGCAGCGACAGCAGCGAAATCAGCGCGGCGAGGATGTAGGCGTTCTGCAAGCCGAAGGCATCGCCCAGCGCGCCCACCATCAGGATGTTTAAGGCGCGGATGCCGAAAGCGTAGGTCATGAAGAGGCCGTTGGCGGTGGCGCGGTTATCGGGCAGTTGATCTTGCACCAGGGCGAGGAAGACCGGTGATACTGACAGCGCGGTCAGCCCCAGGCCGATGAGCAGCGGGATGAGCAGGCCGCCTTCGGCATGCACGAAGACGAGCATCAGCAGGGCCGATACGATGGTCGCGCCCGCCACCATTCGCCGCCGGCCGATGCGATCGCTGAGCGTGCCGCCCAGCAGCGCGCCGCCCACGCCCGAAAGCTCATAGAGCGCCAGCGCGCTGGTGGCCAGGGGCAGTTCAAAGCCGCGCGCGTCAACCAGATAGACGACCAGGAAGATGCCCAGGCTGCTGACGGACATATTGCGCAGGAGCATCACGCCCAGCAGGGGGCCGAAGACGCGAGCGAAACGCTTTAGCATCGGCTTGCCGCCGCGTTTGCGCCGCTGGCGGATGACCGAGACATCGCCCAGGCGCCAGAAGAGCACGGCGCTCATCAGCCAGCCGAAGAACATCAGCCGGGGCAACTCCGCCATGCTCCATTGCGTCACCCAGAAGCCGATGATGAGCGGGCCGATGGTGCGCGCCAGCTCGCCGCCGGCCATGAAGAAGCTCATGCCGCGCCCGACTTTGTCGCCCGAGATCTGGGCGATCATGGCAGGCGCCGGGGCGTGGAAGGCCATGATGCTGACGCCGACGCCGAATAGCAGCAGCGCCGCCGTGCCGTAGCTGGGCATGAAGCCGATCAACGTACAGAGCGTGGCGGTGACGGCCGGCGCGAAGATAACCAGGTAGCGCAGATTGAAACGGTCGGCCAGCCAGCCGATGACCGGCCCCAGCAGCGAAGGCGCTTGCATGAAGACGGGCAGGGAGCCAGCCAGCAAGAGCGACAGGCCGAGTTTGTCGATCAGCAGGGGCAGCAGCGGGGCGATGAAGGCGGAATAAACATCGTGCACGAAGTGGCCGCTGCAGATGAGCAAGACGCGGGGATAGGGGAAGCCCGCGTCGCGTCTAGGTTTGTCTTCGCTGGCAAGTGTGCCTGTTGTCATGGAGTGTCCGTCAGCCACCGGCGATTTAGCGCGCGATTATAGCGAAAAGCGCCGCCCTGCGAACCATCGGCTGCGGCGCATCACCCTGTGCGACGTGCCGCGACGGGTCCGTTCACGGATGGCGGACGGCCAAGGCCTCGGGGCGCGCGGACGGGCCTTCAGCCTTCGCCGGTCTCGCCAGCTTCGGACGCAATTGGCGGGTCGCAATCTCCCGCCGTGCGCACCAAATGGGCGCTGATCCAGCCAAGCTTACCGTCATACTCGATGTAGAACCAGTGATCAGTTCGCGCGCTGGCCGTGAAAGTCATGCCGTAGCGTATTACCGTTGATCCATAACTGTCGCCGCCCGGGGCCTGTCGAAAGCGGGTGAACACCCGTGTCCTGACGCGACAATCGTCCAGCGCGACCAGCGGGCTTTCGTCATCCCAGATGTCGGGCGGCACAAAGATGCCTCGGCTGACGGACGCCGGCGGCTCGTCCACGACCACCGGATCCCCCGGCAATAAGACGGCGGTGCCTGGTCCCGTGAGTTGCGCGCAGGTCCAGCCATCGGTTTCATAAACGGCGAGCGCAATCGCGCGACGTGGCGCGGTGCTCGCGTCCAGCAGCGTAATGCTGCCGCTTTGCTCGAAGCAAACTTGAGTCGCGGCCCCGACATCTCCCCAGACATCAACGGCAAAGAGCGGGCCGGCGTCGATGACGCCCTGATTGCCTATGCCGGCAGTCCCGTCAACAATCTGACACTGGGCGCCAGCGCCCTGGGTCATTACCTTGATGGCCGATATGGCTATAGTCTGACAGGTTTGCGGAGCGGGCCGATATCGCGGCTGATCATCGTGTGTTTTCTTCTTAGATTTGCCATTCGACCCAGAGCGACGCACCGTGATATCTTCGTATGAAATGCTGGTCCGACTGCTGCTGTCCGTTACGCGTAACGTAACCGTGTAATCTCCCGGCGCGCCGTATTTATGGCTTGTGCTCCGCCCGCTTTTGCTCGCGCCGTCGCCGAAGCTCCAACTGTAACTTAATCCCGCGCGGCCGTCGACCGCCGTTGCGCTCAACTGCAGGCCGCGAATGCTCAGTGAAAACGAAGAATTCGGTTGCGCCAGGACCTTGGCCGATGTCAATGTGAAGATTGCAGTTAGCAGAAAAAGCGCTGGCAGAGCCAGCCCCAATCTGCGTGCAACAGGTATGCGAATACGGGGCGCGCGATTGCGGCGCCCGGCTTCCCGTAACATACGGTTTCCCCCCCCCTTATATCGCTTAAGCTACAATTGTTGGGCAATTCTAATGTAAATTACGCGCTTGCGGCAACGGTCAAAACTGCAGTGCGGCCCGTGATTCGCGTGATTTTCACGGTGGTCGGCCAGTCTGCGACGCGGCTGGCTCGCCATCGAATCGTTCGTGCCGCTCATGCAGTCGGCAAAGCATAGCCGCTGACAGCGAGCCCAGCGCGACCGTGACAGACAGCCCACAGTGTTTCTGCTAAAATGAAGCCGCGCTCTCCTCGGGTTGCTGACGGCGGTCGTTGGCGTCGCCTGCGCCCGGCAAATGCTGTGACAATAGAGACGTCCGAGGGATTCTCTGGTTATGAAGACGATGCCACAGCGGCAATTTACCAACCGGCGCTACCTGGACGCCATCGACGACCACATCGTCATCTTCGACGGCGCAATGGGCACCAGCATCCAGGGCTATACGCTGACCAAGTTCGACTTCGGCGGCGCCGCTTATCAAGACTGCATTGACTACCTCGTCATCACGCGGCCCGATATCATCCGCGAGATTCACGAGTCTTTCCTAAACGCCGGCGCGGAAGCCATCGAGACCAACACCTTCCGCAGCAATCGCCGCACGTTGGCCGAGCATGGCCTGGGCGAGCGCACGCTGGAGATCAACCGGGCGGCCGCCCGCATCGCCCGCGCCGCCTGCGACCGCTGCGAAGCCGAGACCGGCATGCCGCGCTTCGTGGCCGGCAGCATGGGCCCCAGCGGCATGTTGCCCTCGGGCGATGATCCCGAGCTTAGCGCCGTAACTTTCGACGAACTGGCCGAGCTCTTCGCCGAGCAAGCGCGGGGGCTTGTCGAGGGCGGGGCCGATCTGCTGCTGCTCGAAACCAGCCAAGACATCCTCGAGGTCAAAGCGGCGGTGCACGGCGTCAATGGCGCCTTCGCCGAGACTGGCAAGCGCGTCCCGCTGCAAGTGCAGATCACGCTGGATGTGGGGGGGCGCATGCTCTTCGGCACGGATATCACCGGCGCGGTGGCGACTTTGGCGGCGCTGCCGATTGATGTGCTGGGCATGAATTGCTCCACCGGTCCCGAGTACATGCGGATGCCGATACAGTACTTGATCGAGCGCTCGCCCTTTCCCATCAGCGTATTGCCCAACGCCGGCTTGCCCATCAATGTCGATGGCGAGGCGGTTTACCCGATGCAGCCCGAGCCTTTCAGCGAGATGGTGGCGGAGTTCGCGCATTGGGGCGTCAACGTGGTCGGTGGCTGCTGCGGCACCACGCCGGAGCATATCGCCCGGCTTTTCGAGAAAGTGCATGGCCTCAGCTACGAAGCCGCGCTGAGTCAGCCGGGCCGGCGGCGCGCGCCCGGCCCGCGTGATGTCGTCTTCGAGCCGCGCGTCTCCAGCGGCATGACGGCGGCGCGCATGATGCAAGACCCGGGCCCCACGCTGATCGGCGAGCGCGTCAACAGCCAGGGTAGCCGCAAGGTCAAGCGCCTGTTGCTGGAAGACGACTACGATAGCATCGTCCAGATCGCCGTGGGCCAGGTGGAGCGCGGCGCGCACATGCTGGATGTCTGCGTGGCGCTGACCGAGCGCGATGACGAATTGCAGCAGATGCGGCAGTTGGTCAAGAAACTGTCGCTGGCTGTAGAGGCGCCGCTGATCATCGACACCACCGAAGCCGATGTCGCCGAAGCAGCGCTGGCGCTCTACCCCGGGCGCGGCATGATCAACGGCAACAACCTGGAGAACGGGCGCGAGCGCATCGACCAGATCTTGCCCATCGCGCGGAAACACGGCGCCGCGGTGCTGTCGATGACCATCGACGAAGCGGGCATGGCGCATACGCGCGAAAAGAAGCTGGAGGTCGCCGAGCGCATCACCTATATCGCCATGAATGACTACGAGCTCTCGCCCGAAGACCTGGTCTTTGATCCGCTGACCTTCCCGCTGACGACCGGGCAAGCAGAGCTACGCAATGACGCCGTCGAGACTCTCGAGGGCATCCGTCTGATCAAGCGGCGCATCCCCGGCGTAATGACAGCGCTGGGCATCAGCAATGTCAGCTTCGGCGTGGGGGCGGCGGCGCGCGGCGTGCTCAACAGCGTCTTCCTCTATCACGCCGTCAAAGCGGGCCTCGACATGGCTATCGTCAATCCGGCGCATATCACGCCTTATTTCGAGATTCCCGATGACCAGCGCCAAGTCGCCGAAGACTTGATTTTCAACAGCGATGCCGATGCTCTGCCGCGCTTCATTCAGTACTTCGAGGACAACGAAGTGCAGCTGTCGGGCGCCGATGACATCGACCCCACCGCCGATATGAGCAGCGAAGAGGCGCTGCATTGGCAGATTGTGCATCGCAAAAAAGACGGCGTCGAAGCGCTGATCGACGACATCCTGACGCGGCTGGACGCGGTGACGGCGCTGAATACGGTGCTGCTGCCGGCGATGAAAGAAGTGGGCGACAAGTTCGGCGCCGGCGAGCTGATTCTGCCCTTCGTGCTGGGCTCGGCCGAGGTGATGAAGAAGTCTGTCGCCTACCTCGAAGGCTTCATGGATAAAGTCGAGGGCGCCAGCAAAGGTATCGTGGTGCTGGCCACGGTCTACGGCGATGTGCACGATATCGGCAAGAATCTGGTCAAGACCATCCTCAGCAACAACGGCTACACCGTGCACGACCTGGGCAAGCAGGTGCCAGCAAATACCATCATCGACAAGGCGCTGGAATACGGCGCGGACGCCATCGGCTTGTCGGCGCTGCTGGTCAGCACATCGAAGCAGATGCCGCTGATCGTCAACGAGCTGGCGCGGCGCGGCCTCGATATACCCGTGCTGGTGGGCGGCGCGGCCATCAATCGGCGTTTTGGCCGGCGCATCCTCTTCCTCAATGACACGAGCGAGCCCTATCTGGCCGGCGTCTTCTATTGCAAGGACGCCTTCGAGGGGCTGGCCGTGGTCGATCAGCTGCTGGACGCCGAGCGTCACGAGCAATTCCTGGACGAGGTCATCGACGAAGCTTTCGCCGAGGTAAATCGTCCGCCGCGCCGCCGTCGATCGCGCCGGGGCGATGGGCGCAAGACGGTGCGCGACGCGCCCGATATCCCGCAGCCGCCCTTCTGGGGCGCTCGTGTCGTGCGCGCCATGCCGCTGGAGATCGTGCTGCAGCACCTGCACAAACCCGAGCTCTTCCGCTTGTCCTGGGGCGCCAAAAATACGCGCGGCGCCGACTGGGAGCGGCTCGAAACCGAGTTTGAGGCGCGTTTGCAACGCATGGGGCTGGAGGCGGCGCGACGCTCGACGCTGCTGCCGCAGGCGGTCTACGCCTACCTGCCGGTCAACAGCGATGGCGATGAGCTCATCGTCTGGGAGCCGGCGCGCCACGCGGAATCGGGCGAGCGGGCCGAGGTCGCGCGTTTCAGCTTCCCGCGTCAACCCGCCGGCGAATTCCTCTGCATCAGCGATTACTTTGCGCCGCTTGAATCCGAGCGCGTCGATGTCATGGTCTTGCAGACGGTCACCGTCGGCGCGGCCGCCACGGACGAATTCGAGCGCCTGGAAGCCCGCAACGACTACAGTGAAGCCTACTTCTTCCACGGCCTGGCGGTGCAAGCGGCGGAGGCGACCGCCAACTACCTTACGCATATTGTGCAGGGCCAGCTGGGCATCGGCGGCTGGGACGCGGCAAGCGCTACAGCTGGGGCTATCCCGCTTGCCCCGAGCTGGCCGATCACGAGATCGTGCTGCGCTTGCTGCCGCAGTTGGAGACGGAGCTGGGCTTGTCGCTGACGGCGTCTTGGCAGTGGGTGCCGGAGCAGAGCACGGCCGCCCTCTTCGCGCACCACCCGGATGCGAAGTACTACTCGGTCGGCGACTTGGATCGGGTGGGGCAGATATTGGGGTGATTTTGCCACAGAGGCACAGAGACACAGAGTTCGCAAAGATCCCGTGCCTCCTAGTTCACCGAATTTAATTCCAAGTGAGAACCGTGAACGACTACGTAATGAACCCGAAATCCGAACTAATTCCAAACTCGAAGGCGCGAGCCGGTGGCACGCTCACGCTTGCTTGACATGTGCGAGAAACTCTTGCACGATTGAGTCGGACCTGCTGAGGATCACTTATGACCCACACACTCAAGCGCATCGGCTTCGTGTCCGCCGTGAAGATCGCGACCGTGGTCTCGGCTGCGTCGGCAGTCGTGCCGATTCTGCTGCTGCTGTTGCTCAACCACGTCGGCGAGTTCTGGGACATCCAAATCCCGCCCGATGTGCTCGGCCCCCTGCTGGCGCAGATCGCGCTGATCGGCGCGGTCGCCGGCGGCCTGTCGACAGCGCTGACCGTGGCGCTGTACAATATCTGCGCGCCCGTCTTTGGCGGCATCGAGCTCGAGCTCAAGCCGCTGCAGCCGCCGCGCAAGCAGAAGGCGGAAGTCGATATCGAGTAGGACGTTTTCTGCGCTTTGACCAACGGCTTTGCGTCTGTCATAATGGCACTGGAATCAACAATGGAGACGGGCTATGGAGAGCAGTGTTCCGCAGCAGCATGGCGAGCGAATCGCCGGCTTGGAAGCCAGCAATCAACACTTGGCGACCAAAGACGACATCAGCAAATTGCGCTTGGAGTTGGAGCAGCGGATGAATCAGCTGGAAGTCACGCAGGAAAATGGAATGAACCGGTTGCAAGCCAACATTGACGCCTTGAAATGGGTGATCACACTTGGAATCGGCGCTGCCGCGGTTGTACTGGCCGCTATACAAGTTGTACTCGCATTGGCACTGAGAGGCGGGGCATGAGCACTTCTTTACGGCAAGAATATGAGCAGAACGGCTACGTCATTGTGCGCAACGCCATCGACGCCGACCTGGCGCGCGAGACGGCCGAGCACGTGCATTGGCTGGCCGAGCGCAACCCCGATACGCGCCCGGAACATTTTCATCACGGCATGTTGGTGAGCGACCCCTTCATGCACCGGCTGGTCGGGGATGATCGCCTGGTGGATATCGCCGAGCAATTCATCGGCCCGAATGTCGCCATGTGGGCGGCGCACTACATCGCCAAACCGCCCAAGACCGGGCAGAAGGTGCTCTGGCATCAAGACGGCAGCTATTGGCCGCTGGAGCCGATGGAAGTGACGACCATCTGGCTGGCCGCCACCGAATCCACCCGCGAGAACGGCTGCCTGCGCGTCTTGCCGGGCACGCATAACAATCGCCTGCTCTCGCGCAAGGAAATGGTCGACGTGCCCGATGGCAAGAATGTGCTGTCATCCGGCATCCATCCGTCCATGATCGACGACTCCGATGTCGTCGACCTGGAGCTGCAGCCCGGCGATGTCTCGATCCACAATCCCAAGATCATTCATGGCAGCGAAGCCAACACCTCCGACAAGTGGCGCATCGGGCTGACCCTGCGCTACATCCCCACCTCGACCCGCGTCAAGCGCGAGGACGACCGTGCCATCCTGGTGCGCGGCGCGCCGGATAGGGGCAACAGCAATCAGTACGCTGCGCGCCCGCAATTCGATCCGGCAGTGCACATGCCCTTCCGCGGGCAAGAAGCCTGGATGCCGGCCTGATTCACGCCACAATCCGCAACCGCTGACGCCTCTTCTCCCGCTGAGAAGGGGCGTTTGTTTTCAGCTCGCGCGCAGTTCTCGATGTGGCGAAGGAGCTACACTTTTGCCACCGAGGACATCGAGAGAAACCGAGTGCGCCGAGGTCTCTTTTGGTTGACAGTGTGGGTTACGACTTGGCTCGGGCAACAGATTATTCACTGCGCTCAGCGCGCGCTGGAGACGGCCGGCAAATCCGCCAGAATTCCCCTTGCGTGCTTAGAACAACCGTGCTACACTGCCAATGATAGCGATTTGCGCGCGGAAACACTAAACTTAGACAGACGCTTAGATGAAACGAGACGGCAGCCATGGCTAGAGCGAGACAAGCGGTGAAGGCGACGCAGAGCTTCGCCAACAACGATGTGCAGGCGCGGCAAAAGGCGCTGGACGCGACCCTGACCGACATCACCAAGCGTTATGGCGATGGCACGATATTCAACCTGGGCGCGGGCAGTCACTTGCAGGTGGATACGATACCGACCGGCTCGCTGGGCATCGACATTTCGCTGGGCGTCGGCGGGGCGCCGCGCGGCCGCATCACCGAGATTTACGGGCCCGAAAGCTCGGGCAAGACGACGCTCTGCCTGCATGTAGTCGCCGAAGCGCAGAAGACCGGCGGCATCTGCGCCTTCATTGATATGGAGCACGCGCTCGACCCGGCTTACGCTGAGAAGATCGGCGTCGATATTCAGCAGCTCTACGTCTCGCAGCCGGATACGGGCGAGCAAGCGCTGGAGATCACCGAGCATCTGGTGCGCTCGGGCGCGCTGGATTGCATCGTGATTGATAGCGTGGCGGCGCTGGTGCCGCGGGCGGAGATCGAGGGTGAGATGGGCGATTCCCACGTCGGCTTGCAGGCGCGGTTGATGAGCCAGGCGCTGCGCAAGCTGGCCGGCGCCATCAAGCAGTCCAATGTCTGCGTCATCTTCACCAACCAGCTGCGCGAGAAAGTCGGCGTCATGTTCGGCAGCCCGGAGACGACACCCGGCGGCCGCGCGCTCAAGTTTTACGCCAGCGTGCGCATCGACATCCGCCGCATCCAGCAGATCAAGCATAGCGGCGATATCGTCGGCAACCGCACCCGCGTCAAGATCAAGAAGAACAAGGTGGCCGCGCCCTTCAAGGAATGCGAATTCGACATCATGTTCAACCAGGGCATCAGCAAGTCGGGCGAGATCATCGATATCGGCACCGAGCTGGGCATCATCGACAAGCGGGGCGCCTTCTACCGCTATGAAGACGAGCTGCTGGGTCAAGGGCGGGAGAACGCCAAGCAGTTCTTGCAGAGCAACCGGCGCATGTCGGACGCGATCGAGGACAAGATCCGCCGGACGTTTGGCCTGCCGGCGATGGCGGAGGTTGGCGGGGTGGGGTAGCAACTTTGGGCATTTGTTGCCAGAGACACTACCAGTGACGAGGTATAGGAGGATACTCCATGGAATCGCGAGAGGAGTCGACTACACAGTTTGGCATAGCTGCGTCAGATTCTTCCGAGGAACGCATTCGTACAGAATTAGGGGTTGCGTATTGATGGCACGTCGAATGGAGCGACTTCTCGATGACCAAAGCGGACCTGATTATGACAAGAGCTCGTACGAAAAAAGGAATATGGCAACGTAGATGCCAGCGATTACGTGGAGTGGTTTCGTCCATTTGCCAGACAATTCGCACGTGTTC
This sequence comes from Phototrophicaceae bacterium, assembly GCA_965208195.1. Classification (GTDB taxonomy): domain Bacteria; phylum Chloroflexota; class Anaerolineae; order Aggregatilineales; family Phototrophicaceae; genus UBA6055. Next base: position 2,111,090 of record CBDBOC010000004.1, on the reverse strand, counting down.
TGAAGCCGACGGGGTCGGTCATTGACATTGGTGGCGCCTGGAATGCGGGCAAGCCAACCAAAAGCCTATATCACTACGAACTGCTGCGTCTCTGCAAAGAGTTTGGGTTTCATCTGCACAAGAGTTTTCTGGTGGAATCCTTCCAGGTTGCCGTCGCCTGCAGAATGGGTCAACGTTAGGCGCATTAGAGTAAAGGACGCTGTGAACAACAAGGCTTTCTCGTGATCCATTTCCCAAGGCAAGTAATCGCCGTGTCTTAACGCCTTACAGCAAGAGCATGGAAGGTTTACTTGAATCAGGATATCGTGCCAAGAAGCGTCCAAGTGGACACGATATAAGACTTCTCAAATGATAATGGAGCGGCGATCCCGCCAAATCTGATTGCTGTTGCCAATACCGAGAGCAACTCTCATACATGCGTTACTGCAATGACAACGACTTGCCCGTGCATCCCGCCCGATTTCCTGCCTTGATTCCTGAGTATTTCATTAGATTCCTGACAGACCGTGACGACTTGGTAGTCGATCCTTTTGCCGGCAGCTGCGTGACAGGCGAGGTGTCAGAGAGGCTGAGGCGCAGGTGGATTTGTAGTGAGATTGAAGAGAAGTATCTTCTTGGTGCTAGAGGACGTTTCTTGAGGTCTCCATCACCAAAACAGCTGCGCTTACAGGTGTAAAAGTCGAATCGTACAGTATACAACGCCCTGGCGCACTGTGGCACGATAGTCGCAGAAACCACTGCCTGTTGATGGCGGGCGTTCGCTATCTGAAACTAGGTATAACTCTGAAGCATGCCGCTTGCATCTAGTTCCATAAGTCGCGCCATTTTGGATGCTATCAACGAATGTGGCGCTATCGGCTTCTTATGCCGTCGTGGTAGCACATCCTCGATTCTTGTCGCGCACAATGGTCGAGAGACGTCACTTTGGGTGCTGCTGGAATTTGACACACGGTGGCGTAAAACTCTCCCGAACGAATACCGTATTCAGATCGTGGATTCCCCATTGCCCGCAAATCCCAGTGCACACGATATTGATGGGCTATGATCCGGATCGCGAAGTGTTCGCAGGATTTGATCGGAGCGAATCATACATTTACCGGTCGTTCGCCTTCAGTACAAGTTGATATCGCTACTCTAAACGCCGGACTCCAAAACGTTGGCCTTCCAGCGAAGAGCAACGATGAAATAGCAGTTGGAGTACGAAGCGACCATTTTCTCTTCTATTGCGAGCATGGTGAACTACATCGCTTAGGTGAAGACTCAAATTACCTTGAAACAGCGGATGACCTACAGAGGAATGACGTTAGTGTTCTTGATATCAGGAATCCAAAAAAAGGCAGGTCGTAATACGCGCTTGTCTCGATCGTCAAATTCACGAAGCTTGAATGCATACGAAACCGGTGCGCCAGCTACAAGGCGGAAGCAAACTCTCATGCGGCTGGAAAGCAGGTGCCAAAGCATCGATAGCCGCAACGGTTTAGCTCTTTCTCCGACATATCACCGAGCTTTTGACAGGGGGCTGATATTTCTGGACGCCGATTATGCGTTTGAATGATGAAGCTGCCGAAAACTTAGTGCGACAAGGACTGAACTCAGGTATCGGGTTTCGCTTCGCATTTGGGAAAAATACGCGGCACAGCATCGGACGAATACTATATTCGCTTGCAAATGAGTATAGATTTTGGCTAAGTAGGAAACAACGATTATGAAAGTAAAGGGTATCGCAGGCAGCACCCAAGTTGCGACTTCATCTGCCGCCAGCCCCGCCAGCCACTCCGCCTCGCTGACCAGCTCGCCGTCGGTGACCTCGCTCTCCTTGAAGCGCTTGTTCTTGTCGAAGCGCAGCTCCACCTCGGCCTGGAAGGGGCAGCGCGCCGCGCTCGCCAGCTTGCGGCACCAATAGCCCTTGCCGTCATCGGTCTGCGACAAGTCGTTCAGCGGGTCGACGCGGATGCGCAGCACCTCCTGGCACATCTTGGGCCGCACGTAAAAGTAGATGCCGCGGTCTTCGTCGCGTCCGCCGCCGCCGAACAATTGCTTGAGGATATTCATCGCCGCTCGCCTTTCGAATCAAGCGTTGGTGCGGAATCGCTTATCATTATAGCGTGTAACGAGCGGGCGACCTGATAGGTCGCCCCTACGAACGTCACTTTGTTGTGGCTCGTCAGTGGGGCAATTGCAGGTCCCAGGCTTCCAGGTTGGCCATGAATTGATGCGCCGTCATATCGAGGTGAACGGGCGTCACGCTGACGTAATCGCGATGCACGGCCCAGACATCGGTGCCGATCTCGTCGGTGTTGGCTGTCGGCGGCTCGCCTTCCACGCGGACGACGCCTTCCGCCACGGCACCAGCCTGTCGCGGTAAATGCGCACGCCCTGGCGCGTCAGGCGGAGGCCGCGCAAATCGGCCAGCCGAGCGACCGCCGGCACATTGACGTTGAGAATGGTATAGGGCGGCAAGCCCTGCGCCAGCGCCATTTTGACGATGGGCAGCGCCACCTGCGCCGCGACAGCATAATCGCGCGGGCAATCAGCGCTGGTGCTGGCCAGGGAAAAGGCGACCGCAGGCAGGCCGTGGATGGCGGCTTCCAGCGCGGCGCTGACCGTGCCGCTGTAGGTGAGGTCCTGGCCCATATTCTCGCCGCGATTGATGCCGGCCACGACGATATCCGGGCTGCCATCAACCAAGCCCAGCAGCGAGAGCGCGATGCAATCAGCCGGCGAACCGCTTACTGCGACCGCCGGAATGCCATCGCCGACCTGGCAGTGCTTGATCGGGATGTCTTGGAAGAGCGTGATCTTGTGCCCGCTGGCGCTCTGATTTACCGCCGGCGCGCAGACCTGCACATCGCCCAGGGCGCGCATCGCGGCCGCCAGCGCCAGGATGCCCGGCGCATCAAAGCCATCATCGTTGGTGACAAGTATGGATGCCAAATGCGAATTTCCTTTCTTGTGACGGGCTCTATGGGGCCAGCGCAGCGGCGCATTGGACCGAAGCGGCAATTCAACAGCTGCCCGGCGCCAGCGTGAAGTCGACGCCGCCGGTGTTGTCCGCCTCATCGGTTTCCAGGACGAGGTCGCCGCTATCGATGGTGACTTGCAAGCGCTGCTCTTCGCCGGGATACAGAATAAAGGTGTCGCTGAAGGGGATAGTCGCTGTCTCGCCGGCCGCCAGACTCTGCATGACCGCCGCTGTTTCACTTTCGATCGTCTGGCCATTGCTGCGCAACAGTACCGCCCAGCCGATCAAACCGACATTGGCCGCATCGAGGCTGCCGGTATTCTGAATCGTCGCGCTGATGGCCGTGGCCTGCTCGCACACGGGCGTGCTCGGCTCGATCTCGACGGCGGAGACGACCAGGTTCACTCCGCCTTCGCTGGACGGCGGAACGCCCGTCTCGACAGGCAGGCCGGAGGCGTCGTCCGCGGGCTCGACCAGTTCGCTGTAGATCCAGGCGTCGCCCGAATCGGCATAGGTGATGCGATACCATTCGCCGGTTGGATCAACCGCCACAATGGTGACGGCGGTCTCGTTGGCCAGGCTGCCGACCAATTCATAAGCTGTAGCCGGCCCCAGGCGCAGGTTTGACGGCTGAATGACAAGGCCGGGCACGCCGCTTTCGCCGAGCGAGGGCGGGCTTAATGGTGGCGGCGATTCCATCGTTGCGTCTTCGACGGCCGGCAAATCCGACGCGCTGTCATTCGTGGGCGCTTCCTCCGTTGCGGGCGCGGCAGTGGCCTCGTCCGCCTGGCCGGGCGCGAGCGTCGGCGTCGATGGGGCGCCCGACCTGTCAATGACGACCACGTTAACATCTTCACGCGCAATGCTGCCATCGGCGCGCTCGGCAGTCACCGACAGCGTGAATTGCCCGGGATTGCTGGTAGGCCAGTCGATTGTCAGAGGCAGCACGGACGCGTTGGTCTCGTTGGGGTTCAGCCGCTCACCCAGCAGCGCCTCATCCAGCAGCACGCTGATCCGCGCCAGGTCAGGCCCGGCGTTTTCGACCCGCGCCTGCAAGATAACCGTCGTGCCGGCGAGGAAGGTCTGGTTGGGCCGGGGCGCCGCGATGTGAATCACCGGCGGCCCCTCAAAGCTGGGCGTGGCGCCATGCTGGGTCACGTCGAGATTGCAGCCGGCGCCGACGAGCAGCAGCGCCAGCCAAGTGAGCCAGCGTGACGCGGTCTTCCCTTTTGCGGCGCAAGATTGCATCGTGGATCCCCCGCGCGCATGGCGCAGAACAGTCACCAACTCTAACAGACAACGCCTAATTTGGCGACTACTTCTAACCTTCCTTTAGCCTGCAGTGGCCGTCGGCGCGCCGTCGCATCCCGCTCGCATATTCGCCGGCGATGCTATGGCGGCGGGCGCCTATTCTCTCGAGCGTCCTTTTGTTTCCGCGCCGGATTGTGTACCATGGATGTGCAGTCGGGGCAGAGGAAACGGCATGTCGGCGATCCCGCTTTTGCGCGACAAGCGCATTATCATAGGCGTCTGCGGCAGCATCGCGGCCTACAAGACGGCCGATCTCGTCAGCAAATTGACGCAGGCCGGCGCCAAAGTTGACGTCATCATGACGGCGGCGGCGCAGCGCTTCGTCAGCCCGCTGACCTTTCAGGCGCTGAGCGGGCGGCCGGTCTACACCGACCTGTGGCGCGACCAAAGCGGCGGCGCGCCCAGCCATATCGCGCATATCGGCCTGGCCGAGGCGGCGGACCTGCTGCTGATCGCGCCTATCACCGCTCACACGCTGGCGAAATTGGCGCATGGCCTGGCCGATGATTTGCTCGCCGTGACGGCCTTGGCTGCCACGTGCCCGCTCATGATCGCGCCGGCGATGGACGGCGGCATGTATCAGCACCCGGCGGTACGAGGCAACATCGACATCCTGCTGAGGCGCGGCGTCCAGCTCATTGAACCGGAGAGCGGTCGCTTCGCCAGCGGCTTGACCGGCGAGGGGCGCTTGCCGGAGACGGCCACCTTGATCGGGCATATACGCCGGCAACTGGGCCGCGAGGGCGAGCTCGCCGGGCACAAGATTGTGGTCACGGCTGGCGGCACGCGCGAAGCCCTGGACCCGGTGCGCTACATCACCAACCGCTCCACGGGCAAGCAAGGCGTGGCCATCGCCAAAGCGGCTGTGGATGCCGGCGGCGATGTCGTGCTGATCACATCGGCGGCTGCTTTGGCGGCGCCGGTGGGCGCGCGTGCCGTGGCGGTGGATTCAGCGGAGCAAATGCGCGACGCCGTCTTGCAGCATGTCGGCGATGCCGCTGCGCTGATTATGGCGGCGGCCGTGGCCGATTATCGCCCGCTGACGGTGTCGCCGCAGAAGATCAAGAAGGCTGACGATCGGCTGACGCTGCCGCTGACGCGGACGCCGGATATCTTGATGGCGGTCAAGGCGCAGCGGGCCGCCACTGGCTATCCCATGATCGTGGTTGGCTTCGCCGCCGAAAGCGAAAACCTGGTGGAAAACGCCAGCGAGAAACTGCAGAGCAAGGGGCTCGATTTCCTGGTCGCTAACGACATCATGGCGGAAGATGCCGGCTTCGCCGTCGACACCAACCGCGTGGTCGTGCTCGATATGGACGGTGGCCTGCACAATATCGAGCTGACTAGCAAAGCCGCCATCGGCGCTTACATCATCGAGCGCATCGGCGGCCTGCTTGACTAAATCGCGGGGCGACTTCGAAAGGTGGCGCGCATGGCAACCTTGAGACCGATCCTTTCCGTGCCCGATGTGGATGCCGCGGCGGCTTTCTACAGCGACAAGCTGGGATTCGAATTGCAGTTTTCGCTGCAAGACAAGAGCGGGGCCACATTCTTCGCCAGTGTCGGCTTTGAGGCCTGCAGCATTCTGCTCAGCTTGCAGGGGCCGCTGGACATCCCGGCGGCGGCGCGGCGAAGTGCACGCGCGGATGTGACGATCATCATCACCTTGGCCGAGGGCAGCGATATTGACGTGTATTACGAGGCGGTCCGCGGCCGCGCTGTGACGATTACGGAAGCGATAGCGGACAAGTTTTGGGGCAATCGCGAGTTTTCGATTTGCGACCCCAACGGCTATCACATCAGCTTCGCCGCCTCGAAGCGTGATGTCAGCCTGGAAGAAGCGCGGGAGATTTCGGCCGGGCTCGACCTCGACTTGCCCGGCGCCGACAGCTGATGTCGGGCCAGCTACGGGCGGTTGCGCGGGCTCAGGGCTGGTAGGTGGTTTCGGGATTGCGATGATGCACGACCGCCTCAATCGTCAAAGCTTGGGTCGCCCCGGATGCGGCCGCGAGCAGCGCGGTTTTTAGCACTGAGGCCACATCGTAAACGCTATTTTCCGCGAGCGGTATGACGCCGTTACGGGCATCAAAGGCCAGGCGGGGCAGGTCGCGGCTTAGTTCGGCGACGACTTGCCCGCCTTCCCAGCCGGCGTTGGCGGCGATAATGCGCGTTGGTTGCGCCAGCGCTTCACGCCAAATGTGATCAGCCGCGCGCGAGGCCAGGTCATCGGCGTCGACCGCGGGCAGGCTGTCCCGGCAGCGCAAGAGGGCGATGCCGGCGCCCGGCACGACGCCCGCGCTGATGGCGCCGCGCAGGGTGGCGGCAGCCCGTTTCGCCTGGTCGCGGCGGTATTCGATTTCGCTCTCGCTGGCGCCGCCGGTGTACAGGGTGACCGAGCCGCCCATCAATTTGCCCAGCCGGCTCAGCAGCCGCCGCTTGCGATCAGGATCGCGCGCCTGCCGCAGCTGATCTTGCAGACGCCGCACTTGGTCACGCAAGCCGCGGGCGTCGCCGCCGCCCGACGAGAAGCCGAAGAGCGCTTTGCTGGCCCAGGCTTGTCGCGCACTGCCCAGGTCGCTGAAGCGCAGGTCGCTGAGCGTCTGGCCGGCGGCCGCAATCACAGGCTTGCCGCCGGTCAAAAGGGCGATATCTTCGAGCGCCTCGCGCCGATCGTCCGGTGTGGCGAAGGGCGCGCGCACCGGGATGACGCCGAAGACACCGGGTTTGCGGTTGGCGAGCAAGAATGCCTTGACATCGTCGGAGAACTCGTCGGCGATCAGCAGCAAACCGCGGCGCCCGGACTTCATCGCCGCTATGACGAGCGGCAAGACCTGTCGCGGCTGCTCCAGCTTGAGATCGCTGATCAGTACGGCGGCGTTAGCGACGGCCAGCCTGCCGTATTCTTCGCCCTCGAGCATGGCGCGCGTTTCGATGCCGCGGTCCCAATACGAGCCTTCGACATATTCCCAGCGGATGCCGCGTCCATAAGCTTTGCGAAGGTCAAGTTGGCCGTATTCGCCCAAGGTCTCGAAGGCTTGGCCGAGCGCCCGCGCCAAGGCCGCGTCGTGGCAGATGGAGGCGGCGACGGCTACCAGCTGCTCGGCGTCGGCAATCGGCGTCGACATCGCATCCATCGCTTCAGCGATTATCCGTGCCCGGGCCTGCAATTCAGCGCGCAGCTGCATGGCGTCCCCGCCCGCGGCGATGAAGCGGCGGCCCCCATTGTAGATCGACTGAAAGAGGACCGCGGCGGTGGCGGCGCCGTCGCCGACCGCTTCGTGCACTTGCCAGAGCGAATGCCGCAAGATCATCGCGCCGACATCCTCGAGGCGGTCGGGCAATTCAAAGATGCGCCGGGCGATTGCAGCGCCGTCATCAAGCAGTTCGGGCGATTTGTGCGCCATGACATTGTTGACCGCCACGTTGCGCGGCAGCGGACCAAGCGTTGGCCTGATCGCCTCGGCGATGCTGTTGATGCCGGTACTCAGCTTGGGTTGGACATCGGGTTCGAGGATTAGGGCGGGCTGAGGCATGGGCGTATGGGAGCCGGCTTATCCGCGCACGGCGCCGGCGGCGAGACCGGCGATGATCAGCGTCGGCATGACGAATGCGGCTGAACGCAGCCAGGGCACGGGATCGAAACCCAGCGCGACGACCGAGGCGTTGATGAGCGACTCGTGATAGCGCGAATCTCGCGTGACTAAACGGACGTAGTTGTCGAGGCCGATATAGCGGCTCGGATTGCGCGAGTCCATCTTGGCAGGCTGATGAAAAAAGAATCAATGACGGGGTAGACGGTGAAGACGACACAGATATTCAGGAAAGGCGCGAGGAAAACGCCGGGGATGATGCGGCGCACGACATTGTGCCAACGCCAGGCGCGGGCAGGTCTCTTGGGAATCATCTGTTGCGATGCGCCTGCGGTCGTCACGGAAATCGCCCCGGGTTCGGTCCGCGCCCAATCTACCACCAATTGCCGGAAACGAAAACAGGGGAACGTGATTCACGCCCCCTGGGATGCTACGAGGCGATTGACCAGGGCTCGATTTCGTCGGGTCGGCGCCTTTGACCATGACGGGCGCAATGGCCGCGCCGCCCAGCGTGCCCCAATCGCGGTAGTACATCAGCACGGTGTTGACTTCGTTGCCCAAGCCGTAGACTTGGCCATCGTGCCGCCAGGGACCCATGGCCGAGCCATCGACGAAGACCGTCTGCGGGATGCCCGGCATATCGGCGTAGGGGACGGTTGCGACAGTCAGCGTGACCTTCGGATGCGTCTCGCTGTAGAACTGCCTGAGCACAGCGTCGCCACGCGTGCCGGCGCAGCAGCCACGAACTGGCGGGCGTCATGCGGCATATCAGGCGCAATTTCTTGATCCGCTGCGGATCATTGAGATCAAACGCAATTATCCCGAATGCGCGTGGCCGCCCGGCGCCGCGCCCCGGTCAGCTTGGTCCGCCGCGCCCGTCAGCATTTGCAGTTTTCGCAGCGCCCGGCAATGCGCCGCGTAGGCCGCGAGGGTCTGCTCGCAGCCGATCTGATAGTAGGCCGCCAATTCTGGCACGCCAGCAGCAGCGAAGCCGGCTTGCGCGTAAGTGACGCGGCTGCCGTCGCCTTCCGTTTCAAAGCGGAGCTGAATCAGGGTTTCGCCGGGCCAGGTCGGGTCGCGCCAGCTGTAGGCCAGCGTTTTCGGCGGCTGCCAGATGGTGATGGCGCCGATGACGTATTCTGTGCCGTCGGCGAAGGTCTCGTAGTAGCGCCCGGCCAAGTGCGGCTCGAACTGAATGTGCAGCGGCCGCGTCGTCCCCGGCGCGAAGCTATAGGGGAAGACGCCCTGCCGCGGCCACCAGGTATTCATCTGGCCGACGAAGACGTCGAAGGCGTCCGCCGGCGGAAGGGGGATTCTTAGGCTGTGCTCTACAACGGCCATTGAGACATGGAATCTCGCTACAACGTTGTTCCGGAACTTGGCGAAACAAGCGCGGACGACTAACCGGAGCGCCGCAACGAGGAGGATTACTGCGGATTCAGGTCCAATTCAAAGACGTTTCGCGATCCGTGGAAACAGACGTTTACCTTCTGAAAAAAGTTGAACTGGCCCAGAATCACCGGAACATCGTCGTCCCTCGCCCAGGCAAATGTCTGTCCGACGGTTGGCCAGCCGTCAACATACAGGTCCGCATCAAGAGTCCGGGCTTCAATGCCGCCTCCAATTCCTTGCAGTTCCTGATTGGTTCCACGTGAATCCCAGCGAGCGCCTAACTCTACGCCGAGTTGGTATGGCAATACATTGATATCCGAGCCGCTATCCAGTAGAGCCCATGTCTGGATTACGCTTTGGCCATAGCGTATTGTCACCGGAAGAAACGGTCGTGCGACTCCATCAGGGACGTACTCCATTCTTTCAACATAGGGATAAATGAGTCTATCAGTCATTCTCCGCTGCCTGTTCTTTGCGTGGGTCGGTGATGAACTTCGCTTCATTAAAGTTTACGCGAACGGACGGTATGCGGTATACGCGACTAGGAGCTGAAGTCAGATTCTCCAATTCAGACGACTCATCTTCGACTTCAACGTGTAGCAACCGAATCACCTCAAGCTTTTCTTCCCGACTGAGCTGCTGCAATTCATCCAGGAGCGCGCGCGCGATCATGATTGGCCTCCTTGTCAATGCCACCATCATTCTACCATATCTCGAATGAGCAAGAACTTGCAGTTGCTTGTCAGGACGCGACCAAGTCGGTTACACTGCATAAGCCCAAACGAAACGGAAGCCCGCATGTTCGACGATGTGCAGCAAGTCAGCCAAGCCCTTTGCGAGCAGCAATACCTGCCGACCGACGAGATCTCGACGGTGGTCTTCCTGGCAGACAGGCTGGGCAAGCCGCTGCTGACCGAGGGCCCGGCCGGCGTAGGCAAAACAGAATTGGCCAAAGCCTGGTCCGGCGCCGCGCGCAGGCCGCTCATTCGGCTGCAATGTTACGAGGGGCTGGACGAGAACAAGGCGCTCTACGAGTGGGAATACGCCAAGCAGATGCTGTATACCCAGTTGCTGCGCGACAAGCTGAGCGACCTGCTGGCGGCGGCGGATACGTTGCGGGCGGCGGCAGATCGGCTGGGCGAAGAAGACGATGTCTTTTTCAGCGAGCGCTTTTTGCTAGCGCGCCCGCTGCTGGCTGCGCTGCTGAGCGACGAGCCGGTCGTGCTGCTGATCGACGAGATTGACCGCGCCGATGCCGAGTTCGAAGCTTTCTTGCTCGAGATCCTCAGCGACTTCCAGGTGTCGATCCCCGAATTGGGCACGGTGCAAGCGCGTCATCACCCCAGCGTTGTGCTGACCAGCAACAACACGCGCGAGCTCTCGGAGGCTCTGAAGCGGCGCTGCCTCTACCTCTTCGTCGATTACCCCAGCCACGAGACCGAGCTCAGCATCGTCAAAATGCGCGTGCCCGAGCTCAATGGCAAATTGGCGCGCCAGGCTGTCGACGTGGTGCAGGGCTTGCGGCGCATCGACTTGAAAAAGAACCCCAGCGTCTCCGAGACGATCGACTGGGCCAAGGCGCTGGTGACGCTCAATGCCGATAGCATCGACCAGCAGACGCTGGAGACGACGCTGACGGTGCTGCTGAAGCACGAGAGCGATGTGCAGAAGGCGCGGCGGCAACTGCGGCGCGGGCAAGATGACGCCGACTATCCCCGGCGCGGCCGTCGCTCCGACTGGAATTGAGACGACCCGTCGCCTACAATAGCGCGACTGAAAACCTCAGCGGACGCGGGTGTAATGAGCCTGACCAATCAGCATTCCGAGTATTCGCGCGTCATCGGCCGGACCATCTTGCATACGCCCATCTACCTGTACCAGTTGGGTTGGGGACCCTGGCTGGCCTGGGCGCCGCTGCTGATTCTGACCAGCAAGGGCCAGGGCGACGGTCAGCCGCAACACGTCGTGGTCGAGTTCCGGCGCCACGGCAGCAAATACTACATCGTCTCGGGCTGGGGCGCGGATACCGACTGGTATCGCAATATCCAGCATGCGAGCCCGAAGTCACTTTGCAGCACGGCGGGCAAGTGCTGGCTGCGCGGGCGTCACGCGTGGAAGACGCGGCCGAAGCCTTGCGCGCCCTCTATATGTTCAGCCGCAACTCCTGGATTTACGAGTCGCTCTTCGCGCGCATGAGCTCGGCTCGGGCGGCCGACCTCAAGACGCTGACCGAAGTCGTCGATGAATTCACCGTCGTGCGCCTGGAGCCGACGGAGGCGCCGCCGTCGCTGCCGAGCGTCGAGCTCTTCAGCCCGCCAGCACGTCAGATGGCGTCGATCTTCGCCATCGTGCTGGTCTTGCGCTTGTTGCTCTGGCTACGACGCCGCTAGCACGATTTAGCTGCTGCAGGGCGGCACCACGAGGCTTCTCCAGAACTCATGTAATCTGGTACCTCCTGACCGCGCAATTGGCGAAAGTCGCTGCTATCTGCGGTTCTAAACGTTGCAACATCGGTCGACACGTTTGCCACCGAGTACACGGAGTCAAAAGAGTGCGCCGAGTCGGGTTTTGAAGGGCGCAACACACAGTCGTTCCGAAAACAGCCTGATGGACGGCCTGTTAGCGGCCGATTCAATTCGGCCACAACCGGTGAATTGAAGCGCGCGCCACGTCGCATAAATCAAAGCAAAATCGGTGTCGACAGAGTATCTTGGCGTCCTCGGTGGTAGACCTGTGCGGACTGCCGCCACCCTGCTGATCGCCCGCTTCATACCACTTTGAAGCCGTGCGGCCACGACGTCACCAATGTAACTGATTAGCCTTACACTGTTCGCCAGCTGAGTAGCGCTTCACTTCACACGTCGAATTCGACGCCCTGCGCCAAAGGCAGCTCACCCGAGTAGTTGATGGTGTTGGTCTGGCGCCGCATATAGGCTTTCCAGGCATCGGAGCCGGATTCGCGGCCGCCGCCGGTTTCTTTTTCGCCGCCGAATGCGCCGCCGATCTCCGCGCCGCTGGTGCCGATGTTGACGTTGGCGATGCCACAGTCGGAGCCAGCATGGGACAAGAAGGCTTCCGATCCCGCCAGATCGCGCGTGAAGATGGCGCTGGAAAGGCCTTGCGGCACCGCGTTGTGCAGCGCGATGGCTTCGTTCAGCGTCTCGTATTCCATCACGTAGAGAACCGGCGCGAAGGTCTCCTCGCAGACGAGCGGCGTCTGCGCTGGCATGCGGATGATGGCGGGCTGGACGAAATTGGGGCCCAGCGCCGGCAGTCGTCCGCCGCCGGTCAAGACTTCTCCGCCATCGGCTTTTGCCCGCTCAATCGCGGCCTGCATCGCCTCGACTGCCGGCTGGCTGATCAGCGGTCCCATCAGCACGCCGTCTCGCAGCGGGTCGCCGATGGAGACGGACTCGTAAGCGCGGACCAGGCGCCGACACAGCTCATCGACGACCGGGCGCTCGACGATCAAGCGACGCGTGGTGGTGCAGCGCTGGCCAGCGGTGCCGACCGCGCCGAAGACAATCGCGCGCGTGGCCAGGTCCAGGTCAGCATCGGCGGCGACGATGATGCCGTTGTTGCCGCCCAGCTCCAGGATGCAGCGCCCCAGCCGCGCCGCCACCCGCTGCGCCACCTGCCGGCCCACGCGTACCGAGCCGGTGAAGCTGATCAGCGGCAGGCGCGCGTCATTGACCATGCGCTCGCCGACGATGTCGTTTGTGCCGATGGCCAGATTGAAGACGCCGCTAACGCCGTGGGCTTCCATGACGCGATTGCAAATGTGCTGCACGGCGATAGCGGTCAGGGGCGTGGTGGGGGAGGGCTTCCAGATCATCGTGTCGCCACAGACGGCGGCGATGGCGGCATTCCAGGACCAGACGGCCAACGGGAAGTTGAAAGCGGTGATAATGCCGATGGGGCCCAGCGGATGCCATTGCTCGTACATGCGATGGCCGCGGCCGCTCCGAGTGCATGCTCAAGCCGTAGAGCTGGCGCGACAAGCCGACGGCGAAATCACAGATGTCGATCATCTCTTGCACTTCGCCCAGGCCCTCGCTGCGGATTTTGCCGTTCTCCAGCGTGACTAGCTCGCCCAGCGGCGCTTTGTATTGGCGCAGGGCATTGCCCAGATCGCGTATGACATCGCCGCGTTTTGGCGCTGGCAGCAGCTGCCAGCTTTCGAAACCGGCGCGCGCAGCCGCCACCGCCCGGTCATAGTCGGCCGCGGTCGCGCAATTCACGCTCGCGATGACCTCGTTCGTGCTCGGGTTGATCGACGTAAGCGACGCGCCGTCGGCCTCGTCGAGCCAGCCCTCAGCGCCGGCACAGACCCCGGCGTTGACCGGCTTGATCCCCAGTTCCTTCAGAATTTCGTGCATTCAGAACTCTCCTTTGATGGCGCTGCGCCAATGCTCAGCCGGGTCCGCTGATATAAATCGGCGCGACTTGATCAGCGGCGAAGTCAGCACGTTCTTCGTTGGCGCGCAGGCGACGCCAGGCGATTTGCGCCAGAAAACCGACCCGCCGTAGCCGCTCGGCCGGCGTCGCGATTTCAATGTCGGCCCCGTTTGACACGGCTTTGCGCAGGGCATCGGCGCCCATGGTCGAGACTTCGCCGCTCACCAGAATTGGCGCATGACAGGCGGCGATGAGTTCGTCCCACGCGCTGATGCCCGCCGCGCGCGCTTCGCTCCAGCCGCCAGCGCGCCACTGATACACGGCCCAGATGACGCGCCCGCGCCCAGCGGCGACAGTCGCGATCAGCCTTCGGCCGTCGCTGCCGGGCCGGGTGGATTCGGCGACGACCTCCAGCGTGGTGACGGGCACCAGGGGCAAGCTGCGCGCCGCCGCCATGCCTTTGGCCAGCGCCACGCCGATGCGCGCCCCGGTGTAGGAGCCGGGCCCCACCGCCACAGCCAGCGCTGTCAAGTCCGCCATGTCGACCTGCGCCTGCGCCATGAGCTGCTGAATCAACGGCGCCAGCAGCGCGCTATGCCGCCGCCGGGCCCGCAGCGTAACTTCGGCTAGCAGCGCCTCGCCATCGTGCAGCACCAGGCTGAGGCAGTCGGTCGCGGTGTCTATGGCGAGCAGCATCAGCGGGCCCCGCCGCGGTCAAGGTGAAGCTGCAGCGCCTCGACGAGCGCCGCATAACGCCCGCCCGGCGCCGCGAAACTCAACTCGCGGCGGCAGTCGTCGATCAGCTCGAAATCAATCCAGAGGCGGCCTCGCGGCAAGGTGTGACCGAGGCGCTCCGGCCATTCGATGACGACTGCGCTCGCGCTGTCGAAGATGTCGTCCAGGCCGAGCGAGTCGGCTTCCGTCGGCCGCTCGATACGGTAGAGATCGATGTGATAGAGCCGGGTCGCGTCGCGCGCGCGGCTGTGCACGTGCACCAGGTTGTAGGTGGGGCTGGTCAGTGGCGGCTGCGCGCCAAAGCCGATGCCGATGCCGCGGCTGAAGACGGTCTTGCCCGCGCCCATATCGCCGGACAGGCAGACGATATCACCAGTCCGCAGTAGCGTGCCGAGCGCGACGCCCAGCTCTTGCGTGCATCGGGCGGAATTAGTTTCTTGGCGAAAGCCCGTGTTCAGCGCCGTATCCATTGCTGAATTCGACTCCAACAATATTAGTGCCTGGTCGCATTATACCTGTCTGGCGTGTGAATTGGATGCTGGCGCATGAGGAGATGTGGGCGCGTTCGGCTTGTCCTGCCTGTGCTGGCCCCCGCCGCGCTTGAGCGCCGCTGTCTATCGGGCTATACTGACAGCCACAATTGTTCACCAGCCGCTATCGCGAGAAATCCATGGAACGCGTAGATCGCCGGCGCGCGCTGCAAGAGACACTGAGCCGTCTGGGCATGATTGTTGATGGTGTTCAAGCCTGCGCCATCGTCGATCGGGATGGCTTCGCGCTGGCGACGCATCCCGCCGGCGGCGACGGGGCCTCGGTGGCGGACGGGGCGCAAGTGGCGGCGGCCGCGGCCATGCTGACCGGCAGCGCGGAGCGGGCGCTGGATCGCCTGGCGCAGGGCCGCATGAGTCGGCTGCTGCTGGAAGGCGAGGAAGGCAGTCTGCTGAGCTGCCCGGCGGGCCCCGTCACGCTGGCGGTCGTCATCGCGCCGGGCGCCAGCCTGGGCCACGTGCTCTTCGCCGCGCAGAAAGCCGCCGCCGAAGTCGACTCTATCCTGGCGGAATAGTCAGCCTTTCCATCGTTTCAGGTTACTCCGCTCAAGTGGCTATTGCCGCGCCTCCGCTTGCTCGGCTTCGTGAAAAGCCGGGTGGAAACGCACGTGGCCGCGCACGATACCCGGCGCGCGCTCATCCAAAACCGCGACCATGAAGTGCTCATGGGGGCCGTCGCCATGGACATAATCCGAGGTGAAGCCCAGGGGCTGCGCGGGTTGGAAACCGAAGCGCGGATAATAGCCGGGGCTGCCGACCAGGAAGAGCAGACCGTAGCCCCGTCCTTGCAGCGTCGTCAAACCGGCGCGCACCAGAGCCGAGCCGATGCCTCGCCGCTGATGTGCTGGCGCGACAGCAATCGGACCGAGCGCGGGGCACTGGTGAACAGCATCGGAATCGCTGATGCTGACGTTGCTGTAGGCCGCGTGGCCAACGACCACGCCGTCGACTTCGGCGACTTGGGAGAGCAGCAATGCGTCATCGGCGCGCAAGTGGTCGATGAGATCGGCGATGGGTACGCTCCCGAATGCGGCGGCCGTCAGCTCATGAATTGCGTCGAAGTCGCCGGCGGATTCACTTCGTATCTTGATGTCCAGCATGGCAAGCACACTCCTGGCGCTAGGCGAATCTCGGCCTCAAGTTTAGAATATCAGCTATGGACAAGCAGACCTACCTCTACCTCAGCACGACGGGCCATCGCAGTGGCGAGACGCACGAAATCGAGATATGGTATGTTGAGCACGACGGCTGCTACTTCATCGTCTCGGAAAAGCGCGAGGCCGCGCATTGGGTGCGGAATATCCGCCAGCAACCGGCGGTGAGCTATCGCCTCGGCAAGGACTGGAACGCCGCCGCGCCGCGCCTCAAGGCGACCGCTGCCACACCCGCGGACCCGGAATTGATCACGGCCGTCAAAGCCAAGATGGATGCCAAATACGGCTGGAGCAACGGGCTGGTCGTCAGCCTTTGCCCCGAGCCGAGCTAATCAGGCAGCCGCTTCCAGCCAGCGCGATGCCGCATCGCCATCGGCCATCCAGCCGCGCAGGCCATCGCCAAATTCGACGCGCCACCAGCGATGCTCCGCCTTGCAGATCGGCCCGCCGATGAGCATAACGCCGCTGCCCAGCGGACCCATGAAGATGCGGGTTGAGGCGGTTTCCGGCGCGATGTAGAGCGGGTTGTCACCGGCGTGGGTGATGATCGCTCGCGCGCCCAGTTGCAGATCTGTCGCGGGCAAGCCGGGGCAGCTGGCATCAATCGGGTGGCTGAAATCGGCCGGCGGCTCGTATTCAGTCACGCTGAGCACACCGGCGGCGTAGTTGCCAAGCTCGGCGCTGCCGACCCAAATATCGTAGAGCCCGGCCCAGGCGTAGTCGAAGCCGATGCGCGGATTCGTGGCGCTGCAATGCCAACTGCCATCAGCCGCGTTGACGACCAGCGTCAGGTCCGCCGGGCTAAAGAGGGCGATCCAAAGCGCCGCCATGTCCTGGTCGAGGGCGATGCTGAAATCCGGCGCTTCGGCGATATGCCCGTGGCAGCCGGCAGCGGCGATGAAGTCTTGCGCCCGATTGCGTCCGCCGCCGATCAACTGCAAAGTGAAAGGCTGTGGCTGGAAACCGGGCGCCAGCGTCACCTCGCCATAGAGGGCATCGCGTCCGGGGTCGGGCCCGGTGGCGGTGGTCGGCAGCGCCTCGGGCCCGGCCGTGGCCACGTAGAGCGTCGCGTCATCGTAGGTAGCGGCCGCGTAACTGCCGATCCATATCTGATACGCGCCGGGCGCCGCGTCGAAAAAGACCAGGGCCGGGTTCAGGCCGTTGGTATCGTCATTGCAAGACCAACTGCCATCGGGCCGGTTGATGATGAGCGTCGTGTCGTCATCCGCCGCGATGAGAAAGGTGATGCGTTCGCGCGCGCCGTCGAGCATCATCTCGACATCAGGATCAGCCGCGGCGAAGCCCAGGCAATTGTCGCCCAACCGCAGCGCTTTGACAGCGACATCGCCGCCGCTGACGACAGCGAGAGTGAAGGGATCGGGCGTGAAACCGGCTGCCAGCGTATGACTGCCGTAGCGCGCCTCGCCCGCCGGGTCCAGCGTCGCCTGCGCCTGGCCCATCCAGCCGGTTTGCAGCAGGACGAGCACGAGGAGCAGCGTCCCGCGCCCAGCGCTCCACTTGCCCTCGAAAATGCTGAAACTCATGCCCTTCAGTATATACCGCGGGCTAATCAACCAAGTGTCGCGGCGCCGGCAAAAGCCAAATCCCCCGGGGCGAGCCCGAGGGATCTGATGTTGAGACGGTTTTACCGTAGGTCTTCGCCAGGGCGCAGAAGTCCCCGGCGAAGCGTGTAAAGGCAATCTAGACGATGATTGGGTCGCCTTCCGTGGCAGTCGTGTCGCTGGAGGCTAGCGCCGGGCTGTTGTTGGCGGCGCCCTCCCAGCCGCAGTCACCCTCGGTATCCACCAGCCAGGAGGCGATCCAGCCCTCGATGTCCTCATACGTGACCTTGAACCAGGACTGCGTGCGGGCGGACGCGGCGACGCTGGAGCGCTTGCGTACGACATGCAATTTGCCGCCCCAGGGTTCCCGCCGCAGGTTCAGGTTGTAATCTGTCGACACGACACAGTCGGTCAAGTCGATCGCGGAGTCTATCGGGTCGCTCGTGGAGTCGATGAAGCTCTGGGCGATAAGCTGCTCGGCAGACGGTTTCGCGGGCGCAGTCGAGGTCGATGGCTTGACCAGCACCATGGTGCCGGCGCGGTCCATTGAGCCGCACGTCAAGCCGTCGCGTTCAAAGCTGGTGAGTTGCATCAGGCTGCGCGGCGATGTGGACGCGTCCAGGAAGACGATGGCGCCGCGCTGCGGGAAGCAGACTTCAAAGTACTGGTTCGCATTGCCCCAGACGTCCACCACATCCAGGATGCCCAGGTCGATGACCTTCTGCATGCCGACATTGAAGTGGGTGTAGCGCTCAAAGTTGATGCCGCTGTTCAGCCCCAGTTGTGCTGAAACAACCACGTTGCCCATGGGCAATTTGCCCGGGTTCGGCGTCGGCGGCGGGCTATCGGCGCCCCCGCTGCCAGATCTGCTGCCGCCAGATCTGCCGCTGCCGCCGCTGCTGCCGGATGAGATCGGCTTGCAGGACCACCAGAAAGCGAATCTCAACGGCCCTACATTGTTCTCGCGACCGTTGCCGGCGTTGCAGATTCGTATGGCTGCCTCACGTGAGCCGGCGATGGCAGTTCCGCCTGGCCCTTGGCTGTAGGTGCCGATTGAAGGCGGCTCACAATCGCGATTGTTGTAAAGCGGGCGTGATCCAGAGAAGTAGCCGCTGCTCGGTTCTACAATGTAGACGTTTGAATCGAGAGCTCGGCAGCGGCCTTGCGCCTCGGCAGCGGGCAACGCCGTCAGCAGCAGCAGCAGCAACGCGGCGAGCAGCCCGGCGCGCAGCAACGGCCATGAAAATACGAGCGCACTGGCGTCGAATCGAGTTTGTCTGTTCATGGATGGCTCTCCTGTAGCACTAGCAAGGCGGACGGAGGGAAAGGTCAGCTCGATCGCTGTGGACCGTCGTTCAGCAGTCGTCGGCGGGGCGTGTCGATTGCTGTCCGCGCCGCTCAGCCGGCCGAGCCGGGTCTGGAAGGTCACGGGCGTCTATCCTTTCTCAATCTGGGCATTGCGCTCGGCTTACGGTTTCCCGTAAATCGCTTTGGTCGCGATGCCTGGCCTGCGGTGACAACGATTCTCGGCCGATTTCCGCCGTAGTTCAAAGCAGCGCCAAACGCCACAGACGGCCCGATCGTGACGCTGCCGAGGCACAGATTCCGGGTGTATGGTGTTTCAATCAGCCGAGCGGCGCCGGCGCGGCAATACGGCGAAACGTAGGCTGGGCAAGGCTTTCAGCGTACTTTCACTCGCAAGGATCGAAGTCTTGCCGACTGCGCAACAGGTCGTCCGCGAGCCGTCAAATCTGCCGCGACGTAGTCGTCGCAGCGCGTGAAAGCGGTGACGACGCATACGGCAGTAGTCGGTTTTGCGTATGAGTCATCCGCGCCGCAATCGGGCAAATCGCTGCTTTTGCGGAAGTGCGGCGAGCGCCACCGGACGGGTCAAGCGCTCGCCTCACGTAGCATTGGTCGCACACGAAGAACCCCCCATTTTTACACAGGGGGCTCGACGCCCTTACTGCGCGTTCTGCGTCTACGTCAGCGGTCGTAGGCGCAATCGCCGCTGGTACTGACGTAGTCCTCGCTGATCCAGCCGTCCTGGTCGTCGTGGTTGACCCTGAACCACGCTTGCGCGTTCTGCGGCGGCCGGCTCGACGGTGATCGCATCGCCGATCGTGACAGTCGTGCCGCTGGACGCGAGCGCCGGGCTATCGTCCTATTCTTAGCGCCAGTCGCAGTCGCCTTCGCCGTCCGCAAGCCAAGCAGCAGCCCAGCCCTCGACGCCGTCGTAGGCGACTTTGAACCATGACCGCGTGCGGGCCGACGCCGGGACCTCGGCGCCGCTAGGCACAACAGCGAGAACCCCGCCCCAGGGCGCCGCTCTCAGACGCAGATTGACGCGCGGCGTGACCATGCAGTCTTGCAAGTCGATGGCGTCCGCAACCGAGTCGTCGGTGCCGGGCCTGCGCGTTGGCTCAGGCGTTGGCGCCTCCGTTGGTGTGGCGGTCGCGCTATCCTCCGGCGCCTTGACCAATACCATCGTGCCGGCCCGGTCCATGGTCGCGCAGGTCTGGCCATCTTTGATGACGTATTCGATCTCCGTCAAGGTGCGCGGCGATGTGGCGGCGTCCAGGAAGACGATGCGGCCCTCCTGCGGGAAGCAGACCGTATAGCCACTGCCGATGTTGGCCCAGATATCGACCGCATCAAGGAAGCCCATCTCGAAAACGGCTGGATCGCCCACGCCGTAGTTGTTAAGTCGCCGGAACTGGGCGCCGCTGTCCCTGCCGTCGACCACGTCCAGCTTCAGGTCAGTCAAGGGCAAAGTGACGGCGGCCGGGTTGAAGGAATCGCCGTCGTCTCTGCCACCGTTGCCACCTCCTGATCTGCCATAGAAGCAGTCGTATACATTGGAATTGAACGTAAGTGTCCTAACTGAGCGCAAAGGCGCATTGCGAGCCGAGCGGCACAATCTCTCTGCCGCCGTCCGACTTGATGCCAAGACCATGGCGCCGCCTTTGAGAGATATCCTAGACGTCTCCCCCGGTATTAGTTGGTATTCAGTTTGACAGTTTGAATCGCGGTAGATGATGTAAGAACTGGTGATGATGTTGCTGGATGGAAAGCGTGCGTAATTGGGGATACTGCCGCCAATTCGAAAGACCAGCACGCAGCCCCCTTGCGCTTGTGCCGCCGGCGGATCCCAGTTCGGAAGCGTCATCAGCAGCAACAGCAGAGCAAGAATGTGCCACCGGTGTATGTGCAGTGCTGGTTTCCGCATTTCTGAAAATCGCTCTGCTGCTTCTGCTACCATGTCATCTTCCCCTTTGCGCCTGCGCTGACCGGCAAGGCACATTACGCCCGAATCTCAATGTCATGCGCGCGCTAGTCGCCGGGCAAGCCATAATGGAATAGAGTACCTTTTGCTGTACGTTTTGCCAAGAAATGTCGCTTTTCGCCTTTCGTCCGCGATGTTTTGCCTCGCGCATGGAAATGTTCTACTATTGGCATACGCCCCTTCGCAGACTGGCAGCAAGGTCCGCGCCCATGCAGAAACGCATGATCGAGTTCATCCGCGCTCTGCGCGCCGCCGGCGTGCGGATTTCGCTGGCCGAAAGCCAGGACGCCATGTTCGGCGTTGACCACACCGGCGTGCGTGATGCCGCCGCCTTCAAAAGCACGATGAAATCGACGCTCGTCAAAGACCGGCGCGATCAGCCCGTCTTCGATTATTTCTTCCCGCTCTTCTTCAAGAACAACAAGCCGCCGCTGGAAAACATCCTCGAGCAATTGAACGAAGACCAGCAGGCGCAGCTGCAGGAGGCGCTGGATTCGCTGATGGGCGATCTGGACGCCCTGCGCGATTTGCTGCAACGCTTGCTGGAGGGGCGCGAGTTCAGCGATGAGGAACTGGCGCAGCTGGGCCAAAATGCCGGCTTGCCTCAAGGCGACGAGATGTATATGCGCAATTGGTTCGAGCGGCGCATGAATCGGCAGGCCGGCTTGGCTCAGCTCGAGCGCCTGCTGGACGACTTGCTGGAAGAACTGGCGATGCTGGGCATGGGCGAGGAAGAACTGGCCGAGCTGGAGCAGTTGTTGCGCGAAAACATGCAGGGCTTGTCCCAGCAGATCTCGCAGCATGTCGGCGCAACGTTGGCGGAGCAGATGGCCGAGCAAGAGCCGCGCGAAAAACCCGACCTGCTTGATGTGCCACTGCAGCGGCTCAGCAGCGGCGATGTCGAAGATGTGCGCGATGAAGTGCGGCGGCTGGCAGCGCGCTTGCGCTCACGGGCGGCCCTGCGGCAGAAGCGCGCCAAATCCGGCCATTTCGACCCGCGCAAGACCATCCGCAAGAATATGCGCTACGGCGGCGTGCCCCTGGAGCCGCAATTCCGCAAGCGCCACAAGAAACCCAGCCTCATCCTCATCTGCGACCTCAGCACATCCATGCGCTACGCGGTCGAGTTTCTGCTGACGCTGGTATACGAGCTTTCTGACCAAGTACGGCGGACGCACAGCTTCATCTTCATCCACGATCTGGTCGATGTCAGCACCACGCTGGCGGAGCTGCCGCCGCGGCAAGCCGTCGCCCGCATCATGGCGGAGAACCCGCCCGGCTATTACAGCACGGACCTCGGCCACAGCCTGCACAGTTTTCAGCAGTCGGCGATGCATCTGATCGACAGCCGCACCACCATCCTCTTCTTCGGCGATGGGCGCAACAATTACAACGACCCGCGCCTCGATATCGCGCAGGAGATGCAGCGCAAGAGCCGGCGCTTGATCTGGTTCTGCCCCGAGCCGCGGCGTCAGTGGGGCACGGGCGATAGCGACATGTGGGAGTACAGCCTCTACGCCGATAATGTCTTCTTGGTCAATAACCTGCGCCAACTGGCCGACGCCGTCGACCGCATCCTGGCAGACGGCTAAGGCGGGCGCTGTGCTACACTGAGGGCGACGGCGAGTTTTCGGCGAAGCACACCCTATGGCTGAGGTTCAGACAATCCGCAACCTGGAAGACATCCGGCGCCTGCGCCCGCAGATTATGGAGCTGGCGCGGCAGTGCCGGGCGTATAAGGTCGCCGTTTTTGGCTCCATCGTGCGCGGCGAAATGCGCGAAGACAGCGATATCGATTTCCTGGTCGATTTTGAAAGCACATACAGTCTGCTTGACATGGCCAGGATGTTAAATGGATTAGAGGACATGCTCGGCTGCAAAGTTGATGTCGTGCCTCGCAGTGCGCTGAAAGAAGAGTTGAAGCCTTACATCCTCAAGGAAGCGCAGCCCTTGTGACGCGAAGCCAGCGACTCTATTGCAGCGACATTCTCGATTGCATCCGGCGAATTGAAGACTATACCGCGGCGGGCCGTCAAGCGTTTTTCCGGTCGCGCGAGAGCCAGGATGCTGTCATGTACTGCTTCATGATAATCGGCGAAGCGATAAAGCGGTTGGACGAGGATGTAATGGATCAGCAACCGCAAATCGATTGGAGTGGTTTTGCCCGCTTTCGCGACTTTCTCATTCATCAGTATCATAACACCGAGATGAAAGTCGCCTGGACTGTGGTTCAAGAAGACCTGCCGGCCTTGAAAGCAGCCATCACGTCTATGCTCGCCTCGCTGGACGAGCCGCCTCCGGCTGGCGACTGAAGTCACAGCGCCCGCCTACTACAAGTCCCTCCGGCGCCAGTCATCGCTGTGCAGGCGGAAGGCAAATGGCGTACTTGTGTTACACTCGGGGCGAAGGTCGCTGCAAAGGCGAAAGTACGCCGATGGCCGAAACACAGACAATACGCAACCTGGAGGACATCCGGCGTCTGCGCCCGCAGATTATGGCTTTGGCGCGGCAGTGCCGGGCGTATAAGGTCGCCGTTTTTGGCTCCATCGTGCGCGGCGAAATGCGCGAGGACAGCGATATCGACTTCCTGGTCGATTTTGAGGAAGATTCGTATACGCTGCTTGATATTGGCGGCATGATAAACGGACTGGAAGATTTGCTCGGACGGAAAGTTGATGTGATTGATCGCCCAAGCCTGCGTCACGAATTGCGCGAATCCGTATTCCGCGAAGCCCAGCCGCTATGAACGCCGAGCAGCGGCTGCTATGTCAAGACATCCTTGAGCGAATTCAGCAAATTGAAAGCGTGATATCAGCTGGGCATGACGCCTATTTGCACTCGCGAACCTTACAAGACTCCGTCATTCTCAGCTTCATTGTGATTGGTGAAGCAGCCAAGAATCTGGATGCAGCGCTGACCCAAACCCATCCGCAGATCCCATGGAAGAGCGTGACGGGCTTCCGCGATATACTCGTACATCAATACCGCAGAACTCGGCTGGAGTTAGTCTGGCGGGCATCACAAGAAGACCTGCCGGCACTGAAAGCGGCCATCACGTCGATTATCGCCTCGCTGGACGAGCCGCCGCCAACCAGCGACTGAAGCTACAGCGCCGCGCCTACTTCAAATCGCGCCGATGCCAGTCATCGCTGAACAGATTGAAATCCGTCTCCCGCTGCGGGTGCTCGGCGATCAGCGCCTCGTCGATCTCGATGCCCAGCCCCGGCATTTGCGGCAGCGGAAAATAACCATCGACTACCTCGGGCATGCCGATGCCGACGGCTTTCACGGGCGGGTCGGCAAAGTCGTTGAAGTACTCTTGAATCTTGAAGTTTGGCGTGGTCGCCGCCAGCGCCAGCGACGCCATCGTCGAGCAAGGCCCGCCGACATTGTGCGGCGCGATCAGCACATAATACATCTCAGCAGTGCCCGCCAGCTTCTTCGTATTCATGATGCCGCCGAAGTGAGTGATATCGGTTTGGATGATATCCGCCGCGCCCAGCTCGAATAGTTCGCGGTATTCGTAGGGGGTGTGGATGCGCTCGCCAGTCGCCACCGGGGTGCCCAGCGCCAGCGCCACCTCGCGCACATCCCGTAGCGCCCGCAGGTTCTCCGGCGGCACCGGCTCTTCGACCCACGCCGGGCGGAACTCGGCCAGGTCGCGGATGATCTCCACCGCCGTCACCGGATTGAAACGACCGTGCATCTCGATCAGCAGCTCGACATCCGGCCCGACAGCATCGTAGACCGCTTCCACCAGCGCCACCGAAAGCAGCTTTTCTTCGCGCGTGAACTCGTAGAAGCCGCTGCCGAAGGGGTCGAATTTGAGGGCGCGATAGCCTTTGGCGATGACCTCTTTGGCCGCCGCGTGCCAAGCCGCAGGCGTCCGCTCGACGCGGTACCAGCCGTTGGCGTAGGCTTTGATTTTGTCGCGCATGGCGCCGCCCAGCAGGCGATACACCGGTTGCCCCAGGGCTTTGCCGATGATGTCCCAACAGGCGATCTCCAGCAGGGCGATGCCGGTCATGGCGATCTCGCCGGCGCGGCCATAAGTCTCGCGCAGAAGGCGGTAGCACAGCGACTCGGTGTTGAAGGGGTCGTGGCCCAGGGCGAAATCGGGCACACTCTCGTTGAGATAGCCGATCACGGGGCCGACGCCGCCGACGGGACGCGCCTCGGCCCAGCCGGTAACGCCTTCGTCGGTCTCCACCTTGACGAAGAGCAAGTTGCGCCAGGGCGTGCCCATCACCATCGTGCTGACATTGCTGATTTTCATATTCTCTTCCTTCATAATTCAGGTTCAAATGCGGTCAACGATATCTAAGAGCCTTTGCGGCATCTCTTACTAATTTTCCTTGTACTAGTCCAGTATGGGCCGATAACCAGCGTATTCGGCAACGATCTCATACGAGCTTGTATCCCAGATGACGATGCGTCCATCACTGCTCATACATGGCTAGCTTGGTACCGTCGGGACTCCACTCGATTACGTCCCAAACGTTGTAGAGCTGGTGATGAATACCCCAGGCAACTTCAACCGTATCCGTGGCCAAGTCCCAAATCGCCGCGTGACTGCCTGAAAATCCGAAGCATTCTGAGGATCCTGCTTGGGATGTACCGTGTGAATATAGGCGATTCTGCTTGAATCGGGATGCCAGCTTGGACCTGCGCCACCTGGTCGCTCGTAAAGGACATCGCCGATAAACCAATCAATTGAATCATGCGGATGAAGTTTCTGATTCATCTTCCATATCGTCAGAAGCTCGCCGCGTGGCAAGGAGGTTGCCGTCGGGACTCCAACGAAGCGGATTCGTCCATTCATTCTGCCAGACGAAGTCGAAAAACTTTCCTGTATTAGCGTTGAAGATTGCGAATCCATATTGAGCCCACCGAATGCAAAAAATTGCTCATCAGGGCTCCACTCAAAAAGCATAGAACCAATCGTAGTGAATGGCTGCAATGATATACTTGTTTCTTCGACCCCAGTTGCAACGCGCCATTTTACGATTGCGTTGCCCACCGTAGCCGCGATAAATCTATCAGTTGCTGACCACGATATCTCCTATCTGAGGCGCCGGCTGCAGCTCCGATCGCTTACCTGTGGCTGCGTTGTAGATGTAGAGGCTTTCGCCATCGAAATCTTCATGCGATTCGCAGATCGGTATTGCTCCAGGCTATGTGCCGACAAAAAAGGATTCGTCCAACACGAGCAGCTTTTGCAGATTGTCGCTGGCATGAATGTGAACACCGGCTGTCGTACCTACGGCAATGAAGCGGCCATCAGAACTCCAACCCAAGCCACCCGTTATCACGGGCTTCGTGTCGTCTTGCGCGTCGACAGCGCTAGACAGCAGGAAAATGAAGATTAGTACGAACCGCTTCACTCTTGCTTCCCACCTATGGTTGTGTGTAACCGAAAACAGGAACGGAGGGGGCTACCCCACCGGAATCCCCAAATCCGCCGCGCCCACGTCGCCCATCACCGCGCCCGGCGCATAACGCTTGATGATGTCCATCACCAGCGCCGCGCGATGTACGCGCTCCCGCGACTGCTTGACCGCCAGATCCTCGATGTGCAGCCCGCTGGGATAGATATTGGCCGCGTTGCGCAAGCCCAGCTTGACGTACATCGGCGCCGCCACGCGGATCATCTCCGGCACTTCATAATGCCGAACGAAGCCGCCGAAGTCATCCGGCGCCTCCACATAGACATCCAGCGGAATGTCTATCGCCGCGCGGATAGCCGCCAGCTGCGGGGGCGTCAAATCAGTGGGCGTGTTGTACGTCCCCGCGCCCAGGTCCGCCAGCAGCTTCACCGAGATGGGATTGGCCGCGCCCATCTGCACCGAAATCTTGACGACCAGGTCAGCGGGCAGCTCGCCGGCTTGCTTCATCTCGTTGACCAGCCACAGCTGCCCCTCATCGGCGACCAGCACCGAGCGCAGCCCTAGCTCGCAGCCGCGGATGATGTCCTCGGTGGCGTAGACGACTTCATCCATGCCCCGCAAACGCGCGCCCAGATTCGCCCCCGCGCTGCTGCGAACTTGCGCGCTCGTGCCCCAGGCGGCCCGCGGCCCCACGAAGAGGCTGACCTCAATGCCGGCCTCCGCGCCAAGCTGGCACATCTGGCGGATTTCTTCGTCCGTCAGCATCCAGATGCCGCTGCCCTGAGAGACGCGGTGGATGGTCACGCCCAGCCGCGTCGCCTCCTCCAGCACAGCCGCCAGCGCCCGCGGCCCCTCGGTGCTGGGGATTTCGACGCGATACTGCGCGCCATCGGGGAAGCGCTTGGCCGAGCTGGGCAAATCGTAAAGCTCGCCGGGCGGGTAACCCCGGCTGCGCAGGAAGTCGCGTACTTGTTTCATAAGCGGTCCGGTTACGCTATAATGAGAGTGTCAGCGCAGTCTAGCTCAGAACGCGTTGAGTCGCCACCAAGCGCCAAGGTGCCGGGCAGGCGCGCGACATTTGCCGGCGACGGCTTGAGTACTGGTCGAATTCGCGGTATAGTGAGCTTCATATAAGCCCAGTTCACGCACAAGGTATTGCATGGCGGAATCAAGCGCGAGCTTAACACAACGCGTGGAAGCGCTGGAGCAAGTCTCACATGCCCGTGTAGTTGAGCGCATCGGACAGGTAGAACAGCGTGTTTCGCGCATTGAAAGCGCTCGCGAAGCGGAAGAGCCGCATGTAGCGACTAAAGCCGACATCGCGCGCTTGGAAACGCTGGTGGTTGAGTTTCGTGGCGAATCGCAGGCGCAGATTAGCGATTTTCGCGCGGAAATGCAGACGCAGATTGGCGACTTGCGCGCGGAAATGCAGACGCAGATTGGCGACTCGCGCGCGGAGTCGAAGGCGCAGATTGGCGAGTTGCGCGCGGAAATGGGCGACTTGCGCGCGGAAATGCAGACGCAGATTGGCGACTCGCGCGCGGAGTCGAAGGCGCAGATTGGCGAGTTGCGCGCGGAAATGGGCGACTTGCGCGCGGAAATGCAGACGCAGATCGGCGACTCGCGCGCAGAGTCGAAGGCGCAGATTGGTGACTTGCGCACGGAAATTCAGGTACAGTTTGGCGACTTGCGCACGGAATCGAATGCGCAGATTGGTGACTTGCGCACGGAAATGCAGGCACAGATTGCCGGGGCTAAATCCGATTTAGAAGATCGAATTGGGGCTCTGGAAGTGGCTAGCGAAAGACAATACCGTCAGTTCTTGATGTGGCTGATTGGTACCGCTATAACGTCGACAGGCGTTATTATAGGGGCCGTGGCTGCCCTTGTCGGCCCCCTGCCGTAAGTCCCCGCCAAAATGAGCCGCCCTAACATCATCGTCTTCTTCACCGACCAACAGCGCTGGGACAGCACCGGTGTGCACGGCAACCCGCTGGACCTGACGCCCAACTTTGACCGCCTGGCCCGCGCCGGCACGGACGTGCATTACAGCATCACCTGTCAGCCCGTCTGCGGGCCCGCCCGCTCATGCCTGCAAACCGGGCTCTACGCCACAGAAACCGGCTGCCACCGCAACGGCATCGCGCTGCCGCAAGATAGCCGCACCCTGGCGCATTACTTCAGCGAAGCCGGCTACGACACGGCTTACATCGGCAAGTGGCATCTGGCGGATCAAGGCGGCGGCGCCGTCCCGCCGGAGCAGCGCGGTGGCTACGATTACTGGCTGGCGTCCAATGCGCTGGAATTCACCTCGGACGCTTACGACACCGTTATGTACGACAGCGACGGCGTACCGGTGAAGCTGCCCGGCTACCGCGTCGACGCCCAGACCGACGCCATGATCCGCTACATCAACGCGCATCAGGACGCGCCCTTCTTCATGTTTTCGTCTTTCATCGAGCCGCATCACCAGAACCACCGCGACGATTATCCGCCGCCGGTCGGCTATTACGAGCGCTATCGCGGGCGCTGGATGCCGCACGATTTGGCGGCGCTGGGCGGCTCGGCGCATCAGCACCTGGCCGGCTACTGCGGCATGATCAAGCGGCTGGACGAGGCGCTGGGCCGGCTGGTGGACGCGCTCATCAGCCTCGATATGCTCGATAACACCATCATCCTCTTCACCTCCGACCACGGCTGCCACTTCAAGACGCGCAACGACGAATACAAGCGCTCGCCACATGATGCCTCGGTCCGCCTGCCGACAATGCTGCACGGCGGGCCCTTCACGGGCGGGGGACGCCTGTCGCAGGTCACTAGCCTGGTCGATCTGCCGCCGACCCTGTTGGACGCCGCCGGTATTGACGTCCCTGAGGCGATGCAGGGGCGCTCGCTGCTGCCGCTGCTAGGTGCCGAGTCCGCCGACTGGCCTGCCGAAGCCTTCATTCAAGTCAGCGAATCGCAGGTGGGGCGGGCGATTCGCTCGCGGCGCTGGCTCTATGCCGTGACCGCGCCCGAAAGCGATGCCTGGGCTGATGCCGCCAGCGACCACTATGTCGAAACCGAGCTCTACGACCTGCTGGCCGATCCGCATCAGCTGGACAATCGCGCTGGCTGCCCGGCGCACCGCGGGGCTGCCGATGTGCTGCGCTCGCGCTTGATCCGCCGCATGGTCGACGCCGGCGAGGCCGAGCCTATCATCGAGCCGGCGCCGGTTAGCGATTGCAGCAATCAGCTGCGCGTGGCGGTCGAGGAGGGCTGGGACTAACGTCAACCCCACATCGTAAGGCGAACGTCAGATTCGGCCGCTGCAATCTGTGTATAATGGGGCTGGATCGTCTGATAGCCCGAGATTTCCAATGAAGCTGCTCCTTATCTTGACGCTGCTGCTCTCGCTCGGTCCCCCCCTGCAAGCGCAGACCAGCGAAAGCGATTTTGAGCTGCCCCAGGTCTTCCGCATGAGCGACCTGGGCGCGGAGTACCAAGGCTGGAACAATTGCGGCCCGGCTACGCTGACCAACGCGCTCAAATACTTCGATTACGAAGACGACCAATACCGCGCCGCCGAGTGGCTCAAGCCCAATTACGAAGACAAGAACGTCAGCCCCTGGCAGATGGCCGAATTCGTCAATACGCAGATTCCCGAGATCCCCGTTTACGCCCTCGTGCGCAACGGCGGCACTCGCCAACAGTTGCAAACGCTGATGCTCAACGGCTTTCCGGTGCTGATCGAAAAGGGCTACGAACCCAGCGGCTACGACTGGATGGGCCATTACCTGCTCATCAGCGGCTGGGACGAGACGCTTCAGCAATTTAACACGATGGATAGCTTCAAGGGGCCAAATTCCCGCTACAGCTACGACGACATCAACCACTACTGGCAGCACTTCAACTATAAGTACATCGTGCTCTACACGCTCAATCGCGAAGACGAGTTGATGGCGCTGCTGGGTGATGACGCCGATGAGTGGCTGAACCACATCAAGGCGCTGGAGATGGCGCGCGGCGAGGCCATCGAAGACCAAGACGACGCCCACGCCTGGTACAACATGGGCGCCAGCTTCGTCGAGCTGGGCATGCACGACGCCGCGGCGCAAGCCTTCGACAAAGCGATTTCGCTCGGCTTGCCCTGGCGCATGTTCTGGTATCAGTTCGAGGCGCTGGAAGCTTACTACGAAGTCGGGCGCTACGATGACATGATCCGCATCGCGCGGCAGAATCAGAATGACGGCGGCGGCCAGTATGTCGAGGAGACCTACTACTATCTGGGCCTGGCGCGGGAAGGGCGGGGCGAGCTGGACAAGGCGCTGACCAATTACATCACGGCGCTCGAGTTCAATCCCAACTTCACGCCGGCGCGGGAGGCGCGCGATCGCCTGCGGGCGGGCGGGAGTTGAGCAGCCACTCAAACCGCTCCGTCGGCCGACGCTCGATCGCCTGCGCGCGGGTGGGTGTTAGACCTACTCGCCCTCCACGCCGAAATCTGCTGGGGCGAAATTCGTCTCTCCCGTAGGTCCCTCCCCCTCGAAATCTGTAGGGGCGAGACTTGTCTCGCCCTCCCGCCCCTCGCGATCCCGACAAAGCCAGGTTTTTGTAGGAGCGAGGCGGTGACTCGCCCACCCGCTCGCTACGCAAAAAGGGGGCGAGCCTTGCCTCGCCTGCCGGCGCGATCAAAGTCGCTGCGGGCGATATTGAATGTTGCCCCTACACAGAATGCTTCAGCGCTAGCTTGCCCTGCTTGAACTCTCGCACATAGGCGCCTGCTGCCCAAGCACACGCGTAGGCCAGCGCCGCCTGGCTGATAAACATAACCGCAATCACCGCCATTAGCATATGCTCGCTGCCAAGCGAAAACAGCGCATAATGGATGAATGACGCCGATGGTCTCAAAAATGTCTCTATGATCACTATGAGGGCGACCGTCACCATCGCGTAGCGGTAAAATAGCGGCCGCCGTATCTCCCGAAAGCAAACGGCCGTCACCAATATCATCGGTACAGCCACTATCAACCCGGATAGTCCGCCCTTAATCGCAATATCATGCGCCATTTCGCCTAGAGTCCTACCGCCGAGCCCAAAACCCAGCACCGCAGCCGTCAAGACCACTGCACGCGCGGTTTCGATTGCGATGCTAGCCAGAAGTATTCGCACAAGCATGCCAAAGAGGGGTCTCGTCCGCCACATAGGGATTTGCCTTTCTGTTCGTCCGCGATTTTGCCGAGCACGCAGCGATCAAGCTGTCGCCGGCTGCAAGAACGCCTCGTTGACCGCGAACAGCTCGTCGACCATCGACTGGATCTCCCGCAGCGAACAGACCGCGGCTGACAGCGGCGAGTAAGCCACCGCCTGGTAGATCAGCCGCTTGTCGCCCTTGAGGATGCCCTCGACCGCCATCTCTTCAATCTGAGCATACAGGTTCGTCAGTGGCGCGACTGATCGGGGCAGCGGCCCAACAGCGACGGCCTCCAAGCCATCGCGCGAAGCCCAGACCGGCACTTCGACGCAGGCGTCGGCCGGCAGGTTGTCGACCAGCCCTCTGTTGGGCACATTGCCGTTGAACTTGAAGGGTTCGCCGCCCTCCATCGCGTTGATGATGTAGGCGGCGTATTCATGCCCACGCTCCAGGTCAATCTCGTCCTGCTCAAACCAGGCGTGGATGTCATCGCGCCAGTCGCTCTCGCGCCGGCGATATTCCTTGAGGATGTAGGCGTGCTCGCCCGGGTTCCAGTTGGTGCCGTGCGTGGCGTATTTCTCGATTAAGTCGGGACGCTTGCGGAACCACCAGTTGTACTCACTGTTGTGCCCGCTCGATTCGGTCACGTAGTAATCCAGCGCCAGGAACATCTCGTTGCGCACCTGTTCGGCATTGTAGACGGCTGCGTTCTCGCTGATGGCGCGGCGGATCAGCGGGTAGGCGTCTTCGCCATTCCAGGTGTAGTCGATGAACCAGGCGGTGTGGTTGATGCCGGCGCAGGTGTAGTTAATCTCATCGTAAGGCGCGCCGATCCAGTTCGCCAGCATCTTCGACGTGCCCTGCACGCTGTGGCACAGGCCGGTGACGTTGATATCAGTCTCGATGTCCATGGCGCGGCAGAGCATGGCCATGGGGTTGGTGTAGTTCAGCATCAGCGCATCGGGGCAATAACGCTCCATATCGCGGGCGATATCCACCAGAACGGGGATGGTGCGCAGCGAGCGGAAGATGCCGCTGACGCCGCGCGTATCGCCCACATTCATGTCGACGCCGTACTTCATGGGGATCTCGATGTCGTGCCGCCACACATCGGTCGAGCCGACCAGGATGGTCACGACCACGTAGTCAGCGCCGCGCAGCGCCTCGGCCCGGTCCATGGTGGCGCTGACCGTCGCCGGGTATTCGCCGGCTTGCACGATGCGGCTGACGGCGCGCTGGGCGAAGTCGAGGCGCTCGGCGTCGATGTCCATCAACGCGATCTCGCTGCCCGCGAGCCGGGGAAAGGTCAGGATGTCTTTGACAAGCTTGCGCGTGAAGCCGAAGCTGCCGGCGCCGATGAATGCGATCTTGGGCATGGGTGGATTCTCCAGGTTGGGAGCGAGTGAATTATCCCGTCTCAATCGCCACATCGAGGAACTCTTGCCAGCTGCAATATTCGCCGACGCCATTGTCGTCTACGTAACCGACGCGGCACTCGCTCATATCCTCGTCATTAAGCTCAGCTTGCTCAACCATCTGTATGAATTCGTCTCGATCCGGAGATTCTATACCCGTCGGGACGACATCAAGGTAGCGCACTTCTACCAGCTTGCCGTAAGAAAATCCGCGAACTTGCCGTCCACCGGGTTGAAAAAGCGCGTACTTCTTCTTTCTCATTGTCCAGTCCTACGCCTGTACCATTCCTGCACATAACTCCAATATAGCATTGGGGAAACAAGAAGTACAAACTTTTGCTCCCCTACCTGGTAAATGTCAAAGACTACGGGCCTCTGTGTCGTATCCGACTTGTGTGGTATGAAGCCCATGCTTTCAACACCTGCCTTCTCGTCACCCCGGTCATTCTTGGTCTGCTTTCTATCTAAATCCAAGCCGTGATCAAGCATGTTGCGGATGGCCTCCGCGACATAGCGAGGTTGCCAGCCAAAAGGCAACTCACGCTCGATATTCTCCCCCACGATTTCATCAAAACCCTGCTCGAAACGCGCGCGCGGCTCTTCGACGTGCGCTGCCAATTCAAACAGGTTTGAGATGATCAAGGTCAGTGCCCAATCATGTATCTCGTGATCTTGCTGAAACAGCAGCTCGCCCGAAGCAAAGGCCATGTCAATCGCTGTTTCAGTTTCCAAGTGTTGCACTTTGCGCGCCACGCGCCAGTCCTCTATACTTCTCCGCTGTCCACCAATCCCTAAATCAACCCCTCCAACCGGTCCACCAGCCCCTCAAGCACTTTGAAGGTCTCCTCCACCGCCAGAGGCGTCGACATATCGACGCCGGCCGTCTTCAGCGCCGGGATGGGGTGATCGCTGCCGCCAGCGCGCAAGAATGCCAGGTAGCGCTCTACCGCGGGCCCGCCGTCATCAGCCAGGATGGCGTTGGCCAGCGCGTGCGCCGCCGAGATGCCGGTGGCGTACTGGAAGGTGTAATAGGCGACGTAGAGGTGGCCGAACTGCGCCCAGGTGATGCCGGTGCGCGCCGGATCGTCGGTCATGGTCTCGCCGTAGCCCTCGGCGAAAAAGCCGGCCATGATCTCGTTGAGCGCCGCCGGCGTCAGCGGCTCGTCATTCTCCATGCGCGTATGCACTTCCAGCTCAAAGCGGGCCAGCGTCGGCATGATGAAGAAGTAGCGGTGGATGTTGTCCATCGCCTCCTGGATCAGCGCCAGCTGAAAATCTCGGTCGCTCTCCCGCGCGAATAGATGCGCCCGCACCAGCGCCTGGTTGAAGTTCGAGGCGACCTCGGCCGCGAACATCGAGTAGCCGCTGTAAACGAAGGGCTGATGCGTCCGGGTGTAGTGGCTGTGCATCGAGTGGCCCAGCTCGTGCGCCAGCGTGCTCATCGAGCTGAGGTTGCCGTCGAAGCTCATCATGATGAAGGGATAGCTGTCGTAAGTGCCGTAGGAGAAGGCGCCTTCGGATTTGCCCTCGTTGATGGCGTAGTCGACCCAGCGCTCCTGCAAACAGCCGCGGCGCATGGTCGCCACGTAGTCCTCGCCCAGCGGCGCCATGCCCTCGGCGATCATATCGACCGCTTCGGCGAAGCTCAGGCGCGGGTCAGCGGCGGTCAGCGGCGCCCAGATATCCCAGGGGTGGATGGTCTCGTAACCCAGCGCGCGCCGGCGCACATCCCAATAGCGATGCCAGGTGGGGATATGCCGCCGGTAGGTGTCAATGAGATTGTGGAAGACCTCGACCGGGATGTTATCCGGCGATAGCCTGGCATGCAGTACGCTCTTATAGCCGCGCAACCTCGCCTCCACCACATTGCTCTTGACCGAGGCCAGGTAGGTCGTCGCCAGCGTATTCTGGTAAGCCAGGTAGCGATCGGCATAATTGCGCCAGGCGGTTTTTCGCAGCCCGCGGTCGTCATCCGCCAGCAACTTGTCGCGCGTGCTCTGCACCAGCGGCTGCGGCGCGCCGTCGCTGTCGACAGCCGGCTCGAAGGTCAAGTCCATGTCGTTCAGAGCGCTGCGGATGCTCTCGAAGCGACCCAGCGGGTCGCTCAGCAAGCCCAGTACCGCTTCGACTTCGCCTGAAAGCACGTGCTGTTTCTTGCGCAGCAGGTCGTCGATATGATGCTGATACAGGCGCAGCGCGTCCGTGGCCAGCCAAGCTTGCAGGGTCGCCTCGTCCATGGCCAGCAGCTCCGGCTGAGCGAAGGCGGTTTCGGCCATGAATTGTCCGGCCAGCCCCTGCGCTTGCCCCAGCATGCCTTTGATGTCTTCGTTGGCGCTGTCGCAAGCGCTCCACATGGCCGGATACATGTAGACTTTCCAGACGCGGCGCGCCAGGGCTTGATGGCGGTCGAACCAGTCGGCCAGCCGCTCGGGCCCCTGCGAGAGTGTGCCTTTGAATTGCGCGATCTCGCCAATGGCGGCGCTGGCAGCGGCGTATTCCTCGCGCCAGGCGTCGAACGAGGCGAAGACGGATTCGTGATTCCAGGTGGATTCTGCGGGCACGTCGGCGCGCGCGGGGACTGTGGGCATGGGGATTGTCCTTTTGCATAGTGACTATTCGATTGTCAAGATTGTATCAAGGGCTTGCTGATTTACTTAGAGAAACCAGCCGGAGAGTTGCAGCCAGAAGCCATAGTACTTTCCGGCGCTATAGTCTTGGCTTAGTGAGAAACGCAAGAGTGTGTCGGGAGGAATGCAGTCAAGCGGAGCGTCGCAACCGACATACGGAACATCCAACACAAAATCGTCATCCATAGAGTCGCAGCTCGTGTCATTCGTACAGTAAAGGTATCTCACTTTTCCACGTTCGTCGAGTTGTTTGCGCAATGCCTTATCGAGTCTCCAAAAGCCCGTGCTATAGAGTGGCTTGTTACCATGCCGGTATACCAAAGCCTTGCGCCCTACGGTGAAACGAATGCATCTATCAAAAAGTTGCCATGGGCAAACCAGGGGCACGTCAGCAATTCTATGAATTCTATTCCTCAACTTCCTTCTGGATAACTGTTTGACGTACGACTTGCGAGTTACTCGTACATCTTCGGTGTGAGGCGCTGTAAGTTGGCTGGCGGGCAATTCTTGCCATTCCAGGTCCCATATATCTCCTAAGTCAAATGATGTGTCTTGCGGATGACTATATCCATCCTCAGGTAGTAAACGAATACTGCGTTCATTGACTAACACGATTCCGCCCAAACAGACCCCCGATCCCATCCTAGTCTTTCCAACAATAAGAACCTTGGGCATTTTGGTCTCCTATGCTGAACTTAGTTGCTGCACCTTCCCACCCAACTTATCTCTGAATCTCGTAGCCACAAGAGAGCGGTGACAGGCATTCGCATCCGCTTCGACGCAGAACAGGACGTATCGTAGCAGCGGCTTGTCAGTTGGGTAGTCGGCCAGCGCTTTTGCACGTTCCAACACTTTGTGAGGTGCGAGTATCTGATCCTCTCTTTTGTATCCATACTTCAAGATTTGCTTCTTGTACGCCTGGACGTAGGCTGCGCTAAGCCCCGTTCTATCGCGTTTTCGCGTATTATCCTCCTTGTCGGCTTGCCACTGAAGCGCGCGAATATCCTTTGTTGGCGCAAGCTCCTTCAGGTGCGCGTAGTAAATTCCCAACGCTTTCAGCTTTTCTTGTAGAGCCGAACTGTTGACGTATCTATATCTCGCGCCACGCATGCCACGCCGCGCCCGAATGTCCAGGAAGAGGTCGATCTCGTTCTCGACAAGCGCGCCAAAAAACGACTCTTCTGTAGAGCCGTATACGCCAATGGTGAATATCGTTTGGAACTCAGCCGTCATGTCATTGTCTGCGGGATTGAGGGGCTGCCAATCAGAGAAGCGCCTCTTGATAGTTCATCTCGCGGATCTGCAATTGCGAAAGCGGCTCGCCATATTTGCCAATATGCGTCACGGCAATCTCGTCGCCGTCAAGCGTCTTGCCCAGTACGTAGCCGCGATGACAATCATGCGGCTCCAGTTCGCTGCACATAATCACGATTCGACGACCGTCAGAGAGAGCCTGCTTCAACCGAGAGATGCCATTACGATAGAAGTCTCTGGTCTCGCACTTCCTGGCGTCCAGCAGTTTCTTCTTTCGCTGAGGACTGTAGGTATAGCAGCGGCTGTCGTCTGGTCTTCCGCCGAGAGAATCCCCCATGAATTCGTAGTTGATACCGTTACGATTCAGTATCGCGGAAAGTCGTTCCTTGCAGAAATCCGGCGAAAATCGCGAGTATGGCTGTGACCGAACGTCAAAGAGGGTATCGATCCGGTATCGGTTCAAAAGCGCTATGAACTCATCTGTTTCGCGGCCACCGTAGCCAATTGTGAATATCTCGTTCATCGGCAAGCAACCTTGGAACTGCACCGATTACAACAGTAATTCTATCCTATTCACGGCTGCTGTCAATGTATTCCGCTCAAATGTTCAAGGCAGTCACGCGCTTCTTCGGTTCGCCTACTTCACCCGCCACTCGAAAGGCATGAGGCACTGCGCCCGGTTGCTCAGCTGTTCGACGCCATCGACCACGTATTTCACCAACGCCGCCGGGTTCGTCTCCGCCACTTGCACGCCGATGGGCTTGCCCTTCTCCCGCGCCAGGATGGACGGCGCGCTCTGCGGCAGCTTCGCCAATTCGCGCGCTTTGTCGATCGCCGCCTGTAAGTCGCCCAGCTCATCCACCAGCCCACGCTCGAGCGCCTGCGCGCCCGTCCAGACGCGCCCGCCGCCGATGGCATCGACCTCGTCGACCGTCTTGCCGCGGCTTTCCGCCACGCGCCCCAGGAATTGATCATAGATATAGTCGATGCTGCCGCGGAGCATCGCGCGCTGTTCGTCGCTGAAGGCGCTGTCGCCGGCGATCCAGTCGGCATTGTCGCCGCGCAGGTAGGAGAAAGCGTTGAAGCGCAGCTTCTTCAGCATCTCGCTGTTGACCAGCTTGCCCATCAGCACGCCGATGGAGCCGGTGATGGTGCCCGCCTGCGCCACGATCCAGTGCGCCGGCGTGGCGATGTAATAGCCGCCCGAAGCGGCGACGCCGCCCATGTAGATGACCAGCGGGCGCGTCTTGGCGAACTCGCCCAGCGCCGCCGCCATGGATTCCGACGCCGTGGCCGAGCCGCCGCCGCTGTCGATGTAGAGCACCAGCGCGCCGCATAGCGGGTCGCGCATCAGGTGGCGAACTTGCTGGTTCAGCGTGATATCGCCCAGGCGCTCGCCGCCGACGAAGGGAATGGGAATCGGCGTATCGCTGGGCGGGCTGGCGCTTTCCCCATCAACGATGGCGCCGCCGGCGTAAACCACGCCAATGTATCTGCCGCGGAAGTCGCGCTCGGGCAGCAAGATCTGCCCATCGGCCTCTTCCCAAAGGGTGATCTTGGTCACGCCGAGGTGCTCCAGCAGCCGCTCCTCGTTCATGACGCCGTCGATATAGCCCTTGTCCAGCGCCGCGTCGCCCATGTGCAGGGCGCCGTCGATCATGTATTTGACTTCGTCCGGCTTCATCTTGCGTGTGCTGGCGATGCCGTCGATGATGGTGTCGTAGATGGAATCCAGCAGCCAATTGGTCTGCGCCCGCGCTTCATCCGAAGGCTCGGCCCGCGCCAGCATATCAGCCGCGCTTTTGTAGGGCGTGATGGCTTCTGAATCCCAGTGCAAGCCGACCGCGCTCAAGCCGTCTTTGAGGAAGACCTGCTGGCTGAAGAGACCCGATGGTTCCAGCATGCCGCCGGGGGGCAGCAAAATCTCGTCGCAGGCGCTGGCGACAAAGTACTCCTGTGTGCGATAGCCTGGCGCATAGGCGATGGCGCGCTTGCCCCGCTCGCGCAGGCGCAAAATGGCGGCGCGGATCGACTGCAAATCGGCCGTGCTGGCGGATAGCCCGCGGAAGTACAGGATCACGCCCAGCGGCCGCGGGTCCTCGCCGATACGGTCCAGCGCGCTGATCAGCTCCAGCAGGCTCATCGGCGGCGCGCCCAGCACTTGGCGCTGCACGAAGTTGCGTTCCTTGGGCACGGCAGCGAATGAGCCGGGCACCTTGATCATGACGTAGTCGATGGCCCGGACGCGCGCGCGCTGCATATTGAGCAGGTTAACGCTGAGCTGCTGGATCATGCGTTTGGTTTGGGACATGGCTTTCGATACCCTTCATTTGGCAACAGAGACACAGAGGCACAGAGCAGAATGATGACATTCCCGCCGCCAAGCCTCTACAGTTCCTGTACGTATTCTAGCGCGCTGATGTCTCAGGCAGGCAGCAACCGTTTCGTCAGCCGCCGGCGAATATGGTATGCTAGGCGCGAAGGGAGCGCAAGGCACACAGAAATGGTCATCCAGCAGCAATTGCACACGGTC
The DNA here is from genome assembly GCA_965208195.1 of Phototrophicaceae bacterium. Taxonomy (GTDB): domain Bacteria; phylum Chloroflexota; class Anaerolineae; order Aggregatilineales; family Phototrophicaceae; genus UBA6055. The sequence continues at coordinate 2,071,763 of CBDBOC010000004.1, read as the reverse complement.
GATAGCGTCCAGGACTTGCTCCGCACGCCAGAGTACAATCGCCGCCGCTTCTACCTCATTGAGGGAGTGCTATTCGAAATGTCACCTGTTCAGCGCGTTCATAGTCGGCTTGCGTCAACGATTGACTTTCACTTACGCGGCTATGTCATGTCGAAAGAATTGGGAGAGGTGCACGTTGAGCTTGGCTTCTACCCGCCCGGTGACCGCTCGACGCTGCTGGCGCCGGATGTGGCCTTTGTCAGCCACGCACGCTTGAGCAATCAGCCTGAAGATGGCTTCCTCTCCGTCATGCCCGACCTGGCCGTAGAGATCGCCTCGCCCAGCGATTCACTGGCGCAGCTGCGGCGCAAAGCGGAGATATACCTTGAAACCGGCTCAGCCCTGGTATGGATCGTCCTGCCAGCTGATGAGGGCGTTGATGTCTGTCGCTCCGCCGACGGCGCCCGCCTGGATATCGAGTTTGTCGGTCAAGACGGCGCGCTCTCGGGCGAAAATGTTCTGCCCGGCTTCGAGCTGGCGCTGACCAAGCTCTTCCCCCGTGCCTGACCCGTCAAGAGATCCTCTGTGTCTCTGTGCCTCTGTGGCTAAATCCCATCCCCCAACTGCTGAATATGCTAAATCCCATCCCCCAACTGCTGAATATGCGCGATCGCGCGACGCCGTCTTCCAGCGGCGTTGCGTAGACCGCACCGTAAGCCGCACCGCAGTGCGCTGTCGTCGAAGCCCTCGGGGAAGGGCAGGGGATTGTCCGCCACCTCGATCTGCGCCTCGGGCAGGACGTCCAGCGCGGCCGCCACGAAGTCGCCGACGGTCGCCGGGGCGCCGCCGCCCAGGTTGAAGGCGTGAGCGCCATCCAGCGGACGCTCGGCAGCCAGGATGAATTGCTGCGCCACATCCGATGCCAGTTGAAATTGCATCGTGCCGCTGAAAGGGATGTGGTAAGGCCGCCCCTGGGCCGCCGCCACCAACGCCTTGGTCGGCTCGCTGGTCATGCCTTGATTGCGGCCGACGCCGTAGACGGTATAGGGGCGCAGCGTCGTGCTGCTGATGCCGTAGTCGTAGCAATAGACCTTGGCCAGCTGCTCGGTGCAGGCTTTGTAAGCGCCGTAGAGCGTGCGTGGGCGCTGTGGCGCGTCATTGGGCACCAGGCCGGGCGGGAACTCTTCCGGCGGGCCGTAAACGCCGATGGACGACGCCAGGGCGATATGCTCCACACCGGTCGCGCGCGCCGCTTCAAAGATGTTGACCGTGCCCGTGACGTTGACCTGCGCGCCCAGCACCGGGTTGTCGCGGCAGAAGGGCACTTGCAGCGCCGCCAGGTGGATGACCTGCGTGATGTCGTGATCGGCGAAGACCGCCTTGACCGCCTCGGTATCGCGCAGGTCGCCCGGCACGAAAGTGATGGCCGTCTGTTCCTCGGCGCTCAGCAGCCAGTTGACGCGATGCCGGTCGCTGCTCTGGTCGAAGTTGACGGCGCGTTTGCCCGCCTTGGTCAAGTGATATAGCGTCCAGGCGCCGATGCAGCCCATGCCGCCGGTGACGAGGGTTGTCTCCGCCATCGCTACGCCTCAACCATGCGATTGGCCAGCTTGCCCAGGCCGTCGACCTCGACGATGTATTCATCGCCCGGCTTCAGCCACACTTTGGGCTCCATGCCCATGATGACGCCTTCGGGCGTGCCGGTGCTGATGACATCGCCCGGCTCCAGCGTCATGACCTGGCTGGCATAGCTGATGACCTCGGCCACGCTGAAGATCATGTCGCCGGTGTTGCTCTTTTGCCGCAGCTCGCCATTGAGCCAGCCGCGTATCGCCAGATTCTGCGGATCGGGGATTTCGTCCGCTGTGACCACGTAGGGCCCCAGGGGCAAGAATTTGTCCAGCGTTTTGCCCAGCAGCCATTGCCCGCTGCGCATCTGCAACTCGCGCTCGCTGAGGTCGTTCATATTGCAGTAGCCGAAGACTGTATCCAGCGCCTCGTCGACCGCGACATTGCGCGCCCGCGCGCCCATGACCACGCCCAGCTCCGATTCATAATCGACAGTCGTCCAATCGGCCTGCAGCGGCACATCTTCATCCGGCGCGGCGATGGCGTTGTTGAACTTGCTGAAGAGCACTGGGTAGTCCGGCTCGGCCATGCCAGTTTCGGCGGCGTGCTTCTTGTAATTCAAGCCGACACAGAGGATCTTGCCCGGGTTGGGCACGGCCGGCCCGTAGGTCAAATCGGCTTCGTTGAGATAGAGCGCCGCGTCCGTAGCGGTCTCCATCAAAGCGCGCAGCCGTTCCAGCAGGGGCAGCCCACGGCCGTAGACCGCGTCGGGCGTGATGGCGCGAGTGACACCGGCTGCCTGGGCCGCCGCCGCCACGTCCAGCACGCCGCGCTCAGTCACGATGCCCAGCTTGTATCCGTCGTCAGATTGGTATGTCGTCAGTTTCATGGTTTATCCCACTATTCGTCCTCACATTGCAGGAGTATACAACAGGTGCTAAAGTTATTGTCCCTTCGCATCGCTATGAGGGAAGGACCGATTTTCAGCATAGCAAGGGCGGGTGATTGAATGGGCTCCTTGGGCGGGGTCGAGTGCATGATCGTGTTGATGATTTCAGCGGGCATTCTGGCGCTCGTGGTGGGCTTCGGTTGGCTGATACGGAGCAGGCAAGCCGCGAGCGAGCCGCCCAAAGGCAGCGAAGATTAGATTCGGAAACCGCATCCGCCTGATCGCCGTGGTTTACCCGGGCAGCGCTGTCGGCTCCGTCTAGGCTATCGGTGAGCCACGCTTATGTCAGCGCCGCTTCGCCTTCGCGCTGCGCCATTTCTTCTTCGTACCAACTCTCACGCTCGGCATCGAATTTCATCACGCGGTAGTACTCGGCATAGTCGACGCCGACCAATTTGCCCCCATCGTGCTTGCTCTGTGTAAGCCACTTCTTGACGCCGTTTTCGAAGTCTTCGCCGCTGCCGATCTGCGATTCGTGCGCCGCCAGCGCGTCCAGAGTCAGGTCAATCACGCTGCTGACATCATGATAATGCGTCGGCGTCAGCGTCAAGTTCATATACAGCTCACCGACCTTGTGCGGCTCGTACCCTTCCGCCAACAGCTCAGGGAAGATGGGCCGCGTCTCGGCGCTGGGGAAGACGGCGTAGAGCGTGGCCTCGCCGGCCGCGCGGTGGTCGGGATGGTTGATATACTGGCCGCGCACGAAGACCGTGGTCGGGTCCTGGCAGAGGACGCGGTACGGCTTGGTTTCGCGGATGATGCGCGTGATATCCCGCCGCAGCTCGAGCGACGCCGTCAAGGCGCCATCGGGGTAGCCGAGGAAGCGCACATCGCTGACGCCGACCCGCGCCGCCGCTTCAATCTGCTCGGCGCGCCGCAAGGCCACCAGCTCCGCCCGCGTGATGTCGGGCTCATTGCTGCCGGCGCCGCCATCGGTGATGATGATGTAGGTCACGCTGGCGCCTTCTTCGCGGATCCAACGCGCCACACTGCCGGCCGCGCCGAATTCGATGTCATCGTGGTGGGCGGCGGTGACGACGATGTGGTAGGGCTCGTCCCGCGCGGGAATCGGCTGGAGTTGGTCGTAGTCGATGGGCATTGTGTATCCTTAGCAACGCACATGTTGGCACAACTTGGAAACTGTTGCATTATCGTTTAGACTGCGGCTACGTCAATGATGAGCATCATTGCGAAAGGCGGGACGCGGCCATGAAGCAAACAGCGAAAGTCAAGAATCCCCGCAAGACCGACCGCGAGAGAATCGCGGAAGTCGATCTGGATTCGCTTTCAGAGCAACAGTTGCGGGACCTGTTTGAAGAGATTTTCGGCGAGCCCAGCGATGACGAGATCGCCGAAGCCTTGCGGGAAGCCGAGGCGGAATACAAGGCGGGCGACTATAGTCCGACGCCGCTCGACGCTGAAGACGACGACGAGCCTTATCGGGAGCCGACTCGGCAGGAAATCCTGGCGGGTATCAAGCAAGGCTACAAGGAAGCGCTGGCGGGGGATACCCTTTCAGAAGAGGAGTTTCGCAAGCTGCTCAAAGCCTAGAGCCAAGTCCAATGTCGATCAGATTTATCTATTCTCGCGACTTTCTTAAGGATGTCCGAAAGCTGCGAAAACGATATCGATTCATTGAAAATGATATTGACCAGTTGAAAGAGGAAATGCGGAACAATCACTATCGTGGCGTCCTCGTTCCGCGGTGGGGACCCAATGTCTACAAGGTTCGCCTAACAAATCGTTCCGCGCGCCGCGGCAAGCGTGGCGGCTTTCGCGCCGTTTACGTACTTCAGGACAGTAACACAGCATTGTTCATGCATATCTACTCGAAGTCTGACAAAGACGACGCGAGCAGCGCCGATATCCAGCGCATGCTCAGAGACCTCGAATGACAGCAAGGAATTGCTATCACCGTCCAGTCCAAAGAGACTCCCTACAATCTACATTCTCATCTGACACTACCGCGTTTATCATTGACGCCATTCTGCTAAGGGCTTGAGCTTATGCGCCGTCAATACCGGCTCTTGTGGTCGGTCTGCTATGGTCACCTGACCAACGACATCTTCGCCTCGATGGCGCCGGTGCTGCTGACCTTTCTGGCGGCCGGCATCTTGCCCATGAGCAATGTGCAGATCGGGCTGGCGGTGGCGGTGGCGCAACTGCTGGGCGCGGTGACGCAGCCATTCTTCGGCATCCGCGCCGATCGCACAGGCGGCCGCTGGATCGGCTCGCTAGGGCTGGCTTACCACGTCGGCATGTTCACGCTTTCGGTGTTGGTCGCGGCGCTGACGCGGCAGTACTGGCTGATGTTCGTGCCCATGGTGTTGGCCGCAATCGGCAGCGGCGCCTTGCACCCGGTCGGCTCGCTGCACGCCGCCGAAGCCGTGCCGCGGCGCTCCGCCTTTCACATGGCGATTTTTTTCCTGGCCGGCCAGACGGGTTTGGCGCTGGGACCGGCCATCGCCGGCCTCACCCTCGATTGGGCCAACCCCGACCTATTGCGGCAAAAGGCCACGCTGATCGGCCTGGGCCAATACGGCATACAGGACAACGTCACGCCCATCATCCTGCTGTCGCTCATTTCCATCCCGGCAATCCTGCTGATGGCGAGCAGCATCCCCAAGCGGCAGGAGCATCACGCCGCACAGGACCTGAGAAAAGACGAACGCAAGCATGGCAGCCGGCAGCACTTCCCCTTGCTGGCTTTTGTTGTCCTGGGTTTGATCGTCGTGCTGCGCGGCTTGGGCCAGCAGGGCTCGGTCGCCTTCGTGCCGCTGCTCTTCGAACAGAAGGGCTGGAGCCCGTCCGCTTACGGCACCATCACCAGCTCGTACTGGATCGCCTCGGGTGTATCCGGCTTGATATTCGGGCGCCTGGCCGACCGCTACGATCGGCGCCTGGTGATGATGCTAAGCATGCTGATGTCGGCGCCGGCCTTTTTTCTGTTGCCCGCCCACGAAGGCCCCTTCGCCTTTTTCCTGGCTATCGCTGCCGGCGGCCTTTCCGGCGGCGCGCACAGCCTCATCGTCGTGCTGGCGCAAGACCTTGTGCCCCGGCGCAAGGGTTTCGCCTCGGGCGCCATTCTGGGCTTCATCTTCGGCACCGGCGCCATCGGCTCACTGGCCATCGGCGCGATTTCCGACCAGATCGGCCTGGCGCTGACCTTTCAGTTTGTCGCCGTCGTCATCGCTGCTGCCGGTCTGTTAAGCCTGCTGCTGCCGCGGCAATCGCGTGCCTGAGCGTCGCTGTGTCGGGCGCGTTTTCCCCGCGGGCAGCGCCATGCAGAATCAATACCATGCCCGACCCCTCCATGATTGCGGTGCGAAAGATAATCCATGTGTATTTCAGCGTGCGTACGGGCGAGCCGGTGGCTCGCCCCTACAAGGTCAGGATCTTCGCATGACTTACTTGGTTTCACTTCTGTATTTCGAGGGTTTCATATCTTATGTGAGCCAAGTTGTGACTTGTATCAATGACAGAATAAGAACTCGGTATACTCTTTTTTCCTCGGTGTCCTCGGTGGTAAAGGTGTAGATCTTCCGCCATGATTGACTTGTGAGTAGTTGTCGTCATTTTCGACTAGCAATGCCCAAACTCCTCTACATCTCCCTGATGCGGCTGCCGACGGAAAAGGCGCACGGCCTGCAGATCATGCAGAATTGCGAAGCCTTCGCGGCCGCCGGCTGCGAGGTGACGCTGTGGGTGGCGCGCCGCTGGAATACGCGGGAGCTGCGCGCCGTCGATGACCCCTACGCTTACTACGGCGTCGAGCGCAACTTCCGCATCCGTCGCGTCCCCTGCATTGACATCTTCCCGCTCTTCCCGGCCGATGGCGTTGGCGCGCGCCTGGCTTTCTACCTGCTGCTCGTCAGCTACGCGCTAGTCTGCGCGCTGCTGCTGCTCGTCGCCCGCGCCGATATCTATTACAGCCGCGACGAGCTCATCGTGGCGCTGCTGGCTCGGCTGAAGGCCAAGCGCAAGGTCGCCTTCGAAGCGCATCTGTTCGCGCCGTCCGGGCGTGGCGCCGCCTTGCAGCGTCAGGCCGCCTCGCGCGCTGGCAGCCTGATCGCCATCACCAGGCGCCTGCGAGACGACCTCGTCAGCCAACGGGGCGCTGACCCGGCCCGCAGCATCGTCGCGCATGATGGCGTGCGGCGGGCGCGCTTCGCCGAGTTACCGTCGCGGGTCGCGGCGCGGCGGCGGCTCAACTGGCCCGCTGACGCCTTCATCGTCGGCTACGTCGGCCGCCTGGAGATGATCGGCATGGACAAAGGCGTCGGCCTGCTGGTCGCTGCGCTGGAGACTGTCGAGGGCGCGCACCTGGCGCTGGTCGGCGGCCCGGCCGATCGCGTCGACGGTCTGCGGCGTCTCTGGCTTGATCAGGGCGCTGCGCCCAATCGCTTCATCGACGCCGGGCAGGTCGCGCCGGCGGACGTACCGCTCTACCTCAGCGCTCTCGACGTCTGCGCCATGCCCCATCCGCCGGCGAGGCAATTCGCCTATTACACTTCGCCGCTGAAGCTCTTCGAGTATATGGCGGCGGGCGGCGCTATCGTGGCTTCGGATTTGCCCGCCTGGGCCGATGTCGTCAGCCATGGCGAAACGGCGCTGCTGATCCCGCCCGAGGACGTGGCCGCGTGGTCCGCTGCGATTGAGCGGCTGCGCGACGATGTGGCGCTTCGAGAGCGGCTGGGCGAGAATGCCCGCGTGCGTGCCCTGGCTCACTACACTTGGGAAGCGCGCGCGGCAACGATCTTGGCGCACATCTCTGAAGCTTGACGATAACAGCGCAGCCGACGATTGCCTGCGCAAGCCGAAGACGGGCGGATATTACCGCTCAGGTCCTTGCGTCGCTTCCAGGCTCGCCAGTGCCGCCTCAGCCGTGAATCGGTCGACATCCGCCGCCAGCATCAGCCGCGCCAGCGCTTCTTCATGCCGCTCGGCTCGCAGCAATTCGCGCAACTCGGCCTCGTCCAGTTCGCCGCGCTCGAGCAACCGGCGTCGTTTGCGCTTCTCTTCCACTTGCAGGAATTGATACACGCCGACGGCGAACAAGGCGGTCATCAAGACGATGTTCGCGATGATGAAGAGCACGAAAATCACGAAAGCTCCTGCGACCCGCGCTTAACAGTTGACATCCAGCCCGTCGGCGCCGAAGCGTTGCAGCCTTAAGTCGCTGCTCGCTAAGGGCCTGACGCTGGCCGGGCGATAGTGGAATTGCAGCGCCCAACGCCGTCGGTCCGAATTGCTGGGTGGCGTGCCGTGGTGAAGCATGCAGTGGAAGAGCAAGCAGCCGCCCGGCGGCAGCGGCACAGCCAAACTGCGCCCGACCTGCACATCGGCATCGCAAATCTGCCAATCCCGCCGCTGCCAGTGCGGCATCGGTCCGTCGAGGTGGCTGCCCGGGATGATCATCATACAGCCGTTCTCCGGCAGCGCTTCATCCAAAGCGATCCAGGCGCCGACGATGGTCGTGCCCGCCGGATAATCGAAGTAGGCCATATCCTGATGCCAGGGCTTTTCGCGGCCGATTCGCGGCGGTTTCAGTAAGGCCATGTCTTGCGACAGCAGCGGCTTTTCGCCCAGGATGCGCTTGATGGCCGTCAGCAGCGGCGGATATGCGGCGGCCGCGCGCAGCCGTACATCGCCGGGCACGATAGGCATCAGCTTGCGCACACTATCGAAGCGCGCTTCGTCGGGCAGCTCGTCATAGCGCTCGCCGACGGCCGCCTCAAACATGATATTGCCCGCGCCACGCCGCAAGATGAGCTGGCGCAGGCCCCTACGCGCTGTTTCAATTGTCACGGGGTCGAAAGCATTGTGGATGACAAGGAAGCCCAGCGTGTTGAACTGCGCGATATCGGCATCCGTGACCGCGCTAAAGCCGTCGATGCCGCGCCGGATCTGGTCACTGAAGTCGTAGAGACCGGCCGGTGGCGTCGCATTGCTGTATGTGTCCAGGCTCATCACGCGCTCCTGTTCCGGCCTGATTCTAACACGCCACGCTGAGTCAGCGGAATCGACGCTCATGGTGCCGATCGATGCTATCCGCCACGGCCAGCCAATTGTCCGTATCCAGCAGCGCCACCTCGTCGTCCGTCCAGAAGGCGTAGGCGATATCGCGCGTTTCGGGCGCATCCGGCTGATCGCGAACCAAGGCCCATGCCTCCGGCCGCCGTCCGTAATACTGTTCCACCAGCTCAGCCATGATGGCGTTGACCGCCGCGCTGACCAGATAGCCGATGCGTGGCGGCAGCGGGCCCGGCTGCAGCGCCTGCGCCAAATCGGCCAGGGCCTTCATGAAGTTGGCGGCGCCGGGTGCAGTGAAGTCGCGCAGCGCCTCGGGCGGCAGCTTGGCCGGCGCCGTGCCCGTATTGACAATTTGCATCAGAATCTGACGCGCAAATCGCCCCTCGGGATAGTAAGTCTCGAAACTATCCAGGAAGGGCTGCGCCCGCTCGATGACGACCGCCAGCGCCAGGTAGAAGTCCATATTCATGAAGAGCGTCTTCAGCAAGAATTGGCAGCGCTCGGGGTCGCGCGCCTCGGCGGCGTCGCGGAGTTGTTGCAGTAGGGTACCATGAGAATCGTCACCGTTCATGTCCATAATTTTAACCACAGAGCGCACAGAGGGCACAGAGAAAAGCCGGGCTTGCTGCTATAATTCAGCTTGTAGTGTGCAGACCAAAGGACATAGCAATGGCTATTGCATCCCCCGACATACGTGTTGATAGCATCGCCGACTATCTCGGTGACGAAGCCGATTATCTGCTTAATCACCGCTGCCGCACCATCCCGCGCGAGCAGTTGGCCCTGCCCGGGCCTGATTTCGCCGAGCGCGTCTGGCTGGATAGCGACCGCAACCCGCAGGTCATCCGCAGCTTGCAGCAGATCTACGACAGCGGCCGCCTCGCCGGCACCGGCTATGTGTCGATCTTGCCGGTCGACCAAGGCATTGAGCATTCGGCCGGTGCTTCTTTCGCGCCTAACCCGGCCTATTTCGACCCGGCGAAGATCATTGACCTGGCGCTGGCGGGTGGCTGCAACGCCGTGGCTTCTACTTTTGGCGTGCTGGGCTTGACGGCGCGCCGCTATGCCCACCGCATCCCCTTCATCGTCAAGATCAACCACAACGAGCTGGTCACCCATCCCAATACGCATCAGCAAATCATGTTTGGCACCATCCAGCAGGCTTGGGATATGGGCGCGGTCGCGGTCGGCGCAACAGTCTACTTCGGCTCCGATGATTCCAATCGCCAGATGGTCGAAGTGGCGGAAGCCTTCGCCCACGCCCATGAACTAGGCATGGCCACAATACTGTGGTGCTATATGCGCAATCCGGCTTTCACCGTGGACGGCGTCAATCATGAAAGCAGCGCCGATCTCACCGGACAGGCCAATCACCTGGGCGTGACGCTGGGCGCTGATATCGTCAAGCAGAAACTGCCCACGCAGACCGGCGGCTACACCGCGCTCAACGCCGGCGATTCGTCATACGGCAAATTGGACCGGCGCATTTACAGCGAGCTCAGCAGCGACCACCCCATCGATTTGACGCGCTACCAAGTCGCCAATGGCTATATGGGCAAGGTCGGGCTGATCAATTCCGGCGGCGCCAGCGGCGCGGACGACTTCGCCGAGGCGGTCAAGACGGCGGTCATCAACAAACGCGCCGGCGGCATGGGGCTGATCAGCGGCCGCAAAGCCTTTCAGCGGCCAATGGCCGAGGGCGCGCGCCTGCTCAACGCCATTCAGGATGTGTACCTCAGCGACGAGGTCACCATCGCCTGATTGCCAGCCGACCGCCAAACGCGTTGTAGGGGCGACTTTGTGAGTCGCCCGCTTGCTTCGAAACGCCCGACGCCACCAGCCGCATCGCCTCGGCCACGAGCCCCTCGTCCAGCCCGAATTTGGCCGCCACGTCGGCAGCCGGCGAAGCCCCCAACGGATGATCGCGCCGTTCGCCGTCGACGAACTGCTGCAATCTGAAAGGGCGCTGATCGCTGTTAAAGCGCCAGAGCTTCCCGTCGACCACCTTGTGAATCACAACTTCATTCAGGAACTGGCCGCCGTCACGCCGATAATCGTGGATGCCGACGGCGCGGTAATCGGCGTCCGGCACGGGCTGGTCAATCAGCATGAAGCCGTGGATGTCTCGCGTGGTCTGCCGCTGAATCTCATAGCGGCCATCGCCCCGGGGCTCGATCGTGTAGTTCAGTATCGGATGCGCCAGCTCGGTCTTGCGCGTTATGTCCAGCGGCAAAACGGCATGCACCGGGTAGCCGACATCTACCAGGTAGCGCCGCCCGTCGAGCAGCACGACGATGGCGCTATGGCAGGCGATGGAGGACGACATATTGTTGAGCGTCAGGTAGCCGCGGTAACCCAGACGCAGCAGCAGGCCGAAGAAAGCGTAATTGCTCTCGTAACAGGTGCCGCCGCTGCCCAGCGCAAAATGACGCTGCCAGAAGTCCGCGCCATAGACGGCGCAGTCGGCTTGGGCGTCATGTTGCGCGCGCCGCACAATGCGCGAGGCGCTTTCCCAGGGCACGGTCCGCGTGTAAGCTGTGACCAGGCTTTGCAGCGTGGCGTGGTCTGGCCTTGGCGCCGTTCCCATGCCCAAGTGCCGTAGAATGCGTTCTGTCAGCGCGGCCGAAAGCGGCTCTGTCTCGGTCATGCAGCTGGGTCTCGTAATTCGGTCAGCGCCTTATCTTAGCCGATTCGTGGCCAGCGGGGCAATCGCCGGTGAAGGCTTCTCGCCACCGAGTACACCGAGTAATAGGCATAACGGCCGAAGTAACGCGACGAGGCGCGAAACCCTTTGAAGACATCAAGGCCATCGAGGCGACTAACTCAACGCCAATACCTTTCTCTGCGCCCTCTGTGTTCGCTGTGGTTCACTATCATTTGATTCAGCCCGGCCATCGCGAATCCGCCTCATGCAGCGCTCGCGACTCACACTCCGATTCTTGGCGCGCGCCACGCGATGCCGTACAATCGGCTTCCCGCCGGCCGTCATCCGAGCAGGTCGCCCCGCTATGCGCTACGCCGAAGTGGCACTTGATGTGCCCATCCACAAGCGTTTCACTTACCACATCCCGCCTGCCCTCGCCGGCAGCATCAAGCCGGGATCGCTGGCGCAAGTCGAATTCGGCGTCGCCATGCAGCCCGCGGTTGTGCTGGCGCTGATCGACGAGACGGATATCCCGCAGACCAAACCCATCATCAACCTGCTCAATCCCGAGCCCGTGCTCGGCGAGCACTATCTTGCGCTGGCCCACTGGCTGAGCGAGAGCTGCCTCGCCCCCATCGGCGCTTGCGTCTGGCTGATGCTGCCGCCCGGTTTCACCGGCAAGTCCGACCGGCTCTACACCTTCCTGCGTGATGCGCTGGATGCCGCTGCGCCGCAGCAATTCACCTTGCCCGGCGCCGCCCCCGAGGTAGAGCCGCCGTTGCACCGCCGCCTGCTCAAGCATCTGCGCGACAAAGGGCCCAAGCGCCTGCGTCAAATCAAGGCGAGCTTTCCCAAACAGCCGGTGGAGCGCGAATTGGATCGCCTGGCCGATGCCGGCGCGTTACGCCTCGAATCCGTCTTGGCGCCGCCCACTGCCAAGCGGAAAACTGTCACCCGGCTTTACCCGCAGTACCAAGCCGCCGATGCCGCGCAACTGGCTGAGCAATTTGGCAAATCAACCCAGCAGACCAGGCTGCTGGAAGCCATCGCCGCCCGTGAAGACGACGCCATCGGCGTTACGGACGCGCTGGCATTGGCCAACGCCAAGACGAAAGCGCCGCTCAACAAACTGATCGACGCCGGCCTGGTCTTCGTGGAAGAAACCGACCGCGGTGAGCAAGACCTGATCATCCTTGAAGCGACGCCCGAACGCGTAAACTCGGTTCTGGCAAGCTGGCGCGGCACCACCTGGATTGGACGAGTGCTGCGCGAAATCGCCGAGTTGCCCGAGCCGCCGACTATGGCCGAGGCGCTGAAGAAGACCGGCGCCACCCGTCCGCTGATCAAAAGACTCATCGCTGCCGATTTGCTGTGTGCGCGCGAAGAAATGGTCTGGCGCGATTCGCTGCGCGATTTCGATTTCGTCGCTGATAGCCCGCCCAAACTGACGCCCGATCAGCAGCGGGCCTGGGATGCCATCAAGACGGCGCTTGAACATGGCAAAGCGGCGCGCTTCTTGTTGCACGGCGTCACCGGCAGCGGCAAAACCGAGATCTACCTGCGCGCCATCGCCGCGACCCTGGCCCGTGGGCGCAGCGCCATCCTGCTGGTGCCGGAAATCGCCCTGACGCCGCAGACAGTCCGTCGAGTTTCCGAGCGATTTCCCGGCCGCGTGGCCCTGGTGCATGGCAGCCTGCCGCAGGGCGAGCGCTATGATACCTGGCGGCGGGCGCGCGCTGGCGATATCAGCGTTATCGTCGGCACGCGCTCGGCGCTCTTCACGCCGCTGCCCAACCTCGGCTTGATCGTTCTCGACGAAGAGCATGACGCCAGCTACAAGCAATCCGCCTTTATGCCGCAGCCGCATTATCACGCGCGGGCGGCGGCTGAATTCCTGACCGAACGCGGCGCCGGCGTCCTCATCCTGGGCAGCGCCACGCCCGACCTGGGCACCTGGTATCGCGCCGGACGGGGACACTTCAAGACTTTGCGCCTGCCCCAGCGCATCATGGGTCATCGCCAGCGTATCGAGCAGCAAGCCGAGCGCCTGGGCCAAGCCACCCGCTACCAGCGGGCGCAGGCCGATGCGGTCACAATCCCGTTGCCGCCGGTGGCTGTGGTCGATATGCGCGCCGAGCTGCGCGAAGGCAATACCAGTATGTTCAGCCGGGCGCTGCAAGCGGCGCTCGCCGATGTACTGGCGCGAAGCGAACAAGCCATGCTGCTGCTCAACCGGCGCGGGCAAGCCACCTACATCTTCTGTCGCGATTGCGGCTATGTGCTGGAATGCGAGCGCTGTGACACGCCCCTGACTTATCATCGCATCGACGGCAGCCTGCGCTGTCATCACTGTGGCGCCCAACAGCCGCTGCCCCGCGCCTGCCCTGACTGCGGCTCGGCGCGCATCCGCCATTTCGGCGCCGGCACCCAGCAAGTGGAAGAAGCGCTGCTGCAACGCTTCCCGACGGCCCGCGCGCTGCGTTGGGATATCGACACAGCGCATTCGCCGCAGATGCACTTTGAGATTCTGGACCGCTTTATTCGTCGCGAAGCCGATGTACTCATCGGCACGCAGATGATCGCCAAAGGGCTGGACCTGCCCCTGGTCACCCTAGTAGGCGTGGTCAGCGCCGATCACGGCTTGGCCCTGCCGGATTATCGCGCCGGCGAGCGCGCCTTCCAGCTATTGACGCAAGTAGCGGGCCGGGCTGGGCGCGGTGTCTTGGGCGGGTCAGTCGTCCTGCAGACGTATCAGCCCGAACATTACGTGATACAAGCGGCGTCTCAACATGATTTCGACAGCTTCGCCGCCCGCGAAAGCAGCTACCGCCAGGAGATAGGCTACCCGCCTTACCGCCGGCTGGCCCGCATCGTCTTTAGTTATAGCGATCGCGATCGCGCCCAGCAAGAGGCGGGGACGGCCGCCATCCGCCTGAAGCAAATCTTGGCCGAGCGCGCTATGAGCGGTACGGCGCTAATCGGCCCGGCGCCCTGCTTCTACGCCCGCGTCGACCGCCTGTATCGCTGGCACCTGCTGCTGCGCGGGCCCGACCCGCGGGCCGCCCTGCGCGATCTCGATCCTATAGCGGGCTGGCGCATCGACATAGATCCGACAGATATACTGTAGTTCGCTCACAGGCTGTTTGACGTGCCGGCAATTGCCGCTACAATGTCGGTGGCACACAAATGCGAGGGCGAAATATGTGGCTCCTGCAAATCTGCGTGGCGTCATTCTGGTTTTACATCGGCGTTCATCTGCTATTTCGTGAGGCGAAAGTCTGGGCGACGGTGCATCACATTCCCTGGTTTCGCCGCGTCTTTGGCTGCTCGTCGTGCCGAAAGTGGGAGCGCTTCTGCCGTGACGCGGGCTTGGTCTGCCTGCTGATTGGCTGTCTGCTCTTCGTCAAGTTACCCTTTGGCATGGGCGCATTTGGCTTATTGGTCGCCTTGCCACCAATCGTTTTCTTGTTGTAAGTGACGGGGCTGATGCGAAAATTCTTGAGCTTGCTCGTCGGCTTGGGCATCGGCGCTCTGATTGGCGCGCTGCTGGCGACTTTTTTTTCGCCGATGACTTCGGACGAACTGCGTGACAATTGGCAGGCGCATGTTCAGCGGGCGCTGCGGGCGGGGCGAAAAGCCAGCGCCCAGCGTCGAGCGGAACTGGAAGAAGAGCTGGAAGCATTACGCGCCAATTGAAACGGCGTACCTAACCTTGAATGGCACTCCACAGTCGTCGACGCTAGCGGGAAACGAATTCGGCTGCCCCTACTTCCTTCTTTGTGGCTTGCGCTCGTGAATCAAAGCATGGTTTGCTTGTGACAGCAACGATTCTTGACAAGACAAAATCTACCTGGCGTCTCGATGGCTGGGTCTTATTCGCCACCATCTTGGCGCCGAGCATGGTCTTCATGGTCAGCACAGCGCTCAGCGTGGCGCTGCCAGCGATTCAGCGCGATCTTCATGCCAGTGGCGCCGATCTGATCTGGATCGTCAACGCCTATTCGTTGCTGCAAGCCGCCTTCATCTTCCTCAGCGGCTCCTTCGGCGATCACTATGGGCGCAAGCGCGTCTATCTCATCGGCATCGTCATCTTCGCGCTGGCGTCGCTGGCCTGCGGTATAGCGAGCTCGGCCGAAGTCCTCATCGCGGCGCGCGCCGCCCAAGGCATCGGCAGCGGCATGATGATCACCTGCAGCCTGGCGCTGGTCGGCGCCTTCTTCGCCCATCATCGCCGCAGCTGGGCCATCGGCGTTTGGTCCGGCTGCACCATGCTGATATCGGGCGCCGGCCCCATCCTGGGCGGCTGGCTGGCGGAAAGCGACCTGTGGCGGATGATCTTCTTCGTCAACATCCCGCTCTGCCTGCTCGTCATCATCGTGCTGCTCCTGTATGTGCCCGAGAGCCTGGATGAAGACGCGCCCAAAGAACTCGACATCTCCGGCACCGTCCTCAGCACCACGGCTTTGCTGGTGAGCGGCTACTTCTGCATTGAAGGCCCGCGTCGCGGCTTTGACGACCTCACTGTGCTTTTGGCCGGCGCCGCCGCCATCGTGATTCTACCCGTCTTCGTCTGGGTGGAAGGCCATAGCGATCACCCGATGCTTCCGCTCAACCTGTTTCGCTCGCGCACCTTCACCGGCGCCAATACGCTGACCCTGCTGCTCTACGGCGCGATGAACAGCGTGCTATTCTTCTTGCCCCTCAGTTTGATTCAGGTGCAGGGTTATACCGAATCAGCAGTGGGTTTGGCTCTGCTGCCGATGACCGTGCTCATGGTGTCGATTTCATTCGCGATGAGCCGCATCGTGGACCGCTACGGCCCGCGCCTGCCGCTGATCTTCGGCCCGCTCTTGATCGGCGCTTCCTTCGCCATGTTCGCCGCGCTGGCCCCCGGCAGCGGCCAGCCCACCTATTGGACCACGCTCTTTCCCGCCATTTGCGTCTTCGGCGTCGGCTTGGGCGTCACGTTGGCGCCGTTGACGACCACCGTCATGGCCTCGGTGGATGAGCATCACGCCGGCATGGCATCGGGCTTGAACAATACCGTCTCCCGCTCGGCGCAGGTGCTGGCGATTGCCGTCATGGGCGGCATCGTCCTGTCGCAATTCAGCCAGTCGCTGATGAGCGCGCCGGCAGTCACGTCGCTGCCGCCGGACGCGCAACGCTTCCTCGCCGCTGATTCAGTTCGCCTGGCCGAGACAGCACTGCCGGCCAGCCTAAGCCCCTTGCAGCAAGTCAGCCTGGCGACGGCGATTCGCGAATCATTCGCAGCTAGTATCAGCGTCGTCATGTGGATCGCCGCCGCATTAAGCATCTTCAGCGGGTTGCTGGCGGCCCTGCTTATTGAGCGCGAGTTGCCCTATCCCGAATAAACCCCGGCGCGGGCGCCGCCGACATGGCGCTGGCCGAACAATTATTGCTGGCAAGCGAGTACGTTCGCCCAAACATTTTGTGATGCCGCGATTTCGTGATACGATGTAAGAATGCTCATTGTTACTCAAGACTGAAGTAGCGCGCAAGTGTCACATAGCTCAAGGGCCGAGCCGGGTCGCTTGACCGGCTACTGGGTGCTATTCGCATCTATCGCCGCTGCCAGCATGGCCTTTGTGGCCAGCACATCGCTCAATGTCGCGTTGCCCGCGATACAAGTTGAGTTGGGCGCGCGCGGCGCCGATCTCATCTGGATTCCCAATGCCTACGTCTTGGTGCAAGCCTCGCTCATCGTCGTCGCCGGATCAATGGGCGATCATTTCGGCCGCAACCGCGTCTGCCTTTGGGGCATCCTGCTTTTTGCCATAGCGTCGGTCATCTGCGGCTTCTCGACCACGACCAACGTCATCATCGCCGGGCGCGTGGCGCAGGGCTTCGGCAGTTCCATGATCGTGCCCAACAGCCTGGCCATCGCCTCCGCCTATTTCAGCCGGCGCGGGCAGGGCTGGGCCATTGGTTTGTGGTCTGGCTTCACGGTGTTGGCTTCGGGCCTGGCGCCCTTCTTGGCCGGCATCGTCACTGATATGGGCATGTGGCGGCTGGTCTTCTTCATTCATATCCCGCTCGGGGTCATGGCCGCTCTTGTCATCATCCGCTATGTGCCGGAGAGCTTCGACCGGGAGGCGCCAAAGCGCATGAGCTTCGCCGGCGCGCTGCTGGTCATCGTCGGGCTGGGCGGGCTGACCTTCGGCTTCATTGAGAGCTCAACCTTCGGCTTTGACAGCCCGATCATCATCGGGTTCATCGTCATCGGCGTACTGGCCCTGGCCCGCTTCCTCCACGATGAGCGCCGCGCCAAACACGCCATCCTGCCGCTGCGCCTCTTCCGTTCGCGCACTTTCAGCGCCGCCAACCTGATATCGCTGGTATTCCATGGCGTGATTCAGCCCATGCTGATCTACCTGCCGCTCAACTTGATACAGGTGCAGGGCTACAGCGCCACCTTCACCGGGCTTTCGATCGTGCCGCTGATACTGATTTCGACCATCGGCTCGGCCCTGGTCGGCCCCCTGCTTGACCGGCGCGGGCCGCGTATTCCGCTGGTGATCGGCTTGTGCATCTCGGCGGCGGGCTTCGTCGTCTTCAGCCAGGTCGGCGTGACCGGCGGCGAATCCGACTACCTCAGCACCTTCTTCCCGCCGATTTTCTTGTTCGGCATCGGCTTCGGCATGGTCTTCGCGCCCCTGACGATGTCAGCGATGGCTTCGGCGCCGGAGAATAACGCCGGCATCGCCTCGGGCGTCATCAATACCGTGGTGCGGACGGGCCAGGTGCTGGTCATCGGCGTGCTGGGCGGGTTGGCGATAACCTGGTTCGGCCAGAGCCTGGCGACCGACCCCTACATCCAATCGTTGCCGGCCGCGGCGCAGGCCCACCTGGCGGCCGACGCCGGCGACCTGGCGGAAACGTCCATCCCCGAATCGCTGACGGAGACCGAGCGCCAAGCGGTTCGCGATGTCATCAACCGCTCCTTCGCCGATATGTTCAGCGCCCTGATGTCGATCGCCGCCGTCTTCTGCCTTGTCGCCGCCTTCATCGCCGCCTTCCTGATCGATGACAAAGAACTGAAACGCAAACGCAAGCAAGCCATCGAGGAAGAGCCCGCGCCACCAGGCGAATTGGCGGCCGGCGCCTGAACTCAGCGTCATTGGTCGTAGACCGCCTCGCGTATCCCTTTGAGATAGCCCAGCGCAAACAGTCGGCCGATGGACGAGTAGCCAGCGCGCTGATTGTCGTCGCCCGCCATGGTCGGCACGTGATCGGGCCGCAGCACGCCGTCGAAGCCGATATCGCGGTAAGCGCGCATGCAAGCGACCATGTCGGTCTGGCCGGCATCGTGGAAGGTCTCTTCGAATCTGGTCGGGGTGCCGGCTACATCGCGCATGTGCACGAAGAAGATCGATTCGCCGAAGCGCCGAATCAACGCCGGCAGGTCGTCCGTCATCAGCGTGAAGTTGCCCTGGCAGAGGGCGATGCCGTTCATCGGGCTGGGCACAAGCTCAAGCAAGCGCTCGAAATTGTCGACGCTGCGCATGATGCGGCTCAGACCGCGAATGGGCGAGAGCGGCGGGTCGTCCGGGTGCATAGCCAGCTTGACGCCGGCGCTCTCGGCGACGGGCAGCACGCGCTCCAGAAAGTAATGCAGGCTCTCCCAGAGCTGCTGCTCGCCCACTTCGCCGTAATCTGTGATGGGCGCGTTCAGCATTTGGCTGTGGTCGTAGCCGGTGACGAGGGCGCCGCCGCGCGAGCGAATCGTGGTCGAGGTGCGCAGCCAGTTCAGCACCGGCATCCACTCGTAACACCAGACGGGGATGCCCAGCCGGCCCATGCCCTCCAGCAGCTCGCAGACGGCGTCGATTTCTTGGTCGCGGCCGGCCAGGCCCAGCTTGGCGCGGGTCAGGGGCGGGCGGCTCTCGATGACGGCGAGCTGGAAGCCGCGGTCTTCGTAGGCACGCTTGACGCGCTGCAGGGCCGGGTAACTCCAGGGCGCTTCGCCGGCGCGGGCCGTCTCGAAGCCGAGGGCGCCGACGACTTGTGTCACGCCGCATTGAGCGACCAGGTCCCAGAGCAGCGAGTATTCAGGCGGCAGGAATTCGGCGATTTGGATCATCTGGCATTTTTCTCAACTGTGTCCTTTGCAATCTGAGAGAATAGCGCAGATATGGCACGCAGCCAATCAGGTCGCTCGTTGCTGCTGTGACCTGTGGCTTCGGGCGACACACCGCCCCGGTAAATCTCGCCGTTGGGCGGGGTTGCGAAGGACGGGCGGGCGAGCCACTGGCTCGCCCCTACATGGTTTGTCCGCTACTAAGTCACGCGCACTTGGCTAAGGTCTACCCCCCTTAATCCCCCCGTATCAACGGGGGAAGCTCGTCTCGCACTTTGTCGACTTTGGATTTTCCGATACATCCACCCTTCC
Source organism: Phototrophicaceae bacterium (assembly GCA_965208195.1). GTDB lineage: Bacteria > Chloroflexota > Anaerolineae > Aggregatilineales > Phototrophicaceae > UBA6055. Next base: position 2,052,179 of record CBDBOC010000004.1, on the reverse strand, counting down.
GCGCAATTGTTAACGGGTACGCGCGCTTAGCTCCCCCCTCTGATGATTCAATTCCGCCCCCCGTTGAGCGGGGGGACCGAGGGGGGAACAGGGGGTCGGGGGGGGGGGGGGGGGGGGGTGAGGTAGAAAAGGCACGCAAACTAGACCCAGTACCCGACAAGCCTTACAGGATTCGACGAGGAGAGGGAGATATACATTGCGGGAGGCAACGTAATGCGTGGGCGGCTGCCGGGTAGCGCGCGAGTCTGCAACTGTCCTCAGTGACCTCTGCGTCTCTGTGTTCTCTGTGGTTCAAAAAAGCACTACAATGCTCGCCATGAATGCGAAAATCAGCCAGAAGCGAGACGTGAGCGACGACATCCCCGGGCTGAGCAGTGCCGAGGTGCGGGCGCGCATCAGCCGCGGCGAGAGCAACGACTACGAGGCGCGCGTCGGCCGCAGCTACTGGGATATCTTCCGCGAGAATGTGCTCAACCTGTTCAACTTCGTCTTGGGCGGGATGCTGATCTTCGTCATCGCCCTGGGCGACTACGCCACCGCCTTCTTCGCCGGCTTCAGCGTCGTCTCGAACACCTTCTTCGGCATGATTCAAGAGTTCAACGCCAAGCGGCAACTGGACCGACTGGCGGCGCTTTCGGAGCAGGTGGTGCGTTGCCGGCGCGATGGTGTTTGGGTCGATGTGCCGATGCGCGGCGTGGTCAAGGACGAGGTCATCCGCATTGAACCGGGCGACCGGCTGGTGGTGGATGGCGTCGTGCTTCAAGCCGACTCGCTGGAGATGGACGAATCGCACCTCACCGGCGAATCGGACGCGGTGCACAAGGCCTTCGATGACCAGCTCTTCTCGGGCTCGTTCTGCACCGCTGGCGCCGGCATCATGCGTGCCAGCCGCGTCGGCGCCGACAGCCACATCAACCGCCTCGCCACCATCGCCAAGCAGTACAAGCTGGTCAAGACGCCGACGCAAATCAAGATCGACATCACGGTCGAAGTCGCCGTGGTGCTGATGCTCATCTTCGTGCCGCTGATCTTCATCACCGGCTTCTACCTGGGCAGCGATTTTCTGGAGATCGTGCGCAACGCCGTCGTCTTCACCACCAGCCTGGTGCCGCAAGGTTTGGTGCTGGTAGCGATTCTGTCGCTGACCATCGGCGCGGTCAAAATCAGCCGGCAGCAGACGCTGATCCAGCGCGTGAACGCGGTGGAATCGCTGGCGAACGCCACCGTGCTCTGCTTCGACAAAACAGGCACGCTGACGCAGAACAAGCTGGCTGTGCGCGAGATCATTCAGCCGGATGACGCCGACGCCGCAGCAATCCATCGCGAATTGCATACCTACCTGAAGAACCTGGCGCACCTCAACAATACCGCGCAGGCCATCGACCGCTACATCGAAAGCGTAGTCGGCGCTGCTGACTATCCGCGCAAGGTCAAAGAGATTCCCTTTAGCTCGGGGCGCAAGTGGTCGGCGGTATGCCTGGCGGAGCGGACGCTGCTGCTGGGCGCGCCGGAACGCCTGCTGCCGGCCGAGCACCCCTGGGTCGAGCGGGCCGAGGCGCTGGCGCGGGAGGGCATGCGCGTGCTGGCTTTCGCGCGGATGGCGGGCGCGCCTGACCTGGACGCGGGCGTCATCAGCTATGGCGCGCGGCCGGTGGCGCTGATCGTCATGAGCGACCAAATCCGCGATGATATCGGCGAGACGCTGAGCGCCTTCCGCGACGAGGGGCTGACGCTCAAGGTGATTTCGGGCGACAACCTGGAGACGGTGCGCGCCATCGCGAGCGCAGCCGGCATGGATGTAGGCACACGTGCTTACAGCGGCGCCGAGCTGGATGCCATGGGCGCAGGCGACTTCGACCATGCAGTGCGCGACAGCCACGTCTTCGCCCGCATCAACCCCGATACCAAGCAGCGCATCGTGGAATCGCTGCGGCGCGGCGGCGAATACGTCTCCATGGTCGGCGATGGCGTCAACGATGTGCCGGCGCTGAAGGCGGCTGACCTGGCCATCGTGATGAACGACGGCACTCAAATCAGCAAAGACGTGGCCGATATCGTGCTGCTCAACAACGCCATGAGCACCTTGCCGCGCGCCTTCCGCGAGGGCAAAGAGACGACGCAGACCATCTTCGGCACGATGAAGCTCTTCCTGGTGCGCAACTTCTACATGGTGACGCTCTTCACGCTGCTGGCTTTCATGGCGCTGCCTTTCCCCATCACGCCGGTGCAAATCAGCTGGGCCACTTTCGGCACGGTCAATCTGCCGGCCACGCTGATCGCCTTCGGCTGGCTGCGGCCGCAGCCCATTCGGCGCTTCCGCCATGATGTGGTCGATTACCTCTTCACCATGGGCTTCATCGGCGCGGTCATGATGACGCTGCTCTACCTGATCGTCTGGTTCGGCGGCGGCGGCGACCTGCGGCAGACGCGCTCGGCCATGACCATCATGGTGGCGCTTTACGGCATGCTGATCACCTGGCAGGTGATGGGCATCGACATCTTCAAGCCGCGCAGTTTCCGCCGGCATTGGCGTGTGCTGCTGCTGACGATGGCGCTGACGGCGGCCACCATCGCTGCGATGCACTTCGATCATTTGCTGGCCGGGCAGCCCTTCGAGTATTCGCCGCTAATCTGGGACGGCGGGGCCGGGACGCTGATGATCGTGGCGATTGCGGCGCTCTTCCTGCTGACGATGGCGCTGGCCTCGCATGCGCTGAAGTACCGCTACTTGCTGAATCGCTTCTGGGAGCTGCTGGCGCCGGATCGGGAGTAGGCGCGGCGAGAGCGGCTTCAACGCCCCCAATGCAAAAAGTTATAAGTTAGTTGGAATGCCTTTCTCATTTGGTATGGAGTTGCACGTTTGCGCGTTTGTGTCGTTTTTGTGTCCGACGGAAAAGTTTTTTCGGACATAAAAGCCGGTTTTATGGCCGACGGCGGGCGGCTGGGCGCGAATTGGGGCGGGGGTGGAGGCGGTCATGTGCTGAGGATAGCGGAAGATGCGGGCGAAGTGGCGACTATATGGTCGCGGTTTTGGGGGATTGAGCACGAAGGCGCGAAGGCACGAAGAAAGCGAAGGGTGGCTGTGTTTGCTTCGTGGTGGTTGGCGCTGGGGTTTTGGCTTGGCGTTGAGTAGGTTACATGAGTTGGCGGCGGCTGGGAGCAGGGGATGTGTATGCAAGGTAAAGTTGTTTCAATGCCGAGTGGTTGTTTCACGGCGTCGACATTTCGAAAGCAACGGCCACAGTCTGTTTGGCAACGGCCTCATAAGAAGGCGTTACGAATGCAGGCGACAGTCGGCGTAACGTAAGTAAGTGCCGAAGCGATTCGGCCTCCGTGCTTGGCATCGTTAGCTTGTATATTCCGTCGGTCTCTTTGAGAGTCGCCAGCTTGGCGTCCAGAGACGGCCAATTTTGGCCGCGTTGCACGTCTCCTTCGGCGAATTCGGTGTCGCACAAGAATAACCCTTGTTGCGTTCGTAGTGGCAAGATTTCCATAAATGGATGTTCTAGCATCTTAATCGAAGTATAGTCTCCCAGGTCTTGCGCATGCACGGCCCACACGGCCACATCTTTCGGCAACTGGTCGAAACCTTCTTGCACTTTGAGTGCGAGCTCTGTAACTGTTGCCACGACGTCAGTCTCTTCAACAACTGCGTGCGCGCACTGTTGGAAGTAGTCTGCCAGTTGACCCGAGCCAATTCCGAGACTGTGAAATAGGTTGGCAAAGTCGACTGCGAAGTAGGCCGCGATTGAAGAACTGTGGGTAAAGTCTAGCAATCTCGTTGGTACGCCAGAGTGCTGTGCGATCGCGAACACGACGTGTGAAAAGTCATAGCTTGCCCCAGCCGATAGTTGTCGCACAGTTGGTTTGAACGAATTGGAGTAATAGCCGAGCGAGTTGTTGGGTATGGGAAGCTGCGCGAGGTTGGCGTTACTGATGAATAGTCTGATCAAAGCAAGCTCAAGCCCCGGATTAGTTTGTTGCTTCCATTTCCGGAACAGACTAGGAGTGAGTTCCCAACGTGAGTCGTTTTGTCCGCGGAATATCCAGTTTTGCCTCGACCATCTGGGATGAGTCAAATCAAGATTGTCAAGGAATTCGCGTGCGGTGTCGCAATGGACTGTTACCTCTTTGAAAGGGTCAATTTTGTCATTCTCAGACGGGGTGTTCATTTGAATCAACTCCATCGCACAGACATGTCAGGCTCAAAACCTTAGCGGAAGAATCAGACCCTAGCAACGCAATAGCCAGATCGAAGTTCGGTCTAGTGTCTTCAAGAGCCCTAGAGGTGAGCAAAACGCCCGCGCCACTGCTTCACGACCCACACCACTGCCAGCGCCGAGAAGACGAATAGCAGCGGATCTGTCGGCGAGCGGTAGCGCGTGGATGGATGAAACACGAGGTAGAGCGCCGTCTGGCTGATCTGGGCGAAGTAGAGCAGGCTCAGATCGCGCCAGTCGCGGCGGCAGAGCCAAGCGCCCAGCATCGCCAGCAGCCACAATCCGCCGAAGTAGACGACATGCACGGACCGCATCAGAGCGGCCAGCGGGCTGTCTTGATAGACGGCGTTGGCCGCGCTGACGCCGCTGTGCGCGCCCTCGCCGCTGACGATCTGTACCGTGCCGTCGGCATCGACAGTCAGCCTTTCGTCCGCGCGCAGGTTGTTGATTGGCATGATCTCGGCGCTCCAGTAGACGCCAAGTTTGGTCAGCAGCAGCGCGGGGATGCGCTCGGGATGCTCGCGCAGGTAGCGCCAGCCGGCTTCAGCCAGAGCGGCATTGCGCGCCAATGGCTGGCTCTTGGGCGGGGCGTCGATTGGCGGCGCCACCCACTGCGCATCGTAGCCGGCGCGGAAGACGGGCAGAGATTGTGGGTTGTTGCCTTGGTAGATATTCTCGCCGCTGTTGAGGGCGATGGGCACGAAGCCGCCGTAGAGCCGAGCGCCGCGCATCAGCCAGGGCAGCACGACCAGCAGGCTGATCAGCGCGACCGGCAGCAGGCGCAGCAGGGTTTGGCGCGGGCCCAGCTTCAGCCAGAACCAGAGCGCCGCCAAAACCGCGAAAGGCGGCAGCAGCGAGCGCGCCAGGGCCGATACGCCCAGCACGACGCCGGCGGCCAGGGCCAAGGTCAGTGTGGCGCGGTCGACATGCTCGCGTTCACGCAGGCGGATCAGCAGCCAGACGAAGAGGTGGAAGAGCAGAATCCAGAGCGCGGTATCGTTGAGCGTCAGGTTCTGGAAGATCAAGTAGGGATAAAGGGCGAAGCAGAGACCGGCGAGCGCGCCGATAGCGTCGCCGTTTCGGCGAAACAGGCGGCGGCAGATGTCATAGAGCAGCGCGATCGACAGGGCGTCGCAGAAGATGTGGACGGCGGCGACGGCCAGGTAGTGACGCCCAAGGACGCGGTAGATCAGTGCCAGCACGTAACTATAAAGCGGCGGCAAGGTGGCGTCGGGCAAGCCGGCTTGGCGACCGTAGACGCCGGTCTCGATCAGATTGAGGGCGTATTCGTCGTAAGCGACCGAACCGTGGATAGCCGCGCCGGGCTCGGTGAAGGCGAAGACGCCGGGGAAAGCCAGGAGCGCCGCCAGCCGCGCCGCGATGGCGACCGTAAGCACGAAGGCTAGTTTATGCTGGTTCAGCGTATGCCACATGAACTGTGATACGCGCTCGCATTCGGCAATGCTCAGTCTAATCGCGCGCGCGACATCGCGCCAATATCACGCAAAGGCGCCCCGCTTGGGTTACTGCAGGGCGCTGCCGAACCTGTACGTCAATGTGCCGGGCGCCTAAACCGCCGGCTGCGCATAACGCTCGCCCACCGACTCGACATCATCCATCAGCTGGTTGAATTGCGCGATGTTGAGCTGCTGCTTGGCGTCACTCATGGCGACATCGGGGTTGGGGTGCACCTCGACCATCAGCCCATCAGCGCCGCTGACCCGCGCCACGCGCCCCAGCGGGTTGGCGATATCGCGGCGGCCGGCCGAGTGCGAAATATCGACGATGACGGGCAAGTGCGTCTCTTGCTTCAGCAGGGGCACGGCGCTGATATCGAGGGTGTTGCGCGTCCATTCGCTGAAGGTGCGGATGCCGCGCTCCATCAAGATGACCTGCTGGTTGCCGCCGGCCATGATGTACTCGGCGGCGTAGATGAATTCTTTCAGCGTGGCGCCGAAGCCGCGCTTGAGCAGCACGGGCTTGCTCTGCTTGCCCAGCGCGCGCAGCAGGAAGCTGTTCTGCATATTGCGCGCGCCGACCCAGAAGGCGTCGACATACTCGTCCATCATGGGTATAAGGGACATGTCCAGCACTTCGCTGATGACGACCAAGCCGTACCGATCGGCGACCTGGCGGGCGATCTTGAGCCCCTCTTCGCCCATGCCCTGGAAATCGTAAGGCGAGGTGCGCGGTTTGTAGCCCATGCCGCGGATCATCTTAACGCCGCGCTCTTTGAGGGCCGCCGCGACCACATCCATCTGCTCATGGCTTTCCACCGCGCAGGGGCCGGCGATGACTTCAAAGCTATCGTTGCCCAGGCGCAAGCCGTTGCTGAACTCGATGCTTGTATGCTGGTCGGGCCGCTTGCGTTGCACCAGAATCGTCTGGCGCGCGTCCTGTTCTTCGAGGTTGAGCGTGGCGCGGAAGATTTCGCTGAAGAGCTTGCTGATCGTCTCGTTGCTGAAGGGACCTTCGTTGGCGTATTGCAGCGCCGTCAGCATTTCGGCTTCGCGCTGCGGGTCGTAATGCCGGGTACCCATCTGTTGCAGCACCTTGCCGATTTCGCGGGCGATGGTGGCGCGCTTATTGAGCAATTCAAGGATCTGCAGATTGATGGGGTCAATCTCGTCCCGCAGCTCCTTTAGACGATTGTTTGCTGACACGGCTCGTACTCCCGCGGTTAGTCAATATGTCGGTGCAGCGTATTATACACAGCCCGCGCCAAAAGGCATGGTCAGATTTTGCCGGCGGGTGGCTCTTTGGCGTGGCCTGTGTGTGGGCGAGTGGAATGTTCCCGCGCCGCGCCTTCTGCGGTATGATGACGCCACACGTTGACGGCGAAAGAGGAATGTGTGATGACGATGCTGGAAAAGGCAAATGAACTGGAAGCGCAATTGGTCGCCTGGCGCCGCGATATCCACATGCACCCCGAGCTGGGCTTTGAGGAACAGCGCACCTCACGCTTGGTGGCGGAATCACTGCGGGAGATGGGCATTGAAGCTGAGGTTGGCGTGGCCGAAACCGGCGTGGTGGCGCGCATCGGCGAGGGGCGCCCGGCCGTCGGCATCCGCGCTGATATGGATGCCCTGCCCATCCAGGAAGCCAACGAGGCGCCCTACAAGTCGCGGACGCCCGGGCTGATGCACGCCTGCGGCCACGATGCCCATACCTCGATGCTGCTGGGCGTGGCCAAGGTGCTCAACGAGCTGCCCGATAGGCCGGCCGGCGAGATCCGCCTGCTTTTTCAGCCGAGCGAGGAGAAATGGCGCGAGAGCGATGGCCACAGCGGCGGCAGCCTGATGGTGGAGCAACGGGCGCTGGATGGCCTGGACGCCGTCATCGCCTGCCACGTCTCCAGCGGCTCGCCCATGGGCCTGGTCGAGGTCTGCGATGGTTTCTCGCTGGCCGCGCCCGATACCTTCGAGGCGACTATCATCGGCGAGGGCACGCACGGGGCCGCGCCCCACAACGGGCTGGACCCCATCTGGCTGAGCGCGCAGGTGGTCAACGCGCTGCAAGCCATCCGCTCGCGGCGACGCAACCCGACCGAGCGCTCCGTGGTATCGCTGGGCTCAATCCATGCTGGCGTCGCGCCCAACGTCATCCCCAACGAAGTGCATCTGACCGGCACCATCCGCACCTTTGAGCAAGAAGCGCGCGAAGACATCCACCGGCTGGTGGAAGAAGCCTTCGGGCTAGTGCGTGTCTTCGGCGGCGATTATGAGCTGAGGATCTCGACCGGTTACCCGGCGCTCTACAATGACCCGGGCGTGGCGGCGCTGATCCGCGATGTCGGCGCTGACTTGCTGGGGGCTGATCGCGCGGGCGAAGGCGAGCCCATCATGGCCGGTGAAGACTTCGCCTTCATGACGCAAAAGGCGCCGGGCGCCATGCTGCGGTTGGGCGCGCAGCTGGACGAGCTCAACCGGCCGCATCACAGCCCCATCTTCGATATTCACGAGGGCTGCCTGCCCATCGGCGTCGGCGTCATGGCGGAAAGCGCGTTGCGCCTGCTGCGTCAGCACGGCGGCTGAGCCTGGCCCGTGATTAGCCGTTCTTTAGTTGCTGGATCTGAATCAGGTTGCCGCAGGTGTCGTTCAAGATCGCTATGATCGCGGGCCCAATATCGGCTGGCGGCGCGGTGAATTCGACGCCCAGCCCGCTCAGCCGCTCGTATTCGGCTTGGGCATCGGCGACGTGGAAGATGATGCAGGGAAAGCCCGCTTCCATCAGCCCCTGCTGGTAGGTTAGCGAGATGGGGTTGCGATTCGGCTCCAGCAGCAATTCGACGCCATCGGGCCGTTCGGGCGAGACGACGGTCAGCCAGCGATCGCCTTCGGGATTGCCTAGGGGGATATCGAGCTTGAGCTGGAATCCGAGGGTCTCGGTGTAGAATTTCAGCGCTTTGGCTTGGTCATCGACGACAACGCCGGTCACTCCAATAATCATTGGCTTTTGCCTTTCCTCTCTTTGCGGGCTTTGATTTGCAGCCTGTAAAACTCGAGCAGGTCTTGATCTTGCCGCTCGTCCCAAAGCATGGGCACGCGGCATGCGTCTAGCGTGGCTTCGCGTGTGCTGACCGGCTGACGCAGGCCGACCTCTGTACCGTACAAGATGATGGGCGGGTTGGGCAGGCTGAATTGCCGGGCCGCCGCCCGCTTCAGCTTGTCGCTGTCATCACCGGCGATGAGCGAGAAGCGGTCCATATCGTGGTTGTCGACGAAACTGGGCAGCACGAAATCCGCGCCGAAGTATTGGCGGTGGCTGGCGATGAAAGCTTCCAGCCGCCTCTCGTCCCAGGCGCCCCAGGCGTAAGTCTGGCGCAGCGCCTCGTTGAGCGAAAAGTCGAGGCAGCCGTCGAGCCGTCCGCTGTACATGCGCAAGTACGACGGCGTGTCAATGATCTCGCCCACCAGGAAGCAGTCGGGGAATTCGGCGCGCAGCCGCGGCCGGCAATGCGTCCAGAAGTTGGGGCCGGCGCCGGCGGCCACATCGAGGCGGAAGCCATCCACGCCGAAGTCACGCAGGGCCTTGAGCGCGTTGCCGATCATCCAGTCGCGCGCGGCCGGCACTTCAAGGTTGATCTTGGGCATGCTCTTGACGTTGAAGAAACTTTGGTAGCCGTGCGGGTATGTCTCGTCAAAGGTGAACCAGTCGCGATAAGGGCTGTTGACGCCGCTGCTGGCGTCGACGAAAACGGGGTGCTCGTTGGACAGGTGATTGGCGACCAGGTCCAGCAGGATGCGTATGCCGCGTTTGTGGGCGCCCTCGACCACGGCACGCAGCGCTGCCTCACCGCCGAGGCGCGGCTCGACGCGGTCGTAATCGGCCACGTCGTAGCCGTGATGGCTGGGGCTGGCCCAGGTCGGGCTGAGCCAGAGGCAAGTCACGCCGAGATCGGCCAGGTAATCCAGCTTGTCGCGCACGCCCCAGAGCGTGCCGCCGCAGATGCGCTGCATGTCGTCTTGCTGCCGCCAATCGGCACCATCGCCCGGGTAGAAGCGGTCGATGAAGATATGATAGATGATAGCGTCATTGACCCAGGCGGGCGGCGCCAGGCGATCTACGTGGTAGCAGAAGAGCGGCGCTGTGGTTTGTGGCGTCGGCGTGAATGGCGTATCGGCCGGGATGTTGCCGAAGTGCAGCATGGTGGCGTGCTGCGAGCGTTCCTCGGCATCGGGGTAATCGGCATTGATCATGGCGCCGGCGGCGGTCGTCCCGCTGATGCAGTAGGTCACCAGCGTGCCGTCGGGCTGGCCGGGGATTTCGGCGTTCCAGATGCCGTGATGTAATCCCAGACCAGCGTGTCCCATTCGCGATTTGCCGGGCGAAATGCGACCGTATTGACGCCCGGGCCGGCAGACCGCGGGTCGCTGCCGTCGAGCGTATAGCGCAGCTCGGCGCTGACGATGGCGGGGTCGCTGGCCGTGGCGAGATGCACATTGACGTTTTCGCCCGGCGCCGGATCCAGCGGCGATATGTTGTGGCGATGCTGGATGCCGTTGAGCAAGGCGCGATGGTTCTCCAGCTTGAGCCCGTCGCTGATCAACTTGCCGAATGTGAAATCCATGATAATCGCTCTCCTCAGGCTTTCAACAGTGCCAGCATAGTATCGCGATCCGCTGCCACATTGCCAACCGCGGCGACAGATTAATCAGCCCTGGAATGGACGTAGACGGTTGCCGCGCCGCCTGTGCTATAATCCGCCAGGAGACACACGATAAACCATGGTGAAATTGACGATGAAACTCAGTCAGGAAGCAAAGAGCATGATCGCCACAATGGCGCTGGTGCTGGCGATCGCGCTGGGAATGAACATGGCTGTCGCGCCGGACGCCGACCGCGGCATGTTTTCCTGGATGGTCAGCTTGTTGGCGGTCGCGATTCTGTTCTGGATTTGGATCCGGCGTGATGCTGTGGCGGAGCGGGATGTCGATGCCGTCGAGGCGGCTGACGAAGCAGCGCGCCAAGCCGAGGAGCTCGCGCGGCGGACGATTGTGCGGCATGAGGAAGATGTGGCGGCGCCGGCGACGCCTGATGACTTGACCAAGCTCATCGGTGTTGGCTTGGTGTTTGAGACCATTTTGAACGACGCCGGCATCACCACCTACGCGCAATTGGCCGTGGCGCCGCTGGAGGATCTGTCAGCGATCATCGAAGGGGCCGGTCGTAGCCGTCCCGGGCGGTTGGAGACCTGGCCGCGCCAAGCGGAATATGCTGCCGCGGGCGATTGGGACGGCCTGCGCGAATACATGGATTCCGCCTGATGCCACTCCAGGGCCTGCGTCGTCTGTAGACACACGCCCGGCGCCGCCAACGCACAATACCTCCCCCTCTCCGCCAAATTCTGTAGGGGCGAGCCGCCGGCTCACCCGCACGCGCGTTGGGCTTTGGCCTGCAATGAAAACAGAGGCTAGCCTTGGCTCGTCCGTCCGCGCATTCCGCTACACTCAGTCTATTGCTAACTCTGCGATCATACGCGCGACTTGTGATTGGCTGCGCTCGCGTCCGCGTCAAAAGTGGGTACACTGGTGCGTGACTGCCTGAATGGATCAGCAGGATGGCGCATGCCGGCTCTGGCGCATATTATCCGCCGCCGCCACAATCGTAAACGCCGCCGCCAGCAGCAGGGCCGGCGCTCGGCACTTTGGCTGTTTATCATCCTGGGCTTGCCTTGCCTGCTGCTGATGACGCCCTTTGTGGCGGGTCTCGGCTTATCACTCTGGCTCTATACGCAGGCGGCCGCTCACGCGCCAGAGCCCGTCCAGACTGCCTTTCTCGACGCCGCCATAGGCGAAACACGCTTCTACGACCGCGGAGGCAAAATTGCGCTGCACAGCGTCAACGACCCGCTGGGCGAGGGACGGCGCTGGCTGCAACTGGCCGACTTGCCGGGATATGTTATAGACGCCGCTCTGCTAAGCGTGGATTTCGACATAGCTAGGGCGCCGGAATCATTCGACGCCTTCGCCACCTTGTCACAGATGTGGCGCTATATCATCGGCGCGCCGCTGGGGGCGGAAGACGGTTTGGCGGGCCGCCTGGCGCGGGAAGCGATGCTGCCCTGGGCGCGGGCGAGCGGGCTGGACGCCAGCTTGCTCGAGATCGTGTTCGCGGCGGAAAATCGACGCCGCTACTCGCCGGCTGAATTGCTGGAATGGCGGCTGAACAGCAGCTATTTCGGTCGCGACGCCTTCGGCCTGGAAGCGGCGGCGCAGGTTTATCTGGGCAAATCGGCGCATCAACTGAGCTTGGCGGAGGCCGCGCTGCTGGCGCCAATCGCAGGCGAGCCGAGGCTCAACCCGCTGGATCACCCCCAGGGCGCGCGCGAACGCGGTGATGATCTGCTCTTCGCGCTGTTGGAAGCGGCGTTGATAGACAGGGCGCAATTCGATGCCGCTACGGCGGAAGCGGTCAATGTGCTGGGTTCGGCAGGGCATGCGTCTGAGGGCGCCAGCGCCTTCCTGGCCTACGCCCGGCGCCAGGCGGAGAATAGCCTGACGCAGCAGAGCCTGGATGGGGCGCGTCTGGTGGCGCGCGGCGGACTGAAAATCACCACCAGCCTGGATGCCGATTTGCAGGGGCAGGCGGAATGCCTGTTTCAGGCTCTTCTGGAGGGCGGAGGTGCCGCCGCGAGCGCCCGAGACGGCACGCCCTGTTTGGTGGCGCGCGGGTTATCAGCTGTCGCAGCCGATCCGCCGGACGATGTGGCATTGGCCATGATCGACGTGGCGTCCGGTCAGATCTTGTCGATGGCGGGCGCCGCCACCGCCGCGCGCCATCAGCCAGCTGTTTTGCTGCATCCCTTCGTGTATATGGACGCGTTCCTGCGTCGCGAATACACGCCGGCTTCCATGGTCTACGACTTGCCGCGGGCGTATCCCGGTCCGGCGGACGACTTGATCTACACGCCGTCTAACGCCGACGGTCGCTATCGCGGCCCCATGAATCTGCGTGATGCGATGGCAGCTGGTCTGACGCCGCCGGCAGCACAGGTGGCGGGTGAGCGCGGCCTGGGACCAGCGCTGGAGCTGGCGGGCGCGCTCGGTTTCAGCAGCTTGGCCCGCAGCCGCCCCGAGCTGGCGCTGCTGGAGCGCGGCGGCGCCGTCGCCGTGTTGGATGCCGCCTACGCCTATAGCGTGCTGGCCGCGGACGGCATGATGCGCGGCTTGCAGTCGCCGGCTGATGCGGGCGCTCTGCGCGGGCGCGATCCCATCGCCGTCTTGAAAATCGAAGCCGCGGACGGGGAGCTGCTTTGGGCCTACGCTGAGGACGATGTGGCGACATATCAGTCGGCCGTCATTGAGCCGAGCCTGGCCTTTATGGTGAACGATATCCTGGCGGACAGTCGGGCGCGCGCGCGGGTCCTCGGGCGTGAAGGTGCAGCGTTTGCGCCCGGATACAAGACGGCCTTCCTGGAAGGGCGCAGCGCTGACGGGCGCGACAGTTGGCGCCTGGGGTATACGACCGATTTGCTCTTGGCGCTGCAGGTGGGCTGGGAAGATGCCGCGCCAAGCAGTGATGTTGCTGGTGAGGGGCCGGGCCCCACGCTTGTCTGGCGCGCGCTGATGGACTATGCGCTGGCGCAGCGGGAAGCGCCCGCCGACGCTTGGCAGGCGCCCGCTGGCATTGAAGAATACCTGGTTTGCGAGATTTCGGGCATGCTGCCGCCGACAGCCGATCACTGCCCGACGCGGCTGGAGCTTGTGCCGCGCGGCAGCCAGTTGCGGCGCGACGACCGCTGGCGAACGGTCGAGATCAACCGCGCTGACGGTCTGCTGGCGACGGTGAATACGCCCGACGACCTGCGCGAAGACCGCGCCTATTTCGTGCCGCCCGAGGCGATTATGGATTGGTGGACGAATAACGACATGCCGCTGCCGCCCAGCACCTATAGCGCGGACGGAATTGCCGTCGAGGTCAAACCGGCCCGATTGACGGCGCCGGCAGATTACGCCTATCTGGGCGCCCGTGTGGAAATCCGCGGAGAGATCAACCGGCCGGGCGCTGTCGGCTGGCTGTTGGAATACGGCGCCGAGGCCAACCCCGAGCGCTGGACGACCATCGCCGAGGGCGCGGCGCAAGACGCCAATGGCGGCATCACGGCGGCTTGGGAGACGGCGCTGCTCAGCGGCATCCACACCTTGCGCTTGCGGGTCAGCTTCAGCGATGGCAGCGTTTCGACGGACAGCAAACTTTTGACCTTTGACAATACGCCGCCGGCGATCCGCTTGGCCACGGTCGACGGCCTGGCGCAGATCTCCGCGGCCGCGGGCAAAAGGGTATCCCTTATGGCGGATGTGCGCGACAATTTGACGATTGACCGGGTGGAATTCTATCGCGAGGAAGACCTGGTGGCGGTGGATAGCCAGTGGCCTTATGGCGCCGAGATGCCGGCTGATGCGCCGGGCGTGATCAGCTACCGGGCGGTTGCGTTTGACCAGGTGGGCAATCGGGCCCAGTCGACGATAACCGTTACAGTCGAAGGGGGCTAAGTGCAGCGCCTTTTGCGTAGTTCAGTATTCAGTTGGACGCTGGCGCTTTTGGCGCTGGCGCCGCTGCTGCTGTGGGCATATCTGGGGCAGTTCAGTCGCGTCATCGGCGATGACTTCAATATCCTTGATATTGGTCGCCAACTGGGGCCCTGGGATACCATGATCTTTTTTCGCCATGTCTTTAACGGAAGCTATTCCAACTATTTCTTGCAGGGCTTGGTGGCGCCGCTGGACACGCTGGGTCCGCAGATTATGCCGGCGATCATCCTGGCTTTGTGGACCGCTGGCTTGGTTTGGCTCGCGCTGAACCTGTTGGGGGCGCTCGGCATCCAGCGTAATCGGCTGTCGATAGCGATCACACTGGCCGCCTTGACAGCGACGGCGGCGACAAATGCCTTTCCAACGACCGAGTCGCTGCTGTGGTACGCGGCGAGTACACGCTACGCGCTTCCCCTGGCAGGGTTTCGGCATTTATCTGGCGGCCGGATTTGCCTTCGCCAAGCATGAGCGGGGCCGGGCGGCCACGATGCTGGCGGTTGCGGCGAGCGGCGTCGGGGGTTTCCTCATCGCCGGCTTGTCGGAGATGTACCTGGTGTTCCAGTTCACATTCTTGACGCTACTGCTGGCATTTGTCCTTTTTGCTTTGGAGGGCCGGGCGACCCGCCGCGCTGCGATACGCTTTCTCGGCGCGGGTTGGGTGGCGACGGTCATAAGCTTCGCCCTTCAATGGAGCGCGCCCGGCGTCGCCCAACGCATGCAGTTGAGCATTGAAGCGTGGGCGAATCCGGTCCGCAACCTGCCGGACTTGGTCAGCGGAACGGTCGACTGGACCTTCAAGATCGCTGGTCATCAGGCTACTTTCGGCGGATTTATGCTGCTGCTGGCCATCGGCCTGTTCTACACGCTGACCTGGCACAAACCGACGGGGGCGGAAATCAGCGGCAAGCGGCAGCCGCCTGCGCGCGCGCCGCTCGTGATGGGGCTCGTGATCCAGCTCGGATTCATCCCGGTCTTGTGGTCGCATATCAGCGACAATCCGCAAGTTTTCAATCGGTACAGTTTCGCCTTTGCGAGCGTACTCGCCATCAACGCGGCCTTGATCGCCGCCTTGCTGCTTTTGTTGTGGCGGCGGGATTCCGGCGGCGTCTTGGGCTCGGGCGCCGCTCGCGGCTGGCAAGTCTATAGCTCGGCTTGGCTGCTTGTCGTGCTGGGCATCTTTGGCTTGACGCAGCTGCGGAGCATTGACGAACGTGCCGCGACCTACATGTTCCTCACGGCATTATCCTTGCTCGGCGTCGTCTGCTGGCAGCTACTAATCGCGCAGCCAGGGCGGAGCGTCAGCAGGCTGGGCCTCGGCGCGCTATGCTGGCTCCTGACGACGGCGGCGGTGACGACAGCGACCGTCAGCGTGGCGCTATATGGGCAGGGAACCGTTGTGCCGCGCATTTTGACGGCATCGGTCTGTGTTCAGGTGATCGGCGGGTTGGTTTGGGGCGTCTGGCTCGGCGTATTGGTCAAGCGCGTCGCGACATTGCGCGGGATGCCGTCCTGGTGGACCGCCGGCATACAGGCGCTGTGCTTCGGCCTAGTCGCGCTACTAATCATGGGAATGGCGCTGGCATTGGCGGGACCAATCGCTGATATGCAGGAATTCGCTCAAGAATGGGACGCGCGCCATCAACTGATGCTGGAGCTGCGCGAAAGCGGCGCCGCGGATCTTGAAGTGCCGCTGCTGGAATTCGATGTGACCAGGTATCTGTGCTGCTCCAATGAGACGTCTCGCGACAAGGCCAATTTCTTTTATGGTTTCAAGGCGCGCACGCTCGAATTGCCAAATGGATGAGCAAGCGGCGTGACGCCTGGACGCAGTGTCGCGCAGTGAGGCGCCGTCAGCAGAGCCGCCCCGGGGAGGCCCATGAGCGCTACAGATCGGGATGGGAAGGCCCAAGCCGCTTCACTCGGCCGCGCGCTGTTGCGCTGGACGCTGCTCGCGCTGGCGCTGGCGCCGGTCGCGCTATATGCGTTGCTGGGCAGCTTCAGCCGTCTGATGGCGGACGATTGGAGCGCCTACGCCGCGGGGCTGTACCTGGGCGGGCGCGACAATTTCTTCTCAACCTGGAATAACTGGAGCAGCAGCTTCGCCAAGATTCTGCTGGTCGATTTACTCGCGCCGCTGGGTGCGATATCGATTCCGCAGATCTCGCCCGCCGTCATCTTGGCGATTTGGCTGATCGGGTTGGCCTGGCTGCTTATGTTGATTTTTCGCAGCTTGGGGGTCATGTCTTGTCATCGGAGTGTCGCGTTGATGCTGGCTGGATTCGCGGTCAGCGCGACAGTGGCCGCCCTGCCCACCTGGGAATCGGTCTATTGGCATGCGGCGGCGATTGACAACTCGCTGCCATTGGGCGTTCTGCTGCTGTTTCTGGCGGCATCTGTCGATTTCAGCGGGCGCGCGCAAAGCCCCCTTGCGCTGTGGTTAGCCGCCCTTGCTGGCGCTGTGATCTGCTTTGTGAACGCGGGCTTTTCCGAGATGCACAGCACCTACCAGGCCGCGGGTTTAGTTCTTCTGCTCGTCGGATTGCGCCTGTTCGTCGAAGGGCCGCGGCGCGCACACGTCGGCGCATTGCTTGTCGCCGGTTTGGCTGGCACCGTCGCCAGCATCCTGCTGCAGCTCACCGCGCCAGGCATTGCCGTACGAATGGAAATCACCGCGGCCAGTGACTGGTCGCAGCCGATTCGCTCTTTGCCGGCGCTTATTGGCCGGGCATTGAGCGAAACCGCTTGGTACCTGGGCAATCCGGGCACACTCGCCGGCTTCACGCTGGTATTTCTGGCGGGCCTGGGGCTGGCGCTGATATACTTGCGGTCGCCGAGTTGCGCGCGGATCGCGGGCCGGGCGGCCGCGGCGAGCATCGTGCTGGCATTTGTCGCCTGGATACTGCCTATAGGCATCGGTCTGTTTTCGATAGGTTTCGTCTTTCCGCGTGTGCTGGCGGCGGCGGCGCTAATGCAGACCCTGGCTGGGCTGAGCGTGGGCTTCTTCATCGGCGCTCTGGTCCATCAGGCCGAGGCGTCGGCCCGTTCCAGCGACCGCTGGCGCATGAGGATCGCCCGCGTTGCGCTCCTGCTGTTGGTGATTCTGACGCTGGCCAACATCGTGCACCTGGCGCGTCTAGTCCCGGATTTTGCGGCCTACGCGCGCGAGTGGGACGCGCGCCATCAGCGCATCATCCAGTTGCGCGAGGGCGGCTTGCGCGATATCAAAGTCGCTCCCTTCAGCTTCGACATGTCGCAATACATCGCCGCCAGCGGCCAGCCATTCGGCGGCGTTTCGCCCTATTTCTATCAGGTCGATTCGGTTGTCATCAGGGAAGGCTAACGGGCTTGATTCCGTATCACCCAATTGCGATCGCTCGGGCCGAGGAGAGATGATGCGCGAATCTAGCGACCCGGCAAAGCCTACCTCGCGGTTCAACGCGTTCATGGGCGTTGTGCTGCTGATTGCTGCGCTTACGCCAGTAGCGCTGTACGCATTTTTGGGCAGCTACAGCCGCCTGATGCAGGACGATTGGACGATGTACGCTGCCCACCTTTATCTTGGCGGGCGGCAGAGTTTTTCCTGGCTCTGGAATATCGGGTCCAGCAGTTTCACAAACTTCTTGCTGATGGATTTACTAGCTCCACTCGGCGCCGAGCTTATGCCGTCGGTCTTTCCGGGCTTAATCTTGGCATGCTGGCTGATCGGCATTGCCTGGCTGCTGCTGGCCTGCATCCGGCATCTGCCAATTGGCCGCGAGCATCGATGGCTGGCGCTGGCATTCTCCGGCTTTACGGTGACCGCGACTATGATCGGCTTGCCAACTTGGGAGTCGATCTATTGGCACATTGCCAGCCTGCGCTGGGCGCTACCGCTGGGACTTTTCCTGATTTACCTGGCGGCATGCCTGGAGTTCGGCCGCCGCCTGCGCAAACGAATTACGCTGCTGGCGTTTTCGACGGCGGGCGCCGCCTTCTGCTTTGTCAACGCGGGCTTGGCTGAATTGCAATATGTCTATCAACTCGTCATGTTGGCGCTGCTCTTCGTCGGAACTCGGTTAATGCTTAACGGCGCTGAGTGGCGTCGATTCGGCACGATATGGGCAGCCGGCTGGCTGGGCACGCTGGCAAGCGCGCTGCTGCAGCTAGCCGCGCCCGGCGTGGCCAACAGGATTGCAAACGCCGCCTTATACGGCTGGTCGCAGCCAACACGAACCGTGCCTGCGCTCGCGGTGGAGACAGTGCGAGAGGCACTGTGGTTTTTCGGCGTCCCGGGCCTCAGCGCTGGTTTCGCCCTGGCGCTCTTAGGGGGTATCAGCGTTGTGGTGCTTTTCGCGCGGCCCGGCGGACGTCAGACGCGGCAGTACAGGTTTCGTCTGCTAGCGCCACCATTGGCGATTGGCCTGGCGTTTCAAATCTTGTGGCTGCCCTTGCTATTGTCTGCGCCGAGCCTGGAAGCATTCCTGAGCGGCATTGCGCGTCAGTTTCCTCTGCCACCCGCGCCCGAGGCAACCGGGCATGAAGTCAGAATCGGCTTGCTGGTGAACCTGTCGTCCATCGCGGCTTACTTCGCATTGCTGGCTGGCAGATCGAGAATTGGCGCTGCGTTGAGAAGGCGCGATGACGGCGCGACCTTGATGTCCGCCGTGTTCATCGGCACTGCTGTGACCTTGCTGACGCTGGCGCATTTGCCAGGCGTCGCCCGCGCGGATACCTGTTTCCTTTTCCTCAGTTCGCTGGTGGCGCTGGGCACTCCCGTGTGGCAGCTGACGGCGGATCAACCTGACCGGCTTGCGCGGCAATTTGGATTGGCCACCGCCGCGACATTTGTGCTGGCGCTGCTGCTCTTGGCGCTGCCTATTGCGCTTGGCAGATTTACCGTTGGCGTGGTGTACCCACGTTCACTGGCGATGGCGACGATGGCGCTGATGCTGGCCGGGCTGACCTTGGGCGCGTATATCGGCTTCTTGCTGAGGCGCCACGCTAGCCGCAACGCAGCAGGCGCCGCCGGATTGCGCGCGCTGGCTGTATTGGCAATGGCCGGCACGTTGTGCTTGTCAGCGGTCAATGCGGCGCATCAGCTGCGGCTGATCCCCGATTTCGCCACTTACGCCAGCGAGTGGGACGCGCGCCACCAGCGCATCATTGAGCAGCGCGAAAGCGGCCTGCGCGATATCGAAGTCGCCCCCTTCACCTTTGACCTGTCGCAGTATATTGCGGCGCACGGCGCTTCCTTTGACATGATAAGCCCCTATTTCTATCGCGTCGACTCGATTGTGACCCGGGAAGACTGATGCGATGGACTGCGCCGGCCTGCGCGGCGAAACGATTGGCCAAGCTGCCCGTGTAAGAACTTCGCTAGATTCTTGGCAATCCCCCCTCTGAACTGCCAAATGTATTGACTGCCTGCGCCAGATATGCTACTTTATCACGGAAAGTTTGGCACTCTATACAGTTGAGTGCTAACGAGTCGACCGATTGGCGTCGATGAAGACCGACAGTATCCGATTGACGAGAGGGAGAAGAAAATGTCCATATCGATCCGCCCGCTTGGTGACCGTGTTCTGGTGGAGCCGGTTGAGTCGGAAGAGACTTTCGCCGGTGGCGCCTTTGTCTTGCCCGAAACGGCCAAAGAGAAACCGCAACAGGGTTTGGTCCGCGCGGCTGGCCCGGGCAAATACGATGACGAGGGCGAAAAGCGCGTGCCCATGGATGTCAGCGAAGGCGACCGCGTCCTCTTCGCCAAATATGCCGGCACCGAAGTCAAGCTCGATGGCGTCAAGATGTTGATCATGAAAGAGTCTGACATCCTCGGCATCGTCGAAGTTTAGCGCAGCAATCGCATCACGGAAGATTCACGCCTACTCATTAGCGCAAGAAGAAACTGGAGGAATCCATGGCAAAGCAACTTGTATTCAGAGAAGACGCGCGCCGCAAATTGCAGGCCGGCGTAGACAAAGTCGCCAACGCCGTAAGCACGACGCTGGGGCCCAAGGGCCGCAACGTGGCGCTGGATAAGAAGTTCGGCGCGCCCACCGTCACCCACGATGGCGTGACCGTCGCCAAAGAGATCGAATTGGAAGACCCCTACGAAAACATGGGCGCCCAATTGCTCAAGGAAGCGGCGACCAAGACCAACGACATCGCCGGTGATGGCACGACCACGGCGACCGTTCTGGCGCAGGCCATCGTCAGCGAAGGGCTGAAGAATGTGGCCGCCGGCGCCAACCCCATGCTGCTAAAGCGCGGCATCTTGCATGCGGCTGATGTCGTCTCCGCCAACATCCTCGATCAGTCGACGCCGATCGAAACCAAAGAAGAGATCGCCAATGTGGCCAGCGTCTCGGCGCAGGACCAGGAGATCGGCAATCTCATCGCCGAGGTGATGGACAAGGTCGGCAAAGACGGCGTCGTCACCGTCGAAGAGAGCCGGGGCCTGGAATTCGAGACCGAATACGTGGAAGGCATGCAGTTCGACCGCGGCTACATCAGCCCCTACTTCGTCACCAACAGCGAGAGCATGGAATCCGACATCGAAGAACCCTATATCCTGATCCACGACAAGAAGGTCAGCGCGGCGCAGGATATCATCCCGATCTTGGAGAAGCTGCATCAGATCGGCAAGCGCGAGCTGGTTATCATCGCCGAGGATGTCGATGGCGAGGCGCTGGCGACCATGGTGGTCAACAAGCTGCGCGGCGCGATCAACGTGCTGGCGGTGAAGGCGCCCGGCTTTGGCGATCGCCGCAAGGCCATGCTGCGTGACATCGCGGTGCTGACCGGCGGCACCGTCATCAGCGAAGAGACCGGCCGCAAGCTGGACAGCGTGACCGTGCAGGACCTGGGGCGGGCCGCCAAGGTCGTCAGCACCAAGGACGACACGGTTATCGTCGATGGCGCCGGTGAAGAGGGCGCGATTGCGGGCCGAATCGAGGAGATCCGCCGCGAGATCGACAATAGCACCAGCGATTACGATCGCGAGAAGCTGCAGGAACGTTTGGCGAAACTGAGCGGCGGCGTGGCGGTCATTCGCGTTGGCGCGGCGACCGAGACCGAGCTGAAGGAAAAGAAGCACCGCGTCGAGGACGCCTTGAGCGCGACCCGTGCCGCGGTTGAAGAGGGTATTGTGCCCGGTGGCGGCGTAGCGCTGATCAACGCCGTGAGCTCGCTGGACGGCGTCAGCCTGGATATCGGCGACGAGAACACCGGCATCACCATCATGCGGCGGGCGCTGGAAATGCCGATGCGCAAGATCGCGGCCAATGCCGGTGAAGATGGCGCGGTCATCATCCAGAATGTACGCCGGGCTCAGGCGGACAACGACAACCATCGCGTCGGCTTCAATGTGATGAACGGCGCTTACGGCGACATGATCGAAGCTGGCATCCCCGATCCGGCCAAGGTCACCCGCGGCGCGATTGAGAATTCCGCTTCGATCGCCGCGATGATCCTGACCACCGAAGCGCTGATCACCGATGTGCCGGAAGAGACGCCCCCGCCGATGCCCCCTGGCGGCATGGACGGCATGGGCGGCATGGGCGGCATGATGTAAGCTGGCTCAATAGCCGCGAAACAAGCTGACTTGGAGGACTGTCGCGAGGCAGTCCTCTTATTTTCGCGATGATTGACATTGTGTGCTAAGCTTCAACAACAGCGTGGCTGACAATGTAGGAGAGTTGAGCAATGGAGGAGCAAGAAGTACTGTATAATCTGCGCCTCAATCGCCTGGAACAGTTGACGAGTTCGATGGTGGAGAGCCAGGCGTCGATGGTTCAAATCTTGCAGGCGCACACGAAGGAGTTGCAGGAGATGAATAAGCGCCTCGACATATTGGAAGAACAGATGGCGCAAGTGATGACGGATGTTGCCTTCATCAGGAATTATATCGAGACCAGGGGCTTGGATTAGCGCCTGTCGCCCAGGCATTTGGCGCGCCAATCCATGACGACATATCAGCCCTAGCCGGCTTGGCTACACGAACTGCATGAGTTTCAGGGCTGTCGCAAGGCAGTCCTTTTGCTTCGCGCTGCGCCTGCAAGGCGTCACTGCGTCGTCAGGTTGATTATGTCCACATCATAGTACTCAAGCGGGCAGCGATGCCCGTCCATCGGGATCACCTGCAAGTGCCGCTCGAGATCAAATGAATAGGGCGGCACAATGATCCGGCGCTCCCCCGCTTGACGCAACCGCAAGATTTCGGCGTGGCGCGCGTCGAACTCACGGGCAAAGCGCTGGAGACTTGGCACGAGCTTCAGTTGCGCGACGACGATTCCGCCGAGAATCGTCACGACCACAAGCGCCGCGCTGACCTGCATCGCGCTTCGGAATCGTCGGCTTGTATCGTCGCCGATAGATCGCAGAGTGAAGCCAAGGTATAGCCCCCACACCAAGCCCAGCCACGCATTCAGATAGGCCGCGAAGGTAAATGTTCGCATTATGTCACGGCCCGAAATCATAGACAAGATTAACGCCACAGCGACCGCCGCGATCCAGGTTATGACATGCAGCGTGCAAATGATCGCGATCAGAGCGCGCGCCTTGCGGATGCGGAGTTGACCCGCCGCAAGCGCCGCTGTGGCAAAGAGCAGACTGTGGCAGCTGATATACAGGTAGATGTAGGCCCGCCAGTGGATGCTACGGAATTGGGTCAGCGCGAAGAGCAGCAGCATGATTGCCAGCGCTCCGGAGAAGGCCAGGCGCTCGCGCTGCTGGAGCAACAAATTCACCTGCTCCCGTCGCCGCAGGATTAGCGCCAGAAGACAGGCCAGGAAAAGGTTGATGCCGACGACCACAGCGTAGGCCGGGCTGAAACGTCCGAAAATGGCCGCAACATCGCTCTGATGCGTCCAGAGCAGCGGTAGCAGCAAGAGTTGAACCAGCAAACAGAACACCAGCGGGTTGCGCCTGAGCTGAAACGCCGCGCTGGCCCTGCCGCCCGGCGGATCGTAAGCGAAGAGGCTGACAAATACGCCGGCCGCCAACAGCATGGCGAAACCGGCGAAGGCCTCTGAAGAGATGATGCGGTCCAACAATATCTGGCCTGCGCCCGTGAGGACCTCCAGCGGCATCTGTTGCATGACTTGGGCATTCCAGTTCTGCTCCGACGCTAGGCGATTGCCAATGGCCGGTGCGGTAACCATGATGGCGGCGCAGGCCGCAACGCCGAGGATTCCGGCGGCCAAAATTTGCACGCAATGCGAGCGCGATCGGCCGTGCGCCGCTATCAGAATGGCACGCATTGCGACGATGAGCCCGATCAGCAGGACAATGGCGAAGGTCTCGGAGAATCCGGCGAGGAGAAAGCACCATACCCCGCCAGCCAACTGAATGAATGCTAGTCGGGGTCGACTCAAAGGTCGACTGGCCGCGTGGAGCAGTAGCAGCGGAAACGGCGTCAGCAACACCAAAGGGGCGCTGTACTTCGCGGTCGCCGAGAACCAGAACAGCGCTGTTTGGTAGTACAGGCCATTGGCGACGGCCGCGTTACCAGCAGCGCCGCCAGCGACAGCGCAATTGGCCGGCGATGGCGCGTGATATTCAGGTATCGCAAGATAAGCGTCCACCAACCCTGCTGCGCCCAGGGCCCAGCTGGCGAGCAGCAGCGCGGGAAAGAGCTTGACAGCGTCCAAACCCAGAGGGCCCAGCGCGTAGAAGATCGCTTTGTCGCTAAAACTTGCGACTACAGTCCCGCGCCAGTAAAGCAGGTAGTCCAAAAGGTTTAGCTGGAGAGCAGCGCCCAGGTGACAAAAATCATCCGAGATGGGCCGGCTGTGCAGCCCCAGGTAGGCGAAAGACCAGCGCAGCCAGGCGCCAAGGCACCGGCGCCGGGCGGCTTTCCCCGCGACGTTGGGAGTTAGCATGTGCGCGGATGGTGGTGCAGCCGGGGCCTAGACCGGCGCTTCAAGCTCGTCGGCGATCTCGTCTTCTTCCACGCTGCGCATCGTCAGCCCGCCGTCTTCGTCCACATCAATGCGCACGACGCTAGCCAAGCCGAATTCGCCCGACAAGATGCCATCGGAGAGACGATCTTCGACTTCATTCTGAATCAGCCGGCGCAGCGGTCGAGCGCCAAATTCCGGATTGTAGCCATTCTCCGCCAGCCAATCGATGCCAGCATCGGACGCTTCCAGCGTGATGGCGTGCTCCAGCAGGCGCTCGCGCACTTTGTTGAGCTCGAGGTCGACGATCTGCTTGATCTCATCGCGCGTGAGCGAGCGGAAGATGATGGTGGCGTCGACGCGGTTGAGGAATTCGGGGCGGAATATGCGGTTGAGCTGGTCGGTGACGTTGCGGCTCATATCTTCGTAGGCTTCATCGTCGCGGGCGTCGGCGTCAAAGCTGGTATTGAAGCCCAAGCCGGAATTAGGCTTGATCATCTGGGCGCCGACATTGCTCGTCATCACGATCATGGCGTTGCGGAAATCGACGCGGCGGCCGCGCGCATCGGTCAGCGTGCCTTCTTCCATCACTTGCAGCAGCATGTTGAAGGCTTCGGGATGCGCCTTCTCCACCTCGTCGAAGACGACAATGCTATAGGGGCGGCGGCGGACGGCTTCGGTCAGCTGGCCGGCGTCTTCGTAACCGACATAGCCGGGCGGCGCGCCGACCAGGCGGGCGACTGAATGCCGCTCCATAAACTCGCTCATGTCGAGTTGGATCAGCGCGTCTTCGCTGCCGAAGAGGAATTCCGCCAGCGCCTTGGTCAGCTCGGTCTTGCCGACGCCGGTGGGCCCCAGGAACATGAAGGAGCCGATGGGACGGCGCGGGTCTTTCAAGCCGGCGCGGGCGCGGCGCACGGCTTTGCTGATGGAGACGATGGCCTCGTGCTGGCCGACGATGCGCTCGTGCAGCTTGTCTTCCATCTCCATCAGGCGTTCGCTCTCTTCGTTGGCGATGCGCGTCACCGGGATGCCGGTCCACATGGCCGCCACTTCGGAGATGTCCTCGCCGATCAACCGTGGCTGGCCGGTCTCGTCATTCCAATTCAGGCGGATGTCGTCCAGCGTAGCATCGAGTGACTGCCGCCGCGAACGCAATGATGCCGCCTCGTCGATTTCGCCGGCGCCTTCCGCGATTTCGATGTCCTCGCGCAGGTCGTCCAATTCGTCCATGACGCGGCGCACGGAGGCGGCTTCCGGGCTCTTGTACATGCGCAAGCGCGCGGCGGCTTCGTCGATGAGGTCGATGGCTTTATCGGGCAAGAAGCGGTCGGGGATATAACGGGCGGAGAGGTTGGCGGCGGTTTCGATGGCGTCATCGGTGATTTCGACATTGTGATGATCTTGATAAGGGTATTTGATGCCTTGCAGGATTTCGATGGTTTCTTCGATGGTCGGCTCCGCCACCATGATCTGCTGGAAGCGGCGTTCCAGGGCGGCGTCGCTTTCGATGTGCTTGCGGTATTCGTCAAGCGTGGTCGCGCCGATACACTGCAGCTCGCCGCGCGCCAGGGCTGGCTTGAGGATATTGGCGGCGTCTACGCTGCTGCCGGCGGAGCCAGCGCCCACCAGCATGTGAACTTCGTCGATGAAGAGGATGGTGTCGGAGGCTTTGAGCTCTTCTATCACGCGTTTTAGGCGTTCTTCGAATTGGCCGCGGTACATGGTGCCGGCGACCAGCGAGCCGACATCAAGCTGCAGGACGCGTTTGCGCAAGAGCGGTTTGGGGGTATCGCCCTCGACGATGCGCTGCGCCAGGCCTTCGACGATAGCGGTCTTGCCCACGCCCGGTTCGCCGATCAGCGCCGGGTTATTCTTGCGCCGTCGGCTGAGCACCTGGATGACGCGCTCGATTTCCATCTCCCGCCCTACGACCGGATCCAGCTTGCCGGTTTCCGCCAGGCTGGTCAGGTCCGTCGCGAGTTGATCGACCAGGGGCGTGCTGTCTTTGCGCGAGGACTTGCTGTGGGCGCGCTCATGGGTTCTCTGCGCCGATTGCACCGGGCTTTCCTGCAAGACTTTACTGGTCTGTTTCCGCACTTCGTCGGGGCTGACGCCGAGCCGCCGCAGCACATCCAGCGCGATGCCTTCTTGCTGCCGCACCAAGCCCAGCAGCAAATGCTCCGTGCCAATGTAGTGGTGGCCCATGCGCCGCGCCTCATCCACCGCCAACTCCAGCACTTTCTTGGTGCCGGGCGATAGATCCAGTTGGGACATGGTCCGGCGCTCATCCGCCGTCGACAGCCGCGTCACCAATTCTTCCACGCGGCGCAAGTCCAGGCCCAGGTCGCGCAGCACGCGGCCCGCGACGCCGCCGTCTTCACGCATGAGACCGAGCAGGAGATGCTCGGTCCCGATCTGATGATGTTCCAGGCGCTCGGCCTCTTCCTGTGCCAAGCTGAGTACGCGCCGCGCCCGTTGTGTGAAGCGTTCCATTTTATTCGGCACGGTGTGACCTCCGTCTACAGTAGACCGCTTCTGGGCAGGTCTGAAGCAGTGTGATGTCCGTGATTATACCAACAGATTGACCGTAACGCGCCTCGCCGCCGCACCGGTCCATGCCATAGTGAACCCGGCCCGCTCGACTTACGCGCGTGTCATTATAGTAGCCGAGGGCGCCGGATAATTCAACGGAAAACCTGCGACTTGGCTGCTGCAAAGCGCGCGCTTGCACCCATACGTTGCGATCCGCGAAGGCCATGCAAGGCGCAGGATCTAGGCCAGCCGGAAAAAGCAAAGAGGCGCCCGCCCGGATGCCTCACAGGAGACGCTGCTCTGTGCCACACCGCACGATTTAGTCGTCGGCGGCAGTATCTGCGGCTTGCGTCTCGGTTTCCGGCGCAGGCGCTTCCTGCGGCAGGGCGGCCGATTCTTGCAGCGCCATCTCCCAATCGAGGTCAAGGTACTCGGTCGAATTCACCGATTTCAAGCTCAAGCCCAAGCGCCGCTCGCGGATGTCGATCTTGACGATACGCAGCACCAGTTCGTCGCCGCGCTTGACCACTTCGCTGGGGTGCGTGACGCGCTCCGGCGAAAGCTCGGAGATATGGATCAAGCCCTCGACCGCGTCGTGGTCGGTCAAGCGGGCGAAGGCGCCGAACTTGGTCAGCTTGGTAACGCGGCCGCGCACCAGTTGGCCACGGCGCAGCGCGGTCGCGATTTCGTCCCAGGGGTCGCTGATGACGCGCCGCCGGCTCAAGCCGATGCGCTTGGCCTCGCGGTCGACGCTGATGACTTCGACCTCGACCTGTTCGCCAATGTTGACGGCTTGGCGCGGATGCGTGATATGGTCCCAAGCCAGCTCGGACAAGTGGATCAAGCCTTCGCCGCCGCCGATATCCACGAAAGCGCCGAAGTTCTCCAGGCTGACGACTTTGCCGCGGCGTATCTCGCCGACTTTCAGCTCCGCGATGAGGGTCTCTTTGCGGCGTTGGCGCACATCGCGGCTGGCGGCGCGCTCGGACAAGATGAGCCGATTGCGCCGGCGGTCAACTTCCATGACCTTGAGGCCGATCGGCTGATTGACCATCGGGCCGTAGCGCTCTTCCGGCGTCTCGCCCGTCATGCCGCGGACGCGGTCTTCCGCCAGTTGGCTCTGCGGCACGAAGCCGCGCAGGCGACCAAAGCGCACGATCAGCCCGCCCTTGTTGTAGCCGCCGATCTGCGCCTCGTAGGTCTTGCGGGATTTGGCCAACTTCCTGGCGTTGCGCCAATCCATTTCTTCCAGCGCGTGGTTGATCGACAGCACCGTCTCGCCGCGATGATTGCGCGGGTTGACGACGTAAACGTCAACTTCGGCGCCGACGGTCAAGGATTCGAGCATCTTGCGCGTCATCAACTCGAGTTCGCGGCCGGGCACGATGCCCTCGTCGCCCTCGCCCAGGTCCACGTGGACCGCGGTGGGCGTGGTCTTGCTGATGACGCCCTGGTAGACCTTGCCGCGCTTAAACTTCGTTTCTTCTTCGGCGGGCGCGGCATCAGCCGGCGGCTCAGTTTCCGCTTCGGCCGGCGGCTCGGCTTCGGGCGCGGCAGGCGCGTCGACAGCGGCGGTATCTGCGGTCTCTTGCGCCTGTAGCGGTGTGTCGGCAGATTCGATGTCGCTGGCTGCTTCTGGCGCGGCGTCTGCTGCTGCGGCTTCGGTCGCCGCTGGCGCAGCGGTTTCGGCTGGCGGCGCCGGCTCGTCCGCTTCGGCGGATGCAGCATCATCGCCACTGTCGGCGCTCGCCACATCAACTGCGACGGCGCTTTCCGCCTGGTCGGCCTCCGCGTCCGTTGTTTCGGCTTTGCTCTCCGCAAGCGCCGCGGACGGCTCCGGCAGGTCAGCCGGCTCGGAGGGCGGCAACTCGGCGGACGAAGCGTCGTCCTGCAACTCTTTGATTCCGCCGCGTTCTTCTAGACTCATGGCTATTCCCGTTTCCCGCTCAAGATTCGCGCGGCAATTATAGCCATTGCGCGCCTTTAGTCAAAGGACAAATTGGCGGCGGCGCTAACCAAGCGGCCCGCGGGCAGCCACAGCGTCAATCGGGCGTCGGCGCGGGCAGGATATGTCGGTCGCGACCGGGTGTGCTGCGCGCGGGCTAGTCAAAGCGGTCGATATCTTCGGGGCGGCGATTGGGCGCGGTCTGGTAGGGGTCTAACTCGTCGTCATCGTCCGTCCGCGCCAGGAAGTCGGCAAAGTCGTCGTCTTCGTATTCGGCCTCGTAGTAATCGCGCACTGGCCGGGCATCGTCGTAGATTTCGCCGTATTCCGGCTCTGCCGCGGCCGACTCGTCAGCGTAGTCGCTCTGCTGATCGGCGTGGCGGCTGAAGCTGAGCTCCTCGTCGACCTCGTCGATGACGACCAGGTCGCCCGCGCCGAAATCTCCGCTCAGCAGTTGAATGCTCAAGGGATTCTCGATGAGGCGCTGGATGGCGCGGCGCAGCGGGCGGGCGCCAAATTGCGGGTCGTAGCCTTGCTTGGCCAGCCAATAGCGCGCCGGCTCGGTGAGGTGGATGGCCAGTCCCGTCTCCTTCATGCGCTCGGCCAAATCCCCTATCTGCGCATCTACCATGCGCTCGACCGCCTTAAGCGTCAGCGGCTCAAAAATGATGACCTCGTCGATGCGATTGAGAAACTCGGGCCGGAAGGTGTCGCGCATGGCTTTTTCGATCTTGCGGTGGTCGGCGACGGCATCGTCATCGTGGGGCAAGAAACCCAGGGCGCCGCCGTGCCTGGCGAATTCCGTGCCCAGGTTGCTGGTCATAATCAGCACGGTATTGCGGAAGTCGACGGTATGGCCCTGGCCATCGGTCATGCGGCCGTCTTCCAGCACTTGCAGCAGGGCGCTCCAAACATCGGGGTGGGCCTTTTCGATCTCGTCGAAGAGGATGACGCGGTAGGGTCGGCGGCGGATGGCTTCGGTGAGCTGACCGCCAGCTTCGTAGCCGACGTAACCGGGCGGCGCGCCGAAGAGCCGGCTGACGGTGTGCTTCTCGCGATATTCGCTCATGTCGACGCGGACCAGGTTGTCTTCGTCATCAAAGAGGAATTCCGCCAACGCTTTGGCCAGTTCGGTTTTGCCGACGCCGCTGGAGCCGAGGAAGATGAAACTGCCGATGGGCCGCTTGGGGTCTTTCAAGCCGCTGCGGGCGCGGCGGATTGCGTCGGAAAGGGCGGCGACCGCGTCGGCCTGCCCGATGACGCGCTCGTTGATCACCTGCTCCATGCGCAACAGCTTTTCCGATTCGGTCTCCAGCATGCTCTGCACGGGGATACCGGTCCACTGCTCGACGACCTGGGCCACATTGTCGGCCGTCACCAGCTCATCAAGGGTGTTTTCCTGCCGCCAATCCTGACGTGCCTGTTCGTATTCCTCTTCAATTTGGATGCGCTGCATCTTGCAATCGGCGGCGCGTTCGTAATCACGCGAGAGGCCGGCTGCTTGCTCTTCCAGCGCCAGTTGGTCGATGGTCTCGCGCATATTCTTCAAGTAGGGCGGCATGGAAAAGAGCGCCACGCGCAATTTGGCGGCGGCTTCATCCAGCAGGTCGATGGCTTTGTCTGGCAGTTTGCGCTCGGTCAAGTAGCGGGCGGACAGGCGGGCGGCGGCTTCGATGGCGTCATCGGCGATGCTGACGTTGTGATGCGCCTCGTAGCGATCGCGGATGCCGTAGAGCATCTCGATGGTGTCCTCGACATTGGGTTCCTCGACGAAGATGGGCGCGAAACGGCGGTCGAGGGCGCTGTCCTTCTCGATGTGCTGACGATATTCATCCATGGTGGTGGCGCCGACGGTCTGCAATTCGCCACGGGCCAGGGCGGGTTTCATCATGTTGCCGGCATCCATTGCGCCAGCGGCCGCGCCCGCGCCCACGACCTGGTGCAGCTCGTCGATGAACAAGATGATTTCGCCCTCGGAGCGCTGGATTTCTTCAATCGTGCCCTTGAGACGCTCTTCGAATTCGCCGCGGAAGCGACTGCCGGCCAGCATACCGCTCAAGTCCAGGCTGAGCACGCGCTTGCCCAGCAGCAAATCGGGCACATCGTTGGTGGCGATCTTCTGCGCCAGGCCTTCGACGATGGCGGTTTTGCCGACGCCGGCTTCACCGATCAGCACCGGGTTGTTCTTGGTGCGGCGGCTGAGCACTTGGATGACGCGCAGAATCTCGGCATCGCGGCCGATGACGGGGTCGAGCTTGCCTTCGAGCGCCAGGCGCGTCAGGTCGCGGCTGTACTTCTCCAGCGTGCGGTAACGGCTCTCGGCTTGCGGGTCGGTGACGCGCTGCCCGCCGCGGATGTCCTTGACGGCGTCGGCGACGCGATCGCGGGAGATGCCGTACTCGGCCATGACGGTGGCGACATCGGTGTTGCGCTCGCCGAGCAGGGCCAGGAAGATGTGCTCGGTGCTGATGTATTCATCGCGCAACCGGTTGGCCTCTTCGTTGGCGCGGTCGATGACGCCCTTGAGGCGCGGCGTGATGAAGACCTGGTTCGTGCCCTGGCCGTAAATGGTGGCGGTGCGCGGGCTGGCGCGCAAGACATCGTCCACGCGCGAGCGCAAGGCGCCGACATCAAGCGACAGGCGCTCGAGGATTTGCGGCACGACGCCGTCGGTCTGCTCCAGCAGGGCGAGCAGGATGTGCTCGGTATCCACCTGGGAGTGGCCGTAGCGGTGCAGGATCTCGTAGGCGCGGGCGGCGGCGTCCTGGGCGCGTTCGGTAAAGCGGTCAAAACGGATCATGGGTGTTCCTTAATCAGTAAGCCTTACGGCACGGCGCGATGGTTCGGCCGGGCGCTGCCGCGCTGCCCACCGCGGATACCTTTGACGGCACCGGCGACGCGATCGCGGGAGATGCCGGCCTCGGAAATGACCGCGGCGGCATCGGTGTTGCGCTCGGCGAGCAGGGCCAGGAATATGTGCTCGGCGTCGACATCGGCGTCAGACAATCGCTCGGCTTCATCCACAGCGTTGTCGATCACGCGCTTCAATCTTGCTGTGATGTATAGCTGGTCCTTGCCCCAGCCCAAGTTCTTGAGCTGGCGCTGGCGACTGCGCAAATCGTATTCCACGCGCGAGCGCAGGGCGCCGATGTCAAGCGACAGACGCTCGAGGATTTGCGGCACGACGCCGTCGGTCTGCTCCAGCAGGGCGAGCAGGATGTGCTCGGTATCCACCTGGGAGTGGCCGTAGCGGTGCAAGATCTCGTAGGCGCGGGCGGCGGCGTCCTGGGCGCGTTCGGTGAAGCGGTCGAAACGGATCATCTACTGGGCTCCGGTAGAACCTTGGAATTCAATAGCAATTCTACACTGACAATGGATATGACGGGCGGCGCTTACCATGCTGGTTCCGATATTTCGAAATCTGGCAATCTGCGCGGGAATTGAAATCTGCAGCCGAATTCACTTGCGTCGACGCTTGCGACCGGAAGGAGAGTATCCGACGCACAAGGCAATGGCGTAGGCGACCTTGTCCAGCAGCGATTGTGATTGAATGACGCCCATCTTCTCGGAAAAGCGTTTCAGCGAAGCCGGCTGGACCTGAGAAGCATCGGCAAATGAGACATGGTCCAGACCATTTGCGGCGTCCGGCGTCAGTCTGATCATCCAGGCCAAGTGTTCGTATTGCTCTTGGCCGGTCGTGATGGGCACCAGAATGCGCATTCGCTTCCTGCCGGCACGAGACACGTTCATGATTAGCGCTCGCCGTGTTTTTCTGATTTCCTGCCCGACCGCATTATCAAAGGTGACTTTCCAGATTTCACCTCTAACAGGATTGACTATTCCCATGTCTCGAATTCTTCCTCATCGAATGCCTCAAAGATCTCGAATTCCATGGTCTCGGCCAAGTCAGACATTTTTGCCATCCACATTTCACGGATATCGTCGTCCATCTCAAGTAGTGCCTCGGCGTCAGGATACTCGCTTGGCTGTTCTTCGGCGGCCTCCGTAGCAAGTAGGTCCGGGTCGACACGGGTTACTCTATCCGGCGAAATCAGTCCTTCAGCAACCGCGCGCGATGCCATTTGCCTCAATTGAATCGGTTCCTCGTCGCCATGATACATTTCTGGTTCTTCTTTACTCCATCCCCTCCAACTGAATTCCTTGTACATGGCTTGGTACCGGTTCTCAGTAATGATATTCAGGTCGCGCGCGCGCGTTAGCCATGCAGCCATGCTTAGCCCGTACTTGCGCTTCAACATCCTCAATTCCACCCAGTCAATATGATCACGTTGTGATCCCAGCTCGTCACGTGCTTGTTGCTCCGGAACCAGCAATGCCGCAGCAAATCTGTGAGCCAGTTTCTCTTCCAGTTTTGGCGATGCGGACGATGTATCCATCAGCAAATGTCCGATTTCATGTCCCAGGTTAAACCTTGTTCGGTCGGCACTCCTGGCGCTGTTGATAACGGTTACTGGAAAGTCGCCGCACCAGCCTGATAATCCGTCAAATTGGTCGCTCTTGTCCCAGCTGATAACAACGATTCCTCTGTCTTCAAACGTCTGAACTAGATTGTCGAGTGGCCGGCAATCCAATTCCCACACGTCGCGCAGGTCATTTGCAACCATCTCCGCATCAGAGAAAGTCTCCACAGGAAGCGCCGACGGTAATGCCGGCGCTCTATGGGGGTAAAGCGTCGTAAATAGCTCGACATGTAACTCGGCAAGATCAGCCGCCTGCCCCTTTATGGCTTCTTGCTGTCTCTTGCCCAAAGTACTGTGGCGCCTAAATGACTTCCACTTCACAGCCATGGCTGGTTGGTGAGAAAAGTACGTGGTCAGCACGTCCAGCTCGCTACTTGCGAGCAACAGGAATTGAGCTGGCGGAACGCTCTTGCCTTTTTCATACTTGGATATCGCCGCTGGGGTTACACGATAATTGCTTTCACGGAGACGTCCCGCCAACTCCCGCTGCGTCATGCCCGCCAGCAAACGCGCCTGCTTCAGCCTCGCCCCGATCATGCGGCACCTCCCCAGTCTCCGTTGACAAGTTTACCATTTTGATGCAAAAAATCAACGGCGCGCGCCCGCGCTACATGGTCTCATCGGCTCTGAGCACCTGCTCATACACCCCCTCCAGCCGCGCAGCGACGCGCTCCCAGGTGAATTCCTCCGCAACCAGGCGGCGCGCCTTCGCCCCCATCTGCACGCGGGATTCGGCATTCGTGAGCAGCTCCCGCAGCGCCTCCGCGAAGGCCGCGACCGTCGCCTCGATGACCAAGCCAGCGCCGTAATCCGCGACTACGCTCAAATTGCAGCCCGGTGACAGCACAACCGGCAGGCCCGCCGCCATCGCTTCCAGCGCGGCCATCGGCTGACCCTCGCCGGTGGCGGGCAGCGCGAAGACAGCGCTTGCAGCCAGCGCGCCTAGCCGGGCATCGCCCTCCAGGTAGCCGCTGAAGACGATGCGCCGGTCGCCGCCAGCGAGGCGACGTAGCGCGGGCAACATGCCCTCGTCGGGACCGACGATGAGCAAGCGCGCGTCGTCCACATCAGCCGCGTGGAAGGCCCGGATCAGCACATCGACGCCCTTTCGCGCTTGCAAGCGCCCCATGAAGAGGGCAGTCGGCGCATTACCAAGCGCAAAGCGTCGCCGAAATGCAGCGGCCAGCTCGGGCCGATTGACGGCGGCCGGGTCGACGCCGTTGGGGATGACGCTGAAACGCGTCGCTGGCTGCCGAGCGCCAAAACCCCGCCACAGCGTGTCGGCTTCGGTGAGCTCGCCGTCGCTCAAGGCGATGACGTGGTCGATGCGCTGCGCGATGGCCGGGCTCAGCAGGCGGTCCCAGGCTGACTTGAGCGCGCTGCGGCCGGTGCGCAAGTTGAGCGTGCCGTGGGGCGAGAGTACGATTGGCTTGCCGTGACAGCGGGCGACGGGCGTCGCCAGCAAGTTCTCCAGCGTACGGAATTCGTGTACGTGCACGATATCGACCTGCGGCAATAGTGCCTCCGCGGCATGTCTCATCCCGCGCGGCGTCGACAGGTTGAGCCGTCCGCGCAGGCCAGGGCAGAACATTGCGGCAGCGCAGAACGCGAACGCCGTCGATGGTCTCTTCCGCCGGCCCGCTATAACGCCGCCGCTGATCCTGCGCGTCCGTCGTCAGCACCGTCACCTCATGCCCGCGATTGACCAAGGCAGTCGCCATGCCCTCGACCGAGCGCACCACGCCGCCGAAGGCATAAGCCGGCGCGTAGTAGGGCGTCAGGTGCAAGATGCGCATCGGCGTCACCAGTTCAGCTCGATATCTCGCTGCCAGATTCGCGTGAGGAAGCCGCCGCCGGGCAGCGCCGCCGCCAGCCGATAGAGCAGATCCCAGTCGTCACTGCTCAGCACGCGCGCGATCAGCAGGCCGGCAAGGTAGACGCTCAGCCCGCCGAGCAGGGGCGCCGCAATGAAGTGCCCGCGCAAGGCCAGCAGGACCAGCGCAGTCGGCAGCGCGATCAGCAGCAGGCGCAACGCGCGGCCGGCGATCAACTGCGGCTGCCAGCCTAAGGCGCGGAAATCGACCAGGAAGAGCGCCACCACCAGCGCTTCGCCGATGATCGAGGCGATGACGGCGCCGCGCGCATCCCGCCAATTCAGCAGCAGAAATGCCGTCAGCGTGATGTTGAGCGCCAGCCCGCCGGCGCGAATCAGGAGCAGGCGACGCTGCCGATTTTGGATCAGCAGGGCTTTGCTGAATACGTTGCCGAACATGGTGATGGCCGTGTACCAGATCAGCAGGCGCAGGATGTCGGCGGCGGGCGCGTAGGCCGTGCCCAGCAGCGGCAGCATGATCTGCTCGGCGAGCAGGCTGATGCTCAGCGCCAGCGGCAGGCCGATGATGAGCATATAGAGCGCCAGCTTGCCCACCATGAAGCCGAAGAGGGTGTTGCGGCCGGCGTCATACGTGCGCGCCATCAGCGGGTAGGCCGCCACCAGTACCGAGGTGCTGAAAAGCTCAATGACGCCGAAATTGATGACGAAGGCGGCCGTGAGAAAGCCGGTGACTCTCTCGCCCAGGATGCCGGTGGTCAGCAACTTGTCGGAATGCTGGTAGGTCAGCGTCAAGAAGGCGGAAAGGGCCAGCGGCGCGCTGTTGATCAGCAGCGGTTTTGCGATGGCGCGGTCGAGCGGGAATTGCGGTCGCAGGCCGGCGCGCAAGTTCAAGCTCACCAGTACGATGGAGCGTAGCGCGCCCGAGACGATGGCGGCGCCGTAAACGCCCAGCAAGCCCCAGCCCAGGCTCAGCGCCAACCAGGCCAGGGCGATGCGCAAGAAAATGTGCAGGATCTCGACCAGCGATGTGGTGACCATCCGCTCGCGCGCCAAGAGCAAGTCATAGCCCATATTGCCGAAGAGATCGATGAAGAGGTTGATGCCGGCCAGAGCGGCGAAGGCGCGCAGTGCCTCGCTGTAGCCGCTGGCGAAGCCGTTCATGCCGACATAAGCCAGCAGCGCCAGCAGCGTTTGAGCGAAGAGCATCGCCGTCCAGTATTGGCCCGCCTTGGCCGGCTGGCGCGCCACATCGCGAATGACGATCAGGCCCATGCTGAAGCTGGCGATGGAAGCGGCCGTCACCATCATGGCGCCGACCGTGCCGTAGATGCCGTAAGCCGCTGGCCCCAGCAGCACTGAAAGCGCGATCTGCCAAAGATAGAGCGCGCCCTTGCTGATGACGCTGGCGAGCATCAGGGCGCTGATGTTGCGGGCGGCGCGCCGGGCATCGCTGCCGGCGAGCGTGGCGGGTTCAGTCATCGTTTTTCATCGAATAGATTTGTCTCGAGCGTAAGCTACGTCACTCAAGAGTATAAACACAGGGCGATGCCCGCGCCCGCCGGGTCACGCCGGGGCTGCCTGCCCTCTCTCTGTGTTCTCTGTGCACTCTGTGGTTAAATGCTTTTGAATTGGTGAGAATCGGCAAATGTTCACATCCATGGACGCTGCCCTGGAATACATCTTCAAGACGCGCCGCCGTCTGGACGGGGCGCCGCGCGGGCTAGACGAATATACACGCGATGTGACGCCGACGCGCAGCTTGCTGGATCGGGCGCAATTGCTTCGCCACGAGCGAGAATACATCGTCGTGACCGGCAGCCGCGGCAAAGGCTCGGTCACAGCTATCATGGCGAAGTTGCTGGCGGCGCAGGGCCACCGCGTCGGAACGATTACCAGCCCGCATCTGGTGCATTGGAATGAGCGCATTCGCGTCGATGGCCACATGATCGCGACCGCCGACTTCTTGCGCATCCTGGCCGATTTGCAGCCTGCAATCGACGGCGTAGTGTCGGATTTGGCCGACGGCGCGTACCTAAGCCCGCAAGGCATTTTCCTCGCCATCGCCCTGCGCTATTTCGATGAGACAGGCGTTGATGTCGCCGTGCTTGAAGTAGGGCGGGGCGGCCGCTTCGACGACATCGCCGTTGTGCCCAACAAGCTGGCGGTCTTCGCGCCGATTATGCTGGAGCACAGGTCGCTGCTGGGCGACTCGCTGGAGCGCATCGCCTGGCACAAGGCGGGGGTCATCAAGCCGGGAGGAGTGGGGATCAGCCTGCCGCAAGCGCCATCCGCGCTCGCCCAACTTGCAAGCTGAAGCGGCGCTTCAAGGAGCGAGCCTCACCGTGCTTGACGAGAGCCAGTTGGCGCGCCGGGCCGCCGACCGCGCCGATGGTCAGCTCATCCAGCTGGATGGCTACGGCGAACTGTTTCTGCCGCTCTTGGGCCGCTACCAGATTGACAATGCCTCGCTTGGCGATCCGCGCTGCCGAGGCTTTTGCGCGCCAAGCCGGGCGCGACGCTCCGTCGAAAGCTGTGATTCAGCGCGGGCTGGCGCGGGTCAAGTGGCTGGGCCGCGCGCAGCAGCTTGATCGCGAGCCGGCGGTCTATGTCGACGGCGCCATCACCGTGCCTTCGGCCGAGTCATTTGTCGATAGCCTACGCGGGCGCTTGAGCGAGCCGGTGGTGAGCATAGTCGGCGTGCCCAGCGATCGCGATTACGCCGGTGTCTACCGCGTCATGGCCTCGGTCAGCGATGCGCTCATCATCACCGAGACCGACATCAACCCCAATACGCGCTTTCCACAGCGGCACGTGGCTTTGTCGGCGGCCGAGGGGATGTGCGGCGACGTCGTCCATGCAGCGCGCTTGCCGGAGGCGCTGGAATTGGCCCGGGGACGAGCCGGCGCATCGGGCACAATTCTGCTGGCCGTCTCGCTGATGCTGGTCGGCGAGTGTATGCTCATCTGGAATATTGATACCACGACAATTTGAGCGTGCGCGTCCTGACCCGAGCGTTTGCCCGCGCTGTCGCTGATTGACAATGGGCGCGCTTTTCAGTAGGCTTCCCCCAGTTTAGCCAAACAGGCGGCGGACCCCCGAGGACGGACCAGATGGAGCATCCCAAACAGACGGCGGAGAGCATGGCGGCGCGCGTCATGCGCTTCGACGAATTGAAGCGCAAGGGCATCCCGATCATGTTCATCGACAGCATGTTGCCCGGGCATCATCGCATGAATTACGCGGTCATCGGCGATACCGCGGCCGAGAACCCCGATTACAGCATTCAGCGCGCCATCACCGAGCCGCATCGCTATCAGATCGGCATGGCTTGGGCGCCTCCGGGTTGCGGGCCCGCTTGGCATACGCACGATTATGTCGAGAGCTTCTTCATCCTAAGCGGTCCCTGGACCTTTTACTGGGGCAACGAAGACGATCCCGACAAGGTCGAGGGCGAGTTTGTGCTCAACGAATGGGACATGATTTCGCTGCCGCCGGGCATGTACCGCAGCTTTGAGTACAGTGGCGATTCAATCGGCTGGTTCTTCGCCGTGCTGGAATCGCACCAGGTCTACGAGGGCAAGGATCCCTACTGGTCGCCCCAGATTGAAGCGCAGGCGCAGGCCAATGGCTACCAGGCCGATGCGCGCGGCAAGATGGTGCATCCGCCCGATTATGAAGCGCAGAAGGCGGGGCAGGACGAATTCTTGCTGCGGACCTTCCGCGAAATGACCGGCGTCGATCTGGCCGAATTCCGTCCGCCGCGCTAGCCAAGGGGGCCAGCTATGCTTACCAGTACTGAGCGCATTCTCACCACGCACGTAGGCAGCATGCCGCGGCCGCAAGTCGTGGTTGATCAACTCTTCGCGCAAGATCAAGGCGAAGCCTACGATCAAGCCGAATTCGACCGTGTGATGGCGCGGGCTGTGCGCGAAGTGGCCGCCAAGCAAGTCGCGGCCGGCGTTGATATCATCAGCGATGGCGAGATGAGCAAGATCAGCTACGCCACCTACATCCGGCATCGCTTCACCGGCTTTGAGATCGCCGAAGTGCCGCGGGCCACGCCCAAAGACCTGGACGACTTCCCCGCCTTCAAGCAGCGCCTGGCCGAAGCCGGCGGCACGCCCAAGTATCATCGGCCCGTGGTGCGCGACGCCATCACCATCAAGGACCTGGCGCCGCTGGAGAAAGATATCAACAATTTGCTGGCGGCGCGGGACGAAGCCGGCGCGACCGAAGCTTTCATGAATTCCGCCTCGCCCGGTGTCATCGCCGTCTTCCAGCCCAACGAGTACTACGCGGACGAAGCGCGCTTCCTTGAGGCGCTGGCCGAAGTGATGAAGGTCGAATACGAGAAGATCACCGAAGCCGGCCTCATCTTGCAGGTGGATTGCCCCGATTTGGCTATGGGGCGGCATATCCGTTTTCGCGATGAAGATACAGCTACTTTCAAGCGGGCGGCGCAGGCGCAGGTCGAGGCGCTGAATTACGCGCTGGAGAATGTGCCGGCCGAGCGCGTGCGCATGCACTTGTGCTGGGGCAATTACGAAGGGCCGCACCATCACGATGTTGACCTGCGCGAGATCATCGACATCGTGCTCTCCGCCAAGCCGCAGGCCGTCCAATTCGAAGGCGCCAACCCGCGGCATCAGCACGAATGGCGCATCTGGGCCGAGGCGGCTATCCCCGACGACAAGATCCTCATCCCCGGCGTCCTTGATACGACCACGAACTTCGTCGAGCATCCCGAGCTGGTGGCGGAGCGCATCGAGCGCTACAGCAATATCGTCGGGCGCGAGCGGGTGCTGGCGGGCACGGATTGCGGCTTCGGCACCTTCGCCGGCTTCGGCGCGGTGCATCCCGATATCGCTTACGCCAAGTTACGCTCGCTGGCCGATGGCGCGCGCCTGGCCAGCCAGCGACTTTGGGCTTGATCGAGCCGCATAACGCGGGGCAAATACGATGAAGCCGCTCCTGCGTCGCCGAATTCAAGTTCGGCTCATCAATTACTTTCGCGCCTACCGCGTGGCGCTTTTGACCTGGCTAGTTTGGACGGCGCTTTCGCTTGCGCTGGTGGCTCGCTTTGCTGATATTGGCGTCTTAGTCTCGCTTCTGCTTTTGGGGGCGATCACATTGCTCGGCATCACGCGCGCCAGTCATGGGCTGCGCGACAATATGCGCAAAGAATTCCACTGGGAAGCCAAATGGCAGCACGACTTTACGACCCGGCTCTACCCCAAGTTGCGCCCACGGCGACCGCTGCCGCTTTGGGTGCGCTACATGGCCCGGCCCGAGGTGCTGGAGTTGCTGTGGCAACTAATCGTCGAGAGACGCCCGGCTCGTGTGCTGGAGCTGGGCAGCGGCATGTCGACGCTGGTGATGAGCTACGCGCTCGAAACGGCGGGCGGGGGAGCCTGGTGGCTTTGGAAAACATAGCCGGCCCGGCGGCCAACACGCGCAAACTGCTGGCGGAACATGATTTGTCAGCGATTGCGCGCATCATAGACGCGCCCTTGCAGCAGATCAAGCTGGGCGGCGAAACGCATTACTTCTACACGCTTGACGGCCTGCCCAAAGATCAGCGTTTCGACTTCGTATTCATTGACGGCCCCGGAACTTACCTCAGCGATGATGTCCGCTACCCCGGCTTGCCGCTGCTGCGCGAGTTTCTGGCCGATGATGCGCTGCTGCTGGTTGACGACATTGACCGCGCGCACGAACGGCGCATCGTTGAACGTTGGCTTGCGGAAATTCCCGACCTCAAGACCGACGAAACGTTGTCGCAAGATGAATTCATCGTGTTGCGCATCAGTAACCCACTGAGTTCCGCGCAACCCGAGGACGAGAAGACCGGTGACTTTGGGCGGCCGCTCCAAATCTAACCATGACGAGAACAGACCAAGACGAGGCGACAAATGGCAATCACCACCATCAAACGCGGTAAGACCATCCAACAGAAAGCCGAAGCCGACGCGCAGGTGCAAGACACGGTGCGCGGCATCCTGGCCGATATCCGGGCGCGGGGCGACGCCGCCGTCCGCGAGTTATCGGCCAAATTCGACAACTGGAGCCCGGCGGACTTCAAGCTCTCGCCGAGCCAGATTCAAGACATCATCGGCACCCTATCCGACCAGGTTGTCGCCGACATCAAGTTCGCTCAGCAACAGGTGCGCAATTTTGCGCAGGCGCAGCGGGCGGCGCTACGCGATGTCGAAGTTGAGACGCTGCCCGGCGTGGTCCTGGGGCACAAGAACATCCCGGTGAATCGCGTCGGCTGCTACGTGCCGGGCGGGCGCTACCCTATGGTGGCCTCGGCGCATATGAGCGTGGTCACGGCCAAGACGGCCGGCGTCAAGCACATCAGCGCCTGCACCCCGCCGATCCAGGGCGAGCTGCCGGCCGCCACCATCGCCGCAATGCACTTCGGCGGCGCTGACGACATCTACATTTTGGGCGGCGTCCAGGCATTGGCCGCCATGGCATACGGCGCCTTGGGCATCACGCCGGTCGATATGATCGTCGGCCCGGGCAACGCCTACGTGGCCGAAGCCAAGCGCCAGCTCTTCGGCACGGTTGGCATTGACTTGCTCGCCGGCCCGACCGAAGTCCTGGTTGTGGCGGACGACACCGCTGACGCCGAAATGTGCGCCGTCGATCTGCTGGGCCAAGCCGAGCACGGGCCGACTTCACCGGCCGTCCTGCTGACCACCAGCCGCGCGCTCGCCGAGAGCATCGAAGCCGAGATCGGCCGCCAGCTGGAGAGCCTGCCCACGGCGGATCTGGCCGGCGCCGCCTGGCGCGACTACGGCGAGGTCATCCTGGTCGATACCGACGCTGAGATGGTGCAAGTCGCTGATGACATCGCCAGCGAGCACGTCGAGATTTTGACGCGAGATCCCGACTATTTTCTGCAACGGATGACGAACTACGGCGCGCTATTCCTGGGGCCGGAGACGAACGTGGCCTACGGCGACAAGGTCATCGGCACCAACCACACCCTGCCGACGATGAAAGCCGGGCGTTATACCGGCGGCCTGTGGGTGGGCAAGTTCATCAAGACGGTGACCTACCAGCGCGTGACCGAAGCGGCGAGCGCGCGCATCGGCGAGGTAGGCAGCCGGCTCTGCGACCTTGAGGGTTTCATGGGGCACAAGGAGCAGTGTGACTTGCGGGTGCGGCGGTATGGGAGTGAAGTCACCGGGTAGAGAGGGCGAAATGCTTCCATATCTCCAAGCACGATTTAGTCGAGGGGACAAACGTATTCCACACGGTTTCGCGCCTCGTCGGCAGTGACTACCCTGGCCATTAGGTCAAGATACTGAACAACGACACCGATTTCGCTATGCTCGCTGGGAATAAACACGATTCCTGCGTGCTGTGCCCCATCCGCTGCGAGATCGACGTTCGCTGTCCATCGTGCAAAGCACCCGCCCAAGTGCAGTCGCAATTTGCAATTGAATGCGGTCATCCTCGCCTTGAGTTTCAAGCGCTTGCACGGTGATGGTGTCGATGCCGAGGCGATTGAGCTGCCGCGCTATCTCTACATCCATATGCTCGTCGAGATAAAGTCGAAGGATGTCCTCACTCAAAGGAATTTACCGTTCGCGCCGGTGGAGATTTACTCGCTTCTTGCTCACTGGTGGCCATCTTGGCAAA
Organism: Phototrophicaceae bacterium; assembly: GCA_965208195.1. Classification (GTDB taxonomy): domain Bacteria; phylum Chloroflexota; class Anaerolineae; order Aggregatilineales; family Phototrophicaceae; genus UBA6055. The sequence goes on along the minus strand of CBDBOC010000004.1, from coordinate 2,009,602 downwards.
GAGCGCCCTTATGCGCGCGGTACGGTTTTCGTCCGGTGCCTCCATCGCCACGGATAACGCGGCTCGAAAATCATCGTCCCGCATGTATCGCTGCAATCGCGAATACAGTGAACTTTTGTCAGCAAACACTTTTGCAGCTATTGCTTTACTCTTGCGTTCACTTTCGCGCATGTCCGCATCAATCTCTGCTTGATTGCAGTAATAGTAGGCGAGCGCCGCGTGAACCTGTCCGAGCGTAATCTGGTAATCTTCCGCCATCTGCTCCGGAGTGCGCCTCTTCCACCGCATCGCGTTCACAATGTCGATCACGCGCAAGCTGGTACCGACGATGCAGGGTCGCCCGCCCCGAATCTTCGGATTACGATAAATCAGGTTGATGCTCTCTATCGAGTTCATGGCGCGCTCCTGGCTGGCAGCACTTTGCACTGTGCCTTTAGTTTGATGTCGCGTCGGTCAAGTACCAGACAAGATTGGCAACGTCATCCTGTCTATAACGCGCATGGAACTTTCTTAACCCTTTGACCACTGTGCCTATCTTACGGTAACGAGTCGGGATGAATACGATGCCAGCGTGCTCTTCGCCCTGCCTCGCCAATTCGACGAAATCGTCATCGTAAGTGACTAATACTTGATGCTGCTCAGTCGCGCGCCGCAAATGGCTGGGATCGTCGTCCCTTAGCTTCTGCAAGTCGCGTACCGTAACCGCCTCAATCCCATCACGCTTCAACTGCTTGGCAATCGCGACTTGAACGCAGGCGTCAAAGTAAAACGCGATCGCTTGTTTACTCAACTTCGTGCTCTAGCGCTTCCACTGATTTCCTGGTTCTGATTTCGGCAAGCGCCTTCACTGCTGTCGCCGCCTTTTGCGAATAAGCAGCAGCGCTAGCGGTCGCGGCTTGAACTTGATCCGGGTTCATATCTTGGTAGACTGGTCTCTCTACTGAGCTGAGCCCTTGCTGCGCTAATTCGTCGCTTCGTTTGAAGTCATCGCGAATGTCTAGATCAATCTCATCTTTGTTGCAGTAATAATATGCCAGCGCCGCGTGCACCTCGGCCATTGAAAGATCATAGTCCTCCGCCAATTCATCGGGCGTGCGCTCAGCGAAGACCTTTGACACGACGATATCCAGGACCCGCAAGTCGGTGCCCACGATGCAGGGTCGCCCGCCCCGAATCTTCGGATTACGATAAATCAGGTTGATGCTCTCTATCGTGTTCATGGCGCGCTCCTGCCTAACCCACTGTTCAGCGATTCTACCATAACGACAAGCCCACGACGTCAAGCCGAGAACTTCGGCCGCTCGTCCACGACGACAGTGCCCGCCATCTTGTCGTGCCAGGCTTGCTTTTCGCGATCAAAGACCGCCCACAAGTAGCCCAGCATGAAGATCTGGCTGATCATATAGCCGAAGACATTGCGCAGCAGCGCGTCCAGCAGGCTGATGCGCCGGCCATTCTTCTTGATCACGCGCATCCCGAGAAGCAGCTTGCCCAGGGTCCGTCCGTTGAGCCAGGTCATCAAGGCGGCGTTATATACCGCGCTGACCAGCAGATTGACGCCGACCATATCGGACTGCAATTGGTTGAAGGCGGCCGCAGCGGCCAGCTCATCCGCGACAAGCATGGCGTCGTAGAAGGCCGTCAGCGCGCCATTGGCCGCCATGATGGCGACGGTGATGAAGGCGACGGCGAAGGCGTCGATGATCAAGGCGACGAAACGCCGCGACAAACTTGCTAATCTGACCGGGGCCTTGGCAGGCTCGGGAGTCGGCTGAACGCTCTTGACTTTGGGCGGCCGCACATCGTCGAGCTCAGCGGCGGCCGCCTGATGCTGCGGGTCCAGCTCGAGCGCCCTTTCCAGGTAGTCCACCCGCTGCCCATGGCTGAGCGCGGCTTGCGCGGCCAGGTAGTAGGCTTCGGCGCTCGGGTTCTCCGCCAATTCCCGCGCCGCCAGCGTGCGCGCTTCTTCCATGTGAAAGCGGTCAATCGCCCCTTGGATTTCCGCCAGTCTTTCGCTCATGCCCCTCACCTGTCATCCGCCCGCGCGTTGCGAGCAATCATATCTGATTTCATGCTGATTATGTTATGATTGTCGCCGCTGCGCAATGAGGCGGCCGAGCGGCGCACTGGCGCGACGAGTCTGAATACGCGATGAATGATGAACTGAGACGCAAGATCGGCGCGAGCAAAGCCGGACGGCGCTTCATCGCCCAGATGCGCTATTTCAACACGGGCGATTTCCGCAAGTTGCGCGGCTTCATGCGTAGCGGCTATTACGATCTCGTGCTGATGGAGAACCCGGTCGAGCGGCGCTTGCTCGATCTGAAAGCGACGCGCCGCCTGCACGGGCGCTTGAAAGTGGCCGCCGTGGAAATAGCTGAAGATTACGCGGTTTGCCTGATCATGACGGGCGAGAAGGGCGGGCGGCCCCTGCGGCTGGAGCTTGAGGTCAACGAAAGCTACCCGCACCAGGTCACGCATTATTCACTGCAGCCGCTTGATGGCGAGGGTTGAGGAGTGACTATGAATGCCGAATCCGCCAACCAAGTGCTGCCGCGCCTGAAGATCAACACCGAATTGGCGACGCGAATGCTGTCGGGCTTCATCCGTGACAGCGTGGCCAAAGCCGGCATGTCGCGCGTGGTCATCGGCCTGTCCGGCGGCATCGACTCGGCGGTTTCGGCCTATCTATCGGCGCGGGCGTTGGGGGCGGAAAATGTGCTGACCCTGCGCATGCCCTACCGGACCTCGTCGCCCGAAAGCCTGAGCGACGCCGAAGCCGTCATCGAGGACCTGGGCACGCCGCATCTCACGCTGCCGGTCAGCCAGATGGCGGACGCGCATTTCCAGCGCTTCCCCGAGATGAGCCGGCTGCGCCAGGGCAATGTGATGGCGCGGCTGCGCATGATCACGCTCTACGACCAGTCGATGGCCTGGGGCGGCTTGGTCATGGGCACCAGCAACAAGACCGAGTTTCTGCTGGGCTACAGCACCATTTACGGCGACAGCGGCGTCGCCCTGCACCCCATCGCCGACCTGTATAAGTGTCAAGTGCGGCAGATGGCGCGCTACCTGGGCGTGCCCAAGTCCATCATCGACAAGCCGCCTTCAGCCGATCTGTGGCTGGGCCAGACCGACGAAGACGAGCTCGGCTTCACCTATGACGAAGCCGACCAGGTGCTCTTCCTGCTTGTCGATGAGCGCTACACCGTGGGCGAGGTCGAGGACGAAGGCTTCAAGCGCGATTTCGTGGCCCAAATCTGGGAGCGCGTCAAAGCCAACCACTATAAGCGCACCATGCCCAATATCGCCAAGCTGAGCAAGCGCAGCATCGGGCACGACTTTCTCTATCTGCGGGATTACACCGGCCGCGCCGGCCGCGTATGAAAGCCGCTACATGCCGTTGACGCGCGTCGGCTGAATTTTGTAGATCACCCGCGTCTCCTGGCCCTTGCCTTCCGGATTGAACGAGTAGTAGTCCTCGTTGCCGGCGTACATGCCCGAGAGCTTGTTGATGTGGTCGATGGCGGCTTCTGTCTCGTCAAAGGCCACCACCTCGCCGCGGATCTCGGCCCAGTGGAAATCGTTCTGCGGGTCCAGCGCCAGCACCGTCACCTTGGGGTTGGCGCGGATGTTGCGGTCCTTGCGCCGCCCGACGGCCGAATTGATCCAGACCTGATCGCCTTCCAGGCTTGCCCAGACCGGCGTCACCTGGGGCTGGCCATCGGGATTCGTCGTGGCGAAGCTGACCACAATCGGGCGTTGAAGCAGGTCTTTCAGGTGTTCGGGGATGATGGCCGACATTGTTCAATTCTCCTCGCTCAGAAAATTCAGCCAGTATTATAGCGGTGGACGTCAGCGCGCGTCAGTCTCGTCGTCAGGCACTGGTGAATCCGGCGCCGCCGCTGCATGATCAGTCGCTGGTTCGTCAGGCTGATACGCGTCGGCCGCGTCATAGTGGGGCTGCAACAGGTTCGCCAGCAGCCGACGGATATCATCAACCAGGCGTCCCTTGAATTCGCGGAACGTTTCGCCGGGCAGTTGCCCGCTTAATGTGTAGCTGAAATGCTCGGGCACGCGTGCGCCCGTCGGCGCCAGCTCCGGCTCCCACTGGTCGATGCGCCGCCAGGCCTCGCCGCGAAATTGATAAAGCTCAAAGAGAATCCGCGCCTCATCGAGGGCGCCGTCAAAGCGCATGTCGAGCGCCAGCCACAGCGATGCGTTCTGCTTCTCGACCGCGGAAAGCGCCCGCTTGCTAATGCCCTTGGCGATAGGCGCCAGCGCGCGCTCCAAGGCGGCGCCGTCCAGCTCGTGGGCGCGGCCAGCCACGCGATTCAGCGCCTTGATCAGCTTTTGCGGCATGATGACTTCGCTGCGGCTGATGCGCCCGTAAATGTCGTATTGTACGCTGCGCACGGCGATGACCCGCCAGCCGCCGAGTACCGTGCCGCGCCTGTCGGTCAAATGCTTGATGACGGCCACTTGGTCGGGAACGGGCGCCGCGCTGATGCTGCTGCTCTGCGCGTGATATTGCCAGCTTTGGCGGCGGCCCGGCGCGGAATCCGGGTCGTGCCAGCTGTTGACGGCGTATGGCGGCTGCCAGGTCTCGAATTTCGGCGGCCGGCGGAATATCAGCCGCAAGACCAGGCTGAGCAGCCACAGGCAGAAGAGCGCCACCAGCAACAGGGCCAGGCGCAACAGGATATCGCTTCCGCTGTAAAAGTCGTCATTCAGCTGAACGCCGCCTTGACGAAAATTGATGCCGAGGTTCACCAGCGGCAGCCACAGGTCGTAGCGTGCTGCGCTAGGCGCGCTGACCGGCCCGCCCGTTGCCGCCCCCGCGTCAGCTCTGTTGATGATGATGGCCTGAATGTTGTTGCGCGAGATGGGGCTACCGGCGAGTTCGTATTGGTCGATGCCGGCTTCAATGGTGAAAGAGAGAGCTTCAGCGGGCAGCTCGGCCAGCGGCAAGGCGATGCTGAAGTCTTGCGCCGCGCCCGCAGCCAATGCCGGCAGCTCGGCGTTCGCCGCGATGCGCCCGCTGCGATCTTCGCTGATGACAATCTGTGACGCTTCGATAGCCGCGCCGCCCTGATTGCTGACGGCGAAAGTGATGGTCGCCGTGGCGCCGTCGGCGGCATAAGCGACGCGCGGCAAGGAGATAGCATAATCCCGCGGTTGCGCTTGCGCCTGCACCGCGACCGTCAGCCACAAAAGGATGAGAAAAAGTCCCCGCACTGCCATCTGTTTGCGCCCGAGCTTCATTGCTTTGCCAGCGACCTGTCAAGTTAAGCGACAACTTCGATTGATTCTACTATAATGCTGATATTCGCGTCGTCCAATTCGAGCGGCGGCCGTATGAGGCGGCGCTCACCTCAGCGTCGAAGCTCAGGATTCTGCCATGCCAGAGACGATGCCCGGCGAGCACAGCATCAGCGCCCTGATTCGTGACCTCTCTCGCATCCACTTGGCGGGCGACGCCCACAACGAATATGCGCCCGGCGACCCCAACAGCGACATACGGCGCGCCAATCTGCAGCGCTACTTTCGGCTGATGGCAGCGCGCAGGCCGCGTTCTCTGCTGGTGCTGGAAGCGCCCGGCTATCGCGGCTGCCGCTTGACCGGCGTGCCCGTGACCAGCCGCAAAATCTTGCTGGAAGGCCTGCCCGCCCTGGGCATCTTCGGCGTCGAAGACGGCTTCCAAGATGTGAGCGACAGCGGCTTCGAGCGCGTCTACGGCGAACAATCGGCCACCATCGTCTGGGGCGCGCTAACGGAGCTGGGCGCCTTGCCCATGATCTGGAACACCTTTCCCTTTCATCCGCATCAAGCCGGGCGGCCGCTCAGCAACCGCAAGCCACGCGCTGCCGAGATCGCAATCGGCGTCGGCTTTCTGCGGCGGATTCTGCAGTTGTGGCGCTTCGAGCAAGTCATCGCTGTGGGCAATGTGGCTTACGACACGCTGCAGCGCGACGGCGTCGACTGCGCCAAAGTGCGGCACCCGGCCCAAGGCGGCAAGCGGGACTTTGTCGTTGGCTTGAGCGCATTGCTCTCAGTCGGCAGTTGAGGCGGCCGCCCGTTCGGCGCCTTTGTCGTCGCCCTCCGCCGCATCGGTTTCGGTGGCGGCTGCGGCGGGCTGGGGCGTGCTGCCGCCAGCTTCTTCGTAGACTTCGGCCAGCAAGATATCGACAGACCCGGCTGGAAAGCGCGCCAGCTCAGCGCCGGCTTCCTGGCCCACATCGGACATCAACGCTTCGTACTGCGTCTCGGTCGATTCAAAGTAGATTTCCAGGATGCGATAGAACTCGGGCGCGCCTTGCGGGCTGCCGGTAATGTGCACGACCTGGCGGCGCTGGATAAGAGGAATGCGCTCCACCAAGCCGAGAAAATCGGCGTAGACATTCTCAAAACTGTCGACATCTTCCGGCGCCCGGAAGAGGATCATGAACTTGATCATATTCGCTTACTGCGCCTGATTGTGGTCATCGGGCATTACGATACGAAACAAGATGGCGTTGCGCAAGGGGCTGGGGCGGATGCCGCGCGCGGACGACTTTTGGCATTTGGCTGTGCAAACGCCGCGCCTGTGGTAAATTCAATCTAATCGGAGCGGCTGCGGGTCGCCTGGCGCGACGCCCAGCATGAAAAGCGAAAAAGGGCGAGCCACCGTCTCGCCCCTACTTCTCTGTGCCCTCTGCAAGCGCAAGTAAGTCATGCAAAAGAAGCAAACTACAGAGAACGCAGAGAGCGCGGAGAGATCTCAAGCAGAGATGTTGATTTTCGGGCGATTCACAGAATCGCCCCTACAACAGCCTTTATTTCAAAGGTTGCACTAATATCTTTCGATTACTGAGGACACCGAGTAATGCAAAGAAGTGATGGTATGCCAGCGAAAGTCCACATTTGTTGGACGGTCGCCCAAATCGCGGCAGAATTGACATCAGCCAGAACCCTCTGTGCCCTCTGTGTATCCTCATTTAACTCTGTGGTAAAAGAAAAGTTCCTTAAGACGAGATTTGCATGACTTGCTTTGTTCTGCTTCTGTGTTCTCTGTGGTTAAAATTGTCGCGCGATGTACGCGGAATACCTTAGGAAGTTAACATGCCCGACTTAACTGAAATCGGTCGCTTGCCCGATCCATCCGACAATTGCGCCATCGCCATCCGCGATTTGCCTGCCGGCACGTCTGTTCAGCATAAAGGACGCAGCTTTACGCTGTCGCATCATGTGCTGGAGGGGCATCGTTTCGCTGTGCGGACCATCGCTGAGGGCGCCGAGCTGACATCCTGGCGGCAGCGCTTCGGCAGCGCCACGCGCCCGATCGCCGCCGGCGAATACGTGATGAACGCGGGCGTTCTGGTCGAGCTGGCGCGGCGCAACCTCGACTTTGACCTGCCGGCGCAGCCCAACTTCGATAATCAGATCGTGCCTTATCAATTTGACGAGGCCGCTTTTCAGCCGGCGCCGCCGCTCGAGACTTATAGCGATACGCGCACATTTGAAGGCTACGCGCGCGCTGGCGGCCGTGGCGTGGGCACGCGCAACATGATCGTCGTGCTGGGCACATCGTCGCTTGTGGCCGGTTTCGTGCGCACGCTGGCGCAGATGAATTCAGACGCTGCCGACAACTTCCCCAATGTCGATGGCATCGTGCCGCTGGCGCATACCGAGGGCGGCCATCAGAATCCGAATAATCGCGAGCTGCTCTTGCGGACGCTGGCCGGCTACATGGTGCATCCCAACGTCGGCGCCGTGGTCGCGCTGGATTATGGCGCGGAGGCCGTCACCAATGCTGATTTGCGCCAATACCTGAGAGCGCACCGTTATCCGCTCGATCACGTGCTTCACCGTTTCCATTCGCTGAGGCCCAGCTTCGACGAGAACATCGCCTGGTTCAAAGCGCTGCTGACGGAGTGGCTGCCCCAAGTGAACCGCTTTGAGCGCAGTCCGCAGCCCTTGAGCGCGCTCAAGATCGCCCTGCAGTGCGGCGGCTCGGACGCCTTCTCCGGCATCAGCGGCAACCCGCTGGCGGCCTGGGTGGCCAAAGAAGTGATCCGCTATGGCGGCGCGGCCAACCTGGCGGAGACGGACGAATTGATCGGCGCTGAGTCTTATGTGCTGGACAAGGTCGAGCGCGTCGAGCTGGCGCATAAATTCCTGGCCATGGTCGAGCGCTTCAAGGAGCGCGTGGGCTGGCATGGCCAGACGGCGGAAGGCAACCCCTCCGGCGGCAATAAATATCGCGGCCTCTACAATATCTATCTCAAGTCGCTGGGCGCGGCCGCCAAGCGCCACCCGGATGTCCCGCTGCATGACGTCATCGACTACAGCCAGCGCATGACCAGTGGCGGCTACTATTTCATGGATAGCCCGGGCAATGACCTGGAGAGCATCGCCGGCCAGGTTGCCAGCGGCTGCAATTTGATCTTCTTCGTCACCGGCAACGGCTCCATCACCAACTTCCCCTTCGTGCCAACCATCAAAATCGTCACCACCACGGCGCGTTACCAACTGCTGCGGAAGGACATGGACGTCAATGCCGGCGAATACCTGGACGGCGCAGAGCTGGCTGAGCTGGGCGCGCGCACGCTCGACCTGACTGTGGAGGTGGCGGACGGCAGGCGCTCGGTCGGCGAAGCGGCCGGCCACTACCAAGCGCAAATCTGGCGCGATTGGCAGCAGACCCGCCCGGCCAATGTCACACTGCTTGAGCGGCCTTCGTACTCCGGCGCTCCCCTCGCCATCGACGCCGCTGTGGACGCGCCGGCGCTGAGCCTGCCGGTCTACCATGGCGCCAATGGGCCCGCCAGCGAGCAGGTCGCGCTGCTGTTGCCGACCAGCCTCTGCTCGGGGCAGATCGCCAAGATGACGACCGACTCACTTAACGAAAGTGGCCTGGCGCGGGCGGCGGGCCTGTCGCGCTTCGTCAGTTTGGTGCACACCGAAGGCTGCGGCGGCAATGTGGTGCCCGAGTACAAGAATTCGCTGATCAGCTATCTGCAGCACCCCAAGGTGCGGCACGCGCTGCTGCTGGAGCACGGCTGCGAGATAACGCATAATAGCTACTTCCGCGGCATGATGGCGGAACACGGCTTGGACCCGGCGGATTACGGCTGGGCCAGCATTCAGCTTGATGGCGGCATCGACGCGGTCATGCGCAAAATTATCGCCTGGTTCCGTGAGCGGCTGAGGCGCGATGATCCGCCGCAACGCACGCTCGCCGGCCCCGAAGCGCTGCGCATCGGCCTGATTTCGCAAGGCGATGTGCCGGCATTCATCGCCCGCGACCTGGCGGGGCTGTGCCAGCGCATCATCGCCGGCGGCGGCACGGTGGTCATGTCGGATCGAGACGCGCTGCTGGAGTCAGTCTTTGTCGATGTTCTGGGCTTGGCCCGGCCAGCGGCGACCCTGGGCTACGGGCAGCGGGCGGCTGAGCCCGGCTTTCACATCATGGCCAACCCGCGCCGGCACTGGAGCGAAACGCTGACGGGCATCGCCGCCAGTGGCGTCGATCTCATGCTGGGCGCCGTCGATGGCTACCCGTTGGCGGGCCACCCCTTGACGCCCGTCTTGCAAGTCAGCGCCGCCGACGCCGCTGATATGGACGCGTTGCTGCGCGAAGGCGAGGACGCGGCGAACCGCTTGCTGGAGCTGCTGGTCGCGACCTACGCCGGCGATTACCTGCCACGGCATCAAGTGACCGGCAATCACGACTTTCAGATGACGCGCGGCCATCTGGGCGTGTCTTTCTGAGCGCCGACCTCAGCCCTCAACCGCGCCGCAGTGAGACATCGCGCCAGTATTCGACGATCCGCTCGATCAAGATCGCCTCGGTCACGGTGGTGGCGTCAAACTCGACCACGCCCGGCGCCTCGCGGATGCGCCACTCCCGCTGCAACTCGCCGATGGCGCGCGACCGCTCGACCGGGTCGTGGTAGCGCGCGCCCAGCGTGAGGTGAATGCGGCGCAGAATCGAATCCAGTGAGGCGACCAGGCAGACGACCAGGCCGTTGCGCTGCAGCTCGGGCAGTTGTCCGCTGTTGATCAACGTATTGCCCGACACGCGGATCAAGGCGCGCCGGTGCAAGACGACCTCGTCCATGATGCCAGTCTCAATAGCTTTGAGCCGCCGCTCGCCGTAAATTGTGCGGATATGCTCGATGGTGTCGCCCAGGCGCTCCTCGATTTCGCGCTCGACGTCAATCAGCTCCAGACCCAGGCGGGCCGCCAACTGGCGCGAAATGCGCGGGCGATTCGGTTCGACGTAGCCGGTGACGATTAAGTTGAGGTCGCCATGCAGGCGCAGGTCAGGCCTTGCCATCGCGCCAATCGGGGTACCAGGCGTCCAGCATGGCAGGCAATTCCTCCAGGCTGTGCAGGCTGTGTTTGATGTCGGGCAGGTTGCCGTTCGAGCGGGCGCGCGCAGTTCGCCCCGAAGCCGCGTCGAAATCCGCCCGGTCTGTTATACGCAGAATTGCGCGCATGCCAGCTGCCTCGGCGCCGGCGATATCCGCCACCGGGTTGTCGCCGATGAATACGGTTTCTTCAGGGCTTGTGCCGAGCCGCGCCAGGGCCGTTTGGAAGATGCGCCTATGCGGTTTCAGATAGCCAGCATCAGCCGCCGCCAACCGACAGTCGGGAAAGTGCTCAATCAAGCCGTGCGTCGCCAGCTCAACATCGCGCAAGGCCATCGGCTGCGAGGCGTTGGTGACGATGCCCAGTTTGATGCCGCGCGACCGCAGCGTCTTCAGCAGCGGCGGCGCATCGGGAAAGACGACTGTTCCTGGAATGGCATCCCAGCCATAAACCTTGAGCAAGGCGGCGACTTCAAGCCGATCGGCGTCAACGCCCAACTCGCCGAGCGCCGCGCACAGGATCTGCGGCATATACGGGGCGCGCAGGGTAACGCGTGCTTCCCGCCAGGCCGCGCGCGTGCGCTCTAGATACGCGTCCAGCAAGGCTTCAACATTGACCGCATCTTGATGAAGGCTGCTGTTGACGTGCCCGGCAATCCGAGCCAAACGCGGCGACTCAATCTCGCGCCAGCTGAGCCAGACGCCGCTCCAGTCAATCAGCGTGTCATCCAGGTCAAAGAGCACACCCTTGAGTTGAGAAGCCATCCGGCCTTAGCCCCGGCCTTGTTTGGCGGCGCGGGCGGCTTTGCGCGCCAAGGCTTTGCGCCGGCGCTCCTCACGTTTGGCTTCGTCTTCGTTCCACGGCGTCGGACCATCAGATGAGGGAGGCGGGGCCGCAGCGACTGGGGCCGGCTCCGGTGTTGCCGCCGTCTCGGTCACGGTTGCGGGCGCTTCCGCTTCAACCGCCGGTTCCGGCAACGCGACATCATAAGCGAAGTTGGCGATGGCTTCGGCCGCCTCGTCTTGGTAGGCGTTGTAATAGTCATCGGGGTTCACCGCATCGCGCAGGCGCCAGGTCAGCGCTGCCGCCTCCAGGCCGCTCTCGATGCTGCTATGCCGCGGCGCCCAATCAAATGTCTCGCGCAGCTTGGCGCTGTTGATGACGATTGACCGCGCCAGCAGCTTGTCGCGCAGGGTCTGCTGGCGCAGCATGGCGAAGCGGCCCGGCTGGGCGAAGCTAGGCGCGCTCAGGCCGATGGCGCCGGCCAGGGCGCTGGCGAATTCATTCGGGCTGCGCGGGCTGTCGTCAGCGGCGTTGATGATTTCCATACCGCTGGCTTCCGCGTCGGATTCCAGGAGCGCCATGATGGCCGCCGCCAAGTCATCTTCGTGGATCCAGGAGACGGGCTTTGCGCCCGCGGCGACGCGCTGCGACGACTTGACGCTATCGGCCAGCGACACTGTCGAGGGGTTGTTGCCGCCATATATGTAGCCGCTGCGGATGATGTAGCCCTTCAGATCGCTTCCGCGCAAGATCCGCTCGGCGCCCAACATAGCGGCGTAATCGGCATCGTGCACATCGGGGTCGCCCTCGACCGCGGCATCGCGACCCGACTCATACAGGTATGCGAAGCTCAGCGAGACGAGGCGCTCGACGCCGTGCTGCGCCGCCGCCTGCGCGACCGCCCGCGTAAAGCGCAGCAGCTGATCGGCGCGGGCCGCGTAGGCGGTGCCAGAATGGGGTGTGCCGCCACAAAATTGCGGCACAGCGTGGATGACGGCATCGGCATCGGCCATGCGCAGCGTGCTCAGCACTTCGCTGGCGCGGCTCAAGTCCGGGTATACCGGCAGGGCGCCCGCCAGCCGCAGCGCCAAAGCGGCATCGGCATCGCAGGCGGTCGCCACGACCTTATGCCCGCCCTTGAGCAAGGCGCGCACCGTCGCCAAGCCGACATCTTCCGCGCCGCCAGTGACCAGGATGTTCTTTGTTTGCTTCGCTTCTGCCATTTGACCGTCTCTCTACACCTGGAGATTCCGTCGACATTATGCCACAGCTTACGCGCGTATTGCATGTGAGATTGCCTTCTCATCGCTCAGAGCGCGGATCATCTGCGAGCCCCGCCGCTGTCAACATTCAGAATTTGGGCTGGGGGCGCATACAATTGAAAGGGACCGAGAACCGACGGGCGAACTGTCTCACTTGCAGCAAGTTCAGGCCGAACGAGAAGCGGAGAAGCATTAACGCAGCCGATGACGACCGGCTGGATCTTGGCCGATGTCCACAGCGAGACGCGGCGCGCGCTGCATATTGACAGCGCCGGTCGCATCGGCTAGCATACGTTTGTGCCGGGGCCTGTAGCTCAGTTGGGAGAGCGCCACAATGGCATTGTGGAGGTCAGGGGTTCGAGTCCCCTCAGGTCCACCTGCTTAATTTGCCTGGCGCAGGCCGCAAACTCTGGAGACAGCCATTCAATCAGAAGGCCGCATCGCGCGCGTGGAAGGGCGTTTGGACGAAGCCCTTTCGCACATGGCGACCAAAGCCGATATCGCGGAGTTGCGCGGCACGTTGCGCATCTTGATCACGCTGAATATCGGCATCGCGCTCGCCATCGCCTCCATGCTACTGGGCTTGTTCCCCGCTCCATCCGCTTGAGCCGGCCCCTGTCTCAGGAGAAAGTCTCCGCTATGGCGAAACACAAGCGCAGCATCTGGGAAGAACTGCTGGAAATGGGACGCCGAATCCTCAAAGAACTTGACGACCTCGTTGAGCCGGCGGCGCGGCGGCGCAAACCGGCGCGCGTTCCCGTGCCCGTGCGGGAGCGGCGCGATCCGAATGAAGAGCGTCCCGCGCGATAAGCCGGCGCAGTTCCATCGGGCTGCGCTTTTCATTTCCACAGTTGCGCTGACCGAATTCTGCTGACATTATCCTCGCTATTCGGAATTGAATTGGGGAGAGCCTGATCATGGCGGAGTTTTCCATTTTCGACGGCCACAACGATACTTTGCTGCGTTTCTATCAGAATGACGATGTCGACTACCACGACTTCCTGGGCGAGATGGACGGCGGGCATATCGACCTGGTGCGGGCGCGGCGCGGTGGCTTCGCCGGTGGATTCTTCGCCGTCTACGTGCCCAACCCGCAAACCCGCATTGATCCCGACAACATGCCCGATATCTCCAAACCGTACGTGTCGCCAGCCGTGGAATTCGTCTTCTCGCAACGCGTCGCCCTGCGCATGATGGCCGATCTCTTCAAGTTGGAGGCGGAATCAGCCGGGCAGGTCAAAGTCGTGCGCACCGCCGCCGAGCTGGAGCATTGCATCGAGAGTGACATCTTCGCCGCCATCTTGCACTTCGAGGGCGCCGAGGCCATCGACGAAGACCTCAACGCGCTCGAAGTCTTTTATCAAGCCGGGCTGCGCTCGCTGGGCATCGTCTGGAGCCGGCCGACCATATTCGCCCATGGTGTGCCCATCGCCTTTCCTTCATCGCCCGATATCGGCCCCGGCTTGACCGACGCCGGCAAGAGGCTGGTCAAGCGCTGTAACCAGCTGGGCATCATGATCGACCTTTCGCATATGAACGAAGCCGGCTTCTGGGATGTGGCCGCGCTCAGCGACGCGCCGCTGGTCGCCACGCACTCCAACGTCCACGCCATCTGCCCCATCTCACGCAATCTCACCGACAAGCAGCTGGACGCTATCAGAGCCTCGGACGGCATGGTCGGCTTGAACTTCGCCACCGGCTTCCTCAACGCAGACGGCGCCTGGGATAGCGACCGCCCGCTCGATATCATGGTGCGGCACCTCGACTATCTGGTGGAGCGGCTGGGCGAGACGCGGGTCGGCCTCGGCTCGGATTATGACGGCGCCCGCGTGCCCGATGCCGTCGGCGATGTCTCCAAGCTGCCCAACTTGATCGCCGCGCTGCGCGACGCCGGCTATGGCGACGACCTGCTGCACAAACTGACGCATCAGAATTGGGTGCGCGTCCTGCGGCAAACCTGGGGCGAATAGTCGCTTCTCTTCCGGCCACGCCCGCCCAACGTCGACGGTTTAGACATTCGCATGATCCAGCCACCGCCCACGCAAAATACCTTGCTGCTTGAACTGCATTTCTCCTCCTCTCCGTCGAATCCTGTAGGGGCGAGACTTGTCTCGCCCTCCCGTCCATCACATCCCCACCGACGTCGAATTCTGTCGCTACATGCGCGCCCCAGCCGCCCACGCAAAACACCTTGCCTCTCGCAACGTTTGGCGCCCCCTCCCTGATGCTTCGGAAGTCTGCCACCCGTTGAGCGGGGGGATTGAGGGGGGAACAGAGGCCGGGGGAGGGGTGGGCCGGCGACTGACTCTTCTCGCCCGCATCCGCCATTTACAGACATGGCGCAGTATGCTACTGTCTGCGCCACACCAGACGAAAGCAAGCATGAAATGAAAGCAATGGCGACTCCGGGCTACGGGGTGACCCGCTCTTTCCTTATGTAGGCCACGACGGCCGCTTGCTTCGTTTTCCCCCACGACTTACACCCGACCTCGCACTGCAAATCCAAAGAACAATCTGCACATTTGCCGCGCGTGCCAGACGCGTTCTTAGCGTATCCACATCTGAAAGAGAAACAGAGAAAGCCCATGTCTGAACAGTATCAACCACACGCGATCGAAGTGAAGTGGCAGCGCAAATGGGACGAGACGCAGCTCTATCGTTCCCGCGTCGACTGGGACAAGCCAAAGCACTACGCCTTGACCATGCTGCCTTATCCTTCGGGCGACTTGCACATCGGCCACTGGTTCGCCATGACGCCGTCGGACGCCCGCGCCCGCTGGATGCGCATGAAGGGCTACAATGTGCTCTTCCCCATGGGCTTCGACGCTTTTGGCTTGCCCGCCGAGCAAGCGGCCATCTCGCGCAATATCCACCCCTGGAAGTGGACCTACGCCAATTTGGAGCGCATGCGCCTGCAGTTGCGCAGTATGGGCGCCATGTTCGATTGGGAGCGCGAGGCCGTGTCTTGCACGCCCGAGTACTACCGCTGGTCGCAATGGTTCTTCAAGAAGTTCTACGAGCACGGCATCGCTTACCGCGGCTCGGCCCTGGTCAATTGGTCGGAGACGCTGCAGACCGTGCTGGCCAATGAGCAGGTCATCGACGGCAAAGACGAACGCACCGGCCAGCCCGTCGCGCAAAAGATGATGGAGCAGTGGTTCTTCGCCATCACCAAATACGCCGATGAGCTGCTGAACTTCGAGGGCATGGACTGGCCCGAGTCGATCAAGATCATGCAGACCAACTGGATCGGCCGCAGCGAAGGCGCCCGCGCCACCTTCCATACCGAGGTCAATCGCCATCCCATCGAAATCTACACCACCCGTCCCGATACGCTCTGGGGCGCGACCTTTATGGTGCTGGCGCCCGAGCACGACCTGGTGGCGCAAATCACCACGGATGCGCAGCGCGAGGTCGTCGATGCCTATATCGAGCAAACGGCGCTGGAGACCGAGATCGAGCGCATGGTCGCAGATCGGGACAAGACCGGCGTCTTCACCGGCGCTTACGCTATCAACCCGGTCAACGACGAGCGTATCCCCATCTGGATCGCCGATTATGTCATGATCACCTACGGCACGGGCGCCATCATGGCGGTGCCGGCGCATGACCAGCGCGATTTTGAATTCGCCCGCGCCAACGAACTGCCGATTCGCGTGGTCATTCAGCCCGAGGGCATGGACGCGCCGCTGACAGACGAAGCCATGACCGCAGCCTACGACGGGCCGGGCACGATGGTGAACTCCGACGCCATGGACGGCAGCCTCAGCACCACAGCCAAAGGCCGCGCCAACCCGGCCATCAACCGCGTCATCGACTGGCTTGAAGCAACCGGCAAAGGTGAAGAAGCGGTTAATTATCGGCTGCGCGACTGGCTGATTGGCCGCCAGCGCTATTGGGGCTGCCCCATCCCCATGCTGCACGATGGCGAGGACATCATCCCCGTGCCCGATGAGGCGTTGCCCGTGGAGCTGCCGGAAGCTGTCGACTTCGAGCCGACCGGGCGCAGCCCGCTGCTCTATCACGAGCCCTTCTACAAAGTGGACTCCACCCGGCGCCGCGAGACCGACACGTTGGATACCTTCATGTGCTCGTCCTGGTATCAGCTGCGTTACCTGTCGCCCGACTGCGATACCGCGCCCTTTGACGCCGAAGAAGCGGCCTACTGGCTGCCGGTTGATGTCTACACCGGCGGCGCTGAGCACGCCGTCATGCACTTGCTCTACACGCGCTTCTTCACCAAGGTGCTGCGCGATATCGGCATATGTAACGATGCCGCGGCCGCCATGCGCCGCCATGGCCGCGACCCCGATGGCGCCTTCGACGAACCCATGACCGTGCTGCGCAATCAGGGCCAGGTGCTGGGCGCCGAGCGGCAGGGCGATTTCGTCTTGTGCAGCGGGTCAATGCAGGGTGAGAAATTGCTGGCGCGGCGCGTCGAGGTCGTCGACTGGAATCAGGTGCCGGCCGGCTTCGATGGCGTCTTCGGCGAGATCGCCCATCGCACCGAAGACGTGCTGCACGTCAACATGGCCGGCGTGACGCAATTCGTCCAGGTCTTGCCCGATGCCGAGATCTACATTCCCGATATCCCGGGCGCCAACAACGTCAATCAGCTGCGGCATCACTTGGATATCCAGCGCATGTCCAAGAGCAAGGGCAACGTGGTCAATCCGGACGAACTGGTGGAGAAGTACGGCGCTGATGTCGTGCGCTGTTACCTGATGTTCAACTTCGATTGGCAGAAAGGCGGCCCCTGGAACGAGAACAATATCAAAGGGCCCGGCGGTTGGCTGCACGATGTCTGGGAGATCGCCCTGGCTGGCGCGCCTGCCGGGCCGGGCGATGCCGCTGCCGAGCGCGATATCGAGCGCAAGCTGCACCAGACCATCGCCGTCGTCGACCGCGGCCTGGAGGCGTTCAGCTTCAACACTGCTATCGCCGAGCAGATGAAATTCAAGAATGCGCTAAAAGCGACGCTGCGCGATGGCGGCATCGGCGCGGACATGTGGCGCTCGACGCTGAGCCAAATGCTGCGGTTGCTGGCGCCCTTCGCCCCGCACATCGCCGAGGAGCTGTGGGCGCGGTTGGGCTGGGACTACAGCGTGCATACGCAGCCCTGGCCCGAATACGACGCGCAGAAGGCCCGCGAAGAGCTGGTCGACCTGGTCGTGATGATCAACGGCAGACCGCGCGAGACTATCGCCGTGGCGGTCGATATCGCGCGCGAAGAGGCGCAGGAGATGGCGCTGGCAAGTCAGGCGGCGCAGCGCTTCCTGGGCGGCGCACCCGCCAAAGCGCGCCATCTTCATCCCCGGCCGCAATGGCAGCGACCCCAAGGTGAATATCGTTGTGTGACGCCCCCACCCCAAACCCCTCCCCCAAAATGAGGGAGGGGCTTTAGAAACGTGGATTCCAATGCATGTGATCTCCCCTTCCCGCCTTGTGGGGGAAGGGGCCGGGGGATGGGGGTCAGCCGCAGCCGCCGCGCAGCACCTTGCGGTGATAGCGGCTGATATAGCCCGTGACGCCCTCGAACTCGACCTTATACCAATAGCCGTTGATCTCGAAGGCGGGCACCTCTGAATTCAGCCAGACCAGGCCGATGATCTCGCCAGCCGGCTCGGCGCGCAGGAAGAGCGTCTCCACCAGCTTGATCAGGCAGTCGCTCAGCGGAACCGGGTCGAAGGTGGGCAAGGTCGCGGGCTCTCGCTCTGCCGCGGGCGGCGGGGCTGATTCAAGCAGCACGACGGTGCCCGGGCGATCTATCGTGGCGCAGGTCATGCCAGCGCGGTGCGAATGTTCCAGTTCCATAGCCATTCGAGGCGCATAATCGGTATCCATCAGCGCCAGCCAGCCATCCCCGGCAAGGCATACTTCGACACTTTCCGGCACCTCGCCCCATATATCGACCGCCCCGATGAAGCCGCGCTCGATCAGACTTGTCCTCGCTATGACGATGTCCCCGACAGTTTGGCATTGCGTCCCTATCACATCGCCGGTGACAATGACATGCGGCGGCAATTCGCGGCAGGTCCGCGGTATCGGCTTCCATTCCGGCTCGCGTTCGGCCTTTTTGACGGCACGCTTCTTTATTTGCCAGCAATTGCTGCCGTCGGTAATCGCGGTAGTCTGGTAGCTTACGCCGGAGTCTGCGTCAACGAAGATCTCGTATTCAGTGTCGGGTTGCAGTTCTCTGATGGCGATGGAAGTGCCTGGAGTCGTCCCGACAAAGACTTCAGGATTCGACACGTGATCCCGGTGGGATACATAATATAGGTCGTTGCCGGGCGCCGCCTTCCAGGCAATCGAAATCGTGGTGCTGCAGAGTCGCGTTATCCAGATGTTTTCTTCCTGCGCCTGCAAATCGGCTTGCGTTAGCAGGCAAAGCAAACCGAGGGCGCAGAGGCCGCATTGAAGCATACGCATGTTTGTAGCGGCAATTGCGAACATGGCGTCCCTCCTCAGAAAAGCGATAGTGAACCGAGTCTAATGCCATGCGCGGCAGTTTCAAGCAAGTTTGCGGCGTTGTAGGCATCGCGCATGGCTCGCGTAGGTCAGCCGTTTGGTAGAATACATCCTGCGTCCTGTGTGCAATCGCTTGTATTTTCTTTCGCATTCGTTACAATAGCGATATCGGAGGGAATGTGCACAAAGAAGGGGTATTCTCATGCAAGAAGGTGGAATGGAGATTGTCATCAAGTATTGCGCTACTTGAGGGCACCAACCTAATGCCGTCAGTTTGACGGACGAAATCTTGAACGAACGCGATATCGAGTACTTCATCAGTAGCTGGAAGCTGATTCCTGCGACCGGCGGTGTATTCGACGTAACTGTCAACGGGGAATTGGTCTTCTCCAAGAAAGAAGTCGGCCGGCACGCCGAACCGGGCGAAGTCAGAGCCGGCATCATGAAGGTGCTGGAGACCGTGCGCCCGCCTGACTTTGAATTGGCCGGCAAGTGACGGGTCTCTGACCGCCCTTCCGTCCCGAAAGTCTTGACACCACATAGACCGCTGCGCTAATGTAACAATTAGGGCGCGGTTTTTTCTTTTGTTGTGCTTTTGTCTTGGCAGAATGTTTCGGTCAAGGTAGACTGACCGCGCACGATGCGCCAACGGCTACGCAGGAGTCCTGCGCGGCTGGCGCGCTTCTGTACAGTTCGACTTACCATGGAGGTTTGTAAGGATGAAGCGACTTGTATTGATTACCCTGCTCCTGCTGGCTGTGATGGCTTCGAGTGCCGGGCTGGCCGCGGCGCAAGACGGCCATATCGTCGAGCGCATCAAAGACCGCGGCGAATTGATCTGCGGTGTGAACTCGGTCCTGCCGGGCTTCGGCACACAGAATGACGCCGGTGAATTCGTCGGCTTCGACACGGACATCTGCCGGGCTGTGGCGGCCGCCATCCTCGGCGACGCCAACGCCATCGCCTTCCGCCCGCTGACGGCTGCCGAGCGCCCGACCGCGCTGGCTAGCGGCGAGATCGACATGCTCAGCCGCAACACCACCTGGACGCTCAGCCGGGACACCGAGTGGGGCGCCACTTTCGGGCCCACCACCTTCTACGATGGCCAGGGCATCATGGTCAAGGTTGAGTTCGGCGTCAGCACCATTGCCGAGCTCGGCGAAGAGAGCATCGTGATGTGCGCCACCGCCGGCACCACCACCGAGCTGAACATCACCGACAAGGCCAACGAACTCGGCGCCGACTGGGAACTGAGCACCTTCCCCGACTTTGACGCCATCATGGACGCCTACGAAGCCGGAGCTTGCGATGCCTTCACCAGCGATATCAGCAGCCTGGTTTCGCGCAAGGCCACCTCGGCTGATCCGGCCGCGCACTCGATTCTGCCCGGCGCCATAAGCAAGGAGCCGCTCGGCCCCGTCAGCCCGCAGAACGACGCCAACTTCGCCGATATTATCCGCTGGACTGTTTGGGGTCTGGTGCAGGCTGAAGAATTCGGCATCGACAGCATGAACATCGGCGACTACATGGATAGCGAAGACGCCGGCATCGGCCGTTTGCTCGGCTTGGGCGATAACGTCGCCGGTGAGTATCTGGGCATCAACGATGAGTTCATGGTCGATGTGATCACGCAGTTGGGCAACTACGGCGAAATTTACGACCGTCACCTGGGTCCGGATACCATCTTCGGGCTGGAGCGCGGCCTGAACGACTTGTGGACGCGGGGCGGCTTGCTCTACGCTGCGCCCTTCCGTTAAACCGAAGCTGACTCTTACGTCAGACCATCTGCGGGGCTCGTCGTCACTGATGCGGCGAGCCCCGTTTTTTGTCCCTCGCAGCGGCCGCGCGTCGGCCGGGCAGGCGCCGCGACAAAGTGGCAGCGGCAAAATTTGTATGTCGGCTGAGACTTGACTACAATTGAGGTCGATAGGCTGCCTGCCTTCAACTGCCTTTTCCCCGCGAGCGGTCGCTAACGGAGCGTCGCATGGGTGTACCTGGCGAAAGCCAAAAGCAAGAGAACTTGTTGCCCGCCTTGCTGCGCGATGGGCGCATCCTGCAGGGCATCGCCCAGCTACTCTTCGTCTTGGTCGTGGTCGTCGTCATGAACGACTTGGGCCTGCGCATCAACACAGCGCTTGAATCGACCAATCAAGAGCCCAACTTCGAATTCTTGCAGAACCGCGCCGGCTTTGACTTGGCCGATTCCGGCAGTTATTCCTCCAACGACAGATATATCGACGCCTTTCGCGTCGGTTTCGTCAATACGCTGCGCGTCGTGCTGATCGGCTTGGTCGCCACGACCGTGCTCGGCATCATGGTCGGCATCTTCTTGTTGAGCCGCAACTTCCTGCTGCGCACGATATCCCGCTCCTATGTCGAAGTCTTGCGCAATACGCCCGTACTGCTGCAGATCATCGCCTGGTTCTACATCGCCATCTTCTCTTTGCCGCAGCAGCAAGAGTCATTCGCCTTCCCGCAGGAAGGCATTCGCAGTTTGCCGCTGCTCCAGTACGCCATCTCGCTCGTCATTATTCTCATCATCTGGCAATACAGCGGCAGCTTGCGCCGGCCGGCCTGGCGCACCGGCGTACGGCAAGGCGGCATCGCTATCGTCATCCTGGTCAACTTGCTCGGCATTGTGCTGGTCGGCGCCGGCACACCCATTGAATTCCGCCCCGGCATTTACATCAGCATCAAGGGCGTCGCCATCTTTGAGCTGATCCCGTCGGCCTACTTTGGCATCTGGATGGTTTTCGTCGTCGTTGGCATTGTTGTGTCCTATGCGCTCTGGCGCTATTCCGGCTTTATCACCGAGACCACTGGGCAACCGATCCCGCGGACGCGCAATACGCTGATTGCCCTGGTCGGCTTCACCCTGCTGGGCTGGCTGATCATCGGCATGCGCCCCACGCCAGCGCTCATACCCGTCTACGACGAAGACCGTGACGCCATCGTCGAAATGGCGTACGAAGAAGCCTTCGAATCGGGCATGCTCACCATCGAGCAAGAACTCGAATTCACACGCCAGCCCCTGCTCTTCCGCCCGCCCACACTTGACCGGCGCGGGCGCAATGTCGAAACCGGCATCGAGATTTCACCGTCGTACCTGGCGGTCTTCATTGGTCTGGTGATCTATACTTCCGCCTTCATCGCCGAGATTGTGCGCGCCGGCATTCAGGCCGTGCCCAAGGGCCAGCTGGAAGCCTCGCGCGCGCTGGGGCTTTCGCAAGCCGATATGCTGCGCCTGATCATCCTGCCGCAGGCGCTGCGCGTCATCATCCCGCCACTGGGCAATCAGTTCCTCAATCTCTCCAAGAATTCCAGCCTGGCGATTGCCGTGTCGTATACCGATATCTATCAGGTGACATTCACCATCATCAATCAGTCCGGTCAATCGGTCACCGGCATCCTGATGGTTTTGCTTTCGTATCTCTTGATCAGTCTGTGCATCGCCCTGCTGATGAACATGGTCAATCAGCGCTTCCAATTGGTGACGAGGTAAACGCGCCATGTCGCTAGCGGACGCCAGCAAGACCATCATCAACGAGCACGATGAGCCAACGCGGCCGCCGCCCACGCTGGAAGTGGGCCTGGCCGGCTGGATGCGACAAAATCTCTTCGGCTCGCCAGCTGATGTTGTCGTCTCGATTGCCTCCGGGCTGCTGATCGTGGCAATGGTTATCAGCTTCTTTGATTGGGCAATCCGCTCCGCCAACTGGTTCGCCATCATCAACAATCAGCGCCTCTTTATGATGGAGTCCTTCGAGCCGATCTTCGAGTGGCGGCTCGCCCTCACCGTGCTGCTATCGGCGCTGCTGACCGGCGTCAGCCTGGCCGCCTGGGGCCGGCGCTCGGCACGCGTGTTGACGGTCATCTCGCTCGCATCGCTGGTGATGCTGGCGGTGCTGCCGCCCGTCATTGAGTCGACTCTAGCGCAGCCGCGCTCGTATTTCACCGCCGGCAACGTGGATATCATCGACCGCGCCAGCACGCTGACGCCGCAGAAGCACCTGGCTTTCATCGCCCAGGCGGGCGAAACCGTCAGCGTCAGCCTGGCCCTCGACGAAGTGGCGGACCTGGAAACGCTGAGCGCGCTCTCCGGCTTTTCCGACCGCGCGACCAATGCGCTGGCCAATGCCGCCCGCAACCGCCTGGAGCAGCAAGTACGAACCGGCGAAACCTTCGATCAAATGCTCAGTGGCGAGCTAACCGAGCGCCTGGAAGAGCGTACGCGCCTGAATATCCGCACCTTCACGCGCACCAACAACATGCTCGCCGCAACGCGCGAATATGTCAATCACATCGGCGGGCGCCTCACCGCAGCCGACGCGACGGTGGCCGACATGCGCCTTTGGCTGGGACGGCTGGAGCGCGCCGCCAAAAGCCTCGACCCGCGTGAAGCCGCCATCCTGGAAGCGCTGGAAGCCGTCGAGGACGCGGCCGTCAACTTGTCGATGACGGACGGCCTGCCTGCCGACTTGCGTGAAGCGATCACGCAGTTGACGCTCGTGACGCTGGCCAGCGAGCAGTTGGAAGACTTGGGCGAATTGCTGGTCGTGCAGCTCTCGGAAGATCTGATCGGCGAGCCCGATCAAGAAGACGACGACGAATCGCTGATTGAGCCGACGCCGCGTGAAGCCGAGTTCCTGCGCGAGATGTTTGTGCGCCTCTTGACGCCGCAGTCGGTGCTGGAAGTCTACCAGCCGGGCGCGGCGCCCATGAGCGTGGCCATCCGCCATCCGCAGACGCTTGACATTCTGGCCGAAGGCGAACTAAGCGGGCCTGATGACATCGTCACTTACGCCATCCCGCAAGACGGCTGGTACGTCCTCTCTAAGGACGCCGCCGAGGGCCATGAGGGCAGCGCGATACTTGCGGCGACCGGCATTCATCCCATCGTCCAGCGCACGCTCAGCGCAACCGAATCGCGCTACGTCCGCTTGACCGACAACGAACTGGTCGTGACCGATAGTCGCCCGGTCATCGACGGCAAGGCCGCCCCCTTCGTCGTGCTGATCGACAATCAATTCCGTGGCCTGCGTGACTTGCAAACCTACCTCGTGCACTTCATCCCGCCATTCTTCACGCAAATCGAAGCCTTGCTGCTGCCCTTTTTCATCACCGTGGTCTGGGGTTACCTGCTGGGCCGCGCCGCCGCCCACCTGCTGGGTGAGCAATCCATATTCAACAGCCGCAACAGCCGGCTGACCGTGCTGGCCACTTCGCTGGCGCCACTGCTGGTGCTGCTGGCCTACTTCGCCTTGCTGGATGGCGAGGGCGTCTTCACGGGCGCAATCGCTATTGCTTTGAAGCTCGCCGCCGCTTTCGGCGCCGTCGGGCTGGCGCGCCGCAGCGAAACCTGGCTCAACCGCAATAACAGCGGCGAAGACGCCGAGGGTTCGTTGAACCGCCTCCTGCTCTATGGCTGGGGCGCCTACCCCTTCTTGATGTTTGTGATGGCATCAGGCGTTGGCGGTCTCTCAGGCGCGGCGCTGGGCAGTTTGGTCGGCGGATTGATTTGGCTGCTGCTGATGTATTTCATCGGCTTGCATTACCGCGGCAATCTGGGGTACGCGCTGTTGATCGGCGGCTTCTTCCTGCAGATCATCCAAGCCAATGTTATCAGCCTGGTCTGGGACAGCTGGGAGAGCGGCCCGCTCACCAATGTCGTAATCTGGCTGCTGCTGGCGATTATCGGCATGTTCGCCGGTTTGCGCGGCGCGGCATCCGGGCGGCTGCTGGCGCTTTCCGTCAGGCGCTACGGCTACTTGATTTCCTGCATCGCTTTCGTCTTCGCCTTCGTCAACCTCAACACTTTGACCGAAGGCGGCAACGCATCCTTGCTCGCTGGCATCGCCATTTTGCTCTGGCTGGGCTGGATGTTCTTCACCGGCGCATCGCAATGGAATTCGAACCGCATCATCGTCGGCTTGCTGCTGCTGACCTTGCTCTGGCTCGGCGCATTCACCGCCATTGACCGCTGGTCAACCGTCTACTTCGTCATCTGGCTGGCGTTTGGCGCGGTAATGTTCAAGCGTGGCGAGGGCGCGCAGGGCGACGCGTATAAGCTTGCGGACGCGCGCAACGGCGCCGCCGAACAGCTGCGGCTGCGGCAATTGGGCCTCGGCGGGGCCGCCTGGCTGGCGGCGCTTCTGGTCATTCCCGTCTTCGTCCTCGGCCTGGATGCGCAAGGCACGCTGGCGACTTCGCCTGATGATCTGCTGCCCCTGTCTGATAAGCGCCTGTGGGGCGGTCTGCTCTTGACCATGCAGCTGACCATCCTCGGCATTGGCGCTTCCTTCCCCATCGGGCTGGCACTTGCCATCGGCCGGCGCAGCAACCTGCCCGCCGTCAAGTACACCTGCATCTTGTACATCGAGGTCGTGCGCGGTGTGCCGCTGATTACATTGCTTTTCCTGGCCACGCTGCTGGTGCCGCTGGTGGACCCAACCCTGGCGACGATTGAGCAGGCCGTGCGCGCCTGGGTCGGCATCACCCTCTTCAGCGCCGCCTACCTGGCGGAAAATGTGCGCGGCGGCCTGCAGTCCATCGACCGCGGCCAGGTCGAAGCGGCCCAGGCCATCGGCCTCTCCGGCTGGCATACCACGCTGCATATCCTGCTGCCTCAAGCCCTGCGCGCTGTCATCCCGGCACTCGTCGGGCAGTTCATCTCGCTATTCAAAGATACTTCGCTGGTCTTCATCGTCGGCTTGGCGGAGATCACCGGCATCGCCGTGCGTGTGGTCGCCCAGCCCGAATTCTTGCAGAAGCGGCAGGAAACCTTCCTCTACGTCGCGCTCATATTCTTTGTCTTCAGCTATATCATGTCCTACATCAGCCGGCGGGTCGAAGCGACCGGCTCCGGCGCCATTCGCGCGCAACAGCTCTAGCGCCGGCCACGCCGATCACATTGGAGGTACGCATGGAAGACGTGAACAAACAAGTGATGGCGGGCGATGAGCCGATCATTTTCTGCCGCGATATGAACAAGTGGTTCGGAGATTTCCATGTGCTGCGGAATATCTCGCTGGAAGTGATGCCTCGAGAGGTGCTGGTCATCATCGGGCCCTCCGGCTCGGGCAAATCCACCCTGATCCGCTGCATCAACCGGCTCGAGGAGCATCAAGACGGCACCATCATCGTCAATGGTATCGAGCTCAGCCATGATGTGCAGAACATCGCTGAGATTCGCCGCGAAACCGGCATGGTTTTCCAGCAATTCAATCTCTTCCCGCATTTGACCGTCATGGACAACATTACGCTGGCGCCGATGAAAGTGCGGCACTGGGCGCGCGACCGGGCGGAACAGCGCGCGATGGAGCTGCTGGAGCGCGTAGAGATTCCTGAGCAGGCTTTCAAGTACCCCGGACAGTTATCCGGCGGGCAGCAGCAGCGCGTCGCCATCGCCCGCGCCCTGGCGATGGAGCCGCAGATTATGCTCTTTGACGAGCCGACTTCAGCGCTGGATCCTGAGATGATCAAGGAAGTGCTTGATGTGATGAAGGAGCTGGCGCGCACCGGCATGACCATGCTGGTCGTCACGCACGAGATGGGCTTCGCCCGCGAAGTCGCCGATCGCATCATCTTCATGGACATGGGGCGCATCGTCGAGGAAGGCCCGCCTGAGAACTTCTTCAGCCCCGATATCGTGCATCACCCGCGCACGCAAGAATTCCTCGATCAGATTCTCTAGCGCCGCGGGCTATCGCTGTCAGTCTACCCCCCTCAATCCCCCCGTATCAACAGGGGGAAGCTCGTCTCGCACTACGTCAACGTGTAATTTCCCCCGAAACGCGCGCCTTTCCGCGCTGACGTTTAGGGCTACGCGCAAACTTAGCTTTCCCTCCCTGACTTGTTGAGGAGGGGAGGGGGCCGGGGGGTGGGGTAGAACTGCCCGCAACGTAAACAGGGGCGACTCTGAGAGTCGCCCGCTCTCCGTCCTCAATTTAACTCCGTGAACTCGGTGGTAAGGGTGTCCCCAATTCGCCCACTGTCGTGTTTCGTTGGAACGTCCGCCCTACACGTCGATGTAGAGCAGCGTCTCCGGATAGAATGCCGCCCAGGCGAACCAAAAGTGCGGGAAGGCATTGACGAGTTCCAGCTGCGTCCCCTCCAACTCGCCCGCGGTCGCCTGGCCGAAGATATCCCAATGGCTGCCGGTCTGCTCATCGGTGATGACATTATCGACGACGGTGAAGTTCAGCGTTTCGCCAGCGACAGTTCGGTCGAAGAGCGCCGCCATGCCCGCATCGCGCGAGCCGTCGATCTGGGCGCCGTCCAGCGCGCTATAGGCGCCCGGCCGCCAGACCGCCACCACCGGCACATCAGCGACCGTATCGTTGATGACGGTCACATCCGCCAGATCGCCGAAGGGGTAAGCCACAGCGATCCCGTCGATGACCGCGCCCAGCACGCGCTCGGTCGGGTGCAGCCGCGCGTCGGGCTGGCCGAAAAAGAGGAAAGGCTGCGCGCTGCTGTCATAGTTGACGTAGGGGTTGCTGCCATAGAAGCGCCCCTGCCGCGAAAGCACTTCGCCTTGCGGGTAACGCGCTTTGAAGGCGTCGTAGCCGACAAGCTGCGATGGCACGATGTCCAGCAGCGTGCCGGTATGCGCCCCCACGATGCCTTCGCCCGTCAGTTGCTGCCACAGGCTCTGCGTCAAATCGTCCCACATGATCAAGTCGCTATTGCGCAGAAATCCGCTGACGCCGAAGCGCAGCAGCTCGCCATCGACGCGGCGATCAAAGACGATTGCGCTATTGCAGAGCGGGCAGAATGTCACCGCCACCGGCGTTTCGCCGATGATGTCGTTGGCGATTTCGTGCCGCGTCAAGATCGCCAGCGGATAGGCGCGGGCGCTGCCATCCACTTCAAGCGCGATCACGGGCGAGGCCGGCTGCAGCCAGAGATCGGCCGCCGCAATATCTTCAAACTCGGGATGGTCGATGGGCGGAATGCCGTCGCGACCGACGCCGCCCGAGAAGATCTCCGTGAATACGCCCTCGACGCTGCGACAAACATCCGTCAAGTTCCAGACGCGCTGCCAATTGGCGAGGGTCCCCTCGTCGTCGAACGGCGCCGGTGGATCTTCGCAGCTGAGCTGGGCGCTTGCCGTCAGAGGCAGCATCAGCGCCGCCAGCAAGACGAACGCGCTTGCTAGTGCGGGTATACGGTGAAACATAGTCGGTCCTTTGCTTATGTGTTCGCTTGTGATTTCTGACTGAGACTCGCAGACATTTGCTGTTGAAGGTCGTATGAGTCAAGCATGAGCCGGCGAGCAACGCAGCCACTTACGACTGCCCATAGACTTCGGTATCCGGGATAAAGGCCGCCCAGGCGAACCAAAAATGAGGAAACGCGTTCACCCATTCGAGTTCACTGCCCGCCAGCGCTCCGTCAACCGCTTCGCCAAAAGCGTTCCAGATCGAGCCGGTTTCCTCGTCCTTGAATTTACCATCGCCGATACTCTCGAAATGCAGCAGCTGCCCATCAAGCTCCGCCAGGTACATGCCGGCCGTGCCCGTATCGCGCGCGGTGTCGATATCCCGCCCGTCCATGGCGCTGGCCACCCCGGCTTGATAAAAGGCCACGATCGGCGTTTCGTCCAGGCGATCGTTGATCACCAGCTCCTCTCGCAAGATCGAGAAAGGATACGCTTTCGCAACATCATCCGTCTGAACAGCCAAGACCCGCTCAACCGGCGATGGCAGCCGCTGGTCCAACTCGCCGCGGAAAAGAAAGGGCTGCCCCGGGCGGCTGTCATAACCGACGTACGGGTTGACGCCATACTGTCGGTTGTAGCCGGTATCGCGGGACATCACCAGTCCGTCCGGATAACGCTCGGCGAAACTGGCGAAGTTGATGACCTGTGACGGCACGATGTCGAGCCATGCGCCGGCGTATTCGCCCACCAGGCCCTCGCCAGTTAGTTGCTGCCACCAGGTCTCGGTCTCGCGGTCGTACATGATCAGATCGCTATGGCGCAGCATGCCGCTGACGCCGAATTCGAGCACATCATGGTCGACGTGCCGATCAAATGTGATGGCGCTATTGCAGAGCGGGCAGAATGTGACAGCGACAGGCGTACCAGCGATCATGTCATTGGCTATCTCGTGCCAAATCAGTATCGCCAGCGGATACGCCCGCGCCTCCTGATCAATTTCTACGGCGATCACCGGCGAGCGAGCCGCCAGCCAGCCGCCCGCCTCCTCCACCGTTTCCATCAGCGGATAGGTCACGGAAGGGATGCCATCTTTCGTTGGGTTGCCCACCAGGATCTCGCTGAAATCGACAATGCTCTGGCAGAAGTCGGTGGACCAGTTGGCGGTTCTCAAACTCGCCGGCTCGCAGGTTTCGTCGGCTTGCGCGTATGTCGACCCACCTAGCAATGCGATCATTCCCGCAATGCCCAGCGCGAGAGCAGCCAGCCCACACCATAATCTCAGTCGGTTATTCTCAGCCATGAATTCGCTTTCCTGCATCAACAAACAAATACCAGACTACACGCGCCACATTACAAGGACGTTACACGGTATCATACAGCATTGCTCTTGACGGGCCTGGCCGCCCGGGCGCTTTCACATGGCGCGGCGCCGCGTTAAACCCGCAAGGCAGTTGCAAGCAACAGAAGTCGGCCATAGAATGTGCGCATGTGCCGCGCAACACCTTGCGCTTCTCTTGGCTGAGTGCGCCGCTCGCTGGCGCAGGAAACGGATCTATGTCGGGCTTCATTCGCAAAACCACCATGGCGCTGGGGCTGATGATTGCGCTCTTCGGCTTGGGCATTGACTACTTGCTGCCCGGCACAAGCCCCGGCCTGAACCTGCCGCAGCTCGCCATTATCGCCGTTGGCATCGTGCTAATCTTGGTGGCGCGGCCCGTGGCCCGTTTGGTGGCTCAGGCGGGCGCTGGTGGACATATCGGCAAGCCGCTGGCCAAGGCTTTGCTGATCACCTGCCTGACCTTGCTCGTGATTGAATTGGCCATGACTGCCTACGGCGCGCCCACTTACTTTCCCGTAACGCCACCCACGATGGAAGATGTTTCAGGCGCCACCTGGCTCTGTGATGAATTAGGCTGTCACTACGAACCTGAGCGCCTGGGCGCCGCCTGTGAAGATGGCAAAATCACCGGACGCATCTGCGTCGTTAACCGGCAGGGCTTCACCGATTCGCAAGACTTCGTGTACAGCCAGGACTTGGACGACGCCTTTCGCATTCTCATGCTGGGTGATTCATTCACCCAGGGCTTTACCGCGGACATCGGCCACTCCTTTGTCGAGACGCTTGAAGCCGCGTTTCCCGAGGCCATCGTCTGGAATACGGCGATTGCCGGCCGCGCGACCAATCAGGCTGTGCTGGCCCAGCACCAATTCGCCCCAATCTTGAACCCGCACTTGACCATTCTCGGCTTCCACATGGATGACTTCAGAGGCAACGTAACCGAGCCGGATGGCTGGCTGGACGCCTACTATGAAGACGGGCGGCAGGTCATCGTGAAGCGCTACGCGCGCGACCGACTGGGCAATCCCGTTGACCTGGATCCGCAAGTCATCTTCGCCTATCAGGCCCATGGTTACCCCCCGCCTCTCACCGAAGTCGAACGAGTTGTCGGGCTTACGCGGCTGGGCACGCTCTTCCTGAGGCTGCTAGACTTTATTGCTCATCTGCGCACGGACGATTCCTTCTCTGTCCACGAGCAACGCACCATACATCTCCTCACGCAATTGCGTGACGCCGCCAAGGCACAAGGCAGCGACCTCCTAATGTTGATCATACCGTGGCATGAGGATCACTCGACGCCGAGTCAGCAGTATCTGGCGTCAATCGACATCGCGCGGCAGCTTGAAATACCCTACATCGACACGCTTGACATCATTGATCCCGCCACAGATTACGCCACGCCGCCGGATTTCCACTGGGGCAACGCCGGGCACGCCAAGATAGGCGGGATCCTAACTGATTGTGTTGAAGCTGTCATGGCCGGCGGCGCGCTCGCGGATTGCGAACATGTCAATGCGCCGTGACACGCTCGCGAGTGCCTCTGCGCGCGGCAAGGCCTTCGTCAGCGCATTCGCTCATTGACGGGCAAGGCTCCGATGCTTAGACTGTTTGCAATGCTTCGACAGCCGTAAGCTTTCGTTATTCGCTTGATTACGCAAAGTATAGACAGATGCTCAGAACAGTCGCGTTCACGCTGCTCCAATTTGCCGGCGCCGCCCTTTTCGCCTTTGGCATCGGAGTCGATTTCTTGCTGCCAGGCACGAGCCCCGGCCTGAACCTGCCGCAATTCTTGCTCATCGCCGCCGGCGCTCTGCTTTTCTTGGGCGCCTGGCGCGCGCGGCGTGGCCTAAGCCGTCGTGGCATGGGCGGGCGTCGCCTGCATCGTGTTGCAGCTGTGCCGTTGATCGCCCTGCTCACCCTAATCGCGCTGGAAGTGGTGCTAACGCTTTGGGGCATCGCCACCTATTATCCGGCGGATGTCCAATTGCCAGAGATGAGATTAATCTCGTGGCAGCTGTGTGACGAAGCGGGCTGCCGCTTGAACTACGACGGCATTCAACTGATGTGCGCCGCTGGCGATTTCGAGGGAAGGCATTGCAAAATCAACCGTCAGGGATTTGGTGATGACGAAGACTTTGTCGCCTCACAGAATCATAGCGACCGCGCGCGGCTTATCATGCTGGGCGATTCCTTCACGCAGGGATACAGCGCCGATGTTGGCAAGTCTTACGTCGAAACGCTGGAAGCGGTGCTGCCGGAGGCTATCATCTGGAACCTTGGCATCACCACCACCGGCACCAACCGGCATCTGGAGATTTTTCAGACCTACGGTCCGATGCTGAAGCCGCAACTCACCGTGCTCGGCTTCTACATGAATGACTTTACCGACAACGTTCTGGGTAGAAGAATCAGCCTGCAATTACGGGATGACGCCGGAAACTTGACCTGGCTGCGCTTTGAACTTGTCAACCGTTGGGGCACAACCGTCAATCGTCCGTCGGAGCTAATCTACGCTTATGGCCAGCACAACGTTCTGCCACCGGAAAGCGAATTAGAGCGGCTTATCGGGCTGACGCGGCTCGGCTCGCTGCTCTTCCGCGTCATTGATCAAGCGTCGCCCGTCTTTGCCGATCAATCTTGGCAGCGTCAACAGCAGCAAACTCGAATCTACCTGGAACAACTGCGCGATGCCGTTGATGCCACCGGCAGCGATTTCCTCGTCATGCTGATTCCGCGGCGCGAAGATTTTGGCGCGCCCAGCGAGCAGTACGCTGCGGCTATAACAATGATGAAAGCATTAAGCATTCCCTATATCAGCCTCGTTGAACTACTGGACGCGACAGCCGACTACGCGCCCGAACCCGACCTCCACTGGAACAACACCGGCCATCAGAAGGTCGGCGCCTTGCTGGCCGATTGTGTAGAATCTGTTTTGGCCGGCGGCGCGCTGGCGGATTGCGAACATGTGATCACGCGATGACCGTTGTGCAAGGCGTTGGCTTTGCGATTTGGCCCATGGCAGCGCCACCTCGCTTCAACACTCGTCGGTCTAATGTCGCCCAAAGCGCGAGCCGTTGCGCCAACTCTATAATTCTGGCGCGGCTGCGTCTGCTGCGCCTGACGCTGGTGCACATTGAAGCGCTGCGCTCTCCCGTGTAGAATTGGGGCGCAAGCCAGGTGGTTACAGGCAGCGAAAGGATTGGTGACTAGTGCCCCCCGCCGATCAGACTTCATCGCGAGCTACATTTGTCCTGCGCGCACTGGCGATCGGCGGCCTTTCGCTGGCGGCTGCGGGTTTCGCCCTGGAACTCTTACCCGACTCGCGCCCCGGTTTGCATGCAATGCAAATCTCGATCATTGTTGTGGGCGCCTTGCTCGCGCTGACGGGTCTTCTCGCTTTGCGCTGGAGACGCACCGCGGCCGACGCGGCCATCGGCCTGGTGGTGAAGATTCTCCTCATAACGGTCTTGACATTGTTGGCGCTCGAAATGGTGCTGGCGGCAGCGGGTTATCCGACGTATTTTCCGCTGCATGTGCCACAGCAATTTCTGGAGCCGGCGCCGTGGTGGACTTGTGAGAGCCAGGGCTGCCACTTCGTGCCGGAGGCGATGGCTGAGGCTTGCCAGCGGGATGACATATCTGGCCGTCGCTGCATTGTGAATCGGCAAGGTTACCACGACACGCAAGACTTCGTTGCCCGTCCTGACCTTGCCGCGAAGGGGCGTATCCTCACCTTGGGCGACTCCTTTACATTTGGACTATCAGCCGATTTTGGCAAGTCTTATGTTGAAACCATAGAGTCGCTGCTGCCGCATGCCGTGGTTTGGAATACCGGCATCTCGAATCTAGGCACCATGCAGGCGTTGCTGGCCTTTGAGCGCGTTGCGCCAATTATGAAGCCTCAACTTACAATTTACGGCTTCTACGTGAACGACTTTGAAGACAACCTTTGGCCGGTCGACGGTTACTTTGTGGGTGTCGACGAGGCGGGCGAAACATTCGCCATACAGCAGTATTATGTTGATCCCTGGGGCAATATAACCAAACTTGAGCGGCAGGAACTGCTCTACTATCGCGCATACGGTGTGGAGGCGCCCGCCAACGCCCTGGAGCGTTTGCTCGGTACTACGCGAGTCGGTTCCGTCTTCATCAGCGCTGTTGACAGTGCTGGCAAATTTCTCGGCATCGCTCAAGAAGCTCGCTTTCGACACCAAGTTGAACTCACACGCGAGTATTTGCAGGCGCTGAAATCAGCCGCGGCGAGCCAGAACTCTGAACTTCTGATCTTGCTGATACCAACGAAGCGCGACCTTAGCGCACTAGGAAAATTGCACCTCAGTGCGAAGAGTCTTTTTGAAGAGCTCCGCATCGCCTATCTCAATCCAATCGAGGCGCTGAATGTGGAACGTGACTACGCGCCGGACCCTGATGTCCACTGGAACAACACCGGCCACCAGAAGGTCGGCGCCTTGCTGGCCGATTGTGTAGAATCTGTATTGGCCGGCGGCGCGCTCGCGGATTGCGAACATGTCGTTACGCCATAAGCCCGTACGCCGTTTCTAGTAAGCCAATCGCATGGCAAGAGTCGCAGCACCTATATCTGCTCCAATTGCGGCAAGCGCAGCCCGGGCTACTTTGGGCGCTGCCCCCAATGCGGCCAATTCGGCACGATGCAAGAACACGTCCAAGCGCCACCGCAGCGGGCCGCGGCCAAACGCCGGGATAGCGCCGGCGCGCTGCGTGAGCCGATGCTGCTGCGCGATATCTCCCGCCGTGATGATGCGCGCATCCCGGTGCCCTTGCGGGAAATCAGTCGCGTCCTCGGCGGCGGGCTGGTGCCGGGCAGCCTCATCCTTCTGGGCGGCGAACCGGGCATCGGCAAGTCCACCCTGATTTTGCAGCTGGCGGCGCAACTGACAACGGCCATGCGCGTCATGTACGTCAGCGGCGAAGAGAGCGCCCGCCAGATCAAGTTGCGCGCCGAGCGGCTGAGCATCGACGCGGCCGACGTGCATATTCTGACCGAGACCGACCTGGATGGCATCTTCGCCCACATCGACGCGCTGAAGCCGGCCCTGGTCGTCATCGATTCGATCCAGACCACGCGCAGCGCCGAAGTGAACGGCTCGCCAGGCTTGGTCGCCCAAGTGCGTGAATGCGCCGCCAAACTGCAGGAACGGGCCAAAGCCACGGGCATCAGCATTCTGATGATCGGCCACGTGACCAAAGACGGCAGCATCGCCGGCCCGCGTGTACTGGAGCATATCGTCGATGTCGTGCTCTACCTGGAGGGCGACCCCTTCCAACAGTATCGCCTGCTGCGCGGTGTCAAGAATCGCTTCGGCGCCACCAGCGAAATCGGCGTCTTTGAAATGCGTGATAGCGGCATGGTCGAGGTCGCAAATCCGTCCGAGATATTCCTGGAAGAGCGGGTCGTCAACGCGCCCGGCTCGGCCATCGCCATCACCATGGAGGGCACGCGCCCGCTGCTGGTCGAGCTGCAAGCCCTTACCAGCCCAACCGCTTTCGGCAACCCCCGCCGCACCCCCAACGGCGTCGACATCAACCGGCTGCTGCTTATCAGCGCTGTCTTGAGCAAGCGCCTCGGCTTCAAACTGTGGGAGCAAGACATCTTCGTCAATGTTATCGGCGGTTTGAAGATCGCCGAACCCGCCTCGGATTTGGCGATGGCCATGGCGATCGCCTCCAGTTACACCGATCGGCCCCTGCCGGCTGATCTGGCCATCGTCGGCGAAGTCGGGCTCAGCGGCGAGGTGCGCCGGGTGGGGCAGCTGGCGGCGCGGCTCAGCGAAGCGCGCAAGATCGGCTTCAAGCGCGCGCTCGTGCCCCGGCTGGGGCGGCGGACCGAGGGCATCCCTCGCGGCATCAAGCTGATCGAGGCGCGCAACCTGGCCGATGCCTTGGGCGCCGTGCTGGGGCCGGATTGAGCGGGCTCAGGGATATTTGCGATTGAGCAGGCGGGCGTAGGGAATCGTCTCGCGCACGTGGCTCAAGCCGCAGATCCAGGCCACTGTCCGCTCAATGCCGATGCCGAAGCCAGCGTGTGGCGCCGTGCCGAATTTGCGCAGGTCCAGATACCATTCGTAGGCTTCGCGGCCCAAGCCCATGGCGTCGATGTTGGCCGCGAGCAGGTCCAAGTCGTGGATGCGCTCGCTGCCGCCGATGATCTCGCCGTAGCCTTCGGGCGCTAGCAAATCGACGCTGCGGCAGACTTCCGGCCGGCCCGCCACCGGCGTCATGTAAAAGGCTTTGACCGCCGTCGGGTAGTTGTAGACGAAGACGGGCCGGTCGAAGATCTCCGCCAGTGCCGTCTCGTGCGGGCTGCCGAAGTCTTCGCCCCATTCAATCGCCAGCTCGACGCGCGCATTCTCGTCCGTTGTGGCATCAGCCAGCGCTTGCAGCCGCGCCACCGCGTCATCGTAGCTGATGCGGGCGAAGGGCGGCTGGATCGCCTCCAGCCGGGCAGTATCCCGCCCGATGATCGCCAGCTCCTGCTGATGCTTGGCCAGCACTTGCTCGACCACGTAGGCGATCATCTGCTCTTCGATGTCCATCAACTCTTCGAGGCTGCAAAAGGCGATCTCCGGCTCCAGCATCCAGAACTCGATCAGGTGGCGGCGCGTCTTGGATTTCTCGGCGCGAAAGGTGGGCCCGAAGCAGTAGACCTTGCCGAAGGCCATGATATTGGCTTCGTTGTAGAGCTGGCCCGTCTGCGCCAGGAAGGCCGAGTCGCCGAAGTAATCGACTTCAAAAAGCGTGGTCGTCTCTTCGCCCGCGGCCGGCGTGATGATAGGCGTATCCACCAACAGGAAGCCCTGGTCATCCAGCCAATCGCGCAGCGCCTTGATTATGGTGGCGCGGATCCTCAGAATGGCCCACTGCCGATTGCTGCGCAGCCACAGGTGGCGGTGGTTCATCAAGAATTCGGTGCCATGCTCCTTGGGCGTGATGGGATACTCCTCGGCTTGCTGCAGCAATTCCAGCTGGGTGATGCCGATTTCGTAGCCGCCGGGGAAGCCGGGCGCGCGCGCGTCAGCCCGCACTTCGCCGCGGATGATGACCGAAGACTCTTGCGTCAAGCCGCGGGCGATCTCGAATTGCTCCGGCGCCATGTCTTTCTTGAAGGCGACGCATTGCGCCTGGCCGCTGCCATCGCGCAGCAGGATGAACTGCAGGCGGCCCTTGCCGGTGCGGTTGTAGACCCAGCCGCGCACGGTGACCTCGCGCCCGGCGTAGTCCGCGATATCTTTGATCTGCATGACCTCGTTCACAGCGTATTCCTCAGCTGGCGCCGCTGAATCAGCCGCGGCGTGTTTAGGCTTGTCCGATTATGAGACATGATAGCGGACTTCATTCTACCCCATCGTCCGCCGCCTTACCCGACCGAGCCGGGCAGGGCGCCAGAAAGTTTGCCGGGCAACAAGATGCCGATAGACCCCAGTGCGACACCTAAGGCGCCCTTTTTGCCACCCTAACGAACACCTTATGAGCTCCGATGAGTTTTGGCTGTTTAGGTGCTGGAGAGCGTGATTTGCGGGTGCAGCTTGGCGCGCCAGGGGTGAAACTTGGGGGCGGCGCGGGCTGGCAGCGGGCGGGGGCGGAATAGCCCGACGGATTGCGAACGAACCTTGCGCGGGCCGGTGGGCAAGGGCGCGGCTGGATTGGCGACGCAGGTCCCTGAGGGTGTGGCGGCGGCTCATGGACGCTCCTGTGACAGGATCGACGATGAGAGCACGATAGCATATTTGACCACTGAGAGGGTGTAAATATAGTCGCGTATTAGGTCAGAAGTAATCGCGAGCAAGTCACGCAAATACTTACCACAGAGGACACGGAGGATACACAGAGGACACCGAGTAAAGCACTGTAGCGATTGTTTGCCCAAGCAGATTTGCATCTGTTGGATGGATGCTTTAATTGCAGCAGTATCGAATCAATACAAATCCCTCTGTGGTCTCTGTGTGCCCTCATTTTCCTCTGTGGTAAGGGCGGTTTTTCTCGAGACGAGAATTGCATGATTTACTTCGTTCTACTGAGATGTTTCGCCGATACGAAGGTGAGGGCGGGTTGGCGGGGAACAGCACCCGGCTCGGCCGTACGCCAGGAGCGGTGGGGTTGGCCACAGCTAGACGCGAACCACATGGCCGACAGCGGCGCGCAACAAGCGATCCCGCAGCGCCAGGCCCAGGCCCTCCGCTGCCGGCGACCGCGCCAGGATGACATCGACGCCGCGCTCATCGAGGCTGCGCAGGGCGGCAAACAGGCGCGCGGCCGCTTCTTCTTGCGTCGCGCCCAAGCGGGCCACTTCGATGTCGAGCCCGCGGAACGCCTCAAGCTCGGCATCGGCAGCCAGGACGCCGACGCGATCATGCCGGGCGATCTCGGCGCGCATGGCAGCGTAGACCGCGGCATCAGCCTCGCCCTGAAACAAGATGACACGCGCACGAGGCGAATAGTGGCGCAGCAGGCTGCCCGGCGCCGGCGCAACTTCAGCTTCGCCGAGGTAGCGGGCGCCCAGCCGCAAGCCGGGCACGACCTGGCGCAGGGCCTCCAGCGGGACGCCGCCCGGCCGCAGAACGGTCGCTTCGTCGTCGATCAGGCTGACGATGGTTGATTCGAGGCCGATGCTGGCGCTGCCGGCGTCGAGCACAAGGTCGACTGCATCAGCCAGATCGTCAAGCACGTGCTGAGCCGTGGTCGGGCTGGGGCGGGCGAAGCGGTTGGCGCTGGGCGCGGCGATGGGCACGGCGGCCGCGCGCAACAGCGAAAGCGCGACCGGGTGAGCGGGCAGGCGAACAGCCACCGTGTCCAGGCCGGCCGTGAGCACGGCGGGGATAGCCGCTTGTTTGGGCAAGATCAGCGTCAGGGGGCCGGGCCAAAAGCGCCGGCAGAGCTTCCGCGCCGTACCGGGTATCTCCCGCGCGACTTGCGGCAATTGGTCGAGGTCGGCGATGTGCACGATCAGCGGGTCGTTGGCCGGGCGTCCCTTGGCGGCGAAAATGCGCTGAACTGCGCTTTCCGACCAGGCATCCGCGCCCAGGCCGTAGACCGTCTCGGTGGGGAAGGCGACCAGACCGCCACCACGAATCGTTTCCGCAGCCTGCTGGATGGCGTCCGCGGCCGGGTCACGCGCGTCGACGCGAATTACTTTGGGGCGCGCTCGGGCCCCCGCAGCGCCGTCATGTTTGGTCGTCGCCTGGCTACTGTTCATGGCGCCCGATTTTACCATGCGGCATGAGCGAGCCAGCCCCGGATTAATCGCGTTCGCGGCCCAGTTTAGCCCAAGCTTAACCTTTGGCGCATATAATGAAGTCAAGCGGAGCGCAAGAGGAATGCCATGACGATATTGGTGACGGGCGCGGCGGGATATCTGGGCAATCAAACGGTCAAGCGGTTGGTGGCGCGGGGCGAGCCCGTGCGCGCGCTGGTGCGGAAGCGTTCCAAAGCGTCGCTGCGGCTCAAGTCAGTCGCCGACCAAGTGGAAATCATCGAAGGCGATGTGACGCGCCCGGACAGCCTGGCGCCGGCCATGCAAGGCGCGCGCGCTGTGATTCATTATGTCGCCATCGCCATGGAAAAGGGCGGGCAGACTTACGAGGCGGTCAATTATCAGGGCACGGTCAACCTGCTCCAGGCGGCTGAGGCGGCGGGCGTCACCCGCTTCATCAACATGAGCCAGAACGGCGCCCGCGGCGATTTGCCCTATCGCTTTCTGGCCAGCAAGGGGCGCGCCCAGGAAGCCGTGGCCGCGTCCAATCTGGCGTGGACGGCGCTGCGGCCCTCGGCCATATTCGGCCCGCAAGATGAATTCTTCAATACATTCGCGCGTCTGCTCAAGGTGACGCCGCTGGTCTTCCCGCTCATCGGCGGCGGACAGGCGCGCTTCCAGCCGGTGGCGGTCGCTGATGTCGTTGAAGCTGTCATCCGCTGCCTGGACGATGATAGCACCATCGGCGCGGAACTGACGCTGGGCGGGCCGGAAGTCTTGACGCTGGCTGAGATCGAGCGGCGCATCATTGAAGCTGTGGGCGCCTCTCGGCTGCTGATTCCCGTGCCGGTGGCGTTGCTGCGGCCGGCGGTGCTGCTGATGCAGGCGCTCTTGCCGGGCTCGCCGGTCAGCACGAGTTTGCTCGATCTGCTGGCGGCGCCCAACACTGTGCCGGATAATGCGCTGGTCAACCGCTTCGGCATGACGCCCATCCCCTTCAGCGGCGAGCATATCGCTTACTTGCGCGACAATACCTTGAGCGCGACGCTGGCGAAATTCTTCGGGGATGCCACCATCAATTGACGCGCAGCAAGTCGCGGTAGAGGCGCGTATAGGCCGCGGCAGCCGCCTCCGGTGAAAAATGCGCCAAGACGCGCTGACGCCCGGCCGCGCCCATTTGCCGGCGCAAGCCCGCATCGCTCAGCAACCGCAGCACCGCCGACGCTAGCGCGGCCACATCAGCGCAATCGACCAGATAGCCACTCTCGCCATCGACGACCGTCTCCGCCGGGCCGCCGCGGCACGTGCTGACCACGGGCGTGCCGCAGGCCATCGCTTCCAGGTTGGCTATGCCGTAACTCTCGAAAGCAGAGGGACAGACGAAGACATCGGCCGCGGCATAAACGCGCTCGACATCGCTGCGGAAGCCGATGTAGTGCAGGCGCTCGCGCAGAGCCGGGCTGGCGCCGGCTTGAGCCAGGATCTCGTCGCGATAGCGCTGATCGGCCGCCACGCCGAAGACAGCGTCGCCGGCGATGATGAAATGCGCCGCTGGCAAATCTTGCAAGATGCGCCGCGCCATCGTCTGGAAGGTGTGGTGGCCCTTGACGCGTTGGAAGCGCGCCACCATGGCCACGACCGCGGCCTCGGCGCTGATGCCCAGTTCCCGCCGCAGCGCAGCGCCGTCTTGCGCCGGGCTGTAGCGCGCTGTATCCACGCCGGAGTAGACGACGGGCAAGCAGTCGGCTGGCAGGAAAGGCGGGCTGCCCAGGAAGCCGTCGCGAATCGCCTTTGAGCGCGCCACCGCCGGGATGCGCCGGAAGAAGGCGCGCTGCCAGGGCTTGGGGCGGAACCACCAGCCGTGCGCCGTCCACAGCAACGGCAGGCCCAGCCGTCGAGCCGCCGGCGCGATCAGCGGCAGGGTGTGATAATCGCTCTGCACCAGGTCAATGCGCTGAGCCGTCAGCAGATCGGCCAGCCGGCCAACGACCGGGAAGCGGGCCCAGACGCCCGGCAGGAACCAGGTCGACGCGCCGCGATAGGGCAGGGTATGCGCCGGGCGCCCTGAATCGCGCCATTGCTCGCCCAGCGGGCCGTCGCGCGGCAGCAGCAGCTGCGCCTGAAATTCAGCGCCATCCAGCGATCGCGCCAGCGTCAGCAACTCGGTTTCACCGCCGCCCAAGCCGCTGTACCAAGAGCAGAAGAGAATGCGCTTCACGCGGCTCACGCGCAGAGGGGGGCGACGCGGTAACGCGCGCGCTCGGCGCAGCTCAAGTCACGCGGCAA
Source organism: Phototrophicaceae bacterium (assembly GCA_965208195.1). Classification (GTDB taxonomy): domain Bacteria; phylum Chloroflexota; class Anaerolineae; order Aggregatilineales; family Phototrophicaceae; genus UBA6055. The sequence continues at coordinate 1,968,716 of CBDBOC010000004.1, read as the reverse complement.
GCCCAGCGCCTCAATATGCGCCCGCAGTTGGGCCGGGCTCTCAAGCCGCCACAGGCGATGCGCGCCGGTGTCATCCTGCGTCAATATGACGGCGCCGTCGCGGCTGGTGCTGATATCAGCCAGCGCCGCCAAATGCGTCAAGCGCCGTTCGATCTGCCCGCTGGCGACATCCCAAAGCGTCAGCTCGCGCCCGGCCGCGGCCAGCAGCAGGCCCTTTTCTTCAATGTAAGCCAGCTTGCGCGAATCAGCCGCCTCAGCCGCCAGATGATGCAGAATATCGCCGCTGGCGGTGTCGACGACATGCAGTGCGCCGTCATTGAGCGCGAGAAGCAGTTGCGCGCCATCGGCTGATAGCTCGCCCTGCGCGATATCGATATAAGTGCGGCGCCGCGCCTGATAGTCCGGCAAGGCGATAGAGGTGAGCCCGGCCAGCCCGCCTTCAGCCAGGGCGAAGAAATGCAGCGTGTCACCGCTCGCGTTGAATGCCGCATGCACTGACGCGCCCGCGACCGCGCCCAGCGGATAGGCGGCCAAGAGCTCACCATCATCTGCACCCCAGAGCAGCGCCCGCTCGTGATGTAGCGTCAGCAGGCGCTCGCCCGTTGGGTCGAAGGCGACGCCCAATGGAGCGGCCGCAGCCAGCCGCAGCGGCGCATCAAGGCCCGAGCGCATTAGCAGCAAGTCGGCGCCGATTGCCAGCACATGGTCGCCGCTGGTCGCCAGGATCAGTTGGCTGACCTCGGCCCAGTCCCCGGCCCAGCTGTATTGCGCGACGCCGGAGTCCAACTCGTAGACCGTGATGGTCTCATCGTTCAGAGCGGCGACATAATTTCCGGCGCTCGCCAATAGACGCGCTTCGACTTGCAAAGTGGTCGCCTGTGAATCGACCGGGCGTAGGCTGAAGCCGTCCGCGTCCGCCAGCATGAGGACAGCGCCGTTGGGGCTGATGTGGGCGCTTGATACGCCGGCCAAGTGCTGCGGCGGGTCGAGCGAGCCGCTGTGCAGCCGCCAGAGCGTGAGCGCGCCATCGGCGGTGAGCGCGGCGATGGTATCGCCCGCCGGGCTGGCATCAATGGCGAGCGTGTCCGCCGGCACGCTGCCGATTTCGCGGATCAGCCGACCGTCGGCGCTCGACCACAGCACAAGGCGGCCGGCGTCGCTCGCCGAGAGCAGGGTCTCGTCGGCCACGAGTAAGGCCGAGCTCAAGGCGGCTGTAAGCTCGGATTCCAGGCTGCGAATGATGCGCCCCGTGGCGATATCCACCAGCACGGCGCGCCGCTGGCCCGCGCTGCTTTCCACGCCAAGAAGCGCGGTTTCCCCCTCAAACGCGATGTGCATAAGCGTGTCGCTGGCCGCGCGGAGATCGCCGCCGCTCAACAGGGACCAATTGAAGCCCTCGTCGAGGCGCGATAGCGCTCTTCCGCTGGCGGCATCCCAAAAGATGAGGTCGCCGGTGTGGGGGTCGCCCGGGAAAGCCGGCAAGCTGCGGCCGCCGCTGTAGGCATAGCGACCGCTTGCGTCGACGCCGCGAAAGGCCGGCGCGTCCGGCAGCGAGTCAAGCGTGTCGCTGTCCCATTGCAGCGCGGCAGGCCGCCCGTCGTGGCTGCCCCAGCCGAGCACGCGTTCGCCAGCTGCACTCAACAGCAATTCGTCGATGACGAGCGCGTCGGCTTCGCTAGACTCATAGGTCGCCAGCCGCTCGCCGGATTCGACATCCCACAGCGCCAGCATCGGATCGCCACCGGCGCTGATCAGCCGGCCGGCCGCCATATCCAGCGCCAGCGCCGTCACCGCGCCTTGATGCGCGCCAAAACGGAGCAGCGGCTCATCAGCCGGGCGCCCGACAGCCCGCAGCACGAGCTCGCCATCTTGCGCGCCGCTGACCAGGAGCCGGCCGTCACCGCTGAATGCTACGGCTGTGATGGGCGCTTGGTGATCGGCGAACTCATGCGTTGGCGACCAGTTGGCGCTGTCATAGAGCTGCAAGCGGTCGCCGCCCTGCGGGATCACTGCAAAGGATTCGCCGAGTGGCTGAAAGCGCAGTGTGTTGACATCAGCGATGTTGACGCTTGAACTGGCCGCCAGGGCTTGACGCAGAACGCGATGCGCGGTTTTGGCGTCGAGCAGGTTGTCATACGCCGCCCAAGCCAGGGCCAGCGCCAACCCCGGGTCGCCGGCTTCCAGCGCGGTCGCGGCGGATTCGAGCAGGCGCTGCGCTGTCGCATCGCGCTCCAGGACGGCGATTTCCGTCGCCCGCGCCTGCGTAGCGCGCGCAGCAGCTTGGGATTGCGCCGTCTGCGTCACCTGGGCGGCGGCGGTGGCGGCGTCGGCCTGCGCCAGCGCGGTCAAACGGACGGCTTCGGCGGTGGCGGCGATCTCGTCGATGACGACCAGGGCGCTGTTGCCGGCTTCGGTGGCGGCGGCCGCGGTCAAGGCCAGCCTGGCATTCACGGTACTGGTGGCATCGGCGGCCAGGCGCGCGGCGGCTTGGCGGCCCATAAGGACCAGAACGAGGAAGAAGGCGGCGACAAAGACCACCAGCCCCAGGGCGGCCAGGGCCAGGCGCGGCCACAGCGGTCGACGGCGCGCCGGCTTGACGCGACGGCTGCCGTGAATGAACTCCACCAGAGTTGGGCGATGGTCTGATTGGGCCGGCCGTGGCATCAGCCAGCCAGGCGCGCGCCGCGACGATGCGGTCGGGCGGCAAGAGCTGATTGGCCCGGCGCCCGCTGCTGGCCCAACGATCCGCCGCGACGAGCAGTTCCGTATGCAGGCGTACGCGATCATCCACCGCCAGCAGAGCGCGCAGCTGCTCCAGCCGCGCCATAAAGTCATCGCTCGGGCGGAAGAAGACGAAGGGATTTTCCGCGATGGCCGGGTGCACCTCGACGGCGATGTCTTCATCGAGGATCAGCGTAACCAGCCGCTTTTGATGGGTAACCGCGTATTGGATCAACTCGTTGCAGAGCTGGCTTTCGGCTGAGACCGGCGATAGCGCGATGGCGACCGTATGCGCGCGCAGCACCTGGCGTTTGAGCTGGCCGATGTCCGCGCTGGCCCGGCCGATGATTTGCTCTTCGTAGTGGCAGGCGCTGCCGGAGGCTTCTTGGGCGGCGGCGCGGCGCACAAACGCAATGGGCGGCGGCGCGGCGCACAAACGCAATGTCATCCGGGTGATAGATGAAAGTTATGTCGTGGTAGTCGCTGCTCGGGCGCACGGGGCAAGCCAGGCTGAATTGGCCGTGATGGGAACACTACTGACTATAGCATAGATGGGCGGGCGGCATTTTCCGCCCTGCGGTTGATCTACGTCGTGGGCCCCGGCCTGTCGAAAACCCGACAACGTAGGGGCGATCCAGTGGGCCGCCCCTACAAGTTCGTCCTAAATTACCCGCCTGCCTGATGTGTGATGCGCCCCTGAAGCTCGACGCTGATCGGGCTATTGGCGGCGATGTAATCGGCCACCACCTGGTCCAGCGGGCTGCCAAGATCATACGGATTTATGGCATTTGTCTCCAGGATCGCATAGCCATCGCCACCGCTGCGCATATAATCGTTGGTGGCCACGCGGTAGATGGCGTCCGCCGCAATCGCGCTGAATTCACCATCGCTCAGCACTTCGGCGCTGACGATGCGGCTGCCCGGCTCCTGCGAGGCGTCAAAGGTATAGCGCATGCCGGCCACCTGCGGGAAGCGGCCTGAAGCGCCTTCGACGCTCGGGTTGCCAGCGGCATCCAGTTCGACGCGGCTGACGCCATTCTCCAGCGCGGCGATAACATCGGCGCCGGTCAATTCCAGCGTGCTGATCAAGTTGCCGAAGGGCAGCACGTTGAGCACATCGCCCAGCGTGACTTCGCCGGCGTCGATATCAGCGCGGATGCCGCCGCCGTTTTGGATCACGATATCGGCGCCGGTGTTTTCCAGCATGGCATCGGTGATCACCACACCCAGAAGGCATTCTTCAATGCGGCAGAGACGCGGGCTCGTGCCGGTCAGCGCAACGTAGGTTTCCCCCACAGGCTGCGAGGTCAGCTCGGCGATAGGCGCGGCCAGTTCAGCGATTATGTCGCTGAGCCGCGGATCGGGGCTGATGTAACGGCTGAGCAGAATGGCATCGCCGTCCCAGTCGGTCAGCAGGCCATCAGCGTCAAACTCGACATCAAGCCGGCCCAGATAGATTGTCTTCGTGTTCGCCTGGACGACCAGCACTGGCTCGCCACTGGCGCCTTCGAGCACGGTCGGGTATTCACCGAGCGCGCCGGCGTAGGTGTTGCTGAGGAAGGTGTTGGTGTGCCCGCCAACCACGATATCAACGCCGCTTACCGCCTGCGCGACTTCAAGATCCGGCGCATAACCGAGATGCGAAAGCACGATGATCTTGTTGACGCCCTGGGCGCTCAAGCTATCGACCTGCGCTTGGGTGATTTCCGCCAGGTTTTCGTGGAAGACGAGATCTTTGCTGGGCAGGTTCAGGACCACGGTTTCCGGGGTGGTCAGCCCGATGATGCCGATCGACTCGCCGCCCACGTCCAGGACGACCGCCGGCGCGACCACACCGGCCAGATAGGGGTCTGCGCTGAAGTCGATATTGGCGCTCACCGTCGGCATGTCCAGCGCCTGCACGAACTCCGCCAGCTTTTCGCTGCCTTCATTAAACTCATGATTGCCCAGCACGAAGGCATCGTAGCCAATGGCATTCATGATCTGCACGCTGTCGTCCCCGCGATGCTGCACGTGGAAAAGCGTGCCGGTGAAGCGGTCGCCGGCATCCAGCAGCAGGCTGTTGCCGCCTTCCGCGCGGATCTGGTTGACGACGGTGGCCTGCCGGGCGGCGCCGCCATCGCCGTTGCGCTGCGGCTCGTGATGACCGTGCACATCGTTGGTGTGCATAATCGTCAATTCAAAGCTGTCTTGCGCTCCCGCGATGCCGACAAGCAGCGCTAGCAGCAAAAGCAGCAATAAAAGTTTGCGGTACATGATATTCTCCCCTGGTTGTGGACTTCCGATTTAGTGGACTTGCGGCGGGATGATCTCGGCCAGGTTACGCAGCCCACCCCTTGTTGCAGCAGATTATAGCGTATCTCGCGGCGAGATAAACTAGAGAGTAACCAGAGCCGTTCCAGCAGTTTAGTATGTCGCCGGCATCAATTCGCTTGTAGACTCGCGCGCGGCACAGCCTCGCCCCACGCGAAATACCTCGCATCCCGCTCTGTAAAACTCCACCTCTCCATTGCAATGGGGAGGGGTTGGCTAGCGGCAGATTCGCTCGCAACGTAAACCGGGGCGTCCAATCTGGTCGCCCCTAGCGGCTGACCAATGTGGTTTCGGGCTGTCGCCCCTACAATCCGTCTTAGTGGCCTTTGGGTCTTTGTGATCATTGCAGTTCCGCGCGTATCCCCCGCGCGCGGGGATTGGTGCTCAGGCCAATGACTTGACACCAGGCCGGTTCCGCTGATGGGTTGCGATGCAGCGTCATGCCCAGCTTGGTCATCACACCTTGCGAAGCGATGTTGTCGTGCTCGGTGGTGGCGACGATCTGGCGCGCGCCGAAGTCGTCGAAGAGGTAACGCATCAGCGCCGCCGCCGCTTGGCTAGCATAGCCGCGCCGCCGATGGTCCGTACTGATGCCCCAGAAAAGCCCGATCTCGGGCGTCAGCAAGCGGTCATCCGCGTTCCCCTTGATGGCGCCCCAAGGCACGACCGTGGGCACAATGCCGGCCGAGCCGATGAAGGCGCCGTTTTCGCGCAGTTCGACGGCGTAATCGGCGTAAGGCGGCTGGCCCAGCTGCGCCAGCTCGCGGTAACTGTCTATCGTCCAGCTCAGCCACTTTTCGACCGCCGCTCTGTCGATATCCGCGCGGAAGACTTGACGCTGAAATCGGAGGCAAGCGTCGAGGTCGCCAAGCCGAAAGTGGCGGATGCGCAAGCGCTCTGTGGCGATGTCGATCTTGTCGCTCATCGGCGGGAATCGCTCGGCTCAGGCCCGCAAGTAGGACGCGCCATTGACATCGATAATCGTGCCGGTGGTGAATTCGGCGCCGTCCGAGGCCAGAAAGAGCGCGACATAGGCGACTTCTTCCGGCTGGGCCACGCGCCCCAGCGGCGATTGCCGGCGGATGTCATCGCCGTCGGGCTGCGCCAGGCGTTCGGCCGCCATATCGGTCTCGACGAAGCCCGGCGCCACCGTGCCGATGAAGATCTTGTGCGGCGCCAATAGCTTGGCCAGCGATTGCCCCATGCTGTTGAGCGCGGCTTTGCTGGCGCCATAAGCGGGCGCCGTCGGCTCGCCGCGGAAGCTACCGCGCGACGAGACATTGACGATGCGCCCGCCGCCTTGCGCCATCATGTGCCGGGCGGCGCAATAGGTGGCGTTGGCCGCGCCGTGCAGGTTGACCGCCATGACGCGCTGGAAATGCGCAATCCATTCGACGTAGCTCACTTCAGTCAAGTCGCGCTCTTCATAGATGCCGGCGTTGTTGACGAGGATGTCGATGCGTCCCAGCTGCGCCGCGGCGGCGTCGACCATTTCCGCTACTTCGGCCGGCACGGCCAGGTCGGCGCCGAGAATGACATGTCCCTCGCCGGGCAGCGTGGCCAAGGTCGCCTCGGCCGCGGCTCGATTTGCGCCATAGTGCACGGCGACGCGGGCGCCGCGCCCAGCCAGTCCAATGGCGATCTGCCGGCCGATGCCGCGTGAGCCGCCAGTGACCAGCGCGGTCTTTTCATCGAATCTCATTGGCGCCCAGCCAGCGCGCTAATGGCAGACGCCCTCGTATGTCAGGTAGTCATCGCTAAGCCAGCCGATGAAGTCGTAGTAACTGACGCGATAGAAATGCGTCGCCCGTTGATCGGCCGTCAGCTGCACATCGTTGAGCACGTTGGCGAGGACTTCGCTGGCGCCGTTGGGCGCGCTGCGCAAGTTGAGAATGTCGGTCGTCGTCACCGTACAGCCGGTGAGATCCCAAATCGGTTCAGGAATTGCGCCGGAGGTGAAGAATTCCAGCGGCATCAGCACGACCGTGCCGATGCTGTCAATCGTGGCGCATTGCCAGCCGCCTTCGGTCCAGGTGCGCAGGGGGATGAGCGTGCGCGGCGCTGTGGCGGCGTCGAGCATGACGATGGCGCTCGGCCCATGCAGGAAGCAGGTCTTCATCGGCGCGGCGACCCAGCCGAAGATATCGACGGCCTGGATGGCGCCATGGTCCACCAGCAGCTTGCTGCCCACACCGCGGTAATCCACGTGTTTGCAGTGCGAGCTGTAGGTGTAACCCGTGACGGCGATATGCGCGGGCAAGCTGGCGCAGAGCGACGGCATCGGCGTAGATGCGGGTTCGTCGTCATCGCCGCCGCTGCCGCCCGAGGAGCCGCCTGAGCCCGGCGAAAGGGCTGCCAGCGCGCTCTGAATCTGGAATTGGAAGGCGCCCGCCTGGTGCTCAGCCGCGCCGATATCGCAGGCTTCTGGTAGGCGGACGATGTCGCGCTGGTCGGATTCCGTACACCAGTCCGCCAGCGCCGCGTCAATGGCCGGGCTGTCGACCTGCGGCAGGTAATAGGCCGGCGAACCGGCCAGCAAGAGCAAGTCGGGGTCGTCGGTTGCGCCATCGTGGTTGCAAGAGCCGTCGCGAATGATATTGCCCAGATTGGCGTTGAGGGCGCCATCGCAATCACCGCCGGCGTTCTCGCTCAAGATGCTGTTGTAAAGCTGCAACGTGGCCGCATCAGCGACGCCGCCGCCCGCGGTCGCCCAATTCAAGACGATGGTGACATGCCGCATGGCTGTGTTGCCGGCATTGTGCAAGCCGCCGCCGCTGCCCTCGGCGCGATTGGCGTTGATGGTCGAGTCATTGAAATTAGCGGTGCCGCTGGCGATGGCGATGCCGCCGCCGTTTTCCGTCGATGTATTGTTGTCGAAGCCGCTCTTGGATACGTTCAGCGTGTGATCCTCGCCGGCGAAATAGAGCCCGCCGCCCGAGCTGCCTTCGACATCAGGCAAGTCTTCTTCGGGGGCATCCAGCGCGATCACGAGCACGGCTTCGTCTTCTTCGCTCAGTTGCGCCTCGGCCTCCACAATCTCATCCGCTTCCGTGCCGTCGGCCGTCTGCGGGCTGAGCAGCACATTCTCCGGATCACTTTTCTCCGGCTCTGGGTCCGTCAAAGTAATTGAGTCGCGCGCATCGGGCCCGGTAACGTTGCCGCTGATCACGCTGTTGATCAGATCCACATCGCTATCGAGCGCGTAGATGCCGCCGCCGTAGCCGCGCGCGCCGCTACCGCGCACTGCACTGTTTTCGAGCCGCAGCGCCGCTTCCGTCACCGAGATGGCGCCGCCGTTTTCCACCGCGAAGCCGCTGATCAGCGTCAGGTTGCTGAGGGAGAGAGCGCCGGCCGTCACATTGAAGATGCGCTTGGCGCGCCCGTCGACCGTGTAGCCCTTGCCCTCGATCGTGATTTCGCTGCTGACGCCCAGGGTCGCCTCAAGGTAGATGGTGCCGTCAGCCGTGCCGGTAACATCGATGGTGATGGTATCGGCGCCGGTGTTCGTCTCGTCGACCGGGCTATCGCCGGCTTCGCAATCCGCCAGCGGCGCCACCTGCTCCTCTCCGTTCGCGCTGCGCACAGCATTGGCCAGGCTGCAATCGGCGTCGACCGTAATATCCGCGGCCAGCGCGCTGGTCAAGGGCAGCCCCAGCAAGAGCGCCATGACAAAATACAAGGTTAAGCTGTGTATTCCGGGTCGAGTGTTCATGGCGTTTTCCTATCCTCAACTGCTGGCTGTGCGTCGAGCTCCGTGCGAAGGCATACTTGATTTAAGTATGGATTTCCCAATCGCACAAATGAAACGAACACTTTTATTTTGTGTGAGCGCTAACTGACTTCGCTCATATTTCCGCCGAAGTTATCGGGCGCGACCTTTCACGTCGCTCGAAGTCCATTCACATCAGCGCGCGCGGGCGAGCAGGTGGCTCGGCCTTACAAAAAGCGACGTTGGCGGGGTTGCGAGGGACGGGAGGGCGAGACAAGTCTCGCCCCTACAAAACTCGAAGTTGGCGGGGTCGTGAGGGACGGGAGGGCGGGACAAGTCTCGTCCCTACAAAACTAGACGCTGGTGGGGTTGCGAGACACGGGCGGGCGAGTCACCGCCTCGCCCCTACTAGGCGGATGCCGCCATTTTCCGCACCAGGGCCAAGGTCATGCGCGCGTCATCCAGGGCGTCATGGGCGCGCTCGACAGTCAGCCCCTCCTGGGCTATTGCGGCCGTCAACTTGTGAGGGATGTAGTGCCGCCCGTTGCGCGTGCGGGCGCCTTTGTAGCGGGCGTATTGCTTCATGGCGCAGTCTTGCTTGCCCGTGCGCACATCCGGCAGGCCGAAGGCGGCGGCCGTCTGCTGCAGCATGCGCCAGTCGAAGGGCATGTTGTAGGCGATGACGGCCTGCCCGGCCAGCGCAGCCGACAGCCTGACGTAAATCGCCTTGAAGTCGGGCGCCGCCGCCACATCGGCATCACCGATCCCGTGAATGCGCGAGGCCGCGGCCGGTATCGCCATCGTCGGCCTGATCAACTGGTTCAGCACGGTTTCGCCAGCCTGGTTGATGATGGCGATCTGCACGATTTCGTCCGCCTCGCCCAAGCCGGTGGTTTCTGTATCCAGGACCAAAAAGGGCCGGCGCAGCAAGTTCCGAGCCCACTGCACGGCCTGCCGCCGATGCGCTGGATGAAAGTGTCGCGTCATGCTGCCGCCCCGGGCCGATTCGCGTGATGCCATGAGTATAACCGCGCCGCGCCGGGCCGGGCAATCGCCGGGCAGCGCCAGCAAAGTCAGGGCGGAGGATCGACACCTTTACCACCGAGGACACCGAGTAAATTGAAGCAATTCCAAGTGAGTAACGAGAACCATAGCAACGATTCTGTCTACCCCATCCCCGGCCCTTCCCCGAATCATCAGGGAAGGGTGACTCACCGTTGAGATTGGGATGTTCTTCGGAATTCGCATGAATAACTTGGTTCTACTGTGAAATGTCCGTGACGCCGAATGGCGCGGACTGGCAAGCGCAGCATCATGACCCCGATCAAGGTTGCAGCTTGCCAACACCCGCCCAGCAATGCCGCCGCCCACGCATGATACCTTGCACCCGGCCTTGTCTTGCTCCCCCTTTCCGATGATTCGGAGAGGGGGCCGGGGGGTGAGGTAGAATAAGCGCGCATTCTGAACCCAGTACCGGACAAGCCTTATAGCAGCGATAATGCGAGTTTTCGGGCGACTTGCATTGCCGCGCGTTCTGTGCTAGGCTTCCGCCAACGTCGGACGAGTAAGGGAGGTGATCAGAGATGTCAGGTTTAAAGGGGGCTACCCTCTAAGCGTTTCACACCTCTAAGGGGTTTACTCCGTTTAGGGGGTGGAGCCCGAAACCGCAAGACTGTGAAACAGACAGTCGAGGGGCCGCAGACTAATCCTCTGCGGTCTCTTTTGTTTTGGCCGCCTCCCAATCCGCGCGCAAGATCACGTACCAGCGCGCGTCCCGGTAGATCTCGCGATGCCGCATATATCCGCGCCGCAAGCCCTCAAAGCGCATGCCCGCCTTCTGCATCACCCGGCCCGAAGCCGGGTTGTCGACGAAGTGCCCGGCTTCAATGCGGTTGAGCTCGAGCGCGTCGAAGCCGAATTGAATCAGCCGGCGCAGCGCCGCCGAAGCGTAACCCCGACCCCAAAATGGCAGGCCCACCCAATAGCCGACATCGGCGCGCCCGTGCTCCAAAACCGGGTGAATGCCCATGCAGCCGACGAATCGGTCGCTTTCGCGATCGCGGATTGAGAAGGTGAAGCCGGTCTTGTTATCACGCGCTTCCAGCGTCTTTTGGATGAATTCGGCGGCCGCTTCCGGCGGGTATGGATGGGGCACAAAGGTGCCGTCGGCGATGGCTTTGGCCCCGGCGTAACGCAAGATATCGGCGCGGTCCGTCAGCGCCAGCGCCCGCAACCGCACATGTTCCGCTTCCAGGCATTGCGCCTGCGCTTCGGTCATCGTTAGCCCCTCTCACTGCAATCGAGCGTGCGGCGCGCCTCGGCCGGGCGCCGCTCCATCGTCAGCGTCACATCCATGGTCTGCTTTTCGCGGATGACCAGCAGCTCGACCTCATCGCCAGGCCGCACATTCTGCACCAGGTAAGTGACCAGCGCGTCAAGATTGGTGAAGTGATGGCCGTTGATGGCGATGATCATGTCGCCACCAGCGCAGACTTGCTCGCCGCGCAGCTCAACCAACTTATCGCCGCCGCGCAAGCCTGCTTGATGCGCCGGCGAGCCCTCGCTGACGCCGCGCAGCAGCACGCCGCGCCCCACCGGCAGGTCCAGCGCCGCGCTCAACCCGGCCGCGCCGAAGCCGCCGTCCTCGCGCATCACCGAGATGCCCATCCAGGCGTATTCGACGCGCCCCTGGGCGATCAGCTCGGGGATGACGCGCCGCATGGTATCGGCCGGCACCGCGAAGCCGACGCCTTGAAATTGACCGCTATCGCTGCGGATGGCCGTGGTGATGCCGATGACGCGGCCCTGTGAATCCAGCAGCGGCCCGCCGGAGCTGCCCGGGTGGATGGCGGCGTCAATCTGGATGATCGACGGGTTGTTGAAGCCGGCCATTTCAACCACGTTGATCAACTCGGCCGAGGGCAGCGTCCGCCCCAGCCCGCTGATGATGCCGGCCGTCATGGAACTGTTGAGGCCGAAGGGGTTGCCGATGGCGATCGCCCGTTGCCCCACTTGAACCCCGGCCGATTCGCCGATGCGCACCGGCTCGAGGCGGTCGGGCGCCGCTTCGATTCGCAGCACCGCCAAATCGCTGTAGCCGTCCGCGCCGACCAACTTTGCCGCCAAGACGTAGGCGTTGCGCAGCGTCACGCGCAGGCTATCGGCCTCGCTTACCAGATGGGCGTTGGTGATGATATGGCCGGCGCGATCATAGACAAAGCCCGAGCCGCGCCGCGTGCTACGCCCCCCGCCCTCAGCCGCTGATGCTACCGCCTCAATGTTGACCACTGAGGGGCTGACGCGTTGGTAAATGTCCGTCAGCAGCAGCTGCTCCGCCTCCGCGGCGTCGATGATCGCGGCCGGCAGGGTGCTTGGCGCCACGGCGTCCGTGGCCCGCCCGGCGCTTGCCGCGGCCGCTTCGCTTTCCGCCGGCCCCTCGCCGCTGCCCATATTGCAAGCAGCCGCCATCAGCGTGACGAGCGCCAGCACGATGAACCGTCGCATATTCCCAACCTCTTATGCCGCCTCAACTGTCATTCTAGCAGTCTTTCGCCACGCCAGGCATTGCGCGCCCGCGCGTAGGCCGATGCCAGATATGCCAGGGCTTCGCGTTGATAGCGGGCCGGGTCCAGCTCGTAGAGGTCGCTGTGTCCGCCGCCGGCGAAGATCGACAGGCGTATCTTGTCGTTGGTCGCCGCGATGCGCCGCGCGTGGTCAAGGGGTATGGCCGGGTCCAGGTCGCCGTGGAAGAGCAGGGCGGGTGTATCCACCTCCGCCAGGTGGTCGATGGGGCGATGCGCCTTCATGTCGGCGCCGCTCAATCGACTGAAAAGCCAGATGTACAGATCGGCGATGCCGGCCGCGGGCAGTCCGCGCTGCCTCACGCCGGCCCGAACCAGCGACGGAAAATCGGCGAAGGTCGCGTCGATGAACAAGCCGGCCGCCTCTACTTCGCGCATGAGTTGGGCCGCCACAGCGCCGCCCATCGAGTGCCCCCAGACGGCAATGGCGCGCACGCCCGGCTGGCCCGCTAAAAAGCGATACGCCGCCCGCGCGTCCCTGATCTCATGGGCGCCCATCGTGCTGATCTCGCCGCTGGAATCGCCGTGGTGGCGAAAGTCGATCAGCAGCGTGCCGTAACCCGCTTCCAGCAGGTAGGCAGCGTGCGGCAGCAACTGGTCGCGATTGCCGCTGTGCCCGTGCAGCAGCAGCACGGCCTCGCCGCTCTTGGTCGCCGGCGGCGCGTACCAGGCGGCGATGCGCTGGCCGTCTTCGGTGTAGAAGTCGACGCGCTTGAAGGGCGCCTCGTCCGGCAGCGGGACGATCGGCGGCGAAACAGGCTGCAAACGCCGGCGCACATCCAGGTAGGTCAGCGAGAAAATCAGCAGCGCCACAGTCAGCGCGCCAACAAGAATGATCAGCATGATGTTTCCCAGACGTCGCCGATGGCGCCCGCTCACGCGCTGAATGCCCCGGCGCCGCGACCTATTGCAGGCTGTCGCGCAGCGCCTCGGCCAATTGGCGTTGCTCCGCGTCCAGCCGCGCCGGCACGGTGATCGTCACCCGCGCGTAAAGATCGCCATGTTGGCCGGCCTGGCGCATTTTGGGCATGCCCTTGCCGCTCAAGCGCAGCTTCTGTCCGGCTTGCGTCCCGGGGCGGATTTGCATTTGCACCGGCCGCGTCAAGGTGGGCACTTCGACCGTTCCGCCCAGCATAGCGGTGAAGGCATCGACCTTGACTTCGACCTGGAGATCATCGCCAATGCGCTCGAACTGCGCGTCGTCCACAACTTGCACGACCAGGTACAGATGGCCGGCCGCGCCACCGCGAACGCCTGCGCCGCCTTCGCCCGCCAGCCGCACTTTGGTGCCGGTCGCGGCGCCTCGCGGTATCCGCACATTGATCTCGCGCCCGTCTTTGTTGACGACGCGCTGTGCCCCCTCGTAGGCCTCGCGCAGGCTGATCTGCACTTCATGCTCGATATGCTGGCCCCCGCGCGGGGCCGCTGCGTTGCGGTAGCCGCGCCCGCCGCCGCTGAAGAAGTTCTCGAAGATATCCGAGACATCGGTATAGCTGACGTTGGCGCCGCCGCCGAAGGGGTTGCCGCCGTTGCCGCCCTGGTAATGCTGCCAGTTCTCGCCGAAGCGATTGTAAGCCGAGCGCTTCGCTTCGTCGCTCAAGACTTCGTAAGCCTCGTTGACTTCTTTGAAACGCGCCTCTGCCGTCGGGTTCTCCGGATTGGCGTCCGGGTGATATTGCTTCGCCTTGCGGCGGAAGGCGCGCTTGATGTCGTCGTCGCTGGCGTTGCGGTCCACACCCAGCACAGTGTAATAGTCTCTTGCCATGAGGCTCGTCCCTCGGCGCGTCCAGCCTACGCTGCGCCCATTGTAAGGCAGCTTGCGGCGCCGGTCAATTTCAAGCGTGGCGCTCGCCGTCGCCCGCAAAGCCATTATGCGCGGCGCGTGTTGGAACAACGTTTGCGCCCTACACGCGGGGGGGGGGGGCTAAACGAGGCGCCCGAAACCAAATCCCATCAGTGCGTACGGGCGAGCCGGTGGCCCCCGTTTACGTTGCAGGCCACAGCCCATCGTGCGTACGGGCGAGCCGGTGGCTCGCCCCTACTAGGCTTGTCCGGTACTCCAATTCTTACTCAAAATAAACTCGGAAAACGCGAAAACAGAACTTAAAGCAATTTGTTCGTAGGGCAAAGCAACTTGAACTTACCCGGATCGGCCAGGTTTGCTCCTCCTCTCCGATGATTCGGCGAGGGGGCCGGGGGGTGAGGTAGAAAAAGCGCGCATTCTATACCCAGTACCGGACAAGCCCTAAAGGCGCGGATCCGCCGCTACGACTGAATGGGGCGCCCCTGTGGTATGATGTGCTTTAGCGACGGCGGCCGCCGTCACCCGACCGAGTTTAGCGACCGACCATGCGCCGAGAAGCTACCGGATCTTCCCAATCGGTGGAAGATTTCCTCAAAGCCATTTACATGCTGCAGCGCGAAGCCGACCGCGTCGCGACCAATGCGCTGGCCGATACGCTGAAGATATCGGCGCCGGCCGTGACTGATATGGCGCAGCGCCTGGTCGACGAAGGCACGGTCGATTATGTCAAGTACCGCGGCGTGCGCCTGACGGAAAAGGGTGAGCGCGTCGCGCTGCAGATGCTGCGGCGTCACCGCTTGATCGAAGCCTACCTGGTGCAGGACCTGGGTTACGCCTTGCACGAGGTGCATGACGAAGCCGAGGCGCTGGAGCATACCGTGTCCGACCGCTTTGTTGAGGCGATTTCGCGCAAGCTGGGCCACCCGCTTTACGACCCGCATGGCGACCCCATCCCCAACCTCGAGGGCGTCATGCCAGTGCGAGACCTGCAGCCGCTGACGGAATTGGCCCAGCGTACGCCGGCGCGCATACGCCGCTTCATCTTGGACGACCCCGCCATGCTCCAGGCGACGCAGCAACGCGGGCTGGTGCTGGGCGCCGTGCTTGAAGTCATCTCGCGCCAGCCATTTGAAGGCCCGCTCGAAATCCGCCTGGGCGCTGCAGCGGCGCAAACCATCGGCCACAAGATGGCCTCGGGCATACTTGTTGAAATAACCACCCCAGTGTGTTAACATCGCAAGCCCTTTTCGTCCCGGCGTCATTTCCTGGCGCCCGGCGCGGAACGAGGTTGATGCCGAGGCCGCAATTCGCCCAGGCAGCGTTGGTTGGAAATCGGTAGCAAGATCGCGTGAGATGTTAGTCGAATCGCAACGAACCAGGACCATCAATCAGCGGGTGCGGGCCATCCTCTTGACCGAAGACGGCGACGTCCTGCTGATCAAGCGCGTCAAACCCCGTGACCTGGCGCCCTATTGGGTTGCGCCCGGCGGCGGCTTGGAGCCGAGCGATATCGACTTGGTCGCCGCTTTGCAGCGCGAGCTGGTGGAAGAGTTGGGCGCCGATGCGCTTGTGCTAGAGACCGCTTTCGTGCTGGAGCATGAGAAGGCCGGCAAGCAGCTTGAGGAGCACTTTTTCATTTGCCTGTTGCGGCAGTATGACGTTAGCAAACGCCACGGTCCCGAATTTGACGACCCCGCCCGCGGCGAATACATTCCGGATGCGGTGCCGCTTTCGGCTTGGGCTTTGAGCCGCATCCACTTCAAGACGCCGGAATTGCAGGATTGGATGATCCGACGGCTTGATTACCTGCGCCGGTTTCTCCCCGCGACAGTCCACGTCTCATAGCGGCCGCCAGCCGCTCCCCGCGTAATTCAGTGTTGCCGCATGCCGGGGCAAGTCCTTTTGCGTCCGCGTCCGAAGTCTATGGGTTAGTGATTGTATATTTGTTCTTTGTTAGTTAGACTATTGCCAAGTGATTCAGTATTTTGCTACGCGCCAGACCAGATTGCGGCTACCGGCAACATAGCGCAGGCACGAACGATGAGGAAGATATCGACCGTCTCCGTAATCGACAGCGATGCCGCGACCGGCGCCTCGCTTGACCGCCTGGCCGGTGGCGACAGCTACAAGTTTGAAATCCACGGCGATGCCACTGCCGCCGTGCAGCGCATGACGAAGCTGCCCTTGCCCGATGCCGCCTTGATCGCCATGCGGCTGCCAGACGCCAGCGGCCCGGATTGCGCGCGGGACATCAAGGCCATCGCCGATATTCCCATCATCTTTCTGGCTGATGTCGCTGATCTGCCCGCGAGCGACACGTACTTCTTCATGTACGCCGAAGACTTTGTTGTGAAGCCGCTTCAGTTTGAGGAGCTGGACCTGCGACTGCGCCGCGCGCTTTCGCAAATGCCCGCCCATGACTATGGCGGCGAACCGGTGCTGCGCGTGGATAAGCAGCTGAGCGTCGACTTCGCGCATAACCGCGCCATTATCGCCGGCAAGTCCATTGGCTTGACGCCGACCGAATCCGCCCTCTTGCGCATCCTGGTTCGCAATGCGCCGCGGGTGGTCCAAAGCCAAACGTTGCTGGCGCGCGTCTGGCCCGGCGCCGACGCCTATGAGGACACCCTGCGCGTGCACATGCACCGGCTGCGGCGCAAGCTCGAAACCGATGCGCATCACCCGCATTACATCCGTACCGAGCGCGGCGCCGGCTACCGCTTTGCATTCAGCCTGCCCCAGTTCAGCGCGGAGGACGTGTAAGCGCGTGGCTGCGCAGCCGCCGCGGAACCTGGCCGCCGCGCCCTTCAGCGACATCCTGCGTATCCTGCTGCTGCATTTTCAGCCCCAGCTGAAAGAGCGCGGCCTGCCGCTTAGCAACGAAGACTTGCAAGCGCTGACCACGGCGTCGACATCGGGCGCCGTTGACGCCACCGCGGGCGCCGTCGCTGGCCACATCGCGGATCTGGTCGCGGCCCAGTTGACCCGGCTGCGGGCGCGCTGGGGGCTGCGCTTCGCCGAATCGCTGCGGGTCAACGCGGCCGACCTCACCGACTGGCGCACCACGGCCGATCTGCTGACGCTGGCCAGCGACAAAGCCGCCGCCGAGACGGATATCGCGCTGGGCGCCGCCCTGCTGGTTGCGTTCGGCCGGCGCGAATACACCAAGATTCTCGTCGATGTCATCGTCCACGACGCCGAGTCAAATGACGTCGATGCCATCATCGCGCGGCGCGTCCTGCGCCATATCAGCGGCATCCAAACCACCGGCGGCCAATGGCTGGCGCGCGTGGACGCCTGGCGCCGCTCCGCCGATTAGCCCGCCCCCATCGGCCAAATCAGCCAGAGAATTGTCGGCCCGCGGCGGCTGCATTATGATTACGCTTGGCATACAGCACAGGAGCAGTGGCCATGCGCATTCATGTCGGTCTGGCGCAGATCTACCCCAAACTGGGCGATGTAGAGCACAATCTCGCCCTGCATCTGGATTACGTCCTCCGGGCGCGCGCAGCCGGCGTCGACCTGCTCGTCTTCCCCGAGCTGTCGCTGACCGGTTACCAGGTGCAAGACCTCGTGCCCGAAGTCGCGCTGCGGCCGGCAGCCGCCGACCCCGTCTTCAGCCAACTGCTGGAAGCCAGCCGCGAGCTCGATATCGCCGTCGGCTTCGTGCATGAGGACGCCCGCAACCGCTTCTACATCGCCGATGCTTACTTGTCCGGCGGCCAGCTGCTGCACCTGCATCACAAGCTTTACCTGCCCACCTACGCCATGTTCGACGAATCACGCTACTTCGCCCAGGGCAACAGCGTACGCGCCTTCGATACCCGCTTCGGCCGCGTCGGCATGTTGATCTGCGAAGACTTCTGGCATGTGTCGCCGCCTTATCTGCTGTGGCTGGATGGGGCCGATATCTTCATCCTCAACAGCGCCAGCCCCTCGCGCGGGCTCAACGAGAGCGACCGCATGTTGGGCACGCGCTGGGTTGAGCTGGTGAATCAGGCCTACGGGAGTATGTTCACGTCGTATATCCTGCATTGCAACCGCGTCGGCTATGAGGACGGCAAGAACTTCTGGGGCGGCTCGTCGGTGGTCGACCCCGATGGCGAGTTCTTGACGCAGGGGACGTACTTCGACGAGGCGCTGATTACGCAAGAAATCGACTTGAATCAGCTGCATCGGACGCGGGCGCGGCTGCCGCTGCTGCGCGATGAGCGGCCCGGTCTGGTGCGGCGGGAGCTGGGGCGGATTTTGAGCGAGAATTTGGGGTAGGGTGGGAATGATTGAATTAGACGGAAAAGAATACAAACATTGTAAATGTGCGGAAGATTTCATTTATGAATTGCACAAGACAGTCTGGCGTCGTGGAGGGCTTACGTGGCTATTTCGAGGGCAGAACAGTGATGCCGAAAACTGGACTCTTCTTCCGAAATCAATGCGCTATGATTTTCAGAAGCGGTTTGCTGACAAGGTTTACGATTATGTTCGGAAAATGCTTAAGCCGGAAGATGATTTTTCTCGCAGGCATTTAAATGAGTTCGATGATTCTAACCTGAGGATTTACGCTCAGAGACGTGTGGAAGAGTATATTGTAAGGCGCTTTGCTGAGTTAGCGGATGAGGCTCGGCTAGTTGTACCGACGGATTCGAACCTCACATTCGGTGGCATTTATTCGCGCCTTAGTGAACAAGAGATATTCGATGTGCTGGACGGATTTCCGCCCACATTTCATGAGCCGGTTGGAGTCGCAGATGCTCTTGCTCAACATCATGGAATTCCGACTCGTCTCTTGGACTGGACCTACAAGCCGTTGGTGGCTGCGTTCTTTGCAGCGTACACGTTCGACAGATATGTACCAATTCGTCGTGAAGTAGATGATGAAGCACGAGAGGCTAACGTAGAAGAAGGCGCAAAACAGGCCGAGAGCACTGAGGAAGGCCAGAACATGGTTGTATGGGCTGTAAGTCGCCCCGCAGTGATTGATGATACGAGCCTCGCATTGGTAACCCAACTAAGGTCACACTTTGGGTATTTACAAGCTCAGGACGGCGTTTTCATCTATGACCGAAACGCTGACGAAAAGTACCGCGAAAGCGGAGAATGGCAGCCGTTTGAAGTGGAATTCAATAAGATCAGATCTGGGAATAGCGTTTGCAAGTATACGCTTCCATTTTCACAACGTACGGACTTACTTAGGCTGCTCAAGGGAGTGGGCGTATCGGCAACAAACCTTATGCCGTCCTTCGACAATGCAGCACAAGAAACTTTGCTCAGGTTTTACAAGAACCCTGAGCGAATGTTGAGAGGTTAGGCAATGTCCTCAGCCACAACCCTCCTCCGCAACGGAATCCTCTACGATGGCAGCGGCCGCCCGCCCGTCACCGGCGACCTGCTCATCCGTGGCGACCGCATCGCCGCCGTCGGCGACCTGCGCGCGGAATCCGCCGCCCGCGTCATCGACCTCGACGGCCTGGCCGTGGCGCCGGGTTTCATCAACATGCTCAGCTGGGCCACCGAATCGCTGATCGAAGACGGCCGCGGCCTGAGCGATATCAAGCAGGGCGTCACGCTGGAAGTCATGGGCGAGGGCACGTCGATGGGCCCGCTAAATGAGGAAATGAAGCGCAGGCGCGATACCATTCTCTCGACCGCCGATATCCACTACGACATCGAGTGGACCACCCTGGGCGAATACCTCGAATTCCTCGAGCGCAAGGGCGTGGCGCCCAATGTGGCCTCGTTCGTCGGCTCGGCGACCCTGCGCGTGCACGCCGCCGGCTATGACGACCGGCCGGTCAACGAGGCGGAAATGACCGAGATGAAACGCCTGCTGCACGAAGCCATGCGCGAGGGCGCCGTGGGCATGTCGGCCGCGCTGATTTACCCGCCCGCGACTTACCAGAGCACCGCCGAGCTGATCGAGCTTTGCCATGTTGTGGCCGCCTACGAGGGCATGTACATCACCCACTTGCGCAGCGAGGGCGCCCAATTCCTCGAAGCGCTTGACGAGCTGCTGAGCATCATGCGAACGACCGGCGTGACCGGCGAGATTTATCATCTCAAGGCGGCGGGCGAAGCCAATTGGCACAAGATGGACCAGGTCATCAAGCGGGTCGAGGCGGCGCGGGCTGATGGCTTGCCGCTGACGGCTGACATGTACACCTACCCCTACAGCGGCACCGGCCTGGCCTCGTGCATCCCGGCCTGGGCGCATGACGGCGGCTTCGACGCCATGATCGCGCGCCTCAAAGACCCCGACACACGCGCGCGCATCAAGCGGGAGATGGCGCTGCCCTCACACAGTTGGGAGAATATGTTTGAAGAAAACGGCGCCGATGGCATCATGCTGGCCGGCTTCGCCAAGCCGGAGCTGCGCCGGTATCAAGGTGTGTGGCTGCGCCAGGTCGCCGAGGAGCGCGGCACATCAGCCGCCGATGCCGCCATCGACCTGCTGATCGAGGACAATAGCCGCATCTTCTCGCTCTACTTCAGCATGTCCGAGGACAACTTGCGCCGACAAGCGCGGCTGCCCTGGGTCAGCTTCTGCTCCGATGCCGGCGCCATCGCAGCGGAAGGCGCTTTCCTCAGTTATCACCCGCATCCGCGCGCTTACGGCAGCTTCGCCCGCGTCATCGGCAAATATGCGCGCGATGAAGGTTTGATTAGCCTGGAAGACGCCGTGCGTCGCTTATCCGGTTTCGCCGCCGATAACCTCAAGCTGCGCGACCGCGGCTACCTCAAGCCGGGCTACTTCGCCGATATCGCCGTCTTCGACCCGGCGCGGGTACAAGACCACTCGGTGCCGGGCGCTCCGCATCAATATAGCGACGGTATGGTTCACGTCTTCGTCAACGGCGCCCAAGTGCTGCGCGATGGCGAGCATACCGGCGTGCTGCCCGGGCGGGTGGTTCGCGGGCCGGGCTGGCGCGGCTGATCAAGTCTGGCGAAATCTGCCCAACGTGTGTACTGGCGATCCGGTGCCTCGCCCGAATTCCCGCCCAACGTGCGTACGGGCGGGCCGGTGCCTCGCCCGAAATCTGCCCGACGTGTGTACGGGCGATCCGGCGCCTCGCCCGAAATCTGCCCAACGTGCGTACGGGCGGGCCGGTGCCTCGCCCGAAATCTGCCCGACGTGCGTACGGGCGAGCCGGTGGCTCGCCCCTACATAGCTCACTGTGTGCCAGGTCGTAACTTGTGCCAATAAGCCCATATACCTCGGTGCACTCTTTCTCCTCGTTTTACTCGGTGGCAAAGCTGTAGATCCCCCTCCATAGCACGACGCGCAAACCTCATTGCTGAATCCCCCAACATTTGGGGCGTCGGCTGGCGGCGCCTGCTGTGATATAATCAAGCCGTAAGAGAGAAACTGCAGCCGACACGCTGCAAAGGAGCAATCATGAACTTTGGCGGTTTACTGGGCATTATCGCGATCCTCGCCTTCGGCGTCGGCGTCCTCGGCGTCGCCTTCGCTTTCACGCTGGCATCGCAGGGTCGTTCGGCGCGCGGCGGATTTCTGCTGGCGATTGTGGGCTTCGTCGCTGGCATCGTGCTCTTCATCGTCAGTTCGGGCATTTTGATCGTGCAACCGGCGCGGGCGGCGGTCATCGTCAACGTCTTGACCGGTGAGCTGGAAGACCCGGCCCGGGCGCCGGGCACATCGATCATCATCCCCGGCCTGCAAGAGTACATCATCTACCCCACCGATCAGCGCGAATACACCATGTCCGGCATCAGCACCGAAGGGCGCTTGCAAGGAAATGACGCCGTGGAAGCCCTCACCATCGACGGCCAGGAAGTGCGGCTGGATATCACCGTGCTCTACCGCATCATTCGCGACGATGTCAACCAGATCCATCTCGATTGGCAGAATCGCTACGAGTCCGATTTCATCCGGCCCACCGTGCGGGCGGTGGCGCGTGATGTCGTCTCGCAATTCGAGGCGGAAGCGATTTACGGCCTGGAGCGCGAGGCCCTGGGCGGGCGTATCTCGGACGTAGTGGGCCGCGAAATGAAAGGGCAAGGCTTGACGCTGACTTCGCTGCTCGTGCGGCAGATCGACTTCAACGACGCCTTCGCCAACTCCATTGAAGAGAAGCAGATTGAAGAGCAGAAACTGCAACGCGCCCGCACTGAAGCCGAGCGTGTGCAAACCGAGGCCGGCGGTCGCGCCGATGCGCTGGAGCAGGAAGCCCGCGGTCGCGCCAATGCTCGCTTGATCGAAGCCCAGGCCGAAGCCGAGGCCCTGCGCGTCATCAGCGATCAGATCGCCGCCAACCCCAATCTGATTCAGTATCTGTATGTGGCTAACTTGTCCGACAATGTCAGCTTCGCGCTGCTGCCGTCGGACGCGCCCTTCATCTTCGACGTCGATGACTTCACCCAATTGGGCGACGACTTTGAAGCGCCGGAAGCCAACGTCCAGCTCGGCGGCTAATCCACTTCCACACGCATGTCACGGGCGGCTCTCGGGCCGCCCTCCTGTTCACCCCCCATCGTCTCCGGCGAAACCTGTAGACGCACCGCCGTCAATGCCGCCGCCCACGCAAAATACCTTGACGAGACATTGTAGGGGCGTTTCGTGAAACGCCCACGCACCTGCGGGATGGCCGTCATAGCGTGACGCCCCTGCAAACTCTCAGGCTCGCCCCTACATTTTCCGCAGCCGAGTCGCATAGGAGGCCGCCTTGCTTGACCGCTATTTCTACACCTTCCACAACCCGGCGGGCAACCGCCTGGCGCGCGGGGCGGGCAGCTTCCCCGATGTCATCACCATCGACATCCCGCTGCGTGGCGCGCCGGCCTGGGCTGTCGCTTATGCCATGGAGACGGCCGTCTGGCATATCGTGCTGGCTGATGGCGGCCTGCAAGTGGTGGAGGTGGATCCCGATGGCGCGGCGCGGACGCTGGCTTACGAGCCCGGCTGGTTCGAGGGCGCGCAGCCACCGCTGGTCGGCGTCTCCATGGTCGAGGGCACCTACGTCATGCGCAGCGACGCCAGCGTCTCGCCCCTGACGCATCCCGTGCCGGTCAACGACTTTGAAGTGCTCTACGTTGATCGCGCGGGCGACCTGGTGCTGGGCCGCGAAGAGGGCGTCGTGGCGCGGCTGCCGGTCAATGCGGCGCCCGCTGCCCGCCTGGTGATGAACCGCGCCGGCCAAGTCGCGCTCTACGCCAACGCCAGCGCCCCCGGCGATCATGTTGCCGGCTCGTCTCTGATCGCGCTCGAGGTCCGCGACAGTCAGCTCCGCCTGCTCGCGCGCATTGACCTTCCCGGCGAACAAGTCTATCAGGGCGTCGCGCCCTTCTGGGCCGATGTCGACGGCGACGGCGTCGAAGACCTGGTGGCGACGGTGGCCGACGCTACGCTGGGCGCGCGGCTGCGGGCTTATCTCTGGGATGGCGCGCGTATTCGGCAAGAGGTCGACAGCCCTGCGAGCGGGCCGGGCACTGGCTGGCTACATCAACTGGCGGCGGCGCCCTTCGGCCCGGCCGGCGCAAGCGAGATTGCCGCTCTGCGCGCGTCCCAAAGCGGCGGCGCCCTGGAGTTCTTCCGCTTTAGCGACAACGCCTTGAGGCTGACCGCATCGCTCGCCGATGTGATGACGCGGGCCCCCGGCTCGCGCAACGACGATCAATGCGCCGCCGGCGACTTTAGTGGCGCTGGCCAGCCCGAAATCCTCGTCATGGACCCGGCCCGCCGGCAGGTCATTGCCGTGCAGCGCCGCGATGACAAGGCCGAAATCGCCTGGCATCTGGATGCCGGCGCCGAAATCATCAGCAACTTCGCGCCGGTCGAGCTGCTGGAGGGCGGGTTGGGGCTGGCTGTCGGCAGGGCCGATGCCCGCTTGCGCGTATGGCTGCCGCGGGGCTAGAATCGGCGGCGCCATTTAACGAGAGGAAAGCCCATGAACATCCATCCCGCCGCAGACGCCGGCATGTCCAGCGAGCGCCTGGAGCGCGCCAACGCCTACCTCGATGCGGCGGTCGCGAATGATCAACTGCCCGGCGTCATCGCCCTGGCGCAGCGGCGCGGACGCATCGTGCATCACAGCCTGCACGGCAAAATGGACATCGCCGAGCACCGGCCCATGCAAGCCGACGCCATCTTCCGCATCTACAGCATGACCAAGCCGGTCGTCAGCCTGGCGCTGATGCTGCTGCACGACGAAGGCAAGCTGATGCTGCACGACCCCGTCAGCCGCTATATCCCGGCGTTCGGCGCGACCAAAGTCTTCAGCCACATCAGCGAAAGGCAGCCGCGCTTCGTCGAGCAAGACCCGCCGATGTCCATCTTTCACCTGCTGACGCATACCGCCGGGCTGACCTACGGCGGCGACCCCTGGCACGCGGCCGACATGATTTATCAGCGAGCCTCGGCGGAGCAAGGCTTTTTCCGCCGTGACATGGACCTGGCCGATCTTATCGAGCGAATCGCCGCGTTGCCGCTGCGCTCGCAGCCGGGCAGCGCCTGGCACTACAGCGTCGCCACGGATGTCGTCGGCTATCTGCTGCAAGTGATCGCCGATATGCCGCTGGCGGATTTCTTGCAGGAGCGCATCTTCGCGCCCCTCGGCATGGTCGATACCGGCTTCCGCGTCCCGCCCAATCAATTGCACAGGCTGGCTGCCGAATACGGCGTCGGCGATTCCGGCGCGCCTGAGCTGCTCGATCCGGCGACCACCGGCTTAGGCGACGTCCGCCTGCCCACGGCTTGTCCCTCGGGCGGCGGCGGGCTGGTATCCACCATGGCCGATTACCTGCGCTTCGCCACCATGCTGCTCAATGGCGGCGAGCTGGACGGCATGCGCCTCGTCAGCCCCATGACCATCCGCCGTATGACGACCAACGCCCTGCCGCGCGAGCTGCTGCCCATGAAAATCGGCATTGAGCGCTACGGTTACGGCTTCGGTTTGGGCTTCCGCGTCATGGTCGATGGCGGGCGCGCCAACGGTTACAGCTCCCCCGGCGAATACGGCTGGTCGGGCGCCGCCAATACCCACGTCGTCATCGACCCGCGCCAGGAACTCATCACGCTGATGCTGACGCAGATGTGGTCGGAGCAGCCGCATCGCCCGCGCTCGATCTTCCCCAACCTGGTCTATCAGGCGATTGACGACCTCAACGACTAAGCGCTCTCATGCGCGACCAAATAGTCGCAGATTTGCTCAAATTGACCCTTGAACATACGTTCTAAAGTGATATAATTGAGCCGCCAATTACTGCGGGATGGAGAAGACAGCCCTACTACGCAGTAGCCGCCACTTAGGTTCACGCCTTGCGTGACTGCGGCTCAGGCGCCTCGCGCCGGTTGAGGGCGGCGTTTGGATGTCGATTTTTTTGGACCCCGCGCGCAGTCGTAACAGCCAGGGCGTTTTCCACACGGCTTCAGGCCCCGTAATCGCAATTCTCGCGGGCCTATAAGGGTTTGACGGTCGGGGCGACTTGGGGTCGCCCGCCCTAGCAGACGCAGGGACGCAGCTTAGAGATTGATCTCCATCACATCAAGCACGGTGTCGATGGGCGTGAAGATGGTGGCGCGGCGCGAGCCGGCGAAGAGCAAGCCCACGGCGTTGAGGCTGTCGCGCTCGATGATGAGGGCGCCGGAATCCCCACCCTGGCTCATGGGCGTGGTAATCACCTGGCCGATGAAGCGCGCCGACAAATCTTCGCCATAGGAGACATCGACAGTGGCGTTAAGCAAGGTGACCGAGCCTTCGGTGTAGCCGGTGGTGCGGCCGTGCTTTCGCACTTCCATGCCCAGTTGCGGCACGCGGGTGCCGTTGGGCCGGCCGATTGCGGCGATGCTCTGCTGGAAGAGCATGGGGTTATTGGGCCGCGCCAGCGCCGCGTCGACGCGGTTGGGATAGATGGGCAAGTCCGATGATTGGATCTTGGGCGTCTGCACACTGGTCAGGCGCTTGGAGGAGCCGCTGAGCTTGCCCAGCACATTGCCCACCGAGACGAATAACTCGACGATGTCGCAGCCGCCCGGCGGGAAGAGCGGCGGCGATGTGGTCGGCGGCGTCGGGCCCCCGCCCTCGCTGTAGAAGCGCAGCTGCTCAAAGCGGTGCAGCTTGGCCACCTCGTCATCGGGGCGCAGGCCATGATCAGTCGGGCCCGGTTGCAGAATGGCATCGCCGATGTCAGCTTGGTTGCTATCGGCCAGCACGTGATTATTCGACAGCAGCAGCGGCTCGCCCGTATTGCGATCGAAGACGACCGCGCCCAGCGTGCCGGCGGTGACGCGGAAGTGGCCGATGCTGACGCCAGCCGGGATGTTGGGGCGAAAGCGGTCGCGCGGGTCAATCAGCGCTTCCAGCCGGCCGATCTCGACCACGTCGGTGCGGGCGCCGTTGACATCCTGCGGGATCAAGTCTTCGGCGCTCAGCGCTTCTATCGGCTTCTTCTGCTCAACCAAGACCGAGACCGCCAGCTGGTCCGTGGCGCGCTCTTTGTAATTGCGGAAGCCGATGCCGACGCCGACCACGCCGCGCCGCTGCAGCAGGTCAGCCTGGGCGATACGCTGCGCCTCCAGCATCTGCCGGAAGATATCCATCGACATGCCAAGTCAACCTCAGAGAAGCTCGTCCCGTGAATGCCACAACATTATACAGGCGAAACGGCGCGCGGGATAACGCGCCCGGGGCCCTGGCGGGATGCGGTCGCTTGAGCGCGTTTCCACACACTATTACCACCGAGGGCGCCGAGTTGAAGGGAGGACACCGAGAGGATGGGCCGTGGCTGTGCCGGGCGCGGGTCTACAAATGTAAATTCAAGCAAGCCAAGCAAGCAATCGCGGCAAGGAGTAGGGCTTGTTCGGTAATGGTCTACCCCCCTCGGCCCCCCCATATCAATGGGGGGAAGGTTTCGCCGAGATTTGCTTCTGGTGACGAAATCTGGGGCGGAAGCTCCGAGGCCACTGAATTTTGCTCCGCTTCCCTGATGCTTCGGGATGCTTCCCCTGTGAGGCGGGAGACTAAGGGGGACTCTGGCCGGGGAATGCGGTAGAAAAAGCACGCGAAGCAGCAATTTCGGACAAGCCTTGAAGGGGCGATGCTGTGAATCGCCCACTGCAATTGTCGTGTAATTTTGAGCGACACACAGTCTCGCCCCTACATCAATCCTCTGTGCCCTCTGCATCTCTGTGGTGAATTCTTGTTGCATCGTTCATTTGCGCGTACCCCCGCCCACCGTTTTGAGGCCGCTGCCAGTGAGGGCCAGCACGATTGTGGCCTCGGGCCCGAAGCGCGCGCGAATCCGCGGTAGGGCGGCCGCTGTAATAGCGCTGGTCGCTTCAACCATGAGGCCGATGCGCTGCAGTTGCGTTTGCGCCCCCAGGATGGCGTCGTCCTCGACGCGCAGGGCGAAGCCGTCGGTGTCAGCCAGCGCCCGCAAGATCTGCGCGCCGCGCACGGGCGCATCCACCAGAATGCCATCGGCCACGCTCGGGCCCGGCTCTATCTTGGGAGGCGCCTCCAGACCCGCTTCCCAAGCGCGCACGATGGGGTCGACCCCGGCGGATTGCAGGGCGATCATGCGCGGCAGCTCGCTGATGTAGCCGGCGGCCTGCAGCGCCTTGAAGCCGCGGTAGAAGCCGAGGAACAAGCCGCCATGGCCGACGGGCACGGCGACGGCGTAAGGCGCGCGCCGCCCCAGCTGCTCCCAGGTTTCCCAAGCCGCCGTCTGTTGCCCCAGCACGAAAAACGGGTTCCAGGCGTGGCTGGCGTAAGTGGTCCGCTCGGCCGCGGCGTAGACATCAGCCAGATACTTGTGCGATTCGATGATGTCGCCGCCAAAAGCGCGGATCAGCCGCTTCTTGCTTTGGACCGCTGTGGCCGCGGGCACGAATACCGTTGCGCGCAGCCCGGACGCGCCGGCGTAGGCCGCCAGCGAGGCGCCGGCATTGCCCGACGAATTGTCGATGAACTCGGTCGCGCCCTCAGCTGCCAGGTAATTGAGCATGACGGCAGTGCCACGGTCTTTGAAAGAGCCGGTCGGGTTGAGCGCTTCCAGCTTGGCGTGGAAAGCATGGCCATCCAGCGCGGCGCGGACCAGCGGCGTCAGGCCTTCGCCCAGGCTGATGCGCTGCTCGACGGGCAGCAAGGCCGCATAGCGCCACAGCGAAAAATCGGCCCGGTTAATCTTGGCTGCGTTGAAGCCGGGCAGGGCCGCCAGCTCGAGCACACCGCCGCAGCTTCGACAGCGCCAGTCCAAAGCGCCGGCCGCCGCTCCGCATTCCACACATAAGATCTCGCTCATGGCTCTCCCTTTCGTTGTCGTCAGCTAAGAGCGGGCCGCGGGCCGCGTTTGCGTCTTCGCCTTGGCAGCCGCCGCCGCAGAGCCGGGACGCGCATAATCAGCAGCAGGCCGATCTGCGCGCCGGTGATTTGCGTCTCCAGCAGCGCGATATCAAAGTTGGGCACATCGCGCCAATAAAGCAGGCCGTTGATGCTGTGCAGCGAAACCAGCGCGCCCGCCACATACACCAGCCGATGCAGGCGCTTCCAATCCGCGCCCAGCAGCCGCATGGCCGGACGATGCGATGTCAGCGCCAGCGACAGCAGAATCAGCAGCGCAGCCAGGCCGGCGTAGACGAAGGCATTTCCCCAGACTTTGGGCCACATGATATCGCTGAAAAACAGACCACAGTGCAGCGCGGCGAAGGCGAAAGCCCACAGGCCCGACCATTTTCGCAGCGGAATCAGCCGCCGCCAGCCCAAGAAATAAACCAGCGGGCTGATGGCCAGCGACAAGGTCAAGAAGCGTATGGCGAAGCGCCCGGCCAGGCGAAAATTGTAGGAGCCGATAAGCCCGGCGGCCGCTTCGTTGATGTCAGCCGGAAAGGGATTGAGCCGACCCGCCGCCATCACCGGCGCCAGCAGCGACAGAAAGATCGCCAGCACAATCACGTTGAAGACCGGCGTCAGCCAGTCGCGTTCTTGGGTCACGCGCCCCCTCCGTCGATCAGCCGTGCCGACTGCATTTGATGTGACCACGTCGCTTTGCTGGCCAATGATCGCAGCCTAAATATTGCCTTCAGGACAATTGAATGTGCGTACGGGCGAGCCGGTGGCTCGCCCCTACAGAGTCGGGTTTTCCGCATGACTTGCTTGTTTTCACTTCTGTGCCTCTGTGGTGGACCATTCCACCCGCGCCTACTTAATTCTAAGGTACGTCGGGTATACTTGCGAAGACTACAGCCGAGCGAGCCGTCGACCGAGCATGCACCCGACCGACCAGTTCAACCGTCCTTTGCGCGATCTGCGCATCTCCGTCACCGATCGCTGCAATTTCCGCTGCCCCTATTGCATGCCGGCCGAGATTTTCGGCGAGCGTTATCAGTTCTTGCCCAAGCCGCAACTGCTCACCTTTGAAGAGATCACCCGCTTGACGCGCATCATCACGCGGCTGGGCGCGGTCAAAATCCGCCTGACGGGTGGCGAGCCCTTGCTGCGGCAAGACATAGAAACGCTGGTCGCCATGCTGGCGGCGGTGGATGGCGTGCATGACCTGGCGATGACGACCAACGCCTATTTGCTGCCGCGGAAGATCAGCGCCCTGAAAGCGGCCGGCTTGGGGCGCTTGACCATCAGCCTGGATACGCTGGATGACGAGATCTTTCGCCGGATGAATGGCGGCCGCTCCGGCGTGGACCAGGTGCTGGCGGGCATCGCCGCGGCCGAAGGCGCCGGCTACAAGCCGCTCAAGATTAACGCGGTGGTGCAGCGCGGCGTCAACGATCATACGCTGGTCGAGCTGGCGCGCTACTTCAAAGAGCGCGGGCATATCCTGCGCTTCATCGAGTTTATGGATGTCGGCAACAAGAACGACTGGAAGATGGATCAAGTTGTGCCCTCAGCGGAAGTCGTCGAGCGCATTCATGCCGAGCTGCCGCTGGCGCCCGTCGCCGGCAATTATTTCGGCGAAGTGGCGCGGCGTTATCGTTATGCCGATGGCCAGGGTGAGATCGGCCTCATCAGCTCGGTGACGCAGCCCTTCTGTGGCGCTTGCACACGCTTGCGGCTTTCGCCAGAGGGCGAGATCTTCACCTGCCTCTTCGCCACCGAGGGGCTCAGCTTGCGCGACCCGCTGCGCGCCGGCGCCAGTGATGACGAGATTGAAGCCATCATCCGCGGCGTCTGGGGCGGGCGCAGCGATAGATACTCGGAGATCCGCAGCTCGCTGACGGCCGACGCGCGCGACCGCCGCCGCAAAGTCGAGATGTATCACATCGGCGGCTGATTACTTCTCAACTATACAGCGAGCGATTACAGGGACGAGCTATCAGGTCGCCCGTTTTTTCGCTCACACTGTTCGGGCGCCTCACAGAGTCGCCCCTACAAGGCTCGACGTTGTTGGGGTCGCGAGGGACGGGCGGGCGAGCCATTGGGTCGACCCTACAAGGCTTGTCCGGTACCAATCTACATGCTTTCGGCTTGGGTCTACCCCCCTCAATCCCCCCGTATCAACGGGGGGAAGCTCGTCTCGCGCCAAAGCATCCTGGCGATTGCCCCCGAAACGACCACCATTCCGCCGAAACCCTTTCACCACCATTCCGCCGAAACCCTTTCAAGTATGCGCGCACTTTGCTCCCCCTCTCCGACGATTCGGAGAGGGGGCCGGGGGATGAGGTAGAAAAAGCGCGCAAAACACCTTGCCCCGCACAGCGTCTCGCTCCCCCTCTCTGATGATTCGGAGAGGGGGCCGGGGGGTGAGGTAGAAAAAGCGCGCAAACTAGACTCAGTACCGGACAAGCCCTACAAGGCTCGACGTTGTTGGGGTCGCGAGGGACGGGCGGGCGAGCCGCTGGCTCGCCCCTACAGGTTTCGACGGCGGGGCGGGCTTAGTCACTATTACACAAGTTGGCGCGTGGGAGAAACTTGTCAACGCGCCGGCGGCTGTGGTATTGTCGCGTGCATCGACGAGACTGAAACGGCGAGGCGCAGCATGATCAATTCGGACTTTGAACTCACCGGGCAGACGGCGCTGATCACGGGCGCCGGGCGCGGCATCGGCCTGGCCACCGCGCGTCGCCTGGCTGCCGCGGGCGCCGATGTCATCATCGCCGAGTACATCGCCGAAAACGGGCGCAGCGCCGCCGCCGAGATCGAGAGCATGGGCCGCAAGTCGCTCTTCATCGAGGTTGACGTGCGTTCGTCCGCAAGCGTCAACCGCATGGCGAGGGCCGCGCTCGAGGCGTTCCCGCAGATCGACATCCTCGTCTGCAACGCCGGCATCGCCCAAGGCATCCCGGCCGAAGATTGCAGCGACGCAGACTGGCTGAATATGATGGCGGTCAATTTGAACGGCGTCTTCTATTGCTGCCGCGCCATCGGCCGGCACATGCTGGAGCGCGGCAGCGGCGCCATCGTCAACACGGCGTCGATGTCCGGCATGATCGCCAATACCCCGCAGCCGCAAGCGCATTACAACGCGGCCAAAGCCGGCGTGATTCTGCTGACCAAGTCGCTGGCGGGCGAATGGGCTGATCGTGGCGTGCGCGTCAACTGCGTCTCGCCGGGCTATATCGGCACCGACATGACCGCCCCGGGCATGGATAACTCCGACTGGTACCCCACCTGGCTGGCGATGACGCCGCAGGGCCGCGTCGGCGCGCCGGAAGATGTGGCCGCCGCCATCTACTACCTGGCATCGCCGGCCGCCAATTACACCACCGGCACCAATCTTGTGGTCGACGGCGGCTATACGTCCTGGTAACGCGGCTCGCCCCTACATGATTCGACGGGGAGGGCGGCCTAGCGTTCTTAGGGCGGGTCGGGGCAGGGCTCGCTGGTTGATTCATGCAGCACGTCGCGGCGCACCCAGCCGCGGTATTCCGTCTCGTACACCGGCGCGATGATATAGTACCAGACGGGCCCCACCGGGTTGTCGTCTTCACGCACTTGCTCCAGGATCGTCAGTTGCGTGCCCGTGGGCAACAGGCCGACGATGGGCGTGTTGCCGGCTTTGGGCCGCGAGCGCACGCGTATCGAATTCAAGCTGATGACCACCGCCTGGCAGAGCTCGCGCGGTGTGGCGGTCGCGGTCGGCGTTGTGGTGGCGGTGGGCGTATTGCTGGCGGTCGGCGTCAAGGTCGGCGTATCCGTGGTCGTCGGCGTATGCGACGGCGTGAAGGTCGCGGTCGGCGTGAGCGTATCTGTCGCGGTTGAGGTGGCTGTGGGCGTAAACGTGGCTGTCGGCGTGTCCGACGGCGTGAAGGTCGCTGTGGCGGTCGCTGTTATTGTGGGCGTATCCGTGACGGTGGGCGTATAGGTCGCTGTCGGGAACAGAATCGGCTCCCATTCGTCGCGCGTGACCGTGGCCGCCAAGCCGCCGGCGCCGCCCAATATCAGCAAGACGATCAGCGTAACCAAGCGCCCGCGATTGCGTCGCCGCCTGATGACAGCGTCAATGCGCGAGATATCGGCGCGCCGCCCCAAGACGCGAAAGGGGTCGTCCCGCATGGTGTTAAGCCAGGTTTGCGCCTCGCGGACGCGGTTCTCTTGCAGCGCTTCTTCCGCCCGTTCCAGGTAGCGCGTGAACAAGTCGTTGACCGTGCTGCGATAGCGCTCGTCCTGGGCGAATTCACCCACCATTTCGGCCAAGACCTGCCGCGCCTGCGCCAACTCGGCGTCGAAATTCTGCGAGACCAGGGCTTGCGCCCGGCGTATCGCTTGTTGCGCGCGCGTGATATCGGCTTGCGTATTCCGCGAGCGCAGCAACATCTCGGAGAAACTGCCGTCGGTCGGGTCCAGCTCCAGGCCTAGCTCCATCAGCTTGATGGCGCTGTTCATTAGCAAGATGCGCTCGTCCAGCGTGGTCGAATTGTTGGCGTGGTTCAGCGACATCTGCGCCTGGTCGTTGACCTGGCTGCGGATCGCCGCCAACTTGTTGTCCAGCTCCTGCTGCATCTGCGCCAGGCGCTGGCTATTGGGCAGCAGTTGCCGCGCGTGCGAAAGCAGCGTGCGCACATTGGCGACATGCGCCACCTGCTCGTCCAGGGCGCCGCCGATGGTATTGATGTTGACGGCGATCTGGTCGTAATCGCGCTGGATGCGGCGCAGCGTCTCCAGCCGCTCTTCCGCTTGCGGGTCATTAGGCACGACGCGCAGCGCGCCCTCGTACTTGCGCAGCGCCTCGGCCCAGTTGTCGTTGGCCATCAGCCGGTCGCCATCGGCCAGCAGCTCACGCGCCAGCGCCAAATCCTGAATATCCAGCAGCGCTTGCTCGACATCTTTCCAGGTCAAGATGCCATCGCGCTCGGCCAATTCGCGCGCCTCGCGGTACAAGCCGGAAGCTTGCTCGTAGTTGCCCGCCCGCACCAGCGAGTTGGCGCGGTTGTAGGCGACGCGCGCTTCGAAGGGAATGCGGTGATCGGGCACGATGCCGCGGATCAAATTGTCTTCGGACTTTTCTCGATACTCCAGCGCGGTCGAATTGTTGGCTTGCAGGGCCAGGATGCGATTGGCCACATCAATCGTCTGCTGATACTCGCCGGAATAATAGCTCTCGGTCAGGCGGGTCATCAATTCGTCCAGCGTGCCCGTGCTGGGCGGCATGCGCTCGGCGGGCCCTGCTGGCGGCGCCGGGGGCGTTTCTGGCGCGTCCAGCCCGGTCGGCGCGCGAAAGGCGGCCGGCGTGGTAGCGGTATCGGGCCGAGCCTGGCTGGGCGCAGCGGCGCGCGGACGAGTGTCGCCAGTCGCCGACCCCAGCGCGACATCAACGCCGTGACGGCTGAAAAGGTCTTGCACACGCTGCCTGGCTTGTGCGTTATGGGATGCGGCTTGCGCCAGCAATTCGATGACCGAGGCATTGCCAGAGTCCATGCCCAGCGCATCGGCCAGGATGTCGATGGCTTCGTCGATATCGTCATCATCGCCGGCGATCTCGATGCGGATGCGCGCGCGGCGCACCAAACCACGCAGCGCTGCCGTGTTGGGGCGGCTGGCGGATTGCTGTGTTCCGGCAATCTCGGCGAAGAGCGCTTGCGCCTGCGCTTCCAGCGGCGTGTTCTTGGCTTCGGTCAGCAGGTCGCGGGCTTCCTGCTCAAGTTCGCGCAGTGCCGCCGGGTCGGTGGTGACCTGCGCGCGTTGGCGCAACTCCTCAATTGCCCGCTGCAATTCCTGCATTTATGGCATTCCCGGTTCAGCGCGCCGGCCAGCGCCGCGGCCCTTCAGCGCGTCTGCTTATACTTTAACGAGACCTGAGCCTTATCAATTCGGGGGATTGTATGATAGAGTAATGAGAGACCAATTCTGGACTACTGACAACGCATTATGGCGTCATTTCAGCAGATCAGACCACGTTATAAGCTGATCTTATTCTATAACATCAAGCGCGATAAACAAGACCAATACTATCGCTATATGCTCAGCAGCTTTGTGCCGGCGATACAAAAGTTGGGCGTATACATGCACATGGTCTGGCATGTCGCCTATGGTGATTGCCCCATGCGCAAGATCGAGTTCGTCACCGAGAGCGCTGATATTTTGCGCAGCCTCTTCCTCAGCGACGAATGGGACGAATTGGAAAACAAACTGGGCCGCTATGTCGACGACTACGAGCGCAAAGTCGTCGATTACCGCAACGGCTTTCAACTCTAGCCCCGCTGCGGCAGCCACGACGACGAAATTTCTAGGGCGAACCACCGGCCCGCCCGTCCCTCGCAACCGCAACCACGTCAGGCTTTGTAGACACTGGCCCCGGTTTTCGTTGCGGTCGGTTTCGCCACGTGCCAACGCCACCCCCAAATCAGCCGGGAGTCTGTAGGGGCGCGTGAAACGTCCGCGCTACTGCGGGACGGGCGTCACGGCGCGACGCCCCTACCGTTTCTCGTCACAGTATTTTGCTTTGGCGGCGGCTGGACCGCGCGTGAGTCTACATGATGCACGACGGGTGGCGCGCTCTCACTTGCAAATCATCGCCACGGGCGTAGAATGTTAGCTATCGCAGACGTTCAGCCCCGGGCCTACGCGCACGATGGACCAACTCGACCTCCAGCCCCTCTTGGCGGGCTTGCCGGAATTCTTGCAGCACATTATCATCGACCTCTTCCCCTTTGCGGTCGCGCTGCTGATCATCCTCCTCCTGCGTTGGCTCTTGACGGCGATTTTGCTGCGCCCCTTGCGCGTGTTCGTGGGGCGGACGGTCAGCGAGGCCGACGACATCTTGCTGGAAGCCAGCATCGGCCCGCTGCGCCTGGCCGTGGTCGGCTTCTCCCTCATCCTCGTCACCTTCATCTTCAGCTTTGATGTCGCGGTCGAAGATATCGCGCTGGCCATCGGGCGCGCGACCATGGTTGCGGCGTTTTTCTTCGCTATCGTGCGCTGGTTTGGCGTCTTCTCGCTGCAACCGGAGGCGCTAAAGCGCATCACCGGCTGGACGATATCCGAGCGGCTGCTGCCCTTCCTCAATACTGTGGTCAAATGGATCATCATCGCTATTGGCGCTATTTTTGTCTTGCAGCAGCTGAATGTGGAAGTCACCGGATTAATCGCCTCGCTCGGCGTCGTCGGCTTGGGCATCTCGCTGGCCGCGCAAGACACCATCGGCAATATGTTCGGCTTTGCCGCCATCGTCTCGGACAACCCCTTCAAAGTCGGCGATTTCATCAGAACGCCGGATATCACCGGCATCGTGGAAACGGTCGGCGTACGCTCGACGCGCATCCGCCAGCTGGATCAAGCGCTGCTGACTGTGCCCAACAATCTCTTGACCAACGCCGTGGTCGTCAATCTCTCGCGCATGGAAAAGCGCCGGCTGGATGTCACCTTGACCCTTACCTATAGCAGCACCGCCCGGCAACTGCAGGATGTCGTCAGTCAGATTCGCGAGCTGTTGCAGAATACCGAAGACGTCGACCCGGAGACGGTGGTCGTGCACTTCGTCGACTTCAATTCGAGTTCGCTCGATGTCCGCGTGATCTGCCAGGTGTTGCTGCCGGATTTCCGCGAATTCATGGCCAAGAAAGAAGCGCTCTACCTGGAAATCATGGCTATTGTGGAATCGCTGGGCTTGAGCTTCGCCTTCCCCAGCCGCTCGGTGTATATGGAACCGATGCCCGGCGACGCATCAGCCGCTACGCTGGAAGCAGATCCGTCCGCGACCGGGGATGCCGCGCCTGTGCCGGACGCAAAGTCCGCGTCAACTTCGGCATGACTTCCCGCGAGAGTGCGCTGCGGACGGCCCTGCGCTACACTGAAGCCGACCTGCAAGCGAATCGCCAAGGAAGACTCAGCGAGATGCAAGCCCAACGCCTGCAGGATACGCGCCGGCGCAACAGCGCCCTGGCGGCCCTGCTCTTTTTCGCCCTTGTCATCGCGGCGTCCCTCTTTCTATACGGCGGTCAGCTTGCCGCGAACCCGCTCTTGAGCGCGATTGGCAGCCTGCTCATCCTGGTGAACGCGCTGCTAAGCGGTTTCGCCGGCCGCTCTTGGATGCGCATCGGCGGTGACCTGCGCTCCGGCGTTGTCGAGGCGCTGGCGGGCGATGTGCAGCGGGTTGTGCGCCGCGGCCGCGCCGGTGATACCTTCGTCATCCGCCTTGACGGCGCCAACCTTGCGGTCAGCCGAGAGATCTTCTTCGGCTTTGAGCACGAAGCGCCCTATCGCGTCTACCGCAGCGGACGCTCCGGCGTGCTGCTAGCGGCGGAAGCCCTGCGCCGCGCCGACGATACGGCAGCGCCATGAACGCGATGGATGCCGGGCTCTCGATCCAAAATAAACGGTGGCCGAGCGGGCGCCAAGGCGGACGATGGACGGCCTGAAACGCTTGATGCAGCCGCGGATTCTCGTGCTGGCGCTTTACGTGGCTGTCGCGCTCACCATTACGGCGCCGATTCACGGGTCGCTTTCCACGCGTTTCCTGGGCGGCGATACGGGCGACGCTTTCGAGATGGCGCGCCACGTCTGGTGGTACACGACCGCGCTGCAAAACGGCGCCGATATCTTTGAGCATTCCCTGCTGGGGTACCCGGATGGTTTCCCGGCGGTACAGCTTTGGGCCAACCCGCTGCAATTCTTCCCCATGTGGCTCTTCGCGTTCATGATGCCGCTGGCGGCCGCCTATAATGTGAGCCTGTTGCTATCGCTGGTGCTCAACGGCTGGGCGATGTATCTGCTGGCGCGCCGACGGCTGGGCGCGGACGGCCCTTTCCCGGCATTCATCGCCGGCGTGATCTTCATGATCTTCCCCACCATGCAGGGCCACCTCTTCGACGGTCATGCCGGCCTGCTGGTGCAGTGGCCGCTGCCCTTGCTGATCAACTGCCTGTTTGACTACGCAGATTATGGCGGCACACGGCGCTACGCTCTGGCGCTGCTGTTTTTTGTGCTGGCGGCGTTGGGGCACAGTTTGCAGCTGGTGTATGCGCTGGCGCCCTTGGTCGCGCTCTTCCTGTGCGCGCGTTTGGTTCGGCGCGATTATGTCGGTCTGGCGCGTTGCGTCGCGGTCGCCGCAGTGGGCTGCTTGCTGCTGCTGCTGTTTCTTTCGCCCATCTTGACGCAGACGCTGGCGACGCCGCGTGTTACTCAGGTAGGCGGACATGTGCGCTACAGTATAGACCTGCTCGGCGTCGTCTCGCCCTCCTTCGCCAATCCCTTCTGGGACGATATCGCCGGGCATTCGGCCCGCGTCCTGGGCACAAATCTGGGCGAAGGCGCAAGTTATATTGGGCTGCTCGGCGGCCTGCTGGCCCTCATTGGCGTTCTGCGGCGGCGGGCCGCGCGTTGGTGGCTGCTGGTGGCCCTGGTGGCCTGGCTGCTGGCGCTGGGCCCGGTGCTGAAAGTCTACGATCAGGCGCTGACGGCCAACATCGCCGGTTACGATGCTGTGCTGCCGCTGCCCTTCGCCCTGCTGATGAACCTGCCCATCGTTGATCTGGCGCGAACGCCGGGCCGCTTCATGTTCCTGTTTGCGGCGATGTTCGCGCTGCTGGCGGGCTGGGGCGTCGCGGTCATCTGCAGCGGCGCCGTGGTTGCGGGTCGCTCGCCATTAACGCGCTGGGCGCTGGCATTGCTCTGCGTATTTTTGCTGGTCGAGGATTATCGACTCTTCGGCCAGTTCCCCAGCTTGCCGGCGGAGATTCCGCGAGGCATTCAAAGCCTGCGCAATCTACGCTATGTGCGCGCTGTCTTCAATGTGCCCTACGACAACCTGCTGGTGGCCAAGGAAGCGATGTATTTGCAGACGGCGCACGGCAAGCCTCTGATCGCCGGGCACGACACCCGCGTCACCCCGGTGGATCCGGCGCGGCTCGATTTGCTGGCGCGCTTTCGGCCCGGCCTATTGGCGGAAGCCGGCGCCGATATCGTCATTGTGAACAAAGCCCGCGCCCTGGAAAGCGCCCAACTGGATCTCTTGCAGCGCGCTGGCCAGTGGTTGGGCCAGCCCATCTATGAAGACCAGCGTTACGCCATTTACGATACGCCCGTCACGCCCAATCGCAACCCCGTCTTGTACTCCTCCCAGCAAGACGAAGACGCGCAAATCACCTACATTTACAAGGAGCAGCCCGGCTGGCTGGAATACAATGTGGTCCTGGAAGCCGACAACCGGCGCGTGCGCTTTTCCCTCAACGATACGCCGCTGGCTGCGCTGCAAGTCTCGGGACGGCTGCCTGTCAGCCTGGCCCTGCCGATCGCGCGGCGCGGTTATCACACGATGCGCATCGCGCCGGACCCGCCCTGCCCGGCGCGGATTGACACCAGCCTGTTGCAGTGCCAGGAAGTGGCGGTGGAGAATATATTCGCTCGCGTGCTATCGAGCGGCGCCATCTATGACCCGATTCGCATTGAAGACGGCATCGTCCTCGCCGGCTACCTGCTGCCGGAACCGCAAGTTGGCGAGGTGGAAATCCGCCTGTGGTGGCGCTTTGAGGAGGACCGTTCTTCCAACGATGTCCGCTTCGTGCACGTCCTGGATGAAAACGGCTTGCCTGTGCGGGACAGGCCGCCCGATCGCTCCTTTGGCGCCATCGCCGCTGGGGCTGAATTGACGGAGACCGTACGCTTTGATACCGGCGCGCTGCCACCCGGGGAATACCGCGTCTTGACCGGCTGGTACGCCTTGCCCGATGCCTTCCGCTACGATGTGCTGACAAACGTGGCGGGCGCCCAAGACGACACAGTTGTGCTCGGCGCCGTTCGCGTCCGTGAATAACGCGGCTGCCGCCAGCCTCACTGCGCTGGCCCGGGATAGCCGCCCCCTGTCTGTCATTCTTTTGTTTGATTTATCCGCCAACATAAAAACGAGTGAGCCCAAGGGCAAGGAGTTGCGCGAATGAACACAAAATCGAAACTCATGCTGGCGCTTGGCCTGCTGCTGCTGATCAGCGCAAGCGTATCAGCACAATTCTACGACACAACGAATTATCGCAAGACGATGATTCAGATGCTGGGGGCAGCGCAAGACGCGTCGCGGGGCCGCGCCGTCGATGTCAGCGTCTACAACAATGTGGCCGCTTCCGGCGACCCGCTTTACATCGCGCCCCTGATCGACCTGGCCTACTTCGGGCGCAGCCAGCAACTGGCCCAAGCCACCATCGGCGCGCTCAACAGCATCACCGGTGAGAATATGGGCTGGCGCGGCTACTTTGAGTGGGCCGGCGCCAACGACATCGTCCTGCCGCCGCATTATGACGAGTTCAAGGGGCAGATGCTGGCGACCTTCGTCGATCCCGAATTCACGCGCTTCTTCCAGCCCGGCGTCTGGCGCACCGCTGATGTCAATTTGGTCGAGCCGGTCTGGGGCGGCGTCACCGTCGACGGCATCCCGTCCCTGGTCAACGCCCGCCAAATCAGCCCGGTGGAAGCCCGCGACGAGGGCAACCAGTACCCGGATTTCTGCCGCATGGACGACTGCAGCTATCCCGCGTTTGACGAGCTCGTCTTCGGCGTCAGCATCAATGGCGATAGCCGC
The DNA here is from genome assembly GCA_965208195.1 of Phototrophicaceae bacterium. Classification (GTDB taxonomy): domain Bacteria; phylum Chloroflexota; class Anaerolineae; order Aggregatilineales; family Phototrophicaceae; genus UBA6055. The sequence goes on along the minus strand of CBDBOC010000004.1, from coordinate 1,928,674 downwards.
GCCTACCCGCTGCGCTTGTTGAATTGGCACGAAATGTTCAACGATGTCATCGGGGCGGCGCCGCTCTATGCCGAGCCGGATGGCGAGCAAGTCTGCGACTTCCGCGCGCCCACCGCCTTTGAAGCGCTGGCCCGCTCCGGCGGCGACTGGGTGCTGATCGAAGGGCGCTCGGCCGGCTGCCCGCGTGAAGGCTGGCTGCGCGCGGCCGATGTCGTCTGGCGTGATCCGGCGACGGCGCTGCAGGAATTGCCCGATCTGGCCGCCGAAGCCGAGGCGCTGAGCGACGGCCCCAAGGGTCAGGTGAGCGGCATGCCGGTCATGTTGGCTTACTGCACACTCTGCGGCGCCGGCGTCCTCTATGATGTCACCATCCCGGATTTGACTTACACTGATCTCAACGGCGGGCTGGTCGAACTCGGCGATACCGCGCTCGAATTCGGCTCGACCGGCATGCTGATGCGCTCCAACAAGCTGATGTACGATCGCAACACCGATACCGTCTGGAATGCCATCACCGGCGTGCCGGCTTTCGGACAGTTGGCGGGGGACGGCATCGCCCTCGACATCTTGCCCGTCGTCGTCACCGATTGGGGCAGCTGGCTGGAGGCGCATCCCGATACCAGCGTGCTCAGCCTGGACACGGGTTTCCAGCGCAACTACACCAACGGCGCGGCTTACCGCGAGTACTTCAATAGCACCGAGCTGATGTTCCCCTCGTGGCAGCAAGATACAGCGCTGATTGAAAATAAGGAGATGGTATTCGCCTTGCGCCTGGGTGGGCAAGCCAAAGCCTATCCGCTGGCGACCATCATCCCCGAGCGCGTCATCAACGACCGGGTCGGCGAGGTCGATGTCGTCATTGTGGCTGATGCCACGCCTGAACGTGATTTCTTCGAGCCGGGCGGGGCGGCTGTGCGCGCTTACGACAGCGCTGGCTTGAGCTTCAGCGCCGGCGAAGACGGCTCCACGCTGATCAGCGATGACGGCCGCAGCTGGCGGATCACCGAAGCGGCGCTGGTATCAGCCGAGGGCGACCCGCTTGAGCGCATCGGCGGCCACCTGGCTTACTGGTTCGGCTGGTTCGGCTTTTATCCGGATACACTGGTCTACGGCGCGTAGCAGCTCAGCCGTAAAGATGCCGCTTGGGCTTGCCTTTGCGCTTGGCCAGCCCGGGCGGCGCCACCAAATCGTGATGCCGCTGTCCACGGCCCGCGAGCCGGCTGGCGGCGTAATGGCTTTCCGTATCGCGGCTCGGCCCGGCGGGAGTGTCGCTCAGCCGTCGCTGACGCCGCAGCAGCGTTGCCAGCCCGGCGCGCCGCGCATCCAGGGCCTGATGCGTCGCGGCCATATCCGCCTGATTCGCTTGGGCGACAGCGGTCTTGCCATCCACAAGGAATGCGGCCGCGTCTTTCTCCGCCTGGCTGATGGCATGCTGATCCAGCAGGTAGCGAGCCGCCAGCTGCATGCCAACGACCAGCCCGAAGACCGCCCCCAGGGTCACGCCGGTTTCGCCCGCCAGCAGGGCGCCGATCAAGCCGCCGATAGCCGTGCCGCTGACCGCCAGCAAGACAGCGCGCGCGATGCTTTGCAGCCATATCATCGCGGTTGCTCTCGCTTGCCCAGGGCGGCGCTTGCTGTGAGCTACGGCGGACTCGGGCGCAAAGCTGTCGCGCCGTTCTTCGCGCACCAGGTTGCGGCGGGCGATGGTGGTCAAGTTGCCATCGTGGATGCCGGCGGCTTCGTACTCGAAGGAGGGCGAGGCGTCGCCCGCGCCCACCGCACGGCGATGATCAGGCCGATGCTCGCGCCGAGTACAGCGCCGGCGACCGCGCCCTCGGGGAGGTTACCCGCGGCGAGGTAGAGGGCGGCTGCGCCGACGAGGGCGGGGAGAAGGATGGCGAGCATCAAGCGGGGAAGGGGGTTCATGCTGGAGTGCTTCTGAGTTGGGCTCACCCTATACTTTCGAGACCATCAGGTCAACTGTCACTGATTAGAACAACCGCACCTACGTAACACCATTCGACCGCGTATGGCAACTCAATAGCTACAAGCTCGGGCCATTTGTGCGGCTGATAGCAAGAACCACTCCTTACCATTAGGATGCTGAGGATGGACTACATTCTTGCTGGCAAACTCATGATGCAGGTGTTTTTCCAGCGCATTCTTGTCGCCTGTATGAATGACGCACTCATATTGTACGCCTTTGTTCTTTACTTTGCCGCGTACCGAGCTCAATCGCTGAGGTGGATTACCTGTGCGTCCGATCTTCATGTAGCCGGTGACCGGATCGCGCATGACGTACACATAACCGTCTTTGGCGTGCTTGTGCAATATTGGCAGGCGATTGTAAATGCGGGCGCGAAACGAATTCAGCGCGTTATTCCACGGCAGCGAACGCGCCCTGAATTTCGGCTTCACGTGTTGGGCAGCGTCGTCCACGGCTTGAACGATTGGACGGGCCGCGTCGTCAACTACTTGAACAATCGGGGCAACCGCATCGTCCACAACAGTAAGGGCCGGGGCAAGCGCCGGCGCGACGACTACGCCAACCGGGCCCATAACCCCACCAATCTTGGCGCCTTCGGCAGCGCAGTTTGCCGCGCTTTGAGCCGCGTTAACGGCAGCTTCCGCGTTGATCTCTCCGTGCTCATGAATGCTGCCCACAGCTCCGCCGAATCCGCAAACGGCGCCACTGACTACTGCACCAGTTATTGCTCCAATTAGCGCTGCCTCGACTAATGGCGCCACCGCGGCGGCGATCGCTGGTAATGCCGGCAGAATGATCATTGTTGCCTCTCCTCATGACTAGACGCCCTAGACATCAATGCAAACACAAGATTGTCGGAGATATTCCTCCAAATATTGGGGTCTACACCTTCCCCAACAGCGCCTCCACCCGCGCCAGCCGCTGATCCGCACGTACGCGCGACTATGCCGGCAACCTCGCGACCCTTACTCCCCATCCCTCAAGAACTTGACATCCTCGCCCTTCAGCACCGCTTTGACCTCACGCGAATCAATGTAGGTCTTGATGGTCGTTTCCCGCTTCACCGTATCCTTCGTCTTGGTCTCGGTGCGCGTCATCTCAAAGGGCACGTAGCCGCCCGGCACCTCCAACCGAGAGACATCGCGCCGCCGCTGGATCGATTTGACCGCCGGCGCCGTATCTCTGTCCATAAGGACGCCATCGCGCGCCTTGCGTTTCGGCTTCGCCTTGCGCCCGCTATCAGCCGCGTCGGGGTCAGCGATCAAGCCGATAATCGCGCCGATACTCGCGCCGAGCACGATGAACTGCACAATGTCGGCTTGAATGACCGCCGCCAATATCCCCAGTGCGACCGCTAATAGGCAACCGCAGCCGGCCGCGCCGTCAGCCCTGCTCCCGCCCTTACCATCAGCCATGTCTCCCCCGATGCGCGCGCTTCAAAAACAATTGCCCACAGCTTATATCCGTTTGTGCCGCGCAGACCCCCCAATTATGCGGGGACTACACCTCCCCCAGCAACTGCTCCACCCGCGCCAAGCGCTGATCGTAGGTATGCCGCGCCAGCGCGTGACGCCGGCCGGCCGCCGCGATGCGCTCGCGCTCAGCAGCATGCGCCAGGTAGTAGCGCGCCTTGTCCACCAAATCGGCGCCATCGCGGAAGGTCACCAGGTGCTCGCCATCGGTGAACCACTCATGCACGCCGGGCAAATCATCGACCAGCTGAAATGTCCCCAGCGCCGCGCTCTCAAAGAGCCGCATATTGCCGCCGTAGCGCATAAAATCGCCGTGCACATTGAGGCTGATTTTGACCGATGACAGCACGCCCAGCATGGCCTCGCCCAGCGCCGCCCCGCGCAGGCAAGGCCGCAGCGAAGCCGGCGCCTCGTGCACGCTCCAGATGCCCAGGTCGAAATCGCGCAGCCGCTCCAACGCGGCGACCCGCTCACTGTAGAGATGATGCGGCGTCAGCGTGCCGACGAAGCCGATATCGCAAAGGGTTTCGCGCGGTGCATCGGTCACGGGCCTCGGCTGGTGCAGCTCGGGGTCGACGCCGACATAAGGCAGGCATTCCACGCGCGGCGCGCCCAACTCCCGCCATTGCATGCCGTGGTAGAAGTCGTTGACCAGGACCAGGTCGTAAAGGCGGGCGGCGTCGCGCTCGATGCGGTGCGAGAAGACGATGGGCGAAACGCCGCTGACGTAGATGAGCTTGCAGCTATGCTCGGCTTTGAGGCGCGCCAGCGTTTCGGGCAAGATCTCGCGATTATCGCCGGAGAGCCAGAGGATATCGGGCTGAAAACGCCGCGCTTGCGTCAGCAGCAGTTGATTGCGCCGCCGCAGATCGGGCTGCAGTTGCGGCGGAATGCGGCGCATCAGCCCGGCGGCCACTTTGCCCGGCGTCAGCCCGCTGCGGAAGACGCTGCTGCGCAGGCGGCTGATATCGCGGCGGCCGAAACCCGGCAGATTGCGCCAGAAGACATCCACGTTGTAGCCGGCGTTGCGGAAGGCTTTCTCCCAGGCGCGCTGGCCCATGCTGTGCGGGAAGAGCGGGGCGGGCTGGCCGGCGGGCGTCCGGCGGATATCGGCCTGCAGCTGCTCCGGGTGGTGCAGCGCGGCGATGAAGAGGACGCGGCGGGGCATGGGGGCGCTGACTAAGAGGCTTCTTTCCAGTAATTCTGCCAGAGCGCTTCGGGGCCTTCGGTCGCGACTTTGCTAATCGTCGCCCAAACCAGATTATTGCCAAGTTGGTTTGGAGTATCGGGGAATAACCTAGTGTGATTGTCTCGAATGAATTGCACCTGTTCTGAAATATATTCCATGATGTCGGTAGGGTTATTCCAGTTCTCTTGCAGTACAGACTCGTCCAAATCGCCATGTTTACACAGCCAATATAGGCTGAGAAACAGCACTGCGGCATCATCAACCAGGCCACGCACATTGTGTACCGTCTCCGACACAAGGTCTTCAGTGCTAAACACATAATTTGCTGCTACAAACAGCGCAGACTTCTGCGAAAATCTGACGCGCCTGTCACCAATCAGGCTAACGACCAAACCAAGAAGCAGTGGCATATACAGCAGCAGGTCTGATTCAGGCGAATGAGGATTTCGACTGACCCACTTACTGATTTTTCTGTTCCAACTCTGCTGCCAACTTATGCTGTGTAGGCCGATGAAGCTGAATTCGGTTGTTCCATGCACTGTGTGTATATCGGCCTCTTCCATGGCGTCGTTCATAAAGCCGACGATCGCTGCAGCAACTGGGGGCGGAACACGATGGTGATCATGCTTAACCTCGTTCCACCACTTTCTTACTCGATGAAGTCTGGATTTGTCGAGAAAGGCAAATTCTCTTCCAAACTGTTCCCGAAGTTGTTGAGCCAAATTCAGTTCACTATAGAGTCTTATCCAGTCAAAGAAAGTTATGCGATTGTTATGCAGCTGGTTTTCCAATGCCGTCCTGCGCTGGGATATCTCTGCCGCCGCGGTAGGATTGTCGATGAGAAGTTTTTCTATTAACCTCTCGACCAATACATCCAAGAGCAATTCAATTGCACTGCCTGCCGTCAATGTGGCAGCATTGTGAAGGTGGAAATTGCTACAGGCGTTTGCTTCTTCACGTCGAACGACAATTGCCGACAGTTGGATCGACTTAAGAGCAACGTCGTCATATGCAGGCATGTCTTGCCCCTCACACCCCGCTCAGATCCAGCAAGCGCAGCGGATGCTCGATCAACTCGCGCAAGTGAGCGAGGAAGGCGGCGCCCTCGGCCCCGTTGCTGACGCGGTGGTCGACGCTCAGCGTCATATTCATGCGCGTGCCCACGCCCAGCGTGCCATCCGCCAGCACCACCGGCGCCCGCTGCGCTGACGACACCGCCAGGATGCCCGCTTCCGGCGCGCTGATGATGGCGGAGAACTCTTTGACGCCGAAGGGACCCATATTGCTGATGGTGAAGGTGGCGCCGCGGATGTCGTCCGGCTTGATGCGCCCGGCCCGCGCCCGCTCGTACATGGCTTTGTTATCGACCGCCATCTGGCTCAGCGCGACGGTATCGGCATCGTGGCAGACGACATTGACCAAGCCGTTCTCCGGCAAGGCGACTGCGATGCCGATGTTAATGCGCTGATGCTGCACGAAGCGGTCGCCGTAGTAATGCGTGTTCAAGTTGGGGAATTCGCGCAGGGTCAGCGCCAGCGCCTTGATCAGCATATCGTTGACGCTGATCTTGATGCCGCGCTCCGCCAGAGCCGCGTTGATCTCAGCTCGCAGCGCCAGCAGCGGCTCGACAGCGGCCTCGACCGTGACGTAAAAGTGCGGCGTATTGCTCTTGCTGCGGATGGTGCCATCGGCGATAGCGCGGCGCATGCGCGAAAGCGGCACGACCTCGACATCGGCGGTGGGCAGGGCGCCCCAGGTCGGCTGACCGACGGTCACGCTCGGCGCAGCGGGCGTCGTCGGCGGCGGCAGCGGCGCGGCGCTGAGATTTTCGACATCGGCTTTGACGATGCGCCCGCCGGGGCCTGTGCCCGGCACACGCGCCAGGTCGATGCCTTTGTCGGCGGCGATGCGGCGCGCCAGGGGCGAGGCTTTGATGCGGCCGTCGGCGGTCATGCTTTCGCCGTTGCTCGACGACGCGGTCGGCGCTTCCTCTGCGGGCGCGGCATCGGCTGAGGGCGTCGCTTCAGCGGGCGCGGGGCTCTCACCGGCGGCGCCGATGAGGGCGATCACCGTGCCTTCGCCCAGCTCATCGCCCGGCTCGGCGCGCAGCTCCAGCAATTCGCCGGCGTCGCCCGCTTCCACTTCGACGGTGGCTTTGTCCGCCTCAAACTCGGCGATGATATCACCCGCGCTGACGGTATCGCCGACATCTTTCAGCCAGTTGATCAGCAGGCCGTCCATGGTGAGCTTGACTTCGTGCGCCATCTACAGGATCTCCTTGACCGCGTCCACTACTTTCTGCGCGTTGGGCAGGGCCAGCAATTCGATTTCTTTGGAGTAAGGCAGGGGCACGTCCTGCGCCGCCACCCGCTTGATGGGCGCGTCCATATAATCAAACATATTCTCTTGCAACAGCGCCGCGATCTCGCCCCCGAAGCTGTACAGCGGCAGCGATTCTTCCACGATGACGCAGCGATTGGTCTTCTTGAAGCTCTCGTAGACCAGCGCCATATCCAGCGGCCGCAGCCAGCGCAGATCGACCACCTCGGCTTCCACGCCATCACGCGCCAGCATTGACGCGCCGCCTGCAGCGCCCAGTCGACGCCGCGAGCGTAGGCAACCAGCGTGACATCGCCGCCCTCGCGTTTGATGTCGCCCTGGCCGATTGGGATCAGGTAGTCCTCATCCAGGTCGTCCGGCATGGGGCTGGGCTTGGGATAAAGCGCGATGCTCTCGGTGAAGAGCACCGGATTGTCATCGCGAATGGAGGCCTTCAACATGCCGTAAGCGTCCAGCGAATTGGAGGGACAGCCGACATAGATGCCCGGGAAATGGGCGAAGATGGGCTCGGGCGCGTGCGAATGCGAGGCGGTGGCTTGATTGCCCCAGCCGCTCGCCGCCCGATAAACCAGCGGGACCTTGAACATGCCGTCGAAGAAATAGCGCACCTTGGCCGCGTGGTTGGCGATGGCGTCCAGCGCCAGGAAAGCGAAGTTGATCGTCATGAATTCCGCCACCGGACGCAAGCCGGCCATGGCCGCGCCCACCGCCACGCCGCCGATAGCCATCTCGCTGATGGGCGTATCGCGCACCCGGCGCTCGCCAAATTCTTCCAGGAAACCGCGCGTGACGCGATGCGTGCCTTGCCAGTAAGCGACCTCTTCGCCCATGACAAAGACGTCTTCATCGCGGTGCATTTCTTCGCGCAGCGCCCGGCGGATGGCTTCCCGCATGGCGACATTTCTGGTTGCCATTGTGTCTGCTTTCTCCGCGTTGTACCTTGCGGGCGATTCACACAATCGCCCCTACAAATTCGTTTCGAGTGCGGGCGATGCACAGAGTCGCCCCTACAGATTCATGTCGATGTCGGGCGATTCACCGTTTCGCCCCGACGCACACATTGGGCGGGCAATCTCAGTCGATGCCGGCGCCGATGCTCTGCGGCGTCTTGTGCACCAGCTCGGACGGCACATACGTATTGCTCAACAGGTCTTCGTAGCTGCTCGGCAGTTCGCTGGCTTCGGCGAATTTGACCGACTCCGCCACAATGCGCGCGGCATCGGCTTCGTGCCCGGCCAGGATCTCGCTCACATCGCCGTACTTGCTCTCGATGCATTCGCGCAAAATCTTGATCGGCTCGCGCGTCGCCGTCCATTCTTTCAGCTCGGCAGACATATCGTCGCGCGCGTCGTACTGCTTGTCGCTGACGCCGTGCCCGCGATAGCGATAGGTGACGTGCTCGATGACGGCGGGCCCGTGCTCTCGCGCGTACTCAACCGCCTTCGAAGCGACAGCGTACACTTCCAGCGCGTTCTGCGCATCGACGCGGCCGAAGCTCTTGATGCCGTAAGCCTCAGCCTTGCGATGCAGCTCGACCTGGCCGCTGGCGCGCTCAACTTCCGTGCCCATGCCGTAGCCGTTATTCTCGATGATCCAGACCACCGGCAGGTCCCAGATAGCGCTCATGTTCAGCGATTCGTGAAAGTAGCCGTTGTTGGTGGCGCCGTCGCCCACGTAGGTCATCGTCACATCGTCCGTGCCGCGATAGCGCGCTTCCAGGGCGATGCCGGCCGCCAAGGGCAGGTGCCCGCCGACGATGGCGTAACCGCCCCAGAAGTTGTGGTCCTTGGACGCCAAGTGCATGGAGCCGCCTTTGCCGCCGCTGCTGCCGGTTTTCTTGCCCATCATCTCGGCCATGACAGCATTGGGGTCCATGCCCAAAATCAGCGCGATGCCGTGATCGCGATACGCCGTGATGACGTGGTCGGTTCGGCGCAGCGCCGCCATTGAGCCGACGCCGCTGGCTTCGTGCCCGCTGTACAAATGCAGGTAGACGCCGGTGATGCGCTTCTCTTCGTAGAGCTGATGGCAAGTCTCCTCGAATTCGCGTATCAGCACCATCTGCCGATACCAGTCGAGCAGCATGTCCTTGCTGGGTTCCGCCATGAAGCATCCCTCAAAGCTCGAGCGTCAATGTTGGTTAGGTGCGCGAGTATAGCATAAAGGTCGGCGGATTTGGATTCTGGGATTTCAGCGCGCTTGACATCGGCGCGGAATGATCATATAGATCAGGTGTGCGGAATTCCCGGCGATGGCTGACGAATATGCATCAAGCGCCCCTACCTGAATTGCAAACTGCCAAACCCTTCGTCAAGTGGGTGGGCGGCAAACGCAGTCTGCTGCCCGAACTGCTGCGCCGCGTGCCGGCTGATTTCAACAACTATTACGAACCCTTCGTCGGCGGCGGCGCGCTCTTCTTCGCCCTCAACAATGAAGGAAGAATTGATGTGGCGGGGGGGGGGGGGGCAGGCATTCTTAAGTGATGTCAATGCTGACCTGATCCATACGTACCAAGTCATCCAGCGCGACCCCGAGCCGCTGATCGCCAGACTTCGCGAGCACGCGGCTGAGCACAGCAAAGACCACTACTACGAGGTCCGCGGCCAGCACAAACTCGATGACCCCAACGAGATTGCAGCGCGCTTCATCTACCTCAACAAAACCTGCTACAACGGCCTTTGGCGCGTCAATTCCAAGGGCGAGTTCAACGTGCCGATGGGCAGCGCGGTGAAGCCCGCCATCTGCCAACCAGCCCTATTGCGCGCCTGTCATGCAGCCTTGCAAGGTGTTGAAGTCACGCTGAGAGACTTTGGAGAGCTGCCGGCTGAGGCAGGTGACTTCGTGTATTTTGATCCGCCATATCATCCACTTGAAGGCGGTTCCTTCACTGACTATGCCAAAGGCGGTTTTAGAGAGGCGGAACAAACTGCCTTGCGAAACTTATGCGTTGAGCTTCATCGACGCGGGGCCAAGTTCATGCTGTCCAACAGCGATACGAACTTCATTCGCGATCAGTATTCGGGAGAGGTCTTCCGGCTAATGCGGGTACAGGCGCCGCGCATGGTGAACTGCAAGTCTGATGGTCGAGGCGCTGTAAACGAATTGCTAATCACGAATTATGACCGTGACACGAGCGTAGTCTGATGGAGAGAACATATGCCAAAGCAGTCCAATTCATGCCACATACATAGAAATGCACGAAACCGGGAGCCGCTGGACCACATCATGTTGGAACTGCCGTTCAGTCAAGCCGGCAAAGAGGGCGAGAGCGGGCGACACAAGTGTGCATACTGCGCTTATGAACAAGGCTTCAAAGATGGTCTGGAGTCAGCAGCAGACAAGATTCGACAGATAATCGTTCCGGAAACCTCTTCAGCCTAGTTTGGGCGAGCCACCGTCTCGCCCCTACAAACTCTCAAAACACCGGTTTGCAAATCCTTCGTGAGCCGAATGGTGGCTTGAGCGAGCAGTAATTCATAGAACTCGGTGTACTCTGTCTACTCGGTGTACTCGGTGGCAAAGGCGTCGATCCTCCGCCTTAAGGTGACTCGCGCGGGGCTGTAGTTCAAAGGACTACTCCCCGTCCTCCCGGCCCAGCACACCCGCCAGCAGCACCACCACGGCAGAGCCCAGCGCGCCCACCAGAATCCCGCCGATGAAGGGCAGCTTCACCAGCCCAGTAAATCCGACCACCGTCACCAGCACCGAGCCGACGATGCCGCCGACCAAGCCCAGCAGGATATTGCCCAGCAAGCCGTAGCCCTCGCCCTGCAAGAGCCGGCCCGCCAGATAGCCGCTGCTGCCCCAGACCACGAGCGAAACGACCAGGCCGATCACCCGGCCCAGCATGCCCGGCAGAATCATGAGCGCGACCAGGATCGCGAGCAAAATGCCAATGCCAATCTTCGAGTTCATACGCGCCTCCGCATATCCGCACTTCTTATTATACGCGATGTTTCGGCGGCGGGTTGCGGCGCGCTGCCCCCCCACGCCACGTTAAGCGAACCTTCGCAAATACGCCGCGCCTACTGTATTATTGGGCTACAGACTTTATTGGCAACTCGTATGCAGCATGAGCGGCGACATGATTGACGCGTGGCAAGAGCAGATTCCGGAGTTGACGCCGGAGAATTTCATCAACCGTGAACTGAGCACGATAGACTTTCAGAAGCGTGTGCTATCGCTGGCCGAGGATGAGGCGACGCCGCTGCTGGAGCGCGTCAAGTTCATCGCCATCGTCGGCAATAACCTCGATGAGTTCTACATGGTGCGGGTGGGCGCTTATGCCCAGAAGCTGCACCTCAACAACCCGAAGACGCGGCCCGATGGCATGACGGCCACGCAGTTGCTGCGCCACATCCACGAGGAAGTCTCGGCACTAATCGCCCGGCAGCGCGCCGTCCGCGCCGAAGTCTTTGAGCTGCTGGCGCACGAAGGCATCACCTTCATCACCACCGACCAGCTCACCGCCGACGAGCGCGAAGCCATCAACGCCTATTTCCATTCCGAAGTCTACCCTTTGCTGACGCCGCTTGCGGTTGATCACGCGCGGCCCTTCCCCTTCATCTCCAACTTGAGCATGAATATCGGCGTTTATCTCGAGCGCGACAACGGCGATCTCGCCAGCGGCATTGATTTCGCCCGCATCAAGGTGCCGGTGGATATGGTGCCGCGCATCGTCCGCCTGGAAACGGTGCTGACGCAATATAGCGGGCAGGAGCACGATGGCTATCGCTTCCTCTGGATGGAAGACATCATGGCCGATTATCTGTCCGACCTTTTCCCGGGCATGACCATCCGCGAAGCCTTCCCCTTCCGCATCATCCGCAACGCTGATATCGACTATGAGCATGAACAAGAAGAGGATCTGCTGGATGTCAAGTCCATCATTGAGCAGGGCGTGCGCGAGCGCCGCTTCGGTTCAGTGGTCCGCCTCAGCGTGCCGGCCGGCATCAGCGAGCGCATGCTCAACCGGCTGGCGAGCTCGCTGGAGGTGCCGTCGACGCGCGAGGTCTTCCGTATCAATGGCGAGCTCGGCTCAGCTGATCTCTTCGGCGTGCTGCAAGTCGACCGGCCCGATCTCAAAGACCCGGCTTATACGCCGCGCATGCCCAAGCCCTTCGCGCAATCGGCTGATTACTTCGAGGTCATCCGCCAGCAAGATGTGATTGTGCACTTGCCCTACGATTCCTTCGCGCCGGTGGAGGACTTCTTCAAGCGGGCCGCGCGTGACCCCGATGTGCTGGCCATCAAGACCACCCTCTATCGCGTGGGCAAGAATTCGCCGGTGGTCACAGCGTTGATGGAGGCGCGCGACAACGAAAAGCAAGTGACCGTCCTGGTCGAGCTCAAGGCGCGCTTCGACGAAGAGAACAACCTGGAGTGGGTGACGGCGCTGGAAGAGAAGGGCGTGCACGTCATCTACGGCGTCGAAGAGCTGCCGGTCAAGACCCATGCCAAGATTTCGTTGGTGGTGCGCCGGGAGCGCGATGGGCTGCGCCGCTATGTCCACTTGGGCACGGGCAATTACAACGCCACCACCGCGCGGCTCTACGCTGATATCGGCCTCTTCACCTGCAACGAACTGATCGCCGCCGACGCCTCGCGCCTTTTCAATCGGCTGACCGGTTATGCGCCCGATACAACTTATCATCATCTGCTGGTCGCGCCCGAATACCTGAAGGACAGCATCCTCGCCTTAATCGACAACGAGATCGAGGCGGCGCGCCAAGGGCTGGACGCTCGGCTGATATTCAAGATGAACCAGTTGGAAGAAGACGACATCATCAGGCGGCTATATCTGGCATCGCAGGCCGGCGTTAGAATCGACCTGATCGTTCGCGGCTTTTGCTGCCTGCGCCCGGGCCTGCCCGGTTTGAGCGAGAATATCCGCGTGAAAAGCATCGTGGGCCGCTACCTGGAACACAGCCGCATCTATTACTTCCGCAATGCGCCCGAGCAGCAGCAGCTGTATATGGGCAGCGCCGACTTGATGCGCCGCAACCTTCTCAATCGCGTGGAAGTGGTATTCCCCGTGCTTGATCCGCGCATTCGCTGGCGGGCGCTGCGTATATTGCAGACGGACTTGCAAGACATCAAGAATTCTTGGGAACTGTGCAGCGATGCCAGCTACCTACGTCAGTGGGACGGCGAAGACTTGAGCGTCTTTGATTCCCATAAGCAATTCATGGCTGACAGCTTCGGCGTCTGTGACACCCCGGATTGAGCTGCCGCTCCGCGCCGTCGATCTTTACGCGTCTTGAATCACGAGCGTCTGCCCGATGTTGATGTGGTTGCCTTTGCCGGCCAACCCATTGCCTTGAATGATCGCCTCGTGCGAGACGCCATAAGCCAGGGCGATGGCGTATACCGTATCACCCGGCTGAACCACGTGGATGATTGAGCCGTCGACCAGGGTGGGCTGGCGCTGGACGAAAGGCGCAATGAGGATCGCCGGGTGCGGCGCGGGCTCTTCTGCAATTGCAGCCTTTGCTGCGACAGGCGGCAGCGCGCCGTAAGTATCCACTGTGCCGATGACATGCCCCGCCACGCTGTTATCGAAGATGACATGATGCGTCTTGTTATCAGGCGAGGGCCCCATGGATATCGCGACATAGCGTTCATTGCCCAGCGGCTGCGGGCCGGCCGCGCTGAGCCAGGTCAGCTGCTTGCCGATGCACTCGGCGCTGACAACCCGCGGGTGATGCCCGTGTTCGTCGCGTCTGACGCACTCCGGACCGATCAGCTGCACGCGCAGCCGCCCCTCGAGGGCGCTCGTGACCATTCCCTGGGCAGGGTGGCTGTCGATCATTCCATAAGGCAGGCGCAGCGCCATCTGGCCGACGTTGTTGTCGTCAATGATCAAGACTTCCAGCATCCCATCCCCTTCTTCCCGCCGGCATATGACTCCGATCACGCCCAAGGGCTGAAAGCAGGCGTTGGCGGGTCCGGCCTCGACTTCAACGGGGGACGAAGCCGGCCGCCCCGGCCCCTGCGGCGGCTGCGGCGGCGGAATGACAACTGGCTGCTCTTCCGGCGTCAAGGGTTCGAAGGTATCAGGGCAGGGGCCGGTACTATTGTCAGTATAGGTGCCGTTGACATTAGCGGGCACGTTATTCTCGAAGGTCAGGCAGCCGAAGAATTCGATTGCGGTGCCAGCGCCAGACCTGACGAGCGCCGCCGTCGTGCTGGTATTATTGCGCATGACGGTGTCGGTGAAGCTGGCGACCCCGGCGTTGTAGGCGGACCAGCCAAAATAGACACTGTACCCGCCGGTGGCTACATTGTCCTCGAACAGCGAATTGCTGTATTGCATACTGCCCACGTTGACATACCTGACTTCCGAGGCGCCGCTGGTCACGGTGTCGTTTCCCCGAAGCGTCCCGTAATTCCAGACTCGCAGGCGGTCCAGGGCGACATTGTTGAAGGTTAGGGTAGCGGTAGAGGCGATCCACAGCGCGTAAGACGCGTTGGCTGAAGAGATGGTATGGGCGTTGCCGTTGATGGTAATCTCAACATTTTCGGAGACGATCGTCCGGCCATTCCACACGCAGTCTCCGCTCAGCGTAAAGGTCGCCGATTCGTCCAGCACGCCCGATATTGGCAGCCCGCAAGTCTGCAGCGCCGGCGTCGCCGGTTCGACCTGGTCGCCATTGCCGATAGCGCCGCTGCAGCGGCCGGTGCTGTTGTCGGTCCAGTCGCCCCGGATGTCTATCGGCGCGTTCCCCGACAGCGACAAACAGCCCTCCGCCGTGAATGACCCCGTGCCTAATACGGTCACAGCGCCGCCGCCAGTGATATTGCGGCGGATGACGGCGTCGTTCAGGGTGACCGAGCCGCCGCTCGCCACATGGATCGCGCTGGCGTTGGCGTTTGCTCGATGGACGTTGAGTATATTGCGTTCCACCAGCACGTTGTTGAGGGTGGCGCTGCCGGTCCCGCCAATGGCAAGCGCCGGGCCGCCGACCGCGCTAGTCAAGGTCACCTGGTTCAACTCAACTGTGCCGGTGGTGTTTATCATCCCGGCGCCGCCAGCATCCCCGTTGCCGTCCACCGTAAGCTGGTTTACTTCCGCGGAAACAGTGCTGTTCAGGACACGGAGGAAGACGAAGTTTTCGGGCCCGGTGACGGTGAAGCCGCCGCCGTTTATGGTCAGCGTGCCGTTGGCCAGTTGAAACTCGAGGAAGCCGGTTTGTACGCAGTCGGCAGTGAGGGTGTAGGTGGTCGACACCGCGATGAAACCGCCCGTGGGCAATCCGCAAGGCGCCACGGGCGGGTTCTGCGCTTCGACTTTGAGCGAGGCAAACGAAAGCGAAAACAAGAATACCAGGGCGACGGCTCTAAGCGACATTTTCTCATCTCCGGTGACAGTCTAGTGAAGACGCTCAGACGGGTTTTATGTTAAGCGACAGAGGCGCTCTGTATGTGGCTTATGAAATAGATATTGATGGAATGTATACTAACATGACTAGGTTGATACGCTCGCGTTACTCAGCAGGTTTTAAGAAAACCTTAATGATTTCGTAATAACTCTATGAGGAGCGGCGGTTCACGGACGCGGTCGCGCGCCGTTGACGGGGCGGCCCGAAAGGCCCACGGCCAGCCGCGCTAGGGGATTTGGATGAGGAGGAAGTTGGCAAAACCGACTGAGGCGGCTATTGCCTGGCGATCGCGCGGAAGGCGGAACTCTACCGTATAGGTAATACTTTCTTCCGCGCCCGGCTCGACATTGACGCGGAACTCAAAGTTCCCAGCATCCGGCGTCTCGAAGGGCGCCGAATTCTCGCTGATCGTCCAGTCGCACCAGCGGCAGAGCCGTGCAGGCACGCGAACCTCGACAGTTTCGGCGTCTGCGAAACGCCCGAATTGCTCCGCCGCTCGCGCTTATTCTTCCTCTTCGGGGAAGGTATAGCGGACTGTGTACGTCAGAACCTCTTCGGCCCCGGGCGCTATCTCTATGTTGAACTCAATGCTTGACGCGTCGGCCTTGACGAAGGGCGCCGAGCTTTCGACGATCTGCCAATCGCGCCAGCGATACAGCCGTTCCGGCACCAGGATCTCGACCGTTTCATCAGCCTTGCGGTTGCGCAGGCGGACTTCAATGCTTTCCTTGACCACGCGATACGCCGTCCACTCGAAGTCCGTCTGCTTACGCTCGCCGACCAAATCAAAGGCTTGACCCAGCTGCAGCCGCACATCTTCACCTTGCGGCGTGTGATCAATGTGATTCTCGCCGATGAGCACGGCGCCGGCGGCATTTGCCTGATAGACACGGATGCGCCCCGCCGGTAAGTCCGCGCCCAGGCCATGTTCGTCGCCGGTGCTGAATTCAAGGTAGGTCAGGACAGCGCCACTTTGGTCGCCGCCGCGCTCGAGGTATTCGATGGGCCGGTAATAGCCGCTGAATGCCGGCGAATGGTCGAAGACGTAGCGCGTCTCCGCCGGGATCGCAGCGCCGCGCACAAATTCGACCTGCTTACTCTCGTTATGCGCGATCGTAAGCGGGCGGGCGATCTCATACAGCTTGAACTCGCCGGCGTCGCCCGCTTCGACAAAACTGCTTTCGTCAGCCATATCCGCCGCCGCCCTGGCCATCAGGCGTGTCTCGGCGCGCTCCACTTGCTCCGGCTCGATGCGGCTGATTGCGCCGGCGACCAGCCTTATATCGGCATCGTTGAAGGCGCGGCCGGTTTGGTTGCGGAGTGTGACCATGCCCGTCAAATCCAGCGCGCTTCGGTCGGCATTGAGCCTCAGATTGTAGTCGGCCGTCCAGTTCATACCGCCGGCCAGGTAGTGCATCTCGACTTGCTCTTCCCCGCCGGCTGCGTTCCCCAATGTCAGGCGCAGCGCGGGCCCGCTATGCAGATCCGCCGGCAGCAGCGGCAACTCAAGATCGCGGATGTCGTAGAGCCGGACGACGCTGATCGCATTGTCCGCCGTCCGCAAAATAGCCTTGTCTTCGTCCAGGCGCAGCAGTTCGCCGCGAACTGACTCGCCGTCCGTATCGGTCACGCCGATCATTTCATTCACATTTTGCGTCAGCAGCATCGGGATGAGCGCTTGGCCGGCGCTGACGCTTTGCTCCAGCACAGTCGTGCCGTCGGGGTCGCTCAGCGAGCGCAGCATGACCGATGTGTAATCGATGGTCTCGGCGATATCACGCAACGTGATGTGGTTGACGCCTTCGTCGAGCGCGAGGGTCCGCTGATCGCGAATCAAGACTGTGCCCGCGTTGTAGACGGTCAGTGCGATTTCGTCGCTGTTGCTTTGCGCGCTTGCGCTCATTACGCCTCCTGCCCAGATAGCGACCAGTAGTGCCAGAACGCGAATGATCATTGGACATTCCTTCCACGTGGGCGCGCCACTATCTCGCCCCTGCCTAGATGTCGATCGTCTGAGAATGCGAGTTGACCGCAATCGTGTAAGCGCCGGCGGCGAAGGCGCCATCCAGCTCGATGACGCCGCTGTAGGGTCGCAAGATCATCGGGCAAATGACATCGGCCGGCACTTCGCGGTAGACCTCGACTTGAATGGTTTCGCCCTCCCGCGTTTGACCGACCAGCACCGGGTAGTCGCAGCCGTCGGGGTGTTCGCCCTCGACAGCCAGGCTGATGCGCGCGGGGTCGGCGCCGCGCACGGTCACATCCACCCGCATGATATTGGTAAGTACTTTGTCGCTCTCGCTCATGCTCTGGCTCTCCAATTCCGTAACCGCGTATCCGTTCACACTCAATAACGCAGCCGCGGGCGCATCGGTTGCGGGCAGCGTCACGATTTCGTCAATTTCGACCAAGGCATCGGGGCAAACTGTCTCCGTAGCCAGCGCGTTGAAGGCGCCGAGCGCCGGTCCCGCTTCAGTCTCTCGAAAGGCATATAGCGCGGGCGATGGGCAGCCGATTGATTGCGCGCCCCGCAGCCGCAGCGTCGGCCGCCCGTCATCGCTGTCGTCGGCCAGCAGCTCAGCCGCGTCCAGCCGCAAGGGGAAGCGGCTCAGCTCGACAAATTGCGGCGCGCCACTGCCCTCGTCGCGGCGCCAAACCTGATCGTTGATGCTGAGGAAGGCTCGCGGTCGGGCTGATTCGAGCGCCACGTCCAGGATGGTCGGTCCCTCGGCGCAGTCCGCAGCGGCAGGCGCGCGCGCTGTAAGCTGAATGTCGAGATTGTGCGGGTAAGCGTGGACCTCGGTGGCAATATCGCCGCAGTCTTCGGCGTGTTCCAGTGTGATGCGCAGAGCCTCGAGCGTCGTGCCGTCGCCCTCGCTTTTCGCGACCACGGCGCTGACCTGAGGCCAGCGCTGCTCCAGCACTAGTTCGCGCTGCTGCGTGTTGTAAAGCAAGCCGGCCGCGATCACGACAGCCAACAGGAGCAGGCTGAGCTTCACGTCGTCCCTCCTCCAGCGCCGCTACGCATCTGCGTCGGCCGCCGCGATCCACTGGCCGCCCTGCAAACGCCAGGTCTGCGTCTCGGCATCGCTATCGTCCCACTCAGCCGGATGGGGGATGAGGGCCAGGTAGCGCTCTCCGCTGCCAGAAGCGAAGGGCGTGGCCAGCGTATCGAGGTAGCCCTTGGTCCTTGAGCCAAGCTCCGCGGCGATCAAAACCTTGCCGGCGGCCGCCCCGCTGTTCAAGCGGTTGATGGCGCGCAGGGCGCCGCGCCAATCACGCGAGAAATCGAGCTCGATCTGCCACAGCGCCTCGCTGATGAAGTCGAAGTCTTGCGGCTGCCGCCCGGCCGTGCTGCCGCGATCCACTCGACAGACGCTGATATCGAAGGGCAGGGCGTCTTTGGCATCGGCGGGCTGGCTGCGCCGGCCCAGGGCGCCAATCACACGCAGATTGTCCCCACCCAGGCTTGACTCCAGGCGGGCCGTCAGCGCCTTGACGAAAGCCCGCTCGCGCGCCCGCGCCAGGCTCGCCGCCGATGTGCCCATGACCAGCGCGCCCGCGGCCTCGCGAAAGCTGGCTTGCACGATGTTGGCGATTCTCATTATCCCATTATACGTCCATTTCTGCGCGATATCGGGTGATTTTGCGCTATAATACGCGCTTTGAGGCTGCCTGAGATTGTATGGAGGGAGCCGCCACGTGAGACGCATTCAGCCAGCGCGCTTTGCCGAGGCGCCGGTGACACATACGCCGAAAGGCTATCTCTGCGTCCTTCGCGATGTACTGTATGGCGACCGCTACTGCATCGTCCGCATTAAGCGCCCCGACGAGATTTCTGCCCACCTGGACAAGGAATTCCCCGTCGAAATTGCGCTGGTGTTCCTGGCGGATAATGCCAAAGAGGACGCGCGCAAACTGCTGGAACTGGCTGCCGCGCCGGGCGAAGGCGTCTGGTTCGACATGGATCAGTCGGGTTGGCAACGCTTGCGCAAGATCGGCGCGCCAATCCGCCGGCGAGAAAGCCCACCGTCCGCCGCCCCGTCCCTTGGGCGCTTGCTGAACCAGAGCCCGCCGACTGCGCCGCGCCAGCGTTCCACCGCCCATCGCCGAACCGATGCCGCGCGCGCCGCCCCAGCCCGGCCCGCCAGCTCGAGCGCGGCAAGCCCCCGGCGGCGCTCCACTTCCCATCGCACAACGAACCGAGCGACGAGCGTATCTTCCCGGCGCGGCGAGCCCACAGAATCGACGCGACAGCCCGACGCGCCTGCGGCCAGCCCCCCGAGAAGGCGCCGCTCGTTCCGCCGTCGCAGGGTCTTCGGCTTTCTCTTCCTCGCCACGATGCTGCTGGGCATACTCTACTATGTGGAAACGGGGCGCAACCCGATCCTTGAAGTGGCGCACGCCGCGGAAAAGCGCATCAACGAGGCAATCACGCCGACTCTGCGCCTGACCAGCCGCAACGAGACTTCGCTGACATTCGCGTGGAATGCGGCGCCCGGCGCCACCGGCTATGAATATCGCTATCGCATAATTGAACAGTCCCGAACGAATTGGCGCGCGACGACTGAGCTTTCGAAAGAAGTCCGATCTTTGCGGCCGGGCAGCCGCGTCGTCTTCGAGCTGCGCGCCCGGCTGGGGTCAATCTCGTCAGCCGTCGTGAGAGTTTCCACGCGGACGCTCCCAGCGCAAGCGACGCAAGCGCCGGCCACGGTTGTTCCCGCCGCTACGGACTTGCCACCGACTGTGACAGACACGCCGCCGACCGCGACAGACGCGCCAACTGACGTCCCGCCGACCGCTACTTTGACTGATACGCCGACTGACGTCCCGCCGACTGCGACAGCGACTGATGGGCCGACTGACGTCCCGCCGACCGCTACTTTGACTGATACGCCAACGGACATCCCAGCGACAGCGACAGCGACCGATACGCCAACTGACATCCCAGCGACAGCGACCGCCGCTGAGGTCTATTACGCCGGCGATCGCGCCTATTTCCGCGCTTGCCCGCGGACCTCTTGCCCGGTGCTCGCGCGGCTGGAAGCGGGCGCGCCGATAGTTGCCCTGCGCGATGTATTCGGCGAGACCATCGCCGGCAGCAATCGCTGGATTCTGTTCCAGCACGAGGGCGTTGAGCGCGTCTTGCACAGCAGCGAGCTAGCGCGCGCCGCCCCGGCTGATCTTGCTGCGACGACTCAGCCGAGCGAAACGGCGCCCCCGACTGTGACGCCGGCGCCGTCGCTCACGCCACTGCCGACTGAAACGATCCCGCCGACCGCGACCGATATGCCCACGGACATCCCGCCGACCGCGACAACTACAGATGCGCCGACTGACATCCCACCCACAGCGACCGCCGTGGGCGAAGCGCTTATCGTCGAGACCGTCGGGGATGTCCGCGCGCGCGTCCGGGCCTGCCCGGGCACCAGCTGCGCGATCCTGGGGTATGTCTATCCGGGCGATGAACTGCGCGGCCTGGAGCGCGTCGCTGGTGAAAGGGTCATCGGCAGCGACGCCTGGGTGCGCTTCCTGCTGGAGGGGCGGGACGCCTTCATCCACAGCAGCCTGGTGCGGGCGAAAGCGTGAGGCGCAGTTTGTTCGCTGGGCTTCTCCCTTGTGCGGTCTCCAGCCAAATAGACATTTGTGGGGGCGACTTACCAAGTCGCCCGAAATGTCATGCTTTGCTTCGGCGGTCTAGCCACCGTCTCGCCCGTACAGAACTCGACCTTGGCGGGGTCGCGAGGGACGGGCGGGCGAGAGAAGTCTCGCCCCTACAGCTTTCCTCTGTGGTGAATTTCAAACATCCAGCGTCAGGCTGATGGGGCAGTGGTCGCTGCCCAGGACATCGGCGTGGATCTCGGCGGCGACAACCTTGTCCAGCAGATCGGGCGAGATGAAAAAGTAGTCGATGCGCCAGCCGATGTTCTTGCCGCGCGCGCCGCTGCGCATCGACCACCAGGAGTAAGCGCCTTCTTTATCGGGATTCAGATGGCGATAGGTGTCGATATAACCTTGCTCGACGACCTTGTCGATCCAGTCGCGCTCTTCGCGCAAGAAGCCGGTCGTCCGGGTATTGGCTTTGGGCCGCGCCAGGTCGATCTCGTTATGGGCGGTGTTGATATCGCCGGTGAAGACGACTGACTTGCCGGCGGCTCGCAGCGCGTTGGCGTAATCGAGGAAGGCCTCTTTGTACTCCATCTTATAGGGCACGCGCTTGTGATCGCGCCCGCCGTTGGGCAAGTAGGTCGTCATCAGCGTGAAGGCGCCGTAATCGGCGATGATGGTGCGGCCCTCGCTGTCGAACTTCTCGATGCCCAGGCCCAGCTTGACCTCGAGCGGCTCGGCTTTGCTGTAGAGGCCGACGCCGCTGTAACCCTTGCGCTCGGCTTTGACCCACCAGGTGTGGTAGCCTTCCGGCTCGCGCAGTTGATCATCAAGCTGGTCGGGCCAGGCTTTGGTCTCCTGCACGCTGAGCACATCCGGCTGCTCGCTGTGCAGCCAGTCGAGGAAGCCTTTTTTCTGGGCGGCGCGGATGCCGTTGACATTCCAGGAATACAATTTCATGTTCTGCTCCGCTGATTTCTTGGGAGTGTGGGCGATATTATAGTGGAGCGGAAGGTAGGCGATAAGGGGCATCAGCATGGCTCTGGACCGCACTTTACTGGGCGCCGGGCTTTGCGCTAACCTGATGCGATGCTTGCGCACGGAAGCAGATCCAGATTCGTCATACGAATTGGCGAGCTGTGGTGGATGGCGTGGGCGGGCGATTCACAGAAACGCCCCTACAGCCGACTTGTTGGATGGGATTCATAGACGAAAAGGACCGGATTCAATGCTCAAAATCAACGCGGAACGCTTGCTGGGCGATCTCAACGAATTGGCGCGCATCGGCGCCACGGCTGATGGCGGCGTCAATCGACCGGCATTGAGCCCGGCTGATCTGGAGGCGCGGGCCTGGTTCCAGCGCAAGATCGCCGAAGCCGGCCTGACCTACGCGATCGACGGCGCCGGCAATCAGTCGGCCCTTCTGCTCAGCGAGCCGCCCAGCGAGAAGCGCATCCTGGCGGGCTCGCACCTGGATAGCGTGCCCAATGGCGGCCGCTATGACGGCGCGCTGGGCGTGCTGGTGGCTCTGGAGGCGCTGCGCCGGCTGAAAGAGACGGGTATCACGCCGGCAGTCACGCTGGAAGCGGTCAACTTCACCGATGAAGAGAGCGCCATCATGGGCTTGCTGGGCAGCCGCGCGGTCGTCGGCGACTTGACGGCTGAGGACTTTGCAAGTTGCCGCATGCCCGAAGCCGAGCTGACGGAGCGCTTGAGCGCTGCCGGGCTCAGCCGCGAATCCATGCTGAGCGCCCGGCGCAACGATGTGCTGGCTTGGGTCGAGCTGCACATTGAGCAGGGCAGGCGGCTCGAAAACGCCGGCATTGATATCGGCGTGGTGGACGCCATCGTCGGCATCCGGGCGCTGCGGGTGAGCTTCCGCGGCGAGGCGGCCCACGCCGGCACCATGCCCATGCCGCAGCGGCGCGATGCCCTTTGGGGCGCGGCGCAATTTGTGCTGCGCGCCCGCGAGCACGTTATGAGCGTTCATGCGCCGGGCGTCTGCAACGTGGGCGTGATTGGCGCTGAGCCGGGCGCTTACAACATCGTGCCGGCCGAGGTCCACTTCGCGCTGGAATTCCGCCACGGCTCCGACGGGCAGATGGACGCCATGCAAGCGGATCTGATTAGCTTGCTGGAAAGTTGCGCCGCCGAATTCGACCTCAGTGTCAGCTGGGAGGCGACGCCACCGGTGCGGCCCGCCGGCATGAGCGAGACGGTGATGACCGCCATCGAGCGGGGCGCGGAATCGCTCGGGCTGTCGCATCAGCGGCTGCTGAGCTTCGCCGGGCACGATACGCAGAATGTGTCGAGCATCGCGCCAGCGGCGATGTTCTTCGTGCCGTCGGTCGCTGGCATCAGCCACAATCCGCGGGAGTTCACGAGCGACGCCGACTGCGTAAATGGCGGCAACGTGATGCTGCAGACGCTGCTGGAGTTGCTGCGGGCACTGCCCTAACCCTTCGACGCCCGCGCCGATCGTTGCCTGCGCAAATCTCTGTAAGGCTTGTCCGGTACTGAGTCCGAATTGCGCGCTTTTTCTACCTCACCCCCTGCCCCCTCTCCGAATCATCAGAGAGGGGGAGCTAAGTGCGTGCGCACTCAATAGCATTTGCTCCGAAAGTTGGCTGTTTCTGAAAGATCAACGGGGCAATTTAGTCCGAGACGCGCTTCCCCCCGTTGCTACGGGGGGATTGAGGGGGGTAGACCAAAGCCGAGAGCGCATGATTTAGTACCTGACAAGCCTTGTAGGGGCGAGACTTGTCTCGCCCTCCCGTCCCTCGCGACCCCACCAACGTCGCTTTGAATGCCGAGACTTGTCTCGCCCTCCCGTCCCTCGCAGCCCCACCAACGTCGAATTATGTAGGGGCCACGCTGTGAGTCGCCCACTCGCCTGCAACGTAACCAGGGACGAGCCGCGAATTGACCTCCAATTCGAGCTATCGCTGGGCCATTCTCCAACCTGCGTAAGCCGGTGGCTCGCCCCTACAAGATTCGACCGGCAGGCGAGCGAAACGCTGCGCGGTGCAACGTATTTTGCGTGGGCGCCGGCTGGGGCGCGGGTGTTTACGCATTTCGGCAGGGCTTGGGGGTAGACGCGCATGAGCCAGCCCCGCATTCGCGAAAGCCGCCAGGCGTCAAGCGCCGGTGGGCGCCCAGATATTCTTGACCTCGGTCGACTCCTGCAAGAATTCCGGGCCGGCGCCGGCTTGCGCGTTGTACCAATCCCGCGCAACGCCATAGCTGACCCAGGTGCGCTTGATGTTGTGCGCCGAGCGCGCCTCGACTTGCCGGCTCCCCTCAGCATCGCCGAAGTACCATAAGCTATCGACATCATCATGCTCGGCCAGGGTCTTGACCAGGTGTTCCCGGTCGCCGGTGACGATGTTGACCACGCCGGCCGGCAAATCTGAGGTGTCCAGCACCTGGTAAAGATCGGTGGCGGCGAGCGGGTGGGGCGGCGAGGGGATGCAGACGACCGTGTTGCCGCGCGCGATGGCCGGCGCCATCAGCGAGACGAAGGCCAGCAGCGGCGCCTCGTCGGGGCAGGCGATGCCGATGACGCCGACCGGCTCGTGAATCGCGGCGACAAGTCCGCGCAGGGTGGTCTCTTGCACCGTGCCGCCGGCTTTATCCGCCAGGGCCGCCCAATGGAAGAGCCGCTCGATGGCGGCGTCGACTTCCGCGCCGGCTTCCGGTGGCGCCGCGTCCGTCATCGACGACAGGCGCTCGGCGAATTCCGCCCGCCGCGCCGACAGATTCTCGGCGATGTAATACAGAATCTGCGCCCGGTTATGCGGCGCGTAATAAGCCCAGTTTTTGGCTTTATGGGCGGCGTCGACGGCGTTGCGGATGTCCTTGCGGTTGCCATCGCCCGCCTGCCCGATCAGCCGGCCCGAGGGCGAGAGCACGGGCCTCGTATAATTGCCGTCGGGGCGTTTCTGCCCGCCGCCGATATAGAGCTTGGCGGTGCGGTCAAGCGCTACCCCCCGCGGTCCCCCCGACGTATCAGGGGGAGGCAAGGCAGCAGGCGCCGGTGGCACGTGGGCGCCCCAATCCGCCGGCGGCTCGCCAAGCTGTGGACGCGCCCGTTTCAGCCAGCGCGGCCGCAAATAGGCGTAGAGGCCTTCGCGACCGCCTTCGCGCCCGAAGCCGCTCTCGCGATAACCGCCGAAGCCGGAAGCCGCGTCGAACAAGTTGGTGCTGTTGATCCAGACGCTGCCGGCTTTGACATCCCGCGCCGTCTCCAGCGCCAGGCTGATGTTCTCGCTCCAGACGGACGCAGCCAGCCCGTAGCGCGTATTGTTGGCCAGCTCGACCGCTTCGGCCGGCGTGCGGAAGCTCAGCGCCACCAGCACGGGCCCGAAGATTTCTTCTTGCGCCGCGGCGGCCGAGGCTTCCAGCTTGCTCAGCAGCGTTGGCGGGTAGAAGCAGCCGTCTTCAAGTTCTGGCGGCAGGTCCACATCGGGCTGATAGACATCGGCGCCGTCGCTGATGCCGCGCCGCACCCAGCGGTCGATCATCTGGTGTTGAACCGGGTCGATGATGGCGCCGATATCAACGCCCTTGTCCAGCGCGTCGCCAATGCGCAGCCGCGCCATGCGCCGCTTCAAACGGGCGATGAAGGCGTCCTCGATATTCTCTTGCACCAACAGGCGGGAGCCGGCGCAGCAGACTTGGCCCTGGTTGAAGAAGATGGCGTCGACCAGCCCCTCGATGGCGCCGTCGATATCGGCGTCGTCAAAGACGATGAAGGGCGATTTGCCGCCCAGCTCGAGCGTCAGCTTGACGCCCGTGCCGGCGCTGACGCGGCGGATGTGGCGGCCGACGGCGGTCGAGCCAGTGAAGGCGATCTTGTCCAGGTCGTCATGCGCCACCAGGGCCGCGCCCGCTTCGTCGCCGCCGGTGACGATGTTGACGACGCCAGGCGGCAGCCCGGCCTCAGCGATGATCTCGGCGAAGAGCAGCGCGCTCAGCGGCGTGTAGGGCGCCGGCTTGATGACGACCGTGTTGCCGCAAGCCAGGGCCGGCGCGATCTTCCAGGCCAGCATCAGCAGCGGGAAGTTCCAGGGAATCACCTGGCCGACCACGCCCAGCGGCTGATAATCGGGCATCTCGGTGGCCAGCAACTGCGCCCAGCCGGCATGATAATAGAAATGGCGCGCGGCCAGCGGGATATCGATATCGCGGGCTTCGCGGATGGGCTTGCCGTTGTCCAGGCTCTCGACGACAGCGAGCAGGCGGGCGTGCTTTTGGATGTTGCGGGCGATGGCGTAGAGGTGGCGGGCGCGCTGATGGCCGCTCAGCGCCGACCAGGTTGCGTAAGCGTTGCGGGCGGCGGTCACCGCGGCGTCGATGTCGGGTGCGGAGGCGTCGGCGACTTGGGCAAGGGGCTCGCCACGGGCCGGGTTGTTGACGGTGAGATAGTCGCCGGCGGCGGGCGCGGTCCAGGCGTTGTTGATGAAGAGGTCGAAGCGGCGCTCGTGCGAAGCGAGCCAGGCGTCGGCGGTGTCAGCGGCTTCTGGCGCGGGTCCGTAGGGCATGGTCTGGAAGAGGGTGGTCAGGTCGGGCATGGGGTGGGGTCCGGTCGTGTCACGTAGGCATCTTGAAGTCAAGTTCGCGGATGAGGACGAATGTATCAATGGAACGGATGCCTAACTTTCGGCACACGAACGGGATCTTTCGCTTGTGTCTTTGCATCTCGTCGGTTGCGTTTTCTTGCTTTGCCTCAAGCGTAACGATGGTTGGACCTTGTCGCGCCATGGCGTAAGCGATAAGCAAAGGATCCTTTCTTATCTTGTTTAGTTCGTCCAGAGATGGCCGTGGAAGTTCATATCCTTCTCTAAACACTCTGTTCACATCCACTTGATCGGCACTCGCGTTAAGCAATAAGTCCTTCTCGTGATTGTTCCTTCTCAACCAAAACAGTAGTTCGTCGTCCTGATTTTGGGCATCCCTCTTGGGTTGACCTGCCTTTACTTCGGCCATCATTTCAAAGGGCATCTTTATCGTGCCTTGCTTGGCATGATCTATGATCCAGTCCCAAAATGGAGAGAATCGATCAATCGGGTAGTATTCGTCGTGGGCTGTAATGAGCACGTTTGCATCCAAGAGGTAAACCACTTATGTCTCCCGTCGCAAACGCTCGGGATGTAGGAATGTACGTACCTTTCGCGGATTTACACCAAGCAACGTGCTTGCTCTGGTAGGTGTCAGAACTCCGCTGGCAACTGAACGGCGTGCTAGGTTGAGAAGAGGTTCGCCCAATGAACTTCGCCTGACCACATTGGCGTCAATTGGCGTACTTTTACCAAGCGACTTATCTAGTTCTCGCTGGTCCCTGTCGCGTTTCTCTCGTTCAGCATGGTCACGCCTGAGCCGATTACTAATCTGATACCACATGTTCGGGCTGATGTGCTCTTCGAGCTTAAGGTTGTAAGCCACCATCGCACGGCTCAGGTTCTTGGAATTGGCAAAATCAGTGATTCTATCAAGGGCTGTCTGGAACGAGTCCGAGCGCAAGGACGACAGTTCCGAAAGCTCGTGACGCGGCAGAAGAATCGAGCCTGCTACGCGATTACAGAATTGTTCCGGGCTTGAACTATATTCATTAATCGTGCCCGTAATTCCAGTTGACCCTAGCCACAGATGCGCCACTTCATGCAAGGCGGTGAAAGATTGTGCGCGTTTATCATCCCTACGGTTAATGACTATGTACGGAGCGATATCATCGGCGATAGCAAACCCACGGAACGTCGAAACCGGAATGGTGGTGGTCTGAGGATGACCCAAGTCACTCATTAGCAGCACGAAAATCCCAATCGATTGAATGCAGGATCTAAGATAGTTGAATGCAAAATGGGGCTGACTTGGACGCCGTCGGTATTCTTGTAGGTTGAATCCTGTAGTTTTAACTATACTGTGGGCGACGCGCTCGACGCCCATTCTGGTTGACGCCGAAGATACAAATTGCAGAGGTTCTGCATCCTCCTCTTCCAGGAGATCTCGTGTGATACTCTGACGAGCCTTGACATTGCTAAGCAGAATTGCCAAATGGGCATTGGCTATTGAGTCATCCGACTTCTCTGGAATCGTGCGATAATCTTCTCCGTGATCGCCTTTCCGCGGCTTGGTGTCCAGATAGAATGCAACAACGGGTACACGATACACATTCGCCATTTTACTCAATTGCGAGTGTGTCGGGGGAGTATCGCCGCTCTCAAGTCTCTTGAGCTTTTCGATAGCTGTGCTTTTACTTGAACTTGTAAGTCCAAGTTTCTTGGCAGCATCTGCAATGCTCAACTTTGCAGCATTACGCGCCCACTCGAGGTTTTCATGATTTACCGCAACCATGGTATATGCCTCAATTTGTCTCACTTAGTATAGTCGTACCCTAGACAGATGCCAACGACACGCATGTTGTGTTTGCCACCATATGTTGTAAGGCAGTTCATACTCTGCTACCCTCGCCACCCACACCCACCCACACTTCCAGGAGACCCCCCATGCCCAAGCAATACGCCAACCCGCCCGCCATGTCCATCGACCCGAAGAAGACCTACCGCGCCATTATGCAGACCAGCAAGGGCGCCATCGCCATTGACCTCTTCGCCGACCGCGCGCCCGTCACCGTCAACAACTTCGTCTTCCTGGCCCGCGATGGCTTCTACGACGGCGTCGTCTTCCACCGCGTGCTGGACGGCTTCATGGCGCAGGGCGGCGACCCGACCGGCAGCGGCCGCGGCGGCCCCGGCTACCGCTGGGATGACGAGGCGGCGGCGCTGCAAATCCGGCATGACGCGCCGGGCATACTGAGCATGGCCAACGCCGGGCCCGATACCAACGGCTCGCAATTCTTCATCACCTTTGTGCCCACGCCCCACCTCGATGGCCGGCACGCCGTCTTCGGCTGCGTGGCCGATGCCGATAGCTTGAGCGTGCTGAACTCGCTGCAGCGCGTCGATCCGCAGCGGCCCCGCCCCGGCGTCAACGCGGACGCGATCGTCTCCATCAGCATTGAAGAGCGCTAGCCAAGCTCGGCCTGCGCCCTCTGCCGCCTATCCATCTTTGCCCGCTTCAGGCGCCGCGAATACGGCAGCGTCTTATCTCGTTGCACCGCCCGGTTGCGCGCGTATGCGGCCATCCCTGTCGCCACGCAATAGCGCGCGTCTTGCAGATAGGCGAACAAAGACGCATGTCGCAAATAAGAAACTTGTGATAATATCGGCTAATAGGTTTTGCTGAGTCGGCGCGACCGTATTTGATATGTCGCGCCAGCAGCCGGGCGACGGCCGGTTAAGCTTGACTGCTGAACAATGCGGTCAACCATGAATCAGGAGTTGTTGCCGCCGCCGCCGGCCGCTTCGTGGGCAGAGCGACAGCGAAAGGCAATGGGATGTTAGCGCCACAAGTAACGAATGTGCCTTTTGAGACATTTCGCGCGGCTTCCGCGGGCAAGAAAGTAATCCTGCTATATCCCTGGAGCCACTTTCGCAATATCTTCTTGAGCTACTTTCTGCTTGATCTAAGCGAAGCGCTTTTCTATTTCCGCGTGACTGAACATTGCCGCGATATAACGCAGTTGGGCCGGGACCTTCTGGCCGAGGCGCGGCAGATGGATGCGGCCTTTGGCGCCGGCCTGGCCGCGACGCTGGATGGCGGTTCAGCCGAAGACATGGGCGCGGCTTTGGCGGGGGACTTGGACGCCGTTGATCGCGAGCGTGTGATGCTCTACCTCGACGAATTGGATCGCGTAGCCCAAGACGCTGATTTTCGCCGCTTCATCACGGCCCTGGTGGATAACCTGCCGGCCCGGGCGCAGTTGATCGTCAATTCGCGGCTGCTCACCTACGAACCCTGGATTCACTGGGTGCATCGCGATGATGTCGCCGTCCTGGGCGCCGCGCACCGCAGCAGCGACTTGATGTTCACGCGAGAGACATCGCTGAAACCACAGTTGGAAGTCTACGCCTTTGGCCGCGGCCACGCGCTGTCCAATGGCCGGGAAATCACCAAATGGGATGGCGCCCTGCCGCGCAATCTCTTTTTCTATTTCGTTGACAATCCTTTGGTCACGCGCGATCAGATCTTCGATATCTTCTGGCCCAAGCTATCCATCCGCGATGCCACCAATGTGTTTCACGTCACCAAGCGCAAGATCACCGAGCGCATCTCCGTCAACGTGGACGACGGCGAAAACTACGAACTGACGACCTACTCAACCGGCTTCTATGTCCCCAGCGACAAGGTGGTGCGCCACTATGACGTGGCTGATTTTGAAGGTGCGATGGAAGGCGCCTTGCTTTCCGACGATCCCCGCGAACGCGAGCGCCATTACAGCCACGCCATCGAAATGTATCGGGCGCCCTTTCTCTATCCGGTCCAGCTTCCCTGGGTGGTGGCGCGGCGGCAACAGTTGCAATTGATGTACGCCGAAGCATTGATCGGCATGGCGCGCTTGCATGTCGACCGCGAAGCCTGGGAAGGGGCGCTGGGCTATTACTATAGGGCATTGCGGGAAGTGCCGCAGCGGGAAGACATCCATCGCGGCGTGATGACGGCGCATATTCAGCTGGGCCAGCCGGCGGACGCGCGCGCCCAATACGATGCGCTGGAACGCATTTTGAAGCGCCAACTGGGGCTGAAACCGGCCGACGAAACACAGGTATTGCTCAGTCGCCTGGGCTGAAAACGTTTTGGACAGGGCGCGCGGCAAGGCTGAAGCGCGTAAAGGAGCGGGGAGAAAACTACCATGTCAGCTAGGCGGGATGGATCCCAGCAGCGGGCGGATCTGCCGACATTGAGGCGCCAGCCCGCCGGCGAATCCCGTGGTGTGCTGTTGGCATCGTTGCTGATGTTCATCGTCGGCTGGGGCGGCCTCGCCTGGCTGGTGATGTCGACGCGCCCGCGCATCGGCGGCGAAATCTGGCTTTTCTTCATCCTCCTGCAGATCGGCGTCACCGGGTCCGCCATTCCCTTTGTGCGCCTGTTGAGCAAACGCTTCTCGCCGGCGGACGCCCCCGAGCTCTTGACCGGCATCGTGGTGCGCCGCGCCGTCTGGGTCGGCATCATCGCCGTGACCAGTGCCTGGCTGCTGATCCCGCGCTATCTCTCCCTGCCGATCGTATTCATCCTGATTCTGATCTTTGGCGTCATTGAGGTCTTCTTGCGCAACCGCGAGCTGGCGCATGAGCGATAAACAGGCTCAGCTGCGCCAATTGCCCGCCGTCGATTCACTGCTGGCGCACAGCCAAATACAGCAATTGACGCAAAGCTATGGCCGTGGCCTGGTGCTGGCCGCCGCCCGTGACTGCATCGATGCCGCGCGGATGGCAATCTTGCGGGCCCACCCCGCCGCTGCCGATACCGACGCTATCATTGCGGCCGTCTCCGCGCAGCTCGAAATGCGAGCTCGCCCCGGCTTGCGGCCCGTCATCAACGCGACCGGCGTCATCATCCACACCAACCTGGGGCGCGCGCCCCTGTCGCAAGCGGCCACGGCGGCCATGGCCTCCATCGGCGGCGCCTACAGCACGCTGGAATATGACCGGGACTCGGGCGGGCGCGGCAGCCGGCTAATTCATGCCGGGCCGATCCTGCGCGAACTCACCGGCGCCGAGGATGCGCTGGTCGTCAACAATAATGCGGCGGCGCTGATCTTAATCCTCAGCGCCTTGGCTCAGGGCGGCGAAGTCGTCATCTCGCGCGGGCAACTGGTCGAGATCGGCGGCGGCTTTCGCATCCCCGATATCATGCGCCAAAGCGGCGCCCACTTGGTGGAAGTCGGCACGACCAATCGCACGCGCATCAGCGACTATGCGGCTGCCATCGGCGAGCGCAGCTCACTGCTGCTGCGGGTTCACGCGTCCAACTTCAAGCAGCTGGGCTTCGTCGAGAGCGCCTCGCTGGCGGAACTGACGGCGTTGGCGCGGGAACGCGACCTGCTGCTGGTCGACGACCTGGGCAGCGGCACGCTGATCGACACGGCGCCCTTCGGCCTGGATCACGAGCCGACGATACAAGAGAGCGTCGCGGCCGGCGCTGACCTGGTCTGCTTCAGCGGCGACAAGCTGTTGGGCGGCCCGCAAGCCGGCATCATCGTCGGGCGGCGCGATGTCGTCGGCCGGCTGAAGCGGCATCCGCTGGCGCGGGCGCTGCGCGTCGACAAGCTGACTTACGCCGCGCTCTTGGCCACGCTGGAGCACTATCGGCGTGAAGAGGCGCTGACACACATCCCGGTCTGGCGGATGATTGCCCGTCCACTCGACGAGATTCAAGCGCGGGCGGGTGACTGGGCGCGTGTGACGCCGGGCGATGTGCTGCCGGGCGAATCCACCGTTGGCGGCGGCAGCTTGCCCGGCGCATCGCTGCCGACGGCGCTGTTGGCCATAGCCGCTGATTCGCCCGACCGGCTGGCGGAGAAGCTGCGCGCGGCCGACCCGCCTGTGATCGCGCGCATCGCCGGGGACAAGGTCTTGCTCGACCCGCGCACCGTCTTGCCCGCGCAAGAGGCGGATTTGCTGCGCGTCTTGCGGACCGTGCTCTGACCGAGTGACTATCACATTGGCCGGGCACGCTGGCGACGGCTGACATCCATTTAGAGGATTTGCCCATGAAATCAGACATTGACCGCTTGATGCGCGAACGCGAGCTCGACGCCATCATCGTGGCCGGCGGCGAAGAATTCAACGCCGCGCGCTACTACCTCAGCAACGGCGCGCAAATCACGCATGGCGCCATCTTCAAGTGTCGCGGCAAAGCGGCGCTGCTGGTCTGCAATCGGATGGAGCTGGAAGAGGCGCGGAAGAGCGGGCTGGACGCGCGCACCGATGTCGAGCTCGGTTTCTATGACCGTTTCAAGGAGGCCGAGGGCGATGTCCTGCTGGCTGTGGCGCGCCATTGGTCCGATGTGCTCGGTCGGTTGGGGCTGCCCGCTGGCCGCATCGGCCTCTATGGCGCCTGGCAGATCAACAAGGCCATCGCCCTGTACGAGACGCTTTCGCGCGAGTTGCCGGCTTACGACTTCGTGGCCGAAGCCGAAAACACGCTGATCGAAGCGGCTATGCTGACCAAAGACGCTCACGAGATCGCGCGCCTGAAGTCAGTGGCGGAGCGCGCCAACGCCTCAATGGCCGCCGCTTGGGATTTCATCGCCGGGCTGCGGCGGGATGGCGACCACTTGCTCGACGGGGCGGGCGAACGCGTGACCATCGGCGCGGTCAAGGCGCTGGTGCGGCGCGAGTTGATGGCGCGCGGCTTGGAAGACACCAACATGATCTTCGCTCAGGGGCGCGATGCCGGCTTCCCGCACAGCCGTGGCGAAGCTGAAATGCCGCTGCAGATCGGCCAGCCCATCGTATTCGACCTCTTCCCGCGCGAGCTGGGCGGGGGCTATCACCACGATATGACGCGCACCTGGTGCATCGGCCACGCGCCGCCCGAGGTGCAGGAACTCTACGACACCGTCATGGAAGCCTTCGATATCTCGGTTGAGGCCTACGGTCTGAACAAACCGACGCACTTGATGCAAGAGGCGGTGCTGGATTACTTCGAGAGCCGCGGCCACCCGACCACGCGCACCCAGCCCGGCACGATGCAAGGCTACCTGCACAGCCTGGGGCACGGCGTCGGCATCGACATTCACGAAGCGCCGTCCATCAGCCACTTGCGCCGCGATGACAGCTTCCAGATCGGCAACGTCTTGACCATTGAGCCCGGGCTGTATTATCCTGAGCGTGGCTGCGGCGTACGGGTTGAGGACATGTTCGTGGTGGATGAG
Source organism: Phototrophicaceae bacterium (assembly GCA_965208195.1). Taxonomy (GTDB): domain Bacteria; phylum Chloroflexota; class Anaerolineae; order Aggregatilineales; family Phototrophicaceae; genus UBA6055. The sequence goes on along the minus strand of CBDBOC010000004.1, from coordinate 1,894,920 downwards.
CAGGGCGAGCTGGTTTCGCTGACGCCATTCCGCAAAGACCTGGTCATCCCCTTGCCGGAAGACGGGAGCGACTGATGCAGCTTGCCGATGGCGGGGCGGGGCAAGTCCGAGTGGCGATCATCGGCTCGGGGCCGTCTGGCTTCTATGCGGCCGACCACTTGCTGAAGCAGAGTGACCCGCTCATCAGCGTCGATATGTACGAGCGCTTGCCCACGCCCTTTGGCTTGGTGCGTGGCGGCGTCGCGCCCGATCACGAGAAGATCAAATCCGTCACCAAGCTCTATAGCCGCATCGCCTCCCACGAGCGTTTCCGCTTCTACGGCAATATCGAGTTCGGCAGCGATATCAGCCGGGCTGATCTCAGCGCGCATTATCACGGCATCATCTACGCGGTCGGCGCCCAGACGGACCGGCGCCTGGGCATCCCCGGCGAAGACCTGCGCAACAGCTACGCCGCCACCGAATTCGTCGGCTGGTACAATGGGCATCCCGATTATCGAGATTTCGACTTTGACCTGCGCGGCATCAAACGCGTGGCCGTCATCGGCGTGGGCAATGTGGCCATGGATGTGGCGCGCATCCTGGCGCGCACGCCCGACGAGCTCTATGGCACCGATATCGCCGATTACGCCTTGGAGACGCTGCGGCGCAGTGACGTGCAAGAGATTTATGTGCTGGGCCGGCGCGGGCCCGCGCAAGCCGCCTTCACTAATCCCGAGATCAAAGAACTGGGCCAGATGGCTGACGCCGATATCGTGGTCGAGTGCGAAGACGCCTCGCTGGACGAGATGAGCGCCACCCACCTGAAGCAGGCGCGCGACCGGGCCGCCATCCGCAATGTCAAGATCTTGCAGTCCTACGTCGACCGCGGGCTGACGGGCAAATCACGCCGCATCATCATGCGCTTTCTGGTGTCGCCGCTGGAGCTCATCGGCACGGACCGCGTCGAAGCGATGAAGCTGGGCAAGAACGAATTGGCGCTGGACGACATGGGCAGCTTGCGGCCGCGCGCCACCGGCGAAGTCGAAACGCTGCCGATGGACATGGTCTTCCGCTCGGTCGGCTATCGCGGCGTGCCCCTGCCGGATGTGCCCTTTTACGATCGCTGGGGCATCATCCCCAACGACAGAGGCCGCGTGCTGACGCGCCATGAAGGGCGGGGGCGCCTGCCCGGCAATTATGTCGTCGGCTGGATCAAGCGCGGTCCCTCCGGCATCATCGGCACCAACAAGCCCGACGCCATCGAAACGGCGGACTGCTTCCTGGAAGATCTACGCCGTGGGGATACTTTGCAGCCGCCGGATACCAGCGAGGCGGGCGTTCGCGCCATGGTCGAAGCGCGCCAGCCGGCCTTCATCACCTTCGACGACTGGCGCGTGCTTGACGCGATTGAGCGTGAGCGCGGCGCTGCGCTGGGCCGCAGCCGCGTCAAGTTCACCACCGTCGCAGAGATGCTGGCTGCGCTGGGCAAGACGCCCGAGCTGGCCGTCGCCGGCGAGTGAGCATCTGCTGACCATCCGCCGAGCCCCTGGTGGCCCTTGGCGCGATATAGAGTTAGAAAGTGGTTAGCAACACTTGACAATTTCTATAGAAATGTGTCACAATTTTTACAGGAAACTATAGTTATTGGAAGCAGACTTATTCCATCCTCCCAACGCCCCGTGCCTTGCGGGGCGTTTGCGTTGGACTTGCATCCCGCAATGCATACCTCCCCCGCCCGTCGAAGCCTGTAGACATACGTGCTGCCCGGGAGCCGCCCACGCAAATGGCCTTGCTCAACGCTGCGCCTAGCGCCATCTCCCCGCCTCGCCGGGACGGAGGACACCACAGCTTTGTCTACCCCATCCCCGGCCCTTCCCCGAATCATCAGGGAAGGGTGACTTTACAAAGAACATCAATTGCTCGCAGACTCTCGCAGTTGCACACATATCAACAAGCTCTCGCAACATGCTCCCCCTCCCTGGCTCGCTGTCTCAGCGTCCTCGCTTTTCCTCGGTGTCCTCGGTGGTAATGGTGTCGATATTCCGCTATATCGCGACCTGCGCGCCCGCGTCGTGAAGAATTGCCCGCGTTGCTGACTACAAAAATGCCGGCCGATGCGCTAACCTCGGCTGATGTGCTGTTGACGAACAGAATAGGACTGCCGATGGACGCCAATGCCGTGATCCTGGAACACATCAACGCCAACGACGAAGAACTGAGCTTCATCGCCAAGGAGATTTGGGATCACCCGCAAGTCGCCTTGACCGAGGACTTCGCCGCCGGGCTCTTGGCGGACAAGCTGGCGGCCGCGGGCTTCCGCGTGGATTGGGGCGCGGGTGGCATGGAGACAGCCTTCGTGGCCGAGTGGGGCGAGGGCGCGCCGCTGATCGGCTTCCTCGGCGAATACGATGCGCTGCCCGGCTTGTCGCAAGCGCTTTCCAGCCAACGCTCACCGCTGGAGGAGGGCGGCCCGGGTCACGGCTGCGGCCACAATCTCTTCGGCACGGCTTGCCTGGGCGCTGTCCTGGCCTTGCAGGCGGCGCTGGAGCGGGGCGGCATCAGCGGCAGGATCCGCTTTTATGGCTGCCCGGCGGAGGAGACGCTGGTCGGCAAGACCTTCATGGCGCGCGATGGCGTCTTTGATGACCTGGACGCCGCCATCAGCTGGCACCCGGGCGATAGCAATATCACCTGGAACGGCTCGTCACTGGCGATGAATTCCTTCAAGGTCAATTTCCATGGCCGGGCGGCGCACGCCGGCGGTACGCCCTGGCTGGGCCGCAGCGCGCTGGACGGCGTCATGCTGATGGATGCCGGCGTCAATTATATGCGCGAGCATGTGCCGCCCGAATCGCGGATTCACAGCGTCGTCACCAGCGGCGGTCAAGCGCCCAACGTGGTGCCGGCTTTCGCCCAAGTCTGGTATTTTGTGCGGGCGCCGCAACGCGAGCAAGTCGACGAGATCTACCGCTGGATGGCGGATATCGCCCAAGGCGCCGCGCTGATGAGCGGCACGCGCCACGAGATCGAATTCATCACCGGCTGCTACGATTTGCTGCCCAACGCTGTCATGTCCGACTTGCTTTATGAGAAGATGGCGGCTGTCGATGACATGCGCTTCAGCGAGCAAGAGCGACAATTCGCCAAAGCGCTGCAAGCGACCTTCCCCGAAGGCTCGGTCAAGCGCGGCTTCGACTGGCTGGGGCAATCGACCAGCGCCGAGCTTGACCCGGCCGCCTTGGACGACCCGCTCCCGGAGCGCGTCTTCCCGCATTCGCCCACGCCGCCGCTGATGGGTGGCTCAACTGAAGTGGCCGATGTCAGTTGGATCACGCCGACCGGGCAGATCTCAACGACGTGCTGGCCGCTGGGCACGCCCGGGCACAGTTGGCAAACGGTGGCCTCGTCCGGTTCCAGCATCGGCGCCAAGGGCATGCTTTTCGCCGCCAAAGCGATGGCGCTGGCCGGCTTCGATCTGCTGACCCAACCCGAGCTGCTGGCGGCGGCCAAGGCCGACTTCGAGCGGGCGCGCGCTGGCCGGCAATACGTCACGCCCTTGCCGCCGGACGCCACGCCGCAATAAGCCGTGCTCGAGACTTCGCCACAAGGCGTCATCGCCGGCAGCATTCCGCTTTTCGCCGGCCACCCGGCCCACGAGCTGCTGCCCATCGAGGGCCTGCGGCGGGCGGCTGAGCGGCTTTGGGCTGGCGGGTCGCCGACGCGGCGCTTCGACTACGGCGACGAGCGGGGTGATCCAGCCCTGGTCGACTTCCTCGCGGAACGGCTCAACCATGACGAGGACTTGGGCATCAGCCGCGAGAACTTGATGATCATCGGCGGCTCGACCTGGGGCGTCAACATGATCAGCGGCATGCTCGCCTCCGCCGGCGATGTCGTCCTGGTGGACGCGCCCTCGTATCGCGATGCCCTGCATATCTTCCGCGATCAGCGCCTTGAGCTTTGCGCCCTGACGATTGATGCGGAAGGCGTCATCCCGCGGGAAATGGAGCGCGCGCTGGAGCGATTGGCGGCCGAGGGGCGGCGCCCCAAATTCTATTATGTCGTGCCCAATTTTCAGAACCCCACCGGCATCACCCTGCCCGAAGCGCGGCGGAGAGCCATCCTCTCGCTGAGCCGGCGTTACGGCTTCGCCATCGTTGAGGACGATGTCTACTGCGAAATTCGCTTCGGCGCCGAGCTGCCGCCGAGCTGCTTCGCCCTCGACCGCGCTGCCGATGTGCTGCGGCTGGGCACTTTTTCCAAGACGCTGGCGCCCGGCTTGCGCATCGGCTGGCTTGTCGGCTCGCCGCGGCGCATCAGCCAATTCACCGGCAGCGGCCTGCTGAAGATGGGCGGCGGCGCCAACCCCTACTCCGCGGCGCTGGTGGCCGAATACTGTCGCAGCGGCGCCTGGGAGCAACACGTCGGCTGGCTGCGCGGCCAATACCGGCGGCGGCGCGATATCGCCTTGGATGCGTTGGCGGCTTCGATGCCGGCTGGCGCTGACTGGACGCGGCCGCAAGGCGGCTACTTCATCTGGCTGCGCTTGCCCGAGGGGCTGCAGGTCGCTGAGCTGGCGCGGCGAGCCGCCGAACGACAGGTCTACTTCGCGCCCGGCACTGGTTTCTTCGTTGAGCCGGCCGCGGGCGCGCGTCATCTGCGCCTGTCATTCAGCTTTCTGCCACAGGCGGACCTGCGCCGCGGCATCGAAATCTTGGGCGCGCTCATCAGCGAGATGGCGGCCTAGGGCAAAGTGGCCGGCATCACGACATCGCGCCCCATCAAACGAGAGCTGGCGACGGCCGGCTACAGTCTCGCCCGCGCCGGCGATTTCCAAATGACGGACGCGCTGCGGCAAGACTGGCTCAACTTGCAGATCGACTATGCTGACCTAATTTCGGACGACTATCTGCCGGGCGGCGGCAAGTATCGCTTTCGTCGCTACGGGCGCTTCCGCTACACGCCGGGCAGCGGGGCGCTGACGCCATTGCCGCACGAAGGCTATTTCCAGAGCGCCGACTTCAACCGCGTGACCGGCGTCGCGCGTAAATTCGCGCCCCTGCTGGATACCACCTTCGACAACGCCTGCCTGCGCGCCTTGATTCGCTTTGACTTCAATCAGCTTCCTCTCGACGGCACGCTGCTCAAAGACGACTGGGAGGTGCGCGTGCACCTCATTCGCGTAGTGGCGCGGGAGGGGGAGCCGGGGCAGCCGACGCCCGAAGGCATCCATCGTGATGGCGCGCGCTTTGTCACAGTGCGCCTGGCCGAGCGGGTCAACGCCGCGGGCGGGGAGGTCACCATCTACGCCGCTAATCAGCAGCCCCTAACGTCATTTCGGCTGGAGCAGGCGCTGGACTGCTACTTCATCGACGATGCGCGGCTTTGGCACGCCGCCGAGCCGATACAACCGCGCGACCCGGCGCACCGCGCTCTCCGCAGCGTCTTGACTTTCGATTTTCGCTTCCCGGCCGGGGCGGCATCGCGCGCCGAGTGATGGGCGGGAATCAGAAAAGGGGCCCGCGCTTGGACCCCTTTGACCCTTCAGCGAGGAAAGGACTCGAACCTTTAACCTTGTGCTCCAAAGGCACCTGCTCTGCCAATTGAGCTACCTCGCTTGATGCGCCCCATCATAGCGCAAAGGGCGCCCCCCGCTCAAGGCTGAACCCGGCGCGCTTGATATCAGCAGCCCTCGGCTTCGAAACCTCATGCCGGCTGCAATTGACTCGATGACGCTGAACGGTCGGCCCGGCACGCTCATCGGCAGGGTGCTTGTCGCCGGTTGTCTGATGCGCTAATATCAGCTGCTAATCAAAGTGAACCTGGAGAGGAACCGATTTATGCAATTCAGATATCTTACAGCGCTGGTGATTAGTATTCTGCTCATGGGCGTCGCCTCCGCGCGGGAATACTCCATTCGCGCCAATAGAGGCCTGAACCTGCGAGCCGCGCCCAGCTTAAGCGCTGATATCGCTGATACGGTGCGGACGGGCGACGTGCTGCAAGTCGTGGGCAATTCCGGCGGCTGGCTCAAGATAAGCCGTAATGGAAACGAGGTTTGGCTGGCGGATTGGGTCAATTTCAGCCGCATCGACAGCGAGCCACTGGAAGCTCCGGCTGCAACGCCAATCGACAACTGCTGCTTTGTCGACCGGCTTTGCCAAAGCGATCAAGAATGGATCGACGGCTACTGGGCGTATCAGCGCAATGAATGCCCGGCGCCGGTTGAGCAGCCGACTGAGCAGTCTTCGCAGCCCGCTGCCGATGCTTCGCCTGAGGTAAACAATTGCTGTTTCGTCGACCGGCAATGCCTAACGGACGAGGAGTGGGTTAGCGGCTATTGGGCTTACCAGAACCGGCAATGCGCCGCAGCGCCGGCGCAGTCACAGGCTGTAACGCCCGCTATCCAGTGGCCGCCATCAGGAGGCAATTGCTGCTCTGTCAATTGGCGATGCCGATTCGAAGAGGAGAGGGTGCAGGGCCTCATGGCTTATCAGCTATTTCAGTGCGCCGATCCCACGCAGACATCCGCAATCACGCTAACGGGACCCGTGCCCAGGATTGAGGGATCGGATCGATTTGTTAACCACATGGTAGCGACGCTTAAATTGATGAAGCGCCTGGCGCCGGACTGGTACAACTACGTGATAACCGCAATGGACGTCATCGCTGAAGAACCCGTAGAGCTGCCGCCTGGCTATTATGATGGTCAGTATTGGCAGTGCACCGCCCGCGCGCATACGGGCCAAAGAAGAGCCAGCTTTGAAACTTGCTGGATTGATTTGACGTCACGAATTTCCGGAAACATCGCGCACGATCAAGCCGACACGGCTGCGGCGCTGGGCCATGAGGCGTGCCACCTGCACCTGTATGCAGAGGGGGTCCGTTTTTCGTCGACCGCAGAGGAGGAAGCGGCGTGCAGGAAATTCGGAACGGGCATCGCGTCAGTGATCGACAGCGCGATCGCGGCTGGACTTAACCCGAGGCGTGGGACGCTTTACTGGAATAAGGATAAAGCGCTGAGCTTGCTCAGAACTTACTGCTCGCAAGGTCATAGAGCGGATCTATTCTGTTCGACGCTTCAACAGCTGGAGAGCGAATGGGCAAATGTGCCCTACGCGGTCTTTCCGCCTGGGGCGCCTCAGTGGTGAGCACTAGCCATCCCCGTCATCGGGCTGGCGGACGCCGATAGCTTCGTCCAGCGGCACGACAAAGGCCACGCCGTTGTTGGGCTCCAGCAGATCGCCCATGACGGCGCGCGCCTCATCCAGCAGCCGCGGCACCTGCGCTGATTGCTTTAACATCATTTATGTTATTGCTCGGCACACGGATTCCCGCCCCGCAGGCGCAAGGCACAGAAGAATCGTGCTCTTCGCGTGATGTTGTATACCCCGTCGTCACGATAGCCATCTTGGACGACTATGGCGATCGCGTTCGGCATGCCGCGCCTCGGGAACGTCTTGATATCATCGGCACGAAGCATTTCGGCGCTTGGTGCTGGCTGCAAGTCAGCGATGGCCATCACGCTGGTCATGGAGCTGGCGATATGCAGCGGCACTTCCAGCGTGTCGCGCTCGATTTTGCGCTGCAGGCTGTAATTGTAGGCTCAAGCGAATTTGTTCGCCAAGTTGACGCGGCGCTGCAATGGATGGAGAGCGTAGCGCCGGAGTGGCACAATTACGTAATTGGCGGAATGGACAACCTCTTCGAGTTCACCGATTCGGATCCGGGGCAGTGCTTGGCATTTGCATATTCCAAGCAAAGACATGTCTACCTGGAGTCATGCTTTATCAATGGGTTTCAAAAGAAGGGTCTCAGCGCCCGTCTTGATCAGCTCGAAATTGCCATCTTTCTTGCGATTGGCGACCGCGAAGCCATTCTCGATGTTGGACGGTTACGTGATCAATATCATGAGTTTCATTGAAAGGCTTCAGTCTCCTGTCGGGCTGGCGGACGCCGATAGCTTCGTCCAGCGGCACGACAGGCCACGCCGTTGTTGGGCTCCAGCGATCGCCCATGACGGCGCGCGCCTCAGCCAGCAGCCGCGGCACCATGGGCAATATTTCCGCAGCACATAGGCCATCACGCTGGTCATCGGCGGCGTCATGACCGTCGTCAGCAGAATCACCATGAAGATCAAAATCATGAGTTTCATGCAGTCTCCTGTGGCGTAGGGCGAGCCGGGTTGGCGCTGGCGCGGCCCTGGAATACCCAGCGCACCATCGGCGGCGTCATGACCGTCGTCAGCAGAATCACCATAAAGAGCGCGGCGTAGAGCTCGCTGCTGCTATCGAGGATGCCGCTGGACAAGCCGATGGAGATGATAATCAGGCCGACTTCGCCTCGCGACACCATGCAGACGCCGACGCGCAGCGACTCGCGCAGATTAAAGCCGCCCATGCGCGCGCCCAGCCCGGCGCCGAAGACTTTGCTGATGATCGCCATCAGCAGCAGCAGCAACATAAAGGGCAGGGCCTCCAGCGGGAAAGTGCTGAGGTCCGTCTCCAGGCCGACATCGACGAAGAAGATCGGCACCAGGAAGACGTAGGCCAGGTGGCTCATCGTTTGCTCGATCTCGTGCTTGATGCCGGTGGCGGGCAATTTGCTCAAGCCGACGCCGGCGATGAAGGCGCCGGTGATGGCGGCGACCCCGCCGAAATACTCGGCCGACCAGCCGAAGAAGAGCGCGCTCATCAAGGCGAAGACGGGGATGCCGTAGGCTTGCGATAGCTGCGGGCGGCGCTGAATCCACACAAAGGCTCGCGGTAAGAGATACCAGGCGATGCCGAATGCAACCGCGATATAACCCGCCATTTGCACGATGATCACGACCAGTTGGCTGAGATCGCCGCCGTCCTCGCCCGTGCCGGCGCCAGCAATAACCAGCGTCAGCGACACCGCCAGGATCGCCAATACATCGTCGATCAGCGCGGTGGCGAGCAGGGCGTTGCCTTCTTTCGTGCGCAGATAACCCAGCTCCAACAGCACCTGGGCCGAGATGCTCACCGAGGTCGCCGCCAGCGTGACGCCCGCGAAGAGCGCCGGGATCCAATCGTGCCCGGCCGGGATGACGACCAGCGCGGTCAAAGCCACCGGCGCGACCACACCCAGCACACCGGCGAAAACCGCCACTTTGCCCACCTTGGCCAATTCGCTCAGATGCACTTCCAGGCCGATGTTGAACATCAGCAGCAGCACGCCCAGCTCGGCGAATTCCTTGACCGTGCCCTGCAAGTCGACGCCCTGCAGGATGCCCCAATGCAGCATATCGAGCACAGTCGGGCCCAGCAGAACGCCCACGATCAGCTGCCCCAGCACCCGCGGTTGCTGCAGGCGCCGGGCGATGGCGCCGCCCGTGCGCGAGGCCAGCAAGATGACGCCCAAAGCGAACATCAAGGGCACAAAGGGGTTGGCGCCGCTGTTGTGATCGCCAGTCGTCTCAGCCAGGCTCACGCCCGGTGTTTGCAAAAGCAATATCACCAGCAGGCAGGCCGGCAGAAACCAGCGGCGGGAAATCAGCCCGCGATGTCTTGTCAACGGATTTCCCCTTTCTCAACTTCTTGGTAGCCCATCTACTTGCAATTATAATCGAAGCGCCGCAATCGAAAAAACAGAAGGCGAGCCGGGCGCATGAAAATCACCGACATGGAACTCTTCACCCTGCCGCCACGCTGGCTATTCCTCAAGGTGTCGACCGACGAAGGCTTGATCGGCTGGGGCGAGCCCATCGTCGAGGGGCAAGCGGGCACGGTTCGCGGCGCCGTCGAAGACATGAGCGACTACCTGCTGGGGCGGGATCCGCTGCAAATCGAAGACATCTGGCAGACGCTATTCCGCGCGCGCTTCTATCGCGGCGGGCCCGTAATGATGAGCGCTATCGCTGGCGTCAACCAGGCGCTTTGGGATATCAAGGGCAAGTTTCACGGCGTGCCGATTTACGACTTGCTGGGCGGGGCCGTGCGCGACAAGGTGCAGATCTACGCTGGCATCGGCGGCGACCGGCCGCATGATGTGGCGCGGCAGGCGCAGCAGCGCAAAGACGAGGGCTTGCGCGCGGTCAAGATGGGCGCGGTCAATGAAGTGCACTACATGGACACCTTCGCCCACATCGACCAAGCCGTGGAGCGGGTGGCATCGGTGCGCGAGCAAGTCGGCGCTGATTTCAGCATCGCGGTCGACTTCCACGGGCGTGTGCACAAACCCATGGCCAAGATGCTGATTCGCGAGCTCGAGCCATATCACCTCATGTTCGTCGAGGAGCCCGTCCTGCCCATGCACAACGAGGCGCTGCTGGATATCAAGCGCTCATCCTCGATTCCCATCGCCACCGGCGAACGCATGTACTCGCGCTGGGATTTCAAGACGATTCTGGCGCAGGGCAGCGTCGATATCATCCAGCCGGACCTGTCGCACGCCGGCGGCATCTCCGAAGTCTTTCGCATCGCCGCCATGGCCGAGGCCTACGATATCGCGCTGGCGCCGCATTGCCCCCTGGGCCCGATCGCGCTGGCGGCTTGCCTGCAGGTGGACGCCGTCGCCTACAATGCCCTGATTCAAGAGCAGAGCCTGGGCCTGCATTACAATGCGGACGCCGACTTGCTCGACTACCTGGCCGATCCGTCCGTATTCGACTATCGAGACGGCGCTGTGCACCTGCCGACCGCGCCCGGCCTCGGCATCGCCATCGACGAAGCCAAGGTCCGCGCTGCCTCGGACCATGCCTTCCGCTGGCGCAATCCGCAATGGCGCCGCGCGGACGGCTCGGTGGCGGAGTGGTAGGGCAAAGTATGACTTGTAGCTATATGCCCAGGACGATGCCGCTGCGCCCGGAATGGGGCAACGGCGCCGGCGACGCGCCGTGAACAAGCGCTTGCAGCCGTCGGCGCGAGGTAAGTAAATCATTTACTAATGTCCGTTAATCTCACGCTCATACTCCCGGTTTATCATGGAGGCGTCAGGCACTTTCAAGGGAGGCATGATGTCGAGAGAGCGCATACTAATCATTGAAGATGAGGCCCGAATATCGCAGTTTCTGGAGCGCGGCCTGATCTATGAAGGATTCCAGGTCAGCGTCGCCGCCGATGGTCAATCGGGCCTGAACGAAGCGCGTGACAACCCGCCGGACCTGGTGATCCTCGATTGGATGCTGCCGGGTAAACTGGACGGGCTGGAAGTCTGCAAGCGCTTGCGCGCCGCCAGCGATGTAGCCATCCTCATGCTGACGGCCAAGGACGATATCGCCGACCGTGTCAGCGGCCTGCGCGCCGGCGCCGATGACTACCTGGTCAAGCCCTTTTCCATCGACGAACTAATCGCGCGCGTGCAAGCGCTGCTGCGGCGGGCCAGCCCCGTGTCGCATCCTGAGGTTTTGCGCTTCGCCGATCTCATCCTCGACACCGGCACGTACCGCGCCTTCCGCAACTCGACGCCGATCGACCTGACCGCCAAAGAATATGATTTGCTCGAGCTCTTCATGCGCAACCCGCGGCGTGTGCTTACGCGAGAAGTCATCTTCGACCGCGTCTGGGATTATGACTTCGGCGGCGAGAGCAATATCATCGAAGTTTACGTGCGCTACCTGCGCCAAAAAACCGAGATTGACGGCGCCGCCCGCCTGATCCATACCGTGCGCGGCGTCGGCTATGTCCTGCGCGAGGCATAGAGTGCGTCCCAATCCTCAGCGCTAGTCGAAGCGGGCCACATCAACCGCGCCGGCGGATGCGCCAGTCAGCAGCTTGTCCACCGCCCGCTCCGCCGTCGCCGCCCCCAGCGCCAGGCCATGCCCGGTGAAACCAACCGCGAAGCCGACCCGCGGCCTGCCCGGCAAGGCGCCCACCAGCGGCAGGCCATCGCTGCTGAAGCCCATGATGCCGCTCCAGCGCTGCGCCACCGGCGCCGTCACATCAGGGAAATACTTGGCCAAATAGCTGTCCAGGTACGCTTGCACCGCCGGATTGAGCCGGTCTTCCGTGGTGTCATTTTCTTCGTCGCGAAAGTGCTTCCGCCCCCCGCCCAAGAGAAAGCGGCCGTCAAAGGTGCTGCGGTAATACATATAGCCATAGTCGCTGTAGCCGCAGTAGGGCAGGGGCACGTGATCCAGCGGCTCCGTCACCAGGCACTGCGCCCGCGTCGGCACGACCTTGCCGATGAAGTAGGGGTCGATCAGCGGCGAATAGGCGTTGGTGCAGAGCATGACGTAGCGCGCCTCAAACTGGCACTTTTGCGTATACACGCGCACGACATCGCCGTCTTGTTCCAGGTGATACAGCTCGTTGTTGGCGATGACTTCGGCGCCGCTCTGCTGCATGACGGATTTCGCCAGCAAGTAGGGCTGCACGCCAGCATCGGCAGGCTGTTCGATGGCAGCGTAATAGCCGCGGCCCAGCGGGTCCCGGCTGTAATACTGCATGTCGATCTTGTCTGCCGAGAGCGCCCGCGCCGTCTCCTCCAGCTCCGCCGCTTCCTCCCGGCTTTCCGCCAGCAGCAGCGAGCCGCCGTTGTCGATCGGCACCTCAAGCGGGCTGGTCGCGACGAATTCGCGCCAGATCGCCATGCTGCGATGCGACATCCGCCACATTTCGCGCGCCACCTGATGGCCGAACCACTCGATGGCGCGGTGATAATAGGTGTCCAGCCCGCTGATCATGAAACCGGCGTTGCGGCTGCTGGCGCCCATGGCGATATCGCGCGCGTCGATGACGACTACATCGCGATCATGCGCGTGCCGGGCGAAGTGCGCGGCCGCCCCGCCCACCAGCCCGGCGCCCACCACCAGAAAGTCGACCTCGCGTTTACTCTGCCCCGCCCGCTGCCAGTGTGAAACGGTCATGCCCTGATCACCCCGGTTTCGGTGGATCGGATACGCCTTGCCTCGGTCGTCTCGCGTTCAGGCTTGCATTAGCTCGCGCTCGACATGCGCCTTGAGCGTCAGCACCTTGTCCCATTCGTCATCGGCGCCATCGTAGATCAGCGCCACGTGCCCGCTGAAATCGGCCTCGCGCACCAGCGACAAGCTATGCTGGAACTCGGCCACATCCAGCGCCGCGCCCGCGAAGTTGCCCTTGCAGTGCAGCGAAGTCGCATGAGGCAGCAGCGCGCGCATGGTGGCGTACTTGTCGGGCGTCTTGGCAGCATTGCCGAAATCGACGCAGAGCTGCAAGTCACGGTCGACATCGCCCAAGATGCGCAGCAGGTCCTCACTGTCGACGCTGGTGCGGCGCCAATTCTCGGTGGTGGTCGCCAAGCCGATGCCCGCGCCGTAATCAGCCAACTCGCGCAGGGCCGCGCAGCTGCGACGCAGGGCCGCAGGCGTCGGCGCTGCCGTGCCGCAATCCAGCCGGACGCCACCCGCCCCCAGCTTGCGGGCGATGCCCTGCCAGGCTTTGGCCGCGGCGATATCACGGCGCCAGGCCTCGTCATCAGCGGCCGACAGATTGCCGGTGTCGATCAGCAAGTTCACCAGCGTCACGCCGGCGTTCTCGATGGCGGCGCGCAGATCGGCCAGGTAGGCGTCGTCAATCCGCGGGAGGTGAAAGTTGCAAATCTCCAGCACGCGAAAGCCCTCGGCGGCGATGAAACCCGGCAACTCGAGCAGGCTGAGCGATGCGGGTTGGGCCGGCGCGCTGTTGACCATGACGCCGTCCGCGTCCGGCTCGTACCAGGGCGCGCCCAAAGCGCCGTGCAGCGTCCAGGACGAAATTGCCAATTGAATCATCGCGACACTTCCCTTCGCTCGCTCGCATCGACTAGATGATAGTCCAGCTTGGCGCATTGTCCAAATCGCGGCGGCCTAGCACGAGAGACTTGTGTGACGCTGATGCCACAAAGGCACAAAGGCACAAAGCGCACAAAGACTATGTGTGAAATGCCGGTTGACCGCTTCATGAGGCGTGAGAATCATCACCGGCCAATCGCGCAATCTCGTTCTGGAAATACGAATGGGACACTGGCCCAATGATTATGTTCATTTGCTCTGCGCTCTCTGCGTTCTCTGTAGTTTGCTTTTCTTGCATGACTTACTCGCACGTACCGAGGTTACACAGAGGACACCGAGTAATGCGAAGAGGTGATGGTATGCCAGCGTAAGCCCACATTTGTTGGAAGGGCCTAAATCGCGGCAGAATCGGCATCAGCCAGAACCCTCTGTGCCCTCTGTGTAGCCTCACTTTCCTCTGTGGTAAGAATTCCCTACAGCTACCTCGCCCCAGCGGCCGCGATTGCCGCGGGCCTGCTAGGAGATCTGCCAATTCGGTGTTACACTCGGTTGACCTGCATATCTCATTTTCAGCGCGATTGGCAATCAGACGGAGGTCAACTATGCATGCGCTTAAGAAGTTGTTGATACTGGCGATTTTGGTTTTTGTGGCTTTACCGCTGGGCGCCGTCCTGGCCGACGGCCACCTGCCCGATCTTGAGGGCCGCACGGTCACCGTGGCCGTCGAGAACGCCTACATGCCCTTCAACGTCATAGACGAGGAGACCGGCGAAGCGGTCGGCTGGGATTACGACACCCTGGGCGAGATCTGTGTGCGGCTGAATTGCGCGCCCGAATTCATCGAGACCAGTTGGGAAGGCATGATTGTGGCCGTCTCCAACGGCGAATACGACATGGCGGCCGATGGCATCACCATCACCGAAGAGCGGGCGCAGATCGTCGACTACTCGATGGGCTATATCGACCTGTCGCAGAAGTTCATGGTGCGCGTTGACGAAGACCGCTTTGCCGGCGTGGAAGCATTTGTGGCCGGCGATTTCATCATCGGCGTGCAAGTGGCGACCACCAACTTTGAAGCGGCCTCGGGGCTGGTCGCCGAAGATCGCATCGTGGCCTACAGCGAGTTCGGTTTCGCCGTGCAGGCGCTGATCAGCGGCGATGTCGATGCTGTGGTGATTGATGATGTGGCCGGCCAAGGCTACACCGGCTTGAATGCGGATAAGATCAAGCTGCTGCCGGACGAGTTGACCAAGGAGCAGCTCGGCTTCATCTACCCGCAGGGGTCGGACTTGGTCGAGCCCTTCAACGCGGCCCTGCAGAGCATGATGGACGATGGCTCGCTGCAAGCCATCAACGACAAGTGGTTCGGCGCCGATGAAGACGACGACATGATGCTGCCCGATCTCGAAGGGCGCACGGTCACCGTGGCGGTCGAGAACGCCTACATGCCCTTCAACGTTATCGACGAAGAAACCGGCGAGGCGGTCGGCTGGGATTACGACACCCTGGGCGAAATCTGCGTGCGGCTGAATTGCGTGCCGGAATTCATCGAGACCAGTTGGGAAGGCATGATCGTGGCCGTCTCCAACGGCGAATACGACATGGCGGCCGATGGCATCACCATCACCGAAGAGCGGGCGCAGATCGTCGACTACTCGATGGGCTATATCGACCTGTCGCAGAAGTTCATGGTGCGCGTTGACGAAGATCGCTTCGCCGGCGTGGAAGCATTCGTGGCCGGCGATTTCATCATCGGCGTGCAAGTGGCCACCACCAACTTTGAAGCGGCCTCGGGCTTGGTCGCCGAAGATCGCATCGTGGCGTACAGCGAGTTCGGTTTCGCCGTGCAAGCGCTGATCAGCGGCGATGTCGATGCTGTGGTGATTGATGATGTGGCCGGGCAGGGCTACACCGGCTTGAACGCGGACAAGATCAAGCTGCTGCCGGACGAGCTGACCAAGGAGCAACTCGGCTTCATCTACCCGCAAGGGCTCGGATTTGGTCGAGCCCTTCGATGCGGCGCTGCAGAGCATGATGGACGATGGCTCGCTGCAAGCCATCAACGACAAGTGGTTCGGGGCGGACGCTTAAGCCCGCCAGCCCAGCGCAGCCGCCATTGAGCTGCCCGATCGCCGGGACAGGGTCCGCCCTGTCCCGCTTCACATTTCGCTAAAGCCGGAATCGCCAGGACGCAAATTTGACAGCCAGGCAGCCAGAACCAAGCCTTGAGGAGGTCATCGCCGAATCGCGCGGGCGAGCGATGCGCTATGCGCGGCTCTATACCTTCCCCTACTGGTTTCTCTTCTTGGTGCTGCTGGGCGTCGTGCTGGCCTTCAGCATCCTGACCAATTCGGTCTATTCCAATATCTTCAGCCAGCTGACGGAAGGCGTGGTTATGACGCTTTTCGTCAGCTCAACCTCTTATGCGACGGCGCTTCTACTGGCGGTGGTCGTCGGCATCATCCGCTCCAACCCGCCCGAGCCGCCCCAGTCGCGACAGACTTTCACGCGGGCTGCGGGGCGCGTCTTGCGCATCGCGCTGTATAACGTTTGCACCGTCTACGTCAGCGTGATGCGCGGCATTCCCATCTTGATCGTGCTGTTGGTGACCGCCTTCATCGTGGTGCCGGCGCTGCGCGATCTGCTCAATGATGTGGTTCTGGTCAGCATCCGCGACTTGGCCGGCAATGCCGATATCCCCAACATCATCTGGCGCGGCAGCTCGCCCATGACCGCCATCGTCGCGCTGGGCGTCACCTACGGCGCCTATATGTCGGAGACGATTCGCGCCGGCATCCAGTCGATACCCAAGGGCCAATTTGAAGCGGCCTACTCGGTCGGCATGACTTATTGGCAGACGATGCGCTCGATCGTGCTGCCGCAAGCCTTCCGCAACGTGCTGCCACCGCTGGGCAACGATTTCGTCGCCATGATCAAGGACTCGTCGCTGCTGGCATTCCTCGGCATCCGCGATGTCACGCAGATCGCCAAGCTCTCCTCAGGGCGCTCGTTCCGCTATGTCGAGACCTACGCCGTGACGGCTTACATCTACCTGACGCTGGTGATCGCCGCCTCGACCCTCGTCAACCTGCTGGAAGACACCATCAATATCGAGCGTGAGACGCCGCGTCTGGTGCAGCGCCTCAGCAGCTTGCGGCCCGGCAAGAAGAAGCGCGAGCCGATCGTCGAGTCATTCGACTGACGACTACTCCCTCGAATAGAAGCCGACCTTGTTGCCTTCGGTATCCCGCACCCAGGCGACATAACCACCACCCTGGCCTTCGCCCAGCGCCGTCTTCGGCAGCAGCACCTCGCCACCGGCCTCGGGCACGCGCGCCAAGGCGTCGTTCATGTCGCCGGCCACATTCAAGTAAACCAGCGTTCCCTCGGCTGATGGCGTGTAGCCGAATTGCGGATTATGCACCAGGCAGCCGCCAACGCCGCTTTCATGCGGGAAGACGCCCAACATGCTGCCCATGGTCTCGCGCTGGTCGTTGATGAAGAGCTGAATATCCAGCGCCGTCTGATAAAAGTTCAGCCCGCGCTCAAAATCCGTCAACGGAATCTCGAACCAGTTAATCGCCGACATATCGCCTCCTGACGAATCGAAGTCAACGTACGTAGGGCCACAGATCGTCGCCTATTGTTTACTCCCGCGCTAAACCAGATCTTGTAGGGGCGAGCCATTGGCTCGCCCGCGAGCCGCACGCGGAAAACTTCGCCCAAGCGCGCAGACGAAACCCGTATCACATCGTGGCCACGCGCCGGGCAATGTCTTGTGGTTGCGCAGGCGGGAACGCCAACTAGCGCTGGCTCTCCAGCGGTTGTTCCTCCAGGTCGGCCTCGATGGCCGCGGCCAGTTCGGCGGCGGCGTCTTCGGGCGCGCGCAGTCGCTGGCTCTTGGAAGTCGCTTGGCGCTCTTGGCGCGCTTCGTCTTCAATCTCCAGCGCATCGACAAAATCGTCCGTCAGGCGGCGGCTATGCAATTGCACTTCGTCCATGGCGTCGATGGTGTCTTGCAGCTTGGCGATTTCGTCTTGAATCTCAATGCCGAGGCGTTGCCCGCGGGCGCTGTTGGCGTCTTTCGTGCCCAACAACGACATCTGGGCGTAGACGGTGCCGAGGGCGGATAGCGTGCTATCCAATTGGATTTCGGCCCGTTTGATGGTGCTGGCGCCGGCTTCGAGGCTAATCAGTTGCTGTTGCAGCATCTTCAACTGGTCATGCAAGACCTGCCGCGTCCGGTCATCTCTGACGGTGGTGATTTCTTGTTTGACCTTGGCGATCTTGCGCGGCACCACCCGCCGGTCGCGCGCCGCCAGGTCGTTATTCTCGAAGTGGTCGATGCGCGTCGCCAGGTTATACATGTGGGCGATCCAGTCGTTGATGCCGCTGATCAACGTGCGCTGACGAGCGCGCATGGCGCCGCGGGCGACATCAGCCAGCTTGAGCATGTTGCGGCGATACTCAAAGGCATCACGCAGCCGCTCGCGCGAGACGCGGTTGCGGATGTTGCGCAGGTCGTACTCGCGCTCAAAATCTTCCGCCAGGGCGTGCTCGGTCGCCTCCGGGTCGAACAGCGTCGAGGTGATCAAGACGCCCTCGGCCAAGCCGCCCAGCACCAGCCAGAACCAGGGCTGCCACTCCATAAAGGGCAGGCTGACATCGCGCACGAACAGGAAGAGGATGGCCGTCACCATGATAGTGACCAGCGTCTCCCAACGCAGCAGCGCATTCGCCATCAGCGCGCCGATGACCTTTTGCCGCGCCCCTTTATCCACCGCTGCTGACATGCTTCGCCCCGACTTCGCTTTGCTCCACAGGCCCTAGTTGGCGCCGGGCCGCGCTCAATCCGCGCCCAGCAAACGCTGACGTCGTTCTTCCAGCTGCAACTCGACCTGGCCAATGCCGACCGTGTCTTCGATTTGGTCGGACAGCTTGCGGCTGGCCAATTCGGCGCGGGCGTCTTCCTGGTCGATCTTGGAATAGATCGAATCCAGCAGGCTGTCGATTTCCTGGTCGCCCGAGGTATCCAGTTTGTCCATGCTCTTCAGCGTCTTGGTCATGACCTTCTTGGTCTCGGCCAATTCCATCAGCGAGCGCATCTTCTCCCGCTCCTGCTTGATGGTGGTCAGCCGCCCCTCCAGCTTCAGGCGCATGTTCAGCATGCTCTGGTACTGCTCTTCCTGCGATTGCCACTGCTCGTAGTACTCTTGCGCCAACTCCTGTTTGGTGTTCATCTCGGCCTGGGCCGCCGCCGCCAAATCGTCCTTGCCGCGCAGAATCAGCGTGTCGATATCGCGGTCGAGCTTGTCCGACTGGTTGGAGAATTCTTCGTATTTGCGCTTTAGTGTGCGCACCGAGCCGCCGACCGTGGCCGCCGAGTCCTCCAGCGCTTCCAGGTTGCGCTCCACCTGGCGGATATATTCGTCCATCACCTTGAGCGAATTCGTCTCCAGCGCCCGGTCGATCATGCCGTGCATATTGGCGCTGAACAGTGTTTGAACCTTTTGTAATATCGATGGCATGTCTGGCTTTTCCCCTGTCTGTGCTGCGCGGTTTGGCGCTAAAGATCGTCGTCAGTATAGCATAGGAAGCGGCTGCTAATCAAAAGCCACTTGCCCCCGCATACACCAAATTACGCAGATTCAACCGGCAAGTTGCACGCCGGGCCTGGCCAATCCCGTCGCCACTAGAGCGCCGCCAAGCGGTCAGCAAGTCTCTGCGTCCTCAGAAAGCGCAAGTGAATGATTCGACAGTATTACATCACTGAGACGCAGCGGGTTCAGCGGAACGCTGTAGACACAAGACCGTCATTGCCGCCGCCCACGCAAAATACCTTGCCCTCTTCGTCGAATTCGGTAGGGGCGAGCCACCGGCTCGCCCGTACGCACGTTGGGCTTTGTCCTGCAACGTAAACAGGGGCGAAGCTGAGCGTCGCCCGAAATAATACGAAGAAAACAATGGGCGATTCACAGAATCGCCCCTACAGTCTCTCCTTTGGGCGGGTTTCATACTTTGTTTGAGCGGAGTCGTGATCTGCATCACAATCAGACCTCAAACTCAGTGTACTCTTTTTCCTCGGTGTACTCGGTGGCAGAAGTGTAGACCCTACGCCTCTTCGTGACTTGCATGCGCCGCTCAGGAGCGCTATGCCGAACGGCTTATCGCCAGCAAGTCGTTGAGAAGGGCAGCGCCCGTTTCGCGCGCGCCGGCCCCGGGGCCGATCAGCGTGACCGCGCCCAGCAGGTCCGTCTCTAGTGTGATAGCGTTGGTCGCGCCGCCCACCCCCGCCAGCGGGTCGCTCAGCGGCAGCCGGCGTGCCCGCACATCGCCACCCTCCGCCGTGACCTGCGCGATCAGCTTGTAACGTTGCCCTTGCGCGGCGGCCTCGGCAATGTCTTCGGTGCTGATGTTCGTGATGCCGCTGACGTCCAGGTCAGCCATTTTCAGCTCGGCGCCGAAGAGCGCGTTAGCCAGAATCAGCGCTTTGCCGGCCGCGTCCCAACCCTCGACATCACCGGCGGGGTCGGCTTCGGCGTAGCCAAGAGCCTGCGCCTGCGCCAAGGCCTCGGCATAGGACAGGCCGCTTTCCATCTGTGTGAGCATGTAGTTGGTGGTGCCGTTGAGGATGCCGCTGACGGACGTAATCGCGCAGCCAGCCAGCGACTCTTCCGCCAATTGCAGCGTCGGCGTGCCCGCCATGACCGTAGCTTCGTAGCGCAGTTGCGCGCCCGTTTCCCGCGCCCGCTGCTTCAGCTCGGCCAATGCCAGGGCGACCGGCCCCTTGTTGGCCAGCACAACATGCAGGCCGGCATCCAGCGCCGATCGGCAAATGTCCAGCGCGGGCCGGGCCGTTTCAAGATCCGTCGGGCTCACTTCGACCAGCGCATCAGCAGCGCCGGTTGTGATCATGTCTTGGGCGGAGGCGCCGCGCAGCAGCCCGGCTTGGTCCGGATAAGCGGCGAAGTCGCCCACGTCGGCCGCGCTCAGCAGCGCCGCGATGTCCAGGCCCCCGGCACGATACAGGCTGCCTTTCGTTGCGGTGACCACGCCGACAACCCGCGCCGTGAAATCCTGTTCGCGCTGCAAATCCGCGGCTTTATCACGCAAGATCTCGGCGAAGCCCCGCCCAACGACGCCGAAGCCGATTAGAATCAGTTTCATGTGCCCGTCCATTTTGATCGCAGCGAACAGTGTGCGCCATCATACCGGGAAGCGGGGGCGCTTTGATAGCCCGGTTCGCAACCCGCGCGCAATTCGCGAAGGGCACGTCGCTCCCGCCATGCAGTCAATCCGCCTCAATCACTCGACGTGCGTGCCCCCTTCTCTTTAGGGGCACGCACGTTACGAGGTGATGCCCACGCACGCCGAGCCGGGCTATACCGGCTGCGGGCCCAAATCAGCCGGCAGCTTGCGCCAGCCGCTCAACCGCCGCCAGCGCTTTGTCGACGCTCGCCAGCGGGCGCACGCCGATCTGCTGCTCAATCAGCAGGCCGTCTTCGTCGATCACCCAATAGGAGCGGGTCGCGCCGATGGGCAGCTTGAAGAGCAGCAAGTTGAAGCCCCAGGCATCCCAGGCGTCCAGCATCACATGCTCGGGGTCGCTGAGCAGGTCGTACTGCAAATTCTTGCGCCGCTTCCAGGCCGCCAGCGTGTCGACGCCATCCGAGCTGACGCCGAGCACGACGGCGTTGCGCGCTTCGATCTGCGGGAAGGCATCGCGGAAGGAGCAAGCCTGGTTGTTGCAGCCCATGGTATTGGCTTTGGGGAAGGCGAAGATGATGACGCGCTGGCCGCGAAAGTCGCTTAGCCGCACGGTCTGTCCGTCTTGATTCAGCAGCTCAAAGTCGGGCGCCGCTTGGCCGATTGTTGGCATGAGAACACTCTCCTGCGGGTCACTCAACGCTTAATCTTTAAGTATAACAGCGAAATTATTGGGCGAATGGGGGCGGTGGGATGGGTCATTAGCTCGTCAACGCGCACGAGGACGGCGGCTTCAATGGCTCTCTTTGCCCTCTGTACGTGCAACATGATTATGCGAAAAAGCGAACTTTGTAGACACAGGCCCGGCAATGCCGCCAACGCAAAATACCTTGCATCGCGCAGTGTATATCTCCCCCTCCCAGCCGAATCCTGAAGGGGCGAGCCACCGTCTCGACCCTAGAGACTCCACTTATCGAGGGCTTCATATTCGGTTTGGGCCAAGTCGCCACCTGCGCCATTGCCGAATCATAACTCGGTGTACTCTTTGTTCCTCAGTGTCCTCGGTGGTAAAAGGGTGGAAACTCCGCCAGTTCTTGACGTGCGAGATTCCGTGGTGGATTTCCCTCCGGCCCCGGCTAATGCACTGCCAAGCCATATTCAGCGTCTTCTTCACGCGCCACGCGCTGGCCCTCGGCGATATCGACGCGGCGGAGCAAGTAGCCGCCCAGCGCGAAGAGCAGTATCAAGCTCAGGATGGCGGGCCGGCTGCTGCCCAGGACGATGCCGGCGAAGGCGAAGATCAGCGGGCCGATAATCGAGGCGAACTTCTCCATGATGCTGTAGAAGCCGAAGAATTCGCCGCTCTTGGCTTTGGGGCACAAGCTGGCATACAAGCTGCGGCTGAGCGCCTGGCTGCCGCCTTGCACCATCGCCACCATCAGCGCCAGCATCCAGAATTCCAGCGTGGCGTTGAGCACGAAGCCCCAGCAGGCCACAATGCAATACACCAGCAGCGATAGCATAATGCTGCGGCGCGTATCCAGCCAATCCGCCAAGCCGACCAAGCGCGAACGCAGCAGCCGCGCCAGCCCCAACGCGAAAATCTCATAGACGATGATGATCGCCGCAATCGTGGGCAGGCTGCTCCGGCGTGACGGCGGCAAGACCTCGACTTGAGACAGCGCGATGACCGACCGCTCGCCTTCACGCGAGGCATTGACGATCTCCAGCCGCTGCTCTCCGGCGGACGGAATGCTTATGGTCTCGCTTTCTCCGTGGCGGACGCTGGCGCTATGCGTGTCGATGGTCAGGGGCGCGCCCTCCGCGTCGAGCACGGCCTCGCCGTCCAGCATAAAGCCGATGAGGCCGCCATCGGGCGAAAGCCGGTAGCCCAGCTCAAGGTCGCCGCCGTTGAAAGCCAGTGTCTGCGCCGCGCCGATCTCCTGGCTCAGCGCGTAGTTGAGGTCGGCCGGGCGTCCCGTCAGCAGGGTCGTCATGCTGGCCAGGAAGCCCTCGCCAATCAGCGCGTCGCCGGGGACGACCAGCTCCTCCCAGTTGCCGGACGCCGCAAAATCAGCGCCGGAAATGTCGTAGACGCCCTCGCCCAGGTGCTCGCCTTGCGTCACGTAAGGGGCGGGCGCCGCGCCGGTCACATCAGCCGGCAGCGCATTGACCAGGCCGATGCCTAGCACGGGCAAGCCGACCGCGTTAATGAGAATGAAAGCCAGGTAGAAGGGCGCGCGCGAGTCGTTATGGGCCGGCAGCCGACCGAAGATGATGCTGAAGGGGATGCCGGCGAATTGCACCAGCAAAATGGCCAGCACCAGCTCCTCCAGGCCGAAGCCGAGTTCGGCGCCGTAGATGGCGGCCACAGCGATGATGGTGCCGATGGCATCGTTGTAGACCAGGAAGGCGACCAGGTACTTGAAGAGCTCGCGATAGCGCTGAATGCTACCGAAGGTGGCGCGCAGGCGGCGCAGGCTGACGCCGATGACGGTCTCGCCCGGCTCTAGCGCCGCTGTCAGCGCCGGCGGCTCCGGCACCAGGCGCAATATCGGCAGCGAGAAGAGCAGCCACCAGACGGCCACGCTGAGGAAGGCCAGGCGGATGCCCGCGTGCTCAAAGAGGCTGTCGGGGATGAAGAGGAACATGGCCACGTTGATCGCCAGCAAAATGCCGCCGCCCAGATAACCCAGGGCATAGCCGCGCGTCGAGACCCAGTCGCGGTCGGCTTCCCGCGCCACATGCGGCAGCAGCGCGTCATAGAAGACGATCGAGCCGCCGAAGCCGATCCGCCCCAGCACGAAAACCAGCGACGCCAGCAGCCAGTCGCCCGTGCCGACGAAGATCAGCAAGCCCGTGCCCACCACGCCGGCGCCGATGAACACCGCCAGGAAGCGCTTCTTGCCCCGCATCACATCGGAGACTGTTCCCAGGATCGGCGACAGAATCGCCAACACAAAGAGCGAGAAGCTGATGGTCAGCGACCAGTAGGCGGTGGCGGTGGCTTCGCTGGGCAGGGTGCTGCCGGCCACCGTGCTGTAGTAAACCGGCAACAAGCTGGCCAGGATGGTGGTGGCGAAGGCGGAGTTGGCCCAGTCGTACATCGCCCAGGCGTTGATGCGCCGTCTGTAGGTCGCTTCGTCCGGCCTTTGCTCGCTCGTCATCGTCTCGCCCTCGCGCCGGCTGATCGGTCTGCACTGAGCATACATCGAAATCGGCGTCCTGGCATATCGCCGAGCGCGATTGACACCCCTCCTGCAAATTGAATGCGAGTGCGCCCCCATGTATACTGATGCGCCGTGACAACTCAATCGCGCACATGCGGGAAAGGGCGTGTAGGGTGAAGCCAGCCAGCCGCGCATTTGACCAAGGCCTGCCGCTGGCGCTGGCGCTGACGCTTTTCGCGCTCGCGCCCCTGGCCGGCGGATCGCGCGCAGTTGAGGCGCCGCTGATCGCGCTCTGTCTGCTGCTCGGCAGCGGTGGCATGTACGCCTTCTGCGCCCGGCGCTACGGGCGGCTGGGCGGGGTCATCGGCGGGCTGCTCTACGCTTACAGTCCGGCTTTGGTCGGCCTGCGCTACATCGATGCCGATATGCCCGCGCTGTTGTCGCTGGCGCTCTTTCCCGCTTTGCTGTGGCGCGTCGATTGCTTCCGTGACCGGCCGACCTCGCTGAACTTCACCCTGGTCGTCCCGCTGACGATGGCGCAGCTCGTCGCGCAGCCGTCCCTGGGCTTGACGCTGACGGCGCTGGCGTTCGTCTGGGTCGGCGCTGAGACGCTGATCCAGCACATCAACCGCGAAGCCAGCCAGCTGACGCCGCGCTCGTCGCTCTTGGCGCTGCTGGCGCTGATCATGGGCGGGCTGGGCGCGGCGCCCCTCTGGTGGCCGGCCTCTGCTGATTCGTTGCCGTCGGTTGTCGGCGCAGTCGCGGAGATCGACGCGCTTCTGGCCCCGCCCGCCATCGCCGACGGCGCCCTCACGCCGGCCCTGGGCATCGCCCAATGGACGCTCGCCACCCTGGGAGTCCTTGCAGCGGCCGCGCTCTTTATCAACGGCTTCCGCACGCGCCATCCGCAGTCACTTTTGGGGGTCGCTGTGTTTTCGCTGCTGGCCCTGGCATTGATCGTCATCTTCCCGCTGTCGCCGGGGCCGGTCGCCGCCTGCCTGGCGATTTTGGGCGCCGCCAACGGCCTCTGGCTGGAGCGGCTCGGGGCGCGCTACCGGCTCAACTTTATCGCGCTGATCATCGCCTTGCCTATAGCCAGTTCAATGCTGCTCCTGACATCTCCGGCGCTGGCGGACCTGTCAAGCGACCCCGGCAATGCCGCTACCTTGCTTGCCGCCGCCGATCCCGCCGCGCTTGACGTGACGCTGCTCTTCTCCCTGGCTGCGCTCGCACTGGCGCTGCTGCTGGCGCTGAGGCTGCGCGGCCGCCCGCTGACCCCGCGCCCCTACTGGTCCACGCCGCCACTGCAGCGCTACGACGCCATCGGCGTCTTGCTCGGCGGTTTGCTGGCGCTGCTGATCTTCGTCATCACTGCCGGGCAGGTGTAGACCCGCGAATAGCAAGACAGTCAATGGCGGAAGCGGTTTGTTTGCGTTGCGGGCAGGGGACTCACAGAGCCGCCTCTACAACACTCGACCTTGGTGGGGTTTCGACGGTCGGGAGGGCGAGACAAGTCTCGCCCCTACAAGACTTCGACCTTGGTGGGGTTGCGAGGGACGGGAGGGCGAGACAAGTCTTGCCCCTACAAGAGTCGAGCTTGGTGGGGTTGCGAGGGACGGGAGGGCGAGACAAGTCTCGCCCCTACAAGAGTCGACCTTGGTGGGGTTGCGAGGGACGGGAGGACGAGACAAGACAAGACCGACCTTGGTGGAGTACAAGCGAGGGACGGGCGGGCGAGCCACTCGCCCCTACCGATTTCGACGGGGAGGGGCGCGGGGTAGAACTGCTCACAACGTAAACAGGGGCAGTACTCGGTGACCTCAGATTAACTCGGTGTCCTCGGTGGTGGAGGTGTAAATCCTCCTCCAGCATACATCAGCCCGACTAGTAGCCCCCGCTGGGGTCAGGATAGGCATGGCCCCCGCCGTAACTGAAGGAGGGTGTGGCCGTCGCGCGCGGCGGCAGCGGCACATTGTAATCGATCGGCAGCGAGCTGATGACCGCCTCGGTCTCCAGCGTGAAGAGCGCCATCCAGCCCACATCGCCCCCGCCCTCGACCTGCACCCAGGGGCTGTAGGGGCTGCGCGCCAGCAGCTTGACTTCCGTGCCGTAGGGCAGCGTGCGCCGGACGCGGAAGGCGGTATCCGGCGCTTCCCGCAAGTTGCCGCCGCGGCGCACATTGACCGTCGCCCGGTCAGCATACACGCCATAGCGCTGTGGCGGTGGCGGCGTCAGGTCGTAGATTTGCGGCACTTGCCCCAGGCGCCGCACCAGCAGCTCGGCGCTCATCCAGCCGGTTTCGCCATTGCCAAAGCGGATGTGCAGCCAGCGCCGGTCGCTGCTGATGCCGAGCACGCCCATCGTATGGCCGGCCGGCACCTGGAAGAGCAGGCGCGCGCTGATATCGGGCGCCGCCCGCATATTGACGCCGCCCTGCGTCTGGGCGAAGCCCGGCTGCGGGATAGGCACCGGGCGGTCGAAGAGCTCAACCGGCAGATGCTTGATGAGGTCGTACTCCAGCAAGACGGGCGCGCCCGGCAAGCTCAGCGGCCGGCTCCAGTCGCCGCCGGCGTAATGAAAATTGAGCTGCTCGCCCACATTCAGGGTGACGGTATTGCCGAAGGCCGAAAGCGCCACTTCGCCCTCAATCACCATGAATTTGCTGAGTTCGGCTTGCGTCAGGGCGATAAGCGTGCCGTTGATAGTGAGCGAAATGCCGTTGATGCCCAGCGATGCGCTCCGCCCGTACAAGCCTTGCACCACCAGTGCGCCCAGGGGCGGCGTTTCCGCGCAGGCGGCAGCGTTGGCGCCGCTTTCGACGCTGAGCGCGCGCCAGCGGGTGACATTGCTGTCGGGCGAGACGAGGTTGCGGATGCGCACATCGCCCACGAGCAGGGCGTCCACCAGGATATTCTCTTCCAGCCGCAGCCAGACCAAGCCGCCGCCGCTCGCCGTGTCCAGGGGCTGGCTGTGCAGCGCGTCGACCGCCGCCACGTCCAGCAGCGCGCCGGGGCTGTCGAGCGCGTCAGTGGCTGGCTGCACCATTGGCGCCAGCCCGCCGCTGCAGAAGGCGCCGGTGGGCCCCGCCAGACAATGATCGCTGGCCGCGGCATAGATACCTTGCAGCGCAACGCCGCAATCGGCCGCGTCGATCTCGGGGGGCTGCTCGACGGCTGCTACCGCGCTCGGCGTTGGGCTGGGCACGTAGCGCGCGGCCGTCGGCACCAGCGTGGGGACATTCGTCGGCGTCACGATGATTGGCGCCGCTGTCAGCTGTTCCGGGCGCGGGGCGGATAGCGGCGCGGTCTCTCTCGGCGCGCAGGCGGCCAGGACGAGCGCCGTCAGCAATAGCGAAAATGTGCGGGTCTTCATTACAGCGGCATCCCGCCGATTTAGGCCGGGCGAACGCCGTCATTGTACCAAAAGGCACTTGCGGCCCGGCCGGCAGTAGGCGGGCAGTCAGGCGAGCGTAGCGGAAAAGTCGTATTGGCCGGCGCGCACGTCTTCGCGGGCGCCATCGGGCAGGTGGACTTCCGTCGGCGCGGGCACGCTGATCGACAACGTGAAGCGGTCGCCCTCCCGCTGCCAGGCGCTCTTGATCAGCCCGGCCGCGCTCTGATAGCTGCAATCGGCCCAAGACAAGCTGCCGCCCGGGACCGGCGCGATGCGGATGCGCTGGAAGCCGGGCGCCGCAGGACGGATGCCGGCCACACGCGAGAAGAACCAGGCGCTGACTGCCCCGAAAGCATAGTGATTGAAGCTGAACTTGGGCACGCCCGCATCGTCGATGCCGTCCCAACTCTCCCAGATGGTGGTCGCGCCTTTGCTCACCTGATAGAGCCAGCCGGGGCGCTTTTCGTTCTCCGCCATTTTATAGGCGGTATCGACAAAGCCGTAGTCCGACAGCGCCGCCAGGATGAAGGGCGTGGTCAAGAATCCGGTGCCGATGCGATAGTCGTTGGCGATGACCATGTCATTGAGCGCGGCCATGTTGCGGCGGCAATCCGCTTCCGGCAGCAGCCCCAGCGCGACCGGCCGCACGTAGTGGCATTGCCGCTTTGAATGCACCAAGCCGTCGCGGGTGAAGCAGTGGCGGTAGGCGCGCTTGATATCAGCGGCCAGCGCGGCATAACGCTCGGCATCGGCGTCTTTGCCCAGCGCGACGGCGATCTGCGCCATCAGCCCGCTGGAATAAGCGAAGTAGGCCGTCGCCACTTCGGCATCAGGCCTGATGATATTGCGCAGCATGTCTTGCATGGGGTGGCGGCCCGGCTCCAGCCACTCGCCCCAGTGATAGCCGGTATCGATGATGAAGTCGCTGTGCGTTTTGGCGCGGAAGCGATTGAAGAGATGCGTCCGCCGCGCGCGCTGCAGCATAAAGTCGATATGCCGCCGCATGGAATCGTATTGCTCGGCCAGGATTTGCCGATTGCCATACATTTGGTAGAGCGTATAGGGCACGATGACCGCCGCGTCGGCCCAGCCTGCGGCGCCGTCCAAGCGCGCGGGCATGCCGCCGCCCGGCACGATATTGGGCACGCGACCATCAGCCGCCTGCTGCAGCGCCACATCTTTCATCCACTTGGTCATGAAACTGTCGATGTTCATCAAGTAGGCGCCGGCTTCACAGAAAGACGCGATATCGCCGGTCCAGCCGGCTCGCTCGCGGGTGGGGCAATCGGTGGGGATATCGAGGAAGTTGCCTTTCTGGCTCCACTTGGTGTTCTCGATCAACTGGTTGATGCCGCTGTGCGAGCAGCTGAAATGGCCGATATCGTCCATGGCCGAATAGACGGCGATGGCGCAGAAATTCTCGGGCAGCGCCGGCTCGGGCCAATTCTCCAGCTTGACATAGCGGAAGCCCGGCGCGGTGAAAGCCGGCTTGTAGCGCTGCGCGCCCGCCTTGGCGATGTAGCGTATCTCTTGCAACAGCGGCGCCATGACGCTGCGCCCCAGGATCTTGAACTGGAAGTTCTTCTGCGTGAAGTTGCCGTCTTCGTCCAGGACTTCGCCGTGCCTCAGCGTGACTTCGTGGCCCTCCGGCGCCTCCAGCTGGAATTCGACATAGCCGAAGAGATTCTGCCCGAAGTCGAGCACTGTCGCGCCATCCGGCGTCGTCAGCACCTTGGCTGGCAGGCGCTCCATCTCCCGGATCGCCTCGCCCTCGCTGGGCACGAGCGCGCCGTCGTATTGCGAGGGCGTTACCCGGTGCCAGCCCCCGTCGTCGTAATCGGCCCGCGCCCAGCCGCTGAGCTCGCGCCGCGCGTCGTAGACTTCGCCGTCCTTCCAGTCGCTCTTGCGGATGGGGCCCGCTTGCGTCGCCCTCCAGCGTTCGTCAGTCGTGATTGCGCGCAAGCTGCCATCGGCGAAGCGCATTTGCAGCAGCGCCGCCAGACGCAGGTCTTCGCCGTAGACGTTGCGCGCCGACATCGCGCCCAGCGAGCCACGCCACCAGCCATCGCCCAATTCGACGCCGATGACGTTTTCGCCCTCATTCAGCAGCCGTGTGACATCATAAACCTGAACCTGCAGGCGCTTGTCGTACAAAGTGTAGCCAGGCGTGAAGACCTCGTCCGTCACCGGCGCGCCGTTGATGCAGGCGCGGTAAAGCCCGCAGGCGGTGATGAAGAGCTGCGCCCGGCTGATGTGGCCGTCGATGCGGAAGACGCGCCGCAGCGTGCTCGCCGGTTTGAAGGCTTTGGGGTCGATGACGGTTTCCGGCGTAATGAACCAGTGTCTCAAGCGTTCCATACGTCAATCTCCCTTAAGCCCCGCGACTGGCTAATTTTCGGCCAGCGTCTTCAAGGCGCGTTCGATGCTCTTCTTGGGGCTGATCTTGAGCTGCTCGTCCAGCACGACGCCGTCTTCGCCGATGATCCAGTGAGAACGGATCACGCCCATATACTTCTTGCCGTACATCGACCGCTCGCCCCAGGCGCCCCACGCCTCCAGCACCTCGTGCGCCGGGTCCGAAAGCAGCTCGTATTGCAGGCCCTCCTTGGCGATCCACTTGGCGAGCGCGGCCGGCTCATCCGGGCTCAGGCCCAGCACGACCGCATCGGACGTTTCGATTTGAGCGAAGTTGTCGCGGAAGCCGCAAGCCTGCGTGGTGCAGCCAGGCGTGCCCGCCCTGGGGTAAGCGAAGAGCAGCACCTTCCGCCCGCGAAAGTCGCTGAGCTTGACCGCGTCCCCCTGCTGATTGAGCAATTCGAAATCCGGCGCCAATTCGCCTGCGCTTGGCATGATGCTGTCCTTTCGGCCCTCTAGGTTTCGCGTGCTTCAATTCTAACGCATCGCCGCCTGGTCTGGAAAACGCCCGCGGGCGATTTCACGCCGCGCCAGGTCGATGCCCAGCCAAAGGGTGGCGGTGGCTTGCGCCGGCATCTGCAGGTGCAGCTCACGCGGGAAATGCGCCAGAAAGGCCGCGTCGCTGGCGATGGGCGCGCTAATGACGCTGCCGGCCTCGGTCTCGGCCGCGGTGGCCAGGGGCATGTCGCTGTCGGCGGCGCTGACGCGGCGATACCAAGCCGGGTCGTGGATCAGCAGCAGCGTGCTGATCTCGGGCCGCAAGGTCAGCAAATTGAGGATGATGCCGGTCGCCAGCAGTTGCGCCCCGCCGCGCTCCATCAGCGCCAGCAAGTAGCGCAGTGCCGGATGATCGCTGAAGAAATCCCAGCGCGCCGGCTGCGGCTCTTCGGGCATGTTGAACAGCTCCTCCAGCACCTCGCGCAGGATCTGATGCCGTGCGCTCCACTCGCGCCGGTCGGCGAAGTCGGCTGTCGTGGGCCCGAACATCATCGCCGGCAAGACGTGGAACAGGCCGCTGTCGTAAGCTGTGCGCTGAGATCGGCGCGCCAGCATGGCTTTGTATTCGCCCGCATCGTTGAAGACGGTCAGCGTGCCGATGCCGATGGCGGCGCTGCGTCGGAGACCGCGGCGCAAAGCCTCAGCCGGCGGTAGGGCGCGATGATAGGTCGTCCGTGAGGGCGCGCGCATCCAGCCCGCGGCAACGGCATCGCGCAGCTCCCGCTCCAGCGCCGCGCAAGTCGCCAGCATGTCATAGTAGCGGCCGGTCGCGCCTCGCAACCGCAGCGGCCGCTCACGAATCTCCTTGAGCGTGAAGGTCATGCCGTTGTGCAAGCCGGGTTTGCTGTTCTGCAGGTCCTGCAAGTAGCTGTAGTCATAGGCGGGGAAGTCGCGCGCTTCGGGCTGCGGCCGCCAGGGATCGAGCAGGCTATCGACATCGCCGATCTGCGACTCGTCCGGCGCGTAAACGACGACCGGATGCTCGACGCCGCCGCGGGCAAAGGGCCGGCACTGATACAGGTGCGCCAGGTAATCGGTCATATTCTTGTAGTCGCGCGCGTCGAGTGGCATGTCTTGTTTCCGCCTGAGACCGTCGGCCCTCAGCCCCGGCTTTCCGCGAGCCGGGCGGCCAGCGCCACCAACGTGTCAGCCATCCACGCGCCGACGACCAACTGCAGCGCCGCGCCCAGCGTCAGCGTCGCGCCGTAAGGCACGTGACGCCATAGCTCGCCCAGGCTGCCCAGGTGCAGTTGCAGCAGGCCCCAATCGCCAAAGCCGCCATAAACAAGGTAGAGCGCGTAGCGTGGCAGTTGGGGCAGGCTCATATTCCCGCTCAAGTCCGCGGCCAGCAAGAGCGCTGCGCCAGCCACGAATGCCACTTGCGCCAGGACGAGCAAGAGCTGCGCGACCACAGCGTAGACGCGCTCTTTGACCAGCACCGAGAGCACAAGGCCCAGCGCCGCCGCGCCAGCCAGCATAACCAGCGGCAGCAGCAAATGCACCGCCAGGTTGAGCGCGATCAGCATTAGGCCGAGCCGCCAATCGGGCAGGGGCGGCATCGCATTCCCGCTGATGATATGCGCCATGCGTCCGCCGAAGGCCGTCAGCTCGTTCAAGGTGATGCCGACGAAAACCAGCCGCACGACGACGATCGCCAGGATTGGCACGCGAAGACGGTACAAAATGCCGATCCAGCGCGCGCGCAGCGCCAGCCGAGCGCCCGCTTCGGTGGCCCGCAGGTTGTCCCAGGTCTTGCGGCTGCGCTCGGCATCCACAACGGCCGCCCCTAGCAAAAAGGCGATGATCAGCGTGATCTGCTGCAGCGCCAGGGTCGGGTAGTACAAGCTCTGCCAGACAGCCGCGCCGATATTGCCTTGCGCCGCGGTTGTCGCGGAAAAACGGGCGTAGACCAGGGCCGCGCCGCCCAGCAGCGCCAGCAGCAACCCCAGCCGCCACGAGTCACGCCGCCGCGCGCCCTCCCCGCGCAGGTGCGGCAATTCGTATTGCAGCAGCGGATGATCGGGCAGCGCCCAAGCCGGCAGCAGCCAGCGTGTGAATCTACGCATCGGTCGCTTCAATCTGGCCGATGGTCGCTTCAAGGCGCGACAGCTCGGCGCGGCATTCGGCGCTCGTCAGCTCGACTGTCTCGTTGCTGCGCAAGTAATGCACGAAGGCGCGTGGCGGGCGAGCCAGCGCGAACTGCATTTGCACCGCCGCCGCGTATATGCCCAGCTGCAGGCGATAACGCCGCGCGTGCCGGGCATGATCGCCAGCGACCGCGTTCGTCTTGTAGTCGATGACGCGCCATGCGCCCGACGCGTCCTCCAGCAAGAGGTCCATGACCCCGTGGATGACGCGCTTGTCGGTCCGATAAATGAAGGGCAGCTCGCTGTAAACGCTGCGGCCGGCCGCGCGAGCGCTGCGGATCGCGCGATACGTGTCGCTCTCGCGGTAGTGGCGGAGCAAGGCGCGGGCATCCCGCATGACCTCTGCTAGCTCGCCGGTATCCGTCACGCCATGCCCCCAGGCGATAGCGCCGATCATCGCCTCGGTTGCGAGCTGGTCCGGCGCGAAATGGCTGAATCGCAGCAGCTCGTGCACGATCAGCCCGATTGTCTCCGGCGAGACCTGCGCCGAGCCAGGCAAGCGTCCATCATGGTCGCCCTTGACGCCGTAGAGCGCCTCGGCACGGAAACGCTGGCGATAGGCGTCCTGCTCGCGCGGGCATTCGCCGTGGCGCCAGTTGCCCAGCCAAGCGAGCTGCGACGCCGTGATGTGCCGCGGCGCGCTCACCGGCCTTGCAGGCAGCCGTTGCAGCAAGGGCGGCGCCTCGGGCGGGGCGGCGTCGATAGCGTCCGGCTCGGTCATCCACAGGTCGACGCTACCAATCGTTGATGATTTCGTCTCGTGGCGTTGGGGCGGCGCCGATGGCATGCGCACCGCAAGCCGCGCCCCGGCAAAGTCGCGCGTCTGCCGCGGCTCGCGTTTCAAATCCGCCAAGTCCAAGGCCTCCAGCAGCTGGCCGAGCCAACCGCTGGCTTTCCAGCCGGCCTTTCCTTGCGTGACTTGCCCGCTGATCAAGAGATAGTCCCGCGCGCGCGTCGCCGCCACATAAAGCAGGCGCAGCCGTTCCGCCGCTTCCTTGAGCGCCGCCAGCTCCAGGTTGCGCCGATGGGCGAAGCCGCTGGCCAGCTTGTTGCTCTCGGGGTCGTAAACGCGGCAACTCAAGCCGTGCTCAGCATCGGCCAGCACAATGGGCGGTTGATTGTTGCGCCGCTGCCACGACGCGTCCGCCAAAATGACCAGCGGGAATTCGAGGCCCTTGCTGGCGTGCACCGTCATCAGGCGGACGGCGTTGCCCGGCTCTAGCAGCGCCTCGCCCTCCCGCACCTCGCGAGCGCTCAAATCCGCCAGGTACCGCGAGAACTTGCCCAGGGTGATCTTGCCGCTGTCTTCCGCCAATTGCAGCAGCTTCTCGATATTGCCGCGCCGGCGCGCTCCATCGGGCAGCCCGGACAAGATCGCCGCATAATTGGTCGCTTCCAGGGCACGGCGCAGCAATTGCGAGATGGTGACGCGCCCGGCGATGCCGAGCAGGTCGCCCAGCGTTTCCAACGCGAATCGCAGCCGTGGCCGATCCGCCGCTTCCAGGCCAGTCACTTCGCCGGTCACCGCCACCTGCAAGGCGCGCCAAAGCGATAGCGGCCGCTCATCGTCCGCGTTTTCCCTCGGCAGCAGGCGCAGCGCGAAGAGCATATCGTCGCTGAAGGCGAAATAGGGCGCGCGCAGCACGGTCGCCAGCGACAGGTCATCGGCCGGGTTGTGCAAGAAGCGCAGCAAGTCGAGCATATCCCAGACTTCCTGCCGGTCGTAATAGCCCCGTCCGGCAATGGTAATGTAGGGAATGCCGCGCTCCTTGAAGGCCTCTTCGTAGAGCGTCACGGGATTCAGCGATTGAAAGAGCAGGGCGATATCGCCATAGCGCAGCGGCCGCCAGTTCCGCTCGTCAGCGTCATAAACTTCGCGCTCTTCGGCCAGCATCGCCTCAATGCGCTCGGCGATTTCGGCGGCTTCCCAGCGGCGCATGTCATCGGCTTGGCGCTGTTTGGCGCGCCCGCGCGGGCCCTTGATGATGTCCCCGGCCGGGTCTCGTTCGTATTTGTCCAGCAGCTGCAATTCGATGGCCGGGCAGTTCGGCCCGTCCTGCCGGAAGGCGCGCATCGGCTTGTCAAAGGCGACCTGGTAATCGGCGGCCCGGCCCGGCGCGCCTTGCGTCAGCAGCTGCTTGAAGAGCGCGTTGAATTGCCCGGTCAGCGCCTTGTGGCTGCGGAAAGATGTCGATAGCGCCAGCTCCCGCCCGGCCTCGCCCTCGTTGAATTGCCGCCGCACGCGATTGAAAACGCTGACATCAGCGCCGCGAAACTGATATATGCTTTGCTTTGGGTCGCCCACCAAGAAGAGCGAACCGCCGCGCTCGGCGCCCGCCAGCGCTTCAATGATGCGCCACTGTGCTTCGTTGGTGTCTTGAAATTCGTCGACCAGCAGTTGCTTGAATTCGCCATCGCGGTAGCGGGCGCGGGCTGATTCGTCACGCAGCACTTCCGCCGTCAGCCGTTCCAGGTCGTCAAAGTCGAGCAGGGCGCGCTCTTGCTTTCGCGCGCGATAAGCCTCACGCGCCTGTGCCAGCAGCCCTTGCCACAGCGGCAACACGGCGGCGCTGTCGCGTTCGATATCGCCGATCGGCTCGCCGATCTCCCCCAGCGCGCCCTTGACGCGATTGTGCAGGTCTTTCGCGGTCCGCCGCGCTTCGTCGCGCCGCGCTTTGCCGCCCCAGGCTGTGACCGTGCCCTTGTTGCCCGCCGCGCCCTGCAATCGGCATGCGTCAATTATGCCGGCGATCTTGTCGGCCGCCTCTTCCGCTGCAAGCTGCCGCAGCCAGTCGTGATACCGCCGCAGCAAATCGCCAAGCTTGTCGTCGGCGGGCAGGTCCTCCAGCTCGGTGACCGCGGCGACTTCTTCAGAGCGCAGCAGCCGGTCGCGCGCGTCCCGCGCCGATTGGCGCCATTCCATTTCCCAGCGCCGCAAAAGCGCGTCATCGTTCACCGGCAGCGGCGGGCCTTCATAGTTGACCAGCGCCGGTTGATTCAGCACGTCGACGATCTCGTAGGCGTCGTATTGCGCGAAGAGCTGCGCTAGCGGCGCCTTGATTGAGAAGCGCAAATCTTCCACCAGCTCCGCCAGCAGGATGGCCGCTTCCACTTCGTCCAGCACTTCGAATTGCGGGTCGATGCCGGCGACGGCCGCGTTGGCGCGCAAGATGTCGGCGCACAAGCCGTGAATGGTGTCGATGCGGGCGCGATCGAGCTCATTGAGATGGCGCGCCCAATGGCTGTCAGTGTCCGCAGCAGCGCGCTCCTCCAGTGCTTCGCGAACGCGTTGGCGCATCTCGTAAGCTGCTTCACGCGTGAAGGTGATGGCGACCAGCGCCCCTATCGGCCAGCCGGGGTTTGCCGCCAGCAGCTGCAAATAGCGTTCGACCAATACCCGCGTCTTGCCCGAGCCGGCGCCCGCCACCACGATCAGATTGCTGTCGTGGATGTGAATGGCGTCGCGCTGCTCAGCTGTCGGCTGCATGGCTCAGCTCCCGGTCGGCGCCAGGTTTTTGTCCGCCTCGGTCACGCTGCGGCGGCAAAGGTGGCTGAATTCGCAGTAGCGCACACACTTGCCATTTTCCAGCTCGCTGGGCTGTACCGGGAACTGACCGGCGCGCCCCTGCCGCAAGTTGCGCGCGATATGCGCCCGCGCCAGATCAACCGCGGCCTTGTCGTCTTCGTCACCGCTGCGCATGACGCCACTGGCGGCAAGACTGCGGATATGCCAGAACAAGCCGCCCGCCACCTCTTCTTCCGCGCCGATATCTTCGAATTCGCTGCGCAGCGCGGCCAGGTAGAGCATCATCTGAAAGTCCCGCCCGGCCTCCATTTCGCGCCGGTTGATGGGGCGGCTGCCGCTCTTGTAATCCACCACGATCAGCTTGCCATCGGCGTAGTCGACGCGGTCGATCTTGGCGTTGATGCGCAAGGGCTTCATGCCCTCTGCCAGCCGCAAGAGCACGTCTTCATTAAAGTCCTCTTGGCGAAGGACGATGCGCGGGCCGCCAAAGGCGTCGAGCGGGCTCTCCGGCGAGAAGTCACGCTTGACCAGGTTCTCCAGCCGGCGCAGATGCAGTTGCGCTTCCTGCGGCCAGGTGGATGCCGCGCGGAAGCCGAAACGCTCGGGCGCCTCAGCCAGGATGTCGCCGGCGACATCAGCCAGAGTTTCCAGCGCGGCCTGCTGATTGTCCGCGTGAATCGCCAGCCCGCGCGAGCGAATCTTGCGATAGGTCTCTTCCAGGATTTTGTGCTGCATCGCGCCCAGTTCAATCGGCCGGGCGCCCTGCAGCGGATCAACCGCCGCTTCCAGTTGGAGCAGGTATTTGGCGAAGAAGCGAAAGCCGCAAACGCCGTAGTCTTTCAGTTGCGTCGCGCTCCAGATGCGCTCGTCGCCCAGCTGCCTCGCCACTTCGTCCAGCAGCGCCGGATGCGACAAGACGCCGCTGTATCGGTCGAAGCGCGCGCCCCGCAGGCGTCCAAATTCCACATCGCGACCCTGCTCAACGCGGCGCCAGGCGGCCCGATAATCGCCCCGCTCTCGCAGCCAACGGCGCGCGCGCAATGCTGCTGCGCCCTTCGTCGGATCGCCATCCGCCAGCCCGTCAGCGACCGCCAGCATCAGCTCCGTCGGGTTGGCCGCCTGATCCGGCGTGATAGCCGCGCCGACCGCCCGGCTCGCAACCGGCAAATCGGGGAACACCCGCGTCACCGCCTCCCAAATGCGGCTGGCGCGCCAGGGCTTGCCGGCTTGTACCAGCGGACGCGATATTGTCAGCGAACGGCCGGCCAGGCTGACCAGCTCGGCGAAGAGCCCGGGTTCGTCGACGCGCTCGGCCCGGGTCGCCAGCCGGATGCCGCGCGCCTGCAGAGCTTCACGCTCGGAATCGAGATAAATTGGGTCTTCCGCCAGCTCGGCCGGGAAGACGCCCTCAGCCAAGCCGGGGATGTAAACATGCGCATGGGGCAGGCCGCGCGCTTCAGTCGCCGTGGTCACCAGCGCCTGCCCGCTTCGTGGCGTGCGGAAGGGGCTGCCCCCGCTGCTTTCCAGCGCGTGAATGAGGTCGGCGCGGAATTGCGACCAGGTGATTTCCGCCGGCACATTGAGCGTCGCTGTCAGCGCATCGTGGCTGGCCAACATCTCGCTGAGGATCACCCGCAAGCCGTCCAGCGCGCTGATATCCCGCGTGATGATGGCCGGGTCCAAGCGGTCATCGCCCCAGGCGCGTTTGATGATCTCAAGCGAATAGTCCGCTGCTTCTCCCGCTGCTTCGTCTTCCCGCGGGGTGCTCTCGCGGGGGTCCGGCCCCAGCAGCCCCGTCAGCCAGCGCGCGAAATCGGGGGCCGCGCCGCGCTCTGGCGGGGTGACCGCGTCGATGAATGCGCTCAAGCCCTGCGTCAAGCCCTGCGCCTGCTTTCGCGTCAGGCGTGTCGGCTGATCGTCATCGTCACGGCGGCCTGCCGGGGCGCGCGCCCGCTTGATGATCGCCAGCCAATCGGCTTTGGCGCCGGCCAGGCATTGCTGCTCGTGGCTGATGCGCTCCAGCAAGTCGATGGCGGCCTCATCCAGCCCGACGGCGAAGTAGGGCGAGCGCAAGACATCCAGCAGGTCGCGGCGGCGGAATCGTGGCGGCAAACTCAGCAAGTCGATGAAGGCGGCGATGACCGGCGTCTCGGCGTAGGCCGGCTGATGATGCAGCAGCAGCGGCAGCCCGTAAGCGGCGCGCCCGGCTTCGAAATGAGCCGCGTAGCGATCCCAGTCGCGCAGGGCGATCAAGATGTCATCCGGCGCGATGCCCTGCAGCAGTTGCGCCTTAACCGCGCGCAAGACGGCCCGTGTCTCTTCGGCCGGGTCCGGCATGGCGATCAGCCGCAAAGCCTCCGCGTCGCTCGCTGCCGCCCCGTCGCCGATGAGGCCTTGCGCCAGGCGCGTCAGATCCGGATGGCGGTCCGCCTCCTCCAAAGCGAGTTGCTGCTGCTTCAGCCGTATCCCGGCGCCGGCGAAGGCTTCCTCCAGGCGGCGTCGCGCCACCCGGCTGCGCGCATGCGGGCCCTCGCGCTCGTCGTCAGTTGGCGCCGTCAGCGTGATGTGCATCGCCTGCACGCCCCGGCTGAGCGCCGCCAGCGTTGCCGCCTGCACCGGCGTGAACTGGTCGTAACCATCCACCAGCAGCAAGTCGACATCCGCCACGATTTCCGGCCGCCGCGCCAAGTTCGCCAGCGCCAGCCAGCCTTCGCCTTCGAGATCGACCAGATCGCCCCGGCGCAGCAGGGCCTGATAGCGGCGATAAATGGCGGCGATATCGCGGTCTTTGGCGCTGCGGGCGGCGGCGGCGAATCCACGCGGATCAATGCGGCTCTGCTTCAGCTCGTCGATCAAGTCAGCCATGATGTTGACGAAACCGCGCGTCGCGGCGATGCGCTGGAAATAGGCCAGCTCGCCGGCGTCCGCCATCCGCCGCAGCAGATGCCGCAGCAAACTATCGCGCGCCAATCCGTTGAGCTGGCGCACGGGCTTTCCCGCGCGTTTCAACAATCGCGCGTTCAACGTATAGAAGTTGAAGAATTCGATATTGCAGTAGACGGCGCGCGTTTCGGGCGCGGTCATGAGCCGATGGCGGTAGTCCAGCGCCTGCCGCCGCGTCGCCAGCAAGACCCAAACACGGGGCATATCAGCGCGCGCGCTCGCCCCTTCCCGCAGCAGCGCCAGCATGGCGTCCGTCTTGCCCCGGCCCAATGGCGCCGAGTGCAGCGTTGCGTTCAAGCGGCGCTCCTAACGATAGAGCAGGTTGACAAGTTCTTGCACCTGTGGCGCGGGCAGCCGGCTCTCGGCGAAGTAGCTGTCCGCCAGGGCGGCGACCAGACCGCTGGCATGCGCGACCGGGGCGGCGGGCGCGCTCAGCCGAAGCTGCGTTTCCGGCGCGTCCCGCGTGAAGACGACGGCCGCGTAGATCGGCGCCGTCTCCAGGTCATAATACCTGAGGAATTTCCTCAGCTTCTGCGCGCTCTCGATGATTTCCCGCGTTGGGTTCCAGCGCAGTTGTCGCCAAGGGCCCCGCCGACCGCGCCGCAGCCAGCGCCCGCCCTCGTTGTAGAAGTGCCCCTTGCGCCGGCTGATGCGCATGATCAGCACGCCGTGATGGCTGATCAGCGCGGCGTCGATGGTGCCCAGGCCACGCTGGCTGATGTTGCGGATGAATACGAACTGATGATCGAGCTGGCGCGCCAGCTGCTCCGCCACACCCCGCGCCAGCGCATTGTCCGTCTTCCAGCTGACCGCGCGCAACGCCATCAGCATCGAGACGAAGGTGATGCCGAAACCGACCGAGATGAAGGCTTTGCGCGTAAGGTCATAGACGAAGAAGCCGCGGTTGGAAGGCGTCACCAGGCTGAAAATATGCAGCCCGATGCCCGCCACCGCCAAGGCCGCGCCCATGAGAAAGACCAAGGCCGCCGCCAGCAACAAGTCGCGGGAGCGTCGGTTGAGGCGCTGCGTCGGGGCTACACTCTGCATCTCTCGCTCGTTGATCAAATGGCCTGTATCGGGCTTAAACTAGATGATAGCCCATCTGTTGGCCGGCGCAATCTTTACCCCAATTTGTTCGCGAGCCCTTGTGACCTTGACTATAATCGAAAGCGAGAGCGGCGGGCGCGGCTGCGGGTTTAGGGCGTCGCCGCCGGTTGCGAGTTGAGGCTTTGCGGGGGCGGTCACGTCGGGCGATGGCGAGGGACGGCGGGGGACGAGAAGCGCGCGAAGGGGTCAACGCCGGGCTGGGCGATGTCCAGCGCTTCGGCAATGCCGGCGAATCGCTCTTCCGTCGGCTCTATCGGCGGCTCAATAGTCGGCGGCAGCTTGAGCTTGATCTGCTGCAGCAAAGCGCCCAACTGCAGGAACGGGCGGCGCATAACGCTCGTCTGCAGGGGCAATTCGCGAGCCTGCAAAGCGCTCATGCTCAGCGTGGCAGCGAATTGGAGCGCTTGACCGCCGTGCTCGGCAGCCTGGAAGAAGGCATCGTCGTCCAGGAAGCCAGCGGCAAAGTCACCATGATGAACGCGGCTGCCGAAGCCATGCTCGGTGGCAAACGCGCCTTTTGGGCCAGCGCGCTGGGCACGCTCTTTGAGCAGTATCGCCAGGTGCAAGAAACCGCGGCAGAACTGACGCCCCTGGGCGAATCGGGCGAGATCCCGCTCAACAATCGGATTGTGCGGGCGCAGTTGATCGCCATCGGCGACGACCAACGGCGGCGCATCGGCACTGTCGTCATCCTGCGCGATGTGACCTATGACGCCCTTGCCATGCGGCTTAAGGACGGCTTCGTCAGCCATATCAGCGCCGCGATGGAGAAGCCTGTCAGCGTGATCCGGCTGGCGAGCGAGCTGCTGAGCGGGCAGCCGGAAGACGCGGCCATTAATCAGCGCCTCCTGGAAAAGCTGCTGCAGAATGTCGACCTGCTCGATCAGCTGGCGCTGGAGCTGCTGGATATCGCGCGGCTGGAGGGCGGCGCCTTGGAAGTGTCGCGCGCGCCGGTCGCGGTCGAGCGTGTGATTTGGTCGGTGGTGAATGGCATGGGCGCCGATGTCAGGGGCCGCCGCGTTGACCTGCTGGTGATGACGCGCGCCCTGAGTGGTGTGACGGTGCGCGGCGACGCATCCCGCCTGCAATGGGCGCTGGGGCATCTGATCCGCAATGGCGCCGATTATAATCGCGAACGTGGCTATGTAGCTGTGGCAGCGGCGACCGAAACGCGCAACGGCCGGCCCTACGCGCTCATCAGCGTCAGCGATAACGGCAGCGGCATCGCCCCCGCTGATATGCCCCATATCTTTGAGCGCTTCTATCGCGGCGGGCGGCGCGGCGCCCAAAGCGAGCCACGCGGCCTGGGGCAGGGCTTGTACGTGGCCAAAGCCATCTGCGAGGCGCATGGCGGCTTCCTGGCGGCTCAGAGCCGGCTCCATGTCGGCAGCGTCTTCACCATGGGCATTCCCCTCTTTGCCCAACAGGCCGCAACCGACGGACGCGCTTCCGCGTAAAGGCAGTACCGCGCTTGGCGCCAAGGTCCGCGCGTCGGCCAACGCAAGCTTTCGGCAGGCATCGCCATGCCCTACTTGATCGACGGACACAATCTCATCGCCCATCTGCCTGATATCGACATCGCCGACGAGCACGACGAGGCGCAACTCGTGCTCAAGCTGCGGGGCTTCGCCGCCGGCCGTCGCGTCGCCTGCACGGTGGTCTTCGACGGCGGCCTGCCCGGCGGGCAATCATCCCTGTCGACCCGGGGCGTCAAGGTCGTCTTCGCCGCTTCTCAACACAGCGATGCCGACAGCCTCATCAAACGGCGCATCGAGAAGCTGCGCGGCGCTGGTTGGACTGTCGTATCTTCTGACCATGAGATCCAGACGCACGCCCGCCGATACAACCTGGCGACCCTGACCGCGGCGCAATTCGCTCAGGAGATGGCGCGAAGGCCGTCGCCCAAAGCGGAAGCGCCCGGCGAAGAAGTCAACCCCGATATCCCGCCGGGCGATGTCGACGACTGGCTGCGGGTCTTCGGCGATACCTAGCCCGCCCCGGCGCCGCCCGATTATGGCTTTACGGGATGGCGCGGGGGCAGTAAGATGGATACGCGTACGGGGCGTGGCGCAGTCCGGTAGCGCGCACGGTTTGGGTCCGTGAGGTCCCCGGTTCGAATCCGGGCGCCCCGACAGGCGCGGGTATGGTGTAACGGTAGCACTCCACCCTTCCAAGGTGTCAGTACGGGTTCGAATCCCGTTACCCGCTTTCGCGCTCGCACGCGGATGCGCCGGCGTGAAGGGTCCATAGCTCAATGGTCAGAGCAGTCGGCTCATAACCGATTGGTTCCAGGTTCGAGTCCTGGTGGACCCAATACCCAGCCCTGGGTCGACATTCGCCACCTGGCGCCGCGGACGCCGCTCAGCTCCAGCGCCGGTGCGATCTTATCTTGTCGTAGGCCGTCTTGACTTCTTTGAAGCGCCGCTCGGCTTCGCCCTTTTCGTGGGCCGATACATCCGGGTGGTACTGCCGCGCCAGCCGCCGGAAGGCTTCCTTGACCGCGTCCTGCCCGGCGCCGACTTCGATCTCCAGCGCCAGGTAAGCCGCGCTGATTTGCTCCGCCGGCGCGTCGTGCGGCCGTGTGCCGCGCGTGCGATAGTGGTAGCGTTGACGCGCCCGCTCTTCGCTGATACGGCGCTTGAAACGGGCGGAGGCGATATCGCCGATGACCCAGTTGCCGCGGATATTGGTCTGGTATTCCCGCCGCCGCACCGTCACGGCGTCGAAGGGAAAGTCCAGCGTATGCCAGACGGCGAAGTGGTTGCGCTCGGTCGTTTCGTCCAGGTTGACCTGGCGCAAACGCAGCCCCGCAGCGTCCAGGCTGTAAGCGTATATAGCCCCCAGGTTCATCACGCGCAAGTCGTCTTGCCAGGGCTGCAACTTGCCTACGTAACCATCAGCCGGCAACAGCGCCGCCTCCACCAGCAAGAGCGTGCCGATGCCGCCGCTCGTATTCTGTTTGAGCATGCCCTTGATATCGCGCTGGCGGGGCGCGCTGCCCAGCAAATAGACATAGAGCCGGCTGTTCATCCAGGTCTCGATAACGATAT
The DNA here is from genome assembly GCA_965208195.1 of Phototrophicaceae bacterium. Lineage (GTDB taxonomy): Bacteria > Chloroflexota > Anaerolineae > Aggregatilineales > Phototrophicaceae > UBA6055. The sequence continues at coordinate 1,851,769 of CBDBOC010000004.1, read as the reverse complement.
CCGGCTCGTGCTGGCGCGCCATCAGGCTGGCGTCAGCCCGCGTCGTGGCGAATTTCACGTCTTGAATTGAGCGGAACTGCTGCGCCAAGAGCCGCGCGATGGTGAGTGGCAATCTAGGTCTCTTTCCCGCCGGCGGAATCACCGTATCATACGCCACCAAGCCGCGAAATTGTAGTGGCGCCAGCCGGAGTGGCAACGACTGTGGATATAAGCCGCTTTGCGCGCGCGAAACCGGGAATTCACCACAGCGGCACAGAAGTAGAACTAATCAAGTAACGCAAATGATCGCAGCGTAAACCATATGTTCAAAACAATCGAATGTGCGTACGGACGAGCCGGTGGCTCGCCCCTACAACGAATATCTCTGCGCTCTCTGCGTTCTCTGTAGTTTGCTTTTTTGTGCGACGTACTCGCGGCAGGCGATGTCAGCCTTAAGGCGAATGCCCTGTACCCACCCCGCGCCCGCCTTGCAATCGCGCCGGAATTCGTTATACTGAGGCGTAGTACGCGGGCTGTTAGCTCAACTGGCAGAGCGCCTCGTTGACGTCGAGGAGGTTGCAGGTTCGAGTCCTGCACAGCCCACTGCGCCAGGCCGGCCTTTGCGCCGGTTTTCCTTTGCCACGCCGCCTCACATGATGCCGAATTTGGCGAAAGCCTCCACCGTGCTCATGCCGGCTTCCAAGGCTTGACGCACCCGTTGCTCTCCGCGGACTTTTTCCAGCGCGGCGTTGAAGACATCTGCCTCAGCCCGCCGCGGCACCACGCAGACGCCGTCCACATCGCCGAAGATGATATCGCCCGGCTCGATGCGCACGCCCGCCAGCTCAATCGGCAAGCGGAAATCCGTCACGCGCCCGCGCACGCCCTGATCCTGCGCATAGCCGCCGTAGGAAAAAGTGGGGAAGTTCAACTGCAATACCTCGCTGGTGTCGCGCGAATAGCCATCAACCACCGCGCCGGCCGCGCCCAACTGCCGCGCGCGCGTGCTCATCAGGCCGCCCCAGAGCGCGTAGGTCGGCGACGCCCCGCTGCAGATGTAGACCTCGTCCGGTTTGAGATCGTCCAAGGCGTGGAACATCAAGCCGAAGGGGTCGCCCGCCTCTTCGCCCGCGGGCAGGTCCTCTTCCAGCACAGGCAGCGCGCGGCCGATCACGACCATGGCCGGGTCCAGCGGCTTGATCTGCGGCGGCAGAAATTGCCGGCGCAAGCCCCGCGTATCCATCACATCGCCAACCACGGCTGGAAAAAGCTCGTCCCGCGCCAGCGTGAATAATTCCTCGTCCGTCTGCCATAGCGCCATAGCCGCTTCTCCTCACTCGCGCTCTACGTTCCCGGGTGATTGTAGCGCGAGGCGACGCCGAGACAATGGCGGGCTAGAATTCTATGCCGGCGCGCGCCTTGATGCCGGCGTCAAAGGCGTGCTTGATCTTGACCATCTCGCTGACGGTATCGGCGTAGTCTATCAGCGCTTGCGGGGCCCCGCGGCCGGTGATGAGCAGGTGCTGCCGCGCCGGTTTCTTCTCGCGCAGCCAGGCGATAGTCTCGTCCGTATCCAGCCAGCCGAAGACAAGCAGGTAAGTGAATTCGTCAAGCACAACCATATCGTGCTCATCGGCAGCGATGACCTCCTGGGCGATCCGCCAGCCGTGCAAGGCGCGCGCCTGCGTCTCGTCTATGTCGCGGCTGGTCCAAGTGAAGCCATCGCCGGTCTTGATCGGCTCGACGCCAAGTTGCCGTAACGCGCGGACCTCCCCCCATTGCCCGCCCTCGTGCTTGAGGAACTGGAACAGCGCTACTTTTTTCTTGCGCCCCAGCATACGCAGAATCACGCCGAAGGCCGATGTCGACTTGCCGCGCCCATCGCCGGTGTGCACCAGCACCAAGCCGCGTTGCCGCGCTTTGCCGCTCAAGCGGATTCGCGCTCCAGCGCATCCAGCAGCGCTTGAATCGTGCGATGGCTGCTACTGCGCTCGGCCATGGTCAGTTGCCAGCCGGCTCGTCCTTTGCGGCTCGGCGTGATGGTGATGGCTTGCGGCCCCGGCTGCGGCGCGTAGCCCCGGCGCTCCAACGCCCGCCGCATCCACTGAGCTTGCAGTCCTTCGCCCGCGACATGCACAGCGGTCCCGGGCCGCCCATTCAAGACGAATGCGGCGCTGCCCGCGTCAAAGCTGATACCGGCTGCCTGAAAAGTCTGGCCCAGGCGGCCGTCCAGCGCCAGGTCTTCCGGCGCGCCCGCTGCGATGCCAGCCTCGCTCATCAGCCAGAGCCGGTCGCAATGGCGCAGCGCCAGATCAAGATCGTGCGTCGATACCAGGATGGCGCGCCCGCTGTCATGGGCGATGTCTTGCAGCAGCTGCATCGTCTCGACCCGGCGCGGCAGATCTAGGTAAGCGGTCGGCTCGTCCAGCAACATGATCTCGCCCTGCTGCGCCAGGGCCCGCGCGATCATCAGCTTCTGGCGCTGCCCGTCGCTGAGCTCGCGGACCCTCGCCTCGGCCAGGTCCGCCGCGCCCGCTGCTTCCAGCGCCCAGCGCACCGCCGCGTGATCCTCGGCAGTCATGCGCCCCAGCCAGTCGGTATGCGGTTGCCGACCCAGGGCCGCCAGCGCGTAGCCGTTCATCAGCTCGGCCGGCGGCGCAGTCGTCAGCACCAGGCTGAGTTGCCGCGCCAGCGCTTCCGGGCTCAGCGATTCGATACATTTGTCATTCAGCCGCACCTGCCCAGCGAGTGGCGCCTGCATGCCCGCCAGCGTGCGCAGCAGCGTCGATTTGCCGATGCCGTTGGGCCCCAGCAAGCCGATCAGCAGGCCGCGCCGCAAGCGCAAGTCCAGCGCCGGCGCCAGCGTCACGTCTCGCCCGCGACGCCGGCGATAGCCGATGCTAAGGCCGCGCGTTTCCAGGGCCGGGGTCATCAGCGAATCCCCCGCACATGCCGCAGGACGACCAGCATGACCACGGGCGCGCCCAGCAGCGCCGTCACCACATTGAGCGGCAGCACCAGATTATTGCCCGGCAACTCGGCGATGAGTGCCGCCGCCAGCGCCACGCAACCGCCGGCCAGGCAGGCGCCCGGCAGCAGCAGCCGATGATCAGCGCTGCCCAGCAAGCCCCGCGCCAAATGCGGCACGGCGATGCCGATGAACGCGATGGGCCCGCAGAAGGCGGTCACGGCGCTGACCAGCAGGGCGGTCGCGCAAACGATGGCGATGCGCGTTCGCGTCAGGCGCGTGCCCAGGCTGCGCGCGTAATCTTCGCCCAGCAGCAGCGCGTTGAGCGGCTTCACTTGGCTGGCCGCCAGCAGCAGACCGGCCGCCACCATCAGCGCCAGGATGGGCAACTGACTCGTGGTGACGCCGCTGAAGCTGCCGAAGGTCCAGTTGATGTAGGCCTGGATGCGCTCGGGCAAGGCGAAATAGAGCAAGAGGCTGACCAAAGCCGCCACCAGATAGCCGAACATCAGCCCCAGGATGAGCAGAGTGACGCTGCTGCGCACGCGCAAGGCCACCAGCAGCACCAGCGCCATCGTGACCGCTGCGCCCAGCCCGGCAGCGACCGTCAACAGCAAGTCGCCTGCCAGCCCCAGCCCCGCCAGCAGCGCAGTGCCGCCGGCCCCAGCGCCCAGCACCACCAACGCCACGCCCAGCCCGGCGCCCGATGACACGCCCAGCACGAAGGGCTCCGCCAGCGGGTTGCGAAAGTAAGTCTGCATCAGCAGGCCGCTGACGCCCAGCGCCATGCCCGCCAGCAGCGCGGTGGCCGTCTTGGGCAGGCGGAACTTGAGCACGATGTTGCGCCAGGCGGCGGAATCAGCCTCGCCGCCCAGCAGCACGGTAACAATCTGCTCCAGCGGAATCTCAGCCGAGCCCAGGGCCAGGCTCGCCATGGCCAGCATCACCAGCAGCAGCGCCAGCCCACCGAGCAGCAGTGGCTTGGCGCCGGTGAATTCGCGGCTGATGGCGAGGCCCCGCCAGCGCCACAGTCGCCGCTCCGCCGGCCAGGTGATCCGCGCGGTTTCTGCCGATTGGCCCGCCAACTGCGACATCTTAGTCCGTTTCCAGCTGCTGATAGAAGGCGAATTCGTGCGCGGGCAGCAGCTCGGGATGCAAGATGGCCACCAAGTCCGCCAGCACCAGTTGCGGATTGGTCACGCCCCATTCGTAGAAGTTGTTGCCGCCGTTGGCGTTCTCGTCGCGATTATTGTTCCAAAGCGCGCCCGCCTGATACGCGGCGAAATCGCCGAAGCGCTCATCCAGCGCCAGCAGGTCAGCGCCGCTGCTGACGCCGAAGGTCTCCAGCAGCCAGACATCGGCATCCAGCCCGCCTGCGTAGACGACTTCAAAGCTCAGCGCCTGGCTCTCGGCCGAATCCGCGGAAGAAAGCAGCAGATCGCCGCCGGCATCGCGGATCAGCCGGCCGACGTAGGTCGACCCGCCGGGGATGAACCAGGCATCGGCGTAACCCAGGAAGCTGTTGATCAGCACACTCGGCCGCGCCGCTTCGGCGACGCCGGCCGCCAATTCGCGCGCAGCTGCGTAGCCGGTGGCGATATCGTCATAGAGCGCGTTGGCTTCGGCTTCCAGGTTGTAGAAGAGGGCGATGAACTTCAGCCACTCGGCCCGGCCCAGCGGCGAAAGCTCGCGCCAGCTAGCGTCCAGCGCGGTGAAGACGCCCGCCTCCAGCAAGACCGGATGGGCGTCCGTGGCCGGATTGTAGCCGTAGCTGACGACCAAGATCCGGCGCCAGCTCCAGCACCGCTTCTATGTTGATCTCGCTGCCGAAGCCGACCTCGGCGATTTCGCCCGCCGCGATGGCATCGGTGACTTCGCCGGTGCTGATGTAGAAGCCGCTGTCGACGGCGACCAGGCGGTCAAGCAAGCCCAACTGTACCAGCGGTGGCAGCTGTGTTGTCGAGAGCGTGATCAGGTCGCCAGCGGGCACGGTGATGAATTGCGTACCAGCGGCGAAATCTTCGGCGCGGGCGCCGGCGCGCCACATTGCAAGAGCACATACTCGAAGCCGGGCGCGCCCTCAAAGGCGTCGGCCACGCTGATGACTTTGTAATGGTTGAAGTATTCGACGCTGAACTTGACCGCGTCGACAACCTCGACTTTCTGCGGGAAGTAATCGACGGCGGCGTCGTAGTCGGCGACGCAGCCGTCGGTCAGATTGGCCTCCTGCGCCGTTATGGGCAGCAGGCCGATTGTCAGTATGAACAGAACGAGAGTTGCGGTTTTCATGATGTCCCTCCTGTGGACGAGGAGGAAACGGGACTGGCCAACAAAAAAGCCCGTCTGGGCGGGCATCGGTTTCGCTGACCATGCTCGTCTCCCTTTTGACGCGAAAGATTCACGAGCTAAGTCTCAGGCAGGCATTCGGACTTCTGACGTGGCGTCAGTCACCGCTGCGCGACAGTGTCGGACTCACACCGACTTTCCCTTTACGTGCCGAACATCCGGGTTCTGGCACGCCTGAGTCTTAGTATGTAGATGCGGCTAGCTTAGCATGGCCGGGCGGGGCTGTCAAATGGTTGCGCCAAGGGGCAGGGCGAGTTACCGCCTCGCCCCTACATAACTCGACGTTGATGGGGTCGCGAGGGACGGGAGGGCGAGACAAGTCTCGCCCCTACAGGTTTAGACGGGGAGAGGGGGATATGCGCGGCGCGGTGCAAGGAATCTCTTGTGGGCGAGTCACCGCCTCGCCCCTACAGACGCCGGCGTTTGTCGATGGCGATGATCAGCAGCGGCAGCGCCACCAGCAGCGCCAGCAAGGCCAGCAGCAAGCGCGCGTCTTGCGCCACGGCGTTGAGCAGGAACATCACCGCCAGCCCCAGCAGCGCCATGGCCATGACAAGCGCCGCGCCGCCCCGCAGCCGCCAGTGACGATCGAGCGGAACCTCCTTATCGCGCAAGATTATGAAGGCCGCCGGCATCAAGCTGGCGCCGGCGAACAAGCTCAAGGCGGAGATCAGGATTTCCGCTTCCATCGGCAGCCGCGCAGCATCAGCCTTCGAAGGGGTAGCGCAAGCCCCAGCCGGCGCGCATGCGGTCCAGCGTCCCCATGATGGCCAGGGTCTCGTCCAGCGGCATAATCTCGCTCTCGGTCGCGCCAGCGCGGATGTAATCGCTGACGGCCATGATTTCGTATTGGAAGCCCTCGCCTTGCACATCGAAGCGCCGCGTCTCGGTTTCGCCGCGGCGGCTGATGTTGATCTCGCTCGGGCGCCACCAATGCGGGATGGCGATATGCCCCTCCGTGCCCACGATGCGCAGCTCTTGCGGCGTATTCAGGCGGATGGCGGTCGTGAGGGTCGCCATTTCGTAATCGCTGTACTTGAAAACGCTGACCGAGAGCTCGTCGACGCCCGTCGTCCCCAGCGTGACCTGCGAGGCGATATCGCGCGGCTGCTTGCCATACACCATCGAGGCCAATTGCACGCAGTAGCAGCCGACATCAAGCAGGGCGCCGCCGGCCAGCTCGGGCTGAAGGCGCGGCTTTCGGGATCCACGCCCGGCGTGCGATAGCCGAAATCGGCCTGCACCAGCATGACATCGCCGATGGCGCCAGCGGCCAGCAGTTGGCGCAGTTCAGCCATGGCGGGGAAGAAACGCGTCCAGAAGGCGTCCATCAGGAAGAGCCCCTTATCGCGCGCGCTGTCGATCATGATTTGGGCTTCGCCAGCGTTGACGGCGAAGGGCTTCTCGCAGAGCACGGGCTTGCCGGCGTCGAGGGCCAGCAGCGTCTGCGACAAGTGGAAATTGTGCGGCGTGCCGATGTAGACGACATCGACATCCGGGTCTTGCACCAGCGCCTCGTAGCTGCCGTAGCATTTGCTGGCGCCGAATTCCGCGCCGAAAGCATCGGCCTTGTCTTGCGAGCGCGAAGCCACGGCGTAAATCTCGGCGCCCGGCGCATAGGCGAAGCCATTGCCGAAGCGGCGCGCGATGCTGCCCAGGCCGATGAAGCCCCAGCGGATTACGTCGCTCATGTTGGTTTCTCCTCGGTCTTCATCTCCAGCCAGGCGATCTCGGCCGCGCTGAGCTCAATCTCGGCGGCCGCGGCGTTCTCGGCGATTTGGTCGATTTCCCAATTGGCGACGATGGCGTGATAGCGCGGATTATTGCTCAGCACGTAAGCCACGGCGACCTGCGAAACGGTCACGCCTTTATCCGCCGCCAGCTCCAGCGCGCGATCCAGCCGCTGAAAGTTGCTCTCGTAAGCGTAGGCGCCGATGGGGTTGGTATCCCAATAATCGCTGAAGCTATCGAGGTTGTCGCGGCGGAACTTGCCGGTCATGAAGCCGCCGGCCAGGCTGGACCAGGTGAAGAGCGAGACGCCGTTGGCAGCGTACCAGGCGCGGTCGGCTTCGCCTTGCTGGCCGCTGACGCTGATGCAGTCTATCCAGGGCGGCTCAATCATTTCGGCGATGCTGAATTGCGGGCTGCTGAGTGTGAAGGGCGTCTTGCCGTTGGCCGCGGCGTAGGCATTGGCTGCGGCCATGCGGTCAGCCTGCCAATTGGAGCCGCCGATCAAGCCGATCTTGCCCGCAGCCTTGGCCTCGTGCAGCACATCGACAATCTCGCCCACCGGGGTTTCGCGGTTGTCGCGATGCAGCAGATAAAGTTCGATGTAATCCGTCTGCAAGCTCTCCAGCGATGTTTCCAGGTCGCTGCGGATGCACTCGGCGTTGACCCGCCGCGGCGCGTCAGCAGTGGGATGGGCGCCCTTGGTCAGGATGACCACTTGGTCGCGGATGCCGCGGTCGGCGATCCAGGCGCCCAGCTCGCGCTCGCAGACGCCGCCGCCATAGTTACGCGCCGAGTCGAAGGCGGTGTAGCCATTTTCGAAGAGCGCGTCCAGCAGGCGGAAGTTGGCGTCGCGGCTATCGGCGCGCAGCATGACCGTGCCTTGCAGCAGCCGGGCTACGGGTTTATCCAGTCCGTCGATGAGAGTGGTTTTCATGGGCATCGTCCTTTCCGTCAGCGGGCTATTCTAGCGCAAGGCCGGCGGATGTGCAGTGCGGGTGTGGGCGAGTCGCCGCCGCGTCGCTCATTACGTTGAGAGCAGGCGGGCGACTTACAGAGTCGCCCCTACAAAACTCGACGGTGGTGGGGTCGTGAGGGACGGGAGGGCGAGACAAGTCTCGCCCCTACGGGTTTAGACGGGCAGAGGGAGCTATGATTAGGGCGGTGTAAAGTATATTGCGTGGGCGAGGCGGTGGCTCGCGCCTACTTTTGCGGCAGCACATCGCGTGGTTTGGAGCTGCCTTCTTTGGGCGGGCCGACCACGCCGCGCTCTTCCATCATATCCATCAGCCGCGCCGCCCGCGTGTAACCGATGCGCATCCGCCGCTGCAGCAGCGAGATCGAGGCTTTCTCCAGCCGCCGCACCATGTCGACAGCGGTCTGGTAGAGCTCGTCCTCTTCCGGTTCGTAAGCCGCGCCATCAGCCGCGTCATGCGTCGGCGACATATCCCAGAAAGCGGTTTGAGCGTTCTCGCCGCCCTTCTGTCGGGCTGACTGACGCGCCGGGGCCGGTCCGCCGCGCTTGCCTGTCGCTACCGCCGGAATCGCGATCGGCCGGGCGCCCCCCAAGCCCGCGCCTTGCAGCTTCCAGAAGCGGCTGAAGCGCAGGATCTCGTCATCGGAGACGAAGACGCCCTGCATGCGCAGCGGCGCCGGCGAATCGCCCGAGAGGTAGAGCATATCGCCCTTGCCCAGCAAGCGCTCGGCCCCTGTCTGGTCGAGTATGACCTTGCTGTCGATGCTGCTGGCCACGGCGAAGGCGATGCGCGCCGGGCAATTGGCTTTGATGAGGCCGGTCACCACATCAACCGAGGGGCGCTGCGTGGCGATGACGAGGTGGATGCCGGTGGCGCGCGCCAGGGCGGCGATGCGCGTGATGGCGCGCTCGGTGTCGTCCGGCGCCATCATCATCAGGTCGGCCAGCTCGTCGATGATGACGACAATGTAAGGCATGGGCGCCAAATCGGGGTCGAGGATGCTGTTGTAGTCGATGATATTGCGCGCGCCCGCTTTACTGAACTTGCGGTAGCGATTGTCCATCTCGGTCGTCACCCAGCGCAGCGCGCCCACCGTCCGCTCCAGCTCGACCACGACCGGCGCCACCAAATGCGGCAGGCCGTTATAGCCGGTCAGCTCCACGCGTTTGGGGTCGATCATGATGAACTTGACCTGGTCGGGCGAGCTGGTGGCCAGCAAGCTGACGATGATGGCGTTGATGCACTTCGACTTGCCCGAGCCGGTGGTGCCGGCGATGAGCAGGTGTGGCATCTGCGTCAAATCGGCGGCGATGGGCGCCCCATCAACCGACATGCCCAGCGCGATGGCCAGCGGCGATTCGATGTCTTGATAAGCGCGCGACTCCATGACATCGCGCAGGCTGACCAGGGCCGAATCCGGGTTGGGCACTTCAATGCCGACATAGCCCTTGCCGGGCACGGGCGCCTCAACGCGGATGGAGCGGGCGCCCAGGGCCAGTTGCAAGTCCTTGTCCAGCTTGGCGATGGCGCTGACTTTGACGCGATTTTTCTTGTCGTTGCGGGCGGTCACATAAGCCGGCTCGACGCCGTACTGCGTGATGACCGGGCCCGAGTTGATTTCGACCACGCGGCCGGGCGCGCCGAAAGCCGCCAGCGTATCTTCGATGATCTGCGCTTGCCGCATCAACGGCGCTTGATCGAGCTGGCCGGCCGAGCCGCTGTCGAGCACGTTGATGTGGTCCGGCATGTCCCAGCTGATGCGCAATTGCGGCTGCTCCCGGGCCTGAGTGGCAGACGCGCTTTCCGCTTCGGCGTTGACGGCCGGGGTATCCGCAGCGTCGCTGCGCGTGGCGGGGGCGGCCGCGGCGGATCTCTTCTCTTGAGCGCGTTTGCTGGCGGTTGGCTCCGCGTCGTCGGCAGGCGGGGTCTCGCGCCGGGGCGGGCGCGGCGTCGTGGACTTGCGCTTTGGCGATTGCGCTGTCTGCGGCTTTGGCGCAGTCGGCATGGGCGGCGGCTCGATTGCGGGGCCGGCTGCTGGCGCGCGCGGCAGGGGTGGCGGCGCTTCGGCTGGCTTGGCGGGCGCTGCGGCGGAGGCGACTGTACCCGGCGGCAAGTCATCGCCCAGATTAAGGAAGCGCTCCAGGGCGCCAGCTTTGTGTGGCGCGGGCTCGCCCGGCGGCGTCTCGGCGGATTTGCCTGAACCCCGCTTGAACACTCGCTCAGCCAGACGAGGTTTCGCCTCGGCCGCAGGTCGTTCCACATCGACAGCTTCGGCGCGCCGGCGGAAACTGAAGAGGCCGCGCAGTCGCGATGGCACGCGCATGGTCGTCCCCGATGGCGGCGGCAGGGCGCTGCGTTCGTCGGTCGCCCCCGCCAGCTGAGCCGGCTGCGGTTTCGAGACGCGCACCGTCGGCGCAGATTCGGGCGGCGTCTCGCCCGCGCCCAATCGAGCTGCCCGGCGCTTGGCCCCGTATTGCGCCGCGCGCGTCTGCAGGCCGCGTCCCAGGCTGACCGTCGCCATGGCCAGCTCGGCCATGCTGGAGCGCGTGATCATCATCGCGCCGATGGTCAACGCCATGAAGACCAGGACGAAGCCGCCCAGCTCAGTCAAATTGTTCACCAGCGCGCTGTAAACCCAGCCGCCCAGCACGCCGCCGCCGCGCTGGCTCATGTACGATTGCTGCACCAGCGCGTCAACACAGGCCGGGCGGGCGGGCGCTTGACAGGGCGCTAGCGTTGACAGGGCGCCGCCATAAGACAAACTCTCGACAAATTGAAACAGCGCCAGCAGGCCCAGAAATGCCAGCGCCAGGCCCGATAGGCGAATCGGGTCGATGGTGGGCGGCTCGTCGCCGAAGTGACGGATGATCAGCCACAGGCCGGCGGCGAACATGGCGATGGGCACCGCCACGGCGCCCCAACCCAGCAACTGGCCGATGAGCTGGTGCGCGGCGCTGATGGCCGCCTGCTCTCGTGATAGCGCGCTTAACGTGAATACGATGGCGCCGAAAACCAGGCAGACGCCGAGTATATCCAGCTTGCGATCGAGATCGAGCCAGTCGCTGCTTTCGATTCGAGGCGCTTTGCTGGCGCGGGGTTGAGGGCGCGCCTCGCCTCGCGGCCGGTCGCCTTCACGCCGGGCGCGTTTGCTGGCTGACTTGTCCGCTCGCCGCCCGGCAGCGCTGGGTCGGGTTGAGCTTTCGCCGGGGCCGCGCTCGCTACGCTTTGGCAGGCGACCGCGGATGCCACTTGCGAAAGCCGCCAAGCGCGATCGCCGTGCCTTTGCCGCGCGTGGTCCGGCTTTGCGCTCTCCGCGGGATAAACGCGCGCGGAGCCGGCTGAGGCGTCCTTTACTGGAGGGCGCTACAGGCTTGCCCCCCGTTTCTTGCTTTTGCGTTTGCTTGCTTTTCGGCTGCTTCTCTGGGCTTGGTCTCTTGCCGGCCAGACGCGCCCGCCGCTCGTCGCTGCTGGCGGCGGCCGGGGCGGGATTGCGCGACTTGCCTGCTTTCGGCGCCGTGCCGGGGCCCGCGCCCCGTTCGCGACGTCTATCACGCAGTCTCGCCGGCGGATGCTCGTCAGCCGCATAAGCGTCACGCCGCGAGCCGCTGCCGCCCAATACGCGCGAGCCACTGCGGCCCGGATTGTCCGGGTCGAAATACTCGTCATCGTCGATATATTCGGGTTCGTCGTCAAATCGCTGTGACATGCTCGGAACCTCTGCCAGTCTGCCGGCGGGGCGAATGCGAAAGCTCAGCCCGCGACGCCGCAGGGTTCAGCATAGCATAGAAAGCGAAATCGAGATATTCGCCCTAGCACAGATATTCGAGTTGACGCGCTGTCGAGGCGCTAAGTGCTCAGCAGCACTTTGCCCATGACGCGCCGCTCCAGCAGCTGGCGCAGGGCGGCCGCCGCCTCATCCAGCGGGAAGGTCGCGTGGATATGCGGTTTGAGCGCGCCATCGCTATGCCAACGCAGCAACTGATCGAAGGAGTCGGCGATGACGGCGGGCTCCTGCTGCCAATAGGCGCCCCAGTAGACGCCGACCAGCGCGGCGTTCTTGAGTAAGGCGATGTTGGCGGGCAGGGCCGGGATGCGCCCGCTGGCGAAGCCGATGACCAGGTAGCGGCCCTCCCAGGCGATGCGCCGCACGGCCTGATCAAAGAGGTCGCCGCCGACCGGGTCAAAGACGACATCGACGCCGCGACCTCCGGTCAGCGCTTTGAGGCGATCGCGCAGATTCTCGCGCGTGTAATTGATGCTCTCTTGAGCGCCGCGCGCGCGGGCGAATGCCAGCTTTTCGTCCGTGCCGGCGGCGGCGATGACGCGTGCCCCTATCAGCGCCCCCAGCTCGACGGCGGCGCTGCCCACGCCACCAGCCGCGCCCAGGACCAGCAGCGTCTCGCCCGATTGCAGCCGACCGCGATGCGAGAGCGCCAGGTGCGCCGTGCCGTAGATCAGCGGGAATGCGGCCGCGTCCTCGTAGCTCATGCCGGCCGGCAGCTCCAGCGCCATGCCGTCGGCCACGACAGCTTCTTCAGCGAAGCCGCCCCACATCAGCGTCGCCATGACGCGCTGGCCCCGGCGCGCTTCGTCCACGCCCGCGCCTACTTCAATGATGTCGCCGGCGACTTCCAGGCCCGGGCTGAAAGGGAAGGGCGGCTTGACCTGATACAGCCCTTGAATCAGCAGCGCATCCGGGAAGTTGACGCCGCAAGCGCGCACCGCGATTTTGACGCAGCCGGCCGCAACCGGCGGGCTCGGCAGCTCTTCGACGACCAGGCTTTCGGGCGGGCCGAAGGCTTTGCACAAGACAGCTTTCATGGCCCGGCGCCTAGAAGTCGATTGGTTTGGCCAGCAAGCCCGCCAGCAGATCGATGCAAGCCTGCACATCGCCGATATCGACCGTCTCGCTGGTGGTATGCAGGTAACGGGTGGGGATCGAGATGCAGCCGCTGGGCACGCCGGAATCGGTCAGTTGAATGACGGAGGCATCGGTGCGGCCGCCGGCCAGCAACTCCAGCTGATAGGGGATGCCGTCGGCCTGGCAGCGCTCGATCATCCAATTCTTGATGGCGACCGGCACCACCAGGCCGGGGTCGTGCACTTTGATGGCCACGCCGCCGCCCAGGGTCACTTGCATCTTGGGCCCGCGGATTTGGTCGCCGCTGGCGGTGACATCAATGGCGATGCCAAGGTCGGGGCGCACGCCTTGCGCTGCCGTCTGGGCGCCGCGCAAGCCGACTTCTTCTTGCACGGTGAAAGCGACATAAACTTCGTGCGGCGTTTCGCCCTGCAGCCGGCGCATCGCTTCTATGGCGACGACGCAGCCGATGCGGTCATCGAGCGATTTGGCCACGATGCGCTGGCCGCGAACCTGCATATCGCGCAGGAAGCCGGCCGGCTGCCCGACCTGCGCCGCGTTGCCCTCGGCATCGGCCTGCACATCGACATAAAAGTCGCCCAGGGTCTTGCCGCCGCCCTCTTGCACAGCGATGACGCCGACCGTGCCGTCTTCAAATTGGACGCGGTTGCCGTGCAGGGTATCACGCCGCAAGCCGCCCAAGCTGCTGAAGCGCAGGAAGCCGCTCTCGGGCTCCTGGTAATTGGCCATCAAGCCGATTTCGTCCATGTGCGCGGCGATGAGGATCTTCTTGCCGCCGCTGCCGATGCGACAGATGAGATTGCCCAAGCCATCGACACGGATCTCATCGGCCAGGTCACTCACTTCGCCGCGGATGAGTTCGCGGATGCGGTGCTCGTAACCGGGCGGCCCCCAGGTTTCCACCAGTCGTTTGGTCAGTTCTAGCACAGTTGATCTCCTCGGTCGCTCTCGACAATAGCATTATTGTAGCGCGTTAGCCGAGACAAGTGGACACGCGCGCCCCACCACCTCCCACGCAAAATACCCGGCATCCCGCAACGTATATCTCCCGCTCCCCGTCGACACCTGTAGGGGCGATTTTGTGAATCGCCCAACCCATAACCGTGCTATTTCGGGCGACACACACTGTAGCCCCTACAGCTTTCCTCACTGCCCTCTGTGCCTCTGTGCCTCTGTGGTCAATTCTTGTTGCATGATTTACTTGCGCTTACCTAGGCTTATCGCGCTCCTCGACCCGCATCGGCAAGCCATCGCGCGGGAACATGGTGATCAAGGCGGCCGGCTTGATCTCGACGCCTTCAATCAGGCGGAGCTGATAGCGCTGCGCAATCGTCGCCAGCAGCAGGTTGGCCTCCATGATGGCGAAGCTGTTGCCGATGCACACCCGCGGGCCGCCGGCGAAGGGCAGGTAGGCGTACTTGTGCATGGTCTCGATCTCGGGCGCCAGCCAGCGCTCGGGCAGGAAATCGTTCGGTTGCTTCCAGTGCTCGGGATGACGATGCAGCAGATAAATCATGACTTGCGCCGTCGTCCCCTTGGGCATGGGATAGCCGCAGACTTCCGTGTCTTCCGCGGCAGTGCGGCTGACGGACCAGACGGCCGGCATCAGCCGCAGCGCTTCCTTGATGACGATATCGGTGTAGGGCAGGCGGCGCAGGTCTTCCAGCTTTGGCGCGCGCCCGGCCAGCACCGCATCCAGCTCGGCATGCAGCTTGGCTTCGACCTCGGGATGCTGCGCCAACAGCCACCAGGTCCAGTTCAGCGTATTGGCGGTGGTTTCGTGCCCGGCCAGGAAGAGCGTCACCGCTTCGTCACGCGCTTGCAGGTCGGTCATGCGCTCGCCATCGGCATCCTCCGCCAGCAGCAGCATCGAAAGCAAATCGCCGCGATCTTCGCCGGTTCGCCGCCTGTCATCAATGAAGCCGTAGACGATTTTGTTCAGCGCGTTATTCGCCAGCCAGGACCGCGCCCGCAGCGGTGTCGGGATCCAATAGGGCAGTATGCTGGCGGTATTGTTGGCCTGCTGCACCACCGCGACGGCCCGCTTGACCTGGTTGACTGTGCTCGAGGCATCGGCGTCGAAGAGCGTCCGCGCTACGATGGTGAGCGTGAGTTGCATCATCTCTTCGTCCACATCGACGACCGCGCCGTCGCGCCAGCCTTCCATGCGCTTCAAGGTGTAATCGACCATGGTGTCGGCATAGGCATGGACGCGGATGGCATGAAAAGCCGGCGCCACCAAACGCCGCTGTCGCTTCCAGAAGTCGCCGTTGCTGGTGACCAGCCCCTCGCCCATGAACCGCGCCAGGCCGGTCTTCTTGCTGGTATAAGCCGGCCCTTTGATGAAGCGTTTCGCTTGGCGCACGAATAACTCGTGAATGACATCGGGATTGGCGACCGCATAATTGTGAGCGTCGCCGATCTGGAAGTGCCAGACATCGCCGTATGTTTCCATCCAGCGCGTGACGTGGCTCAACGGGTCCTTGAAGAAGCGGCGGTAAAACAAGTAATTCTGCCACGTGCCCTCTCCCATTTCGGTGGGGCCTGGGGGGAAGCCTTTTTTGTCTGCGCTATTCATCTTGTCTCTTTAAGTTCGGCTGCGCTGCCGATGCGACAGGATCGCGCCGGTATTCTTCTGCCTCGCAGGTCGCTGATTCTCCCTCAAGCATAGCACAACACTTTTGCGCGGCGACCGACGAAACCTGTAGACGCACCCGTGACCCGATCGCCGCCCACGCGAAATTCCTTGCCTCTCGCGCTGCTTTTCTCTCCGTCCCCGTCGAATCCTGTAGGGGCGAGACTTGTCTCGCCCACCCGTCCCTCGCGACCGCAACAACGTCGAGATTTGTAGGTCGATGCTGTGACTCGCCCGAGAATTCGTTCATCGGCTGGGAATATCTCTGCGTACTCTGCGTACTCTGTAGTTTGCATTTCTTGCATCACGTACTTGCGCCTAGTTGTGCGCTAGACGCCAGCGAGAGTTGCAGTTTGTAACTGGATTGGCGACAATAATGACGCTGTCAGCATCATACGAAACGAGGCGCGCCTATGTACACCATCGGGTTGGATTTCGGCACCTTATCCGGGCGGGCGGTGCTGGTGGATACCCGCGATGGCGCGGAGATCGCCGAAGCCGTCTTCGATTATCCGCACGGCGTGATGGACAGCCAACTGCCCTCGGGGCGCCAGTTGCCGCCTGATTGGGCCCTGCAGCATCCGCAGGATTACCTCGATACCTTCGCCCAAACCGTGCCGGTCGTCTTGCGCGCCAGCGGCGTCGATCCGCGCGATGTCAAAGGCATCGCCATCGATTTCACCGCCAGCTCGCCCATGCCCGCCACTGCCGATGGCACGCCGCTCTGCTTCCTGGACGAGCTCAAAGACGAGCCGCACACCTACATCAAGCTATGGAAGCATCACGCGGCGCAACGGCAAGCCGACCAAATCAACGAAACAGCGCGGCAAAGGGGCGAAAGCTGGCTGCCGCGTTACGGCGGCAAAATCTCATCGGAGTGGTTCTTTAGTAAATTGTTACAAATTCTGCAGGAGCGGCCCGATATTTACGCGCAGATCGACCGCTTCGTCGAGGCGGCCGACTGGGTCATCTGGCAGCTGACCGGCGTCGAAACCCGCAACGCCTGCACCGCCGGCTACAAAGCGATGGTGCAAGACGGCGACTTCCCCAGCACGGACTATTTCAAAGCGCTTGACCCAGCCTTTGAGCATGTCGTCGATGAAAAAGTCGGCCGTGAATTCGCCGAGCTGGGCGCCAAGGCCGGCGAGCTGCGGCCGGAGATGGCGGCGCTGATGGGACTGCCGGCGGGCATCGCGGTCGCCGTCGCCAATGTCGACGCCCACGTCACCGCGCCGGCGGTCAAAGCCACCGAAAGCGGCATCATGGTCATGGTCATGGGCACCTCCTGCTGCCACATCTTGTCCGGCGACGCGCTCAAAGTCGTAGACGGCATGTGCGGCGTGGTCATGGGCGGCGTCATCCCCGGCTTGTACGGCTACGAAGCCGGCCAGAGCGCCGTCGGCGATATCTTCGCCTGGTTCGTCGATAACGCCGTGCCAGCGGAATATCAGCGGGCGGCGGCTGCGGCCGGGCTTGATATGCACGCTTACCTGGAGCGTGAAGCGGCCAAACAACAAGTCGGCGAGCACGGCTTGCTGGCGCTGGACTGGTGGAATGGCAACCGCAGCACGCTTGTCGATGTCGACCTGACCGGCATGATGCTGGGCATGAACCTGGCCACGCGCGCGCCGGATATCTACCGCGCCTTGATCGAGGCGACCGCTTATGGCACGCGCGAAATCATCGAAGCCTTTGAAGCGCAGGGCATCGAAGTGCGCGAGTTGGTGGCAGCGGGCGGCTTGCCGGAGAAAAACGCGCTGCTCTGCCAAATCTTCGCCGATGTCACCGGCCGGCCCTTGAAACTGTCCGGCTCGGCACAGGCGCCGGCGCTGGGTGCGGCCATGCACGCGGCGGTGGCGGCCGGCATCTACCCCGATATTCACGCCGCTGCCGACAAGATGGGGGCGCTCAAATCGGGCGCCGTCACGCCCATCGCGCGCAATCAGGCAACGTATGACAAGCTCTTCGCCGAATACCAGACGCTCTACAGTTACTTCGGCCGTGGCGCCAACGATGTCATGAAGCGCCTCAAGGCGATCAAGCACCAAGCCCTCGGCTGAGGCGGCGCGTCGGATCGCGCGACCAGCAATAGCCGCTATGACGTCGCACTGGTTAGTTTGTAGTACGCTGATGGCTGGCCGTCAGCGCTCACACCTTGGCCTTTGTATACAACGTATAAAGTTAGCGCTGTTCTCGCCCGAACTTCCCTCGATGTCGCGCCGATTCCGGCTAGGCGTCAGCAGAACAAGGCGTCGCCATTTCGCCGTTTTGTCATAAATGACCAAAGAGATTGCTTGTAATTGGGACAGATTTGCGCTAAATTCGCAAGCGTCCGCACCATTATACTGTTGGCAGACAAGCAGGGAGTGCGAGTTGTCAGCAGGCTGGAGGATGCAAATGGGTATGCCCAGAGCGAAATTTAGCGGCAAGCGCAAGATGTTTTACCGCCTTATCTCGATTTTCATGGGGCTGGTCATCCTCTATAGCTTTGGCTTTGGCGCAATCGCCCAAGACGAGCCGGCGGCGGACGATGCCGCGGCCGAAGAGGTGATGGCGGATGCGCTGACGATTGAGCAGGTGCAAGCGAATGTAGAAGCGGTGCAATTCAACCTGGATTACACCTGGATTCTGATCGCCGGCTTCCTGGTCTTCTTCATGCAGGCCGGTTTCGCCATGCTGGAAGGCGGCATGATCCGCGAGACGGGCGTGGTGAATTCACTGGCTGAGAACTTCATGGATGCCTGTATCACGGGCATTGTCTTTTTCATCGTCGGCTACGGCATCGCTTACGGCACCTATGACGCCGGCATGGACGGCGGTGGCTGGGCGCCATCCAACATTCCATTGCTGCTGGGCAATGCGGATGGAACCGCTGAGGGCGACGGCGCGCTCTTCGTCGGCTTCTTCTTCCAGTTCGCCTTCGCCGGCGCGGCCGCGACTATTGCCACCGGCGGCATGGCGGAACGCACCAATTTCGTCGGCAAGCTGATTTACAGCGCCATCTTGGGCGCCATCATTTACCCGGTGGTCGTCTTCTGGACTTGGGGCAATGGCTGGATTCTGGCGCAGGGCTTTATCGACTTCGCCGGCTCCACCATCGTTCACATGACCGGCGGGATCGTGGCGCTCACGGGCGCTTATGTCTTGGGGCCGCGCGCCGGGCGCGTCTTCGGGCGTCCGCCGGAGGCGTCAAATCTGGGCATTGCCGCGCTGGGCACCTTCATCCTCTGGTTCGGCTGGTATGGCTTCAATGTAGGCTCGGCCCTGGGCGCTAACGACGTAAACCTGCTTGGTCTGGTCGCGGTAAATACCACGCTGGCGGCGACGGCCGGCGCCCTGGGCGCGATGTTCCACACCTGGTTCATCACCAAACACTGGAATGTCAGCTTCGTCTTGAACGGCTCGCTGGCCGGCTTGGTCGCCATCACTGCTGGCTGCGCCGCGGTCACACCCATTAACGCCATCATCATCGGCCTTTTGGCCGGCGTCGTGCTGGTCGTCTCGATCAGCGTGGTCGAGTCGATGAAGATTGATGACGCAGTCGGCGCTTTCTCGGTGCACGGCGCGTGTGGCGCTTTCGGCACGCTCATGATCGGCATCGTCGGCTCGGAGGCGTTGGGAGCGCCGAGCCTGCTGGATGGCGGTACGCTCGATACCCTGGGCGCGCAAGTCATCGGCGTTGTCGTGGTGGCGATTTGGGTCGGCGTCACCAGCTTCATCATGTTCAAAGCGCTGGACCGCATTGATGTCCTGCACGTGCATCCCGAGGCGGACCGCATCGGCATCGACGCCTATGAGCATCACGCCTCGGTCTGGCCCAATGTCCTGCCGCTGCACACAACTGACGAAGATGAATAGTCTCGCTGGTTAGCCAGCATTCTTGTAACGAGGCGGCCCGCGGGTCGCCTCTTTTTTTGCCGCGGCTGAGCCAATAGCGCTAGAGCAGGTCGCTGTCCAGCATGATGGTCACCGGACCGTCGTTGTGGATTTCCACCTGCATCATCGCGCCGAAGACGCCCTGCTCCACGCGCTGGACCCCCGCCTCAAGCAGACAGTCACCGAAGCGCCGCACCAGCGGCTCGGCGTGCCCCGGCTGGGCTGCGCCGATGTAACTGGGGCGCCGGCCTTTGCGCGAATTGGCGTAAAGCGTGAATTGCGATACCACCAACGCGCCGCCGCCGATATCCAGCAGCGAGCGATTCATCTTGCCGGCTTCATCGGCGAAGACGCGCAGGTTGGCCGCCTTGGCCGCCAGCTTCTCGGCTTCCGCTGAAGTATCGCTATGCGTCACGCCGACAAGCGCCACCAAGCCCCGTTCAATGGCGCCGGTTACCCCGCCGTCGACCGTGACCGAGCCGGCGCTGACCCGCTGCAGCAGCACGCGCATTCGTCTTCCTTTCCCCGGGCGGCTCTCATGCCCGCTGATTCAAAATCTGCACCACCCGCAGCAGAAAAGCCTGGCAGCAGGTATCGATATGGTAGTCCAGCTCCATCTGTTCGGTCGCGTTATCGTAGACGCCGCTGACGGTGATCGCCGGCGCCCCGCCGTGCTCGCCGCAGATGACCGCCCGTAACTTGCGCTGTAGGCCGGCGCTGATCGACGCGCGCGTCGAAGCGAAGAGCAGTTCCCGCTCGGCCGCGTCCAGGAAGGCATCGGGCTGCTCATCGCCCTCGGCCCGCAGCTCAAACTTGATCTGCAAACTCACTGGCCGCTCAGTCGATCATCTTCTGCTGGCGCTGCACCAACTGGATGGTGTAACCCCAGGGGTCGCGCAGGAAGGCCAGCTTGTCGCCGTTGGGCCGGTGATCCACCTCGCCATCCAGCGCGGCGCCGGCCGCCACCAGTCGTTGCCGCTCCGCTTCCATGTCGTCAACCGCGAAGGCCAGGTGAAAGACGACCGGATGCTGCGCCGAATAGTCGATGAATTCGCCCAGCGGATTGCTGTAGATTTCGACGAGGCTCTTGCGCTCGCTATCGGCCAGAAAGTGGATGAAGGGCGGCTCGTCAAAGGCGCGCACGATCTCCATCTCAAGGTTCGCAACGTACCAGGCCGCCAGCGCCGCCGGTTCTCTCACGTTGAAGGCAATATGTTCCAATCTCATCGTTGTCCCCTATTCCAGTGTGAAACGCTCATCGTCGTGCTCCAGCGCCATGTCGTCCGCCGGGAATTCATCCGCCGGCATGTCTTGGCTGCGTAACCAGCTGACGCCCATCATCAGCAAAAAGACCACCGCGATGCCGATGAAGATGATCTCGTCGAAGGGTCCAAGCGCGCCATGCGCCAAAATGACGGGCAAAATCTGTCCTCGCCGAAGGCTGACGAATGCCGGCATTATAGACCAGGCCGCGCCGAATCTGAACCGACGGTTGCCACTTGCCGCCGGCCGCAGCAGAATGATGCTTCGCGTAAAGGCTAATCAGGCGGGAGCCGATATGTCGCGGCAAGTGCTTAGCGTCACCGACCTGCAAAAGTATTACGGCGCCAAACTGATTCTGGACGGCGTGGGTCTGCTGCTCAACCGGCGGGATCGCGCTGTGCTGGTGGGCGAGAATGGCGTTGGCAAGTCAACCCTGGCGCGGCTGATTCTGGGCGAAGAAGAGGGCGATGGCGGGCGGATTAGCGCGGCGCCCGGCACGCGTATCGGCTACTTGCCGCAGGAAGTAACGGCGACCGGTGGCATCAGCGTGTCGGACTACATCGAGCGGCGCGTCGGCGAACTGCACGGGATCCGCGAGCGGCTGGCTGATCTGGAGCGGCAGATGGCGAACCCGGCCGATCTCGAGGGCACGTTGGCGGAATACGGGCGCTTGCAAGAAGTATTTGAGGCGCGTGGCGGCTATACGCTGGAGAGCCGGCGCGAGCTCATCTTCGCCGGCTTGGGCTTGACCCATATCGCGCCCGAGCGCGCCCTTAAGTCGCTCAGCGGCGGCGAAAAGACCCGGGTCGGCCTGGCGGCGCTGCTGCTGCAAGCCCCCGACCTGCTGATTCTGGATGAGCCGACCAATCACCTGGATTTTGCCGGCCTAAACTGGCTCGAAAACTACTTGCTGAGCTACCCGCACGCGCTTCTGATGATCACGCATGACCGGCGCTTCATCAATCGCGTGGCCACACAAATCCTCGATCTGTCGCCCGTGACGCATAGCTTGACGGTGTACCATGGCAATTACGAAGACTACCTGGCGCAGCGGGAGGCGCAGTATCAGAGCGCCGTCGCGGCCTATCACGCGCAGACCAACCAGATGAAGGCGCTGCGCGCGCGCATGAAAAAAGAGGCGCATAGCCCACGCAAAGCCAAGCGGCCCGACGATGGCGACAAATGGATCAAATTCACCGGGCAGCAGCAATCCGCGCGCACCGTCAGCAAGTTGGTGCGCTCGGCGCGGCAGCAGCTGGAGTCACTGGCGGCCAATCGGCTGGACAACCCGCGGCACGTCTGGCATGTCGAATACAACTTCGATCCCGTGCCGCTGACGAGCATGGAGCCGCTGCGCTTGGAGAATATCAGCATGGGCTTCGGCGAGCGCACGCTCTTCCAGGCGGCCAGCGCCGTCTTGCGCAAGGGCGAGCGCATCGCGTTGGTCGCCCCCAACGGCGCCGGCAAGACGACCCTGCTGCGGCTGATTACGGGCGAGCTGCGTTCGTGCCGCGGTAAGGTCTCGCTGATGCCGGGCGCGCGGCTGGGCTATCTTGATCAAACCGGCGACGACCTCGACGAAGGCGCCAACATAATCGATGTCATCCGGGCGGTACGCGGTGATACGGACGACCAAATCCTGACGCTGCTGCATCGCTGCGGCTTGTTCCGCGATGCGCATCTGGCGGGCAAAGCCGTGGCCGATTTGAGCTTGGGGCAACGGCGCAAGCTGGGCCTGGCGCGCCTGATTCAAAGCCGGGCCAACCTGCTGCTGCTCGACGAGCCCACCAATCACCTCGATCTGCTGAGCCTGGAAGCGCTGGAGCGGGCGCTGCTGGCCTTCCCCGGCGCCATCTTGGCGGCCACGCACGATCGCTGGTTCATCGACAAGATCGCAACGTCCATCTGGACCCTGCGCGATGGCCGGCTGATCGTAGACTAGCTTCGCACGGCCCATCGCGCGCTAATCGTCGTCGATGGGGATCTTGAAATTGGCGTCCGCGGCGGGCGCAGCGTCATCAGCGGCGGGTTCATCAGCGGCCGAGCCGATGTCGATCTTGACCGCCTTCTTGCCCAATTGCGCCGGCGTCGATTTTCTGCGGGAGCGGCGCTTTGCTTTGCGCGCCGGCTGCTTGACTTGCACCTCAACTTCGCGCCCGTCGTCTTCGCTCTCGGCATCGGCGACGGCGATTTCGGCCGCCTGCGTCTGCTTCGCCTTGGGGCTAGGCGGTGTCGCTTTGGCGCGTGGCTTCTTGACGCGCGTTGTTTTGGGCTTGGCCGGGGCGGCGGCGGCCGTCGGCGCAGCCTCCGTCCCATCCAATTCGGCACGCATCCGCCGGGCGATAGCCTTGATGTCGTCCTCAAAAATGTCCCAGCGCGAGGGCGCCAGCGATTCCAGCATCAGCTCGATGGCGTCCAGCAAGGCCGCCTGCTGCGCCCCGGCGCGGGACAAGGCGAAGATGCGCCAGGCCCGCAACGGGCGGTAGCTGGGGTGGGCGCTGACGCCTTCGTCGATGACCGCGCGCGCCGCGTCATAGTCTTGCAGCGTCAGCAGGGTCGCGCCCAGCTGCGTGTAGAGCCGCGGCATGTCCTTGGGCGGCAGGCCTTCGCCCCTGGGCTTTTCGAGCAATGCGCGGTAGAGCGGCAGCGCCTGTTCCGGCACGCCGAACTCGCGCCAGGCGCCGGCCAGCTCAAACATGATGCGGGCGTGATCGGGGTAGGTGGCCTGGAGTTGGCGGAAGTGCTCGATGGCGCCCTGCAGGTTGCCCGCCCGCCTGAGTCTTCGCCCCGCGTCGATCAATTCCGTGATGACCGCCATAGCCTCGCGTCCTCGCTGCGCCGCCGTCAACTCAGTATAGCACGCCCGGCGAGCCTGAAAGTTTGTAGGGGCGTTTCGTGAAAGGCCCACGGGCCTGCGGGACGGGCCTCACGCCGTGACGCCCCTGCAATATCCCGTCAAGGTAAATTGCGTTGGCGGCGGCTCGACCCTACAAGGCTTGTCCGGTACTACAATCCTTACTCAAAATAAACTCGCAAAATGCGAAAACGGTACATAAGGCACTTCGTTCGTGGGGCAAAGAAACTTGAAATTACCCGAATCGGCCAGGTTTGCTCCCCCTCTCTGATGATTCGGAGAGGGGGCCGGGGGGTGAGGTAGAATAAACACGTAAACTA
The DNA here is from genome assembly GCA_965208195.1 of Phototrophicaceae bacterium. Lineage (GTDB taxonomy): Bacteria > Chloroflexota > Anaerolineae > Aggregatilineales > Phototrophicaceae > UBA6055. The sequence continues at coordinate 1,827,941 of CBDBOC010000004.1, read as the reverse complement.
GACCAGTATCAGACAACGCCTGCATGAATTTATCTCGCTCGGGTCAGTGTTTTGCGACAGCCAAGTCATGCCGATCACCATAAAGAATATCTGCCTCGCTGCACTCTCTTCATTCGGCGTACCCGGTGGCAAAAGTGTCGATTTTCCACAACATCGTAACGCGCAGTTGACGGCACTTAACGCTCAACCAGCGGCACGACATAACCCTCGTCCAGCCAGCGGCGCAGCAGGCCGCTCTCGACGGCGCCGGCGCGAAAGCCGTCGGGTTGCTCACGGGCCAGGCGCAGCAGCGCGTCATCCGCCTGATAATCGGCGCGGAAGTCGTGATAGACGCCGCGGCTCGATTCATAACACCAGGGCGCCAGCCTATAGCGCGTCGTATCATCAAGCGTCGGCAGGCGGTACTGCAACGGCGGCCGCTTTCGCGCGCTGAGGATGATATCGGCAAAGCGGCCCACGTTTGCCGCCAGCGAAAAGTTGGCTTTGAGATAGGCCAGAGTGGCCGGAGGCGTCCGCCGGCGCTCCCGCAAGATGCGATCGGCCACATCGACCGCCGCCTCGATATCGCCGTAATCGACGCGCTCGATATGCTCAGCGGGCAGCAGCTCGCGGTAAGCCGCCACCTGCGCCACCAGGGCCGGCGTGCCGCAGCCCATCGACTCGAAGGGCGTATTGCCGAAGGTCTCGACACAGCTGCCGATGCACATGGTCAAGTCGCCCAGGCTGTAGTATTCGGCCAGCAAGGCTTCGGGAATCCAGTCGTGAAAGACGACGACATCGTCCAGGCCCAGTTCGCTGATTCGCCGCCGCAAGCCGGCGTAGTATTCACGGTTGCCCGGCTCGGTATCGCCATCAAGCCAGCGCGGCGCCAGCACACGCAGGTTGCGCCAGCCGCGCTCGCGGACCAGCTTCGCCGCCACCTGCAATACTTCGCTGATGCCCTTGTGCGCTTCGGGCCGATGCGGGAATAGCAGCAGCGGCTTCTCGGCGAGCTCGGGCGGGATCAAGCGGAAGATGCCGGCGGGCTTGGTGTAGCGGAAGAAATTCCAATCGAAGCCGTTGTGCACGGCGTGCATGCGCTCGCGGATGCCGGGCGCGAATTGCGCCACGACCGCTTCGTAGGAATCGCGCGTATGCTGCGACGGCAAGATCAATTCATCGCCCTGAAAGAGCAAGGCCGATTGCAGCGTCTCGGGATAAATGATGCTGCGCAGCGATATCACGGTCGGAATCGCCCGGTAGACATAGGGGAAGATCAGCCCGCCATCGTGGCTGTAGTGGATATCGGCCGCGGCGATGGCGTCGCCGACATAGCGCATGGCGTTGCCGATGTGATAAAGCGGCGTGAAGTAGGGCTCCGGGAAGGGCTGCTTGAAACGCAGCACGGGCCGGATATCGACATTTTCGTGCCACTTGAAGGGCGTCATCGAGCCGGCGCGGCGGGTGGTGAGGATCGTCAACCGATGCCCCAGCTCCCCCAGATGCAGCGCGACCTTTTTCAGATGCACCTGGTTGCCGCCCGAAGAAAAATCGGGGAATAGCGGGTTCAGGCAAAATACGGCGATTCGCTTGCCGGCGCTCATCTCAGCGGCTTTTCCCTAGTCAGGCGGGCACAGTCTGCTGAGAGTGTAGCACCGGCGGGCGCAGCGGCAAGCCGCGGCTTGACTCGCACATGCTAATCATGCGTTCAATGTCAATTCATGTAGGGGCGAGCCACCAGCTCGCCCGTACGCACGTTGGACTTAGCCCGCAACCTAAACAGGCGCGAGCCACCGGCTAACCCATACGCAAAATACCTTGCGCCGCGCAGCGCCTTGCTCCCCCTCTCCCCTTGTGGGAGAGGGGGCCGGGGGGTGAGGGGTAGCGGCCCCATCCGCAACGTAAACGCCGGCCCGCCTCAATCGCAGATCAGCGTGCCCACCGAGCTGTCGCCGCGCAGCGTCTTGACCAAGTCGCTGGGATTCCAGAAATTCACCACCACCACGGGCATGGCATTTTCCTGGCAGAGCGTGAAAGCCGTGGTGTCCATCACGCGCAACTGCCGATCCAGCACCTGCTGATAGGTCAGGCGGCTGTAGCGCTCGGCCGCCGGATTCCGCAGCGGATCAGCCGAGTAGACGCCGTCGACCTTGGTGGCTTTGACGATAACATCGGCGTTGATCTCGCTGGCGCGCAGGGCCGCAGCCGAATCGGTCGTGAAATAAGGACTGCCGATACCACCGCTGAGGATGACCACGCGCCCCTTTTCCAGGTGGCGGATGGCGCGCAGCCGAATATAGGGCTCCGCCACGGAATTCATCTCGACGGCGGTTTGCACCCGCGTGGTGACGCCCAGCCGCTCAATGGCGTCTTGCAGCGCCAGGCCATTCATGACGGTCGCTATCATGCCCATGTGGTCGGCCGTGCTGCGGTCCATGCCCAGTTTGGCCGCCGGCTCGCCACGCCACAAGTTGCCGCCGCCGATGACAATAGCGACTTGCATGCCCAACTCATAGACTTCGCGCACGCGCCGGGCGATGTAAGCGGTCTGCACCGGGTCGATGCCGGCGCCGCTTTCACCGGCCAGGGCCTCCCCGCTCAATTTCAGCAGCACCCGCTTATAGGGCAGGTCGCCGTCAGTCGTCATCGGCTGGCCCGGTTCGATGTTCGTCAGCATAGGTTCGGCTTACTCCTGATTTGCATAGTCATTGTCCTTGCCTTGGCGCCAAAAGTCGCCCGTCAATTCAAGCGCCTCGAAGATCTTGGCTGCGTCTTCTGCCGTCCGGCCGCGGAAGTCAGCGTCCAGCCGATCGGCATACCACAGCTGAGACAGCGCCCAGACTTGCCCTAATTCTAGCACTGCGCCCTCTGCGCGACCCGTCGACTGGCGCCAGGCGTCGATTTCACTTTCCGACCGAAAGAGCAGGATATTGGCTCAAGTATCGGCGATGTCGCGATACCATTGACGAAAAGGGTGTGCGAAATGCACCAACTCATCGCCGGCACAGCGCAGTTGGCCGTCAATCACCGCGTAGTTGTGCTCGTCGCCGTCGAGCGGATGGCGGGCGAAGATGTCCGCATCGCGCCCCAGCATGGCCGCAATGCCCAGCGAGTCCCAGGCGCAGTTGGCGTAGAGCGTCACGCCGTCAACGCAAGCGCGATAATCCGTAGGAGCGGCGGCTAGAGGATGCGCCATCACGATGGTCTCCCGCGCCTCGTCCAGCACCAGCGCGTGCGCTTCGTGCAGGCGCCGCAACGAACCGCGCGCGGCCGCCGTCTCCATACCGAAGCGCGCCGCGATTGACGCTGCCGTCGGCGCCGCGCCGCCCTTGAGCATGACCTGGTATACATGCCCGCGGATCTTCCAGTCCCTTTCGGCGGCCGTCATGCCATCATCCCACAAGCAAAGGGATTAGCCATCGACTAATCCCCGGTCTGATGCAACCAACTGGCTGCTCTGTCGTCATGCCAACTCGCCTCTGACGATACCCTAATTCCCGTCGCCGATGGCCAGGCGCTGGAAGCGGCCGATGTTGATCGTCTCGCCCACCTCGGCCACGGTCTCCTGCAAGTATTGGCTGATCGTCTTATCATCGTCCTTGATGAAGGCTTGCTCCAGCAGCACGATCTCTTCGTACCACTTGTTCATGCGGCCATCCACGATGCGCTCGGCGATATGCTCCGGCTTGCCTTCGCCCAGGGCGCGCTCCATTTGCAGCTGCTTCTCCGCGTCGACCTGCGCCGCCGGCACATCATCGCGCCCGACAAATTGCGGGTTCATATTGGCGATGTGCATGGCGATGTCCTTGGCGAAGGCTTTGAACTGCTCTGTGGCGGCCACAAAATCCGTCTCGCAGTTGACTTCCACGATGACCGCCAGCCTGTTGTCGAAGTGCACATAATTGCCGATCACGCCTTCATTCGCGGCGCGGCCCTTGCCTTGCAGCTTGATGCCGTCCTTGAGCGCTTTCTCGCGCAAGAATTCGGCGGCGGCGTCAATGTCGCCATTGTGTTGTTCCAGCGCTTTCTTGCAATCCAGCGGGCCAGCGCCGGTGCGGTCGCGCAGAGCTTTTACTTCTTTCGCGCTTACTGCCATTTGCCTCTTCTTCTCCGTAATCCTTTGGGTTCAGTTAGTCGCCGCGCGGGGCTTCGGCTGCGGGCGCTGCGGCCGATTCACTCTCGGCGCCGTCAGCGGTTTCGCTGCTCTCTTCCTCGCCGAAGAGCCTGGAATCGCGCAGCTTGGCCAGGGTGGATTCGCCAAGCAAGTCTTCGTCGGCCATTTCTTCGTCGTAGGTATCAGCGAAGAAGGTCTCTTCCTCTTCTTCAACGCCGGCTGATTGACGCAGGTTATGCCCTTCCATCACGGCATCGGCCAGCGCGCTGATCAGCAGGCGGATGGAGCGCATGGCGTCATCGTTGGCGGGCAAGATATGGTCGACAGTATCGGGATTGGCGTTGGTATCCACCAGCGCCAACACCGGAATCTTGAGGATGTTGGCCTCCTTGACGGCGGTGTATTCGCGCTCGGCGTCGACCACGATCAGCAGATCGGGCACGCGCGTCATCTCGCGGATGCCGCCCAGGCGCAGTTGCAGCTTGGCGATCTTGCGCTCCAGCACCAGGCCTTCTTTCTTCGTCAAGCGGTCGAATTCGCCGGCATCGCGCCGCTGCTCCAACTGCTTCAGCGTGTCGATGCGGCTGCGGATTGTCTTCCAGTTGGTCAGCGTGCCGCCCAGCCAGCGATAGTTGACGTAAGGCATGCCGCAGCGCGCCGCCTCGCGCTGGATGATCTCCTGCGCTTGGCGCTTGGTGCCGACGAACAAGACCGAGCCGCCATCGGCGATGATGCCAGCGATGCGGTCGTGAAATTCGTTGAGATTCTTCAGCGTGATCTGCAAGTCTATAATGTGAATCCCGTTGCGCTGCGTGAAGATGAAGGGCGCCATCTTGGGATTCCACTTGTTGGTGCGGTGCCCGAAATGCACGCCGGTTTCGAGCAAAGTTCGCATTCGTACTGCTGAGGGCATGGTTGATCTCCTTGGCTTGGTGTTTTGAGCTCGCACACCATTCATCCTCCGGTGACAATCCGCCGCGGCGGACAACACCCACCGAGAGTCCTGATGTGTGGGATTTGGCTATCGCGTTCTCGAACGCTGTGCCGCGCGAAATTCTATCACAGGCGCCGCGCCCGGACAATGACGGTTTTGCCGATGGGCGGGGTAAACCCAGACGCTAGGAGGCCTCGCCGATGATCGCCTCTAGCGCGTCGATGAAGGCCTGGTTGGCTTCTCGCAAACCCAGGCTGAGGCGCATGGCGTAGGGCAGGTTGACCCGCGTCTGGCCGCGCAGCCGGAAGCCACGCGCCAGCAGCCACGTCTGAAGCTCGTCGGCGGGCATGGGCGTCTCGAAGAGCACGAAATTGGCGGCCGGCGGCCAAAAGCGGAGGTCGAGCCGGTCGAATTGCTGACAGATCCAAGCGGCCTCGCCCCGCAGATAGGCGACCGAGCGCTCCACGTGCGCTTGATCGGCGCAAGCGGCGATGCCAGCGGCCAACGCCAGCTTGTTCTGATGAAAACCCCGCTGCAGCCCGGCGATATAATTGGCGATATCGGGCCGGGCGATGCCGTAGCCCAGACGCAGGCCCGCCAGCCCGTAAGCTTTGGAGAAGCTGTGCACGATGACGATGTTGCGCCCCTCCAGCACATAGCGAAATGAATCGGGGTAGTCCGGCGCGTCGACGAAATGATGGTAGACTTCGTCGGCCACCACCAGCACATGCTCGGGCAAGCCGCGCATCAGCCGCTCCATCGCCTCGGCCGTGATCACCGTGCCGGTGGGATTGTTCGGGTTGCAGAGCATGACGAGCCGCGTTTTGTCGCTGATGGCATCCAACACAGCTTCCGGCCGATAGCGAAACGTGTCCTCGGCCAAGGGCACATCGATGACGCGGGCGCCAAGTGGCTCGGCGACTTTTCGATAGGCGCCGCTGAAGGTGGGCGACGACAATATCATTTCATCGCCGGGGCCGAGGCAGGCGCGCGTGATCAGTTCCAGCGCCTCAAAGCCGCTGCAGCCGGTGAAGATATGCGCTGGCGTCAAGCCGCGGCCCAGCACGTCGACTATGGCGCGCCGCAATTCAATGTCGGTGAAGCTGGGATAATACGACAATGTCGGCGCGACGGCGTTGATGGCGTCGACGACGCGTGGCGATGGCCCCAACGGATTCTCGTTATTCGCCAGCTCGTAGACCCGCTTGACAGCCTCATGCGGGGCTACATCCGCGGCCGCAGCGCCTTCGCCGCGCGCGAATGGCAGGATGTCCGGGTTGAGGGGGAGCTCGCTCATGCCTCCGCCTGTGCCAAGCTGGCAATCTGTCTCGCTCAGGCGGCGATGATAGCCGATTCCCACGCGCTTGGCAAAGCGTCAGGGCGAGCGCGGGCTCAACTTGACCATCGAGGACCAGTCCTTGTCGCGGAAGCCGAAGCGGCGGTAGAAGTCGCCTAATTCGGGGCCGCAATCGAGCATGACCTGTTCCACATGCTCGACGCGCCTGAGCATCTTTTCCAGCATGTGCGAGGCGATGCCCCGGCCGCGGTAGGCGCTATCGACCACAACATCGTCGACCAGCGCGCGGTAGAGGTCATCCGTGATGACGCGGCTGAAGCCGATCAACCGATCTTCGTCCCAGACGCCCAGCGTGATCTGACTGCGATCAAGCATCAACTGGATATCCAGCGGGCTGCGTTTATCAGCCCAGCTGGTCTGTCGCAGCAGGCTGTGCAACTCCTCGGGGTTGATCGGCTCGCTGAACGAATAGATGTAGCGTGATGGCATTGTCGTTCCCTCTAGTCCCTGCCTGAATGATGCTGATTCGCTCAAGCGCTGCCAGCCACCATGATACTGCAAAGCGGCCGGCGCCGGCGCCAATTTGTGCGCTTTGACCAGCGGGCTCGCTCCCGCCTCCGGTCGCCAGAGTCCCCGCCCGGCATTCCATTTCACGTCGAATTGTAGCCCACGCCCGATACGCGAAGTTCACCACAGGTCGAGCCACCTTCTCGCCCCTACATTTACGCTTTATCGCAGTTAGCTGTTTTACATGAGCGAGGTGCTGACTCGCGTCACAATCCAATTGAGACTCGGTGTTCTCTTTTTCCTCGTCATACTCGGTGGCAAGCGTGTCGATCTTTCGCGATGCGGCGTCAAGCGCGCTTCATTTTTGCATAAGCCGCGCCGGTGCTACAATGGCTTCCATACAGCAGCGTCGTCAAGGAGGGCCGGGCTTGTCGTCCCGCTGGGATTCCTTCATCCAATTCTTATGCGAGATTTATCAGACGCCGGAGCGTGAACGGCAGGCGCTGGTGGACGAGCTGATTAGCAGCCACGATGCCTGGCCCTGGGTCGAGCGCGACCGCGCCACCTTCGTCTACGATTCCTGGACGGCCGAAAGCGTCGCCCTCAACCTGGACATCGTCAACCGCGACCCGCCCTTTGAAGACATGGTGCGCCTGGATGAAACCTCGCTCTGGTACTATCAGCGCTACTTCGATCGCGATGCGCTGGTTGACTACATGTTCGCCATTGATGACCCCGGCACGCCGCTGGCGCAAGAGATCGATCTCATGGACCGCGTCGGCACATATTGGCAGGCAGACCAACTGAATGCCATGTCGGTGACCAGCAATCAGGTCGAGACTTCAATCTTGCAGATGCCGCGCGCGCGCCCCTTCCCCAACTGGAGCGCCATGCCGGCCGTGCCGCGTGGCCGCGTCTATCGCCATCGCTTCAATTCGCAGCAGCTCGGCTTCAGCGGGCGCAGCCTCTGGGTCTACACGCCGCCCGGCTACCGCGCTGGCCATGGCGTGAATTACCGCTTGCTGGTGCTGATGGACGGGCAATGGGCCATGAACGCGCTTGAGGCGCCCTTTATCGCCGACGCGCTCATAAAGCACGGCCGCATGGAGCCCATCATCATCGCCATGATCGCCGGCGGCACACCCTCCGACCGCCTGAGCGAGTACCTGGGCAACGACAAACACTACGCCATGATCGCCGCCGAGCTGCTGCCCTTCTTGCAGGCCGAGCATCGCATCGAGCCGCTGGACCTGGGCTTGGCCGGCGTCGGCGAGGGCGCGGTGGCGGCCGTGCACGCGGCGCTGAAAAACCCGGCCATATTCAGCCACTTGATCATCATCTCCCCGCCCTTGGGCCGCGAACCGACGGTCCGCCTGCTCAAGGAATACGCCCAACGCTTTCGTGATTCGCCCATCTTGCCGCAGCGCATCTTTCATTCGGTCGGGCGCTATGAGCAGGACTTGCGCTACTATCAGCCGGCCCTGGCGCTGCGCGGCATCCTGGAGCGGCGGATGGCGCGCGACCCGGCACTGCGCTATCGTTTCGTCGAGATCGGCAGCGGGCACAGCCTGGCCGCCTTCAAGAGCGTCTTGCCCGAGGCGCTTTCGCACGCCTTCCCGCCCCGTGGCGCATGAGAATCCAATGAAAGTAAGTCTGGCAACTTCTGAAATGACGTATTTTGTAGGGCCGAACCTGTGAACCGCCTACAGCTGACGCAAGAATACCCCCAACGGATGAGCCGCCGTCTCGACCCTGCTCAAGTTGCGGGCCAAAGCCCTCCGTGCGTACGGGTGAGCCGGTGGCTCGCCCCTACAGGATTCGACCGAGAGGGCAAGGTATTTTGCGTGGGCGGCGGGATTAGCGCGCGTGTGTCTACAGTCGCTGCGTCGGGTAGGTTTCACATGATCATTGAGCCATGTGGTGACCTGCATCACAAACGGATTTTTCGCCTCTGTGTACTCGTTTTTCCTCTGTGCACTCGGTGGTAAAGGTGTGGATACTCCGCTAAATGGAAACTTGCTGGCGGCTGAAGTCAAGAGCAACTGCGTGACATACTGGCTCTAATTGAGAATCAGAGGCGAAACGCATTCATGGGGACGCTCTACATCGTGCCGACACCTATCGGCAACTTGGAAGACATGACGCTGCGCGCCCTGCGCATCTTGCGCGAAGTCTCGCTGATCGCCGCCGAAGACACGCGCACATCTCGGGTGCTGACGCGCCACTTCGACATCGACACGCCGCTGACCAGCTATCACGAGCATAACAAACTAAGCAAGCTGGACGAGATCTTTGCCGCGCTGAGCTCGGGCGATGTCGCGCTGATATCCGACGCCGGTACGCCCGGCATCTCCGACCCCGGCCACGAACTGATTCGCGCCGCCATCGAAGCCGATTACCCGGTCGTGCCCTTGCCCGGCGCCAGCGCTATCACGACAGCCCTGGTCGGCTCCGGCCTGGCCAGCGATCGCTTCCTCTTCGTCGGCTACTTGCCGCGCAAACCCAAGGCCCTGCGACAGGCTTTGCGAGAGCTGGCGGAGCGCCGCGAGACGATTATCGCCTACGAGAGCCCCTACCGCCTGGCGGCGACGCTGAGCGCCATTGTCGAGGTGCTGGGCGCGGGGCGACGGCTCTGCGTCGCGCGCGAGCTCAGCAAGAAGTTTGAGCAATTCTATCGCGGCACGGCGGCCGAACTGCGCGACGCCTTCGCCGAAGACAAGCCGCGCGGCGAGGTCACGCTGGTCATCGCCGGCGCCGAAACGATTGAAGTCTGGGCCGAGTCGCAGGTCCGCGCTGCACTGGTAAAGCGGTTGCACGACGGTGAGCCGCTGACGCACGCGGCGCGCGCCATCGCCAAGCAATCGGGCTGGAAGAAGAACGCCGTCTACCGGCTCGGCATCGACGAGGGTTGACGCGGACTAAGCCTGTGTTTGGACCACCGCCGGATTCTCGCTGGGATAAGGCAGGAAATCGTAACCGGCCGCTATAAATGCCTTCACGGCCGCCTCAAGCGCTTGCCAGGACGCTTCCTCAATATCGGCAATATGTTCGTCCGGCTTCACCGCCCGCGGTAGCCCACCTGCGACGGCGTGGAGTTGTCTAGCTCTAATCACATCACTCATCGCCCCGTAGCTCCCGCTCCAATAGTTCTCCGGAATCTTGTGTTCGCGTGCTTACGCGCCTGTCTACGTGAGTAATATGGTTGCTCAAGCTTCGTCATCCGCCCGCAGCCGCGAGCTATCGACCTCGATGGCGTGCTCGCCCAGTTGCGCCCGCAGCGCCTCCCATTCATCGGCCAGGACAACGCAAGCCAGCGGCCCCAGGCGCGCGCCCAGGTAACGGCGAAGCGCCGGCAGCGCGTAGATCTTCTCCATCGTCTCTTCGGATGTCGCGCGCAGCACGATCAGCGATTCAAAGCTGACCACAGCCTTGGCGCCGGCCTGCCAGTTGCGCAGCAGCTTGATCAGCGCGGGCGGCAGGGGCTGCCCACCGGCGTGGCGGGCGAGGAAGGCCTGGATCTGCGCGGCGCTGATATCTTGCGTGGCGGCGCGCTGGACTGCTGCGGCGTCGATGACGTAGGCGTATGGGTCGCCGGTATGGGCGCAGCGGGCGAAACGCGCCAGCTGAAAGCGTTCGAAGCGGTTGACGCGACGGGAAACACCCAAGCTGCCATCGTTGCGGATTTCAATGCGGCCGGCCGGTTCAGCCGCTTGGGGCCAATCGCTGAGCCGCAAGAAGGCGCGCCCGTAAGCGGTCAAGCGAATGGCGTCCTCGCCGATATCCACCAGCCCCAGCCAGTGCATCGGCCCCACCAGGTAGAATTCGATCAGCGCGCCCTCGACCGCGTCCCAGCTTTCGAAACCGCTCAGGTACTCGCCGGACTCATTGCGAATATACCAACTGTCATAATCGCCATTGGGCCGCTGGAAATCGGGCTCGAATTCCTTGATGATCTCGATCAGGTCATTGACCGAGATCCAGCCTTGCTCCGGCAGCAAGTCGCCCAGCAAGCCCATCACCGTCTGGCGCGCCGTGGCGGCATCGTAAGACCAGCCCGAATCGTCCGGGTATAAGCCGGGGATATGCCACATATCACGCCAGCTCGAGCTCTCGAACCAAGCCGATGCCAGGGCGCGTATCTGCGCGGCCCGTGTTTGGCTGAGCCAGGCGCGCGCTGCCTCCCGGCTGGGGCGGGCCGCGTCGTCTTCGCTGGCGATCAGCCCGGCGCCGCCGCCCAAAGCCAGCAAAAATGCCAGCCGCGGGCCCTGTGGACGCAGCAACAACGGCAAAATGCTCGCCTGCGCCGCCCCGGTCAGCGCTTGGCCTTCCATCCGGCTCGGGCTGGCTTGCAGCTCGGCCAGGAGCGCCGTCATGTCATCAACGATGGAGGTGTCAGCCCGGCTGATGCCGTCGGCGCTTTCGACCACATCCAGGGTGGGCATCGGCCGCGGCTGAGGCTCGGCCTGCGCCAGCTTGTCGTAGCTGGTCTTGTGCAGCGGCAAGGCGGCGATAAGGTCCCTGGGCAGATAGACGAAGCCCACCAACTCCCCGGCGACATTGTCAAAGCCTTCGCCGATGAAACCGCGATAATACAGTGTCTCGGCAATGCTTTCGCCATTCCGTTGCGGCGCCTCGCGTTGAATTTGCGCCTGCCCCAGCTTGCGAATCTTGCCGTAGAAGCGCTCGAATTGCGCCGTCTTCAGCCGCCCCTGCTCGCTGCTTGCCAGCAGTTGCAGCGCGGCCCGCGCCGGCTCGTCGAGCTTGTCCCAGGCCACTTCAGCCGCTGCCGGCTCCAGCATGGCGCTTTGCAGCGCGCGGATCGCCTCGTCCGTGTTCAAGCGCTTCGTATCCACCGCCCAGACCTCCGCCAACGCCGGCAGCATGCCCGGGTCGTAGTCGTACAAGGTCGCCAACAGGTTCTTCATTTTGGCGTCCCCTCGCCCACTAGCACCGCGTAAATCTCAAAGTGATAGGCGATCTTGCTGTAGGCTACGGCGCTGAAAATGATGCGCGTCGGCGCCTGGCAAGTGGGGCAAAAGAAGTCGATCGCGCCTTGCTCGGCGGTGGACAAGGTCGGCGTCATCTCGTCGAACACCCGGCGCAGCGCACGCTTGAAGCCGGAGCGTCCGTCAGCTTGGTAAAAGCTGCGCCAGCGAAAGCGGATGCGGTGGCCACAGCGCGGGCAAGCATAGACGCAACTGCCGGCGATCCGGTTGCGATAGTCCTCGCCGGCCCGCAACCCGCGGAAGACCGCCTCAGCTGGGAAATGGTCAATCAGTAGACTGCGCATCGTCTCAGATTTCATCGGATGACACAGGCACATTCTAGCACAGCGACAGTCGACGCCCTGGCCGCCGAGGGGCGTAGACTTCTTCTTGGCCTCGAGCGTGCACAGCTTAAGCTGGATGATAAGAAGCGCAACAGACCAGGCGCTTACATCAAATGTGCCAAATGCCGCGAAATGGATTACACTCAGTGGCAACGGAACCGAGACTGGAGGAGGCGCCCTTGCCCATCGATTATCTCGCGCGCTTGGATGCCCTGCTGCGGCGCAGCGCCGCCGACCTGGTGGCCTTCGTGCCCGGCGAAAACATGGTCTACTTCACCGGCCTGCACTTCCACTTGTCGGAGCGGCCCATCCTCGCGCTCTACACGCGGCAGGGCTTGTCCTTCATCATCCCCGAGCTGGAAGTGACCAAGCTGGACGCCGCGCCCGAGCTGGAAGCGCGCCGCTTCCCGTGGGCTGATCAAGACGGCTACAGCCATGCCTTCCGCGAGGCAGTGGCTGCCTTGGCGCCCGGCAATGTAACCTGGGCCCTCGACGGCGCGACGCTGCGCCTCTTCGAGTGGCTAGCCCTGGAAGACGCCGGCGTCTCCCGCCCAGACCTGCGGGATATCGGCGACCTGTTTCTCAACCTGCGGGCACGTAAAGACGCAGCTGAAATCGCCCACTTGCAGCGCGCCGTCGATATCAGCGAAGCCGCCTTGGCCGCCACCATGGCCTGGGCGCGCCCGGGCCGCAGCGAGCGCGAAATCGCCGACAAGCTTTCGGCCGAAATGCTGGCGCGCGGCGCCCAGGGCCTGGCCTTCTTGCTGGTGCTCACGGGCGCGAAAACCGGCTTGCCGCATGGCGCCACCGGTGACCGCGTCTGGGGCGAAGACGAGTTTCTGCTCATCGACTTTGGCGCGCGCTTCAACGATTACCCGGCTGATATCACCCGCACCTTCTGCTATGGCGAGCCGACGCCGCAGATGCGCGCCATGTACCAAGCGGTCTACGCTGCCAACCGGGCCGCGCGCGAATTCGCCCGCCCCGGCGTAACCTGCGAGGCTGTCGATCAGGCCGCGCGGGCTGAGATCGAGGCGGCCGGCTTCGGCGAGTATTTCATTCACCGGCTGGGCCACGGCCTCGGGCTCAGCGTGCACGAATTGCCCAATATCGTCGCCGGCAATCGGCAGCTGCTGGAGCCGGGCATGGTCTTCACGATTGAGCCCGGCGTTTATGTGCCCGGCATCGGCGGCGTTCGCATTGAAGACAACGTGGTGGTGGGCGAAGACGGCATCCGCGTGCTCACGTCCTATCCGCGCGAATTGCATCCCGGCGGCTGACGAAAGCTTGTGAGCCCACGTCGCAGTTGATTGGAGAAGAAGGCCCGCCCGGGCCAATGCGCCATGTCACGCTCAAGGCCGATCAGGTGGCTAACTATCACCCTTTTAGCCTTGCTGACAGGCGTACTTTTGCTGGACTTGGGCTTGCGCGCCTTCGCCGCTCAATTGCCCGCCCAACTGCGCCCGATCGCCAACATGGTGCTTTACGGCACTCCCTACGCTGAGCCGTGGCAAGCGGCCTGGATTCGCAATCCCGATCATTATTTCATCTTGAAGCCGGGCTTGGTCGATGCCCTGCAGTTCGGCTCGCCGCAAGTGAGATTCCACGTCAGCACGCTAGAATTGTGGCCCGGCGGCGGCATCGGCTTTCGCACGCGCCCAGTCGATTATTTCGTCGATGCCGTAGTCGTGGGCGATTCCTTCGGCTTCTGCTTCACCGAGCGCGAAGATTGCTGGGTGACGCGTCTGGAAGCGCAGACCGGCCAGGGCCTGGTCAATCTCAGCTTGCCCGGCACCGGCAGCCGCAGCCACACCCTGGTCTTGCGCGATTTCGGTCAACCACTGGCGCCGCCGCTGGTCATCTGGCAATTCTTCGGCAACGATTTCAACGACGATTACGGCTTGGCGCGGGCGCGCGGCGAGGCTGATCCGGCTGATCCGGCTGAGGCGGCAGCGCAAGCGGCGCCAGCTCATACGCCGGACATGGGCCTGCTGATGTGGCTGCGACAACGTTCCGTGCTGGTTGCGTTGTTGCACGCCGTTCTAGTCGACGAGCGGGCTTATCTGACGCCCGAAGCGCGTCAATTTGAAGAGCGTTATGAGACGCAGCTGCCCAGCGGCGAAAGACTCCGATTCGGCCAGCCCTACGAGCCCCAAGCGATGGATATGACGCGGCCGGCCAATCAAGCGGGTTTCGCCATTTCACGCGCCGCCCTCAGTGAAGCGCGCGACCTGGTCGCTGGCTGGGGCGGGCGCATGGTCATCGTCTTGCTGCCCACGCGCGAAGAGGTCTACGACGGGTATACGGCCGCGGCTATGGGCGATGAGCTGGCGGCGCTGCGCGGGGCGCGCCTGGCCATGCAGGAGCTATGCGCCGATCTGGCACTGATGTGTTACGACGCGCTGGCGGATTTGCAAGCGGCGGCTGTGACACAGGGCTTGCTCTATTACGCCGATGACATGCACCTCAATCCCGCCGGCAACCGCGTCTTGGCCCGCTCGCTGCATCGCTGGCTGATGGCGCAAGAATTGCTGCCTAGCTGAGCCATCAAGCGCGCATCACGCCGCAGACTGGCGCCTCCCATGCCAGCGCTCGGTGCTGCGCCAATAGCGCGTCCAGCCGGGCTTTTGCCTGCGCCGGAAAAGGCGCGCCGCGTCGCGCCCGCATATCGATATTCATCATCACCACCTCGACCGTCGACGCCAGCGTATCCCGCGTTTCGTTGACGAGAAAGCCCATGAAATAGCCGGGCTTTTGCCTGCGCCGGAAAAGGCGCGCCGCGTCGCGCCCGCATATCGCGCTTCGGCGTCAGCGCGATCAGCCGAATATGCACGCATACCACTTCGTCGACCAGGATTTCGTCCAAGTAGCGAATGTGCTGCTCCAGCGCGAAGTTGCCATATTCATCGGCCGCGGCGTAGACATCGCCCAAGCCCACCTTGTCGAAGATGGCGCCCAGGCCGCGCTCGACCAGGCTTACGTAATGCTGCACATTGACGTGCGCATTCTCATCCAGATAGCTCGGCGGAATCCGCTGCTGGTACACTTTCGCCAACTGCCTGACTTCCGCCAGGCTGCACGTGAATCGGCTCATGGCGCCTCTCGCTTCTGTCACCGGCGCGCCATTATAATCGCCCCATGGTTACTTTGGCGATGCAAGAAGTTCGCCCGGCTTCGCGCAGGCGGCGCTTTCAGTGAGCTTCCCGCGCATTACCCGCGAGAATGCCGCTCGCCTGCGCCCGCTGGCTGAGGCGCCTTTCGGCTGGATCGCGCAACTGCGTTGGGCGCCGCGCGGCGACATGCTGGCGATCGGCGGCGGTGATGGCATCGCCCTCTACATCGGCGGCCTGGGCCACAAGCCGGACGCCCGCTTGACCGCGCACACCGCGCCCGTCAAAGATATCGCCTTCAGCCCGGACGGGAACGCGCTCGCCTCGGCCAGCGCTGATACGACCGTGAAGCTCTATAAAGTTGACGGCCGCGACATCAGCGAGACGGCGACCCTGCGCGGGCATTCCGGCTCGGTCGAAGCGGTCGCCTGGAGTTCCGACGGCGCGCTGCTGGCATCGGGCGGCGCGGACCGGACCATCAGGCTGTGGTGCCCGGCTGCCGCTGAACTAGCAGCGACGCTCACCGGGCACAGCGACGAGCTGACGACGCTTGCCTTCCATAGCGACGGTCACGCGCTCTATTCTGGCTCTCGCGATGGCGCCATCCGCCGCTGGGGTCTACGCGCCGGGTCAAGCTCAGCCGTGCTGGGCAAGCACGACGACTGGATTCGTGAACTGGCGCTTTCGCCGGCTTCTGCTGCCTTGGCATCAGCCAGCCGCGACATGACGATTCGCGTGTGGCGCGCCGCGAATCCCGAGCTGATCCACGCCATTCCAGCGCATGCCGGCGGCGTCGACACAATTGCCTTCGCTGATGGCGGCCGTCTGCTGGCCAGTGGCGGGCGCGATAACGTGCTGCGGCTCTGGGATATGGAGACAGCGAACGAGCTCGCCGCGCTGAAGCATCACGAGCGGCCGCTGCTGACCTTGGCCTTCAACCCGGCCCGAACCGTGCTGGCCAGCGGCGGCGGCGACAATCGCGTGACGCTGTGGGCGGCGCCATAATGCGCTGCGCTATGGCGCGGGCAAGCTTGGCGCACTAAAATGCAGCAGTTGATGCCGGTCGCGGAAGGAGCGTGTGCCAGTGGACGATTTTCAGACGACATGGGAGACGGTGCGCAAGCGGCAGATCGCCGCCATGGGCGCAACTTGCGCTGTGCTGGGGCATATCTTGGCCGGCCTCAGCGACCAGCGCGCCCGCGCCTTGCGTGACGGCGCCGACGGCTGGTCCATCACGGAGATCGTCTGCCACCTGCGCGATTTCGACGAGTTTTTCTACAACCGCGCCCTTATGATGCTTGAGCAGGAATCGCCATATTTGCCCAGCTACGATCATGAGGCCCTGGCCATAGAGCGCGCCTACCAGCAAGAGACCCTGGCCGACGCCTACATCGCCCTCAGCCAATCGCGGCGGCGCTTCGTCGACTTTTTCCGCGCCCTGACGCCGCAACAATGGGCGCGCGCCGGCATTCACCCGGAGCGCGGTCCCTTCAGCATGACCGACGCCCTGATGCAAGTGAGCGCGCACGATCTCGATCACCTGGAGCAAATCACGCGCGTACTGGCCGGGCGCTAAGCCTCGCGGCGGGTTTCAAGCGATGCTCACCGCGGACGAAGCGCTTCTGATTGCGGGCATGATGGCGGTAACGCTGCTGGCGCGTTATCCGCTGTTGGCCATCGTGGGCCGGCTATCTTTGCCACCACGCGCGATTCGAGCGTTGCGCTTCGTGCCGGTCGCCGTCTTGAGCGCCATCATCGCGCCCGAATTGCTGATTCGCGATGGGGCCCCAGCCTTGACTTTGGCCAACGCCTATCTGATCGGCGGCCTGGTGGCATTGGCGGTCGCCTGGCGCTGGGGCAATCTGCTGGCGACAATCACAGCGGGCATGGGCAGCTTCTATCTGTGGCGTTTGGTCACAGCCGCTCTGTGAATTGAAATGAAGGGGTGAGGGGAGCGCCGTTATGAGCGCCTTGATCCAGCGTATTCGTGCCGAGGGCGTAAACCTCGGCGGTGGCATCCTCAAAGTCGACAGCCTGATAAATCACCAACTGGTTCCAGGCCTCCTGGCGGAAATGGGCGCCGCTTTTGCCGAGCGCTTCGCCGGCGTGCCCGTCGACCGCATCCTCACTGCCGAGATCTCTGGCATTGCGCCGGCCATCATGGCGGGCATTCAACTCAACGTGCCCGTTGTTTACGCGCGCAAGAAAAAGCCGATTACCATGGCGGGCCCGGTCTTCCTGGAGACGGCCCCCAGCCACACCAAGGGCGGCGAGACCATGCTGCTGGTTTCGGCTGAATTCTTGCACGCCGGCGAGAATGTCTTGATCATCGACGACTTCCTGGCCACCGGGCAGACCCTGCTGGCCCTCGCCCGTATCGTCTCCAGCGCGCGCGCCAACCTGACCGGCGTCGGCGTGGTGGTGGAGAAGTCCTTTGAACGCGGCCGCGAAGCTGTGCTGGCGAAATACGATGTCCCGATTCACGCCTTGGCGACCATCACGGCCATGGAAGGCGACGTCATCACGATTCTGGATGAATAGCGTCCAAGGCCTTTCCGATACCGAAGAGTCAAAACACTTCGCAAGTTCGTCGGGGCGTGCCGGTGTCTCGCTCACCCGTCTATCAGATGCGCTTCCATTTTTCGCGCAACTGACTTTGACTTGCTGCGGTGAGCCTCCTCATCTTGATGGGGGCCGATAGGGATGGCCCGTGGGAGCTCGACTGGCAACGCCAACAGGGGCGCGCGGCCGTCAGTGTCGCCGCGCAGAGTCTACGCGACCAACGTGACCTTTGAATCGCCCCCTCGGTGAACTCACCAAGTCTCGGTGTACTCGGTGGCAAGAGTGTCGACTCTTCATGAAAAGTCCAAAAACAGCGAAGCTCCGGACGTGCGTTTCAGTCCCGCAGTTTTACCGCGCGGCCCGTCCTGGCGGATTCTTGCGCCGCCAGCGCAAAACGCAGCACCTCGCGGCCGTCTTCGCCCGTCAACTGCGGCGCCTCGCCGGCGAAATAAGCATCGATGCACTGCCGCGTCGAATTGATGAAGCTGTGCTCCCAGCCCACCGGCATGTCGGAGAAGGTCTGCGTACGCCGGTCCTTGTACATGATAACCGGCGGAATATCCAACATCTTGCCGTGCCCGCGCGTCACCCAGATCACGCCTTTGCTGCCGGTGATTTCGACCCGGTCATCCTGCGCGTAGTGCTGCGTATCGAGCACCAGCTCGGGCGAGGCCACCGCCTCCAGCGAGCCGTAACGGTTGCCGGGGAACTTCCAGGATACGATAGCCGGCGCGTCCAGATGCAAGCCGTCGGCGGTTTCTGTGCTGCCGATCCAGGCGTGCACTTCCTCCGCCCGGCCCATGAAGTGCCAGCCCAGGGCGAATTTGTGATGGCCGTCATCAAAGACCAGAGGGCCGCCGCCGCATTCTTCCGGATTCAGCCGCCACGCGCGCGCGGACGCCGGCACCGCCCATTCCGTCGGGCTGATGCCGGAATTGCTCTTGATGCGGATGGTCAACAGGTCGCCGATTTCGCCGCTGTCGATCAGCGCTTTGGCACGCTGCACCGGCGGGTAGAAGATGAAGTTCTCGTAGACTTTCAGGATGACGCCGGCCTCGCGGGCCCTGCCCACCATCTCATCAGCCTGCGCCAACGAGAGCGCCATCGGCTTTTGCACCGAGACATGCTTGCCCGCCGCCACCGCATCCAGCGTCGCCCGATGGTGCAAGTGATGCGGCAGCAAAATCTCCACCAGGTCGATATCATCCAGCGCCAGCATGTCTGGATAATCGCGGAAGATCCGCGCTTCGGCCACGCCCCATTGGCGTCCGCGCAGCTGCGCCAGCTCCAGGTTTTGGTCGCAAACGGCGACGATGTCGGCTCGCTCGTCATCCAGATAAGCCAGCGCGTGCAAATCGGATATCCGGCCAGTGCCTATGAAGGCGACGCGCAGCTTGTCCATCGGGCCCACGCTTTCGGTTGATCACGTATGCAGGAACTCAGAATTAAGTGAAAGTAAGTCATGCAGCTTCTGTGCCTAGGTCTTTTGTAGACGCTCGCCCGCCAATCCCGCCGCCAACGCAAAATACCTTGCACCGTGCAGCGCCTTGCTCCCCTTCTCCCCTTGTGGAAGGGGCCGGGGGTGGCGAATTGCCCGCAACGTAGACAGCGGCAGTTCGGCGCATCGGCCGAAAATTGCACGGTCGGCTTGCAATATCTCTGCGCTCTCTGCGTTCTCTGTAGTTTGCTTTCCTTGCATCATTTGCTTGCGCTACCTGAGCATTACCATCGAAGCCACGGCGCTATTATACGTCAGTCTTCTTCCAATCCGCTAACGATTCACACGGGACGCTGCTGCGAAAGCGCGCCGTCCCCAACGCGAGCCAGCCTGCGATCGCCCGCCGCTTCATCGCGGGCTTCGCGCGATAATGCTACAAATGCTACAATGGAAGCATGCTTGGCCTTCTAGCCAGCGCGCGAAGCTGAGGTAACGCGTGACCAGCCATTCCGCAACGCACACCCTGAAATTGAGCGACCTGCCCCTGATGCTGCGCCTCAAGCAGAGCGCAATCGTTCTGCACAGCGAATTGGGCTTGACCGAAGACGCGCGCGGGCAGAATACCGCGCTGCTTTCGAGCATCGTTTTTCCCCGCGGCTTGCATACCCAGCTGGCCCATGTCGACGATAAAGACGTGGTCGGGCAGTTTCGCTATCGACAGGGCGATGTCAATGCGCATATCGTGTATCTGGCGCCGGCCCTGGACCCGCACGAAGACGATACCATCTGGCTGCACATGCTGGATGCCATGGCGGAGCAAGCCGGCAAGCATGGCGCGCATACCCTGATGGGCGAGGTCGAGCTGAGTCATCGCCTCTTCGAAACGATGCGGCGCGCCGGTTACGCCGTGTATAGCCGGCAAGTAATCTGGCAGGGTGATCCCCGCAGGCGCGGGTCAGCCCCGTCCTTGACGATCAGCGGGGAAACGCCAGCGGACGAAGCTGGCATCGCCGCCCTGCTCGGCTGCACCATCCCGCGCATCATGCAGCAGGTGATGGGCCCCTCGGCTGACATGCAGGGGCTTGTCTATCGCAAGGACGGGCAGGTTGATGCCTACCTGGCCTTTTCCAAGGGCAAGCACGGTGTTTATGTCTTGCCCTTTGTGCATCCCGACGTGCTTGACGAAGCGCCGGATATCATCGCCGCCGGCTTGGAGCGGATCGAGCGCGCCCGCAAATTGCCGGTCTACGTTTGCGTCCGCGGTTATCAGGGCTGGCTGGAGAATGCCATGCGTGATTTGGATTTCACGCCCTGGCTGGAGCAAGCCGTCATGGTCAAGCACTTGACGGCCGGCGTGCGCCAGGCGTCTTTCGAGCGCGTCTCACTGCAGCACCGGGGCGGCAAGAAGCCCGCCGCCACCTTGCGCGCCGCGGGCGTCATCCATTATCCTAATGGCGATGACTGAACGACAGCGCCGCAGCGGCCCCGCCGGGCTGGCTGCGCTGATGCGCGCCCCAAAGCGCTGACGAACGGAGGCGAGCTGCCGACTGCATGGACAAACGAATAACGGACGACTTTGACATACTCCGAAACGTATTGCCGCAACGCATCCGCGCCGCGATTGACCACCTCGGCGATACCAGCCAACTCCTGGAAATCGTGCTCGACTTGGGCAGAATCCCCACAGCACGTTACATCAACCAAGAATATGATCTGTCGCAAAGCGATGTGACCGAGGCCGACCTGCAGCAGCTGGTGGCGGAGCTGGGGGACTTTGATGACGATAACCGCGCCGGCATCGAGCGCTCGCTGCACCGCATTTCGGCCATTCGCAACCGCCGCGGCAAGATCGTCGGGCTTACATTGCGCATCGGCCGCGCCGTCTATGGCACCATCGACATCATCGCCGATTTGATCGACGCCGGCCAAAGCGTGCTGATCGTGGGCCCGCCCGGCGTGGGTAAGACGACCCTGCTCCGTGAGGCGGCCCGCGTGCGCTCCCGCGATAAACGCGTCGTCATCGTCGATACCTCGAACGAAATCGGCGGCGATGGCGATATCCCGCACGAAGCAGTGGGCAAGGCGCGGCGCATGCAGGTCTCGCAGCCCGATCGCCAGCACGAAGTCATGATCGAGGCGGTCGAGAACCACAACCCGGAAGTCATTATCATCGACGAGATCGGACGTGAGCTGGAAGCGATGGCGGCGCGCACCATCGCCGAGCGTGGCGTACAGCTCATCGGCACCGCCCACGGCAACACCCTGGAAAACCTGATGCTGAATCCGACCCTCTCCGATCTTATCGGCGGCATCGAGTCAGTCACGCTTTCCGATGATGAAGCCCGCCGGCGCGGTACGCAGAAGGTCGTGCTGGAGCGGCGTACGGCGCCCACCTTCGACATCATGATTGAGATTCAAGCCCGCGATCGGCTGGTGGTCCACCCCGATGTGGCCTCGGCCGTGGACGCCATGCTGCGCAATCGGCCGCTGCCTGCTGAGCTGCGCGAGCGCGACGACGCGGGCGCGATCCAGATCAGCGAAGTGGTGCAAGAGGCGGATGCCCGTTCGGCGCCGGCGCGCGCGGGCGGCGGCAACCCTCGTGCCGGCGGTTCCAGCAATGCGCATGTCGTGCGCGGCAACCGCGATAATGGCAAGACGCGCAGCGAAATCAAAGACGAGTTCACGACGGCGGAACGGCGCGACCTGCGGCCCATCAGCGTCTTCGCCTATGGCGTGGCGCGCAACCGGCTGGAGCAGGCGGCGCGACGCTTGGCGGTGCCGCTGCGCATCACCGATGATTTCGGCGAGGCCGAGGCGCTAGTCACGCTCAAGACGCACTATCGGCGGCGCCCCCGCATGATCACCGATGGCGAGAAGCGCGGCCTGTCGATCTATGTGCTGCGCGCCAACACCGTGACGCAGATGGAGAACTTTTTGCTCGATCTCTTCCGCTTGAACGGGCGCGGCGACCCCGACCCCTTCGGTGAGGCGATACAGGAAACCGAGCGCGCCATCAGCCGCATCCGCGCCGGCGAAGACTACATCGATCTCAAGCCGCAAGCCTCGCAAATTCGCAAGCGGCAGCACCAGATGGCGCGGCGGGCGCGCATGCAATCGGCCAGCGTCGGCGATGAGCCGCGTCGGTACGTGACGATCTATCGCGGCGCCTGACGCAACCCGCAGCGGTCTCGTCACACGTTTACCACCGAGTACACCGAGGAAAACTGAGTCCCGTGAGATGTAATTCTGTTTGTGATGCCGGTCACGACTTGGCGCGCTAGTGATGCGAGTCCCGTCAGGTCCCGGATCTGTAGAAACTCGCCCGGCAAAGCCGCCGCCCACGCAAAATACCTTGCATCCGGCAATGTATGTCTCTTCCTCCCCGTCGAAACCATGTAGGGGCGAGATTTGTCTCGCCCTCCCGTCCCTCGCGACCCAGCCCGACGTCGAGTATTGTAGACACGCGCGCGCTACAGCCGCCGCCCACAGCAAAATACCTTGTGTCTCGCAGCGTTAGCCTCCCGCCATCCTGATGGGGGGACTGAGGGGGGTAGACCGGGCGATTTGCCCGCAACGCAAAGAGGGGCGTGACGGCGGCTCGCGCACGCCAACAGAAAGAGGATCGCCATGCGCCCCGATTTGACACGCCCAGCGCCAATCCGCACTGACTCCAGCAACGCCTTCGCCAACCACACGATGCGCCTGCGCCTGCCCGCCATCATCGACGAGGTAAAGGCGCTCAACCCCGATTATCCGGCGGACATCAGGCGGCGTCTGGACCGGCTTCACGACGACTTGGCGTCCGGCGCGCCGATAGCAGAGACCGAGTTGCTGCCCGCCGGCGACAGCGGCCATTGGTCGCGAGCCTTGCAACTGCAGCGTGACATCGTCGGCGGCGAGCCGACCTGGCAGAACGCCGAGTGGTTCTTCGCCGAGACCTTCGCCTACCGCTGCCTGATTGAAGCCGTCCGCTGGCATGAGAGCGGTCGTGATCCCTTCCTGCCCAAGAAACGCGCCGAGCTGCGGAGCGACGCGCTGTGGCGGCTGATTGAGCGCGCCTTCGCGCCCCTGGACGCGCCCGAGACCGAGTTGCCGCGCGCCGTCGAGTTCGCGCTCTGGGGCAATCGCATCGACCTGAGCTACGCCCCGTCGAGCCAGCGCGGCACGGACATCAACCCGGATGACTTGCTGGTGGACCATCGGACGGATTTGCTGCCGCAGCTGACCGGCGTAGACGACACTGCGGTCCACATCGTCGCCGACAACGCCGGCTCCGAATTGGCGATGGACCTCGCCCTGGCCGAGTGCCTTCTGCGCCACGTGACGACAATGGTCGTGATTTGCCTCAAAGCGCATCCGACATTCGTCAGCGATGCCACGCCCGACGACGTCTGGCTGCTGCTTGATGCCATGAGCGCGCGGGGCGGGAAGGCGGCTGAGCTGGCGGATCGGCTGCGGGCTCGCTGGTCTTCGGGGCAACTGCGCTTCTCTCCGCACCCGTATTGGAATAGCAGCCACTTTCTCTGGGACTTGCCGCCGGAACTGTCTTGCGTCTTGAACGCGGCGCGTCTGGTGATCATCAAGGGCGATGCCAATTATCGGCGCGCGCTGGGCGATGCCATCTGGCCGGCGCATACGCCCTTCGGCGATGTCCTGTCTTATCTCGAAGCGCCTGTGCTTTGCCTGCGCACACTCAAGAGCGACCCGCTGGTAGGGCTGCCCTCTGCGGATACGGCGGCGCAGCTCGACCGCGACGACCCCGACTGGCGCGTCAATGGCCAGCGCGGCGTGATTCAGTTCAAGCCTCAGTCGTCAAAAAGCCAGTAGGTGGCCGTGGCCGGGTAGTCCTTCTCCAGCCAAGCCATGACCTTGCGCGGAACAAGTCGTAGCAGGAGATCGCCCGCATCCTCCAACTGGGGGTCCAGGCTGTACTTTTCGATGTAACGCTGGCTGACGCGCTTGAGCAGCTCGCCGGAGATTTGCGCTGCTTCGGCATGGCCCTCGAAGATGACAGTCTCGTCGCCGCTGTCAAGGTGGATGACGACGCGCTTGTCGCGGGCGATATTGCGCGCTTTGACTGAGTTCGCGTCCGTGCCGAAGTAGAGCGCGCCATCAACCCAGGCGCCCCAGACGGGTACGCAATGCGGCCGGCCATCAGCGCGGACCGTGCAGACCCAATAATTTCGCGCCGCGTGCATCTGCCGGTCGACCCAATCCCAGCTCAGCATGCCGTCGACCAGGTCACCCATGACGCCATAATGCGGCATGTCGGGCCGGGCGCGCCGGGCATTAGGCGGCGAGATCAGGGGCTGGTCCATCGGCTTGCGCGGCGGCGGAATGGGCGGGCGCGCGCTCTCACTTGCTCATGGGCATGATGACGTGCACGAAGTCGTCGCGATTCTCCGGCTTGAGCACGCCCGGGTTCTCCGGCCCATTGCTCTGGAAGACAACGCGCTCTTCCATGATGACGCGCAAGACATCAATCAAATAGCGGATGTTGAAGCTGATATCAAGCGGCTCGCCCTCGGCGGTGGCGTCGAGCATGCCTTCGCTATCGCCGCGTTCAGCGCTCTTGCCGGTGATCAAGACCTCGGCGGGCTCGCCCGGGCTGCCCGCCGGCTTGACGTGCAGGTTGGCGCTATTGGCGTTGTCGCGGGCGAAGATCTCGGCGCGCTGGCAGACTTGCAGCAGGTCGCTGGTGTAGAGCACAGTTGTGGTGACGAAAGAGCGCGGGATGATCGAGGCGAAATCCGGGAAGCGGCCTTCCAGCAATTGCGATGACACCAGGATATTGGGCGCGAAGACGGTGACGCTGTTGCGCTGGGCCGGCAGGGCGATGCCGATTTCCTGATCTTCTTCGATGATGCGCGCGATTTCGCTCATGGTGCGCGCCGGGATGACCATGTCCTGCTTCTCGCTGAATTCTTCGGCGATTTCCGCCGTACGCACAGCCAGGCGATAGCCATCGGCCGCGGCCATCGTGAGCTTGCGCCCGTCCAACTGCAGATAGACGCCGGTGAGAATGGGCCGGTTCTGTTCGCGGGCGGCGGCGAAGGCGGTCTGGTTGATCATTTCGCGCAGCGCCTCCCCGGGCAAGTGCAGGTCGGCGCTGTCGTTGTGGTTGATAGGCGGGAATTCGTCGGCGTCGATGCCGCGGATATTCGATGTCTGTATGCCGCAGCGCAGATGCACCGTGTGGGTCGACGGATCCAGGCGCAGGTCGACGCGCTCCGGCGACAAAGTCGTGACCAGCTCGTTGAGCGTGCGCGCGGGCAGGGTGATGCTGCCGCTCTGCTCAACCTTGGCGCCGATCCAAACGCTGATGCTCAACTCGAGGTTGGTGGCGCTGAGCTTGAGGCGCGAGTCTTCCGTCTCCAGCAGCACATTGGCCAGCACCGGCAGCGCCGGGTTGCTATCTACAGCTTTGGTGACGATGTTGAGGCTCTTGGCCAGGTTCTCTTGCAAGACGCTTACGATCATGGTTTACCTCGTGTGGTGATGGGCCGGCACATGCGTGCTTTGCCGGCGCCTGTCCGCTGGTTCAGGAGATAACTATCCGCCTAGTATAGTCGAAATTGCTCCGGCTCTCCACACTTGAACCAGAAACGCAGATCCAGCGCCAGCCTCCGCCGACGCAAAATACCTTGCCTCTCGCAGCGTCTAGCACCCCTTCTCCCCTTGTGGGAGAGGGGGCCGGGGGGTGAGGGGGCGCAAACAAGGGCGTTGGCCCATGCCCGGCGCCTTGGCCTATGCGTGCGGCGATACCAGCGCCACTACTCGTCAGGCGTGATATGCGTCACATCATCGCCGGAGATGTCGATGGTCTCGCGGTCGTCGTCGATCGATTCGACGCGCACGATCTCGATCTTCAGCTTGGCGATCAACGCCGCCAGCGCGCCCAGCGCCGCCAGCACCGGGCTCATGACGGTGGCCATGCCGCCGACCACCACCGCCGGCGTCAGCGGGACTTCCAGCAGCACGTCATCGTTGGCGTTGCGGATGATGAGCCGGCGCACGTTGCCCTCGGCCACCAGCGCCTTTACGCGCTCCACCAATTCATTGCCGGCCACCTCCATCACCTCGACCCAATCGCGCTGCTGCTTGGGTTTCTCCGGTCCTTGATTCATGCGTCCTCTCCTGCCTTCGGTTCAATACTCCATACGTTTTGGCGCGTGGCCGGTTGCGGGGAATCCGCTTCAGTACGCAGTAGACACACTTTACCACCGAGGGCACAGAGTTGTTCAGAGTACACCGAGAGGGCGACCCGGTGGCTCGTCCCCGTGGTAGTTGCGTAGCAAAACCCGCGGTGCGTACGGGCGACCCGGTGGCTCGCCCCTACAGAGTCTTTGGGGCAGGGACCGCTGCGCGCTCAGCTGGCGGACAAGGCGCGGCAACAACGGATCTGCTGCGCTCGCGACCGATCACAATCAAGATGCGGTACTCTGTGTCCTCGGCTTAGCTCGGCGCACTCGGTGGTAAAAGTGTCTGAAACGCGTACAGCCTGGACTGCGAGGACTCGCCGGGGCGCTCAGCGCAGCAGCTGGTAGAGCAGGGCTTTCCAGCGGCGCGCGTCCAGCTCCCAGCAGACCAGCGGCCTGATCGGCTTGGCCCTGACCGCGCGCCAGGTAGCGGCGTTGCGCTCGTCACCAGCCAGGTTGAGTTTGTCGACGACCGTCATGCCGCGCGTCAGCTCGCTGTCGCACTCGACATCGACGTAGTGGCGGCTGGATAAGGTGCAGATCGACGGGTCAATCGCCACCGCCATGGCCACGCCGTCGGGCAGCGATATGCCGATCTCGCCCGTTTGAATCTCGTAGCCCTTCATGCCCTTGATATTGCAGTCGATGGTGAAATCAGCGTAGGGCGTGCCGATAGCGCGCACGGTCTCAATATCGGCCGGGGACAGCACAAAGTCGCCGATGCTGAATTCCCAACCGACCATCTCGATGGGCAAGCCAGCGCGGAAGACGATGCGCGCCGCTTCGGGGTCGCACCAGATATTGTATTCGGCCGCCGGCGTGACATTGCCGTTGGTGCAGGCGGCGCCGCCCATGACGATGCAGCGCGAGACCCGGGGCGCGATATCGGGGGCGATGCGCAGGGCCAGCGCCAGGTTGGTCAACGGGCCCAGGGTGACGATGACGATGCCCGGCTCCGCGCGGACCGTCTCGATGATGGCGTGCGCGGCGTGCATATCGGCGGCGGAGGAACGCTTTGGCTGATAACGGTCGCCCCAATCGCCCAGGCCGTCAGCGCCGTGGAACCAGTCGGCCGAGACATAGTCGCGCAGCAGCGGCCGATCGGCGCCGGCGTAGACCGGCACGTCAGCCTCGCAGAGCTCGCAGAAGTAGAGCGAATTCTGCACGCCTTGCTGCAACGGCACATTTCCCGCGACTACGGTGATGGCGCGGACGTCGACGTCGCTGTGGCGCAGCGCCATCAGTACAGCGACGGCGTCATCGGAGCCGGCGTCGGTGTCGATCAGGCAGGGGCGGGGCATCGGTCTAGGCAGTCAGCGCCAGCTGCTCGACGGCGGCGCGCAGCCGCTCCAGGCCGGTCGCCAGCACCGAGCGCGGGCAGCCGAAATTCAGGCGCACGAAGCCCTCGCCGGCCGTGCCGAAGAATTCGCCCGGGCTGGGCGCCACGCCGGCCGTCCGCTTGCAGAATTCGGTGACATCGCCTTCGATGGGCAAATCGCGCATATCTAGCCAGAGCAGGTAGGTGGCTTGGGGCACGGTCGTCCTGACTTGCGGCAGGTGCGCGCGGATGTAGTCGATGGCGAAATCACGATTGGCCTTGAGATAAATCAGCAGTTGTCGCAACCATTCATCGCCGCCGCTGTAGGCGCCGTGTGCCGCTTCGTAGCCCATGATGTTGACATGGGCGCTGATGCTTTGCAAGGCAGCCGCCATGGTCTCGCGGATTTCTTTGTTCTGCGCGATCAACACCGAGCAAGCCAGGCCGGCCAGGTTGTAGGTCTTGCTGGGCGCGATCATGGTGATGGTGTTGTTCGCGATCTCTGGGTCGAGGGTGGCGATGGGCATGTGCTCGCCTTCCAGGATGAGGTCGGAGTGGATTTCGTCGGCCACGATCAGCAGCTTGTGGCGCAGGCAGATTTCAGCGATGCGCTCCAGCTCGGCACGGGAATAGATGAAGCCGGCCGGGTTCTGCGGATTGCATTGCAGGTGGATGGAGCATTGGGGGTCGCGCGCGACTTGCTCGAATTCGTCGTAGTCATTTTCGTAGTGGAAGGTGTGGGCGTCATCGGTGGTGTAGACCATGTCGATATTGCCGGAGAATTTCTTGTTGGCGCGCACAGCCTTGAAGAAGGAGCCGTAGACCGGCGTCTGGATCAGCACCGTATCGCCGTCATGACCGAAGCCGCT
The DNA here is from genome assembly GCA_965208195.1 of Phototrophicaceae bacterium. Taxonomy (GTDB): domain Bacteria; phylum Chloroflexota; class Anaerolineae; order Aggregatilineales; family Phototrophicaceae; genus UBA6055. Next base: position 1,799,285 of record CBDBOC010000004.1, on the reverse strand, counting down.
GCAAGTGGCGCAGAGGGCCAACACCAGGCCGGGCGAAAAGAGCACATCGTCGGGCGTGATCTCCCACTTGTAGAGCCGGCTCATGCGCTCGACCACGACTTCTTTGAGCTTTGGCGGGTCGAGCGTATAGCCGAAGACGCCGTGGCGGGCGCGCTCGATCATGGCGTCGATGGCGGCGGGCGGCGAGCGGAAGTCCATATCCGCCACCCACATCGGCAGGCAGCCGTCTTCCACCATGCTCCACTTGGCGCTGTGATGCCCCCTGCGGTCGATGATCTCGTCGAAGTCGAATTGGGTCATATCCTGGCGGCCCCCAGCCGGTCGCAAACAACAGGGGGAAATATAGCCGATTCGCCGCCGGCTTGCACGGGCGTGTTTGCGGCGAATAGCCCGGCGCCGCCTATGTTGATGGCTGGGACTGCCTCAGGGCTTCGCTGAGTGCCGCTACGTCGATTTCGGCGGCATCAACCTGCGCGCGCACGGCGAAGAGGCGGCGCGGGTCGTCATAGGCGCGGCTGAGCGTGACCGGCGCGGCGTAGATCTCGCTGAGGCTGCGGGCCAGCTCGGCCTGAACGGCGGCGAAGACAGAGGGCTCGTTGCGGTAATTCATGCGGTCGAGGAAGCTGATTTTGACGCGGCTGAAGTCGAAGGCGAGGTCGTCCGGCGCTTCTGCTTCCAGGGCGATGGCCGCCTCCAGCGCGCGGCAGAAGCAGAGGCGCAGCGCCGCCTCCAGCTCGCTGGGCAGGGCGCGCTTGCGGATGTAATGCAGGCCGATCTCGCCATCGCCCAGGTCGTAGGCGGTGTCGCTCTCGTCGGCGATGAGGACGATGCCGGGCCCCTCGGGAACGTGTTTGTAGTCGATGACGTCAATCAGCATGTCGGCCACGGTGTGGTCCTGGATCCAGCGCTGGAAGATGGGCAGGATGTCAGCGGGCTGGAGTTCTGGCTCGCGCCGCAGATTGAATTTGACGCCCAGGCGTTTGGGTACAGTTGTCATGGGTTCCTCTGTTTACATTTGCGGACGATTCACAAAATCGCCCCTACAGTCTACCCCCCTCAATCCCCCCGTATCAACGGGGGGAAGCTGCTCTCGGCGTAAATCTATCTTGCACTTGCCCGGAAGCAATCGCCTTTCCGCGCAACTGCCAAGAAGTTCGCGGACACTAAGCTCCCCCTCTCTTGCTTGCCGGAATACCGCCCCCAACTGAGCGGAGATAATGTGGGAGACAAGTGGCCGTAGGGTGGTGTAGAAAAAGCGCGCGATGCAGCATTACCCATCAGGCCTTGCAGACTATGCACGCCGCGAGTTACATACCGCGTATGAGCCTGGATGCGCCCCGAGACCCCGACAAAGGCAAACCTCCGTGTACTCTCTTCACTCGGTGAACTCGGTGGCAAAAGTGTAGACCATTCCCGATATCGTGACTTGCGCGCGGCTGTGGTCGTTCATCTAGTTCACAATCACGCCGTTGATGCGCTGCTCGGCGGTGTGGACATTTTCGATGAAGAGCTGGGTCTCGTCGATGATTTGATGCGCGTAGTCTTCGTTGATGCGCGCCGGCGCTTCGCCATGGCGTTTGAAAAGATAGCGGGCGAATTTGCCTTTGGCGTAGCGGTCGTAGATCAGCTCGGTATCGTAGAAGCGGCTGCGAAACTCGCCGACGATATTGTCGGTGTCATCGCCCACATCGAGGTGCTTGGTGCGCACCAGCGCGCGCGCCGCCAGCACCATAGCGCGGTAGGCGTTCTCGTCAGCCAGGGCGTAGTCGCCTTCGTCCAGCGCCAGCAACGCCTCGAAGTGCGTCGACTCGGCTCTCGAGATCTCCATCGAGAAGAGTGAAACCACCTCGCCGGCGCATTCGCCGACGCCGATGTCATCGATGGTGTAAACGCGCGAATCGCCCCAATCGCTGAACATCTCCGGCGCTTCCTCGAAGCTGGGCAATTTCATGAAGGGCTGCAGCATGGCTTTGATTTCTTTGCGGCCCAGCGCCTTGACCCATTCCTGGAAATCTTCGCCATCGGCGCGCTCGGCCACGTAGCGCTCGGTCAGCGCTTCCAGCACATCGGGCACGCGCTTGGCCGGCACCGCGCCCACCGCCAGGCCGTAGCTGCCGGCGTTAGCTCGCCATTGGCCGCCCAGCACCACCTGGAAATGCGGCATTTTGTGATTGCCCGAGCGCCGGCTGTTGCCGAAGAAGCCGATATCGGCCACGTGATGCTGGCCGCAAGAATTGAAGCAGCCGCTGACCTTGATCTTGAGCTCGCGCACGGCATCCGGCAGCAGGTTGATCTTCTCGATTAGCCGCGTGCGCAGCTCGGCGGTCAAGCCGCGCGATGAAGCGATGCCCAGCTTGCAGGTGTCGGTGCCGGGGCAGCTGGTGATATCGACGATGGTATCGGCGCCGGCATCGCCCAGGCCGATGGCGCAGAGCTCGCGGTAAATGGCCGGCAGATCGGCATCGGGCACCCAGCGCAGCACGAAATTCTGCTCCACCGAAAGGCGGATGTTGTCGCCGACATATTTGCGCGCGATATCCGCCAGTTGAAAGCCCTGCTGCGAAGTGAAATCGCCCAGCGGCGTATGCAGGGTGATGGCGCTGTAACCGGGCTGGACCTGCCGATAGACATTGCTGCGATACCACTCGGCGAAACCGTCGGGCAAGGGCGTTCCGTTGAGCGCCATCCCGGCTTTGGCGGGCGCGTTGACGAAGTCGGCCACCTCTTCAATGTAGTCGGTATGCCGGTCATCGCGCGGCACGGTCTCAAGCTCTTCCTCGACCAGCCGGCGGAACTCGTCGATGCCCAGTTTGGCCACCAGGAACTTGATGCGGGCGCGGTTGCGATTCTTCTTTTCGCCCAGCCGGGCGAAGACGCGCGCCACCGCTTGCGTCAGCGGCAGCAGTTGCTCCTCAGTGCAGAATTCCGCCAGCACCTTCGCTTGATGCGGCACCGTGCCCAGGCCGCCGCCGACATAGACGGTGAAGCCGCGCACCGTCTCGCCGTTGATCTCGCGCGTTTGCGCCAGCAAGCCCAAATCGTGCATTTTGACCAGGCCGCAGGCGTGCCCGGCACAGCCCGAGAAGGCCACTTTGAACTTGCGCCCGAAGTCTTGCACATCATCGTGGCCGAGCAAGAATTGCGTCATGGCATCGGCGTAGGGGCTGACGTCAAAAACTTCATCGTGGCAGACGCCAGCCAGGGTGCAAGCGGTGATATTGCGCACCGAGTTGCCGCAGGCTTCTTGCGTGGTGATGCCGACCGCGGCCAGCCGCCGCATCAGGTCGGGCGTGTCGTCGATGTGCACGTAATGCAGCTGAATGTCCTGCCGCGTGGTGATGTGCAAGATGCCGGCCGAATATTCGTCGGCCAGCTCGCTCAGGACTTCCAGTTGCCCCGCGCTCAAGCCGCCGTAGGGGATCTTGATGCGCTGCATGCCCGGCGCGTCCCAGAGCGTGTCCGGCCCTTTGACGATGTCTTCGGAGGGGTAGCTCAGCTCGCGCGTGCGCACGCCGTCATGGCGCTGGCCGTTGTCGTAGCGCTGGCCATAGACGCCCTTGCGCAAACGGGCTTCGGCGAAGACTTTTTCGTCGAGCTTGCCCTGCTTCCGCAGCTCCATCTGGGCTTCGTAGATGTCGATGAGGTTGGCCATGTCGTCCGGAATGTCGCCTTGCAGTTGTTCTTTCCAGGTGGTCGTCATTTGTTTGTCCCTTTCGTTTTGCGGGCCAGCCTTGGCTCGCCCCTACAGGATCGTTAGCTTGTGATTGCGGCAGCATAGTTGAGTTCCGTCATGTCTGCGGGCAGCAGGTCGTACCAAGCCAGGCCCTCTTCACGCATGCGCACGACCTCGCCGATGACAGTGATGGCGGGCGGCTCGATACGCGCGTCCCTCGCGATGGCGGCAATCGTGGCAACATCGCCGACGAAGCTGCGTTGACGTGGCAGCGTGCCCCATTCGATGACGGCCGCGGGCGTGTCGGCGTCGAGGCCCTGGCTGATCAGGCTGCGTGTAATCGCGCCCAGCTGCTTGACGCCCATCAGAATCACGATCGTGCCGCCCAGCCGCGCCAGCGCCCCGTAATCGACGCTGCCGCCAGCTTTTCCGGGCGCTTCATGCCCGGTGATTACAGTGAAGGCGCTGCTGATGCCGCGCTGCGTCAGCGGGATGCCGGCGTAAGCGGGCACGGCAACTGCGCTGGATACGCCGGGCACGATTTCGAAGGGGATGCCGACTTCGCGGCAAGCCAGCGCTTCTTCGCCGCCGCGACCGAAGACGAAGGGGTCGCCCCCTTTGAGGCGCACAACGGTTAGCCCGCGCAGCGCCCGGTTGATGATGAGCGCGTTGATGTCCGCCTGCGCCAGGCGATGCCGCGTCGGCTGCTTGCCGGCGTCGATCAATTCGGCCCCGGGCCGGGTTTCACCCAGCAGCTGCGGCGGGATCAGCCGATCATGGATGACGATATCGGCGCGCTGCAGCAGGCGCAAACCCTTGCGCGTGATGAGATCGGGATCGCCCGGTCCGGCGCCGACCAAGTAGACTTTGCCTCTGTTCATGCGCTTCGATCTCCGTATTTTCGGGCGGCGCTCAGCCACTTATTGCAGGCTGCGCGGCAGGGCAGGGCCGCATCCCCCCGGCGCCACCAACTGGGCTGCCTGACGCAGTCGCCGCAGATCTGGACTATCGTTTGCTCTATCACTTGCTTCGGCAGCAGATGAATGCCTTGGAACATGCCCTGCTGCCGCGCCCCGATGGTTTCCAGCGATTCCGTCTGCAATTCGCCCCGCTGCCCCGCGGCCCAATCGGCGATCAGGCCGGGGTAGACCGTCTCGACCACGGCATGCGCGTCAGCCGGGTCATCCAGATCGACATGCCAGCCGAAGGGCAGATCGCGCCGCGTCGGCAGCGGCCGGAAGGGCGTTTCGCGCACGGCCCGCCGCAACTCGGCCGGTGTGCTTAGGCGGTTGCTGTCGCCGTCGTTAGCGCAGTGCCAGACGCGCGTCTCACTTACGCGCAGCTGCCCGAAACGCAATATATTCTCAGTTTCCAGGGCGTTCATCAAGGTACGCTTGCCCGCTGCCGGGAAGCCGCTCCAGGCGTCCGCGGCGCCGTCCGCTGCAAAAGGTAGGCCGGTCGCGCGCGCCAAATCGAGGATGAGCTGGAGCATCGCCTCGTCTGTCCCGACCGGCTCGCAATAGTAGACCGTCCGCCCGTCGACCGCCTGCGGATCGCGGCCTTTGCTGATGCCCAGGGCGCGCGGCACATCGACCGTGACATGAGAGCCGCCGGCCACGAAATAGGGCAGCGCCAGAATATGCGGCGCGCGGGTCGACTGGTAAATGCTGGGGATATCGGGTTCGTCATCGAGGTAGACCGCGCGGACCTCGCTCAGCCAATTCAGCCCGCTGATGCGCTCGGCTTGGCGGCGCGCGGCGTCACGGCTGCGGCGGTTGCGCGGCGTGCCATGCCCGATGATGGCGGCGGCGGTTTGCGCCGGGTCCAAGTTGTGCGTTGCGACCGCCTCGCGCAGGCGCATTTCGACGATGGTCTCAAGTTGCGCGTGCTCGCCGATGCTCGGCGTCAGGTGGATGCGCTTGCCAGCGCGCACATTCAGCCCGGGGCGCAATCCCATTTCGCTCGGGATGACTTGGCCAGCGAAGTAGCCTTGGGCGGTGAAAACAGGCACGATGACAATCTCCGCTGCTAGGACCGTGTGCAGCGCCTGGGATAGGGCCGGCGGCTCTTTCCAGAAGCAGGCGCCGATCTCATCGGCCACGCCCAGGCGCCGCAGCCGATCGACATAACGCCAGATGACGCCGGCCGTCTCGGCGCTGATGTGCGAGCCGTGCCCGGCCAGAATCAGGGCGGTGCCGCTCATGCTGACGCCCCATCCAGAGCGATCTCACGGAAAAGGCGTTCAGCCGCGTCTTCATCGCCGGCGCGCAGCAGCGCCAGCACATCGGAATCCAGGATGCGCTGATAGAGCGCTTGACGCTGGGCCTGGCTGCCCCCGCTGGCGCTATGCTCGGCCCGCAGGCTGCCCAGCCAATCGGCCAGGATGGCGTACTCGACGCCGATTTCGCCTTCCAGCCGCGTCTTGAGCCGCCGCACCAACGCCGGCGACCTACCGTCGCTGCTGAGCGCGATGGTCAACGGGCCGCGTTCGATCTGCGCCATATTGCTGAAGTCGCTGTGCTGGCTGCTGCCATCAGCCACATTGCAGAGCGCGCGGATGCGATGCGCGTCTTGCGCCACGGTCAGGTTGACGCGGTCGTCATCGGTCGCGGCGATGACCAGGACGGGCATCTGTTCGTTGAACATATCGCGCTGATAGGGCGCGGCGATCCATTCGACCTCGCCCGCATCCGCCAAGGCGCGCAGCTGTGGCGTGAGTTCGGGGCTGATCAGCAAGACGCGGGCGCCGGCGCGCAGCAAGCGCAGGACCTTGCGCTGCGCCACGCGGCCACCGCCGATGACGGCCGTCGGCTTGTCCTGCAAATGTAGCTGGACGGGATAGCCGCCGGTAGAATCAGACATTGACGCCCTCGATGCTGGCCGCTACCGGTTGGGCGATGTGAATGCCGCATTCGCTCTTGCTGCGCTGCGCCCAGCGTCCGCTGCGTCGATCGGCGGTCGACGAGGCCGCTCTGGTGCAGGGCCAGCAGCCGATGCTGGGGTAGCCCATGGCATAGAGCGGATTCACGGGCAGATCATGCCGTCGAATGTACGCCCAGACCTGGTCTTCGCGCCAGTTGGCGAAGGGCGCGATCTTGATGCTGCCGTTGCGGCGGTCGCGGCTGATGATGGGCGTGGCGGCGCGGGCGGCCGATTGATCGCGGCGCAGTCCGGTCACCCAGGCGTCGACGCCGGCCAGGGCATCGCGCAGCGGGATCGTCTTGCGGATGTGGCAGCAGCGATCCGGGTTGCGCTCCCATAGGCGGTCGCCATAATCGCGGGCTTGCTGCCGGGGCGTCTGCCGCGGCTGGATGCGGCGCAAATTGAGCGTGAAGCGCGCCTCGAGCTGGTCGATCAGGTCGTTGGTCTCGGGGAAGAGCAAGCCGGTATCCAGCGTCAGCACGGGCGTGCGCGGCGCAATTGTCTGCAGCATGTGCAGCGCCGCGATGCCGGTGTTCTGGAAGCTGGTGACGATGGCCAGCCTCCCGCCGAAGGTCTCGCTGGCCCAAGACAAGATGTCGCCGGGTTGCTCGCTTTCCATTTCTGCGGCTAAGGCCGCGATGTTGAGCTTAGTCATGTTATCTCCGTCGTTGCCTGGTCGCTGGCGGGTAACAAAAACGCTCCGGCTTATCCGAAGCGTCCTGGTGCTGCGTGAACCTGTCAGCGACAACATCGACCAGCCGGCCTCGGATTAGCCCGCCTCAGGGGCGCGGCGCAACAGCGGCAACAGGTCTGGCATGACGGCGTCCGTCTGTTCATTTCAAATCCCGTCTCTTGCCGGCAAACAAAAAGCCCCGTGTCGTCACGGGGCATCTCGGTCTGGCTTGATTTGCGTTAATCGCAAGTTAGCAAGGCTGCGCCGCGCGACTCTCGGTCGAGTAGGCCTGACAACAACAGGGGGCGCAGCAAATCAAGAACATGCGGCTAGCTTAGCTCATAATCACGCGCTTGTCAAATGCTTCGCTGAAATCGGTTTGGCGATGTTTCAATTCAATGCTTACCACCGAGTGCACCGAGGAAAATAGAGTTCACCGAGGCATGAATTGGTAAATGACGCCAGTAACGACGTGGCTCACACGAAGCTTGAAACTCGCGAATTGGTTGTCCGTAGATACGCGCGCACTTCAGCCGCCGCCCACGCGATGCCGTCGACTAGGGTCGTCGGGCGAGCCAACGTCTCGCCCCCTGCAGTCTCTGCTATTGGCAGCCCCACATTTTGTTTGAGCCAAGTCGTGACGCGCATCACAAACAGATTGAGAACTCTGTGTACTCTCTTATCCTCGGTGTACTCGGTGGTAAAGGTGTCGATCCTCCGCCTTGTAGTGACTTGCGCGCGACCTAGCTCGGCCCCATACGCAGCGCGCCATCGAGGCGAATCGTCTCGCCATTGAGCAGCTCGTTCTCCACGATCTGCTGCGCCAGTTGCGCGAATTCAGCCGGCCTGCCCAGGCGCTGCGGGAAGGGTACTTGCGCGCCCAGCGACGCGCGGATTTCGTCCGATAGCTGGCCCAGCAGCGGCGTGTCGAAGATGCCCGGCGCGATGGTGCAAACGCGGATGCCGTAACGCGCCAGGTCACGGGCGATGGGCAGGGTCATGCCAACGATGCCGCCCTTTGAAGCCGCGTAGGCGACTTGCCCGATCTGCCCGTCATAAGCGGCCACCGACGCCGTGTTGATGATGACGCCGCGTTCGCCGCTGTCGTTCGGTTCGTTGCCCGCCATCTGCGCCGCCGCCAGCCGCACCACGTTAAATGTGCCGATCAAGTTGACGCGGATGACCGTCTCGAAGAGATCCAGCGGATGCGGACCGCGGCTGCCCGTGGTGCGCATGGCCAGCCCGATGCCGGCGCAATTGACCAGCGCGTTGAGCCTGCCAAACTCAGCAACAGCCAGGTCTAGCGCGCCGTGGACATCGGCCTCGCTGGTGACATCGCCTTGAACGAAGCGGGCGCGCTCGCCCAGATCGGCCGCCAATCGCGCGCCGCTCTCGTCGCGGTCGAAGATGAGGACGCGCGCGCCACCCTCGACGAAGCGCGTCGCTGTGCCCGCGCCCAAGCCGGAAGCGCCGCCGCTGATCAGCGCGGTGACAGATTGCATATTCATTGGCGCAATTCCCTTCAATTGGCGTCGGTCTGGCCCCACACTATGTCAATTGTGGCAAAACGTGTAGGGGCGACCTGCCAAAAGGCGCGCAAATGAGAAACGTGGTCGTCAATGAGAATCGTGTGCGTACGGGCCAGCCGGTGGTTCGCCGTTGTTTGCGTTTCGATCGGGTGGGCGAACCACAGAATCGCCCCTACAAGACTCGACGTTGGTGGGGTTGCGACGGAAGGGAGGGCGAGGTCGCGTAGACACTGACCGCCGACAAGCCTCGCCCCTGCACGATTCGTTGGCAGCCCGCCGGCTAGCGGCCGTTGCCGCCGGAGAGATTGTTGAGGAAGCTCTCGTTGGTGTCGTAGAGGCGGAATTGATGCAACAGCTGCTCGGTGGCGGCCACGATGCCTTCCGGCTGCTCAGCCAGGTGCGACCACATGCGGCGCATGGTGTAGACGCGCTGCAGCACATCGGGCCCCAGCAGCAATTCTTCGCGCCGCGTCGACGACTGGTCGATATCGAAAGCGGGGAAGATGCGCCGTTCCTGCAGCCGGCGGCTGAGGTGCAATTCCATATTGCCGGTGCCCTTGAACTCTTCGTAGATGACATCGTCCATCTTGCTGCCGGTATTGACCAGGCAAGTGGCGACGATGGTCAGGCTGCCGCCCTCTTCCACGTTGCGCGCCGCGCCGAACAAGCGCTTTGGCGGGTGAATCGCCGAGGGGTCGAGGCCGCCCGACAGCGTGCGCCCGCTGGTGGGCACGACCAGGTTATAAGCCCGCGCCAGCCGCGTGACGCTGTCCAGCATAATGACGACATGCCGCCGGACCTCCACCAGGCGCTTGGCGCGTTCCAGCGCCATCTCCGCCACGCGCACGTGATGATGCACCGGGTCGTCAAAGGTCGAGGCGATGACTTCGGCATCGACCGAACGGTCCATATCGGTGACTTCTTCCGGGCGCTCGCCGATCAGTGCCATCATCAGGTGCACTTCGGGGTAGTTGGTGCTGATGGCGTTGGCGACATCTTTGAGCACGGTAGTCTTGCCCGCTTTGGGCGGCGACACGATCAGCCCGCGCTGGCCGAAGCCGATTGGCGCGATCAGGTTCAGCATCCGCGTCGACATTATCCGCGGCAGCGTCTCCAAATCGAAGCGTACATCGGGGAATATAGGCGTCAAGCGTTCAAAGATGGCGCGGTTCTTCAGCTCGTGCGGGTTCAGCCCGTTGACCGCGTCCACACGCAAGAGGCCGAAGTAGCGCTCGGTATCTTTGGGCGGGCGCACTTGGCCGATCACCATGTCGCCAGTGCGCAGGTTGAACTTCTTGATTTGCGTCTGGCTGACGTAGATGTCGTTCTTGCCGGGCAAGTAGCCCTCAGCCCGCAAGAAGCCCATGCCATCATCGACGACTTCAAGCACGCCGCCGCGCAATTGATTGCCGCGCCGCTCCGCCTCTTGGCGCAGCAAGCCAATGATCAGGTCTTGCTTCTTCAGCCGGCTGAACCGCGGCACATCACGGCTGCGCGCCATCGTGCGCAATTCGGGCAGGGTCTTTGTTTCGAGACTTGCTATGTTCATGCAGTTCTTCCTGGGGCGCTATTTGCGGCGAGGCTGACAAGGTGGGTTGCCGCGGTTTGACAGTTGGTTTCCAGTTTAATTCGTCGGAGCGCGGCGCTCCGCGGATTGTCCATTGCGACGTGCGATAACGGATGTCAAGACGTTTACTTGAGATTTCCGCGTCTGGTGGTTTCGTGCCCGCAAATGGAATCAGGTACTTTCAACAATGAGTGTAGCATAGTTTAGATATTGCGTCAATTCTAACAATACAAAATATATGTGATTATTACATTTCGGGCGCCACTGCCATGACGGGGCGTCACATCGGCTCGCCTTCAGCCCGGGATAATGTAGGGGCGTTTCGTGAAACGTCCGCGCTGCCGCCTGGCGGGCGCCACGGCGCGACGCCCCTACAAATATCCAATGTCTATCGGGCGCTCAATCGCTTAGGCGTCGAGCTCGGCGTGCAGCTCGTTGGCCTCGGCATTGAGCTCCGCCAGGGCATCAGCCGCCGGCGTATCGCCATTGACAACTTCGGCGATTGTATTGGGCACCAGACCGCGAACGGCGCTGTAGCTTGGCAGGCCGGGCGACGAATACATGCTTAACCCGTCGCTCTGCAAGACGCCCTGCACCTCGACGAAACGGTGATAGGGCATGCGCGGTTCGGTGAAATCAGCTTCGGTCACCTCAATGTCGTTGCGGATGCTGAAGTAACCGGTGGCGCCCGACCAAGCCAGTTGCGGCGCTGCGCCGGCCAAGTACTTGACGAAGAGCCAGGTGGCGATTTCGGCTTCCGGCGTGGCGGTCAAGATGGCCTGGCTGGGCACGAAGAGCTGCAGCGTCTGCCCCACTTCCTCAGCGCCGGGGAAAGCCGAGATCACCCACTCGTCAGTCATCTCGGCGGTGGCGGCGTCCCAGGTGATGAAGGGGATGCCGGCCGAGCTGCCGGCGGCGAAGGGCGTGATGCCGATGGAAAAATCGCCCGTGTTCTGATAGCGCTCGGCGAAGAGGTAGGCGCAGTCGTTCTCCAACATGCGCGTGAAGAGGTCCATCGCGGCCACGACTTCGTCCGATTCGAAGATATACTCGCCGGCCTCGTCGTCGAAGATGGCGCCGCCATGCGCGGCCACAAAGCTCTCGAAGTGCGAGGTGCCGGTATCCAGCGGATAGCCTTGGTACATCTCGCTGGCGCCGGCTGCGCAGGAGATCGCTTCGAATTCGGCCAGCGTCTGCGGCACGCGCCGCTCAAAGCCCAAACGCTCGACGATATCGAGGTTGGTGTAGAAGACGTTGAGCGAATTCTGATTCGCCCAAGCCACGCGCATGCCATAGAAAGGCGCGAAATCCAACTGGTTGACATCAAGCAGGTTGAAGTTGAGCTTGGCTTGCTCATCGGCCGGGATACCCCAGGCCGGGCTGTTGAGCAGCAAGTTGATATCGACGACAACGCCTTCGTTGGCCCAGCCGGCCACGGCGTTGGCGTAACCCGCCACCAGATTGGGCAGCTCGCCCGAGAGGATGGCGGTGTTCATCAAGTCTTCGATGGGACCGTAACTGCCCTGATGCAGCGCTTCTACGGTGATGCCGTATTCATTGCTGCTGTTGAATTCCTCGATCAGCGCGCTCATGGTGTTGGCCTGGGTGCTGTCGTCGGAGTATTGGTGCCAGTAGACGACCGTCTGCCCGCTGGGGTCGATGCTTTCGTAGTCGGTATCGCCTTGCGCCGCGGCCGACATCAGCCCCAGGGCCAGGACCAGCATGACGATTAACAGGTGCTTCTTCATGATGCTCACTTCTCCTCAATTTGATTTGACATTTGCAGCCATTGCGGCGCCCATACCCCCTCATACGGAGTTCCGCCGCCGGGCAAACACCGTGCGGTGCACACGGTGGAGGGTTCATCAACCACGTATTCCCGTCTGCGCGATGCCTTCGGTGAATTGCTTCTGCGCCACGAAATACAGAATCAGTATCGGGATGACGGTGATGACCGAGGCCGCCATCTGCAAGTTCAAATCGCCGGGTGTATCGGCGGTGACGAAATTGGCCAGCCCCACCGCGATCGGCCGCCAATCATCGTTGATGGTCACCAGCAGCGGCCACATCAAGGCATTCCAGGAGCCGATGAATCCCAGCGTGACGATGGTCATGATGGGCGCCTTGGAAAGCGGCAGCACCACGCTGATCAAGAAGCGCAAGTGCCCGGCGCCATCGATCCGCGCGGCATCCCACAAATCGTCGGGTATCTGCAGAAAGAACTGCCGCAGCAAGAATATGTTAAACACAGAAGCGAAAAACGGAATGGTCAAGGCGGGCCAATTGTTGAACCAGGCGGCGGCCGGGCCCAACAGGCTCTCGCTGAGGCGCCCCAGCCAAATCACCGTCAGTAGATGCGGTATCAGCAAGACGATGCCCGGGATCATCATGGTGGAGAGGAAGACGGCGAAGATGAGGTCCCGCCCCACGAATTTCATGCGGGCGAAGGCGTAGGCGGCCGGGATGCAGACCAGCAACGAGCCGGTGACGGTGATCAGCGTGATGCGCACACTGTTCCAAATATAGCCGGAGACACTGAGCGCCTGCAAGACGCCGGTCACCGGGTCGGTCAGGATTTCGATATCGAGGAAGTTGGCGCGGCGCAGGGCGGTGGCGTAATTCTCCCAGAGCAAGTTCTGCGGCAACAGGCGCGTCAGGCTGACTTCGCTGAGGGTCATGAAGGAAGCGCTGATCATCCACAAGAAGGGGCCCACCGCCACGATGACGCCGGCGAAGAGCACCGCGTAGATGCCGATGCGGCTCCAGTTAAGCTTGGCGCGCGAATCAGCCATAAAAGACGCGCCTCCCCAAGATGCGATTCTGGAACAGGGTCATCAGCAGAATCAGCGCGAAGAGCACAAAGGCCATCGACGAGGCATAGCCATAGCGATTGCTGTTCTGCAGCTCGTCGAAAATATAAACGCTGGCGGTATTGACTTTGTTGCCGACGGCGCCGGTGCGTAATATCCAGATCTGCGTGAAGGCTTGGAAGGTGCCGATGATGGCGACCAGTGACAAGAAAAAGATCGTCGGCGAGAGCAAGGGCAGGGTGATGTGGCGGAAGATGCGCCAGCCGCCCGCGCCGTCGATGCGCGCCGCTTCGTAGAGCTCGCCCGGGATATTGCCCAAACCGGCCAGGAAGATGACGGCATCGTAGCCGATATAAGTCCAGGTGGAGTAGATCATGATGACGACTAATGCCAGCGCGGGCCCGGCCAAAAAATCGGGCAAGCCCAGCAAGTCGCCGATGGAGCTGCGCTCAAGGATCCAACGCTGCGACTCAATGCCGATGATGGACAGCATGCGATTGGCGGGCGCGGTGCGCTCGGCGCCGAAGATGATGCGGAAGACGATCGACGTGGCGACGAAAGGCGTGATATAGGGGATGAAGTAGACCATGCGGAAGAAAGCGCGGTAGCGTATCGGCTGGAAGAGCAGGTAAGCCAGCAGCAAGCCGATGGCCAACTGGACCGGCACGGTGCCGCCGGCGTACATCACGGTGATCCAAAAGCCCTGCAGCAAATCGTCATCGGCCGAAGCCAGCGCGGCCGGCGCCTCCGCCATCAGCAGGTATCCGCCGACCGCCAGCGAAAGCCCGCTCAACAGCAGCAGGACGAATCGCCGATTGTCCAGCGACTTGATGCCCCGCTGGAAGATGACATAAGCGGCGCCGATGAGCCCGATGCCCGCGCTGATGAAGACCAGCTGCGACCAGATCGGCAGCGGCTCGCCCGATTCGCGCGCTACGCCAATGGCGGCTTGGGTCTCTGCAATTGCCAGTTGCAGCAGAAAGAGCGATGCGATGAGAAATATGGTCGTGATGGCGCTGTACGCCAGCATCGCGCCGCTCGACTCATGGCGGAAGCGCCATATCAGCAGCGCCGCCAATGCCCCCGTCCCCAGCAGCCCGATAAGCGCCAGGTCGCCCGCCGCCAGCACCTGCGGCTGAGTGAAGCTCTCGCCCAGCTTCTCCATGAAGAGCGCCAGTGATATATTCTGCCCGCGGACCAGGCGCGGGATCAGCATGATGACAGGCGTCAGCTTGAAAAACCAATCCAGCGCCAGCAGGGCGGTGTAGCCAGCGGCGATGCCAGCCAGCGCGGCCGCGACGCCTTTCTCGGCGGGCGCCAATCTCAAGAGGCGCAGCAAGCGGCGGCCCATGACTGCGACAGCGACCAAGCCCAAAAGCGCCAACCAGAAGAACAATATGTAGCCCAGGTTGCCCAGGGCTTTCTCATAATTGGCCAGGCCGATGTATTCATCGGGGAAGCGGCGCCAGCGGTGTAAGCTGACGAAGAAGGCGAAGCCAACCGGGAAGATGCCGAAGAGCAGAATCAGCGCCCCGGCCGGCGCCAGGAAGGCGTAGGCGGTCAGATTCTCCAGCAGGATTCGGCCGCGCCGCGAGCGTTGAAAGATGTCACTGAAAGCAGGGGTCGGCATCGCGAGATTCTCGGCTAGCCCGTCGCGGTCATTATAGCGCTTTGTAGCGGCCAATGCAGATTAATTGTGGCCGGGTCGGGCAACACAGCGTACATGGCTCGCGCCGGGCTGTTGTCAGACACACGCGCGCCCCAGCCGCCGCCTACGCAAGACATCTTGCCCTGTGCAACGAGCGGCTCCCCCTCTCTGATGATTCGGAGAGGGGGCCGGGGGGTGAGGTAGAAAAGCACGCAAACTATACCCAGAGCCGGAAAAGCCATGTAGGGGCGAGACTTGTCTCGCCCTCCCGTCCCTCACATTCCCGCCATTGCTGGCCGTCCGCGTCGCCATTGGCAACCCTTGATGTACTCGAATTAACTCGGCGCACTGGGTGGCAAAAGCGTAGCTCCTCCGCCGCCGGGTGACTCGCGAGCGCCTGTAGTTAAGAAAGCGCGCCCTTCATGCTAAAATTGAGCGAGACTCGCTGTCGTCGCGGAAAGGCATGGCATGGGGCGCATATTCGTCATCGGAGCGTTGGTCTACGACATGGTATTTGAAGTTCCGGATTGGGTCACGCCCAACCGCGCCGTACACGCTTCCGCGATGACGATATCGCCGGGCGGCAAGGCCTTGAACCAGGCGGTGGCGGCCGCTCGCCTGGGCGCTGCCGATGTGCGGCTGATCGGCTGCGTCGGCGATGATATCTTCGGTTGCGAGATGCTGGCGGCGCTGCGGCGCGAGGGCGTCAAGGTTGATAATGTGGCGCTGCATCCAACGGCGCGCACCAGCCTGGCCGCCATCGTCGTACAAGACAACTTGCCTGGTTTCATCGGCGCGCCCGATGCCAGCCGTCGCGTCAGCCAGGCGCAGATCAGCGCGGCGCTGGTGGACTTGGGGCCGGGCGATATCCTGGCTGTCGACTTTGAGATCCCGCAACCGCTGGTGCAATTCGCCTTGCAGCTGGGCCGCGAAGCCGGCGCGTCCACCGTGCTCAACCCGGCGCCATTCTTCACGCGCGACGCCTTCGTCGTCGAGTACTTGCATCTGGTCGATGTCATCATCCCCAACAAGGCGGAAGCGCAGCTCATCCTCGGCAGCGATTGTGATAACGACGACCAGCTGGCGCATGAATTGTTGTGTCTGGGTGTCAAGCGCGTTGTGCTGACGCTGGGCGAGGCGGGTAGCGTCGCCTTTCAAGACGGCTGCAAGATGGCGCAGCCGGCATTCGCCTTGGATGCGGTCGATACCACAGGCGCCAGCGACGCTTTCGTCGGCGCCTTCTGCCAGGCCCTGGACTTGGGCCTCTCAGCGCGGCGCCGGCTGGAGTTCGCGTCGGCCGCCGCTGGCCTGGCTTGCACGCGGCGCGGCACCATGTCGGCGCTGCCACAATTGGCCGAGGTCGAGGCGCTGCTGGGGGCGTAACCTGGCGCAAGCATTCGGGTTTAGGGATTTACAGTATGAAGAGGTTGTTCGCCCGGCGCAAAGACTATCGCGAGCTTGACGATGCGGACTTGGTCGCGCTGGCCAAGGACGACAAGGAAGCGTTTGGCATCTTGTACGAGCGTTACCTGCCCAAGATTTACAATTATGTCTATTACCGCACAGGCAATGTGCACGATGCCGAAGACTTGACGGCAAAGGTCTTTTTCCGCGCCTTGTCGCATATCGGCAATTACGTGGAGAGAGGCTTGCCCTTTCAGGCTTGGCTGTATCGCATCGCGCACAACCTGGTGGCCAATTGGCATCGTGATCAAGGGCGGCGCAAGATCATCGCGTTGGACGACTATCTGGCGCATTCGCTTCAATCCGAGGCGCCTGACCGCGCCGTCGAAGCCGCCGATGAAGCCGAGCAACTGCTGCGGGCCCTGCGACGGTTGCCGGCCGATCGGCAGCAGCTGATCCTGCTCAAATATGTCGAGCGCCTGTCCAATGCCGAGATCGGCCAGATCATGGACCGCACGGAAGGCGCCGTCAAATCGCTCTATCACCGGACGCTGCAGGCGTTGCGCGCGGACTTGGGCGGGCTGCGAGTGGCGGATCAAGACGAGAAAGCGGAAGGAATCGAGGGATGAAGTCCAAGACGGCCTCGGCCATCGAAACGGAACTGATGGAGCGCTTGGACGCGCTGACGGCTGAGATACAGGCTCACGAGCCGGGCGAAAACGCGCTCGGCCAAGAGGACGGCATCGTCGACCTTGTGCAGGGCTTGCAGCGGGCCCTGCCGCCGGTTGCGCCGCGGGCTGACTTCGCGCGGGAGCTGCGGCATAGCTTGCTCGAGGACGCGGGCGGCGTGGTCGGGCGCATGAAGCGGGCGCCGGCGCGGCGTGTTTCGCTCGCGGCAGCCTTGGCCCTGGCCGCTGGCTGTTTGCTTTGGCTGATGCGCCGGCTGGCCGGCTCAGACGCCCCGGCCGAGATGCAAGAAGAGGCCGTTGCCTCCTCGGCCTAGCGCCGGGCGGTCGTTCTACTTGTTGGGCTCGCCGCATCCGCCCGAATGTCAGGACCGGCGGGCAATGCCACACCTTTGCCACCGAGGACACCGAGGGAAATAGAGTACACCGAGTTATGCGAATCTGAATGACGCAGGTCAGGTTTCAGCACACACGGATTTGCATCCGATCGGAAGCGTCGAATCCTGTAGGGGCGAGACTTGACGGCGGTCAGTGTCTGCGCGACCTCGCCCGCCCACCCATCCCATGCCCGACCACGTCGAGGTTTGTAGGCGCAACGCTGTGAATCGTCCGCCCGCAACGTTTGCAGGGGCGACATACAACCCCATCGCGCCGACGGGCCCCGCCCCTACATGCTTGTCCTTGATTGGGTTCGTCGCCGTGCCTGTGCCAAGCTGTTCATCGCCCACAAAAAACGCATTTCTCGGTGCACTCTCTTCCCTCTGTGCCCTCGGTGGCAAAAGTGTCGATAGTCCGCCAAATGGTGAGTTCCCGCAATGCAATGCTCCCCCTCTCCCATTGTGGGTTTCCGCCGTTGAGCGGGGGGATTGAGGGGGAAAAGGGGGCCGGGTGGCAAGGCGGAGCATGCTTATGCCAAAGACCATCTCATTGCGCCAGTTGAATCGAACGCTGCTTTCGCGCCAGCTGCTCCTGGAACGCGCTCCGCTGGATGCCAAGTCGTCCATCGAGCGGCTGATCGCCCTGCAATCGCAGATCCCCAACCCGCCCTATATCGGCTTGTGGACGCGGCTGCGCAACTTCGAGAAGCGTGACCTGACAGCGCTGCTCGAATCGCGCGAGGTGGTGCGCGCGCCCTGGATTCGCTCGACCCTGCACCTGGTGGCCGCCGCGGATCATCAACGCTTCCAGGTGGTGATTCAGCCGGCGCTGGCGCGGGGCCTGCGCTCTTTCTTTGGCGCGCGCGCCCGCGACCTGGATGTCGAGCGCCTGATCGCCATCGCCAAGCCCTACCTTGAAGCCGAACAGCCGTCCATCGGCGCCTTGCGCGACAAGCTGCTGCAACATGTGCCCGAGCGCGACAAGCAGGCCATGGCCTACGCCGTGCGCAGCCATCTTCCGCTGGTGCAGGTTCCGCCGAGCGGCACTTGGGGCGTGGGCACGCGCGCCACTTACACCACGGCCGCAGCCTGGCTGGGCGCGGCCGTGCCCGCCGATTTGACCGCGCTCTTCCAACGTTACCTGGCGGCCTTCGGGCCAGCCAGCGTGATGGACTTCCAGACCTGGGCCGGCATGACGAGCCTGAAGCCGAAGCTGGCGCCGGCGCTGAAGTCGCTGGTCGTCTATCGCGGCGAAGACGGCGCCGAACTCTACGACCTGCCGGAGCTGCCGCTGGCCGATGCCGAGCAGCCGGCGCCCCTGCGTTTTTTGCCCGAATACGACAATATCTTGATCGCGCACCGGAAGCGCGACCGGGTATTGCCCCAAGCGCAGCGCAAGAAAGTCTTCGTCTCGGCCGGGCGCGTGCTGGGCAGCCTGCTGATCGACGGCTTCGTCGGCGCCATCTGGAAGTCTTCGCGAGACAAGGCGCGGGCGACGCTCACGGTTTCGCTCTTTGAGCCGGTCTCCGCGGCGACGCGCCGGGCCATCGCGCGCGAAGGCGAGGCGTTGCTGCGCTTCATTGAAGACGACGCCGAAGACTTCCAGATCGATATCGTCACCTACGACTGATGCGCCGCGTACACTATGCCTGCTGTGGAATTGGTGGTAGGCTGGTGCGCGTTCAGGCGGCAAGGGTGGGTTGAGCGGCGTCATGGCAGCGGCGGAAAAAATCAGCGCCTTGCGCGGCATGCGCGATGTCTTCGGCCGGGAGGTCGCCCGGCGGCGGACGATCCAGGACGCGCTGGCGGAGCACTTGCGGCGGCACAGCTATACGCCTATCGAGACGCCCATCGCCGAGCATACCGAGCTCTATCTGCGCAAATCGGGCGAGGACATCGCCGCCCGCCTCTACGACTTCGACTTCAAAAACCGGCGCCTCGCGCTTCGGCCGGAAGTGACCGCGTCGGTGCTGCGCGCCTACATCGACCATTTGCGCGACGAGCCGCTGCCCCTGCGGCTGCAGTATGGCGGGCCCGTCTTTCGCTACGAGAAGCCGCAGCAGCACCGCTACCGCCAATTCACTCTGGCGGGCGCCGAATTGCTGGGCGCGGCCGGGCCGCGAGCCGATGCCGAACTGCTGCATCTGGCTTGCAGCGGGCTGGAGCGGCTCGGCATCCGCGACTATCGCCTGGTCATCGGCATCACCGATGTGCTGGAAGGCTTCCTCGCCAAGCTGGGCTTGCGCCGGCAGCTGCATAACTTCATGCTCCGCAATATGGAAAACCTGCGCAAACGGGGCCGGCCCTCTATCGTGGATGCGCTGCGCGCGCTCTACCCCGAATTTGAGGACCAGCCAGAAGGCGCCGCGGCCGAACACACCAGCAGCCAGCAACTCGTCGCCCTGCTGCGAGAAATGAGCGACGATGAAGCGCAGCTGGCCATCAGCGACTTTCTCCGCAGCCTGAATATCCGCATCGCCACTAATCGCGACGAGAGCGACGTCATCGACCGGCTCCTGCGCAAGATCCGTGAGGATCAGCAGAGCCCCAAGCTGCGGCGGGCGCTGGACTTCATGGCGCGGCTGGGCAGGCTGAACGGCGCGCCTGGGCCGGCCCTGGCGGGCGCGCGCGCTTTGGCAGCTGAGTTCGCGCTCGATCCCGCCCCGTTGAACGCCCTCGAGCGTACGTTGGCGGCGTTGGCGGATTGCGGCGAACTTAGGGGCGCGGTCGAGCTTGATTTCGGCTTGAGCCGCGGCTTGCACTATTACACCGGCATGATGTTTGAGATCTACTGCCCAGCGGCTATGGGCGAAGAAATCCAGGTTTGCGGCGGCGGCCGCTACGACCATCTGGTGAGCATCCTGGGCGGCGGCTCGACGCCAGCGGCCGGCTTCGCCTGGGGCATCGAACGCCTGGCCAGCGCCTTGCCTTCTGACGCGAGCGCCGCGTCCAACGCGCCGGACGTTGTCATCATGCCGCTGGGCGAAGCCGAATACGCCACCGGCTATGCCATCGCACTGGCCTTGCGGCAGCGGGGCCTCGTCGTCGAAGTGAGCATCGACCGGCGCAGTCTGCGTCGCAGTTTGCGCGCGGCCGATCGACGCGGCGCCCCAGCGGCGATCATCATCGGCGAAAGCGAGCGCCAGCAGCAGAGCGCCATCTTGCGCGATATGCGCCGGCATCAGGAGCGTGAGCTGGCGTTCAGCGCGCTGCCGGGCGCGGTCGAGGAGTTGTGTCGTGCCACGGGCTAACGCGGGCGCGCTTGCCGATGCGGGGCTGATCATCGCCCTGCCCAGCAAAGGTCAGCTCGGCGACGCATCGCATGACTTCCTGGCTCGGGCCGGCTTGCGCGTCTACCAGCCCAACCGCCGCCAATACACCGGTACCATTCCCAGCTTGCCCGGCGCGGAAGTCGTCTATCAGCGGCCGCTGGATATTCTGAACAAGGTCGAAGAAGGGCGGGCGGATGTCGGCATCACCGGCCTGGATATCGTGCTGGAGCACAGTGAGGATTCGCCCGAGGTCATGGTCATCGACCGGCTGGGCTTCGGCGGCTGTGAATTGCTGCTGGCGGCGCCCGATGCCTGGATTGACGTGGTGTCCATCGCCGACCTGGCCGATCTCAGCCTGCGCCACCAAGAGCGCGGGCGGCAGCTTCGCATCGCCACCAAGTACAGCAACCTGACCAAGAGCTTCCTCTATCGGCAGGGCATCTCGCACTTTTTGCTGGTGCATGCCGAAGGCGCCATGGAAGCCGCGCCGCGCATGGGCTATGCCGATCTAATCGCCGACCTGTCGCAGACCGGCGTCACCTTGCGCGAAAACCAACTGCGCCCGCTGAATGGCGGCGTCATCATCGCCTCGGAAGCTGTGCTCATCGGCAATCGCCGCGCCCTGCGGGGTTCGGCCGCCAAGCTGGAGACATTGCGCGAGCTGATTGAACTGGTTGAGGCGCATCAACGCGCCCGCCAGGTCGTCGCGCTGCGGGCCAATATCAGCGGCGAATCCGTGGCGGATGTGCAGGCGCGTATCCTGGCGGTGCCGGCGCTGAGCGGCAGCAAGGGGCCCGGCGTGGTCGCGGTGGCCAGCCCGCCGGGCCGCCAAGAGCGCTGGTTCGAAACCAATCTGCTGACGCCGTCGCATTTGATCCACAAAACCATGCAGCACCTGCGCGCCCTGGGCGGGACAGATATCATCGTCACGCGGCCCAACTACGTCTTTGATGCGACCTCCGCCACCTACGACCGCTTTGAAGCGCAGCTTTATTCGGACGAACGAATCTCCTCTTGAGGCCTAAAGCATGAGCAAGGTTGGCATTCTCAATCCGGGCGCGATGGGCGTATCCATCGCAGCATCGGCGCAGGCCGCCGGGCACGAAGTTTACTGGGCGGCCGCCGGGCGCAGCATCGCCACGCGACAACGGGCGGATGAACACGGCTTGATCGCTGTCGAGACCCCGGCTGATCTTTGCGCCATCTGCGACCTGATCGTCTGTGTCTGCCCGCCCCACGCCGCCGTCGAAGTGGCCGCCGCGGTCGTGCGCGCTGGCTACAGCGGGCTCTATTGCGACGGCAACGCCATCGCGCCGCAGAAAGCGCGCCTGATCGGCCAGCGGCTGAACGCGGCCGGCATCGACTTCGTCGACGGGGGCATCATCGGGCCGCCCGCCTGGCGAGCCGACGCCACCCGCTTCTACCTGTCTGGCCCGCGCGCGGGTGAAATCGCCGCGCTCTTCGCCGGCACGCTAACTGAAGCGGTCGTGATCGGCGATGAGATCGGCAAAGCCTCGGCGCTGAAGATGGTCTTCGCCGCGCTGACCAAAGGCTCAACGGCGCTGCTGACGGCGATTTACGGGACTGCCGAGAGCCTGGGCGTGCGCGCGGACCTAGAGCGGGAGTGGGCCCTGCGAGATAGCGATGCCGTTGAACAGCGGCGAAATCAAGTTCGCGGCGTCACCGAGAAAGCCTGGCGCTTCGCCGGCGAAATGCAGGAGATCGCCGCCACATTTGAGCAGGCCGGCCTGCCGCCGGGCTTCTTTGAGGCGGCGCACACTGTCTATCAGCGTCTCGCGGGCTTCAAGGATGCCGATGGCGTTCCCGAGCTGGAGGCTGTGCTGGCGGCGCTGATGGCGAGCGAGGAATAACTAGCCCAGCGCCTCAACCAACGCCGGCAGTCCCGCAAACACCGCATCCGGCTGCACATCACTCGCGCGCAAACTCGCCTCGTCCTCCACACCCGTCAACACCAGCGCCGTCTGGATGCCCAGCGCCTGCGCCCCCTCAATGTCGGTGCCGATGCGGTCGCCGATCATCAGCGTCTCCTCCGGCCCCGTCCCCAGCCGCCGCAACGCCACTTCAAACATCAGGCGCCCCGGCTTGCCGATGATGGTGGGCGCGCAGCCCGTCGCCGTTTGGAGCAGCGCCAGGATGCTGCCCGCGCCCGGCACAAGCCCCTCGGGCGAAGGAAAGGACGGATCCGGATTGGTGCCGATGAAGCGCGCGCCCGCCCGAATCAGCAATGTGGCGCGCTTCACTTTCTCGTAGGTCAAGTCGAAGTCGATGCCGCAAACGACGACATCGGCGTCTGAGTCCACCATTTCAAAGCCGGCATCGCGCAGCAGACGCTTCAAGCCGGCGCCGCCGACAGCGTGGACGCGCGCCCCGGCGGGATACTCCGCGCGCAGATAATCGACGCTGGCCGTGCCGCTAGTGACGATGTGCCGCGGCTCAATGCCCTTCACGCCCATGCCCGCCAGCTTGCGCACGTAGTCAGCCGGCGCGTTGCTGCTGTTGTTGGTGGCCAGCGCGAAGTCGATGTCGCGGCCGAACATGAGCTCGAAGAACGCGCCCAGGCCGGGCAGCGGCTGCGCCCCGCGCCAAAGGACGCCGTCCATGTCGCTGATGATGGCTCTTGGGGTCTTATTCACGGGTCGTCCTCGGCTTCGTCGGAAACGCCTGGCATTCTAGCGCAATCCGCCTCAAGGGCAATAGACACAAAGAATCACCACCGAGTACACCGAGGAAATAGGGAGGACACCGAGAAAGAATGTTGATCAGTGTAAACTCGCGCGCGCCTCAGCCACCCACGCAAGTGCCTTGCCTCTGGCTTCCCTTCTCCCCTTGTGGGAGAGGGGGCCGGGGGGTGAGGGGTGGCTCGCCCTCATCTATACTCGGTGGCCTCGGTGGCAAAAGAGTTTTTGGCTCGCTCGTGCCGCGCTACTTCAAACGCTCCAGCGTATCTTGCTCCAGCGCCCAGAGCGAGAGCTTCTCCTGCGCGCTCAACAGGCTGGCCAGGCGCGGATTGCCGTTCTCATATTCACGCGACCACTCGATGGAAAAATCGCCGCTGCGGATTTCCTCCATCGTGGCTTCCATCAAGCTCTCCAGCTTCAACTCTTTGAAGCGGTGCAGCCGGCTGAAGATGCCGTATTGGCCAGTCAGCGAAGACAGGCGCAGCGCGTGCAACAGGCCCCGTTGCGAGGCGCGCGAAAGATAATCGCCCAGCTCGCCCGAGATGATCAGGTCCATCATGACGGCTTCGGGCGGGAAGCCCAACTCCAACAGCACCGATGCGCCGGTGGTCATCAGATGATGAAAAGCGGGCAGGATCGCCTGCTGCACAAAAAGATCGAGCTGGGCTTCTTGCTCAGGGGACATTTCGATGGCGCCGGCGCGCAGGCTGCCCATAGCTTGCGCCAGCGCCAGCAGGGTTTCCATGGCGCTGCCGGTGGCGTCTTGCCCCACGCCGATGAAGCTGAAATAGCCGTTGCCGTCGAGGTAGCGCGTCCGCACCGCTTCGCCGATGGTGCGCGGCGCGATCATGCCGACATCAACGAAGGGTGGCGGCTCGACGAAACCGAAGGCGATATTGTAGCCGCTGGCCACCACCAGCAAGTGACCGCGTTGCAAATGGGGCGAAATGCCCTCGATGAATAGCTCCGGCAAAACGACATCGGGCACCAGCAGCATCAGGATATGACAGCGCGGCACAATCTGTTCGATATCCTGCGGCTCAAAGCCATCAAGGCGCGCGTGTTCCCGCGTCTCGTCATAGGGCACGCCGATCAACACGCGCAATCCGGAATCGCGCAGGTTGTTGGCCAGTGGCCGCCCCAGGTTGCCGTAGCCGATTATGCCGACGGTCTTGCCGCGCAAGATATTCGGGTTGGCGTCGTCTTCGCGATAAATCGTCGCCATTAGAAGCCTCCGCCCTCAGCCACGCAGGGTCTTGCGCCACAATTCCAGGTCATAGCCGTTGCGCGCGAAGCCGAGGCGCGCGTACAGTCGCTGCGAGGGCAGGTTGTTCGCTTGCGTGTTGACGGAAATGGTCTCGACTTTGCGCGTATGCAGGCGCCGCAACAGCCGCGCCACCAAGGCCGTGCCGATGCGCCGCCCCTGAAACGCGGGCGCCACCGCCAGGCGCGCCAGATGCGCGGCATCGCCTTGCCGCGTGCATAGCTGAAAGCCGACGATCTCACCGCCGTCCAGCGCCACCGTCGCCTCGGCGCACAGCCGCAACGACTGCCACAACTCAGCATCCGACAGCTGCCAGGGCGAAGGGAATGCCTGCCGGTCGATGCGGGCGAGCTGCGGCAGATCCTCTCGCTCGGCCGCGCGAATGCAACAGGACGACGGCCGCGCTTCCAGCTCGGCATCAACGGTGTGGCACAGCGTAATGATATCTTCCTCGTACTGGAAACCCAGGCTGGCGAAATATGCCGGCAGCCAATTCGTGACCATCAGAATCGCGATGTGGCGGATGCCCGCTGGCCGACAAGCCTCCGCCGCCCGCCACAGTTCCCGCACGACCCGGCCCGGCATGCGCCCGTCGCGTATGGCGAGCAAACGCACCCAGCTCCAGCCGTCGATGGGCGGCGACAGCCCAATGTACCCGACCAGCTCCTCGCCGTGCCAAGCGAGCAACAGCGTGCCGTCGTCGCGGTCGATCCATTGGCCGATAGTGAACCAGTCAAGGTGCTTATGCGTCCAGTGGCTGCGCCAGGCGAGGTCGAGCAAGGCGCTGCGATGCCGCCGCTGATATGGGGTGACCTGCAGGCGCGTGCCGAGCATCAGCGTTTTGGATGCTTTCGCTTGGTATAACTGGGCGCCTTGAGCGCGAAGGGCGTGCAGACGCGCCGGTCCATCAGCCTGGTCGCCAGCCGCGGGTCGGTGCTCTCCATGGTTTCCGATGTGGTGATGACCGTGGGCATGCGCCGCAAATAACGATAGTCGATGATTTGCATCAGCTTTTCTTTGGCCCAGGGCGTGGCGCTTTCCAGGCGTAGATCGTCCAGAATGAGAATGGGAATGTTGAGAATGTCTTGAAAGCGTTTGTCGAAGCGAGCGTTGGAAGAGGGGCCGAATGCCAGGCGCAGGCGATCCAGCAGGTCGGGCACGGTGAAGAGCAGCATGTCCGCGCCGCGTTCCCAAAGGTCGTTGGCGATCGCGGCCGCCAAATGCGTCTTGCCACAGCCGGAGACGCCCAGGAAGCAGAGCCATTTTTCGGGCCGGGCCGCCCAGGAACGGGCGATATCCAGCCCGCGCTGCAGGGTAGCGGCTTCGGACTTGAGCGTGCTTTCAGTGTCGAAGGTTTCGAAGCGCATGTGCTGGTAGAGCTGCAAATCGGTCGCGCGCATGTCCTGCGATTGGGAACGCGGGGTCCGGCGAAAGTCGGGCGCGCTTATCTTGATATGCGTCACGATATCCCGCTCCAGCATGCGGCTGCTGATGCGCGGGTCCAGCTCGTCAAAGGCGACGTTGGTGGTGATCACCGTGGGCAGCGCCTTGAAATGCCTGGTGTTGAGCAACTGAAACAGCTTTTCTCTGGCCCAGGCGCTGGGGTTCTCCACGCCCAGGTCGTCCAATACCAGCAGCGGCACATGGCGCACATGCTCAAAGTACTCGTCAAAGGAGGCTTCAGCGGCCGGGCTATACGTCATGCGCAGCAAATCCAGCAGATCCGGCGCCGTGACGAAGAGCACTTGTTCGCCGAATTGCTCCAGCCGCTCATTGGCGATGGCGAGCGCCAGATGCGTCTTGCCGCAGCCGTAGGGCCCTTCAAAGACGACCCAGCCTTTGGGCTGCGCCGCGAAGCTCTGGCCGATGCGCTTGGCGCGGGCCAGCGATTCCAGTTCGCGCCGCGCGTAATTGCGGCCCTCCAGCGCTGTGACGAAATTGGCGAAGGTCTTGCCGCGGTGGGCGCGCAAATTGCCGAAGCGCCGCAGCCGCTCCTGCATCGCGCGGTCTTCTTCCACCGGGTAATTGGGGCAGCGCTGAAACTTGCCGTGGCGGGCGTCGTTGACGGGCACATCCAGCATGTAGACGCCGCGGCCATCACAGAGCGGGCAAGGCTCCGCCGGGTTCCCCGGGTTGCGACACACCGGCTCGAACGCGAACGGTACAATATCGCCCAGCTCAGGACTCGATGTGCCGCTGCCATTCCCCGCTGGTATATTTTTCATGCGCCTCAAGATCTCGTCCGCGCGTTTCACCGCCGCGTCCTTCCTGCTGCCACTTCTCCAAAATTCGGCTGATATAACGCCAATGCCGCACATTGCGCTCGACGGCGTAGCGCATCGCCGCTTCAATCCAATCGCGCGGGTAATCCGCCTCGGCCGCCTTGAGCGCATCCGCCATCATGGGCGTCAAGGCGCCGATATTCTCTTCATAGAGCGTGTAAATGGTGGGGCGGGCCGGCAAGAGCGCGATCTCGTCAGCGCCGGCGGGCCGCCAGTCGCCCGCTTGCATCCGTGCTTGCAGGGCGCGCCCGTGCTCGTCCGCGGCGAAATAATATTCGCGCCTCGTCCCTCCGATATCGATTTGCGCCCTCAGCAAAGTCCCGCGCCGCGTCGCCTTTTGCAGCGCAGCCGCCAGCGTCTCTTCCGGCGAATGCGCCAAGCCCGCCCGCGCCAGCCCGCGCATCAACTCGGCATCAGCGGCGAATTCTTCGCGACGCAAGTAACGATAGTCGCCTTCCTTTTGCTGCAGCGCCGCCAGGCAGAAGAGCGTCACCTTGATCTCGGCCAAGTCGTCGACCTCGGCCAACAGCCGGTTGAATGCCGCCGCCGGCAGCGACGTCAACGGGGCGGCATCGGCGCTTGGTCCATTGTGCACCGGCATCACTTTCACTCCAGGTTGCTGAGGTCGACGCGCTGCATCTTGACATCCATGAACTTGGTGATCGACTTCTCGAAGTAAAGCTGCACCGTGCCGATTGGCCCATGCCGATGCTTCAGCAGCATGACATCGGCCTGATTGGGAAACTCAGTCGTCTCGGGATTATAGACTTCATCGCGATAAAGAAACATGACCGCATCGGCGTCTTGCTCGATGCTGCCGCTTTCGCGCAGGTCGGAAAGCTGCGGCCGCTTGTCTTGCCGCTGTTCCACTGCGCGGGAGAGCTGTGCCGTCGACAGCAGCGCCACATTGAGCTCGCGCGCCAGCTCTTTCAGCGAGCGGCTGATATAGCTGATTTCTTGCACGCGGTTATTCTCGTAGGCGCGCCCGGCCGACATCAACTGCATATAATCGACCATGACGATATCAAGACCGTATTCGTGTTGCAGGCGGCGGCACTTGGTGCGCATCTCCACCGGCGTTATCGAGGGCGTGTCGTCGATGAATAGCGGCAAATTGGCGATCCGGCTGATAGCTTCCGTCAAGCGCGTATGTTCGCGGGCCGAGATATTGGCCGTGCGCAGCTTCTGGATGCTGATGCCCGTCTCCATGGAGATCAGGCGCTGCACCATCTGCTCGACGCCCATCTCCATAGTGAAGATTGCCACGCGGGCGCCCCGCCGGGCCGCGTTCAACGCGACAGTCAGGATCCAGCTGGTCTTGCCCATGCCGGGCCTCCCGGCGAATACAATAAGGTCGGATTTCTGCAGGCCGCCCAGCAAGCCGTCGAGGGCGCGGAAGCCGGTCGGCTGGCCCACCGTGCCCGGGCCCAGCTCCAGCAGCTTTTCCATCTCATCGTAGTAGTCGCTGACCGCGTCCCAGATGGGCACGAACTCGCGCTTGATCTGGCTGTTGCTGACGGAGAACAGCGCCTCCTCCGCATCGCTGATGACCTTGTCTATCGGCAGTTCTTCATCCAGCGCTTTCTGGCGGATGGTATCGGCCGCGCCCAGCATCTTGCGCCGGGTTGACGCGCGCGCCACCATCTCGCCATAGACTTCAGCGTGCACCGCCGTCGGCGTATTATTGACCAGTCTGGTGAGATAAGCTTGCCCGCCGACCTCGTTAAGCAGGCTCATATCTTGCAGCTCGCGCGTCAGCGTGACGTAGTCGATGGGGTCTTTGCGCTCTTGCAGCCGCGTTAGCGCGTTCCAAATGTGCACATGACTATTGACGAAAAAGTCCTCGGCGCTGAGGAAAGCATCGATAGTCAAGTAGGCTTTGGGCTCCAGCAGGATGGCGCCGAGCAGGGCTTGCTCCGCCTCAATGCTCATGGGCAGATCTAATTGAGGCTGCGCGGCTGGAGCTTCCATCAGAGGATTCCCGAATGACACCGGCCTATCACCCGCAAAAGCGCGCCGGCGCCACAAGATCCATTATAGTGCTAGCAAACGAAAAAGGACTGCGATTATAGCGCAGAACGGCTGCTTTGGCGAAGCGCTCTTACTCTTCGTCTTCGAGGTCTTCAAGGTTGAGCGTATCAACAAAATCCGCGAAGGCGCTGAGCTTGCTTTCGTCAACGCGCTCGCCATTTTCTCCGCTTTCGTGCATGTCGGGGGGCAAACCCAGGATTTCCGGCTCGACATTGCGGTCCGGAACAATCCCAGCGCGATCCATGACGTGCTTGTCCACATAGATCGGCGCCCGCAATCGCACGGCCAGCGCGATGGCATCGCTGGGGCGGGCGTCGATTTCGATCGTGTCGCCGCCCAGTTTGATGTGGATCAAGGCGAAGAACACATCCTTGCTCAAATTGTTGATATAAATGTACTGCACCTCGCCGCCCATTTCCTGAATGGTTGATTTGAGCAGATCGTGCGTCAGCGGGCGTTCCCGAATCATGCCCTGCAACTCAAGCGTGATCGCCTCGGATTCAAACTGGCCGATCCAAATCGGCAAATAGCGCTCTTCCTCAATGTCTCGCAGGACCACCAGTCGATGCTGCGACATCAAGCTGACTTGCACTCGGTCAACGATCATTTCAATCATAGGGCCGTCGCCTCATTCGCAGTCTCTTCAACCCCCATTATACACACATAGCGCGGCGCTTCAAACTTCGGCCTGCACCGTGAGTGGTGATTCGTCGCTTGGCGCAGCGCCGGGCGGGCTGCGGAGCGCAAGCGCTGGCTTCACTTGGCGCTGCAATTTGGCTAGACTGTTACAGATGACGGAAATGCTACGCCTCGTGGCCGGGATCGCGGCCGCCCTGCTGATGCTGCTGACCGCTGGTTGCGGCCGCCTGGAGGATTTCGCCGCGTCAAAGCGCGCGCCCAGCAGCGGCTACCGCTACCTCGACTTGCTGCTGGACGAGCCCTTCGACAACCCGGGCGATTGGCGCAGCTACGCCGATGGCGACGCGCTCTTTCTCGGCGTGGCGGATGGCGCCTATCACATTGACTTCAGCGGACGGCGCTACGTCTGGGCTCAGGGCGACGGCGCCTTCAAGGATGTGGTGATCGAGGCGTACGCGCGGCAAGTCTCGGCTTACGACTACAACGCCTTCGGCCTGGCCTGCCGGCTGGACCCCGGCAATAGCGGGCGCGGCTATTTCTTCCTCATCAGCGGCGACGGCCACGCCAGCATCCGCTGGAGCAACGGCCGCTCGCTCGAGGCCATCGTCCCGGCAACGCCGACCCGGCACATCAAGCGTGGGCGCGCCCGCAATCGCATCCGCGCTGTCTGCATCGGCGATACGCTGGCGCTCTGGGTCAACGGCCAATTTGTGGCGGAAGCACGTGACAGCCGGCGCAGCGGTGGCGCCATCGGCATGGCGGGCGTCATGAATTACGCCGGCCGCAGCTTGCATATCGAGTTTGATGATCTCAAAGCGTGGCGGGCCGCTCCTGACGAGCGCGAAGCCTAGCCAAGGCCGCTACAACTTGCGGCCCGTCCGCGCGTATACTGGTTGTGAGCGAGTCGAATTGCGAGAGCGGGCCATGGGACTTGAAGACACCATAGCCGAAGCCATTGTCATGGCGCTGGACGAATTGGCGGGCAACCCCAAACGCGCCGTAGCCTCCGCGCTGGAGTGCGAATCCGCCAGCCAGTGGATCAAGCAAGAGACGACCAAGCTGGCGCTGGTCGGCGGCGCCGAGATGGTCGTGCCCGGCTTGCACGCCTTCACCATCCCCAGCGGCGTCAGCTACCTGCTGCACAAGCTCGGCTACATCAGCTGGGGCATCGGCGCGCTCAAAGGCGCCTACATCGTCGAAACCGAGGCTTATTCCGACCTGCGCAATATCCTGGCCCTGTGGGCCAACGAAGGCGAATTTGACGCCAGCCTGATCGAACACCTGGCGATTTCGCTGGATACCCTGCTGTGGGCGCTGTCGGCTGAGGGCCAGGCCGCCATGCCGACGCTGCTGGATGCGCCGGTCGACGCCACCACCCGCCGCACCTACCACATCTTGCAGCGCCTGGCGGAGAACCTGGTGGCCGGCGATGAACGCGGGCTGGCGGTCGTCGAAGCCATGCTCGGCGCTGATGCGGCGGCCCAGTTGATTCGCAGCGCCGAAGAGACGGTCAACCACTTAAACTGCGAAGTGATGCTGACGCGTCCGCTGGGGCGTAAAATAAGCTGGCGCCTGGCCAGCAAACTGGCATCGCGCATCGGCACGCGCATCCCGGCCAAGATGATCGTCGGCTTCTTGCCCGTGGCCGGGGCGGTGGCCAACGCCTTCCTCAATGTGCAGACCATCAAGAGCATGACGCCGGTGGCCGAGAAATACTACGACCGCCGCCTGCAGCGGGCTCACCTGGACGCGGCCCTGGCCTAGTCCGCTCTAGGGCAGTTCGCCGCGCAATTGCCGGCTGATCTCCAATACAAGTGACTTGAAGGCTTCGAGGCGCTCGGCGCTGCTCAGATGGCGCAAGGCAAATGTCGGCCGCCGATCGGCCTGCTGTGCGTTGAATTGCGCCGCCGTCGGCAGCAGCTGATTCAGTTGCTCAAGCGCAGCGCGCCGGACGCGGAGCTTGTCAAAGGGTCCGTGCCGCGCCAGCCTGTCCAGCGGCAACTGTGCTGAGGGCTTGCGCCGATACGCCCAGACCGAGAATATTGTGACCGGCCGACCGTCCAGCCGAATGCGCGCGTGAAAGCCGGGCCGGGCGCGGCCGCCAAAGACGACTTCATCAGCTGCGCCGCGCGCCCAGCTGAACAAGTCACGCGCCACCAGGGCAGCTGGTTCGCCCGCGGGCAGTTGTTCGATGTAGGGAAAGAAATTCGCCTCGTCCGGTGTGCGTGAAATCGTATCCGCCATTGCCCTGTAGGTGGGCGTCCCATCGCTGATCAAGTGTTTGAGGCCATCCAGCAGCTTGACCACGCCGCTATCGTGATCGGCGCGCAAATCGCAATACTGGAAATTGATGAGATGCAGCGGGATCAAGACATCCGCGATCAAAGCCGTTATGACCGGCTTATTGAGCTGAAACGCGTAGAGGCATTCGCGCTCCACCCAGACGGAGGCAGCGCTGGCCGGCGACAAGATGACGACCACGGCCGCGCAACGCTGAATGCCCGCCTGAATCTCGCAGAGCCAGTCGGCGCCGCCGCGGATATGCTCGTAATCGACCCAGACATCGTAGCCGGCGCGCCGCAGCCCATCCGATACCCGCAGGGTGTGTTCGTTGTCCTGGTTGCTGTGGCTGATGAAAACGATGGGCATGGCGCGTTGCGAGCGGCTAATCGGTGGCGTAGCGCTTGATGACATCGCGCGCCACCACCATGCGATGCACTTCCGAGGCGCCGTCGTAGATGCGGAAGGCGCGCGCCTTTTCGTACCAGGTTGACAGGGGCAAATCCCGCGAGATGCCGCTGCCGCCGCAGATCTGCACGCAGCGATCCAGCACGCGCCCGACGATCTCCGAGACCTGGACTTTGGCGATAGACGTCTCGACCCGCGCCTGCTCGCCCTGCGCCAGCCGCCAGGCCGCCTCCTGGATCAGCAGCCGTCCCATCTTCAGTTCCATCTCCGAATCAGCCAGCATCCACTGAATCGACTGATGACCGGTCAGCGCCGCGCCGAAAGCTTCGCGCCCGCTGGCGTATTGGGTCGCGATCTCCAGCGCGCGCTGCGCCAGCCCGGTGAAGCGCATGCAGTGTGTCAGCCGCGCCGGCCCCAGCCGCGATTGCGCCAGCGCAAAGCCTTGTCCCTCGCCGCCCAGGATGGCGCTATCCGGCAAGCGCAGATCTTCAAAGACGAGCTCGACATGGCCGCCGAAGTCTTTCAGGCCCATCACCGGCACATCGCGCAAGACCGTGATGCCGGGCGCGTCCCGCCGCGCCAGAAATTGCGTGCAGCCGCGGTAAGGGTGCGCATCGGGGTCGGTCACCGCCATGATGATGAAGAAGTCGGCGATTTCGCCGTTGGTGATCAGCCACTTGTGTCCGTTGATGACCCAGTCGCCGCCGTCACGCCGGGCGCAGGTTTGGATCATGCGCGGGTCGCTGCCGGCGCCCGGTTGCGGCTCGGTCATGGCGAAGGCCGAATAGGTCTCGCCGCGTATCAGCGGCAGCAAGTAGCGCTCGATCTGCGCTTCGTCAGCCCAATGCTGCAGCAGATGCATATTGCCTTCGTCGGGCGCGGCGCAATGAATCGCCAGCGGGCCCAGCAAACTGCGCCCGGCCGCTTCGAAGACGGGCACGATCTCCTGAATGCCCAGCCCCAGGCCGCCCCATTTCTTGGGCATGGTCGGCGCCCACAGGCCGGCCGCCTTGGCATTCCGGCGCAGGCCCTGCAGGCGCTCGTGATCCAGGTCGACGCCCGTGCGCAGCAGCTCGGCTTCCAGCGGAATGACCTGCCGGTCGACGAATTGGCGCACACGCTGGGCGGTCGTTTCCACGTGCCGGGGTATGCTGAAGTCCATAGACGCTCGCAACTGTAAATTAGACGAAACTCGCCCGCGAGTATACCATAGGCGCGGCGCGCAAAGGCGACTATATAGTCGCGCGCTGGGCTGACGTGGAAGTCGGTAGGGGCGCTTCCGTGAATCGCCCGCGCCAACATAAGTCTCTGGACGCTCATGCGCGGCTCAGCCACCGCCCGCGCAAAATCCCTTGCCTCTCGCAACGTCATGCTCCCCCTTTCCCCCTGTGGGAGAGGGGCCGGGGGGTGAGGGGTCTGCCGCCCACAACGTGCGTACCGGCGAGCCACAATCTCGCCCCTATAAGGCTTGTCCGATACTGTAGCATCGTCGTGGCCGCACGGCTTTGGCGCTGTATGAAGCCGGGGGCCTGCATGGAGCTAGTGTCGACGCGCCCATCGTTGGCCCAGGCGTCGACCAATCCTCAAAAGTCAAGAACGTATTCGAATCTGAATCTCGTGAAACCCAAAACGTGAACATTTGTACACCACTTGCGCTGCCAAACCTGCTATCATGATCACGGACTGCGCCTCAAAAACTGCGCTTCACCGGCGGCCGGACATAAAAACACGTTTTATGTCCGAAAAAAGTTTTCCGGCGGACAAAAGCCCCACTTTTCCGCGCAGAGCTGCGGCGGGGGCGGGGACAAGGGGGGTTCCAGGGGGAAGCCAGGGAGCGCAGAGGGTGTTTTGGGGCTGAACTCGGGCGAACGCAGGGGAAATGGCCTTGAGACCCAGGGTGAATCATGAGGGCGCCAAGCGTAACCTGAGGGCGAAATGAGCGTGAGTAGAGGGGGCGAAGTGCAATCGCCTGTGCCGGGTAGCGGACAAGCCTTGTAGACACCCGCCGGGCGCAGCCGCCGCCCACCGTGCGTACGGGCGAGCCGCTGGCTAGCCCCTGCATGAAGCGGCAGCCATATCGTCACGCGCCGGGCTCTGCATAGATTAACTGGAGAAACGCATGCGCAACTTCATCATCGATACCGACACCGCCTCCGATGACGCGGTCGCCTTGGTTATGGCGCTGCGGCAGCCCGAACTCGACGTCAAGGCGATCACGGTCGTGGCCGGCAACGTGCCGCTGGATCAAGCCGTGCAGAACGCGCTTTACACCGTCGAGCTTTGCGATGCCGATACGCCGGTGTACGCTGGTTGCGCCGCGCCGCTGCTGCGCCCGCTGTCCACAGCGCAAGAAGTGCACGGGCAAGACGGCATGGGCGATATCGGCTTGCCCCTGCGCGGACGGCCGCCGGCGCCGGGCCACGCGGCTGATGTGCTGAGCCAGGTCATCAACGCCCACGCTGGCGATATCACGCTGGTGACGCTGGGCCCGCTGACCAATGTGGCGCTGGCCTTGCTGCGGGAGCCGGCCCTGGCGCAACGCGTTTCAAGCTGTTTCATCATGGGCGGCATCGGCAGCGGCCACGGCAACGTCACGCCGACCGCCGAATTCAACATCTGGGTCGATCCCGAAGCGGCCAAGATCGTCTATCAGTCGGGCATGCCCATCACCATGGTCGGTTGGGATATCTCCTGGAAATACGCCACCTTTGACGCCGAGCAAGCCGCTGATATTCGCAATATCGGCACGCCCCTGGCTGAGTTCGTCGTCGATATTCAAGCCACGCTGACCGAGTTTTCCATGAGCGAAAACCACCTGGCCGGCTTTGATCTGCCCGACCCCATCGCCATGGCGGCGGCCATCGACCCGGCCATTTGCCAATACGAGGATTACTACGTCGAAGTGCTTACGGGCGAGGGCTTGGCGCGCGGTGTCACGGTCGTCGATGTGCTGGGCGTCACCGGCAATGCGCCGCAGATTAGCGTGGCCGCCAGCGCTGATCGCAACGCCTTCGTCGACCTGCTGATGCGCTGTGTCTCTTGAATTAGGGCGCGTCGGACGGCGGCGCCGAGTACAAACCGACGAAGCCGCTATCCGGGTTGGGTATCACCAACTCTTGGCCGGGTCGCAGGATCAGCGGCCGCTCCAACTCATTGGCCGTCATGATCTCGGCGGCGCTGGTGTTGTAATATTCGGCGATGCGATACAAGCCTTCGCCGGGCTCGACCACGTGGATGACGGGCGGCGGCTTAAACGAAGTCGAATGCTCGGCCCAGCCATTGGCCCGCGCCAGTTGATTGAAGGCGGCTTGGGCGCGCCCGCCACGGGCCAATTCCGCCTCGGATGCCGGCAGGGCCCCGCTCCACTGCACGACCTGGGCGTTTTGCGACAAGATGCCCAGCACGGTCTCGCCGGCGCCAACGCTGCCGCCGAAAATCGTCGTTACCTCGCCGCGATACACCGTCATGCTCAGCGCATTGCGATGCACCTGCTGAAAGGTCACCAGCGAGCCGATGTGGATGTCGACGCCGTTGATGGTCAGGCTGATGGGCATGTCCGCCGGCGTCTGGATCGCAACCATCGACGCCGCCTCGTCACACTCGGGCAGGGCCGTCTCCGTGGCCAGCGTCAGTGATTGAAAGGGGAAGGCATCGCCCAAGCGCAGCCGTGGCAGATCGTCCATGGCTTTGAGCCGCGCCAGTTGGTCGGCTTCGACCCAGGTGATGATACCATCGTCGACCGCGCGCAGCCAATCGCCGCTGCTGTCGTAGGCGTCCACCGGCAAGATTATGTCGGCGGCCAGCGTTCCTACCGGCTCGGGGATGACGCCGGGCAGCCGATAGCGCGTCGTCTCGTAGAGCGCGACGGTGTGCAAGGGCGCGCCAATCGACATGACGCTCTCCGGCGGCACTTCGTTGACTACTGCGGCATCACCGGCCAGCAGCAGCAGGATGCCTGGCCCGGCGTAGGTTTGCGGCTGATGCGCGCCCAACTGAACGAAGGCCAGACCGAAGCCGCCGGCGTCCAAGTCGAGACCGCCCGTGGCCAGGCGCGTCATCTCGATTATGGACGGGCGCTCGGCCAGCGCGGTCGAAGCGGCGTCTTCATCCACGACGAATCTCGCGGCAACCGGCTCGCGCGCCAGGCATGCCGTATCGCGCTCGAGCTCGGCACAGTTTTCGGCGATGGCAGTCAGCGAGCGCTCGACAACGGCGCTGCAAGTCAGATCTTGCGCTGACAGCCCGCCCGCGCCAAAGAGAAGTATCGCAACCGCATATGAGATGAGACAGTATCGCGACAAGGCTCGATCACTTCCGCCACGTATACATAAGACGCCAAGTCCTCTTGCTAATGCGCCGGCCCGATCCAACCTGTATCCACGCAGTATATGTACCGACGACTTGTCAAATCGCCCGAAACTTCAATCTGTCGCGGCGACGGGCTAGCCACCGTCTCGCCCCTACAAACCTATATCTTGCGGGTTTCATGTCTTGTCTGGGCCCAAACTTCAATCGTGCAATTTACCAATTCAATCCTCGGTGTACACGGTGGCGAAAGTGTAGATACTCCGCGGCATCGCCCACGCCCCTCAAACAGAGTCGCGCGCGCCAGCCGGCCGTCGCTTTCGCCGGCGCCCACGCTTCCTCCCGGGGCGTTGCTGCGCTTTGCGCCACTGATCGCGCAGCGTGACCGTGCGGTTAAAAACCAGCTTTTCCGCCGTCGAATCAGCATCAACGACGAAGTAGGCCAGCCGCTCGAACTGAACGCGCTCGCCCGCCTGCGCATCGGCCAGGCTCGGCTCAATAAAGATCGGATCGACAACCCGCAGCGAATCAGGATTGACGAATTCGGTGAAGTCTCGGTCCGGGTCAGCCTCGGGGTATTCTTCTGTGAAGAGCGTATCGTAGAGCCGGGCCTCTGCTTCCAAAGCATGCGCCGCCGAGACCCAGTGCAGCGTCGCCTTGACGCGGCGGCCATCGGGCGCGGCGCCCCCGCGCGTGGCCGGGTCATAGCTGCAGCGCAGCTCGACGACTTCGCCATCAGCGTTCTTGACCACCTCGTCGCAGGTGATGAAGTATGCGTAACGCAGGCGGACTTCGCGGCCCGGCGCCAGGCGGAAGAATTTGCGCGGCGGGTCTTCCATGAAGTCGTCGCGCTCGATATAGAGCTCGCGCGAGAAGGGCACAAGGCGTGTTCCGGCGCTCTCGTCCTCCGGGTTGTTGACCGCCTCCATCCGCTCCACCTGGCCCTCGGGATAATTGGTGATGACCACCTTGAGCGGATTGACCACCGCCATGACACGCTTGGACGTCCGGTTCAGCTCCTGCCGGATGTGGTATTCCAGCTTGTGCAGCGCCACCACGCCCTTGACCTTGCCCACGCCGATAGCATCGCAGAAGTCGCGGATGGCGGCCGGCGGATAACCGCGGCGGCGCATCCCGGCCAGCGTCGGCATGCGCGGGTCGTCCCAGCCGGCCACGTAGCCGGCTTGCACCAACCGAATCAATTTGCGCTTGCTGAGCACGGTGTGGCTCAGGTTCAGCCGGGCGAATTCGATCTGCTGCGGATGGAAGATCTCGATGTTGTCCAGGTACCAGTCGTAAAGCGGCCGGTGATCTTCGTATTCCAGCGTGCAAATCGAATGCGTGATGCCCTCGATGGAATCCGACTGCCCGTGCGCGAAATCGTACATGGGGTAGATTTTCCACTTGTCGCCGGTGCGCGGGTGGGCGGCGTCGAGGATGCGATACATGACCGGGTCGCGCATATTGATATTGCCGTGGCTCATGTCGATCTTGGCGCGCAGCACCGCCTCACCTTCAGCGAAGCCGCCGTCGCGCATCTTCGTGAACAATGCCAGGTTCTCTTCAATCGGGCGATCGCGATACGGGCTTTCGCGGCCCGGCTCGGTCAAGGTGCCGCGGTATTCGCGCATCTCGTCCGCGCTGAGCTGGTCGACGTAAGCCCGGCCGATGCGGATCAACTCCAGCGCCATCTCGTAAAGTTCGTCGAAATAATCAGAGGCGAAGTAGACGCGGTCATGCCACTGGTAGCCCAGCCAGCGCACGTCGTCGGTGATGGCGTCGATATACTCCTGCTCTTCCTTCGCCGGGTTGGTGTCGTCGAAGCGCAGGTTGCAGCGGCCGCCGTACTGCCGGGCGATGCCGAAATTGAGGCAGATCGACTTGGCGTGGCCGATGTGCAGATAGCCGTTGGGCTCGGGCGGGAAGCGCGTATGCACCCGCCCCTCAAAGCGGCCGCTCTCGTTGTGCGCGTCGATGATGTCGGTGATGAAATTCCGCCTGTTCCCGCTGTCCGTCATGCAATTGCTCTCGGTTTTGCTGATTCTGTTCGCTGCTGAGGCCGTATCTTAATCGCGCGGCCTCACTGAAACAATAGCCACTCGACCGCCGCGCCGCAGACCCATGTAGGGGCGATATACCATGTCACCCGAAATTCCGCTCCCTGCGCGTACGGTCGAGCTGGTGGCTCGCCCCTTCAGTTCGCATACTCGAGCCTCAAGCAGCTGCAATTTCATAACTCTGTGTACTCTTTTACCTCGGTGAACTCGGTGGCAAAGTGTAAACCCTTCTCGATCTGACGAGGATGCGCGACACAAGCCATGATTCAGGTAAAATGACGCCATGCTGTCCATTGAGCAGGTACGATTCTCTTCGGGGCGGGCCATCTCCGCGCTGCTGCTTTTGCTGGTGTTGTTGCAGGCCAGCGGCATCGCGCGCGCCCATGGCTACGTCGTACGCGCCATCCCGGCCGACCGCAGCACGCTCGAACGCCCGCCGACGCGCCTGCAATACTGGTTCAGCGAAGACCTGGAGCCGCGCTTCAGCGAAATCCATCTGCGCGATCAGTCGGGCGCGATACTGGCTTCCGGCGCCGTCGACCCCGGCAACCGCGCCTTGCTGTCGCTGCGCGTGCCCCCAGGCTTGCCCGATGGCGCTTATATCGTCGAGCTGCGGCCGGCCTTCGCCAGCGACGGCCATGTCATTGCCGAGAGCCGCGTATTCTTTGTCGGCGAAGAAGTCGGTGGCGTTGTGGGCGTCAGCGCCAACGATCGCGCCATTCCGCTGGAAGTCGTCTGGCGCGCCCTGCTGAATCTGGCGAATTACGTCTTGTTCGGCGCGTCCGCCTTGTACAGCCTGGTGCTGCTGCCGGCATGGGGCAGCGTGAATCAGCCGGCCGGCGGCTTGCCAACGCGCGTCACCCGCCGCCTGCGCAACTGCCTCTACGCCGCCCTCGCCCTGGCCTTCGCCGCCAATCTGCTGGCGCTGCTGCAACAGTCGATGGTCTTCTTCAATGCAAGCGCATCGCAAGTCTTGGCGCAGGGCCTGTGGCAAGTCGTGCTCATCGGCTCGCGCTTCGGCGATGTCTGGACTTTCCGCCTGGTGCTGCTGATTTTCACCGCTGTGCTGCTCTTCGCCGCCGAATACTATCGCCCGCTGATGCCGCAGTTGGCGGCCGGCATCTGGCGCGGCCTGCCCTGGCTAGGCGCGCTATTCATCGGCACATCCATGGTGACGGGCCACGCCGCCGGTTCGACGCTGCTGCCCTGGGTCGCCATCGCCGCCGCCTGGCTGCACGCGCTGGCGGTCGCCTTTTGGCTGGGCGGCGCGCTGACGCTGACGCTGCTGCTGCCGGTCGCGCTGGCGCCCTACGACGCTGATCGACGGCCGCAGGCGTTGCGGGCAGTTTTGCTGCGCTTTTCGCGTCTTGTCACGCCGCTGGTGCTTTTGGTGATCTTGACCGGTCTCTACAATGCGCAGAATTATCTCGTCACGGCCGACGACGTGACCACAAGCTACGGCCGCTCGCTCGGCATCAAAGCGCTGCTGATCCTGCCGCTGCTCATCTTGGGCGCGCAGCAGCACATCGCGCTGCGTCCGCGGCCGGCTGGCTGGCCAACGTTGCTGCCGCCGCAGCTGTGTCGTCGACTGGCGCGCGCCGTCGATCGAGGACGAGCGCTGCGCTGGGAGGCGTTGCTGATGCTGCTTACGCTGGTCGCGGTCGCTTGGCTGAGCGCGACGCCCGTGCCCGAGCCGGCGTCGCTGGCAGCCGATGTCGAAACCCCGCGCGCCACGTTGACCATCGGCGAATACACCGTCAGCGCCGCCATCATCCCCGGCGGGCCCGGCGTCAATACCGTCGACAGCGTCATCAGCCGCGGCGGTGAAGCGGCGACTGACCTGACGCTGCGCCTGCAAGTGGTCGACCCGAGGCGCGATCGCCGCAGCGCCTGGGCCAGCGCCGAGCAAGCGGAAGACGGCTTGTACGTGCTGGCCAGCGATGCCATTGACCGGGCCGGCCGTTGGTGGACGCTGATCGATTTAGTCGAGGCCGACGGCCATGCCACCCGCGCCGCCTTCGCCTGGAATATCGACGAGGCGGCGGCCGTGCAGCAACTGCGCGCGCCCAACGTCTTGCACGCCCTGACGCTGCTGGTCATCGCCGGGCTGCTGTTGGCTCTGGCTCAGCCGCGGCTGCGACGGCTCGTGCGCGCGCTCAACTTGTCGGCGGTCAGCGTGCTGATCGCTCTGGCCGCGGTTGCTATTTCGCTGGGCGTTCTTATCGCAGGCGCCTTCATGATTGGCGAGCGGCAGCGCGAGTACGAACTGACGCTCAATCCGCCACCGGCTGTGGTGAACACGGTGCTGCCCGATGCGGCGTCGCTGGCGCGGGGCGCGGCGCTCTTGGACGAGCTCTGCTTGGATTGGCTCGGCGAGTCGGCGGATATCCGCGCGCTGCGCAATCGGCTGGCGCGGGCGCGCGATGACTTTCTGTACGCGGCTGTGACGGAAGGCTGGCGCGGGCTGCCGGCGTGTGAGGGTGGGTTGAACGCGGACGAGCGCTGGGACGTGGTGAACCACCTGCGGACGTTTGAGGCGCGGGATGGCTAGGCACTCTGCCTGCGACTTGCAGATCGGGCATAGGATGTTCGTGCGGTCGATATCTCTCTGTTGTGCGTACAGGCGAGCCGGTGGCACACCCCGGCAGAATTCGCGAATGGGCCGGCGATTCCACTAGCGCAGGAAGCCCTCGCTTAGGCCGCCGTCGACGTTGATGATTTGCCCGGTGGTCTTGCTGAAGGCGTCGCTTATCAGCAGGTAGGCGACTTCGGCCTGGTCTTCTGGCTCAATGGGCGACTTGGTCAGCGTGCGCTGCGCGTAAAAATCGGCCAGCCGGCCGCGCAGGGTCTCGGTGTCTTCGTCCTCGCTGAAGGGCAGGCTGTATTTGTTGAGCGAGCTGATGACGCGCTCGCGCCAGAACATGCTGCTGCCCTTGATCACAGTGGCTGGCGCCAGGCCGTTGACGCGGACCAGCGGCGACAGCTCAATCGCCAGCTCGCGCACCAGATGATCGGCGGCCGCCTTGCTGGTGTCGTAGGCGATGGAGCCGGTCTTGGGCACGACGCCGTTGACGCTGGTCGTCAGCACCAGAGCGCCCTTGAGGCCCTGTGCTTCCCAGAGCGAGCGCAGCGTATCGGCCACGACAAACGCGCCACGCACGTTGACTTCGAAGGTTGTGCGCCATTGATGCTCGGAGATTTGCCCGCGGTCATCGGGCGCGAAGAAGGCGCCGGCGGTGACGATGACATCGTCGATGCCGCCGTAAGCCAGGGTGGCGTTTTGCATCAGGGCGCGCACACTGCCGACAGAAGTGATATCGGCTTGCAGGGCGATGGCTGGCCCGCAGGCTGAGAGGCCGCTGCCGGCGATGCCGATGCCATGGCCATAGATGGCGGCCAAGCCATCGGCGGTATGCTGCGCGCCGTCGCTGTTGAGATCGGCGCAGACCACGTGCGCGCCTTCGGCAGCGACGCGCTGAGCGGTGGCCACGCCGATGCCGCTGCCCGCGCCGACAACCAGCACCACTTTTCGCGCCAGCGGCTTCTCCGGCGGCATGCGGCGCAGCTTGGCTTCTTCCAGGGCCCAATACTCGATATCGAAGGCTTCTTGCCGGGGCAGCGCCACGTATTCGCCGACCGCTTCGGCCCCGCGCATGACGGCTATGGCGCAATTGTAGAATTCGGCGGTCACGCGGGATTCGCTCTTGTTCAAGCCGAAGGCGATCAGGCCCAGGCCGGGGATAAGGATGACGGTCGGGTTGGGGTCGCGCATGGGCGGGCTATCCGCCGCCGCGCAAGCCGCGTAGTAGGCGCTGTAATCGCGGCGGTATTGGGCGATGCCGTCGCGCAGCTTGCTGATGAGCGCCGCCTCGTCTTCAGCCGCCGGGTCCCAGTCGATGTAGAGCGGCTTGATCTTGGTGCGCAGGAAGTGATCGGGGCAGGATGTGCCCAGCTCGGCCAGGCGGGCCGCGTCAGCGCTGTTGACGAAGGCCAGGATGTCGTCATCGTATTGGACTGTGGCGATGTAGCGTTGCTCCTGCGAAATCATGCCCCGCAGCTGCGGCAAGAGCGCCGCCAGATGCGCCTCGCGCTCAGCCGGGGCGGGGTTGCTGAACTTGGCGCCGCCGAAGGCCGCATCGCCCAGGTCGCGCCGGGCCAGGTAACGCGCCGCCATTTCGATCAGCGTCAGCGAAAGCTGGTAACAGGTCTTGTCGTCGTCCGCCCAGTTGATCAGGCCGTGGCCGCCGAGCACGATGCCGACGATGCCGGGATTGGCCTGAATTGTGTCGCGCAGCATCAGCCCCAGGTCGAAACCGGGCCGCTGCCAATCGACCCAGGCGACTTCATCGCCGTAGATCTCTTGTGTGAGCTGGCGCCCATTGCGGGAGGCGGCGATGGCGATGACGGCGTTGGGATGCGTATGATCGACGTGGCGGCCGGGGATGTAGGCGTGCAGCGGCGTATCGATCGAGCTGGCGCGCGGGTTAAGGTTGAAGACGCAGTGCGGGTACATCGAGACCATTTCGTCTTCGATTGGCGACTTGGCGCCTGTGACATCGGCGGCCTGGTAGATGCTCTCCAGCGCCAGCAGCTTGTCCATGTAGAGCGAGGCGAAATTCGCGCGCGTGGCCGTGCGCAGGTCGCCGCCCGAGCCCTTGACGTGCATGACATCGACCTCAGCGCCGGACAGCGGGTCGATTTGCCGGGCTTTGCTTGAGGTGTTGCCGCCACCGGTATTGGTGATGCGTTGGTCGGCGCCCAGCAGGTTGGAGCGATAGACCAGGCGGTCGACTGCATCCAGCGCGTTGGCGTAGCTGTCGTCCCACGAGTAATTGACATGGCGGTATTCCGATGGCTGAAATGTCTGCATGGCAGTCTCTCCCATTTGGTGATGGCCGCAGCGCGAACATTCACGACCGCGTCGGGCAATGCCTCGTCCGCTGCGAGGGCGGCGGCTGCCCACAGTCTACCCCTCGCAATCCCCCGATAGCAATGCTGGGGACGGGACAATTTGGATACGCTCGGTGG
Organism: Phototrophicaceae bacterium; assembly: GCA_965208195.1. Classification (GTDB taxonomy): domain Bacteria; phylum Chloroflexota; class Anaerolineae; order Aggregatilineales; family Phototrophicaceae; genus UBA6055. The sequence goes on along the minus strand of CBDBOC010000004.1, from coordinate 1,755,731 downwards.
CGCAGTTGCCGAGCTCGCCCCCGGGTCCGCTGTTCCAGAAGGGGAGAGGGGGAGCAGTGTGGCGGGCATGAGATGGGCGGGCGGGCGATGCACGGAATTGCGCGTGCGGGATTGGAGGGAGGGGAGGGCCACCCCTCACCCCCCGGCCCCCTCTCCCACAAGGGGAGAGGGGGAGATCGGGCCAACTCCTCCCGAATGCTTCGGGGAGGGGGAGAACCACATTGTGCGGTGGCTTGACCTTGGTGGGGTTGTGAGGGACGGGAGGGCGAGACAAGTCTCGCCCCTACATGGTTGTGAGGTGGGGTGGGATGTGTGGGCGGGGGGCCGGCCGTGCGCATGTAAGTGGGTGGGCGGGGGGTCAGGCGAGGAGGGGGCGCAGTTGTGAGAGGGCGCGTTCGAGCAGCGGCAGATCGGCGGCGAAGCAGAGGCGCAGGTAGCCCTCTCCCTGGGGACCGAAGGCTGCGCCGGGCGTCAAGCCGACGCCGCATTGGCGCAGCGCTCTCAGGGCGAAGCTATAGCTATCGGCCATGCCATCCACGGCGAAGAAGGCGTAGAAGGCGGCACGCGGGGTGGGGAAGGTCACGCGAGGCAGGTCGGCCAAACGGGTCGCCACCAGGTCACGCGCGGCCCGATAACGTTCACGCGACTCTTTGATAAACGCTTCGCCCTCTTGCAGCGCGGTGACGCCGGCGAATTGCGTTGGCGCGAAAACGCTGGAGAAATTGAATTCGCCAAGCATCGCCAGGGTGCTGACCAGAGATTTGGGCGCCGTCAGCCAGCCCAGGCGCCAGCCGGTCATGGCCCAGGATTTGGAGAAGCTGTTGATGAGCAGGTACTTGTCAGCGTCTGTGACTTTGTCGACGAAGCTGGGCGCGCGCTCGCGGTCGAAGACGATGCGGTTATAGACTTCGTCGGCGATCAGCCAAATATCGCGTTGGCGGCAGAAGTCGATGATGCGCTGCTGATCAGCGTCCTCGAGCATCCAGCCGGTCGGGTTGTTGGGCGAGTTAATCGCCAGGGCGCCGGTATGGGCGGGGCAGGCGGCGAAAAGCTCGTCGAGGTCGAGCGTCCAGAGGCCAGCACGCGGCTGGATGGGCACGCGGATGATTTCGGCGCCGAGGATCTCGGATGCGCCGGCGACATTGGGCCAGACGGGCGAGGGCACGACCACCGCGGCGCCCTCGGCGACGATGCATTGCAGGGCGACGGCCAAGGCCGACATGCCGGAGGGCGTCACGACAATGTTGTCCGGCGTTATGCATGCGGCGTAGAGGCGGTTGGTGTAATCGGCGAGGGCTGGCGCAGCTGGGGCAGGCCGAGGCTGGGCTGGTAGAAGGTCTGCCCCTCGTCGATGGCGTCTTTGGCGGCCTGACGGATGAATTCGGGCGTGGGTTTGTCGGGCTCGCCGAACCAAAGCGGGATGACATCGCTGCGGCCCAAGGCGTTGTTGGCCAGCTTGCGAATCAGGCTGGGCTGCAGGGCGCGCACGGCTGGACGTCCGGCAATGATGGTCATCAGGTTCAATCCCCTTCTTGTTTGTAGAGGGCTACGGCGGTGACGATGATGAGGCCCTGAATCAGCCCCTGGATGAATTGGTTGACGCCGAGCATGACCAGCAGGTTGGCGGTGATGCCCAGCAGCAGCACGCCGCCGAGGGTGCCGAGCACGCTGGCGCGGCCGCCGAAGAGGCTGGCGCCGCCGATGATGACGGCGGTAATGGTCTGCAGCTCGATGCCGTCGCCGATGGCGGGGTCGCCGACGCCCATGCGCGAAAGCCAGAGCAGGCCGGTGACGGCGGCTGTCAAACTGCAGAGCACGTAGACGCCGTAACGCGTTGCTTTGACGGGCACGCCGGAGAGATGCGCCACCTCGAGATTGCCGCCGATAGCGAAGAGATATTTGCCGAAGGCGGTATAACGCAGCAGCAGCATGGTCAAGATAATCAGCAGGAAAAACATCCAGGCGATGATGGGGATGGGGCCGATCTTCTGGACGTAGAACATCATGACTTCGCGGCTGGCTTTACCGACGGGCGACGAGGAAATGGTCAAGCCGATGCCCTTGAGAATCACCAGCGAGGCCAGGGTGACGATGAAGGGCGCGATGCGCAGCTCGTTGATGAGGAAGGCGTGGATCAAGCCGACCAGGACGCCGAGGCCCAGCGTGGCCAGGATGGCGATGAAGACGTTGCTGCTTTCGCCATTCATGACGATGGCGGAGACCAGGATCGAGACTTTGACCAGCGAGCCGACCGAGAGGTCAATGCCGGCGGTGAGGATCACCAGGGTCTGGCCCAGGGCGACGATGCCGAGGAAGGCCGATTGGCGGATGACATTGGCCAGGTTGCGCTCGGTCAGGAAGCGCTCGGATTGGGTGGCGCCGATGACGATAAGCAGGGCGATGAAGGCGTAGACCATGATGATGGGGCCGTTGCGGCGCAGGAAGACGGCGCGCGCTTTGGCATCGGCGCCGAAGAAAGCGGGGGCGAGGTTCATGCCGGGGCCGCCTGGGCAGCGCCCATGGTGGCCAGCTCGATGATGCGGGCTTCGCCGGCGTCTTCCGGGGAGAGCTCGCCGACGGCCCGGCCGTCGTTCATGACCAGGATGCGGTCGCTCATGCCGATGATTTCGGGCAGTTCGGACGAGATCATAAGGATGGCGATGCCGCGGTCGTTGAGCTGGCGCATGAGTTTATAGATTTCGAATTTGGCGCCGACATCGACGCCGCGGGTGGGCTCATCGAGGATGACGATGGCGGGATTGGTCTCGAGCCATTTGGCCAGCACGACCTTTTGCTGGTTGCCGCCGCTGAGGAATTGGGTTTCTTGATCGGGCGAGGACATGACGATGGACAGGCGCTGCTGGGCGTGTTGCACGACTTTTTCTTCGGCTTTACGCTGCAGGATGCCGAGGCGCGTCAGCTGGGCGAGGATGGGGATGGTGAGGTTGATGCGCACTGACAGGGCGGTGAAGAGCCCGTGCGCCTTGCGGTCTTCGGGCACGAGGACGAGGCCGGCCTGGATGGCTTGGGCTGGTGTGCTCCAATTGGCGGCGGCATCAGCAGCCAGGGTGATTGAGCCGCGGGTCAAGGGGTCGGCGCCGTAGAGGGCGCGCGCGAGCTCGGTGCGGCCGCTGCCGACCATGCCGGCGATGCCGAGGATTTCGCCGGCGTGCAGTTGGAGGCTGACGCCATCGAGGATGGTATCGGTGGCGATGTTTTCGGCGGTCAGCACCAGCTCGCCCGGCGCGTGCTCGGTTTGGGGGAAGATTTCATCGAGGGGGCGGCCGACCATCAGCTCGACCAGGCCGGCGCGGCTGAGTTGGTCGATGGGGCGGCTGGCGACGTGTTCGCCGTCTTTAAGCACGGTGACTTCATCGGCGATGCGGAAGACCTCATCGAGGCGGTGGGAGATGTAGATGATGGTGACGCCCTGATCGACCAGGTTGCCGATGATTTCGAAAAGTTGATCGAGCTCGCTGCCGGCGAGGATGGCCGAGGGCTCGTCCATGACGATGAGATCGGCGTTTTGGGAGAGGGCTTTGGCGATCTCGACGAGTTGCTGCTGGGCGATGGTCAGTTCGCTGACGGGCAGGCGCAGGTCAAGCTTGATGCCGAGGCGCTTGAGCAGCGCGGTGGAGCGGGCGTAGAGCGCGGGCAAGTTGAGGATGCCGAGGGCGTGGCGCGGCTCGCGGCCGAGGAAGATATTTTCGGCGACGGACATTTGCGGGACGAGGGCGAGTTCCTGGTAGATGATGCTGATGCCGCTGTCGATGACATCGCCGGTGGAAGCGTCGCCGCGGCGCTCGCCTTTGTAGAAGATTTCGCCGGCATCGGCTTTGTAGGCGCCGGTGAGGATCTTCATCAGGGTAGATTTGCCGGCGCCGTTTTCGCCGACGAGGCCGTAAACCAGGCCGGGCTTGCAGCGGAAAGAGACATCATTCAGCGCTTGCACACCGGCGAAGGACTTGGAGATATGGCGCATTTCGAGGATGAAGTCGCTCATGGGCGGGCGCGCTTTCGTGCGGGTCCGGCAAAGGGAATCAGATACAGACGCTGGCAATTATGCATTATGCGTACAATCAACACTTTTGCCACCGAGGGCGCCGAGGGAGAAGAGTACACCGAGGAGTGGATGCATTTGGGCGTTTCACAGCTTGTGCCAGGTAGGGCGGTGAACCCGACTACGGTCCATTCGCGCAGGGGCGGGCCATCGGTTCGCCCGGTCGTACGTTTGGGTGGATTTCGGGCGACATGATATGTCGCCCCTACAGATTCGATGTTGGCGCAATCGGGATGGACGGGCGGGCGAGACAAGTCTCGCCCCTACAGATTTAGACATGATAAGCCAATGCCGGCGCGGGCGGCGCAATTTTCTGGGGCGGGCAACCGGTTCGCCTGGTCGTACGTTTGGGTGGATTTCGGGCGACATGGTATGTCGCCCCTACAGATTCGATGGTGACGCAATCGGGAAGGACGGGCGGGCGAGACAAGTCTCGCCCCTACAAAGCTAGGCGTCGTCCATGGTGGTGAAGCCGAGCTCGGCCAGTTTTTCGTCGGGCATGGTGATGGGCCCGTGCACGTCATCGCTCCATTCTTCGCGGAAGTATTCGACGCCTTGTTCATCGGTGAAGGGCTCGCTGTTGGGGATGACGCCGGAGAAGTCGATGAAGCGGGCGATGGGTTCGCCGGCCAGGATTTGCAGCGCGGCGTCGATGCACATGGTGATCATGGCGTTGGGATACTGCCAGGCCAGGTAGTTGATATCGTGCTCGAGGGCGAGGCGCAAGAAGCCGTTTTGCCACTCGCCGCCGCCGATGGGCGGGATATCCTGGCCGGCGTCGAGGTAGGCGCTGATGATGCCTTGTGACATCTGCGCGCCGCCGGACCAGATGCCGTCGATCTCAGCGCCGTGTTGCACCAGCCAGGTCTCCATGATGCCCTTGGCATCAGCCGGGGACCAGAAGCCGGGCTGCTTATCCAGGATGTTGATGCCCGGGTTGGCGTCGAAGACGGCTTGGGCGCCCTCTTCCATGATGTCGGAGGTGGTGACGCCGGGGATGCCGGTCATGAAGACGACATCGCCTTCGCCCTCGAGTTGGTCGACGAGATATTGGGCCAGGCTGGCGCCGACGACCCAGAGGTTGGTGCCGACTTCGGTGACGAAGTTATTGGTCTCGACGGCGCTGGCGCAGAGCACGACCGGCACGCCTTGCATCATGGCGCGCTCAACCGGGGCGGAGAGGGCTGCGGCGCCCATCGGCACGAGGATCAGCGCGTCCGGCTCTTGCGCGAGCAAGTCTTCGACTTGTGGCACCTGGACATCGGCGCTGGCTTGGGCATCGCCGTAGAGCAGCTCGGCCACGACATCTTCACCGAGGTGATCGACGTACCAGTAGGCGTGCGCGTCCATCAGCGCGGACCAGGCGTTGCTGGTGCCCTGGGCGGCGAAGGCAATGCGGTAGGGGCCGTCTTTGGCGAAGTCGCTGGTATCGTAGGTTTCGTCGAGGCGGGAGAGCACACTCTGCAAATAGGGCGAGGCTTCGATTTGCTCGTCGGTGAATTCGAAGCTGAGGCCGCCGCTCATATCGTCGTCTTGGGCGGCTGTTAGCGCGCCGATGCCGATCAGCAGCGAGAAGAACAGCAGGACAGATAGAAGTTTCTTCATGACAAAACACCTTCCTTTCGGGAATTAGGTCTTTTCTTGATACGACTTTCGCTCATGTCAATAGCCAGCCCTCCTTCACTTTACGAGCCGATCACGATTCGACGTTGGCGACGCTGTAGAGCGTCACCGCGCCGAGGATCACCAGACCCTTTATGATGAATTGTACTTCAACATCCAAGCCCATGAGCACAGCCATGGTGCTAAGGATTTGGATGATCAGCACGCCGGCGATGGTGCCGAGCAAGCCGCCGCGCCCGCCGACGAAGGCGGTGCCGCCGACGACTGCCGCCGCGATGGAATCGAGGTCGAGGCCGCTGCCGATGAAGCGATCGACATAGAGCACGTAGCCGGTCAGCACGATGCCGGAGATCACGGCGAACAAGCTGCCGAGGATGTAGACCGAGACGCGGATGGCGTCCACGGGAATGCCGGAGAGGCGGGCGGCCTCGATATTGCTGCCGACGGCGTAGACTTTGCGCCCGTAGGATGTGCCGCGCAGGATGAAAATGAAGATCGCGCTCAAGCCGAGCCAGAGCACAAGGGGCACGGACAAGAAGGACCAGGAGCGATTGACGATGCCGAGCGCCTCGGGCACGAAACCGCCGGGCACGCCGCGGGTGTAGGCTTGGGTGGCGCCCTTGACCAGGACGAGCATGCCCAGGGTGGCGACGAAGGGGGGAACGCGCCGTTTGGTCACCAGCAGGCCGTTGCCCAGGCCGACCAGTGCGCCGAGGCCCATGGCGGTGGCGATGGCTGGAATCACCATTTCGTTGCGGCCGTTGCCGACTTCGGCGACGACGACCGAGGTCATGATGAAGACGCCGCCGACGGAGAGATCGAGGCCGGCGACGAGCAGCACCAGGGTCTGGCCGATGGCGACGATGCCCAGCTGCGAGGCTTGGCGCATGACGACGGCGATGGTATCGACGGCGTAGAGCTTTGGCGTCAGCACAGCGCCGGCCAGCAGCAGGATGGCGAGCGCGATGTAGACGCCATAATCAGCGATGAACTTGCGCAGGCGCCAGCGTTGGTCACGGGGGTTGGTTTCGAAGGCTTTGGTGAGGCTCATGGGATTGGGTTGGGGCGCTGGAATGAGCTCGTTAGCGGAAACGGTGCAGGTTGATTTGCCACAGAGGCACAGAGGCGCAGAGGTTTCATTCGGCGGGCGATGCGTCGCTCATTCGGCGGCAACACAGGAGACTCCGGGTGCGTGAGCGGCGCGGGCGGGTTAGTCGTCGAGGTATTTGGCGGCCCACTCGACGCCCTCCCAGGAGATGGTCTTTTCCGGCGTGATCTTGACCAGGTAGCGAGGGCGGACGCGCGAGGGCTCGAGGTATTCGGGGCCGCGCTCGCCCAGGTAACGGAGGGCCATGCGGCGGCCGATTTCGAGCCATTCGCCGTGCATCAGGGCCGGGCCTTCGACGATTTCGGCGCCGCCGCGGAAGAGCACGCGGGTATAGGGGCTGCTATCGAGGGCGCAGGAGACGGAACAGCGCGGGAAGCGCAGCAGATGCTGGGCGAAGATGGTTTTGGCGCGCGGGATGATCCACATGGAGGCGCCGTCCCACTCTTGCCAGACGGGGGTGACGTAGGGGTCGCCCTGGCTATCGACGGTGGCGATGCGCGCGACGACTGGTCCGTCGAGGAACTGCTGGATTTCGTCGGGGTAGAGGCCGCGCATTTTGCCCATCCATTCGGGGTATTCTTGTTGGGCGCTCATGTAAAGTCCTTTCATGCGTAAGAACGTTTCATCGACGGCTGTGCAGGTCTTCGTGAAAGTGTTGCGCTGAGTATAGCCAATGTTGCGACGCCTGCCAAAAGCGCGCCGCCGTCAGACCAGCTCAATGCGCACGCCGGCGGCAGCCTCCGGCGCGATGTAGCGAGGCGCGCCCGCGGTCTTGAAGCGGATACGCCAGGGCAGCGGTCTATTGGCCGCGAGATGCGCCGCTAGCGGGCTGCTCTCGTCAGCCGGGGTCAAGTACTCCAGCCGGTGAGGCCCAACCTGGTAGACCACACCGCGCGCGCCCAGCGCCTCGTCCTGCAGAGGCTCGCCCGTTTGCCGCAACGCCGTTGACAGTATCCGCCGCGCCAGGTCAAGATCATGCGCGACCAGGGTGATGGCGTCGATGCCGATGACGCCGTTGGGGTGCCGGGTCTCTTTGGGCACGCGCTCTTCACGCGGTGTTTTGTCCTCGATGATGAAGGGGATCAGCCCCTGATAGTCGCCGTAGATTTCGTTGTTGAGCCAGGCGAGCTGGTAGCCGTCGACGCGCACGCGACTCAGGCCGACGAGGGGGCTCATCTCGACGCCCTGCTCGGCGAAAACGGCGTAATCGCCCCGGATGTCGTCCGTCTGCATACAGAAGTCGATCAGCCCGCCGCCGCGGCTGTGCACGGCATCCCACCAGTAATGCTTCGGGCTGTGTTCATAGAACGAAAGCAGCTCGATGTAGGCGCCGTCTTGTAGTCCGATGAGCGTGTTGTAGGAGCCGATGGGGTGCTTTCCGCCGCCGACCACGGTGAAGCCGAGCGATTTGAATGTCGCCGTCAAGCTGTCGAGGTTCGCGCCGGCAATCACAATATGGTCAATGCCGTGTAGCATGGAGACCTCCAATATGTGTAGTCTTGGCCCAAGTATAGCAGTCGGACAGCGCCGTCACTGGCTTGACGAAGCGCGCCCTATCCGTTCTAGTTATGGGGAAGCGTGAACTTTGGAGCATACAAGATGAAACTTACAAGTGATTTGCATGTGGTGGGCGGCGGCTATTTTGGTTTCGGGCTATCGGGGCAGCTGGATTGCCACGTCTTCGTGCTCAACAGCGGCGGGGAGCTGGCGCTCATTGACCCCGGCATGGGGCTGGAGCGGGACTTCGACACGATACTGGACAACATCCGCGGGGACGGTTTGGACCCGGCGCGCATCCGCAAGTTGATTTTGACGCATTATCATTGCGATCACATTGGCGCGGCGGCCGAAGCGCAGCGTCGCCTTGACGTTGAGGTATACGCCTCGGCATTGGCGGCGCCGGTCATCCGCGAGGCGGACGAGGGCGCGGTGGCGCTGGATGTGGCCAAGGCGGCCGGCTTCTACCCTGAGGAGTACCGCTTGCCGCCCTGCCCGGTAGATGTGGAGCTGGTCGAGGGCGATGTGGTCAAGGTGGGCAATTTGGCGCTGGAGACCTTCGAGACGCCGGGCCACTGCGACGGGCATCTCAGCTTCATCATGCGCGGCGGCGACCGGGTGTATCTGCTGGGCGCGGATTTGGTGTTTTGGGGCGGCAAGGTGGTCTGGCAGAACATCCACGACTGCCGCATCGACGCGTACGCGGACAGCATGTTCAAAATGGAGCCCTATGAATTTGACGCGCTGATCCCGGGGCATTTGCAGATTTCGCTGAGCGGGGGCAAGGCGCATGTCGACGCGGCTTGCGCGGCATTTCGGCAGTTGGGGATTCCGCCGAATCTGCTGTGAGGGGGCTGTCGACACATTTGCCAGCGAGTTCACCGAGTTTGGGTGAGTGCAGCGGGAGGGCGAGACAAGTCTCGACCCTATAGGATTTGTTTGTTGCGGCACGGATGCGTTATCATGCGGTGGCTTCAACAGCAGTCTACTGTATTGAGCTTCACATTCAGAAGGGGAGAAGAAAATGTCTATTCGCAAGATTGTGTTAAGCCTGTCTTTGATCGTGTTGGTGGCCTCGGCCTTGCCCGCCGCGGCGCAGGACGACCAGATCAACATGACGATGTGGGTGAGGTCAATCAGCTTCCAGACGCAAGAGCTGGTCGATGAATGGAATGCCAACAACGACAGCCAGATCGAGCTGACGGTGATCCCATCGGCCGAATTTGTGACGAAGATGGGCGCGGCGATTGCCGCGGGCGACCCGCCGGATATCGCCAGCATCGACTTGATTTACACGCCGGCCTTCGCAGCGGCTGGACAATTGGTGGATATCACCGAGTGGGTGAGGGCCTTGCCCTACGCCGACGATTTGACGCCGGCTCACATGGCGCTGGGCTTGTACGAGGGGCGCCATTATGCCGTGCCGACGGCGGTTGACGGCTCGTTCATCGTCTACAACATCGACTTGTTTGAGCAGGCGGGCCTGGATCCTGACAATCCGCCGACGACCTGGGACGAGATGCTGGAAGCCATGCGCGCCATCGACGCCTTGGGCGATGACATTTACGGCTACTGGTTCTCGATGAATTGCGCCGGCTGCAACGCCTTCACCTTCTTGCCCTTCATTTGGGCGAGCGGCGGCGATGTGCTCAGCGCAGATTATGCCGCGGCGACCATCACGGAAGACCCGATAGTTCGTGAGGCGCTTGCCTTCTACAACACCGTTTGGGAAGAGGGATTGGTGCCGGAGGGCGCGAGCATTGACAACGGCAGCAACTTCGCGACTGCTTTCGCCGGCGGCAACATCGGCATGAGCGGAACGGGCAATTTCGCGCTGTCGCTCTACCAGAACGATCACCCTGATTTGAATTTCGGCGTGTTCCATATTCCGGGTAAAGAGGGCGGGGCGGCCTCCTTCGGTGGCGGCGATGTCATCGCCATCCCGGCGGGCACCGAGCACGCGGAAGAGGCCTGGCGCTTCATCGAATGGACGATGAGCGACGAGCCGCAGATCGAGATTTACGCCGCAAATGGCCAGATTCCGGTGCGGCTGGAGCTGGTGGATAACCCGTACTTTGAGGGCGATGCGCGCCAGGCCACCGCGGCCAGCGCTTTGGCGGTGGGCTTTACGCCGTACACGACCGTGTACAACGACTTGTTCAACGACCCCAACGGGCCCTGGCTGGAGATGCTGCAGATCGCCATTCTGGACGGTGATATCGACGGCGCGCTGGAGCTGGGTCAGGAGCGCTTCACGCAGATTATGGAGGGGTAGGGGTTGCCTTCGTAGGAGCTATTGCGGGCGAGCAGTTCTACCCCTCACCCCCCGGCCCCCTCTCCCACAAGGGGAGAGGGGGAGCGTGAAGTTGCGGAAGGCAAGGAGTTTTGCGTGGGCGGCGGCTGGGGCGCGCGTGTGTGTACAGGATGCGGGGTTGGGATGGGCGGGAGGGCGAGACAAGTCTCGCCCCTACAGGGATGCGAGGTGGGGCGGGCGTTTCACGAAACGCCCCTACGCAGGTTTGTGATGGCGCGGGCGATTCACGAAACGCCCCTACAGAGATTTGTTTTGGCGATGTAGGCAACCGGGGTTAATGAACCAGATTTCGGTGATGAATCTCAGTTGGGAGCAGCGGCGCAAGCTGACGGGGCTGTTGTTCGTGTTGCCGACGGTGGCGTTCGTGACGGTGTTCTTCATTGTGCCGTTGATCATGACGACTGTGATGTCATTTCATGATTGGCCGCTCTTTGGCGAGCGCGCTTACATCGGCCTGAAGAATTATCAGGAGCTGGGCAAGGACCGGCAGTACCTCAAGAGTCTCGATTTCACCTTCCGCTACACCTTGCTGGTCACGCCGCCGATATTCATTCTCGGCTTCATTCTGGCGTCATTGGTGCGCCGCAATATCCGTTATATCGGCATCTTCCGCACGATATTCTTTTTGCCGGTGGTGATCGGTTTGGGTGTATCGAGCTTGCTTTGGGTCTGGATGCTGGACGACAGGATCGGCGTCTTCAACAAGATTTTGCTGGATTTGAATCTCGTGCCCAAGGCGCAGCTCTTTTTGGGCCGGCCGAATACGGCGATGAACGTCATCATTCTTTCGGTCGTGTGGAAGACGGTCGGCTTCACCATGATTTTGCTGTTGGCGGGCTTGCAGGCGATCCCGGACGAGCTTTACGAATCAGCCGAGGTGGACGGCGCCGGCTACTTCCGCAAGCTGGTATATATCACCTTGCCCTTGATGCGCCGCTTCATCGCGCTGGCGTTGATATTGTCCGTCATCGGCTCGGTGCTGGCCTTCGATCAGTTTTACATCATGACGCGGGGCGGACCGCGCAACAGCACCATTTCGATTGTGTACTGGATATTCAACAACTCCTTTACTTACTTCAAGATGGGGTACGGCGCGGCGATGTCGATTGTGCTGTTGGGCATTTTGGTCGCGCTGACGGGCGCCCAGCTTTACGTCTTGCGGGAGCGAGAATAGATGGCCGCGGCGCCTTTGCGGGACGCAAAAACCGAGCGCACGCAGCAGGACATCCGCCGCTTGCGCCGGCGCGCGCAGCTGGGCCTGCGCTATGTCGTGCTGGTGGCATTGGCGCTGCTGTTCATGTTCCCAATCGCCTGGTCCTTCATCAATTCAATCAAGCTGCCGGCGGAGGCGCTGGCGGTGCCGCCGACTTACTTGCCGAGCGAGATCTCGCTGAAGAATTACGACGAGCTGACGACCTACGGCAAAATCGGCATCGCGCAGCATGTCTACAACAGCACGGTGGTGGCGCTGATCACCGTTGCCGGCAGCATTATACTGAGCACGCTGGGCGGCTATGGCTTCGCGCGCTTCGACTTTCCCGGCAAGAATGTTCTGTTCATCCTGGTGCTGTCGACTTTGATGATTCCCTTCCAGTCGATTCTGATTCCGCTTTTCGTCATGATTGTGCAGGTCGACTTGCACGACACGCTTTTTGGCCTGGCGCTGGTGTACATCACCTTTCAGCTGCCCTTCGGCATCTTCTTGATGCGCAACAGTTTTTTGGCGGTGCCGCACGAAATCGAAGAATCGGCGCTGTTGGACGGCTGCAGCTCCTTGAGCATCTTGTATCGGCTGATGCTGCGCCTGGTGCTGCCGGGCATCGTGACGGTGGCGATTTACGCCTTCATCAATTCCTGGAACGAGTTTTTGGCGGCGCTGATTTTCATGTCGGATCAGGACAATTTCACCTTGCCGGTCTTTCTCACCACGATTCGCTACGGCATCTGGGGCGATGTCAATTGGGGCGCCTTGCAGGCCGGCGTCATCGTCTCGATCATCCCCAGCCTGGCGATATTCCTGGCGCTGCAACGCTATTATATGGACGGGCTGATGGGCGGCGCCGTCAAGAATTGATCAGCCAAAGACGTCCGCGGATGATGATCCACGAATCGAGACGCAAATATGAGCAGACAGTTGAACGACTATCCGATTCAGCCGATTCCCTTTACGCAGGTGGCTATCCGCGACGAATTCTGGCGGGGGCGCATCGACACAGCCGTCAGCGTCACGATCCCTTACGACTTCGAGAAATGCGAAGAGACCGGGCGCATCGACAATTTCGCCAAAGCCGGCGGGCTGATGGACGGCGCGCATGAGGGCATCTTCTTCAACGATTCCGATGTCTTCAAAGTGGTGGAAGGCGCCGCCTATGCGCTGCAGATCGCGCCCGACGCCCAGCTTGACGCATATCTCGACGAACTTATCGAAAAATTCGCCGCGGCCCAGGAAGACGACGGCTATCTTTATACCGCGCGCACGATCGACCCGGCGAATGCGCCCGAGCCTTGCGGGCCGGAACGCTGGTCGAATTTGCGTGTCAACCACGAGCTCTACAATGTGGGCCATATGTACGAAGCGGCGGCGGCGCATTTTGAGGCGACGGGGAAGCGCGCCTTGCTCGATATCGCCCTCATGAACGCCGATCTCATCGACGCCGTGTTTGGGCCGGGCAAGATTTGCGATGTGCCCGGGCATCAGGAGATTGAGCTGGGGCTGGTGCGGCTCTTCCGCGTGACGGGCGAGGCGCGTTACCTGCGGCTGGCGCAGCACTTCCTGGATCTGCGCGGGCGGGCCGACTTGCGCGCCATCTACGGGCCCTATTGTCAGGATCATTTGCCGGTGACCGAGCAAGCTGAGGCCGTGGGTCATGCGGTGCGCGCCGGTTATATGTACGCGGGCATGACCGATATCGCCGCGCTGACTGGAGACAAGGACTATGCGCGGGCGGTGAAGACGCTCTGGGATAATGTGGCGGGCAAGAAGCTGGCGCTGACCGGTGGCATCGGCGCGCGCCACGAGGGCGAGGCTTTTGGCGACGATTACGAGCTGCCCAATCTGACGGCTTACAATGAGACATGCGCCGCCCAAGCCAATATATTGTGGAACCAGAGGATGTTCTTGCTGACGGGCGAGGCGAAGTATATCGATGTGCTGGAGCGCAGCCTGTACAACGGGTTTTTGGCGGGCGTGGGCAGGGACGGGCGCTCATTCTATTATGTGAATCCGCTGGCATGTGACGGCGAATATCAGTTCAACCGCGAGTCGTCGATGGCGCGGCAGCCCTGGTACGATTGCTCTTGCTGCCCGACCAATGTGGTGCGGCTGCTGCCATCGCTTTCAGGCTATGTCTACGCCAGCGGTGACGATGCGCTCTATGTCAATTTGTACATCGCCGGGCGCGCGCGGCTGGCGCTGAAGGGGGCTGAGGTCAGCATCAGCCAGACGACGAACTACCCCGAGGACGGCGAGATCGACATTGAAGTGACGGTTTCTCAGCCGACCGAGTTCACGTTGCGCTTGCGAGTGCCGTCATTCGCGCAGGGGCGGCCGCTGCCGACAGATTTGTATCGTTACGTTGATGGCGGGGGCGCAGTGGTCAGCGTGTCGGTCGATGGCGCTGATGTGCCGCTGGTTATGCGCGATGGCTACGCCGAGATCAGGCGCGAGTGGCGGGGCAGGAGCCGGGTGCGTTTGCAGCTGCCGATGCCGATACGCCGGGTTGTGGCGCACCCTGCCGTGACGGACTTGGCCGGGCGGGTGGCGCTGGAGCGGGGTCCGCTGGTCTACGCGCTGGAAGCGGTCGACAATGGCGCGGACGTGCTGGCGCTGGCGCTGCCTGATGACGCGCCAGTATCAGCCGAGAGGCGGCCCGAGCTGCTGGGGGGCGTCACGGTCATCGGCGGCGAGGCGCTGGACGCGGGGGGCGAGCGGGTCGATATTAGCGCCGTGCCCTATTATGCCTGGGGGCACCGCGGCGCGGGCAAGATGAACGTGTGGCTGCGGCGGAGTTAGCCGACTCGACAATAAAAGGCTTGCCCGATACTAATGTATTCTGGACATCCGGCCCACGCCATTGGCGCTTAACGCTGGTAGCGTGGGTTCTCATCGTTTTAGCATTTGTCGACACTCTTGCCACCGAGTACACCGAGTCAATAGAGTGCGCCGAGGCGGGATTTGATGGGTGTAAATCACAGTCGTTCTGGTTAAGTCGTAATCGACGGACGATTGGCGGCGCATTCAATTCGGCCACACATGGACGAGCGAGGGACTGGTGGGCGGGGAGCGGCTTAGCGCTGGGGCCAGGTATCGCTGAGGCGGTAGCCCAGGGGCCAGGGGTCGTCTGGATCGAGCATAAGTTGCTGTGTGCCGGTGATCCAGGCGCGGCCGCGGATGCTGGGGATGATGGCCGGGCGGCCGGCGATGCGGGTGGTCTCCACGATGCGGCAGTCAAAACGCGAGCCGATGATGGAGCGCGCGCTGTAGGTATCGCCGGGGAGGATTTGGCCGCGGGCGCGCATGACGGCCAGGCGAGCCGAGCAGCCGGTGCCGCAGGGCGAGCGATCCAGCTTGCCGGGGTCGATGGCGACGGTATTGCGCCCGGTCAGGATGCCGCCTCGCCGCTCAATCGGCAGCGTGAATTGGCAGAACGAGATGTGATTCCACTCTTCGTGCAGCGGGTGTTGGAAGCCGATTTGCTCATCAGCGGCGGCGGTGACGCGCGCGCCCGTTCGCGCCAGATCAGCCGCTTCATCGGGCGTGATGTCGAAGCCGAGGGCGGTTGCATCCACCAGCACGAAGCTGTCGCCGCCGTAGGCGATGTCGACGGTCAGCGTGCCGACGCCTTCCAGCTCGAGCGTGGTGTCAAGCGCGGCGACGAAGGAGGGCACATTGTGAAACTCGATGCTCTCGGCCACACCAGCGCGGCAAAGGGCGCGGACGCGCACCAAGCCAGCCGGCGCTTCGAGGGTGAAGACGGTTTCGGGCTCCGTCATTTCGATCATGCCGGTATTCAAGAGTACCGTGGCGACGCAGATGGTGTTGGAGCCGGACATGGGCGGCGTGTGCTCGGGTTCCATGACGATGAAACCCCAGGCGGCAGCGGGATGCTTTGGCGGGACGAGTAGGTTGATGTGCTTGAAGACGCCACCGCGGGGTTCGTTGAGCGCGAATTGGCGCAGTTGCTGGTCGTCGGCGATCCAGCGCGACTGTTGCCAGAGCGTTTCGCCGGGCGGTGGGGCGACGCCGCCGACGATGACATCGCCGACTTCGCCCTCGGCATGGCAGTTTACGATGTGGATTAATTTGGTAGCGCGCAAGGCTCTGCCCTCGCTGCCGCCTGGCGACTTGGTTCCGCTTTTGAAGACATATTGGCACTCGAATCGATTATCTGCAATGATAAGCCTGTTGCATCGCTGAATTGGGACGAGAGCCGGGAAGGACGCGTTGACGATGCCGACGATGAAGGGTGTGTTCGGGTTGCCCAGTTATCCCAAACCGCGCCGCCTGCGGCAGACCTGGCTCAAGGACGTGGGCTGGGATGAGGCGCCGCAGTATATCGAGCGCATGGGCTTGACTGAGTTGGAGGACTTCCTTGAGGTGGCGGCGGAGCGGCTGGATTATGTCAAGATCGTCACCTCGCAGGTCATTTTCAGCCCGCATGATTGGCTGAAGCGCAAGATCGCGGCGTATCAGCGCCATGCCGTCGAGCCGTATTTGGACCACTCGTTTTTCATGCGCGCGTATCAGCACGGCGTGGTCGAAAGCGCCATTGAGGCCGGGCGCGAGCTGGGCTTTCGCGTGATTGAATTCATGAACACCACGGACGAGGTCAGCGCGTCTCAGTGGAAGGCCTGGCGCAAGCTGGCGCATGAATTGGGCATGCGCGTCATTCAGGAGCATCATCCGCTGTATCATTGGGATCGCAGCCTGGCGCCGAGGGCTGCCAGCGCCGACGAGATCCTGCGCGGGGCGGCCGCGGCGCTGGAGGACGGGGCGTTCATCGTCATGATCGACCACGAAGAATTCGACTTGCAAGGCGAGCATACGGCGCGCGAAATCGGCAAAGTCGTCGACGCGCTGGGGCTGGAGAATGTGGTATTCGAGGCGACATCGCCCAAGGAAGGGCCGATGCTGTGGCGAGACAATCTGACGCTGTACTTCAGCACATTTGGCGCGGATGCCAATGTGGCCAATGTCATGCCCAGCCAGGCCATGTACGTGGAAGAGATGCGTTCGCCGTTTTGGCGCTGGTAGCGCGGCATACATCGCGGCACACATCGCGGTATACATACGGAAATGGAGGACCGCCACATGGTTGATGAGGGCGTCTTGAACAAGTTGCGACAGTACGACTCGGCGACCATCGCCAATGTCATTGAGCTTTTTGAAGTGCGGCCGCGCAACCGAGGATTTATGCAGCGGGAGATTCGGGCGGCCTTCCCGCAATTGCCGCCGATGGTCGGATTCGCCGCCAGCGTAACCTGCCGCACCTTCACGGCGCCGCCGGCGACAGCCCCGCCGGGCGTGCCTGATGTCATCGCCCGGTTCGACGAGCTGGCCGGCCCCGCCGTGATTGTAATGCAGAACCTGGATAGCGCCGGGCAAGCCGCCAATTTCGGCGATGTATTTTGCAATTCTTTCAACGCATTTGGCGCGGCTGGCTTGGTCACCAATGGGCCGGGCAGAGACTTCGCCGGCATCGCGCCGCTTAGGTTTCCGGTGTTTTACAATGGCGTCGTCTGCGCGCACGGTTATATGCACATGGTGGACATGTTCACTCCGGTGCAAGTCGGCGGCATCGACATCTATCCGAATGACTTGCTGCACGGTGATGCCAACGGCGTCGTTACGATTCCGCGGGAGATTGCAGCGGAGGCGGCGGAGGCCTGCGCAGAATATGCCGCGGCGGAAGCGGTTGTCATCGAGACAGCAGGGAGCGGCGCCGCCAGCCTTGAAGATCTGCGCGACGCCTATGGCGAGATGTCGCGCCGAATCGCCGGGCTGAGCGGGCGGTTGCGGCGGCGGTGAGGGCGGACCTGTTACACAATTGCCACCGAGGTTACAGAGTGAAATCGAGGGCAGAGAGAGGGCGAAACGAGGGTCGCCCCTGTTTACGGTGGGGGCCAAAGCCCATCGTGCGTACGGGCGAGCAGGTGACTCGCCCCTACAGAATTCGACTGGGAAGCGGAGCTTGATTGTGCGCGGCGCAAGGGATATTGCGTGGACGGTGGCTGAGGGGCGCGAGTGTCTACAACTGATTTCGCAATTGGGGATGGTATGACGTAGATTTAGGCACTGAGGAGGGTAGGATGCGGCTTTACGTCACCGGCGGCACGGGATTGGTCGGCAGCAATGTTATTCGGCTGGCGCGGCGGCGTGGCTTCGAGATCATCGCTTCGCAATACGGGCCGGCGCCGGAGTGGCAGGTCGATTATACGCTGGACCCGCTGGATCTGGCCGACCATGACGCCATCCGCAATTCCATCCGCAATTACAGGCCGGACGCGGTCATTCACGCGGCCGCTATCCTCGACCAAGTCTTTATGGACACGCGGCGCGAGTTGTCCTGGTCGATCATGGTGGAGGGCACGCGGGCGCTGGCGCAGGCTTGCCGTGATGTCGGCGCGCGGCTGATTTTCGTGTCGTCGGATTGGGTCTTTGATGGGCGCGCGGGGGTGGTGGACGAGACAACGCCGCCAAACCCGGTGAACTTTTACGGGTTGATGAAAGTGGCTTCGGAGCGCGAGCTGAGCGCGATGGACGGGCTGGATTTCGGCGTGGGGCGGCTGGCGGGGGTCTACGGCTTGAATTACGCGGCGCCTTCGTTGCTGCGGGCGGAAAACGGGCTGGGCTTCGACTTTTCGGTTTACGTCATGCATCGGCTGGCGGCTGGCTTGCCGGCTGAGGTTTGGACGGGGCCCAAGGTCAATGACGAGGCGCACCCGACGCTGGCCTCCGACTGTGCCGATTTGCTGCTGCGGCTGGCTGGGCATGATGGCCGGGGCATTTTTCACTGTTTCGGCAGCGAGTGGATCAGCCGGCTTGAGCTGGCGCATCAGATCGCGGTCGCCTTCGAGGCTGATCCGGCGCTGATCATGCCGACGCGCACCGATCAAGCCGTGCTGGACGAGATGCGGCATATCGGCATCCCCTACCGCACGCGGGCGAAAACCGATATCACGGCTGCTGCGCTGGGCCGGCGGGCGTTTAATGTGGCTGAGGGGCTGCGCGCGTTCCGGGCGGAGTGGGATGCGTTTTGGGGCCATGGAGGCGTTAAATCAGTGCTGAAGAAGTGAGCGGGCACACTTGCGCCGCTCCACACATGCGCTCAATGCGCGCGCGATCAGCAGAAGGCGGCACTTGGAGCCGGTGACTTGTATGCCCTACAAAAAACAAAAGCCCCGCCAAAGCGGAGCCTGCAATGCAAACTACGGTCTCGAATCACCGCGACTTCAGGTCGGCCTTAATCTCGTCAACCTTTCCGTCTATGCAGTTCATTTTCTCTTGCACAGTGTTGAACTTCTCAGTGTGAGTCGCCAAGGTGGCTCTAATCTCGGCATGCGCGTTGGCGGATGCCTTGTAGATTCCGAAAGCGCCACCCACGACGGCAAGTATCAGTCCGATGCCCACTTCCACGCTGATGACTATAGTTGTCGTATCCATAGCCCACCTGATTCCAACGGCCTTCCCGTATCATACCACAGTGTGACGACGGTTTCCAGCGGAAGGGACATGGGCCGACGACGGACACTCGCGACTGCGGTGAGCGAAAAAGTTGACCTACAGTGTCAGCGGCCTCATGCGTGACAGGCATGACCGGATTGGCTATGCGACGCGCCCTTTGCCGCAGATTGTTTCGGCGGTTAAGCGTGCTGGTAGTTTAGATGAGCGGCGGTGATGTGATAACACCCAATGTCGTCTTCTTGCTGACCGATCAGTGGCGTTTGCAGGCGCTGGGCTACGCCGGTAATCGGCAGGCGCGGACGCCCAATATCGACCGGCTGGCGGGCGAGAGCCTGAATTTCAAACACGCCATTTCGGGTTATTCGGTCTGCTGCCCCTGGCGCGCCAGCTTCCTTACAGGGCAATACCCGCTGACGCACGGTGTCATCATCAACGATGTGCCGATTCAAAGCGAGCCGGTCGGCATGGGCGAGGCCTTCAAGCGGGCGGGCTATCGCACGGGTTACATCGGCAAATGGCACGTCGACGGCCGCGGCCGCAGCGCATACATTCCGCCGGGGCGCCGGCTGGGCTTCGACACTTTCAAAGCCCTGGAGTGCAGCCACGACTACAACAACTCGGCCTACTATGACAACGACGACCCGACCAGGCGAACTTGGGACGGCTACGATGTCTTCGCCCAAACGGCTGACGCGCAGCGTTTCATCGCGGAGGGGGCCGGCGAGCGCCCCTTCATGCTGGTGGTCTCTTGGGGTCCGCCGCACAACCCTTACGAAACGGCGCCGCCCGAGTTTCGCGCGTTGTACGATCCGGCGGAGATTGAGCTGCGCCCGAATGTGCCGGCGGATATGGCGGATGAGGCGCGGGCGTGGCTGGCCGGCTACTACGCGCACTGCACGGCGATCGACCAGGCTGTCGGCGATATCATGCGCACGCTGGAGGAGCGCGGCCTGGCGGACGATACGGTGCTGGTCTTCGCTTCTGACCACGGCGATATGCTGGGCTCACAGGGCGTTGAGCGCAAACAGAAGCCCTGGGAGGAGTCGATTCGGGCGCCTTTCCTGCTGCGTTATCCGGCGGCCTACGGTTGGGCTGGCCGCGAAGTCGAGCCCTTCCTCAACGCGCATGACATCATGCCGACGCTGCTGGGCGTCTGTGGGCTGCCGATTCCCGATACGGTCGAGGGCCGCAATCTTGCGCCCGGCCTGGCGGAGGCGGCGCCGGCGGACGATGGCGCGCTGCTGGCTTGCTTCCAGCCCTTCGGCGAGTGGCCGCGAGCAAAAGGCGGACGCGAGTATCGCGGCTTGCGCACGGCGCGTTACACCTACTGCCGCACGCTGGAGGGAGCCTGGCTGCTCTACGACAATGCCGCCGACCCCTGGCAGCTGGAGAACCTGGTCAACCGCGCCGATTACGCGGCCGTGCAGCGAGACCTGGACGCGCTACTGACGATGAAGCTGGCGGACATGGGCGACGAGTTCGCGCCCGGCGGCGAGTATCTGAAGCGCTGGGGCTACCAGGTGGACGCCAGCGGTACGATGCCTATTGCTTGAACAAGAGAGGTCGCAGAAGCGCGTGCGAGTAGATCATGCAAGAAAAGCTAACTACAGAGATCGCAGAGAGCGCAGAGGTCGTTCGGGCAGATATTACAATTTTCGGGCGATGCACAGAATCGCCTGTCTTTACGTTGCGGGCCAATTCCCAACGTGCGTACGGGCGAGCCGGTGGCGCGCCCCTACGGACTATCAGCACTGACGCTAGCCGTCGCCCATCAGCCGATTGACGTCGTCCAGCGTGAGGTAGGGCTGGCTGCGATGGTAGATCAGCGGCACCTGGGCGTCTTCGTCGATGAGGTCGCCGATTTTGTAGCGTTCGAATAGCGCGGGCGGCAGGATGTTTTGCGTGCCGTTGAAGGTGCTGCCATCGGGCATGTAGGCGCAGGTCATGGCGCGGCGGTAGTGGGGCGTCATATTGGCGCCGGCGCCGTGCGCCATCAGCCCGTTATGAAAGGAGCAGGAGCCGGCTTTCATGACGGCGGGCACGGCCTCGAGCTGGCTCCATTGCGGGTAGGCGTTGAAGAGGTCGCCGATATTGCTGCCGATGCCGACATTGTCCCAGGTGGCTGACTTCTGTGTGCCGGGCAAGAAGTAGAGGCAGCCGTTATCGCGCGTGGCGTCATCCAGCGCCACCCAGACGCTGATGGCCTGGCGCGAGGAGAAGGACCAGTAGGGGTTGTCGAGGTGCCAGCCGGTGGGGTTGCCCCAGGGCGGCTTGATCAGCGCCTGATCGTGCCAGATGCGGATGCCATCGACCTGGGCCAGGTCGGCCGCCATTTTGCCGAGGCGGTCGTCGATCATCAGCCGGCGCATGCCTGGGTGGTCGGTCCACAGGTTGATGCGCTGGGCGAAGACGCGCGCGTTGTAGTTGTCCTCTTCCATCATGCGCCCGTCGGCCAGTTTGCGTTTGCCACGGCCGTCGGCCGCCTCGCCGACGAATTGGCGCCATGCTTCCAGCTCAGCGGCGTTCAAGAAGTCTTCGATGATGACGTAGCCGTTCTCTTGATAGAAGTCGATTTGGTCTTGCGTCACTTCGTGATTCATGTCATGGCCTCGTTACTCTGGCTAACGATGGTAGGGCGCAGGTCATATTTTGGCGAATGATCACCATATTTGCCACCGAGTACGCCGATAGGGCGAGCAGATGGACGCGCCTAGGGATTTGCGTGTTTGGGCGAGGCGTCACGCCAGATTTCGACGATCGACGGCGTTGATTCGGCATTGGCCTGGCGCAAGAGCTGACGCCACAGGCCGGCGATGAGCCATTCGCGCGCCAGCAGGTAAACGAGCAGCGCGGCGCTCAAGCTCAAGGCATTCAGCGCGATCAGCAGGGCCAGCGGCAGGGCATAGGTCAGGATTTGCAGCAGGCCGAAGCAGACCACGGACGCGCTGGCTTTGTCGATCTGGTCACGCAGACGCGAGCTGAGGATGATCGCCAGGAGGCAGGCGAGCACCGACGATTGTTCGTGCTCCAGCAGGATCACGCTGCCGATAAGCGCGGATTCAATCACAAATGCCGCAACCGGCGCCGGTTCGATGGCGTCCAATTGCATCAGGACGATAAACAGCGACACCATGACAACCAGGAAGACGATGGCGGCCAGGGCGCGCCGCAGTGTCGTCAGCCAGGCGGCGGCATCAGCGCCATTCAGAACGACCTTGCAAATCGTGAGGTAGATGAAGACCGGGCCGGGCGGAATCACGCTGACTTCGTCCAGGATGCCGTCGGCCTGGCACTGCGAAATCAGCGAAACGATGCGCGCGATCCAGATGGCGCAATAGACCAGGCTGAATGCCATGAGCCAGAGGGGCAGCGTCCACAGGATGGCGTCGTCAATGGCCAGATGGAGGTTGGCGCTAGCGAAGAAGAGGAGGATCAAGCAAGCCAGCGACAGCGGTACAACGCGCAGCCGGCGCTGCGGCTTGAGATGACGGCGCATGTGCCGGGCGACCGGGTGGCGCGCGTCGCGGCGCAAGTTGCGCCAAAGCCCGGCGCGCGCAAACACCGCGCCGTGAAGCCACATTCGCAGGCGCAGCCAAGGCCCGGTATCGATTCGCTGCGGGTTAAGCACAGGTGGCCGCCGGCGTTGAACGCAAAACGATGACCCTGAGCCGCCGGGCAAGTGTCAAATCGCGGCCGGGGCCGCCGTCAACTTCAAAGCCGGGTCGACAGTTTCGTCGTAGAGGAAGCACTTAACGCTGCGTCCTTCGCGCATCACGCTGGGCGGGATATTGTCGTGGCAGATATCCATGACGGCGGGGCAGCGGCCGGCGAATTTGCAGCCGGTGCGGGTATACTCGTCGGTTTCGATGACGGCCAGGTCGATCTTCTCGTTCCAGGCGTCGTCAGCTGTAATGCTGGGGATGGAAGTCTTGAGGTTCTGCGTATAGGGATGCAGCGGGTTGCCCAGCACTTGCTCAGTCGGGCCCATCTCGACGATCCAGCCGCGCAGCATGACGGCGATACGGTCGCCGGCGTAGAAGGCGGTGGCAAGGTCGTGGGTGATGTAGATGACGCTGACTTCGTTGTCTTCTTTGAGCTTGCGGAACATGTTGACGATGGACATGCGCAGGGAGGCGTCGAGCATGGAGACGGGCTCATCAGCCACGATCAGCGAGGGTTTGGTGATCAGCGCGCGGGCGATGGCGACGCGCTGCGCCTGGCCGCCGGAGAGCTCGTTGGGGTAGCGCCCGGCGATTTCGGCGAGGGTCAAGCCGACTTCGCTGAGCACGTCGTTGATGTAGCGCGGCGCTTCTTTCTTGTCGCCGACCATGTTGTAGTTGTAGACGGTTTCGTAGAGGTAGCGGTCGATCTGCTTCAGCGGGCTGAAGGCGGCGAAGGGGTCTTGGAAGACGGGCTGGACCTCGCGGTAGAACCAGGTCTTCATTTCCTTCTTGCTCAAGTCGTTGATGACGCGGTCGCGGTAGCGCAGGATGCCGTGCGAGGCGACTTCCATGCCCAGCACCATTTTGGCGAGGGTGGTTTTGCCGCTGCCGCTTTCGCCGACGACGGCGAAGATCTCCGGCTTATCGGAGTCGATGACGATGGAGGCTTCATCGACGGCGTGAAACTCCTGCGAGGCGAAGCCCTGCCGGATGTGGAATACCTTGGTGAGGTCTTCGATTTGCAGCAGAGGTTCAGACGGCGGGCGGGTCATGTTGGCGGCTCCTGTATAGCGCGGTGTTGGCCGGGGCGCGTGGTCGGGCAATTCACAGAATCGCCCCTACCGGTTTGCTTCAGGCGGGCAGGGGACGGGCGGGAGGGCGAGACAAGTCTCGCCCCTACAGAGCTCGAGGTCGGTGGAGTCGGGATGGACGGGCGGGCGAGCCAGTGGCTCGCCCCTACAAATGCTAGTGCGCGGGCGCATGGGCCAGCTCCTCTTCGACGACGTGGCAGGCGGTGAAGTGGCGCGGCGCGATTTCTATGAGCTCGGGCTCGATTGTCTGGCAGATGTCTTTGGCAAGGGGGCAGCGCTCGTGAAAGCGGCAGCCGCTGGGCGGGCGGTCGAGGGCGGGCGGGCGCCCGGGGATGCTCATGAGTTCTTCGCGCGAATCGAGATTGGGCAGCGATTCGATGAGGTAGCGCGTATAGGGATGCTTGGGCTGGTGCAGGATGGTCTGCGTCTCGGCCTCTTCGACCAGTTTGCCGGCGTAGAGGATGGCGATGCGGTCGGCCAGGTTGGCGTGCACGCCGATGTCATGGGTGATCAGCACCAGCGTGCTGCCTTCTTTCTGTTGCACATCTTTGAGCATCTGGATGACGCCGCGCTGCACCACCACATCGAGCGCGGTGGTCGGCTCGTCAGCGAAGATCAGCTTGGGCCAGAGGATGGTGGCCAGGGCGATGGTCACGCGTTGGCGCATGCCGCCGGAAAGCTGGTGCGGGTAGGAGGTCAGGACTTTTTCGGGCAGGCCGAGGTCGCGCAGGTAATCGGCGGTCAGCTGATACGAGTCGGCTTTGGAGACATCGCGGTGGGCGCTGATGAAATCGTGGAAGCTGTCGCGGATGCGCCGCACCGGATTGAGCACGTGCATCGAGCCTTGGGGAATGTAGGACAGCTTGCGCCAGCGCATGTCGTGCTTCTGCTCATCGGTCATATCCCGGGCGTTGATGCTGTCGCCGTCGAGGTGATAGATGACCTCGCCACCGACGACGGTCAGCGGCGGCTGGTAGGCGTTGAGCAGGACGCGCAGCAGGGTCGATTTGCCGCAGCCGGATTCGCCGGCGATGCCGAAGACCTCGCCCTCTTGAATGCGCAGGGTGATGTCATCGACAGCTTTGACGGTGCGCTCGACGCCATAAGCCTTGGTGATGTAATAGGCACGCAGGTTATTGGTTTCGATGATGGCGCCCATCACGCATCCTTCTCTTTGCGGCCGGCACTGGCGATTGCGGCGCCGGGCCCGCCTTCACGCTCCGATTCTTGCGCCAGGTCGGCTTGATGCGTCTGCAGGCGGACGAGGCGTTTGCGCGGGTCGAGGTATTCGCTGATGCCGATGGAGACCAGGTAGAAGCCAACCGCGACGACGATGGAGGCGATGACCGGGGCTATCATCACCCAGGGCTTGCCGGCGAAAATCGAGCTCCATTCGTTTGCCCAGTAGATCATGGTGCCCAGGCTCAGGCTGTTGAGATCGTTCAAGCCGAGGTAGGAGAGCGTGACCTCAATGCCGATAGAGAAGACGAAACCGCTTACGACATCCGCCAGCAAATAGGGCACGATGAAGGGCAAGTGTTCCTGGATGACGATTTTGACCGTGTTCATGCCGCTGAAGATGGCGGTGTGGGTGAAGTCGCGCTCGCGCAGGCTCAATACTTGCGCCCGGTAGCGTTTGGATGGGTAAGCCCAATCCAGCGCGCCGATGAGCACGCCAAGCATGACGAAGGTTAATTCGCCCTTCAGGATCACGGCGATGAGTATGAGCAAGGGTAATCGCGGAATAACGATGACGCTTTCGACGATAGACTGAATGATGCGGTCGGCCGTGCCGCCCAGGTAGCCGGAGATCATGCCCAGCATGACGCCGATGCCACGGCCGATCAGCACAGCGACGCTGGCGATGATCAGCGTGTTTTTGACGCCGGCCGTCAGCATCCAGAAGACATCCTGGCCCAGCGCCGTTGTGCCCAGCAGATACTGTGCCGAGGGCGGATCGCCGCGGAATTTGCGCGGGACGACGCGCCGCTTCTCGGGCGGGTAAGGCGCGAAGAATGACATGACGACCAAGACAGCCACGAAGAACAGGATCAGCGAGCCGAAGCGAAACGACAGGCTGAAACGGAATAGGTCTCGAAGCGTCGCGAGCATGGCGGCGGCCCCTATCTCAGACGGACGCGCGGGTCGAATACGGGATAGAGCAGGTCAACGATGAGCGAGCCGGTGGCGATGCCGACAATGGACATCAGGGTGATGCCCATGATGATGTTGTAATCGGCATTGCTGATGGCGGTGAATAGCTTTGAGCCCAGGCCCGGGTAGCCGAACATGACTTCGACGATGAGAGCGCCTTCAAACATGGCGCCCAGCGACAGCGCCAGGTCATTGACATGGGGCAGCATGGTATTGCGGATGACGTAGGACATGACGATTTTGCGCTTGGGCACGGCCGCCAGCTCGGCGTATTGCACGTAGTCGCTGGCGATTTCTGTGGTGGCGAGCGCCTTGGCCATGATGAAGCGGAAGGCGAAACCGCCGATGACGATGGAAAGCGCTGGCAGGAAGCCGAAGCGCAAGATGCTGCTGATGTAGTCCCAGGTCAACGCCGGGGTGCCTTGCGCGCCGCCAGTCATGGGAAAGACGGGCCAATAGAAGGCAAGAATCACAATTAGAATCAGAGCAATGATAAGGTAGGGCGTGGGATAGACCGCGATAACGACGCGTTCCAAAGCTTGCGCCCAGCGACGGTGCTGATAATAGCCCACAAGCGAGCCGACGAAGATGCCCAGCAGCCAGGATATCAGCGTCGTTGTGGTTAGCAGGCCGACGGTCCAGGGCAGGCCGGCGCGGATAAAGTCGTTGACTGGCGTGGGGAAATTCTGAAAAGAGGGGCCGAGGTCGCCTTGCAGCAGGCGCCGCCAGAAAGCGACGTATTGTTCCAGCAGGCTGCCATCCAGCCCGTAGAGATCTTGCATGGTGGCGCGCATGGCGACGACGGCTTCGGGGTCGATAGTCTGAAAGGCGGTCATGCGGCCGATCATGTCGTCGACCGGGTTGACCGGCGAGAAGCGGGGGATGAGGAAGGTGACTGTGACGCCGACGAAGATGACGACGGCCCATTGGGCGACGCGCGGCAGAATGTAGGTGCGCAGTAGTTGCATGGTTTAGCCCTTTGCCCCCATCCCCGGCCCTTCCCCCAAAATGAGGGAAGGGTGTTTCGATTCCGCATCCCGGAAGCCCCTCCCTGTTTATGGGGGGAGGGGTTTGGGGTTGGGGTTTAACTAGCCCGTCGGATGCAGGTTCTGGATGGCGTACTTGCCGCCCTGGAACCAGTACAAGGGCTGATAGTTCGGGTTCTCCGCTGTGGGGAAGCCGGTCCAGTAGGTTTCGTCCCAGGTGACGAACTTCTTGAACGCGATGCAGGTGATATCGAACATATTCTCGACCCAGTGCTGCAAGAGCTGGGTGTTGATGTCGAGATTCTCCGCCTCTTGCGAAACCGGGTTGACCGCTTCCATGGCGTCGATCAGTTCATCAATGGTGCCGTCTTGCAAGCGCCGCACGCCGTCGCCGCCGAGCGGACGGTAGTCTTCGCCGACCGGGGCGTAATAGCGCGAGTGACGACCGCGAATCTGGGGCCACATATCGCCGGAAGCCAGCGCGAAGCTAGTCCAAGGCGTGCTGACCTCGAACTCGCCAACGTAATGGTTCTGATTCCAGGTGTTGCGATCGAGCGTGGAGAAGTTGACCTCAATGCCGAAGTCGGTCCACATATCGAAGGCGGCCTGGCCCATGCGATAGGCGTCGTTTTCACTGGGGTCGGATTGCAGGTCGAGCACCCAGGGCTCGCCATCGGGCGTCTGCCACATGCCGTCGCCGCCGCGGCTCAAGCCGGCTTTCGTCAGCAGCTTCTCGGCTGCGTCGGTGTCGTATTTCCACCAGCCGCTGCCGAAGACCTCATGCGGCTCGCCGGGCACGGTGAAGCCCTGCTCTTCCGCCCAGGCCGCGATTTGATCGGGGATGGTCGGGTCGTAGGGGTTGTACATTTCGCCATCGCCGAGGTCGATCTGCAGGTTGGTCAGCCACTCGGTCATGGGGCCGTGGTAGAGCTCGTAGAGTTTGGCCGTTGGCGGCACCGGGAAGGGCGTCACTTTGGCCACACCGCCGACGTACTCGGTCTGCAACTCGACGATATCGATGGCCAGCGCCAGGGCCCAGCGCACGTCCTTGTGCGCCAGCATGGGGTCGCCTTCCATGTTCATCGCCAATTGCCGCGAGCTGACTTCATTGGGATAAGCCCAGGGGAAGTCGGTATACCAGCTGCGGGCGTTGGGCGCGTTATCCAGCGTGAACTCGAAGGACTCGATATCGACATCGAAGTAGACGTCGAGCTCGTTGCGGGACATGGCGATGGCTTTGCGGATGTTCTCGTTGCCGTAGAAGATGCTCAGGGCGTAGGGAGGCCCGGAGCCGCCGGTGATGATGCCCGCCAGCGAATTTTGCGGATCATCGCGCCGCCGGAAGAGCTCCCAGTAACCGTTGGGGTCAGCCTCGACGGGCAGGTAGTTGCCCAGAACCACGACATCTTCCGCCGCCCACTCCCAAGCGCCCAGGTTCTCCATGCCCATGTCGTCGGCCGCGGCCGAGACGACATGCGAGGGCATCATGTAAATGCCGTTCCAGCGCGATTCAAAGAGCGTGTGGAAGCGCGGATTGGCGCGATTCAGCGAGAAGGTCACGCTGTAATCGCCGGTCTTCTCGACCGCGGCGTCAAAGTCGACCAATTGCGCATGCCAGCCGCCTTGGCCCAGTTCGGGCACGGCCTTGATGGTGTCGATGGTGTAGACGACATCATCGGCGTTGAATTCTTCGCCATCGGACCACATGACGCCTTGACGCAAGCTGACCGACATCTGGGTGAAGTCATCGTTGTAGACGGGGTCGCCATCGGCCAGCGCGTGGATGAACTCGCCGGTTTCCTGATCGCGATTCCAGAAGGTCTCGAGCATTAGGGCGTGATGGAATGGCGTTGAGCCGCCGATGCGCCAGACGTTGTAGTTGCCTACCGAGCCCCAACGGAAAATCTGGTCGAAGACCCAGAGGTCTTCACGCGGGATGTCGACGGGCAGGCCGTCGGGTTCCTGCGCGAAGCCGACCAAGGCTGGCAGCGCGAATAACGCCAACAGCGTTAACAATAGAAGTTTCCTCACCATACGAATATCTCCTTGTGACTTGAGTAAGAACTCCGAGCGTCGACCATGACGCTCGGTCGCGCCCTCAGCAGGCGGCGTAGGGATATGTTATCGCAAAATCTGGATGCCGCAACAGATTGCCGGTAGCGCAGCTATCAGCCGTGAAGCGACGACGGCAAACCAGCGGCCAAATCACTTGCGCAATTTGTAGCATGGACCCGCCCGCTGTGTTAGACTTCGCGCGTCTTTAGGGGAGAGGGTCTTATGCCAAAAAAACCCAATGTCTTGTTGATCGCCATCGACTCGATCCGCGCCGACCACATGTCGTGCTATGGCTACGAAAAGCTGACCACGCCGCATATCGACCGTTTTGCGCGGGAGGGCGCGCTATTCGAGAACACTTTTAGTCCGCATATTCCGACGACGCCGGCTTACGCTTCCATGCTGACGGGCAAAGATTGCTTCGGCACGCAAGTGGTGGCGCTGCGGCATCAGGGCCCGCTGCGCGAGGATGTGCCGACGGCGGCGCAGATCTTCCGCAGTTACGGCTACAACACGACCTGCGTCGGTTTCAGCGGCAACCCGAGCGGGCGCGGCTTCGACAACTACCTCGACTTTTACGGCTGGGGCAGCTATGCCAGCGGGCGCGCGCCCAAAGCGCAGAACCTCAACGAGGTCGCCATCCCCGAGTTGCGGCGCCTGACGGCCGAGGAGGCGCCCTGGTTCGTTATGCTGCGGCACATGGACCCGCACGCGCCCTACCTGCCGCCGGCGCCTTACGAGCGCATGTTTTATCAGGGCGATGAATGCGACCCGGACAATCGCTCGATGGACCCGGTGTTGGCCTTCAAGCCTTTCGCCACCTTTTTCAAGTCCTGGATGCCGCCGGGCATCAGCGACAAGGATTACGTGATCGCGCAATACGATGGCGCCATCGCCTACATGGACGCCTGCATCCAGTCTATTTTCACGGCGCTGGAGGAGATGGGCATCATGGACGAGACGATCATCGCGCTCAATGGCGACCACGGCGAGACGCTCTATGATCACGAATGCTGGTTCGATCACCACGGCATCTACGACAACGTGCTGCATGTGCCGCTGATCATCCGCTACCCCGCCGCTGTGCCGGCCGGGCAGCGGCTGGGCGGCTTCAATCAGCACAAGGACTTGCTGCCGACGCTGCTGGATCTGGCGGGATTGGGCTCGGATCCACCCCACCCCCCGGCCCCCTCCCCGAAGCATCAGGGAGGGGGAGTCGAGACAAATTTGCCGGTATTCGATGGCCAGTCCCTTATGCCGATGATTCGTGGCGAGGTCGCGTCGCTGGAGAGCGAGTTTTACATCAGCGAGTGCACCTGGATGCGGAAGCACGGCTGGCGCACGCCTGGCTGGAAGCTGATGATCGCGCTGGAGCCGGACTTCCATTTCAAGCCCGAGGTGGAGTTGTACAACCTGGTGGAAGACCCGGAGGAGAACAACAATCTGGCGGAGGCCGAGCCGGAGATCGTGGCGGAACTGCGGCGGCGGATGGAGGCCTTCATCGGGCGGCGTGAAGCGGAGACCGGCATCACCAATCCCATGCTGACGCAGGGCGACTGGCACGGTGAGGAGGGCGTCGGCGCTTTCAAGACTTCGCAGCAGGCGTATGATACGCTCTTCATCGGCGATTTGAGCGAGGCGATCCGCCTGCAGGCCGAGTCACGCGATGAAGGCGACTAGCAGAGAGCAGAAGTTTGCGTTGTGGCTGAGGGCAGGACAGGATTCAATTGTAGGCCGCAATTCGCAGTTGAATCCGCCAATTGTGCGGAGAACGCGGGCGAAAGGCACGCCCCTACATGGATCTACGGTTGGGCGGGCGACTCTAGCAGCGTCCGACAGCAAAGGAGACAGCAACATGAGCTTACGCGTAGCCATCGTGGGCATGGGCGGCATCGGCAACAATCATGGCCGCTGCTATACGGCGCATCCGGAGGCGCAAGTCGTGGCGGTCTGCGACATCATCCAGGAGCGCTCGGACAAAGCGGCGGAGGCCTTCGGTTGTCAAGGCTTTTACTCGGTGGAGGCGCTGCTCAAGAGCGGCGTGGAATTCGACGCCGCCAGCGTGACGACCGCGGGCGCGGAGAACGGCGGGGATCATTACGCGCCGACCATGCAGCTGCTGGGCGCGGGCTATCCGGTGCTGGGGGAAAAGCCAATCTCGAATAATGTCGATGAAGCGGCGGAGATGGTGGCTTTGGCGGCGGAGAAAAACCTGCGCTACGGCATCAACCTGAATCATCGTTTCACGCCGGCGGCGATGCTGGCCAAGGAGTGGATGCTGCGCGGACGGCTGGGCGAGGTCAACATGATCGACATGACCATGTGGATCAACAACCCCAACGAAACCTCGCCGCATTTTCATATTCGCGCGCTGCATCCGCATTCGCTGGATGTGATGCGATATTTCGCGCAATCGGAAGTCAGCCAGGTGCAGGCCTTCTTCAAGCAGGGGGCGGGGCGGGTGACCTGGTCGAATATGCAGATGAATTTGCTCTATGAGAACGGCATCATCGGCCATTTGCGCGGCAGCTATGACGGCAACTTCGGCGCGGCCGGCACTTACGGGCTGGAGACGCTGGAAGTGGTCGGCGCCGAGGGGCGCTTCATCTTGCGCGATGCCTGCGAGGAGCTGACCTACTATCCGCGCTTCGACACTGAGCTGGAGCGGCACGAGAATTACGGCGGCATGAGCCATTTCGGCCAGACCTTCATGAGCCGCATTTCGCATTGGGTGGAGCAGAATTTGGCGGGTGTGGCGCCGGAGAAGATCGACGCCTCGGGCGCGGACGCCTTGCGCGTGCAGCAGGTGATCGAAGCCGCCATCGAGTCTTGGGACACGGGCAAGGTGGTCACGCTGTGATCACCGTGATCGGCCGCGGCCACAGCGGCACGCGGGCGATATCGCATACGCTTTACGCGAGCGGCGTTTATATGGGCGCCACGCTGAACCGGTCGGGCGATTTGGTGCCGCCTTGGCTGATGTATGACGCTTGCCGTGTCTTCGCGCGTTATGTCAGCTGGGAAGGCGGCTTGTGTTGGGATTTCAGCCGCGCCCACGAGTGCGATATTCCGCAGCGATTTATCATGTTGTTTGAGCGCTATCTTGAGTCTGTGCTGGAGCATCGCGGCAGTCTCAAGGGCTGGAAGATCCCGGAGACGACGCTGGTCTATCCCTGGCTGGCGCGGATGTATCCCGATATTCACTACATCTTCTGGATTCGCAACCCGCGCGATTGCATCATCGGCTCGCACAAGACCGACGATCTGCGCGACTTCGGCATTCAGTATCCGCAGACCGATGACGAACGCCGGCGCCGCGCGATTTCCTGGAAGTATCAGTATGATCTGGTGAAGTCGACGCCCAAGCCGGCGCGTTGGATCGAGGTGCGCTTTGAGGACCTGGTGACGCGGCAGGAGGAGACGCTGGCGCGGCTGGAGGACTTCCTGGGCATCCCGCTGGCGCGCATCATCATGCGGCAGGACACGATCAACCGCTGGCGGCGCGATGAGGGCGTCAATTATTTCGACTTGTTTGAGCCGGCCATGCGGGAATATGGGTATGAGATTCCTGAGTGATGCGGGCCTGCTACATGTTCTTTTACCACAGAGGCACAGAGGGCACAGAGAAAAGATTGTGTAGGGGCGAGACGGTGGCTCGCCCGCAAATGGAACACGAATATCGAGGGCGTGAATGGCATTACGAGTAGCGGTTATCGGCTTGGGGCCGATCGGCAATCGGCACAGTAATATCTACGCCGGGGACGAGCTGGCGGACCTGGTGGGCGTTTGCGACATCATCGGCGAGCGGGCGGATGCGACGGCGGCGCGGCTGGGCGTGCCGGCTTTTTATGACGCGGAGGTGATGCTGAGCGAGCTGGCGCCGGATGTGGTCAGCGTGGCCACGGCCGGCTACGAGAACAGCAGCGATCACTATTTGCCGACGCTGCAGGCGCTGGCGGCCGGTTGCCATGTGCTGGGCGAGAAGCCCATCTGCAACGAGATTGAGCTGGCCGAGGAGATGGTGGCGGCGGGGCGCGCGGCGGGGCGCTGCTACGGCATCAACCTCAACCACCGCTTCACGCCGGCGGCGCGGCTGGCCAAGTCCTGGATTGACGAGGGGCGGCTGGGGCACTTGCTTTTCATCAACATGGCGATGTGGATCATGAACCCGGCCGAGACCTCGCCGCACTATCACATCAAGTCGCTGCACCCGCATACGGTTGATGTGATGCGCTATTTCTGCGGCGATATCGAGGCGGTGCAGTGTTTCGCGGTAAAGGCGCCGGGGCGGCAGATCTGGTCGACGGCGCAGTTCAACTTCCGCTTCCGCAGCGGCGTGGTCGGCTCGTTGACGGGCAGCTACGATATCGAGCGCGGCCACCCGATGGAGCGCTGCGAGGTGGCGGGCACGGGCGGGCGCTTCGTGCTGGATGACATGTGGCGGGAGCTGACGCTGTATCCGGCGGGTGACTTGAACAAGACGGTGTATACGGATCCGTTGTTCGGCGGCTTTCACAATTTCGAGAACACTTTCCGCGAGCGGATTCATTGCTTCTTGCGGCAGGTGACGGACGGGGTGGCGCCCGAAGACATCGACGGCAGCGCGGCGGAGGGCCTGGCGGCGCAGAAGGTGCTGGCGGCGGCGATTGAGTCGCTGGAGACGGAGCGTGTGGTGGTGGTTTGAACTTGGCCACAGAGGCACAGAGGCACAGAGTTAGGCGCGTTTGTTGGCGCGGGTGACGGTATGGCGAAGGTTCTACACTTTTGCCACCGAGGACACTGAGGTTTTTGAGGGCACAGAGGTTTTGGTTTATCTGCGATAAAAGGGGCGAGGTAGGGTGATTGCGCTACGCAATTCAAGAGGATGCGTAGATGATCTATTCATGCCGCAGGTTTTATATTTTTGGGAAAGCGTCAAGAGATCTATTTTGACTCGGTGTACTCGATTTACTCGGCGCACTCGGTGGCAAAAGTGTGACAATTGCGTTAACAGCACAAGCAGCGGACAAAACTGGAGCGAGGCGGAGACATGAAACTGGGAGCGAATTCACTACTTTTCGGCGCATGGGATATGGAGACGGCTTTCAAGTATTTGGCGCTGGCGGGCTATGACGGCATTGAGATGTCGGCGATTGACGCGATGAGCCAGCACCTGGTCTTGTCGCGTTGGCAGGAGTGCGCGCCGGAGATTAAGCGGCTGTCAAAGGAATACGAGCTCGAGCTATTGGCGATGGAGCAGTCGTCGCGCGATCCCGAGCTGATGGAGCTCGCGTTTCAGGCGGCGGTCGAGACGGGCATCCCCATCATCAATTGCGGGCCGGGCGGAAAATCGGACGACGAATCGACTTATCCGCAGGTGTTGGACGAGCTGGGGGCGCTGGTGCAGCGGGCTGAGCATTATGGCGTCATGCTCTGCGTCAAGGCGCATGTGGGCAATTATGTCTACAATACGCCGAGCAGCCTGAGAATCCTGAACGACATCAGCTCGCCGAACTTCGGCCTGGACATGGACCCGTCGCATATTCACCGGGCGGGCGAGAACCCGGTGGAGGCGATTGAAGCCGTTATAGACCGTATCAAGCACGTGCACATCCGCGATTGCAAGGGGCGGCAGCAGGGGCCGGGCGAGCCGGCCGATCAAGTCAATGGCCGCGGCGATATCGACCTGGTCGGGTACATTCGCGTCTTGCACGAGCACGGCTATACGGGCCCGCTCAACCTGGAAGTGATTGGCACAAAGTTCAAGGGTACGCCGCTGGAAGAGTGCTGCATCATCGGCGCTGAGGCGCGCGGGCATATGCAAGCTTGTTTGCAGGCGGCGGGGGCGCGGTAAGACGCCCCCACCCTGAATCCCTCCCCCATGAAGAGGGAGGGACTTTTGACTCGCAAATGAAGGATTCACAGAATGAACTTTCAAGTAACAGATCAGCAGATTCAGGCGGCGTATGACCTGGCGCGGGAGCGATACGCTGCGTTGGGCGTGGATGTCGAGGCGGCGCTGGAGACGTTGCGGGGCGTGCCGATCAGCTTGCATTGCTGGCAGGGTGATGATGTGGCCGGTTTCGAAGACCCGGAGCGCGGGCTCAGCGGCGGCATCATGGCGACGGGCAATTATCCGGGCAAGGCGCGCAACATCGACGAATTGCGCGGCGACCTGGACAAAGCCTACAGCTTGATCCCGGGGCGGCATCGGCTGGCGCTGCACGGGTCATATCTGGATGCCGAGCGGCGCATCCCGCGCGATGAGATTCTGCCGGCGCACTTCGCCTCCTGGGTCGATTGGGCCAAGTCAAATGACCACGGCCTGGATTTCAATCAGACGCTGTTTTCGCATGAGTTGGCGGATGACGGCTTCACGCTGTCGCATCAAGACGCGGGGATACGGCAGTTCTGGATTGACCACTGTATCGCTTGCCGCGAGATCGGCGCTTATTTCGGCGCGGAGCTGGGCGAGGCTTGCATCACCAATTTGTGGATTCCCGATGGCTTCAAAGATTCGCCGGCGGATCGGCTGGGGCCGCGGCAGCGCTTGCTGGAATGCGCTGGATGCGGTCTTCGCCAGAAGGAGATCGACCCGGCGCTCAATCTGGATGCGGTCGAGTGCAAGCTCTTCGGCTTGGGTTCTGAGAGCTATGTGGTCGGCTCGCATGAGTTTTACCTGGCTTACGCGGTGACGCGGGGCAAGCTGCTCTGCCTGGACGCCGGGCACTTCCACCCGACGGAGACCATCGCCGACAAGCTATCGAGCGTGCTGCTGTATTTGCCGGAGATCTTGTTGCATGTCAGCCGCGGCGTGCGCTGGGACAGCGACCACGTGGTGACGCTCAGCGATGACTTGTGCGCCATCATGCAAGAGATCGCGCGCTGTGACGGGCTGGAGCGGGTGCACATCGGCCTGGACTTTTTCGACGCCAGCATCAACCGCATCGGCGCTTGGGCGATCGGCACGCGCAACGCCCTGCGCGGCTTGCTGATGGCGCTGCTGGAGCCGCGGGAGTTGCTGCGTCAGTACGAGAACGAAGGCGATTACACCGGCCGGCTGGCGCTGCTGGAGGCGCTAAAGGGTCTGCCCTTCGGCGCGGTTTGGGATCACTATTGCCGGCAGCAGGGCGTGCCCGTCGGCATGGCGCTGATGGACGAAGTTCGCGAATACGAGCGGACGGTTTTGTCGGGGCGCGCTTAGCCTGGCATTCGGCGCTGTGCTTGGCGTCGGGCAGGATCAGCCGGCCCAGGCGGTGTAGAGCAGGCGCAGCCAGTTGCCGTGCATGATGTTCTTGATGTCGTCTTCGCTGTAGCCGCGCGCGCTTAGCAGGGCGGGCAGGCGCTGCATGTCGGCGATGGTATCGAGGTCAGCCGGCGATTGCTCACGGCCGAAGCCACCGTCAAGATCGCTGCCGATGCCGGCATGGCGGCTGTTGCCGGCTAGCTGACAGATGTGGTCGATATGGTCGGCGACCGTGCTGATGAAGACCGCTTCGTTGCCATCGCCGCGCACAAAACCCGGCTGCAGCATCCAGACGTCGAAGGCGACGCCGATCACGCCGTCGCGCTCGATGATCAGCTTGAGCTGAGCGTCGCTGAATTGGCGCTGATGCGGCACGAGCGCGCGGCAGTTGTTGTGGCTGGCGAGGACCGGGCCTTCGTAGATCTTGACCGCTTGCCAGAAGGCTTGGTCGGTGAGGTGCGTTAGGTCCAGCAGCATGCCCAGACGATGCATCTCCCGCAGCAGCGGCTCGCCCAGGTCGGTCAAGCCAAGTTCCGTACCCGTGCCGCCGGCGTAACGGCCGGGGCCGTAATGCGCCGGGCCGATGACGCGCAAGCCGGCATCCCACCACGCCTCGAGCTGCCCGGCATCGCGGATGGAATCGGCGCTTTCCATGCTGATGACGAAGCCCAGCGGCGGCGTTGTCGCCTGGTCGGCGCCGGCCCGCTGCCAGCGCTCCCAATCGGCCATGTGCCCGCGCAGGCCGGGGGCGTCCGCCAGCAGCCGAATCTCACCCTCAGCTTCCAGCGCGCGATAGTAAGCCAACTGGCCCTGCGCCGCGCTATAGGCTTGCGCGCCCGAGGCGAAATCGAGATGGGGCACGGGTTGGCCGGTGTTGCGCGCCAGCAGCGTGGCGAAACTGAGGGCGAATCGTCCGCGCCGCATTTCGGGCAGGGCGACGGTATTGGCCGCGCGGCCCTTGCCCGGCATGCGCCCTTCCTGCGCGCGAATCGTGTAGACCGACTGCGTCAGGTCGCGGTTCCAGCCCAGGGCATTCCAGGCCAGGTCGAGGTGCGCGTCGATGATCAGCATGTTTCCGTCCTCATTTTGGGCGCGCGTGGCGCTACCAGACCAGACCGCGGGCGGCGACATCCCAGGCCTTCTCGATCGCCTCGCCGCGCAGGCCGTAAATCTGATTGTGCAAGTTTGTCACCACGCAGGTATGCACCGGGATGATATGCACGATGTCGCCGACCGCCGGAATGCTCTCACTGGCGCTGAAATCGACATAGCCGTGCTCTTCGTTGACCTGGTGCAGGCGCGCCGCCGGGTACTCGACGATATAGCCGAAGCGGCCGTCCTGCGTCTCCGAATGGATGGCTTTGCTGCCGCTATCGAGGATGACGCGGCCCGGCTCGTTGGCGCTGACCACTGTGGCGCGGATACGCATGGCGCAGCGGTCGAAATCGGTATAGCCAGCGGCCACGCAATTCCAGTCCCAGAAAACATAGGTGCCGACGCGCAGCTCCGTCAGCTCGGGCAGGAGATGCGCCTGGCTGATGGCGCCGCTGCCGCCGCCGCTGACTGTGTCGACGGCGATATCGGCCTGGGCCAACAGCGACAATGTCTTCTGCAGCCGCGGGCGAATGGCGGCATCCGATGGGTAGATCATGACGCCGGCGAAGCGCAGCCCGTCGGTCGCGCAGATTTGCCGGGCCAGGGCGAGCGCGTCTTCGGGCGTTGTGCCGGTGCGCTGGCCCAGCGAGACCAGCTCAACTAGCATGTCGATGGTTACGCCGGCAGCCTGGGCTGATGCGGCGATGCCGGCCACGA
Organism: Phototrophicaceae bacterium; assembly: GCA_965208195.1. Classification (GTDB taxonomy): domain Bacteria; phylum Chloroflexota; class Anaerolineae; order Aggregatilineales; family Phototrophicaceae; genus UBA6055. Next base: position 1,717,461 of record CBDBOC010000004.1, on the reverse strand, counting down.
CAGGCGCGCTATCGACCGTTACCGTGATTTTGACGTCCCGCGCAAGCTGGGCCAGGCGCCCGGTTTTGCGCTCGCCGACGATGTTGTAGGGAATCTGAATATCGGCGAAACCGGCCGCGGCGAAGACCTCAGCCTCGCTGACCTTTTGGCAGGCGATGCCAACAGCGCCGGCCGCGAGCTGCCGCCGGGCGATATCGGGGATTTTGTGCGTCTTGATATGCGGGCGGAACTGGATGCCGAGCTCGTCGCAGCGGGCCTGAATCAGGGCGATGTTGTATTCCATGCGGTCGAGGTCAATCAGCACACTGGGTGTCTCGAGGTCGTGCACGGTACGAAGGGTCATAGCTGGCGGCTCCGTCGATTCGCTGGCGGATCAGGGTCGCGTCGCGCGCGGAATGGAGGCGAGCATAACCGACGGCGGCGGCGGCGGCAAATCCGCGGCGGCCAGGCTGAATTTCGCCGGCAGTCGACATCGGGATGCCAAGCGTGTGCTGCGGGCGTACCGGGCGCATCTCAGTAAATCCGAGTTAATCATGCGAAGATTCGCATCACTTACATGGACCTGCTTCTGAGGCCTTGAACCGCTGTTTAGGTTTGGCTGGCGGGGGCGGGCAATTTGTACAGATCGGCTGCGGTGCGCCACATCACCGCTTCCCGCAGCGCCTCCGGCAGCAGGCGCAAGGAGAAGTCGGGCGTGTCGCCATCCCAATGCGGAAAGTCGGTGGCGAACATCAGCATCTTGTCGGCCGGGAACATGTCGAGGATCTGATGCAGATGCTGGCGATTCGCCGGCTCTTCAATCGGCTGGGTGGTGAAATAGACGTGCTCGTAGACGATTTCGCTGGGCGGGCGATCCAGCCAGGGCACCGTCATGCGCAGGGCTTTCCAGTTCTTGTCGAAGCGCCACATGATGGGCGCCAGCCAGGAGACGCCGCCTTCGATGAGCACGAACTTCAGCGCCGGGAACTTCTGGAAGACGCCCTCGGCCACCAGGCTGAGCAAGTGCGCCATGTAGCTGCCGGCCAGGTTGGTGTGCCACTCGAAGTAGCTGCCGGGGTAGCCGGTCACCGATGGCTGGCCGGAGACGCCGCTGCCTTCCGAGCCGGGGTGGATCGCCACCGGCAGATCATATTCGACGGCCGCCGCGTAGATGGGATGGTAGAAGCGATGGCCGTAGCCGTAGTAGGCGCCGCTGGCCATCAGCACTTGCACCACATCGGGATGCGCGCCGTGGCGATGGATCTCGGCGGCGGCTTGCGCTGGATCGGCCGTTGAAACCACCAGGGAATGCTTGAAGCGCGGGTCAGTCGGCAGCCAGTCATGGATGTAGACATCGTTGACCGCGCTGCAATAGGCGGCGGCGAAATCCGGCTCGGGCGAGAGCCCCACGGCGATGGCGCCCGAATTGAGCACGCCATAGTCAATGCCGTTGGCGTCGAAATGATATTGCGAGAGCGTGTCGGGCCGGCTGGTGATGTAAACGCCATCGGGCGTCAGGGCATCGGCGCGGTTGACGCCGTTGGGGTTCCAATAGCCGAGATGGCCGGGGCCGGCGTTCCCGCCGCTGACGCGCGTCCGCCAAGGCTCGGGCAGGAAGTCGAGAATGCGCTGACGGGAGGTACCGGGGTGAATATCCGTGTCGATGAGCATGCGTAACAATCTCTCAGAATGTTTGACGTAATCATACTGTACAAGGGCGGGCCTGCCCAAGCGTCTCCCGATGGAGTTGGCCGCGCGCCGTTTGAAAGCAGGCTGCCGATTGGGTAACATTGAGCGAGCATTTGGCTGTTGCGCGCGGATTTCGCCGGGCCAAGAAACGAATTAGGCTTAACGCGACAAGTTTATGAGTGACCGTCCCAATATCTTGTTGATCCTCACTGACCAGCAGAATGCCAGCATGATGTCCTGCGCCGGCAATCCCTGGCTGCGCACGCCCGCCATGGATAGCATCGCCGAGCGCGGCACACGTTTCGAACGCGCCTACTGCATGAACCCGATGTGCGTGCCCTCGCGCTTCAGTCTCTTCACGGGCCGCCGCGGCAGCGACATCGGCCTGGTGAACAATGCGGACCGTCATATCGACGAAATGCCGGCGGAGGTCGTATCCCAGGCGATGGGCTGGCAATTGCGGCGCGCCGGCTACCAGACTGCGTTTGGCGGCAAGACGCACTTTCCGCTGGGATTAACGCCGGAGGACCTGGGTTTCGAGACGATCTCGGTCGACGATCGCGATCAATTGGCCGAGGACTGCGCGGCCTTCCTGGCGGCTGAGCGCGATGGGCCCTGCCTGCTGGTGGCCTCGTTCATCAATCCGCACGATATCTGCCACCTGGCGATACGGGATTTCGCCGAGACGCCGCTGGAGCGCCGCTTGTCCGCGCCTGACCGGATTGAGCTGAGGGAGCTGGACGCCGCGCTGCGAATGCCCGAGGGCATGACGGAGGAAACGTTCTTCGCGGAGGTCTGCCCGCCGCTGCCGGACAATTTCGAGATTCCGCAGGACGAAGCCGAAGCCATCACGTTGATGCAGGCGCGCAGCCCCTTCAAGCGCAGGGCGCGCGCAGCGTACAGCGAGGCAGATTGGCGCTGGCACCGCTGGGCTTATGCTCGGCTGACCGAGCGCGTCGACGGCCAGATCAGCCGCGTGCTGGCGGCGCTGCGGGCTAGCGGGCTCGAAGACAACACCGTGGTCGTCTTCACAAGCGATCACGGCGATATGGACGCCAGCCATCGCATGGAGCACAAGACGGCTTTCTACGACGAGGCGGCGCGCGTGCCGCTGCTCATCGCCGGGCCTGGTTTGGCGGCGGGCGCGGTTGAGGGCGAGCGCCTCGTCGCCAACGGGCTGGATCTGTTGCCGACGCTGTGCGAATTGGCCGGCGTCGAGCCGAGCGGGCGGCTTGAAGGACGTAGCCTGCTGCCCTTGTTGCGGGGTGATAGCGTGGTTGAATGGCGTGATGTCCTGCCGGTGGAAAGTGAGATCGGCCAAATGATCCTGCGCGACCGCTTCAAGTACATGCGCTATTATCAAGGCGCGAAGGGCGAGCAACTGGTCGACCTGGCTGCTGACCCGGGCGAGATGCGCAACGCCGTCGGCGACCGCGCTTTGGGCCCGGCGCTCAGCCAGATGCGCGAGGCCTTCAGCCAAGTTTTCCCGCTGCCAGTCGATCCTTATACCATGGAGAGGGGGTGACGCCTATGTAAGTCACGGCGAGTGTCACTGCCGGCCGGCGGCTCACTGGCGCGCGGGACGGATCGTTCGCTTATCAAGTTGATTTCAAGGGAGACGCGTAATGTCGAAAAGAGTATTTTTGCCGATGACTTTTGTGGCGCTGCTATTGCTGGCGCTTGGCGGCCTCGGCTCAGCGCAGGACATGGGGCTGGACCCACTGCTCGCCGAGGTGGAAGCGGGCAATTTGCCGCCGCTCAGCGAACGCTTGCCGGATAATCCGCTGGTGGTCGGCCCCGGCTTGCTGATGCCGGAAGCGGCCCTGCCGGATTGGGAGCCGGGCCAGCATGGCGGCACATTGCGCACGGCCTTCACCAGCGCCTTCGGCTTTTCGGGCGAGATGTACGTTATGAACCTGGAGCCCATCATCGCCGCGCCGGATATCGATGTCGAGGGTTTCTACGGCAACCTGGCGGAGAGTTTTAGCGTCAATGAGGACGCCACCGTCTTCACCTTCACCTTGCGCGAGGGCACCAAGTGGTCGGACGGGACGCCCGTGACCACGGCGGATGTCGCTTTCGTCTTCGGCGACCTGTACAACAACGCTGAATATGGCGCCTTCCCCAACAAGTTCAAATCGGCCAGCGGCACGCCGGCGGAACTGACTGTTGTCGACGACTACACCTTCAGCCTCAGCTTCGATATGCCTTCGGGCGGCATCTTGCGCGACTTGGCCATCACCGGCTGGACGTCGTACAACGACATGATCAAGCCGTCGCATCACCTGGCGGACTATCATCCGGATCATGCGGACGCGGACGAGCTGGCGGCCAAGCTGGAGGCCGAGGGCCTGGCCGCGGATGAATGGCCGATTCTCTTCAACTCGGTCGATTGCCCGCGCTCCCACATGATGCGAGAGAAGTGCATCGGCTTCCCGCAGTTGAGCCCCTGGCTGGTCAGCGAATTGAGCGAATCCGGCACCATCATGCGCCGCAACCCTTACTACTGGAAAGTCGATACCGAAGGCAAGCAGTTGCCCTATCTGGACACGCTGGTGGCGCAGGTCTTCGGCGATGGCGAGATGGTCAACCTGGGCGCGATCGCCGGCGATATCGATTTCCTCTACGGCACGCAGTACAGCAACTTCCCGCTCTACAAGGAGAACGAGGAATCGGGCGGCTACGTGACGATTCCGCTGATTCTGCATGCCGACCCGACGGCGCTCTACATCCAGACTTGCAATAGCGACGCGGCTTACGTTGCGGTGGCCGATGATGTGCGCTTCCGCCGCGGGCTGAGCCACGCCATCGACCGCGAGGAGATCATCGATGTGATCTACCTCGGGCTGGGCAGCATCCCCACGTGGATCCCGGCAGAATTCGACCCCGATGCCGCCAACGCCTTGCTGGACGAGATGGGTATGGATCAGCGCGATGGCGATGGCTACCGCATGTCGCCCGCTGGCGAAGCCTTCACGCTCTACATTGATGTGGCGCCGGTGCGGCCGGATATGATCCCGGTGGGCGAATTGATCGTGGATCACCTGGCGACCTTCGCCGATGTGCGCGCTGAGTTGCGCCAGTCCGACCCCAACGTCAAGAACGAGCGCATCGCCAACAACGAGTCGCAAGCCTCGATCCACTGGATTCAGACCTATCAGTGGCGGCCGGGCATGAACTCAGAATTCGCCGGCAGCTCACAGTGGTGCGCGTCTTGGCGCGAGTGGCTGAATACCGGCGGCGCTTCGGGCACTGAGCCGCCGGCTGAAGTGCAGCGGCTCTACGAGATTTTGCAGGCGCGCAAGTCATCCGTGCCCTATTCCGAAGAAGACTTGGCCTTGGTGGATGAGCTATTCGCCCTGCACTACGACAATGTCTGGATCCTGCCGATGATCGAGAATGTGCTGCGCCCGACGATATTCAATGCCGACTTTGGCAATATCGCGACTGGCGGCACGCAAATGGGCGCGTCGCGGGCTGGCGAGCAGTATTTCTATCGGACGATGCAGTGAGCCTTCGGGACGCGTAGCTAGTGGAAGCGGGCGACTCACAGAAGCCGCCCCTGTTTGCGTTGAGAGCCAAATCCTAACGTGCTTACGGGCGGGCCGGTGGCTCGCCCCTACGAATTTCGACAACAAAGCAGTTGACCAGAGGGGCTAGCCCTTGGGCATCTATATTGTCAAGCGCTTGCTGACGATGATCCCGCTGTGGATCTTGCTATCCGTCATCACCTTCTTCTTGATTGAGTTGCCGCCGGGTGATGTCGTCAGCAACGAGGTCATCGCCTTGCGGGCGCAGAACCTCGAAGTCGACGAACCCATGATCGCCCGCATGCGTGCGCAGTGGGGCCTGGACGATGCCTTCGCTGTGCGCTACCTGCGCTGGGTGGAGAATATCGTGGTGCGCGGTGATTTGGGCAGCACGGTCGACGGGCGCGAGAATCTGGACGTGCTGCTGGAAACGCTGCCCTACACCATCATCATCGGCGCCAGCGCGTTGATCCTGTCGCTGGGCATCGCTATCCCGCTGGGCATCTTCTCCGCCACGCATCAGTATTCCATCGCCGACTATGTGATTACCTTTCTGGCTTTCGCTGGCTTGGGCGCGCCGGGCTGGCTTCTGGCCATCGTCGTGGCTTGGGCCAGCCTGTATTTCCTGGACTTTGTGCCGCTGGGCATCAATTCGCTGGAGTACCTGGCGGCGCCGATGAGCTGGGAGAAGGCGCTCGATACGGCAAAGCACTTGTGGGCGCCTATTGCGCTGACGGCGCTGCCATCTCTGGGCGCTACCATCCGCATCGTACGCAACAACCTGCTGGATCAGCTGGGGCAGCAATACGTGGTCACCGCGCGCGCCAAAGGCATGGAAGAGCCGAAGCTGGTGCGCAAATACCCGGTCAAGATCGCGCTGAATCCGCTCATCAGCGATTTCGGCATGCTGGTCTACGGCATCGTGGCCGGGCAGGGGCTGATCGGCATCGTGCTCGGTTTGCCGACCCTGGGTCCGCTGCTGCTGCACTCGCTGCTGGCGCAAGACATGATTTTGGCCGGCACGATTTTGCTGATTTACGCCACTGTCATTTGGGTGGCCACCTTGGTATCTGATGTGCTGCTGGCTTGGTTCGACCCGCGGATTCGCTTCGAAGGCACGGCGCGATGACGCGCGAGACCCTCAGCCTGCAAGAGCGCCGCGAGCGTGTAATGGCCAAGTATGGCGTCGATGCGGCTGCGGCCGATTCCGCCGCTGATGACGCGTCCTTGAAAGCTGTCGACGACGCCTATTATTACGCCAGCCAATGGAAGCTGATGTGGTGGCGCTTCCGCAGGCATCGCATGGCGCTGATCTCGGCCGGCTTTTTGATTCTGCTCTATCTGATGGCGGCCTTCGCCGAGTTCATCGCGCCCTACGGGGTGACTAGCCGCTTCCGCCGTTATCAGCAGGCGCCGCCCTCGACGATCCACTGGTCGGACGAAAATGGCTTCCGCGGACCCTTCGTCTACGCCGTTGAGCAGGAGCGCGATCCGGTGACGCGGCGGGTGACTTTTGTGGAGAACCGCGAAGAACTCCTGCCGATCTACTTCTTCGTTGAGACCGAGCCCTATGAGCTGTGGGGCTTGATTGAATTGCGGCATAAGCTCTTCGGTTTGGGCGAAGCGGGCGAGCGGGCGCGGGTGGGCATTTGGCTCTTCGGCCTGGATTCGCTGGCGCGCGATGTATTCTCGCGCACAGTCTACGGCGCGCGCATTTCGCTCACCATCGGCGTCGTCAGCGTGGTGCTGACCTTTGTGCTGGGCACGTTGCTGGGCGGTATTTCCGGCTATTTCGGCGGCACGGTCGATAATGTCATCCAGCGCGTCATCGAGTTTTTGCGCGCGATACCGCAACTGCCGCTGTGGATGACGCTGGCGGCGGCCGTGCCCAAGGAGTGGCCGCCGCTGAATGTTTATTTCGCCATCACGCTGATCCTGGCGCTGCTCAACTGGGTCGGCCTGGCGCGGGTGGTGCGCGGGCGTTTGCTGTCGATGCGCGAGGAAGATTATGCCCTGGCCGCGCGTTCATCCGGCGCCAGCGACTTGCGCATCATCGTCAGCCATTTGCTGCCCGGCTTCACCAGTCACTTGATCTTGTCGGTGACGCTGATGATCCCGCAGATGATTCTGTACGAGACGGCGTTGAGCTTCCTGGGGCTGGGCATGCAGCCGCCGGCCGTCAGCTGGGGCGTGCTGCTGCAAGATTTCCGCGATATCCTGGCCATCTTTCATATCCCCTGGCTGCTGATCCCGGCTTTCTTCGTGCTGGCGACGGTGCTGCTCTTCAACTTCGTCGGCGATGGGCTGCGCGATGCCGCCGATCCCTATTCCAGCCATTGAGGTCGGCGCGCCATTATGAGCCAAAACGCGAGGCAGCGCCGTCTGTCACCCGACACCTTGATTGAAGTCAGCGACCTCAAGGTCGAGTTCCGGCTGCGCGATGGCGACTTGCGGGCGGTCAACGGCGTCAGCTTCAGCGTCAAGCGGGGCAAGACCCTGGGCATCATCGGCGAGAGCGGCAGTGGCAAATCAGTCACGGCGCAAGCGCTGATGCGGCTGACACCGGCGCCGGGCTCGATTGCGCAGGGCGAGATCTGGCTGAGCCGCGGCGCGGACGGCGCAGTCGTCGATGTGGCGGGCCTGTCGCCCACCGGCGAGCTGATCCGCGATATCCGCTGGAATGACATCAGCATGATTTTTCAGGAGCCGATGACATCCTTCAGCCCGGTGCACTCGATAGAAGACCAGATCACCGAAGCGATGCTGCTGCACATCGAGAAAATCAACCGGGCCGGCGCCCGGCAGCGCGCCGTTGAATTGCTGACGCGCGTCGGCATCGCCAATGCCGCAGAGCTGGTTGACGCGTATCCTTTTCAATACAGCGGCGGTATGCGTCAGCGCGCAATGATCGCCATGGCGTTGACGTGCAACCCGCAGCTGCTCATCGCCGACGAGCCGACCACCGCGCTGGACGTGACGATCGAAGCGCAGATTTTGGCGCTGATCAAAGAAATCCAGGCCGAGTATCAGATGGCGGTCATTTTCATCACGCACGACATCGCGGTCATTGGCGAGGTCTCTGATGATGTGATCGTCATGTACCTGGGCGAAATTATGGAGCAGGGCAGCGTCGAGCAGATATTCGAGAATCCGCTGCATCCTTACACGCGCGCGCTGTGGCGGTCTATTCCCACGGTCGATGGCGCGCTGGAACGATTGCAGCCGATTGAGGGCGTCTTGCCCGGCCCCTTCGATGTGCAGGCCGGCTGCCCCTTTTACTCGCGCTGCGACATGCGCATCAGGGGCGTCTGTGATGTGATGCCGCCGCCCCTGGTCGAGGTTGAGCCCGGGCACAGCGTCCGTTGTATTCTCTATGAAGAGGGATGACAGAAGCGATGGAGCAAAGCCAGTTAAAAGCGCGCAATGATGCGCCCGTCCTCGAGGTGCGCAACCTCAAGAAGTACTTCCCCTTGCAAGAGAAGGGCCTGCTGCGGCGCACGATCGGCGAGATCAAGGCGGTCGACAATGTCAGCTTTGACGTCCGCCGCGGCGAGACGGTCGGCGTCATCGGCGAGAGCGGCTGCGGCAAGACGACGCTGGGGCGCTGCGTCGCCTATCTATACGAGAAGACGGCCGGCGAAATCATCGTGCGCGGCGGCGGGCAGGTCTTTCATCTCGACGAGCTCAACCGCGGCAATAACAGCGAGTTTCGCAAGATCGTACAGGTTATTTTTCAAGACCCGTTTTCGTCGCTGAACCCGCGCATGAGCGTTTTGCGCAGCGTGGGCGAGCCGCTGCTGGTCAATGGCATCGCCAGCGGGGCTGAGCTGGAGGCGCGCGTGGCGGATATCATCCAGCGCGTCGGCCTCAGCGTCAGCCATTTGCAGCGCTTCCCGCATAGCTTCAGCGGCGGCCAGCGCCAGCGCATCTGCATCGCCCGCGCCCTTGTCATCAACCCGCAGCTGGTCGTGGCTGATGAGCCGGTGTCGGCGCTTGATGTGTCGATCCAGGCGCAGATGCTGAATTTGCTCAAGGACTTGCAGGGCGAATTCGAGTTGTCATACCTATTCATTTCGCACAGCATGAGCGTCATCCGCTACATGAGCGACCGCATCCTGGTGATGTACGCCGGCGTGATCATCGAGTCCGGCTCACGCGAGGATATATTGCGTCAGCCGCTGCATCCCTACACGGAGACGCTGCTGAAAGCCGTGCCCAAAGTCAGCCGGCGCGGGGGAGGCCGCTTGGACGCCGCCACCAGTGGCGAGCCGCCCGACCTGCTCAACCTGCCGCGGGGCTGCGTCTTTCACCCGCGTTGCCCTTATGCGGTGGACATCTGCCGCGAGGAAACGCCCCAGCTGCGCGCCATCGACGGCGAGCGCCAGGTCAGCTGTCACCTGGCGGAGGAGCTGGTTTTGCAGGGCGTGTTCGATTGAGGGCGGGGAATCAGGCGGGGCGGAGTCTCGACGGGTGATTTCACCACAGAGGCGCAGAGGCCACAGAGGAAAGCTGTAAGGCTTGTCCGGTACTGGGTCCAGAATGCGTGCTTTTTCTACCTCACCCCCCGGCCCCCTCTCCGAATCATCAGAGAGGGGGAGCAAATCTGGCCGATCAGGGTAATTTCAAGTTGCTTTGCCCTGCGAACGAACTGCCCTATGTTCTGTTTTCGCGTTTTTCGAGTTTACTTTGAGTAAGAATTCGAGTACCGGACAAGCCTTGTAGGGGCGTCGCTGCGTGGCGCCCGTCCCGCAGGCGCGTGGGCGTTTCACGAAACGCCCCTACAAATTCTCAGGCTTGCCGGGGGCTGGCGGTTACCAGCCGCGCTTGCCCAGGATGACCTGGTCGGGTGTGACGTTGATGCCGACCATGGCTTCGCCCAGGTTGCGGCTGATATCGGCCAGGATCGCCGGGTCGGTGAAATGCGTCACGGCTTTGACGATGGCCTTGGCCCGCTGCGCCGGGTTGCCGCTCTTAAAGATGCCGCTGCCGACGAAGACGCCATCGACGCCCAGCTGCATCATCAGCGCGGCATCGGCCGGCGTAGCCACGCCACCGGCGGCGAAGTTCACGACCGGCAGCCGCCCCAGCTCGGCCGTCTCTTTGACCAGGTGATACGGGGCGCGGATCTCTTTGGCGTAGGTGAAGAGCTCGTCGTCGTCCATACAGCTGACGCGGCGGATATCGCCGTTGACCGAGCGCGCGTGCCGCACCGCTTCGACGACATCGCCAGTGCCGGCCTCGCCCTTGGTGCGCATCATGGCGGCGCCTTCGTTGATGCGCCGGAGCGCCTCGCCCAGGTTGCGGCAGCCACAGACGAAGGGCACGGAGAAACTCCACTTATTGATGTGATGCTCTTCATCCGCTGGCGTAAGAACTTCGCTCTCGTCGATGTAATCGACGCCGAGCGCTTGCAGAATCTGCGCTTCGACGAAGTGGCCGATGCGCGCCTTGGCCATCACGGGAATGGTCACGGCGTTGATGATGCCCTCGATCATGTCGGGGTCGCTCATGCGGGCGACGCCGCCCTGCACGCGGATATCGGCCGGCACCCGCTCCAGCGCCATCACGGCGACCGCGCCGGCGTCCTCGGCGATGCGCGCCTGCTCGGGCGTGACAACATCCATGATGACGCCGCCCTTGAGCATCTGCGCCAAGCCGCGCTTGACGCCTTCCGTCCCTTTTTCGCTGCCGTTCTGCTGATGTCCGTTGGTCGTCATGTTACATCCTCGCTCAAACGTCATTGCTGCTGACTATGCTACGTCAGGGCGCGGAAATGGCATATGTCCAATGCAGTCCATTTGGCGAAGACGTCACGGTCGGCTTCATCAAAGCAGCTTGCCGGTTGCCATGTGGCGGATGCTCTACAGCTTTACCACCGAGGGCGCCGAGTAAAGGAAGGGTACACCGAGTTATGGTTTCCTGGTGACGCGCGTATTGGCTCGGCTGACGCAGACTATGAAAGCCGCCAGATGCAGATGTAAGCGGCAGTAAGTGGTTCAAGAATAGAAAACTACAGAGAACGCGGAGAGCGCAGAGATAATCCAAGCCGACAGGGTAATTTTCGGGCGATTTACAGCATCGCTCCTGTTTACGTTGCGGGCTAAATTGCAGCGTGCGGGCGGGCGAGCCGGTGGCTCGGCCCTACAGGATTCGACGGGGAGGGGAAGGTATGCGGTGCGCGGTGCAAGGTATTTTGCGTAGGCTTTGGCTGAGGCGCGTGTGTCTACAACAGGCTGATTGAGCGAGGGACTCACAAGATTGAGGGCAACGAGGCAGCTGGCAAACTGCTTTACAACCTCACACTTTCAAATTACAGTGGTGGAAATGCGCTGGAGAGGGCTGAAAGAATGCAGGCGGGTCAAGTGGCGGGCACAGACATCCGCATCGAGAAGATACAGCCGCGCCATGCCGCCGCGCTGGAGCAGCTGCAGCGGGATTGCTTCCCAACGCTGGCCGATGACGAATTGATGCGGGCGGAGCACTTCCTCAGCCACTGTCGGCTCTTCCCGGAGGGCAACTTTGTCGCGCTCTGCGGCGCGCGTGTGGTCGGCTTGGGATCGGGCTTCCTCATCGACTTCGACTTTGAGCGCGCTCAGCACAGTTTCCAGGAGATCATCGACGGCGGCTTCTACAGCCATCACGACCCCGCAGGCGACTGGTATTACGGCGGCGATATCAGCGTGCATCCGGCATTCCGGCGGCGCGGCATCGGCTCACGGCTGTACGAGGCGCGCCAAGGCATCGTGCGGCGGCTGAAGCGGCGGGGCATCGTGGCCGGCGGGCTGATACCGGGCTACGCTGATTACAAGGCGCGCTTGACGCCGCGGCAATACGTCGAGCGGGTGGTGGCCGGCGAGATTTACGATGGCACGCTGTCATTTCAGTTGGGGCGCGGCTTCCAGGTGCGCGGCTTGCTGGAAGATTACATCGAGGACGCGGCCTCGGACAATTGGGCGACGCTGATCGTCTGGGAGAACCCGGATTACGAGCCGGGACCGAGCGGGACACTCGTATAGCGCTGAACCACAAGACGCGCGGCGATGAGAGCGCCGGCGATGTTGGCGGCCAGGTCCAGCCAGGAGAAGTGACGGTCAAGCGTGGTCGTCTGCATGAATTCTGTGCTGAGGCCCAGCGCGATGGCGATGATTAGGGCGGCGCGCAGGCTGCTGCGGAAGTGAAAGCGGCTGATCAGCGCCCAGAACCAGCAGAGGCAAGTGACGCAGAAGGCCAGCAGGTGCAGTGAGCTGAAGGCCAGCTCGCGCGCGAGGGTGTTGTCGCCGCGCGGCAAGCCCAGGTCAATGACCGGGTTGGCTTCAGCTTGCAGCAGCAGCACAGTCAGCAGGGCGGACCAGGCCAGCGCGATCAGCCAGCGCATAGCCTTAGACGGGGCAAGAGCGCGGATTTAGCGCCCCCTTTCTTGGGATGCGGAGCGGGGGACGGCGGGTGAGGTTGATTGACGCCGCCACCACCAGCCGGCCGTCTTGCGCTCGCCGTATTTGAGCTTGCGATCGAGCCAGAGGCCCAGCCGCCGCCAGCGATTGCTCAACATCCAGCGCAGCAGACGGTTGAAGGCGCGCGAGAAGTCTTTGTTGTAGGGGCAGACGCGGATGCAAATCGAGCAATCCGTGCCTTGATTGACCCAGAACTGAAAGCATTGCCGGGCGTTAATGGTCCACTTGCGCACACCCGTGAGGTGGCTGACGCCATCGTGCGTCTCGAATTTGGGCGCGTCCGCCGGGATGGCCTTGACCGGGCAGCCGTCACTGCAGCGCCGGCAGATATTGCAGGTCTCGGTGACGCCGAAGTCGATGGGCGCGTCGGCGATCAGCGGCATATCGGTGAAGATTTTGGCGATGCGCACGCGAGGCCCGAATTGGGGCGTAATCAGCAGGCCGTGCCGGCCGTATTGCCCCAGGCCGGCTTGAATAGCCAGCGGGATCGAAAGCGCGGTGTCGTTGAGGCTGGCGAAGGCGCGGAAGCCCAAATTACGGATGTACTGGGTCAGCGACAGCACGGCGATGATGTCGCGGCTGTAGCCTTGGCCGGTGGCGGCGCCGCTCAGTGCAGAGGGCACGGTCTGGATCGTCTCGTGGTCCATCTCGTTGATGATGACGACGGCGTGCGTCAAGTCGTCGGGAAGGTCCATTTGCTTGTCGGTCAGCCCCTGCCGGCTGTAGTTGCGCGTGTAGACCCAGCGCTCGTCAAAGTCGCAGATGCCCAGGGCGTCGGCGCCGAGGAAGCGGCCGGCGCGTTTTAGCTCGGCGGTATGCGTCTCGGGCGGGGCGTCGCTCTTGCGGGTGGCGCCCTCGCGGAACATGGTGTAGGTATCGAGGAAGCCTTCCTTGCGGTCGTCCGAGGTCTCCAGCAGGTCCGCGGTGAAATCGGCGATATACCAGGCGGCGTTGCGCAGGGCGTAATCGCGCTGCTGGAAGCCCTCGACTTTGCGAAATTGCGCCAAATCGGTGAAGTAGGACTCGAAGAATTTGCGCGATCGCTCCGAGCGCACGCTCTCGTCCCAGACGGCGCGATTGAACATGTCGTATTTCTGGTTGAAGCGCTCGAATTCGGCCGTGACTTCAAAGCCGGTGGCGGCGTCGAGGGGTTTAGCGTGAGCAGAGCGTGCAATCATAGTTGAATGTTACCACCGGAGATGCTGCGTTGCTAGCGGGCCGCGTTCAACGGATGGCGGCCGCAGTTCGCGGACGGCGACATCCGCAGCAGTGATCTGGGGCAGGCGTATGACCAGTTCGATGTCACCGGCTTCGGCGACGAGGTGCATGAGATTGCCAATGGGCAGCTGCGGGCGCCGGTGACCATCGAGGGCTACCTGACGACCGAGAGCCCCGGCGGCACGCACACGGTCATCCAGGGCGCCTTCGCGGCCGGCAGCCAGGTGACGCTGGAGGTGCAGGTGGGCAACAACGCGGCGCCGGTTGCGAGCGACCCCAAGTACAGCGGGGAGTTCTTGATCGGGAGCTACCGTCCGCAGATCATGACGGGCGGGGCGGTGCTGTTCACGGCGACCTTGAAGCCGGCGACCGGCGACGCGCCCGAATGGGGCGCGGTGTAGCTGGCGGGTTGGCCTAGGCCACAGGGGATGCGCGGCGGCGTTTGACAGGGCGGGCTGCGCGTCCCCCTTATTCACAGACTGAGTTGATAAATGGCGAGGTGGAGAGATGATGCCAGGAATTGACAACTGGACCGGCGACATTTGATGATGAAGGTTCAATCCTTTTTGATCGCGAGAAGTTTATTGTCAACAATCCGAGACAAGGTGCCGGACAATTTTAATCCGGGCGAAGGCCAGTAGTTGGACTGACCGAAGATCATGGCTCAGCAGCAGAATCAGCAGTCATCATCAGACATACCGCCGAGCAATAATTCGAACTTCAACCCCCTCTTGAACAAAGAGACGGCCATAGCGCATAACGAGCGTAGCGCGCCGGGAACGGGAGGCTGCGCGCAACAAGCAATCCACGTCATCACCGGCTAAGCCAGGAGATCAATCCACCGGGCAAGACAGGGCAGGCTCTTCTCATGCAGAGGAAACGAGTGTTCAAGCGGCGCCGCCGGATATTGCCGAATCAGGACACGACTTCGGCGCCTATTACAATTGGGTTCCGGGTATAAGCGTCGACCGGCAGTCCGCACACAGCAACCTTGATGTATTCCTGGTTCAGCGAGACATTGAAACGCGTCCGCTAATTTTTCAGCATTGTTTTGCAAATTCGGCATCACGGCAGGATGCCATGGAGTGCATTTATGCATTCCCGCCCGACTATGATGAGGAGGAGCTAAGGCGTCTAGAGCAGTATGCGCATCAAGTAGGGTTGGGCGGAGGCTCGGACGATGAAAATGGCGGCGACTCAGTTGGTATCGGATCAGAGTATGGGCTTCTCCAAGAGTACGAGGAATCGTTGGAATCCAAGTACGGAATCGTAATCGATTGGGGTAGACGGTCTTATGATACAAACAGGCTGCAGCAATTACGGAATCTTGACAGTGCCATCGCCTACATCGTCAACTACTTGGCACAGAAAGATTTATATGGCAGCGAACGCGCAGCGTTGGAGGCGTTTAAGGAGCACTTTGGTCAATCGAACGTCCATGGACAGCTTACGATTTATCTCGGTGCCGATGCTTACATTGCTGAGGTATTCCCCGACGTTCCGGAAAAGGACTTAGGGTACTACGGCTTTGTGCCGTTGCCTCAGAGTACTGAGTACAATCTGGATAAGATGTTTCTGGGAAGCAAGGTCAGTATTCCGACCATTGTGCATGAATTTGGACATGTGATTGATAGAAACATCAGAGTGACAAGGAACCTCTTGGGAAAGCTAAGTGACGGAGAGTATAGGTTGCGTAAAGGACATTCAAAGTATGGCGTCAACCTAAATAAACAGATACTGGAGTTAGTAATTGAGGGGTTCGCTGCCAAACAACTTGACCCATCTGAACTTTGGGCAGATGTGTTCATGACCGCAGTATTAGACCCGTCCGTCACCCTGTCTGATGAGCCGTATAAGGTATTTTCGGTAAAAGCTGAATATCTAAGCGACTTCACCGGAACCGAACTGTTTGATTGCGGATGTGAAAATGGCATTTGCAAGTATTGTGACGACAGGGATGTAATGTGGCGACGAAATAGCAACAAGACCGATTTCACACAGAATGCAAAGGCAGTGATGAGTTTTCTGCCTGGTGTTCTATGGGCATTATTCGCTTTAGAGCGCGGAGGTGATACAAGTGAGTAAGGTCTTGAGATTATGTGTTGCGCTGGGAATCATTTTGAAGGGAAGTATCATTTTCGGGCAAGACCGAGGTGCAGCATCGTCTATCGCCTGGAGCCCGGATGGCGATACCATTGCAGTAGGCAGCACAACAGGAGTGTGGTTTTTCGATAGTGAATTTAACGATTTTGGGTATGTTTCACTCAAACACTCCGAAGGTAACTCGCCAAGATCGTTGGATTGGAATAGTGTCGGCGATAGATTAGCTGTGGCATATCCTTCAGTAGCAACAGAAAGTCCTGTGCAAATTATTGATACTCGCACACTTGAGGTAATCACCGACATCTACTTGCCTGACCTTTCGAGCCCGGTTATTTGGCATCCTGAAGCCAACCTCTTAATCTCCGGTGACTACGCAGGTAATACATACTTAATGGATGCGCATAGTGGCGAGACACTAATTTCCTTATATGTAGTCTCAGGCGGACGAGACGTGTATTGGCACGAACCCTTAACATATTGCTGGATCGACAATACAACCGTCTTTCTAGTAACTCCACAGCGATCCTATGTTGTAGACATTGAAGAAAAAACTGTGTTGCAAGAAGTTTCCATTGATCCACCATTAATTAGGGTGACCTGCAATCGTGACTATGAAATCATTTCCAGTCACGGCAGGTTGGTTAATCTACGGACCGGTTCGAATTCCAAGTTATTCGATGGCGGGTTCTTTCCTGACAATTCAGATATCGGTTTTTACACGCTAGCCATGGCATGGTCGCCGCAGTCTGAATATATCGCTGCGAGCTCAGAGGGATGTCGTGTTCGCATATTTGATAGTCGCAGTGGCGAACTAATGGCAGAACTGTCAGGCGGTGTATTTCTTGAACAATTAGCCTTTACGTTTTTCGGAAACTCGATTGCTTGGCACCCGGATGGCAGTCAGTTTGCGGTAGTTGGACAATTCGGCGATATTCGCGTATGGGATGCTGAGACATATGCTTTGCTGCAACGATTTGACGGGTTTGAATTACATCCTGATATATTGGCATCCTTGATCTCCCTTGAAGAGATTGACAGCGTAAAGTGCCCATAAAGACAGTGGTGATATCCCTGTACAGAAAGGAGATTGAATGAGCAGAACTGCAACAGTTATTGCCGTTGTCTGGGTGCTAGAAAACGCATCAAGGTAACAGCCATCATTTTCGATGACTTGTCGATGAAAGGAAAGGAATAAATGTCAACAAGCTGGACAATCACGGTCGATTGGGATCGCAACGGGGATTTTAGCGGGGAGCACGATGATATCACGCAACGTGTTCTATTGGCCGAGTGGTTTGTGGGGATGCAGCGTCCCTACCAGCTCACAGCGGATGGTTCGACGCTGGTGATGCGTCTGAACAACAAGGACCGGCGCTTCTCGCCGGAAAACAGCGCGGGCCCGCTATACGGGAATCTGGCGCCGCTGCTTTTGACAGGGCGGGCTGCGCGTCCCCACTTATTCACAGACTGAGTTGATGGTTAGCGGGGGAAGATGATGCCAGGAATTATAGGTTTTCCGCAACTGGATCCGGGACATGACGGGGGTGGTAAGCCATCGGATAAGCGCACTAATCAAGACAGTACCCGAATCATCACTCCCGAAGAGCTCGAATTCGTACATGACTCGAATGCTTATGGCTTGGCGATTTATGACACAGATCAAGACGCGTCGGTACAGCAGCCATCATCAGTCATGCCCCCGACCAATAACCCCATCTTCAACAAAGAGAAGGCAATAGAGCATAACGAGCGTACGCGCCGGGAACGGGAGGCTGCGCGCAACAAGCAGTCCACACCTAGCCTTCCAGTTGTCCCGGAAGATTTGCCAGCAGAAACCAAACCGGACATCAGCGAAACAGAAGTATTTGAAGTCTGTGGCCAGGTATGCCAGCAGAACCCGCAAACCATGAAAGCGGTGATGAATCTCATCGAGGGTTTTGACCCGGATGATGACGAGCAAACTTTAGAAGAGCGTGTGAGCAATCACCTACGGATCATGGGCTTGAATGACGCCGTTGGCTACGGCGATTGGTACACGACCCGGCTGGGTCCAATTGTAGAAGGTACAGCGTCGCTGATTGCTGATTACTACTTTGACCGGGTAGAGACGTCTAAAGACGTATTGGCTACGATGCCTGTAGCACAGGCAGAATCGACACCTTCTCAGAATCAACTAGATGCTGGAACCGGCCAGCATGAACAACCGGAGATCAACCTGACCACCCAATATTACTTGAAGGAAACATATACTGAGTGGAACTCATCCTGGACTGAAAAGAAGGACTTAGAGAATTTCCTGAAAGGGAGGCTGAAAGCGTTTTTCGACGGCTTCGACGAAACCTCCGTTAACTGGGACGCCCTTACCGTTGAAGAACTGATTGTTGTCTACCGCAACCACATGGCAGCGAAAACGGCGGTACTCTGGAATCGCTACCAAGATACATCACATGAGTATTACCAACTGATTCAAGCGGAATTCGATCGCGCTACGGGATTATTATCGATGGCGCAGGCAATACCGCTTGATGATAGCGAAGCGTATGCTGCGGCATTCGGTATCGCGGATGCTGAAGTCCAGAGGAAGCATGTACAGGATCAGTTAGCCGTCATCTATAAGCATCTCAACATAGAGATGCCGGAGAATTACTTTGATAGCCGGAGTACGACTGAACTGAACTATGAGTTGTATTACCGCTTAAACTACGATGTCCCCTGGTTCATGGGTCTTGATGAAAATGAGCAGGGAGACCGAATCGGGAAATTCCTACGCGAATATCACGAGAAAGCGCAATTAAGACCAGAAGACGTAATCGATCGCTTGCAAGGCACATATCATCAGCCGGACGTGCTTGGGTTCCTCTTTATCATGGGGTTGAGTATTGCCTTCGAGCCCGTGGATTATCTGCTAACTGCAGTTGATGTTATTCAAGCCCTATCTGAAGGTGATACTGAATCTGCCATTGGGAATATCATACTGGGTGTCACTCCAGGCGTCTCCAGCAAACTCGACGATCTTATTCTGCCATTGCTAGGGCGTATTGACAATGTCCGCCTTTTGCCCGCTCGCGCTGGATTGCCCCCACGACATACATTAAGAGCGCGCGGATTCACGGATGAGATGATTGACGCATTTGAGTTTCGGGGCGCAACCGGTCCCGGAACGGATTTGGCTGAGCACCGTAAGATATTGGGGGATGGACCAGAACATACCTCAGCAGTAATAACACGTGGCGATAGGCTTGGACACCGCGCACAAGACTCCAACGCACAGATTCTAAGGGAACAATACGGTTACAATATCATCAGCGAGCCGAGGGATGACATGTTTAGAAGAGCGGGCATAGATACTTCTGGCAGGACCCCCGATTATTTTATCGAGGGCAAGCCTTTCGATGCATACGCTGTCAGTCCACCTCGTGACCCAAATGCACCTGAGGCCACGCTAATCAACACAGTGTGGAATACGATATATGAGAAAGTACCCGGTCAAACAAATCGACTGGTAATTGATTTGTCGCACACTCCGATTACTTCCGAGCGCTTTATAGAAGATATGTCGCAGTATTATGTAAAGGGTCAACCACTGACCGATATCACGCTCAAGGAATTGAAAGAGATCAAGTTCATGAGAGACGGTCGACTAACTGATGTATGGGTAAATCCCATGCTCTAAGGAGAATAGGATGTCATATAACGATGCGATTTACCTCAAATCCTCACAAGAGTCGCCAAAGATCGCTGAAAACTTCTGTCAGCAGATATTTGATGACTATGAGATAAGCGTAAGCGAGACATTCAACCAGAAACGAACCAGAGTGGACGCGTATCCGTATTCAATTGATGTATTTCCCTATAATCCGCCGGAATTCATGAAGCAATTGGCTAAAGAGCATTATGGATTCGTCCCCAACAATCTCATGCCTGTCTTCTACAGCAAGAAGGAGCAATTCTGGGTCAAAAACAACGGAGAATGGGATCTTCCAGCGCTGAGAAATGTCATTCTGGAAGCTGTTGTCCGCTTAATCAAGTCAAGAGACTACAGTCTGGTGCTTGAGTTGGATAACTCGGAACGGCACGTGTTGATTTATCACGACGGCGAGCTCACGCTTTTGGAGGACCCATTCTGGACCGAGGATAGGCTGCTCCTGTTCGAGGATATTCCTTACAAGTTCAAGAGTCCATAAATAACAACGAGGAGAATTCAAATGGCAACGACATGGACAATCGCAATTGACTGGGATCGAGACGGGGAGTTCAGCGGCGACGATATCGTCACCGAGCGCGCCGTCTGGGTCAACTGGTTCCTGGGCTTTCGCGAGCCTTACAGGGACATCGCGCAGAATTCGGTGCTGGGCCTGGTCCTGGACAACCGCGACCGCCGCTTCTCGCCGGAGAACGAGGACACGGCGAATCCGCTGGCGGGGAAGATCCAGCCGCTGCGTCCGGTGCGCGTGACCTCGGATGATGGCACGACAACGCGCACGCACTGGTCGGGCTGGGTCGAATCGGTGCATCCGGCCGCCAACAAATACGGTGAGCGACTGGTCAAGATTCTGTGCACGGGCGGGCTGCAATTCCTGTCCTCGACCGAGACCAAGATCGAGTTGCAGGAGAACCAGCGCAGCGACCAGATCATCGATGCGCTGATTCAAGAAGTCATCTTCCCGCCGGCGCTGAGCGACTCCTGGGTGCTGGGCGACCCGGACTACAGCAAGCTGGGCGAATCGACCAAGCTGGCCAATCTGGAAGCCTTCCGCGATTACGAAGAGGGCGTGCTGACGCTGAACCTGGCTAGACAGGATTGCAATCAGGCGTCGAGAACGGTCGCGCTGGCGTCGTCCCAGCTGATGGACAGGGCTTGCCCCTGGGTGAAGGCGGCGCCGTTACGCTCGCCCGTGTTCTGCAGGCGCGCCACCAGCTCGACTCCCGCGCCGATATCAACGGTGTAACGCGTGTCCGTGCCGATGTATTGCTCGTCGATCAGCACGGCGTCAAGGCAGGTGAGGCCCTTCAAGGTCGCGCCCCGGCTTCTATTCGCCGGCGCCAGGCTGATTTTCTCCGGCCGCACCGCCACGGTGACCGGGCCGCCGGAACTGCTGAGCGCCGCTGAGAGCTGCGCGCGGATGACGGCGCCGTTCTCCAGCTCGACCGTGCCATAACCGCCAGCGCCGCGCTCCAGCAATTCGCCTTCAATGAAGTTGGTCTCGCCGATGAAGTCGGCGACGAAGTGGGTATTGGGGTGCTCGTAGATGGCTTTGGGCGCGCCGACTTGCAGCATGCGCCCGTCATTCATAACGGCGATGCGGTCGGCCATGGTGATGGCTTCTTCCTGGTCATGCGTGACGTAGACGAAAGTGATGCCGACATCGCGTTGCAGCGCCTTGAGCTCGTACTGCATATTCACCCGCAGCTTGAGATCGAGGGCGCCGAGGGGCTCATCAAGCAGCAGAACCGCCGGCCGCTTGACCAGGGCGCGCGCCAGGGCCACGCGTTGCTGTTGCCCGCCGGAGAGCTGATGCGGCTTGCGCTCACCGACGCCGGGCAGCCGCACCATGTCGAGGGCGTCGCCGGCGCGTTTCCGCGCGTCACGCTTGTCGACGCCCTCCATGCGCAAGCCGAACATGATGTTCTGCTCGACCGTCAGATGGGGGAAGAGGGCGTAATCCTGGAAGACGGTGTTGACGGGCCGGTGATAGGCAGGGATGCCTTCCATGGCCATGCCGCGGATGAGGATGCGGCCCGATGTCGGCTGCTCGAAGCCGGCGATCAGACGCAGCGTGGTCGTCTTGCCGCAGCCACTGGGGCCGAGCAGGGCGAAGAACTCGCCATCAGCGATCTCGATGCTGACGCGGTCGACGGCACGGACGCGAGACCCGCCGGACTCGAAGTCTTTGACGATGTCGATGAGTTGGACGTCGGCCGTGGACATGGGTCAAACCCAGCGCGCCAATCGTACGAGAGCAGCGGGCGACCTACTGGGTCGCCCCTACAGATTTGCTGTCTACTCCGCAGCTGGGCTACTGCCCCAAGAAAATCAGCAGCTCGTCCCAGGCGTTGTTGATCAGCTCCTCGCCTTCAGCGCCGACATCAGCGATGGCGAAGAGATTGGCGACTTGCTCCGCCGGCGGGAAGATGGCGGGGTCGCTGAGGATCTCTTCGTCGATGTAGCCGGAGTCGATCGACGCCTGGTTGGGCGAGGCGTACCAGATGTAATTGGTCAGGTCAGCGCCGACCTTGGCGTCGAGGATGTAATCGATGAAGACCATCGCCAGTTCAGGATTGGGCGCGTCGACCGGGATGGCCAGGTTGTCGATCCAGACATTGCTGCCTTCGTCGGGGATGGCGTAGGCGTAGTCATCGCATTCGCAATCCCAGGAGATCTGCAAGATGTCGCCGTTGTACTCGATGGCGATATCAACTTCACCGCGCTCCAGCAGGACTTGGCCGTCATCAGCCGCCACAGCCACGACATTGCCGCCTTTGTCGAGCAGGTAATCACGGGCCGCGTTAATCTCATCGGGATCGACTGAATTGGGGTCGTTGCCCAGGAAGAGGTGGGCGATGCCCAGCATGGTCTGGCGATCATCCAGCCAGGCGACCGGGCCATCGTGCTCCCAGACCTGCTCCCAGGAAGTGATGCCATCGGGGAATACCTCGGTGTTGTAGCCGACGCCGACGGTGCCCCACTGGTAGGGCAGGGAGTAGCTGTTGTCGGGGTCGTAGGCGGCGCCCAGCAGATCGGGAATCAGGTTGGCCATGTTGGGGATCATGTCCAGATCCAGCGGCACGAGCAGCATCTCCTCGGCCATGCGCTGGACAGTGCTGCCGCTGGGCACGACGATGTCATAGCCCGGGTTGCCCTGGCGGATGCGCGCCAGCATGGCTTCGTTGCTCTCATAGATGTCGTAATTGACGGTGACGCCGCAAGCTGCTTCGAAGTTGGGCACGGTGTCCATGGCGATGTAGGTCGACCAATTGAAGATGCTCAGGGTCTGCCCGTCGTAGCCCTCGGGGCAGGTCCAGGGCTCGTGCTCCATATCCTGCGCCAACGCCAGCGGCACGAAGAGCAATAGTACGCCTATGATAATTGTCAGCTTTTTCACGAGATTCTCCTTGTCTATGCAATCTTTGCGCTAGGCGCGGGCCGCATTACGCCCTTGAAGCGCCAGCGAAATGCCGATCAGAATCGTACTCAAGAGCATCATAATTGTCGAGATGGCGTTGACCTCGGGCGTGACGGTCAGCTTGAGCAGGCCGTAAACGAAAACGGGCAGCGTGGTGGTGCCGACGCCGGAGGTGAAAAAGGTGATGACGAAGTCGTCCAGCGAGAGCGTGAACGCCAGCAGCGCGCCCGAGATGACGCCGGGCAAAATCAGCGGAAAGGTGACGCGCCAGAAGGTCTGCCAGGGGTTGGCGCCCAGGTCGTTGGCGGCTTCTTCCAGTTGCGGGTTCATATCGGCCAGGCGCGCCCGCACCACGATGGCGACGTAGGAGATGTTGAAGGTGACGTGGGCGGCAATGATGGTGTGGAAGCCGGGGAAGATGCGCTGGCCGCTGATGAGATCGACCCAATCGAAGACGACCTTGAAAAAGATGGCCAGCGAGATGGCCTGTGTGATCTCGGGGATGACGACGGGCAGAAAGAGCAGGCCGTCGATCAGCCGCTTGCCGGGGAAGCGGCCGCGCGCCATCGCCAGCGCGATCATCGTGCCCAGCACGGTGGCGATGGATGTGGCGACGGCCCCGACGAAGAGGCTGTTGCGGAAGGCGTTGAGCATGATCTCGGTGGAAAAAGCGCTCTCAGCCCCCATGACGTTGTTGAGGATGTTGACGTACCATTTGGTGGTGAAGCCGGCGAAAGTGGCGACCGAGCGGCTCTCGTTGAAGGAGAAGATGACCAGTACCAGAATCGGCGCCCAGAGGAAGAAGTAAGTGAAGACCGGGTTCAGCCACAAGCCGACCGCGCCCAGCCGACGGATGAGGCGGTTGCGCGCCATGGCGCTTTCGTTGATCAGCAGCGTCTGTGAAGCCGCCATGCTCAGCGATCCGTGTCCCGCCGATTGGCGAAGATGTAGACCAGCAGCGACAGCATGACGACAGCCATCATCACGATGGACAGGGCCGAGCCCAGCGGCATATTGCCCGAGCCGCCGAATTGGTTGTTGATCAAGTTGCCGATCATCAGCCCCTTGGTGCCGCCCAGCAGGTCCGGCGTGACGAAGGCGCCCACAGAGGGGATGAAGACCAGCGCGCAGCCGGCAAGCACGCCGGGCATGGTCAGCGGCAGCACGACGCGCAGGAAGGCGCGCAGGTCATTGGCGCCCAGGTCATGCGCGGCGTCGACATAGCGGAAATTAAAGCGCTCGACCGAGGCGAAAATCGGCAAGACCATGAAGGGCAGGAAGCCGTAAACGAGGCCGACCAGCACGGCGAATTGCGTGTTGAGCATGGAGAGGGGTTCGCTGATTAGGCCCAGGCTTTGCAGGATGCCGTTGATCGTGCCTTCTTCGCCCAGCAGGATGCGCCAGGCGTAGGTGCGGATGAGGAAGTTGGTCCAGAAGGGCAGGATGACGAGGAAGAGCGCGATCTGCTGCGTCAAGCGCCGGCGCCGTGTGCTGATGAAGAAGGCCAGCGGATACCCGACGACGAGGCAAACGACTGTCGTCAGCGCCGCCAAGCCGATGGAGCGCCAGAGGATGATGGAGAAGATGCCGAAGGTGCGGCTGTAGTGCGCGGTGGTGAAGGGAAGCTCGGCCACGCCGCCACGCCCGCGCGACATGAAGCTGACGACCAGCACGATGACCAGCGGCAGCACGAAGAAGATCAGCAGCCAGCCGATCGTCGGCGCCGCGAGTAGACCGCCGTCATTTTGCCTGCGTCTCAGCCAGTTCGTCACGCATCGAGTGTACCCGGTCGGGCGCTCAGCGTCCAGCAGGGGCGGGCTGAGCCGGGCTAGTCGGCCGAAGCAACAGGGCGTGACAAAGAAAAATGGGCGACCCCGCGGGAGCCGCCCCTTCGATTGCTACGCCTCTATTGCTATGGCTCAGCTACCGCCGGTGAGTCTGGGATTCGGAATCCAGTTGATGCAGTTGCCGAGGTCGTCCCAGGCCGTGCAGATCTGGCTGTTGCTTTGGAGCTGACTAACGTCCTGCGCCACAGCCGCCAGCCCAAACATCGCCACTATCAGCAGCAGCGCCAAAACCTTCGCCCACGTCGCCCGGCTGAAGTTCAAGATCTTCATTGCTTTCTCCTCTTTGCTCGAATTGCTCGTCCAATGTTGCGCCGCAGAGATGCAGCGGGCGTACCCGTTCCGGTGGATGTCACCTGCGCCGGCGCGTAAACGATATAGAATTAAAGACTTATCGTTTAACACACATCCACATAATCACTGTATCATAAATGCGGAGCGCAAGTCAAGCAGTTGCGCGGCGTTCGGCGCAAAAGCAAAGGCTCGCCGGGCGTGGCGAGCCGGAATCGCAGGTCAAACGCGCTGATACTCTAGGATTGAGGCGCCACGGTGGGGACGGGCTGCGGGGTGGCGGTGACGCCGATGCTGCCGTGGACGGACTGATTGCTGATCCAGCAGACGCAGACGCCATGATCGTCGCTGGGCAACCTCGGTCCCCCCAGCAGGATGGGGGCAGGCAGACGCTGCGCGAGAATCCGCATTCGATTAATCGGCAGCTTGGGCCATATCCGGGTTGGGTCCCCATTCGGCGCAGGTGCCGTAAAGGTCGTATTCGACGCAGATCACGGCGCCGGGCACGGATGTTGGCGCCGACTGAGCGAAGGCCGCGCCCAATGCCGCCAGCCCCAATGCCGCCAGCACCACAATCAGCGCCGCCAGTTTGACCGCCTTCGTCTTGCCGAGCTTGAATAGGCTCATGTCTTCCGCTCCTTCGCATCAAATGCCGGTGAATTGATCCGCACCAAGCTAACGTATGTACCGTATTGTACAGACCTGTCTACAACGTATCATATCTCGGCGGCGCATGTCAAGCAGCGGGCGGGCGGCGGGTAGGCGCAGGGGAAAGAGCAGCGACCCGCCCCGAGAGGCGAGCCGCGGCTGTTGCAGTTTGGTTGGGCGGGCCGCAAAACCCCCCGGCCGGCCCGACAGCCATTTAGCCCTAACCGGCTCACGGCCGAGACGGCTGGACCGTACGCCAGGAGACGCAAGTGCCGCTGTCATTGTATTCTACGCAGACCCACACAATATTCGCATCAGTCGTATTGGCCAGGGTGGGCGCGAGAGCGGCGAAGCCCAATGCCCCCAGCAGCAGACACAAAGCCACAACACGCGCTAACCGTGCTCTTCCGAAATTTAAGACATTCATTGCGCTTCTCCTTCGCTTTTGGCGGTTGCATTTCGATCAGGCGACGCCAGGTGGCCCCTCCTGAGTCGGCCGGCTGTGTGCTAAACAGCACATCGACGATAGATTCGTCTATTACGCAACAACTCTGCCACCAACGTATCATAATTCGGTCAGGGATGTCAAGCAGTGTGCGAGCGGGGGAAAAGCGGAGACTCGCCCCGGGCAGCCCGACCGCGACGCTAGGACTGGTGGTCAGGGTGGGCGGGATTCGGCCCATATTCAACGCAGTTGCCGCTGTCGTCGTATTCGAGGCAGATCGCCGGGTCATGTGGGGGCGATTGTCCACGCTGCGCGAAGGCCGCGCCAACGGCCGCCAGCCCCAACGCCGCCGCCAGCAGCAGCGTCAGCATCGTCCGCGCGGCGCGTGTGTTTCTGAGTCTCTGAGTCATTGCTTTGCCTCTCTTTCCGCATGCCTGGCCGGCGTCGCCCGCCAGTTGCAGCATACTGCCGATAATATTGTGTTTTACTGCATCAATACCTCTCTACTGTCTCATAACTTGACGCAGCTTGTCAAGCAATTGCGCGCGGCGGGCCGGTGCGGCGCCCGGGGAAAAGCAACGACTCGCCCCGAGAGGCGAGCCGCAAGCGTTGCAGTGGGTTTGTCAGATCGACAATCGCGCGGAAATGCAAGTGGCGATTTCCGCACGCAGCGCCTAATCGTCCCTGTGGCTAGGGAGGTGAACCGTAGTGCCATAGCCACGCAATGCACCCCCCATAGTTATTGTATGCTTCGCATGTCCAATACCCTTCAACTTCTTGGTTGTGATCGTCCGCAAGCTGGGGAGACACAAATAATCCGGACAGCGCCACCACCAGCAGCAGCATCAGGATCGTCCGTGCCACCCGTGTATTTCCGATTCTCTGAATCATTGCTTTGCCTCTCTTTCCGCATGCCTGGGCCGGCGTCATCCGCCGGTTGCAGCATAGTTCCGCTAAAAGTGTACAGTAACGCAGGATTACGTCTACACTATCTCATAAATTGAGGCGGCTTGTCAAGCAATTGGTCGCGGCGCCCGGGGAAAAGCAACGACTCGCCCCGAGAGGCGAGCCGCGTGCATGGCAGTGGGTTCGTCAGATCGACAATCGCGCCGGATGCGTCAAAGCGGATTTCCGCTCTCAGCGGCTAACTGCCGGAGCTTGAAAACCATTCAATTTGTTGACCCGAGTCGGAGACCCACACCCATGCCGTGCAGGTGCCGTGGTCATCGACTTCGTCGCAATTCCACGTACCGCCGATGAGGTTAGTGTGGTTTGGCTGGGCAACCACCGTCAATCCTGCCAGCCCCAACGCCGCCGCCAGCAGCAGCATGAGGATCGTCCGCGCGGCGCGTGTGTTTCTGAGTCTCTGAGTCATCGCTTTGCCCCTCTTTCCGCATGCTTCCGGCGTCACCCGCCAGTTGCCGCATACTGCCGATAATATTGTGCTTTACTGCATCAATACATCTCTACTGTCTCATAACATGACGCAGCTTGTCAAGCAATTGCGCGCGGCGTCCGGGGAAAAGCAACGACTCGCCCCGAGAGGCGAGCCGCAAGCGTTGCAGTGGGTTCGTCAGATCGGCAATCGCGCCGGAAATGCCATGGGACGTCCGCGCAGGGCCTAATCCCCCTATGAGCCAGGAGGAAGTTGTGAAGTATCGCCCCAGGATACAACGTTGGTGCAATTCCCGTAGTCATCCCATTCCGCGCACCACCAATCTGCATGGGGGCCTTGGGCGCCGGTCGGCTGGGCAACCATCGCCAGCAACGACAGCGCCAGCGCCGCCGCCAGCAGCAGCGCCAGCAGCGTCCGCGCCACGCTCGACCTACTGAATATCTGAGTCATCGTTCTTCCTCTCCTTCCGCATGCCTTGCCAGCGACATCCGCCGGTTGCAGCATAGTTCCGCTAAAAGTGTACAGTAACGCAGGGTTACGTCTACACTATCTCATAAATTGAGGCGGCTTGTCAAGCAATTGTGCGCGGCGGATGTAGACTGTGTCAAATGAAATTGATATTGACGAAATGGATATTAGTGTATAGTTATGGAGAGAGTGCAGCTTTACTCGATTCAGGTACACAGGAAAGGTTGCGTCATGAAGATACGAATCAGCTTGCTTTTGCTGGTATTGGCTTTGCTGGCCGGCGCCGCAATGGGACAGTCTGACACGCCGACTGTCGCGTTATTGAGCTTCGGCACCTCGCCCATACCCTACTCGGTGACGGAGAAGGCCATCGTGCAAGTCTTGGAGCTCGACGGCTTCTTGAGCGCGGACGAATACGACTTCGAAGAGCGCGGGGACATTGAGGGCGAGAACCTGCGCGTGCTTTCTCTGGAGGCGGGCTGGGCGCTTGATCGCCTGAACATCATGGTGGAGCATGCGCTGGATCATGATGCCGATGTACTGGTCGCCTTCACGACGCCGGTGGCGCAGGCGGCGCTCAACGCCACGCAGGATATGGACGATCCGCCGGCCGTGATCTTCGCTTCGGTCTATTTCCCCTTTGAGGCCGGTTTGGGCGATTCGCCCTGCATCAAGCCCGGCCACGTCGCCGGCTCGCAGATCATCCCGCCTTATGAGCTGCTGGTCGAGCTTATCAAGACGCAGCAGCCGGATATCGAGACCATCGGCGCCATCTTCAGCTCGGACCAGCTTTCCGGCGTACTGGGCGCGCAAGAGGTTGCCGCTGTCGCCGACGCGCATGGCATCGACGTGGTCGAAGGCGCGGTGACGCAGCCGATCGACTTCGCGGCGGCGGTCAATGGCTTGGCCTCGCGCGGCGCGCAAGCCCTGCTGCTGACCATCGATACGGTGAACTCGCGCAATATCAGCACGGTGGTGGGCATCGCCAACGAGCACGCGCTGCCGGTTTATTTCCCCAGCATTGGCGGCGCTTTTGATCAGGCGATCATCAGCGCGGGCTACTTCCGGCATCGGGAGCAAGGCGTCAATGTGGGCCGAATGGTGAGCGCCTACCTGCGCGGCGAGCTTGACCCGGCGACAATCGCGGTCGCGTCCGTCAGCGGCGACGGGGTGGCGGTCAATCTGGATGCCGCGGCCGAGCTGGGCATCGAAATCGCGCCGGAAATCCTGCAGCGGGCCGATGTCATATTCGGCGGGGAATTCTTCCGTTCCGAGCGGCTGATCCAGTCGGACGCGGACGAGCTCGCGCTGTTCACGGCCGATGACCGCGCCGAGCAAGACGCCGCCTTCCTGGCCTCGCTGGAATGCACAGCCGAGCGCATCGCCGAGGAAGAAGCGGCCTTGGACGCCGCCGACAGCTAGCCAAGACAAGTATTTTCACAAGCAGTAAAGCCAAAGGACGGTTGCCTGCAGCCGTCCTTTGCGTCATGGCGGCAGAGGCAGTCGGCTGCCTCAGCATCCGTACGGTTTGAATAGCTACAGTTAGGCCTTGCTGCATCGGATCGACGGCCGCTAGCGCCCTCTGGTAATTTACCTTAATAGACATAAAAGCAAAGTTCGTTTAGAATTAAATAGTAGGTAAGTACGTGTCTCATTTCGTCTGGCGTAAGCCGTAGTCCTAGTGGAGGTAGTTTAATGAACGCAAGAGTAACCGTCGAACAGATCGGAAAACGTTGGCTTATCGGAGTCTTATCGCTCGTGGTGGCGCTGCTATTTGCGCTATCGGTGGTCTTCACCAGCACCGTCAACGCCGATAACATCCTCACTTGCGAGAACACCGATGATCATGGCAACTGCATTCATTGGACGTGTACCGGCACCTTGCAAGAATGCATGGATGCAGTCGATGCCTGGGAGGACTGATTTAGCCCCTGGCGATCAGTCAGCCCTCCAGGCGCAGGCTCTGTGGCGGGCGTTTCCAACCGAATCGTCCGCCCGGCATTTCAATTCGAGCGCCCGTACCAGCGTCGAGGTACGCCTAATTTAGCAAACGCCGGGCTTCTGACTTGAAGCCCGGCGTTTTCTATTTTGGGAACTGCCCCCGGCCTCAAGCCAGATCATGTTACCGGTTCCCAATTCATCCCGCCTCACGAACCGCTGATTCGAGCTCCTGTACATTTGGCAGCCGAATATCCAGCTGAAAACCGACGCGCCGCCAGGGCTTTCCTCGAGACGTTGTATCGCGCCGACGAGACGATCGCCGAGGAGCAGGCGGCGCTGGACGCGGCTGACGGATAAGCGCCGCAGAGCAGAAGCCTTACGAGCCAGGGAAGGGCGGTTGAGAGCAGCCGCCCGCTCTTTTTGCCTAGCCGCCAGTGGTGAACAAGGCGCTGGATCGCCGGGCGAATATCATGATCGCCTAATCGACAGACGTGTTGAGTCACGCCGCCAAGCCGGCCAATTGGCGTAGATTTACTCGCGGCTCAACAACCAGCGCCCCCGCAAATTGCCTCGACGAGATGCCAGGGTTTGACGCCGTGACGCCCGTCCCGCGTAAAGGGCATGCTGGCGGAACGCTGGTGTCCTTGCTAAAGTAACGCGCGGGCTTGGAGAATGGCTAAGCAGAATGTCCCGAGATGAAAAGAACATGGCTGCGCTCAGGAAAGCGCTCGACTACGATTGGCCCGAAATTCAGAAGCGGCTCATCGAGAAGGCGCGGGCGGAAGGTGAGCATCACATCGACGAAGACGGGCGCGAACACAGCAGCGACGAGGGCGGGCGAAAAGTCCAGTCCATAAGCTTCGACTCCTGGTGGCTGGATAATTTCGACCGGGCGGATGTGCTGATTGAGCTGCCGGGCGTGGTCATCATGAACACCAAGCCTTGGCATGTGGAAGGCGTCGCGGCGACATTTCGGGCGGCGTACGGCGTCGAGGTTTGGGAGGAAGTCGATGATTGCTTCACGCCGGACGACATCAGGGCGCAGCTGGAGCGCTTCCCCGAGGGGCAGTTCATGGCGATGCGCATCAGCGGGCCCGGCGCGGGCCACGCCATCGCCCTGGCGATAACCATGCGCACATCGCGTCCGCCGACAGCGCCGATGCTGCCCTGGCGCGATGCCATCGGCGGCTTGCAGCTGCGCGCGCACGAAGCCGACGGCGACTGGCTCTACGGCGTCGAGCTGGCGGTGCACCCCATGTATCGCGGGCACGGCATCGCGACCAACCTGTACAGAGCCCGCTTTGACCTGGTCAAGAAGCTGAACCTCCGCGGCTGGTACGCGGTCGGCATGCTGATGGGTTATCGCGACTATGCCGACACATATCGACGTGCGCCAATACGGCGAGCGCGTCATCGCCGGGGAGATCAAAGACCCGACCGTGAGCTTGCAACTGAAGCTGGGCTTCCGCGCTGCGGGTGTCGTCACCGATTATTGCGATGAACCGGCCGCGGGCGACGCCGGCGTACTCATCGTTTGGAACAATCCCGATTACGAGGAAGCGGCCGACGCATGAATGTGCTGGTCATCGGCGCGGGGGTGGCTGGCCTCTCGGCGGCGTATCACCTCAAGCAAGCCGGCGTTGAGGCGACCGTACTGGAGGCGCGCGATCGCATCGGCGGGCGCGTCTGGACTGACCGCGACTTCGCTGACATCCCGGTCGAATTCGGCGCTGAGCTCATTCATGGCCGCGGGCCCGAGGTCAATACCTGGGCTTGGGTCGAGAAGCTGCGTTTGCGCACCTGGCACTGGAACAAGCTGGACGACTCGATGATCCGCACCGAAGACGGCGACTGGCTGACGATGGGGCAGGCGCGGGCCGCCTCGGCCGATCTGGACAAGACGCGCAGCTGGGAGCTGGGCGAAGTCTTGCCGCCGCGCCAAGACGAAGATCTGGGCGTTTATCTGCGGCGTATCGGCTTCACGTCGGCGCAGATGCGCTATGTGCAGCGCTCCTTCGCCAATGCCGAGGGCGAGAGCCTGCGCTTCCTCAATGCGGCGGCGCACGCGCAGCTTTTCAATGATAGCGCGGGCGACGGCGACCACAGCGATCATCGGATTCTCGATGGCTACGACAGCTACATCACCCGGCTCGCGGAAGGGTTGGACATCCGTCTAGGCAGCCCGATCAGCGCCATTCACTGGTGGGGCGGCGTGACAGTCACAACAGAAGCAGGCGAGCGCCACCGGGCCGAATACGCCGTGGTGACGCTGCCGCTGGGCGTGCTGCAAGCGCGGCGCGTCCGCTTTGATCCGCCGTTGCCGCCACACAAAAAAGCGGCGCTGGCCGGCTTGAAAATGGGCCCGGTGATGAAGCTGGTGTATCGCTTTGAAGAGCCGCTGCTGGATCCGGCGATCGGCGCCATCTACGCCCGCGGCAACCCGCCCATGTGGTGGTCGCCGTCGCTGGGGCGGGGCGCTGGCGATGTCGTCTGGACGGCGTTTCTCACTGGCGATTACGCGCGCGAGCTGCTGCCCCTGGGCGAGGAGGCGGCTTTGCAACGCGGGCTGGAGACGCTGCGGGGTGAGCTGGGCCGGCCGGACCTGGAGTACGACAAGGCGCGCTGGGTGAATTGGCCCGCGGACGACTACGCGCTGGGCGGCTACAGCGTCTGCGCACCCGGGCACTTTAGCGCGCGCGGTAAATTGGCCGTGCCGACGCCGCCGCTGTATTGGGCCGGCGAAGCCAGCGCGCCGCATCGCCTGGCAGCCACGGTGCACGGCGCCTACTTCACGGGCCAGAGGGCTGCGGATGAAGTCATCGCGCGGATGAACGCTGGCGCATGAAAGACATTCACATCGCCCTGGCGCAGGGCCACTGGACCGGCGAGCAAGCATCGACGATGGAGCTCTATCGCGGGCTGGTCGCTGAGGCGGCCGGGGCCGGCGCGGAGCTGATCTGCTTGCCCGAATTCAGCATCTTGCCCTATTTCCCCGGCGTCCGCGACGCGGCCGGCTTTGCTTTGGCCGAGCCACTTCGCGGCGGGCCGTCGGCGCGCTTCTTCAGCGAGCTGGCGCATCAGCACAGCGTCAGCATAATCGGCAGCCTCTTTGAGCGCGATGCCGCTGGCAAATATTGGGATACCGCGACCATTCACAATCCCGCGGGCGAGCTGCGCCATTTTACGCGCAAGGTGCACATCCCCTCGGGCGAGGGCTATCACGAGACCGATTACTTCGGCGGAAGCGATCAATTCCCGGTGCATGATATCGGCGCGGTAAAGCTGGCGGCGCCGACCTGTTACGATCAGTGGTTCCCGGAGCTGGCGCGGATCTACGCCCTGGAAGGCGCCGAGTTCATCTTCTACCCGACCGCCATCGGCAGCGAGCCGACCGCGGCCGATTTCGACTCGGCCGACGCCTGGCGCACCGTGATGCGCGGGCACGCCGTCGCTAACGGCCTTTTCATCGCCGCTTGCAACCGCGTCGGGCGCGAAAACTCCGTGACGTTCTATGGCAGCAGCTTCATTTGCGATCCGCTGGGCCGCGTGCTGGCGCAGGCGAGCCGCGATGGCGACGAGGTGGCGCACGCCGTGTTGCGGGCGGATGTGCGCGAGCAGTACCTGGAGCTGTTTCCCCTGCTGCATCAGCGCCGGCCGCAGCATTACGGTCGCTTGCTGAGCGGCGTGGCGGGCGCTCCGCCGTCGCGCTGGCGGGGTACGCTGGGTAGCGAGAAAGCGGGGTGATATGTCGCGCATGGAATTCTTCATCGTTGATGTCTTCACTGTCGGCCGCAAGTACACCGGCAATCAGCTGGCCGTCTATCTGGGTGATCCGCCGGCGGCGCTGATGCAACAGTTGGCCAAGGAGATCAACTTTTCCGAGACGACATTCATCACAGCGCAGGCGCCCGTCGATGGCGGCTACAATGCGCGCATCTTCATGCCCGAGGTCGAGGTCGATTTCGCCGGGCATCCCGTCCTGGGCACGGCCTTCGTCATCCAGCGCGAGCTTATCCGGGGGCCCGTCGACGAGATCGTGCTCAACTTGCCGATCGGCCAGATCCCCGTGACCTTCGACGCCGATGGCGTGCTTTGGATGCGGCAGAAGTCGCCGCGCTTCGGCCCGCGCTTCAAGCCGGCTGAGCTGGCGGGCATCCTGAATATCAGCGAAGACGACATCGACCAGCGCTTCCCGATTCAAGAAGTCTCGACGGGCATGGCGTTCGTGCTGGTTCCGCTGGTTTCGCTGGATGCCGTGCAGCGGGCGCAGGTCAATCTCAATCGCTTGCGGGCGCTGTTGGGCGCGCATGACGCCATTGCGCCGGCTGTCTTCTGCGCCGAGACGCTGCAAGCCGAAAACGACATTCACGTGCGTGTGCTGGACGACATCTACGGCGCGCCCGAAGACCCGGCCACCGGCAGCGCCAATGGCTGCATCGCGGCTTATCTGGTCGAGCATCGTTACTTTGACCGGGACAGCATCGCCATCCGCAGCGAGCAGGGCTACCAGATCGGCCGGCCGTCGCTGCTGCATCTGGAGGCGCGGCGCGAAGCAAACGGCATCGTCATCCGCGTTGGCGGCCGCGTGGAAATGGTGGCGCGGGGTCAGCTGGC
Source organism: Phototrophicaceae bacterium (assembly GCA_965208195.1). Classification (GTDB taxonomy): domain Bacteria; phylum Chloroflexota; class Anaerolineae; order Aggregatilineales; family Phototrophicaceae; genus UBA6055. Next base: position 1,682,720 of record CBDBOC010000004.1, on the reverse strand, counting down.
GGCGGATGAATGAGGGATATCGGCGCCGGAGAGGCGGAGCAAGTTGTTGGCCTTTGGGCGAGTCAAGGCTCGACCCTGTTTACGTGGCGAGCCAAAGCCCAACGTGCGTACGGGCGAGCCGGTGGCACGCCCCTACAGATATTGGCGGGATTGTGAGGGGAATCCGGCGGGTTTTGATGATTATCGCGAAGAAAGGATCATTGCATGGATTACCGCATATTGGGGCGAACGGGCGTCAAGGTGTCGTCGCTCTGCTTCGGCACAATGTCTTTCGGCGATATCGCCGACGAAGCCGAGTCTGCGCGCATGTTTCGGCGCTGCCGCGAGGTCGGCATCAACTTCTTCGATTGCGCCAACACTTACGCCGGCGGCCGCTCGGAAGAGATTCTGGGCGATCTCATCGCCGATTGCCGCGAGGAGATCGTGCTGACGACCAAGGCGGTCTCAAGTACCGGCGCTGATATCAACCAGGGCGGCGCCTCGCGACGGCATCTGCAGATCGCTGTGGAAGACAGCTTGCGCCGGCTGAAGACCGACCGTATTGATGTCTACTTTCTGCATCATTACGATGCCGATACGCCGGTGGACGAGTGCCTGCGCGCGCTGGATGATCTGGTGCGGCAGGGCAAAATCCTCTACCCGGCGGTCAGCAACTGGGCCGCCTGGCAGGTGATGAAGGCGCAGGGCATCGCCGCCCGCGAGGGGCTGGCGCGCATCGAATGCTTGCAGCCGATGTACAACCTGGTCAAGCGCCAAGCCGAGGTCGAGATCCTGCCCCTGGCGCTGGACGAGCGCATCGGCGTCATCCCTTACAGTCCGCTGGGCGGCGGCTTGCTGACCGGCAAGTACGCGCCGGCGAGCAGCCCGGCATCGGGGCGCCTGGTCGAGAATGCGATGTATCAGAAGCGTTATGGCGTGGGCGACTACTATCAGACGGCGGCTGATTTCGCTGCTCATGCGGGCGAACGCGGCCTGCACCCGGCGACGCTGGCGGTGGCCTGGGTGATGGCGCATCCGGCGGTGACGGCGCCCATCATCGGCGCGCGCAATTTGAGCCAGCTTGAAGCGTCGCTGGCGGCGCTGGACGTTGACATGACGCCCGAATGGTATGCCGAGATTTCGGCGCTATCGGCCGAGCCGCCGCCGGCGCATGACCGCCTGGACGAACGCGCGACTTGAGCCGTAATTTTGCGTATACTTAGGACAAGCTAGGGCAACCCGGAGGCCGTTATGAATAGCATCGGCTTGATCCGTTCGTGCTTTTCCAACTTGTTGCGCCTGGTACACGTCTCCTTGTGGATGACGCTACCGGCGACATTCTTGCTGTGGCTGGGGCAAGCGCCGCCGCCGCCGCCGCGCGCCTGCGAGCCCTACTGCGGCTGGTATCAGGGCAATGTGCTTGATGTCTCGGAAGATACATTTTTGACGCTCTGGTTCATTCTTGCTCTGGCGGGCTTTTGCTCGTGGCTGGTGTGGACGGGCGGCTACTGCTTCGAGATCGCGCGCCGCGTCATGGCGGGTAAGAGCGCGCTGCCGCCGGTTGAGCGCCGCTGGTTCCGCGTTGGCCGCCGGCTGATCTGGAGCAGCTTGCTGTATTGGCTGCCCAGTCTCGCCATATTGATCGTCGGGCTGGTTTTCCTCGGCACATTGCATTGGCGAACGGTGGATCGGCTGGATGAGCCGCTCTTGCTTTTGTCGGCATTGGTCGCGCTAGTGATGCTTTGGGGCAACGCCGTGGGTATCGCCCGTTTCGCCGCGGCCGGCCAACGCGCCGTCATGCTCCGCCGGCGGGAGAATATGCGCCTCGCGCTGACGAATCTGCCGGCGACGCTGGCGCTCAGCGCGCTTGTTTTTGTGGTGGTCAATCTCGGTTCAGCCGGCTTGGCGTGGCTGTCCCTGCAAGGGTACTTTCTGCACGATGCCGATCTGACGCTGCAAGCCGCCGCGGCTTCCTTCGCCTTATTCATGGTCGTTCAGGCCGGTTGCTGCATTGTCGCCTGGCTCATGGGGCGCTACGGCATCTGGCTGGACCTGCGGGACCGCTTCAAGGCTGACCGGGAAATCAGCTAGCGATGTGCAACTGCGCTGCTCGCCTAGCCGCTGTCCGTGCTAGAATAGGGCCTGTGACAGACGAAAGGGACACCTCATGAACTTTTCCAGCGCCTTTAGCTATCCCTTTCAGAACCTGGCCAAGGTCATCAGTATCGTGCTCGTCCTGACCATCGCCTTCGCCGTCTGCATCGGCTTGCTGCTGAATTCTTACGACTGGGCGCTGCTCTTCGATCAGCTATACGGCTTTAACGCCGGCCAAGACCTAGTCGGCGGGATGGCGCCCTTCAGCTTGTCCGTGGTCGTGGGAGGCCTGGGCGTGTTGCTGGTGGCGATCGCCAGCGGCTTCTGGCTGTCCGGCTACAGCGTCGAGGTCATTCGCGTGTTAATGCACGATGCGGATGTCCTGCCCGCCGTCAATTTGGGCCGCAATATCAAGGACGGCTTCTATCTTTTCCTGGCGAGCGTCGCCTACTGGCTGCTTTTCGTCGGATTTCTCATGATAGTCGTAATCATCAACAGCGTGACCGGCGGGCTGGGCGTCATAAACGCGTTGGTGGCGCTTGCCTCCATCGCAGCGACGGTTGTTGCGCTTTGTGTCCTGGGCTGGGCTTACTTTGTGGGCATGGCGCGTTTTGCCCTGATGGACGATCACAAGGCGGCCTGGGAGGTGCGGCGCAACATCAAAATCGCGCGCGCAAACTGGCGTTCCGGCGCGCTGCTGCTGCTATTTCTGACCGCGCTGACTGTCATCTACGGCGTCGTTCGCGCTGTGGTGGAGGGCGTCTTCGGCGGGTTCGCCGGCATGATCGGCATCACTGTCACGATCGTGATCTATTACTTCTTCAATCTCATGCAGCACTTCTCCACGCAGCATCTGATCGCGCAGTTCGCGCGGGAAATCGGCCTCGGCTACGACTACTACAATCCGGAGAAGGACAAGCAGGGCGCTATCTAGGGATCGACATCGGCTCGCTAGCGCTGCCGCCGCCCTGTGAATCCAGCAGTCCCTTCAGCGTCTCCCACTCCCGCCGCAAGACGCCGTTGAGCGTCAAGTTGAAGAAAATGCCGAACCAGAAGAACCAGCGCGTGCGGATTTCCAGCGTCTCGCGCACGTTGGTCTGCTGCCCGCGGTGGTCAAAAGTGATGGTGGAGACAAAAGGGAAACCCCAGTACGAGCCCTTGAGCTCGATCTTGCGGTTGCGCTCGAAGTCCGTCACATCGCCGTTGACGAAGCCGCCGCGCCCCATGATGCGCCGCGTCATGGCCACCATGGAGCCGATGCGGATGGGATCGCCGCTGGTGATGCCGATATTCCTGACATTGCGCCAATTTATATCGTTGTTGAAATCGCCCACGTAACGAAAGACCTGAAAGACCGGGCGGTTGATCAACACTTGTGTCTCGAACTTCGGCATAGTTCACCAACTCTCCATCGCGCTTGCTGCGGCCGCTTGAGACCGCTGTCATTATAGCGCATTCCAGCGCTCGCTACCACGCGGTCTACGCCACCCCCAACGCCTGTTCCCGCCTCAATCCCCCCGCTCACCGGGGGGCGGACTTCCGGCTAACCAGGATAGGGGAGCGCGCTGCAATAGCTTGTATAGATGTGGTGCAACCGGAATACGTTCGTGGTCATTCTTGAATTTCTTTGTGAAGTCACGCTGCCCCCATTGCTCTGGGAAAGGGCTGGGGATGGGGTAGACATCGGGAGCAGCACGGGGGCTAGAGCAAGCCCACGAATGTCAGGTACAAGAAGACCCAGCTGGCCACCCAGACCAGCGCGTCAACGCGGTCGAGCACGCCGCCGTGCCCCGGGAATACGTTGAGGCCGGCGACGAAGCTGTCCTTGACGCGGAAGAAACGCTTCATGGCGGATTCAAACAGATCGCCCACCACCGCCAGCAGGGGCCCGAGCGCGATCATCGGGACTAGTATGGGTTGGAAGGCGCCGCTGAATGCCAGGATGAGGCCGGCCGGGATCCAAGCGCCCAGCATGCCGCCGAGCGCGCCTTCGACGGTCTTGTTGGGCGAGATCAGCGGCGCCAGCTTGGTCTTGCCGAAGGCGCGGCCGAAGACGTAGCCGAAGGTGTCCGTGCCCCAGGTGATGGCGAAGACGATGAAGAGCCAGGTCAAGCCATTCTCCGGCGCTTTACGCAGGCTGATGAGGAAGGCCGCGGGCAGCGCCAGATAGGCCACGCCGCAGGCCGTCGTGCCGACTTGCGCCAGGGCCAGCGCAATTTGCTTGGGGTGGCGGGCGTACTCCAGCGCCAGGGTCAACACGATGCCGAGGGCGATGGCCGCCTGCCACAGCCAGTCAAGCCCCAGGGTAAGGCCGAGCACCAAGGCGATTGCGGTCGGAATGCCGGTCAGCGAGCTGCCTTGCATCGGCGTGTCTTTCTCCATGACGAAGAATTCCAGCACACCGATGCACATGATGGGAAGTACGGCCAGCACAAACCACCAACCGCCAGCCAGAGACGCCAGGACGGTTATCGGCGTAACAACGCTGGCAGTGATCAGCCGGGCGCGCAGATTTGTGGGTTTGCTGGAGTCGGTGACGAGACTCTCCTGCATGTCACCCGCCTCCACAGCTTTACTCATCTCGTGCATCCTAATTCTGTGACCATAGGGCGATTCTGTCAAGCCGGCTGGCGGCGCCTGCCTGTGCCGCGCGTGATGACAATTTGGGTGTTTATGCCCCTTGCGCCTGGCATATAATCCAGTTGACTTCTGGTTGGCGCCTCAGCAAACCCGGGGTCTCGCGCGAAGTGCCGCGAGGCGGCGCCCATCTTGAAGCGCAAGGGCATCTAACATGGCCGCGGATCTCATCGGCGCACAGGTAAACGGATACGAAATCATCAGCCAGGTCGGCCGCGGCGGCATGGCGACGGTCTACCTCGCCCGGCAGCGCTCGATGAACCGCAATGTCGCGCTCAAATTCCTGCCGCATTCGCTGATGCATGACGATACCTACCTGGGGCGCTTTGAGCGCGAGGTCAAGATCGTGGCCCAGCTCGAGCATCGCTATATCGTGCCAGTCTACGATTACGGCGAACTTGACGGGCAGCCTTATATCGCCATGCGTTACATGCCGGCCGGCTCGGTCGAACAGCTGCTGGCGGCCGGCCGGATTTCGCTGGCGCGCGTGATCAGCATCGTCGAGCAGGTGGCGGCGGCGCTGGATTACGCGCATCAGAAGGGCATCGTGCACCGCGACCTCAAGCCGAGCAATATCTTGCTGGATGACGGCGGCGGCGCCTTCATCACCGACTTCGGCATCGCGCGCATCCTGGGCGAAGGCGGGAGCACGATCACCACCCAAGGCGTCGTCGGTACGCCGAGTTACATGTCGCCGGAGCAAGCCCAGGGCGAGCCGCTTGACGGGCGCAGCGATGTGTATTCGCTCGGCGTTATGCTGTATGAGCTGCTGACCGGGCGCCGCCCCTTCGAGAGCGACACGCCCTACAGCATCGCCGTCATGCACGTCACGCAGCCGCCGCCCGCGCCGCGGCAAATCGAGCCGAAGCTGAACGCGGCCGTTGAAGGCGTGATCCTGCGCGCCTTGCACAAAGCCCCGGCGGATCGCTACGCCAGCGCGGGAGAGTTGCTGGCGGATTTGCGCGCCGCCTTGCTCGACGATGAAGCCGCGCCCGCTGCCGCCGACCTAACTGGCGCCACAAGCGCGACTGCCGCCCCCGCCGTGGAGGCGCCATCGCCGCCCGCGGATACGTCTCCCATGCCGCAATTGCAGGCAGCGCAACGCCGGCTCCCTTTAGGGCACGCTCGGGGGCGCGTCTGGCTGGGCCTGGCGGCGGGTGGCGGGTTGGGCTGTCTCGTTTTAGCGCTGGTGTTGACGGCTGCAATCGGCGTCCTGGGCTTGGTGACTCGCGATGAAGTCGCGCCGCCCGCCCCGGTTGCGACGTCCTTAGACACAAATTCGGCCACGCCGACGATACAGGCCGCGCAAATCGCCAGCGCGCCGCCCATTTCGACGCGCGAGCAATTCAACGCCGCTGCCGACGCCACCTTCACCGCCGCCGCGCAGCTTCTCGCTGCTCAGCCGAACCCGACAAGCGCCGAGATCCAGCCCGTCGGCCTGCGCGATCGCATTGAGCTGATTCCGGCGCTGGCCGATGTCAGCGGGCAGTTGGTCTACTTCGCCGAGAGCGCCGCGAGCGCTGGGGGCGAACCCCGCTTCGAGATCGTCACGCTGGACTTGAACACCTGGGAGACGCGCCGCTTCAGCGCCGGCGGCAACAGCACCTATCCACGGCCCTCGCCCGATGGCCGCTGGATCGCCTTTCAGTCCGACCGCGATGGCGACTTTGAGATCTTCGTGGCCAATCGCTTGGGCGGGCAGCTGCGCCAACTGACGGAGAATACAACTTGGGATCGCTTGCCCGCCTGGTCACCGACGGGCGAGATGATCATCTACTCTTCTGATGTGCGCCGCGACGAAACGCTTGACCTCTATGAAGTCAGCTTTGAGGGGGGCGCGCGGCAGCCGCTCTACAGCGATGGCTGGCGCAACAGCCATGCGCGCTACAGCCCCGACGGCAACAGCATCGTCTTCACGGCGGGCCCTGGCGTGCGGGATTCGCGCACTTGGGAGATCCGCCTCTACGACCGGCGCAGCGGCACGTCACGCCTGCTGACCGAAGACGACATTCGCGATGCCTCGCCATCATTCAGCCCCGATGGCCAACGCATCATCTATGTGACGACCATCAGCGGCGCGCGGGCGCTGGTGAGCATGAACCCGGCCGGTGAGGACCGCGACGTGCTCTATACCGGGCCGGGCAGCGTGTGGTCGGCCAGTTACAGCCCCGACGGTCGTTTCACCATCGTGACGGCCACGTACAACGGGCGTGATCAGCTATTTCTGATGCGGGCGGATGGCGGGGAGGCGCAGCAGATCACCCTGCAGGGCGGCGCCTACGCCTCGTGGATCCCCGCGCCGGCCGACGCCTGAGTTAGGGCCCGTCGCTAATACGCCGTTTCACTAGCCAATCGGCCAGCAGGCCGACGGCGATGCCCGCCAGGCCGCCGATGACATAGCCCAGGCGATTGGGCAGGCTGTAGGTCAGCAGCGAAACGGCGCCGGCGATCATGGCGCAGGCCAGCATGGGGCGCGTCTTCACCAGCGGCACGGCGATGCCGATGAAGGTGACAGTCATGGCGAAATCCAAGCCCCAATTAGCCGCGTCGCCCAGCCGCTGCCCGGCGATGATGCCCGCCAGCGTACAAAGTTGCCAATTGACGTAGAAGGGCAGGGCGGAGCCAAAGTAGTACCAGTGGCCACGCTCGACCCGGCCCGCGGTATGGAAGCGGCTGATGACGACGGCGAAAGTCTCGTCGGTCAGCCAGAAGCCCAGCGGCAACAACCACCGCTGCCCCAAGTGGCGCAGGTAGGGCGCCAGCGAGGCGGCGTAGAGCGCGTGCCGCAGGTTGACGATGAAAGTCGTGAAGATGATGAAAGGCAGGCTGATGCCTTGCGCGTAAAGCCCCAGGCCGATGAATTGCGCCGAGCCGGCGAAGACGATGAGCGACATGCCCATAGCGGCGGCGGGCGAGAGGACACGCTCCCCGCTGACGGCCAGGGCGCCGAAGATGAGGCCGAAGGGGGCCGCCCCCACCATCATCGGGATAGTGGCGCGGGCGCCCGACACAAATTCTGCGCGCCGCGTCGGCTTGCCTGAACTTGCGCTCACGCCGGTGTTTCCGGGGCGGTGATGGCGCCAGCCCGCAACGCTAGCCCGCTCTTGCGCGTCAGGTCTCGGCGCATAATATCGCTTACCTTGTCCTGCAAATGGCGATATAATAGGGGCGTTCGGCGGCGGAGGCAAGCATTGCCGCGACTGGATCGGCTCAGACATCGCTGCTGGTGGGCGGGCGTTCGACGCGCCGACCTGATATCAGCTTTGCGCAAGCCCGCGAAGGCGGCAAATGAAATGGAAAGTGCGTGATGATTGACGAGATTCTTGAAGAAGCCAGCGGTAAAATGGAGTCTACGCTTTCGGTTTTCCGCGATGAGCTCAGCCGGATGCGCAGCGGCCGCGCCAGCACCGCCCTGGTCGACCGCATGATGGTGGACTATTACGGCCAGGACACAGAGTTACGGCAGATCGCCAACATCTCCACGCCGGAAGCCATGCAGATTCTCATCCGCCCCTATGATAAGGCGGCCGTGCGCAATATCGAGAAGGCGATTCAGATGTCGGATATCGGCGTCAATCCCAATATCGATGGCGAGAATATCCGCTTGAATATGCCGGCGCTGACGCGGGAACGGCGGCTGGAGCTGGTGAAGTTCCTCAACCGGCGCATGGAAGATACGCGGGTCGCCATCCGCAACATTCGGCGCGCGGCCAATAGCGATTTGCAGGACTTTGAAAAAGAGAAGTTGATCTCGGAAGATGACCGCAAACGCGGCGAAGACGAAGTGCAGAAGCTGACCGATAAGTTTGTCGAGCGCATCGGCGAACTGGGCGCGGATAAAGAAAAGGACATCATGGAGGTCTAGCCGCGCGGCCCGACCAGTGAGCAGAAGGCGGGCGGGCGGTGTAAAGATTGATTAACACTTCCGCCGCGACAGAGCATTGAGAGCAGCACAGGATCAAGCAATGGCCGTTTTGACACGCGAACGCCAGAACGAAGAGCCCGCGCTGGCGCCGTTGGAGAAGTCGCCGGCGCATGTCGCCATCATCATGGATGGCAATGGGCGCTGGGCGCGTCAACGCGGTTTGCCGCGCTCGGCCGGGCATCGCCAGGGCACCGAGAACCTGCGGCGGATCATTCGGGCGGCTGCCGAATTCGGCGTGCGCATCATGACGATTTACGCCTTCTCCACCGAGAATTGGTCGCGGCCGCGGCGCGAAGTCATGCTGTTGATGCGCATACTGGAAATGGTCATCGACCGCGAATTGCAAGAGCTGCACCAGGAAGGCGTGCAGATCCGTCATATCGGCGAGCTTGACGGCATTGAGCGGCGGCTGGCGCGCAAGGTCGTGGAAGCCTGCGAGTATACGCGCGACAATCAGCGGCTGATATTGAATGTCGCCTTCAATTATGGCGGCCGCGACGAGATCGTGCATGCCGTGCAGAATATCGTGCGCGATGGCATCGCCCCGGAAGACATCACCGAAGCCACGATCAGCGACTATATCTATACCAGCGACTTGCCCGACCCTGACCTCATCATCCGCACCAGCGGCGAATCCCGCTTGAGCAACTTCCTCATCTGGCAAGGCGCGTACAGCGAGATTTATACCACCGAGACCTACTGGCCGGATTTCGACCGGGAGGCCTTTTACCAGGCGCTGCAAGAGTTTGGCCGGCGGCAGCGGCGCTTCGGCAAAACCGGCGAGCAGATTGATGCCGAAGGCGGCGAGCGCGAATTGCTGCCAAGCGGGCGGTTCTAGTGCGCAGGAAACGTCTGGGACGCACCGAGCTGCAGCTGCCCATCGTCGGCATCGGCACCGCTTTCACCGGCATCCCCAGCCAGAACAAGACCGTCGGCGAATACGAAGGCGCGCCCAGCCAGGTGGACGAAGCGCTCGGCATTGAGACGCTGGTCGCGGCCATCGACGCCGGCTGCGCATTTTTCGATACGGCTGTGCTCTATGGGCGGGGCGTCAGCGAGAAGATGCTGGGCGAGGCCCTGCGTCAACGGCCGGCCGCGAAAGCGAACACCATCATTTCGACCAAAGCCGGGCGCAGCCACGAAGGCTACGACTACAGCTTTGACGGCATCTTGTGCAGCGTCGAGGGCAGCCTGGAGCGCCTGGGCCTGGACCGGCTCGAGATCGTCTACATCCACGATGCCATGGGCCAACCGATGGCGGATGTGCTGGCGGCTGACGGCGCTTTGGGCGCCCTGCGTCATTTGCAGCGTCAAGGCGTCATCAAGCATATCGGCACAGCCGCCAACGACCCGCCGACCAACCTGGCTTACATTAAGACGGGTGAATTCGACTGCGCGGTCATCGCTGATTCCTGGAGTTTGATCAATCAGACGGCCGAGCGCGAGATCTTTGAAGCGGCGGCCCGGCATGATGTCGGCCTGGTGACAGCCACGCCCATCGAGCGCGGTCTGCTGGTCACCGGCCCGCAAGCCGATACCAAGTATCTCAACCGGCGCTTCAATCAAGACGTGCTTGATCATGTCAGCGAGATTCAGGCGTTATGCACGCGTCATGACACGCCCATGCTGGCGGTTGCGCTGCAATGGTGCGCGCGGCATCCACAAGTGGCGTCGACCATCCCGGGCGCCCGCATCCCGGCTGAGGCGGAAGCGAGCCTGGCCGCGGCTCAGCTTGAGATCCCGCAAGCGCTCTGGGATGAGCTGGCGCCGCTGGTGAAGCACTTCGATACTGCCATCAGCGTCTAGGCGCTCGCTCGCTGGCCTGCATGGGTGATATCCGTCCAGCCCAAGCCTTGCCGCAAGAGCAGTATGAAGCCCACAATGGTCACAGGCAGCCAGATTACCAGGCGCGCCGCCACGGCATAAGCGGTGGCTTGCGCGGTCGCCACGCCCAGGGCGGTCAAGATTGCGATGACAAAAAACTCATAGACGCCGACTTGCCCGGGCGAGGCCGGAATAATGCCGGCCAGGTTGATGGCGCCAACCAGCAGCAGCGCGACGGCATAACTCATCTCCAGGCTGAAGGCGCGCAGGATCAGCCAGTAGGCGCCGGCTTCCAGGCCCCAGGTCAGGAAGGAAACCAATAGGGCGCCCAGGAAGTGGCGCGGGCTGCGCAACACCGCCAGCGCGGCCAGGACATCTTCGCTCAGGCGCAAAGCCGGCTCGCCCAAAGCGCTCGGCAAGATTCGGCTTGCCCAGCGGACCATGCGCCGCAGCCAGGTCGGTTTCGCCGTCAGAACCAGCGCCGCTACAATGGCAAGGCTGACCAGCGGCATCACCAGCCGGACGATCGCCGCAACCGCCTCCGACTGCAGGTTGATGGCGGCCAGCCCCACCAGGATGAACACGATCATGGTCGTGCCGTTATAGAGATGCTCAATGGCGATGACGGTGGTGGCGCGCAGCAACGCGACTTGATGCTTCCGGCGCAGCAGCAAAATCCGCAGGCCATCGCCAGCCCGCAGCGGATATACATTGTTGCCCATATAGCCGATGGCGACGAACTGCGCCAGATCGGCCAAAGGCGCGCGCTTGACCGCGTCGAGCAAGATTTGCCAGCGCCAGGCGATGATCAGCAGGGCAAAAAAATAGATGCCGGCGGCCAGCGCCAACAGTGGCAGGCTGACAGCGCCCAGGCTCGCCAGGAATTGCGCGGGTTGCAAGCCTCGCAGCGCCAGCAGCAAGAAGACGGCGCTGACGGCCATGCCGGTTGCTAGTGCGATGCGTCGTTTGTCCCTCGTCATGCGCCTCACGGAAGTCGCCAGAGTGGTCTTGCGCTGACGGGACAGGATACCAGTGCGACGCGCTCGCCAAAAGGGCAAGCCGATGCGTCATGTAGGTAACGATCAAGCGGGCAGCAACGCGTCTACTATAGGGCTGTCCAGCGCGCGCAGCGGCTCAACGTAGTCCAGCCCAAAAGTCTCGGCGATAGCGGGATGGGTGCAGCAGCCGGCGAAGGTGTTGAGGCCGCGCAGCAGCGCGTCGTCATGCTCCAAGGCTGAGGCGCCCCGGTCGGCGATTTTGTAGGCGAAGGGCAGGGTGGCGTTGGCGAGGGCCAGGCTGGCTGTACGCGGCACGGCGCCGGGCATATTGGTCACGCCATAATGCAAGACGCCGTCGATGACGAAGGTGGGGTCGCTGTGGGTCGTGGTCCGCGTGGTTTCGACGCAGCCGCCTTGATCGACCGCTACATCGACGATGACGCTGCCATCGGGCATCAGCGGCAGCATTTCTCGTGTGACGAGCATGGGCGCGCGCGCTCCCGCGATCAAGACTGAGCCGATCAGCGCGTCGGCCGTGCGGATTGACTTGGTGATGTTGATCTGGTTGGAGTAGAGCGTGGTGATTTTGCCGTCCAGCACATCATCCAGGTAGCGCAGACGGTCGAGATTGATGTCGATCAGGGTGACGCGGGCGCCCATACCCAGCGCGATCTTGGCGGCATTGGCGCCGACTGTGCCCGCGCCGAGGACCACCACATGCGCCGGCACAACGCCGGGCACGCCGCCCAGCAAGACGCCGCGGCCGCCGCGGTGCTTCTCCAGGTAGTGCGAGACCACTTGCGCCGCCATGCGCCCGGCGACTTCGCTCATCGGCTCCAGCAAGGGCAGCCGGCCATCGTCCAGCTCGACCGTTTCGTAGGCGATGCCCGCCACGCCGCTGTCCAGCAGCGCGCGGGTCAAGCCCGGTTCGGCCGCCAGGTGCAGGTAGGTGAAGAGCACCATGTCGGGGTGCAGGTAGCTGTATTCCTCCGGCTGCGGCTCCTTCACCTTAATCACCATATCGGCTTGTGCCCAGACTTGCTCGGCCGAATCGAGCATGACACCGCCGGCGGCGATGTATTCGGCGTCGGGGAAGCCGCTGCCGGCCCCGGCGCCGGCTTCGACAAAAACGGTATGACCGCGCTCGACAAATTCGCGGACGCCAGAAGGCGGGGCTGAGACGCGATGTTCTTCGATTTTGATTTCTTTGGGGATTCCGATGTGCATTGGAGGTCTCCTGCGGCCATACCTAACTTCATTGTACATGATGTAGGAATTTTGTCCAGCAGATTCGTACAGATTGCCCAATTCCCAAGCGGGGAGTGGCGAGCGGCCGCGTATAGGAAGTTGCGCGCAGCCATGCGGCAGGGGTTTCAAGCTGAGGCGCGTTGGCGAAGCGCAAATGGGACGCCGGCGCCCGGTATCAGATGACGAAGCGCTCGTATTCGTTATCAGCCGGGATGCCCCAGACGGACCAGAAATCGCCCGTACTTGGGCTCATGATGGCGGCGCCGCAGCTTTCGACGTGCATGGGCGGCTGGGGACGGGCGCAAATGGCGACATCATCCCGCGTCAGCGCCATCAGATCGGCGATGGTGACGGCGTCGTTCGCCAGCAATTCACGGGCGCGGCGCAGACGATTCTCCGAGCTTTCGCGGGATTCCGGCGCGCGGCGGCGCTCGACTTCCAGGTTCTGCTGAATCAAGCAGTGGTTGGTGTGGCTGATGGTCTCGTCGGCGAGTTCGCGAATGTGCTGCGAAGTCGACATCGCTTCAACTTCGTAGCCCCGGCCATGCTTGTCCATCAACATATAGTTGTGCGCGCCAGCCAGCTTGGCTTCTGTCAGGCAAGCGAGCGCATCCTCGAGATTCTCCTGCTGCAAGATCTTGCGCACGACGAAAGGCCAGGTGACGCCGATTTGGCCGTCGGTGGCCATCAGGTTGTTGATGCCGCATGTGATGCCGGCGCTGTTGAGGCCGATCATGCCGACGCAGCCGGTGATGCTGAAGCTGAGGAAGGCGGGCGCGGCGTCTGGATCGCCCTGGATGAGGATGACGTAGGGCGTGGCTGAGGCGTGCATATCCCAGGTTTGGCCGAAGTAGGCGTTGCCATCGGCGCTGCGGCCCGGCGGCACCATGAAGGCGGTGCAATTATCGGCGGCCAGGCTCGGGGCGGCCGCGATGGCGAGCTCGCCCACGTTGTAGACGACATCAATAAAATCGGTGAAGCCGTTGCTGATGACCAGCTCGGCGAGGCTGAGCCCGGTGGCGGCGGCCATGCCAGCCAGTTCCTCCATGAGGTCGGGGGCGTAGGCTTGGTGCTCGGCGACGCAGGCGTCGGCCAGGGCGATGACGGCTGCGCGCGACAGGCTGCGGCCGGTCCAGTTGGGGTCGCTGCTGAGGCGGACGCGCTCGTCGGTGATGTGGCGGATTTCGTCGCGGAAGCGCTGGCCGTGCGCGAAGCCCATGTCGTAGGGCGAGCCGGCTAGTTCAAGGACGCGGATTCGTTTCATGTTGATATCGGATGGTAAGTGCATACTCCTAGTATACCGCAAAGCTCCTCCGGTTTGGGCGCAAACTCACCGGGGCCGTGGTCAGCACACTTTTACCACCGAGGAAGGTGAGTAAATCTGAGGACACCGAGTCATGTGTTGGTTATTGTGACATGACCCTCGCTTTGCACGTCCATTGCAGGCGAATCTCATCCGCCGCCAGCCCGTCCGCGGTCTCGCCTTGCCAACGCGAACCGCCGGTCGCCCGCCCGCGCAGTGTCTCTGTCTCAGCTGACGTTTGCAGTGGCGAACGACATCTTGCGTCTATACGACCCCTGGCGCCGCTTCTCGCTGCCCTCACCCTAACTCGGTGTACTCGGTGGTAAAGGCGTCGCAAGGCCGGAGAATTCGAAAGGCAACGGAGTGGGCGGCTCCCGCCATAGGCACGAGCCAGTACAAGCTGCGCCTCGGGAGGGGTCTACATCTTGTCCATCTCCGCGCGGACGGTGTTCAGCAAGTTATCGGCGCGGATTTGGGCCAGGGTATAACAGGGCCCGCCCAGCTGATCGGCCAGGCGCTGCGCCAGGCCCTGATCAAAGGCGACGTGCTCCATATTGATGGTGACGGTGCGGATATCGGCTTCCTGGATTTTGCGGGCGATTGAGTGGGCTTCGTCTTGGGGCGAGATGCTGTCGCTGATGGAGACATTGCCGGCGCCGTCGGTCAGCAAGATCATCATGGGCATGACATCGGGATTGAGATTCTTCTCGCGCATGACGGCTTCGTAGGTCAGCAGCAGGCCGGCGGAGAGCGGCGTCTTGCCGCCGACGGGGATATCGCCCATGGCTTCTTTGGCCAGCACGACTGAATTTGTCGGCGGCAGCACCAGCGAAGCGCGGTCTTTCTGGAAGACGACCAGGCCGACGCGGTCGCGGCGCTGGTAGGCATCGGTCAGCAGCGACATGATGGCGCCCTTGGTGGCTTGCATGCGCTCGGAGACGGCCATGCTCCAGGACGCGTCCACGGTGAACATGATGAGATTGGCGGCTTTGCGGACGCGGACCTTCTCTTGCAGGTCGGTCTTGCGCAGGGCGTAGGCCATGCCGGTTTCCTGCTTTTGCTCATCGCGCTCCAGTTGGAAAGGCGCGGCGGCGCGCAGGGTGGCGTCGAAGGCGATATCGCGCGGCTTCTCACCAGCTTGCTTGGCGCGGACGTAGCGCCCGCGTTTGCGGTCGGTGCGGGTGGTGGAGCGGCGGCCGGATTGGCGGCGCGTCATGCGGTCGAGCTGGGTATTGAGCTTGCGCGTCTCGAATTCGGCTTTGGATTCGATTTGTTGCCCGCCTTCCCACCAGCGGGCGTCCGAGGCCGGGAAGACATCCTGCGGCGCGGCTTCGGTCTGGCCGAGCTCTTGCTCTTGCGGCTCGCCCTCGCTGCTTAGAGCGTCACTTTTTTTTTAGTCTGCGCTGATTGCTCGTCGCTGTTTTCGCTGAATTCGCCTTCTTCTTCGCCCTCGCCGATTTCCTGGCGCTTCTCATCAACAGCGGCTTCGACGGCGTTGAGATCGGCCTGGGCGTCGTTGAAGGGACCGCGCTTGAGGCGATGCGGGATGGTCAGGCGGATGGCGGTGGTGATATCGCGGTCGTTGATGGCTGTGCGGCCTTCGAAGGCGGCGTGGGCGCGGGCGGCTTTGAGGATGACAAGATCGGCGCGATGGCCGTCGATGCGCAAGTCGCTGGTGATGCTGGCGATGACGCGCAGGTCTTGCGTGGTGTGCGTCACCTGGTCGATGATTTCGCGGGCGGCGGCGATGCGCTGCGACAGGCTTTGGTCAATCGGCTGCCACTCGGCTTTGAAATCCAGCGGGTCGTTTTCGTAGGCGATGTGCCGCTCGAGGATTTCAATGCGCTCGCCCGCGTCTTTGATGCCCGTGACATCGACTGAGAGGGCGAAGCGATCGAGCAACTGCGGGCGCAGGTCGCCTTCTTCCGGGTTCATGGTGCCGACCAGGATGAAGCGCGCCGGGTGGCTGAAGCTGATGCCTTCACGCTCGACGATATTGACACCCATGGCGGCGCTATCGAGCAGCAGGTCGACGATGTGGTCGTCGAGCAGGTTGATCTCGTCCACATAGAGGATGCCGCGGTTGGCATTGGCCAGGACGCCGGTATCAAAGTGGCGCTCGCCCAGTTGAATCGCCTTTTCGATATCGAGGGTGCCGACGACGCGGTCTTCGGTGGCGCTGACGGGCAGGTCGACGAAGCTGATGCGCCGGCGCGCCGCGGGAATCTCGGGGCAGTCGGCGTACTTTTGGCGGGCGAAATCCGACCAGGACTCGGGATGGGCCGGGTCGTCATTGAAGGGCGAATCGGCGATGACGCTGATTTCCGGCAGCAGGGCGGCCAGAGCGCGCGCCGCGGTGGATTTGCCCGTGCCGCGTTCGCCGCGGATCAAGACGCCGCCGATCCTCATGTCGATGGCGTTGAGGATGAGGGCGAGCTTCATCATGTCTTGGCCGACGATGGCGGTGAAGGGGTAGACGGGCGGTCTCTGGCTCATATCGCGCTTGGATTCCTGAAAGCTACGCTTGAACTGAATACGCCATTATACGCGAGCGAAAATCGGCTGACAATTGCGAGCTTGAGTTGGCCGGCGGAGTTGGCGGGCTGGTTCTATTGACGGGCGAGTCGCAGGCTATATTGAACTATAGAGTGCGCAGAGGGCGCAGAGAATGGAAATGTTTTGTGCGTGGTGGCGCCGGCCATTGAATGGCACGCGCAACAAATGAAATCTGCGAGATTCGCGGGCGCAACCCGCTGTTAATCCTGCTCGTCGCCTCAGGCTGGCTAGGTCGCTTTTGCTGGTAGTATCCTACAATCCCGCCATATACGCAGGATGCATGCCCCCCTCTCTCTAAGGGCATGCATCCTGAATGTAATGTGCATTCATGTTGAAATGCTGGCGCAGCGATTACCCTCTTTCGCGATCTTTTCATTCTCGTTCGATCTCGTTCGATGAGCCATCTTGCCGCGCGCGGGTGAAGGCGGGCGCTCTATGCGTCAGGGGCGGCCGTCGGTGTTGTGACAGAAGCGGCCGCAACGGAAGCCGTCGGCGAGGTGGAATCCTCTGCGGGGGCGGTGGGCGTAACCCTTGGCGCCGCTGTGACAGTGGGCGCGTCGGTCGGGGTAGGCGGCAGGTCGTGGATCAGCCGCAGCGCGCCCGGATTGAAGCCGTCGCAAGCGAAGTCGCTGCTGAGGCCCCAGCCGCTGGCGCCACTGGCCAGTTCCACGCGAATCCACTCGCCGCCGGCGACAGTTCCGCCCGCCAGCGCCGGCACGCCCGCTATGGCGATGTTCCGCTGGGAGAAGCGCCGATCGGGCCCGGCGTGCAGCGGCGCGTCAATCCGAGGGGTGCATTCCGGCGGCCGCAGACCAATTTCCAGGCGGTGCTCGCTTATAGCGCCCGACTCATCTTCGGCGACCAGCACGAGGGCGATGGCTTGCGCCGGCGCGCCCAGCAGCACAATTTCGCCAGCTGGCATGCCGCGGCCGCGTTCGCTTACCGTCTCAAAGCCCGGGGGCAAGCTGATATTCAGGGAGCTTGCACCGCTGACATCCCAGCTGACTGCGATCATGTCGCGGACGTGGCGATACATGAAGCGCTTGTCAGCCTGAAATTGGTGAAGAAGCAGGGGCCTGTGGACGTTCAGCGGCCGCGTTTCGCGCGCGCGCCGGTCCCCATTGATGGCGATCAGCGCGACTTCAACCGTACCGAGATAGCCTTGCGTCTCCAGCGTGAATGAGCTGACCTCGGCGGGCAGATCGGCGACCGGATCGCGATCAACTTCGATGTGATAGCGCCCGATGTTGCTGCCGCTGAAGGTCAGGTTCACAGGCGTGCCTTGCGCCACTGAGGCCGGCGACAGCGCGAAGGTCCCAATCTCTGGCGCGGGCGGCGCGGTAAATTGGAGCGCGATCAGCAGAACAGCCACAGCGACCGCGATCAGCAGGCCGGCGGCGCGATAGGACAGGCGCGCTGGAACCATCACGCGGGCGGGCAGGGCGACCAGGTAGTCGCTGGCGGTCCGTGCCCGCACCTGGATGGCAAAGGGCAGGGATCGCGCGACGCCGAAGCGGGGACGCGCGCGCGCCGCTACTTCCGCGGCGATTTGCGTTCGTTCGCCCGGGGCGAGCGTGATGGAATCGCGCTCCAGCTGCAGCTCAAGCTCATCGGCCGGGTCCCACAGTGATAGCGCCAGCGGCAGGTCTTCATTGCCCTGGTTGAGCAGCGCCACGGCGAAGCGCGACCTGTCGGGCATGAGGGCCGGCTCCAGCGCCAGGCTCAAGCCGCCGAATGCGCCCAGCGTGACCAGGACTCCCAATTGAAGCGCGGGCCCGGGCGGGTCGAGCCGCGACAGAAGGATGGTGAGCTGATAATCGCCGGCGGGAAGATCGGGGCGGCGGGTCGGCTTGATGCGCAGCGCAATCTGGCTTGGCTCGCCCGCGCCCAGCACGAAGGTCAGGCGGGCGGGCTCGGCCCAACCTGCGGGCAGGCCGTCGGTCTCCAGCTGGATTTCCGCCGCGGCGTTCGCCAGATTGCTGACGGTGACTTCGATGTCTGCGCTGGCGCCGGGCCAGACCTTGATAGCGTCGCGATCGACTTCGGCGCGCAGGCCCAGCGACAGGGGCTGCGTCGCGGCGGACAGGGATGGCATGGCCACGGTCGTATTGTCGCTGCGTCGATTGAAGGCCAGACGCAGCCCGCCGATGCGGATGGTTTCGGTGTCGCCCAGGATCCGCTCCGTATGCGCTGGCAGGGGCTCGCCGGCGAGGCTGACGCCTGGATCCTCGGCGAGCGCGATCAGCCGAATGATGCCAGCGCGATGGCTGAAGCGAAGATGAACTGGCGCGATCGCGGCATCGTCGAGGCGGATGTCGTTGCCGGCGGCGCGCCCTAGCGTGACGGAATCGCCCGAGAGCGTATGCGACACGCTGCGCCCGTCGGGGTAGGTGATATCGAGCCGGCCGAAGTCGGTCATCCGTTGCCTGCGCCTTGCGCTGCTGAGCATACTCCGCTGTATATTCTATCCGCTGGCGATTTTACCTTGTAGTGGCAGACAGAATCGGGCGCCATCCGTCGGCTAAGCGTTGCCTTGCCGGCGCGGGACGACTATTGTAATGTCGCAAGCGAGTGAGCTTGAGGCGCGCAATAAGCATGAAGCGGGAGACGATCGTCTGTGTGACGCCCAATGTGGCGCTGGACCGCACCCTGGTCGTGCCGGATTTCGCCATCGGGCATATTTCGCGCATACCCAGCGCCATCGCCGTGCCGGGCGGCAAGGGCTTGAATGTGCTGCGCGCTGTGGAGATCCTGGGCGGCACTGCGCTGGCCATGGGCCTGCTCGGCGGCCACACCGGGCGCATGGTGGCGGCGCTGGTGGCGGAGGCTGGCTCCCGGGCGGATTGGACCTTTTTCGAAGGCGAAACGCGCACTTGCACCATCATCGCGTCGGCCGCTGGCGAATCGACCGTCATCAACGAAGCCGGCCGCATTGCGCCGGGGGATTGGCTGGCGCTGGCTGACGACATCTGCCACGCCGCCGGGCGCGATGATACGCGCGCGATATGCCTCTGCGGCAGCCTGCCTGTGGGCGCGCCGGAAGCTGCGCCGGCTGACCTGATCGAGCGGCTCAACGCAATCGGCGCGCGCGTCTGGGTCGATAGCAGCCGGGGGGCGCTGCGCAACGCCATCGCGGCGAAGCCCTACGCCATCAAGGTCAACCGCGACGAATTGGCTGAGGCGCTGGGGCAAGGGCTGTCGTCGGAGGCGGACGTGATCGCAACGGCGCGGCGCCTGGTGGCTGAGGGCATTCGCCTGGTAGTGGTGTCGCTGGGCGCGGCGGGCGCGCTGCTGATCAGCGACGGACTGGTGGCCAAGGCGATGCCGCCGCGGATCCAGCCGGTGGACGCGGTGGCCAGCGGCGACTGCCTGCACGCGGGTCTGGTCACAGCGCTGGCGGAGGGGGCGGATTTGGCCGAGGCATTGCGCTGCGGTGTGGCGGCCGGCGCGGTCAACGCGCTCTATGCCGGTGGCGCCCAATTCACGCGTGAGCATTACGAAGAGATTTTGGCGGAAACACGCGTCCACATCGTCGCCGATTGAGCGCTAGAGATTTTACAAATTGTTTATGCTCTTTCACTGGACATCTTATGCGCAGTCTTTATCATGGCGTGCGATTTCGAGTGAATTGAGCGAGCCGCCGCCTCGTCCCTGTTTACGCTGCTGGAGGGTGGGCGTTTCACCGAGCCGCCCTTACCAGACTCGACGTTGGTAGAGTCGCGAGGGACGGGAGGGCGAGACAAGTCTCGCCCCTACAAGTTTCGACGGGTAGAGGATGAGATGCGTAGCGCGTTGCAAGGCATATTGCGTGGGCGGCGCGTGTGTCTACAGAGACATCGCGGCCATGGATAAGGGCGTGGAGAAGGGCGGGCCTGCATGATTCGGGTGGAAAATATCACCAAGAGCTACGGCAGTATCCAGGCGCTGCGCGGCGTCAGCTTTGATATTCAGCCGGGCGAGATCGTCGGCCTGCTGGGCCCGAATGGCGCCGGCAAATCGACGGCCATCAAGATCATCACCGGCTTCTTGCATCCCGACGCCGGGCGGGTGTCGATTGACGGGCTGGATGTCACGGAGAACCCGCTGGCGGTGCAGCGCAAGCTCGGCTATTTGTCGGAGAATACGCCGCTCTACCCTGAGCTGTCGGTGCAAGCCTATCTCAAGCTGATGGCGAGGTTGCGAGCCGTGCCGGAAAGCGCCTTCGTGGGCTTATTGTCCAAAGCCGTCTACGGCGCGGGCCTGCAAGATTATTTGACGCGGCCCATCTCCTCGCTCAGCAAGGGTTTGCGGCAGCGGCTGGGCTTGGCGCAGGCAATTCTGCATCAGCCGCAATTTCTCATCCTGGACGAGCCGACGGTCGGCTTGGATCCAACACAGATCGTCGAGATCCGCGCTTTGATCAAGTCATTGGCGCGGGAGAGCACGATTCTGTTTTCTTCGCATATCTTGTCCGAAGTGGAAGCCATCTGCGACCGCGTCATCATCATCTTCAATGGCGAGGTCAAAGCCGACCAGAGCCTGCGCGAGCTCAGCGCCAGCAATAATGCCACGCTGGTGTTGCAACACGATGCCGAGGCGGTGGCCGGCGCGCTTTCGGGCTTGGCGGGCGTGAGTCAAATTCAGCAGGTGCGCTCGGCCGATGATTATCCGGCTTATCGCGTCACCAGCTCGGCTGATATCACACCGGCGATCTTCGCCCTGGCGCGCGAGCAAGCTTGGCCACTGCGCGAATTGCGGCGCGACAGCGTCACGCTGGAGACCTTCTTCAATCAACTGGCGACGACAGCCTAGGAGGTGGCGATGAAGAAGATACTGTCGATCGCGGAGAAAGAACTCAAGCTCTATTTCGGCTCGCCCATGGCGCTGATTTTCGTCGGGGTCTTCCTGGTGTTGACCTTTTTTGTCTTCTTCTGGGTGGATTCGTTTTTCGCCCGTGGCATCGCCGATGTGCGCGCGCTCTTCGCCTGGATGCCGCTGCTGATGATCTTTCTCGTTTCGGCGCTGACGATGCATCAGTGGAGCCGCGAAGAAGAGAGCGGCAACTTGCAAGTGCTGCTGACGCTGCCGGTGCGCTTGACGGAGCTGGTGGCGGGCAAGTTCTTGTCGGCGCTGGCGCTGGTGGCATTGGCGCTGGGCTTGACGCTCTTCCTGCCGGTCACGGTCGGTTGGCTGGGCAATCTGGATTGGGGGCCGGTCATCGGCGGTTATCTGGCGGCGCTGCTGCTGGCATCGAGTTATATCGCCATCGGCCTCTTCGTCTCGTCGCGGACGGATAATCAACTGGTCGCGCTGATCGGCACGGCGGTCGTCTGCGGCTTGTTTCAGGCGGTGGGCTCGCCCGTCATCACCGATTTCTTCGGCGCCAGCGTCAGTGATTTGCTGCGTCAATTTGGCACGGGCAGCCGCTTCGCGAGCATCGAGCGCGGCGTCATCGACTTTCGCGACCTGGCCTATTATCTCTCGCTGACGGTCTTTTTCCTGGCGCTGAATATCTTGTCTCTCGATAGCAAGCGCTGGAGCCAGAGCGCTCAGCTGCGCGGACATCGATTCAACGCTGGCGTTGGGCTGGCGCTGATCGGCCTGAACTTGCTGGCCTTCAACTTGTTGATCGCGCGCGCCAGCTTCGCCCGGCTGGATTTGACGCAGCACCGCGAATATAGCCTGTCGGCGGTGACGCGCGAGCTGCTGGCCGGCTTGAGCGAGCCGCTGCTGATCCGCGGCTATTTCAGCGAGGCCGGGCATCCGCTGCTGACGCCGCTGGTTCCGCGCCTGCAGGATACGTTGCGCGAATATGAGCTGGCGGCGGAGGGCCGGCTGCAGCTGGAGATCATCGACCCCATCACCGACCCGGAGATGGAGCTGGAAGCCAACCAGATCCACGGCATTCGGCCGACGCCGCTGCAAGTCAATGACCGCGGCGGCGTGTCGCTGGTCAATGTTTACTTTGATGTGTTGATCGCTTATGGCGACCAGACAGCGACGCTCAACTTTTCCGATTTGATCGACGTGGTCGATTCGCCGCTGGGCATTGAAGTGCGGCTGCGCAACCTGGAATATGACTTGACGAGCAATATCCAGCGCGTCGTCTACGGCTTCCAGAGCCTGGACGCGGTGCTGGCGTCGCTGGACGCGCCGGCCCAGCTGACGCTCTACACCTCCTCGGCGACCCTGCCGGAAACGATGCTTGGCGTCAGCGAGACGCTGCGAGATGTCATCGGCGAGATCGCTGAGGGCAATCCGGACAAGGTCGTGCTGGAACTAGTCGACATGTCGACGCCAGATCCGGGCATCAGCGAGCAAGAGCTCTTCGACCGTTATCAGATCAAGCCGGTGGCGACCAGTTTCTTCGCCGTCGAGACCTTTTATCTGCACCTGGTCATCGAAGCGGGCGGGCAGACGCAAGTGATTTACCCGGCCGGCGAGTTGAGCCTGGCGGAGCTGCGCAACGCCGTCGAGTCGTCTTTGAAGCGCTCGTCATCCGGCTTCCTGAAGGTCATCGGCTTGTGGACGCCGCCGGCGCAAACGGTCGATCAATTCGGCCAGCAACTGCCCAGTTTGCAACAGTATTCCATCTTGGAAGAGGTCTTGCGCGAGTCGTATGACCTGCGCCGCCTCGACTTGAGCAGCGGACAGATCGCCCCCGACATTGACGTGCTGCTGCTGTTGGCGCCGCATAGCCTGAGCGATATCGAGCGCTACGCCATCGACCAGTACATCATGCGCGGCGGCTCGCTGATTGTGGCGGCCGGGCATTATCGCCTCGGCATTGATCCTTACGCGGGCACGCTGCTGCTGGATGTCAACGAGGGCGGCGTCGAACAGCTGCTCGAAAGCTACGGCATCATCATCGGCGATAACCTGGTGATGGACGCTCGCAATGCGCCCTTTCCCATGCAAGTGCAGCGGGACCTGGGCGATATGGTCGTGAGCGAGATACAAGCGCTGGATTATCCTTTTTTCATTGATGTGCGGCCGGACGGGCTGAATGCCGACAGCCCGGTGGTCAACAGCTTGCCGCTTTTGACCATGCCCTGGGCGTCGCCGGTCACAGTGGACGAGGCGCTGCTGGCCGATGCCACGGTGCGCACGCTGATCAGCTCCAGCGAGAATGCCTGGGTTACGACCCGCGCTGATCCGCAGCCGGACCTGGATTTGTACCCGGAATACGGCTTCCCGCTCGGCGACAAACTGGGCCGCTTCCCGTTGGCGCTGGCGGTGGAGGGCAGCTTCAGCAGCGCCTTCGTTGAGGGGCCCTCGCCCTTTGAAGCAGCGGACGCCGCGGCTGCCGATACGACAGAAGCCGAAGCCATCGGCTTGATCGAACAGTCGCCGCAGGGCACGCGGCTGATCGTGCTGGGCAGTTCCGAAGTCGTCAACGACAACGTGTATCAGATTTCGCTGAGCTTCGGCGGCGACCGCTTCGTCAGCAATCTTGAGTTGATCGAGAACGCCATCGACTGGTTCACCGAAGACGTCTCGCTGGCGTCAATCCGCAGCCGGGGCGGGGCGGCGCGCATCTTGCCCCCGATAGACGCGGCGGCGCAGAACCAATGGGTGCTGCTCAATTACGCCGTCGCCTTGATCGGCCTGCTGTTGATCGGCGTGGTCTGGCAGCTGCAGCGGCGCGCGGAGATGCCACTGGCGCTCATCCCGCCGGCGACCGATGCGCAAGAAGGAGGCGCCTGATGTTGAGTCGCAGCAATCTTGTACTCATTGCGCTGCTGCTGATCCAGCTGGCCGCGTTGGCCATCGGCCTGTTGACAGCGGCCGGCACGGAGTCGCGGCCGGTCGAGAGCATCGTGCCGGGCATGGACGCAGACGCCGTGACGCGGCTGACCATCGCCGATGAAGCGGGCGATCAACTGGTCTTCGCTCGCGTCGCGGATGGCTGGGCGCTGCCGGAAGCGGACGATTTCCCGGTGCTGGGCGATAAGGTCGACGAGGTGCTGGGCAAGCTGCTGGCTTTGGATACGCGGCGGCTGGTGGCGTCGAATCCGTCAAACTTCGCCCGGCTGGAAGTCAAAGACGACGACTTCCGCCGGCTGGTGACGCTGGAGACCGACGCGGCCAGCACGACGCTCTACCTGGGCGGCAGCGGCGGCGTCGACACCGTTTACACGCGTCGCGCCGGGGAAGACCGGGTTTATCTCGGCTTCGGGCTGAGCTCCTGGGAGTTGTCGACGCAAGCGCCCACTTGGGTCGATACCAGCTATGTGAATATCGTGCCCGACGATGTGCTCGAAATCACGGTGAGCAACGCTGAGGGCAGCTTCACTTTTGCGCGGGATGGCGAGAACTGGACCTATGCCGGTTTGCCGGAAGGCGAGATATTCGAAGACACCAAAATGCCCGGCATTCTGCGCAATGCCGCCACAGTTCGCTTGATGGCGCCGCTGGGCAAGGAACAGCTCGACGAATACGGGCTGGACGCGCCGCAAGTGACGGTGGATCTGCGCTATCGTGTGCTGGTCGCGAGTGAAGGCGGCGACGACGAATCGGCGGATGAGGATGCGACGGAGCCGGCGCTATCTTACGTCGAGGAGAGTTATCAGCTGGCGTTTGGCGCGGAAAGCGAAGACGGCGTGGTCATCAAAGCCAGCACGGCGGACTACTATGTGCTGGCGCGGGACACAGTGCTCAGCGCCTTCAGCGGCTTGACGCACGACGACTTCATCCGCCGGGCCGAGCCGGAAGTCGAGGCGGAAGCGGCGGCCAATCCCTAGTGGCGGTGGGCCGAACCCCCACCCCCGGCCCCCTCCCCCATAAAGAGGTAGGGGGAGCGAACCCCCGGGATGCAGGGAATTCTGCGTGAGCGGCGGCATTGCCGGGCTTGTGTCTACAGTACCCGATGCGCGTGCCGATAGACATCTGTGACACAGGCCGTATAATGGCGGGCGAGCGCAAGTGGCTCTTAAAGCGTCAGGACGGGTGATGCCAAAACCTTTGTCATTTCAGCAGGTCATCTTGAAGCTGCATGAATATTGGGCGGCGCAAGATTGCTTGATTTGGGAGCCCTACAATGTGCAGGTGGGCGCGGGCACGGGCAATCCGGCCACGACCCTGCGCGTGCTGGGGCCGGAGCCTTGGCGCGTCGCCTACGTTGAGCCCTCGGTGCGGCCGGATGACGGGCGCTTCGGCGAGAACCCCAACCGGATGCAGAAGTATTATCAGTACCAGGTCATCCTCAAGCCCGACCCCGGCAATCCGCAAGAGCTTTACCTGGCCTCGCTGGAGGCCTTGGGCATTAACCCGCGCGAGCATGATATCCGCTTCGTCGAGGACAACTGGGAATCGCCGGCATTGGGCGCTTGGGGGCTTGGCTGGGAGGTCTGGCTCGATGGGCAGGAGATCACCCAGTTCACCTACTTTCAGCAGGCTGGTGGCATGACGCTGGATCCGGTCAGCGTCGAGATCACTTACGGCATTGAGCGCATCGTGCTGGCGCTGCAAGGCGTTGACACGGCCTGGGATATCGACTGGCTCGACGGCGTCAGCTATGGCGATGTCATGTTCAACGAAGAAGTCGAGCATTGCCGCTATTACTTTGATGTGGCCGATGTCGACGCGCTGAAGCGGGTCTACGACACTTACGAGCGCGAACATGCGCGGGCGCTGGAAGGCGATGCGCTGATCGCGGCTTATGATTACGTGCTGAAATGCAGCCATCTCTTCAACGTGCTGGATACGCGCGGCGCCATCGGCGTCACCGAGCGGGCGGCTTACTTCCGCCGCATGCGTGATATGACGCGGACGGTGGCGCGGCAGTACGTGGCGCAACGGGAGGCGCTGGGCTACCCGCTGCTGAAAATGGCGCGGAAGTGGCGCGGCGCTCCCTTGCAGGCGGCGGACGAGCTGCCGGATCCGCCGACAGAAGCGGCTGATGTGCTGATCGAGCTCGGCGTCGAGGAGATGCCGGCTGATGATGTGGCGGCCGCGCTGCAGCAAGTGGGGACGGCGGCGCCTATGCTCTTCAACGAGCTGCGTCTGTCTCACGCTGGGCTGGAGACGTATGTCACGCCACGCCGAATCGTCGTGATCGCCCGACAAGTCGCGCCGAAACAGACGGACGAAGCGTTCATCGCCAAGGGGCCGCCGGCCGAGCGCGCCTTCGATGCGGACGGCCAACCCACTCGGGCGGCGCAGGGATTCGCTCGTGGCAAAGGCGTGGCCATCGCCGATCTTGAAATCGCCGAGATCGACGGCGGCCGCTACGTGACGGCGCTGGTGCGCAATGAAGGCCGGCCGACGCCGACGGTCCTGGCTCAGGCGCTGCCCGGTTTCATCGCCGGCATCAAGTTCGACAAGACGATGCGCTGGAATGCTTCGGACGTCGCCTTCTCGCGCCCGATACGCTGGATTGTCGCGCTCTTCGGCGATGCCCTCATCCCCTTTGACTATGCGGGCGTCGCGAGCGGGGATGTCACACGCGGCTTGCGTCCCTTTGGATCAGCGGAGTTGACGCTCGCTGACGCGGGCGACTATCGCGCTCGTCTCGCGCAGCCGGGCATCGTGCTGGATTACGACGAGCGGCGCCGGGCCATTCAGGAGCAAGTCGACCGTTTGGCGGCGGAGGTCGGCGGAAGTGTACCGCCCGATGAGGCGCTGCTGGCCGAAGTCGCCAATCTTGTGGAAGCCCCAACAGCTTTTCGCGGGGCATTCGACCGCGCGTTTCTCGGCTTGCCCCGTGATGTTTTGGTCACCGTCATGCGCAAGCATCAGCGCTACTTCGCGTTGCAAGACGCGGACGGCGAGTTGCTGCCCTACTTCATCGGCGTGCGCAACGGCGACGCGGAAAATATCGACAAGGTTATCAGCGGCAACGAGCAGGTGCTGCGAGCCCGCTTCGCTGATGCCCGCTTCTTCTACGAGGCTGATAGCAAGCAGAGGCTGCGCGATTTTCTGCCGCGGCTGGAGACGCTGACATTTCAGGCCGAGCTGGGCTCGATGCGCGCCAAGAATGACCGTGTGGCGGCGTCTATAGACGACCTGGGGCGGCTGCTCGGCATTAACGAAGCCGATATCGCCATTGCGAGGGAAGCGGCGCAAATCGCCAAAGCCGACCTGGCCAGCAGCATGGTGGTCGAGATGACAACGCTGCAAGGCGTGATGGGCCGCGAATACGCGCTGCGCGAAGGCGTTGACGCGGCTGTGGCCCAGGCGATCTACGAGCATTGGTTGCCGCGCGGCGCCGGCGATGCGCTGCCCGCCAGCGACGCCGGCCGGCTGCTGGCGATCGGAGACAAGCTGGATAGCCTGGTGGGGTTGTTCGCCGTCGGTTTGGCGCCCAAGGCGACATCGGATCCTTTTGGTTTGCGGCGTACGGCGCTGGGCGTGATACAGATTTTGCTGGACATGGAGCGTTCGGCTGACTTGCGCCGGCTGATAAACCTCGTAGCGCGGCAGCAGCCCGTTGATGTCAGCGCTGATGCGCGGCGGCAGCTTCTCGATTTCCTGGCCGGGCGCTTTGACAATTGGCTGGGCGAAGCGCAACCCTTTCCGCGCGACGCCGTGCGGGCGGTCTTGGGAGCGCAAGCGCATGATCCAGCGCGGGCTTTGCAGGGCATACGGGAGCTTTCGGCTTGGCTGGGGCGCGATGACTGGGAAGAGATACTGGATAGCTTCGCCCGCTGCGTCCGCATCACCCGCGGGGAGGCGGCGCAGGAACTGGATGCGGCGTTGCTGCAGGAAGAAGCGGAGCGGCGCCTGAATGACGCATACCAGTCCGCCACGGCCAAAATCGACAACGGCGTCAATGTCGGCGGCTTCCTCAGCGCATTTGACGGCATGACAGCGGCGGTGACGGACTTCTTCGACACGGTCCTGGTGCATCACGAGGACCAGAGCATCCGCAACAATCGCATCGCGCTTTTGCAGCGCATCAGCGCCCTGCAAGAGGGCAGAGCCGACTTGAGCCAACTGGATAACTTCTAAGGCCAACTGTGCAACTTGCCAGAGATCGCCGACTTGTACTAGCGGGTCGCGTTGCCGCCAAACGCGTCTGCGGGTATAGTCAGCGACGAGGGTGCCGATCAAATTTGACTTTCAACGAATCACCGCGTCTGTGGTGAACCGCGTCGCTGCCGACTATAATCAGATGCCAACCTCTTGGTGGAGATCTCCGCTATGTCCGTGACGGACGAGATCAAATCCCGCATTGACATCGTAGACTACGTGCAGCGCCATGTGCCGGCATTGAAGAAAGCCGGGCGCAACCACAAGGCCTGCTGCCCTTTTCATAGCGAAAAGACGCCGTCGTTCGTGGTCAATCCGGAGCGGGGAACCTGGTACTGCTTCGGCGCCTGCGCGGAGGGCGGCGACTTGTTCAGCTTCGCGCAGAAGTTCCACGGCTGGGATTTCAAAGAAGCCTTGCGCGAGTTGGCTGCTGAAGCTGGGGTGCAGCTGCGCCCGCAGACGCCGCAAGAGCAAGAAGAGCGCGACAAACTGGAGCATTTGCGCGGCTTGCTGAAGAATGCCGCCGAGCTTTATCACGATGCGCTTTACGCCGCTGACGCAGCCGCCGTGCTGGACTACGCGCGGCGGGAGCGCGGCCTGCGCGATGAGACGATTCACGCCTTTCAGCTTGGCTACGCGCCGGATAGCTGGACCTTTATGCTGAGCGCGCTGCGCGGCCTGGGGCATGGCGACGACGACATCATTGCGGCTGGGCTGGCCGGGCGCAGCGAGAGCGGCCGCGTCTATGACCGCTTTCGCAATCGGCTGATCTTCCCCATCCGCGATGAACGGGGGCGGGTGGTCGGCTTCGGCGGTCGGGCGCTCGATCCCGAAGACAATATCAAGTACATCAACTCGCCGCAATCGGCTGTCTTTGACAAGAGTCGGCTGCTCTACGGCCTGGAGTTCGCGCGCCGCTCGATCCGCGACATTGGCACGGCCGTCATCGTAGAAGGCTATATGGACGTGGTACAAGCGCATCAAGCCGGCTACACGAATGTTGTGGCGCAGATGGGCACATCCATGACGGAGCCGCAGCTGCGTCTGGTTGCGCCGCGCCACGCCGAGCGACTGGTGCTGGCGCTAGATGCCGACCCGGCCGGGCAAAATGCCACCCGCCGCAGCCTGGAGGTCGCGCGGAAGACGCTACAGCGCGACTTTGCCGGCAAGCTGGCGGTGGATATCCGCGTGCTTGAGATCCCCGATGGCAAAGACCCGGACGACTTTCTACGCGCATCTCCCGAAGGCTGGCCGGCCTTGGTGGATGCGGCGCGCGGCGTGGCTGATTTCGTGATTGACCTGGAGACGGCTGATTTGCCGGCGGACGCCAGCTTGCAAGTGAGGCGGGCGGTGGCGCAGGACATCCTGCCGCTGCTGCTGGCTACCGAAGACAATATGCTGCGCCAGGACAATGTGCAGAAGCTGGCGCGACGCTTGCGCTTCGGCGTGCCAGATTTGCTGGCGCTGGCGCAAGACGTGATGCAGGCGGCGCGGCCGGCGCGCGAACCCGCTAGCGGTCAAGCGGACGAGCACGATCTGCCGCCGGAGTATTGGGACAATGAAGAGGCGTTCACGCCGCCTGATGCAGGCGCTGCTGAGGCGGCGCATGGCGATCCCAAGCCCAGCGCCAGCGACCGTAGCGGCTCCCAGCGCGTGGCTGAGGCCTATTGCCTCGGCGTCTTGCTGAAGCACCCCAGTCTCTTGAATCAGGTCAATCGCAAGCTGCGGGAGCTGGCGGGCGATGACGCTGAACTTTTGCGCGGGCCCTTGGCGGATATCGGCCGGGATGATTTCACAGAGGCGGCCCACCGCGCCCTGATGACCTGCCTCCAGGAGGCCTTGCTGCAACACGATTTGGAGCCGCTAAAATATGTCGAGAGCAGCCTGGATGACAGCTTGCGCAGCGAATTGAGCCACTTGCTGGCGGATGAACTGGATGCGCTGGCGGCGTCGCTGGATCATCGCTTTGAGGTCGACTTGAACGATGTATTCAAGCGGCGCCATTATCGCGTGCGGCGCGTATTTGGTGTGAAAGACGAGCTGGTTCAACTCGCGCTGAACTTGCGCTTGACGCGTCTGGATTACGAGCGGTTGGAGTTGCAGTACCTACAGGAAGAAGCGCTTGAGGCCGCCGAAACAGACGCGCAGCATCAAGCGCAAATCAGCCGCAAGATCAGCTTGTCGATGCGGGCCAAGGCGCGGCTTGACCGTGCCATGAGCGCGAGAACGCTCCCATTGCAGCTTACAGCGACACCGTAAGACGGAGGTATGACGATGAACCTGGATTCTGAGGACAAACTCCGCGAATACGTCGAATACGGCGGCGACGAACGCGACGACGAACTGACGGATACGCAAGATCGCGTGGCAGGCGGCTATGCATCGTCCGCTACTGACACGGGCGGCGCGGATGCCGACGAGTCGCAGGAAGTTGACAGCTACAGCCTGGCGCCATCGGATGATCCCGTGCGCATGTATCTCAAAGAGATCGGCCAGGTGCCGCTGCTGGATAGCAATCGCGAGATGTGGCTGAGCGTGCAGCTGGCCGCGGAACGGCATCTTGAGGCGCTGCGCGATGAACTCATGAGCCTGGACAAGCAGTCAGCCAAGCGGCGTCAACCCGATTACCTCGATGTCGAGCGCTTCGCTTACAAGCGCCTGCGGGAGGATTGGCATATCCTGCAAGACGCGGCCGCCGCGCGCGATGTCGAGGCGCCCGATTTCTTCAAGGCGTTGGCGGAGGTGCAAGAGACGATCCTGAACTGGGACCGCGATTCCGACTCGTTCATTCGCGGCTATCTCAAGCAGCGCGCCTGGGGACGCGATGACGACTGGACGGCCCTGGCGCAGTGTTTCTTCAAGGTCATCCATGCGCTCTTCCTTTTCCCTTATGAGTATCAGAGACAGATGCAGCGTTACTATCGGCGGGAAGGCGACTTGCCCACCCTGTCCGAATTCGACAGCTGGATTGAAGACACGGTTGATCCGATCAGCCTGGCCAAGCAGCAGCAGGAGCAAGTGGAACAGCACGCGGCGATGGCATCGGAAGACTTGACGCGGGCGAATTTGCGCCTGGTGGTCAGTGTGGCGAAGCGCTATATGGGGCGCGGCATCAGCTTCCTCGACTTGATTCAGGAAGGCAATATCGGCTTGCTGCGCGCGGTCAACAAATTCGACCACACCAAGGGCTACAAATTCAGCACCTACGCGACTTGGTGGATACGCCAGGCAATCAGCCGGGCCATCGCGGATCAAGCCCGCACCATACGCATCCCGGTGCACATGGTGGAGACGATCAACCGCATGATGCGGGTTCAGCGAGACTTGCTGCAGACCCTGGGCGCTGAACCGATCACGGAACAGATCGCGCTGGAAATGGATTTCCTCAACGACGAAGACCGCAACGCGATCAAAGACCAAATGCGCGAGGGCCAGTCGCTGGAACCGGCTTTGCACCGCAAATTGCGCCGCGCCTCCCAGAAAGTCCGCCGCATCATGCGCATCAGCCAGGAGCCGATGAGCCTGGATATGCCGGTGGGGCAGGAAGACAGCAGCCAGCTCGGCGACTTTATCCCTGATGAAAATCTGCCCGGGCCGGTGGATGCCGCCGGGCGCCAATTGCTGAAGGAGCAGATTCGCTCAGCCCTGGGCGTCTTGAGCGAGCGCGAACGCCAGGTGTTGGAGCTGCGCTTTGGTTTGCGCGATGGCCACGACAACACGCTGGAAGAAGTCGGCGGCTACTTCGGCGTCACGCGCGAGCGCATCCGCCAGATTGAAGCGAAGGCATTGCGCAAGCTGCGGCATCCGACTCGCTCGAAGCAATTGCGCGATTACCTGGAAATGTAGACGCAAATTGCGCGGCAGCCGTCAGCCGATGAAGCTCGAGCCGCTGCACGCCTGGGACCTCAGCCCCAAGGCGGCGGTCGCGCTGCAGCGTGAGTTGGCGCCGAACTTGATCAGCGATGCGCCCCTCGACGCGGCCGCGATCAGCACGGTTGCCGGCGTCGATGTAAGTGTCCGCTCCGGCTTATCGCGGGCCGCCGTGGCCGTGCTGAGCTACCCGGAATTGGACCTGCTTGAGATCACGCGCGCTGAACAAGAAACGCGCTTCCCCTACGTGCCGGGTTTGCTGGCCTTCCGCGAGGGGCCGGTTATCGCGCAAGCCTTGGAAAAGCTCGGGACAGAGCCGGATGTCTTTCTCTTTGACGGCATGGGGCAGATGCATCCGCGCCGAATGGGCATCGCCGCGCATCTTGGCTTGTGGCTGCAACGCCCGACCATCGGCTGTGGCAAATCGCATTATATCGGCGAATATCAGCAGCCCGGCCCGCGCAAGGGCAGCCACGCCCCGGTTCGCTACCACGGCGAGCAGGTTGGCGTCGTCTTGCGTACGCGTTCCAACGTAAAGCCGCTGTATGTGTCGGTCGGCCACCGCGCGGAACTCCAGAGCGCGATTGAGCTGGTCTTGTCCTGCACGCCGCGCTACCGATTGCCTCTGCCGATCCGCAAAGCACACGCCGCCGCCGGCCAGTGGTGAGCGCTTCCGCGCGATTCCGGGACGGTAAAGAGGATGCATGCGGCGCGAGTGATGCGACCCGTATCGCTGTCTTCGTACGGCAATCCGATCTGCGCGTGGAATCCCAAGGTTCGCGCGGGTGTGCCGGCCGCTCGCCCAGGCTGTCCGCATAATGTGGGTCGCCTTACGCACGATTGACATGGACACGCTTGCCTCCGCGTGCATAGCTGATTACGTGTGAAAACATCGGCAACTTGAGTGCGGTCAACCTGCTAAGGTTGTACACTACTTACCACCAAGGCTTGTGACGCGCAATTCCCGCCGGCCGGTAAAAGCATGAGAAAACGACCAACCACGCTAGGAATGCTCAGCCCGCGGACGGGCATGTTGGGGGGTTGCGCCCCGCTGCTGATACTAGTAACAGTGGCCGTGGCGGTTGTTGGGCTGGGGCGAAACTGGATCGGCCAATGGTTGAACGCGCAACGCGCTCCGAGCGCCTCGCTGTCGCTGGCAGCGGCCAACGCCGCCTTTCATGAGGGCGATCTTTCCGCGGCCGTTGACACCGCGCAGCGCTGGCTGGCGCAGCAGCCGGCGGACGCATCGGCGCGCGAATTGCTGGTGCGGGCCCTGCTCTATCGCAGCTACAGCGAATACGACCGCGCTGCGGATCGGGAGTTGGCGCTGGAGATAAGCCGGGGCGGCCTCGAAATCTCGCCCCGCAGCCTCAACATGCAGGCGGCGCACGGTTACGCTTTGCAGGCGAATGGTTACGCCGCCGAGGCCGGTCGCATCGCGCTGCGCATCGTTGAGCAGGCGCCCGATCACATTCTGGCGCGGATTGTGCTCTCGCTGTCTTACGGCGCCCAGGGCATCTTCGAAGCGGCGCTGCGGGAAGCCGAGGTCAGCGTCGAGCTGGCGCGGCAACAAGCGCGTTATCAAGTGGATAGCTACCGGGCGCTGGCGATCGCGCAAGGCGACGCGGGCAACTATCGGCGCGCGATTGGCGAGATGGAGCGCGCGATCAGCCATAATGACAAGCTCATCCCGCTGCATCTTGAAATGGCGCTCTTCGCCTTGCAAGTCAGCGATTTTGATCGGGCGACTGTGGCCTATTACAAGGTACTGTCGCTGGATGGGGACAATGTCAAGGCGCGCCTAAGGCTCTGTGAAATGTCCAATCGTCTGCTGGAGCGGCAGTCGGCGCTGCGCTATTGCCGCGAGGTGACTGAATTGGCGCCGGCCTGGTTTGACGGCTGGTACAAACTGGGGCGCGAGTATTTTCTGGCTGGTGAATACCAGCGCGCGCAAGCCGCCTTTTCGCAGTGCGCCAGCGTGCAAATCGAGCAAGGCCTGGCCCCCGGCGAGCGCAAACTGGAGTGCTGGTATTTGCAGGGGCAATCGGCTGAAATACTCGGCGACTGCGCCGCTTTGAAATCTGTCTATCAGCAGTTCCTGGAGATGGTCCGCCGCGGCCGCTTGAAGCAGACCTGGGGTTACCCGCCCGGCGGCCCGCCCATCTGTGCCGAAAACTGGGTTGCAACTACCGTGGCCCCTCACGATCCATGACCTACTGGTGAAGGCGCCCGGCCTTCGAGCATCGTTCGGTAGAGCGCGATCGTCTCGGCATGGACCTGGTGAGCGCTGAACATAGCCAAAACCAATTGTCGCCCCGCCTTGCCGAAGCGCCTGCGCAAGTTGGCGTCATTGATCAGCGTCTTGACGGCGCTGGTGAGGCTATCGACGTCCCCTGCCGGCACGACGAGGCCGTTTACACCAGCGCGAACGACCTCGCGGCAGCCGGGCGTATCGGTGGTGACGCAAGCTCGGGCGCAGGCGGCCGCTTCAAGCAGCACCTTGGGGATGCCTTCGCCATAGGTCGATGGCAGACATACCATGTGGCAATCGGCATAGACCCGCGGCATGTCGTCGCGCCGGCCCAGCCACTCGATCAGGCCTTCAGCTTGCCATTGGCGCAACTGGGCCGCGGGCACATTTAGCGGGCTGCTGCCTTCTTCGTAGCCGACTACGCGGAAGCGCGCCCGCCCGCGCAGGCGCCGCGCAACCTCCACGAACTCGCCCAAGCCCTTACTCCAGAGCAAGCGGCCGGCGAATAGCGCAACCGGCGTTTCAGTCTCTGGCTCGGGCCTGGGCCGGAAGGAATCGGTATCGACGCCGGACCCGCGAATGAGCACGGCCCGCTCCGGCGCGACCAAACCGCGATCGATGAAGAAGCGCTGATCGTCCGGATTTTGCAGCACCAGGCGTGTGCCATGGCCGCGCAGCGCCAGCTTGAATAGCGGCCCGCTGACGTGGCGCAGCAGCCGGGCGCGCGGCGTGTCACTGACGAAGACGTAACCCAAGCCGCTCACTGCCTGCACGACCTGTCGGCGACGGCTCAGTGACGCGGCGATGCCGCCGTAGATGACCGGCTTGATGCTGACGTGGTGCAGCAGATCAGGCTGAAGCCGGCTGTATAGACGCAGCAGGGCCAGAATCGCCCATAACTCGCGCAAGGGATTGAGGCCGTGCTGGCTCAGCGGCAGCGGGTGAAAGGGCAGGCCCGCCGCTTTGATTCGGCTGATCGACGCTGCATCGTCAGCGGAAGCGGCTACATGCGCATCAAAGCCCGCCGCGCGCGCCGCCAGGGCCAGGGACAACCTGTGCGACAAGAAAAAGCGCGGGATGTTCACCACGTATAGCAGTGTCGGCTTGTTCATCGGGCTATGTTTACCGGACGTGGCGTGAGGGGCGGTTGCGCTGGGAATGGCATCCGGTCGCGTCCGTCATTCGAGGTCTTCCAGCAGAATCTCGCTGGTGTCATCGACGCCGGCGATGTAGTCGCTCAGCGCTTCCACTGGCGCATGCCGAGCCAGATGGGCGCCGGCCAATACATACACCAGCACGCCGAACGAAGACAGGCAGAAACTGGCGAGGATGCCGATCATCTGCAACTGGCCGAAGAAGATGTCATTGACGTCATCGCGAACATGGGTGCCGAAACCCAGGATATCCGCCAGGCCGGCCAGGGCCGCGAAAAGGATGCCGGTCAGGGCCAGGCGCATGCCAATCTGCTGGCTTAGCGAGGCCGGCACTTCGAGAAAAAAGGTGAATTTCAGGTAGGTTAGCGCGCCCAGGACCAAGAGCGTGTAACCGACAAGCACCATGGAAACTTGCACCAAACCGATGCCGGCAGTGGGCACGGCGCCGGTGACGCCGGGGAAGAGCCCCATCAAACAGATCATCGCGCCCAGGGCGCCCAGCGCGATGCCAACTTGCGCAAATCGCCACATCGCTGCTCACTCGTCCGGCAATGACGCCGTCAAAACTCGAAGCATATTGCCGCCCAAAATCGCCGCCGTCTCCTCTGTCGAAAAGCCGCCTTCCAGCAGCGCCCGCTCCAGCAAACGCAGGTCGCTGGACGTATCGACATCGCGAGGCAGGGCGCTGTAGGCATAGCCGCCGTCAATATCGCTGCCCAAACCGACATGGTCTACCGAGCCGGTCAGCTGACAGACATGATCGACAGCGTTCACCCAATGCTGCAGGCTAACACTGCGCTTGGGGTCCGCAGGATGCCAGTCCCGCCTCAAGTATCGATTATACATCATGATGCCCAGGACGCCGCCGCGTTCGGCCAAGCGGATGATAGCGGCGTCGCTGATGCAGCGCGACACGCCGCAGATTTGCCGCGGACTGCCGTGGCTGGCAATGACAGGTCCTGCGTAGCGGTCGATTGCGTCAGCGGCGCCGCGTTCCGAAAGGCCGACGATATCCAGCAGGGCGCCGGCGCTGGCCAGCGCTTCCAGCAGCTCGTAGCCGAGGCGGGTCAAGTCGCCATCGACGGCGGCGTAACGCGATGGTCCCCAGGCTGGCGCCACCAGCCGCACGCCAGCACCGTGCCATGCCTCGAATTGCTTCGGCTCGCTGATGGGCTCCGCGCCTTTGAGTTGGACGACGATGCCTTGCAGCCGCTGGTCGATAGCTTTGTCGCCCTGCCAGCTTTCCAGCACGGCGGCGAGATCGCTTTGCGTCAGGATGAGCTGAATCTGGTCGTGCTCATCGGCCAGCCGATGGTAATAGTCCAGTTGCCCGCGGGCCAGGCGCTGCGCGTCGTCTTGCGTGCGATAGCTGAAGCGCTGCCAGCTCTTTAGGTCCGGCGCGGACTCGGGCAGCACGGCGATGCCCCCGACCACGACGGCGACGCCGGCCAGCAGATTGTCGCGAAAGCTGGTCGTCGCTATTGGCGCGTCACGCGGTGGTAGCTCACGGCGTTGGCGCCAGGCCCAGGCGGTGTAGTCACGGCCCAGCTGCTGGGCGTTGAAGGCGATATTCTGCTGCGCGTCGACGATGAGCATTTCGCGCCCCGGGTTCACTGCTTCACTTGTACAAGTGTAGCCGCTGCCGCGCAGGCTTAACAGCGCCGGCATCCTCGTGGGCGCAAGGCTGTGCTATGCTTTGCGGCGTTCGCATCTCAAGCCGTTTCAGCCAGCGACCATGCAAATCTTGCGCGTCAATAATATCACGGTGAGCTTCGCCGGGCGGGAAATCTATCGCGACCTGAACTGGGCCGTCGGCGATCGCGATCGCGCCGCGCTGATCGGCCCCAATGGCGCCGGCAAGTCGACCTTGTTCCGTGTGCTGCTGGGCGAGATAGAGCCGGATCGCGGACACGTCGCGCGGCAGAATCAAACGCGTATCGGCCACTTGTCGCAGGATATCGAGTTGCCGCCGGATTCGACTCTGCTGGAGGCGGCCCTGGTCAAGCCGCCGGCGCTGGCCGAGGTCGAAGCCGCCCTGAGCGAGAGCGAAGCGCAAATGGCGGACCCCGCAGTCTACGGCGATGCTCAAGCCCTGGCGCAAGTCCTGGAGCGGCACGAGCGGCAACTGGCGCGCTTCGAGCGCATGAATGGCCACCGGCACCGGAGCCATGTGCGCGAACTGTTGGCGATGCTCGGCTTTAGCGAAGCGGACTACGACACGCCAACGGCTAACCTCTCCGGCGGGCAGAAGAAGATGGTGGCGCTAGTGCAAATGGCCGTAGCGGCGCCCGATATCCTGTTGCTGGATGAGCCGGACAACCATCTTGATTTGGCGGGCAAGATTCAATTGGAGCGCTTCATCAAACATTATCGAGGCGGAGTCGTGATTATCTCGCATGACCGCACCTTGCTGGATCAAGTGGCGACGCAAACGGTCGAGCTGGAAGATGGCAAGCTGACGGTGTATCACGGCAACTACTCGTATTACGCCAACGAGCGCGAATTGCGCCGCTTGCGCCAGCAGCAGCAATACGTGACGCAGCAGAAGGAAATCGCCCGCATTGAAGCGATGATCGACCGCTTTGAACGCTGGGCGAAGCAAGTGCTCAGCCGCAAATATATGTTGGCGGCGCGCCAACGGCGACGCATGCTGGAGAAAATGGAAGAACGCGGCGAGATCATTGACCAGGTCTTTGAGCCGCGCCTGATGGATTTCAAGGTCGAAGGCTGGCGCGGCAGCAAGAAGGTGCTGGAATTGGTCGATGTGTCGCTGGTTTTGGGTGACGAGCCGCTTCTGCTTGGCGCCAATCTGCTGCTGCGACATGGCGAGCGCGTCGGGCTGATCGGCCCCAACGGCGCGGGCAAGACGGTGCTGCTGCGCTTGATCCTGGGCGAATACGCGCCTTGCGAGGGCGAAGTCAAAGTCGGACCCAGCGTGCGCATCGGCTACTATTCGCAAGAGCACGGGACGCTGCAGAATTGGCTTTCGGCGACGCCGCTGGACCTCATCCGCCGCATCCAGAATAGCAGCGAAGAGCGGGCGGTGACCTTTCTGCTGCGAATGGCTTTCACGTATGAGCAAGTGCGGCAGCCGATCAGCACGCTCTCGGGCGGGGAGCGCAGCCGGCTGCAATTGGCGCTGGTGATGCTGCGCCAGCCGAATCTGCTGCTGCTTGACGAGCCGACCAACAATCTCGACATCGCCTCGGTGGAAGTGCTGGAAGACGCGCTGGACGATTTCGTCGGCACCGTTTTGATCGTCTCGCACGATCGCTACTTCCTCGATCAGACGGTGGACAGGCTGGTGGCGCTGCGCGATGGCGAGCTCGAGGAATACGCCGGCGGCTATACGCAGTATTTGCAGGCCACGGGGCAACTGGCGAGCGGCTAGGGACGACTGGGACTCCCGCGCAGGACCGCGCCCGGGATGATGAACGTGAAGTCGTCGCCCGAAATCTGGGCAGGCAAGCCGAAGCCACGCCGCAGATCCGCCGAGGCGCCGCTGAAGAGCGACTTGATCATCGCCGCGTTTTGCCGAGGCGTGTTCATGCGCCGCGTCCAGGTGGCGAAATGCAGCGGTAGCTCAAAGCGCTGCAGTACCTCAGCCGAAAAGCCGGCGCCCTCCAGGAGCGCTCGCCATTCGGAAATGCGATAATCGCGCACATGCGAGGGATCGCGCAGCAACTCAATCGCTTGCAGGAAGGTGTCCTGGGCGTAGTCTTCGCGCGCCATGATGTCGCTCAAGAGGAAGACGCCCGCTGGTTTGAGCACGCGTCGGAATTCGGCGAGGGCCCGCGCCGGCCGCAGCCAGTGATGCGCGCTGTAGCGGCTGACCACAATGTCGAAGCGAGCGGCGGGGAAGGGCAGGCGCTCGACATCGCCCAGCTGCGCCACCACGTTGCTGATCCCCCGTTCCCCGGCCAAGGCCTCCACCTGCGCCAGCATGGCCGGCGTAAAATCCAGGGCGACAACTGAATGCGCCCGCGGAGCCAAGGCCAGGGCGGCGTGCCCGGCGCCGCAGCCGGCGTCCAGGACCGTGGCATCAGCCGTCAAGGGCGCCGCCGCAACCAGCAGGTCAAGGTCCGGGCCGGCGGCGTGCACTTGGCTCGTGCGGTAATTGGCCGCCACATCGCCGAAGCGCGTTTGCACCTTTTCCTTGATGTCTTGCGCTTGGCGATTACGTGGCATTTGGCCTTAGCTTTCTGCGCGGTAACGGCACGAATTCACTTGAAGATTTCGGCGATTGTGGTACACTATTGCCGTACCACGCTATAAGACACTTCACATCAAGGTTGGTCTTGACAAAGGCCCTCGCCGTGCATTACACTGCAAGTTTGCAGTCCTCTTGCCATTACAATCTATTGGGTACATGAAAACTGGTCAAATGCGCAGTACGAGTTGTAATCAGTGAGCCAACTGTTTACATCGCTTCGATACCTACGCATGGGCTGTTTCATGTCGTCGCCTTCGCTGATCAGCCGGGTCATCTAGTCTTCCAGGGAGACGCGCCTTGAAACACTACTATAATGTGAAAAATTACGCCCGCACGCCCGAGATTCAGGAACTGCCGTCGCTGATCGATATCCAGTTGGAGTCTTTTAAGGACTTCCTGTATGGCGGCCGGCTGCTTGAGCTGTTCGACGAGATCAACCCCATCCAGAGTTTCAACGGCAACTTGTCGCTTTATTTCCCCGGCAAC
The DNA here is from genome assembly GCA_965208195.1 of Phototrophicaceae bacterium. GTDB lineage: Bacteria > Chloroflexota > Anaerolineae > Aggregatilineales > Phototrophicaceae > UBA6055. The sequence goes on along the minus strand of CBDBOC010000004.1, from coordinate 1,642,230 downwards.
CACCCGCAGTCTCAGGAATTCGGTTTGAAGCCGAAATTCGAAGAGCCGAAGTACGACGAAGAAGAGTGCATCGAGCGGGATATGTCCTACGCGGCGCCGCTCTATGTGGAAGTCGCGCTGGTGAACCACGAGCAGGGCGACGAGATTATTACGCAGGACATCTTCTTGGGCGAGTTCCCGCTCATGACCGAGAAGGGCACTTTCATCATCAACGGCACGGAGCGCGTGGTCGTCAGCCAGCTGATCCGCTCGCCCGGCGTCTATTTTGATGTCGACGAAGACCGCACGACCGGGCGGCAGCTATCGAATGCCAAGCTGATCCCCGACCGCGGCGCCTGGATGGAATTCGAGACGCGCAAGACCGACTACATCACGATCAAGTTCAACCGCAAGCGCACCATTCCGGTGACGATTTTGCTGCGCGCGCTGGCCGCCGTCGCTGATGGCTTGCCCGCTTCTACATCGCCCATACGCACCGGCGATGACGAGGAGATTCTTTCGCTCTTCGCCGATGTCGACAATAACGAAAACCACCGGTTCATCGAGACTTGCATCAAGAATGAGCCGAAGTGGGAATTGAAGAAGAAGCAGACCATCGCCGAGGTGGCCTTGATTGAGTTTTACCGGCGGATGCGCCCGGGCGACCCGCCGACCCTGGAAAACGCCCGTGAATACCTTGTGGGGCAGCTCTTTGACCAGCGTCGTTACGACCTGGAGCGCGTGGGGCGTTACAAGCTCAACCAACGCCTTGGCTTAAGCGAAATCGTCGACCCATCGCACCGGACGATCTCAAAAGCCGATATTGTCAAGCTGGTCGAGCACATGATCCTCATCAACAACGGCAAGCGGCAGCGGGACGACATTGATCACCTGGGCAACCGCCGCGTCAAGACCGTTGGCGAGCTCATCGGCAACAAACTGCGCATCGGCTTGCGGCGCATGGAGCGCGTCGTCAAGGAGCGCATGTCCATCCGTGAAGCCGAGCAGTTGACGCCGGTTTCGCTGGTCAACATCCGTCCTATCGTGGCGGCTGTGCGCGAATTCTTCGGCTCGTCCCAGCTCTCGCAGTTCATGGAGCAGACCAATCCGCTATCGGAGTTGACGCATAAGCGAACGCTTTCGGCGCTGGGCCCTGGCGGCTTGCGGCGGGAGCGGGCCGGTTTTGATGTGCGCGATGTGCATCACAGCCACTACGGCCGCATCTGCCCCATCGAGACGCCTGAGGGACCGAATATCGGCTTGATCGGCCGGCTGGCGAGCTACGCGCGCGTCAATGAGCTGGGCTTCATCGAGACGCCCTATCGCAAAGTCATCAGCAGCTTGGAGGTGGCGGATCCGGACACAATCGGCCGCCGGGCCGGCGATGACATCGAAAGCGCCAAGGGCAATGTCATCGTGGATGAAGGCACGGTCCTCGACAAGAAGATCGTGACCAAGCTAAAGCGCCACAAGATCAAAGAAGTTCCCGTGACGCCCTTCGCCACGCACGAGATCGAGTACCTGTCCGCCGATAACGAAGACCGCTTCATCATCGCGCAAGCCAACGCCGTGCTGGATGAGCGCGATCAATTTGTGTCCAACCGCGTATCGGCGCGCCACGAACAAGGTTTCCGCTCGGTGGCGCCTGGGCGCATCGACTACATGGATATCGCGCCGCGGCAAATCGTCGGCATCAGCGCCGCGCTGATTCCCTTCTTGTCGCACGACGCCGCCAACCGCGCCTTGATGGGCTCGAATATGCAGCGGCAGGCCGTGCCCTTGATCGCGCCGGATGTGTCCGTGGTCAGCACCGGCATGGAGCGCCAGGCGGCCTCGGATAGCGGGCAGGTGCTGGTATCCGACATTGAAGCCGAGGTCATCAGCGTGCAGGGTCACCGCGTCATCGTGCGCAAAACGGACGGTGAAGAGGAGACTTTTCTGCTGCGCAAATACGAGCGCTCGAATCAGTCGACCTGCATTGATCAGCGGCCACTGGTGCGCAAGGGCGACATGATCAAGCCGGGCGATGTCATCGCCGATAGCTCGTCGACCTATGACGGGCAGTTGGCGCTGGGGCACGATGTCTTGACCTGCTTCTTGTCCTGGGACGGCGGCAATTACGAAGACGCCCTGCTGGTCAGCGAAGATATGCTGCGGGGGGACAAGTTCACCAGCATTCACATCGAGAAGCACGAGATCGAAGCGCGCGACACCAAGCTGGGTCCGGAAGAAATCACCTACGACATCCCCAACGTTGGCGAAGAAGCGCTGAAAGATCTGGACGAGCACGGCATCGTGCGCATCGGCGCCGAGGTCGGCCCCAACGATATTCTGGTGGGCAAGATCACACCCAAGGGCGAAAAGGAACTATCGCCGGAGGAGAAACTCTTGCGGGCGATCTTCGGCGAGCAAGCGCGCGAAGTGAAAGACTCGTCCTTGCGTTTGCCGCATGGCGACCGCGGCAAAGTCATCGATGTGCGCGTCTTCACCCGCGAAGAGCATCCCGATTTGCCGGCGGGCGTGGAGAAGATGGTGCGAGTCAGCGTCGCCCAGCGGCGCAAGCTCACCGTGGGCGACAAAATGGCGGGCCGTCACGGTAACAAGGGCGTGATTTCAAAGATCGTCACCGTGGAAGACATGCCCTACGTCGAAGGCGGCGTTCCGGTCGAGATCATATTGAATCCGCTGGGTGTGCCCAGCCGCATGAATATCGGCCAGATTCTGGAATTGCACTTGGGCTGGGCCGCCGATCGCCTCGGCTTCCAGGCGATTACGCCGGTGTTCGACGGTGTCAAGGAGCACGAGATTCAAGCCGAGTTGGGCCGGGCCTGGATGATCGACTGGGCCTGGAAGCTGACGACTGCGCGCGCCTGGGAGAGCCAGGAGCGGCTGGCGCTTATCGCCGGCATCGAACCCGATGAATTCGATGACGATATGCACGTCGTCTGCGCCTATATTGTCGACAGCCTGGGGGATTCAAGTCGCTACGATGTTGAAGCCATCATCATGGAGCGCGATGAGATTTACGTGCGCCGGGTGGCGGCGGCTGAAGTCCTGCGCGAATACGGCCACGACCCCGATGAGATTATGGTCTACGACAATAGCGAATTGAGCGCCGAACAGCGCGATCAACGTGATTTGAGCGCGCTCGACGTCTCCATCCGCTTGTGGATCCGGGACAACGCGCCCGAGGAAATCGAGCTGAGGGATGAACTTTCGACGAAAGAACTCTTCGCCATTGCCGACCGCATCATGTTTGAAACCGGCGTGCCCGTGCCTCACTACGGCAAGATGACCTTGTACGATGGTCGCACTGGCGAGCCCTTTGATCGCCCGGTGGCCGTCGGCTACGTGCACATGCTCAAGCTGGCGCACTTGGTGGAGGACAAGGCGCATGCGCGCTCCACCGGTCCCTACAGCCTGGTGACCCAGCAGCCGCTGGGCGGCAAGGCGCAATTCGGCGGCCAGCGGTTTGGCGAGATGGAGGTGTGGGCGTTGGAAGCTTACGGCGCCGCGCATATCTTGCAAGAGATGCTGACGGTGAAGTCGGACGATGTGCAGGGGCGCGTGAAGACTTACGAGAGCATCGTCAAGGGAGAGGCGATAGAGGAACCCGGCATCCCTACCAGCTTCCGCGTCTTGGTGAAAGAATTGCAGAGCCTGGGTTTGTCGGTGGAAGCGATCACCTCGACCGGTGATGTAATCCGCTTCGGCAAATACGATGAGCAGACGCGCCGGCCGCAGCCGGAAACCGGGCTCTTGGGGCTGGGCGCGGTCTAGCAATCGTCGGCATAACTTGTCACAGCTTGGGGCGTAATGAGGACGTTGCGCCCTTTTTCTTTGCGCTTATACTCATGGCTATCCCTATTTCGCGGCATAACGATAGCACGGCGACGCCATGCGAACCAAAATCCCCATCATAGCCGGGGCCATTCTGCTGACCCTGCTCGCGCTGGAAGTCGGCTTTCGCGTCTATCTTACGCATTACGGTGATCAACGTCAGAAGATACTTTACTTGTATACGCGGGAAGAAATCCAGCAGCAGGTGATGCTGTTTCAAGGCTTGGCGTATTTGAATTACGGCTTGGACCCGGACCACCCGCAGGTGAATTCGCTCGGTTACCGCGGCCCAGAAGTCAATGTGCCCAAACCCGACGGCGCTTATCGCATCGTCGCCCTGGGCGGTTCGACAACGTACGGACTGTACTTGCCGGACTGGCGACAGAGTTACCCGCATCAGCTGGAAGCACAGCTTCAGCAAGGCTTGGGCCATGACAATATTGAGGTCATCAACGCGGGCGTGCTCGGCTACTCCTCCTGGGAATCCGCCGTCAACCTGCTGCTGCGTATCCCGGACCTGGAGCCAGACTTGCTCATCATCTACCACGCCATCAATGATGTCGGCGTCCGCACGACCGACCCTGAGTTCTACGACGGCTTGAATTCGGGCAAAGGTTATTGGCAGGACCTGGACGATCCGTTGCCCATCAGCGCGCTGTTTCGATTTGCGCTGAGGCGTCTGGGGGGCGAGCTGCCAGTGGCGTACGAGCTGGACACGTCCATGCGGGCGCCCGATGGCCGGCGCAGCTGCATGCCGGATACGGTCGATGGCGTCGCCTATTGCCCTGGCTTTGACATGGCGCTGCAAGAGGTCCTGGATGCCAACCCGCCGGTCTATTTTGAGCGCAACCTGCGCAACATGGCGCGGCTGGCGCGGGGCATGGACGCTGAAGTACTTTTCGTGACCTGGGCCTATTCGCCTTTGGATTTCCCCATTGAAGGCGGGGGCGGCATGGTGGACCCGGTGCAGCAAGGCGCCGTCGATGAGCACAACGCCATCATTCGCCGCTTGGCGGATGAAGAAGGCGCGCTGCTCTACGACCTGGCGGCGGCTATGCCCAGCGACGCGCCTTATTGGGTGAACGGCATTCACATGAGCGCGCGCGGCGCCGCAGAGATGGCGCGCCAGGTGGCGGAGTATCTGGCGGAAGCGGGCGTGCTGAATCCATGACCGCAGCGGGCCAGCTGGCCCGGTTTGAGGCAGCCGCGTCAACCCGGTTGGCCAACGGTCGCCTTGAATGATTCAGCCTCGTTAAACGCTGGGATTCCGCGACGACCAAATGGCGCGAAATCGGCATTCAACCTTGCTTGATTTTGCTCGGCTTCTGTGCTAACCTCTCAGGAACTTGGTTTGTTCCAAAAAGCACAATCGGTTGGAAGCCGAAGATGACCGTCCTTGAATTTGGTCCCGTTACCGCGCTCCTGGTGATAGCCACTGTGCTGGCGCTGATCATCTCCAATATTTCTCGCGTGATGGGGCCGCATCGGCCGACTTACCGCAAATCCGTGCCCTACGAAAGCGGCATGAAACCGATCGGCCCGGCGACGCGCCGCCTGCCGGTCAAGTTCTATCTGGTGGCTGTGCTCTTCATCATTTTTGATATTGAAGTCATCTTCTTTTTGCCTTGGGCGGTTTCCATGCGCGACCTCGGCGTCTATGGCCTGGCGGTGATGGCGGTCTTCACGCTGATCCTGATCGTCGGTTTCGCCTACGAGTGGAAGAAAGGCGGTCTGGAATGGGAGTGAGCGCAAAGCTGGGAAACCTGGGTGTCGTCACGACCACCGTCGAGCAAGCAGTCAATTGGGGGCGCACCGGCGCTATGTGGCCGCTGCTCTTTGGCTTGGCATGCTGCGCCATCGAATATATGAGCTCGCAGGCGTCGAGTTACGATCTCTCGCGCTTCGGCATGGAGCTGAACCGGGCCACGCCGCGGCAGGCTGACTTGCTGATCGTCTCCGGGCGCTTGACGCGCAAGATGGCGCCCGTCATCCGGCAGTTGTACGATCAAATGGCGGAGCCCAAGTGGGTGATCTCCATGGGCGATTGCGCGTCTTGTGGCGGCGTCTACAACAATTACGCCATCGTGCAAGGCGTGGACGAGATCATCCCGGTTGATGTCTATGTGGCCGGCTGCCCGCCGCGGCCCGAGCAATTGTTGCACGGCATCATGACCCTGCACGAAAAGGTCAAGGGCGAGCGCATCGCCGATTGGGCTTAGGCGGAAAGCGGCTGTAGACAGCCGGAAGAGGTGACAGAAGCATGGAGATACCGGCGGCACGCGACCCCGTCAGCGCATTGCGCGATGCCTTTGGCGGGGCCATCTTGCACGTGAAGGAATTCCGCGGCGAGACGACGGTTGCAGTGGCCGCCGAGCGCGCGCCTGAGGTCCTGAACTTTCTGCGCGTCAGCCCCGGCTTGGTCTACAACATGCTCTCCGATATCAGCGCCGTCGACTACTACCCGAGTGACTTTGGCGGCCACTTTGATGGCGAAGCCCGCGATTACCGGCCTGAGCGCTTTGCCGTTTCGTATCACATCTTATCGATGCTCTACAATCGGCGTTTGCGCGTCAAAGCCTTCGTCGCCGATGAAGACCCGCGCCTGCCGACGGCGACGGTCGTCTGGCCCGCGGCTGATTGGCTGGAGCGAGAAATCGCCGACATGATGGGCATCGTCTTTGAAGGGCATCCCGATCAGCGCAGGCTACTGATGCCGGAGGACTGGTTCGGTCACCCGCACCGGCGCGATTATCCGCTGGGCAAGGAGACGGTCGCCTTTTCCTTCAATGAGGCCGAGATCAGCAGACACAAGCCTTACGCACGGGACTAGTTGAGGTCGCCATGGCAGTCGCAGAGCGCACGCAGAGCATTGAAGAACAGCGCCGCTGGGAAGGCAGCCTGGATCAGTTGCGTGGCCTGGTGTCGGAACGCGCCATCACCGGCGAGACGATGCTGCTCAATATGGGCCCGCACCATCCCAGCACCCACGGCGTTTTGCGCTTGCTGCTGGAGTTGGACGGCGAGCAGATTGTCACTTGCCTGCCCGATATCGGCTTCCTGCATACCGGCATCGAAAAGTCGATTGAGGACAAGACTTACGAGAAAGCGGTGCCGCTTACGGACCGCATGGATTATCTGTCGCCGATGTCGAACAACATGGTATTTTCGGCGGCGGTGGAGAAGTTGCTGGACCTTGATGTGCCCGAGCGCGGGCAGATCATTCGCGTCATCTGCCTCGAGTTGGCCCGCTGCGCCAGCCATCTGGTGTGGCTGGGCACGCACGCCATCGACATGGGCGCCATGAGCGTCTTGCTCTACGCTTTCCGCGAGCGCGAGCGCATCCTCGGCATGTTCGAGATGCTAAGCGGTCAGCGCATGATGAGCAGTTACATCCGGCCCGGCGGCGTCTGGCGTGATGTGCCGGCTGATTTCCTGCCGACGATCAAGCAATTCCTGCAGGACTTCCCGGCCAAGGTCGACGACTACGAGGCGCTGCTGACGCAGAACCCGATCTGGAAAGATCGCGCGCAAGGCGTCGGCGTTATCGAGCCCGATGTGGCGCTGGCCCAGGGCATGACCGGCCCGGCCTTGCGCGGCAGCGGCGTCAATTGGGACTTGCGCAAGGCGCAGCCCTATTGCGGTTACGAGACCTACGATTTCAGCGTACCTCTGGGCGAGCATGGCGATGTCTACGACCGTTACCTGATTCGCATTCAGGAATTCCGCGAGAGCATGAAGATCCTGCATCAGGCGGTGGGCCGGCTGGAGCGGGTGAAGGGCCCTTATCGCTCGGAGAATCGCAAGTATTGCCCGCCGCTGCGCAGTGAGCTGGGGCAGAGCATGGAAGCGGTCATCCACCACTTCAAGCTGTGGACATACGGCTACGATGCGCCGGACGAAGAAATCTATTGCGCGATCGAAAGCCCGCGCGGCGAGATCGGCTGCTACATTCATGGCACGGGCGGCAACAGGCCACGACGAGTGCATTTCAAGACGCCATCGTTCATGCACATCAGCGCGCTGCCGGTGGTCGCGAAGGGCTATCTGCTGGCGGATATGGTGGCGATAATCGGCAGCGTAGATATTGTGCTCGGCGATTGCGACCGCTGAGTTTCGCGTGGCGAAGCAAAGGGCCGTGCGGATATCAACGCGCGCGGAATCCCTCCGTATGGGGGCGGATCTTGTTGTGAAGGAACGGTGTTGATGGCAATCATCGGAAACCCGAAATACCAGGCGCGGATAGAGCAGCATCTGGCGAAATACCCGACCAAGCGCTCGGCGGTAATGCCCTTGCTGTACATCGCGCAAGAAGAATACGGCTGGGTCAATCAAGACGGCATCAACGAAGTGGCGCGCTTGCTCGACCTGGATCCGACGCAGGTCAAGTCCATCGCCGGCTTCTACACCATGTATTCGGAAAAACCCAAAGGCAAGTACTGGCTGCAGGTCTGCACCGATTTGCCTTGCGCGCTGAAGGGCGCCGACGAATTCCACGCCTGGCTGAAGGAAGAGCTAGGCGTGGAAGAAGGCGGCACCAGCGCCGACGGCATGTTCACCGTCGAGCACGTGATGTGCCTGGCCGCCTGCGACAAGGCGCCGATGTTGCAGTGCAACTTCCGCTATGTCGAGAATTTGGACAAAGACAAAATGCGCGAATTACTGGCCAAGTGGCGCGTTGAAGCGGCCCATTCGCCGAACGGGCGCGGCTAGCCCCGGCGGGCTGGGACGGAGAGTGAAATCGATGGGGATCAGGCACATTCTGCTGCGCGGTCGTGAAATTGAGAATATCAAACAGCTCGACGTCTATGAGCGGCACGGCGGCTTCAGCGCAATGAAAAAAGCGCTCGCCATGTCGCCGGCCGAGGTCATCGACGAGGTCAAAGCGTCGGGCCTGCGCGGCCGCGGCGGCGCCGGCTTTCCCACTGGCGTCAAATGGAGCTTCATCCCGCAGCAGGAGCCGGTCACTTACGTCGCCGTCAACGCCGATGAGAGCGAGACCGGCACCTTCAAAGACCGCGAGATCATGGAAGAGAACCCCTTTCAGTTGATCGAGGGCGCGTTGATCTGCGCCTACGCCATTCAAGCGGCAGCCGTCTACATTTATTTGCGCGGCGAATTCTGGGATATCGGCGATCAGCTGGACGCCTGCATTGAGGCGCTGCGGGAAAAGGGATACGCGGGCGAGAATATCATGGGCTCCGGCTTCGACTGCGAGGTCTATACGCATTTGGGCGCCGGCGCCTATATCTGCGGCGAAGAGAGCGCCATGCTCAACAGCCTCGAAGGCTACCTGGGGCAACCGCGCGTCCGTCCGCCATTCCCGGCGCAGAAAGGCGGCGGCTTATATAAGGAAGCGACTGTCGTCAACAATGTGGAGACGCTGGCCAACGTGCCCTTCATCATGAACGAAGGCTCGGATGCCTTCAAAGCCATCGGCACGGCGCAGAGCAGCGGCACCAAGATCTACTGCGTCAGCGGTCACGTCAAGCGGCCGGGCAACTATGAATTGCCCATGGGCACGACTTTCCGCGAATTGCTCTATGAGCACGCCGGCGGCCCGCTGCACGAAGACCGAGCATTCAAGGCGATGTTGCCCTCGGGCGGCTCGGGACCGATTGTGCCGTTGACCGACGAGGTGCTGGATACGCCGATGAGCTACGAAGACGCCGAGCGCATCGGCACCATCATCGGCTCGGCTTCCATCATCATCATGGACGAGACGGTCGACATGACCTGGGTGGCTTCCAAGGTGACCAAGTTCTTCGCGCATGAGAGCTGCGGCAAATGCACGCCCTGCCGCGAAGGCACCTATTGGCTGGACAAGGTCATCGACCGCATTCTGGACGGGCGCGGCTCGCCCGATGATGTCAAGCGCATCGCCGATGTGGCGGAGAACATGGCCGGCACCACCTTGTGCGCGCTGGGGGATTTCGCTGCCAATCCCATCATTCATACCATCAAGCACTTTCCCGACGACTTCGCGCAGCATGTGCAGGCGGAGGCGTAATATGGGGCGTACGACAGCATGATGGTGGAAGGCCTTCGCGGGCAGATACGCGGCTTGATTCGGCGTCCATTTCGCTCGCCACTGGAGCGTGAACGTGAATTCTCGCGCCGTCACCGTGACTTGAGCGCGGCCATCAGCCGGGCGCCGCAGGCCATGTCGAATTATGTGCTGCGGGGCGAGTTGCAACTTGAGCACGGTAATCGGGCCGCCGCGAAAGCTGATTTTGAGGCGGCTGTGGCGCTGGCCGAGCAGTGGGACGCGGGCAAGGCTTGGCATATCGTGGAGCAAGTTTCGCGTGACCGGGCGCTGGAAGGCTTGCGGCAAATTGAGCGCCGCATGAATGTGGAGGCATGAATGTCTGACGTCGTCAGAATCAATGTTGACGGAAAAGAATACGAAGTCGAGGCGGGCGCCAATCTGGTGGATGCCGCCAAGTGGCACGCCGGCAATGACATCCCGGTCTTCTGCTATCACCCCAAGATGGAGCCGGTGGGCATGTGCCGCATGTGCCTGGTGGAGTTGGGCACGCCCGCCCGTGACCGCGCCACCGGCGACGTCATGCTCAACGACGACGGCAGTCCGCAAATCCGCTACTTCCCCAAGCTGCAGACGGCTTGCACCACGGTCGTCAGCGATGGCATGCACATCAAGACCAATACGCAAGAAGTCATCGACGCGCGCAATGATGTGCTGGAATTCCTGCTGAGCAGCCACCCGCTGGATTGCCCGATTTGCGACAAGGGCGGCGAGTGCCCGCTGCAGAATCTAACCATGCGCCACGGCCCGCAAGCCTCGCGCATGTACTTTGAAGACAAGCAATTATTGGCAAAGCACTTCCCGCTGGGCGATTTGATCTTCCTCGATCAGGAGCGCTGCATTCAGTGCGCCCGCTGCATCCGCTTTCAAGACGAACTGGTCGGCGATGATGTGCTGGCTTTTCACGAGCGCGGCCGCCGCTTGCAGATCATCACCAATTCCGACCCCGGCTTTGATACCTATTTCAGCGGCAATACCACCGATATCTGCCCGGTCGGCGCCTTGACCACGGCGGACTTCCGCTTCGGCGCCCGCCCCTGGGAGCTCAACGAAGTGCCCAGCATCTCTCCTTGGGATGCCGCGGGCGAGAACATCAGCTTGAGCATGCGGCTGGATCGCGATTTCGATGGCAAGGCCGTCATCAAACGCGTCATGCCACGACAGAACGAAGAGGTCAACGAGATCTGGATCAGCGACAAGACGCGTTTCGGCCACCACTTCACGCGCAGCCAGGACCGCATCATGACGCCGCTGATGCGCTCGGGCGATGCGCTGCGCGAATCAAGCTGGGAGGCGGCGCTAAAGGCGGTCGCTGATGTACTTCAAGCGGCCGACGGTGATGTGGCCGCCATCGCCGGCAGCGGCATGGCCAACGAAGACTTGTGGGAGTTGAAGCGCTTGGTTGAGGGCGCCGGCGGTTTGCGCTTTGGCGCCTGGCCGCCGACTCATGGCGCCGCTGAGCAGGTGGCGCAGGTCGGCGTCGGCCGCGGCACAAACCTGGGCGAGCTAGGCCGTAACGATGCCATCTTGGTGATGGCCTGCGACTTGGAAGAAGAAGTGCCAATTTGGCGCCTGCGCCTCAAACAAGCTCAGGACCGCGGCGCTTATCTGGTGGTGGCTAACGCGCGGCATACCCGGCTGGAGGATTTCGCCGTACAGGGCGCGCGCAATGACCGGGTTGTCGAAGGCGATGCCATTCGCTATGGCGCTGGCGGCGCGGTCGCGACCATGAGCGAGCTGAGCGTGCAGCATCCTGAGATCGCCGAGCGCTTGTCCGCCGCCGAGAACTTGGTCATCGTAGCCGGTGCGGAGGGCTTGACGCTCTCCGGCAGCGAGGCGCTGGCGCAAGCGGCCGCCAACTTCTTGATTGAGACCGGGCACATCGGCCGGCCCAACAATGGTCTGCTTGCGCCCCTGCCCGGCGCCAACGGCATGGGGCTGCATTACCTGGGTTTCACGCCCGCAGCGACACTGGACATCATGGCCGCGCCGCCCAAAGCGCTTATCGTGGCGCAAGCCGAGTTGCTGGACGATGATCCGGCGACCCGCGACTGGCTCAGCCAAGTCGATACCGTCATCTACGCCAATTTCTTCGACGACGGCATTGCTGACCTGGCAGACTTTGTGCTGCCGATTCAGACCTTCGCCGAGCGCGACGGCAGCTTCGTCAATGGCGAGCGGCGCGTGCAGCGCTTCACGCTGGCGCAGGGTCCGCTGGGGCGGGCGCTGCCGGCTTGGAAGCTCTTCGGCGGCGTGGGTCATGGGGCTGGCTTCAGTCAGCTCAAGCCCTCGGCCGCAGCGGTCATGGCCGAGCTCAGCGCGAACATCGCGGCCTTTGACGGCATCAGCTATGCCGCGTTGGCGCAGGTCGAGCGGCAATATCCCGATGTTGGCGGGCGCGACCAATATTATGGCGGCACCGCCTACGAGAATACTGGTGGCCTGGGCATACAGCTCCCGTCAGCGGCCGACGAGCGCCGGGGACGCAAGCCGCGCCGGCTGCCCGATTTTGAAGAGCCGACCCCGGGCGACGGCGAGGTGCTGATCATGCCGATCACGCGATTGTATAATCGGCAGCGCAACTTCCGGCCCAGCTTGCTGATCGAGCCGCGCATTATCGCGCCTAAATTGATGTTGAGCGCAGACGACGCCGCGAAGGCCGGCATCATCAGCGGCGACCTGGTCGAGTTGCGCATGGGCGAATCGACACTGCGCCTTCGCGCGACCGTTAGCAATGAGATAGCCGCCGGCGTGGTGACGCTGCCGCGCCACATGACCGACGAGCCCATTCCGCTCTGGCCAACTGCGGGCAGCATCAGCCGCATCGCCGAAGCCGTCGCCGCCGCCGGTCGCTGATAGAGGACAGGATTTATGAGCCGTAACTTGAAGCTTGGCATCGCAGTCGGTCTCCTGGCGGGGCTGGTCGTCACGGTCTTGGTCATCGCCCTCGTGATCGCCAACCTGGGCGCGATCGCCGCCTGGATCGGCTTTGACGACGCCGGCAACCTCAATGGCCGCGAAGGCGCTATCGGCATGTTGCTCAACCCGGAAGCGCGCGTGACCAAGGTCATCCAATGCGAGGACGACGCCGGCTGTTCGGCGCTGTGGCCTATCATCTTTGCGGCGGGCTTCGCCTTCGTCATCGTCACCGGCTTCGCTTATACCACGCTGCTGGAGCGGCGCTTGCTGGCCTTCTTGCAGCACCGCGTCGGCCCCAATCGCGTCGGTCCGCTGGGCTTCATGCAGCCGGCCGCCGACGGCGTCAAGCTGGTCTTCAAAGAAGACCTCATCCCGGCCGGCGCCGATAAGTGGGTCTTCCGTTTGGCGCCGATGATCAAGGTCATCCCCATCCTCATGATCGCCGCCGTCATCCCCATGGGGCCGGATTTAGTGCTGCCCTGGTTCGCGCCCTCGCTGGGCGATGTCTGGTTCCAGGTGCCGCAAGGCTTGATCGATTCCAATGTCGGCATTCTCTGGGTGATTGCCATCACCAGCATCGCCACTTACGGCGTGGTGCTGGCCGGCTGGTCCAGCGACAACAAATACGCCATGCTGGGCGCCTTGCGCGCCTCGGCGCAGATGATCAGCTACGAATTGAGCTTCGCGCTGACGCTGGCGGTGCCGGTGATGATCGTAGGCAGCATGGCCATCGGCGATATCATCGACGCGCAGCGGAATATCTGGGATTGGTTGGTCTTTCAGAATCCCCTGGCGGCGGCGGTGCTGCTGCTGGCGCTACTGGCCGAGACCAATCGCGCGCCCTTTGACCTGACCGAAGCCGAGCAAGAGCTCACACAAGGTTACATGACCGAATACAGCGGCATGAAGTTCGCCCTGTTTATGATGGCCGAATACCTGGGCATGATCGCGGTCAGCCTGGTGGCCATCGCGGTCTTCTTCGGCGGCTACCACTTGTGGCCGATGGACGGCTTGCCTATCCTGGCGCCGGTCATTTTCATCGGCAAAGTCGTGCTGATGCTCTGCGGCATGATCTGGATTCGGGCCACGCTGCCACGTATACGCTACGACCGCCTGATGCAATTCGGCTGGAAGGTGATGATCCCGCTGGCGCTGCTGGCGGTGGCCTGGACGGCCGTGTCCATTGTAATCGGCGATGCGCTGGGCGGGACGGCGTATCCCTTTATCTCCGGCGCGGTATTCGTGCTGGCGCTGCTGCTGGGCGCTGTGGCGCTGCGCCGCTTGAGCCGTGAACGCGACAGCGAAGAAGCCATCCCGCTGGAGGACGACCCGGCTTATACTGGCGAGCGACGCGGCTTGGGCTGGGCGCTGGTGCACGTGGTCGGCATGTTGATCGCGATTCCGCTGGCGCATATCCGGTTCCAGGTCAGAGCGTTGGAGGGTTTGGCCAGCTTCGGCCGCACGCCGGAAGAAGACCGCCTGCTGGAAAGCGCCGAGACTGCCGTCGAGAAGCGCGGCTGAGCGCAGTTTCTTGTTTGACGAGAGTAGATTCCTGATCAGCGACACAAGTGCCAAAGGTAGCGGCTGATGAATGTGATTAAGGGTTTCCAAACCACGCTGAAACACCTGATGGACGATGCCGTCACGGTGCAATATCCGGAGCAAGTGCAGAAGTTTCACGATCGCTACAAGGGGCGTCATCACTTGCGGCGCTATGAAGACGGCCTGGAGAAGTGCATCGGCTGTTCGCTCTGCGCGGCCGCCTGCCCGGCCGATGCCATCTGGGTGGAAGCGGCAGAAAACACTGATGACGAGCGCTACAGCCCGGGCGAGCGCTACGCCAAGACTTACGAGATCAACATGCTGCGCTGCATCTTCTGCGGCTACTGCGAAGACGCCTGCCCGACCGAGGCGATTCAGCTGGGCCACGAGCATCAGATGTCTTACACCGACCGCCGCGATGCTATCTATACCAAGGAAATGCTGATTGACGCGCCCGTTGAAGGCGCGAACGACACGCCGCAGCAGGTCGAGCCCGGCGCCTTCGACCGCTCCATACCCGACATGGAAGATCCGGATTAGGAATGTCGCTGTGTTGGCGCGCTGAATCAAGGATGTTAAATTGAACCGCAGCTACGCTTGTGCTAAAATGCACAATCGCATTCATTCTGGGAACAGTATCTGATGGAATGGTTATTCCTGATTGTGAGCTTCGTGGCGGTCGCCGCGGCCGGCATGATGCTGACGCGGCAGAACGCCGTCCACAGCGCCCTCTTCCTCATCGTAAATTTCGGCTGTGTCGCCTTTCTCTACCTGATGCTGGATGCGCCCTTCCTGGCTATGGTGCAGGTGACGGTATACACCGGCGCCATCATGGTGCTCTTCCTCTTCGTCATTATGCTGCTGGGCGCGGAGACGACGACCGACCGCCCGGGGCGGATGCGCTGGCTGGGCTTCGCCGGCACGGCTGTCGCCATAGTGCTGCTGGTGGTCTTCGCCTTTCCCATCGCCTCGGACATGCTGGCCGATGCCGATGTAGAGCAGCCCGACGCTCGGGCGCAGTTGCGCGTCATCAACGCCATCCCCGGCGGCGATGACCAGACCTTCACCGTCATGGAGATGGGCTTCGCCATGCCGCTCGTGGGCACGGTCAGCGGCAATGTCTTGCTGGATGCGGCCGATGATACGCTGGAGGACATGCGTCTTGATGGCGTCGTCTATGAGTATTCGCGCGATGTCGTTCGTGGCTACACGGAGCTGGCGGCCGGCGAATACACCATCAGCGCGGGCGTCAGCGATGGCGCCTACGTATCGGGGCCGGTTTACAGCGAGACGATCAGCCTGGCTGCAGGCGCCGCTCATTCCGCCGTCTATTTTGTGAACAGCGACGGCTTTGTCGATATCGAAGTTTACGAAGATGATATCAGCGCGCCCGGCGTGGGGAAAATGCGGCTGACGCTCTTCAACGGCGTCACCGACAAGCAAGTCGCGCTGGTTGACGTAGGGCAGTATACCGACCGGCGCAGCCTCTGCGATAATAGCAGTTGCGACGCGCTAGTCCCGCACCGCGTCCTGATTGAGCAGTTGCCGGCCGGCGGCCACACCGCCCTGGAACTGGACGAGGGCAGCTACAACCTGGCCTTCGTCGATCAAGACCAGAATGTCTTGCGCACCCTGGCGGACTTCAAGGCCGAGCGCGGCACGATTGAAACGCGGGTCCTGGTGCGGGAACCGGGCATTCCGGGCAGCCTGCCCAGTTACCGCGCTGCTGTCTTCAGCGCATTGGGCGCCCCGGCATTTGGCAGCCCGGAAGCTGTCGGTCAGGTGCTGTTTATCGAGTACGTGCTGCCGGTGATGCTGGTGGGCATGCTGCTGCTGGTCGCGCTAATCGGCGTGATCGTGCTGGCGCGCCCCGATGCCCTGGCGCAAGCCGAGCGCCGCCGCATCAATCGCCGCCGTCGCGTCAGCCGCCCGCTGGTCAGTGTGGTGGCACAGCAGACCGGCGCTGATGTTCTGAACGGCGAATACATGGCGAAGCTGCCCGGCGCCGCTGGCGATGATGTGGACAGGTAAGGGCTGGAGCGACTAGACGATGAATGCGATCGGCACCGAACCCTATATCGTGCTAAGCATGGTCTTGTTCTTGATGGGCGCGCTGGGCGTCTTGATGCGGCGCAACGCCATCCTGCTCTTCATGTCTGTCGAGCTGATGTTGAATTCGGCCAACCTGGCGCTGGTGGCTTTCGCCCGCGAATGGGGGCAAGTCAACGGGCACGTTTTCGTCTTCTTCGTGATGACGGTCGCCGCCGCGGAAGTCGCCATCGGCCTGGCGCTGATCGTGAACATCTTCCGCGAGCGCCAGAGCATCAATATCGACGAATTGCAGCAGATGCAAGGCTAGCCTACCGCCGACGGAAGAGGCGCTTAAAGCATGGAAAATCTCCCGCTCCTGGTTCCCCTCGTCATCTTTGTGCCCGCGCTGGGCGCAATCATCAATTTCTTCTTCGGCGCGCGTCTGGAGGAGAAGTGGGCGGGCTATATCGGCTGCTTCGCCTCGCTTTTCGCCTTCTTCATTTCGCTGCTGCTGCTGAGCTGGGTGACGGGCACGGACGGCGCCGCCGCTGTCGTCAACCCGCCCTTCTTTGACGGCTGGCTGCGCATCGACTCCATCGGGCTGGAGATCCCCTGGCAGCTGCGCGTTGATTCGCTCAGCGTGACCATGATGCTGGTGGTCACCGGCGTCGGCTCGCTGATTCATCTCTACGCGCGCGGCTATATGCACGGCGACAAATGGTATCCGCGCTTCTTCGCTTATCTCAATATGTTTCTCGCCTTCATGCTGACGCTGGTGACGGCCAACAACTTCTTGATGCTCTTCGTCGGCTGGGAGGGCGTCGGGCTCTGCTCTTTCTTGCTCATCGGCTTCTGGTGGGATAGGAAGGCGCCCGAAGGCTGGAAGAATAGCAATGCCGCGCGCAAAGCCTTCATCGTCAACCGCATCGGCGATTTCGGCTTGCTGATGGCGATGTTCATGATCTTCTGGACCTTTGGCACCCTGGACTTCTTCAAGGCGGGCGAATTGCCCAATACCGAAGCCAAATACCTGGTGCACTGGCGCGAGCACAACGGCCTGCTGGAACACAGCGAAGACGATGCCACGAGCGGCGACTCAAGCGACAAAGCCTACAAGTGTGTGCCAGCGGCGGCTGAGCACGCCGATGACGATCACAGCGCGGATAATCCGCTGGCTAATGACATCCGCGCCATCTATTGCGACAATCAGCACTTTGATATCGATCTGCTGGGCGTCTTCGGGCAGACTGGCGAGCGCTTCGGCGCGGGCGAAATCGTCGACTTCGGCGGCTTCGAGATGGACTTTGAAGACGCCATCTTCTTGATCGCGCTCTTCATCTTGCTGGGCGTCACCGGCAAGTCGGCGCAGATCCCGCTTTTCATCTGGCTGCCCGATGCCATGGCCGGGCCCACTCCCGTCAGCGCCTTGATCCACGCCGCGACCATGGTCACCGCCGGCGTCTTCATCCTGGTGCGCTCCAACGTCTTCTTGTGGGAGTTGAACCACGCCGGCTATGTCATCGGCCTGGTCATCACCCTGGTCGGCGCGGGCACGGCGCTAATGGCGGGCTATATCGCCTTGGGGCAGTGGGATATCAAGCGCGTGCTCGCATATTCGACGATTTCGCAGCTGGGCTTCATGGTGGCGGCGGTGGGCATCGGCGCTTACGTTGCCGCCATGTTCCACCTGGTGACGCACGCTGTCTTCAAGGCGCTGCTCTTCCTCGGCAGCGGCTCGGTCATCCACGGCGTCGAGCACGGCCATCACCACGCTCACGAGCACGGCGACGAGCATGACGATGATCACGGCGACGGCGATTTTGACCCGCAGGACATGCGCAACATGGGTGGCTTGCGCCGGCGCATGCCCATCACCTACCTGACTTATCTCGTGGGCACGCTGGCCTTGGCCGGCATCTTCCCCTTCGCCGGCTTCTGGTCCAAAGACGAGATCCTGGCCGATGCCTGGTACGAGGGCTTCCAGCACAACACGGCCAGCGGCTTCATCGCCTTCGGTGTGCTGCTGATCGCGGCCGCCTTCACCGCCTTCTACATGTGGCGGCAGGTGGTGCTGGTCTTCTTCGACGAGCCGCGCAGCGAAGCCGCCCAACAAGCGCCCGAGAGCAATGGCGCCATGCTGCTGCCCTTGTTCATTTTGGCGATCTTCACTTGCATCATCGGCTTGATCAACGTGCCCAATGCCACGCCGATTTTCGCCGGCATTTACGAGACTTACGAATTCAAGCACTTCCTCGAGCATAGCCTGGTCAGTGTTTCGCGCGGGCATGCCCTGGACTTCAACATCTTGATCGCCGGCATCGCCCTGGCCCTCGGCATCGTCTCCATCATGGCGGCGCAGCGCGTCTACAAGGGCAAGGGCCTGGCGGGCGACAACCGCGACCAACTCGAAGCCGGCGCTTCGTCCGGGCCGCTTTTCCGGCTGGCCAATGCGCGCTTGTATTGGGACGAAGTCTACAGCGCCCTCATTGAGCAGCCCTTCAACCGCCTGGCGCGCTTCCTGGCCGACCGCGTCGATTGGGATTTCTTGCACGACTATTTCCACGACAGCATCATCAAACGCGGCTTCGACACCATCGGCGATTTGCTGAGCCGGCCCTTCGACCTCGGCATCGTGGACGGAACCGTCAACGGCGTCGCCACGCTGGTGCAGCGCGCCGCCAACTGGATGCGCCAATCGCAAACTGGCTTGGTGCGCCTGTACGCGGTTGTGCTCTTCATCGGCGTGGTCGCGGTTATGCTGCTCATGCTCATTCCGTTTATGCAAGCGCTGTTGCAGAGCGCCGCTTAAGGAGAAGCCGGTCCTATGGATGTAACTGGACTTTCGCTCACGACAATCACGCTCTTCCTGCCCATGGTCGGGCTCTTCATTTTGCTCTTCATGAATGGCGAAACGCAGAAGAGCAGCTTGAAGTGGGTGGCTTTCGCCACTAGCGTGGTCACCTTCCTCGCTTCGGTCTTGATGTGGATCAACTTCGACCCCGCCTCGGCCGAGTTGCAGATGGTGCAGCGCAATACCTGGGCCGAAGTGTCGCTGGGCGATTCCGTCATCAACGTCAGTTACTTCGTCGGCGTCGACGGCATCAGCATGCTGCTGGTCTTGCTGACCACCTTCATCATGCCCATCTCGATCCTGGGCTCTTTCGGCAGCCATATCTTTGAAGAGCGCGGGCGCGAGAAGCTCTACTACATCTTCCTGATGCTGCTGGAATGGTCGATGCTGGGCGTCTTCGTCGTGCACGACCTCATCATCTTCTACGTCTTCTGGGAAGTCACGCTGGTGCCGATGTACTTCCTCATTGGCATTTGGGGCGCGGAAGAGCGGATTTACGCCGCCGTCAAGTTCTTCCTCTACACCATGGCCGGCTCGATTCTGATGCTGATCGCCATACTCTACGTCGGCAATCGCTCGGGCACCTTCAGCACCTACAGCGCCGGCGGCGATATCGGCGTCATTGAACGCGTGCACAATTGGGATGGCGAAGGCACCTACTGGGATGCGGTCGGCCCCGAGTCTGATGAGAACGAGGGCTTCCTGCTCAACTCGGTCGAGAGTTTCCTATTCCTCGGTTTCCTGATCGCCTTCGCCATCAAGGTGCCGATCTTCCCCTTCCACAGTTGGCTGCCCGATGCGCACGTTCAAGCGCCCACCGCCGGTTCGGTCATCCTGGCCGGGGTGCTGCTGAAGATGGGCACTTACGGCATTGTGCGTTTCAATTTGAATCTCTTCCCCGAGGCGACCGTGGCCTGGGCGCCGACTATCGCTTTCCTCGGCGTGGTCGGCATCATCTACGGCGCTTGGGTGAGTTACGCGCAAGACAACGTCAAGAAGCTGGTCGCCTACTCATCGGTGAGTCATCTCGGCTTTGTGGTGCTGGGCATCTTCGCGCTCAATGCGCAGGGCTTGCAAGGCGCGACCCTGCAAATGGTCAACCACGGCATCAGCACCGGCGGCCTCTTCTTGATCGTCGGCATGTTGTATGAGCGCTGGCACACCAAGGAAATGGCGGATTACGGCGGCATCTGGAAGATCATGCCGCTCTTCGGCGCCATCAGCCTGGTCATCTCGCTCAGCAGCATGGGCTTGCCCGGCCTCAACGGCTTCATCGGCGAATTCACAATCCTGCTCGGCTCGTTGGGCAGCGATTATCTCGGTTTCGCTTTCACCTTCGTCGGCACGCTGGGCGTGATTATGGCTGCCGTCTACTTGCTGAAAATGTTCCAGCACGTCTTTATGGGCGAGGTCAAGAAGCCGCTGGCGAATGAAGACGACTACAAGCTGACCTGGTACGAGAAGGCGGCTTACATCCCCATCGTGCTGATGTGCTTCTGGATCGGCCTGCAGCCCATCGTCTTCTTCAACTTGCTGGATGTATCGGTCGATAGCATCGCCGCCTTGTTCGTCGGCTAGGAGAGACCATGTTTGAAGCGCCGACTATCGCGGAATTCCTGGCTGAGTCCAACCTGGCGGTGACGCTGCCCGGCAGCTTACTGCTGGTTTGGACGCTGCTGCTGGTGCTGGTCGATCTCTTCGCCGGCGAAGACCGCGAGCACTGGACGCCCTTGCTGGCTTGCGCCGGTATCGGCCTCAGCGTCCTGGCGAGCCTGGCGGTCTACGCGCCGGCCGCGGACGAGCAGATCGCGCTCTATGGCATGTACATCGCCGACGCCTTCACCGGCTTCCTCAACCTGGTGATCCTGGTCGCCACGCTGATCGCCATATTGATGAGCTGGGACTACCTGCGGCGCGCCGGCATCCACCGTGGCGAGTACTATACGCTGACGCTGCTGTCGTCAGCTGGCGCCATGTTCATGGTGGCCGCCAATGATCTGATCGCCGTATTCGTCGCGCTGGAGCTCTTGAGCATCCCGCTCTATATCCTGGCGGCCTTCCGCTCGATCAAGAACGACGGCAGCGACCTGGCGCTGAAGTCCGAAGAAAGCGGCATGAAGTATTTCATTTTGGGCGCATTTTCCAGCGCCTTTCTGGTCTTCGGCGCGGCGCTGGTTTATGGCGCCACCGGCACCACCAACATCCCTCAGATCCTCGAAGTCGCGCAGCTTGTCGTCAGCGATGCCAGCACGGCCACCTTCTACCTGCTGGTGGGGACGGCGCTGTTGATCGTCGGCTTGGGCTTCAAAGTGGCGGTTGTGCCCTTCCATATGTGGACGCCGGATGTCTACGAAGGCGCGCCCACGCCCGTCACCGCGCTGATGAGCGTCACTGCCAAGATCGGCGGTTTCGCGGCGCTGTTGCGCGTCTTGGTGGCCGGGCTTTCGGCTTTGGTCCTGGCTGATGGCGGCGCGCCGGCCTGGCAAGCGACTGCCACGCTGATCGCCATTCTCACGCTGATCCTGGGCAATTTCGTCGCCATCGCCCAGCGCAACCTCAAGCGCATGCTGGCTTATTCCTCCATCGCCCACGCCGGTTACATCATGGTGGCGGTGGCGGCGGCTGGCTCGGCCGGTGTCATTGATGCGGCGACGCAGGGCGCGTTGGTCTACATCATGGCCTATATGTTCACCAACCTGGGCGCCTTCGCCGTCGTCATGGCGATCGAGCGCGAAGACGGCAGCGGCGGCAACATCGACGACATCACCGGCTTGGCCCGCTCGCGCCCGCTGATGGCGCTGGCGATGACCATCTTCATGCTCAGCTTGACCGGCATTCCGCTGACCGCTGGCTTCGTCGGCAAGTTCATGGTATTCGCCTCGGCCGTGCAAGCCGGGCTCTTCGGCCTGGCGGTCATCGGCGTTTTGACCAGCGTCGTCAGCGCCTTCTACTACATGCGTGTGGTCGTCAACATGTACCTGCGCGATAGCAGTGGCGACTTGCAACCGGCGCTGGAGACGCCCTACGTGCGCCTGGCGATCAACATCGCCTTGGCGGGCACGCTCGTCTTCGGCATCTTCTATCCGTTGGCCATCAACCTGGTCAGCATGGTGAGCATTGCTTGACCCGCGCGTCCAAACCGTTGCAGGCAAATGGTTTGAGGCGCCAGGCAGCAGCCGGCTTTGTTCTGGTCATGGAACAGTCGGTCGCCAAGTTGCTTGATGCCTTGCTTTTGGCCCGAGATCATCATGTCACGTAGAGAGCGCGCAGGCTTTATTTGGATCCTGCTCGCCGCTGCCTGCTTCGCCCTAATTCCGCCTTTCGTGAAGACCATATATGCCTATTCCACTTTCGAACCGCTCGACTTGGCGGTTTGGCGTTTCATGCTGACCGTCCCGCTGATGTGGGTATTAGTCGCGCTAAGGGATAATTCTCGTCCTCGGCGAAGTGGTCGCTCGATAGGCGCACGCGAGGCCGTGCTGCTCGGCGTGTTTTTTGCGCTTGATGTGCTAGCGGCCGCTTTCGCGTTGCAGCGATTGCCGGGCAGCACCTATGTCGTGTTGCTTTACTCCTACCCGGCATTGGTTGTCGTCTTGTCCTTGATTTTGGGCGAATCAATGCATCCGCTTATCTGGCTGGCGCTTGCCCTGGCAACGACCGGTGTTGTCTTGACGGTACCGGAATTCGCCACGGCGGGCGGCGATCAGCTTGGAGTGGCGCTGGCGCTGGGCAACGCTTTCATGGTGGCCATTTATTTCTTGCTGGCGCGTCGGCTTCTGTCTGGTGAGGAAAATGTGACGCGGGCGAGCGCCATGGTCATGACCAGCGTCTTGCTGATTCTGCTGCTGACGGTGCCCGCGCGTGGATTGCAGATTCCGCAGAATGCAGCCACAATTTTCGGCATCTGCGGCATCGCGACGCTGGGGACTGCCCTGCCGATCATAGCGACTAACCTGGCGATTCAAAGAATCGGAGCGGCGCGCGCATCTTTGGCTGGCACAGCGGAGCCGGCCTTTTCTATCGTCTTTTCGATTATCTTGCTGGGAGAAGTGGTCTTGGGCATACAATGGCTCGGCGCCGCCTTGATCATTGTCAGCGTCATCGTGCTGCAATTGCGTCCGCGCGACCGGATCGACGCTAGTATCGTTCACGAAGCGGGATAGAATAACGCGTATGTCCGTGGGCGAGCAATTACCTCGAGAAACGCGCAACGAATGGCGCTATCGCCCCGCGTCGCCGAACCTGCTGTCACTGTCAAGATATTCGCCTCCGCCAGTGCCGGCGACGTCTGTAGCGTGAGATGACCCGAAGAGAACGCGAAGGTTACCTCTGGATTATCTTGGCGGCGCTCGGCTTCGCCACCATGCCTACCGTGGTCAAGCTCATCTATCTCCATTCGGATTTCGCGCCGATGGACATCGCGGTGTGGCGCTATCTCTTCGCCGTGCCCATGATTTGCGCGCTGGTGTACGCCAAGCGGCGCTCGTCTGAACGCGCCTTCCGCAGCGATGTGCCCGTTCGACGCATGCTGCTGATCGGCGTGCTGATGTCGGCAGCCGTGTTGACCGCCTTCTTCGGCCTGGAGCGCATGCCCGCCAGCATTTATGTCGTGCTCTTCTACTCGTATCCGGCGATGGTCGCCCTGCTGTCGCTGTTTCTGGGCGAGGCGATCGGCGGACGCGTCTGGCTGGCGCTGGCGATGGCGCTGCTGGGCGTGGTCTTGACCGTGCCCGACCTGTCCGCGGCCGGCGCCGGCGATTCGCTGGGCGTCGCGCTGGCTCTGGCGAATGCCGCGATCGTGGCGGTCTACTACGTCATCGCCAAGCGGGAGCTGGCAGGTATCGCCGACGTATCGGGCGCCAGCGCCTGGATGATGATTGGCACACTGCTGGTGCTGCTGCTGCTTGTGCCGCTGCGTGGCTTGCTGCCGCCGCCCAGTTGGCTGACCGCGTTCTTGCTGCTTCTGGTCGCCAGCTTGGGCACGACCCTGCCCATATTCGCCATCAATCTGGCGATCCAGCGCATCGGCGCGGCGCAAGCATCGCTGGTGAGCACGGTCGAGCCGCCGCTGTCTATGGTCGTGGCCATGCTGATATTGGGCGAGGTGATCATCGGCGCGCAATGGCTGGGCGCAGCGCTGATCATCGGCAGCGTCATCTTCCTGCAGTTGCGTCCGCGCGCCAAGGTCGACCTCAATATCGCCCACGAAGCCGGGTAAAATAGACGGTATGGCAAGCAGCGAGCACCTAAGCAGAGAGCAGCGCCTGGATTTCGCGCGCAACCGCGACGGCCGCTTGTCGTCGCGGCAGTGGATCAAGCTGATCACCGAGCCGCTGACGACGCTCTTGCTGCTGTCGCTGCCGCTGATTCTGATCGCCGGGCGTTACGGGCCCGCCGGGCGCGTCGTGGTGCTGGCGCTGCTGGCTGGCTTCGGGCTGACGATCGTAATGCGCGCGCTGCGCTTCGCCCGCGTCAAGCTGTGCTATCGTGTGCTCTATGCCGAGCCGGCGCCGGCGCGCTGGATGCTGTGGCGCAAAACGACGCTGGCGACAAAATCCGGCGAGCCGATCCGCTTTGATCACCGCCTGGCGAGCAAGGTCAAGCTCAAGCCCGACCAAGCCTTGCACGTCTATTATGTGGAAGCCGGCGGACGGCGCATCTTGCTCAGCCTGATACCGCGGAAGCACCCGGGCGCGGATTGGGCCGAGCCCAGCGATATCTTCGAGCGCGTCGGCGGCAGCGTCTTCGCCGATTAGCCAATCAGCCCAATTCCCCCGCCATCTCGACGACTTCTTCGCCGTCCTCTCCCACCCAGACACCGCATTTGCCGCCGCCCTGACTGACGTCGAGCTCGACTGTCGTGCCGTCGAAACGGAGCACCGGGTGATAGTAGGACGCCACTTGTTCGGCATCGCCGTCGATGTAGTGGCCGATGAGCGCGCGCCGGAAGCGGTCAGCCGAGCGGTTGGGGTAGCTGCCGTGGATGAGCTGGCCGTTGAAGAAGAAGACATCGCCGGCCCGCATGATGACGGGCGCCGGCTGCATATCGGCGCTGAGCGGCACGGTGACATCGGTGAAGCTCTGGCTGGTATCGGCGTCGACCGGGCAGAGCACCGGCAAGGCGTGGCTGCCGGGGACGACTTGCAGACAGCCGTTTTCTTCGTCGCAGTCATCGAGCGCCATCCAGGCGGCGATGCAGGTGCCGGGCTGCACGCGCAGGTAGAACTGGTCCTGGTGCAGCGCTTGCCCGCGGGAGCCAGCCGGCTTGAAATAGAGCATGGTCTGCACCGCCAGCGGCTCCGCCCCCAGCAGTTGCCTGAAGACCGCCGCCAGCCGCGCATCCAGCAGCCAGCCAAGGCTCAGCTGATCCCAGCGGTGCATGTGTATCAGCCGCGGATACTGCTTTAGCGGGTCGTTGCTATTTTCGGCGCGCACGCCGCTGAAGTCGCCGGGGTAGCTGCCGCTGTGACGCATCTCCATGTAGTGGTCGCGGAAGCGCTCCACCTCGGCTCCGCTGAACAAGCCGGAGACGGTAACGTGCCCCCGCTCTCTGAAGCTTTGCACATCCACCTGCATGATCCCGCTCCCGCAACCAACCGTTGCTCAACTTGCGCTACGCATTACAATTTCCAAGCGAATTCTACTGCATGAGGCGGGCGCGATGCAAGCGATGGGCGTGGGTGATGTGCAAGCGGCGCTGGACGAGTTGGGGCTGTATATTGCGATCCGCGAATTCGACCGAGCTACCGCGACCGCGCAGCAGGCGGCGGACAATATCGTCTGTGAGCTGGGGCAGATCGTCAAGAGCCTGGGCTTCATGATCGACCAGCGGACGCCCTTGCTGGTCCTGGCCAGCGGCGATACAGCGGTCGATGAGCGCAAGCTGGCGGCGCGCTACGCTGTGGGGCGCAAGCGAGTGCGCCTGATGAATCGCGAGCAGTGCCTGGCGATCCTGGGCTACGCGCCCGGCGGCGTCCCGCCCATCGCGCATCGGACGGGCGATTTCGCCGTGTTGCTGGATGAGGGGCTGCGGCGCTTCGACCTGGTATACGCGGCTGGCGGCGCGGCCAACGCCATCTTCCCCATCAGCCTGAAAACGCTGGCCGAAGTGACCGGGGGCGAATTTGTGGATCTCGCCCGGGTGTGATAGCGCCAGGCTAAGGTCTTTATCGTGCAGAAGCCGATTGGGCTTGTCAAGGCAGCGCGGGCGAGCCAAGTCTCGCCCCTACAAGACTCGACGTTGGCGGGGTCTCGAGGGACGGGAGGGCGACTCACCGAGTCGCCCCTACAGAATCCGACGGAGAGCGCAAGATATTTTGCGCGGGCGGCCGCCGAGTAGCGCGGGAGTCTACAGATTTAGGCGGGCGGGGCGCTAGTCCAAGGCACCGACAAGGCTGATCTTGGCTTCGAGTTGGTCCAGAACGCTTATCAGCCGCGCTTGCCAATCAGCGTCGTCGGTCGGCACGCGCACTTCGGTGCGGGTGACTTCGATATCGCGGCCCAGCGTCAACGCTAGCAATTCACGCCGCAGGGTGGCCAGGTAGGGCAGGCGGATCACGATATGCTCGCGCGGCTGCATGACATGGGTGGCGCGTATCGCCTGAGCCAGCAGCTTGACGCGAATCTGGTAAAGCAGCCCCTCGACGGCGGCCGGCAGCGGACCGAAGCGATCCTGCAATTCGCCGCGCATGGCATCGACTTCGTCCAGGCTAGTGATATTGCCGATACGGCGGTAGAGCTGCAGGCGCAGCGCCATCTCGGGAATCCAATCGGTCGGCAGATAGGCGGGCAGGGGCAAATCGATGATGATGCGCTCGCGGGCGGAGGCGGGCGTTGGGCCATCAGCCGGGCCAGCGTCGGCCCGTTCTTCAGCCACGGCTTGCTGCAGCATCTCGGTGTAGAGGTGCAAGCCGACGCTGGCGATATGGCCGGATTGCCGCATGCTCAAGATGTCGCCGCTGCCGCGCAATTCCAGGTCGCGGATGGCGATCTGGAAGCCGGCGCCCAGTTGCGCGTTTTCGGCCAGCGTTTCCAGGCGGGTGCGCGCCTCTTCCGTGAGCATGCCAGTGCCGTGGAAGAAGTAGGCGTAGGCTTGCTGCGCGGAGCGACCGACGCGGCCGCGCAATTGGTAGAGTTGGGCCACGCCGAAATAATCGGCGCGATCGACGATCAGCGTATTGACGCGCGGCATGTCGATGCCGTTCTCGATGATGGCGGTTGAAATCAGGATGTCGTATTCGCCGCGCGAAAATTCGGACATGACCCGCTCCAGCGTGCGCGGCGGCATCTGCCCGTGCGCCACGGCGATGGCGGCCTCGGGCACGATGCGTTCGATTCGGTTGCGGATGATGTGGATCGACTTGACGCGGTTATGCACGACGAAGACTTGCCCGCCGCGCTCCAGCTCCCGCATGATGGCGAGGCGGCTGAGCTTGTCGTCCCAGGCGCCGACATGGGTGATCACGGGCAGACGCTCTTCCGGCGGCGTCTGAATCATGCTGATATCGCGGATGCCGCTCAGGCTGAGGTAGAGCGTGCGCGGGATGGGCGTGGCCGTCAGCGTGAGAATGTCGATCTGAGCGCGCAGCCGCTTGAAGTGTTCCTTGTGCTTGACGCCGAAGCGCTGCTCTTCGTCGATGACCATCAAGCCCAGGCGCTTGAACTTGATATCAGCGGAGAGCAGGCGGTGGGTGCCGATGACGATGTCGACCTCGCCGCTGGCGAGCCGCTGGCGGATTTCGGTCTGCTGCGCTTTGGTGCGGAAGCGCGATAGCATCTCGATGGCGACGGGAAAGGCGGTCAGGCGGCTCTTGAAGTTGTCGTAATGCTGCTGCGCCAAGACGGTCGTGGGCACCAGCACCGCCACTTGCGCGCCATCTTGCACGGCTTTGAAGGCGGCGCGCAGGGCGACCTCGGTCTTGCCGAAGCCGACATCGCCGCAGATCAGGCGGTCCATGGGCTTGCGATCCAGCATATCGGCTTTGACTTCCTGGATGACGCGCAGTTGGTCTTCGGTCTCGATGAAGGGGAAGCCGGCTTCCATCTCATGCTGCCAGGCGCTATCCGGGCTGAAGGCGTGGCCGGTGGCGTTGGCGCGGCGGCTGTAGATTTGCAGCAGCTCGCGCGCTTCTTCTTCGGCGTTGCGGCGGGCTTTATCGCGCGCCTTGATCCATAGGTCCGGCTTGCCCAGTTGGTTGAGCTTTGGCGGCGTCTCCTCGGCGCCGACGTAACGCGACAGGCGATCGGCCTGGTGGATGGGCACCGAAATCGTGTCGTTGCCGTGGTATTCGATCAGCAGGTACTCGCGCCGCGTATTGTTGACGCTGCGGTGTTGCAGGCCGGCGAATTTGCCGATGCCGTAGTCGACGTGCACGACGTAGGCGCCCTCTTCCCAGTCGAGGTGGTCTGCAGCGGGCATCGCCGGGGCGGGCCCGGCAGCTGTTTCGCGCCGCCGTCGAGGCTCGGGGCGGGCCCAGCCGAAGATCTCGGCATCGGTGATGAAGTGCAGCCGGCCATCATCGCTGCTGAGGGACCAGCCTTCAGCCGCCGCGCCGCGCATGAAACGCAGCGTGCCTGGCGCAGGCGCTTCGTCGATGGCGTCAACAGTGGGTATCTTGGCCGAGGCGTCTTGCTCGTACCACAAGTTCTCCAGCCGTTCGACTTGTTCGGTGATGATGACGACGCGGTCGCCGCGATGGCGATGCCGGCGCACTTGGTTCAACATCAGGCGCAATTGCCCGCCGAAGCGCTCGCCGGGCGCGAAGCCCAGGTCGGCCACCGCCCCGCTCATCGTTGACAGTTCCAGGCAATTCAAGCGGCTCAGTTGGGTCTGCAATGCCGTCCAACTCAGGAATGGCGGCGGATGATCGGCGGAGATTAGCGACGCAGCGATGGCGTCGGCGCGGTTGACCTCGGCCGTCTCGGCCAGGTCGGCAGCGGTCTCGCCCAGATGGTCGGCGTCTTCGAGCAAGATCAGCGCGTCGGCGGGCGCATAGTCGAGCAGGCTGGCCGGCTGCGCATAGACGCAGGGCAGGTAGTGCTCAATGCAGGCGAAGGCGCTGCCTTGCGTCAGCGAGTCGATGTCGGCGCTGAGATGGGTGAAGTCGGCGGCGGCGTCGGCGATCGCGCTGAGCCAGGCTTGCAGAGGCGCGGCCACGGCCTTGGTTGTGCTGGGCAAAACTTCGCGCGCCGGCACAATCCGCGCCGAGTTGACGCGTT
Source organism: Phototrophicaceae bacterium (assembly GCA_965208195.1). Classification (GTDB taxonomy): domain Bacteria; phylum Chloroflexota; class Anaerolineae; order Aggregatilineales; family Phototrophicaceae; genus UBA6055. Next base: position 1,612,807 of record CBDBOC010000004.1, on the reverse strand, counting down.
GGATGCTGCGCTGGTCGGCGGGGTCAAAGCGGCGCAAGCTGTCGATCTCGTCATCAAAGAACTCGATGCGCAGGGGGTAGCGGCTGGCCAGCGGAAAGATATCGAGGATGCCGCCACGCCGGCTGAAATCGCCGGGCTGGCTGACGATGGTGGCGGGCTCGTAACCCATGCCGATCCAGCGCAGGATCAGCGCCTCCATTTGATGCCGCTGGCCGACTTTCACATCAAGGGCGGCGGCGACAAACTCAGCGGGCGGCAAAGTGGCTTGCATCAGCGCGCGCATCGATGTGACGATGACGGGCGGCGCGTCGTCGGCGTCCCGGGTTAGGGCGGCGAGCGTCGCCAGGCGGCCGCGGATGACGTTGCCGTCCCAGGCGGCGCGGTCGTAGAATTGCGCTGATGGCTCGGCGAAGCGGTGCAGGCGGTCGGGCTCGTCCAGCCAAAGCGGCAACTGCTCGCTGACGTTGTAGGCGCGGCGGGCGGCTGCTGTGATATAGATGATGGGGCCCGGCCAGCTCCGCGCCAGGGCGGCTGCGGTGAAGGGCCGCGCGGCCCGCACGACATTGAGCGGCGCGCTGACTGAACCCCGCCGCACGTCGTCCAAAAGTCGGCGGAAATCCGCGGAATGGTGCAGGATGTCTTGCAGCCCGGCGAGGTGGAGGGACATGGCGGCCTTGCGTCCGAGTGATTCGCGACGGCGCAGTATAGCAGAGCGGCGCGGCGCGGGCTAGCCAGGCTCGGGTGACGGCGGGCAGGGCAATCGCTTCAAACCGATTCTCACCACCGAGTTCACCGAGTGAAGATTTCCTTTAGTACACAACGCGTGCACGGTCATGCCGGCGGCTCATCAAGTCGCCCCTACAACACGTGACGTTGGTGGGGTGGCGAGGGACGGGCGGGCGAGACAAGTCTCGCCCCTACAGCATTCGACGGCGAGGGGGAGATATAGACTGCGCGGAGCAAGGTATTTTGCATAGGCGGCGGTGGGGCCACGCGTGTGCTTACATAGGACCGCTCTCTTGCGTTCGTCACGAATACAGTGCCAGGTCGAGAGTCGCGACCTTACAGCAGATACGTCTCGGTGCACTCCCTTTTCCTCGGTGTACTCGGTGGTGAAAGTGTAGATCTTCCGTCATTTCGTGAACTGCGGGCGGCGCGTGGAGTACAATGGCCGGGGTGTTATCGGGTACGCGAAACGCTGCGATGATGAGACAACGGGTGTGCCACTTGATTGCGCTGCTTGCGCTGCTTGTCCTTGGCGCGGATGCCTGGGCGCAGGCGGAGGCCGCTACCCCGCCGGCTTGTGATGTGGCGGATCGACCGCGTCAGTGGCGCTTTTTCCAGCGGGGCGCGGCGCCGGATGATCTCACTGACGACGATCTCTGGCGAGTTTCCAGCTTGGCCGACCAGGGCATTGACGAGGCTGTTCTGGCGGCGGGCCTGGCGCAACTGGAGCAGTCGCCGACGCGGCGGTCGCTGATCCTAATGCGGCGCGGAACTATCGTTTACGAGGAGTACTACAATGGCAGCCACCGCGCTGACAGCAACAACATCGCCAGCGTCTCCAAGAGCATGCTATCGGCGTTGGTGGGCATCGCCATGGATCAAGGGCATTTCTTGACGGCGGAAGACCACATCGCCGACCACTTGCCGGGCTACTTCGCTGCTAGTGACGACCCGCGCAAGCGAACGCTGACGATCCGCCACATGCTGACGATGACGCACGGCTTGGCTTGGGAAGAGAATGAAGCCGGGCGCCTGCTCAACCGCAGCGGCGACTGGGCGGCCGCTGTTTTGCGCCTGCCCATCAGCAACGAGCCGGGGGCGCTCTTCCATTACAGCACGGGCGCCTCGCAAGTCATGTCGGCGGTGCTGACCGCAGCGACGGGCATGAGCACTTGCGAATTCGCGCATCGCTTTCTCTTCGCGCCGCTGGGCATTGAAGCTGAGTTCTGGGGCGTCGACCCGGCGGGAAGCTTTGCCGGCGGGCACAGCGTCAGCATGACCGCGCGCGAGCTGGCGCGTTTCGGGCAGCTCTATCTCGACGAGGGGCGCTGGCAGGGCGAGCAGATCGTGCCCGGCTGGTGGGTGGCCGCCTCGACATCGCCGCGCGTCGACATCGGCGACAATTACGCCGGCTACGGCTATTACTGGTGGCTCAACCTCATCGGCACTTACGACATGTTTTCGGCGCTGGGGGCGGGCGGCCAGATTCTGCACGTCATCCCCGCGCTGGAGATCGTCATGGTGACGACGCACGGTTTCGCGCGCAATCAGCGGGACTTCGCCGAAGAAGCCGAGTCGTATCAGTTCCTGTGGAATTACCTGATTCCCGCGGTCGAGGGTCCTTAGTCGATCAGCGCTTGATAGACCAGGTTGCGGAAATCTTGCTGGAAGAACCACAGGTTGTCCATCAGCTGGGTCATGATGATGCCGACCAGTTGCTCTTGGCGGTCGACCCAGAAGTTGGTGGCGGCGGCGCCGCTCCAGCCGTAGTTGCCGTGCGAGTTGAGCACGCCGGTCTGCGCCGCGTCGATGACGACATCAAAGCCCAGCCCGAAGCCGCGGCCTTTGATCTCGCTGGGGCCGATGGCCATCGGCTGTAGTTCGGGCTTGAGGTGGTTGAGCGTCATGAATTCGAGCGTCTTGCGGCCGATGATGCGCGCCCCCTCCAGCTCGCCTTCGTTGAGCAGCATGTTGGCGAATTGCCAGTAATCGGCGGTGGTGGAGACCAAGCCGCCGCCGCCCGAAGGCGCGCTGGCCGGCTTCGTGTAATCATGCCAGGGGATGTTGGGCGCGCCACGGTATTCGTGGAAGGAGCCGTCTTGCGCGTTGTGGCGGTAGAGCTTGGCGAAGCGGTCGAGCTTGTCCGCCGGCACGTGAAAAGCCGTATCGACCATGCCCAGCGGCGCGAAGATGCGCTCCTGGAGGAAGTCTTCGAAGGGCATATCGGCCAGCAATTGCACCAGGTAGCCGCAGACATCGGTGGCGATGCTGTAATTCCAGGCGCTGCCCGGCTGAAAACGCAGCGGCAAGGCGGCCATGCCGCGAATCTTCTCTTCCAGCGAGGCGGTCTCGCTGCGGAAGATGGAATCGCGATACATATCGTCGATGGGCGAATCGCGGAAGAAGCCGTAGCTCAAGCCGGCGGTGTGCGTCAACAGATGGTGGATCGTCATCGGCGGGTTCTGCGGCGCCAGCGACGGGCCCATGAAACCGAGGCCTGTCAGCACTTTGGCGCGGCCGAATTCGGGGATGTAATGGCTGACCGGCTCGAATAGCTGGAACTTGCCACCTTCGTGCAGCATCATCAGCGCGACGGAGGTGATGGGTTTGGTCATGCTGTAGATGCGGAAGATGGTATCGCGCTCCATGGGCAGGGCCGCCTCGGCATCGCGGTGGCCACAGGCTTCGAAGTGCACCACTTCTGAGTCGCGGGCGACCAGGGTGACGAAGCCGGCCACTTTCTTTTGCGCTACATATTCGCCCAGTTTGGCGCTGATTCTGCCCAGCCGTTCCGAAGACAGGCCCAAGGTTTCCGGCGTGATGACTTGCATTGGCTGCTCCTGCTTATTGGCTCCTAGTATAATCGCGCTATTGGGCGGCCTGGCTGGCGGCAAGGGCCCGCTGCATGTCGATCGCTTTGGGGTGCTGCGGGTTGATGGCCAGGGCTTGCTCGACGGCGTCAGCGGCGCGCGCCAGATCTCCTTGCCGCTGATAGACCTGCGCCAGGATCAAGATCCGCGCGACGGCCTTTCTCTTATCACCCTGCGCCAGAAACCAGTCTGCGATGTCGCGCTGGGCCGCGACCAGCTCCGGCTTGATGGCGACGGCTTTGATGCGCTCGCTGTTCGCCAGGCGCGGCTGATCCAGCGCATCGTAGAGCTGCGCCAGGGCGATATGATTGGCGGCCGCGTCGTCAAGTTGGCCCAGCTTCTTCTGCAGGGAGATCAGCTTCGCCAGCGGCTTGGGGTCTGATGGCGCTAATTCGCGCGCCCGTTCGACCAGCGCGAGCTCAGCCGCGAGGTCGATCCGAGGTGGTCGTGCCTCGGCCGCGCCGTTGTACTGGGTCATGGCGGCGTCAATGCCGTCGCTCAGCCAAACACTTAGCGCATCGGCGGCGCGCTCGGCCAATTCTTCCGCCTGGATGGCGTCATCGCCGCGCCAGCGCTGCAGGACATAGGCGACCGGATCCATCTTGCCCGGCGGGCGCCCGATGCCACAGCGCAGGCGGGCAAAGTCGCGGCTGCCCAGGTGCTGCATGATGCTGGCCAAGCCCTTTTGGCCGCCATGCCCGCCCGCCTGGCGCAGACGCAGCACACCGAAGGGGGTATCCAGGTCATCGTGCACGACCATCAGGCGCTCTAGGGGAATGTCGTAATAGTCCAGCAGGGCGCGGACGGCTTCGCCACTGCGGTTCATGTAGGTCAGCGGTTTGGCCAGCTTGACGCGCGCGCCGGCGATGGCGCCGTCCCAGGTGATGGCGCGCCGCTCGCTGCGGCCGCTGCCCAAGGCATGGCGCGCGACGAGGGTGTCGATCACCTGGAAGCCGATGTTGTGTCGTGTGGCAGCGTATTTGGCGCCGGGGTTGCCCAGCCCGACGATTAAGCGTCTCTCAGTCATGGCGCTGTATGGTAGCAGAGCGGGTGGAGATCTGTCCATTGAGAGCGGCCGCGAGGCGGTGGCTCGCCCCCCACCCCCCGGCCCCCTGCCCCATAAAGAGGGAGGGGGAGCGGAATTTGCGCGAAGTTGCCATTAGAGCGGGCGGTCGTCGACATTGCGCGGGTAGGTGGATTTGGCGCGTTCGGCCAGGGCCAGGTCGATCTCGCCGGTGATGAAGGGCTGATCGGCGCTGGTGGTGGCCAGCAAGTCGCCTTCGGGGTCGCTGAGCCAGCCGCAGCCGCCGTGCTCCAGGCCGTCGGTGAAGCCGGCGTGGTTGGATGACAGGCAGTAGGCGCCGGCCACGACCGCGGCAGTCCGCCCGCCGGCTAGCCACTTGGCATTGGTGAAGCTGGGCGTACTGCGTGGATTCAGCAAGAGGTGTATGCCGCTCTTGCCCAGCTGGCGCGCGTGCTCCATGAACCAGAGGTCGGTGCAAATCATCACGCCCAGGCTGAGCCCGCGGGCCTGCGCTGGCGTGAACTCTACCGGGGCGCGGTCGTACCAGCGCGCTTCCCAGTAGCCCTCGTCTTGGGGCAGGTAGGTCTTCTGATGAATCCAGCGCAGCGGCGCAGCGCGCGTCCAGAGGTAGGCGCAGTTGAACCGGGACCCGCCGATGTTGCGCGGCGCTGTGCCGACGATGATGTCCGCGCCCAGCTCAGGCAAGCGCGTCAGCCAGCGCTCGTGCGCGTCGACAGCTTCGTGCCAGGTGGCGTCGTCTCGCTCCGGCGCGGCGCAGAACCAGGGCGCGAAAATCATCTCGGGCAGCAGCACCAGCTTGGACCGTTTCGCCGCGACATGGGCGCGCAGCGCTTCCCATTCGCTCTCCAGTTGCCCGCAATCAATCTGCGTGATGGTCACTTTCATGCTGAGATCTCAGTGGACGGCGCCTCGTGCTGGCGGCGGAATTGCGTCCGATATAGATCGGCATACAATCCGCCGAGCGCCACCAGGTCGGCATGCGTGCCGCGCTCGACGATGCGGCCGCGGTCAAGCACCAGAATCAGGTCGGCCGCCAGGATGGTGCTGAGGCGGTGGGCGATGACGATGCTGGTGCGCCCGCGCATGATGCGGCTGAGGGCGTCTTGAATCAGCGCCTCGGATTGGCTGTCGAGGTGGCTGGTGGCTTCGTCCAGCACCAGAATGCGCGGGTCTTTGAGCACGACGCGGGCGATAGCCATGCGCTGTTTTTCGCCGCCGCTGAGGCGATAGCCGCGCTCGCCGACGATGGCGTCATAGCCGTCTTTGAGGCCGGCGATGAAATCGTGAATATGCGCGACCCGGGCGGCCGCTTCGATTTCCGCTTGGGTCGCGTCCGGCTTGGCGTAGAGCAGGTTGGTGCGGATGGTATCGTGGAAGAGGTAAGTCTCTTGCGTCACCATGCCGATATTCTGCGCCATTGTGCTCAGCGTGAGATCGCGCAGATCCTGCCCGTCCAGTTTGATGACGCCGGCCGTGGGGTCGTAGAGCCGCGGAATCAGGTAAGTGAGCGTGGTCTTGCCGGCGCCGCTAGGCCCGACCAGCGCGACCAACTGCCCGGGCGCGATGCGAAACGACAAATGATCCAGCGCGAGCTCCCGCGCTTGATGCGTGTGGCGCGCCGCCCCGGATCCATTTGCGCGCGGCTGGCCGCCGGAGCGCGTCGCCGCCACCCGGTCCATGCGCCCGATCCGCTCGACATCGCTGAGCAGCTGGGCTTCGTCCAGCGTGTAGCGAAAGCTGACCTCGTCGAACGTCAGCTCGCCGACGACATCGTCGAGGTGGATGGCATCGGCGCGTTCGGCGATTTCCAGCGGCAGGTCGATGATCTCGAAGACGCGCTCGAAGCTGACGATGGACTGGGCGAAATCGACCGGGGCGTTGGTCAGCGCTTGCAGCGTGGTGTAAAGCTGCGTCAGGTAAGCCACGAAGGCCACGATGTCGCCGATGCTGAATTCGCCTTGAATCACCAGCAGGCCGCCGACCCAGTAAGCCAGCGCGGTGCCGGTGACGCTGACCAGGCCGATGAGCACGAAGAATTGGCTGCCGGCCACAGCCCGCCGGATGCCGGCATCGCGCACATCAGCCGCCCGCCGCTCAAAATGCTCGACCTCGGCGTCGATGCGCCCGAAGAGCTTGACCAGCAGGGCGCCGCTGATGTTGAGCGTTTCGTTCATCATGGCGTTCATTTGCGCATTGAAGCCCATTTGCTGGCGGGAAATTGCTTGCAGGCGCGCGCCCAGCCGCCGCGCGATCACGATGAAGAGCGGCAGCACCAGCATGCCCAGCACGGTCAGGCGCCATTCGAGCGTGAGCATCACCGCCAGCGTGGCGACCACGGTGATGATGTTGGTGATGATGGCCACGATGGTATTGCTGATGGCGTTTTGGGCGCCGACCACATCGTTGTTCAGTCGGCTCATCAGCTCGCCGGTCAGCGTATTGGTGAAGAAGCGCAGCGACATCTGCTGCAGGTGATGATAGAGGGCGACGCGCAGGTCGAAGATGACGCCTTCGCCGATGGCGCCGTTGAGTTTGCGTTGCAAGATGCGGATGACGCCGCTGGCCAGGGGGATCAGCATCAGCGCCAGGGCGAGGGCGCTCAGCTGGGCCACGTCTCGCTGCGGCAGGGCGCTGTCGATGATCTCGCGGAAGATCAACGGGTTGAGCAAGCCTAGGGCGGTGGAGAAGACGATGGTGACGAGTACGGCGGCGATTTGCAGGCGGTAGGGCTTGGCGTAGCTAAGCACGCGCCACAGCAAACGCCGGCTGACATTCGGCTTCGCTTTGACGTCCATGCCGTGCATATAGCGGCCCCAGCCGCTCCCGCGCATGCGCATTGTTCAGGCGCCTCCCGCTTCGACTATAGCATAGCGGAAACTGCTGGGACAAAGTAACTGAACCATTGGCCAGGCGGGCTGCTTGGGGTTTGGGTAGGGGCGGTGGGGCGTGCGATTGCTAGGGCGAGCGATCCAAGGCCAGGCCGCGTACGATGGCGCGGGCATCGGCCAAATTGGCGGCGAAGAGAATCTCGCGATTTTCGACGGCGCTGTTGAAGGTCTTCTGGATCGTCTGGTAGATGGTGCGGATGGCCCCATTGGCGCCGACCACGACGCGCGCGCCTTCGTTGGGGCGGGCTTCGCCGGATGCCAGCAGCGTCTTGGCGGCGGTGAGGATATCGCGCGGGATGTTGGCGCCTTCAAGGTCGATGATGAGATCGACAAAGTGCTCCACGCTGCCGATCAAGCCGTCGGCTTTGTGCACGGCTGATTCCAGATCTTGCCACGACCATTCGGACTCGAATTCGAGCAGAATCACCGTTTTCTTTTTGTTGTCCCAGCGTGTGACGATCGCCATGCTGCTTGCCCCGAAGCGCGTGCGGGTTCTCAAGTGAATATACGCGCAATTATGCCAAGAGTTGTGGCAGATTCCAGCCTGAAATATAACTACAGAGAACGCAGAGAACGCAGAGGGAATGCGATTGGCGGGAGCGACGCGCAGAAAAGATATCTAACTTTGTATCCTTTGTGTCTTGGCTAGCATTGTCGTCAAGGTCGATGAGACGCCGTTGGCTGGCCCGGGCTACGCGATGTCAGCCACTGACGATTTGAAAGGCCAGCGGCGAAGTCAGCGAAATGCCGTCGACGAAGATCTCGACGCTCCAGGCGCCGACGGTGAAAGCGGCGTCGGATTGATCAATGTAGAACCAGATGCAGTCGCCGTTGATAGCGCGCTCGGGCTGAAAGCTGAAGCGCGCGACTTCGGCGCCTTGCCGCCCCCAGGCCGATGTTATCGTAGCCCCCGCCGGCACATTGTAGGCGCGCGCCGCGATGTAAATTGCGCTGGACTCAGGCGTGAAGCGCGGATTAACGTCAAGGGCGCAGTCGTCCGCGCCGACGCCGGTGGCCAGGACAAGCTCTTCCAGCCGCGGTTGCTGGCGGTCGGGCGAGGGGGTGATGGTCGCTGGTTGGGTACGTCTGGCCAGGGGCCGTGCCGTGGGCGCTTCGTCGGGCGCTGAAATTTGCGCCTGCCCGGCGGCGACAATCGGCGTGAACTGCGCTGCCGGCGTCGCTACGCGGGCGAGCTGACCGATGTGGGTTTCGATAAAGTCGCTGTCCGTCCCTAAATTGTTGAGGCTGAAGCGGAGGAATTCGCGGGCTTCCTGGACGAGGGCGACGCGCGTCTCGATGTAAACCAGGGTGGTTTGCATGCGGGCGCGAGCGACCGTGGCCGTGGCGCGCAGGGACGCGATCTCGGCGACCGCGCGCTCATACACAGCCGTGGCCGTCTGCTGCGGCTCGGTTGAACGGCAGGCGCTCACTAGCGTGGCGGTCAGCAGGAGCGCGATTAGCGGCAGGTAGGGGCGAGGGAAGGGCGTGATTTTCGGGATCAACATGCGCTGGATTATAGCGCATGCAAAAGCAGCCACCTCGCGGGGCACGAGGCGGCTGCTAGGAGTGGAAGCGCCGGGGACCTGCCCCCCGGGTCCGCTGGTCTCGAAACGCGCACGTCTACAAGCTTAGCCTCCCGTCAAGTTTCGCGCAGCGCAGCCCGGGAAGGCGCGGTTCACACTGCGCTAGCCGACAGGTCTTAACGCTGTCGTATCGGCGTGGACAGCGGGCGCCCGCGCTTTATATGACACTCATCGCAGATCGTGCCGGGAAACGCTACTGCGGGAGCGGTAGAGGGCTATCGGCCTCTACACCCTTTCCCAGGTCGCCTAAGCGACCATCGGAAGAGGTTGGAATTTGGGTTTTGCACTTATGTGCGTTGCCAGTTTAACGTGTCGTGGCGCCACGGCTTGCAGTGCGGCTTCAGCCACCAACGTCGAATCTAGTTCGCTCCCGTGACGGCTGCGACAGGGGCCGACCCAAGGCGGCTTCTGTCGTGGCACAAGTACAGTCTACCACAGATTGCGGCCGATGTGAAGCGGGTGTAGCGCGGCCGCGCACGTTGAAGGATCGCGAAAGATCTACGCTCTTGCCACCGAGTTCATCGAGGGAAGAGAGTACATCGAGTTATTCTTTGGTTGGATACGCGGGTCGCGCTATGTCTCTTACAGAATACGAAACATTGATTGGAGCGCGGGCGTACGTGGGCGGTTCACAGAATCGCCCCTGCAAGGCTTGTCCGGTACTCCAATTCTTACTCAAGAAATATTCGGAAAACGCGAAAACAGAACGTAAGGCAGTTCGTTCGTAGGGCAAAGCAATTTGAAATTACCCTGATCGGCCAGGTTTGCTCACCCTCTCCGATGATTCGGAGAGGGGGCCGGGGGGTGAGGTAGAAAAAACGCGCATTCTAGACCCAGTACCGGACAAGCCCTACAGCTCAATTCAATTGCGCGGGGGCGGCGCTGGAGTCAACCTAACAAATCGTTGGCGATGATGTATGATTGCCGCATAGCCCGGCATAGCGAAAGGGAAGGGCTGTGGCGGTGGATGTCCTGATTGTCGGCGCTGGCATGTCCGGCGTGATGGCGGGGCGCAGCCTGCGCGAACGCGGCTACTCTGCCCGGCTGATCGAAAAGGGACGGGCCCTTGGCGGGCGCTTGTCGACGCGGAAGGTCGGCGAGCGCGGTCTGGCGGATTTGGGCGCGCAATTCTTCACCGTCAGGACGGATACGCTGGGGGCCTATGTCGATCGCTGGCTGGCTGAGGGCTTGGTTTACGTCTGGGGCAGGGGCTGGTCCGACGGCAGCGTCAAGCGCACGGCCGGCGACGGCCACCCGCGCTACGTTACCAGCGGCGGTATGAACCAACTGGCGGCCCATTTGGCGCGCGACCTTGACGTCCGGCTGGATCGGCTGGCCACCATTGTGCAGGAGACCGGCGCCGGCTGGCGGGTGACGGACAGCAGTGGCGAGGCGCACAGCTGCCGCGGCTTGATCCTGACGCCGCCCATGCCGGAATCGCTCAAGCTCTTGACCGCCAATGCCGTGTATTTGCATGCGGACGACTTCGCCGAGTTGCGGCGCATCCGTTTCGGGCCCTGCCTCTGCGGCATCCACGTGGTTGAAGGCGGCGTGGACTTGCCGGAACCGGGCGCCTTGCAAAACTTCCTCAGCGACATCTATTGGGTGGGCGATAATCAGGCCAAGGGCATCTCGCAGGCCGTCATCGTCACCAGCCACGCCAACGCCAAATTCAGCCGGCAAAATTGGGACGCGCCTGAGTCGGACATCGTGTTTGAGCTGGAATCGGCCGTGCGGCCGCATTTGCAGCCCGGCGCGCGCATCGTGCGATCCGAGCTGAAGAAGTGGCGCTATTCTGTGCCCTTGACCACGCATCCGCAGGAGTGCCTGCTGGCGAGAGACTTGCAGCCACTGGTATTCGCGGGCGATGCCTTCGGTGGGCGCGGGCGCGTCGAAGGCGCTTTCATGTCCGGCCTGGCGGCGGGCGCGAAGATGGCGGAGACTCTGCGCGGATGAGGCGGCGGCTGTCGCGCGTTCTGAATCGCCGGCTGATCGCGCTCGTCCTGTTGGTATTGGCCGTTTTCATCGGCGGCGCGGTTGTTTGGCTGAATACGCCGAGCGGCGCCGTGATGCCCGAAGCGCTGGCGGCGCTGGAGTCGGATGACGCGGTCCGCGTCGTAAGGACGCCCTTCATCGCTTTTGAGCCGACTGGACGGGATTTCACGCAAGGCTTTATCTTCTATCCTGGCGGGCGGGTGGCGGCGGAAGCCTACGCGCCGTTGGCGAGGCAGCTGGCGCTTGAAGGCGTGGTCGCCGTCTTGACGCCGATGCCCTTCAACCTGGCTATCCTCAACCCGGGCGCGGCCACGGCCGTCATCGACGCCTACCCGCTGGTCAGCGACTGGGTTATCGGCGGGCACTCGCTGGGCGGCGTCATGGCGGCGCGATACGCTCACAACAGTCCGGGCCCTGTTCGTGGCTTGGTCTTGCTGGCGGCCTATCCCGAAGCGCAATTTGATCTCAGCGCGCGCGAGTTGGCGGTGGCGACAGTCTATGGCGATCGCGATGGCCTGGCGAGCTTGGAAGAAATCGAGAATTCGTTCCCGCTTTTGCCGGGGGACGCGCGCAGAGTGCGCATTGAAGGCGGCAACCACGCTCAATTCGGCTGGTACGGCGAACAAGCCGGGGACCAACCGGCCACGATCAGCCGCGCCGAGCAACAGGGGCAGGTCGTTGCGACGATATTGCAGCTGCTGCGCGAGGCTGGAAATTAAATCGAACCGCTGTTAGATTAATTGCCCCGAAATGTGCCCGGAGGGTCGGCCAAGATGACTGGACCACAATTTCAGCTGACGGAAGAACAAGACATGCTTTTGCGCATGGCGCGCGACTTCGTGACCGACAACATCATTCCCGTCGCAGCCGAATACGATGAACAGGCGAAGTTTCCTGAAGAGATTTTTCACAAGGCGCGCCAATTGGGCATCGTCAATATGCTGATCCCGGAGGAATACGGCGGGGTGGGCGCGAGCTGCTTTGAAGAGGCGTTGGTCTCGGAAGAGCTGGGCTATGGCTGCACCGGCATCAGCAGCAGCCTGGGCGTGAATTCGCTGGCGATGCTGCCGATTCTAATCGCCGGCAGCGAGGCGCAGAAGGCCTATTGGCTGGGCGAACGAGCGGGCGATATGGGGCAATTCTGCTCCTATGGCGTGACGGAAGCCAACGCCGGTTCCAATGTGGCCGGCATAGAAACCCGCGCCGAGAAAAATGGCAGCGCTTACATCATCAACGGCAGCAAGACCTTCATCACCAACGCCAGCCACGCGCACTTCTATACTATCTTCGCCAAGACGGACCTTGCGGCCGGGCACCGCGGCATGAGCTGTTTCATCGTCGACCGCGAATCGCCGGGGCTGAGCGTGGGCAAGAAATTCGACAAATTGGGGCAGCGCGCTTCCGACACGGCGGAAATCGTCTTTGAAGATGTGGAAGTGCCGGCGGAGAATCTGGTCGGCGGCGAGGGTCAGGGCTTCTATATCGCGATGAAAGTCTTCGATCACAGCCGGCCGGGCGTGGCGGCGGCGGCCTGCGGCTTGCAGCGGCGGGCGCTGGACGAGAGCGTCAAGTACGCGGCGGAGCGCGAGGCCTTCGGCGTGCCGATTTATCAGCATCAGGCGGTGGGGCACAAGATCGCCGACATGGCCATCAACTACGAAGCGGCGCGCTTGCTGACCTGGCAGGCGGCCTGGCAAGTGGACGCGGGCATCTTCAACCCGCGCGTGCCGGCTTATGCCAAGGCCTTCGCTGCTGATATGGCGACCAAAGCCGCGGTCGACGCGGTGCAAGTCTTCGGCGGCTACGGCTATATGAAAGAGTACCCGGTGGAAAAGCTGCTGCGCGATGTCAAGATTTTTCAGATTTACGAAGGCACCAGCGAAATCCAGCGCAATATCATCGTCCGCGAGTTGTTTCATGGCGCTTGATCTTCGTGGCGACCTTTCGCCGGCAAGGCGCAGGCAATGTGCAAATGCAGGCGCGTCACGGCGCGACGCCCGCAATTGACGAGAAACCCTGGATGGGCGAGTCGCCGCCTCGCCCCTACATGGTTTCGGGTTTGGGCGGACGATTCAGCGAGAAGCGCCTTGACAAGCCTCTATGCCGCTGATAATATGCGCGCTTGCACTCACAGCCAGCATCCCCGAGCGAGGCACTGCCGGCTGAACTGAGCCGATATGGCGAAAGCGCGTTACTGAGTTGGGGCGGCTCGCCATGAAGCAGAGAACGATAGGCGTATTGATGCGCCTGTTTGCATGTCTAAGCGAGGACATGCCCAACTAGACAAAAACGGAGTTTGATATGCCAACGATTAACCAGTTGGTGCGCAAGGGGCGCAAGAGCAAGGGCAAGAAGAACAAGGCGCCGGCGCTGCAATATACCTTTAACGCGCTGAAGAATCGCCGTTCGCGGCAGCTGAAGGGCGCGCCGCAAAAGCGCGGCGTCTGCACGCAGGTGAAGACGATGACGCCGAAGAAACCCAATTCGGCGCTGCGCAAGGTGGCGCGCGTGCGCCTGACCAACGGCATTGAAGTCACGGCATATATCGGCGGCGAGGGCCACAATTTGCAGGAGCACAGCGTCGTGCTGGTGCGCGGCGGCCGCGTCAAGGATTTGCCGGGTGTGCGCTATCACATCGTGCGCGGCACGCTGGATACCAGCGGCGTTGATGGCCGCGAGCAGGGCCGCAGCAAATACGGAACCAAGCGTTCCAGGTAAGCGAGGGAAAACCAACCATGCCCAGACGAAACCGTCCGCCAAAGCGCGTTCCGCCACCCGATGTCAAGTTCGGCAATTTGCACGTGGCGATGTTCATCAACCGCATGATGCGCGGCGGCAAGAAAAGCGTGGCCACGCGGATCATGTACGACGCCTTGGAATCGATGGGCGAGCGCACCAAGAAGGATCCCATCGAGGTGTTTGAGATCGCCATTCGCAATGTGACGCCGGCGGTTGAAGTCAAGCCGAAGCGCGTCGGCGGCTCGACTTATCAGGTGCCGATTGATGTGACGCATGAGCGCGGCGTGACGCTGGCTATGCGCTGGCTGATTCAATTCGCCCGCGAGCGCAGCGGCCGCAGTATGGCGGAGAAGCTGACCAACGAGTTGCTGGACGCCTACAACGGCCAGGGCAACGCGCTGCGCCGCAAAGACGACACGCACCGCATGGCGGAGGCCAACCGCGCCTTCGCGCACTTTCGTTAGGAATTGGATGTGTCTTCCCGCGCGTGTGGGCCGGGGAGTGGCAGGGAAATGGCAAAGAACAACGACTTTCAACTCGACAAAGTGCGCAATATAGGCATCATCGCGCATATCGACGCCGGCAAGACGACGGTCACCGAGCGCGTGCTCTATTACACTGGGCTGGTGCATCGCGTGGGCGAGGTGCACGATGGCGCCGCCACCATGGATTATATGCAGCAAGAGCGCGAACGCGGCATCACGATTACCTCGGCCGCGGTCACGGCCAGCTGGGCCGATCATCAGATCAACATCATTGACACGCCGGGCCATGTCGATTTCACCGCCGAAGTGCAGCGCAGCTTGCGCGTGCTGGATGGCGGCATCACGGTCTTCGACAGCGTGGCCGGCGTCGAGCCGCAATCGGAGACGGTGTGGCGGCAGGCTTCGCAGTACAATGTGCCGCGCCTCTGCTTCGTCAACAAGATGGACCGCACCGGCGCTGATTTCGACCGTTGCGTCAACATGATGGTCGATCGTCTCAAAGCCAATCCGGTCGTGATTCAGGCGCCCTACGGCAGCGGCGAGAATTTCGAAGGCATTATCGATCTGCTCAACATGGAGTTGATCACATACGGCAACGACGAAGGCACGGATATCAACTATCATCCCGTGCCGGAGAGCCACCGGGAAATGGCGGAGACGCGGCGTGAAGAGATGATCGAGAAGATCGTCGAGCACGACGAATACCTGACGATGAAATTCCTGGAAGAAGAAGCCATCAGCGATGAAGAAGTGATCGCCGCTCTGCGCGCCGGCACCATTTCGGGTCAGTTGCATCCGGTGATGTGTGGCGCGGCGCTGAAGAACAAAGGCGTGCAGGCGCTGCTCAACATGGTGGTAGCGCTATTGCCCTCGCCGCTGGATATCCCGCCGGTCATCGGCGAGCATCCCAAAGACGGGGGCGAGTTGGCGCGCGCGGCTGATGACGATGAACCGCTGGCGGCGCTGGTTTTCAAGATCGTGACCGATCAGTACGGCCGTCTGGCGTTCACACGTGTGTACTCCGGCGTGCTGCAGGCGGGCACGATGGTGGTCAACACCGCTAATGGCAAGCGCGAGCGCATCGGGCGCATCGTGCGCATGTTCGCTGATCGGCGCGAAGATGTCAAAGAGGTGCACGCTGGCGATATCGCGGCCGTCATCGGCATGAAGGAGACTTACACTGGCGATACGCTGAGCGCGCTCAACAGCCCGATTTTGCTGGAGAATATCAGCTTCCCCGACCCGGTGGTGGAAGTCGCGATTGAGCCGAATACCAAGGCCGATCAGGACCGCATGGGCATGGGCTTGCGCCGCCTGGCGGAAGAGGACCCGACCTTCCAAATTGAAGTCGATGATCAGCTGGGCCAGACGAAGATCAAGGGCATGGGCGAGTTGCACCTGGAAGTGCTGGTCGACCGCTTGATGCGCGAATACGGCGTCGAAGCGCGCGTGGGCCGGCCGCGGGTCGCCTATCGCGAAACGATTACGCGGATGGTGGAGATCGACACGACCTTCAAGCGTCAAACCGGCGGCGCCGGGCAGTATGCCCGCTGCAAGATTCGCTTTGAGCCGTTGCCGGCGGAAGAGAAGGCGGATGCTGTCGGCGAGTTGCTCTTCGTTGACGGCACGCGCGGCGGGGCTGTGCCCAAGGAATTCGTGCCGGCCGTGCGCAAGGGCGTCACCCAAGCCATGCAAGGCGGCGTCATCGCCGGATATCCGGTGGTGAACATCAAGGCGACACTGATCGACGGCGCTTACCACGAGGTAGATTCCAGCGAGATCGCTTTCACCATCGCCGGCTCCATGTGTTTGAAGGAGGGCGTGCGGAAGGCGGCGCCGGTCATCCTGGAGCCGTCGATGCAAGTGGAAGTGGTGGCGCCCGATGGTTATACCGGCGCGGTGGTCGGCGATATTTCGGCGCGGCGCGGCATGATTCAAGGGTTGGAGCCGCACAGCGAGGGCATCTCGGTAATCAACGCTCAAGTGCCGCTGGGCGAGATGTTCGGTTACGCCAATGACCTGCGCAACAATTCGCAGGGGCGCGGCAATTTCAGCATGGAATTCGACAGGTATACGGTGGCGCCGGATTCGATCGCCGATTTGGTGAAGACCGGTTCACGATGAGGAGAGGGCCAGGATAGGCCGGCCCGCAGAGTTCGTTCGCAGGTTCATTTTACCGTTTCAGGGAGTTCACACGAGGGATTGTCAGATGTCCAAAGGGAAATTCGAGCGCAGCAAACCGCATGTCAATATCGGAACGATCGGTCATGTCGATCACGGCAAGACCACGCTGACCGCCGCCATCACCAAGGTGTTGGCGATGAAAGGGCAGGCGCAGGAGCGCGAATACGGCGATATCGACAATGCGCCGGAAGAGCGCGCGCGCGGCATCACCATCAATATTCGCCACGTCGAATATGAGACCGACAACCGGCACTACGCCCATGTTGACTGCCCCGGGCACCGGGATTACATCAAGAATATGATCACGGGCGCGGCGCAGATGGACGGCGCCATCCTGGTCGTCAGCGCGCCCGACGGGCCCATGCCGCAAACGCGTGAGCACGTCCTGCTGGCCAAGCAGGTCGAGGTGCCGGCCATGGTGGTCTACCTCAACAAGACCGACCAGATGGACGATGAAGAATTGATCGAACTGGTCGAGATGGAGCTCGCCGAGCTTTTGGAAGGCTACGACTTTGACCCCGATACGCCCATCATCAAGGGCTCGGCCCTGGCGGCGCAAGAAAGCGAGAGCATGGATCCGGAGGCGCCGGAGTACGCGTCGATCGTCGAGTTGATGGATGCGGTTGACGAGTGGATCCCGACGCCGATGCGCGATGTCGACAAGCCCTTCATGATGGCGATTGAAGATGTCTTCTCCATCAAGGGGCGCGGCACAGTTGTAACCGGCAGTGTGGCGCGCGGCACCTTGCTCAAGGGCACGCAGGTCGATATCGTGGGCTTGCGCGACGAGATCGTCAAGACGACCGTCACTGGAATCGAGATGTTCAACAAGGAGTTGGATCAGGCGCAGGCGGGCGACAATGCCGGCATCTTGCTGCGCGGCATTGATCGCGACGAGGTGCAGCGCGGCATGGTCATCGCCGCCGTCGGCTCAATCACCCCGCACAAGAAGTTCAAGTGCGAGGTATACGTCTTGCGCCGCGACGAAGGCGGGCGTCACAAGGCCTTCTTCAGCGGCTACCGCCCGCAGTTTTACATCCGCACGATGGATGTCACCGGCACCATCACCTTGCCCACGGGCGTGGAGATGGTAATGCCGGGCGACAATGTGAATCTGGATGTCGAGTTGATCACGCCGGTGGCGCTGGAGCGCGGCTCGTCCTTCGCCATTCGTGAAGGCGGCTTGACCGTCGGCGCTGGCCGCATCACCGAGATACTTGAGTAGCTCCCTTCGAGGCGATGGCGAGCGGAGCCGGGCCGCGGGCCCGGCTCTGACACACGGGTCGTTGCCTCGGACGGAAGGGTAAAGGTTGCTAGATGGCAAAGAACAAGATTCGCATCCGACTCAAGGCGTATGACCACCGCGTACTCGATCAGTCGGCGCAGCGCATAGTCGATACAGCCGAGCGCACAGGCTCGCGCGTGGTGGGCCCGGTGCCCTTGCCGACGCGAATAGAGCGCTTCACGGTGCGTCGCTCGCCCTTCATCGACAAGGATTCGCAAGAGCATTTCGAGGTGCGCACGCATAAGCGGCTGATTGATGTACTGGAACCGGACAGCAAGACGATCGATACGCTGATGCGGCTGAATCTGCCGGCCGGCGTGGATATCGAAATCAAGATTTGAGCGCGTTTCGGCGCGAGCAAGGCCCGAGCGCTCGGGCGGAGGCTAAATCATGAAGGGCATGATTGGCAAGAAAGTAGGCATGACCCAGTTCTTCGACGAACAGGGCACGGTCATCCCGGTCACGGTGATTGAAGCCGGCCCCTGTTACGTGACGCAAGTGCGCAACCAGGGCCGCGACGGCTACGTCTCGGTGCAGTTGGGCTTCGGCGAGACCAAGCCCAAGAACCTGACCCGGGGGCAGTTGGGGCATTTGCAGAAATCGGACTTGCCGGCGCTGCGTCACTTGCGCGAGTTCCGCCTGGCCGATAGCGCCGATGTCGCCGTCGAAGAAGGCCAGGAGATCAAGGCCGATGTCTTTGAGCGCGGCGAGCTGGTCGATGTCATCGGCACCAGCAAGGGCCGCGGCTTCGCCGGCACCATCAAGCGCCACGGATTCGCGCGCGGGCCCAAGACGCACGGCCAATCGGACCGGATGCGCTCGCCGGGATCAATCGGCATGTGCGCCACACCGGGCCGGACGCTCAAGGGCAAGCGCATGGCGGGGCGCATGGGCAACGACCGTGTGACGGTGCAGAATCTGCCCTTGGTCGTTGTCGACGCGGACAAGAATCTGCTGGCGGTGAAGGGCTCTGTGCCCGGCGCCAAAGGCAGTATCGTCATGATCCGGCCAGCGGCCAAACGCGCCTGACCAGCGGCCAGGAAGAGGAGAGTTTCGACATGCAGTTTCCCGTGATGAACAGCGCCGGCCAGGAAGTTTCCCAGGTTGAGTTGCCGGCCGACGTCTTCCAGGCCAAGATTAACGTGGGCTTGATGCACCAGGCCTTCGTGCGGCAGATGGCCAACGCGCGGCAGGGCACGCGCAAGACGCTATCCCGCAGCGAAATCCGCGCGACCGGGGCCAAGTGGTATCGGCAGAAGGGCACGGGCCGGGCGCGGCATGGCGCCCAGAGCGCGCCGATCTTCGTCGGCGGCGGGCTGGCATTCGGGCCGAAGCCGCGCGACTTCAGCAAGAAGATGCCCAAGAAGATGCGCCGCGGCGCCATCCGCTCGACGCTGAGCGCGCTGGTGCGGGATGACCAATTGGTGATACTGGACCAGATCGAGATCGACGCGCCCAGGACCAAGGCGGCGCGCGCCTTGATTGAAGCGCTGGTTGGCGATCAGTCGGCGCTGCTGGTGGTCACGGCGGAGCAGAAACACGTGCGCAAGAGCGTACACAACCTGGCCAACGCGCATACTGTGCTCGCCAATAACTTGAACGTTCGCGATCTGTTGAAGTACGACAAGGTGATACTGCCGCTGGCGGCTCTCGATGTTGTCAACAGCATTTGGGGTACGGGAGCGCAACATGGCTGAGCTGCACATTTACGATATCATTCGCCGTCCCGTCATCACCGAGAAATCGACCGAAATGGTGGATAACGAGAACAAGTACGTCTTTGAAGTGGCGTCGCAGGCCAACAAGATTCAGGTCAAAGAGGCGGTGGAAGAGATCTTTGAGTTGGATGGCAAGGTGGTCAAGGTGAATACGATGATCATGCCGGCCAAGCGCGGACGCCGCGGCCGCAACTCGTACATCCGGTCGCGCCAATGGAAGAAAGCTGTCGTCACGCTGGAAGAGGGCGTGTCGATCGAGCTCTTCAATATCTAGGGAGCTATTGCGATGCCGATAAAGGTATACAAGCCCACATCGCCCGGTCGCCGCGACATGACCGGCTTTACATTTGAAGAGATTACCAAGTCGAAGCCGGAGCGGTCGTTGACGCGCGCGCTGCGCAAGAAGGGCGGGCGCAACAACACCGGGCGAATCACGGTGCGGCATCGCGGTGGCGGGCACAAGCGGCGCTACCGTCTGGTCGACTTCAAGCGGAACAAAGAAGACTGCCGCGCTGAGGTCATCGCGATTGAATACGACCCCAACCGCTCGGCGCGCATCGCGCTGCTGCAATATGAAGACGGCGTCAAGAGCTACATCATCGCGCCGATGAGCCTGAATGTGGGCGATACCATCGGCAACGGGGCCATGAGCGCGCTGCGGCCGGGCAATAGCCGCGCCCTCAAGGACATGCCCTTGGGCACGGTGGTGCACAATATCGAAATGCGGCCGGGCAAGGGCGGGCAGATCGCGCGCTCTGCCGGCACATCGGCGCAGATTTTGGCGTCGGAAGGCAAGTACGTCACGCTGCGTTTGCCCAGCGGCGAGATGCGCATGATCCTCGGAACCTGCCGGGCGACGATTGGGCAGGTGGGCAATGCAGAGCATGCCAACGTCAAGCTGGGCAAGGCCGGGCGCAAGCGCTGGCTGGGCTGGCGGCCGACGGTACGCGGTACGGCGATGGACCCGGCCAGCCACCCGCATGGCGGCGGCGAGGGCAAAGCCGGCATCGGCATGGCCGCGCCCAAGACGCCCTGGGGCAAGAAGGCGCTTGGCGTCCGCACACGGCGCAACAAGCGCACTGATAAGTTCATCGTCCGCCGCCGGGGCAAGCGCCGCTAATCCTAGGAGAGACAGCAAATGTCGCGTTCACTCAAGAAGGGCTACTACATTCAGCCCAAGCTGCTGCGGAAAGTGGAGCAGTTGAATCAGCAGAACAAGAAAGTGGTAATCCGCACTTGGAGCCGGGCAAGCACGATATTCCCGCAGATGGTGGGGCATACGATCGCCGTGCACGATGGCCGGCGTCATGTGCCGATTTACATCACCGAGAATATGGTGGGGCACAAATTGGGCGA
Organism: Phototrophicaceae bacterium; assembly: GCA_965208195.1. Classification (GTDB taxonomy): domain Bacteria; phylum Chloroflexota; class Anaerolineae; order Aggregatilineales; family Phototrophicaceae; genus UBA6055. The sequence goes on along the minus strand of CBDBOC010000004.1, from coordinate 1,591,933 downwards.
GTTCGCGCCAACGCGCACCTTCCGCGGTCATATCACGGATAGCAGGCGATAGGGATGGCTGAGATGGAAGTGCGCGCGCTGACCAAGTACCTGCCCATATCGCCGCGGAAGTTGCGGCTGGTGTGCGACCAAGTCCGCGGCCTGGATGCGCAGGAAGCGCTAATTGTGCTGGAATACATGCCGCAGAAGGGCGCCGCCTTGGTGAGCAAGACCTTGAATTCCGCCATGGCGAACGCGGTCAACAACTTCGATTTGAATGCCGACGAGTTGTACGTGTCGCAGATTTTCGCTGGCGACGGCCCCACGCTGAAGCGCTTCAAGGCGGGCGCGCGTGGACGCTTCAAGCCGCGGTTGAAACGGACGTCGCACCTGTGGGTGTATGTGGCAGAACGAGAGGATGAAGACAATGGGTCGTAAGGTACACCCCAAGGGCTTCCGTCTGAAAGTTATTCGCGAGTGGGACGCGCGCTGGTACGCCGAGGGCGAGCGCTATGTCAACTTGTTGATGGAAGATCGCGAAATCCGCAAGTTTATTAAGGCGAAGACGAAGCGCGCCGGCGTCTCGCGCATTGAAATCGAGCGCCATCCCAATCAAGTTATCATAACTATCAATACCGTCCGTCCCGGTCTGATCATCGGACGCAAAGGCGAGTCGGTGAAGGAATTGCGGCAGAACTTGCAGGAGATGACTGGCAAGACGGTCAAAGTTGAGGTTAGCGAGATCGAAAAGCCCGATCTGGACGCGACCTTGGTGGCGGAAAACGTCGCCTCGCAGCTGGTGCGGCGCATCGGCCACAGCCGGGCGATGAAGCGCGCCATCATGCAAGCTATGCGGCAAGGCGCGGGCGGCATCCGCATTGAGGTCAGCGGTCGGCTCGGCGGCTCCGACATGTCGCGGCGAGAGTGGATGTTCGACGGCCGCGTTCCGCGTAATACGTTGCGCGCCGATATCGATTATGGCTTCGCCGAAGGCTTGACCACCTTCGGGCAAATCGGCGTCAAAGTCTGGATTTACAAGGGCGATATATTGCCGGGCGAAGACCCGTTCAGCACGGGCGCGCAGCGAATTGAAAATCAAGGCGGGCGCCGCGGTCGGCGTAATTAGGCGCGCGCCGCCAGGGGAGCATTGCGCATGTTAATGCCAAAACGGAGAAAGTATAACAAGCAGATGCGCGGGCGCATGCGCGGAAAAGCGCGGCGCGGCGCCGTGGTGCAATTCGGCGACTACGGTTTGCAGGCGCTGGAACCGAGCTGGGTCACCAGCCGGCAGATTGAAGCTTGCCGCCGGGCGATGGTGCGCTATATCCGCCGCCGCGGCAAAGTCTGGATCCGCATCTTCCCGGACAAGCCGGTGACGCAGAAGGCGGCCGAAACCCGCATGGGCAAGGGCAAAGGCTCGGTGGAAAAGTGGGTCTGCGTCGTCAAGCCGGGGCGTATCCTCTTTGAGATGAGCGGCGTGCCCGAAGATGACGCGCGTGAAGCGCTGCGCCTGGCCTCGCACAAGCTGCCGATCAAAACGAAGTTCGTCAAACGCTTCGACCCGATATCCGGGCGGGAGGTCAGCTGATGCACATGGGCGAAGTTCGCGCGCTATCCAACGACGAGATCCTGGACAAGATTGAGGACCTCAAGGTGGAGATGTATACCTATCGCATCCAAAAAGAATCGGGTGAGCTAAAAGATACAACTTTGTTCCGCAAAGCCCGCCGCGATATCGCGCGGCTCAAGACGGCCCTGCGCGAGCGCGAGCTGGCGGCGGAATTGGTGGCGGAAGGGGAAGCAAATGCCGAATAATCGCAAGCGGCTGGTGGGCACGGTGGTCAGCGACAAGATGGAGAAGACCGTGGTGGTCTCCATCGAGAATCGCAAGATGCACCGGGTGTATCACAAGGTGGTCAGGTCTTCCAGGAAGGTCATGGCTCACGATGAAACCGGCGTCGGCGTTGGCGCGGTGGTGCGCATCGTGCAGAGCCGCCCGCTGAGCAAGCGCAAGCGCTGGGTTGTGGAGACCGTGCTGGAAGAGCCGGCTGGATGACGCCAGATTCGGCGGCTGATGGTGTAATGAACGGAGTGTGTAGGCGATGATTCAAACAGAATCGCGCGTGAAAGTGGCGGATAACAGCGGCGCCCAGGAATTATTGGTGATTCGCGTCACCGGCGGCTCGCGCGTGAAATACGGCTATGTCGGCGACATTGTGGTCGGCACGGTCAAAGCGGCTTCGACATCGGGCGGGGTCAAGAAGGGCGAGTTGGTGCGGGCGGTGATCGTGCGCACGCATAAAGAATATGGCCGCAGCGACGGGTCAACGATCCGCTTCGACGACAACGCGGCGGTGGTGCTGGCGGAAGACCTGGAAAACCCGCGCGGGACGCGTGTCTTCGGGCCGGTCGCGCGAGAGCTGCGCGACAAGGGCTTTATGAAGATCGTGTCGCTGGCGCCAGAGACTTTGTGAGTGAGGTAAGCAATGCAACGAATCCAAAAAGGGGACATGGTCGAAGTTATCGCCGGCAAGGACAAGGGTGTGCGCGGTGAGGTCGTCCGTGTCTTAACCAAGAAAGACCGCGTCATCGTCAACGGCGTCAATATCATGAAGCGGCATCGCAAGGCGCGCCCGGCCCCGGGCGGTCAGCAAATTCCGGCGCAGATCATCGAATTTGAAGCGCCGCTGCATCTATCCAATGTGATGCTGGTCTGCCCAGTCACCGATGAGCGGACGCGAGTTGGCTTTCGCTTCACCGAAGACGGGCGCAAAGTGCGCTACAGCAAAAAAAGTGGCAGCATAATCGAGTAGCGCAGCGAGGCGAATGATGACAAACCGTATGTACACCCGCTATCTGGAAGAAGTCGTGCCGACCTTGACGCAGGAGTTCGGTTACCGAAACCGCCTGGAAGTGCCGACAATCAGCAAGATCACGATCAACATCGGCGTCGGCGAAGCAATCGACGAGCCGCGTTCGCTGGATGGCGCGGTGGAGGACCTGAAAGTCATCACCGGGCAGCAGCCGGTCGTCACGAAGGCCAAGAAGAGCATCGCGACTTACAAGCTGCGCGAGGGTCGGGCGATCGGCGCCAAGGTGACCTTGCGCAAGGAACGCATGTGGGCGCTCTATGACCGCTTGGTGAATGTGGCGCTGCCACGCATCCGCGATTTCCGCGGTGTGCCCTCCAAGTTGGACGGGCGCGGCAACATCACGGTGGGCTTGCGCGAGCAGCTGGTCTTCCCGGAGATTGACTTTGACAAGATCGACAAAGTGCGTGGCATGGAGATCACCATCGTCACCACGGCCAAGAATGATGAAGAGGGCCGCCGTCTGCTAACGCTGCTCGGCATGCCCTTCCAGGGAAACTAGAGAGGAGCCTATGGCGAAGAAATGCATGCAATATCGGGAACAGAGGCGCAAATACGAGGTGCGCGTCCGCAATCGTTGCAAGGTATGTGGCCGGCCGCGGGGTTACATCCGCCGTTTTGGGCTGTGCCGGATATGCTTCCGCGAGATGGCGCTAAACGGCGAGATTCCCGGTGTTGTGAAGGCGAGTTGGTAGGAGGCGAGACCAGTGTCTAATGTGACCAATGACCCCATTGCCGATATGTTGACGCGCATTCGTAATGCACTGACCCGCGGCAAGCCTGAGGTCATCGTGCCGACGTCAAAGATCAAGCTCGAGATCGCGCGCATCCTCAAAGAGGAGGGCTATATCGAGGACTTTGCGGTCGGCGATGAAAGCCCGGCGCCCTTGATCAAAGTGCGGTTGAAGTATTTTGGCACGCGCCGCGACAGGCGCCCGGTGATCACGCAATTGCAGCGTATCAGCAAGCCGGGGCGCCGCGTCTACCGCAAGCGCCGCGAATTGCCGATCGTCTTGAGTGGCACGGGCATCGCCATCGTCACCACGCCCAAGGGCGTCATGACGGCGCAGCAAGCGCGCCGCGACGGCGTCGGCGGCGAAGTCTTGTGCTTCGTTTGGTGAGGGAAGGGGAGAGCACATGTCTCGCGTAGGCAAGCAACCGGTAGCGCTGCCCGACAAAGTGACCGTCGAAGTCGATCGCAATAGCGTGACCGTCACCGGGCCTAAGGGCGCGTTAACGCAAGACTTCAACCCGGACATTACCATCCGGCAAGAGAATGGGTCGATTGTCGTCGAACGGCCCAGCGACCTGCGGCATCACAGAGCCTTGCACGGTCTGACGCGCGCCCTGCTGGCCAATATGGTCGAGGGCGTGTCCCAGGGCTTCCGCAAGACGTTGCAAATTCAAGGCGTCGGCTATCAGGCGGTGCTGCAGGGGGTGAACTTGCAGTTGCGTCTGGGGCACTCGCATGACGTGATAGTGGAGCCACCGGAGAATGTCACGTTTGATGTGCCGAAAGATTCGCGCGGCACCATCATCCATGTTGATGGCATCGACAAACAGGTGGTGGGTCAAGTGGCGGCGGATATCCGCGGCTGGCGGCCGCCGGAGCCCTACAAGGGCAAGGGCGTGCGTTATCTGGGCGAATACGTGCGGCGCAAGGCGGGCAAAGCCGGCAAGCGTTAATTGCGCGATTTTCCCGCTGTGGGATGGCTGCTGCGGCGCGCCCGGAGCGGGAATGAGTACGAGGGATTGGAAATATGGCAGATATCGTTGGACGAAGGAAATATGTCGCGCGCAAAAAGCGGCACAGGCGGGTGCGCCGGCACGTGTCTGGCACATCCAGCCGCCCGCGGCTTAATGTCTTCCGCAGCAACCTCAACATCTTTGTGCAGGTGATCGACGATGTTGACGGGCGCACCCTGGTCTCGTGTTCGACGATCGACCGGGCGGTCGCGCCGCAATTGGCGGGGCTGACCAAGGTCCAGGCGGCAAAGCTGGTTGGGCAGACGGTCGCCGAGCGGGCGCAGCAAGCGGGCATCAGCCGGGTGGTATTTGATCGCGGCGGTTATAAGTACACCGGGCGCGTCGCCGCTGTGGCGCAAGGCGCGCGCGAAGCCGGTCTGCAATTATAAGTCTGGAGTGGAATCATGGCAGATAGAAGGCGGGACTCGCGCCGCAAGCAGGAAGAGCGCGACGAATTTGACGAGCGCGTGGTCGATATACGCCGCGTGGCCAAAGTGATCAAGGGCGGGCGCCGCTTCGCCTTTCGCACGGTCGTGGTGGTTGGCGATGGCAAGGGCAACCTGGGCATCGGCATTGGCAAAGCGCGGGCCGTGCCCGATAGCATTCGCAAGGCGGCCGAGCGCGCCCGGCGCAATATCGAGAGCGTAGATTTGTCCGGCGCGACGATCCCGTATAGGGTGGTTGGCCGTCACGGCGGCGCCCGCGTATTGCTAAAGCCGGCGGCGCCCGGCACCGGCGTCATCGCTGGCGGCGGCGTGCGCGCTGTGCTTGAAGTCGTGGGCGTGCGCAACATTTTGACCAAAAGCCAGGGCAGCGCCAACTTGCTGAACGTGACGATGGCGACTTTGGACGCGCTGAGGCAATTGCGCAGCGCCGAACACATTGCGCAGATCCGTGGCAAGCAGGCGCATGAGGTTGCGCCCGTTTGGGAGCGCCGTCGCAAAGCGGGAGGCGAACATGCCGCAAGCTAAGCGCAAGCTGCTCAAGGTCACGCTGACCAAAAGCCCCATCGGCTACAGCAGGCGGCAGAAGGCGACCGTCAAATCGCTCGGTTTGCGCCGTATGCAACATTCGGTGCTCATCGGCGACGCGCCGCAAATCCGCGGCATGATCGCCAAAGTCAGTCACCTGGTGACGGTAGAAGAGGTAGACGAAGAATGAAATTGCACGACTTGAAGCCGGACCCGGGCTCAAAGCGCAAGCGCAAGCGGGTCGGCCGCGGTATCGCCGCTGGCGGTGGCAAGACAGCCGGCCGCGGCAGCAAGGGCCAGGGCTCTCGCAGCGGTGGCACGGGCAAGGGTCCCTACTTTGAGGGCGGCCAGTTGCCCTTGGTGCGCCGTTTGCCTTTCAAGCGCGGCTTCACCAATATCTTCGGCATCACCTATCAAGAGGTGAATGTCGATATGCTGCAGGAGCGCTTTGACGACGGCGCGCTGGTCAATGGCGAGGCCTTGGTTGCGGCTGGCCTCGTCCGCAAAGCCCATGAGCCGATTAAGGTGCTGGGCCGCGGCGACCTGGAGAAGAAGCTGGAAGTCCACGCCAACAAGTTCACCAAGAGCGCCGCCGCCAAAATCGAAGGCGCCGGCGGGTCCGTCAATCGCCACGCCTTGAAGCTGACGGGCGCGCGCGCCACCGTCAAGAAGCTGCGCAAGGTTGACTTGGAACGCCTCTATGGCGATGCCGACTAAGGCGTAACGCGCGAGCTTGCGGCTGACCGGAACGCCGCTGGCGCTGCCTGCGTATATGTAGTGACCGCCACCGAAGGGATCATGGACGTGGCAGCGAGCGGCAGCACAATGGATGCCTAGCAGGATGCACGAGGTACACAGCGAATGATTCAAGCTTTGCGCAACGCCTGGCGCTTGCCCGATGTACGGAACAAGCTGCTATTCACCGTTTTCATTTTGATTGTCTACCAATTCGCGGCGCATGTGCCGGTGGTGGGTGTGGACCGCAACGTGCTGCGGCAGGTCTTTGAAAGCGGCAGCAGCGCGGGCAATCTCATTCAAGTGATGAATTTGCTCTCGGGCGGCGCGGTGGCCAACTTCAGCGTGATCGCCAACGGCGTCTACCCTTACATCACCGCGTCGATCATCTTCCAGCTGCTGGTGCCGATTGTGCCGGCGCTGGAGCGCATCCAGCGTGAGCCGGGCGGCCAGGAGAAGATCCAGCGTTACACCTACTATGTCGCAATACCGATGGCCGTATTGCAGGCGCTGGGGCAGATCAGCATATTCAACCTGGCGACCGGCACCGGCGCGGAAATCATCCCCGGCTTCGGCTTTGGTTTGGGCAGCAATATGCTGCTGACGGTATCGGTCTTGACGACCATGACCGCCGGCACGATGTTCGCCATCTGGATGGGCGAGCTTATCACCGAGCAGGGCATCGGCAATGGCATTTCGATTATCATTTTCGCCGGCATCGTGGCGCTGGCGCCGCAAAACCTGATCCGCCTGTTGACGCAGCAGCCCGATCGCAGCGTCTATAATCTGGTGCTCTTCGTCGTCATCACCGTGCTGAGCGTACTGGCGGTCGTGATCATCCAGGAGGGCGTGCGGCGCGTGCCGGTGCAATATGGCCGGCGTGTGCGCGGCAACCGCCAGTTCGCCCAGCAAGACAGCTTCATCCCGCTGCGCGTCAACCCGGTGGGCATGATCCCGCTGATATTCGCGCAGTCGATTATCACCTTCCCGGCCATTATCGCCAGCTTGTTCCCGCCCGGCGCCGTGGGCAATACCATCCAGACGACCTTCGGCAATCAGCAAGGCTTGCTCTATTGGGGGACATTCTTCCTGATGACGGTCGGCTTCACTTTCTTCTACGCCGAAGTCATGGTGGGCAATCAGAACCTGGCGGAGACCTTGCAGCGCAATGGCGGCTTCATCCCCGGCATTCGGCCGGGCAAGCGCACTGAAGACTACATCAAATCGACAACGCGGCGCATCACCTTTGTCGGCGCCTTTTTCCTGGGGGTGATCGCCATCATCCCCGGCATGGTCGACCTGGTGAATCGTATCATCTTCCCGCTGGAAGCATCGGCATCGGGCGCCGTCATCAACGCCGGTCTGGTGATTTCGGGTTCGGGTCTCATCATCGTGGTGGGCGTCGTGATTGATACGATGCGGCAACTGGAGGCGCAGCTGGTCATGCGCAATTACGAAGGCTTCATGCGCTAGCGCAGTGGCCGGATTTGACGACCGGGAGCCGGGCGCCATGAACGCTCGGCTCTGTTTTGTTTCAGGGGCGTGTTGACAGCGCGCGAGACAGCCGCCGCGCGCAATCGGCGAAAACGGAGAAGCAGTGATGAGTCTATACGTGATCTTGATGGGCGTTCAAGGGGCGGGCAAGGGCTTGCAAGCCAAGCTAATGGAGCAGCGCTACGGCATCCCGCAAGTCTCGACCGGCGATCTCTTCCGGGCGATGCAAACGCGCACTGACGAGCTGGCGCGCCGGGTTCAGGACATCATGGCTTCCGGCCAACTGGTCGATGATGACACCACCAACGCCATCGCAGCTGAGCGGTTGGCGCAGCCTGATGCAACGTCGGGCGTCATCCTCGATGGTTACCCGCGCAATCGTGTGCAGGCGGCCTTCCTCGAGGCGCACCTGGCGAAAAAAGGCGGCCGCGTTAACGCGGTGCTGCTGCTGGAGCTAGATCTCTACACCGCTTTCAAGCGCGCTTTCGGCCGCGTATCCGCCGCTGATGGCGCCAGCTACAACTATTATTTCAATACCGCTGGGGTGGAATTCGATTGGTTGGCGGATGCCGATTCGCGCTTTCCGCCGCGGCTTGAAGGGCGGCTCGTCACCAGCGGCGCGTTGCTGAAGCGCCGGCCCGATGACGCCAGCGCTGACGCCATCATCAAGCGCATTGATACCTTCGTCGAAACGACACAGCCGCTGATCGACTACTACGCCGCCAGGGACATCGTCCGCAGAATCAACGCCGATCAGAGCATTGAGGCCGTCGCCGCCGATATCGCGGGCACATTGGACCCGATGCAAATGCAACGCGTTTAGCGCCGCCGAGACCACACCATGGCGCCCGTCCTCAAGACTCCTGAGCAACTGGAAATTATGCGCGAAGCCGGGCGCATCGTGGCTATCGCGCACGACGAGATGCGCCGCGCGATTGCGCCGGGAACCAGCACCAAAGACCTGGATTCCATCGCCACGACGGTCTTGCGCGATTATGACGCTGAACCATGCTTCCTGGGTTATGCGCCCGGTGAACACCCGCCGTACCCGGCGACGATCACGGCGTCGATCAACCAGGAATTGGTGCACGGCATTCCCTCGCCGAAACGGCGCTTGCGCGAGGGCGATATCATCGGCATTGATGTCGCCTGCCTTTACCGCGGCTATGTCGGCGACGCCGCCTTCACCCATCCGGTCGGCGAAATCTCGCGCTCGGCCAAGCGCTTGCTGGATGCTACGCAGACCGCGCTGGAAGCGGCCATCGCCGTCTCAAAGCTGGGCAACCGCATTAGCGATGTGGCGAAAGCCACCTCCAAGACCGCCGGGCGCCTGGGCTACAGCGTGGCCCGTGAATACACCGGCCACGGCGTCGGCGCCGAGATGCACGAAGAGCCGCAAGTTCCCAACTGGTGGCATAGCGGCAAGGGCAAGCACAAGTGGCAAGACTACGACTTGCAAGTCGGCATGACCTACGCCATCGAGCCGATGCTGATCGCCGGCCGGCCCGACCTGGTGGAGCTGGAAGACGGCTGGACAGTCGCCACCAAAGACGGCTCCTTGACGGCGCACTTTGAGCACACAGTCGCCATCACCGAAGACGGCCCGTGGATACTGACGCTGCCCTAGGCAGTCTATTCGTCACTGGCAAGGCTGCCGCCGACATGATCGGGGCGCACGGACGGCGCGTGCTGCAAGATGCCGAGAAAGACGAAAGGCTCGTCGCCCGCCTGCACCGAGTGGTTCTCCGCGATGTCAAATACCAGCAGGTCGTGCGGCTCCACGAGATGCCGGGCGCCAAGTCCATCGGTGAAGATGCCGCGGCCATGCAGGATGACGACGTAAAATGGCGAGCTCGGCGCATTGTGCTCGGCGATGGATTGCCCCGGCTTAAGCATAAAGCGCAGAATCCGCGCGTTTGCGTCGACCAGGAGCGGCTCTGAATAGGGCGTGTTATCGTGAAAGGTGAGGTTCTCTAGCAGCGCCGTCTTGCGCATGTCGACTCCCTTTGAGATTGGCCAACGTGACGCGCGGCACTGTCGCCGCGGGGAGGCCAGTGTAATCGCCGAACAGATTCGTGGAAAGCCCCTGCTTGGTCGCCTGCTATTATCAGTTCATCTCACGCTGATGGCTCTGTGCGCCAGCGCGCAACATGAAGCGCCCGCCTATGTGCTTGATGCTTGCCCCGCCTACGTGGCGCAATTCGCGGGCAATGGCGGCTCAGACATGAGGTGTGGAGTCCTCTTCGTGCCTGAAGAGCGCGACGCCGCCGCAACCCACCGCTTCGTCGAGCTATTCGTCATTGACATCCCGGCGCGCCAACCGGCCGGGAACGCTCCCATCGTCTATGTGAGCGGCGGTCCCGGCGAAGCTGTCATCAATGACCTGGCCGCAATTGTGGCATCGCCCTTTCATCAGCATTTTCGCTTCATCGCGATGGATCAGCGCGGCGCCGGCTTGTCTCTGCCGTCGCTGAATTGCCCGGAAGCGGCCGACCCGGCGGCCAGCGCTGATGAATGGATTCGCGCCTGCTATCAGCGGCTGAGCGGCGAAGGCATCGCCCTGCGCGCAACCCATAGCGCGACCCATGCTCGCGATATTCACGATCTGCTTTTGGCGCTGGAAATCGACGAAGCGCATGTTTACGGCCAGTCTTATGGCTCGCGGCTGGCGCTGACGCTGGCGCGCGATTATCCCGAGCGGGTGCGAACGCTGATTTTGGACGCGGTGCTGCCCTTGCAGGTGAATCGCTGGAACGCGTACGCGCCTAACGCCAACCGCGCGCTGCAACAACTGCTGGGGGACTGCGCGGCCGATGCGGCCTGTCATGAGGCTTATCCGCAGCTGCGCGCCTCCTTGTTGACCGCGCTCCGTAAGTTGAACAGCGACCCGGCGGTAATCCAACTGGAGGGCAAGCAAGCCCTCTTGATGAAGACGGGAGACGACTTTGTAATTGAGTTGCTGACCATGCTGTACGACACGCGTCTCATCCCTTATCTTCCCGCGCTGATCGATGCCTATGCGCGCGGTCAATACAATTACGACCCGCGGCTTGATGCTAAGCGGCGCGCCGCGGATCCGCCGCCGACTGCGGACGATATTCGCGGCCACGCGGACCATTTCAGCGAGGGCACGCAGCTCAGCGTGCTCTGTGCCGAAGAGGCGCCCTTCAACAGCCGCGCCGACATTGTAAACCGGGCCGCAGGCATAGCCGCCCTGGTGAGACGGCCCCTGGTGGCGCAGGCGCTCGACGCTTTGGCGGCCTGCGCGCTTTGGCCTGTACCCTCTGCTCAGCCGCTCGAAAATGAGCCGGTCGCCAGCGACATCCCGACGCTGCTGCTTTCTGGCGCTTATGATCCGGTCACGCCGCCGGCATGGGGCGCTGAGGCGGCGGCATTTCTGCGCAATAGCTGGCACATTGTTTTGCCTGATGTCGGGCATGGCGCGCTCTTCGCCAGCGCATGCGCGGAAACGATCACGCTGTCCTTCCTCGACGCGCCGCTGCTGAAGCCGGATAACGACTGCCTAGCCGAGGGGTCTGCGCCGTCTTTTTTCGTCCGACAATGAGCGGCGTCATTTTAGAATCGTCCTTTACCATTGCGACCGTCTGTGATACACTGCGCCGTCGTTGTCGCTGCAGCCGGCGACCACCATTACCCATGCGCCACACGGCGCCGGGCTGCTTCAAGGTTGACGTGGCCCTTGCGAAATGTACAGAGAGCGATTCAGGAACGTCACATGAAAGTGTCAGCCAGTGTCAGGCGGCGCTGTCCCAAGTGCCGCGTCATCAAACGTAAAGGGCGGGTGATGATCATCTGTGAGAACCCGAAACACAAGCAGCGGCAGGGCTAGGCAGCCCACGTTATGTGAAGGAGCATGAGTTATGGCGCGCATTGAAGGTGTTGATCTGCCGCGGGACAAGCGGGTGATTATCGGCCTGACATATATCTACGGCATCGGCAATTCCACCAGCAAGCGACTGCTGGATTCGGCGGGCATCGACTATGACACGCGTGTGCGGGATCTCAGCGAGACCGAAGTGCAGCGCCTGCGCGAATTGATAAGCGGCCTGACCACCGAGGGCGACTTGCGGCGGCAGACGCAGCTGAACATCAAGCGCTTGATGGAGATCAATTCGTATCGCGGTTTGCGACATCGTCGGCGCTTGCCGGTGCGCGGCCAGCGTACGCGCACCAATGGGCGCACCCGCCGCGGCAAGAAGCAGACGGTCGCCGGGCGTGGCCGCCGACGCGGCGCGACCAAGAAATAAGACCGCCGAGACGGGCGCGGCCCCTTGAATTTGTTTGAAGCCTGTGAATACGCAATAGGCCTTGAGCGCGCTTTTATCGGCGCAGAATGCAATCGGGAAGACTAGTCAAAGTGGAGCAATTGAATGGCGAGAGCGAGGCGAGGCAGTCGCGGCACTGCCAGGCGTTCATTTAAGAATATACCGTATGGGCAGGCGCACATTTACGCCACCTTTAACAACACGATCGTTTCCATGACCGATCAGTCGGGCAACGTCATCACTTGGGCGAGCGCCGGCACCTCGGGCTTTACCGGCAGCCGCAAGAACACGCCCTACGCGGCGCGCATGGCGGCGGAAACGGCGGCCGCTAATTCGCAGCAGCACGGCATGAAGGAAGTCGATATTTTTGTCAAGGGCCCGGGCCCGGGGCGGGAAGCGGCGATTCGCTCCATTCAGCAGAGCGGCCTCAAGGTGCGTTCCATCAGCGATGTGACGCCCGTGCCGCATAACGGCGTGCGCCCGCCAAAGCGCCGTCGCGTTTAGTCGAAAGGGAAACTCGGCTTTATGGTATTTCCATCAGATACCGCATCCGTCAGCGAAAGCGCGGTTGACGCCAATCTTGTAACCGCCAATATGGTTCTGCCGCACCAGGTGGAGAGCCAGAGCGTGACCAAAGATTACGGCCGCTTTATTGTCGGCCCCTTGGAAAGCGGCTACGGCTTGACATTGGGTAATGCGCTGCGTCGCGTGCTGCTGTCGTCTTTGCCGGGCGCTGCGGTGACCAATATTCGCGTCACCGATGTCCATCACGAATTCTCGGAGATTCCGCACGTCCGCGAGGACATGACGCAGTTGATTTTGCAGATCAAGCAGTTGCGCCTGGTCTTGCACGGCGTCGAGAGCGCGCGCATGCGCCTCGAAATCCGCGGCGCGGAAGGCACGGTGACCGCCGCTGATATCTGGCAGCCGCCAGAGGTGGAGATCGAGAACCCCAGCCTCTACCTCTTCACGGTAGACGACCGCAATGTCAATATCGAGATGGAGCTGGAGGTGCAATCGGGCCGCGGCTTCAGCCCGGCGGAAGACCGCGGGCGCCTGCCAATCGGGGAATTGCCCGTGGATGCCATCTTCAGCCCCATCAAGCGGGTCAACTTCGAGGTCGAGCGGGCGCGCGTCGGCCAGCGCACTAACTATGACCGACTGGTGCTGGAGCTTTGGACGGACGGCACCATCCGCCCGGAAGAAGCGTTGGCGCAATCGGCGCAGATCTTGATGCACCACTTGAAAGTCGTGGCCGGTGTGGACGAAGACTGGTTCCAGAATATCGAGCTGCCGCCGCAGATTGATGACGAACCCACCTACCCGCCGCTTTACGACAAACCCATCGAAGAGTTGGATTTGAGCGTGCGTGTCTTTAATTCCTTGAAGCGCACTGGCATCACCTCGGTTGGCGATGTCCTGGACATGCTGAATCGAGGCCCTGACGCCATGCTGGCCATCCGCAACTTCGGCGAAAAATCGCTGGACGAACTGGAACAGAAGCTCAAGGAAAAGAACTATTGGCCGCACGAAACGGCTGAGTAGCGAGTAAGCGAGGCGCAGACAGATGCGACATCGGAAGCACGGCAAGAAACTCAACCGCAGCGTCAGCCATCGCAAGGCGCTGCGCATGAACCTGGCGACGGCGCTGCTGACGCACGGGCGCATCCGCACGACGTTTCACAAGGCGAAGTTCGTGCAAGGCCACGCCGAACGATTGATCACGATCGCCAAGCGCGGTTTAGCCAAGGCCGACGCCAAGGGCGACGACTTGATCGCTGTGCACGCCCGCCGGCAGGTGGCGCGCCGCTTGAACAACGATCGTGTGTTGGTGGGCAAGGTATTTGACGAGCTGGCGCCGCTCTATGCCGACCGGGCCGGCGGCTATACGCGCATCCTCAAGCTGGGGCCGCGCAAGGGCGATAACGCCGAAATGGCTTTGATCGAATTGGTCGACTACGCGAGGGCGGACTGACGCCTAGCCCGATGATGACCCGATTTTCCGCCATCCTGGCCTATGATGGCACAGCCTATCTAGGTTTTCAGCGGCAGCCCGCGCCGACGCCGACGATTCAGGCGACTGTGGAGCGCGCCTTGGAACGCGTCTGCGGCGAGGCGACGGCAGTTGTCGCCGCTGGCCGTACCGACGCGGGCGTACACGCCGCTGGTCAGGTGATCGCGTTTGATCTGGCGTGGCGGCACAGCGACGGTGAGTTGCTGCGCGCGATCAATGCCAATCTGCCCGATGATATCGCCTTGCAGAGCTTGCGCCGCAGCGACGGCTTTCATCCGCGTTATGATGCGCTCTGGCGTCAGTACGCCTATCGCATAGCCCTGGCGCCGGTGCGCAACCCGCTGTGGGGCGGGCAGGTGTGGCAGTTGCCGGGGGAAGCGCTTGATTTGGACCGCTTGTCCGAAGTCGCGGCGATCTGCCAGGGCGAACATGATTTCGCCGCTTTCGGCACGCCGCCACAAGCCGGCAGCGCCAATACCGTGCGGCAGATTTTTCGTTCGGAGTGGTCTAGGGAAGGCGGGGCCTACGGCGACGTCTATACCTACCGGGTGCGGGGCACGGCCTTCTTGTATCACATGGTGCGGCGCCTGGTGGGCACGATGGTGGACGTGGGCCGGGGCAAGCTATTGCGCGCCGAATTTGATGATATTTTGTTGAGCCGAGATATCAACCGGGCGAAGACGCTCGCGCCGCCGACGGGCCTGATCCTGGAAGCGGTGGGCTATGCGCCGCGGCAAGATTGGGGCCAATCGGGGCAAACGACTGGGATCGCCGTGGCATCAGCGGAGGGAAGCAGATGAATCAATCCATACAGAAAACTTACGCCACCACGCCGGCCGTGATTGAGCGGCGTTGGTGGGTCATCGACGCCAGGGGCATGACCTTGGGCCGGCTGGCGGCGCGGGTGGCGCCCATCTTGCGCGGCACGCATAAACCTTATTTCACGCCGCACCTGGACACGGGCGACCACGTCATCATCGTCAACGCTGACAAGATCCGCGTCACCGGCAGGCGAATGGACCAGAAGATTTACTACCGGCACAGTGGCTATCCGGGCGGATTGAAGCAAATGACCTTGCGCGAGATGATGGACCGTCATCCCACGCGCGCGCTGAAACTCGCCATCAAGGGCATGATGCCCAAGGGGCCCTTGGGCCGGCAAATGCTCAAGAAACTGAAAGTATACGCCGGCGGTGAGCACCCGCATCAGGCGCAGCAGCCGCAAGCCATGGAGCTGTAGGCGTTTGTTGGCGATTAAATCTGATGCCGCGCCCGTCGGCAGTAGGGCCGGCGCAGGGCAAATGACTGAGGAGTAAAAGCATGTCAGCACAGTATTACGAGGGGATCGGCCGGCGCAAATCGGCTTCCGCGCGCGTGCGCCTCTTCCCCGGCGGCACCGGGCGATTCATCATCAACGGCAAGGACGGGCACGACTATCTGCCGCGCATGGGCGACATGCAGCATTGCCTGGCGCCATTGACGCATATCGGGCAAGAACGCAGCTATGACGTCTCAGTGCACGTCAACGGTGGCGGCATCACCGGCCAGCGCGATGCCATCCTGCTGGGCGTGGCCCGCGCGCTGGAAAAGATCGACCCGGACCTGCGCGGCACCTTGAAGAGCGAAGGCTTTCTTTCGCGTGACGCCCGCGTCAAGGAACGGAAGAAACCCGGCCTCAAGCGCGCCCGCAAAGCGCCGACCTACACCAAGCGCTAATTGCGGCGCAGGCGTTTCACATGCTCAGCCAGAACCCGGACGGGCGCTGGCTGTTTTGCTATTTCGCAGACGCGGGCTGAAGACGGCGGGCCGGGACGGCGCATGAATATAAGAGGGCAGCGGCCGGGCGCCAGGGCATGATTACCATCATCGGCTTGGGGCCGGGTTCCGCTGAGCATCTGACGCGCCGCGCCTGGCGGATTCTCGAGCGCGCGCGGACAGTTTATCTCCGCACGATGCAGCACCCCTGCGTGGGCGATTTGCCCGCTCAGCTTGAGCTCGTCAGCTTCGACGGCGCTTACCAGGCGCACGACCAGTTTGAGGACGTCTACGCTGAGATCAGCCGACGCATCCTGGAGATCGCGGCGCGTGATGGCGAGGTCATTTACGCGGTGCCCGGCGACCCGACCGTGGGCGAGGCGACCGTCAGCGCCATTCAGCTTGACGCTAGTGATGCGGGCCTGCCGGTTGAAATCGTGCACGGCCTCAGCTTCATTGAGCCTTGCCTGGCGCAAATGGGCATTGACGCCCTCGACGGCCTGCAAGTTCATGACGCGCTGGCCGTGGCCGCGCAATATCATCCGCCGCTGAACCCGGCATTGCCGGCTTTGCTGGCGCAGGTATACAGCCGCGATGTGGCTTCGCAGCTCAAGCTCACGCTGATGAACCAGTACCCGGACGACTTGCCTGTCAAGCTGATCCACAGTGCCGGCGACCCCGCCGCGACAATCGAGGAGGTGGCGCTCTACCTGATCGACCGCAGCGACAGCATCGGCGTGACGACCACCCTGTTTCTGCCGGCGCTGGGCGAGCTGACCAGCTTTGAGGCGCTGCAGAATTTGATCGCGCATTTGCGCTCGGCGGAGGGCTGCCCTTGGGACCGTGAGCAGACGCACAAGTCGCTGCGCCCCTTTTTGATCGAAGAGGCCTACGAAGTGCTCGAGACATTGGACGCCGCTGACCCGGCCGCTCTCGGCGAAGAAATGGGCGACCTGCTGCTGCAGATTCTGCTGCACACTCAGATCGCCATCGACGACGGCGAATTCATGATGACGGACGTCCTGCGCCAGCTCAACGAAAAGCTCATCCACCGGCACCCGCATGTTTGGGGCGATGTGGAAATCGATGGCGACCCGGCGCAACTTTCGCGCATCTGGCAGGCGGCCAAGGCAGCCGAAAAGACCGGCCAGGACGCCGCGGCTGTATCGCTCCTGGACGGCATACCAACCGGCGCGCCGGCGCTTTTCGTGGCGCAACGGTACTCAGCGCGCGCCGCCAAAGTGGGCTTCGATTGGGACGACATCAGCGGCGTCGAGGCGAAATTCCGTGAAGAGCTGGCCGAAGTACTCGCGGCGGACTCAAACGAAGCCCGCGCCAAAGAGATCGGCGACTTGATTTTCGTGCTGGTCAATTGGCTGCGCTGGCTGGGCGTCGACGATCCGGAAAGCCTGCTGCGGGAGATCAACGCCAAGTTCTATAGCCGCTTCGCTTATGTCGAGGCGCGCGCGGCTGATGGCGGCCGGGCATTGGACGCCTACACGCTGGACGAGCTTGAAGCTTGGTGGCAGGAAGCCAAGCGTTCGGGCCTCTGATGCCGGCGGATGCTTTGCTGCTGGAGGGGCGGCTGGCGGTGCAGGCGGCGCTGGAAGCGGGCAATCGCCCGGTCTCCGAGTTGCTCATCGACGAAAGTAAACAATTTGATCGCCGCTTGAGCCGAATTCTCCACCTGGCGCGGGGCGCTGATGTTGCTGTGACCGCCTTGCCCAGAGTCGAGCTAAGCCAAATGGCGGACGGCAATAGCCACGGCGGCGTGCTGGCGCGCGTTGGCGAGCGGCGTTACAAGGCCCTGGACGATCTCCTGCCCGCTGACAGGCCGGCTTTCATCGTCATGCTGGACGGCATTGAGGACCCCTACAATTTCGGCGGGGCCTTGCGCGCGCTCTACGCGGCCGGCGTCGACGGCATCGTCTTGCGCCCGCGCAACTGGAGCAGCGCCGCGGCTATCGTCGGCCGGGCCAGCGCCGGCGCCAGCGAACGCCTGCCCATCGCTATCGCGGACAGCGCGGGCAATGCGGCCGATTTCTACCGGCGGCAGCGCCTTCTTATCGCCGCAACCAGCAAGAGCGCGGACGCGCAGTCGATTTATACTGCTGACCTGGCGCAGCCGCTATTCCTGCTTATCGGCGGTGAACGCCGCGGCATCACTCGCTCCTTCCTGGATCAGGCCGACCTGTTGCTGCAGATCCCCTATGGCAGAGATTTCGGCGCGGCTTTGGGCGCGGTGGGCGCGGCCGCCGTCATCGCCTTTGAAGTCATGCGTCAGCGCCGGCACAAGTGAGCGTACAGCAATCGGCGGCTGTATAACTGTCGTGTATCGTCAAGCTCTGCTACTATGGCGCGTAGACGAACGTCAGCGCAGACGCGGAATCGAGGACACTTGATGAAGGCACTCATACTGGCCGCGGGCCAAGGCACTCGCTTGCGCCCGGTGACCTTGACCATGCCCAAATCGCTGGTGCCGGTGGCCAACCGCTGGCTGATCAACTATGCGCTCGACGCCCTCAAGAAGGCGGGCTTGACCGATATCGGCATCGTCGTCAATAGTCTCGAATCGCCGATCGTCACCAATTTGCGCGGCGGAGCGGGGATGGACGTCAACATTCAGTACATCGTGCAAGAAGAGCAGCGCGGGCTGGCCCACGCCACAGCGCTCTGCCAAGAATTCGTCGGTGACGAGCCCTTCACCGTCTTCCTGGGCGACAACATTTTTCAGGATAAGATGACCGGCCTGCTAACATCCTTCGCTGATTCCGCCAACGAGGCGGCGGTCGTGCTGGGCAAGGTGCCGGATCCGACGCGCTTCGGCATCGCCGAAATCGACAACGGCAATATCGTGCGCGTGGTGGAGAAGCCGGCTGAGCCGCCGTCCAACCTGGCCATCGCCGGCGTCTACCTCTTCCGAAGCTCGGTCTTTGACGCCATCAGCCGCATCAAGCCCTCGGGCCGCAACGAGCTTGAAATCACCGATGCCATTCAAGTGCTGATCAGCGAGGGCTGCGCGGTGGCGTCTTATCAGTTGAATGGCTGGTGGATCGACGCCGGCAAGCCCGATGCCATCGTCATGGCCAACCAGCTTGTGCTCGAAGAACTGCCCTATACCCCGGCGCCGGAAAACAGCAACCAAATCGAAGGCGCCAGCGAAGTGAGCCACCGTGTGCTCATCGGGCGCGGCAGCCGCATCTTCGACAGCGTCATCCGCGGGCCCGTCATCATCGGCGAAAACACCGTCATCCGCAACAGCTATGTGGGGCCCTACACCTCGCTGGGCGATAATGTCGTCCTGGAAGGCAGCGAAATTGAAGCCAGCATCGTGATGAAGAACTGCGAGATCCGCAACATCATGGGGCGGATCGACCGCAGCTTGCTGGCCGATAACGCGCGCGTCACCTCGGCGACGCACATGCCCGACGCCCACCGTTTCGTCTTGGCGGAGAATAGCTACGTCCAATTCTGAGCCGCTTTCATCAGCGGCGGGCTGAGCCTGCTGAATATCGCGCCTTGCTCAGCGCTTGCCGAGGCGAATCGGCGGCAGCAGATTCATGCGCAGCAAGTATTCCTCGCTCGGCCCGGCCCAGCCGAAGCGCGCGAAATCCACCCTGCCGCGAGCGTCGAAGGCCACGCCTTCTATTTCGAGCCGGCGACGCTGTTCGATTTCCATCGCGCTGCCAACGGGGAAGCTGATCCCGCCCCCGCTGTTGATCACACGCTGCCAGGGGATTTCCAGGCCCCGCGGCGTCTTGCGCAAGGCTGTGCCCACCCAGCGTGGCGCCAGGCTGCCCATGCGCGCCGGCTCCACATCGGCGTAAGGCGGGATCATCGAGGCGATTTGCCCGTAACTGCTGACTTTGCCGGGCGGTATCTGGCGGACGATATCCCACACCGTGCGGAAGAAATAATCCGGCTGCGGCGGGTTAAACATTTCGCGCTCCGATTCGCGCCCGAGACGCGCCAAGCTGTGCTAGGCTGGGGTGGCGAGATGAAATCACCCGGGGGCGAAAATGAAATTGGCCGGCTTGACCATCGCCACGACCAATATGAAGCGCATGGCGCGTTTTTACAACGCCGTCTTCGACGCCGGCCTCAAGCCGACGGTGCACATCGGCGCGGACGACTTCTACGGCGGGGCCATCGGTGGTCTGGAGTTGACGCTCTGCCCCAATAGCATCGCCGGCGTTGTTGCGCGGCAGAACCGCCAGCAGCTCCGCTTTGAGGTGAGCGACATTGAGGCGGTGATGGCGGCGGGCCTGGCGCATCACGGCAGCGAAATCAACCCGGTTGATGAATACAAAGGCGCCAAGGTCGCGTCGTTGGCCGACCCCGACGGCAACACGATTGAATTTGTGCAGCATGTTTTATAGCGCCTCTTCAATGCTGCGCGCAAGTTCGTCGAGCGTGGGCGCGTAATTGCCCAAGTGCCGCACGACGATGCCGCTGGCGCAATTGGCGAGCATGAGCGCGTCCGGCAGTGACGCCCCCGCCACCAGCGCCAGGGTCAGCGCCGCGATCGACGTATCGCCCGCGCCGACCGTATCAAAGACATCGCTCACCCGCGGCGCCGGGCAATGCTGCGCGCCATCAGCGCTCGCCAAGGTCGCGCCCTGCGCCCCACGCGTGATGATAGTGGCGCGGCGAATGGCAAAGCGTTGATGCAGCTCCCGCGCCGCATGGCTGAAGTCCGCGTCCGTTTCCAGCTCGCGGCCGAGGCAGCGGCTCGCGTCATCGGCATTGCATTTGATGACATCAAGGGCGCGGAAGTTGCCAAAACTCCCCTGCACATCGGCTGTGAGAAGCACATCAGCATCGGCGCAGATTCTCCGCAATCCCGCGACCAGGTCCGCCGTCAGCAGGCCGCCGTGATAATGCGATAGCAGCACCGCATCAACATCGGCAATCGCCCGGCGCGCGGCTGACAAAATGCGCTCGACGGTGGCCTCGTCGATCGGGCGCCGCGTCAGCGTATCGATGCGCGTCACCTGCTGGGGAAAGCGCAAGCCCATTTGCGCCAGGATGCGCGTCTTGACCGTGGTCGGCCGGTCGGCGCAGCGCAGGATGCCGCCCGCGTCAATGCCTTGGTCTTGGAGAATCCGCACGAGGCGCTGGCCGGCGTCGTCTTCGCCGATGACGCCGATTTGATGGGCGCGCCCACCCAGCGCTACGATATTGGCGGCCGGGTTGGCGGAGCCGCCGGCGATATAACGCTTCGATTCCAGCTCCAGCACGGGCACCGGCGCTTCCCGGCTCATGCGCGTCGGGCGGCCGGTGATGTACTCGTCCAGCATGACATCGCCGATGATCAGGATGGATCGGCCCGCCAATGCCGGTGTCAGCGAGCGCAGCGCATCCAATTGTGGGGGCTGTTCTTCTTGTCTTTTCACGAGTCTCAGTGTACCTCAGGCGGCGTCCGCGTCTATGGCATCGTTGTCGCGCGCTGGCGCAATACGGCGAAGACAAAACGCGGCAAGCGCAGCATACGGCGGGCGCGCCAGGGCTGCCGCAACAAGCGAAAGAGCCATTCCAGGCCGCGGGCTCGCATCCACTTTGGCGCGCGCGGCACCGTGCCGGCGATGAAATCCAGCGAGCCGCCGACGCCCATCGCCATGGCGACTTGCAGCCGCGGCAGGTTGCGCGCGATCCATTTGTCTTGCCGGGGCGCGCCATAAGCCACGAACAAGATATCGGCGCCGCTGGCATTCACCCGCGCCACGATGTCGTCTTCTTCGGCTTCGGCCGGGCTGCCCGCATAGACGCCCGCGACTTTGAGCGCCGGATACTGCGACTGCAAGATATCAGCCGCGCGTTGAGCGACGCCTGCGGCCGCGCCCAGGAAAAATATGCGCCAGCCCTGCTGAGCGGCGTGGCGGGCGATCAACGGCACGCCGTCAGAGCCGGTCACGCGTTGCGGCAAGGGCGCGCCCAAGCGACGGCCCGCCCACAGCAAGCCGATGCCATCGGGCACGCAAATCGCCGCGCGCTGCAATATGTGCAGGAAGATCGGGTCGCGCTGCGCGATCATGATGAACTCGGGATTGACTGTGCAGACTTGTTTCGCGGCCGATCCGCCGTGCACCCAGCCGTCGATTTGCGCCAGCCAGGAGTCGAATGTGATGGCATCCACGGGCACGCCGAGTATGCGCAAGCGCTCGGCTGAGCTAGGGTGGCGATACTCGGGTGGCGCCGGCGCTTTCGACATGACAGTCTCGCCGGGCGCTTTCAGCATTGCTTTTGCGGCTTCCAGCACTTGCCGGGCGCTGACCAGCTTCATGCAGGTGCGCGCGCTGCAACCCTCACGCGCGCCAATGCTGTGGCCGACATAACTGCAGGGGCTGCAAGCCACGCCGCTACGAATCACCGTCGCATGACTGCCGATGGCCCAAGGTCGCCAGGCGTCCGCATTGCTCGGCCCAAAAACGCTGATGAGGGGTGTGCCCGTGGCCGCGGCGATATGCGTCACGCCGCTGTCGGCGCCGATATACAGCTCAGCGCGGGCGATGACATCGGCCAATTGCGGCAAGCTGGTCGCGCCCAGCAGATCGACGACATCAGTCTCGCGCCAAGTCGAGTTGAGCGGGGCATCAGCGCGCTCGCCCACCAACGCGATTAGGGCGCCGTGCTGCGCCTGCAACTCCCGCGCCACGGCAGTGAAACGTTCACTGGGCCAACGCCGCGCCGCATTGTTGCTCCCGCCGCCCGTGTGCATGACGACCAGCGGCCGCCCGCCTTTAGCAGCGGCCTCCAGACTCGGTTCAGCGAAAGCCTCACGCTGGACTTGCGCCGGCCGCGCCTCCGGGTCCGCGCCGATGAGGCTGACGAGGTCCAGCCAATATTGGGCTTGATGCTTCGCGCCAAAGCCCGCATCGTTGATGGAGTCGGTCAGAAAACCGATATTGCGATTGCGCAAGCCGACGATCCGCCTGGCGCCGCAAGCCCGGGCGATCAGCCAAAACTTGAAGACGCCGGCGCGCAAGGTGAAGTGATGAAAAAAGACGACCGTGTCGTAGTGGTTCCGGCGGAGCGCCGCTGAGCGCCACAGGTTGCCCGGCTGAAAGAAGGCGCGGCTGGCGCTGCCCGGGGCGCGGTTGAGAGCGTGCTGCGCGTCCACCAGGCCGTCGGGCACGATGGGCAAAGCGTGGGCGAATGCCAGCAGGTCAATACGCGCTTTCGGCTTGGCTTCGCGCAAGGCGGCCATGGCCGGCGTCGCCAGCACCAGGTCGCCAATATCAGCCAGTTGCACCAGCAGGATGCGCTCGCTCGCCATAAATCGCTCACCACGCCACACATGGGCATTGTAGCAGAGGGCTTCCGCGTACTGTCATCGCTGGGCGGCAATCTCGGCGAAGGCCGCCATCACGCGTTCGGCAGCCGCCCGCCAGGTAAACTTCGCCGCTTGCGCATAGCCGCGCGCAATTAGCGTCGCGCGCAATTGTTCGTCATCGCTGCAGCGCCGCATCGCATCGGCGATCCCCGCCACATCCAGCGGATTCACCAGCAGGCCGCCTTCGCCGACCAGCTCGGGCAAGCTTGACCCGTCGCTGGCGATAACTGGCGCCCCGCAGTGCATCGCTTCCAAGACTGGGAAGCCGAAGCCCTCGTACAAGCTGGGGAAGACCAGGGCGAGCGCCCCGGCGTATAAGCCGCCTTTGTCGGCCGCGTCGATATAACCGAGGTGGCGGACATTTCGCGCTGAGCTCAGCCACTCATCGTCAAATAGCCAGCCTTTATTGCCGGCCAGAATCAGGGCAGTACTGTCGTCATCGCGCTCGCTCTGCCAATGGCGGAAGGCTTCCACGATGCGTCTGATGTTCTTGCGCGGTTGCAGTGTGCCCAGGAAGAGGAAGTAGCGTTCGGGCAGCTGATGCTTGGCGCGGACCTGCGCGACGGCTGTCGGCGTCGCTGATAATGCGCCCGCGTCGACGGCCGGGTAGACGACGCGGATTTTCTCGGGACAAGTGCCGTAGAAGCGTGGCAAGTCCGCCGCCGTCGCCTGACTGTCCGCCAAGACCAGCGACGCGCGTCGCTGACTGAAGCGCGTCGTGATGTCGAGGTAGGCGCGTTGCGCGGTCGGGTGCGCCTCGGGGTAGCGCTTGAAGCCCAGGTCATGCACGGTGACAAGAGCGACGCCAGGAAAGCAGAGGGGCAGGGTATGCGCCGGCACGAAAGTGATATCGGGCCGGTAGCGCCAGAGCGCGGCCGCCAGGCGCAGATGCGTCCACATTCGTGGCCAGGGGATCACCGCTTCGTGCACATGTGGCGAAGACGGGAAAAGGTCCTTGGGCGGGTCATCACGAAAGTACAGTTGGAAGTGATAGGGCTGGCTGCGCCCGGCGTTGGCGGCGATGAGCGCGCGTATCAAATGCAGCGCGTAAGCTTCCGTGCCGGTTGGCTGGGCGGCTGTGGCGCGGCTGGCGTCAATGGCGATTCGCAGGGGCATCGCCTGTCCTGTGCTGACGGGTGCGGGAACACGCGGCTGCCCCTATCGCGCGAATGTCAGAGGCTGGTGATATGGTCTTGGCTCCCGCTGCGGTAAACATAGCGTGTATCCACGATAGCGCGGCTGCACTCGGCGATCTCATCCCAGTCATAAGTCTGATGATCGGTGACGATAACGACGCAGTCAGCGTTGCGCAGCAGGCTGCAGCTATAAGCCTGCGCATCAAGGACGACATCGTTGTCCAGGCGCAGCGACGGCGCCAGCGGATCGTGGAAACTGACATCGGCGCCGCGCTGGCGCAGCAGGCTAATGATATCGAGCGCCGGGCTCTCGCGCACATCAGCCACATCTCGCTTGTACGCCACGCCCAGGATCAAGATGCGCGAGCCGCGAACCGCGAGCTTCTGGTTGTTCAGCGCTTCGGTGACTTTGTCGACCACATAAATCGGCATTGACGTGTTGATCTCGCTGGCCAGCTCGATGAAGCGCGCCGTGTAATTCAGCGTCTTGAGTTTCCAGCTCAAGTAATGCGGGTCGACCGGGATGCAGTGCCCGCCCAAGCCTGGCCCGGGGTAGAAGGGCATGTAACCGAAGGGTTTGGTGGCGGCCGCGCCGATGACCTCCCAGACGTTGATGCCCAGCTTATCGCACATGAGCGCCATTTCGTTGACCAGGGCGATGTTGACCGCGCGGAAGGTGTTCTCCAATAATTTGACCATCTCCGCCGCAATCGGCGAAGACACCGCGATGACCTGGTCGACGGCGGCGCCATAAAGCGATTGGGCCACTTCGGTGCAATTTGGTGTCACGCCGCCGACCACCTTGGGCGTATTGCGCACGGTATAGCGCTGATTGCCGGGGTCGATCCGTTCAGGCGAATAGGCGACGAAAATATCTTCGCCGACGCAGAATTTACGCTGTGTAATCGCCGGCAGGACGATCTCTTCAGTCGTGCCCGGGTAGGTGGTGCTCTCAAGCACGATCAGCATGCCGCGCCGGCAGACTTGCGCGATCGATTGCGTCGCCTCATTGATGTAGGACATGTCCGGATCGCGCGTATTGCGCAGCGGCGTCGGCACCAGAATGCTGATGGCGTCGACATCGGCCAGGTCGCTGTAACAGGTTGTCGCCTTGAGCGCGCCGGATTCCACCAGCCGCGCCACCCGCTGCGGCGACACATCGGCGATGTAACTGCCGCCGGCGTTGATCTGCGCGACCCTGTCAGCGTCGACATCAAGGCCCAACACTTGGAAACCGACTCTGGCGAATTCAACCGCCAAGGGCAAGCCGACATAACCCAAGCCGACGATGCCGATCTTGGCTTCGCGCTTGGCGATTTTATCCATTAGCCTACGTTGGTAGCTCATGCCGCCTGCCGAGTTCTTTCGCAGAGATTATAGTGCACCCCCGCGCGCCTCCACAGGCTGGTTTCAGCGAATGCCGCTGCGGGCGAAGCTCTCGACAAATTGCCTCTGAAACAACAGGAAGAGGCAAACGAGCGGCGCGATGACAATCAGCGTGCCCGCCATCAGCTGGCCGTAGAAGGCGCCTTGATCAGTCGTCTTGATCAACTTGTTGAGCCCGACCGTCAGCGGGCGGATCTCTTCGGAGCGCGTAATGATGAAGGGCCAGAGGAATTCGTTCCAGTGCGCGCTGACCGATACCAGCGCAAAAGCCAGGTAGGCGGGTATGGCGTTGGTCACGTATACATGGCGTATGACTTGCAGCAAGTTGGCGCCATCGATGCGCGCCGCTTCTTCCAGCTCGATCGGCACTTCGCGAAAGGTCTGCCGCAGCAGCAACACGCCAAATGCCGAGCCCCAATAGGGGATCATGAGGGCAACCCGCGTGTCGAAAAGGCCCAGGACATTGATCATGCGGAAGTTGGGCACCAGCAGCACGCCCGAGGGGATCATGATCTGGAGCATGATGATCAGCAGCAGCAGCCGACGCCCGCGGAAGCGCATGCGCGCGAAGGCATAAGCGGCGCCGGTGACCGTGATCAACTGCACGGCCAGCGTCCCGCCGACGAAAGCGACGCTGTTGAGGTAGTGCAGCCCCCAGGGCGCGATGGCGATGGCGCGCTCGAAGTTCTCCGGCGTGATCTCGCTGCCGAAGAAGATATTACCCTTGGTCACCGGCTCGACTTCGGGGCGCACGCTCACCAGCAGGGTGAAGACCAGCGGGATGAGGAAGACGACCGCGATGCCGATTTTGAGCGCGGCGGCCAAGCGGTCGAGGGCGCTTGCGGGCTGCTTCATCGGTCGGTCTCTTCCCGCTCGAAGAGTAGAAAGTTGCTCAGCGTGAAGGTCAAGACCACGCCGATCAAGACGAGCGTCATGGCGTTGACGTAGCCCCAATTGCGCCGCTCAGAGATATTTTGGAAAATGAGGTAGAGCAGCAGATTGCCGCTATCGGCCGGGCCGCCTTCGGCCAGCGCCTGCAGCTGCTCGACCGTCTGGAAAGCGTAAGTGAAGGCGATAACGATGACGAAGAGCATCGTGCGCCGCAGCAAGGGCAGCGTCAGGTACGCCAGCTGCTGGCGCTTGTTGGCGCCATCCAGCGCGGCCGCCTCGTAGTAATCGCGCGGGATGCCCTGCAAGCCGGCCAGGAAGAAGATCATGAAGTAGCCGGCCTGCTTCCAGATGTTGATGATGATGACAGAGAACAAGATGAGATTGCGGTCGCCCAGCCAATTCAAGCCGGGATGGCCGAACGATCTCAACACGGCATTGGCCAGGCCGATGCTATCGGAAAAGATGAAGGACCAGATGCTGGCCGCGCCGATCAGCGGCAGCAGCGACGGATAAAAGACGGCGAAGCGCCAGACGCCCAGCAGCGCCTGCGGCCGATTCAGCATTAGCGCCAGCGCCAGCCCCAACGGCACGCCAATGCCGACCGTGGCCAGCGCGAATACAATTGTATTGCGGAAGGTGCGCCTGAAGCGCGTGCCCATGTAGTGCTCGGCGTCGAAGATGTCGCGAAAATTATCCAGGCCGACGAATTCGGGCGGCCGGCCAGCCGCGCCGAGCCCGCGCGCCGGCTTGTGCAAGCTGTCGTTGACCGTCCTGATGGCGGGCAGGACGTTGAACATCAGCACCAGGATGAGCGTGGGCGCTATCAACAAATAGGGCTGCAGACGGGCAGTCAGCGGCTTGCGAGGCGGGCTGATGCGCATGGTGTTGCCAAAGGCGGGGGAATAGACGTGGGCGCGCCAAACGACGCGCCCGTTGAAGCTATTTGTATTCGGCGAGGATGCCGTCAATCTGCGCCTGCGCGGCGTCCATGGCGGCTTGGGCGTCTTCAGCTTCGCCGGTCAGGATGCTTTCCAGCGTGCCGTTGATGATGCCCTGGATGGTGATGGTGGCGTAGCTGGAGAATTCCTTGCCGGCGAATTGCAGTTGATCGCGCGCCACGCCGTAGTGCGGGTACTCCTCCGCCAGCGAGGCCAGCGGTTCCGTCTCCCAGGCGCTGGCATTGGCGGCAATATAGCCGGTGGTCGCGCCCCAGTCCGCCTGAATCTCGGGCGAGGACAAGAACATCACCCAAGCCCAGATCGCGTCCAGCTCCGCCTGTGATTTGCTACCATCGTCGAAGATGTACAAGTTGCCGCCGCCGGTGGGCGAGCCGTAGCCAGTGCCGTCATCACCGGCCGGGCCGCTGGGCAGATACCAAACGCCAACTTCAAAATCAGCGCCGCTGAGGATGCGCGTCAGGTTGCCCGTCGTGTGGTAGATCATGGCCGCTTGCCCGGCCAGGAAAGCCGTCGGCGTATCGCCCCAGGCCGCGCCGCCAGCGGGCCCTACGCCCAGGTCCGTACCCAGCGAGCGCACGAATTCGACCGCCGCTACAGCTTCCGGCGTATTGAAATAAACCTCGGTCGGGTCATCGCCGACGATATTTTGCCCGTAGGCGATGGCGAAGCTCTGGTACATCCAAATGGGGAAGCCGCCCGCCACCGGCACCAGCAGCCCGTCGCGATCGTCGGTCGTCAGCGCCTGCGCGATTTCAACCAGCTCGGCATTGTTTGTCGGCGGCGAATCGTAGCCGGCTTCCGCCAGCAAATCGGCGTTGTAGTACAGGATCGGCGTGCTGCGCTGGAAGGGGATGGCCCAAACGTTGCCGTCCTCGTCCATGCCGTTGGCCATCAGCGCCGGGAAGAAGTCGCTGACGTAGTCGTCGCCCATGTCCATCGCGTCGATGAAGCCCTGCGCCGGGATGATGTAGCCTTCTTCGGCGAAGCTATACAGGTCGATCGACAGCATCACCGCCGCATCGGGGCCAGCGCCGCCGCCCTGCAACTCCGTAAGAATCGTGTTGCGCGTATCGGTGTAACTGCCGGTGAAGACCGGGTTGACGCTGATGCCGGGGTTGCTCTCTTCAAATTGGTCGGCGTAACGCTGGAAGATGCCCTCGGCGTCATTGGCCGTGGCCGATGGGAAATAGAAGTCGATGACGATGTCATCTTGCGCCTGCGCCGCGCTGGCCAGCAGCAGCGCAACAATTACGAACAGGACTGCAATCTTGGGCAGTCTCATATCAGCCTCTCTTTCACTCTGAATGGAAAATACTCGCGCGCCCGATTTTAGTGGACGCACGGGGAATTTGCAATCATCGAGGAATGCAATTAGCCTAAGGTCGTGTTGAGCGAGCTTCAAATTCAGATCGCGATATCGCGCCGCTCGTAGCCGTAGATCGAAGCCGCGAGTAGTGCCGCGGTAACCAGCGCGAAGCCGGCGATATGCGGCCAGATGAAGCCTTGGCTGAGGATGTCGCCCGCGTTGTAGTAGGTCAAGAAGGAAACCACGCCGATGGTCTCCGCCACCGTGCCTTCGGCGGCCGTGCCGATTGTCTGCAGCATATAACTGACGATGACAAAAGCCGTGATCAGCCCCAGGGCCAATTGCCGCCGGCGCACGATGACGCCGATGAACATGGTCGCCGCCATGACGAAGATCATCAGCGGGATCAAGTAGAAGGTGACCTCGGCCAGGCGCGCCACGTCCAGCTCCACGCCGCCCAGCACAACCCCAAGGTGCAATCCCACATAGATCAGCACGACCACTCCGATAATGCTGACGCCATAAGCCAGGAACTTCTCGATGACGACGCGCGCGCGCTCGACCGGCAGGCTCAGCACCATGTCCATGATGCCGGCGTCTTCATCGTTGGCGGTGATGCGCATGCCCATGACGACCGGGTAGACGGCGAAGATCAGCGCCGATTTGCCGAAGAAGCCGATGGCGACGAAGCCTTCGTTGGTGGCGAATATGTCCAGCTCATCGCCGACGCCCACCAGCGCCAGGATGAAGGGCGGGAAGCTCTCCAGCAGCTCGCGCATTTGCTGCATGTCGAAGAGCGGCACCATCAGCACGATGAGCAACCCCATGGCCGACAAGCCGATGCCCCAATAAGCCATTTGCTTCCAGGTCTGGCGGAAAGTTTCCAGAAACACCGATCCAGTCATCGTTCAAACTCCTACAAGCCGATATCCCGGCGCTCGAACATTCTGAGAGAAAGGATGAAGCCCAGCGCGACGACAGCGAGCAAGGCGATGGTTCCACCGCCGTCATAGTTGCCCAGCACGATGCCTTCGCCCTGGGCATGGCTGAAGTACGACAGGTTCTGCATCAGATCCGCGATGGCGCCGCTGGCGGCCGCGCCGATGATATTGAAGAGGAAGCTGACCACGACAAAGACCGCGGCCAGCCCAACCGCGACGGCGCGCCGGCGCATCACGACGCCCAGCAAGCAAGTCACGGTCATCACCAGCAGCATGCCGGGGTAGAGATTGAACATGCTCAGCAAGACTTTGCCGCTATCGGCAGCGGGGCTGAAAAGGGCCATGGCTGCCAGCGTGATGGCGCCCGTCAGAGCCAGGATGCCAAAGCCGATCAGCGCGTAGCCGATCCAGCGCTCGACCAGGTAAACAGCCCGTGAAATCGGCAGCGACAGCACGACATCCATGATGCCGGAGTTCTCCTCGTTGGCGCTGATATTCAGCCGGCCAACACAGCGAAAATCGACAGGAAGATGGCCGCTTCCGAAACGAAGATGGTGACGACCCAGCCCTCGGTTGAAGTGAAGAGCGTCACCGAGCTGGCGCCGAAGGCTTGCAGCATCGCCGGCGGCATGGATTCAAACAAGCTGGCGTAGCCCGTTACGATGTCGCTGTCCGAGCCGATGAAGACGATGTAGAAGCTGAGCAACCCCAGCCCCAAGCCCCAATACAAGATTTGCTTCCAGGCGTTGCGGATGGTGTTGCCGATTACGATGCCCGTCATCACGCCTTCTCCTTGTCGCTATAGAATGCCAGGAAGATGTCTTCCAGCGTCGGTTCTTCAATGCGCAGCGCCTCAACGTAGCCCGAACTGATGGCGCGCAACAAGGGATCAAAGTCGCCCACCAGCCGCATGCCGATACGGTTGCCGTTGGCGCTCACCTGGCTTACCTGGGACATATCGGCCAGACGCTGCTGCAAGCCGGCCGGGACGGCATCGCGGAATTCCACCTCGATGTGATGGAATTCGACTTGGGTCAGGCGCTCCACGCTCTCGACAGCTTTGAGATCGCCATCGCGCAAGATGCCGACGCGGTCGCAAATGGCTTGCACCTCGCTCAAGACGTGTGAGGACAAAAAGACCGTGCGTCCCTTGGCGCGATATTCGTTCATCATCTCGTGGAAGGTCTGCTGCACCAGCGGGTCTAGGCCGCCGGTGGGCTCGTCGAGGATGAGCAACTCCGGCTCGTGCATCAGCGCCAGCACCAGCCCCAGCTTGCGCTTATTGCCCGAGGACAAGTCCCGCACGCGTTTGCTGGTATCCAGTTGCAGGCGCTCGGCGATTTCACCGGCATGCTTTGCTATGCCCTTGGCATCCCCGCGGACGCTGGCGATGTAGTTGATGATCTGGACGCCCGTGCGCCCTTCCCACAAGCTCAACTCGCCGGGCATGAAGCCGATGCGGCGATGGATCTCGACGCTGTCAGCGCGCACATCGGCGCCGAAGATGGTGGCGGCGCCGTCGCTCGGCCGAATCAGATCCAGCAGCAGGCGGATGGTCGTCGTCTTGCCCGCGCCATTGGGGCCGAGGTAACCGAAGATTTCGCCTGTGTGGACGCGCAAGTCAAGCTTGTCAAGCGCCACCGTAGCTCGCGATCCCGAACCGTAGACCTTGGAAAGTCCGCGCGTTTCGATGACGGGTACTGACGCCATATTGCACTCCTTGGGTCCAAATCCTGGCGAGGGTGGCTGGCTCATATCTCAGCCACCCTGATTATAGACGCCGCGCGAATTCAGTGTCAACGAGAATCGCCCGCCACCCCAATTGTTGGGGGGCAACGAGACAGTTTCTTCTACCCCATCCCCGGCCCTTCCCCGAGTCATCAGGGAAGGGTGACTTTCCAACGACCTTCAAGGCTTGTCGCGATGATATTCAGATTGCACCAAACTTTTACAACCGCCTGCATCGCGCTCCCCCTCCTTGGCTTGCCGGGGAGACGGCCGGGTGAGGGGTTGTTGGCTTCCGCGCTACTCAGCCGCAATCACATCGGCGCCGCCCAGGTAGGGGCGCAGTACTTCAGGGATGACCACGCTGCCATCGGCCTGCTGGTAATTCTCCAGGATGGCGATCAGCGTGCGCGGGGTCGCCAGCCCGCTGCCGTTGAGCGTGTGCAGGTAGCGCGATTTTCGCGTGCCGCGCGGATAATAGCGCAGCATCGCCCGCCGCGCCTGAAAGTCCTCGGTGTTGCTGCAGGAGCTGACTTCCAGCCACTCGCCGCAGCCGGGCGACCACATCTCGATGTCGTATTTCTTGGTCGCGCTGAAGCCCAAATCGCCGGTGACGATCTCCACCCGGCGATACGGTATATCCAGCGCGGCGCAGATCGCTTCCGCCTGTTGCGTCATCGTCTCCAATTCGGCATAACTTGTTTCCGGCGTGGCGAACTTGTACATCTCAACTTTCTCGAATTGATGCACACGCTTGATACCGCGCACATCGCGGCCGGCACTGGCTTTCTCGCTGCGGAAGCAGGGCGTATGCGCGACGTAGTTCAGCGGCAAGTCGGCTTCGTCCAAAATCTCGTTGCGGTGCATATTGGTGATAGCCACCTCCGCCGTCGGCAGCAGGAACTTGTCCTCATCAGCCACGCCGTAGACGGTGTCGTGAAACTTGGGGAATTGCGCCGAGCCGTAGAGCATCTCGCCATGCACGATTGCGGGCAGGTAGAGCTCGGTATAGCCATTGGCCCGCGCCAGGTCGAGGAAGAAGCTGATCAGCGCCCGTTGCAAGCGCGCGCCCCAGCCGCTTAACACATAGTAGCGGCTGCCCGAGAGCTTGACGCCGCGCTCGAAATCAATGATGCCCAGCGCCGGCCCCAGCTCCCAGTGCGGCTTGGGTTCGAAGTCGAATTCGCGCAAAGTCCCCCGCATTTCGCCGGCGATGTTGTGGTCTTCGCTGTCAAAGACCGGCACGCTCTCATGCGGCAAGTTGGGCAGCCAGAGCATATTCTCGCGCAGCTCGGCTTCAATGGCGGCGACCCGACGAAAGCCGTCGTCGATCTCGTCGCCCATGATGCGCAGCTCGCGAATCAGCTCGTTGAAGTCCGCCCGCAAGTCGACCGTCTCCATCCCGTGCTCAGGCGCGCTGCCGTCGAGGATGGCGCCGGCGCGCTCATAATCTCTGACGCCGATCGCGGCGGTGGCGGCATGAATGCGTCCCGCTTTTTCCACCTCGCTCATCGTCTTGTTGCCGCGCAGCTTGCCCATGGCGCGATTGAGTTTATTGCGCGCCGCTTGCGCAGTTTCGCTGCGGGTCCGCGTCTGCCGCCGGGCCGCGTCGAGTTCCAGGATGCGGTCGATGCGCGCCAGGGCGCCGGCGTCGTTCAGCTTCGTCATCTGTTCTTTGACCCAATCCGGCTTATTCCGAATCAGCGCGATATCAAGCATGTGAGGTCTCCCTCCCGGAGTTTGCTGTTTCGTCTGGAATTGTGGCGTATTGTGCCGCCGCCAGTCGTCGCAGGCAATGGTGCGTCATGCCTGCTTGAAGAGGCGCCAGGCTACGCGTCGCTTGCGGCGGACGAATTCGGAGGCCCGCTCGCGCCCCGCGCCCACAGCGGCGCATCAGCCGGGGGAGGCAAGCGCAAGTCACGCCTGAAACGACGCGCGGCCAACGCGAGTCCAATCGCGATATTGGCAATCACCAGCAGGTCGAATACTTCAGGGGTCAAAAGCTGCGACATGACTTGAAACTCTCTGTGAACTCTTTAAGCTCGGTGAACTCGGTGGCGAAAGTGTACTAAGTTCGCCAGGCTCGCTGGCCCCGCTCACACTTGCGACAGCCAGAATTCACTCATGTCGATCGTTTCCAGCTGCTCGCCGACGCGATACATGCCCGCTTCCGTCATCACATAGAGCGAGCCGCTGAAAGCTCGGCGCAAGTTACGCAATTGCGGCAGCGCGCCTTCCAGCGCATTGGCCAGCCGGAATTCGACGCCCACATCAGCCGCCGGCAGGTAGAGCGCGAGCCGCCGCTTCTTCGCCGCCAGCGGATGATCCAGCCGGTACTCCAGCCGCCGCACCGCCGCTTCCAGCATGAATTGGCCGCGCAAATCCGCCTCGGTCAACTGTGGCGAGCGCAAATGCGGGTAGAGCAGCACATCGCGTATGCTGACCTGGTCCGTCAGCAGCATGACCATGCGGTCGATGCCGCCGCCGTAACCCCCGTTGGGCGGCATGCCATAACGCATAGCGCGCAAGTAATCTTCGTCCAGCGGCGTGGTCTCATCCGCTTCGTCGGCGTAGAGCCGCTTCATCTCCACGAATCGCTCTTGCTGCTCGCGCGGGTCGTTGAGCTCGGTGAAGGCGTTGCCCATTTCCATGCCGGCGATGAATAGCTCAAAGCGCTCGGTATGGCTTTCGATGTAACGGCGCTCTTTGCCCTCAGCGGCGGTTGCGTCACCGCGGATCCGCTTTGCGAAAGGCGACATATCCCGCGGGTAATCTTTGATGAAGACGGGCTGCTGCAGCTGCGGCTCGATATGCTTGCCCAGCACATGCTCCACGATCATGCGGCCCCAAGTGTCCTGCGGGCTCAAGCCATCAGCCATGCCGCGCGCCGCCAAATAGCCGTACAGCGTCTCCCGCGTGGGGTAGTCCATATAGTCGAAGCCGAGCAGATCAATCGCGGCCTGTCTAATGCTGAGGCGCTGCCAGGGCGGCCCTAGGTCAATCGCCGCGCCCTGGTAGACAATCTGCGCCGAGCCGGTCACGCGCTCCGCCACATAGGCGAACATGCGCTCGATGATTTCCATCACGCCTTCATAGTCGATGTACGCCTTGTAGAATTCCAGCATAGTGAATTCGGCATTGTGCTTGATGCTGACGCCTTCGTTGCGGAAGTCGCGCCCGATCTCATAGACCGCGTCATATCCGCCGACCAGAAGCCGCTTGAGATAGAGTTCAAAGCTGATGCGCAGATACAAGTCTTGATGCAGCTGATTGTGATGCGTGACGAAGGGGCGGGCGGCGGCGCCACCGTAAACCGGCTGCAGGATCGGCGTCTCCACTTCCAGCATGCCCTCGCCATCCAGAAAGTCGCGCAGCGCCTTGATCGCGCGCGCCCGCTTGACGAAGACTTCGCGCACCGACCGGTTGACCGCCAGATCGGCATAGCGCTGCCGATAACGCGTCTCGGTGTCTTTGAACTCGCCGTATTCAGCCAGCGTGCCATCTTCAAGTGCTTGCGTTTTGACCACCGGCAGCGGGCTGAGCGCCTTGCTGATCAGCCGCAGTTCGCGCACATCCACGCTGATCTCGCCGGCGCGCGTGCGCATCATGACGCCGCTGGCCTGGACGAAGTCGTCCACGTCGATCAGCTTGCGGCGCACTTGTTCGTAGCGCGCTTCCCCTAGTGCATTCACGCGCAGAAAGAGCTGTACGCGGCCGCTCTCGTCTTCAATATGGGCGAAGGAGACTTTGCCCTTGCTGTTCAGCCGGCGCACGCGCCCGGTCAACATGACGGCGATGGGCTCGCTGTCGCCGCCGGCTGCTTCGGCCGCGACGAAGGCGCTCACCGCCTGGCTGATGCGCTGCGACCGTTCGCCCCGCGCCGGAAATAGCGGCACACCGCTGGCCTCCAGCCGTTCCGCCTTTTCCAGGCGCTCGAGCTCCAGCTTGTTCGCTTGCCACATGGGTTGTTGCGCCTCCCGCAAGTTGCCGCGCGCCCAAGAATAGTACAAAGCCGGGCGCAGATACAGATGCTTTCACAGTATTGGCGGGCCAGTAAGGATTCACACTTGCGCAACGGTTCGTGAAAACTGGCACAAATCCGCGCTTGCAATTCTTAGTGGAGGGTATACCCTAACGCAATTTGCTGAAATCGCCGGGCGCATTTGCGTATGCAATCCGCTGAGGATACAGAGCCTCCCAATCGCTGGCTGGTCACGCTGAGCATCGTGGCACTGGCGCAGGCGCTCGCCACTGGCGGCATCTCCCTCGTCTACCCCTTTCTGCCACTTTACGTTCAGACATTGCGCGACGCTCAATTCGTCAGCCCTGAGTTGCTGGCGGGCTTGGTCATCGCCGCGCCCCCGCTGGTCGGCGTTTTGGCCACACCATTTTGGGGCCGCCTGGCCGATCATTTCGGGCGCAAGAAGATGGTGATGCGCGCGCTCTTCAGCGCTTCGATCATCCTGGCGCTGATGGCCTTCGCCGAGACTGCCCTGGCCTTAATCGCACTACGCGCCTTGCAGGGCTTCACCAGCGGCATCATCGCCGCCAACATGGCCCTGGTCGCCGGCGAGTGCCCGCGCGAACGCATGGGTTTCGCGCTCGGCTCGCTACAAGTTGGCCTCTTCGGCGGCGTCGCCATCGGCCCGACCGTCGGCGGATTGCTGGCCCAGCACTACGGTTTTCAGGCGCCCTTCTTGTTCACATCGGCCCTGCTGGTGCTGGCGGGACTGTTGGTGACTTTGGGCGTGCGCGAGACCTACCGACCACCGGCCGACGCCAAACTCGACCTTAATCCGCGCCAGATGATGCGCGGCTGGGCGGCGATTCTGCGCAACCGCGGCGTCAAGACGGTCTATGCGCTGCGCTTTCTCAACGGCTTCGCCCAGCGCTCGCTGATGCCCATCGCGCCCCTGTTTGTGCTGGCGCTGTTGCCAGATGCCCTGGCGTCCGGCGCCAGCAGCTATGCCGGCCTAGTCTTGACCGTGTCCGCAGTGACCACGACCGCCGGTTCGCTCATCCTCGGCTGGCTCAGCGACCGCTGGGGATATCGAACCATTTTGCTCATGGCGTCGCTGATGGCTGTGGCCTGCTACATCCCGCAGGCTTTCGTCAGCAATATCGGGCAACTGCTGCTGTTGCAGGCTCTAGCGGGCTTCGCGGCGGGCGGCGTCTTGTCGGCGCCGGCGGCCATGCTGGCCAATTACACCAGGCTGGGCGACGAAGGCTCGGTCTACGGGCTCGACGCGTCAGTCTCGTCCTGCGCCAATGGCCTGGCGCCGCTGTCCGCTTCCATCATCGCTGCAATCTTCGGCTTGCGGGCAGTCTTTGCTGTCGTCGCCGTCTACTATCTGGCAATTCTGCTGATCGGCGCGCACTTCCTGCCCAAACCCAAGCGGAAGTCACGGCGCCTTTCCCTCGGCCTGGCGGGCGGAGGCTAGCGTATGTGACGACCGGCAACGCAATGAGCGTCATCGCTCGCAGATTAGAACGCAATTGTGACGACGTCCTTCGGGACTTATTTTTTTGCCCATTTATCCAGCAATTGTCGAGGTCGCAAACTTATGGCACGCGCTTTGGCGCCTAATAGCAACGCCCTGACACGGGGCTTATCCCTGCCGCAGAGTTGGCGCTTTACCCTGGGCGTCGTCTTCATCGCCCAGATGCTCTCGGCGGTTGGCTTCTCCATGATCTTTCCCTTCCTGCCCCTCTATATCGAAGAGCTGGGCAGCGTCGGCGGCTTCAGCACCGAGCTGCTGGCCGGCCTTGTCATCTCGGTGCAAGGCCTCACCATGATGATCACCGCGCCCGTTTGGGGGGTCGTGGCCGATCGCTTTGGGCGCAAAAAGATGATCATGCGCGCCATGTTCGGCGGCGGCTTGACTCTGGCGTTGATGGCTTTCGCCCAGAGCGCGGAGCAGCTGATTCTGATTCGCGCGATTCAAGGCTTGGTCACCGGCACCGTTTCGGCCAACAATGCTCTGGTCGCGGCCGCCACGCCGCGGCATCGCGTCGGCTTCGCCATGGGCACGCTGCAAGTCGGGCTCTGGGCCGGCGTCGCCCTTGGCCCGCTCATCGGCGGCGTCCTGGCCGATCTCTTCGGCTTTAGCATTCCCTTCTTGATCACGTCCGCGCTGCTCTGTTTCGGCGGCGTGATCGTCAGCCTCGGCGTCACGGAAGATTTCAGCCCGCCACGGCACAAGGCGGATTTCCAGGCGACCGCGATCCTGCGCGGCTGGCGCGATATCCTGGGCACATCGGGCGTCAGCCTGGTGCTGTTCATGCGCTTCCTCGCCGGCCTGGCGCGCACCATCATCACGCCGATCGCGCCGCTCTTTGTCGTGTCCTTGATCGCCCAGAATGTCGACGCCAGCAATACCTACGCCGGCATGGTGCTGGCGGTGTCTTCGCTGACATCGACCATCGGCGCGGTGTATCTGGGCAACCTGGGCGACCGCATCAGCCATCGCAAAGTGCTCTACTTCTGCGCCGCCGCCGCGACCCTGCTCTACCTGCCGCAAGCCTTCGTCGTTGATGTCTGGCAGTTGCTGCTGCTGCAGGGCTTGGCCGGTTTCGCTGCGGGCGGCATCGTCGCCGCGCCCAGCGCTCTACTGTCCACGTACACCGATTCGGGCGCCGCCGGCGTCGTCTACGGCCTCGATAATTCGGTCATCAGCGGTTCACGCGCCCTGGCGCCCCTGGTCGGCGCTTCCGTGGCGATATGGCTGGGTATGCGCGGCACCTTCCTCGCCACCGCAGTCGTCTTTGCCCTGATCGCGCTGACCGCCTGGTTCTTGCTGCCGGCCGAACGGCGGGCCGGGCCGCCGGCGCAGGCCGACTGAGCGGGGCCCGCATCGCCGGGAACTCCGCGTTTGCAGATGCCGGCGGGCAAAGTACAATGGCGCCATGCCACGCAAACGCGATCCGCTCGCCAAAGTCGACAACTTGCCCGCGCGCCAAGCCAAGTACGCGCCCATCGCCGCCGCTTTGACCGAAGTCTACGGCACGCTCGACTGGTCGCGCAATCAAGACGGCATGGACGAGCTCGTCAGCTGTATCCTCAGCCAGAGCACCAACGACACCAATCGCGACCGCGCCTTCGCCCGTTTGAAAGAAGCCTTCCCCGATTGGGAGGCGGTGCGCTACGCCGACTTGGACGCGCTCAAAGAGGCGATCCGCCCGGCAGGCCTGGCCAACCAGAAGGCGCCGCGCATCCAGGCTGTGCTGGCGGTCATCCATGGGCGGGCCGGCGATTACAGCATCGACTTTCTGGACGACCTTTCCATTGAGGAGGCCAAGGCCTGGCTGGTGTCGCTCAAGGGTATCGGGCCCAAGACGGCGGCCATCGTGCTGTGCTTCGCCTACAATCGGCCCGCTTTCCCGGTTGACACGCACATCTATCGCGTCAGCAAACGCATCGGCTTCATCCCGCAGAAGCTTTCGGCCGATGACGCCCATCCGGTCATGGAAGCCATCGCGCCGCCGGAGGACTACTATCAGTTCCACATCCAGCTGATACAGCACGGGCGCGATACCTGCCATGCGCGCACACCGGCCTGCGAACGCTGCGCCATCAGCGATCATTGCGACTATTTTGCGGATCTGCGGCGCGCCGGCTGATGCGCGCGGGAGGCGAGGGCGGCTTGACTCGGCAGACAGAGGGTGAATCGCACGTCATCATTTCGCCCCATTTCGATGACGGCGTTTTCAGCTGCGCTGGCCTGGCGCACCAACTACGCGCGCGCGGCGCCTCCGTGATCATCATGACGATGATGGGCGGCCTCTTCACTGGAGACCTGCCCGACACGCCGATCCTGGCCGATCTGCACCAACGCTGGGAGGCGGGCGCTGATCCCCTGCGCGCGCGCCAACTGGAAGACGAGAATGCCGCGCGCGTACTGGATGTTGATTTCATGCACGTGCCCATGCCGGATTGTGTGTATCGCGTCGCCGGCGACCTGGCGCTCTACCCCTCAGAAGAGTCACTTTTTGGTGAGGTGCATCCGGCGGATTATGCGCCGCGCTTGCTCAAGGGCATTCAGATTCCCGGGCTGGATACCGCCGCGGGCTTGTATTTGCCGCTGGGCGTGGGGCATCATGTCGATCATCAGATCGTACGCGACTGGGGGATGCGCCAGGCGCGCGATGTGCCGGATAAATCCGTCGTGCGCTTCTACGTCGAGTTTCCCTATTCCAAAGAAGATCGCTCCACCGAGGCGGCGTTGGCGGAGTTGGCCTGGCAGTTGGAACCGGCCGATGTCAGGCTCGCCGATGCCGACATCGACGCCAAAATCAGCGCCATCGCCTGCTACCATTCGCAGATCAGCACATTCTGGGATAGCCACGTGAGCATGGCCGCCGATGTGCGGCGCGCCTTCACTGACCAGAGGAGCGGCGCCTGGGTCGAACGCCTTTGGAAGATCGTGCCCTGAGCACGTGTTCGCAGCCGGAAAGCGCGCCCGAGGCCGGGAGTTTGTAGGGGCGTTTCGTGAAACGTCCAGGCACATGCAGGAC
Source organism: Phototrophicaceae bacterium (assembly GCA_965208195.1). Classification (GTDB taxonomy): domain Bacteria; phylum Chloroflexota; class Anaerolineae; order Aggregatilineales; family Phototrophicaceae; genus UBA6055. The sequence goes on along the minus strand of CBDBOC010000004.1, from coordinate 1,551,892 downwards.
AAACGTCACGGCGTGGCGCCCCGGGAAAATCTCCTCACGGTATTCCGCGGGGGCGCTCGCTTGGCCGCGCCGATACCCACACGGCTCTACGTCGGGGCGGGAGAGGGCGAAATCTGCGGTGACTGGCCAGACCCTACTGGTCGGCGGTCAGAGAGAATGAGAGAGGCGACGGTGGGATTCGAACCCACGAATGAAGGTTTTGCAAACCTCTGCCTTACCACTTGGCTACGTCGCCATTCGAGAATCACATTATACCTTTGGCGCGCTTCTACACAAGGACAATTTAGCGCGGCGCGTCATCCGGGGACCAGCCAAAAGGCATGTCTTCTTCCATGTTTTCGGTCTCGTCAGGCGCAGCCAGTCCGCGCATACGTCGGCTCGCTGCCCCGCTGCCCGATACCTCGATAGCGGTCCGCTTTATCAGCCGGCGCAAGTCCCCGGCGAAGAGCGTGTCCTTGTGCCCATGCTCGGAAAGCGCGCAGAGCGCGACACCGCGCGCCAGCTTGTCAATGCGCATGGGCGCGACCCGGCTAAAATAAAGCCAGGACAAGGGCGGCGCCATGCCCAGCAGCGTGACCAGGCGATAGAACAGGGGCCGCTCGCTGCCCGGCCGATAAACCAGCGGCGCCCGGATAACGGTGGCGCGCAGCCCCAGCCGCCGCAAGTAGTCTTCCGCCTGCCGCTTCGAGCGAACGTAGCTGCCGCTGAGCCAAGGCGCGTAAACGCTGCTGAGCAGGATCATGCGCTCGACGCCGTCACGAACGCACATGTCGGCGACATTGCGCGCCGATATCGTGTTGAGCCAATCGTAGGTCAGGCCCCGGCTTGGGTCAGCTTTGAGGCTGCCGACCGTATGGATCACCACAGCATGAAAACGCGATTTGCCGCGTAAGCTGGCCGGGCTCCAGACATCCGCCGTCGACCAGCGAGTCGTCTGCGCCAATGGGCCCAGGTTGTCTTCGGCCCCCGGCCGCACCAGCAAGCTCACGCTCGCGCCCTCAGCCAATAGCGCCGCGGCGATATTATCGCCCAGGAAGGTGCCCCCGCCGGTAACCAGTACGCCTCTGGAGTTCTTCGCCATAGCTCTGTGCACTCTACACAATAGTTCGCGCCGCATTGGCCACGTTTGGCGCGCAATACGGCTGTTGCCGCGCCGGCCGCAGCGAGCCCAAATGCAGCGGCCGCCGGCTGCTTTAGCGGCGCCTCAGCTCACGGCCCGCGGCGGACGCAATCCGTCGGCCCCATGCGCAATCACCCCAAAATGCGATGGCGGGCTTGCCAATCTACATTTTGCAGTATAATGGAGGTCGTGGATAAACGACGGCGTTCCGTTGGCACATCGTCGGGCAAGATGAAATGAAGTCCACTGAGACACTTCGCGTGCGGCGCTTAACTGGCCTTTGGCGAGGAATATCAGTGGCGGCAACATTTGCAGGTCGGTTACACGCTGAAGTAACATTGCACGAGGCTGGCCTGCCGCTGCGGTATGCGCCGCGCAAATTACAATTGAACTCAAGATACGCCAATCGACGGGGTCGCTCCGACATGAGCTTTCGTTTTGGAAGTTCATTACGACGAGAAACAGCAAAACACACGCGCGCCGGTTTTCGGGCGTCTCTCGCATTCATTCGCTGATCCCATCTTGGGGACCTCGCCCCCGGTCACATTGAGCCGAGTTGTAATCTGCCCCGCACATGACCGCAATATCGGTCGAGTTGCGCTCGTTTGCATTGGACTATTGACATGCCGGTCGTCACCGCGCTTGAAGCGCATCGGCGAAACAGAGAGCGCGTCAAGCTCTTTCTCGATGATGAATACGTCATGGATTTGCCGCTGGCGACGGCGGCGGACCTGCGCCGGGGTCAATGCCTGACGTCTGCGGAAATTGAAGACTTGGCCGATGCGGGCGCGCTTCAATGGGCGTACGACACGGCGGTTCGCTTCTTGGCGTATCGGCCGCGCAGCGCTGAAGAGGTCCGCCGTCGCCTCGCAAGAGAGCGCGTGCCCGCAACTTTGCAGTCAGCCGTTGTTGAGCGCTTGCTGCAGCGCGGCTATCTTGACGATGTCGCCTTCGCGCGATTCTGGCGGGAAAACCGCGAGCGCTTCAAGCCCTTAGCGCCGCGAGCGCTTCGCTACGAGTTGCGCCAAAAGGGCATCGCTGAGGACATTATCGATTCACAGCTCGCGCCGATGGACGTGGGCGCTGCAGCTTATCGCGCGGCCGAGGCGCGTGCCCGGCGATATCGCGGCGGCACTCGGCAGCGTTTCCGAGAAGAGTTGGGCGCGTTGCTGCGCCGGCGCGGCTTCGACACTGAAACCATTAGGGAGGTCGTCCGGCGACTTCAGCAGGACCTGGAAAACGCCGATAACGGCTACTTTCGCGATGAAGCAGCGGACTAGCATCGGTGGATGCTAGCCGACAAAAAGAATGAAAGGAGCATTGACGAACGTATCCGGCGGATACCGTCAAATCACTATGGAACTACTAATCAGTATTGGACTAGCAATCGTAACAGCGTTGATTGGGGCCGGCGCCGGGTATGCCCTCGGCGCGCGCCGGAGCGTTGCCGCGCTGCTAAAAGAACAGCAGGAAACAGGTAGCAGCGCCCTGCGCAAGGCGGCGCAGGATGCCGACGAGTTGCTGAATAAAACCGAGACCGACAGAAAGCAGATCATCGCCGATGCCGAGCTCGTGGCTCAGAAGCGCATCAGCGACGCCGACGCCAAGATCTCGCGCCGACGCCGCGACCTGGATGATGAAGACGAACGGCTGCTGCGCCGGCGAGGCGAGCTCGACAAACGCATGGAGCGCCTGGAACAGCGCGATCAGCAACTGAACAAGCGTCAGAGCCGCCTTGACCGTAAAGAAAACGAGCTGAAGAAATCCGAACAGACGATTCTCGATAAGCTGGAACTCATTGCGCAGATGACCGTCGACGAAGCGCGTCAGCAGTTGCTGGATTCGATCGAGCTGGATGCCCGCAACGATATGGCGCGCATCATCCGCCAGGTTGAAGCCGAGGCGCGGGAAACAGCGGATCAACGGGCGCGCAGCTTGATCGCCATGGCCATCCAACGCCTGGCATCCGAGCATGTGAACGAAATCTCAGTCAGCGTCGTGCACCTGCCCAGTGATGACATGAAGGGCCGCATCATCGGCCGCAATGGGCGCAATATCCGCTCGTTCGAGCTGGCCACCGGCGTCGATGTCGTCGTCGATGACTCGCCGGAATCCGTGACGATCAGCAGCTTTGACCCGGTGCGGCGCGAAGTGGCCAAGCGCACGATGGCCAAGCTGGTCCAGGACGGGCGCATCCACCCGGCGCGGATCGAGCAGTTGGTCGAGGACACGCGCGCCGAAGTCGAGCAGATCGTGCGCGAAGAAGGCGAACGCGCCGCCTACGAGACCGGCATTCACGGCCTGCATGCGGAGATTCTGAAGCTGCTGGGCACGCTGAAGTTCCGCACCAGTTACGGGCAGAATCAGCACGCGCACGCCATCGAAACGGCGCATATCGCCGGCATGATCGCTATAGAGCTGGGCGCCAATGTCGACATCGCCAAGGCCGGTGGCTTGCTGCACGATCTGGGCAAAGCCATCGACCACAACATCGAAGGCACGCACGCCCAAATCGGCGCTGAATTCGTCAAGCGCTACGGCGGCAACGCGGCCGTGGTCAATTGCATCGCCGCGCATCATCATGAGGTCGAGAAAGAATGCGTCGAAGCCTTCATCGTGGAAGCGGCTGACGCCATCTCCGGCGCGCGCCCCGGCGCCCGGCGCGAAAGTCTCGATTCCTACATCCGGCGCGTCAAGCAGCTGGAAGATATCGCCAACGGCTTCGACGGCGTGGAGCAAAGCTATGCCCTGCAAGCCGGCCGCGAAGTGCGCATCATCGTCCGGCCGGAAGTGGTCGACGACTACGCCTCGATTCAACTGGCGCGCGATATCGCCAAGGAAATCGAAAACGACATGCAGTATCCGGGCCAGATCAAGGTGCACGTCATCCGCGAGACGCGGCGGGTCGAGTACGCAAAGTAGACGCCTCGCGCGTCGTAGCACAACTCATAGGCGGGCTAATGGCTCGCCTTTTTGCTGTATGCTCGCCGGCGGACCACACCCGCTACCTCCGTGATTCGCCTGGCGGGACGCTCGCGGCGCAGTCCGCTGGCCAGCCCAGTTCAGCATCGCGGCTGCAGTGCTTAGTTTCCGCGCGCCGATGCCGACGCAATATACCTTGTTGCTATCAGTGTCAAACTCCCCCTCCCTCTTTGTGGGAATACCGCCCCCCGTTGAGCAGGGGATTCGAGGGGGAACAGGGCCGAGGGGTGGGGGTTCGGCCCGCAACGTAAACAGGAGCAAAAGCCGAGGGCGAGGCTGGCGGATCGAGTCGTAACTTGAACACGCGTGATCTGCAGAAAGCGCTCCCAGAGCCCGCCCCAGCCCAATACAAAAGCCCCCGCCATCTGGCAGGGGCTCGGTAAATCTCGTCGCTGCGAAGGGCTACTTCGCCACGCGCAGCACCACGTCCACGGCGATAATCTCGCCATCGCGCAGCACGTCAAGCCGCACCTCATCGCCCGGCTTGTGGAAATAGATGCGGTTACGCAAGTCCAGTTCCAGCGTCACGTCTTCACCGGCGACCGCCAGAATGACATCGCCGACTTGGATGCCCGCCGCCGCGGCCGGCAAGCCCTCGATGACTTCGGCCACCAGCGCGCCCTGCGACAGGTCCGTGCCCTCGAAATAAGGGCTGTTCGGCTCCAGCTGCAAGAAGCGCACACCTAGCGTGACTTGCTTTTCGTGCAAGCCCAGCCACTGCGAGCGGTCTTGCTCTACCGGCGCGTCAGCCCCCAACAGCAGCAAGGCAGCCGCCGAAGCCGGCACATCAAAGTGCAGCCGGCCCGCCGGGCGCTCGACCCCAACGGCGATCGTGTCACCGCTGAAGAGCGCGTTTGCCACGCTGATGGGCGCATCGTTGGCTTCCACGATCAGGTCGTAACGTCTCAAGCCAGCGGCGTACAAGTCGTGTTCTTCGCTGAGCGCCTGCACCTCAATGAAGCCGTCGCCATATCCCATGCCGATGGCGTCAGTCGCGTAGGTGCTTTCAACGCGGGGGCGCTGCCAAGGCGGGCGCCGTACTGGCTGACGCCGGCGGCGATCTTCGGTGATGACCTTGATCGTCATTTCACGGTCGCCGCGCGCGATGACGAAGCTCAACGCATCGCCCTCGCTCATGTCCGCCACAGCGATATCGGCTTGGCCGATCGTGCTGACCGGATCGCCGTTTACGCTAAGGATTTCGTCATACATCTGGAAGCCGGCCCTCGCCACTTCGCTCTCCGCCACTGCGCCAAGGACCAAGAGCTTGCCGTTGCATTCGCCGACAAATAGCCCGATCGACGCCAGGTCCAGCGGGATATAGTAATCGGGATTCTCGAACAAATCCGCCGGCCGCGCCATCAGCGTCAAATCTTGCTGCAAGGCGGCGCCGTCGCGCAGCAAGCTGAGAGCGACGGTCGTCCCAATGTCGTGCTTCCAGACGACATCTCGTACCGTATCAACCAGGATAGCTTCGCCCTCGACGGCGGTGACGATATCGCCGGCTGCGAGATTGGCCGCTTCGGCAGGCGTATTGCTGATGACGCCCGTCACCAACAGGCCCTCATCCACGCCCCAATAGCGGATGCCGATGAACGGGATCGCCTCAAGGTCAGCCTGCGTTTCCTCTTGCGCCAACGCGACCGCCGACGTCATCACGAGCGCGACCACGATAAGCAGTCTAATCCATTTGCTTGTCACGCACTTCATAGTCCGATGCTCCTATACTCCCGGCAAGTAATCCAAACACGCGCCCATACATCGTCGGGCAGCTTGGCACAACTTTAATCCATTTGGGCGCAGTCGTCAAACAATTGCTCTTTGCTGGCGCTGAATCGCCGATGCAATCGCGCGCCCCCGCCGCCAATCCCGTCATCACGCGGCTCGCCGCGCCTCAGGTCACTTATCCCCATCACCTTTGCCGAAGAGCCGCTTGCTGATGGCGCCGCCGAAAAATGCGCCGGCGATCGATTCGCCGTAATCGGCACGCGCCGCCGGCTGATCGTCCCAGTCCCCTTTGTGCCGCCGGTTGATCCATTCCTGGTAGTCGTCCGATGCCGCGATGAGAAAGGCTTCGATGGCGCTTTCATCGCCCTCGGCCAGCCGGTCGCGCACATCGCGCAGGATCAACGTCAACTCGTCGATGGCGCGGCCCAACGCGTCCCGATTGGCCAGCCACTCGTCGCGCAGGGCATCGGGATGATGGGTGAACAGGTAGCGCGTCAAGACGTTGAAGGTCGGGTTGGTCAGCCGTTGCGCATCGCCCCAGGCATTGTGTCGCATGGCGGCGGCGTAAGCGGCGATGCTGAGCAACTGCGGGATTTCTTCCGTGATCGTGGTCAAGCTGTCGTGCTCGGCTGGGTCAAGGAAATGCGGCTTGCCCCCTAGAATCAGCGAGAAATTGACCGCCAGGTCGATCGCCTCGCGCATACTGCTCACGGCGGGCGTCAAGTAAATGGCGCTGTCGCTGAAATAATCGTCGCTGGCGTATTCCGGCGCCAACTGGTGATCGAAGATGTAATCGGCGCTGATCACCGGCGTGAAGCCGATCCAGTGCTGGTTGTCGCTGAGAAGCGCTTCCGCCCAGGCCAGGGAGGGGCCCTTGAGCACGGCCGTATCCAGGATGACCACGCCATCGCGCAGGGATGGCGCCACCAGTTCGTAGCCGTCCCGCAGGTCTTCGTAGGGCAAGTTCATCAGCACCAGGTCCGCTCGCTCCACCGCGCTATAGGCGTTGCGCGCCACACTGTCCAGTGCCTTCAGCTTGCGCGCCGATTTCTCGAAGTCGTCGCGGCGGTCGTGGCCGATGAGCTGGAATTGGTGCTGCCCGCCCTTTTTCATGTAGGTCCGCAGCCGCAGCGCCACCGACAGGCTCATGCGGTCCAGCCCTAGCAGCGCAATCGTCAGCTTCGCCATCGTGTCGTCTCCTCGCCAGCCTGCCCATATTATAGCGTATCGCCGCGGCGTCCAGCGCCGGGCAGATTGACTTGACGAGATATTGTAGGGGCTTCACGCCGTGACGCCCGTCCCGCAGCTGCGTGGGCCTTTCACGATACGCCCCTGCAAACTCTCTGGCTAGCCCGCGGGCTGGCGGAGGTAGAAATATCCGCAACGTACACAGTGGCGGGCCAGTGGCGCACCCCGGATTGCTCCCTAGGCGCGGTCGGCGCGCTGCAGCTGAATCAGCTGCTGATGCCACGGGTGATCCTCAAAGGCGCCGGCATCCGCCTGATGCTGCTCCACCAGCCAGATCACCGCCTCGTCGGCGCCGCACTCGCGCAGTATGGCGCCGCCCCAAGCCGCGTGATTCCGGCGCACTACGAAGGGCGCCCGCCACCAGTTGAGCCGCTGATCGTCGCCGAGACGCCGGCTCAGCCCCGGCGCGACGGCCGCGAGCAATACGGCAAGCGTCTTCTGCCAGACCGACAGGTGATAGCGCGCCTTGCCAACATCGTGCAGCAGCGCCGCTGTCGCCAACGACCGGGGCGGCCGGCTTTGGGCCTTCAATACATTGCGCAATACGCGCAAACTGTGCAATTGATCCGCCCGTGACAGCGCTATGAAGGCGGCGTATTCGCAGTCGGTCAAGGTGTTGCGCGCCAACTTGCGATCGGGCGGCTGCGCGAAAGCCAACAGCGCCCGCAGACCCTGGCTCAGCCGATGCCGTATGTCTGGCATCCTGCTAGAAGAGCAGCAGTTGCAGCAGGGCGACAGTCGGCCGGCCGATGAACAAGCTGAAGGGACTGACGCCGCCCCAAGGTATGAACGAGAGGAAGAGCAGGCCCAGGAATACGTAGTAACTCGCTCGCTGCCAATCGCGCCATTTGAAAGCCGGGCGCATCAGAAAGTCCGCCAGCGGCCGCAAGCTCTGCTGCACCGCGACCGGTATCTGCAAGCGCGTCAGCCAGGCGCCGGGCAGCAAGGTCAAGACGATGTGCCAGCCGTCGATGGGGAAGAGCGGTATCAAGTTGAAGACGAAGAGCAGCACATTCCAGAACACGCCGGCGTAGAGCAAGGCCGCCACCAGCACCAGCGGATCGGCGATGAGGTCGGGATTGCTATACGCCAGATAGCCTTCCACGCTCATGCCCAACAGCCGCAGCGCCAACGCGAAGATCAGCGCAAGACCGAGATTGGACAAGGGGCCCGCCGCCACCGCCTTGAGGAAGCCCCAGCGCGGGTCCCTCATGCGCTGCGCTGCAATCGGCGCGCTGCCCAGTATGCCGAAGCCGATAATGGCGAAGAGCAGCCAGCCGAGCCAATTGATGTGCACCAGCGGGTTCAGCGTCAGCCGGCCTTGCAGCTTGGGTATTTCATCGCCCATCTTCCAGGCGACGTAGTTGTGCGCGAATTCATGTATCGTCATCGCCAAGCCCAAAATGAGCAAATTGATGACGATGGTGATCGGATGCAGATCCAGGAGCATCGCTCAGTCTCGCTACTTCAATGCCACGTAGCCATACTATACCTGATTTGCCGCCGGATTGAGCGTAATTTACACAGTTATTACATTGGGCGAAGCATGGCCCAAGGTTGCGTCAGGCGCGCCGTCGAGGCTAGGCCGATTGCTTCAATTCAGCGCAAATGATGTTAAAGTAGTGTCGCTGGCGCAATGACAGGTTATTCATGAGTGACGAACGCCGAAGCAAGCAATTCGCCGCAAGGACGGCCGCGGCGTGACCAAACGGGTGCTTTTCCTCTTCTCCGATACCGGCGGCGGCCATCGCTCGGCATTCCAGGCGATTCAGGATGCCATGACGATTCGCTACGCCGACGCCGTGACCTTCGACGCTGTCGATGTCTGGCGCGAATGCAAATGGCCGGTCAATAAACAGCCGGAGCTTTACACGCGTGTGGTCAATACCTCAAAGACGTTGTGGGCGCTGATGTACCACGGCTTTGACGGGCGGCGGCGCGCGCGCTGGGCGCGGACCTTGATCTACCGCAACAATCGACGGGCCTTGCGGCGCATCGTCGCCGAGCACCCGGCCGATGTCGTCGTCTGCACCCATTCCGTCATCGCCAACCCCGTCTTCCGCGCTTTCCTGACCCTGCCCGATCGCCCGCCCTTTCTGACGGTGGTGACAGACCTGGTCACGACGACTTCGTTTTGGTACGACCCGCGCTTTGATCACTGTTTTGTGCCCACCGAATCGGCCTATCAGCGTGGCCTGCGCCTGGGCATGTCGCCAGCGCAAATGCAAATCACCGGGCTGCCGGTCAACCCGCATTTCATCAGCGGCATCACGTCCAAGCAGGAGGCGCGCGCCGAATTCGGCTTCGACCCGGAATTGCCGGCGGTGCTGATTGTAGCCGGCCTGGAAGGCATGGGCGCCATTTTCAAGCTGGTGCGGGCCTTGGATGCGCGGCCGCTCAAGGCGCAACTGGTGGTCGTCTGCGGCCGCAACCGTGACCTGCGGCAGCGCCTGGCCGAGCGCGATTGGAACAACGTCCATCACCTCTTCGGCTACGTGACCAACTATCGCGACATGCCGCGCCTCATGGCCGCCTCCGACATTATCGTCACCAAGGCGGGCCCGTCGACCATCAGCGAAGCCGCCATTGTCGGCCTGCCCATGATCATCAGCGACCGAATCCCGGGCCAGGAATCGGGTAATGTGCGGCTGGTGACGGAAAACCAGGCCGGCGTCTACCTGCCCCAGCCGGAAAAAGTCGCCGAGCGCGTCGTGGAGTGGTTGGCTGAAGGGCCCGAGGCGCTGCAGCGGCGGGCCGAAAACGCCCGGCGCATCGCCCGGCCGGACGCCGTCTGGCAGATCGCCGACGCCGTCTGGGTTTGGGCGCATCGGCCGAAAATGGCGCGCCCACAGGTTTCGTGATTAGCGGCGCGCTACATCTCGCAGCGTGCCCAGCCAGGCGCCTTCGGCCACTTGTACCGCCCGCCCGTCGACCAGGCTGATCTTCCAACTGCCGTTGAGCTGGTCGGTGGTGAACAAGATGGCGCTATCGTCGTCGGTCCACCTGACCGGGCGCGCCAGGGCGTCGACGGGATTATTGATGACGAACTGCTGGCCCAGCTCAAAGTCCACCATGACCAGGACCGTGAGCACCTCTTGACCGGGCGTGCGGAAGCCGCCGACTTGCGACAGCGCGTAGACCGCCCGCCCGCCATCGGGGCTGAGAAGTGGATTGCCGGCTTCGTCATAGCCCTGGCCGGCGATTGATGAGATCCTGCGCGGCGGGCCGCCATTCACCAGGTCATGCGCCTCAACCGTGATGCCGCCCGTACCGTCACTGGGCGTCAAGCGCAACATGCGGCCGGCGCCGAAGCCGACCGCGCAAAGGCAGGTCGCGTTGCCAGGCAAGGTCTGGATGCCGCCGTCCTCCAGGCTGAGCGAGAATACGCCCGTTTGCCAGCGATAAGGCTTGAGCTCGCCCGTGCCCTCGGGATGCACATCGAGGTAGAGCGCAGTGCCGTCCTGGCTGAAGGCGACCGGCAACAAACGCAGGCCGGGCCGCGGGCCATAGCTCAGCAATTCGCGGATATCGGCGCCGGCGGCATCGGCCAGGTAGACGCGGGTTACCAGTTGCTCATCACCCAGCATGTTGCTGATTGCCCAGGCGATGCGCCCTCCGTCGGCCGCGATGGCCCAATCGACGCCGTGATCGCCCGGCGCCAGGCTGATGAAGGGGTGCGCGCGCGGCGCCTCGTTCGGCAGCGCCAGCATGACCTGCGATTGCCCGCGGTCGAAGTAGATGACGCCGCCGCCAAGCAGGCCGAAGCGCTCGCCAAGCGTGCTGTGCGTCTGGGTTTCGCCCGTCAGCAGGTTTACGAAGATCAAGTCTGTTAGCCCGGCGTTGACGGCATCGCGGCGCAGGAAGACATCCCAACTTTGCCATTGCGCGTCGGGGCGGGGCAGGTCCTGCGCCAGCGCCGGCTGCAGCGCCAGCGCCAGCATCACAATCAGCAGGTTTCGCATTGTTTCATCAACTTGTGTTCGGGCAAATCAACGCCAATCGAGAGATCCTCGGATCTTTTCATCCCCGTTGGACGACAGGGCTTTGAGCCTGGTCATAATTATAGAGCCGGCCGCAATCCGCAGCAATTTGACCGGCGGTTTTTTCACGGCGGCGTGAGCACCCGTCCTCCTGAGCACTAGACCGAAAGCCGGCCGTTGCGGGAATGTCGTCGGTTCAATGTAGTCCGAGACGAGCTTCCCCCTGTTGATACGGGGGGACTGAGGGGGGTAGACCGGGCCCGGCCGCAATCCGCAGCAATGTGACCGGCGGCTTTTTCGCTGGGGCGGGCGGCGCGGGTCGTGGATGGACAGGCGCGACATTTAGCTTACAATGCCATGGAGACGATGAGCCGGGAGGCGCGGTCTTGCGGAGCGTAACGATAGAAGAGATCAAGTTGCACGTGGTGGCGCTGCCGCTGGTGGAATTGCTGAAGACCAGCTACGGCGCCGAGCCTTACAAGTCGGCCATCATCGTTGAAGTCGTCAGCGGCGACGGGCTCAGCGGCTGGGGTGAGACGGCGCTTAAGACCAAGCCGTCCTATGGCGCCGAGACTGTGCTGACGGCTTTGCACGTCACGCGGGATTTTCTGATCCCGGCTTTGCGCGGTCGGGAGTTGGGCACGCCGAGGGAAGTGCCGGCGCTATTCAGTGGCGTGCGCGGCAATCAGCATGCGCGGGCCGGCGTCGAGGCGGCCGTCTGGGATTTGCTGGCGAAGACAAACGACATGCGCCTGGCCGATTATTTCGCGGCGCACTTGCCGCCCGGGCACGCGCCAACCGAGACGGCCGCGGTCGGCGTCAGCATTGGCATTCAAGATTCGCTCGAAGCGCAGCTGGCGCTGATCCAGAAGCGCGTCGATGAGGGATACCGACGCGTCAAGCTCAAGATCGCGCCCGGCTGGGATCTTGAAGTCGCGCGCGCTGTGCGGGAGCGGTTCCCCGACCTCATGCTGATGCTGGATGCCAACAGCGCTTACACCTTGGCTGATGCTGAGAAGCTGCGCCAGCTCGACCAATTCGACCTGCTAATGATTGAGCAGCCCCTGGCCCACGATGACATTTTCGAGCACAGCCGGCTGCAGCCGCAGCTCAAGACCGCCATTTGCCTGGACGAGAGCATCAAGTCGGCGCATGACTGGCGTCTCGCGCTGGAGCTGGGCGCCGGCCAAATCCTCAATCTCAAGCCGACGCGCGTCGGCGGCTTCAGCGAGAGCCTCAAGCTGTATGAACTGTGCGTCGAGACCGGCACGCCGCTCTGGATCGGCGGTATGCTGGAGACGGGCATCGGCCGCGCGGCCAATTTGTCTTTCGCCGCGCTGCCGGGCGTGAACCTGCCCAGCGACATCTCGGCCACCGACCGCTATTTCGATCCCGATATCACCGAGCCGCCCTTCGTCTTGAATCCCGACAGCACATTGACGCTTCCCGAAGGCGCGGGCATCGGCGTCGACGTGCAGCGCGACCGGCTGGCGCAGGCGGCGGCCCGTTGGCGCGAGGTCAATCCCTTCGCGCCGCTTTGAGCGAGGCATCAGCGCATTGGCGGACGTCTGAACGTTTCTACTACCGAGGTCACCGAGCTGCGCCGAGGACACCCAGGAACGCTCGATCGGCGGACGTTCCTAGTAGGGGCAGATGTACGACACCCCGGGCCGCGTTTGACGTGGCGAGCTGGCCAGCTCAAAAGTCATGATCGACGCCGTCGCCGGATAATCCACCGGCAGGGCGAACGTGCGCAGTCTGTCCTTCATCAGCGCCTCGGGCACGACGCCTTGCGCATGCAGCCAGGGGAAGACCAGGATATCGCCGTGCGCCACCGCCGCGACTGACTCCCCGGCGTGCGCGGCGAGCACATGCTCGAAAAAGTCGTGCACGCGCCGCAGCACCTTCCGCGGCGTCTCGTAAGGCGCTTGGTTGCCGCTGTAGAGATCCCAGCCCATAGCGGCCAGTTCGTCGATGGGCCGGCCTTCGTAGGGTGTGTAGACTTCGCTTATCCTGTCGTCAATGGCAGGTGACAGGGCGGGCTGTTGCGCCGCCACGATTTCCGCTGTCTGCCGCGCCCGCTCCATCGGGCTGCAGTAGATAGCTGCCAGTGCTTTATCGGCCAGCCAGGCGCCGGCGGCTTCCGCTTGCTGGACGCCACGCTGGCTCAGCCGGTAGCCGGGCATTCTGCCGTAGAGAATCTGGTCGGGATTGTGCACTTCGCCGTGCCGCATCAAGTAAAGAGTCGTAATCACAAGGCTCGTCCTGAACTGAGTGGGCGTGAATGCCAGCAGTGTAACACCTCGGCGCGGGCAGGGTAAGTGACGACCGCGGCGGCGCATCTGCGTCTAACGCTTTGGCGCGCTTTGGCATAAGATAGGGCGAACCCGCTGTGATGTCACCGAGCGCGCGCTGCTTTGAAATTCAAGTCCATCGCCTTCGACCGCCGACTGTTGACCATACTCTTGATCGTCTTTGTGCAGATGATCGGCGCGTCGATGGTGCACCCCATCTTGCCGCTCTACGCGCAGAGCGAATTCAACATGGCGCCGGAAGCCATCACCCTGCTGCTGACGGCCTTCTTCGGCGCGCAGTTCATCGCCGGCCCCTTCATCGGCCGCTTGTCCGACCGGCGCGGTCGGCTGCCGGTGCTGATCGTCAGCCAAATCGGCACTGTGATCGCCTTCCTCATGATCGGCTTGGCGCAATCGGTCGCGCTCCTGTTTTTCGCCCGTGTGCTGGATGGCGTCACCGGCGGCAATATCGTGGTCGCCCTGGCGTATGTCACCGACATCATGCCGGAAAGCAAGCGCACGCAAGCGCTGGGTTATGTGATGGCGGCCTTCGGGCTGGGCTTCGTGGTTGGCCCCGCTTTGGGCGGCGTGCTGGCCAGCCAATTCGGCCCGCAGACGCCTTTCCTCTTTGCGGCGGCGGCGGCTTTGGTCACGGTCGCCTTGACCGGGCTGACGCTGGAGGAGACGCTATCGGCCGCTCAACAGGCGCGCAACCGCGATGACGTGCGCGCTCGCCTCAGCCCGACGGCGCTGGCCAGCAATGTGCCGCTGGTGGCGGTGCTGATCGTGACCTTCGTCGGCCGCTTCGGCTTCGGCTTGTTGATCGGCACCTTCGCCCTCTTCGCCGAGAAAGTGCTCTTCGCCGGTTATGACTTCGCCGATGTCACCTTGCGCGTCGGCTTGCTGCTGATGCTGGTGGGCGTCGGCCAATTCTTCACGCAGATCGTGCTGCTGCCGGCGGCGCTGAGGCGCTTCGACGACCCGGCCATCGTGCTGCTGGGGGCGGTATCGCGGGCTTTGGCGCTGTTCATCCTGGCGGCATTCACCCTGCCCATGTTCGCCGCGCTGAGCATGATTCTCTTCGCCATCGGCAGCGGTTTGCTGATGCCGGCGCTGCAATCCCTGGTGACCAAAACTGTGCCGGCGGCGCTGCGCGGGGCGATGCTGGGCGTGCATCAATCGGTGATGAACCTGGCTGTGATCTTGTCGACGGCGGTCTCGGGCGCGCTCTTTGCCCTGGACCCGACCCTGCCTAATTGGCTGGGCGCCATTCTATACAGCCTGTCCTTGATTCCGGGCGTGTTTTTGTGGCTGTGGGCGCGCAACCACGCGCTCGACGAAGGCGCTGGCCTGGCGGTATCGGCGCCATGAAATGCTGGCGATTGAGGCTGAGGACTTGCATGAAGCTGTCGGGGCGGCGGGATTTGAACCCACGACCTCACCGACCCGAACGGTGCGCGCTACCGGGCTGCGCCACGCCCCGACAAATGCCGCTGCAGTGTAGCCAAAGCGACCGGCGCTGGCAAGGCTGGAAATGAAGGGAGCGCCTCAATCGAATGTGCGTACGGGCGAGCCGTTGGCCCGTCCCTACAGGGCCTGGTTTTGCGCAAAACTTGCATGGCTCTGCTTCTGGCGTGTCTGTGCTGAAAAAACCTGCGCAGTATTCGCAAAGCGAGCGTTATCGGCGAAGTTGACGATTACGAAATGAAGGCTGAACAACAAACCACGCTGACCGATCGGCTGCGCCAAGCGACGCGCGGGCCGCTTGATCGCCTTGGCGGCCGACTGGCGCGCACCGGCGTACATCCCGACTGGGTCACGCTATTGGGGCTGGCGCTGGTGGGGTGCGCGGCGCTCCTGCTGGCGCGGGGCGACTTCCTGGCCGGCGGCTTGCTGCTGCTCATCAGCCTGCCGCTGGACGCGCTGGATGGCGCCGTCGCCCGCGCGCGTGACCAGCCGAGCGCCTTTGGCATGGTGCTCGATTCGACGCTGGACCGCTACGCTGACGGTTTCATTTTCGCGGCTTTGGGCTATTATTTTGCCGTTCAGCAACGCTTGGACATGCTGGCGCTGGCGTTGCTGGCGCTGGTCGGCAGTTACATGGTCAGCTACATCCGCGCCCGCGCCGATGACGCCCGGGTTGGCGTGCGCGCGACTGTCGGCTTTTTCACCCGCCTGGAACGCGTCATCGCGCTTCTGGTCATGACCATTGCAGCCGGTTTGCTCGAAAGCCCGGCGCCGCTGGAAATCGGCCTCGTAGTACTGGCTGTCGGCGCCAATATCAGCGCGCTGCAGCGGCTGCGCCACGTATACACGACATTGAAGGACCGAGGTGACTAAATGGAGTTTGAACAAGCCTATCTTGTGATCGGCAATTTGCAGGTGCGCTACTACGGCATCATCGTCGTGGTCGCGCTGATGGCCGGCGCGTCAGTCGCGTCGCTGCTGGCGTCGCGCAGCGGGCGCGACCCGGATCATATCTGGGGCGGCTTGACCTGGGCCATCATCCCCGGCATCATCGGCGCGCGCCTGTGGTTTGTGCTCTTCCCGCCGATATCGCTGGTGCGCGGCTGCGGCATTGAAGGCGAAATCTGCCAGAATACCGCCTTCTTTCTGGAGAATTTCTTCGACCCGCAAGTTGGCGCCATCGCCATCTGGACCGGCGGACTGGGCATTTTCGGCGGCATGTTCGGCGCTCTGCTGGGCATCTACCTCTACCTCAGCGCCTGGCACAATCGCATCATCGGGCTCTTCACCACGGTCCTTACGCCGGTGATCTGGCTTTATCAATGGATCGAGTGGCTAATTGGGCAATTGGCGGATCGCGTTCGCGGCAAAGAGACGCGCGCCTTTCGCTATCAACGCCCGCAGAGCAGTTTTCCCGATGAGGGCCTGCCCATGGCGCCCTGGCTGGATATCGCCGCCGTGTCGATCCCGCTGGGGCAAGCCATCGGCCGCTTCGCAAATTACGTCAATGTGGAGCTCTACGGCGTGCCCACTAACTTGCCCTGGGGCATTCAAATCCCGCGGAGCGCGCGGGTGGCGCCCTATGAAAGCTTGATCGAATACCCGATTGACACGCTCTTTCATCCCATCTGGGCCTACGAAGCTATCTGGAGTTTGGCGGCCTTTGTTGTGTTGTGGCGCGTCTTTCACCATTATCGTCAGCGCTTGCAGCTGGGCGATATTATGCTGCTCTACGTCGCGCAGTATTCCCTGGTGCGCTTCTTGCTGGAGCTCTTGCGCGTCGAATACGCTGTCGTAGCAGATACTAGCATCAACAGCTCACAGGCAGTGACGGCGATCGCCTTCATCGTGGCGGTGGGCTGGCTGCTGCTGCGTCATCGCAATGGTGGCGCGCCCGCCGCCGAGATATCTGCCGAGCCGGCGGAAGGCTAGCGTTCGCGCGGCAAACCCGAGGGTCGCCCCTGCATTTGCCTGGCTCCATTGGGCGAAAAGCCCGAGTGTATCTTGAAGCGATTGCTCCGCGCGCTACCTCGTCGCCCTGGTCGCCTTGCGCTTCTCTGCATCTGCTATACTAAACCTGTTCGATATGGGGGTGGGGCGATGTAATGGCGCGGGTGATCATCTTGGGAACATCAGGCGCAGTCAACAACGCGCAGCATGACTACACCCATTTCTTGCTGATCGGCGAAGAAGACACGCCGGTGCTGGTGGATGCCGGCTCCAACCCGCTGGACAAGATCAAGCGCCTCGGCATCGACGACCTGCAAATGCAGGATGTGATTCTGACGCACTTTCATTCGGATCATGTGGCCGGCGTGCCCAATATGCTGATGCACATGTGGCAAATGGGCCGCAAGACGCCCTTGCGCTTCTACGGCATTCCGCATTGCATCAACCGCGTGGAAAAGACGATGGACATGTACGGCTGGGAATATTGGCCGAATTTCTTCCCCGTGTCGTTTTCGCGCATCGGCCTGCAGGATGATACGCTGCTTTTCGAGAACAAAGACTTCGCCATCCGTTCCTTCCCGGTGGTGCATTTCATCCCCACCATCGGCATGCGCATCACAAACAAGCACAATGGCAATGTGCTCGCGTACAGTTGCGATACCGAGCCCTGCCCCAATGCGCTGAAGATCGGCAAGGACGCCGACATCTTCATCCACGAGGCGGGCGGCCCGCCGCCGGGCCACAGCACCGCGCGCATGGCTGGCGAAGCCGCTGCCAAAGCCCACGCCAAAGAACTGCGCCTGATTCACTACCAAGTCTGGAATCAAGACCCCGAGCCGCTGGTGCAAGAGGCGGCTGAAGCCTACGACGGGCCGATACACCTCTGCCGTGACTTCGACGAGTTTGAGTTCTAATGCCGCGGCCGCCCTCCCATTTTTTGTTTTGAGCAAGAGATAGACTACAATTACCTTCGCCCCATTCACTTGAGGCAATTGGTAAATCCATTGTTCACTGAATCTGGAGGTAATTCCATGAAGACGATTTACCGCGTGCTGCCGTGGCTCGCGCTCTTGCTGTTTATGGCAGGTTTGTTGATCGCGCCCGCCGCCGGGCAAGATGAACTCTTGAGCTTCTCGGCGGCTGATTGCGACTATGGCGGCAATCTCAAATCTGTCGAGGCGACCGATACGCACACCGTCGTCGTCACCCTCTGCAACCCGGACGCGATCTTCGCCCAGGAGATGGCCAGCCTCGGCTTGTCCATTCACCCCAGCGAATACATGAACGCCACCGGCGGCGAAGGCGACATCTTGACGACGCCTATCGGCACCGGTCCGCTGAAATTGGTCAACTGGGACCAGGGCAACGAGATGGTCTTCGAGCGCAACGACAACTACTGGGGCGAGCCCTCAATCGAAGACATCGTCATTCTGCGCTGGAATTCGGAGGCGGCCGCCCGCGCCACTGAGCTGCGCGCCGGCGCCATCGACGGCATGAAGTTCGCCAATCCCGATGACATCCCTGTCTTCCGCGCCGATCCCAACTTCAACCTGGTTGACATACCGCCCTTGACCGGCGTCTATGTCGCGATGAGCAACTTCTTCCAGCCGCTGGATGATGTGCGCGTCCGCACTGCCATCGCTATGGGCATCGACCGGCAGCGCATCGTCGACAACTTCTTCCCGCCCGGCTCGCCGCTGACACCCGACTTCGTGCCGCCGGCTGTCTTCGGTCATATCGGCGAAGGCGGCGTGCCCGGCTTTGATCAGGCCGCCGCGCAGGCGCTGCTGGAAGAAGCCGCGGCCGACCTCGGCTTTGAGCTGCCGCTGGATTCCGTCGTCGACAGACGCACCGGCGAGTCGCGCCCGCTGACGCTGACCTGGCGCGATGTCGTTCGCGGATACCTGCCCAACCCGGGCATCATCGCCAATGACGTGCAGGCGCAGCTAATGGAAATCGGCATAATCGCCGATGTGCAAGTCGTCGAGTCCGGCGCCTTCATCGCCTCGGCGCTCTCCGGCAATGAGCCGCTTCACATCCTCGGCTGGCATGCCGACTTCCCCGATGCCTCCAACTTCCTGACCTGTTGCCACGGGCCCAATTATAATCAGATGGGCGATCCCTATCCCGAGGTCTACGAGCCGCTGATCCAGGCCGGACAGGTTCTCGATCCTGAGATGCGCATGGAGCTCTTCCAGCAGGTCGCTGAAGGCATGGCGTCGGCTGTGCCCTGGGTGCCCTTCGGCCATGCCGGCGCCGCCGATGTCTGGCAAGCCGATATCGTCGGCGTCCATCCGGGCGTGCTCGATGGCACGGAAGAATTCTCGCGCCTGGAAGACCCGGATGACGACAACATCATCTACATGCAGAATGCCGAGCCGATCTCGCTCTATTGCAACGATACCTGGGACGGCGAGACCTTCCGCGCCTGCCACCAAGTGAGCGAATCGCTGCTCGACTTCGAGAAGGGCGGCGTCGCGGTCATCCCGGGCTTGGCGGAAAGCTGGGACATTTCCGAAGACGGCACCGTATGGACCTTCCACTTGCGCGAAGGCGTCGTTTTCCATGACGGTTCCGCCTTCGATGCCAACGATGTGGTCGTCTCGTGGCAGGCCTCGGCCGACTGCGCCAGCCCCAACCACACCGGCACCGGTCAAGGTTTCGCCATCTACCTGTCGATCTTCCAGCAATTCATCAACGCCGATCAGTGCTAGGCCTTCTTTGGTCTACCCCCCTCAATCCCCCCGTATCAACGGGGGGAGGCTAGCTCCTATACACCTATTCACCATTAGCGATGCCCCCCTTCTCCGATGATTCGGGGAAGGGGCCGGGGGATGGGGTAGAAAAAGCGCATCGAATAACCAGTACCGAACAAGTCTTGTAGGGGCGAGCCACCGGCTCGCCCGCCGCTTGCAGTCGCATTTGCAGGGGCTTCGGTGGCAAAAGTGTGGACCAGCCCGCTAACACCGCAGGCCGGCGCCAGGGAGAGCGCTAATCCCGATTCAGCCGCGGATCCAGCGCGTCGCGCATGCCATCGCCCAGCAAGTTGAAGCCCAGCACCGTGATCATAATCGCGATGCCGGGGAAGAAAACCAGATGCGGCGAGGTGAAGAGATAATTGCGCGATTCGCTGAGTATCTGCCCCCATTCGGGCGTCGGCGGTTGCGCGCCCAAGCCGAGGAAGGAGAGCGCGGCCGCATCCAGGATCGCCGTGCCCACGCCCAGCGTCCCCTGCACGATGATGGGCGTAATCGCGTTGGGCAAGATATGCGCCAGCACGATGCGCAGCGGGCTCGCGCCCAGCGCCCGTTCGGCCACCACAAATTCCTGCTCCTTGATCGACAGCACGCTGGCCCGCGATAGACGCGCGTATTGCGGGATGAAAGTGATGGTGATGCCCAGCAGGGCGTTGGTCAGCCCCGGCCCCAGGATGGTCACGATCGATATCGCCAGCAGCAGCGCCGGGAATGCCAGCACCACGTCCATCAGCCGCATAATCACATTGTCGACGCGGCCGCCGAGGAAACCGGCGCTGATGCCCAGGGCGGTGCCGGCGACGATCGACAAGCTGATGGTGATGACGCCGACGGACAAGGATGTGCGCGCGCCGTAGATGATGCGGCTGTACAAGTCGCGCGCATTGAGATCCAGCCCCAGGATATGCTGCGGGTCTTCACAGCCCAGGATGGGGATGCAGGGAGGCTTGCTGGGCAGGCGCCCGACCTCGCCGGGGACGCCGATCATGGTTTTAATGGGGTCATGCGTGGCGAAGATGGGCGCGAAGATGGCGATGATGACCAGCGCGCCGATGATGAGCAGCCCCAGCCGCGCCGAGGGGCTGTGCCGCAGGTTGCGCAGCGCCTCCAGCCACAAGCTGGCCGAGCGGTAGTGTGCCTCGGGCGCCAGGTCGGCGGGTTTGGTCGCCATGATCTCTCGCGCTCCGCCGCCTAGTTGAAGCGAATCCGCGGATCGAGATAGCCGTACATGATATCCACCACCATGTTGATGAGCACGAAGCCGGCCGCGATGACGACTGTGAAGCCCTGCACCAGCGTGTAATCGCGCGAGGTGATGCTATCGACCAGGGTGCGGCCGACGCCGGTCAAGCTGAAGATGGTCTCCGTCAGCACGGCGCCGCTGATGATCAGGCCGAAGTTCAAGCCGATCACGGTGATGACGGGCAGCATGGCGTTCTTCAAGGCGTGCTTGCCCACCACCGCCCTTTCGCGCAAGCCCTTGGCCCGCGCCGTGCGCACGTAGTCCTGGCTCAGCACTTCCAGCACGCTGGAGCGGCTCATGCGGGCGATGATGGCCAGCGGAATAGTGCCGACCGCGACAGCCGGCAAGATCAAGTGGCGCAGCGCGTCGACCAGCAGCTCGCCATTCAGCGTCAGCGCGGCGTTGAGCGTGTTAATGCGGGAGAAGAAGCGCAGCAGGCCCGGCGGCTCCGCGCCTTCCGCGACCCAGCCGGCCACGATGTAGAAGGGCTCGGGATTGGCCCCGGGCGTCAAGCGGCCCGATGGCGGCAGGGCCAGGGGCGTGTCTTTGAGCAAGACGGCGAAGAGATAAGCCAGCATCAAGCCCAGCCAGAAGACGGGCATGGAGACGCCGATATTGGCGCCGATCATGGTGCCGACATCCAGCGCCGATTTGTGGCGATAGGCGCTCAAGACGCCCAGGGGCACGCCGATGCTGATGGCGAAGAGCAGGGCGAAAAAGCCCAGCTCGACGGTGGTCGGCAAGCGTTCGACCAGCAGCTCCATCACCGGACGATGAAAGCGCATGGAATCGCCCAAGTCGCCCTGCAAGAAATTGCGAATGTATATCAGCAGCTGTACCGGCGCCGGCTGATCCAGGCCATTGCGGCGAAAGAATGACTCACAAATCTCGGGCGAGGCTCGCTCGCCCAGCACCGCCAAACAGGGGTCGCCCGGGATCGCCCGCGCCAGTGTGAAGGTCACCAGCAAAATGCCGACGAGCACGGGCAACGAGAACGTCAGCCTTTTGAGGACGAACTTGAGCATGGGCAGGCTCCCAGCGCGGCAAATGAACTAAGTATAGCTGAATGTCGCCAGTCCATCACGTGCCCGCCAGCGTCGAGTCTTGTAGGGGCGAGACTTGTCTCGCCCGCCCGTGCATCACATGCCCGCCAGCGTCGAGTCTTGTAGGGGCGATTCTGTGAGTCGCCCACGCACGGATTGAGCGAAATTGCGGGCGACATGCAATGCAGCCCCTACAGATCTATCTTGCTGGCTAACCGCGAGCCCGCTCGACAGCGCGCTGCCAGCCGGCGTAGAGCGATTCGCGCTGGTCAGCCGACATGGCTGGCTGGAATTCCCGCTCCAGTTGCCACTGGCCGGCGATGGCCTCTTGCGAATCCCAAAAGCCGCTCGCCAGCCCGGCCAGGTACGCCGCGCCCAGGGCGGTCGTTTCGGTGATAGCTGGGCGCAGTACCGGGACGCCGAGGATATCGGCCTGGAATTGCATGAGGAATCCGTTGGCCACAGCGCCGCCATCGACGCGCAGCGAGTCCAGCGACAGGCCGGCGTCAGCCGACATCGCCGCAACCACATCGCGCGTCTGATAGGCGATGGCTTCCAGGGTGGCGCGCACGATATGCGCCCGGCCGCTGCCGCGCGTCAAGCCGACGATTGTGCCGCGAGCGTACTGATCCCAATAAGGCGCGCCCAAGCCGACGAAAGCCGGCACGACATAGACGCCGTCCGTGCCCGCGATGCTGCTCGCGACCGCCTCGCTTTCGGCGGCATGCTCGATCAGCCCGACTTCATCGCGCAGCCATTGCACCGCCGCGCCAGCCATGAAGATGCTGCCTTCCAGCGCGTACTGCCGCGGCTCATCGCCGACCTGCCAGGCGATGGTCGTCAGCAAGTTGTTGGCGGATTGCTGCGGCGCCCCGCCCGTATTCATCAGCATGAAGCAGCCGGTGCCGTAGGTGTTCTTGGTCATGCCGGCTTGATAGGCCGCTTGGCCGAAGGTGGCCGCCTGCTGATCGCCCGCCATGCCCGCGATCGGTATCGCCGCGCCCAGCAGCGACGGCTTGCTCTCGCCGTAGATTTGGCTGCAGGGGCGCACCTCGGGCAGGAGCGCGCGCGGAATATCCAGGCGCTGCAGAATGGCATCGGCCCAATCGCCGCGGTGAATGTCGAAGAGCATGGTGCGGGCCGCATTGCTGACATCAGTGATGTGCAGCGCGCCGCCGGTCAGCCGCCAGACCAGGTAGCTGTCGACGGTGCCAAAAGCCAGCTCTCCAGCTTCGGCGCGTTCGCGGGCGCCCGGCACATTCTCCAGCAGCCAGGCGACCTTGGTGCCGGAGAAGTAAGCATCGGTGACCAAGCCCGTGTGGCGCAAGATGGTCTCGTCGAAGCCCTCGGCTTTCAGCTCGTCGCAGAGGGCGGCCGTGCGCCGGTCTTGCCAGACGATGGCGTTGTGGATGGGCTGGCCGCTGCGCCGGTCCCAGATCAGGGTCGTTTCGCGCTGGTTGCTGATGCCGATGGCGGCGATCTCGGCCGGGTCGCTTACGACTTGCCGCGCGACCTCCAGTTGCGAGCGCCAGATATCGGCCGGGTCATGCTCGACCCAGCCCGGCTGCGGATAAATCTGCCGGAATTCTTGTTGCGCGCTGCGGCTGATGTCGCCGTTGCGGTCGAAGAGAATCGCCCGCGATGAGGTCGTGCCTTGGTCCAGCGCAAGGATATAGTTTGTCATTGCTCCGCCTCTGCCTAATACGTGATGAGCGCCGCTGATTGTAACAGACAAGCGGGAGGTCTCCCCCTCGCTCGTCCGCCTCGACCCCGCCAATGTCGAATTCTGTAGGGGCGAGACTTGTCTCGCCCGCCCGTCCATCCCACGCTCGCCTCATCCGGACTCTGTAGGGGCGAGCCACCGGCTCGCCCGTACGCACACGCAAATGTGACGCCCGCCCGTCCCTCGCATGCCCGCACTATGCAAATCTGGACGATCAACACGGGCAGTAGGCCACACAGTTTTACCACCGAGGACACCGAGTTAATCTGAACACCGAGTACTGTGTCAGGTTTTGCGACATGCCGCGCGCTCGGCTTGTTCATCGGGGTCAATTCGCTGCCGCCGTCGAAGCATCAGGGAGGGGAGCCAACTGGGCGCGTGCTTGCCATCTCAGCCGGTGATTTCGCTACCAGACGCGGATATCGGCGAAACCTTCCCCCACACTGCGATGGGGGGACCGAGAGGGGTAGACGAGGTGCAAGGCGCTGTGTACAAGGCGCGTGTCGCCAGGATGGATAGGTAGTTTTTGCTGCCGTCATCCTGCCATCCCGCCATATACGTAGGATGGATACCCCCCTCTCTTTAGGTGTATCCATCCAAAAAGTAATGTGCAGTCATGTTGAAACGCTGGCGTAACGATTACCGGCTTTCGCGATCTTGTCATTTTCCACGAGCCACCTTACCGCGCTGCTCACACTTCCCTTCTTGACCCCGCTGCGGGAGACGATCTCGCTGTAAGTCAGCGGACGCTCGGCGTTCTTGATGACGGCGTAGACCTTGGCGTTGTTGCTGCTGATGATGGCCCGCTCTAGGGCGAAATCCGCCACCAGACAGTCACGATGCGGGATCATGTCGACGCGCCCTAGTATACTGTGTCTGCCTTCTCGATCCCGCAGTAATTGGCGGCTCAATTATACCGCACTAGAACTGATGTTCTACGGTCAATCTGGCCAATGTCGTGAACATACAGTCGCGTCAATCGCGCGAATGCCGCGCCTCCACGCGCAGCTTGTACAGAATGCCGATGCCCAGCCCGGCCAGCGCGCCGGCCAGCGTCCACTGCGGCCAGCGCTCCAACATGGCCAGCAGCATCGGCGCCGGATAATCGGGGTAGATATGCCCGTGGCGCAGGTTCTTGAACAGCATCAAGGCGGCGCTGACCAGGGGCGCCAACGCGCCGCAGAGCAGGCCCGCCAGCGCTGCCAGGCCCGGGTTGTTTGCGGGCTTGAAAGGCGCGGACGGCAATCTGCCCAGTATTTGCAAGGTGAGCGCGATGGCGACGCAGATGCCCAGGATCGCGGCCGCCCTGGCGTCGCGGTCTTCCAGGCTCGACCAGAGCAGCACCGCGATGCCTGTGAATACCAGCGCGTGGCGTCCCAATTGGCGCAATCGTTGCCGCGGCATCAGCATCAGGTCCAATCAACCGTGAGGCCAGCCATCAGCGGGCATTGGGCGGAAGCGGAAGATCTGCGCGCCTTGGGGCGGGCTCTCCAGCAGCAGTCCGCTTTCGGCCAGCGCAGCGCCATCGTGGCGGGTGGCGCTGCGGCTGAGTGCATCGCAGAGCAGCCACTGCCGCCCGACAAGCTGCGAATATGCCGACAGGTCAAGCCGGGCGCGCGCCCAGCCGGCGCCGAAGTTGAGCGCGACCAGCGCCAGCTGCTCCTCCAGCTGCCAGGTATAGGCGATCAGGCCGGCGTGGGAATCATCGCGCGGGCTGACGGGCGCGGCCTCCAGCAATTGCCAGCGCCCATCGCGAAAAAGCCGACACTCGACCGCGCGCAGTAACCGCCGATAAAAGCGTTGCAGCAGGGGATGCGTAGGCTCGTCCGCGGCGCGATTGATATGCACCGGCAGCTTGACGCGCCGCCCGCTGAGCTGCCCCTGATGCAGCAGGGCCGCGCCGGGCATGGTGCAGATCAGAACGGCCGCCGGTCGTTGCCGATCGGGGCCCAGCGTTTCCATCGCGCGCGCCTCGTCGTGGTTCTCGATGAAGCGCAGGCCAGCGCGCAACCAGGCCGGGTTGGCGGCCAGATGCGCCCGGATCGCGGCGGCGTCACCGGCCAGCAGGCGGTCATACAAGCGCTTGTCGTAGGTGTAATCGAAGCCCTGCAATTGCAGCTCGCGCTCCAGATCCCAGTAGGCTTCAGCGAAGAAGCGGAGCTGAGGATGATGCGCGCGCACGGCTGGGATCACTTCGCTCCAAAAATCCTGCGTTGGCGGCGCGCCCGCCCGCCCCGCCCAGGTATCAGCGAAGACCGCGTTCAGCGCCAGCATCGCCATATCGCAGCGCAGGCCGTCGCATTGCTCGCCGATGTCGATCAGCGTGTCGATGAGCGCGCGCCGCGCTGCCGGCTGGAAGAGGTTGAGCTGCGCCGTGTCGATCCAGGCGGGGAAATGCGGATCGCGACCGTGTGCGATGACGGCGCTGCCCTCCGCCGTATCCGTCGGGAAGAATGCAGCGGGCTGCTCGACCAGGTCCCGTCCCGTGCCCCGAATGAAGCATTGCGGACTTTGCCGGATCCAGGCGTGATCGAGCGCGACATGATTGGGCACGAAGTCGAGTATCAGCCTAATGCCGTGCCGACGCAGCGCTCGGCGAAAGGCCGCCAGTCCGGCGCGCCCGCCCAGCCGCGGCTCGACCGCATAGGCGTGAATGGCGTAGGCCGAGCCGACCACATCGGCGGCGGTCACATCGGGCAGGGCGGCTCGATATTCGTCCAGGTAGTTCAGCGCGCTCAAGCGGGTGGCCGTGCCACGCTGCCAGACGCCCATCAGCCAGAGGGCGTCGAAACCCAGTTCGGCGAGGCCATCGATTTCAGCTAGCGGCACATCGGCCAGGGTAATCGCGCGGCCATGGCGTTGGCTGAGCTGTCGCAACCAGACCCAGGTGTTGATTTCGTAGATGCGCGGGTTGGCGCGCCAGCTTGATGCGGAGGAATCGACGGCTGTGGCTGCTGGCGGCTGCGTCATAAGCGGACGGCGGAGTTTCGCTGGGCGGAGGCGGCCTCAGTGTAGCAGCGAACGCCGCGCCAGCCAAATGTCGCGGGCGCTGGTCGCATCTGGCGGGCTCACCAACTCAGCTGTGGACCTAACAAGCTTACCGCCGAGGACACAGACTTCTGTATTGGTTTTTGTGACACGGCTCGGGCTTCACGTGTCCTCGCGTGGCCGAATTGAATTCGCTTCCAACCGTCTGCCCTTCACGATTAAACCAGCGCGACCGTGACTTTCAGCCATGAAGCTTCTACTCGGCGCGCTCTGTTGACTCGGTGAACTCGGTGGCAAAGTGTCGACAGTCCCGAAAATATCCAATGCAATATGCAGAGCCGGCTTCCGCCTTTGGCGCAGTCCAGCCCGCTCAGTCGCGTATCGCCTCGCGCAGGTGTGCTAAAGTCATCGCGTAGAAGGCGTCACGCGCGTCGTCTTGCACGGCGTGCCCACAGTCGAAGATAGCCAGCCGGCCGCGCGGCACGGCGTCGATGAAGCGCTGGCCGTTGGCGCTTGGATTGAGTTTGTCTTCGCGCCCCAGCATGATGATCAGCGGGCAGGTGATGCGCGGCGCCAGGCTGAGGCTGACATCGCCGCCGGCGTCGATCATGCGCGTCATGGACCGCGCCCAGCCGCCGGTGAACCTGGCCGCATCGCTGAAGCCGTGCAAGAGCTTTTCTTCGTCGGTGATCCAAGCGCCCGGGTAGATGCGCTGGAAGACCGGGCGCAACTCAGGCGTGAAGTTGCCCACAGCGCCGATGGCGATGCAGGAAAGGATGCGGTCGGGCTGGCTGCCCGCGGCGATCAGCGCGACCTCGCCGCCATCGGAATAGCCGAGCAAATGGGCGCTTTCAATTTCTAGCGCGTCCATGAAGGCGCAGAGGTCATCGCAATCGCGGTGATAGAAATTATCCGGGAAATCGCGCGGTTTGGGCCTGGAATCGCCGTAGCCGCGCAGTGTCAAGCCGATGACGGGAAATCCATCGGCATGCAGCCGGTCCATGATATCACCCAGATGCAGCCGCGCCGTGCCCAGCAGTCCGTGAATCAAGATGACGGGCGGCCGCGCTCCATTCCAGCCCAGCGCTTCGTAGTGAAGGCTCGCGCCCGTGGGCAGCTGTACCAGCGGCATGGCGCTTCAGGCCCGCGGCTGGCTGAGGGCGGCGCTCTCGGCGAAAGCCAGCGAATCAACCAGGGCCGCGTCCAGCACTTCGTCAAGGCGCTCGACCAGGATGAAGGTCAAGGCATCGCGCACATCCTCGGGCACGTCGTCGAGGTCGTTTTCATTCTTGCGCGGCAGGATCACGGTATCAGCCCCCAGCCGATGCGCCGCCAGCACCTTGTCTTTGATGCCGCCGACGGGCAGCACCTGGCCGCTGAGCGTCAGCTCGCCGGTCATGGCGATGTTGCTCTTGGCGCTGCGTCCGGTCAGCAGCGAGGCCAGCGCGGTCGCCATCGTCACGCCGGCGCTGGGGCCGTCTTTGGGCACGGCGCCCGAGGGCACGTGCAGGTGGATGTCGTAGTCCTCATAAAAGGCTGGATCAACGCCCAACTGCTCGGCACGCGAGCGGGCGAAGCTGTAGGCGATTTTGGCGCTCTCCTGCATGATATCGCCCAGCTGCCCGGTGTATTGGAAGCCTTTGCCACCCTTCATTTTGGTCGCCTCGATGAAGAGCACATCGCCGCCGACGGGCGTCCAGGCCAAGCCGGTGGCCACGCCGGGCGTATCGGTGCGGTCTCGCAGTTCGCTGCGGTAGCCGAAACGCGCCTTGCCCAGCAGGTCCTTGACATCATCGACGCAGACATTGACGCTTTCAGCTTTGCCTTCGGCGATGCGCGTCACCACTTTGCGCGCCGCTTTGCCGATCTCGCGCTCGAGCCCACGCACGCCGGCTTCACGCGTATAATCGCGGATGATGCGCAGAATCGCCTCGGCCGTGAAATCAAGCTCGTCGCTGCGCAAGCCATTCTCCCGCCGTTGCCGCGGCACCAGATATTGCGCGGCGATGGCGCCTTTCTCCAGCTCGGTATAGCCGCTGAGCTGAATGACTTCCATGCGATCGCGCAGCGGACCGGGGATCGGCTCCAGCGAATTGGCGGTGGTGATGAACATGACATCGCTGAGGTCGAAGGCGACATCGAGATAGTGATCGCGGAATTCGGCATTCTGCTCGGGATCAAGCACTTCCAGCAGGGCCGAGCCGGGGTCGCCGCGGAAGTCGCGCCCCAGCTTGTCGATCTCGTCGAGCATGATGAGGGGATTGCGTGATTTGGCGCGGCGGATGGCCTGGATGATGCGCCCCGGCATAGCGCCGATGTAAGTACGGCGAAAGCCACGGATCTCGGCTTCATCGCGGATGCCGCCCAGGCTCATGCGGATGAACTCCCGCCCCATAGCGCGGGCGATGGACGCGCCCAGCGAGGTCTTGCCCACGCCCGGCGGCCCCACGAAGAGCAAAATGGCGCCCGATCTATCGCGGCGCACCGGGTCGTAGGGTTCGCTCTGGGCCAGGTCGGCGGCGCGGTCGGCGCGCAGCTTGCGCACGGCCAGGAATTCCAGGATGCGCTCTTTGACATCGGTCAGGCCGTAGTGGTCTTCGTCCAGGATGTCGCGGGCGTGGGCGATATCGAGCTTGTCTTCGGTGCGCCGGTCCCAGGGCATGCTGCAGATCCAATCGAGATAAGTGCGGATGACGCCGTATTCGGCCGCGGCCACGGACAGCTTGGACAGGCGGTTGAGCTCGCGCTCGGCTTCTTTCCGCGCTTCGTCCGGCATATTGGCGTCCTGGATCAAGCGCCGGAACTTCTCGATCTCCTGCTGATCTTCGTCTTCTTCCAGCTCGCGCTGGATGACCTTCATCTGCTCGCGCAAGTAATAATCGCGCTGCGATTTCTCCATCTCTTGCTGGGCGTCTTCCTGGATCTTGCGCCCCAGCGAGAGCACATCGAATTCTTTGGTGATCAGCGAGAGCAGGTGGCGGATTTTGTCGCCGACATCGTCCATTTCCAGCAGCAGCTGGGCATCGTCCAGGTCGATGCGCACATAAGTCGCGATGGAATAGACCAGTTGCAGCGGGTCCTCGACATTGAGCGCATTGTTGACCAGCTCTTGCGGAATGCTGGGCACCAGCTCGGCCAGCGAGGTGAAGCGGTCGACGATGCTGCGCACGAGGGCTTCCATCTCGATATCATCAGCGAAGACCACTTCGTCTTCGGGGATGCGTGTGACGCGCGCCTTGAGATAGGGCGAAGTCTCGATGAACTGATCAATGCGAATGCGTTGCAGCCCTTGAATCAGCAGGCGGACGGTGCCATCGGGCGTGCGGAAGAGGCGGTGGATGGCGGCCAGCGTGCCGATCGTCTGCACTTGGTCGGGGCCGGGCGTGGTCAGGTTGCGGTCTTTGGAGGCAACCAGGCCGACCAGGCGATTGCCGGCGACGACATCGTCGACCAACTGGATGCTGCGCTCCTGGCCCACCGTCAGCGGAATCGCCGTCTGCGGATAGACGACCAGGCCGCGCAAGGGCAGTATCGGCAATTCCTCCGGCAGGTCGACGGCGGCGCTCTCTTCATCCAATTCGTCTTCCAGCTTGATGTCAATGGTAGCCGTCGGCGTTTCCGCTTCGCCCAGCAGGATTTCCCAAAATGTCATGCTTCTAAGCCCTCGTTGATTGCGCTGCGGGTGGCAAGTCCTTCACCCGACGCGTACGACCGGGACGGTGTCGCGCCCACTTAACTTTACCAAGTCAACGCAAAAATCGTATCAGAGATCTGGGCTGCGGCGAATTCTATCGCATCTCTAAGACAGCGAGCGCGGTCGCCGGCACTGTGCTGATGCGCGCGTACGGGTGAACCGGTGGCACGTCTGTGTTTACCTCGTTGGCAGCGCCCCCCACGACGAGCCAATGAGTTTGCAGGGGCGTTTCGTGAAAGGCCCGCGCGCCTGCTGGACGGGCGTCACGGCGTGAGGCCCCTACATATCTCAATGTCGCGGGTTCATTGTTTTGCGAAAGCCAATCTGAAACTGGCGAGTGGCTGCGGCGACACATGCGCTCGCCGGGCGGGATGCGCATCCCGGCGCCCGGTCGAGGGACAGCGTACGCTCGCGCGATTTGCCCGTATTCACAGTTTGACTACAATGAAGGTCAGTCCAGAGTGCCGGTCGGCGGGGAGACGGGTCACATGAGCGTGAATATCAGCAGGCCGCAAAGGCGCAAGGCGAAGCGGGCGCGGGATCGCAATCAGGCGCGGAAGCAACGGCGCGAGGCGATGATGGAGGGGCGGCTGGAAGCCGGCGCGGAGCACGCCTTCTTCCGCCGGCACTTCCCGTCGTATGACGAAAGGAACCTATTGCACCGCGGCCTGGCCTGGCTGTTTTCCAGCCGGTCTCCGGTGGCGAAAGTGACCACGCTGGTCGCCGTCGCCATTCTGGTGTTTTTCGGCGGCAGCTATCTATTATCGGATCGCATTTTTCCCAATGTCTATGCCTTGGGCCTGCCAGTGGGCGAGTTGACGCCCGACGAGGCGGAGGCGGTGATCCTGGATTACTGGAATAATGACCTGACGATTGACGTTACGGTTGATGGTGAAGTGCTAAAGGTGGCCACGGCGGAGCAATTGGGCCTGTCGCTTGATGCCGGATCAATGGCTGACGCGGCGAAATCCGCTGGAGTCGCCGGTATACCCCTGGGCATCAACATTGAACCGAAGATCGCCGTAGCGCATGGCCGGGCGCAGACCACGCTTTTGGACTTGACGGAGTCGATCTATGTGCCGCAGTACGAAGCCGGCTACAAGTGGTCGGGCGGCAAGCTAATCACGGTACCCGGCCGGCGGGGGCGACATCTCGATATCAGCGCCAGCTTGCAACGGCTGAAGGATGAGGCGGTATCCATCGTCAACAGTCAACGGCTTGAATTGCATACCGTCGCGCTGAACCCAACGGTGATCGACAGCACCCCCTTCCTGGACGAGGCTTACGTCTTCCTTGACAATGGCATCCGCCTGCGGGCTTACGACCCCTTTAAGGACCAGATGCTGGAGTACCGTATAGATGAAAAGCTGGCGGCGGAATGGCTGACGGCCGGGCAGAATGGCTTGTCGGTGCGTGCCGAGTCCTTCCACCCGTTCATCGACAGCGAGAATGTGCCACTGGTGCAGGGCGGGCGCTATATCGACAAACTGTTGGCCACCGAAAAGCTGCAAGAGGCGCTGAACACGAGCAATCCGGATGTAGTTTTGCGCCTGAACTATTTGCCGCAAGAATACACCGTGGTGCGGCGAGACACCGGTTATCGCATCGGACGCAAGAGCGGCATCCCCTACGACTTGATTCGCGATGCCAACCCTACCGTGGAGTGGGCTGCGCTCACAGTTGGCGATACCGTGCAGATTCCATCGCGCGATGTCATGACGCCGGAGGACCCGGTGCCGCATAAACGCATTATCGTCGACCTGGAGGCGCAGTGGCTGGTCGCCTTTGAGCACGGCCAGGTTTGGGACCATTGGGGCGTTTCCACCGGCCAAGAGACGGCGCCGACCTATCCCGGTATATTCCAAATTCTGACGCATAATGACTCGTCTTTCGGCGGCAGCTACGCGCTCTGCAACGAAGCGGGCACAAACTGCAGCCAGTGGGAGATGTTCTGGTTCATGGGCATTTATGAGGTTGTGCCTGGCCTGATGAACGGCTTCCACGGCGCGGTGGAATTGCCCAATGGCAACTACCTGGGCGGCGGCGGCACTTGGGAACCGTCGACTTTCGGCTGCATCATGTCCGTCAATAGCGATGCTCGCCGTCTCTACGAATGGGCGGAGACGGGCACGATGGTGGAAATCATCTCGGACGAATTCGCCCCCGAAAGTGAATTGG
This sequence comes from Phototrophicaceae bacterium, assembly GCA_965208195.1. Taxonomy (GTDB): domain Bacteria; phylum Chloroflexota; class Anaerolineae; order Aggregatilineales; family Phototrophicaceae; genus UBA6055. The sequence goes on along the minus strand of CBDBOC010000004.1, from coordinate 1,519,498 downwards.
CGCTTTACGCCCAAGAATTCATCGGCACGGTGGATACCAGCTGGCGTCCGTACTCGACTTGATGCGGGCGCGGCTTGCACGATGAGCGGCGCTCGGCCGGGTCGCTCACAACACAATAGCCGACAGGCGGGCGATTCACAGGATCGCTCTCACGGTCTGCTCATGCTTGCGCCTGCATTTTTGTGTTTGAGAGCCGAGAATTGACCGGCTTATCCAGCCGATGCAAAACTCGCTGTCTTTCTTATCTTGGGCATACACGGTGGTAACGGCGTAGTTGCCGCGCAATATCTTGACTTGCGAGCGGCTGCGGTGGATCGCCGCCGGCAAGTGGGCATTTTGTTTTGCTACTCCTCAGGTAAAATCGCAGATCGTGTATTGAGACGAACGGACGTTTTAGGCATGACTGAAGCATACGGCACCTGGAAGAGCCCGATCAACGGCGCGTCAATCGCCAGCGGCGTCAGCTTGCGGGATGTGCAATGGAACCAAAAGGGCGACACCCTGGTCTGGTGGGAGAACCGGGGCGCGACCGGCGTATTGCAAGCGCAGACCGGCGGCCAGGCCCCGCGAGATCTGACCGACCGGCGACTGAACGTCGCGGGCCGCGTCGGTTATGGCGGCGGCGCCTTTGCGCTGGGGGCGGGGCAGGTAGTCTTCGCTGCTGAGGGCCGGCTCTATCGACAGGCGCTGGCCGGCGGCTTGGCGCGGTCAATCACGCCGGCATTCGGCGCTTATGCGTCGCCGGCCGTCTCGCCCGATGGCGACTGGATCGTCTATGTGCATAGCTATGAGCATGTCGACGGCCTGGCGCTGGTGGACGCGAATGGCGAGCATTTCCCGCGCAAGCTGGCTTACGGCACCGACTTCGTCATGCAGCCGGTCTGGCATCCGGCCGGCGCGCATATCGCCTTCATCGCCTGGAATCACCCGCAGATGCCGTGGAACGGGGCAGAATTGCGCCTCATTAGCCTGGCGCTGGACGCGACCGGCATGCCCTGCGCCGATGACATCGTAACGCTGGCGGGCGATCGCGATACAGCCATCTTCCAGCCAGAATTTTCGCCCGATGGCCGCACCCTGGCATACATCAGCGACGCTGACGGTTGGGGACAGATTTACTTATACGATCTTGAAACGCAGACGCATCGCCAGTTGACGACGGCCGCGGCCGAGCACGGCACGCCGGCATGGGTGCAGGGCCTGCGCACTTACGGCTGGGCCGCCGACAGCGAAGCGATCTACTTTCTGCAGAATCGGCAAGGCTTCATCTCCCTGCAGCGCCAGCGGCTGGATGAGGAGCGGGCCGAAACGGTGGCCGGGCTGGAAGCGTACAGCGAGCTGGAGCAGCTGGCGGTCTCGCCCCAAAGCGACGTCATCGCTTTGATCGCCTCAGCATCGCAGATTCCGCCGCGTCGTCTCACTGAGCGGCGGAGCTTCGACGATCCACCGGCGGCGTGGCCCGGAACTGCTCGGCGTCGATCAACTCGCGCCGGCCGAGGCCATCAGCTGGGAATGCGCCGATGGCGAGCAGGCACACGGGCTCTTCTATCCGCCCGTGCTGCGCGACGAGATGCCGCCGGGCGCGCCGCCGCTTGTGGTGCTGGTGCACGGCGGGCCCACCTCGCAGTGCCGCGCCGGTTACGCCAACGAGGTGCAATTCTTCACCACGCGGGGCTACGCCGTCCTGCAGGTCAATCACCGTGGCAGCACCGGTTACGGCAAAGCCTACATGGACAAACATCGCGGCAATTGGGGCCTCTACGATGTCACCGATTCCATCGCCGGCGTCGAGCATCTGGCGGGCGCGGGCCGGATCGACGCCGACAAGGCTGTCATCATGGGCGGCAGCGCCGGCGGCTTCACCGTTTTGCAATCGCTGGTGGAGCGGGCCGGCTTCTACAAGGCGGGCGTCTGCTCCTACGGCGTTTCCAATCAGTTCGGCTTGCTGATGGACACGCACAAATTCGAAGAGCGCTACACTTACTGGCTGCTGGGCGAGCTGCCCGAAGCGGCCGCTATCTACCGGCAGCGCTCGCCGCTATTCCACGCCGACAAGATCGTCGACCCCATCATCGTCTTCCAGGGCACGGACGATGTCGTCGTGCCGCAAGACCAGTCCGATAGCATCGTGGCCTCGCTGAAGCGGCGCGGCATCCCGCATGAATATCACCTCTTCAAAGGCGAAGGCCACGGCTGGCGCCAGCCGGAAACCATCGAAACCTACTACAGCAAAATCGAACGCTTTCTGCTGCAACATGTCATCTACGCTTGAAGCCGGGAAGCGGCCGCCTACGGCACACCTTAGCTGCACAGCCGGGCGCGGCGGCATAGTGCGGGTCCGCTAGCCGATGCTGATCTACCTGGGGCTGGTGCTGATTGGGCTGGCCGGATTGTTCTTCGGCGGCAACTGGCTGGTGCGGGGCGCCTCGAATCTGGCGCTGTCTTATGGCGTCTCGGTGCTGATCATCGCGCTAACGTTCGTCGCCATCGGCACCTCCATGCCCGAGCTGCTGGTTAGCCTGCAAGCGGCTATGACCGGCAGCAGCGACTTGGCGATCGGCAATGTCATCGGCTCCAACATCGCCAATATCGGGCTGATCCTGGGCGCCACCGGCCTGGTCAGCCCGCTGCGGGTCAAGGCGGTGCTGCTGCGGCGCGAACTGCCGATCATGATCGCGCTTACCGTCTTTACCTCATTGCTGGCGATTGACGGGCGTATCAGCCGCTTGGATGGCGTCGTCTTGCTGCTGGCTTTCGCCGCGTTCAACTTGCTGCTGTATATCTTGGCACGGCAAGAGCAAGCCGCGCGCGAGCAACTGCTGGCGGAAATCGACGAGCCGGCCGAGGCTTCGCTCAGCCGCGCGCGCGAGATGGCCTACCTCATCCTGGGCATCGCAACGCTGGTCATTGGCGCGCGCTTGATGGTCGAGGGCGCCGTCAGCCTGGCGCGCCTGGTCGGCATCAGCGAACTGGTGATCGCCACCACCCTGGTCGCTTTCGGCACGTCATTGCCGGAATTGGCGGCATCGCTCACGGCCGCCTGGAAAAAGCAGACGGACCTGGCCATCGGCAACGTCGTCGGCTCCAATATCGCCAACTTGCTGCTGATCCTGGGCGTGACCGCTTTCGTGGCGCCCATCCCGGTGGAGCGTACGGAAGTGCAATTCGAGTTCATCGTCATGCTGGCTTTCGCGGCGCTGCTGCTGCCTTTCTTGCGCAATTACCAGCTGGGGCGGAAGCGCTCGGCCACCTTCCTCGGCGCATATATCGCCTTCGTGCTGCTCAGCCTGGCGGCGGGCGGCGCGGCGCCTCTGGTACAATAATTGTGCTCGGATAACCGCAAAGGAGCGCGCGGCTCGCAACTTTGTAAATGAAAGCAAGTAGTGTAACTTCTGAATCTAAATCTGTTGTAGGGGCGATTCTGTGACTCGCCCGAAAATCAAGGTTTCTGCTTGGAGTATCTCTGCGCGCTCTGCGTTCTCTGTAGTTTGCTTTTCTTGCATGACGTACTTGGATTTACTTTGAAGGGCAAGCCATGATCAATTTGCCGCCGGTGGAACATTTCCGCAGCAGCAGCAGCGTCGAAATCTATCGCCTGCCACTGGTGCTCTTCCCCAACAATTTCACTGGTTACGCCTATGTGCTGGAAGGCGCCGGCCCGCTGACACTAGTGGACACCGGCTCGGGCATGGGCCGCAGCAATGACGACCTGCTGGACGGCTTCCGGCAGTTGCGCGAGCACTTCGGCAAAGGGTACGGGCTGGCGGATATCGAACGCATCATCATTACGCACGGGCATATTGACCACTTTGGCGGGCTGGCCTTCGCCCTCCAGCAGAGCGGCGCGGCCGTCGGCATACACGAGCTGGATCGGCGGGTGTTGACGGCTTACGAAGAGAGGCTCATCGTGGCCACCAAGGCGCTGGGCATCTACTTTGAGCGCGCCGGCATCGCGCCGTCCATGCGTCAGACCTTGTTCGAGATGTACGGCTTCGCCAAGCGGCACGTCACGTCGATTAACGTCGACTTCAGCATCGAGGACGAGCAGGTCATCGACGGCATGGAATTCATCCACACGCCGGGCCACTGCCCGGGCCAGGTTTGCATCCGGCTGGGCGATGTGCTGCTCAGCGCCGATCACGTCCTATCGCGCACGACGCCGCACCAGTCGCCGGAGAGCATCACGCATTACATGGGCCTGGATCATTATGCCGATTCGCTGCGCAAGCTGCTGCGCTTCGATGGCATTCGTCTGGCGCTGGGCGGGCACGAAGACCCGATTCACGATCTCTACGGGCGCATCCACGCCATCCGCGCCAGCCACAACCGCAAGCTCGACCGCATCCGCAAGATCATGCGCGATCACGCCGCGCCCATGACCATCGCCCAAATCTCGGCGGCGATGTACCCCGATGTCGAAGGCTATCATGTCTTGCTGGCGCTGGAAGAAGCCGGCGCGCACATCGAATACTTGTATCAGCACGGCCACCTGAGCATCGCCAATCTCAGGCAATTCGAGGCGGAGCCAAATCCGGCGATTCTTTACCAGCTGAGCGAGTGATCGGCTTCCTGGTCTTGCCCGCAATTGCAGGCTGGGCGATAAAGGTTACACTTATGGCCAGGCACAATCTCTGCGCCGACAAATCAAATGAGACCCTAACAAGGAGAGTTTTGCAGTATGAATGTAAAATCAAAGATTGGTGATGTCCAAACCGGAAACACCGTGGAGCTCGCGAGTGTTGGAGCACGCTTTGTGGCTTATTTCATTGACGGCATCCTGGTAGGCGTGGTCGCCGTGGTCGTCTTGCTGCTGTTTGGATTGGTCTTGGGGGACTCCGCCTCGGCGCTGATCCAAGTCCTCGCATTTGTGATCTATGTCGGTTACTACTGGTACTTTTGGACGCGCCGCGACGGACAGACGCCGGGTAAATCCGCGCTGGGTATTCGCGTCGTCAAAGCAGACGGCAGCGCCATCAGCGACGTGGACGCGATAATCCGCGCCATCGGCTACCAGGTCAGCTCTATTATCTTTTGCCTGGGTTACATCTGGGCGATCTTCGACTCGGAAAATCAAGCCTGGCATGACAAACTGGCGCGCACCTATGTCGTCCGCGCCGAGCGCCAGCGCAAAACGGTCGAGATCTGATCCGCCATACCCTCCCAAGGCAATGAACAGCTTTTCGCAGCGCTTGGGCTTGCCTCGCTATCAGGCGGACGAGCATTACCGCCGCGCGCTGAGGTCATTCGCCCGCCGCGACTTGAGAGCCGCCTTCGCCGAGCTGGACGCCGCCATAGCGTTGCTGCCGCGCCATGCCGAGTATCATGCTGTTCTGGGTCTGTTCTTGTTCGAAGACAAGCTGACGCAGCGCGCCGGGGAGGCCTTCGAGGCGGCGCTGGCGCTGGATGCCTACGATATGCTGGGCAATTACGGGCGCGGTATGCTCGCCTATCGCGCGAAAGACTGGGCTGTAGCCGAGGGCTGCTTCCGCCGGGCCCTCGCCGCCCAGCCGCAGCGAGCCGAAACGCAATACTACCTGGCGATGGTCAACCACCGGCTGGGGCGCAATGACGCCGCCACCCGCTGGATGGAAGCGGCCGCCGAGGCATTCTCCGCAAATGACGGCCGCCGCGCGCAGCAATGTGAAAGCTGGATCGGCGAATTCAGCAAGCTGCTCGCCGTCGAGTGAGCTCCGCCGGGCGTGGCCGGGGCTGCATCTGCGGATGCGCTGAAGGAGGTACGATGGCGAAGGGAACAAATACCGCCGAGTCAATGCCAGATAGCCCGGCGAGCGCGCTGCCAGCTTTGGTACTGTTCGCCGCCATCGGCCTGCTGTTCGTTCTGCTGGCCGGCGGCGAATCGCCCTCGGCGTCCTTGCACCTGGCGCAAGGCGGCTTGCCCGAGAAGTGGTGGAATGATCGCGTCTTCTACGAGGTCTTCCTCCGCAGCTTCCAAGACAGCGATGGCGACGGCATCGGCGATATCCCGGGGCTGATCGACCGCCTCGATTACCTCAACGATGGCGACCCCGAAACCGACAGCGACCTCGGCATCACGGGCATCTGGCTGATGCCGCCGGCCGAAGCGCATAGCTACCACGGCTACGATGTCACCGACTACTACGCCATCGAGCGCGATTACGGCACGGTCGATGATATGCGCCGCCTCATCCGCGAGGCGCGCCGGCGTGGCATCGCCGTCATCGTCGACATGGTGCTGAATCACAGCTCCAGCCGGCACCCCTGGTTCATCCAGTCGCGCACGGGCGAGCAAGCCTACGCCGACTGGTATATCTGGGAGGACGAGAATCCGGGTTATATGGGTCCCTGGGGCGCGGTCGCCTGGCACCCGGCCGGCGGTCGCCACTATTACGGCGTCTTCTGGGATGGCATGCCGGATTTGAATCTGCTCAACCCGGCCGTCACAGCGGAAATGTACGACATCGCCGCCTTTTGGCTGCGCGATATTGGCGTGGACGGCTTCCGTCTGGACGCGATCAAGCATCTCATCGAAGTGGGCGAATCCCAGGAGAATCGGCCCGAGAGCCGACAGTGGCTGACGGCCTACGAGGCGCAGCTGGAAGCCCTCAAGCGCAACAGCTTTACGGTCGGCGAAGTGTTCAACGGCCCGTCTTTCATCGTCGCCCGCTACATCGAAGAAGCGTCGATGGATGTCGGTTTCGATTTCAAGCTGGCCGATGAGATGATCGCGGCGGCGCAGCGCGGCGTCAACCGCGATATCGCCCGCGCCCACCGCAATGCCATGCGCGATTATCCGCCGAATCAGTTCGCCACCTTTCTGACCAATCACGATCAGGATCGGCTGGCGAACCGGCTTCTCAACGATAGCGGCCGGGTCAGAGTAGCCGCGTCGCTGCTATTGACCGGGCCGGGCGTGCCCTTCCTCTATTATGGCGAGGAGATCGGCATGAATGGCGCCAAGCCGGACGAGCGCATTCGCACGCCGATGCACTGGGAAAACTCGCCCACAGCCGGCTTCACGACCGGGGCGCGCGCCTGGGAAAATTTGCAATCAGCCGAGAATATCGCCGCCGCCAATGTCGCGGATCAGACGGCCGACCCGGCGTCTTTGCTGAGCCACTATCGCCGCCTGATTCATCTGCGCAACGCCAACTCCGCCCTGCGCCGCGGCGCCTTGACCGCCGTCGACAGCTCGGCGCGCGGGGTCTACGCCTTCTTGCGGCACGATGACGAGCAGACGCTACTGGTCCTCATCAATCTGACGGGCGAGCCGGCCGCCGGGTTTACCTTGACGCTGAAAGCAAGCGAGCACGACTTGTCGACGCCGGCGCTGATCTTCGGGGGTGGAGACGTCGCGGCGCCGGCGCTCAGCGAGGCAGGCGGCTTTGATGCTTATGCGCCCCTGCCCGTGCTGGCGCCGCGCGGTCTGGTTGTCATCGAATTCTAAGGCGAGACGGGTTATCGCCGCGGCCGCCACAGCCATGCCCGGCGATTGCGCTGCGCAGTCAATCTCAATAGAATGCCAATCATCCCCCTGGGTGAGGAGTCGGGCGGGCCAACGTGGAACACATCATCGGTGAAATCACGGCCCTGGCGGCTGCGCTCAGCTTCAGCCTGGCGTCGGTCTCTTATACGCTGGCCGGGCGCAAGTTCGGCGCCAGCGCGTCGATGGCGTTGAGCCTGGTCGTCACGCTTGGTTTTCTGTTGCCCATGCACACGCTCGTGGTCGGCCAGGTCTTTCCTACCGCTTCGGCGCAGCGCTTTTTCGTCTTGGGCGCATCAAGCTTGATGGGTTACGTCATCTCGGCGCTATACTTGTTGCGCGCCTTTCAAATTCTCGGGCCTCGCCTCACGCTGCTGATTACGTCGGCGTCACCGATTGTCGCCGCGCTGCTGGCCTGGCTCGTCCTGGGGCAGGCATTGCCAGCCCACGCCGTGCTGGGCATAGCGCTCGTGCTCGGCGGGGTGTTTTTCGTAGTGGCCGAGAAGCACGCTGGCCCGGTTGCGCGCAAGCATGCTGAAACCCGCCAGGGCATTGCAATGGCGATCGCGTCGGCAATCGCGCAGGGCGCTTCCTACGTGTTCATGGCGGAGGGGGTGGCGGACGGTTACCCGGCCATGAGCGCCAGCATCATTCGCGCCGTGGTCGGCTTGGTGGCGCTGCTGGCGATCATCAGCCTGCGCGGCAAACTGCGCGAGAATGCCCGGCTGATTCACACCGAATTGCGCGGGCTCGGCATGATTGCGCTGGCAGCGCTAGGCGGGCCAGTCTTCGGCGCGACGCTGGTGCTGGTTTCGCTGCAATTCACCAGCGTCGGCATTTCTTCGACGCTGACGGGCACGACGCCGGTCATGATGATCCCGATTAGTTTCCTGGTCTTCGGCGAAAGGATCACACTGCGCGCTGTGGTCGGCACATTGGCTGCGGTGGCGGGCGTGGCCTTGCTCTTCAATTAGCTGGCGCGGCGGGTGAGCCACGGGCTCGCCTCTACGAAAAGTCTGTGAGCGATCTTACCCCGCGCCCCGGCCCCTTCCCCAGCAAGCTAAGGAGGGGGAGATGGACACCGCAGAAGGCGAGGCGTTTTGCGTGGGTGGCAATACCGGGCGAGTGTCTACGAATTGTCTGTGAGGCGGGCAATATCCATCGATCTATTTACTCGGCGTGGGCGCAAGTTTTTCAACCAGGCGCAACCGGGATATAATGGCTGTTTAGACGGAATAAGCAAGCGAAGGTCAAGTTGATGGCCGAGTTCAACATTCGCCCCTTGCAACGCTCCGATCGCGAGTGGGTGGCGCATTTCCTCGACGATCGTTGGGGCACGACACAGATCGTTTCACGCGGCAAAGCGGTTTACGGGCATTTGCTGCCCGGCTTCATGGCGGAGCGCGCCGCTGAACCAGACGACGACAGCCCCGCGGATCAGGAAGAAGCGGAAAAGATCGGCCTGGTGACGCTGCACATTGGCGAGAGCGACTGTGAGATCACCACGCTCAATAGCCTGACCGAGACCGAAGGCGTTGGCTCGGCGCTGGTGGAAGCGGTCGAGAGCTGGGCGCGCGAGGCCGGCATGGAGCGCTTGTGGCTGGTGACTACCAACGACAACCTGGCGGCGCTCAAGTTTTGGCAGAAGCGCGGCTACGAGTTGGTCGCGGTGCATCGCAACGCCATCGCCGCTGCCCGCCGCATCAAGCCGCAGATCCCGATCAACGGCATCGACGGCATCCCGATCCGCGATGAGATCGAGTTGGAGAAGCAGATCTAGCCGCTGCCTCGTTCGCTAACTGGGGCGCGCTGTCATGCGCAGCCACAGCCTTAGTCCAACGCTTGATCTGGCGCACTTGGCTGCACAGCCCGCTCGCGCCAAAAACTCTCGGCGATGATCAGCAGCACGCCCAGGACAATGGCGTGATCAGCCAAATTTGACACATTCGAGACCAGATTGGGAATCCGGTAGTGGATGAAGTCGACCACGTGCCCGTGCTGCAAGCGATCAAGCACATTGCCCAGCGCGCCGCCGCTGACGAGCCCGATGGCGAAGGGGGCGAAGCGGACGGATGGCGGCAACCCGCGCACATACCAGAGCAGGGCGGCCACAATCGCCAGCGACACCAGAGCGAAGACATCGCCGGCCATCGGCAGGATGCCAAAGGCGGCGCCGGTATTGCTGCTGCGCGTTAGCTGAAAGAAGGGCGCCAAGCCCGGGATGGGCGCGATGCTCTCGTAGAAATCAAAATTCGCGACCACCCAGCCCTTGCTCAGTTGGTCCGCTGCTGTGGTCAGGCAGAGGGCTGACACCAAGATTGTCCACTTCCGCATCGCACGCTCCATTGGAGACTGGTTGACGCCGCATAATTGTAGCAGAATCGCCTCATCGTTGGCCGTCAGAGGCGTGCTTGCTTTGCCAATCAGCGAGATCAGCGACATAAGCCTGGGTGAGCAGAAAGCGCGCTGGCGTAACATGGCGCGGGACGCCCTCACGCGCTGGCATCTGCATGACGCGGCGCTGAGCTGGCTGGGTTACAGTAGCAACGCCGTGTTTGCGGTCGCTGCGGCGGATGGGCGTTTCGTGCTGCGCCTGCAATGGGGCGAGCGGGTCAAAAGCGCCGGGCTGCGGGCGGAGTTGCGCTGGCTGCGTCGTATCCGGCGGCATACGCCTCTGCTGGCGCCACTTGCTATCGCTCCGCGCGCTTCGGCTGAGGCGTATTTCGTCGAGCTCCCGCACGAGGCGCTGCCGGCCCAGCAGACGGTCTACGCGACGCTCTTTGAGTTCTTGCCGGGCGAGACCAAAACGGCGAGCGAGCTGGGCCTGGATGACATACGAAGCGTAGGCCGCTATCTGGCGTATTTGCACCGTGACGCGCAGCCTGGGGCGGCGGCCGGCTTCGAGCGTCCGCGGCTTGATTGGCCGGGACTCTTCGGCGTCGATTCGCCTTATGGGTCGGCCGGCGAGGACGACCAGCTCGACGCATCGCAGCGGGCGGTTTTCGCCGAGGTTGGCGCGCGCGTCCGCGATGTCATGTCGGAGCTTGATTGCGTCGACGGCGCTTTCGGTCTGATTCACGCCGATCTGCTGGCGAAGAATATCAAGTTCAATGGCGCTGACGTGGCCGCCCTCGACTTTGAGCATTGCGGCTGGGGCTACTTTCTCTATGATCTGGCGCCGCTGCTCTGGCAGTTGAAAGGCGAGCGCGCGGCGGATTACCCGGCGCTGGAAGGGGCGCTGTGGTCGGCGTACGTCGCCATTCGTCCGGCGGCTGCGCATCAGCGGCATCACCTCGAAGCGATGATTGCGGCGCGCCAACTGGTTTCGTGCCGCTGGCTGCTGCAGCATTTGCACCATCCCGCGATTCGCGCGCAGGCGCCGAAGTTGCTCAGGGAGCGCTGTGCCGAATTGCAGGGCTACCTCGAAACCGGCGAGCTAGGCCGCGCATCAATGACCCTGTAAACCGTTGCCTGAGACCGCCAATGCTTAGAATCCGCCGGGCGCAACAGCCCAACGCCTACAAGGTCTACCTGCTGATGACGGCGGTGCAGTCCAGCGCCTTGACCTGCGTTTTCACCATCAATCTGGTATATCAGGTGGTGCAAGTCGGCTTGAACCCGCTGCAGTTGGTGCTCATCGGCACAGCGCTGGAGCTGACGGCGTTTCTGATGGAAATCCCCACCGGCGTGGTGGCTGATGTGTACAGCCGGCGGTTGTCGATCATCATCGGCTTCCTGCTGCTGGGCGGCGGATTCATCGTAGAAGGGGCGCTGCCCGTATTCGAAGCGCTGCTGCTGGCGCAGGTGATCACCGGCGTAGGCTATACCTTCCTCAGCGGCGCGACATCGGCCTGGATCGTCGACGAAATCGGGCAGGCGCGCGCGGCGGACGCTTTTCTGCGCGGCTCGCAGGTAGCGCAGGTTTCGAGCTTCGTGGCCATCTTCCTCAGCGTGGCCCTGGCCAGCCACAGCCTGCAGACAGCCATCATCTTCGGCGGCGTATTGTTGCTGGCGCTGGCGGCGGCGCTGGCGCTGATCATGCCGGAGCGGGGCTTTAGGCGGCGCCCGGCGCAGGAGCGCGAGACCTGGACCGAGATGTTCACCACATTGCGCTCGGGCGTTTCGCTGATACGGGCGCGGCGCATCTTGCTGCTGATCATGGCGGCGACGCTGATCCACGGCGCTTTCAGCGAAGGTTACGATCGGTTGTGGACGGCGCACCTGCTGGCGCAATTCGAGCTGCCGCCCCTCGGCCCGTTGAACGAGGTCGTCTGGTTCGGCATCATCAGCGCGGTCTCCATGCCGCTGTCGTTGGTCGCTACCGAGCTGCTGCGCCGCCGCCTGGATCTCAGCGACAGCCGCCTGGTGGCGTTGGCTTTGATGGCGGTCTACGGCTTGATGATCGGAAGCGTTCTGCTCTTCACGCTGGGCCAGCAGCTGCCGCTGGTTCTGCTGGGCTTGTGGCTGACGAACGCCGCGCGCAGCGTACGCAACCCGCTGATGGAAGCCTGGATCAACCAGCATACTGACTCCGATGTGCGCGCCACGGTGCTGTCGATTCAGGGCAGCGCGGACGCCTTCGGCCAGATCGCCGGCGGGCCGGTCGTCGGGGCTGTCGGCCTGCTAGCGAGTGTGCGCACGGCCATTTCATGCTCGGCGCTGATGCTGCTGCCGATTCTGGGCGTGATTCGCCGGACGCTGCGGCCGGGCATGAGCGACGCCGAGCCACCCCGATAACCGGCGCGATCGGCAAGTGGCCAAATGGCCGCGGCCGAGCAAAATGTTTTTTCGGCCAGTTGGCCTTCTGGCAATTCGGGCAAGAAGCGTGGGCGCGCCACCGGCTCGATCGTACGGAGCTTGGATGATGCTGGAGATGTCGTGCATGCCGCTGCCATTCGCATCCTTTTGCGGGTACTGCTGAGGTTAACGGTTTGTGCAGCAAGTGTGGTGAACAAATAGTCGCGTGTTTGAAAATGCAAACTCGGTTGAGCCAACATTTGCGTGCGAAGCGTGAGCAAGCAGTGAAAAGACGTGAGGCTGATGCAAGGCTCGCCCCGGTTTACGTTGCGAGGCGAACCCGCACGTCCCGGCCAATGTTCTCGCCTCTATCCTCCCGCACAACGGGGGCGGAATTCCCATAAAGAGGGCGGGGGAGCTTGACACTGCGAGAGGCAAGGTATTTTGCGTGGGCGGCGGCAATGCCGGCCGTTTGTCTACACAGCCTGGTGGCGGATTGGTCGATTCACATAATCGCCGACGCAATATCGGATATCGCATGACGCGCTTTCAGGTACTTTTGCATTTGAACAAATTGCAGAGTGCGCGGTAGTGAATAACCTGGCGAAGATCGACGCGCCGGCGGACAAGGGCTTGCGCGAAAGGCGTTGACGCGCGGTAATATAGCCGACAGTAAAGCACAGGAAGATGACGCCACATGAATACAGAAGCCATGCTGACCGAGTTGCTCAACTTTGACACGCCGTCGATCACCAACGTGGTCGCCACCTATCCGGATTCGCCGCTATGCCTGGGCTTGTACAACCCCTGGAGCGAGAACTGGTACACCGATCAGTCGATCCGCTGCATGTACCCGGAATTGGGGCGCCGCGTCGGCTATGCCGTGACCTGTGTTTATGGCCTGCCCGACCCCACGTATTCGCGCCTGAATTTCGTCGACGTGCTGGAAGCGATGGAGGCGACGCCGCAGCCGACTGTGCTCGTCATCCAACAGAAGTTCCCGCCCGAAATCGCCGGCAAGGTGGGCTTGGCCGGCGGCAACATGGTCTCGGCGATGAAGGCGCTGGGCTGCGTCGGCTTGGTCTCCAATGGGCCGTCGCGGGATTTGGACGAGATACGCGAGATGGATTTTCAGTACCTGCTCAGTGGCGTAACGGCCGGGCACGGGGCGATGGCGGTGCACGCGGTGAATGTGCCGGTCTCGGTCGGCGGCATGGATGTCGCGCCCGGCGAGCTGATCCACATGGACGAGAATGGCGCCTGCAAGTTCCCGGCCGATCAACTGGAGGCGGTCTTGCGCAACGCGCGCGCCCTGCAGAAAGAAGAAGCCGCGCGCATGAAAGCCTTGCGGAGGGCGAAGTCCGCTGCCGAGCTCCGCGCTATCTTCGCTGGGCACAGCTACGCCGATGATGACGCCTAGCGCAAGCTCGGTCGCTAAGTGTGGCGTCTGCGAAACGGTATGAGGCCACATCAAGAGCGCGTCCGGCGCGTCTATTTCGCCTTCAGGCTGGTGGCGCCTTTTGTCTTCGCCATGTGGCTGACCATCGCCAACCTCTATTTCGTCAGCGTCATCACGGCTGATCCTTTTCGTCTGGCGCTGCTGCTGGTGGTGCTGGAAGCGTCGACATTCGTTTTCGAGGCGCCGACGGGCGTCTTCGCCGATAGCTTCAGCCGCAAATGGTCCATGGTGATCGGCTACATCATCTGGGGTGGCGGCTACCTGCTGCAAGCGCTGCTGCCCATCTATGAGGTCACGCTGCTCTCTCAGGCGATCTGGGGCTTGGGCTTCACCTTCGTCAGCGGCGCGCCCGAAGCCTGGTTGGTGGACGAACTGGGGCAAGCCGAAGCCGAGCCACTGCTGCTGCGCGGCGCACAGCTAGGCCAAATCGCGACCTTGGCCGGCATTCCCGTGGCGACCGCGCTGGCCACCGCGCACCTGGCGTTGCCTATCGCTATCGGGGGCGGCGCCACGCTGATTCTCTCGCTGGGGCTGGCGAAGTTCATGCCGGAAGCGGGCTTCAAACCGGCGGGCCATGCCGGGGTTACCTGGGCCGGCCTGCGAGAGACGCTGGCGACTTCGGTCGGCCTGCTACGCGGGCGCCCCGTCTTGCGGGCGATTGCGCTGATCGGCCTGGTGATTGGCGCTTCCGTCGGCGGCTTCGACGCCATGTACGCGCCGCATATCGTGGGCAATTTCGTTCTGCCGCTCTTCGCGCCCGAAGTATGGTTCGGCATCCTCCTGGGCGCGGTGACGCTGCTGACCATCCCGGTGATTGAGTTGATTCGACGCCAGATGGTCCGCGCGCATCCGCCGAAGACGACGGTGATACTGGCCGCCTTCGCCCTCTTCACGGTGCTGGCCAATCTCGTCTTCGTCTGGGCGCCGGCCTTCGCCATCGCCGCGCTCGCCTTCTGTATCAGCCAGGTCCTGCGCACGGTCACCAAGCCGCTCTTCATGATCTGGGTCAATCGCCAGGCGCCGTCCGCCGCGCGCGCGACGGTCATCTCGCTCTATTGGCAGTCCAATGCCTTGGGCCAGATTGCCGGCGCGCCGCTCTTGGGCGCTCTCGGCACACTGATGTCGCTTCGCCTCGCCCTCAGCGCGGCTAGCCTGGCGCTCACACCGGTCATCCCGCTGTATTTGCGCCAACCGGAGGCGGGCGCGCAAGTGGCCGAGGAGATGGCGTAGCGGCGCGAAGATACGCCTTCGCTTGTGCTACAATAAGGCTTAGAGTCGGGTGACCGTATATGGAGCGGGCCTTGATTGGCAAACGAGTACTCATCACCGGCGCCACCAACGGGATCGGCAAACAAGCGGCCATGGAGCTGGCAAAAATGGGCGCCGAAATCGTGATCGTGGGTCGCGACGAAATCAAGACGCGCAAGGTCAGCGTCGATATCAAGACGGTAAGCGGCAATTCCGAGGTTGACCTGCTGGTGGCGGATCTCTCGTCGATGGACGAGGTGCGCCGCATCGCCGAAGAATACCGCGCCCGCTTCGGCCGGCTTGATGTGCTGCTCAACAACGCCGGCGCCGTCTTTTCGGAGTATCAGGTCTCGGCGGACGGCTTCGAGATGACCTTCGCGCTCAATCACATCAGCTATTACCTGTTGACGCATTTGCTGCTGGACACCATCAAACTGACGGCAAAGGACCACGGGGAGGCGCGTATCATCAATGTGTCATCAAGCGCCCATCGAAACGCCAGCCTGCGCCTCGACAAGCTGCGCGACCGGAACGGCTACAGTTTCATGAACAGCTACGGCGCCAGCAAACTGATGAATGTGCTCTTCACATATGATTTGGCGCGCCGCCTGGAAGACACGGACATCACGGTCAACGCCGTGCATCCGGGTTTGGTCGCCACCGGCTTCGGCCACAATACCGGGCGGATCTGGTCCCGCCTCATCAAGATTGCGCAAAGGTTATTCGCAATTTCGCCGGCGAGAGGCGCCGAAACACTCGTCTATCTGGCGTCGGCATCCGAGATTGCTGGTGTCAGCGGCAAGTATTGGTCCGATAAGCAGCAGCGCCGTTCCAGTGATATTTCTTACGATCTTGAGCAGCAGCGGCGGCTCTGGGAATTCAGCGCGGAAGCCACTGGCGTCGGCTGATTTTGGCGTCGTGGTCGCCTAAGGCAAATCAGCCGGCAGGGCGAAACCGTCTTCCTTCAACGGCAGCGCAACCGCAGCGATGACCGCATCCAGATTGAGCGGCCCGTAGACGTGCGGAAACAGGCTGGACATCGCGGGTGGCGCCGCGTCAGCAGCCGGATGAGCCGCCGCTTCCCAGCGCAAGTCGGCCCCTAGCTTGCCTTCGTCGATGCAAAGCAGCAGCAGATCCGCCTGGTCAGCGTAGAAGGCAGCAGCCACGGCCAGGACTTGCTCCCGCGCCGAGCAGTGGATGAAACCCTCGGTCTCAAGCGATGGCGCGCTGTAACGCCCGGCTCGCTGCGCCGCCAACCAGGCCGCGCGACTGGCGATGTGGTAAATCAAGCCAGGGCCTGCTGCAGGTCCGCGATCAGGTCCGCCGGGTGCTCGAGGCCGATCGACACGCGCAAGAGATCCGCTGGCGTGCTTGAGCTTTCTTCGATGGATTCGCGATGCTCAATCAGGCTGTGCGTGCCGCCGAAGCTGGTGGCGCTGGTGAAGAGCCGCAGCCGATTGACCAGGTCGATGGCGGCCGCGCGCCCGCCCTTGAGTTGAATCGACATCAAGCCGCTGCCCAAACGCATTTGCCGCCGCGCCAATTCGTACTGTGGATGGCTGGGGTGATGCGGGTAGAGCACGCGCTGGACCGCCGGGTGCTCGGCCAGGAAGCAGGCGACTTGCAGCGCGCTTTCACTGTGGGCGCGGACGCGATAGGCCAGGCTCTGCAGGCCGCGCAGCGCCAACCAGGCATTGTAAGGCGAAAGCACCGAGCCGCCGATGCGCACCAGGCGCAAGACCCGCTCGGCAAAGGCGTCGTCTTCGGCGCAGATGATGACGCCGCCCAGCACATCATGATGCCCGGCGATGTACTTGGTCAGCGAAAGCACCACGATATCAGCGCCCAGCGCGATAGGATTCTGCGTGACCGGCGTGGCCACGGTATTGTCCACCAGCAGGCGGGCGCCGGCTGCGCGCGCGAGTTCGGCGATGGCGGCGATATCGGCCAGCCGGATCATGGGGTTGGTCGGCGATTCCAGGATGACCAGCTTCGTCTGTGGCCGCAGGGCGGCGCGCACTGCGTCCAGGTCGCTCATATCGACGTAGGTCGTCTCCAGGCCCCAGGGCGCGAAGAATTCGTCGAGCTGCACACGGATGCCGAAGTAGAGGTCGTCGCTGGAGACGATGTGATCGCCCGGGCGCAGCGCCTGAAAGATCGTCAGCATGGCGGCTGATCCGCTTGATATCCCGTGGGCGACGGCGCCGCCTTCCAACTGCGCCAGGGTGGCTTCCAGGGCGGCGCGATTGGGGTTCTGGTAGCGCGTGTAAATCAGTTCGTCGGGGTCATGCGGCAGGCCGGTGGTCTCGTATTCAAAAGTCGTGCTCAGCACGATCGGCGGCACAATGGCGCCGCTGGCCGGGTCAATCGCCGCGTTGTGCACGGCCCGGGTTTCCGGTCGCAACTTCATGCTTGATTCCGCTCCTCGTCTTGCTCGCCGTCAATCATACGGTTCATCAGCCATGCTGCCAAGAGCTGGTGAGAAGCCCCTCAGTTTTCGGGGCGGTATCTCGGTTTCAGTGTAGACTGAATTTGAGCGACCCTTGCGCTTGCGTGTCCGCCGCAGAAAGAGCGACGCTGATGGAAAGAGGCGCCCTATGCCGGATTTGCTGGTGAAACTGTACGATTTGCCCGAGCTGGAACCCGCCATGGCACGGCAGCGCGCCATGGGTGTCAGCATCCGCCGCGGTCTGCCGCCCGAGAAATTCCTCGCGCTGGAATGGATCCGCCAGCACTTCAGCGAATACTGGGTCAGCGAAGCCGATGTCGGCTTCTCCACACATCCGACGACCGTTTTCCTGGCGCATCAGGCCGATGAGATGCTGGGCTTCGCCTGCTACGATACGACGCACAAAGCCTTCTTCGGCCCGACCGGAGTAGCGGAGACTGCGCGCGGCCGCGGCATCGGCACGGCCCTGCTGTTGGCGGCGCTGCACGCCATGCGCGAAGCTGGCTATATGTACGGCATCATCGGCTGGGCGGGCCCGGTCGAATATTACCAGAAGGTGGTCGGCGCCACGGTCATCCCGGATACGGAGCCGCCTGGTAGCTACCGCGGCATGCTGGGCACACAGGCTATCTTCGTGGAGGGCGCGCCGGGCAACTCCTTCCTGGAAGCGCGCTGATTCAAGCGCTTTTGAGGCGTCGCCTGGCTGAATAGACGACAGCGTTTACAAGCTCGGTCAGGCCGCGGCCTTTGCCCATCGAGATATCGCGGCCGAAGAAGGTGAAGACCACTTCGCCGTCGATGGCCGCCACTTGCTCCAGCGACGCGCCGGAACAAGCCTGCGCCAAGATTGCGCTCATCGCCATCGCTGACAGGCCCTGCGGGTTCAAGACATCGAAGTAGAAATCCAGCTTGCCATCGGGGCGGTCTATCGCCCAGACGAAGGCTTCCGATTCGCAGCCGATGACGCGATTGGCTTCAGCGTAGGGTTTGCTGGCGATGGTCGGCGGCACAGGCGTGAACTCGTCGGCGATGGCGATCAGATAATCGACGCGTTCTTCGCGCGTTGATATGAAGCCGAAGTCGTCGAGATATTCTTGCAGTGCCGGCGGGTAGCTCGCCATCATGCTCTCTGGGAGTGTGTACGCGGGGCAGGGCGGGCGCCATACCCCGCGAATTCAGACGTGATTACTTCTCGATCGGCAGGCCGACGCTGTTGCCCCATTCCGTCCAGGAGCCGTCGTAATTGCGCACGTCGCCAAAACCCAGCAAGTTCGTCAGCACGAACCAGGTATGGCTGCTGCGCTCGCCGATGCGGCAGTAGGCGATGGTCGGCTCAGCCGCGTTCAGGCCTATTTCGTCCAGGTAGATGGCGCTCAGTTCGGCGGCGTTCTTGAAGGTGCCGTCGTCGTTGGCCGCGCGCGACCAGGGCACGCTGGATGCGCCCGGGATGTGCCCGCCACGGACGGCGCCTTCTTGCGGATAGCCTTCCATGTGCAGCTTTTCACCGCTGAACTCGGCCGGGCTGCGTACATCGACCAGTTGGCCGCCGGCTTGCGTATGTTGCAGCACGCCGTCTCTGAAAGCGCGTATCTGGCTGTCGTCACGCTCGGGCGCGCTGTAGCTCGTCGGGCTGATACTGGGCCGTTCGCGCGTCAGATCGCGGCCCTCTTCGACCCACTTCAAGCGCCCGCCGTCCATGATCTTGGCGTTCTTGTGGTTGAACAGCTCGAAGACCCAGAGCGCGTATGTCGCCCACCAGTTGCTCTTGTCGCCGTAGAAGATTACGGTGGTATCGGGCGTGATGCCGATGCGCCCGGCGAGCGCTTCAAAGCCGGCGCGGCCCAGGTAATCGCGGCGCAGCGGATCGTTGAGGTCTTTGACCCAATCCACTTCGACCGCGCCCGGGATATGCCCGCTGGGGTAGAGCAGAGGGTCTTCATTGGATTCGACGATGCGTACCTTGTCGTCGTTGATATGCGCGGCGACCCATTCAGTGGAAACGAGTTTGTCGGGGTTGGAATAACCGCGGCTGCTGATATCGCTCATCGTTTGTGCTCCTTCGTCTAATGTTCTTCAGGCTTTGCAGTCAGATTATGCGCCGGCCGCTCAAACAAAAAAGCCAACCCCGGCGGGTTGACCTGTTGGTGGCGCGCAACCATGTTGCCGGCTAACCAAACACACCCGCCTAGCGCTGACGCTCGCGACAGCAACATGTGACGGACTTGGCGTTTGAACTTGGTTCGCGCATAGGGCTACGCTACCACAGTCGCGGGGAGTAATCAAGCGGCGAAAATGGCGCTACTCGGCTATCACCGGGGACGGCGGCAATTCCAGCGTCATGTCGAGATCGTCCAGGCGCAGTTGACAGCGCCGCAGCTTCAGCGTGATGTGCAGCCCCGGCGGCAGCGCGATATCGAACCGGGCGCGGCCCAGGCTGCCGATCAGGGGCTTGCGCATGGCCACGATGTAGACGCCGGCGTCGTCTTGCTCGGCCGCCAGCTGCCAGCCGATGCCCAGCGGCAGCGCGACCTTCGCCGTGATCGTGGGGCGCTCCCTCGTCACCAAGCGGATATCGGCGTACTCGGCTTCCAGGTGGAGGGTATTCGGCAGCGTCACTTGCCAGCTGTAACGCCGCCTTTCTAGCGCCGCGTCGCGCACGGAACTCACGAGCGAGAAGGCGTCCCACAGCTTGCCCAGATGACGCATCACAAGGCTTCCAGGCGCGCGCCGACCCATTGCTGATAGCGCTCGCGCAGTTGCAGCGTGGTCGCGCCGACCTGGCCGTCGGCTACCTTGATGCCGTCGATCTCCACCACCGGGATGATGCCGCGGCTGCTGCTGCTGAGGAAGGCTTCGCTGAAGCGGCTGATGTCGTTCGCATGTGGCGCACGCGGGCGCAACGGCACGACGCCCCGGCAGATCTCCAGCACGATGCTGCGCGATATGCCGGCCAGGATGCCCGATGCCGCCGTGAGCAGTTCGCCGTCCAAGAGAGCGTAAACGTTGCTCGTAAGCCCTTCCAGCAAGTAGCCCGCTTCATCCAGCAGAAAGGTCTCGTAGATGTCGCGGGGCCGCGCCGCGACCAGCGTCCGCCGCAAATGCATCCATTCGCTGGATTTGGCGGCTGGCTCGTGGCGCCTCGCGGTCGCCGTCGTTTGGCAGCGCACGCCCTGACTGATTATGTCCGCCGCGGGGGGAGCAAAGGGCTCGATCGACAGGATGACATCGCCCGGCGCGGCTGAGGGCACGGAGATGCGAAAGCGCACATCGCCGAAACCGGAAGCGAGAATCAGCGCGCGTAGGGCGGCTTTGATCCGGTCGCGGTCCAGCGTCAGCGCAAAACCGGCGCGCCTAGCCGAGTCTTCCAGGCGATCCAAATGCGCGCCCAGCAGCAGTGTCTGCGTGCGCTTGAAGGTGTTGGCCACCGTGTAGACGCCGTCCCGCGGCTCGTGTTGGGCGGCATCGTCCAGGCTATGCGCTTGCCAGGGGACATCGACTAATTCACCGCGGCTCAGGCGCTTGACGATCGCTGGCACAAGTCGCTCGCTCGCTCAACGCTGCAGCCACTGTTCGCGGAAAGTGTTCCAATCTGCCTGACTGAGTTGTTCATCGGAGTAGAGGGCGACGCCGGTGAGCAAGGCGCGCCGCTCTTCGTCCAGGCGCCGCAAGCCCTCATTCACGCCATCCAGCGCGGTGGCCAGGGTTTCTATCGCCGGGTTGTGCGCCGAGGTCGCGCCGCCGTAGTTGGGAATGCTGACGACGATTTCAGTCGCTGTCTCCAGCAAGTTGATGTAGGTCTCAATGTGATAGGCGATCCAGTTGACATAATCCAGCGGCTGCTGGCGGTAGCTCTGATACATCAAGAGCACGACTTCATCGGCGGAAACCATGACGCGCTGCTTGAAGCCGGGCGACCACATCGTGCCGGGGGCGATCGAAGGAATATCCTGCAGGCGAAGGTCGTGCGGCGTCAAATCAGCCGTGACGGCGACGGCGATGGGCGTCTCCAGCCCGATCGTCGAGCGAACCCGCCTGATCAGTCGAATGAAGTCGTCATTGTCGGAAAACAGTGGCTTGACGTCCAGCATGACGCCGTCGAAACCCAACTGTTCCACCAGGAGCCGGCAAAAGTCAGCGATGTTCTGGTGCAGATTCTGGTCATCCAGGCGGTAACCGTCGACATTGTCCAGATGCGTCCAAATCTCGATCCAGGCATATAGCTTCAAGCGCGAATCAACTTCTCGAATGGCTTCGACGAAGCGGGACACATCGTCGCGTACATCCATGAAGCTGAGTTTGCCTTGCGGGCCACCCGACCATCGATTGTCGATGCCCAGGGAACTCACGTAGGCGTAAGCCTTGCCGATCTCGTGCTCCGCTACCTGGCCGGCGAATTCCGTCAGCCGGTTTCCCGCAAGGTCACCGTAGGTCCAGGTTCGATCCAGCCAGATGGCGTTGTCGAGCTGGCTTGGCGCCGGCGCGCGGTTGGCGGCGAACATACTGAAAAGCGTGCCGGTGACGATGATGATGACTGCGCCTGCGCCGAGACGCCAGCGATTTCGCGGCGCCAGCACTGAGGACAGGCGGATGGCGCGCCGCCGACCCAAGTGGCCGCTGCCTCCCTTACCCGCCGCCTGTTCGGTTGCGCTCAGTCCCAACCCCGCAATTCTCGAGAATGCGCCGGCAAGACGGCTTCGCAGACCTCGCCCGGATGTCAGGTTCGCTGCGGCAGGTTCACGAGACAGGGACATGCATTTTTCCAGATAGCCGCTATACCTACTATACGTGACAATTATATCACAGGTACAAAAGCGGCATGGTCGCGTCCGCGGACTATCAGATAGGATAACCGCAGCGGGAAGCTAGCGCAGCAGGGCAAGCAATGGCGGGCCGAATATCAGCAAGCCGACGAGGGCCGCGGCGATGACAGCGAGAAGTGTGGCGCCGGCGGCGACGTCTTTGGCGACTTTGGCCATGGGATGAGGCTCGGCTGTAGCCAGGTTTACACAGGCTTCGACCGCCCCGTTCACGAATTCGGTGATCCAAACGGTGGCGACAACGATGATCAGCAGCGCCCACTCGATCAGCCCGATTTGCAGCCCAAGCCCAAGAGCGATGACGGCCAGCGTCGCCGTCGATATGAGGCGCATGTTCTTCTGATGCCGCAGCATATAGGCGCAGCCGGCCAAGGCAAACGCCAAACTGTCGCGGCGGCTTTGGCTGACAGCGCAGCTGTAATCTGCCGGGCTTGTCGGGTGGCTGCGGCGCGCCTCGCCCGGCAACCGTTCAATCATGGACGACATCGGCGTATTCGCTGACGATGGCGGGGTTGATCTCCATCGTCGCCAGGGCCGCGCATTGCAGCGCCCACATGGTCTCGCGATCGTCGGCATCGTCATGCGTGTGGCCAAGCAGGTGCAAGACGCCATGCACGACAAGCAGGCAAAGAATATCCATTGCGTCCGCCCAATTGCGCGCCGCCCTTTCCGTTGCATAGTCAAAGGCAATCATGATGTCTCCCAGATAGGGCGCGCCAGCGGCGATAGCATCTGGCAATGGCTCCGCGGCGAATGAGAGCACATCGGTCGGCGCGTCGATGCCGCGATAACGCCGATTTTGGGCGCGCAGGGCGTCCGCCTTGGTGACGACTATCGAGACTGCGCTGCCGCGGCTATCTGGATGCAGGTCAAGCGCGGCCCGCGCGGCCCGTCGCAATTGCTCGTGGTTTATTTCGAAGCCATGCGGATTTTGCAGCTCAATGCAGTGGCGGCTCATGCGCCTTGCTCGGCTTCATCAACATCCTTCGCCAGATGCCCCTGCGAATGCTTGTGGCCGTTGCGCTTGGGCAGGCGTGGCACTTCGATGAGCGGTTCCTCATCTTCAATCACCAGCGCTGTGTCGAGGTTGATGTCGGCCGACGCCGGTGGCGACGCGTCCAGTTCGCGGGCATTGGCGGCCGCTATTGTCGCGCCGTCGCCGAGCGCGGGCCGGGCCGTCCCCGGGGCGTTGCGCGTCGACTCCATGGCCGCACTCTTCAGCTTGGCGGGCGTATCTGGCGCCGTCGGCGGGGCGCCTCCGCCAGCGACAGGCTCGCGACTGGGACGCGTCGGGCCTTGCACGGCTTTGGCATAGTCAATCCGCGGATGAAAGAGGCCGCGGAAGATGTCAATGAAAGTTGCTTCGATTTTGCGCAACTCATTCAATGTCAGGTTTGACGCGTCCAGTTGGCCGGTGTTGCGCTTGCCTTCAATTATCCGGTGCACGAGATCTGCGATTTCCTGGCTGCGCTCCGGCTTGACCGCGCGGATGGCGGATTCGCAGCTATCGGCCATCATGAGAATCGCGGTCTCGCGGCTCTGCGGGATCGGCCCCGGGTAGCTGAAATCAGCCTGATCTATGCCATTGTCATCGCCCGCGTCAGCCAGCGCGCGCTGATAAAAGACGTAGACTTGGGAAGTGCCATGATGTTCGCGGATGAATTCGCGAATACGGTTGGGCAGGTTGTACTTCCTGGCGATGATGTCGCCTTCAATGACGTGACCAATGATGATATCGGCGCTGCGGTAGGGGTCGTCGAGCGCATCATGCGGGTTGTGGATATGTTGCTGGTTTTCGGTGAAAAAGAAAGGATTATTCATCTTGCCAATGTCATGGTAGAGCGCGGCGACGTGGGTCATCTGCGTATCCGCGCCGATGGCGTCGGCCGCTTGTTCCGCTAGGTTGGCCACTTGCAGCGAGTGCTGGTAGGTGCCCGGCGCCTCGCGCAGCAGCCGCTGCAGCAAGGGTTTGCTGGGCTGGCTGAGGTCGAGCAGCTTGAAGGGCGTCGGCAAATTGAACATGACGGTTAGCGCATACATCACGCCGAAGGATGTTGTCGGCACGATGAGGATGCCGCTCAAAAGCGCTTGCAGCATATTGGTCACATCGCCCGCGCCGACGGTGACCTGCAGCGCGAATATCGCCACAATCGCCGCATTCGCCAAGCCGACGAACAGGCCGGCGAAGAAATAGTTGTTGAGGCGCCCCGGATTACGCAAGGTCAGAATCGCGCAGATATTGCCAGCGGCGATCAGACTAGCGATTTCCAGCGATGGGCTGCGGCTGAGCAAGCCGCCCAGAAAGGCGAAACCGGTCGCCGTGACGATGGCCAGGTTTTGCGAGCTGAGGCTGACATAAATGATGCCCAGGGCCGCCGCCGGCATGAGATAGATGTTGGCGTCGCCGAAGGTGCGCAGGGCCGCCAAGGCAACCAGAAACAGCGCGGCGATAAGCAGCAGCGTATGGCCGTCAGAATACAGGAGCTGCGGTTCAAAGCGGCCGACATAGAGCCCGATGAGTGTGACGACCAGAATGCTGGCGAGCAAGGCGCGCAGAATATGGGGGCCGCGCGTACTGGTCTGGGATAGCAGGCCCAGCTCTTGCAGCGCCTCGAACGAGAGGGCGTCAATGGGCTGGTTGGCCGGCGCGACGATTTGGCCCGCGATGAACTGTCTCTCTTGCTCGTCGACGCTGCTCAAGGCATCGGCGCGATCAATGGCAGTCTGTTCAGGATTCTCGAATTGGTTCACGCGAATAACGTCTGAGGCGATCGCTGTTACGATCCGGCTCTCTTGGGGCGAGAGGCGCAAGCTGACTTGCGTCGGCAGTTGATCGCGGATGTCGCGCAGGTCAATGTCTCGTATCGATTCGCGCATGACGCGTTCCAGCACCAGGATGATCTCGTTGCGCACCAGGTGCCAGTTGTCCTCCGGCAATTGCAGAATCGCGGTGACAGTTTCGGCGGAGTTCTCCAATTGCAGCGAGGTTATCGCCTGGATATCGGCGATCTGCTGTTCCAGCGAAGCGAATGAGTCCGCCCGGATATTGTCGATGTAAACCAGGATCTTCTCCGCCAGGTCCCGCTGCTGCCGGGCGACATTGGGGTCCGGCGGGTAGAAGACGGGCGGCACCGCGGACACCACGGCCTCGCGCTCTTGCTGTGTCAAAATGGCACTGGCGAAGGAGCCTTCTTCGCGCGCGATAATGTCGTCCGCCGGCACCTTGCCGATGCTCAAATTGGCGACGCTGTTGAAGCGCAGAAAGACGTCGTCGAAAGCGACGATCAGCGTGCAGCAGAGAGCGAACAGGGCCGCCGCGCAAAGCACAATGACGGCGTGGACGGCCTGCTCCGTTCGCTGGGGGGCAACGTTGAAACGCTCCTCAAAAAAGTCCGAGAGGAAGAGATACACGGGTCTAACTCAGCAACTCCCTGACGATCGAATTGACCGCGCGTCCATCGGCCCGGCCCTGCACCTGAGGCATGACGATGCGCATGACGGCGCCCATCTGCTTCATTGATGTGGCGGCGCTCTCGGCGATGGCCGCCTCGACAATCGGCGTCAACTCCGCCAGCGACATTTGGCGCGGCAAGAATTCCTCAGTCACGGCAAGTTCAAAGCGTTCGGTCGCAGCGTCTTCGGCGCGGCCGGCTCCTTCCAGTTCATCAATCGTCTCGCGGCGTTTCTTGGCTTCGCGGCGGAGTATGGCTGTAATCGCCCCGTCGTCAAGCGAATCGCGCTCGTCGATTTCGACTTGTATGATGGCGCTCTGCAGCAAACGAATGGCATCCCGCCGCGGCCGGTCCTTCGCCCTCATCGCTTCCTTGAGCGCCGCGTTCAGCCTCAGCTTCAGTTCAGACATAGGTCGCCTCTTTGGCGCTGCCCATACCCGCGAATCGGTCAATCCGCCGTCGGTCTCGCGGCCGTCGCGCGCGCGGCGCCTTGGGCAATTGGCGCGCCCGCCCCTATCTCTATCACTGTACCATGAATGAAGCCCTCAGTATACCTGTCGAGCTTGGTGTGGGCGATCACATTGGTCAAATCGCGCGGGTGTACGGTGCGGACGCGCATGTAATTATCCGTATAGCCGGTATTGATGAAACCCTCGGGGGTGGCGCCGGTCACTTGTTCCCAGAGTACGGGCCGCGTTGCGCCCAAGATGCGCTCGGCGAAGGAACGCTCCTGATCCGCGGCTAGCGCCAGCAAGCGCGCGCTGCGCTCTTTCTTCGTCTTTTCGCTGATCTGGTCTTTCATGCGGCTGGCGGGGGCGCCGGGGCGCCGACTGTAACGAAATACGTGCAGGCCGGCGAAGGCCATCTCACGGATGAAGCGCTCCGATACACGGAATTCGGCATCGGTCTCGCCTGGAAAGCCGACGATGATATCGGTGGTGAGGCGCAAGCCGGGGATGCGCGCCCGCGCGGCATCTACCAGCGCTCGGAATTGCGCTTGGCTGGTGTGGCGGCGCATGCGCCTCAGCGTGGCGTCGCAGCCGCTCTGCAAGGGCAGATGCAAATGCTGGCAAAGTCGCTCGTCGTCCCAGAGCGCGAAAAACGCTGGCGACAAGTCCCAAGGCTCCAGCGAAGACAGGCGCAAGCGCGGCATCTGTGTTTCGCTCAGCAGCGTCCTCACCAAGCGCGCCAAGCCATCGCTCTCGCCACGATCATGGCCGTAACTGCCGAGGTGGACGCCTGTCAGCACCGCCTCCTGGTAACCGCTCTGCCAGAGAATGTTGACTTCCCGCAGCACATCAGCAAGCGGGCGGCTGCGCCCGGGGCCCCGCGCGATGGTGGTGACGCAAAAGGTGCAGGCATTGTCACAGCCATCCTGGACTTTGACGAAGGCGCGCGTCCGCCCCAGCGAACCGGGCGCTGCTGAGCGAGCGATGGGTTCAATATCGTAGATGTCGACGGGCTCGCCCGTGATGCGCTCTACCACTTGTGATTTGGCGTCATTGCCCAGCACGCGGCGGACGTTCGGCAGCGAAGCGACTTCGGCGGGCATCAGTTGCGCATAACAGCCGGTGACGGTAGCCTCGCCGCCCGGGTTCACCCGGGCGAAGTCGCGGATCAGCTTGCGGCTGGTCTTAGTCGCCTCGTTCGTCACGGCGCAGGTGTTCAAAACGAAGTGATCGGCCGCTTCGGGCGTGTCAACAACTTCGTGGCCCAATGCGTCGAATTGCCGCGCCATGCTATCGATCTCGCTCTGATTGAGCCGGCAGCCCACCATGCGCAGGTGCACCTTCATAATTTGACATCCTCGTTATCGGCAGCGCCGGGGCTGAAAACCAGCAAGTTGTCGAAGCGGACGACCACGCCGCCGCCACCGGTCGCCGTCGACTGCGCCACCAGGCCGATCTTGCCGTAGGCCGGCGCCTCGTCGACATAATCGAGTTGCAACTCGCCATCAATGCATTCGCCGCCGTAATAGGTGCTCGCTGTCGACGGTTCGAGCGGCAGGCACAATTCCACCGCGCGCTGATTGATGTAGAAGCGATAGCGCGAACCCCTTGCGACCGCGCGAATTATGTTGCTCGCCCCCAGGCCCTGGCTGATGTGATTCGACGGCATCCAGGCGCTGACTTGCCTCGTGCTGCTCGCTTCCGCTTTCCACAGCGAATAATAGCCGTCACTGCTGATGAGAAAGGCCAGATAGTCGAAGCCGCTTTCGCGCGCGAAGATCTGGCGCAGGGCGGCGCCAGCCAAGGGCGACAATTCCGCCAGGCCGCAGAGAGTAACCGCCGGCAGATCGCAAGGTGTTTCGCCCCTATCCTGGAAGCGCAGCAGCAAGCCAAAGGCGTTGTCGATCGGCCCGGCGACAGCTTTCGCCTCGACCCGAAAATCGATATCACCAAAGCGCGCCGCGGCGGTCGACCAGGTCGCCGTCTGCGGGCTGAGCACCGTCAGCTCCAACTGCTCGTCGTTGATCCGCGCGCTCTGCTGCCCAGCGTAGAGGCGCCACTCATCGGCGAAACCGGAAAATGCCGCCAGGTACATGAGGTCGCCGGCCTCACCCTCAAGCGTCCTGCGTTGGTTGCTTTGCGCGGCGTAGTATAGATTGCCAGCGGCCAGGGCGATGCCGAGGGCCAGCGCGGCAAGCAGGCTGAAGGCGCGGAATCTGGGTCGCGGGCGGGGCCGGTTTGGTGGCGATGGCAGTGTCAGCACGGGAATAGTCAGGCTTGCTCAGTTTTCCGCCGCGATTCTAGCATAGCGTGGCGCGGGCGTAAACGATATTCGGGCGGCATCCGGCAATGCCACGGTGGCCGGCGGGCACAAAGTGCGGGGCGCTGAATTGCGGCTGATTGGTCACCTGCCGATCCGCCTTGACAGCTGCGTCAATTGCCGATACACTGACCACGATTTCGCAATTTAGCCGGAATGCCATGAGTTACGCAATCGTTTCGACGGCCGACACTATGACGATGACCATGACTACGATGCGCATAGGCGCGCGACGTGGAGGTTGTGGTTTGTTGTAGACGGCGAAGACAGAACAGCAAACGGGCGTGTGGACAACCTCCACGCGCCCTTTTTATTTTGTAGGGGAGGGGACAGGCAAATGGCTCGATTGATCATGAAATTCGGCGGAACATCGGTGGGCACGCCAGAAGCAATTTCGCAGGTCGTGCGAATCGTCCGCGACCATCTGGCGCAGGGGCATCAGGTGGCTGCAGTCGTCTCGGCCATGGCCGGCGTCACGGACCAACTGCTGGCATCAGCAGAAGCAGCCGCCGCGGGCGAGGAAGAGCGTTATGCCGGGATCAACGCCGCCTTGCGCGAAAAACACGAAGCCGCGGTCAAGCAGCTGATCAGCGCGCCGGACGAGCGTGACGCAGCCCTCGCGGAAGTTCAGCGCCTCTTGGCAGAGCACCTCGAGCTCTGTGAAGCCGTCAAGATCTTGGGCGAAGCGACGCCGCGCATCTCTGACTCCCTGGTGTCGTTCGGCGAACGGCTCAGCAGCCGGGTCATTACGGCGGCGATGCGCGCGCAAGGCATAGGAGCCGTGCAGTTCGATTCGAGTCGCTTCGTCGTCACCGACAATGCTTTTCAACAGGCCGAGCCCTTGTGGGACGAAACCGAGACGCGGATCAAGACCGGCTTTTTGCCCCAGCTGGAGGCGGGCGTCACCCCGGTGATCACCGGCTTCATCGGCGCGACGCCTGACGGCACGCTGACGACGCTGGGGCGGGGCGGCAGCGATTTCAGCGCCGCGATATTCGCCGCCTGTCTCAATGGCGATGAACTGATCGTCTGGACCGATGTCGACGGCGTGATGACGGCCGACCCTCGGCTAGATCGGCGCGCGCGCGTCTTGCCCTATGTGTCCTATCAAGAGATCGGCGAGCTCGCCTTTTACGGCGCGAAAGTTCTGCATCCCAAGACGGTCCAGCCGATCATCAATCGCGGCATACCGCTGCGCGTCCGTAATACCTTCAACGCCGGGCACAAAGGCACGCTGGTTGGCGCGCGGACGCAAGCCAGCGCCACCGTCATCAAGGCGGTCACCGGCATCCGCGATGTCTCCATGCTCACCGTTAGCGGCCGCGGCATGTTGGGCGTGCCGGGCATCGTCGGGCGCACCTTTCTGGCCACGGCCAATGCGGGCGCCAGTATCCTCATGATTTCGCAATCCTCGTCGGAGCAGAGCTTCTGTTTCACCGTTGTCGATCCGCTGGCGAATTCCGTTAGGGCGGCGGTGGAAAACGAGCTGCAGCAGGAGATCATGCAAAGGGATATCGACAGCGTCGAGGTGTGGAGTGATATCGTCATCATCACCGTGGTTGGCGCCGGCATGCGGGGTACGCCGGGCGTGGCCGGGCGCGTCTTCTCGCTCTTGGGCGAGCGGCGCATCAATGTGCTGGCTATCGCCCAGGGGTCTTCGGAGTGCAGCATCTCGTTCATCGTCGCCGAGGACGACCTGGAACTTGCTGTCAGCGAGCTGCATTCGCTGGCGCTGGAGACCGTGGAGAACGATCGCGTCAACGGCGTCGGCAGCCCCTACTGAGCCCGCGCCCTCAGCTTTCCCGGAGCTTTTCCAGTATGGCTTGCCAGTGGGAAAAAAGCACGAGGTGGCCGGCTTGCGGCACTGTGTTCAGCTCGCCTTTTGGCAGCAGGCTCGACATACGTTTTGCGACCAGGGGCGCGCAGAAATTATCCGCCTCGCCCCACCAGATATCCACCGGCGCCCGCACCGACTGCAAATGAAAGCCCCATGATTTGGTCAGCGCCAGCATCTCATCCGCCAGGATGTCGCTGCCGGCGCGGCGAATCTCGTCCCACATATCGCGCCGCAAATTGAACAAGTCGAGGTTGCTCAAGACATCTTGATCGAATCGGGACAAGGCGCTGCCCATTTCGCGGATGTATTGGTCCGCCGGCCGCTGCGCATCAACCCAGAAGAAGCCGCGCAAGAGCAATCGAAACAAGGGCTCGTTGGCGCCCGCCAATTGAAATAGCCGGCCGTAGAAGGGGTGGACGGCGCGGTATCCGCCACCGTGATCCATAGGCGGAAAGCCAGCGACCACTGCGCAACGCTGGATAATCTGCGGGAAACGCCAAGCGCAAGCCAGCGCGTAAGGTCCGCCGGCGGAATAGCCGATTACGGAGAATTGCGTCAGCTTCAGCGCCTTGCTCAAGAGCATCACATCGTCGACGACATCCATGATGCCGCGCCCGGCATTGCGCGCCGAAGCGCCGTAGCCGGGCCGGTCAATGCCGATCAGCCGGACGCCGATGCGCTGCAAGATGGAATCGTCCGGGTGCCGTAGATTGCGATTGCCCCAGAGATCATGGAAGAGGACAACTGGCGCGCCTGTCGGGTCGCCGAATTCGACGAATCCAAGGCGCCGCCCATCCTGCAATTGCGCTTGCCGCGCGGTTGCTACTTGTGCCAGCTTTGGCATGCTGTCGCTCGCTTCTATCGTCGCGTCCGCTTACCGTGGATAAAGCGCCAGAACAGTCGGCACGGCATCAAATGACGGCTGAAGATAGTCGGCGTCGGGCAGGGCGATCAGCGTCGAGCCGCCGCCATCCAGGTTGACCGCCGTCACGATCGCCAGGTCGGCCTCGGCCAGAAAGGCGCTGAGATCCGCCAGCGACTGACCCAGGAAGGGCGCCACTATAATCAGGATCTGGCCCGCCGCGTCTTGCGCGATCACCGTACGCCGCGTCCGTTCGCCGCGCCCGGTGCTTGCGTAGCTCGGCAGGCCCTCGGCCACCAGCAGCGGAAAGCCCTGGATCATCTGCTCAATGCCGCCGTCGAATTCGAAAGACGCTCCCCAATTCGCCAGCACCGCCGCCTCGCCGCCGCGCACTATAAATGAACCGCCTCGCTCGCGGTAGGCGCGGCCGCTGGCGATTCCATCACTGACGACCGCGCCCAAGGCATGACCGGTCTCATCAAAGAAATTGGCGTTGATAATGACGGCAGCTTCCGGCAGCTGATCACGCCATTGGGAGAGACGCTTCGGTTGCCCAGGCGAGTAATGCGCCCGGAAGCGATAAAGCGCGGGATCAATGCGCACGACAATGAGTTGCGCCAGTTCGTCGCCGTCGGGTATGACCGTTCTCCACGTTAAGCCTTCGGCGACTGTTCGCCAGTTTTCGTCAGTCGACGCCGTGGGTTGGGCGGTTGGCGCGGCCAATCGCAGGGCTTCGGCCGGAAAGTTGCACGCGCAGATGAGCCCGCACAGAAGCATGAGGAGCAGCGGGCGCGTACGCAATGCGCTTCTCTTACCTTGTCGAATGTCGCGGCGCGCGCTGATCAGCCGAGCTTGTGGGCGATGGCGCAGATGCGCTCCACCGCTGCCTTGAGTTTGTTGAGGTCTTCGGCGAAGGAGAAGCGCACATGCGCGTCCCGCGTCACGCCAAAGGCATTGCCGGGCACGCCCACCACGACCGCTTCGTCCAGGATGACGTTGGCGACTTCTTCGCTGCTCTTGTCGGTTTCGTCGACCTTGGGGAAGGCGTAAAAGGCGCCGTCGATAGCCGGGCACGACATATTCGGAATGCTGTTGAAACCTCGCACGATGAAGTCCCGCCGCGCTTCGTAAGACTGGCGCATCACCTCGACGCAGTCTTGCGGCCCCGTCAGCGCCGCGACCGCCGCGTGCTGCGTGAATGTCGCGGCTGATGTCGCCGTCTGCGAATTGAAGGTGCCGGCCACGCTGATGAGCGCCGTCGGCCCGGCCAGCCAGCCCAGGCGCCAGCCGGTCATGGCGTAGGCTTTCGACATGCCGTTGAGCACCACAACGCGGTCGGCCAACTCAGGGATAGAAGCCAGCGACACGACGGGTTTGCCGTCAAAACTGAGCTTCTCGTAGATCTCGTCCGAGATGATGTACAGGTCTGATTCGAGCGCCAGCGTGGCCACCGCCTCTAACTCCGCTGAGGAGAGCATGTGCCCGGTGGGGTTGCTGGGCGAATTCACGATGATGGCTTTGGTCCGCGGCGTGAGGTGCTCGCGCAACTGGTCAAGGTGCAGTCGATAATTGTCGGCGCTGCTGGTTTCGACGGCGACCGGCACGCCGCCGACCATGGTCGTAATCGACGGATAGCTAACCCAGTAGGGCGCCGGAATCAGCACCTCGTCGCCGGGGTCGAGCATGGCTTTGAGCGCCAGGAAGAGCGCCAGCTTGCCGCCCGGCGTCACGATGATGTCGCTCATCGGGTCCAGGCGGATGCCGATGTCTCGCTCGGTCTTGACGGCTATCGCCTCAAGCAGCGGTCGTATCCCTTTGGACGGCGCGGCGTAACGCGTCTCGCCGTCGTAGATCGCCTTGACCGCCGCCTCGACGATATGCGGCGGCGTATCAAAATCCGGTTCGCCACCGGCCAGCCCGATGACATCATGCCCCTCAGCCGCCAGTTGCTTGGCTTTGTCGTTCATGGCGATCGTGGGCGACTTGGATATCTTCCGCGCCAATTGCGTTGGGTTTGGCATGTCTTGACCTCAATACCGGTGGTTTCAGCCCATTCAAAACGCGAAAAAGTGTAGCCGCTTTGCCCCGCGGATAAAAGGGTTGTTGCGGCAATGTTGACGATTGCTACGGCGCCGACACTTGGGAGAATCGCGCGACATTAAGGTAAGGTCGCGAAATCGTATATTGCCGCGTTTCGGCCGCCTGATATACAATGCCGCCACAGGCGTATATACCATCGCCGCTCCGTTGGAATTGCCGAAAGGAAGTCACATGTCAAAGAGAGTTGCCTCCAGATTGCTTTTGATTGTGATGGCGTTTATGGTTGCGTTGCCGACTGCATTCGCCCAAGACAATGTCGATATCTACGGGCGTGAATTGCCCGCCGATGCCGCGCCCTACGAGATGCAGGTCTATCGCAACCTCTGTGATTCGGCGCGTCAAGAGACATCGCTATCGTCCATCGTCACCGTGTATTCCCGCATCTGCAGCACCGGCGCCTTCGATAAATTCTCCGATTCCCTGGTTGTGCTCAACAACAATATGGAACTGCTTCCGTCGGCAGCCACCGATTGGTCAGTGTCCGATGACGGTCTGACTTGGACCTTCAACTTGCGCGGCGACCAGATATGGAGCGACGGCACGCCCGTCACCGCGGACGACTGGGTCGAAAGCTGGCGCTACATGGCCGATCCGGAACACGCCTATGACTTTGTCTGGCTCTGGCTGGGCATCATCGACGGCTGGGACGAATCGGTCGCCGGCGAGATTTCGCCCGACGAAATCGGCCTGGAAGCTGTAGACGACAATACGCTCGCCGTCACCACCCAAGTGCCCTTCCCGCCTTTGCCCGCGACCTTCTTCTTCTGGCCGCCGATGCAAGCCAAGGCGCTGACGGAAATCGGCCCTGAGTACATCCTGGACCCCGCAACGCATGTCTCCGCCGGCCCCTTCATCTTGCGCGAGTTTGAGCCGGGCAGCCACGCCGTGCTCGAAGCCAATCCCGATTATGTCGGCCCGCGCACGCCCTGGCTGCGGCGCATGGAATTCGTCTATGGCGATATGCTGAATAGCAGCTTCCTGGCCTTTCAGGATCACGAAATCGACCAGGTGCATCAATCGCTCTTGGGCCCGGCCGACTTTGAAGTCATCTTCGCCGACGAAGTCATGTCCCAGAATTATCGGCAGCACGCCGGCGACTTCCGCACCGACTACCTGCTGATGGACACCTTCACCGAGCCCTTCAACGATGTCAACGTCCGCCTGGCTTTCGCCAAAGCGCTGGACCGCGAATCGATCGTCGAGAACGTGGTCGGCACCACGGTCGGCATCCCGGCGTACTCGTTCCTGGCGCCGGGCTTCCCCGCTTCGAACAGCGCCGGCCTGAAAGACATTCAAGACTACGACTGCGAAGCGGCGCAAGGCCTGCTGGCCGACGCTGGCTATGCCGGTGGCGAAGGCTTCCCGCCGGTTGAGCTGGCGCTGCGTGGCGAGCCCTCCTTCATTCAGGACTGGTTCATCGCCGCCGCCGCTTCAATCAGCCAATGCCTGAACGTGGAAATCACGGTCAATAACCTGGAATTCCAGGATTACATGACCCGCCTGCTGGAGCGCCCCACCACGCTGGAATTCGGCGGCGTCTCCTACGGCATGGATTACCTCGATCCGGCCAATATGATGGGCGTCTGGGTATCGACCGGCCGCCACTCCTGGCGCAACGATGACTTCGACAACCTGGTCCGCGAAGCAAACTCCTTCACGGGCGATCCGGCCGAGCGTACCGCCATGTATCAACAGGCCGAGCGCATCATGGTCGAAGATGTCGGCGGCATCTTCCTCGTCCACCGCATTCAAGGCGATCTGTGGCAGCCCTACATGGGCGCGACCGGCAATTGCTGGGAGCCCGATCGCCAGGGCCTGGCCACCACGCACTGGGGCAATGAACATTGCTGGGGCGATTACTACATCACAGACGATGTGCTCAACTACGACACGCATCGCAGCGAGTAGTCGTCATTGAATTTGCGCCATTGGTGGGGGCGGGTGAGCAGCCCGCCCCCATTTTTGTTAGACCAGGTATGATAGCACTGCCGCCGCCCTCAAAATCTCGTCCCGATTTGACTCCGCCCTTGAGATTCACTTGCCCACCCCGCGATTGCCCGTAAACGTGAATCAGCAGCCCGCCGGCTTGATCGTTCCGCTGGAGGTCGCCACAGGACGATGATCGGCTACGTCTTGCGCCGCCTGGTTTCGCTTGGCTTCGTCTTGCTGATCGTATCAGTGCTGGTCTTTGTGCTGATGAACCTGGTCCCCGGCGGCCCCTTCACCCTGGCCGACCGCGGCTACTCCGGCGCCGCCCTGGAGAACCTGGAGCGCAAATACGGCCTCGACAAGCCGGTCCACGAACGCTACATCAACTATCTTACGAGCGCGCTGCAACTGGACTTCGGCAACTCCTTCGCCGTGGCCGGCAACCCGCCCGTGACCCAACTGATCGCGCGCATCTGGCCCGTCACCTTCCAGCTCGGCCTCTACACCATCTTGCTGTCCTTCGGCCTGGGCATCTTCCTCGGCATCATCGCCGCCTATTATCACAACAGCCTCATCGACAATCTTGTCACCTTTGTATCGACCGCCGGCATCGCCGTGCCCAACTTCATCATCGCCACCTGGCTGCTGCTGGTCTTCGGCTTCCAAAATGGCTGGGGGGAAGAGAGCAAGTGGATCATCGGCCCCATCACGGCTGGTGGCGCCGCCATCTTGTCCTGGGATTATTTCTTGCCAGTGCTGACCTATGCGCTGGCGCCGCTGGCTTTGGTCTCCCGTTATACGCGGTCCAGCTTCGCCGATGTGCTCACCGCCGATTTCATTCGCACCGCCCGCTCCAAGGGCCTGTCCGAGCGCTTCATCATGCTGCGCCACGTCTTGCGCAATGCCCTCATCCCGATGATTACCGTTTTGCTGCCGCAGATCCCCAATCTCCTGACCGGTTCGCTCTTCATTGAAGTCGTTTACGGCGTGCCGGGCCTGGGCAAATTCTTCGTCACCAGCATCTTCAATCGCGATTATCCGATGATCATGGGCCTGGTGCTGCTGATCGCGCTGCTCTGGGGCTTGACCTATCTCATCACCGATATTCTCTACACCATCATCGACCCGCGCATCCGCCTGGGTGAGAGCAAGGGGGCTTGAGCGCCATGGCAGCAGAGCCGGCGAAGTTGCACGCGGATATGGTGGACCGGGTGGAACAGCGGTCCTTGGCTCGCGATGCCTGGCGGCGTTTCCTGCGCAATCGCCTGGCGTTGGTCGGCGGCGTACTCTTGGGCTTGCTGGTCACCGTCGCGGTATTCGCCGATATCATCGCGCCTTACGGCCTGAATCAAGTTGATTTCGCCATTGTGCGCTTGCGGCCCTTTCAAGACCCGCAGCACATTTTGGGCGGCGATGGCGTCGGCCGCGACTTCATGACGCGCCTCATCTACGGCGCGCGCACATCGCTCTTCGTAGGGCTTTCCGTGCCCATCATTTCGTTTGCCTTCGCCGTGCCCCTGGGCGCGATCGCCGGCTACCGCGGCGGATTCTGGGATTTCGGCATCTTGCGCATTATCGAGATCGCCACCGCCATCCCGCCGCTGCTCTTCGCCATGTTCCTCATCAGCATCACCGGCGCCGGCCTGGTCAACGTTATCTTCGTGCTGGCCGTGACCTCCTGGATTGAGCCGGCGCGCATCGCTCGGGCGCAATTCCTGAAATTCCGCGAATCGGAGTTTGTGCTGGCGGCGCGGGCCCTGGGCGCCTCCGAGCTGCAAATCATCTCCCGCCATATATTGCGCAACGCCTTGACGCCGCTGCTGGTCTCGTTCACCTTTGCCGTGCCGCTCGCCATTTTCGCCGAAGCTGGCTTGAGTTTTCTGGGCATCGGCATCACCGAACCGACGGCGAGTTGGGGTAAAATGGTGGGGGGCAGCGTGAAATCGTCCACGGTCATCGTGGATTATCACTTGGCGCTTTTCCCCACGCTGTTGGTGGCGCTGACGCTGCTGAGCTTTTCTTTCGTCGGCGATGGCTTGCAAGAAGCGCTGGATCCGGCGCGGGGCGACAAACTGGAGGGACCGTGACGATAAGGAATTCGTGGCGCCTCATATTGCTGATTACAATGGCGGTGATGACGCTGTCAGCTTGCAGCGGCGCCGATCAGCCGGCCGCCACAGCCACCGACGCGCCACCGACAGCCACGCCCTTCCCAACTTTCGCCTACGTCGAGCCCACCAAGGCGACGATCTTCGAGCAAACGGATGAGGACGCTGCTGCGCCAACGGCTGACGAGAGCGACGCCGTGGAGCTCGACCCCAAGCTGGTTGAGCGCGGCCGCGGCCGTTACGAGGCGCTGGAATGCGGCAACTGCCATGGTGACGGAAGGTGAAGGCACGGACGCTGGCCCCAGTCTGCTGACATTCGACGCGAGCGAAGACGACTTCATCACCTTTGTGCGCTCCGGCGGCGAGATGGGTCCGCGGCATCAATTCTCGACCGACCGGCTCAGCAACAGCGGCTCGCGCAATCTCTATCAGTATCTCTTGTCAATTGCAGCGAGCGGCTAGCGCACTGGATATCCGGCGGCTATGAGTCATTCGGAGCTGGCATCGCTGCGCGGCGAACCCAGTTATGTCTGGCGCGCCGGGCAAGAACGGCGACTTCAATTGATGGCGCAGTGGGCGCGGCTGGACGAGGCGCAGGTGTTGGTGGCTGGCTGCGGCATCGGCATGTACGCGCGCCAAATCCGCCAACGATACACACGACGCGTCGACGCCATCGACATCGAAATCAGCCGCGTCCGCAGCGCGCGCCAAAATGTTCCCGCCGCAATCGCCGCCGCGGGCGAGCACATTCCCTTCGCCGCCGATACCTTTGACGTGGTGCTTTCGCACGAGGTGCTGGAGCACGTCGCCGATGATGGCCTCTGCCTGCGGGAAATGGTTCGCGTCGCCAAACCGGGCGGGCGTATCTTGCTCTTCTGCCCCAACCGCTGGTATCCCTTTGAGACGCACGGGCATTACTGGCGCGGCCAATACCACTTCGGCAATACGCCCCTCATCAACTATCTGCCGCGGAGCTGGCGCGACCAGCTGGCGCCGCATGTGCGCGCCTATACTGCCGCTGACTTGCGATCCATGCTGGCGAAGCTGCCGTTGAGGACATTGCGCCATCAACGGATTTACGGCGGATACGACAACATCATTGCGAGGTTAGGTCATCCGGCGGTGGTTTTGCGGGATTTGCTCTACCGTTTCGAGGGCACGCCGCTGGATACCTGGGGGCTATCTCACTTTCTCGTGCTGGAGAAGCAAGGCTAATTCCGCCTTAAGAAGGGAATCCAGCGCCGCAGCCAACGCCGCAAGATATTCCGGCGCGTGCGAGTCCAGGCTCTTTCCGCCGTGGCCTCGAAATGACGGCTGTCATCTGCATGTGTTTCGCCGCTGCCGTAGCGCTCGCGCGTATAGAGGTCGCTGATGGCGCCGATGGGTTCTCTGGCCGCCGGGAGGCGTCGCTGCAGTTCGCGGCGCTTTTCCAGCGTGGTCTGGCTGCGCCCGACGCGAATGCCCAGCAAGGCGATGTAGCGTTCCAGGCGGGCGTAGGCGCGCGAGATTGGGCTCAAGCCGCCCAGGCCGCGCCACTCCCACCACCAGATTAGCAGCAGCGCGATGATCAGCAGGATCAGCAGAAAGAGCGCCGCAACGATGACCAGCAGAAGGAAGGGCTGCAAGAAACTCAGGGGCGGCGGATTTTCTGGCGGAATAGGCGGAATGACTGTCGGCAGGATGACCGGCGTCGGCGATGGCGTCGGCTGCGGTTGAGGTTGCGTGGGCGACGCGGTCGGCGTGGGCGCGTCAAGATTCTGCTCTTGCACATCTTGGTCGGGCAAGATCGTCGGGCTGGGCAGTGGCGTGGGCGTTGGCGTCTCGGTGGGTGTCGGCGTTGGGCTGGCTGTTGGCGCCGGCGTCAGCGCATTTTCGTCTTCTTGCACCAACTCGTCGCCGTCGCGATGGATGGGCGCTTGGGCCGAGGTCGGCTCGAACTCGATCCAGCCGTAGCCGGGGAAATACACTTCAACCCAGGTATGCGCTTCCCGCTCGCGCACAACATAGCGCCCATTGCTCTCGTCATAGGTCCCTTGCGAGAAGCCGGCCGCCATGCGCGCCGGAATGCCCAAGTGACGCAGCATGACGATCATCGAGGTGGCGTAGTAGGTGCAATAGCCTTCTCGCACATCAAAGAGCACCCATTCCACCGCATCCACATTGGCCGGCGGGGCGCTGATCGCCTCGTTGTAGGCGATGTTCTGGCGCAGCCAACGCTCAATGGCCTTGGCACGGTCGTAGGCGGTGACGGCGCCGGCCTCGTTCACGATAGACTGCGCCAAATTTTGCACGCGCAGATTGCGCCCCCCGACATAGAGATTCGGCCCGCTCACCCAAGCCGGGTACGCCGCCGGCGCGCCGCGCAACTCGTCAGCCGTGGCGATGCTGATTTGGCTGGTGACGCTGTAGCTGTCGCCGCGCCGCATCACCTTCAGCGGCCGGATGACCGACACATTCATCGATGTGTTGTCCGGCTTGTCGGTGTAAATCAGGTCGATACGCCCGGCGCGGTCAATGGATTGCGGCTGGGGCGCGCCGTAGAAGATGCGCGTATTGGCGCCCCCAACCGTGAAGCGCTGCGTCACTGCCTGGCGTTGCCGGCCGATGACTTCGCCGCCTAGCGCCATCTCCAGCGGCGCGGCGCGGTCGGTGATGCGCAGATCGGCCGATGGCGACCACTGGCCGTCGATATAGCGCTCGAAGACCCGCGACCGCCAGTAGTAGCGATGCGCGTCGCGTGGCGCTTCGACCTCGAGGACGATGTCATCGCCCAGGCTGATGGCGCCGCCCAGGTTGAGCAGGTCCGCGCCGTAGTAATCGGTCGTCGACGGGCCATCGCCTTCGATGGGCGCGAAGAGCCGATTCCAGACATCAGCCATTTCCTTGAGCGGGTCCGATGCCAGGAAGCGCTGGAATTCGTTGAGACGGTCTTGCAGATCGCCACTCGGCACGCCCCAGGCAAAAGCCAGCGAAAGCAGCGACAGCAGCAGGCCGATGGTGGCGAATTGGCGCCGCACAATCGTGGGGACCCGCACGCCGCGCAGCGTCCAATCCCAGCGACGATTGTCCAGGTTAGAGCGGATGATAAGAATCAGCGCCAGCAGCAAATAGGCGAAGAGGTAAATGTCCAGCGGCTCGTCACCGGTGAAAAACACCAGATTGACCAGCAGAATGAGGCCAGGCGGCAAGACCACCCGCCAGACGCGATTGAGGCGGAAAACGTGCCAGTTGGCGTTGAAAGCCAGGAACCAGAACAAGAAGCCGATCAGCAGCGTCAAGACCAGCGGATCGGTGTTGATGCCGCCGCCGACGAGGTCCAGCGTCCAGTCGTAACTGCGCGTCAGCACGGCGACGAGCGCGTCACGCGGCGGAAGGCCCTGGCTGTTGGCGGCGAAGAGGGCGTTGGCGGCGATGCCATAGAGCAGGCTGATGACCATCGCCGTCAACTCGCCGAAGCGGCTGCGCGCCAGGATGAGCCCGAGCAGGACGGCGACGATAGTGACGGGCAGCACGACATCCAGGTCGATCGCCCAACCCGTCAGATCCAGCGTGAGCAACGGCGCCAGCAACAAGCCGCTGATGACGCAGAGCGTCGAAAGGGTGTCCAATGCTATCGGGCTGCGCCAGCGCGAACGTTTGCGGCGCGTCCGCGGCGGGCTGATGGCTACGCTGGTCGACACGTCAGAATGTCTCAAGTTATGCTTACGCGCTGCGAGTAGCTTATGCCAGTTCGCGCGGGCTGACAAGCGCGGCTGCCGGCCATCAGCCACGCCCGGCCGAAGGCGCAACGGACGGTTCTTTTGGGGTATAATGGACGTGACCGGGTTGACCGAGGGAATCGCGGCGAGCCATGCGCTCGTCGAGGAAAGTCCGCACTCCACAGGGCGATGATGCCGGTTAACGGCCGGGCAGGGTGACCTGACGGCAAGTGCAACAGAGAGCAGATTGCATCGTTAGGTGCGAGGGTGAAAAGGTGCGGTAAGAGCGCACCA
The DNA here is from genome assembly GCA_965208195.1 of Phototrophicaceae bacterium. GTDB lineage: Bacteria > Chloroflexota > Anaerolineae > Aggregatilineales > Phototrophicaceae > UBA6055. The sequence continues at coordinate 1,478,277 of CBDBOC010000004.1, read as the reverse complement.
GCGCCGGCAGTAATGTCGGCGGCTGGGCAAACCCCATCAGGAGCAAGGTGAAACAGGCGCAGTGGGGCGGCCCGCTCCGAAGAAAGCGCCGGGTACACCGCTAGAGGCCGGCGGCGACGCCGACCCCAGATAGATGATTCCCCCGTCACCGACGGACAGAATGCGGCTTACGCGGTCGACCCGGTCCCGGAACGCCCTTTCAGAACTTGAGGGGCGTTCCACTTTGCTGTGTCGCCGGCTCACTGGCTCTCGTGATTTGACGCTTTGCTCACTGCCATCCTCGTCGAATTTCGGAGACCCCGCGCAGCGCTTATCTCCCCCTCTCCATCGAATCATGTAGGGGCGAACCACCGGCTCGCCCGTACGCACGAAGGGATATTGCCCGCAACGTAAACAGGCGCGAGCCGGTGACTTGCCCACTCTGCCGTTATTTTCTCTAGCGCTTTACACATGATAAACTTCATACGTCAGTGATTGCGAGTGACAGGGAGGGACGCGCAATTGACACTGTCGACGCAGCGCCCCAACATCTTGTGGATCTGCACCGATCAGCAGCGCTATGACACCATCGGCGCTTTGGGAAATCCACAGGTGTCGACGCCCTACATCGACCGGCTCGTACGCGAGGGCGTCGCCTTCGAGCGCGCCTATTGCCAGAGCCCCATCTGCACGCCCAGCCGCGCCAGCTTCCTCAGCGGCATGTATCCCAGTTCCATCCACGTCAATCGCAACGGCAACCCGAGCTTTCCCGGCTTCCCGCCCTTGATCACCAAACGCTTGGCGGACGCGGGGTACACCTGTGGCTTGATTGGCAAGCTGCACTTGACCAGCGCCTATGGCCGCGTGGAAGAGCGCGCCGATGACGGCTATGCGTATTGGCAGTACAGCCATGCCCCGCGCGCTGATTGGGACCAGGGCCATGATTACGCCGATTGGGTGCGCGAGAAAGGCGCTGATTTAGGCGAACTCACGGCGGACCCGGCTGGGGTGCCGGCGGACTTGCACCAGACGACCTGGTGTGCCGACAAGGCCATTGAATTCATCCAGGCGCAGCGTGACGCGCCCTGGCTGGCCAGCGTCAACATCTACGACCCGCATCCGCCCTTCAACCCGCCCCAAGCCTACCGCGATCTGTTTGACCCGCAGGTGATGAATCCGCCCTTGTTTCGCGAGAGCGATCTGGCGCAGCAAGCCAAACTCGCCGCCGTCGATTTTCAGTCGCGCGCCCGCCATCCAGACGAACTCGATATTGCGAGCCCCATCTTGCCGCAATCGCCGTCGCCCTTGCTAGTCGAAGCACAAACCGCCGGCCAGCGCGATGCCCCCACCCTGATCGCCGCCTACTACGCCATGCTCAAACTGATTGACGACCAGCTGGGCCGTATTCTCGCGGCGTTGGAAGCCAGCGGCCAGCGTGAAAACACAGTTGTCATCTTCACCAGCGATCACGGCGAGGCGCTGGGCGATCATGGCTTAATTCAGAAAGGCTGTCGCTTCTACGAGGGCTTGGTGCGGGTGCCGCTAATTTGGTCTTGGCCGGGCGTTTTTTGCGCTGATCTGCGCAGCAGCGCGCTGGTCGAGCTCACGGATATCGCGCCCACGCTCATGGAAATCTGCGGCTTGCCGATACCGGATTACATCACGGGCCAATCTCTGCTGCCTATCTTGACCGGTCAGCAGTCGCCCGAGCAACATCGCGCGTTCGTGCGCTGCGAATACATCGACGCGCTCGACCTGCCCGACGGCACGGTCGCCAGCATGTATTTCGACGGGCGTTACAAGCTGAGCCTCTACCACAATCATGGCTTGGCCGAGCTTTTTGACTTAGTCGACGACCCGGGCGAATTCAGCGACCTCTGGGATGACCCGCGGCGCAGCGACCTCAAGCTGGAACTGCTGGGGCGCAGTTACGATGCTGCGATGACGACGCTCTATCGCGGGCCGGCGCGGATCGGCCCTATGTAAGCCCATGGCAATCTTGCGCGTCAATCAAAGAAGCGGTAGCGCAGCAGCGTCCAGGCGGCGATGGGCGCGTCCGTCCACTTGATCTTCTTGCCTTCGTGGTATTCGCGGCCGTAATACGATATCGGCACCTCGACGATGCGAATGCCTTGCCGCAGCACCTTGGCCGTGAATTCGGGCTCGAACTCGAAACCGCGCGCCTTGATGTGCATGCCCTCGACCACCTCGCGGCGGAAGCACTTGTAACACGTTTCCATGTCGCTCAGGATGGCGTTGAAGAGGATATTGGTGATGAGCGTCAGCCCCTTATTGGCCACCATATTCCAGAAGTTCATGGCTTTGCGCGTGCCGCCCAGGAAGCGCGAACCATAGACAACCGAGGCGACGCCTTCTTGAATCGGCTTCAGCAGCAAGGCGTATTCGCGCGGGTCATATTCAAAATCGGCGTCCTGGATGATGATGACCTCGCCGGTGGCGTGGGCGAAGCCGGTGACCAGCGCCGCCCCCTTGCCCCGATTGCGCTCGTGATAATGGATGCTGACCCGGCTGTGATTCTCGGCTTCAATCGCTTGCAGCACATCGACGGTACCATCGGTGGAGCCGTCATCCACGATGATGACTTCATCCACGATCGCCTCTTCCAGCACGCGCGTGACAATGTCCTGCACCGTATTGACCTCGTTGTAGCAAGGGATCACCACCGAAAATGTCGGCTTGGGCGCATGTGGATCGGGCGGCCTGGAAGCGGGATGTCTCATCGCGAGCCTCGCGTTGCGCGTCTGATGGAACCGCCACGCATTATAGCATAGCGGCTTCGGCTGCATTTACACGGCGACGCGCGCTCTGCCGCAGCCGGGGCGCCCAGTCACCGAAGCTCAGCCGGAATCTTTTGCAGCATGGCGGCGCCGCTGGCGATGATGCGCACTTCGCTTGAAAGCGTTGCCACGGTGTAGAGCCGCGCATACTCCGTGATGGAGGCGTAAGCATCGGGAAACTGATGAATCGCTTCGCCGATCAAACCCAGCTTGAGCATCAGCGCGATGCACTCGTCGCGCCCGGCAATATTGAAACCGGCGCCCTGCCAGCTCGTAGGCGCGTCGATATAAGCGACATCCGAGAAGAGCAGATAGAACGCGGGCGCTTCGCGTCGCCCCTGATAGACGCCGAGGTACAAGCGCGAGAGCCGCCGATGGTAGTGAAAGACCTGGCAGCGGTAGCGTTCAGGGTTGCTGATATTGAAGGCGTTTACGCTGCCCGGCGCGCTCTTTGCCATCCGGTTTGGCTTCGCTCCATATCGTATCTGCTGCGGGTTGCCCGCCTACGATAGCCCCAATCGCAGTCGACGGCAACGGCGCTGGCGGCCGCTGCTCAATGTTCGCCTGGATCAGCCGGCTGCGCGTATCAGCACAAATTCGACACGCGCCCCCAAGTGTGAGACAATCGCTGGAACTTGCCAGGCCATCAAATTGGCGCGCGCTGCGCAATCTGAAGCCGGACAGAGTGAGTCATGCAAATCTCTCTTCAAGGAACGTTCCTTTTGCCACGGCCGTTCGGAGGTAGCGAGAAGAAGAACTGCGCTCACACACAATTCCTGTCTTGCTTGTCTATGGCAGACAGCGGTTTGAGGCAAAGAGAACATGAGGATGCGCAGAGGGCACAGAAAGTTCTGACTGATTTCGACTTTGCCGCGACGTAGGCGGCCATCCAGTAAATGTGGACTTTCGCTGGTGAACCATCACTATGTTTCATTACTCTGTGTCCTCTGTGTAACCTCTGTGTTCTAATTTTTATCAAACCGCCATTTTCGTTAGCCGAGGGCGTATGATATTTTGTGTGAGCGCGGGAGCCATTCTCGCCGCCGCCGAGCGGCTGTGGTAAGCATTTGAACGACGTACTGGCACACACTAAGGAGGAACCAGCGCATGAGATTCGCGAACAAAGTGGCAGTCGTCACCGGGGCGGCAACCGGGATCGGGGCCGCGACCGCGCTGGCGTTCGGCGCTGAGGGGGCCGTTGTCGCCCTGGCCGATGTCAACGAGGCGGCGCTCAATGACCGGCGGCGCGAAATTGAGGCGGCGGGCGGCCGAGCCATCGCCGTCGTTGCTGATGTATCCGCCGATGCCGACGCTCGACGAATCGCGACCGAAGCTGTGGCGGCCTTCGGCGGGGTCGATTACCTGGTCGCCAGCGCCGGCATTCAGACCTACGGCACCGCGGTCGATACCGATGAAGACACCTGGGATCGCACGCTCGCCATCAACGCCAAGGGTGTGTATTTGGCGGCCAAGTATTGCATACCCGAGATGGTCAAGCGCGGCGGCGGCGCGATCGTCAATGTGGCCTCGGTGCAAGGCTTGTTCAGCCAGCCCAATGTCGCCGCGTACGCCGCTTCCAAGGGCGCCGTCATCGCCATGACGCGCACGATGGCCATCGACCACGCCAATGACAAGATCCGCGCCAACAGCCTCTGCCCGGGCTCGGTGGATACGCCCATGTTGCGCCATTCCGCCGGCCTCTTCAACGCGGCGGATCCAGCGGGCGCCCTGCGGGATTGGGGCGAGCTTCACGTCTTGGGCCGCATCGCCCAACCCGAAGAGATGGCGCAAGTGGCCCTCTTCCTGGTCAGCGATGCCGCTTCGTTCATCACCGGCGCGGCGATTGTGGCCGATGGCGGGCTGACGATTCAACTTTGATGCTGACGCTTCGATGGCGGTCTTCAACGCGGGGCCGGGTTTTACGCACCTTTGCCACCGAGTTCCACGAGGGAAAAGAGTACACCGAGTTCTACTGCCGAGGAAAAACCGCGACCATTTGTACACCACTCGCGCAGCGAGACCTGCTATCATGCTAACTGACTGCGCCTTAACAACCACATATCCGCGGCGGCCGGACACAAAAACACGTTTTATGTCCGAAAAAAGTTTTCCGTCGGACATAAAATCGACATCCCCGCGCCTGGCTGCAGCGCGGAAGGGGGAAGCGAGGGGGAACCCAGCGTGAACCAAGGGCGCGCCGAGGGTGGTTTGGGGCGGATCCCGGGCGAACCAAGGCGAAATGACCTGCAGGGCAAGGGTGAATTGCGCGGGGCTCAAGGGCGACCTGTGGGGGTATTGCGGGTGAAATGAGGCGACTAAACGCAATATCCGGGCGGATTTCCCCGACGAGCCTTGTAGGGGCGAGACTCGTCACGCCCTCCCGTCATTCCCAAATCCGCTCCGCACAGCATCGATAGACACTCGCGCGCCTCAGCCGCCCACACTATGGTGGAGATATCGTAGACACTCGCCCGGCAATGCCGCCGCCCACGCAAAATACCCTGCATCCCGCAGGTTTTTCTCCCCCTACGCGAAAGAATCAGGGAGCAGGAGGTCGGGGTACCCGTACCCCTTAACGTATGCGCGGAAAAGTTGCCATTGAGATGTTGATACCAATTTGGTCTAGTCCGAGACGAGCTTCCCCCCGTTGATACGGGGGGATTGAGGGGGGTAGACCTAAGCCGAGAACGCGAAACGTAGTACCGGACAAGCCCGAAAGGAAACGCCGATGAGTTGCTCCGCAAGTGAAATCACACTGGGCCGCAGCATGCGCGCCCTGCAGATCGAGAACGACTTGCTGGCGGCGACCCTGCTGCTGGACAAGGGCGCGGACATCTACGAACTCATTTACAAGCCCAAAGATATTGATGTGCTGTGGAAAGCGCCCTGGGGCATGAAGGAAAGCGGGCGCGGCTTCGACTCGGCTTTTGACTCGCATACCGCCTGGCTGGAAGCCTACGCCGGCGGCTGGCAGGTGCTGTTTCCCAACGGCGGCTTCCCCAACGAATACAAGGGCGCCAAGCTCGGCTTCCACGGCGAAGCGTCAATGAAAGCCTGGGAATACGACATCGTCAGCCAGTCGGCCGCGGCCGTCGAATGCCAACTCAGCACGCGGCTCTCGCGCAGCCCCTATACCATCGACCGCTGGCTGCGCCTCGAAGCCGGCAGCCCCATCTTGCACATCCGCGAACGCATCACCAACGGGGCCGGTGAGCCGATGGATTGCATGTGGAGCCATCATCCGGCTTATGGCGCGCCCTTCCTCAGCGAGCACTGCCGCATCGACACCGCTGCCGCCCGCTTGCTGGCCGATGACGAATACGCCGGCGCGGCCAATCCGCTGACGCCCGGGCAGGCGCGCGCCTGGCCCATGTTCGACGCTCTCGACATGTCGCGCGTGCCGCCGCCCGACCAGCCGCGCGATCTGCTCGCCTATCTGACCGACTTCGACACCGGCTGGTACGCCATCACCAATACGCAGCTGGGCCTGGGCATCGGCTTGGCCTGGGATGCCTCGGTCTTCCCCTACGCCTGGTTCTGGCAGGAGCTAAATTCGTCGCCCGGCTTCCCCTTTTACAAGCGCTCCTACGTCATCGCCATTGAGCCCGCCTCGTCCATCCCCGGCCAGGGTTTGACCGCCGTAATGGCCAAGACCGGCACACAGCTCACGTTGGAGCCGGGTGAATCACGAGAGGTCGAGTTGAAAGCGGTATTCTTCGAGTCGAATAGCGGCGTGCGCCATATTGATGCCGCCGGTGATGTCGACTTGAAATAGCTGGGGAGCGCGCAAAATGACACGAAGATTTCGTGACAAAGTCATCATCGTCACCGGCGCGGGCATGGGCATCGGCCGCGCCTGCGCCCGCGCTTTCGCGGCTGAGGGCGGCAGCGTCGTCATCGCCGATATCGACGCCGGGGCCGGCGAGCACACGTGCCAGCTCATTGAAGCCGATGGCGGCCGCGCCATTTTCGTCCCTGGCGATATCACGGATGAGGCTTACGTCCGGCGCTTGGTGGCCGAAGCTGTCGAGCGCTTCGGCGGCGTTGACGTGCTGCACAACAATGCCGGCGTCGTGCGTTATGGCACTGTGGTCGATCAGCCGGTGGCCGACTGGGACTTTCAGATCAACGTCAACTTGCGCGCGACCTTTTTGACCTGCAAGTACAGCATCCCCGAAATGCGCAGGCGCGGCGGTGGCGCCATCGTCAACACATCGTCGGCCCAAGCCGTCGCCTCGCAGCGCACCGTGGCCGCCTACGCCGCTTCCAAAGGCGCCATCGTCAGCTTCACCACCACCGTCGCCCTCGATCACGCGCGGGAAAATATCCGCTGCAACTGCATCGCGCCCGGCTCGATTCACACGCCGATGCTGCAAGACGCGGCTGATCTCTTTGGCCCGGCCGATCCAGCGGGCATGATCAGCGATTGGGGCGCGCAGCATCCGCTGGGGCGCGTCGGCCGGCCGGAAGAAGTCGCCAAGCTGGTGCTCTTCCTCGCCAGCGATGACGCCTCTTTCATCACCGGCGCCTTCTACCGCATTGACGGCGGCTTGCTGTCAACGCTGCTTTAGTCGGCGCTCGCAGTGAGCCATCGAGAGGCCGTGCATTGCCTCGAGGTAGAGCAGCCGATTGTACTTCGCCAGCCGCTCGGACTGCGTGATCGACCCGACCTTGATATAGTCCCCCGCCCAGCCGACCGCCAGATCCGCCAGCCAGTCGTCTTCGGTTTCGCCGCTGCGGGCGCTGACTACGACGCTCCAGCCCGCCGCCCGCGCCAGCCGCAGGGCCGCCAGCGCCTCGGTCAGCGTGCCGATCTGATTGACCTTGAGCAGCAAGCTATCGGCCGCTCGCAGCTCTATGGCGCGCTGAATGCGCTGCGGATTGGTGCAGAGCAGGTCATCGCCCAAGACCATCGCCCGCCCGCCCAAACGCTGCCGCAGCCGGGTCCAGCCGGTCCAATCGGCTTCGTCCAGCCCGTCTTCGACGCTGACGATGGGGTAGCGCCGGCGCCAATTGTCGATCAAGTCGATCATCTCGTCACGATTGAGCGCGGCGCCGTCGAGGTGATATTCGCCGGCCGGTGAAATTGCGACGCGGCCACATCGATGGTGAGCGCGACCTCGTGGCCGGCGCGATAGCCCGCCGCTTCGATCGCCCTGACGGCGGTTTGCAGCATGGCTTCCGACGACTCGAATGGCGGCGCCAGACCACCCTCGTCGGCGGTCAGCAGGCGTGCGCCGTAGGTCTGCTCGATAAGCGCGGCCGCCGCCCGAAATACATCGCTGAAGACTTCGAGCGTGCGCCTGATACTGCCAGCGACGGGCACGACAAGCTGCACATCTTGCAGCGCGACTTGGCCGCCGGCGTGCGCCCCGCCGCTGAACAAGTTGATCATTGGCGCCGGCAACTGCGGCACGACGCCCGCCATTTGCGCCAGGTGCGCGAACAGCGGCGTTCCCGTCTGCGCCGCATGCGCCCGCGTGAAAGCCAGCGAGACGGCCAAGATGGCGTTGGCGCCCAGCCGAGACTTGTCCGGCGTGCCGTCGAGCGCGATGAGAGCGGTGTCCAGCTCTGCCTGCGTCGCGTAGGGCCGGCCGGCCAGGGCCCGCTGAATCTCGCCGTTGATATTGGCCGCCGCCCGCAAGCAACCCAAGCCTGCATGACGCCGCGGGTCGCCATCGCGCAGCTCGACGGCTTCGGCGGCGCCGGTTGAAGCGCCCGCTGGCACCGAAGCTCGCCCTGTCGTTCCATCGGCCAGGCGGCACTGGGCCAGGACGGTTGGTCGGCCGCGGCTGTCGAGGATCTCGATGGCTTGCAGTCCTGCGATTTCAGGCATCGTGGTAAGCCAGCTTGCGGCCGAATTCACGGATGAGATGTGGGACGCGGTAGATGTCTTGCTCCAGCAGATCCAGCACGATGCGCTGTTGCCGGCGGCGCTGCGCGGTATTGAGGTATTCCAGTGGCGAGCGGCCGGCCACCCGCGCCAGGCAGCAGGCCAGCGTGTGTCGCACGGCGTAATCGCGCACGATGTCTTGTTGCGCCGGGCATAGGATGTCGATATACGCGCGCCAGAACTCGCGCGCCATATCAAGGAATGCATCGCGATGCTGCGGCAGGTGATGCGCTTTGCTGAGGAAGTGCGTCAGCGAGAAGCCGATATCGAAGGCTGGGTCGCCAAAGTGGATGACTTCAAAGTCGAGCACGATCAACTTGCCCTTGTGAATCAGCACATTCTTGGGGCTGTAATCGCCATGCACCAGCGCGTGATTGCGGTAACGCGTTTCGCCGATCAGCTCGAGCAAGAACGCTCGCGCGGCCGGCACCTGCGACGCGGTATAGCTGTAATAGGGTTCCAGCCGCAATTCTTCGAAAAAGCGGCGCTCGGCAAATTGCTGCGCCAGACCAGGACTGCGCTCCACAGCGTTGTGGATCTGCGCCAGGAGGCGGCCGAAAGCGCGCGCGTGTTTGATATGCGCAGCGCCGGCCAGCAGCAAGGTTTTCCAATTCTGATGGGGTTGCGGCACGGCGGACATGGCCAGGATGTGGCGCGCCGGGTCAAGAAAGGCCATCTGCGGTACATTGCCGGGGATAATATGCGCCAGCCAGGCGAGCCCATCGGCTTCGCGGCGGATGCGCTCGGGCGCGCTATACCAATCGACTTGCACCCGCAGTTTGCGCAGCGCCTGCTTCAACACCAGGTCGATGTCATGGGCGCGCCGCACCAGCACCGTGCGATTGGAAACGCCGCCGCGCAAGGTCTCCATTGCCGGGCGCTCATCAGCCTTGATGTAGTCCAGCTGGCGCAAGTAGCCCAGCAGCTGTGTATGATCTTCAATGTTGATGTCGTCACGTGCCGGCATAGCGCTCCTCGCCCCGCAGCCTCAGCTGATGTCGACTACCGGCTGCCCGAGCACGTCGGGGCGCGGGCTGATGCCCAGGCCCGGCGCCGTCGAAGCCGCCATACGTCCCTGCGCCCGTTGTGGCGCGCCCTCGGCTGTGCTGACGGTCACGTAGCTGTTGAAATCGGTGGCGGTGAACAAGAACTCGGTCGGCGTGCTATGCGCCAGGTGAGCGATGGCAGCGGTGGTGATATCGCCGCCCCAGCTGTCCTCTATCGTCATCGCCACGCCCATCTCGACGCAGAGATCGCGGGCCAGGCGGGCGCGGGTCAAGCCGCCGAATTTGCTGATCTTGATGTTGACAACGTCCATCGCGCCGTCAGCATGGCCGCGCAAGAGCATGTCGATGCCGTCGACATTTTCATCCAGCACAAAGGGATGCGATGTGCGCCGCCGAATCGCGAGGCACTCCTCGTACGACAGGCAGGGCTGCTCGATATATACATCGACATCGGCGACCGCGCGCACGACCCGCGCCGCCTCGTGCATCAGCCAGCCGGTGTTGGCATCGGCGATGAGCTTGTCGCTGGGTTCGAGCAAATCGGCGACCTGGCGGATGCGTTCGATATCCTGCTGCGGGTCGGCGCCGACTTTGAGTTGGAAGCGCCGGTAGCCCTCGGCACGGTAGCCGGCCACACGCTCCGCCATCAGCTCGGGCGCTTCTTGTGAGATGGCGCGGTAGAGCACGAAGTCCTTGCCATAATGCCCGCCCAGCAGAGTGCAGACCGGCTGACCCGTCACCTGGCCCAGAATATCCCAGCAAGCCATGTCGATGCCGCTCTTGACGTAGGGGTGGCCTTTCAGCGCGGCGTCCATGCGCCGGTTGAGCAGCGCCAGCTGTGTCGGGTCGCTGCCGAGCAGATGTGGCGCCAGCTCCCTGATGCCGGCGCGCACGCCCGCGGCGTAGGCGGGCAGATAGAATGGGCCCAGCGGGCAGACTTCGCCGTAGCCGGTGACGCCTGTATCCGTGTCGACGCGGACGATGGTGCTGTCGAAGACATCAACCGACTTGCCGCCCGACCACTTGTAGCTGCCTTCGTGCAAGGGCAGGTCGACTTGATAAGCGGCGATTCGCGTGATTTTCATGTTTGGCAGTCTCCCCTCGCATGGCTGGCGCATTTTGGACTGGCTGACGGCACACTGCCATTCTACCGTGCATCGTGGCATTTATTCACCACAGAGAGCACATAGGGCGCAGACGCATATGAAAGCAATACGTGCAAGCAGCGAACCTTGTAGACGCACGCGCGTCGCAGCCGCCGCATAGCAAGAATGCCTTGTCCTCTCCGTCGAATCCTGTAAGGGCGAGCCACCGGCTCGCCCGTACGCACGTTGGGCTTTAGCCCGCAGCGTAATCAGGCGCAAGCCACCGGCAAGCGCGTTCAATCGGCGAAGCGCGCCGAAATGCCGCCGTCGATGACGATTTCTGTGCCGGTGATGTAGCCGGCCTCATCGCTGGCCAGGAAGGCGACAAGCGCGCCGATGTCTTCCGGTGTGCCGATGCGCTTCAGCGGATGCAGGTCGCGAACGCGCTGTTCTTCGGCGGCCGGGTCGTCGGCTTGCTCGAAATGGGCAATGGCCGGCGGCGTCCGCACCCAGCCGGGGCTGACGGCGATCACGCGAATGTTGTGATGGCCCCAATCCAGCGCCAGACTACGCGTCAAACCCAGCAAGCCCGACTTGGCGACATTATAGGGGAAGAAATTGTAGGTGGTCAGCGTGGCGTGCACACTGGCGATGTTGATGATGACGCCCGATTCCCGCTCGGCCATGATCGGCAGGGCGTGCTTGCAGCAGAGCCAGGCCCCGCGCAGGTTCAGGCTCAGCGAGCGCTCCCATTCGTCCACGCTCATCTTCGAGGCGTCATAATGCTGGTTGGCGCCGGCGTTGTTGACGAGGATATCCAGCCCGCCGCAGCGCTCGACGTGGGCGGCGATGCCGGCCCTGATCTCGTCCTCAGAGCGAATGTCTACTCGGACGAATTGCGCTTGATGGCCGGCTTCGGTTAGCTCGTCGGCGGCAGCGCGACCGCTTTCCGCGTTGATCTCGGCGATGGTCACGCGGGCGCCATTCGCCGCCAGCTTCTGGGCGATGCCGCGGCCGATGCCTTGGCCGGCGCCGCTGACAAAGGCTGACTTGCGCTTCAGTGCTTCGCTCATTCTGGTTCCCGCTACCTGCCGTGGCCCACTCATCGACGTTGGCGCAAGGTCATGGCGCGCCAAAAGCCGACAGGTGAATCATCTACGCAAGTCCTGTTTTTGACAAGTGCCCAGCCCTGTGTTAGAAACGGTCCGGATGCTTAAATATGCCTCCAGCTATTGGCAACTGGAAGTCACTTGTGAAGGAGTCCTTTATGTATACAAGACTAGTTAGCCGCATCTTGCTCGCCTTTATGATTTTGCTTTTGTTAGGCGCGCTGCCGCTCACCGCTCAAGATGACGGTGACGTGCAGGAGCTGGGCACGGGCGAGATCGAAATCAACTTTTGGAGCGGCCTCGGCGGATCTGACGGCGCGTCGATGACGGGGCTGGTCACTCGCTTCGCCGAAGAGAATCCGGATGTGACCGTCAATTATCAGGTCTTGGGCTGGGGCACCTTCTTCGACAAGCTGTCGGCAGCCATCGTCGCCGGCAGCGGCGGCCCTGATCTGATGACCCTGTGGCATTCGGTTGTGCCGCAATATGCGCTGCCGGGCCATATTCTCCCCTTGGCCGAGACCATGTTCGATACCGGCATGCTCGACCGAGACGACTTCAGCGAAGCCCTGCTTGATTCCATTACTTTTGACGGCCAGGTCTTTCCGGTGCCCTTCGATAACTACGGCGTCGGCACCTATGTGAATACCAAGGTGCTGGAGCGCGCCGGGCTGTCGGTCGACGACCCGCCGGAAAACCAGGAAGAATTTCTGGAGTATCTGCGATTGATGACTTTTGACGCCAATGGCAACAACCCGGGCGATGAAGGCTTTGATGCCGAAAACATTGAGGTCTACCCGGCATCCATCGGCTGGAAGCGGGTGACGGTGACGCCGGCGCTATATCAATGGGGCACGGATGTCGTCACGCCCGCGCCCGATGCCGAGGTGCTCATCGACAGCCCCGAGGCTAAAGCCGCCCTGCAGTTCATCCACGACTTGATCTTCCAACACCACGTCTTGCCCGGCGAAGGCGAAAATGTCGGCGAGTTGATGGTGAACGACAAACTGGGCATGTCGATCGCCGGCTCTTGGGATTACAACTTCTACAACAGCCAGGAAGAGCAGAAATGGGCTTTTTGGCCCTATCCCCGCATCGGCCCGGAACGCGGCAGCACCATCATGTGGTCGCATACCTTGGCCGTCTCCGCCAGCGTCGACCAGGAGACGCTCGAAGCCACCATGCGCCTGATCCGATTCTTGTCGGACAACTCGCTGGAACACAGCATCAACACAGGCATGCCCTCCGCGCGCCTGTCGTTGCGTACCGAGGACCTGGCCGAGAAGATCTGGAGCTACGGCCCCTTGACTACGCAGATGGCTGCCGAAGGCATTCCGGAATATCAGTCGGAGCGCTTTACCGAAATCGAAAACATCATGGCCGCCACTTATTCGGCTATCGCCTCTGGCATGCAGGACGTCGACTCGGCGCTTGACGACGCCGCTGATCGTATCCGGCGCGCGCTACGCTAGGCAGCGCCACAGTATCGCATTGGACGGGGAGCTTCACCCAAGCGTGAGGCTCTCCGTCGCATTTCATTCAGGCTTGGTGGCCAAGGCATAAGGCCGCGATGACCTCGGGAGCACTGCCTTCAACAGCCAGAGCGGCTTCACGCTGGGCGCTGACGCCAAAGCGGCGTGAGGCGATGGCCGGCTATCTCTTCCTGGCGCCCTACCTCGTCTTCTTCCTGGTCTTTCTGGCCGGTCCTGTCATATCCGCTTTTGTCACCGCCTTCGTCGAGTGGGAGCTGCTGCGCGGCACGTACCGCTTTAATGGCTTGGAAAACTTCGAGCTGATGATAGAGGACGACCTGTTCTGGATCGCCATGCGCAATTCGCTCTACTTCGCCATCATGACCACCGCCGGCAACACCGTGGTGGCGCTGTGCGCGGCGTTGGCGCTGAAGAGCATCGGCCCCGGCCACACCTTGTTCCGCATCATCTTGTATGCGCCGGTCGTGCTATCGATCTCGGTTATCGGCATCGTGTTCCGGCGGCTGCTATCCACCTTCGGCTTGATCAACGCCGTGCTGGAGGCGGTCGGCATAGACAGTGTGAATTGGCTGGGCGACCCCAATATCGTCATCCCGTCGATGTCGCTGATGACCATTTGGTGGGGCTTCGGCTTTCCCATGCTGATCTTCCTGGCGGCGCTTTTCGCTGTGCCGGAGCCGCTCTACGAAGCGGCGCGGATTGATGGGGCCGGGCGCTGGGCGATTCTTACGCGCATCACCTTGCCGCTGATTCGACCGGCGCTGCTCTTCATCATCGTCACCCAGTTCATCGCCCATATCCAGGTTTTTGGCCAGCCATATATTCTGACGCAGGAGGGCGGCCCCGGCTACTCGTCCTACACCATCGTGCTGCACATCTACCGCACGGCGTTCCGCTATTTCGATATGGGCTACGCCGGCGCGATGGCGCTCTCCCTGGGCGTCGTCATGTTCATATTCGCCTTGTTTCAATTCCGCCTGCTAGGGCGCTATACGGAGTATTAGCCACTCGCCATGCAAGGGGATACGCGGTTAGTCTGGCGCCATCGGCTGACGAAGGCCGGCGCCTACGCTTTCTTGATCATATTGGCGTTGCTGGTGCTTTTCCCCACCGTGTGGATCGTGGGCCAATCCTTCATGCCGGAAGAACTCATCCTGAAGTGGCCAATTCACGTCCTGCCGCCGGAGCCCACCCTGGATAACTTCGACGAAATCCTCAACACCAAGCTGTCCAAGCAAGAGTTGTCGGTGCTGCGCTGGATGTTCAACAGCTTCTATGTGACGGGTATCAGCACCTTTGGCGTCTTGCTGGTGACATCAATGGCGGGTTATGCTTTCGCGCGCCTGCGCTTCCCGGGCAAGCAACTGCTTTTCTTCGGCTTGGGCGCCTCGTTCCTGGTGCCGGGCATCATGCTGCTGATTCCCAGCTTCATGCTGATGCGCGCCCTGGGCTGGATCGACACGCACCATGCGCTGATCTGGCCGCCGCTGGCCGGTTTCTTCGGCGTATTCTTCATGCGCCAATTCTTCCTCGCCATCCCCAGCGAGCTGGCGGAAGCGGCCGTCATTGACGGCGCCAGCGCCTTCGGCATCTACTGGCGCGTGTTTCTGCCGCTCTCGCGCCCGGCCGTGGCCACCCTCGGAATCTTCACCTTCTTGCTGATTTGGAACGACTTCACCTGGCCGCTGGTCGTGCTCAATTCGGACGAGATGCGGACGCTGCCCGTCGGACTGGTCATATTCATCGGCGAATACTGGAGCTACCAGGGCATCGTCATGGCCGGCGCGGTGCTGACTTCCGCGCCGGTGCTGGTTGTTTACATCATCTTCCAGCGGCAGATCACACGGGCGGTCATGGCGACTGGCTTTGGCGGGCGGTGAGACTACCTAGGCCGCGGTAGGCTCAGTCTGCTTGTCAAGCCATTCCCTGTCAACCAGGAGTACGTAGTCATCGTGCTCGGCGAGGTTGATTTCCACCTTTGCAATCGCTTCTGCTTGCTGCTTTTCCCATTCCGATTGCGAGAGGCCAAGCCGTTCTATCGCTTCGATTTCAGCGTGAAAGCCCTCAAATCGCTGTATGTTCTCGATGAGCAGTTCGGATTTCGTGAGGGCTTCAATGTATCGCTCTTTGCCAGGCTTCTTGAGATTCTTTTCGTCCGCAACGTCTCTGTTCCAAAAGTCGCGGCGGTTAGCCAACAGAATCTCCAATAGGCGATTTGCGTCTGTATGCAACCACTGCTCGATACGAATGAATCGGAGCAAGTCGCTTTCCATAACTGAATTATGAAAATATGCCGCGCGATGCGTCCCCAAAAGCCGGTGGACTAGAAATATGGAAGTCTCTCGATAGTCGTGGAATTGGCTCTCTACGTACGTTCGGGCAAGTGAAGCGTTATTGAGTTCCAGCAGACATCTACCATACAGCGTATCCAAGTGCATAGCTTGTTCGACGTTTTTCTGCATAAGTTCGTTATTCTGCGAACAGCGCGAGCTGCCTTTCAAAGTTTCTATCTCTAGCCAAATGTGCTGTCGAGCCTTAAACAGTTCACCTAGCGCTATATTCGCCTGGAACTCCCTGTGATTGACGCCTTCCATGTTAAAGGCATTTTCCGCAGACTGGATGGCAGCTTGCATTTTGACATGACGATCTTGAGCGAACTGCTTTGCAATGTCCGCGCCAATACCCTTGATAGCTTGCTCAAGGTCGTTTATTCGCTTGAGTATGATCCCTGTTGAAATAACGGTCGCAGCGATGTTAAGCACGCCGATGCCACCTACGACAGTCACGAGGTTAGTAAGAGCGCCGAATTGCTGCATTATCTGGTTGTGCCGTCGAGCGGAGACCGCGGCGTCCATCGCTGCGAAGGCAATCCCGGCAATGCCGCTGCTACCGACATCAAGCAGAGTCCTCAATACCCCGCCAGCCAAGTTCGTATTGTCAGCCAGCTTTGCGCCCTCGCGCAGCCAGCTTACGACCTGTTTTGTACCCGTTTCGCGTACTACACCTCCCACGCGTTCCAATTGCCCGCTTGCCAGCCCCAGGGCAATCTGCAGTGGGACTTCCAACATAACCTCAAGCTGTAGCATCCTGATCTCCCTTCAATTCCATAGTATTCTGCCAAAGTTGCCGTGCCTTTCCAACTGCGATAGTCTTCAACCAGTATGACATCTTGAATGAGCGACACCAATTTCTTGAGGAGCAAACCTATGTCATTCACTGACAGAGTAGACCCGGAACTGCGAGACGGCTTGGAGCTCTTCCCGGCCGAGATCTTAGCCGCCTGTGGCGATGACCCGCCGGCCGCCCGCGCCATGCTCGAACCCCTTATGGCAGCCATGGCTGAGATGCTGCCGCCCAACGACGTCACCATCGAAGAACGCAGCATCCCCGGCCCCGACGGCGACATCCCCATCGCCATCTACCAGCCCGGGACGCCGGCGCCGCGGCCCGGCCTGCTGATGATTCACGGCGGCGGCTACGTCGTCGGCACCGCGCGCGAGGACCTCAACGGCATCGGCTACGCCGACCATGTCGGTTGCACCGTTGTCTCGGTCGATTACCGCATGGCGCCGGAATTCACCTACAAAGCCAGCATCGTCGATTGCTTCGCCGGCTTGAACTGGATGTTTGACAACGCTGCTGAACTCGGGGTCGATTCGGGGCGCATCGCTATCGGCGGGGCCAGCGCGGGCGGCGGTTTGACTGCGAGTCTGGCGCTCTACAATCGCGACCACGGCGGTCCCGATGTGGCGCTTCAACTCTTGGTCTATCCTATGTTGGACGACACCCACGAGACGCCGTCGGGCTACGAGGTCACGCATCCTAATGTCTGGAATCGCGATGTTTCGCTCAAAGCCTGGAAGATGTACCTGGGCGACGAATATGGCACGGATAACGTCTCGCCTTATGCCGCCGCGGCCCGCGCCACGGATTTGAGCGGATTGCCGCCGGCCTTCGTGACAGTCGGGACGGAGGACCTCTTCCGCGATGAGGATATCGACTACGCGCAGCGCCTGATGGCGGCGGGTGTGCCGACCGAGTTGGAGGTTTATCCCGGCGTCTTCCACGGCGCGGAAGGCTTCGTGCCGACGGCCGGCGTCAGCCAACGCATGCGGCAGGGTTACCTCGATGCCCTCAAGCGCGCCATCGGCTGATCGCGACCAATCGGTTCTGTCTCGCAGCCGCGGACCCGGCGCGCTGGCCGGCGCTGGAGCTTTGCCATGTCATTTGTCGATAAAGTAGACCCTGAACTGCTCGACGCGCTCGACTTCTTCCCGGCCGAGCTGATGACAGCCATCGGCGAGGACCCGCCCAAGGCGCGCGAGATGTTCCAGCCGATCTGGGACGAGCTTGCTGACGAGCTGAAGGCGTCGCCCGTCACGATTGAGGAACGGACCATCCCCGGTCCCGATGACGACGTTGGCATCGTCATCTATCAACCGCCGGTTCCGGCGACACGCGGCGGCCTGCTGTGGATCCACGGCGGCGGTTACATCGTCGGCGCCGGGCGCAACGACCCGCACGGCATCGGCTTCGCTGAGCATGTTGGCTGCACAGTCGTTTCGGTGGATTACCGCTTGGCGCCCGAATCGACCTGGAAGGACGCCATTTCCGATTGCTACACGGCGCTGATCTGGCTGGCGGATAACGCTGCGGCACTGGGCGTGGACCCGGCGCGCATTGCCATCGGCGGGGCCAGCGCGGGCGGTGGTTTGACTGCGAGTCTGGCGCTTTACAATCGCGACCACGACGGGCCCCAGCTCGCGTATCAGCTGCTGATCTATCCGATGCTGGACGACACGCACGAGACGCCG
Source organism: Phototrophicaceae bacterium (assembly GCA_965208195.1). Lineage (GTDB taxonomy): Bacteria > Chloroflexota > Anaerolineae > Aggregatilineales > Phototrophicaceae > UBA6055. The sequence goes on along the minus strand of CBDBOC010000004.1, from coordinate 1,460,099 downwards.
TCGGGCCATGAGATTACGCATCCGACTGTATGGAATCGCGATGTCTCGCTCAAAGCCTGGAAGATGTATCTTGGCGCTGAACACGGCACGGAAAGCGTCTCGCCTTATGCCGCCGCGGCCCGCGCCACGGATTTGAGCCGCTTGCCGCCGGCGCTGGTGACGGTAGGCGCGCTGGATTTGTTTCGCGACGAAGATATCAACTACGCGCAGGGCCTGATGGCGGCGGGCGTGCCCACTGAATTGCAGGTCTATCCTGGCATGTACCACGGCGCGGAAATGTCCCTCATGGGCGCGGCCATCAGCACACGAATGCGTACGGCCTATCGCGACGCCTTGAAGCGCGCCATCGGTTGAGCCGGGGATTGCGGCTGCGCTGTATGTGACCCTGGGAGGACTCGAACCTCCAACCTAACGATTAAGAGTCGCTTGCTCTGCCAAATTGAGCTACAGGGCCTTCAGTGAGTCGCTAGCGCAAGCGGGCATTATAACGGTCGACTGGGGCGATCAGCAAGGGTTGGCGCTGAGGTTCCGCTTGGGCATCGCTCGTAGGAAATGTACAAATCCCGTTTCGGTTTCATCTCTTGGGCGCTTCCGCTGCTACAATTGAGGCAGATGAGGCGATCAGCATCGGCTGCATTGAAAAAGTGACCGGGCGCAATCTAGCCGCTCGCTGTATCGCGGTCTAAAGTGGCTCGCCCAGTCCTCAACTCGAGCGGGATAATAAGTCATGAAAAAACGCATTCTTGTTATCGGCGGCACACGCAACGTCGGCTATTTTTGTCCAGGCGCTTGGCGGAGTCGGGCGCTGATTTGACGCTGTTGAATCGTGGCATCACCCGGGCGGACTTGCCGGGCTCGATTCACCGTTTGAACGTCGATCGCACCGACCACCGGCAGATGCGCCGCGCTTTGCTGGCCAAGTCCTTTGACGTGGTGGTGGATTTCGTCCTCTATCGCGGTGAAGAAGCGCAGACTATCATTGAGCTCTTTCGCGACAGCACGGATCACTACATCGCGCTCAGCAGTGGCCAAGTCTATCTGGTTCGGGAAGGCGGGCAACGCCCCTACCGCGAAGAAGACTATGCCGGGCGGCTGATGCCGGCGCCAAAGCAGAATTCCTACGCCTACGAAGAGTGGCGTTACGGCATGCTCAAGCGCGATGCTGAAGACCTGCTTATGCGGGAATGGGAAGGGTCCGGCTTCCCCAGCACCATCCTGCGCTTGCCGATGGTCAACGGCGCGCGGGATCCTTTCAATCGCCTCTACAATTATTATCTGCGCTTGCGCGATGGCGGCGTGGTGGTCGTGCCAACGACGCCCAATTACCCGTTGAACCACGTCTATGCCCAGGATGTTGTCAACGTGCTGCTGCAGCTTATCGAGTCGGGCGCTGGCGTGGGGCGAGCCTACAATATCTCGCAAGATGAACACGTCAGCCACGATGAGTTCCTGGGGCTGCTGGCCCACATTATGGGCGTCAGGCTGATTACCATTCAAGTCAAGCGCAGCGAGCTGGTGGCCAACGGTTTCCTGCCGGATTGCGCGCCCTTCAGCGAGCGTTGGATGAGCGCGCTGGACAATAGCCGCAGCAAAACCGAGCTTGGTATCGTGTATACGCCCTTGCGGGATTATATCGCGGAGCTGGTCGCGCATTACGACGCGCACAGCCCGCCGCCACCTACCAGTTACCGCAGGCGCCGTGCCGAGCTGCAATTCGCGCGTAGCTTGCAGCCCAGCCCCAATGCCTGAGCGCCGCCGACGCGGCTGATGCCCCGGGGCGCGCCTGGCGGCTGTGTCGCCGCGCAATGACAGGGTATAATGAGGGGCGCGCCATGTTGATGCAGTTTGTAATGCCGATGTTATGTAATGGCGCTACCATTGGCGGATTAGCGGATGAGAAAGGACGATCGCATGAGATCAAGCGCAAGGCTGATTGTGTTGCTGCTGATTGGATTGGTCACGCTTAGTGGCTGCGCGGCGATACGGTCGATGATAACCGGAGGGTCCAGCCCGGCGGCAGCGCCTGCCGATTCCCCGGCGGAGGCGGTCGTTGCGGAACCAGCGGCGCCGCGATTCAAGCTGTACGATTCCTGGGCATCGTGGTGACCGACCTGCCGCGCTAACGTGCCCGCCGTGAGCGGACTCCAAGACACATTTGCCGGTAAGGTGGAGTGGGTCGTGCTGGACATCGACGACCGTGATTTGGACGGCACCCGCCGTCGACTGGGCATCACCGCCCAAGCACAGTACGTGTTGGTCAATGCGGATGAGCAGATTATCGGGCGCTGGTTTGGCATCCTCAACCAAGCCAATGTCGCCGCAGAAATCGAGTCTTTGATTCAGACCTAGCGTCAGGGGGCAGGGGGCGCCGGTCTACCCCCTGCCCGCCATGTAGAATCGAGCGTCCTCGGCAAGGCTGCGCCGGTCGGCCGCCCGCCTTCCGTACGGCACAGCGTCAACCGCCTGCTATAATCAGGCGGCGATTCTGTCTGATGCCGTCAATCATCACGGGAGTGGGGCGTGTTCATGCGGAGAACGCTCGCAACGCTTGCGATTGCCGCAGTGCTCTGTTCCTGCAATCTGCGCCGGCCCGAGGTGACGCTCACCCTCGCCCCCATTGATACGCGGACGCCTGAGGCCACCGAATCCCCCGAAATTCCCACGGAAACGCGGGTAGTCACCGCCTCAGCCACCGTGACGCTTACACTCAGCGCGACTGTGACGTCCACCGCGACGCCCTCAGCGACCGCCACGCCAACGCCTACGGACACCGACGAACCCACCCGACCGCGACCCGACGACGCCGACAGCGACGGACACCGCCACGCCCACCAGCCGACGCCGCCAGACGCCGAGCGATACGCCGACGCCAACGCCGACGCCACTCGACGAGCCGACGGCAACGCCGACGAGCCGACGCCGACAGCGACGGATACCGCCACGCCTACCAGCACGCCGACGCCCACTCCTACGCCGAGCGATACGCCGACGCCGACGCCTACGGACACTGACGAGCCGACGGCGACGCCGACGCCGACAGAGACGGATACCGCCACGCCTACCAGCACGCCGACGCCGAGCGATACGCCGACGCCGACGCCAACGGACACTGACGAGCCGACGGCAACGCCAACGCCGACAGCGACGGACACCGCCACGCCTACCAGCACGCCGACGCCGAGCGATACGCCTTCGCCGACGCCTACGGACACTGACGAGCCGACGGCAACGCCGACGCCTACCAGCGACGCCGACACCGCCACGCCTACCAGCACGCCGACGCCCGACTCCAGCACGCCGAGCGATACGCCGACGCCGACGCCTACGGACACTGACGAGCCGACGGAACGAGCCGACGGAAACGCCGACGCCGACAGCGACGGATACCGCCACGCCTACCAGCACGCCGACGCCCACTTACTACCAGCCGAGCGATACGCCGACGCCGACGCCAACGGACACTGACGAGCCGACGGCAACGCCGACGCCGACAGCGACGGATACCGCCACGCCTACCAGCACGCCGACGCCCACTTCTACGCCGAGCGATACGCCGACGCCGACGCCTACGGACACTGACGAACCGACCGCAACGCCGACGCCGACAGCGACGGATACCGCCACGCCTACCAGCACGCCGACGCCGCCGAGCGATACGCCGACGCCAACGCCAACGGACACTGACGAGCCGACGGCAACGCCAACGCCGACAGCGACGGACACCGCCACGCCTACCAGCACGCCGACGCCGAGCGATACGCCGACGCCAACGCCTACAGACACTGACGAGCCGACGGCAACGCCAACGCCGACAGAGACGGATACCGCCACGCCTACCAGCACGCCGACGCAGACTTCTACGCCGAGCGATACGCCGACACTAACGCCTACAGACACTGACGAGCCGACGCCAACGCCAACGCCAACGCCGACAGAGACGGATACCGCCACGCCCACCAGCACACTTTCGTCGACTCCAACGGCTAGCGACGAGCCAACGCCATCGCCCACCGCTTCCGAGACATCGACCCCGACATCAACCTCAACAGCAACGGCGACGCAGACTTCAACAGCGACGGCGACAAGCTCCGCGACCGCCACGCAGACCGCAACGCGACCGCCAACGCAAACAGCGACGCTGACCGCTACGGCCACGAATTCACCGACCCACACCAGCACGCCTTTGCCAACAGCGACGGCGACAGTTACAGCCTCCGCTACCAGCTTGCCAACGGACACGAATACGCCGCTGCCGACATTGACCGACACGCCTCAACCTACGGCGACCGCTACTGCGCCGCCCACAGCCACAGATACGCCATTGCCGACGTACACCGAGACGCCATTGCCGACTTCAACTGACCCGCCGACGGCTACGGCTGTGCCAACGGCGACAAGCACCGCAAGGCCGACGGCTACGCGCACGGCGACCGCCACACAGACGCCACGGCCATCCGCGACGGCTTCATGGACGCCGCCAGCGACGCCGACTGCGACGGAGACGCAGCCACCGTCGCCGACGCCATTCCTGCCCTTTGCGGCGTCCGATACACCGACGCCAACGCCCATCGGCACCCGGCTCGTAAGTTTGCCGCAGCGCGCCGAAGAACGGACGCCAACGGTCACGGGCGAAGTCGTTGCGCCCACTGCGCCCACTGTGCCCACTGTGCCGACCATAGCGCCCCGGGCCACACTGGATGAAACCCAGGTCGCGCGGTTAGTGGCCACGCCGCCGCCGCGCCCGCCGCAACCCGCTACCCTGACGACGGCGCCCACCCTTGCGCCAACCGGCACTGATGCGGCGACCAGCCAGCCGCCGGCAGAGGTCCCGCCATCAATCGTCGCCTCTGGCGGGCCAGAGGATGACGCGCCGCGGGATGAGCGCGTCTTCGTCTCGACGCCCTCCGTCTCAACGCCGCTGGCGCCGATCATCCCGCCGACGCCATTGCCATCGCCGACGCAAGTGCAGCCCACGGTCGCCGTGCGGCGTGACCTGCTGCAGCCAGTGATTCCGCCGATCGTGCCCGAGCGCGCGCCCATTACCATCAGCGATCCGGCTGTGTTTGAATTCAACGTTGGCGTGGGCCAGACATTCACCTTTGAAAACATTCAATTGCAGGGCGGCGTTAGGCTGTTCTTGCCCAATCCGGTCGACCCCAACAGCTTCTTGCGCACGGATGTCAAGGGCATCTTGCGCTACAGACCGCTCGGCGCCGTCCAGGAAGTTGAGATGAGCGCCTCGCCCTTCTTCCAGGGCTTCTCCGGCGGGATCGCAAACATCGAAGGCAACAAAAACCGCATCATCGAATTGGATTGGTCAGCGGACGGCCAGCTCTTCAGCTTCCGCATTGATCCGCCGCCGGGCACTGACAAAAGCAATGCCGGCGTCTGGTATTGGCATCCTGTGCCCGACCCCACCCACGGCCCGACCTTTCCTGTCATCCGCGATTGCCCTGAGGAAGGCTATGCCTCTTGCAGATTGGTCAATCGGACCGGGCCGCCCTGGCACTGGAAGACGACCGGCGTGCAGTGGTCTCCGATCGTGGGTGACAGCCGCTTGCTGCTGACGCTGCAGTTGCCGGATGAAGGTCGCAACGCTCTGGCGATCACGCAGGCGACGCGCGATCCGCACTTCGGCCGAAACTTGCCGCCGGTTACGCGTTATGATTACGGCTATTGGAACACGGACGGGCGGGGCATCACCGTGAGCGGGCGGCGGGCCGACGGGTTTGTAATCATCGGCGCCGTCGATACCAATCTGCAGGGTGAGCGCATCGTCCTCAACGGCTCCGCGCTCGGTCTCTGGCTGCGCGACGCTGTGCAGCTTCCCAATGGCCGCTACGTTGCGCTGGGCCGGCCCGGCGGACCGGGCAGCGGGCCCGTGGCGCTGTACAATCAGCAGGGTCAGCAGATCTCAGGATTCGTCGGCAATGCGCCGCCGGAAGATGTCCGCTGGAATGCCGATCGCAGCGCTGTTCTGGTGTCGGTGCAAGGGCGTCAGCACATCGTTCAAGTCGAGGGCGGGACAATCGAGGATAGCACGGAGGCGACCTTCAACCCGCAATTCGGCGCGACGGCGGGCGGTGGAGCCGCCACCATCAGCGGGATTCCCAGCGCCGTCATCGCAGGCGCTGAATACTATCCGGGGCAGCAGTTGCGAATCGCGATACCCTTCTTGAATCTTCGTGCCGAGCCGACGACTTCGAGCGGCATCGTGGTCCAATTGCAGCTGGGGGATTATGTCGCGATTTTCGCAGGACCCTATGACAACGAGGGCTACAGCTGGTGGCAGGTGCAGACGGCGTACAACGCCTTCGGTTGGATCGCCGCTACCATCAACGGCGCGCCTACGGTGAGCTCGTTCTGATGCGCGCGCTTATGATCCCGGCCGACGTCATGGAATGGCGCCGGCAATCTGCAGCGGCTGGCGTTAGGTGCGGGCGATGAAATCCGAGCCTCTGGTCAGCGTCATCATACCGACGTACAACCGGGATCGCTTCGTCAGCGACGCGATAGAAAGTTGCCTGGCGCAGACGCATCCCCACTGTGAGATCATCGTGGTTGATGATGGCAGCACAGACGACACTGCTGCGCTGCTGCGGGAAGGCTACGGCGGGCGGATCCGCACCCTACATCAGCCGAATCAGGGTCCCGGCATAGCGCGCAATACGGGCATCGCCGCCGCCAATGGCGACTTCATCCACTTCTTGGACGCCGACGACCGGCTGCACCCGCGCAAGATCGAAATCGGCCTGGCCGCCTTCCGCCGCCGGCCCGAGGTCGCTGTGATCTATACGCACTTTCAATTTGTGGCTGCTGATGGCACGACCCCGCTGGAAACGCCCGCCTTTGAAGACTTCGCCGCCGATGCCTTTTGCGAGCACCTGCGTATGACCGGCTGTCATATCTTGATCAGCTCAAGCATGTATCGCAGCGAGGCATTGCGCGCGGTCGGGGGATTCGCCCACGATGTCGATTTCCGCAGCGCCGAGGATTGGGATCTGTTTCTGCGTTTGGCGGCGCGCTACCAATTTCACGGCATTAATCAGCGGCTGGTGTACCGGCGCATGCACGATGCCATGATGTCAGACGATCGCTTGAAAGGCGCGTTGGGGCGCTTGAAGACGGTACAGAACGCGCGGCATTACGGCTGGGAACGCTGCATGTCGCCGGACGAATTCGACCGCAAGGAAGCATCGCGCCATCACGTTTACGCGCTTTATCTTTGGCAGGCGGGCGATCGCGCCGGCGCCCGGCGTCACTTCAAGGCTGCCGCGGGTCTCTTTCCGCCGGAAGCGCTGCAGCGCCGCATCTGGGCTATGTACACATACATCGCGCCGCCGCAAGCCATCGACTGGACTGCCGCCTTGTTGCGAAGCCTGCGCGGCTTGTTGCCTGGCAAGCGTTTACGGTGAACCATATCATGGCAAATGACGTATAATTTGTGAAACCCGCTGCTGCGAGGGATGTGCTCCATGGCGACAAAAACCGACAGCCTGCGCTACGACATTTCGGCGTTGATGAAATCCGGCAGCTTCCATGAGATTGTCGATCGCTGCCACGTCGAGTTGACTCTGGCGCGGCGGGAAAACCACTTCACTGTCGAGATCATCGCCCTGCTTGGTTTGGCGGGGGCGCAGTGCTCCTTGGGGCATTTCGGCTTCGCCCGCGATTATGCGGGGCAAGCGGTCGACGGCGCCGAGAATATCCGCTCCATCGGCTTGATGGTGGACGCGCTCCTCCTGCGAGCGCGCATCGCCCGCGAAGGCTTCTTCCAAACCGCCGATGCCTTTGAAGATTATGAGCGCGCTGTCGAGCTCGCCTTTGACGCCGGCGATATGCGGCGCTATGCTCAGGCTTTGCTGGGCATGGGAGAGATCGCCGCCAGCCCCAATGATTCCAGCAAACACGCTTGGCGAGTGGTTGATTTGGCCCGCGAACTCGGCGATGCTCAATTGGAGGCGCGCGCCATTTTGCTGCTGTCAAACGCCTTTATCCGGCGGGGCGAACACGGCAAGGCCAGTGACGGTCTGTTGGTGGCGCTGCGTAAGGCGCAATCTGTCAAAGATCGCCTGCTGGAAAGCGTCATCATCGGCCAGCAGGGCCTGGTGCTGGCGCAAGACGCCGCCACCTTTGAGCGTGGCATCCAGCAGCAGACGACCGCCCTGGAAGTCGCCCGGGGCATGGAAGCGGTCTTCCACGAGTTCATGCGCCTGTACACCTTGGCGATGACGATGATGGAGGCGGGCGATTTCAGCGAAGCGCGCAATTATTTCGACCAGATGCTGGCGCTATCGCAAGATGTAGCGCACAAGGCTTACGAGATGTATACGCTGGGCATCCTGGGCCAACTTCAAGAGGCGCAGGGAAGGCCCGATATCGCCCTGTCATACTACGGTCGCGCGGTGGACAAGGCGCGCGAAGTCGTCAACCCGGCCTACGAGGCGCGCTATTTGTATGCGCTGGGCGCGCTATATCAAGCGCAATGGGACTTCTTGCGCGCGCGGCAACATTATCAGCAGGCGCGGCAAATTTACCGCTCGCTGGAAGACGGCCGAAACGCCACCCGCGTCAGCGCTTCCATCGTCTATAGTTATCTGCTGGCATTAGCCTCGCGCTTCTTGCGGCTGATCGGCATGAGACCCGCCGACGAATGATCGCAGCGTCGCGTCGCTTCTGTCATTCAAGCCGCTCGGTGCTGGCGCGCTCCAGCTGATTACAATTCCAGGTCGCCGGCGCGCCACCAGCCCGTCAAGGTGATGGACGGGTAGAAGACCAGCGGCGGCAATTCGTCGGGGCTGAACCAACCGGCTGCGGCCGCGTCATCGCCGGGGCGCAATTCTCCGCCGATATACTCCGCGCTGTAGGCGATGACGATGTCCGCCAGCCCGTGGTCGCGCTTGGGGAAGACCGCCAGCAGTCTGCGGATCCGCGCCTGCAGCCCAGTCTCTTCCAGCAATTCGCGCAGCGCGGCGTCTTCGGGCGCTTCGTCATGGTCGACGAATCCAGCCGGCAGCGCCCACTTGCCGCGTCCGGGGTCGCTCGCTCGCCGTATCAGCAGGACCTTATCGGCGCAGGCCATGAAAACCACCACGGCTACTTTTGGGTCGATGTAGACGGGCTGGCGGCAATCGCTGCAATACGGGCGCAGCCGGCCGCTGTGTTGCAGGCTGATGAGCGCGGCGCCGCAGCGGGCGCAGAAGTTCACCTGGCGCGTCACCGCAAGGCCGCCCGGGCGCGCCCCGCCGTTGACATTTTCCACGCGCTGGCGTAAGCTACCTGTCCGCAGGCCGGAGTGGCGGAATTGGCAGACGCGCACGACTCAAACTCGTGTACCTTCGGGTGTGTGGGTTCGACTCCCACCTCCGGCATCGTTCCCGCCTTGCAGTCCATCGTAGTAGTCACGAGCGCAGGCGCCACTTTGCTTCGGGCTCCCCCGCCTGCGAATTCTCATATCGCGCCAGGGTGAATAGCCAATCCGAAAGTCGGTTGACGTAGGTCAGAATCTGCTGATTTATGTCTTCTTCTTGCGCCAGCGCTACAATTTGGCGTTCGGCGCGGCGGCAGACTGCGCGCGCCAACTGCAGATGTGCCGCCGCGGGCGTGCCACCGGGCAAGATGAAGTTGCGCAGCGGCGCCAGCTCTTCCGTCATCTGGTCAATTGACCTTTCCAGCCATTTGGTTTGCTCGGGCTGCAGCCGCGTAACCCAATCCGCTTTGGCGTCTTGCGGGGTGGCCAGGTCCGCGCCCAGGTGAAACAGCTGATGCTGCACGTCGTTCAGCCAGCGATCGGCCGTGTCGCACGCGCCGGCCGCCCGGGCAACGCCAAGCAAACAATTGAGTTCGTCGATTGTTCCATACGCGTCAATGCGCAGATGATGCTTCGGCACTCGGCGGCCGCCGAACAGCGATGTCTTGCCATGGTCGCCCGTCTTGGTATAGATCTTCACTGAACTCACACTCCGATCGCTATCGTATGTTTGGGCCAAGGCAAAGCCGCTCAGTAATCATACGAAGTCACGCCCGTCAGCGGGCCGCGCCCCCGAAACCGCCTCGCCAGATTCATCGCGGCGATGCCGGCGAATATCGCCCAGATGAATTCAAGCGGGAAGAGATAGCGCGGCAAGGCGAGCAAAATCAGGTGCGCCGCCATGGTGTACGCGGCAAAGCCCCACAATGGCGCCGTTTGCATTATCTGTCGCCGCGCCAGTACGATGCCGAGGATTCCCATAAGCAGCGCTGTGTAGTGAAATGCCCAGGTGACCAACTTGATGGCAAAGCCCTCGATTTCCAGTATGGCCGCCACGCCAGCGCCGGAGCGATCGTCGGCGAGCCAGTCGCGTGCGGCAGCGGTAATGCTGACATCGCCGAGGCTTGTTGTGCCATGGGGCTGCAGCAGGGCATATCCCAACTCAGAGGCGCGCCGTGCGATGAGACCGGCGAAATCCGCCTGAGCGATTGCCGCGATTCGCCGCAGATAGAGCGCCGTCGGGTGCTGATATTTGCAGTCGATTTCGCAGCCATCCGCCACCTGCGGCGCCTCACCCGCCAAGAGCAAGGCGTCATTTTGCGCCGGCGAACCGTCGTCCGTTTCCACGCCGCGCCAAATCGCCGGCATCAACTGGTCGCTGACGATCACCAGTCGATTCCAAAGCGCAAGATTGTAAATGGTCCAGGTGGATAAAAGCGCGCCATAGGTCAGCAGCAGCAGTAGCGCCAGCTTTCGCGTTGCAGCCCCTTGCGTCGGTCGCCGCATCCAAAGCAGGTGTCCCGCCAGCATCACGGGGAATAGCACGGATACGGCGCGTGTCAAGGTGGCCAGCCCCAGGGCCAGCGCGGCCAACACCACCGCCGCCTGAGGGGCGATGCCAGCGCTGCCGTCATCGTGCGTCGGTACGACAAAATTCTCGATATAGAGCCACAGCCCCAACGTAAGGAAAAAGATGTAGAGGGTTTCGCTGGCGATATTGGCGGGCTCAATGATCAGCGCCGGGTGGAATGCCAGCAAACAGGCCGTGAACAATCCCGCCCGCTGGTCGCGTCCGATTGCGGCGGCGATGCGATACGCCAGGAATACGGTGGCGCTGGCCGCCAGGCATTGAAAAAGGCGCATCGCCACGATCGCTTCGTGGTCCGGTAGCAATTGCTGTATCAGCCCGACGAAGAGGACATAAAGCGGCGGCGTTGGAATCACCGAATTGTAGAAAGTGACGCCGCGCACCGTGCCATGCACCTGATCGCGGAAGAATCCTGCGCCGATGGCCAGATACCAACCGCTGTCACCGCCGTTGACGCTGCCGTATTCCGCCAGCGTCGGCTGCGACATGGCGTAGAGCAGCCGCATCAGCAGCGCGATAGCAATGATGAGCCAGAGAAGGCGCGTATTGCGGATGACAGGGGCCATGGCGGCTCAAATGCGTATACGGTATGGACTTGCGGAATGGTAGTATCGGCTTATGCAAAACACAAGGTTGGCGAGCCTGCCGCGCGGCAGAGTAAAGCCAGACCACTTCTGGTTGTTTCTGATTGTCCTGCTCGCGTTCGCCTTTCGCCTGCTTCTATTGCCCCATATTCTCAACCCCGGATTGCACGATCCAGTGCATTACTTCAACCTGGGCCGCCGCTTGGCGCAGGGCGAGGGCTTCAGTATAGATTATGTCTGGCACTATGCTCAGGCGCCAACGGAAATCGAGCATCCAATCGACCACTGGATGCCGCTGGCCGGCCTGGCGGTGGCGGTGGGCCTTTTGGCCGGCGACCAGACTTTAGGCGCAGGCCTGACTGTATTCGTGCTGGCGGGCGCCCTGCTGCCGCTCGTCGTCTTTCTCGCCGTAGGGCAATTGCGCCGACCGGTTTCCTGCGCCCTGTTTGCAGCCGTCCTGGCCGCCTTTACACCTGAGCTGGTGTTGAATTCCTTGCGCAGCGACACAACGATTCTGAACGCCTTGCTGCTCTGCGGCAGTGTGCTGCTATTCAATCACGCGCGGGAGAGCCAGCGCAGCCGCCACTTTGTCTTCAGTGGCCTGTGCCTGGGCTTGGCTTATCTGACACGCAGCGATTCGATCCTGCTGCTGCCGATTCTCGTCTTGTTACGCCTGGGCATTCGCGGGCGACGGCCTGTAGCGGGCGCGCTGCTGGACTGTCTTCTGCTGTGCCTGGCCTTCGCCGCAGTCGTCGCGCCCTGGCTCTGGCGCAATTTTGGCGAACTGGGCGCCTTGAGCAGCGCGCAAACAGGCCTCGTTCCCTTCATGGTGGAGCACAACGATGTCTACAGCTACGGTATTCCGATTACGCTGGAATCCATGCTGGAGCGGCAGAACTTGACGGATTTGGCGGGCAAGCGCTTCTTCGAGTTGGCCGCCGCGCTACGGCAATCCGTTGATTCACTCGGCGTGCCGCTGGCGGCCCTGGCCGTCGCCGGGCTGGCGCTGCTGCCGCGCGATGGCGATCGACGTGGCGCGCGGATGGCCTTGCCGTTGCTTCTTTGGCTGCTGGCGATCCTGCTGATCTATCCGCTCTTGCTGCCGATCTATAATCAGGGCGGCAGCTTCAAGAAGGCATTTCTATCGGCCGCGCCGCTGCTCTTGCCCTACTGCGCGCTGGCCGTCTGGCGCCTGGTTGCGGACCCTCGATTGCGCTGGCTGATCGCGCTGGTCGTCACGCTATGGCTGTGCTGGAGCAGTGTCGCGCTGGTCCGGCGCGAAGCCGCCTTCGCCGATACGTATCATCAGAGCATCGGCGTATTGCTGGATACGCTGGCGGAGTTGCCGGATGTCGACGGCGACGGTGAAATCCGGCTGATGTCGCAAGATCCCTACGTCTTGAGCTATTACGGCTACGCCTCGATTATGACGCCGCATGCCTCCCGCGAGCGGACGCTGGAATTAGCGCGCAAATACGGCATCGATTACTTGATGCTGCCGGCGGGCAGGCCCACGCTCGACCCGCTTTATCTGGGCGCGGAGCGCGACCCGCGCTTTGCCTTGGCGGCGCATATCGCTGACGCGGGCGCGAAGCCCTGGGAACTCTACCGCTTGCATCACGATGGCTAATCCGCTCATCATGGCCCGGCCTTATGCGGCGGAGGCGCTTTGTCCCAAGGGCCCAATCCGACTATAATGACGCGGGAAGGCGGGGCCGGGATGAAAGAAACGCAAGCCTATATTGAGCGCATCAGGCGCGTCAATCGCGATTACCAGCAGCTTGATCTGGCGGTTGATCGCTCCCTCTCCAGTCTGAAGGCCGGGCAGGCGCTGCTGGTGCGGCGCATCGAAAAAGATTACGAAGTCGAAAACTGGCACCCGTATTTGCGCGAGCTGTGGTTCCCCGTCGCCGCTCATGCGAAGAGCATCCTGGTCGTGGAACATCCCGCTTCAAATGCGTTTGCGCCGGGCCAGCTGCTGAGCATTATAGGCCCGGTCGGGTCGCCGCTGCGCTTCCGGCAGAAATTGCGCAACATCATGCTGCTCGTCTACGACTCGACGCCGGCGGCGCTGCTGCTGATGCTGGGCCCGCTCCTGGCGCGCGGCGTCAGCGTGACCCTGGTGCTGCTGGCGGATGCGCGGCACTATGGTACGAGCCACTTGCCGGAAGCGGTCGAAGTGATTCACGCGGAGGACGATCTGACCTGGAACGATATGGTCATGACGCTTGGCTGGGCGGATCAAATCTTCGCGCTGGCCAGCCCCGGCGACGAATTGGCGGCTTTCGGCGAAATCATGCGGCTGATACGGGCGCGGCGCAATGACGTGCCGCCCAATACATTTTCGGCCTGCTGCAGCGGCCAATGCCTTGTGGCGTGGGCGCTTGCCATGCCTGTACGTTGAACACGCGCAATGGTCCGAAGTTGCAGTGCATTGATGGCCCCGCCTTTGATTTGACCGACTTGCGCCTGGAATAAGAAAGCGGGCGTCCCATGGCTATCGAGATCAGCCGGCCCGGCAAATACAGCTTGATCGTGTCAACCCCGGTGCTGCCCGCCGCCGGCACGCTCGGCTTCGGCGATGGCTACAAGGGGCTGCTGGAGCTGGATAAGCTGGGCGCTCTGGTGACCAACCCGGTGACGCTCGACCCATGGAATGCGGCCGCCGGCACGCGTGTAGTGCCGCTGGATGCGGGTTTCCTGCTGCACACGGGCTTGCCCAATCCAGGCCTTGGGAAAGTGGTCAGCCGCTACCGACAGGCTTGGGCGAAATTGTCCCTGCCGGTGATTCTGCACCTGGTCGGCACAAATGTCCGGCATGTGGAACGGGCTTGCGATCAAATCGACGAAATCGATGAAATCGCCGCCGTGGAATTAGGCTTGAGCGATGACATCGATTATCGCGATGCTCAAGAATTGGTCGCGGCCGCCGCCGGCATGGAAAAGCCTTTGCTGGCGCGTCTGCCGTTTTTCGACTGCAACTTGTTGGCGCAGGCCGCTGCTGATGCTGGCGCGGACGCCCTGGTGATGACAGCGGCGCCGCGCGGCACTGCACGCGATCCACATAGCGGTCGCCTGGTCAGCGGACGTGTCTACGGGCCCTTGGTCAAGCCGATGATCCTTCGCTTGGTCGGGCGCATGCGGCGGCAGATCCCGCAAGATATCCCCATCATCGCCTGCGGCGGCATTCATTCGCCGCAAGACGCGCGTGATTATATTGAAGCCGGCGCCGTCGCCGTGCAGGTGGATACCGCGACCTGGGCCCAACCTAAAATGCTGGGACGCATCGCGCGCGACCTGGGCGGTTGGATAGCTACGCGTCACAAAGACGCCCTGCTTGACGAATGGCACCCCGACATGGGCACAACAGAAGCCATTCAGCGGCGATTGTCATCCGCCGGGCCGCGTGATAGAGCGTAAGCCAAGTAGGGCGATCCTTCATGCACAGTTACGATTTCCGCTGTGATGCCTGCCAAAAGCGCTTCACGCTGCGTTACAAGACCTACGCTGACTACGATAGCGCCAGCCCCCGCTGCCCGCAGTGTGAATCGGCGGAATTGACACGCGTGATATCACAGGTGGCGATACCCAAATCCAAGCGAAACTATACCAAGATGTCTTCAGGGGAGATGCTATCGGTATTGGAATCCGGCGATAGCGGCCAAGTGAACGAGATGTTCCGCCAGGTTGAAGGCGGCGGTGAAAAGCCCGACGCCCCGGCGCGGAAGCCCCCGTCGGTCGACAAGACGGACTAGCCTGGGCCCGTATCCGCCTGGAGCAGCGGCGCAGTCACAAGAACCAGTCGCGCAGGGCATCACGAACGTCATCGACGATGGCTTCCCAGGGCTGATCGGGCCCGCGCGTGATCGTCAGGCAGTCTTCGCTGATGATCAACTGCTCGATGCCTTCGACAGCCGCGAAGAGCATCTGCGCGATGGGCGAGCCCGTGTCGCCCTCGCCCCGGCTGGCATAGCGCTCCTCGGAAGCGTGCGTCAGCGTTTGGTTGACGTAGAGATCAACCACATCCGGCGCTTCGCCATACTCGACTTCGATGGTGACATATTCTGACATGGTCTGGCGCGCTCACTGCCCGGCCGGTTGCTGCTGGGTTATGCAATGGATGTTGCCGCCGCCGAGCAGAATCTCCCGCGAATAAACGCTGACGATCTCACGCCGCGGGAAGAGCTCCGCCAGTTTCTGGAGCGCGGCCTGATCGTGACGATCGCCAAATTGAGGCAGGATGACGCCGCCGTTGGCCAGGTAGAAGTTGATGTAGGAGCCGGCCAAACGCTCGCCGGCCGGGCGCAAGAAGGCCGAATCCACCACGTCGATGCCCTCGGCTTCTTCGTCGGTCATCGTCATCGGGTCCGGCTGATGAATCTTGTGCACTTGCAGCGCCGCGCCGCGCGCATCCCGCGCCGACATCAAGCAGTCATAAGCTTCGGCCGAGCGTTCGTGCTGCGGGTCGGCAAGGTCGTCGGTCCAGGTCAGCGCTGCAACGCCCGGCCGCGCGAAGCAACACAGATTATCCACATGGCCGTCTGTCTCATCTTCGTATACGCCGCGCGGCAGCCAGATTATGTGGTTGATACTCAAGTAGTCGGCCAGAAGCTGCTCAATTTGGCCGCGGGAAAGCTGCGGGTTGCGGTTGGGATGCAGCAGGCACTGTTCAGTGGTTAGCAAGGTGCCAGCGCCATCAACATGAATTGAACCGCCTTCCAGCACCAGCGGCGCGCGGTAGCGATCCAGCGACTCGATCTCCAGCAGCTTTGCCGGCACGAGGTCGTCCAGGTCCCAAGGGAAATACATCATCTTGTCCAGGCCGCCCCAGGCGTTAAACACCCAGTCCACGCCCCGCGCCGCGCCGGCCTCGTTGACGACGAAGGTGGGGCAAATGTCCCGCGCCCAGGCGTCATTATTCGACAGCTCGACAACGCGGACTTGCGGCGGCAACATCGCCCGCGCATTCTCGAATTGATCGGGATTGACGCCCATCGTCACCGGCTCGAAGCGCGCGATCTGCCGCGCCACCTCGACGAAGGCGCGTTGAGCGGGCACACCGCCGTTGCGCCAGGTATCGCGCCGCTGCGGCCACAGCATCCAGCAGCCCGCATGCGCCTCCCATTCAGCCGGCATGTGAAAGCCGTCCTCGCGTGGTGTCGACGTTTTCAACTCTGCCATTTGCGCTGCGCCACCCGGGTTCTTTTCCGTCGTATTATGCCTGTGCAGAATGGGGCGGGGCAGGTCGAGTTTAAGTCCGAATGGGGAAATGTCGCCGCGTTCATAGTACAATACCTGCGCTCTGCCACAGCCGATGGAATTTGGTCTCCGCCGATGAATCTACGCGCGCTTTCGCCCGTCGATGGGCGCTACGCCGACAAACTGGATGCGCTCCGCCCCTTTCTCTCCGAATGGGCGCTGATGAAGTACCGCGTCCTCGTCGAATCGCGCTGGCTGATGGCGATGGCTGAACACCCCGGCATCAAGCATGTGCGTCCGCTCACCGCTGGCGAATGCGCTCAGCTGGATGCGCTGTCCGCCGACTTCGACGACGAGGCGGCGCGGCGGATCAAGGCCATTGAGGCGCGGACCAATCACGATGTCAAAGCGATTGAATACTACTTGCGTGAGCGGCTGGCCGGCAGCGGCCTGGCTGATCTGGCTCCCTCCGTCCATTTCGCCTGCACCTCGGACGACATCAACAACCTGGCCTACGCGCTGATGCTGCGCGATGCCATGCACGGCGTCTGGCTGCCGCGCGCGGAAGCCTTCATCAGCGCGCTAGCTGACCTTGCCCGCGAACATGCTGACGTGCCCATGTTGGCGCGAACGCACGGCCAAGCCGCCGCGCCGACCACGCTGGGCAAAGAGCTCGCCGTCTTTGCACAGCGGCTCCGGCGTCAATTCGACCAGATCAGCCGGCAAGAATATCGCGGCAAACTCAATGGCGCGGTCGGCGCTTTCAACGCGCATCAAATTGCTTATCCCGAGCTTGACTGGCTGGCGCTGTCGCGGGACTTTGTCACGGGCCTCGGCCTGGCGCACAATCCCCTGACAACGCAAATTGAAGATCACGATGGCCTGGCGGAGCTGGCGCATGGCCTGGCGCGTTTCCACACCGTCACCCTCGATTTCAGCCGCGATATGTGGAGCTACATTTCCCTGGGCTATTTCCGACAGAACGTGGTCGCCCGCGAAGTCGGCTCGTCGACCATGCCGCACAAGGTGAACCCCATCGACTTCGAGAATGCCGAAGCCAACCTGGGCATCAGCAGCGCGACCTTGACGCACTTGGCGGAGAAGTTGCCCGTTTCTCGCCTGCAGCGCGACCTCAGCGATTCGTCGGCGCTGCGCAATATCGGCGTGGCCATCGCCCACAGCGACCTGGCTCTGCAGTCCCTGACGCGCGGTCTGGCTAAACTTGCGCTGGACGGCGAGGCGCTGGCGGCCGACCTGGACGATGCCTGGGAGGTGCTGGCCGAGGCTGTGCAGACTGTGATGCGAATGCGCGGCGTGCCTGACGCCTACGAGCGCCTCAAGACGCTGACGCGCGGCCATCGCATTGATCGCGAGCGTCTGCACGCTTTCATCCAGCGGCTTGAGATTCCTGAGGACGACAAACAGCGTCTGCTGCAACTGACGCCGGCGAGCTATCTTGGGCTGGCGGAGAAGCTGGCCCGCGGCGGCGTCGATGAACGGCATGTTGCGCGAGCAGAATCCGCCTTGGGGCGCGAAACTTGAAGAGTTAATACGGGAGCTTACTATGATATTTCGACCCTTTGCGCGGCAGGAAACGGTTCGGCTGACGATGGCGCAGGCGCTGATCAAGTTCCTGGGCGCGCAATTCACCGAATACGACGGCGAAGTCCAACGCTTCATCCCGGCCATCTGGGGCATCTTCGGGCACGGCAACGTCAGCGGCTTGAGCCAGGCGCTCTGGGAATACGGCGCGGACTTGCCCTATTACCAGCCGACCAACGAGCAATCCATGGTGCATGCCGCCTCCGGTTTCGCCCGCGCCCGCTTGCGCACGCAGACCTTCGCCTGCACCACCTCCATCGGGCCCGGCGCCACCAATATGATCACCGGCGCCGCCACCGCGCACATCAACCGCCTGCCCGTGCTGCTACTGCCGTCCGACTATTACGCCACGCGCTTCCAGGGGCAGGTGCTGCAAGATATTGAGCATCCCGTCTCGCTGGATATGAGCGTGACCGATTGCTTCCGCGTCGTCAGCCAATTCTTCGACCGCATCAGCCGCCCCGAGCAAATCCTCTACGCCCTGCCCGAGGCCATGCGCATCATGACTGATCCGGTCGACGCCGGCCCCGCCACCATCGCCTTGCCGCAAGATATCCAGAGCGTGGCTTTCGATTATCCGCTCAACTTCTTCCGCCAGCAGGTGTGGCGCATTGAACGCCGGCAGCCGGATGCGCGGCGCATCGACGAAGCGATTGACCTGCTGCGCGCGGCTCAGCGCCCTTACATCCTGGCCGGTGGCGGCGTGCACTATGCCAAAGCCTGGGCCGAGCTGCGCGAATTCTCCGATGCTTTCGGCATCCCCGTCGGCGAGACGCATTCCGGGCGCGGCGCCCTGCAAGAAGAATCGCCCCTCTTGATCGGCGGCAGCGGGCATACCGGCACGCCGCTTTCGGGCAAGTACGCCGCCGATGCCGATCTCGTCTTGCTCATCGGCACGCGCCTGGCCGATTTCGCCACCGGTTCGTATTCAGCCTGGCAGAATCCGGATGTCAAGTTCATCAGCATCAACGTCAGCGGCGCCCATGCGCACAAGCTCGGCGCGCTGCCCCTCGTAGCCGACGCGCGCGAGACCTTGCGCCAGTTGACCGCCGCCGGCCGCGCAGCCGGCATCAAGCCGAATGCGGGCTATGTCGAGTCAATCGCTGTTGATCGGCAAGCCTGGCTGCAGCAAAAGCGCGATACTATCTATGTGCAGTACCCGGATGAGCGCATGAGCCAGGCGCAGGTGATCGGCGCTCTGAACGACTTTATGAAGCGGGGTGATACGCTGGTCTGCGCCGCCGGCACCGCCCCGGGCGATCTGCATCAGCTCTTTGAGGCCACCGCCGGCCGCGTCTTGCATCTGGAATTCGGCAACTCCTGCATGGGCTACGACATCCCCGGGGCCATCGGCGTGAGCCTGGCGCGCCCCGATGCCGGCGAAGTCTACGTCTTCCTGGGCGATGGCAATTACCTGCTGCATCCGATGGAGCTGAAGACGGCCGTCCAGGAAGACATCAAGTTGACCGTGATTTTGCTGCAGAATGACGGCTTCCAATCCATCCACGGGCACCAGAAAGTGCTCGTCGGCCACAGCCTGGGCAACGAATTCCGCCGGCGCCATCACGAGACGGGCAAGCTGGACGATGGCGATTTCGTGCCGATTGACTACGCCAAGAATGCCGAGAGCATCGGCCTGCGCGCCTGGAATGTCAGCGACGAAGCGCAGCTCAAGCGCGCCTTGATTGAAGCGCGTGAGGAAACGCGCTCCTGCATGATCGTGGCGCAGATCGAGCGCTACAGCCGCCTGCCGCGCTCCGGCATCTGGTGGGATGTCTTCGGCGCCGAAGTGACCGATGACGAAGTCACCCAGAAGCTGGTGGACGAACGCGAAGCAGGCCGCGCCGGCCAACGCTTTTACTGGTGAGTCGGCCCGTGACGGGCGGCGATTCCATGCGCGCTGAGGGCAATCGCAGACCCTACGATATCCTGGTCTTCGGCGATACCTGCGTCGACCTGATCCTGCGCGATGATGACATGGTGCCGCGCTTCGGCCAGGTGGAACGGCTGGTCGCGAATTACGACCTGGTGATGGGCGGCTCTTGCTGCATCTTCGCTGCGCAGGCCGCCAAACTCGGCTTGCGTGTGGCGTTGCTGGGCGTGGTCGGCGCTGATCAATTTGGTCAAGTGATTCACGATACGCTGGGCGCGGCCGGCGTCGATACCAGCCTCTTGCGCGTCGATCCCGACAAGCGCACCGGCCTGACGGTGCATCTGGTGCAAGGCGGTGACCGCGCCATGTTGACGCACCTGGGTTCGCTAAACGCCCTGACCGCCGCTGATGTCACGGACGATGTCTTGTCGGCGGCGCGACACTTGCATTATGGCAGCCTCTACCTGCATACGGGCTTGCTGCCCGATTGGGTCGACATCTTGAGGCGGGCCAAGCGGCTGGGCCTGACAGTCTCGCTCGACACTAATTGGGATCCGGACGAGAAATGGGATGTCGGGCTGGAGCGGGCTCTTGCCCATATCGACGTGCTCTTGCCCAACGAGCAGGAGGCTTGCTGCCTCAGCGGCCAGCCCGATTTTGCAGCCGCCATAGCCCACCTGCGTCAGCGTGTGCCACTGCTGGTCGTCAAGCGCGCCGCAGCGGGCGCCACAGTTTGGATGGGCGAACGAGAAATCGTGCAGAGCGTTGCCCCGGCCGGGCGGGCGGGGACGGCATCGGCGCCGGCGACAGCTTCGACGCGGGTTTCCTGGCCGGCTGGCTGGCGCAATTGCCCTTGGCGCAGTGCCTCTCTATCGCTTGCGGATGCGGGCGTTCGGTAGCGAGCGCGGTGGGCGGAACGGCCGGTCAACCGAAGCTGGCTGCAATCCCGCAACTGGCCGCAACGGAATCGTGACGAGACGGCGCGCCTCAGCCGCCGTTTGCAGCCGGGCCCTCGCCATTGTAGCCGCGCCCGACGCCGCGATAAGTGAAGCCCAGGCTGCGCAGCTCATCGGGATTGTACATATTGCGCCCGTCGATCAAGATGGGCCGTTTCATCAGGCCGTGAATGCGCCGCATGTCGAGATGCTTGAACTCATTCCAGGGCGTCAACACCAGCAGCGCATCGGCATCTTGCGCCGCGCTATACGAGGTGTCGCATAGCACCAGATCGGCCAACTCGCGGCGGGCGTTCTCCATCGCCACCGGATCATAAGCCTTGACCACCGCCCCCTGATTGAGCAGCGAGCGCGCCACCGTCAGCGATGGCGATTCGCGCGTGTCGTCCGTATTCTCTTTGAAGGCCAGCCCCAAGATGGCGACCGTCTTGCCGTTGACCTGGCCGCCCAGCATTTCGCGCGCCTTCAGCGTGATCTGCCGCCGCTGAAAGGCGTTGATCTCCATCACCGCGTTGAGCAGCTGCGGGTGCATGCCGTGCGTCTGCGCCATATTCGCCAGCGCTTTGACATCTTTGGGGAAACACGAGCCGCCGAAGCCGACGCCCGCCTGCAAAAAGTGCGGGCCGATGCGCTTGTCGAAGCCCATGCCCCGCGAAACTTCCGTCACATCAGCGCCGAGCCGTTCGCAGATGATGCTGATTTCGTTGATGAAGCTGATGCGCGTCGCCAGAAAGGCGTTGGACGCGTACTTGATCATCTCTGCGGTGCGCAAGTCGGTGATCACGATGGGCGCGTCCAGCGGCGCGTAGAGTTCCGCCACTTGCTCCGCCGCCGCCGTCGAAGTAGAGCCCAATACCGTGCGGTCGGGCTGCATAAAATCGGCAATGGCGGACCCCTCGCGCAAGAATTCCGGGCAGGACACCACGGCGAAGTCGATCGGCTGCGGCTGCTTGCTCTCGATGATCTCCCGCGTCCAATCACCCGTGCCCACCGGCACCGTCGACTTGTTGATCACGACCAGCGGGTGGTCCATGGTCTCGGCAATGGTCTGCGCCGCGGCGCGCACATACTGCAAGTCGGCCTCGCCATCCACACCCGAGGGCGTACCCACGCAGACGAAAACGAATTCCGCGCCGGCCAGCCCCTCGGCATACGAAGTGGTGAATTGAATGCGGCAAGCGGCCACATTGCGCTGCACCATTTCGGCCAGGCCCGGTTCATAAATCGGCATTTTGCCCGCTTGCAGCGTGGCGACCTTGCCTTCGTCGATATCCACCAGCGAAACCGCGTTGCCCAAATCAGCGAAGCAGGCGCCAGTGACCAAGCCGACATAGCCGCTTCCGATTACACAGAGTTTTCTCATTGCCGCATCGCCCTCTTGCGCATTCTGTTCGCGCTTTATTTGCACTGCGCTTCTTTACACCGCTGCCGCCGTCTTTCCTTGAGGCAACGCAAGTTTACCAAAGTATGACACGCCTGCTCAGATTGCGTTAGGCGCCTGGTCACGCGCATTGGTCGGCCGGGCGCAGCCGATTCCCATGTTTCAATCAGAAGCGGGCTTGCTATACTGAGCGTGAAATTCGCCAACCGATTGTGAGCGCTTCACAATGACGCAAGACATGGACTCTCAGACGAAAGCCAATCTCGAACGAGCGCATATCAAGGACGGCGTGCCGTCGAGCGCGCGCAAGACGCCCTTCCGCAATATCCGCGATTTGCTCTCGTTGCATAGCAAAGTCTCCGGCGACAAGACTTGCCTCATCTATTACGCTGACGATGGCGCGCGCAGCTCGCTCAGCTATGCAGAGTTCAACGCCCGCGTCCACCAGGCGGCCAACTTCATGTGCGACGACCTCGGCATTCGACGCGGCGATCGCGTCGCCACCATCGCCTACAATCATATCGACACGGTCGTCATCTACTTCGCCTGCTGGGTGATTGGGGCGGCGGTCGCGCCACAGAATGTCGCCGAGGACGACAAGCGCATCGCCTTCATCTTGCGCAATAGCGAGGCGAAAGTCTGCTTTGCACGGGCTGAATACCTGGATCGCGCGCGGCGTATCATCGGCGGCGCTGCGGTCGACGAGGGCGCGCCCAATATCCGGCACATCATTAGTGTGGGCGACGCGCCGGATGCGACCGGCATCAACTTTCATGAAGCGCTGCGAAACCGCCCGACCACCTACCTGGGCGATGAGGCCGGCGCCAAATCGGCTGATACACCCCTGGCTGAGGCGAACGCGGCCACGGCGACGCTGGATGACGAGGCGCTGCTGGTCTACACCAGCGGCACCACCGGCACGCCCAAAGGGGTCGTCCTGACGCAGTACAATCTGCTTGTCGACGCCCAGGGCATCGGCCAATGGCAGGCCATCACCGGCAACCAGCGCACGATGTGCGTCTTGCCGATCCACCACGTCAACGGCATCGTCGTGACGCTACTGACGCCGCTCTACGTCGGCGGCTCGACCGTGCTCAACAGGCGCTTTTCCGTCAGCCACTTCTGGGAGCGTATCGTGCGCGAGCGCGTGAACGTGGTCAGCGTCGTGCCCACTTTGCTGCAATTCCTCATCGAATACGGCGAGGGACGGCAGCGCGCGGGCGATACCATATTCGGCGGCGGCATCAGCCGGCGGGACCTGACGCATTTCCGCCATTTTATATGCGGCGCCGGTACGCTTTCGGTGGTGCTGGCGCGCGATTTCAGCCGCATCTTCGGCTTGACCTTGCTGCACGGCTATGGCTTGAGCGAGAGCACCTGTTATTCTTGCTTCTTGCCCATCAGCCTGTCTTGGGCGGCCAGCCAGCGTTGGCTGCTTGAGCACGGCTACCCCAGCATCGGCTGCCCCATCGAGCCCAACGAGATGGCGATTTTCAGCGCCGACGGGGGCGGGCGGCGGTTGGCTGCGGGCGAGCGCGGCGAGATCTGCATTCGCGGGCACAATATCATGCAAGGCTATTTCAAGCGCCCGGACGCCAATGCGGAGACGTTTAAGTTTGGCTGGTTCCGCAGCGGCGATGAAGGCTTCTACTTGAACGATGACGAGGGCCGGCAGTTCTTCTTCATCACCGGCCGCATCAAAGAATTGATCAACCGCGGCGGCGTAAAGTTCAGCCCCTTCGATATCGAAGAGGTGCTGCTGACCATCGACGGCGTCAAGGTTGGTTTGGCGGTGGCCTTCCCCAATCGCTATTACGGCGAAGAGGTCGGCGCTTATCTCGTGCTCGACGATGGCGCGCGCGTCGATGAAGCTACGGTGCTGGCGGCCTGCCGCGATGTCATGTCCTTCGAGAAGTCGCCCAAAGTTGTGGTTTACGGCGAGGACATCCCGGTGACGTCAACCGGCAAATATCAGCGGCTCAAGCTGCAGCCGCTCTTCGCCGAATGGAAAGACACGCAATTCCGGTCGTGAAGCGCGCTTAGAATGCGGCCGTTGCCTATGGTGGATGCGCAGGGACGCGCCAATTGGCACGCCCCTCTTTCATCCAGCTGTCGCTTTGCCGCCTTACATCAGACGATGTCGTCGTTTTTGGGGATATTCTTGAAGGGGCGGATGATGCAGAAGTAGAAGGCGATTGCCAGCAGCGCCAGGGCGATGCCGGCCCAACTGAATGCCACAAACTCGACAGACACGCCCGGCACGACATTCTCGGCGAAATACGCCACCGGATTGGTGATGGCGCCGTCGGCTGACTGCGCCGCATTTTGCAGCACGGCGGGCAGGTCCAGCCAAATATGCAGCGCGACCATCAGCGACACGATCGTCATCACAATCTGCGTCACCGATTTGCGCGAACGCAGTTGATTGATATCGCCTTTGCCCTTCCAGCCCAGCAGTATCAGCAGCGCGCCGAAGCCCAGGCAGATGATCATCGAGACCAGGTCGCCGGTGGCATCGGGCCGGATGAAGAGCGCCAAAAAGCCGATGGTGAAGGCGCCGGTGATTATCGACAAGCCACGCAGCAAGTGAGGCGCGCGATTGACCAGGTAGAACATGACGGCGCCTAGCGCGGCCGAACCCAGATAGCCGGCTGACATAGTCAAGGCGTCAACGCCATCGCTGAATTCAATGACGTAGCTGCCCGCCGGCGAAAGCGTGAAACTGTGCACCGTCCCGCCCGTGAGCTGCATGGCCAGGGCGCTCAACCCGCCGTGGATGTTGTTGATGAACATGCGCAGCGGATGCACCAGGCTCGCCATCTGGTCGCCATACCACATCGTGAGAATGGCCACAAAGGCCGCTAGCGATATCAACAAACTGCGGCGAACAATCTGGCGCCGGACTTTGCGTTCGACAAACTCTCTAAACATAGACCTTCTCCTTTCTTTCAGCGTTTTTTGGCTGCTGCCAGGGAATCTGCGTACTTTATTGTGATGACGTTTTGGCTTTCTCGCCCCCGTTGACAACCGCGTTGATCTCGCCGCTGACTTGCTTTAGCAAGCCGAAATAGACGGCGAACGCCAACATGCCCACCGCCACCGCCGCCCACATGGTCGCGACCACCGCCGGCGGCAAGAGCGGTGTGATGCGCTCCGAAAAGGCGGCCGCATCGTTCAGCACGCCGCTGCCGCCAAGGTTGGGGTTGCGAATCAGGCTCCATAAATCGAAGACCGCGTTCAAACTCGTCAGGATCGCCAGCGTATTCAAGACGAAAAGGTTGATGGTGCGCGACGCTTGCCAGCCCATGGCCAGCATGGCCACGCCGGAGCCGATGCCGACGATCAAGGCGGTTGGGCTGCCCCCTTGGTCGGGCATGGCGTAGCTCAGCGTCAGCACGATGACGCCCAAACCCAGCAGAATCGACAGCGCGCGCGTCCACCGCGGGATGCGATTGGCCAGGAAAAACAGCAGCGAGCCAAACAGCGCCGCGCCCAGGTAGCCGGCGGGCAAAATCAACGCCGGATTGCCCCCGGCCGTGACCGCCAGCCCCGAGCCATCCGGGGATACGGTGAAGCCCTGGACTTGACCGCCCGTCAGCAAGGCCGCCAGCGAATGCCCGGCTTCGTGCACATAAGTCACGAAGAGCCGCACCGGATACGTGATGATCGAGACGCTCACAACACCGGGATCGCCGCCGCGCACCATGCGTTCGACATCGCGCATATGCCAGATTAGCAGCGCGAATACCAGCGCGATCAAGGTGATCAGGATCGTCTGGCGGCGCAGATTGCTTTCGGGGTCACGCGTTGCGCTGCTGACGCCGGCACGCCGATTGCGCCACAAGAAATAGAGCGAAAGCAACGCCACGGGCGCGCCCGTGATGATGAAGAATAGCAGCGACAATGGCAAACCCGCCGGCACATCCACATTGATGCCGTCTGCCAGCGACGTGATCTCCGCGGCCAGGTCTTCGCCGACGCTGCCGCCCTGATAGGCCCCCGAGGTCAAGAAGGCGCCGCCGGCCATCCAGACCAGGCTCAGCAGCAGGATTACACTCCAGAATAACTTCAATCGCTTATGCACTGCGTTCGTTCCCCCGTCCGCTTGCCCTAAGGGTGGCATTATTGCACGGCGAGACCTCGCATGGCAATCCGAGCGCGTTCATCGCTCATAACTTATTATACGGAAAAGGCACGCCCGACGGTTTCACAATCGTAAACTTTCTGTAATTTCGTGCGGGAGCGGCTTATACTAGCGTCGGCAATCCGCCGTTTTGGTCAACTGACGCCGCCAGCACAGAATCTGATGAGGGACGCACCATGCAAGGACTGGACTTGAGCGATTACACGCCGACAGCAGACTTGGCGCGGGCCATGACCATGCCGGCGCGTTGGTATATTGAGCCGGCATTTCTGCCGCTCGAAGCGGAGAAGATCTTCTACCTGACCTGGCAGCCGGTGGGGCGCCTGGAAGATGTCTTGCGCCCTGGCGACTTCTTCACTTGCGATCTGCTCGATCAACCGCTGGTGGTCGCGCGCAACCGCTCGGGCGATTTGCGCGCCTACTACAATGTCTGCGCCCATCGCGCGGCTGTGGTCGCTCATGGGCGCGGCAATCGCAAGAGCCTGCAATGCAAGTACCACGGCTGGACCTACGACCTCGATGGCAAGCTGCTGCGCGCGCCGGAATTCGACGGTGTGCAGAACTGGAACCCGGCCGAGGTCTGCCTGCAGTCGGTACGCGTCGAGGCTTGGGGGCCGTGGGTCTTCGTGAACCTTGACCCGGCCGCCGCGCCGATGTCTGAAATTTACGGGCCAATCGAAGCCGAAATCAGCGCCGCCGGCTTCAACCTGGAGCGTATGCGCCTGGTCGAGCGCCGCGATTATGTGATCGACTGCAACTGGAAGGTTTACGTCGACAATTACCTGGAGGGCTATCATTTGCCGATCGCGCATCCGGGTTTGTTCCGCGAGGTGGATTACGATCAATATCACGTTGAGACCTTCCGCCATTACTCCAAACAGCACGCGCCGATACGCGAGGTCGGCCCGGGTGATCTGCGCGATCGCCGTTACGTCCGCAGCGGCGACGGCGAAGCAGACGCGCTCTATTACTGGATCTTCCCCAATGTCATGCTCAACGTCTACCTGGACAACACCTCGATCAACATCATCATCCCGCTGAGCCACGACAAGACGCTGACCATCTTCGAATGGTATTTCGAGGCGCCCGGCACCGGCGAAGGCTGGGAGAGCATGCAGCAGATCATCGCCTTCAGCGACGAGATCCAGCAAGAAGATATTGAGCTTTGCGAGTGGGTGCAGCGCGGCCTCAAGTCAAAGGCTTATGACGCCGGCCGCTTTTCGGTCAAGCGGGAGAATGGCGTACACCATTTTCAGTCGCTGGTGCACGAGTTTTTGTCACGCGACTAACCGGCGTCGGCAAGGTCGCCGGCCCGTGCCCGGTAAGCCGTCCTCGGCGTTGCGCCCAGCGCCAGCAAGCCCAGCGTGCCCCAAATGGCGTAACTGCCGACCGAGACCCCGTGCAGCAGGAAACCCAGGGCGATGGCGTCCAGCGGATCCATGCCCACAAGTTGGCCGTTGAGCACAATCGAGGCTTCAAAGGGGCCCACAGCCGCTATGCTCACCGGCAGCGCGATGCTCACGGCGGAGAGCGACATGCCCAGCGGCACGCTGATCAGCGCATTCACCTCGATGCCCAGCGCCAGATGCAGCGCGTAAAACGAGGCGAAACTCAGCAGCCAGGCGCAGGCCGTCCACAGCAGCGTCCATGCCAGCCGCCGCAGGTCCTGCACCGGCTGCAAGCCCCCGAGCGTATCGCGCAGTATCGCCTTCAGCGGCAGGCGGCCCAAAGCGGGAATCAGCGCCAGCAGCCGGTCCAGCAGGGCATGGGCGATTCGGGGCCGCCGCGCGAGCAACATGAGAGTGAGGAAGGCGAAGAACGCAAGCAGGCCAAAGAGCGCCGCGCCCTCGGTCACCTCCGGCGGCGCATCGGGCAGTTGGCTGACGCTGGCGGCGATGACGCAGACGACGATCACCGAGTCGATCAGGCGCTCGACCACGATGCTGGTCGCCGCTGTCGCCACCGGTATGCCCAGCGGACGGGCCAAGACGGTGCGCGCCACCTCGCCCGCGCGGAAGGGCAGCTGATTGCCCAGGAACATGACGTTCACCAAGTGGGTCGCTTGCAGCACGGTGATGCGTCGATTAAGCAGCTCGCGCCAGCGCATGCCCCGCACCACCAGAGCCAGGGCGACGAAGACAAATGAGAGCAGCAGATAGCCGGCATCGGCTGCGCGCAGGCTGTCGACAACTTTGCCGACGGGTATATCACGGGTGATGAACGCCAGCGTGGCCGCGCTAACGGCGAAGCTCGCCACCACAATAAGAAGTTTTCTTCCGTTCACGATTCGCTCGTTATCAGCAGGTGGCTTTGTACGGCGCCGGCAGCTAGGCGCTGGGCGATTCCACCAAGATGATCGGTTCGCCGCCGATAGCGCTGTGCCGTGTATTTTCCAGATCGGGATAGCTGAAATCGCCGGCCGGCTCGAGCCGCAGCAGGTAGAGGCCGTTATCAGCCGGCAACGGAAGCTGCTCGCCATTGAGCAAGTAGAGCGTGGCGCCGGCGCCGGCCGCTGGGATGCTATGCGACAATCTCGCCCGGGTATTGTTCCATAGCACAACGATGCGCTCGCCACTGGCGCGCTGGAATTTCACCGCGGTGACTTCGTCGGTCAGCCCGGCGAAGCTCAGCGGCCGGAAGGGCTGCCCGCCAAATACTTCAGCCAGCAGCGCGAAGGCAGCGGCGACCGGCCGCGGCGTATCGGCGTGGGGGTGCTGGCTGAAGCAATGCGCGCCGCGCGGATTGCGATAGATGCCGAAGGCGTCGCCATAGCAGGCGCCCTGGGCGCAGTATTCGCCGTTGTGCGCCGGGAAGTCGGTGCCGGCCGGGTAGTTGCCGCAGTCATCGTAGAGCTGATGATAGAAGACGACCTCCGCCTCCTTTGACCAAGCGTAGACAGCGCTCATGATCAGGAAGTGAGCCTGTTGCTGCGCCGTCGCCAGGCGCTGTCGCTGATCGGCGGCCACGGCCCAGACCGGCCCGGGATAATCATTCCAGACCGATACGCCCGTCTCGTTCACCCACACCGGGCGCGTCAGGCCGTATTCCGCCAGCGTATCCTGGACGTATTTGGTCAGCCAGCCGCTGCGCCAGGGATCGTCATAGCTATGCACCGCCACGATGTCGAAGTACCAGTTGAAGTGGTCGCGCAAGGGGTCATCGCGGAATTCGCCCACGACGCGCGTGAAGAAATTCGGCTCGTTGGCGAAAAGCAAGCCGCCGAAGATGATCTTGGCGCCCGGATCGACCGTCTTGATGACGATAGCTGCGGTCTTCAGCAGGCGCGCGTAGGCTGCCGCGCCGCCCTGCCAGAAATGCGGCACATCGGGCTCGTTCCAGATCTCCCAATGGCGGATGCCTTGCTCGGCGGCGAAGGCGTTATGCTGCGACCATACCCCGCCAGGCATGTACCGCGTGACGGCATAATGTACAAATTGCGCCCAGGGGTTGGCCGGGTTGATTAAGGCGCTCGGCCCCGCGTTATCCGTGCCGTCAGCGAAGATGGGCGCGAACAGATTGGCGATGCTGTGCCCGTCTTGATGGAAGCCGGGCCGTCCCAGCAGTATGGCGTTGCTGCGTAAGCCATGGCGAATATCCGCCGCCACCAGCTTATCGTAGGCCAGCCAATCGTAGTCAGCCGGCTGCCGCTCGACGCGGTCCCAATACAGCGGCCAGCGCGTCCAGCCGGCGCCCAATATCAGCGCCTTGCGGTAGCGCTCTGGCTGCATATTGCCATCGACGAAGCCGACGAAGGTGATGCCGAGACGCTCGGCGCGGATGAATGATTCCGAGGCCACCAGGCTGCCCGGCGCCGATGTGGGCACGACGGGCACTTGCGCGCTGGCCACGGGGACAGTCAGCGCGAGCAACAGGGCGACCATTAGCAGCGGCAAACGGCGGCCATGGGCGGGCCGGCGAGGTCTCACGCGGCGGATTATGGTTGTCATGTCAATCACATCCGTGAGGGTAGTTCAGGATGCGTTTGGGCGCTAGGGCGTCCGCCACCAGCGCGCGAATTGACGCGTCGACGGGCCAAGGTTATACTGATGCCCACATAACGACGCCAGTTAGAAGGCAGCCCTATGGCAATCGTATCTGACGAACTGATGGAGATTCTGCGTTGCCCGGTGGCGGTGCACTACACCGACAAGGGCGATGACCCGGGCCAGCTGCGGCTGGTGAAGGATTGCTGGCTGGTCTGTGATGACAGCGGTTACAAGTATCCCATCCGCGATGGCATCCCCGTCATGCTGGTGGATGAGGGCGAGAAATGGCGCGCTACCGACGAAGCCGATCTGCCCGTACCGCCACCGGAAGAATAGCGGCGCGGGCGGACCACAGCCCTCGCAGTGCCATGCCAAAATAGACTTACATGACGGGCTCGAGCAGTTCTGTCGGCTGAAAAGTCAGTTCGCCGTCTGCGACATCTACCCAGATGTGGTCGCCGTCGCTGATACGCCCTTCGAGCAGAGCCACCGCCAGCGGATCCTGCACGTGTTTCTGCAGCGCCCGCTTCAAGGGTCGCGCGCCATAGACCGGGTCCCAGCCGCTATCGGCCAGCAGCTGCTTTGCCGCCTCGCTCAGGTCCAGCGAGATGCGGCGCTCGGCCAATGTGGAACGCAGCCGGCCCAACATCAAGTCGACGATGCGCACGATATGTTCCCGCGTCAAGCTGTGGAAGATGATGACCTCGTCCAGCCGGTTGAGGAATTCGGGCCGGAAGTGGCGGTCGAGCTCGGCCAGGATGGCGCTGCGCTTGGCGGCGTCCTGCGTCGCCTCGCCCATCTGCTTGATCATGGCGCTGCCGACATTGCTGGTCATGATAATGACGCAATTGGTGAAATTGACCGTGCGCCCCTGCCCGTCCGTCAGCCGCCCGTCGTCAAAAACCTGCAGAAAGACGTTGAAGACATCAGGATGCGCTTTCTCGATCTCGTCGAATAGAATCACGCTGTAGGGGCGGCGCCGCACCGCTTCGGTCAGTTGGCCGCCGTCTTCGTAGCCGATGTAGCCGGGCGGCGCGCCGATCAGCCGGGCGATGCTGTGCTTTTCGCCGTATTCGCTCATGTCGATGCGCACCATAGCGGCTTCGTCATCGAAGAGGAATTGCGCCAGCGAGCGCGCCATCTCGGTCTTGCCCACGCCCGTCGGCCCCAGGAAGAGGAAGGCGCCCACCGGACGCTGCGGGTCTTGCAAGCCGGCGCGGCTGCGGCGAACCGCTGCCGATACGGCCGTGATGGCATCGTCTTGGCCGACGACGCGTTGGTGCAGGCGGTCTTCCATGCGCAACAGCTTTTCGATCTCGCCTTCCAGCATGCGCGCCAGCGGGATGCCCGTCCAGCGGCTGACGATGAGGGCCACTTCATCGGCGTCAACCTCTTCCTTGAGCATCAACGAGCCTTCTTGGCGCATGGCTTCAATGGCGGCTTCGCGCTCGGCCAGCGCCCGCTCTAGCTCCGGCAAGACGCCATAACGCAAGCGCGCCGCTTCCTCCAGGTCGCTGCGTCGCTCGGCCTGCTCCAGTTGAATCCGCGCCTCGTCGATTTCGGCTTTGATGGCGGACATGCCCTGAATCGTCGCCTTTTCGTGCTGCCAGGCTGCCAGGGCGCCCTTGAGCTCCTCTTGCGCATCGGCCAGCTCGCTCTCCAGGTCCTCAAGCCGGCGCTTTGAGGCCGCGTCTTTTTCTTTGTTGAGGGCGGCCCGCTCGATCTCCAGTTGCATGACCTGCCGCTCAAGCTTGTCGAGTTGCGCTGGCTTGCTGTCGATCTCCATTTTCAAGTGGGCGGCGGCTTCGTCGATCAGGTCAATGGCCTTGTCCGGCAGTTGCCGCTCGGGCAAGTAACGCTGGCTGAGCGCAGCGGCGGCGATGACAGCGCCGTCCTGGATGCGAACGCCGTGGTGCACTTCGTAGCGCTCCTTCAAGCCGCGCAGGATGCTGATGGACTCTTCGACGCTGGGCTCGTCGACATAAATCGGCTGAAAGCGCCGCTCCAGCGCCGCGTCCTTCTCCAGGTGCTGCCGATATTCATCCA
Organism: Phototrophicaceae bacterium; assembly: GCA_965208195.1. GTDB lineage: Bacteria > Chloroflexota > Anaerolineae > Aggregatilineales > Phototrophicaceae > UBA6055. The sequence continues at coordinate 1,427,490 of CBDBOC010000004.1, read as the reverse complement.
GCGTGGTCGCGCCGATCATGCGTAGCTCGCCCCGCGCCAGCAGCGGCTTCAGGATATTGCCGGCGTCCATCGCGCCATCGGCTTTGCCAGCGCCGACGATATTGTGCAATTCGTCAACGAAAAGGATGATCTGCCCCTGACTGTCGACGATTTCCTTGAGCACCGCTTGCAAGCGTTCTTCAAATTCGCCGCGGAACTTGCTGCCCGCCACCAGCGCCGCCATATCAAGAGCGATGATGGTCTTGTCTCGCAAGCCATCGGGCACATCGCCGTTGACAATGCGCTGCGCCAAGCCCTCAGCGATGGCGGTTTTGCCCACGCCCGCTTCGCCGATCAGCACTGGATTGTTCTTGGTGCGTCGGCTGATGACGTGGATCACGCGGCGGATTTCTTCATCGCGGCCGATGACCGGATCGAGCAGGTTCTGGCGCGCATCGGCGGTGAGATCGCGGCCGAACTTGCTCAGGCTTTCGTAGGTCGCTTCCGGGTCCTGGCTGGTGATGCGCTGGTTGCCGCGGATGGCCTGCAGCGCTTGCAACACATCGTCATGCTGAATGCCGTGGCGGCTCAGCAGCGCGCCCATCGCCTCGTCTTGCGCCAGCGCCAGCAGCAGATGCTCCGTACTGGTGTACTCATCCCGCATTTGCTTTGCCGCTCTTTCCGCGCGGTTGAAGACATCCAGCCCGGCCCGCGCCAATTGCACACCGTCGCTGGGCCGGCTGGCGCGCGGCAGTTGACGCAAGTGCGCCTCCAGCTCGGCGATGATCGCGGCCGGCTGCGCGCCGATCTTCTGGATGATGCGCGGTACCAGCCCCTCATCCTGCGCCATCAAGCCCAGAAAGAGGTGGGCCGGCTCAATCGCTGTGTGATGATATTCGCCGGCGAGGCTCTGCGCCTTGAGCACAGCGCCTTGCGCTTTGTTGGTGTAACGGCTGAAGTCCATGGCGCCTCCGGGCATGCGTGTAGACATGCTTCCATTGTGGCCGCCCCGTGCTAGAAGCGCGTCAGAAGGTTGTAAAACTGTTGTAAACAAGCGTGTAGGTTATGTCTGGCAAGAGCGCAAGAGCGTGCCCGCGCCGCTGATGCGGAATTCGCTGATGCAGGCCGGTATCAATCCCGTCTCGCCCAGCCCCAGCTCCAGCGCCGGCCCCGCATCAGCCGTGATGCTGAGGGCGCCGTCGATGCAAGTCAAGCACTGAAACATCCCATCCGTGCGCAGGTGCTTGGTCTCGCCAAGCAGCGTGTGCCGCCAGCTGCGGAAATAATCGCCATCCACCAGCAGGTCGCCGGACGGCCGCTCCACAGTCGGCAGGGCCGCCAGGTTGGCCACGGCTAAGGCCTTGTCGATATGCAGCTCGCGCGGCGCGCCGTCGAGACCCAGCCGCCCCCAATCATAGAGCCGGTAGGTGGTATCGCTGGACTGCTGGACCTCGTAAATCAGCAGGCCCGGCCCCAGCGCGTGCACGGTATTCGCCGGCATGTAGAGCACATCGCCCGGCTGCACAGCGGCGTAGACGAGCAGCGCCTCCAGCTGGTTTTGCGCTATCGCCCGCGCCAGTTGCGCGCGACTTGTGCCCGGCGCCAGGCCGATCACCAGCTTCGCGCCCGGCTCAGCTTGCAGGATCATCCAAGCTTCAGTCTTGCCGCGCGGCTCGCCTTCCAGCGCCTGCGCCTGCTGATCGTCCGGGTGCGCCTGTACCGACAGCCAGTCGCCAGCGTCGATCAGCTTGGCCAGCAGGGGAAAGCCCAAGTCCGGGTCGTTGCCCGGGCCGACCAGCGCCGGGCCATAGCGGCGCGTTAACTCACCCAGCGTGTGGCCGCGCAATGGTCCCTCAGCCACCGTGACCGAGTCGTGGACTTCCCAGGATTCGCCGTAGGGCGCGGCCGTCGGCAGCGGCTTGCGCAAGTGGTCGGCCAGCTTGCGCCCGCCCCAGACCTTGACATGCAGGGCGGGCTTCAGTTTCAGCGGATACAGCTGAGTCTTGGGCATGCTCTGTCTCACCTTCTTCCGCGCCTCAGTATAACCGTGCGGGCAGATTATCATAGCGCATTACCCGCTTATGCTATAATGACGGCGACCCGGCATCGGCTGGCGGTCAGTTCTGTTCGAATTTGCAGGCGGCTACGGGCGCAGAGCTCCTCCCGATGATCGAAAGACTAACGCCCCAGGACTACCTGGACGATTTGCACGCTATCGGGATCACTGGTCTCTTCCAGCCGCATTTGACCACGCGTGACCGCGCCGCCGGCATCCGCCGCGCCCGCCAGGAGTTGGGCCGGCTGCGCACCGAGCTCACGCTGCAGCGCGATGCGTCGCTCAATGGCAGCGAGGCGCCCGCGCCCGCCGAGCTGAAACGCCAAAGCGCGCCCTACAACTTGCTGCTCTTGCTGCATGAACAATTGGTGGAGGAAGTTGACGACCTCGAGCGCAGCCTCAGCGGCGGCAAACCGCTGCCCTACAGCTTCGACTTTGGCCGTTTCATCTTCGGCGACGACGACAGCGGGCAGTGGCATGTCGGCACGCAGGAGCAATACGACGACTGGCTGCGCATCCAGCAGTTCAAGGCGCGCCTCGATGCCCTGCGCGCCCAGGGGCAGCCGGCTCGCGAGCAAATCAGCGACATTCGCCTGAACCTGGAGGCGCTCTCGGCGACTCACGAAAAGCGTCAACAGAAGATTGAGAAGCGGCAGCAGCGGTCTTTCGTCATGCGGCGCATCGCGATGCTGGTCGTGCTGATCGTGGTCAGTGGCACGGCCGGCGTCTACTACTTCAACACATTTCGCACTTTGAGCCTGGTATCCCTGGGGCTGGCGGCCGCCTGTGCCGTGCTGATACCGGTCGTCATCGCCAATTGGAGAGACCCGCGCACCCGCACCGCGCGCAAACAGCGTCAATTGGAACAGGAGATGCTGGAGCTGCAACAGGAAGGCATGCAGTATCGGCAGAATTATCAGCCACTGGAGCTGCAGGTCAAGGCGCTGGAAGTGCATTACAATCGCATGATGGAGACTTGGGAGGCGGCGCGCCTGGTCAAGAATCGCCTCGACGACTTCATTGAGCAGGGGCAGCCGCTGCGGGAGCGCGTCAATGTGATTCGCAGCGAACTCGACGAGCTGCGGCAGCAGCGTGACAAGCTGCAAGCCAAGCTGGAGCGACGCAAAGCCCGCGGCGCGTTTGCCCGGCGCATGGTCTTGCACTTGATGTTGGTGCTGGCCAGCGGCGCTGTCGGCTTCTATTGGAAGTACACCGGCCAGACCGACTACGGCTCAGTCATGTACGGCATCGGCGCTTTCTGCATCTTGCTGGTGCCGCTGGCTTATATCGACTGGAAGAATTTCGATGGCAAGCTGGAATCGCGGCTGCGCCAAACCGAAACGCGCATGCGCCAACTCCAGACCGAAGGCAAGCAGGTGATGAAGCGCTATCATCCCATCGAGCTGCAAATCAAGACCCTGATCGCCCAGTACAAGCGCACGCGCGCCGGCATCGTCAACGCCGATGGCGCGACGCCCGAGTTTTAGGCTGCCGGATCAAAGCGATAAAGCCCGCCGCGATAATCGATGACGTAGATCTCGCCGGCTTCATCTTCACCAAAGCTGCTGATCTGCAAGCCCGTCTGCATGAATTCGGCCGCCCGCCAATTTAAGTCCGGGTCGCGCCAAGACACCCAGATGCGCCCGCTGCAATAATCGCCGAAGAGATAGACCGCCTCCAGCTCGGCTATGGCTGCGCCGCGGTAGACGTAACCGCCGGTGACCGAGCAGCCCAGAGCGTGGCTATACTCGAAGAATGGCGGCACGTGATTGGGCGCGCTGCCGCCGGCGAAGATCTGTGTGCCTTCCCAGACATTCCAGCCGTAATTCTCGCCGCCCGGGCTGTCAGCCGGCTGGAAGTTGACTTCTTCGAGTCGGTTCTGGCCCACATCAGCCAGGTACATATCGCCGGTGGCGCGGTCAAAGCTGAAGCGCCAGACATTGCGCCAGCCGTAAGACCAGATCTCGTCGCGGGCGGCGTCATCATCCACGAAGGGATTGTCCGGCGGAATGCTGTAGGGCTGCTCGCCGTCGACATCGATACGTAAAATCGAGCCCAGCAGAAGTTGGCGATTCTGCCCGGCGCCGAGCGGGTCATTGGCCGAGCCGCCATCGCCGACCGTGATGTAGAGGTTGCCATCGGGCCCGAAGTCGATATGCCCGCCGTTGTGATTGCTATAGGGCTGCCGCAAGGTGAATATGATCTGGCCGCTGGCGGCATCGGCGGTGTCGGGGTCGTCCGGCATAACCTGATAGCGGGCCACCACTGTGCTGCGATTGACATCGGTGTAGTTGACGAAGAAGACGCCATTCACCGCGTAGTGAGGATGAAAGGCCAACCCAAGCAGACCTTGCTCGGTATATTGGTTGGTTCGGGCCGCCGGCGTGATCAAGCGCGATACATCGAGGAAGGGCTGCGCCGATTGCTCGCCGTCGCGCAGGATCCAGATTTTGCCGCTTTGCTCGACCAGGAAGAGGCGCCCGCTGCCATCGCCGGCGTGGGTGACGTAGAGCGGCCGGTGGAAGCCCGAGGCCACGGCTGTCAGCTGGACTTCGGCGACCAGCGGCGCGCGCTCCCGCGTGATTACAATGTCTTCGTCCGTATCTTGTGCCAATGCCGCCGGCAGCGACAGCAGCAACAGGATCATGGATATCATGCTTAGGCCGGTCAAATTCTCGTCCTTTCTATCGATTAGTTGCGCGGGCTGCCTGGCTTCGGCTGAGCCGCGCCAATATAGTGTAGTTATTGTCCCGCTCGGGCGCGTCAATGCGCTCATCGCCGTGTATGTGGCGCAAGCAGCGCACGAGATGCGTCTCGATCATGTGTTGGCTGCGCGTGCGGGATTTCAGCCAGCTCTCGCCCCAAATCTCGGCGGCGACGCTGATGCAGTGCAATCGCTGCGCGGTCAACGGTTGATTGAGCGAAGTCGGCAGCAACTCGTCGATGAGCTGCCAGCGCATGTCTTGCCACTTGCCGGCCGCGATGATGGCGCCGGCGAAGAGCGTCACATTGCGCCAGCGCGCGTAATCATGGCAGAGCAGGGCGACGATATTCTCGGGGAAGGTCCAGCCTTCCGTGCTCTGCGGTCGCAAGCCCGCCGGCATACGACACTCATCGTAGAACTCCAGCAGGGCGCAGGCCGCCAGATACTCTTGTATCGTCAAGTGGGGGAAGCGATAGACATTGGGCGCATCCGCCACCAAAATGCCGTTGCGCGTGGCCAGGTATTCCAGCACATCCTCTATGCCCGCGCCCAGCCCGCCGCCCAGCGCCTGCTGCTCGATCAGCTTGTCCAGCAATCGCGCCCGCTGAATGATGGTGGGGTAGCGCTGATAGCTCTGCTGCTCCGAATGCAGCTCGAAGGCGATCAGCTTCAGCGCCGCGCGCATCCGGTCCAGGTTGATGTTGGCCAGCTTCTCGTGCAGCTTATCCGCCGGCGAGGGGATATTCCAGCGGTCCAGCAGCTCCACCGTATGCTCGTAAAGTTCGGCGCGTTTATCCGGCAGTTGCTTGTAATCTTCGTGGATCAGCGTCAGCAGCGCCAGCATCAGCGGCTGCCGCGCCAGGGGCCAGAGCGCCCGATTCTCGCGGATGGCCTGGTTGAGGTCACCCGCCATGACGGCAGCTTGCTTCTGCGCCATGGCCCGCCCGCCGAGCGCGCTAGGCCGGTTCTGGGCTACATTGGCGTACCAGCGCTTGATGTAGCTTTCCACCTGCGCCCAGGTGAATGGCGCCAGCTCGGCCGAGGCGAAGCGATCCGACAGGCGCCAACGCGAATCATGGCGATAGGCGTAGGTGCGGCTGGTGACGATGATACGGCAATTGGGAAAGCGATCGGCCCAATTCTCGATGATGCGCTGCAAAATGATGCGGTCGCGCGCTTCGTAGACTTCGTCCAGGCCGTCCAGCACCAATAGCGAGCCGTGCGTCGGCACATCGCTTTGGGTCAAATAGGCTTCGAGGTGCGGCGCCAGATTGCCCGTGGCGCTCTTGACATAATCCAGCAACTGCGTGGCGGTGCTTTCGCTCAACGACTTGGGGAAGAGCTCCGGCGTATTGGCGAAATCGCGCAAGCTGACGTAGAGCGGCAAAATCGGCCCGTGAATCCAGGACGGCCCCAGCAACTCCAGGCCCTTGACTTTGTCCTGCCGCTCAGCCCGCGGGTCACAGGCATAAGCCAGGCAGGTGACGATGAAGCGGCACAAGGAACTCTTGCCCGTGCCCGCTGCCCCGGTGATGACAATCAGAGGGTTCGCCGCGATCACTTCAAAGACCGATTCGCGCACCAAACCCAAATCTTTCTCAATGGCCTGATGACGCCGCGCGTTGAGCTCTTCAATGCCGACGGCGTGGAATTGCCGCTGGTCGGTCCAGATATCAACCGGCGTATACAATTGGTGCAACATCGCCGGCGTATGATGCTGCGACGATGGATGAATGGTGGTCGTGGGGATATTCCATTCGCTGCGCACCGCGGCGAGGTAATTCTTCAGTGCCGATTTATTGCCGTGATAATGCTCGGCGACGATGTTGACATCTTGCCCGGCGAAGATGACGTGGCCGCCCGCCGAGATGCTGCCGGCTTGCACCCGCACCGCCGAGGGATAATCTTGATGGTCGCGCATCGTCTGCAGCAAATTGCGCGCGAATTGCACCGCCTGCGCGCCCTGATCGGCCGAACCATCCAGGCCGCCGGTCGCCACGATCAGCCAATCCAGCCCAATCTGTTCGTCCCGATTCAGCTTCTCCGGCGCTAATTCGTCGCGGGCCAGGTCGGCGGCCGTGCGCTGATAATTGCGGTCGCGGTAGATCTCCGTCAGCCGTTTGCTCAGGGCGCCGCAATAGCGATATTTCTTCAGCAAGCGCCGCAATAGCGTCAGCTTGGTGGTCGGGTTGGGCACGACCGGCGTCAAGACCATCATCACCAGCGTCTGGTAGGGGGAGTTGAGCGCGCTGTGGTCCGCCTGCTGCTTGAGCTGGCGCCAGTGCCTTTGCACGTAGGCGCGCCAAGCCGCGGGCGTGGTGATCGCAACCTGCCGCGGCGCTCGCTGAGCCGGCAGGCTGATGGCAGTTTCGGAATGTCGTCTGAGTTGTTGGGTCATGATTGTAATCTGTCGTGACGGTGGCGCCCCCGGCTCGTGGCGATCAGATTTTCTTGCCCGGCCGATGGCGCGTAATCGCTTCGTGGAAGTTGATGGCGACTTCACCGGCGCTGGCGAGAATTGCGCCGACCAGCGGCTGATCGAAGAGCGTCAACGCCGCCGCAGTCAAGGCGGGCGAGAAGCGCAGCAGCGACTTGGCCGCGCGCAGCAAGATGCGCGGGTTCGGTTTCTTTGAGGTGGTCAACTGGGCTTCGACGGTCTGCAAATCGTGCATGGCTTCGTCTTTCGCTTCCGGCAGCAGCTTCTCTTGCTTGATCGTCGATTCGACATTGCGGATGCACTGCAGCATCATGTCCAGCTCTTGCGGCGTCGTCTCCACACCGCCCACCGTCACGGTCTGATTGGTATGCTGCGCCACATCGCCGCCCGTCTGCACCTTGACCTGGCCGTCGCGGCCGGCGAAGACAACATGCCCGGTCACCGACAAATGGTCGATCTCAATGTTGATGTTGCCACGCTGCGCTCGCGCCTGGTCCAGGCTCGTCTCGTTCGTATTCATGGGGCTCATCCCTTCGTGTTGCTGCCTGCCAATGCTCAGCGTAGATGAATTCTTGCTACTGCGTCAATCCGACCAGTCGAATGCCAATTGACGAGTAGCGCACTCGCGGGTCCAGATAGTGACGGTACGATGTCTGCGCGCGATCACCAGAGCTGACGTAACTGCCGCCCACCACCGCCCGCCGGTAGTCGCGGCCCGCCTCGGCCGCCGTTGCCGTCTTCAGCGTCCATTCCCAGACGTTGCCCGCCATGTCATAGACGCCGTAGGGGCTGGCCCCCTTGTGATAGCGGTTCACCGGCGTCGTCGTCTTAAGCCCGGTCTCCACGGTGTTGCAATGTTCTTCCTGATAGTCGTCGCCCCAAGGATAATAGCGATCATCATCCCCCTTGGCCGCCCGCTGCCACTGGCCAATTGTTGGCAAGCTCACCTTCATCTTGAGCTGCGCGCCCAGCCAATTGGCGAAGGCCATGGCCTCATACCAATTGACGTTTTCCCGCGGCTGCTCGTCGCCGCTGAAGCCGGCTTCCGCCGTGCCCTTGCCTTGATTGAACCAGCGTTGCGCGTACTCGGAAAATGCCCACCAGCGCGGGTTGCGGTATCCATCCGGGGCGCGGCTGAAAATCGCGAACTGCGCATTGGTCACCGGATACTTGCTCATGACGAAGTTATCAACGTGTTCAATCATCTCGCCGAAATCTTCATCAGCGCCGACAACGCTTGCGATCGTCACCGTGCCATGCGGGATATCACACCATTGTAGCATGGGCAGCGCTTCGTTGGCGCTCAAGGGCAAGTCGTCCGCCCGGGCCGCTGCCCTGGCAGCAGCAAGGGGCGCCGCCGGCTGCCGCGCGGGAGAGTCGTTCTGCGCGCGACCGTCTGGCCGGCTCGTTACCGGGCTCTGCGCTGGCTGCATCGCCAATCCGGTCGCGGTCGGGCTCACAGCGACGCTTTGACTGGCCGCGCGCTGCGGCGCCTCAGCGGCAATTTTCGGCGGCGCCTTTAGGTTTGGCGCGTCCGCGTCACAATAACGCCGCAAATTCTGCGGGTCGTAGTCGCCGAACTTCCGCCGGAAATCAGCCAGCTCCTCGCAAGCCATGGCCCGCATGTTTTGAAACTTGAACAACGCCACCAGATGCTGGTAGGCGCGGTCGATGTCGCCTGCCGGGGCGCTTGCAGCGGCTACGGCTTCCGCTTGCCGCAGCAACTCTTCGAGACGCAGGAATCGCGAGCGATAGCCGCCCGCCACAACGCGTTGGAGCAGACCAGCGGCCCGGGCGAAATTGCCGTTTTCGAGCGCTTCCACAGCGTCCGCGATCTGACCGGCCGGCCCCGCTGAGCGCGCTGGAATCCCGCCGCCGGCTCCCCCAGCGCCGGATGAAACGGACGTGCCGGCCGCCCCATGTTCCAGCGTCTGAATCGCATTGCGCAGCCGCGAAACATTCTCCGCAGTCAAGTCGTTGGACAAGTCGATGATTTGCCCGCCGCGCAATTTGTCCGCCGACATCGCTGACGGGTCGATCAGCACGGGAATGATAGGCCGCTTCAAGCGCCGGGCGATTTCCAACTCCCGCCGACAATGATTGGATGCCATGGCCTCCGCCGACAACAAGGTAATGAAGACCTCGCACCAGTCCAGCCGCCGCAAGTTTTCTGGCCAACCACCGCGCCCGGCGTTCAGGCGCTGATCGTACCAAACATCATGAGGCGCTAACGCTTCAACGATGCGGATGCAATAGGGCTTGTCCTCAGGCGCGTGGCTGACGTAAATTCTCATGCGCCGGTCCGCTCCTCGTCGACCCTCACGGTCTTAAGCAGAGCCCGCGCTTCGGCATGGTTGATGCGCGACAGAGTCTTGATGGCCAGGTCTCGTATCGAATCGCCTTCCCAGGACGGCGTCTCGCCATCGTCCAGCAACTGTCTGAGCAAGGGCAGGTGGCTTGCGTCCATAGCCGGCGCCAACTGCTGCATGGCGTAGAGGCGCAAATGCAAATAGCCGTCGCTCAGCGCCAGCTCCAGCCAGGGACGGGCCGCGGCCGCGTCAACCCGCACGAGCGCGCGCAACGCGGCGAAACGCACAAACTCATCGGCATCTTGCTTGACCAATTCGCCCAGCGCAGCGACAGCCTGGGCCGCCTGCAATGCGCCACAGGCTTCGGCAGCGGCTTCTCGCACCGCTTTGGCGCCGCTGTCCAGCAGGGGCAGCAATTGCGACACGGCCGAGCGCGCGCCCAGTTGCGCCAGACCGCGGACGACCGCCACTTGCACAATCCAACTGGGATCGCCGACGGCTTGCGTCAAGCGCGGGATCGCCTGCCGGTCGCCGAGTGCGGCCAGCGCCTCAGCCCCGGCCCAGCGCACGCTCCAATTCGCATCCTGCAACGCATCGGACAGCAAGCGCAAGACCTGAGGATTCTCCCGTCCCCGCAGGTGCCGCGCGAACCGGCGCAGGAACTTGGCCGCCTTCTGCGTCCGCCCCCAATCGTCATCGCGTATGACCGCCAAGGCGCGCAAGATCTTGTCTTCGTCGCTGAATTGCGCGCTATCGGGCCTGTCCGTCGGCGCAGCCGGGCCGCGTTCCGCGTCGGCCATTTCGACGCCGAGCGCGACCAGCGCGGCGCGCGCCTGCTGTCCGATGCTCGGGCCGCCGGCGCTCGCTACCCGGTCATCGCCGAGCAAGCTGCGCAGCGCCGTCTCGGCTTCCGGCTGCCCGCGCCCCTTCAGAACTTCAATCGCCGCCGCTACTGTCCGCGCGCTTTTACTGTCCAGCAAGCCAATGAGGCTGTCGAGGCTGCGCAGCGTTGCCGATTTGAGCAGGCCAAGGGCGGCTTGCGCGATCTCGTCATCGGGGTCGCTCAGCGCCGCCACCAATGCGGCTTCCGCGCTGGGTTCGCCCTCAAAGCGCGCCAGCGCCTCATAAGCGGCCAATCGTACGCGCTGGTCATCATCGCCGGCGAAATCGATCAGCAGCGGCAAAGCGCTATCGGCCGGGAAGTCCATCAGCCGGTTCAAGGCCTGATGACGTCGCCGCCAATCGTCGCTTTCCAGTTGCTGCCGCAAGTCACCGGGCAGGCCATCGCTCGCCCCGCCCTCAGCTTGCGCGCGCGGGCTGTCGAAGAGCGGCTGCCCATAGAGCAGCGCCTCCAGCTTGCTGCCGGCGGCGACCGTCGCTTGCGGCGGCTCCCGCAAGACGCGCTTGACATCGTCGAGCAAGCGGGCGAAAGCTTCACGATTGGGCCAGCGTTTGACCGCGCCAGCCAGTCGCTGCCGCCAGGTTTCGGCATCGGCCCGTTGCTGCACAGCGCGCGCCACGGCAGCGGGCAGGTCCACCGATTGCGCGGCGATCTGCGCCAGGCCGATGGCGATGTCCGTCTCGTCAGCATCCACAACCAGTTGGAAGAAAGCCGCGTCCAGCGTTATCTGCTTGCCCGCGGCCAGGGCCAGGAGGCGGCTGGTCACGTGACGCTTCCTTTCCGCCAGCGCTGTGATGAGGGCGGGCTGATGCGCCGGATTCCGCTGAGACCAGCGCAAGACGCGCGCCAGGATTTCGGAATAGGCGAACTTCATCAGCGCGCTCAAGACGATGTCGGCTTCGCTGCGCTCGTCGGCTTCCAGGAAATCCAGCAACAGAATCGCGCTGGGCAAGTAGCGGAGCTCGCCCAAGAGCCAGATCGCGTTGCGGCGCAACGACGCCTCGGGCTGCGCCGCCAGCTTGACCAGCCAAGCCAGCGAAAGCGCCATACTATAATCCGCCAGCTGCTCGCGCGCCGGCGTCGCGGGATCCCGCTTGATCTCCGCCACCAGCTGCGCGAAGGCGATGGGCAGTTCCAGGGGCAGGGCGGCAACCTCCCGCCACAACCACAACTGCGCCGCGTTGTTTAGCCCGCTCAATTGCGCCACCAGCGATTCCGCGGTCGCGTTCGGCTGCGGCAGGGCGCCGACGACCCCTCGAAAATCGCTTCGCGCCGACGGATTCTGGGCGCAGAGCCCCACCAGCTTGGTGATGAGCGACTCGCGCAAATCGGCATAGAGCTCCGGGTGTCTTCGCGCGCAGTCTACGCCCAGGAAGGGGTCGATATCGGCGATCTGCTCCACCAAGGGCAAGCGCCTGTCCTCGGCGAGCGCGTCGACGAGCGTCAGCGCCATCGCATCCCACTTGCGCGGGGTTCTCCCTTGCTCGGCGGTGAACTCCGGCCGCGTCAGGTATTTGACCAGGCCATCGCGCTTCAAGCCGTCCAGCGCCAGGTAACGTTGCACGGCCGCATTTTCGAAGCGCAGCTTGCCGCCGCCTTCACGCAGGATGCCGATGTCCAGCGCGCATTCGATGATGCGCGGATCATTGGCCTGGCTCTCCGCGTCCGCCCGATTCACATAGCGATAGTCTTCATGCTGCATCATCGCCCAGGCGAGTCCGCGCAGCGCCTCCGTCACGTAGGCCGGCTTCAGCCCGCGCGCCGCGTCCCGCCTCTGCCCCAGGCGCTTGGCAATGAGGGCCGGCGCCGGATCCTGCTGCCACTGGGTAAATGCCAGCGCCCGGTCCGCCGCCAGCAATTCCAAACCCAGCGCCAGGGTATCCAGCGCGTTGTTCTCTATGAGCGCCGCTTTTTGGCGCAGCAGTTGCCGAAAGCTATTCTGCTGCTCCAGATTGAGATGGGCGGCGGCCATTTTCTGCGCCAGCGGCAGCGTCATCGGGCCAATCTGCGCCCGGGGCAGCTTTAGCCCCGCCACCGCCGTCGACGCCGACACGACTACGAAGCGATGCCTCGGGCTGCCGTCAATCCAGTCCGAGAGCTCGCGGGCGCCGGCGGGCTGCCGCGCGCGCAGAACCTCCCAATTGTCCAATATGAAGTAGGCGTTGTTGTGCTCCAGCCAATGCTGCCAATACGAGACCAGCGACCATTGCGATTCCATGAAGGCGTCGAGCGTCTGGTGGCCCCCGTCCCAATGGGCCAGGTCCAGCCAAATGGGCAGGGCGACAGCAGCGTCGTGCATAGCCGCGTGCGCCTGCTTCAAGGCGAGCATTCGCGCCAGAAAGGTCTTGCCGCTAGCTGGTTCTCCGCTGAGCACGAATTGCGGCTCATCCGCCGACCATTGAGCGAAGTCCCGCGTTGTTTCGGCGGCGCCGGTCTTGAAAGTCGTCATTTCCAGCTCATGCAAGAACTGCGGTTGCGCCATCCGGGGGCGCATGCCCTCCGCGGCCAGCGCAGCGTGATTGCCCAGTGAGAGCCAGGCTGTCGGCATCATCGCCAGCTCCAGCTCCAGGCCCTGGATGAACCCCCGCAGATAGTCCAGCCGCTCGCCCGTCGGCCGCCCGTTGTTAGCCTCCGGCACTTGGCTAAGCAGATTCTCCACGCTCTGATCGTCGGGGTCGTCAAACCAGCGGCGCAAGTCTATCCAGTCGCTGAACGTTAGGTCGGCGATCAACTCGGTGGAGAATTCACGCGGTATCACGGCGGTCACACTGATGTCGCGCCCGCGAAAGTACGCGAATTCCGCCCGGCAATAGCCCGACCGCAGGTATTCGTCCGACACAATGACGATGGCGCCCGCCGCCCGCTCGCGCGCCGCGCTGATGCCAGCTTCCCAATCAGCATCCGGCGCGATTTCAAATCGGTCCAGCCAAATGTCGCGATAGTAGCGAATCAGCAGCGCGGCCAGCCTGAAAGCATACGCGATATCAATGTTGTGATAGGAAAGGTAAACCATGCTCTCGTTAATTGCGGTAGCCCTCATTGCGCCAGCGTCGTGTAATTGTCACTTCAATTATACTCTGCGGCGACGAGCCCGTCGGCGCGCAAGGGCGCAAATCTGCCTGACGCGGGCCCTCGGGCGGGCTTTCCTCTAACCAGCGAATCGGCTACGATACGCGCTCGCTGATGGTTTCGACTTTGGGAAGGCGATGACCTCTTCGCAGTTGTGGCGCGGCAGCACTTACGGCATCTCCGCCGCCGCGATCTGGGGCAGCATGTATGTCGTCTCTGATGTCACCCTGGTGGTTGTGCCGCCCTTTATGCTGCTGACCCTGCGCATCATTTTGGGACTGCTGGTCCTGCTGCCGCTGCATCACCGTCGCGGCCTCAAGTTCCCCCGCGGGCCAGCGCTGCGCAGCCTCGTATTCGTCGGCGTAGTCGGCTTGGGCATCAGCTTGGGCGCGCAATTCGTCGGTACCGATTTGTCGACGGCTGTCAACGGCGCCCTGGTCACCAGCGCGTCGCCGGCTTTTGTCGTGCTCTTCGCGCTGCTGATCTTGCGCGAAAGGCTGACGCTCACGCGGCTGGCGGCAATCGCCCTGGCATCGGTCGGCGTGCTGATCATCGTGGATCCCGCCTCGGCCGATTTCGGCTCGCAGACGTTCATCGGCGATAGTTTTCTGGCTCTGGCCGCCTTGACCTGGGGTCTCTATTCTGTCTTGGTGCGGCGCGTCACCACACGCCATCGCACACCCACACTGACTGTGACGGTCATTGCGCTCATCGGCGGCTTATGCGTCTCGCTTCCTGCCAGCCTGGTCGAATTAACGCAGCGGCCGCCGGGGCCGGTTGACCTCGGCATTGCGCTGGGCGTGCTCTATCTGGGGATCGTCTCGACCGCAATTGCGCTGCTGCTGTGGAATCGCGCCTTCGCCCTCGTGCCGGCGACGCTGGCGTCGCTCTTCTTCTTCGCGCAGCCGCTTTCCGGCGCTATCCTGGCGGCGGTTTTCTTGGATCAGGGCATGACGCCCAAGCTGTGGCTGGGCGGGGCCATGATCGCGCTGGCTGTGTCTTCTGTCGCTTTGGTTCACGCCGGCCACTACGGCGCAGCCCGCAGCAGAGCCTTAGCCTCCCGCGCCATTTGCAGGACGCGGAAGCGCCGCACCTCGGCGAAGAATCTGGCGACCGCTTCCAGGCTGCGCGTGCCATGAGATTCGAAGAGCATCTCGTGATGCGCTTCGTCGAGCAAGAAGCCGATGTCCTGCTTCACGCCGGCCAAGCCGCGCAACACCATGCCGCAGGTATAACCCAGCCGCGCCAGATTGACATCCCCTTGCCAGCCGGCTTGCCGCAGGCCCGTCGCGTATGCCTTGAAGACCGCCTTATCCAGTTGCTCGGCGTAATCCTCGCTGAAGCGGTCATAAAACAGGCTGACCGCCACCAGCGCGACCAGGTCCACGCCCAGCGCGCCGCTGCCAGCCATCGCCCAGTCAATCAGCACAGTGTCGTCGCCACGGTGCAAGATATTGCGGCGGAAGGCGTCGATGTGGCAGAAGGTCTGCGGCAGCTCAACGAGCGCTCGCCGGTAGATTTCTCGCTCCTGCCAAATGGCGTTGATCTCGTCGCGCGCGTCGATCGGCAATGCCATGCGCGCCAGGGGATGCGCCAGCAGCTCATCCAGCGCCTCGAAAGTATCGGCCAGCGCCGGCACGATAGCGGTGTGCCAATTGCGCGTCAGCCAGGGCGCGTCCGGCAGGCTGCGCTCACCCAGCCAGGCGCCGTTGAAGCGCCCCAGACGCGCGCCGATATCGCGGAAATCGGCGGAGGTCCACTCGCCCTTGTCGTCATGGATGTCTTCCATCCAGATCCAGCAGGCGTCGCCCTGGTCTTCGCAGCCGTATATGCGCGGCGTCGCGAAGGCGTCGCGCGGCAACTCATCCAGCAAGCCCGTGCGATATATCTCGTATTCGCGCTTCCAATAGTAGGGAGATGTCTCTACCTCTTGCGGCCGCGGGTAGAGGATCTTCAGTATGAGCGAGCAGGGCAGGTTGTTCACCGTCCGCAGCCGAAAGCGATAGATGGCGGTGCCGCCGATCGCGCCGCCGAAGCCGCCGTACACGCTTTCGTAATGCCAGCCGCCGACGCGCGCCGCAGCGTCACCCAGGGCGATTTGCGCCAATTCGCTGAGGTAGGCGGGAGTGAGCGACTGAAGTTGCGTCTGCGTTGCGCTAACCGACATGGCGCTCAGTCGATGCCGAGGTAGGTCTTCTGCACCACTTCGTTTTGCTGCAAGTTGGCGGCGGTATCGCTGATGGCCACCTCGCCGCTTTGCAGCACGTAGCCGCGGTCGGCGATTTGCAGCGCCATGTGCGCGTTCTGCTCGACCAGCAAAATCGTCACGCCCTCATTGGCGATGCGCTGCACCGTTTCGAAGACGCCATCGACCAGCACCGGCGCCAAGCCCATCGACGGCTCGTCCAATAGCAGCAAACGCGGCCGCGACATCAACGCCCGCGCAATCGCCAGCATCTGCTGCTCGCCCCCGCTCAACGTGCCCGCCACTTGTTTCTTGCGTTCGTCCAAACGCGGAAATAGCTCGTAAGCGCCCTTGAGGTCATCCTTTACTTCGCCGTCATGCCGCGTATAAGCGCCCATGTCCAGGTTCTCTTCCACGGTGAGCTTGGCGAATACTCCCCGTCCCTCCGGCACCATGGCAATGCCCTTGGATACCAGCAGGTCGGCGCGCGTCCGCGATATCTCTTCGCCAGCGTACGTGACCGAGCCCTCGCGGGGCTCCATCAAGCCGCAAATGGTGCGCAAAGTGGTCGTTTTGCCGGCGCCGTTAGAGCCGATCAGCGCGATAATCTCGCCGGAATCCACCTCGAAAGAAACGCCCTTCAGCGCGTGGATATTGCCGTAGAAAGTATGAATGTCGCTCACTTCCAACAATGCCATGACTGTTTCGCGTCTCCTTTTAGTTGCCCGCGCTCGCCGCCGCCCCGCGCCCCAAATAGGCTTCGATGACATCGGGATTGGTCTGAATCGCGGCTGGCAGGCCTTCGGCGATCTTGCGCCCGTAATCAAGCACGGTGATATGCTCGGAGATCTCCATGACCACGCGCATATCGTGCTCGATCAGCACCACCGTAATGCCCAGCTCGTCACGCAGCCGGCGGATGAAATCGGTGGTTTCGATGGTCTCGCGCGGGTTCATGCCGGCGGTCGGCTCGTCCAGCAGCACCAGCTTTGGCTTGTTGGCCAATGCTCGCCCGATCTCCAGCCGCCGCTGATCGCCATACGACAAATTCTTTGAGAGCATGTCGCCTTTGCCCTCGAGGCCGACGAAGCGCAGCAGTTCGCGCGCGCGTTCTTCAGTCGTCTCGTCTTCCTGCCGCGTGAAGGGCAAGCCCAGGATGGCGCCGATCCAGGTGGAGCGCAAATGCGGCTCCTGCCCGACCATGATATTCTCAATCGCCGACATATTGTTGAACAAGCGGATATTCTGAAAGGTGCGCGATATGCCGGCGCGCGTGATCTGATCTGGCGGTTTGCCGTTGATGCGCCCGCCGTCGAACAGAATCTCGCCCTCGTCGATTTGGTAAAAGCCGGTGATGCAATTGAAGAAGGTCGTCTTGCCCGCGCCGTTGGGGCCGATGATGCTGGCGATAGCGCCCTCGGGGATGTAGAAGTCCAGGTTATCCACCGCCACCAAACCGCTGAAGCGCTTGGTCATGCCCTTGGCTTCAAGGATGCGCGTCCCGCCGCGCTGGCCGTTTTCCGCCATCTTTCCGTCTCCCGCGCTAATCGGCGCCCGCCGCTTTCACTTTGACGCCCGTCCGCTCCTCATGCGTGATGATCTGCGACGGTATCAGACCCTGCGGCCGGTTGATCATCATCAGAATCAAGAGCGCGCCATACATCAGGAAGCGGAAGTCGGAAAACTCGCGCAGCAGCTCCGGCATGCCGATAAGCACAATCGCGCCCACCACGATGCCCGGATTGCTGGCGATGCCGCCGACGATGATCAAGCTCAGTACATTGATGGAGATGAATACGGTGAAGCTGTTGGGGAATACGGTGCCGACCTTGGCGGCGAAGATAGCGCCGGCCACGCCCCCGGTCGCGGCGCTCAACGTGAAGGCCAGCAGCTTGGCGCGCGCCGCGTCGATGCCCATGGCGATGGCGACATCTTCATCCTCGCGGATGGCCATCCACTGGCGGCCCGTGCGCGAATTGTTGAGCCGGATGGACACGAAGAGCGTCACCAAACTGGCGACCAGCACGATGTAATACAACTGCTCCGGATTCTTGAGTTCCGTGCCCAGGAAGAGCGGCTTCGGTATCGCTTGAACGCCTTGAGCGCCGCCGATAATCGGCTTCAACCAGTCGGAAATCGCCAGCTTGCCGATAATTTCGCCGAAGCCCAGGGTAGCGATCGCCAGATAGTCGCCGCGCATGCGCAATACCGGCACCGCGAAAATGAAGCCGGCGAACATCGCCGCCAGCAGCGCGACCGGGATGACCATCCAAAATGTGAACGTGCCTTTCATCAGCCCCAGCGGCCCGATCGACGTCAAGACAGCCAGAATATAAGCGCCGACCGCGTAGTTGGTCACATAGCCCAAATCCAGCAGGCCAGCCAAGCCGATGGCGATGTTCAAGCCGAGGCCCATCAGCACGAAGATGCCGATGGTCACAGCCACATCGCTGAGCGTGCGGCCGATCAACCAGGGCAGCGCCAGCATAAAGGCGACAAATATCACCAGGCCCACCCCGCGCAGCGTCCGCCGCGGCCCCGGCTCAATGGTAGCGAAGCCGTCACGCGCTTGCTGGCCGAACATGGCCCAGAGCAAGCCGGCGGTTGTGCTGATGATGAAGAGCGCCAGCGCCGCGCCCTGCCGCAAGGTATCGCGCTGAAAGAGTTGCCGCAGCGTGTCCCGCTCCAGGTTCTCTTGCAAGACCAGGCGCACCGTTTCACCGAAAGCGCCCACCAGCAATGTAACCGACAGGCCGTAAATCAGCGCCCGCCGCGGCACCGCCGGCAGCGTGTTCAATATCGCGCCGCCCAAGCCCGACAGGCCTGACACCAGACTGTAGGTGGCGATGCCCAGCCACAGGTCGTTGCGATTGTCGAAGGTGATGACCTCCACCCAGTCGCGGTTGATGTTGACCAGCACCGAGCGCAGATCGCCTTTGATCTCGAAGATCAGCGCCAGCGAATAGGTCACGATGGCGGTCAGCAGCGCCACCGCCAGCCAAGAACCGATGACGCGGTTGCGCTCGCTGCCGCTATGATGGCTGCGCCAGGCGACGATGCTGGCAACCGCGAAGGGCGCCAGCCGCAAGCAAAGGTCCAGCAAGAAGCGGAATTCATCCGAATTGAAGAGCAGTAAAATCACAGTCGGGATCACGGTCACCAGGCCGATGACCAAGCCGCCACCCAGCAAAGTCGGCGTACCCTCGCCCTCGGCGCGCAGCCGATTCGCCGCCACGTAACCAGCCGAAAAGGGCGTCAGCATCAGCATCACCTGGCCCAGGCTGATGAAATCGTTGACGACCTCTCGCTCGTGGAAGGCGGCGATCATGCCCACCGCGCCGGTATATAGAATGAACAAGCCGGCGAGCAAGCCCAGCGTCAGGACAATGCGCGTACTTCGCGATCTCACTGCGTCCATGCCGCCCTCCCTAGGCCTTGGTCTCGGACAGGCGCTCGCCCAGAATGCCTTGCGGCCGGAAGATCAGCACCAGCACCAGCATGGTGAAGGCGATGACGTCCTTGAGTTGATTGGCGCCCGGGATGCCCAGGCCAGCCAGCACCAGGTTAGGGCCGATGGCTTCGATCACGCCCAGGAACAAGCCGCCCAGCATCGCACCCGGGATATTGCCGATGCCGCCCAGCACCGCCGCCGTGAAGGCCTTGATGCCCGGGATAAAGCCCATGAAAAAGTTCACGCCTTGCGGGCGAAACATGCCATTGATGACGCCGGCTGATCCAGCCAAAAAGCCGCCCACGCCGAAAGTGAACAAGATCACCCAATCGATGTCGATGCCCATCAGCCGCGCGACTTCTTTGTTCTCCGATACCGCGCGCATCGCCTTGCCCACCCGCGTGCGCTCCACCAGCCAGTAAAGGCCCAGCATCAGCGCCAGGGCCGAACAAAAGACGAAGACCTGCACCACGGGTATGTTGATGTCGCCGACCGCGATGACGCCTTGCAACGCGCGCACTTGCGGGTAAGCTTTGAAGCCCGAGCCGTACAAGCCGCGGAAGGTATATTGCAGGAAGAACGACGCGCCGATAGCCGTGATCAGCGGCACCAGTCGCGGGCTGCCTCGTAACGGCCGATAAGCGATGCGCTCCAACAGGATCGCCACGCTCATTGATATCAAACCCGCGAACATAATCATGAGCGCGATGGACAATATCGGCTGCGCGTTGAGGAAGCCCGTGCGATTGAGCGCCTCGGCCAGGAACACCGTGGAGAATGCGCCCGCCATGAAGACCTCGCCGTGGGCGAAGTTGATCATCAGCAAGATGCCGTATACCAGCGTGTAGCCCAGGGCGATCAGCGCGTAGATGCTGCCTTGAGACAAGCCGGCGATGAAGAGGTTCACCCACTGGGCAAAGGAGATGCGCCCCGATGACAAGGTGTTCCAGGCGCCGATGACGACGGCCAGCACGATGAGCACGCGCAAGACATCAATCGTGAAGTCGACCCAAGAGAATTCGTCTGTATTCCACTTGAACATAGGCGCAACCGTGCTGCTACGTTGTCAGTCTGCTTCTGCTTCAAACTAAATCGCTAAGCGTCATAATTTCCTGGACTGATCCAGATGCGCTACTTAAACGAATCGGCCGCGAAGTTCCAGGCCACCGGCGGCGGCCAATTGTCATCATATACTTCGGCTTCCGTGATTTCAAACACCGCCAGCGCTGTTCCGGGCGAGCAATCGCCAGCAAAAGGGGAGTCCTCGCGGCAGGTCAGCCGCCCGGTCAAGCCGGGGTAATCTTCCGTCGCGGCCACGGCATCGCGCAGGGCTTGCCGGCCAATGCTCAGCCCGCCGTCTTCCCGCTCAACGGCGACCGCCTCTAGCGCGTTCAGCAATATGTTAGTCGCATCATAAGCGTGCGCGTGATAGCCGCTCGGCGGCTCCGTGCCGTATTCCTCGTCCCATTGCTCCAGCAGCTCATCGTAAGCCGCGCCGCTGACCAAGGGGCCCGACACATAAATGCCGAGGGCCGCATCGCCCGTATTCTCCGGGAAGCTGGAAGAGAAGCTGGCCGCCCCGCCCAGTATGATCGTCTCTTCCAGGCCCGACACATGCTGCATCTGCGCGGCGAAAAAGTTCGACTCCGGCTCGAACAAGGGCACATAAATCACATTCGGTTGTTGCACGGCGATTTCGGTCAGAATCGACGCCATGTCGGTGTCGCCCTTGTTGACCGCCCCCTCAAAGACGACCGCGCCCTCGAGCTCGGCGAAGGTAGCGGCCACGGCGCGCGCCAGGCCCTCGGTATAAGGGTCGCCATCGTGCACTGTGGCCAAGGTCGCGGCATCCAGAACGTGGAAGGCGAATTCCGCCAGGCGCATGCCTTCAATCAGGCCGTTCTGGCTGGTGCGGAAGTAGCCGGGCTGATGAGACCCGCCAGCGGCAACATCAGCGTTGGTGAGGCTGGGCGATGTATTCGACGGCGCGATCATGACCATGCCCGCTTCGCTGATGATGGGTATGGCGCCCTGGGCCGCGCTGGAGCAATTGGTGCCGATGGCGCCGACAACGGTCGCATCCGCCGCCAAGCGTTGCGCGGCCGTCTGCCCGCCCTCGGCCGTGCACAAGCTGTCTTCAAGCGCCAGCTCAAGCTCATGCCCCAGCAACTCGTTACCTCGCGCCAGCAACGCCAACTCAACCCCGCCCAGCGTATCTTCGCCCAGATAATTGATAGCGCCCGATACCACCAGCATGGCGCCGACCACGATGGGATCGCCGGCTTCAATTTCAACGCAGCCGAGCGGATCGTCGCAGACATTCTCCGCCATGACCAGCGGATTCACGCTGATTAACAGCGCCAAGATAAAAGATATGCGTATCACAGATTTGCCCACAATCTCAATCTCACCTTTTGCGCCATAGCTCAGTAATTCCTGGCACGCCCACGATGGCGGAAAGGGCAGTCCGCCTGCGTGCCAACGCTGCGCCTAACCGGATTGCATCGCTCGGCAATGGCGCGGCGTTTTTTGACATGCGAAGGGCAAGCCCAAGGATACGTCCTCAGGCTTGCCCGGGATTGCTAATCTGGCCAGCTTTCGCTGCGCCTTACTCTTCCATCATCGCCATGGAAAGATCCCAGACGATGGGCGGCGGCCAATTGCCGTCGACCTCAGCCTGCGTGATCTCGAAGATGGCCAGCGCCGTGCCAGTTGCGCAATCGCCGGCGAAGGGCGATTCGTCCTGACAAGTCAACGCGCCGGTCAAGCCAGCGTAACCTTCCACCGCCGAAAGCGCGTCGCGCAGCGCTTGGCGGCCGATGACCAGGCTGCCGTCATCTTCCTCGTGCGCCACAGCTTCTACGGCGTCCAACAGCATGTTGGTCGCATCATAGGCATGGGCGTGGAATCCGCTCGGCGGGACGCCGCCAAATTCTTCGTCCCACTTGGCGAGGAATTCATCGTAGGCATCGCCGGATACCGACGGTCCCGACATGAAGATGCCCAGCGACGCATCGCCGGTGTTGGCCGTGAAGCCATTCACCAGGCTGCCATCGGCCGTCATCATGATGGTGCCTTCCAAGCCAGGCGTGGTGACCAATTGCGCGGCGATGAAGTTCGATTCCGGCTCGAATAGCGGGAAGTAAACGACATCGGGTCCGCTGGCGGCGATCTCGGTCAAGATCGCGGTCATGTCCGTATCACCCTTGCTGACCGCGCCCTCGAAGACGACTTCGCCACCAAGCTCGGCGAATGTGTCCGCCATGACATTGGCCAGGCCCTCGGTATAGGGGTCGCCATCGTGGATGGTCGCCAAACTGCCGGCCATCAAGACCTCTTCGGCGAATTGAGCCGCCATCGCCCCTTGGAACAAGTCGTTGTGGCCGGTGCGGAAGTAACCGGGCAAGTAAGCCCCGCCCGCGGCGGTATCGTCATTGGTCAAGCTCGGCGAGGTATTTGACGGCGAGATCATCAACATGCCCGCATCGCTGATGATGGGCAGCGCGCCCTGCGCGGCGCCCGAGCAGTTGGTGCCGACCACGCCGACGATCGTCTCATCCGCGGCGAGGCGCTGCGCGGCCGATTGACCGCCTTCAGCGTTGCACAAGCTGTCTTCCACGACCAACAATATCTCGCGGCCCATGACCATGCCATCGCGATCATTGATGGCGATCTCCATCCCGCCTTGTGAATCTTCGCCCAAGAAGGACGTCGCCCCGGATACGGTGAGCATGGCGCCAACAACGATGGGATCATCCGGCCCCACTTCGACGCAGCCCAAGTCGTCCATACAGTGCCCGTCAGCAAGGGCCGGAACGCCTAACGCGGCCAGCAGGCTGAACAGCGCGAGCAAAAGGAATAGCCGTTTCATCGTTTTCTCTCCTAAACACTAAATGACAGTGCGCCAGTAGCGCGATACCATGAATTATACCCAATGTGCGGCAAGATTGCACAACTCGGCCAAGTCATCAGGGCATCAGTCCGCGATACATCATACCACCGCAGCAAAGCGACATACTTGCGGGGCACTTGTATCGCCTGTTGCACACCGCTAAATTGGTGTGCTTGTCCCGCCACGGCGAGCGACGCCTAGGCCCGCCTGCAATAGTCGGCTTCCATCGAGATCCAAAAGGCTCGCCACCCTGAATAGCGGACCCTTGTTGTACAATCGCTGCATCGTGCCCGGCCTTTGCGTTTCTCATCGACTTCGCAGTGCGCATCCATGGTGAATACAATCGCTTAGGCGCTGGCTACGATTTGCCGCAATGTACAAGACAGAGTGCGCTGTGAAATTGCTCGTTGTCGTCTCATCGCTGGATCTGACCCAGCCCTTTAGCGCCACGCCCGCTTGGTGGCAGTTGCTGAAGGGCCTGTTTGAATCCGGCGTCGACATCATCGCCGCGCCCTACCAAGGTCCGCCGATCGACAGCTTGTGGTGGCGCGCCGAGGCCAACCCGGCGCGTTGGCAGGGCGATATATTCAAGGCCTTGCGCGACAGTGGTCGCCGGCTGATTCCCACCCCCCGCCAACGAGCTGAGCCGCCCGCGCACGACGAATCAAGCGCCGACAAAGTGATTCGCAACCTGGCGCAGCGCTGGATCGCCCCGCTCTGGCGCCGCCATCTGCAACGCTGCATCAACCGCGAAGGTGACATCGACGCCGTGCTCTTCTTGACCGTGCCGCTGAATCACATCAAGGGCGTGCCTCGCTTCTTGTCGCAAAAGTTCGATATCCCGGTCTTCTACTACGATGGCGATGTGCCGGCCAGCTTGCCGAACCGGCGCGGTTTCGCCTCCGGCTTTCGCATTTATCCGGGCGCCGACCCCTCCGAGTACACCGCCTTCATCAGCAACAGCCAGGGCGGCGAGGCGCTGCTGCGGCAATTGGGGGCGAAGAATGCGCACACGGTCTGGTACGGCGCTGACCCGGATGTCTTCAGCCCCTTGCCGGTCCCGGCGCAAGACATTGATGTCTTCTTCTATGGCCACGGCCGCGAATACCGCTCCGGCTGGATCGACCACATGATCACGCAACCCGCGACACAATTGCGCGCCGCCCGCTTCGCCGTCCGCGGCACAAACCTCGGCGACCTGGGCCCGGCCGAGACGCTGCCCTACTTGAGTTTCAGCAAATTGCGCGAATACGTCTGCCGCAGCAAAGTCAATCTCTGCATCACCCGCGCTGCCCATGCGGGCGTATACGCCTCGTCGTCGTCGCGCCCCTTTGAGCTGGCCGCGCTGGGCGCCTGCATCGTCGCCAACCCTTACGCCGGCATTGAAGCCTGGTTTGAGCCCGACAAAGAAATCATCGTCGTCGAATCCGCCGACGAAGCCATCGACCGCTATCGCCACCTGCTGGCGCACGAGAGCGAACGTGCCGCGATCGGCGCTGCCGCCCGTCAGCGCGTCTTGAAGCAGCATACCTTCCGCCACCGCGCCCAGGAGCTGATCGCTATCATTGAGCAGTACATCTGACGGTGTATTTGCGACGCGTCGACCCGCCCACGCTTGCAAAAGGAGCCGAACCCATGCCCATCGACATCACAAAAGCGCGTCACTTCGTCCACGCTGACGGCACGCTGTTCGAGCGCGCCCTCTTCGCCTGGCTCTTCGACGAAGGCAGCTTGCAGCGCCTGCAGCAGATCATCTTGTGCTACAAGAATCCCGATGACGGCTACGGCCACGGCTTTGAGCACGATCTGAAAGCGCCGCAGTCCAACCCGCTGGCGCTGGAATACCTGTTGGGCGTGATGAAATACACCGGCATCCCGCCCGGCTCGTTGCTCGCGGGCTGCGCCGATTGGCTCGAGCGGCAGATGGACGCGGACGGCAAATTCGTCAACGCGCCCGCCATCCACAATTATCCGCTGGCGCCCTGGTGGCGCGAGTGGGGCGGCCAGACCCTGCCCGATGCCATCGTCGGCAACTTGATTCACTTCGACGCCGCCAGCCCGAGCCTGATCGCAAAGACCGTAAGCTGGGTGCTGGCCAACGTCACGCCGGAGAAAATCCTGGCCAACGAGTGGCTCTTCATGGCTTACCATGCCTGCGACTTCTTCTTCGCCATCGACGACTTGCCCGGCCTGGACAGCTTCCGTCAAGCCACCATCGATAACATCGTCGCTTGCGCCCAAACCGCGCCCGAAAACCAATACGATTCGCTCTTCGCCTTCGCGCCCCGGCCCGATTCAATCGTTGCGCGCGCCCTGCCCGCCGGCCTGCTCGATCGCTTCCTCGACGCGCTCGAGGCCGCCCAGTGCGAAGACGGCCGCTGGCTGGATCAGCACAACTTGCCCCAGTGGCAGCCGATGACCACCATCAACGTGCTCTTGGCCTTGAAGCGCTACGGCCGCTGGCCCTAGCCGTGTTATACTCGTCGATGCCAGCATCTTCGCCGGCTGATGGAGGGACGCGTGGCGATTGACTACATCATCGAATACGATTGCCCGCCAAAGCAAGCGCTCAGCCCGGCTGGCATCCTCGAACGCCTCAAGGAGCGGGCGCGCGCGCAGGAAGTCATCGAGTGGTTTCGCGCCGCCGGCGACACGCGCCAACCGGACAAGATGGGCTTCGAATTCAGCCAGAGCGCGCCCGGCGTCGCTGGCGACAAGCAGCTCATCGTCGTGCAAGACTTGCTCGACCACGCCGCCGCGCTCGACGACCATGCGCCTGCCTGCCGCCAATGCCCGGCCAACCGCGGGCGCGGCGCTTACGGCTGCATCGGCTTCATCCAGTATCCGCTGACGGCCCTGGCCGAAGCCTGGTTGCTCGATCGTCTGCCCGTCCCCGATGAGCCTTTGGTCTGGCTGCTGCTGCGTCAAGGCATTCGCAATCTGGGCTACGACGGCTCGTCCATCAAGGCTTTGCGCGATGCCGACGGCGCCGATGACGGCTCGCGCGCCTATTTCGAGCTGCCCATCGCGCCACAGCGCCGCCTGGGCGAAGTCAAGGTCAGCGGCGACCAAGCCCTGGAAATGATCTTCGGCGTCGGCGAGCGCATCATCCCCAACCACGCCGGCATCCTGCTGCTCTTCTTCGGCGCCATCGGCCGCGACCTTGAGGCGGAAGAGATCCAGCAGATTTCGTCTATCGACTCGACGCGCCGCGATCAACACGAATTCGCGCTGCAGCACGCCGCCGCGCCCGACAATTGCATCGCTGAGTTCATCGCCTTCTTTCAGGCCCTGCATACGGCCTGGCTGCTTAATGTGCCGCTCTATGTCGATGCCTGAATCGCGCCCTAACGCAAGGACGATCGCCCATGCCGCCCGACAAAAAGCCAATCGCCTGGATCGATACCGTGCCCGAAGACGCCGCCGAGGGCGCCCTGAAACGCGCCTATCAACGCGCCGGCGACGCCCGCAGCGGCAAGGTCGACCACATCATGAAGATCCACAGCCTGCACCCCGCCTCGCTCATCGACCATTTGCATCTGTACAAGACTTTGATGTTTGGCGATTCTCCGCTGAGCCGCGTTCAGCGCGAAATGATCGGCGTGGTCGTCTCCGTCATCAATCGCTGCAAATACTGAATCCGCCACCACGCGCGCAACCTCCGTCAGTTGACGGGGGACGAGGTTTTCACCGCCGCCATCGAGGCTGATTATCGCCGTGCTGACCTGGCCGCGGCCGATCGCGAAATGCTCGCCTACGCCGACAAGTTGACGCGCGCGCCCTGGGCCATGGAATCGGGTGATGTCGATAAGTTGCGCGCCGCCGGCTTCAGCGACCGCGCCATCCTGGATATCGCGCAAGTCGTCGCCTATTACGCCTACGTCAACCGCATCGCCGATGGCCTCGGTGTTTCGCTCGAAACCTATTGGGAGGATGGCAAGGAGGATTACGCCTGATGATCAGCCGCCGCGGGTCGCCAGCGCCAGCAAGGCCAGCACCAGCAAAATGACGACGATGGCGCCGACGGCATAGTACTTGCCGAAAAGCCGCCGCGCTTCCGATCCCTCGCGAAATATGTCGCTGAGCTTCAAATGTGCGTCTCCGCGGATATCGCCCACGCTTTCATCCTTAGCTTAATCGCAAACAGCCCGCCTGCCAATGTGGGCATGGCCGGCTCGCCCCTGCTACAATAGGGCGAGTTTCAAAAAGGACATTCAGCCGATGTCGCTGCTACCGCCGGGCTATTCTGGATTCGTCGCCGTGGTCAAGCGAGACTGCGCCACCTGCCGCCTGATACAACCGGCCCTGCTTGAGTTGGACCATGCGCGCAGCCTCGTCGTGATCACCGAAGACGACCCGGACTTCCCGGCCGATCTCAGCGCGCGCCAATACGATACCGAGCTTGAATTCTCCTACCGCCGCGAAATCGAAATTGTGCCGACCTTGCTGCGCCTTGAAGAAGGCGTTGAAACAGCCCGCTTGATCGGCTGGCGGCGGGAAGAATGGCGGCGCCTCACCGAGCTGCCCGCGCTCGGCCCGGGCCTGCCGGAATTCAGCCCCGGCTGCGGCTCCAAGTCCGTCGACCCCGGTATGCCCGAGAAACTGAGGCTCAAATTCGCCGCGTCGCCTTTGCATTCACGGCGCATTGAAGTGCCGCCGGCGCAAGACGAACACGAGCTCGCCTTTGAACGTGGTTGGTCCGATGGCTTGCCCGTCATCCCGCCGACAGAAGCGCGCGTGCTCCGCATGCTCACCGGCACGACGCGCTCCCCCGCCGAAGTCCTCGGCCAGGTCCCGCCCGATATGGCGCCTTGCACCGTCGAAAAAGTCGCGGTCAACGCTGTCTTGGCCGGCTGCAAACCCGAGTATCTGCCGGTTGTGCTGGCGGCGGTCGAGGCGGCGCTGCTCGACGAATTCTGCATGCACGGCGTCTTGGCCACGACCTACTTCGCCGGCCCCATCCTCATCGTCAACGGGCCCATCCGCGACCGCATCGGCATGAACACCGGCGTCAACGCGCTGGGGCCGGGCAACCGCGCCAACGCCACCATCGGCCGCGCCCTGCAGCTGGTGATTCGCAATGTGGGCGGCGGCGTACCCGGCGGCGTCGATCGCGCCACGCTGGGGCAGCCGGGTAAAGTCGGCTTCTGCATCGCCGAGCGCGAGCATGATTCGCCCTGGGAGTCGCTGGCGGTTGAGCGCGGCTTCGCGCCGGCTGATTCGACCGTCACCCTCTTCGCCGGCGGTGGCGTGCATCCCATCGCCGATCAGCAATCGCGCGCGCCCGAATCGCTGACCCGCAGCCTGGCCCTCTCGATTCGTACCGTGCATCACGCCAAACGCTATGGCGGCACGGACGCCCTCTTGATCATTTCACCCGAGCACATGCGCGTCTTTCGCGAGGCCGGCTGGAGCAAGGGACGTTTCCGCGCCGAGCTGGACGAGCAGGTAACGGTCGCCGGGCGCGAGGTCGTCGCTGGCGCCGCTGACATCGCCGAGGGCATGCCGCTCCATCTGGCCGGCGAGCGGCTCAACAAGTTCCGCCCCGGCGGCCTGCTCATCGTTCACGCCGGCAGCTCAGCCGGCATGTGGTCCGCAATCATCAGCGGTTGGGCCGCCAGCGGTCCCAAAGGCAGCGTGCCCGTGACCGTCGCCATAAAGTCGTGAATCAATCGAGGAGCTCGGCCAAGCCTTGTAGGGGCGAGCCACCGGCTCGCCCGTACGAACATGAACGCACGCCCGTACGAAGACAAACGCTCAACCGCACGAATACGTACGTCCTTCTATCTTGAATCAACTAAGGAGTGAACCATGTCCGTCTTACTCGACCCCACAGCAGAGCGGCAGCCGGCACAACGCCAAGCCTTGCCGCGGCCCCAATCCCTGGCCGGCAAGCGCATCGCCCTGCTCGATATCTCAAAACCGCGCGGCGATGTCTTCCTCGACCGTTTGGCGCAGCATCTGACGGCGCTACAAATCGAAGCCAAACGCTATCAGAAGCCGACTTTCGCCCGCGTCGCCCCGGCCGGGCTCGTCCAGAGCATCGTCAGCGACTGTGATCTCGTCATCGAAGCCCTGGCCGATTGAGGCTCCTGCACGTCGTGCAGTGTGCACGACATCACTGAACTCGAAACGCGCGGGCTGCCCGGCATGTTCATCGCCTCGGGCGAATTTGTCGCAGCCGCCGCGGCACAAGGCGAGGCGCTTGGTTTCCATCCGCCGGCTCATTATGTGCCGCACCCGATTCAAGGCCGCAGCGACGAAGAAATCCGCGCTCTGGCCGATGCCGCCTTTGAGGAGATTTTGGCGAGATTGGTCGCGAACTAGCCGCGCCGCTCAGTCGAATCGGCTGAGCACCACCGCCGTATTATGGCCGCCGAAGCCGAAGGAATTGCTCAGCACGTGCTCGAGCGGCTTGGCCACGCCCACATTCGGCGTGTAATCGAGGTCGCATTCCGGGTCGGGATGCTCCAGATTGATCGTCGGCGGTATGAAGCCGTCTTGCAGCGCTTTGATGCAGAAGATGGCTTCGGCCGAGGCGGTAGCGCCCAGGATATGACCGGTCATCGACTTGGTCGACGAAATGGGAATGTTGTAGGCGTCTTCCGCCAGCGCCTGCTTTATCGCCAGCGTCTCGCTCTTGTCGTTGAGCTGCGTGCCCGTGCCGTGCGCGTTGATATAGCTGATTTCCTGACCGCTGATGCCCGCTTCCCGCAGGGCCCGCCGCATGGCTTCGGCCGCGTCGACGCCGTCCGGGTTGGGCGCCGTGACGTGGAAGGCGTCCGATGTGTGGCCGTAGCCGGTCAGCTCGGCGTGGATCGTCGCGCCCCGCGCCAGCGCATGCTCCAAATCCTCCAGGATTAGCAGCGCCGCCCCCTCGGCCGCCACAAAGCCGTCGCGCGTCGCATCAAAGGGCCGCGCCGCCTTTTCGGGCACGTCCTCAGTATTCGTCAGCACCTTCATATTGTTGAAGCCGCTGATGACCATCGGCATGATGCAAGCCTCGCTGCCGCCGGCCACCATCATCTTGGCCCGCCCCATACGGATCAAATCCGCCGCATCGCCCAGCGCGTTGTTGCTGGTCGCGCAAGCCGCCGTGATATTGTAGTTGGGCCCCTTCAAGCCGAAGTGCATTGACACCCGCGAGCTGATGCCATCGTGCAACAGCGCCGGCACGATCACCGGGCTGACGCCGCGATGCCCCCGCGACTGAAAACCCTGCAGCGCCTGCACCACCGTGACGATGCCGCCGATGCCCGAGCCGACCACCACGCCGACATCGTATTTGTTCTCGTCCGTGATCGCGACGCCCGCGTCGTTCAGCGCCTCTTCCGCCGCCACCAACGCCAGCATCTGCGCCCGATCCATCCGCCGCATCTCGCGCCGGCCGAACTTGCCCACCAGGTCAAGATCCTTGACTTCGCCCGCCACCCGATTCTCGACCAGGTCCGCGTCGAATAGGCTGATCCAGTCTATGCCGGAGACGCCGGCACGGATCCGCGCCCAGGATTCGTCAACGTTGTTGCCCACCGGGCAAACCAAGCCCATGCCTGTGATTACAACGCGTTTTTCCGCCATCGGCTCTCTCGCTCGCATCGTCCCCTAGCGGGACTCGGCCATGCCCAGATTATAATTCTGGTTTGCGCTCGGCGTCAGGTCTGTTTCCGGCCGCCGCCAATTCTCCCAGCAGCGCCGCTTTGATGTCTTCCGGCAGGTCATGCCAGGGCAAATCGAGCAAGCCCCCCTGCAGCGCCCACAACATTGCGATATTCACCGGATATGATTCTCGCAGACGCAAGAATACCTCTACCGCGCCCATCGCCGCGATTTGGTCCGGCGACCGTATGCCAACGGCGATCAGTTTTCTGGCCGAGATTTCGCCGATATTGCGCAGCGTGATCAACGCCCTTACCGACTCGCTCACGCTAGCGTCAGACATTTGACAGGTCCGCTGCTGCCGGCTCGCCGCCCGGCCCAGCCACGGCAACGACCATGCCCTCAGCGCACAAGTAGCGCCGCGCCGCTTGCAGCAGGTCGTCCCGCGTGATGCTGTACACCCTGTCGTGATAATCAGCCAAATAGTCCAAGCCCAAGCCGAAGCTCTCCATGCTGTGAATCTGCGCGGCGATACCCTCGTTGCTCTCCAGCCGCAGCGGCATGCGCCCAGTGAAATAACTCTGATTGTCCGCCAAATCTTCTTCCGAGACCAAGTCCGTCGTCAAGCGCTCAATCTCCTCCAGAATCGAGTCTATCGCCAGATCGACATTGTCCGGGTTGACGCCGGCGCTGACCGTCCACGGCTCCGGCCCGTGCCCGCCGCCCAAGCGACTGAAAGCGTAATAAGCCAAGCCCTTGTCTTCGCGCACGCTCTTGCCGATGCGCCCCATCATGCCGAATTCGCCCAGCACGCTGTTCGCCAGTTGCGCCGCCAGATAGCCGTCGGCTCGGCGCGCCGGGCCGATGATGCCCAGGCTGATGTCGCTCTGCGTCTTGCCCGGCACCGTGACGATTTGCCGCGTCGATTGCCCCGGCTCCAGCGGCGCATCAGCCTGCGCTACCGGCGGCTGATCGGCATGATGCCAATCGCCAAAGGCCTCGGTCGCCAGTGCTATGGCCTCATCCGCACGGCACAGCCCCGACGATGACCAGGATCATGCCCCGCGGCCCGACGTGCTTCGCGTGGAATCCGCGCAATTCATCTACGCCGATTCCAGCGACAGTCTCCTCGCTGCCATTTGTGCCGTAGTGATAAGGATGCGTCGGCGGATACAGCGCCTCGCGCATCGCCTTGCCGGCGCGGTATCGCGTGTCGAACTTGCTGTATTGCAGCCAGGTCAAGCGCTCGCCCCGCAAACGCTCGACGTGGTCTCGCGGGAAAACAGGCCGCCGCAGCGCATCCGCCGCGATATCCAGCAGCAGCGACAAGTCCTCCGCCAGCGCCTTGCCGCCGATGCGCAGCTTGTGAACGCTGCCGTGCATGCCCAAGTCAGCGCCGTTGTCCTCCAGCGCGCCGTGAATCGCATCAAAGTCGCGGCTGAGTGTGCCCGTCAGCAGCGCGCCCGCCATCAGCGAAGCCAGACCGCTCTGCGCCGCCGCTTCATAGATGCTGCCGGCGTCCAGCGAGCCCATCAGGTTGATCGACTGCACGGCCGGGTTCTCGTAAGCCAAAATCGTCACGCCATTCGCCAGCGCAACGCGGGCGATGTTGCCGCTGTGGGGGATGCTCGCGTTCGTCATGCCGGCGCCTCCGCTTCCGTCGGCTGCAAGATGCCGACCACACGATTGCGCGGCGTCAAATATCGATTGGCGACATCGAAGACATCGTCCGCCGTCACCGCCATCAGCCGCTCGGCATAGCTGTCGAACCAGCACACATCGCCCAGGATGAACGACTGCGCCAGCCAAAAGGCCTGCTCGGTGACGCTCTCCGTGCTATAAGCGAAGGCCGCCTTACTCTGCTTTCGCGCCCGCTCCAGCTCGGTTTCGCTGACGCCATCGGCCTGCAAGCGCGCCACCTCAGCCGCCAGCGCCGCTTCCGCTTCGTCGGGCGCCCGCCCGTCGCGCAGCGTCACCAAGATGCTGTAAAGATAAGGGTCGATCGTCGGCGTCAGCCAGGCGCCTACCCCGGCCGCGATTTCCGTCTTGACCAGGGCCTGATACAGCCGGCTGGTCTTGTTGCCCGATGCGCCGCCCGATCCGCTCAAAATCGAATCAAGCACCTTCAATTTGAGCCAGTCGTCGTGCGTCGCCGCCGGAATGCGAAAACAGTATTCCACAAATGCCGTCTCGCCCGGCCGCTCCACCATCACACGCCGCTCGCCCTGCTGATCCGGCTCCGCCCGATTAAAGAGCGCTGGCGCCTCGACAGCCGGCATCGCGCCGAAAAGCGCCTCGATTCGGGCCAGCATGTCGTCCGTGTCAAAGGCGCCGACCGCCACCGCCGCCGCATTGGCCGGCTGATAGTGCGCTCGATAATGCCCGTACAAATCATCGCGCGTCATCGTGCGCAAATCCGTCTCATCGCCGATGATCTCGTGATGGTAGCCGTGCACGCGAAAAGCCGCCGCTCGCACCGCTTCCTGCAGCCAGAATGTCGGCTGATTCTCCGCCCCCTGCCGCTCGGAGATGATGACCGTGCGCTCGGATTCGGTCTCGTCGGCGTCGAAAATGGCGTTGCTCATGCGGTCGGCTTCGGCGCGCATGGCAATGTCGATCTTGTCCGCCGGCAGCGTCTCGAAATACTTGGTCGCGTCCATCGAGGTGAAGGCGTTCCACTGGCCGCCCGCGCGGTCGATCTCGCGGTCCAGCACACCCGCCGGGAACAGCTCCGTGCCCTTGAACATCATGTGCTCGACCCAGTGCGAAATGCCGGTGCGCCCGGTCGGCTCATTGCGGCTGCCGACTCGGTAAGCCAGCCACCAGCTGATGACCGGCGCGCTGTGCGCCTCGCGCAGCAATACCGTGAGTCCGTTGGGGAGCTGAGTGTGGGTGAGCTTGGGCATGGGCGGGCTTTCGTCTGTAGATTCATTGAGCGAAGGATGTGCAGCTTCCGCGCGTGTAAGTCCGCGCCTGAGCGCCGCCGGCGCTATCCACGCGATCTCCGTCGACGTGAGACTGAGCGCCTCAGTCGACGATTCAATTGTGGCAACTCATGTACCGTGAGTATTTTACCTGATTCAGGATATCAGCGGCAGGCGCAGCCCCACAGTGTCGTGCTGTCGAGCCTGCGTGACTAGGTCTTGCTTCCAATCCGATCAGACTTGATATGGCGGGAGTAGCTTGATGAGGCCCAGCAATGCGGCGCTAATGACAATTATCCTGAAAGTTAGATCGCTTTTCAGCTTTTCCAGATCTGCTTTTGTTGCCAGATGCGGACGTTCAGTTTCGAGCGAAGATTCGACTCTCGCCATACGTTCCGTCAGCGCCTGCTCGCTACTCATTGAATGCTCCTGGGCCGTCAATCACAGTGATTATTGATTTTCTCAGTCTATTTGTCAAGTTGCCTGCGGCCCGCTGTGCGCCTCGCGCAGCGCCAGCCACGAGCTGATGACCGGCTCGCTGTGCGCCGCGCGCAGAGCACGCTGAGCCCGTTGGGGAGCTGAGTGTGGGTGAGCTTGGGCATGTGCGGGCTACTGCATTGAGAGATCGCGCGCCGCGCCTATCTCGCGGTGCGATTTTCGTTCGTCTGCGAGTCTTCGTGGAGGTCAAATGTCTAGTCTTCAGGGAGTTAGATAAGGCTGACGACGCTGCTCAGCAATTTGACTATGACGTCGATTTGCCCCTTCATATACACCATGTCCTTCTTGATGTCAGCCACATCATTCTTCACCTGCGTCATATCAGACGTCAAGCCTGCCACGTCCTGTTCAACGGATTGCAACCGGCCCGCAATTCTGACTAATTCCAAGTGGTCTCTGTCGTTCATTGGCATCCTCTCTTCTGCCGCAAATGTAGCTTAGGCTCTTGCCATGCGCAAGCTCATCTGCTTTGATTCGCGCGCCGCCGGCGACTAGGTCGCTCATCATGGCGTAAAGCAATTCAATTTGCCAAGGTTAGTCCACATAGCGTGGTGAATCCCGGACTATCTTCAGAAACTGATAGAAACTGATTGGAGCTTTGCTGGGTTTCTTCGCCAGTTTAGCTTCGTATTCTCGTCTCTTGGCTTCGTCTATTCCTACGACCAAAGTCCTAGAGTTATCGTTGTTGGAGCAACGCCTTAATGCGTCGACCTTCTTTGATGCTATTGAGATATTCTGAGCAAAGACCCGAGCTCTAGCACAATCGTTACTAATCTCGAGTGCTTCGGCAGCTTTATGGCACTTGGAGACGGCATCTTCCCAGCATGCAATTTCTTCTGCAACGGTTGGATGATATCCTCCATAGGTCTGTACGTATGCAAGTTTTTCGTCTCTAAAACTCTCGGCGAAATCCCACGACGCTAAAGCAGCTCCAACTGTTTTTTCCGCTTTGAGCCTTATCACTCAACGATGATTTCTTCCTTCATTCATCTTGCGCATTTGCAGTGCGAGCTTGCCATAGAGGAGATCCAACAGTCGCCTGACAATCGGCGTCAGAACACCTGCCGTTATCATGAGCAAAAGAGTCACCACTACATCCATCACGACCATCTCCGTCGCTGAACAATGATTCGCGCGAATCTCCTGTCGCCGCCGACAAAGAACCAACGGAGATCGCCCGCGCATTCGGTATCCGCGCCAACTATCTCAAACTGCTCCGCATTCTGTTTGATTATGAGTGTTTTCGACACGACCATAGCGCCACATATTATTACATAAATGTTTCAAACCTCAGTGATTGAAAGTAAGTCATGCAACTCTTTAAACTACGGCGGTTGTAGGGGCGATTATGTGAATACCCCGAAAATTGCACTGTCGGCTTGGCGTATCTCTGCGCTCTCTGCGTTCTCTGTAGTTTGCTTTTCTTGCATGACCTACTCGCACGTACTTCTGCGCCCTCTGTGGTTGAGCAAACCCCCGCGGCCAATCCCATCCCCCGAACATTCGTTCTTGACGCGCCCGCCGTCTCCGGCTACACTGAACCCTATGCGACTCAACGACTCCACATCCCGCCCTTCCGGTCCTAATGGCCGGCTGGCCGAAAAAACACGTTACCTCGCCGGCAATCATGGCATCTTCCCGGATTACGTCGAAACAGGGTGTGGCTTGGGTGTTTCCAGGGTGAAGTCAGGGTGAATCCAGGGGCGCAAGCGTTTTATGTCCGAAAAAAGTTTTTCGTCGGACATAAAACCGAGATTCCAAACCAATTTACTGGGTGAGCGTAGGGTGATTTTAGGGTGAATTGAGGGGTTCTCTTGCAGGCTTGCCGCCAGCGCAGAGCCGTCGCTGCTTCAGAGCACACAATGAAACCTCTGTGCCCTCTGCGCCCTCTGTAGTTATTCCCCCCGCAGCTTCCGCGCCAAGACCCGCGAGCCCGCGTCCAGCCCCGCCACCCACTCGCCCACCGCCTGCACCGCCGCGTGCATGCCCGCCGTCGGCCGCGCCTGCCCCAGGCTCGTCAGCTTGACGATGTACTCGCCCGCCTTTTCCCGCGGCCTCAGGCTGATCATCGTGTGCTGCTCAATGGTCGGCTCTTGCGCCACCACTTCGAAGACCGCGCTGTCGCGAGCGGCATTGGCGTAGGCCTGCAAGATGGCGATATGCGCCTCGCCGATTCGCCGCCGCGATGCTTCAAACCGCTCGACCACTTCCGTTGCGCTGAGGGTGGACTGCAGAAACAGATGCGGCATGTCGAGCTCCTTGATCAGCGGCGGATGCGCCACCGGCCGGCTGTTGCGCTCATAGATGAAGAAGTGGCCCCGCCGGCCCTCGCGATAGCCCTTGCGCTCGTACTTCGTCTGAAAGCGGCCCACCAGCTCATGCGCCCAGGGCGTCGCCAGCCCGTTGCTCAGCCCGGGCGTGCGCGAAAGGACCTCGTGCGCCATCTCGGCATAAGCGATGATATCCGTCGCCAGCAGCAGCCGCCCACCGCCGATCAGACGGCTCGTCAGGTAATCGACCGTTTCGCGCTTGATCAGCCGCCGCCGCCCGTGCCGCTTCTTGAACCAGGGATCGGGGTAGTTGATGTGGAATTCCAGCACCGTCTCGGGCGCCAGCAGGTGCGCCAAAGCCGTCTCCGCCCGGCCATGGATGACCCGCGCATTGCTCAAGCCGCGCCGGCTGATTCGGGCCTCGCCCCGGTCCATCGACCCGCTGGAGATCTCAAGGCCGATGATGTTGCAGTCGGGCCGCGTCTCGGCCAGGTGTACCAGGTAATCGCCATTGCCGAAGCCGATCTCGACGATCAGCGGCGCCGCCCGCGGGAAGAGCCGCGCCTGATCCAACGGCCAATCAAGTGTAAGGAGGTTGAGCTTCTGCAACATGACCGACAAGACCCGTAGACACACGCGCGACAATGCCTCCTCCCCCGCAAAATATCTGGCCTCCCTAAGTGCTTTGCTCCCCCTCTCCCGCTGTGGGAGAGGGGGCCGGGGGGTGAGGGGGCAGCGCCTAAACCGCCGCCAGCGGATGCTTACGCTTCAGCGTCTCCGGCACGAAGACGAGGAAGATGCCCGCCGCCGCCAAGCCCGAGCCGGCGATCACCCATATAGCCGAGCTCAGCACCAGGATGTCGGCCACCGCCCCGACCAGCAACGGCGCGCCCGTATGGCCCAGGTCGCCGATCAACCGCCAGACGCCGAGGAACTCACCCCGCGAAGCCGTCGGCGACAAATCCGCGCCCAGCGTCATCATGCTGCCCGCGCCCAAGCCGTTGCCGATGCCGATCACGACCGTGGCGAAGAGCAGCCCGCCGAAACTCGCCGTGAAGGGCACCAGCGCCATGCCCAGCGCCTGGATGCCGAAACAAGGCACAATGGCGAACTTGCGCCCGTATCGATCCATCAGCCATCCGGCCACCATGAACAAGCTGAAGTCGACCGCCACCGAGATACTCACGATCAGCCCAATTTGGTCGACCGCCAGCCCCAGCGCATCAGCGGCGAACAAAGGGATCACCACCATGCGGCCGGCGCGCACCATCTGCCCGAACACTTGCGCCGTGCCCGCCGAGGTGAGTATCCGGCGGTTAGCCTGCAAAACCGAACGCAGGTCCAGCTGATGCGCCTCGCCGGTGTCATGCGTGCTTTTCCGTTTACCGTTGCGCATGAACAGGGCGACCAGCCCCAGCCCGATCGCGGAAGCCAACGCCGCTACGATGAAAGCCGAGCGCAGGCCCAGCGCCCCGGCAATGACGCCACCGACCGCCGGGCCGATGAAGCCGCCCAGCCGATACGTGCCGCCAAACATGGAGATGGCTTTGCCGCGCTTGCCCAGCTCAATGTTGTTGGTGACGTACACGTGGGCCGACACCGTGTACATCGAACGCCCGAATCCCGCGATCAAGCGCAGCAGCAGCACCACCCAGATGGTCGTGGCGACGAAGAGCAGGCCGAGCGAAAGCGCCTTCAGCAGCAAGCCCATCATCATCACTTGCTTGTCTCCGAAGCGCCGCTGCATCATGCCCGTCGGCACATCGGCGATGAGCGTGCCCAGGCCCTCGCCCGCCAAAACCAGGCCGATCAATACATAGCTGATTTCAAAGTCGGCCGCGTACAAGGGCAGGATGGGCACCAGCAGGCCTTGCCCCAGCGTGACCATCAGCGCCGGCGCGTAAAATGACAAGATCAGCGCGCGAACTCTGGTCCCGGGGCCGTCCGAAATCTCACGTGTCTGTTTGCGGGAGAGCATCGCTACAGTGTAGCCGCTTCCAGGGCGATGTAAAGCGCTTAGTACGCGCTTTGCGACCGCATGACGCCGCCCAATCTGGCGATGGCGCTTTCGATAGTCGCCTCGTCCGCCCGCGTGAAGTTCAGGCGCATGGTCGCCAAGCCTTGCCCGTCGATGAAGAAGTACTTGCCCGGTACAAAGGCCACCTGCTGCTCGACCGCCCGCCAATAGAGTTGCTCGGCGTCCACGCCCTCGGGCCCTTCCACCCAGATGAACATGCCGCCTTCCGGCCGCGTCCATTGATAGCTGGGCGGAAAGTGCGCATCCATCGCGGCCAGCATCGCCTCCTGTCTGCCGCGATACAAGTCGATGATCTTCGGCACCTGCCGCTTGATGGTGTCGCCGTTGATGTATTCTGTCGCCAGGGCCTGGGCGTAGGTATTGCTGTGCAAATCGGCGCCCTGCTTGGCTGTGTACAGCCATTCGCGAATCAGCGGCGGCGCCAGGCAAAAGCCCAAGCGCAGGCCGGGCGCGAAGATCTTCGACAGCGTGCTGACGTACACCGTGTTTTCCGGCGCGTAACTGTAGAGCGGCGGTACGGCCTCGCCGCGAAAACGCAGGTCGCCATAAGGATCGTCTTCAATCACCAGCGCGTTCTTCGCCCGGATAACCTCGGCGATCTGCGCGCGTCGTTCGTGGCCCAAGGTGCGTCCCGTGGGGTTCTGAAATGTCGAGACCAGGTAAATCACTTTGACTGGCTGGCGATCGAGCGCGGCTTCCAGCGCCTCTGGCGCCACGCCATCGTCGTCCGTTTCAATGCTGATGTATCGCGGTTCGTAAGCGCTGAAGGCGGAAATCGCGCCCAGATAACTCGGCGACTCCAGGGCTATGATGTCGCCGGGCGTGATGAGGATCTTGCCCAGTGTATCCAGTACGCTTTGCGACCCGTTGAATACCAAGAGCTGCTCCGCGCTGGCCCTGATGCCTTTGCCCGCCAAATACTTGACCAGCGCCTGGCGGAAGGGCGCGAAACCCTCGGTCAGATCGTATTGCAACGCCGCCGCGCCATAGCGATCCAGCACCGCCTCGTTGATTTTGTAGAGTTCCTCAATCGGGAAGGTCTCCGGCGCCGGGATGCCCCCGGCCAGCGAAACCATGCCGGGCTGCGAAACGACCTTCAATATCTCGCGGATCTGATTGCGTTGCATGCTGAGCGTGCGCTGGCTCAGCAATTGCTCGAATTGTCGCGGCATCTTCACCTCGCATGAAACAAAAAAGGCGACCACGCGCCCATGTCCGGTATTCTCACTACTGTAAGCTGCGAGAGACTAAATCACGCCAGGTAGTCGCGCAGGTTATGCGCCAGTTGCGGATGCCGCAAGCGGCGCAGCGCTTCTTTCTCCAGTTGACGGATGCGCTCTCGGCTCAAGCCAAACTTGTTGGCGATCTCTTCCAGCGTGTGTGGTTCGCCGCCGCCCAAGCCAAAACGCAAGCGCAAGATATGGCTCTGCCGCGGCGTCAACTCCGCCAGCACCTCTTCAATGGTCTCTTCCAGCAAGTTCTGCGTGGCCGATTCGACCGGGCTAATCGTCTCCTGATCTTCAATGAAATCGCCGAATTCGCTGTCGCCATCTTCGCCAACGGGCCGCTCGAGCGCGATGGCGTGTTGGCTGGCGTCCATCATAGCGCGGACCGCTTCCGCCGCGACTTCCATAGACTTGGCGATCTCTTCCGCCGTGGGCCGGCGCCCCAGCGTCTGCTCCAGGTCTTGGGCCGCCCGGTACATTTGGCGGATGCGTTCCGTCATGTGCAGCGGGATGCGGATGGTGCGCGTCTTCTGCGCCAGGGCCCGCGTGATCGCCTGGCGGATCCACCAGGTGGCGTAGGTGCTGAAGCGATTGCCGCGCGAATAGTCGTATTTGTCGACCGCTCGCATCAAACCGACATTGCCCTCCTGGATCAGATCCGGGAAGGGCAAGCCCTGGCCCATATATCGTTTGGCGATGCTGACCACCAGGCGTGTATTCGCCCGCCCCAAGTGTTCGCGCGCGCGCTGCCCATCCAGCACCAGCCGCCGCAAGTGACGCCGCCAACGGTCGCTCTTCAGCAGCACATCCGGGTGCTCCAAGCGCAGCCGCGCCTTGAAACCGCGCTCGATGCGCTTGGCCAGGTCGATTTCGTCGGCCGCTGTCAGCAGGGGTTCCTGCGCCATCTGGCGAAAATAAAGTCCGACGGGGTCGTCGGACGATATGGCGCTGATATCGGCTACCGCCCGGCTCGGCATCGCCTGGCGGGTCTCCAACTCTTGATCCACGGCTTCGGTGGCGCCGTTGCCCTGGGCGCTGTCTCCCTCTCGTCGGAGCTCTATGCCCAGTTCTTCCAATTCCAACAGCAGCTTGCGCAAGGCGACTCGGTCTTCACCATCGTCGTCCAATACTTCCAGGATTTGCTCGAATGTAACATAGCCCCGTTTGTCCGCAATCGCGACCAGTGCACGTATCACAGCGTAACCTCATCATGTATTGGCGAATAAACCTAGTTTCTATAGTGGTCAACCTAGCGAGCCGTCAATGTTGCTACTATTTTGAGCGATTTCGCCGGCGGATGTCAATTGACAAAACTTAACAAAAATCAGTTATTCATTGGCGTATGCTTGAACGAGACGGGCGCGGCAAGTTCGCCATCAAAGGCAACGATGATCGCTGGCCCGCCTTCGCCTTCAAACAGTGCAGCGTCATTGGCGGCGCAGGATGCGGTTTACCAGCCCAAACCAGAAGGGCGCCCCCTGGGCCGCGGCGACTGCCGTAGCGGCGATGCCCAGCAACTTCGCGCCCAGCAAGCCCAGCCAGCCATCAGGGTTGTTATCCGGGAAGTAATGCCAGAGGTTGTTTATTTCTTCGGATGTGGTCTGCGCGCTGATCTGATCGTCGACCGGCGCCATAACCCAGCCGACGGGCAAGCGCAAATCTTGAATGTCTTGCAGCTGATTGGCGATTGCCGCGCCGGCTTCGACCGCTTCGCCAATGGTGTCTTCAGGATCGGCCTGGCTGGCCCGGATGACATCGGCATCCCCTTCGTCTTCATTCAGCTGCGTCTGCAGTTGCCCGCTACCCACCGAATAGCTCAATTCGCTGCTGATTTGCTCGCGAGCAGCCGGGTCGTCCCACAAGGTCCGCGCGATGTGCAAGGTGTCAATGTTGAAGGCCAAGGCAAAGACCAGCGCGACAAACAACGACAGCTTCTTCATCGTCCCTTTATACGACGCCGTCGCCTGGCTCATGGCATTGTTGAACCAGGTCTCAAGATTGCTGCGCGCCGCGTCTTGATTTTCGGCGTTGAACATCACCGTCGACAGCGCGCTGCGCAAGTTTTGGCTTTCGATCTGGCGGATGCCCGCCATCAGCGCCACATTGGTCGTCGGCTGCAAACCCAGCAGGCTGACTTCCTCGTCGATTTGATTAACCATATCGGTAAGCGCGCCGCGGTAGCGCCTGTCTTGCACATAGGGCAGGGCGTCGCGCAATTCGTTCATGCCATCGCCGGTTGTAATGACGCGGTTAACCATCACGCGCAGGCCGCGCCGCTCGGCGCCCGCCGGCATGGCGTCGATCACGTTGAGCAGGCCGCCAAACAATTGCTGATCGGACTCGGCTTTGATGGTATTGAGCACGACATCCACGAAGATCTTCGGCTCTATCCAGTCGACAGAGCCGAGCGGACTGCTGACGATCTTCTCCGCCTCCGCCCGGCTGAGCCGCTGCGTCGGCGCCACCGTTTCCGCCTGTACCAGTTGTATCAAGGGGTGGGTGT
This sequence comes from Phototrophicaceae bacterium, assembly GCA_965208195.1. Lineage (GTDB taxonomy): Bacteria > Chloroflexota > Anaerolineae > Aggregatilineales > Phototrophicaceae > UBA6055. The sequence continues at coordinate 1,385,452 of CBDBOC010000004.1, read as the reverse complement.
AAATCTTGGCCCGGATGACCGGGTCTTCGATCAGCTGATTGACGCTCTTGCGCAGATTACGGGCGCGCAATTTGGTTGCTCGCGCGACCAGCGAGTTGACCTCGGTCACGACTATGCTGAGCAAAATGTAAACGAAAATGACGCCAACGATGACCTGAACTATGGCCGCCAAGTCCATTACCTTTCGCCGCTGCCAGCCCCGGTAAGCAGGCCGTGAGAGTTGAGATTTAGTATAGTCGAAGCCCGAACCGCCGCAAGCTAAAGGTTGATGCTCGCGGGCAGGGAAGTTGCCGTCGCGCTCGGCGCTGCCGGCGGCTGCGTTGACTGCGGGCTGATGACGGGTCGCTCGGTGGGGCTGCTTGTCGGCGTCAGCGTTTTCGTCGGCGTATTGGTGATGGTCGGCGTAAGCGTCTTGGTCGGCGTCGACGTGGGGTTCAGCGCGCGGATGATGTCCCGATGCATATAGACGCGCTCGATGCGTCGCGTCAATTCATTTTCGTCGATCAGAAGCCATTCGGTATCGGGAACCCAGGCGATTACGCAGACCATCGCGCCCTCGCGCAGGGAGCCGACGATACGGCTTTCGATATCGGGCCCGGCGCGCACGATGGCGATGGGCACGCGCACTTCAAAGTCCTGGCAGGGTGGCACGGGCGTGAAGCTGGGCAAGGGCGTCGGCGCGTTCACCTCAATCTCCAGGACGCGAACCGCCGTAGCGGTATTCTGGCTGATCGCCTGGTGCGTCGCTTCCGCTACAGATACGCCGGTCGCCATAAAGCTGCGCAGGCCCAGCCACAAATAGTACAAGCCAAATACGATGGCGATGCCCAGCAATATGATGAACCAGGACGGCGGTCCCGAACGCCGGCTGTAGCGCATGTGGCCCTCTCGTGCCGCTTACAATACACCATAGCCGAAGGCGAACGCTTGACAAGCGAGCGTAGCCGCAGCGTCGGGCGATAGCATGACAGGCGACTGTTTGAACGCTGCTGCCAAGGTTCGGGGCGCCATCGATTTCGCGTCTGCCTGGTGCATACGCCTTCAATCCCCCGTGGCATCCTGAAGACGGCACAGCTTGCTGGCGCTTGCAATTCGACCGACATGACCTATTATGTTGGCTCACCTGTGAGGAGTAGCGTATGCATCGTCCGCGGCTGGCAGCGCTGTTGATCAGCCTGATGCTCGGCCAATTCATTATCGCCGGGCAGGCGCCAGCGCGTCGGCTCACCGTATTTGCCGCCACCTCGCTTACCGATGCCTTTGAAGCCCTGGCGCAGGCCTTCAGCGAAGGGCATGCGGATGTCGAGATCCTGCTGAATTTCGCTAACTCTTCTACCTTGGCCGCGCAGCTCAACGCCGGCGCCCCGGCCGATATCTTTGCCAGCGCCAATGAAAAGCAGATGCAGTCGGTCGTCGACGGCAAGCGCATCAGCGACGAGGCAGTATTGACCTTCGCCCACAACCAACTCGTGCTGATTCTTTCCACTGAAAACGGCCTGGAGTTGGACTCGATGGCGCAGATGGCGGATGCATCATATCTGCTGGTCCTGGCTGCACCCGGCACGCCGATACGCGCCTATACGGACGCCATGTTCGCCTCGCTGGATGATGAATTAGGGCCGGGCTTCAGCCGGCGCGTCTTGCGCAATCTCGTCTCGGAAGAGAGCAACGTCAGGCAAGTGGTGGCGCGGGTGGCGCTGGGCGAGGCCGATGCCGGCATCGTCTATCAGAGCGATGTCATCGGCGACGTCGGCGAAGAGCTCATCACGATCGCGATTGACGCGCGGCATAATCAACTGGCGTCTTACCCCATCGCCGCACTGTCGGACGCTGCTGATGCCGAGCTGGCGAAGGAATTCATCGGCTTTGTGCTTTCCGCGCCCGGGCAGGAAATCTTGCGCGCCTATGGCTTCTGCACGCCTGCTATACTAGACATAGCCGAGCCGATGAGCGTAACGCCGGAGCCGACACCCGATGCTACGCGTGAACCGCAAAATGAAGCCGACCCCTGCGCCGCGCAGCAAACTGCAAGCTGACCGGCTGCTTGTCTTCTCCATCAGCGCTTTCGCTCTGCTGCTCCTGGCGACGCCGGTGGCCGTGCTGATAGTCCGGGGCGTAGAATCCCGCGCCTGGCAAGGCCTGCCTGATTCAGCCGCGATTCTCTCCGCCATCTGGTTGAGCTTCGCATCGACGGCCGCGGTGGTCTGTCTGGCGGCGGTGCTGGGCACGCCACTGGCTTGGGTGCTGTCGCGTTATCGCTTCGTGGGCAAGCGCTTCGTCAGCCTCTTCATTGAATTGCCCATCGTCATGCCGCCGGCAGTGGCGGGTTTGGCGCTGCTGCTCACCTTCGGCCGTACTGGCGCGGTCGGCGCCTACCTGGCGGATGCCGGCATCATCATCCCCTTCTCAATCGCGGCCGTCATCATCGCCCAATTCTTCATCTCAGCGCCTTTCTACATTCGGTCGGCGCAGGTGGGCTTTTCCAGCATATCGCCCGAGGTCGAAGACGCGGCTCGCGTCGACGGCGCGCACGGCTGGCTGATGTTCTGGTATATCACCCTGCCAATTGCCTGGCGGGCGCTCTTCTCCGGCATGATACTCACCTGGGCGCGGGCGCTGGGCGAATTCGGCGCCACCATCCTCTTCGCCGGCAATTTGCAGGGCAAAACGCAGACCATGCCCTTGCTGGTCTACAGCATATTCGAGCGCGATATCGACGCGGCCATCTGGACCGGCGTCATCTTGATCGTGCTCGCCCTTGGCGCGCTGTTCTTGTCGCAGTCGTTCGCGCGGGCGCAAGATAGAATGACCCGCTAAGGCCAAACGAGCTGGACGGCACACGGTTGCTGCAGGCCGCACGCTGGGAGGCAGGCTGCAACAGGCGACGAAGGCCTGCTGGCGGCTTTGGTGACGGTGTGCCGAAGCTTGGAAGACAAGCTGGCGGCCTGGCTCAAGACTTTGCCGTAAGCTCCCGCTCGGCGGTGCGCTGGCGCAGCGCTTGCAGTTCACGGTGCGCCGGCGCGAAATCCGGTTGCAGGCGCAGGGCTGCCTCATAATCGCTAAGCGCGCCGTCGGCATCGCCAAGTTTCTTGCGCGTCAATCCACGATTGAAGTAGGCCTGGTGGCGATAGGGTTCGCGGCGGATCGATTTGCCGAAATCCATCAGGGCCGCCTCATAATCACGCAGTCGATAACAGGCCGTTCCACGCAGATTGAAGAGCTCGGCATTGGACGGCTGCATTTGCAGGGCGGCTGAGCAGTCGGCGCGCGTGGCAGCCCAGTCGCCAAGCCGCGCGTGGACAAGCGCTCGCCGGCGGAGTACGTCGAAATGACCCGGCTGGAGGCGCAGGGCGGTGGTCAAATCGGCGATCGCCTTGTCGAGATCGCGATCCGCGGCAAAGCGGGCGGCGCCGCGCCTGGTGTAGGCCTGTGCTGAATCCGGCCAGCGGCGGATAATCGCGCTGAAGGCGTCAATGGCCGCATCGTATCGTTCTGCGTCCAGCAGCCGATCGCCGGCGCGCAACAAGCCAACCAATTCTTCGTCACCTGTATTGAGCGGTTCCGCCTCACGCAATGATTCCAATCGCTCAATCAGCGCCCACAGCGTGCCCGGGTAGGGCGTCTCGCTGGTTAGCTCGGCCAGGCCGAGCGCGCTGCTGATGCCAGCGATATCGGCCAGCGGCGGCGGATACGCGCCCTCATGCACCTGCTCTTCAATTACCAGGGGGCTGCCGCGCACATCGACGGCGAGGCGCACGAAGCAGGTTTCCGCCCGGCTGGCGGTGGCCGGTTTGCGCTCAACACCGGATTGGAATCTGAAGGGCGCCTCAATGCTGATTGCGTAGCCGCCGCCCGTCACGCGCAGTTCCGCGCCGGCGAGCACCAGTTTGACCCGTTGCATTCGAGTGATAAGCCGGCTGAGCAGCAGAAGCGCCACACCGGCGGCGACCGCGACCCCTATCAGCTCTTGCGATTCCCGTGCCAGGGCGAAGATCGCCAGCGCGCAACACGCCAGGGCGAGGCAGGCAAATGCTCGCCTGTACTGTTTCTCTCCGGTGCGGCGAAAATGCCCTTTGACGGGCGCGTGACGCCAGGCTTGAATTTGCATGTGGCAGCGGCTCTTGCAAGCTGTGCCGCAATTGTAGTGTAGCGGCTAATCCGCTGACAAGCGCCGTCGAGATTCTGCCACGTCGCTGGCGGTATAGAGGGCGACCCGCATAGATCGCCCCAGGTGGACTGTCATTCGCATTAAGCCTGAACGCGGTCCATATTCTCAATGATGCGCGTGGCGAATTCGCTGGTGGCGACTTTGGTGGCGTTATCCATCTGGCGCGCGAAGTCGTAGGTCACGATGCGCTGGTCGATGGTCATCTCGTAGGCTTTGGTGATAAGCTCAGCCGCTTCAAACCAGTTGAGATGCTCCAACATCATGACGCCGCTGAAAAGCAGCGAGCCGGGATTGACCATGTCCTTGTTGGTATATTTAGGCGCGGTGCCGTGCGTCGCTTCAAATAGCGCGATTTCGTCACCGATATTGGCGCCGGGCGCGATGCCGACGCCGCCGACTTCAGCCGCCAGCGCGTCGCTGAGATAGTCGCCATTGAGATTGGTGGTGGCGATCACATCATGCTCGCGCGGGCGCAGCAGCATCTTCTGGAACATGATATCGGCGATGGTGTCTTGAATCAGGATTTTGCCGTTCGGCGTCGAGCCACCGTGATCCGCCGCGACTTCGTCCCAGGAGATGGTCTGCTCGGGGAATTCCTCGCGCGCCAGTTCATATCCCCAGCGCTGGAAGGCGCCTTCGGTGAACTTCTGGATATTGCCCTTGTGCACCAGGGTGACGCTGCTGCGGCCGCGGTCAATGGCGTATTGAATAGCAGCGCGGATCAAGCGCTTGCTGCCGAAGGGGCTGATGGGCTTGATGCCGAGGCCGGCGTCTTCAAAGAAATTGGTGGCGCCCAATTCATCGCGCAGGAAGGCGGCCAGCTTTTGGTTCTCGCGCGTGCCCGATTCGTACTCGATGCCGGCGTAGGTGTCTTCCGTGTTTTCGCGGAAGATGACGACGTTGACGTCTTCCGGGTGCTTCAACGGGCTGGGCACGCCTTGGTACCAACGCACCGGCCGTACGCAGCTATACAGGTCCAGCACCTGCCGCAGGGTGACGTTGAGACTGCGGAAGCCGCCGCCGACGGGGGTTGTAAGCGGACCCTTGATACCGACTTTGTATTCGCGAAAGGCGTCAAAGGTCTCTTCCGGCATATAATCGCCGTCGTAGACGCCAGCCGCTTTTTCACCCGCGTAGACTTCAAGCCAGGATATCCGCCGCGCGCCGCCGTAAGCTTTGGCCACGGCCGCGTCCCAGATGCGCTTGCTGGCGGTCATAATGTCATAGCCGATACCGTCGCCTTCAATGAAGAGCAAGATGGGATCGTCCGGCACCTGCATCGTGCCGTTGCTGAAGCTGATTTTCCGCCCGGATGTCGGCGCCTTGATCTTGTCGTAGGCCATGCCCTATCGGTCCCCTTCTATTCTGGTTTGGTGGATGGATCGGCGGGATTATAGCATAGATCGCCGGGGGATAAACCGGTTTCTTTGGCGCGCGGGAGAATGCGGCTGCCGGGCGCTGGAGTTGCGTCCCGCGGTCGCCGACCTTCAGCCGGACGAGCCTTCTGCGACGAATAAGTTTATGCTATAATGCGGTTCGGAACGGCGAATGCCGTCTAAGCAGAGACTAATACATGCCGTGGGCGACGGCATGAATTTGGCTGATGTCAAAATGAGACAAGGAGGCGCGTACAGATTACTGACATTACTGAATTTATCGCTGCTGACAACCCACAATCTGAAAGCTATCGTGACAGGCGGTTCCAATCAGCGACCGACAAGTCTGTGCGATTGGGCGGCGAAGTCTATCCGTGTTTGAAGCGCGCGTGATTTCCGCTGCCCCCGACTACCTTTGGAGACAACTCTACATGGCAAAGAAAGCGAAATTCAAAATCACGCCCATCGGAGGATTGGGCGAAATCGGTAAGAACATGACCCTCTTCGAGATGGATGGCGAGGGCTTCATTATCGATTGCGGCATTATGTTCCCGGCCAACGACATGCACGGCGTCGACTACATCATTCCCGACTTCCGCTGGCTGGAAGAACGCGACGATATCCGCCTGCACGGCGCCTGTTTCACCCACGGCCACGAAGACCACATCGGCGCGGTGCAACACCTGGTGCGGGCCTTCCCGCGGATGCCGCTATACGCTACGCAGCTCACGGCCGGCTTGCTTCAAGTAAAGCTGAAGAATGCACGCCTGTTGAAGACGACCAAGCTGCATACCTTTAACGCCGGCGATATCATCAAGATGGGGCCCTTCAAGTTGGAGAGCTTCCACGTCTGCCACAGCATTCCCAATTGCGTCGGCTTCGGCATCAACACGCCCTATGGCGTCGTGGTGCATACGGGCGACTACAAATTCGACAATACGCCGGTGCACGGCCGCAAGACCGACTACGCGCGGCTGGCTGGCTTCGCGCAGCGCGGCGTGGCCTTGCTGCTGGCCGATAGCACCAATGCCGACAAGAAGGGCTGGACGCAATCGGAGGCGGTCATCGACCCGGCACTGGATCGGGTTTTCCGGCGGGCCAAGGGGCGCATCATGGTGGCCACCTTCGCCTCGCTGATGTCGCGCGTGCAGCAAGTGGTCAACGCCGCGCGCAACCACAAGCGCAAGGTCTGCATCACGGGCTACACCATGTCCGAATACGCCAAGATCGCGCGCAAGCTGGGCTACCTGGATGTCGACGACAAGATGCTGATCAACATCAATCAGGCGCGCGAGCTGCCACCGCACAAGGTGGTCTTCATGGTGACGGGCTCGCAGGGAGAGCCTTCAGCAGTGTTGGGCAAGCTGGCCAGCGGGCGCCACCGCCAGCTGGATGTGCGCGAAGGCGACACCATCATCTTTTCGTCGCATCCCATCCCGGGCAATGAAGAGATGGTCTACCGCACCATAAACCGCTTGATACAGCGCGGCGCCGATGTCATCTACGATCCCATCGAGGCGGTGCACGTCTCCGGCCATGCCTGCCAGGAAGAAATGCGCCTCATGCTCAACCTGACGCAGCCAAAGCACCTTATACCGGTGCATGGCGAGGTGCGGCATTTGCATCTGCACGCCAAGCTGGCGGCGGATAACGGCATCGCGGAAAACAACATCACGGTCATTGAGAACGGCACGACGGTGGAGTTGGATGGCCGCGGCGTTCGCGTTGGCGAGCGGCAGCCCGGCGGTTACGTCTTCGTCGACGGCAGCGGCGTCGGCGATGTGGGGCGCGCCGTCATACGCGATCGCGAGATTTTGGCGCAGGACGGTTTCGTGCTCGTCAGCGTCAACGTCGATAGCCGCAGTGGCGAGCTCATCGACGATCCGCGCATCGTGTCACGGGGCTTCGTCTATCTGAAAGACGCCGGCGACTTCCTCGACCAGATCCGCGACAACATCGTCCAGGTGGTGGGCCGCAGCCGCCACCTCAACGGCAATCGACAAAGCCTGGTTGAAGAGAGCGTGGGGAAACTCATCTACAACGAGACCAAGCGCCGACCCATGATCTTCAGCATTGTCAACGAAGTGTAGGTCGCGTTGCCTGGCCTGGCTGGCGCAATGGACGAGGGGTTACACTTGAGGGAATCTGATGCAATGCAACCGCCCGTAATTCGCGCGCAGGGAGTGACGCGGGATCTCAAGTTGGGCGCGCACGTTGTGCATGCCCTGCGCGGCGTGGATATGGAGATTCGCGCCAGGGAAATGGTCGGCATCATCGGGCCGTCGGGCAGCGGCAAGAGCACGCTGCTGGGCATCATCGGCGGCCTGGACAGCCCGACTGCGGGCAGAATCGAAATCGACGGCGTCGACATCACCGACATGAACGAGGGTCAACTGACCGATATCCGCAATCAGAAGATCGGCTTCGTCTTTCAGTTCTTCAACTTGATACCGACGCTGACGGCTTTGGAAAATGTCGCGCTGCCGGTTGAATTCGCCCAGGTTCGCCAGCACAAGCCGTTCGCGCGCGCCAAGGACCTGCTGGATATGCTGGGCTTGGGCGACCGCTTACAACACCGGCCCAACGAGCTGAGCGGCGGGCAACAGCAACGCGTCGCGATCGCCCGCGCGCTGGCCAACGATCCGCCGATATTGTTGGCGGACGAGCCGACGGGCAACCTGGATACGAGCTCGGGCGAGCAGGTGCTGGAAGCGCTTTCGACGATACGCGAAGAGAACGGCACGACCGTCGTGCTGGTGACGCATGACCAATCACTGGCGGCGCGGATGGACCGCGTAATGACGCTGGTTGACGGCAGAATAATTGATGGCTTTGGCGAAGGGCGTCTGACGAACAACGGCAGCAATCAAGCGGCCGGCTGAGGGCCTGGCGGAGCGGCACGGGCTGGCGATTGCGGCGAAAACGCGCTAAAGTTTGTCCGTCGCAAACACACATTCCGGCTGAGGGTAGGTGATGACGGACGGACACTATGCGGTGGAAGTAGCGGGCATCCAGCGCGAGTTGCCGCTGATGGAGATCAAGCCTGGCGTCAAGATCGCCATACTCAACATCCTGGGGGATTACGAATTTGTCAATGCGGCCAGCGCCTTGCTGGCGGCTGAGCTGGCGCAGCGTGATATCGCCGTGCTGGTCACCGCCGAAGCCAAGTCGATCCCGCTGGCGCACGCGCTCAGCAGCGAGATGAAGCTGCCTTATGTCGTCTTGCGCAAAACGCACAAGCCCTACATGGGCGATGCTTTGCAGAGTGAAACGCTCAGCATTACCACCGGCAAACCGCAGACGCTCTTCCTGGACGAAAAGGACCGGCGGCTGGTGGAAGGCAAGCGTATCGCGCTGATAGACGATGTCATCTCGACCGGCAGCACCTTGCAGGGCATGCGCTTGATCATGAACAAGGCGGGCGCCGATATCGTGGCCGAAGCGGCGATCTTCACCGAAGGCGATCGAGCGCAGTGGTACGACATCATCGCCTTGGGGCATCTGCCCGTTTGGGTTGACGACTAGCCCGAAGGAGAATAGGCTTAACGCGCTATGCTGCATCTGTCCACGATTTGACGACTGAATCCAATCGCTATGGAGTCAAACGGTACCCAAGCGCGGATCATCATTGGCATCCTGTTTCTCATCATAGTTAGCGCCTTATCCGCCGCAGCGCTTTTGCTTTCGCGGCCCGAAGCCACCTTCATCACGATACACCCGCCGCGCTCGACGCCCACGCCCGCGCCGACCGCCACGCTGGGGCCGATTCAAGTCTACGTCACGGGGGCCGTGCTGCGCGCGGAGCAAGTGCATAGTCTGCCTCATGGCAGCCGCGTCGCCGACGCCATCGACCTGGCGGGCGGCTTCAGTGGGGACGCCAATATCGCGCTGGTCAACCTGGCCGGGATCTTGCGCGATGGCGATCAGATTCACGTGCCGACGCGCGCAGACGCTGACGGCGGCGACGAGACATTGCCGACGCCATCGGGCGGGCCTCGCCTGCCCATCAACACGGCCACGCAGGCGGAATTGGAGACCTTGCCCGGCATTGGCCCAGCCACGGCGCGCGCCATCATCGAGCATCGCGAAGCCATAGGCGGCATTAAGAATTGGGACGACCTGGACGCGGTGCCGCGCATCGGCCCCAGCTTATTGGAAGCCTTGCAGGACCTAATCCATTTCGATTAGCGGATGCGTTCGCCGCTATGCGCGTCGAAGAAGAAGGCGCGCGCCCAATCCAGCTGGCAGTGGATGGTATCGCCGGCGCGAACGTCAGCATGGAAGGGCGCTTGAACCCGCCAGCGCCGCTTGCGCAGCCAGACTTCGAGCAGCAGGAATTTCTCGGCATAAAAGGGAATGGCGCGCTCGACCGTGGCCGGGATGCCGCCATCGTCACAGAGCTCGACGAATTCGGGCCGGATGCCGACTATAACTTCGCTGCCGTTGGGACGTGTGGCTGGCAGGCGCGCGCGCCCCATATAGCTGCCGTCCCATTCGCCATCGATGACCCGCCCCCAAAAGGTATTGATGGTGGGCGTGCCCAGGAACTCGGCCACGAAGAGGCTGTTCGGGTCCTCGTGCAAGGCGTGGTATTCGCCCGATTGAATGATGCGCCCGGCGTTGATGACCACGATGCGATCAGCCACGCTCATGGCTTCGACTTGATCGTGCGTGACGTATATCAGCGTGACCTTGAACTCCTGAATCAGCCGCTTGAGCTCGACGCGGGCCTGGGCGCGGAATTTGGCGTCGAGGTTGGCGAAGGGCTCGTCGAAGAGCAGCAGCTCGAGATCGCGGGCGAAGGCGCGGGCGATGGAAACGCGCTGTTTTTCGCCGCCGGACAGATGGCGCGGGAAGCGGCCCATCAAGTTTTCGATATCAACGCCGGTAATCTTGGCGACGGTTCTGACGTGCGCGGGCACTTCATCTTCGCGGTCGCGCAGGCGCAAGAAAAAACCCACCGTCTTGCGGCTCTCCCAATGCGGGATCAAGACGTAATTCTGGAAGACCATGCCGATGCCGCGTTCTTCGATCGGGATGCGGTCGAGGGGTATGTCGTTATAGTAGATGGTGCCGCTATCGGGCTGGTCCAAGCCGGCGATGAGGCGCAGCAGGGTGGTCTTGCCGCAGCCGGAGGGACCCAGCAAGACGACGGCTTCGCCATCTTCGACGCGCAGGTTGAAATCTTTGATGGCCAGCACCGGCGTCAGCTTGCGCCGTCGGTCGTAAAAGGTCTTGCTGACATCTTCGAGTTGGATCGTCCGCATGTCTGAAATCCGGGGCCTGCGCCAACCCCAAGCATAACATATCCGCCGCTCTGAGCCGCCGCCGGCGCGACTAAGAGCATTTGTAGACATACGCCCGGCAAAGCCGCCGCCCACGCAAAATACTATCACGAGATATTGTAGAGGCATCACGTCGTTACGCCCGTCCCGCAAGCGCGCGGGCGTGTCACGAAACGCCCTGCAAAGTCTCAGGCTTGCCGGGGACTGGTGGGGGTAGACCTGCCCGCAACGTAAACCGGGGCGACTCGGTGCGTCGCCCGTCGCCACAACATGACGAGTTTGCGGGCGACTTGATTTTTCGCCCTTACAAGGTTGTGCCCGGCCCCGCCGGCACGGGGTATAGCGTACGCGTCCGCCGCTGCTGTATAATGATTGTTGCAGCCTGAAAACGCCTGAGCAACTCGCCGACGGGAGCTTCGAATTGACGCAGACGATCCAGCCGGACCTGATCCCGGTGTCCAGCGCGACCGACTGGCAGCCAGACCCCAAGACGCCGCGGCGCCGGCCGCCCTGGATACGCGTGCGCGCGCCCAGTGGCGAGACCTACGAAAACGTCCGCCGATTGATGCGCGGCAAGACGCTGCACACCGTCTGCGAGGAAGCGCAATGCCCCAACCTGGGTGAGTGCTGGGGCAAGGGCACGGCGACCTTTCTGATGATGGGCGATACCTGTACGCGCAGTTGCGGCTTCTGCGATATCAAGACCGGGCGCCCCAATCCGCTCGATTGGGCGGAGCCGAACCGCATCGCCGAAAGCGTTCGCGCCATGGGCTTGCAGCACGTGGTGATCACCAGCGTCAATCGCGATGATCGGCCCGATGGCGGCGCGCCGCTTTTCGCCATGGTCATCCGCCGCATCCGGCAGCTGCAACCCGGCTGTTCGGTGGAGGTGCTCATCCCCGATTTCAAGGGCAGCGAATTGGCGCTGAAAATCGTCATGGATGCTCAGCCGGAGATTCTCAACCACAATGTAGAGACTGTACCGAGACTGTTCAAGAAGGTGCAGCCGCAAGATCGTTATGAATGGGCGCTGGCCACGCTGGAGAACGCCAAAAGCATGGATCCGCTGGTGCTGACCAAGAGCGGCATCATGCTCGGCTTGGGCGAGACGCTGGCTGAAGTGGAAGCCACCATGAACGACCTTGTTGATGTCGGCGTGGACATCTTAACCATCGGCCAGTATCTGCAGCCGAGCAAGCGCCATCTGCCGATAGAGCGCTACTATACGCCGGCTGAATTTGATGCATTGAGGACCACGGGCTTGCGCCTGGGTTTCAAGTGGGTGGAGAGCGGGCCGCTGGTGCGCAGCAGTTATCGCGCTGCCGAGCAAGTGCGGGAGCTTTCGCGTTTACAGCACATCAGCCTGCGCCCGGCGCGCCCGGCGCTTTGAAGACTGTATCAGTAGGCAAGAGGACGGCGAAAAGAGGAAGCCATGAGCGCATTTTTTGCCAATCGCAGGGGCCAGCCCGAGGCGGAGGCGCAGGAGGCGGTTACGGTCTTGCCGGCTGGGCGGCCCGTCGGTTTTGACACTGTCATCGGGTCGAATACCCAAATCGAGGGTGATTTCGCCAGTTCGGGCAACGTCCGCATGGATGGACGCTTCAGCGGCTCGTTGGAGATCAGCGGCAATATCCTGGTGGGTGAATCGGCTGACATCCGCGCCGATATCAACGCGCGCAATATCTCCATCGCCGGCGCCGTGCGCGGCAACATCACCGGCAACAAGGTGCAACTACTGCGCACCGGGCGCATCTGGGGCGATATCAGCGCATCGGCCCTGACCACGGAAGAGGGCGCCTTCATCGATGGCAAGATCACGATGGTTGGGCACGCCGCCACCCGTTCGCCGGAAGAACAAGAACGTGCCGAAATCGAGCGCCCCGTAGATATGCCAGAAGGCGCCGCAATCGCCGAGGAAGCCGAGGCTTACAGTGCTGATGCGACGGCGTCCGAAGACGATGTTGAGCCAGTAGGGGCGACCGACGACAAGTCAGCCTAGGCTGCGATTGGGGTTGCTGGCGTGCCGCGCGCTAAACAGATGTGGTGGTGACGCCGCCATCGACCACGAAGACGCCCCCAGTAGTGAAGTCCGATGCTGGCGAGGCCAGGAATTGCGCGATCCCGCTGATGTCATCAGGCTGGCCAATGCGTCCGGCCGGCGTCTGCGCCAGGATCAGCTCCAACAGGTCTTCATTGCTCCATAGCGCCTGCGCGAACTTGGTCTGTACCAAGCCGGGCGCGATGGCGTTGACTTGAATGTTATCCGGCCCCAGCTCACTGGCCAGCGTCCTGGTCAAGCTGATGACGGCGGCTTTGGTGATGCTGTAGATGCCTTGGTAGCGCCCGGGTTTCAAGCCCACGATTGAGGCGATGTTGATGACTTTGCCGCCGCCCGCCACTCGCATGGCAGCCACAGCCGCTTGCGTCAGCCAGACATTGCCCATCAGATTGACTTCCAGGGTCTTCTGCCAATAGCTGTCGTCAGCATCCAGCAGTGTGCCAAAGTGCGGATTGGTGGCGGCGTTGTTGACCAGGATATCCAGCTTGCCGTAGTGATCCAAGGTTCGCTGCACCAGCGCGCGCAGGGCGTGTTTGTCACCATTGTGCGCGGCGACGGGCAGGGCCTGGCCACCGGCCCCGCGGATGCCCGCCGCGACTTCGTCGAGAGCAGCCTGCTGGCGGCTGGATAGCACGACGGCGGCGCCCGCCGCGGCGTAGCGCTCGGCTATAGCCCGGCCGATGCCGCGCGACGCGCCGGTCACAATGGCGACACGGCCCGCAAGATCGAGTGAGTTTGACATGTTTATCGCAAGTCCTTTACGCGTGACGAGAGCAGCTTAGGCGCGCTCATGCGGGATGCTGCCCAGCAGCGGCAAGCCCATGCGCCGCAATTCGCTTTGGTGATAAATGGCGGGGTCAACGACTTCGGCGATTACAGCCAGGGCCAGGCCCAGAAGCAGCGCGATGCCCAACTGAATGTAGGGCGTCAGTCGATCCATCAGCGATGGCGCCAGGCTGCGAATTGCGGAGGCGTCGAGGATGGTCACTTGCGCCGCTTCGCCGGCCAGCTGCGGAAAGTATGACTGGTTGCGCTGCGCAAGCACCAGCATAGCGGCGTCGCCGATGTCGCGCAGCGTTTCGCCGTCGCTGTGGCTGAGGTAGACGACGCCGACGGCGCGCGCGTTATCGGCCGCGATGCCCAGGGATGCCAGGGCGTCGGCGCCATCGTCGAGTTGCAGCGCGATCTCGGCGCGGAAGCTGGACGTGCGCACCCAATCGGTCAGGGCGTCAACGGTATACTCGGAGGCGCGCCAAATGTCGGTGTAGTCGCCTTCGCGTTGCGGCAGGTTGAAGCGCTGCGCAGCGCTGTAGCGCAACTCCATGGCGTAGCCGCTGCTGGCGCTGGCGCCCAGAATCTGCGGCAGCGCTACGACCGCGCTCAGGAGCAGGGGCAGCAAGATCAGCCACCAGCGGCGCAGGAATATGCGAAAGAGCTCGGCGTAATCCATATTTTTCATCCCCCGATGGCTGGCGCGGGATCTTGAAACGTGAAGGCGCGCCCGGCTTGATGCGCTTCCCAGGCTTGCTCGACGTAGGCGCTGATGCGCGCCGCGAAAAGGCGCCGGTCAAATTGTAGCGCGTGCCGCCGAATACGCTCTGGATTGTACGCGCTGGCGTCAAACTTGCGCCAGACTGCTTTCAGGCTTTCGACGGTGGGCTCGCCGAAGAATTCGCCGCTGATGCCGGGCAGGACGGTATCAAGCGCGCCGCCCGCTCCATAGGCGATGACCGGGCGGCCGGCTGCCTGCGCTTGTAGCGGCGCTATGCCGAAGTCTTCCAGCCCGGGGAAAATCAGCGCGCGGCATCTGGCGACGAGGTCGGGCAAGTCTTCCTCGGGCACAAAGCCTAGGAATTCCACGCTGTCGCCGGCCATTTGCTGCAGCCGCTCACGGTCGCGGCCGGCGCCTGCGATCTTCAGCGGCAGCCCCAGCTCGGCGGCGGCGGCAATTGCCAGGTCAATGCGCTTGTAGGGGATCAAGCGTGAGACGACGAGATAGTAGTGGCCCATGTCATCGACGCGCTTGATGGCAAAGCGTTCGGTATCCACCGGCGGATGGATGACGGTCGACTCGCGCTGGTAGAAGCGGCGAATGCGGTCTTTCACGGCGCTGCTGATGGCGATGAAGTGGGAGACGCGCTGGGCGGCGGCGTAATCCCAGCGCCGCAGCAGTCTGTTCAGCGGCCGAATCAGCGCCCGGCTGGCACGGCCCAATTCCTCGCCTTCAAGGTAGCTCTCCAGCTGCCAGACGTAGCGCGTCGGCGTGAGGCAGTAGCAGATGTGCAGCGAATCCGGGCTGAAGCGCAGACCGTGGCAAAAGCCGCTCTTGTTGCTCAAGATCACGTCATGGTCGCGAATGCTCAGGCCGCCCCAGGCGAGCGGATACAGCGGCAAGTAGATCTGATGGCGGCGCTGGATCATCGGCAAACGGTTGATCCATAGAGGGCGGATATCCCAGTTGAGGTAATGCGCCGGCATGAGTTCTGGCGCGTAGATGCTGGTGTAAAGCGGGCTGTCGGGAAAGCAGCGGAAGAGTGTCTCCAGCACATCCTCAGCGCCGCCGATTTGGTTGAGCCAGTCGTGCGCCAGGGCGATGCGCGGGCCGGGCCACGCGGCGCCACGCTTGGGCTCTAGGGACCTTGGCCGATCCACGCGCTCAAGCGTCATCGCCGTTGATCAGGCTGTAGACGGGCTTGAACGAGCGGCGATGAATCGCGCAGGGGCCGTGCACACGCAGGGCGCGCAGGTGATCCGCCGTGCCGTAGCCTTTGTGTTTGGCGAAGCCGTATTGCCGGAATTCGGCGTCAATGCAGCGCATCTGGTCATCGCGCCAGACCTTGGCGAGGACGCTGGCGCTGGCGATGCTGAGCGAGTGCCTGTCGCCCTTGACGAGGCTCACTTGCGGGATATCGCGCCGTTGCGGCAGCAGCATGTGATCGAGGAAGAGGCAATCGGGCTGGAGCGCGCCCAGAGCCAACGCGGCGTCCAGCGCGGCCAGCATGGCCTTTTGCGTGGCCGCGACAATGCCGATGCGGTCGATCTCAGCCGCGCTGCAATGGCCGATGCCCCAGGCCAAGGCGATATCTTTGATTCTGTCGGCCTGACATTCTCGCTGAGCGGACGTCATGGCTTTGCTGTCGCGCACGCCTTTGAGCGCTTGACTCAGGTCCGGGCGCGTCAATGGCAGGGCGACCGCGGCTGCGGCTACCGGGCCGGCCAGGGGGCCCCGCCCCGCTTCGTCGATGCCGATGATGATTTGGCAGCCGGCGCGCTGGAAGTGACGCTCGTGCCGCAGGCTGGCCGTCTTAGTCTTAGGCGCGTTGTCGTTCATAGGCGCCCCGACGCCAATTCTGCCGAATCTGCCAGATCTCGCGCAGCATGTGCACCGAATCGTCCCAAAGCCGCATGGTCGAATAGGGGTCGTAATACCAGGTGATCGGCACTTCCTTGACTTTGTAGCCGCGGCGCTTGGCGATGAAGAGCAGCTCGACATCAAAGCCGATGCCGCTCATGCGCTGCACTTGGAAGAGGTCTTGGGCGACGGGCCCGCGAAACATCTTGAAGCCGCATTGCGTATCTTCGAAATCGCTGATGGCGGCCAGTTTGATGATCCAATTGTTGACGCGGCCCATCAAGTGACGGTATTCGGGTTCATCGACGCGCACCGCGCCTTCAGCTTCGCGGCTGGCGATGACGATGTCGAATCCCGTGACAGCCGGCGGCAGGAAACGCGAAATCTCGTCAATGCGCATCGACAGGTCGGCATCACAGATGAAGCGCCACTCGCCGCTCGCCGCGAGCATACCTTGGCGGACGGCCAAACCCTTGCCGCGCATTCCGTCGGGCGATTGCAGCGCCTTAACGTGTTTATGCGCCTGGGCGTATTCCTGTGCCAAATCGAAGGTGCGGTCGCTGCTGCCATTTTCGACGATGATGATTTCGGCAGTGTAATCTTGCTGACTCAGGAAACCGTCAATGGCGGCCAGGCTGGGCGGCAGCCTGCTCTCTTCATTGTGCGCCGGGATCACGATGCTCAGAAACGGGGGATTCAAGGGGAGATGCTCCCGGTTTGGCGGACCACGCCTAATCATACGGCAGAATCATGGTTTGTACACGCGGTAGCTCAGGATCCGCCCGATTCGGCGCGTGTCACGGCGGTGTAAGCACGCTATCGATATAGTCGTCGGCGACACGCTTTGAGGCCTGGATTCGCCGCCGTTTCGCCAGCGCGCCTCTCACGGTGGCCAGCCCCGCCAGCATGCCTCGCAAGCGGGCCCGCGCCTCCGGCCCGCGCCAAGCCCGCAGTGCCGCCCCGGCCTGCGCCAGTTGACGCTTGAGTATCAGCCGCGCGTATTTGCGCAACAGGCTCGCCGGCACATTCTTTATGATCAGCCAGATGCCGTTGCGGCCGTCATAGTAGCTGGCAGTCACGCCGCCGCCGGTCGCCGAGAGATGGTGATAGACGATAGCCGCCGGTGTATACCAGACTCGGTATCCCGCGAGCTGGGCGCGCCAGGCCAAATCCACATCTTCCAGCAAGAAGAAGTAATCGTCATCCAGCAGGCCGATGTGGTCGAGCATGGACTTGCGGTAGGCTGCCGAGCCACCGCAGGCCGAGAAGACGTATTCGCCGCGATCGAATTGGCCGCGATCCAGCTGCCAGGCGCCGCGATTGCCGGCGCGCCCGTCGCTGGTGAAGAAGTCGCCGGAGGTGTGGAAGCGGTCGCGTTGGTCGAAGAGCAGCATCTTGCTCGCAACAATGCCGGCCTCGGGATGCTGGTCGAAGGCGCGGGCGACCTCGGCCGCCCAATTGGTCTCAACCTCGGTGTCGTTGTTGAGCAAGGCGATGAACTCGCCGCCAGCGGCTTCCATGCCGATGTTGCAGGCGCCGGTGAAGCCGCGATTTTCGCTCAATGCGATCAGGCGCACTTGAGGATAGGCGGTCGTAATCAGGTCTTGCGAGCCGTCTTGCGATGCGTTGTCGACCACGATGATTTCGATGGCGGGCGGCGATTGGCCGCGCAGAGAGTCGAGGCAGGTCGGCAAATAGCGCTTTCCATTCCAGTTGGGGATGACAACCGAGAGCCGGGGCGACGCGCTCAAGAGGCTGCCTCGCGGTCGAGGAAGGCCGCGACAGCGTCACGCCAGGGGCGCAGGCGGATGCCGATGCCGGCGCCGGCGATATTGGCCAGCGAGCTATACTCGGGCGGCTGAGTCGGGCGCGGCCATTGGTGGCTGCTGATTCGCTCGACAGGTGTTTCCGCAAAGCCGGCTTGGTCCAGCACGAAGCGCGCCAGGCCCCAGCGGCTGACCGCGCCCTCGTTGACGAGATGGTAGGTTCCGTAGCGCTGGCTGGCGATCAAGCTGACGATGGCATCGGCCAGGTCTTCGGTGTAGGTGGGGTTGGCCACTTCGTTCGTGACCACGCGCAACGACTTGCCGTCCGCGGCCGCGCCCAGAATCGCCCCGATGAAATTGCGCCCGCTGTGAGCGAAGAGCCAGGACGAGCGAACGATGTAATGCCGCGGATTCACTTGGGCTACGGCGCGCTCGCCATAGCGCTTGCTGGCGCCGTAAGCGTTTACGGGCTTGGGAGAATCGTATTCGTGGTAAGGCTCAGTCTGGTCGCCGGCGAAGACTTCATTGGTGCTGACGTAGAGGATGGGGATGCCGAGCGCCGCGCTGATCGCCGCCAGATTGTGCGTGCCGATACCATTGACGAGCAGCGCCCTGTCGGGGTCGAGCGCGCAGCCGTCGACATCGGTCCAGGCGGCCGGGTGCAAGATGAAGTCCGGCGCCACCTCGGTGATAAAGCTTTGGCAAGCGGTGTAATCGGTGATGTCCAGGAGGTGATCGACATCACCGACGATGTCGACAGCGATGACTTCGTTCTTCGGAGTCAAGCGCCGGCTCAGGGCTTGGCCCAGGTTGCCGGCGGCGCCGGTCAGGAGAATCTTCATCGGCAGAAATTCCGTCTACATCAGTTGCGCTCGGGACATTGCATACGACCTGGTTTCAGCGCATCCATGTTGCGTATGGGCCATTTCTTAGTATCAGCCGATGGCGGCCAGGCGCTCGGCGTATTGACGGCGATAGTACTCGAGGTATTCGCCGGTCTTAATCTTGCGCCACCACCACTCATTCTGCTGATACCAGCGTACCGTCTCTTCCAGCCCGCGGTCGAACGGGACTCGCCGCCGCCAACCCAGCGCGCGCGCCTTTTCCGCCGTCATAGCGTAGCGCCGGTCGTGGCCTTCGCGGTCGGGCACATGCTTGATCAGCGACGGCGCCTTGTCGAGCAGGGCCAGGATGCGCCGCGTGATCTCGATGTTGCGCAACTGGTTCTCGCCGGCGAGGTTGTAGGCTGCGCCCGGCGCGCCGAAATGCAAGACGTGGTCGATGCCGCGCGCGTGATCATCGACGTGCAGCCAGTCGCGCACTTGCTCGCCATCGCCATATAGCGGCAACGGACGATCGTCGATGGCCTCGGTGGTGAAGAAAGGAATCAGCTTCTCCGGGTATTGATAGGGTCCGTATGTATTGCTGCCGCGGGTCACGACCGTATCCAACCCGTAGGTGATGTGATAGGCGCGCGCCATGAGCTCGCCGCCCGCTTTGCTGGCCGCGTAGGGGCTATTGGGCAAGAATCGATCGTCCTCGACCGAATGCCCCCTTTCGATATCACCGTAGACCTCGTCAGTCGAAACCTGGCAGAAGCGCTCGATGCCGTGCTTGCGCCCTTCGTCCAGCAGGATGTAAACGCCGACCACATCGGTATGGATGAAGGCGTCGGGCTGCAAGATGCTGCGGTCGACGTGGCTCTCAGCGGCGAAATTGGCGATGGTGTCTATACCGTATAGACGCAAGACCTCGTACACCTTGGCGCGGTCGGCAATGTCGCCGCGTTCAAAGCGATAATTCGCCTCATCGCTGACCGGCAGCAAGTTGTCGATATTGCCGGCGTAGGTCAGCTTGTCAAAGCAGATGATATTGTATTGCGGATAAGCCGCGACCATGTGCCGCACGAAGGCGCTGCCGATGAAGCCGGCGCCGCCGGTAACCAGGATGTTTTTCATAGGCTGCTCTCCGCCTCGCTCATTTGCGCCGTCACACCCATAGCGTACTGTGATCGCCCAGGTTCATCTTCAGCCCGCTGGGTTTGCTGTCGCTGCGCTTGACGGTCGCGTTGCGGCCGATAAGGCTGTCGCGCAGCGTGCTGTCGATATCGATGACGCGGCTGTTCTCGAGAATGATGCTGCGTTCAATCTCGCAATTGCGAATCTGACAGCCGTGATAAATGCTGGTGAAGGGCCCGATGTAGCTGTTTTCGATCAGCGTATCCACCCCGATGATGGTCGGGCCACGCAGGATACTGTTGATGATGCGCGCGCCCGGTTGTAAGGTGACGCGTGAATCCACCGTCGAATGATGATCGACGATGGCGCTGTCCGCGATGCAAGGCTTGGTCTCTTCCAGGACGTGGCTGTTGGCTTCGAGCATATCGGTCGGTTTGCCGGTGTCGATCCACCAGCCGCGATGCACGTGCGGGTAGACAGTGTAGCCCTGGTCGATTAGCCATTGGATGGCGTCGGTTATCTCGTATTCGCCGCGGGCCGAGGGCTTAATGGCGTCGACCGCGTCAAAGATGTGCTTGTCGAACATGTAAATGCCGACCAGGGCCAGGTTGCTGGGCGGCGCTGCCGGCTTCTCGATCAACCGCTCAATGCGGCCATCGGGCTGCATCTTGGCGACGCCGTAAGCTGACGGATTATCCACTTCCTTGAGCACGATTTGGCTATTCCAGGCGTTCTCGGCGAAGTCGCGGATGAGCGCGCTGATGCCGCCTTCGATGACATTGTCGCCCAGGAACATGACAAAGGGGTCATCGCGTAGAAAATCGCGCGAGATCTTGACGGCGTGCGCCAGGCCATCGGGGCTGTGCTGCGGAATATAGGTCAGGACGACATCCCAGTTGGCGCCGTCGCCCAGGGCGTCTTGTATTTCGGCGGCCGTATGCCCGACGACCATGCCGATTTCGCGCACGCCCGCTTGGCGAATCGCTTCAATCACGCGGACGAGGACCGGCTTGTTGGCGACCGGGATCAGCTGCTTGGCGCGTGTATAAGTCAGCGGATAGAGGCGCGTCCCCTTGCCGCCGCTGAGTATTAAGCCTTTCATCGATTCACCGGGCTCTTGTCATGCGGGCGGGAAACGTAATGTGGCGCATCGCATCAGCAACTTCAGTAGGCGACGCTGGCTTCGCGCGGCGCGTCGGTGAGTACAGCGCCAACGATGCGCACATGCACCCGCTCCAGGGCTTGGCGCGCTTGCGCCGTATGATCTCTTCGCGTATTGCCGGCGCGCACGGCCAGCAGAGCGCCGTCCAGCTTTATGCCCAGCAGCGCGGCATCGGTGGCGGCCAAAACCGGCGGGCTGTCAAATAGCACATAATCAGCACGTTCTTTGAGGGCGCTGATGATCTCGTCCATTCGCTTGCCGCTTAGCAGATCGGCCGGGTTGGGCGGCAATGCGCCCGCGGTCAAGACTTGCAGCCCGTCCACTGAAGTGTCTTGCAGGGCGGATCGCTGATGGCGCTATCGTCCAGCATCACACTGCTGAGCCCGCGGCTGTTGTCCGCATCCCAGATTTCGTGTTGGCGCGGTTGCCGCAGGTCGGCGTCCACCAGAACTGTCTTGTTGCCGCCTTGCGCGAAAGTGACCGCCAAGTTGGCCAGGGTGACGCTCTTGTGATCGTCGCGCGCGGCGGAGGTCACCAGCAAGGTCCGCAGCGGGTTTTCCACGCTGCTGAACATCAAGTTGGTGCGCAGGCTGC
Source organism: Phototrophicaceae bacterium (assembly GCA_965208195.1). GTDB lineage: Bacteria > Chloroflexota > Anaerolineae > Aggregatilineales > Phototrophicaceae > UBA6055. Next base: position 1,363,732 of record CBDBOC010000004.1, on the reverse strand, counting down.
GGTACGCTTCGGCGGCGGCCGAACGCGGCTGAGCGAGCGTGATCAAGTCTGTAGTCGCCATCGCTGTCCTCACGCAAGTGCATCAGGTTGATGCGGTCATTTTAGCCCATCAAGCGAAAGCTCGTCAGGGCGTATGCGGTGGTCAATCAAGGTACATTCCCAGCTCCGATTTACCTTAGACCGACGGCGTCCCCATGTCCAAGGTTATATGCTCCAACCCAGACGCGTCCAAGTCGGCGGCGATATCGCGCAAGCTGCGCCCGTCGCCCGGCAGGCGGTAATCGGGCGCGAGATCGGCCAAGGGTTGCGCCACATGGGCGAAGCGCAGAATGTCGTCATCCGGGATCGCCCAGGGCTTGTCGCCGTAGAAGAAGCTTTCATCGTTCCAAAGCGACAAGTCGAGATCGATAGTGCGTGGCGCATTGATATTGTCCGGGTCGCGGACACGGCCCAGCTCGCGCTCGATGCGGTCGATCACATGGCTTCTGAAGGCGGCTGGCCGGCGCCGGGTATGCGCTTTGGCCGCCATATTGAGAAATGCCGGTTGCCGCGCAAAGCCTTGCGGCGCTGTTCGGTATACCGGCGAAAGCGCCAGCAGCGTGGTATGACGCCGCAGCAGCGCGATAGCCGCGGCCATATTCTCTGCCGGCCTGATATTTGAGCCGAGGGAAAGGTAGGCGACATTCCGCGCGAAATCGGCCGCGCTTCTTTCGATGCGGACGCCGACCGAATCCGAGCGGCGGAGGGCGCCCGGCTTCTCGACGCTGACCGTCACACGGCGGGCGCCGAAGTCGACGACGGCGATGCGGGCGATCTCTTGCGCCAGCTTTTCGACCAGCGCAAAGCGGCCCTCCTTGACGAAAGCGATGATGGCTTTGGTAACGGTCTTGTAATTGAAGGCAGCGGCCGGCTCATCGCTCTCGCCGGCGAGGCGACCGTCACAGCCGATCTGCAGGTTGATGACAATATCTTGCGGCGCCGCCAGCTCGTGCGGGCTGAAGCCGACAATACAGCGCAGGCGCAGGTTCTTGATTTCAATCGTGTCCATGATTGCTCGGCGTTTTCGTTACGCCCAGCAGTTTAGCACGAAACGCTTCATCGGTGCTTTGCGCCGGGCACGCTATCGGACGGTATCGGGTATTCATACTGCCTGCGCGTGGCCCCCGCTCACGCAACTTCTCACCGCTATTGCAATCGGCGTTCGTCCTCGCCTATAATGGTGGAAGTGCGCGGACTAATACAATTGACGGCTCAGCCACATTGACCGGGTTGATGGCGCAAGTGCTCTCAAGGAACTCATGCGATGGATCGTCAGCAGTCGAACCTAATCACCGCCGCCACTAACGGCGTGCAAGACAAGCTGGCTTCGAGCGAGTTTCAGGAGCGCTTTGGCTTGGGTTCTGGCCCGGTGGATGATGACGCGATGATGGCCTCCGTCACCGAAATGCTGCTCGCCATCGGTGAGGACCCGGGCCGCGAAGGCTTGATCAATACACCGCGGCGCGTGGCCAAGGCGTACCATGAGCTGGCCAGCGGTTACCGCGTTGACCCGTCCGAGCTGCTCAACAATGCCATCTTCAATATCGCATGCGATGACATGATCATCGTCAGCGACATCGAGTTTTACAGTTTGTGCGAGCATCACGTATTACCCTTTATCGGCCACGCCCATGTCGCTTACATGCCCGGCGACCGCGTCATCGGCCTGAGCAAGATCCCACGCATCGTCGACATGTTTTCGCGCCGCCTGCAAGTGCAAGAGCGCCTGACGCGGCAGATCGCCGATTTCTTGCTGGAAGTGTTGGAGCCCAAAGGCGTGGCGGTGGTGATGACGGCGCGCCACATGTGCTCGATGATTCGCGGCGTCATGAAACACGATTCGCAGATGACGACCAGCGCCATGCTCGGTTTCTTCCGCGACAATCAAGAAACGCGCAACGAATTCCTGATGCACATCCAGCGTTCGGGCAGGCCATAACGCAATCGGCCCCTGGCTGGGGTTCAAGCGGTTGCGGCTTGCGGCGCGGCGCTGCTATGCTACAATTCAATAGACCGCCGTTGGCGCAACGCCACGGCACTCATCAAGAGCGAGTGAGAGAACCGGCTCAGCGAACTCGCGGCAACCCCCGGAACAACGGGACGGTGCTAAATCCGGCAGGGTTAATCTCTGGCAGATGAGCGTATTCGAATGAGAGACTTCGACGCCCGCTGCCCCGCATGGCGTTTTTTGTTGTTTTCTTTATCAACCTGCCGATTGCGGATGCCGAGAGCGCTTGATATTTTGCGCGAGCGCGAGCGTTCTCTTCGCCGCCACCGAGCGGATTGAGAAAGGGCAGATATGTCGACCACGTTCATGTCGTCTCCGCAATACTTCTTCACCTCCGAATCGGTCTCAGAAGGCCATCCCGATAAAATGTGCGACCAGATCAGCGATGCCATCCTGGACGCGATATTGGCCGAGGACCCGCGAGCGCGCGTGGCTTGCGAGGTGGCGACAACCACCGGGCTGGTGGTCGTTATGGGGGAAATCACCACAACGGCCTACGTCGATATGGAGCGGATCGTGCGCGATACCGTTCGCGAAATCGGCTACACGCGCTCGGACTACGGCTTTGACGCCGAGACTTGCGGCGTGCTCATTTCGATCAAGGAGCAATCGGCGGATATCAAGCAGGGCGTCGACACGGCCCTGGAGGCACGGGGCGCCGCTGCCGATGCCGCCATCGAAACCATCGGCGCCGGCGATCAGGGCATGATGATCGGCTTTGCCTGTGACGAGACGGAAGAGCTGATGCCGCTGACCGCTTCATTAGCGCATGGCCTCATACGGCGTCTGTCAACTGCGCGCAAGAGCGGCCAGATCCCCTGGCTGCGCCCGGACGCCAAGTGCCAGGTCACCGTGGAATACGCTTGCGGCGCGCCCCGGCGCCTGGACACCGTCGTGCTCTCCACACAGCATGCGCCGGACATGGCCGAAGACGATATCCATTGCCAGCTCAAAGACTTCATCAAGCGCGACCGCGCCTGCGCCCCCTGGATTGACGAGCGCACCGTCTTCCATATCAACCCGACCGGCCGCTTTGTCACCGGCGGGCCGCTGGGCGATGCCGGCTTGACCGGGCGCAAAATCATCGTCGATACCTACGGCGGCGTGGCGCGCCATGGCGGTGGCGCATTCTCCGGCAAAGACGCCACCAAGGTCGACCGCAGCGCCGCGTACATGGCGCGCTATGTGGCCAAGAATGTGGTGGCGGCCGGCTTGGCGCAGCGCTTTGAGTTGCAGGTTTCATACGCCATCGGCAAAGCGCAGCCGACATCGCTGGCGGTGGAGACCTTCGGCAGTGGCGCCGTGCCCGACAAGAAGATCGAAGACTTGATCCGCCGGCACTTTGACTTGCGCCCGGCGGCCATCATCCGCGATCTGGGCTTGCAGCGGCCCATCTTCAAGCAGGTCGCGGCCTACGGGCACTTCGGGCGTGAAGATGTCGACGCGCCCTGGGAGCGAACCGATAAGGCCGCGCTGCTGCGGCGGGAAGCCGGCTTGGCTTGAGCCAGCTGCGGCGCCGATTGTCCCCGCGATGAACAAACGACCCCGCATCTGCGATTACGGCGATTCCAGCTATCGGCAGGACTTCTGGGAAGGGCAGGGGCGCGACTACGAAGACGCCGTCGAGCGGGGTGTGCTGCGGAAACTGTTGCCGCCCACCGGCCGGCGCTTGCTCGAAATCGGCGCGGGCTTTGGCCGGCTGACCGACGAATACACCATGTTTGAGCAGGTCGTCCTGCTGGATTACTCGCTGGAGCAGCTGCAGTTCGCGCGGCGCCGCTATGGCGTTGATGGCTATATGTACGTCGCGGCCGACGCTTACCGGATGCCCTTTCGGCCCGCAGTTTTTGATGCCGCCACCATGATCCGCGTCCTGCATCACTTTGAAGATGTGCCGGCGGTTTTGCACGAAATCAGCCGGGTTTTGGCCAAGGACAGCAAGTTCATCCTCGAATTCGCCAACAAGCGCAACCTCAAAGCCATGCTGCGGCACATGGCAGGCAGGAACGGCTGGAGCCCGTACACGCTCGATCCGATTGAGTTCGTCGAACTCAATTTCAACTTTCATCCCGATTACATGGCGCGGCAATGGCGGGCCAGCGGATTCCGCCTTCGTCAGACCGTGCCCGTATCCTGGTTTCGACTGGGCTTGCTCAAGCGCGCGCTGCCAACTGCACTGCTGGCGCGGTTGGATGCCGCCATGCAACGCACTGGTTGGGCGCTATCACCCAGCATCTTCCTGGACCTGGTCGCGGCGCGTGGCGATCGCGTGAATGCGGGCAAAGAAGACCCGTATTCGATTTTGCAATGTCCCGCTTCCGGCACAGCCTTGCGGCGCGATGGCGACGAACTGGTGAGCGCTACGGGCGTCCGCTGGGCCATCAGCGGAGGCGTCTTCGACTTCCGTCAGCCGCTTGCGTGATGCAGCCAATCACCATGATGGCCGCGGCGGATTCAGCCGGCTGCTCCAGCAAGAGCATGTGCCCGGCCGCCGGCACAACCACGCTTTCCGCGCCGCTGATTGAACGCGCCAGTTCCTCGCTCAGCTTTGGCGGCGTCATCTTGTCCTGCTCCCCGGCCATGACCAGCGTCGGCGCCCGTATCGCCGAAAGTTCGTGGCGGATGTCGAAATTGTCACAGGCGATGAAGTCCCGCTGCAGCACGGTCGGATCCGTCGCCAGCATGATCTCGGCCGACTGCGCAATCTCTTCAGCCGGCGCGTTCTTGGCCCACATCCAGCGCAGCATACGCTTGATCGTCGCCGGCGGATCGTCGACGATGCTGGCGATCAAGGCCGGATTGACGGGAAGACGCGCGCCGCTGCCCGCCAGGACCAGCGCGCTAACGCGTTGGGGCTGATGCACGGCGAGCCACAGCGCGATGGCGCCGCCCATGCTGTGGCCGATGAGAACGGCGGATGACACGGCGAGCGCGTCCAGCAGGGCGGCCATATCAAGCGCATAGCCGCGGATTTCGGCGCGTCCCGGGCCCGGGCTGCGGCCATGCCCGGGCAGGTCGGGCAGGATGGCATTGAAGCCCGGATGCCGACGCATTTCCCGCGGGAAACTCAGATGAGAGCCGCCGGCGCCGTGGATCAGCAGCGCAGTCGGCGCGGGCGCCTCGCGGCGATGGTCGGCGAACCATATTTCGCCGCGTGCTGTGTTGACCGTTGGCATGGTCGGCTCGATTCCAATCGCGGGCTGGTCACGCTACTTGCTTTACCGGCTGATATCGCGCTCGACTTGGCGAGGCCGCGCAGCGCTTTGCTCCCGTTCGGGCACGAACCTGGAGCTAGCAATTGAAGCCTTCCTCAAGCGCTACCGTTGCTGCAATCTTGCGGCGCGACGTGTAGCGCGTCTATTGAAAAGGCGTACAATGAAATGGCGTGTCTAAGCGCCGTGCCACGATGGTTCATGTGCGTGATAGTCGTGCGCATGTTGCTTCATTATGCCAGAGGAGACGAGCATTGCAAAAGGAAACGCCGGGCCTGTCCCGGCCTACGACGCCGCGTCAATATATCCGGCTGGTGTTGACCGGCTTCGCCATGGGCGCTGCTGATATTGTGCCGGGCGTCAGCGGCGGCACAATGGCCTTCATCCTGGGCGTATACGAGACGCTGGTTGATGCGATCAAGTCCGTCAATCTGGATGCGCTGCGCCTGGCGGCCGGGTTCAAGATCGGGCCCTTGCTGGAGCACATCTCGTTCCGCTTCTTGCTGGCGCTGGGCTTGGGCGTGCTTTCGGCGATATTGCTGCTCTCGAGTTTCCTCAGCGCGACGCTGGACGATGCGGATGGCCGGATTCTGCTCTTCGCCTTCTTCTTCGGCCTGGTGCTGGCGTCGATCTTGACCATCGGCGTCAAGGTGCGTTGGAGCGCTGGCACGGCGGCCACCTTCTTGCTAGGTACGCTTGCGGCTTTCATCATCGTCAATATCGTGCCGTCCGAAGCGGATCATTCGGCGCCTTTCCTCTTTATCAGCGGCATGATCGCCATCACAGCCATGATCTTGCCCGGCATATCCGGTTCCTTCATGCTGCTGATCCTGGGCCAATACGACTACGTCTTGACCGCCGTCAGCAACCGCGACTTGCCGCCCATTCTCATCGTGGGCGCCGGCGCCGCGGTCGGCATCATCGCTTTCTCGCGCGTATTGAGCTACCTGCTCAAGCATTACTACGACTTGACGGTGGCGCTGCTGGTTGGCTTCATGGCCGGCTCGCTGTGGAAGATTTATCCCTGGAAGGCATGCCTGGAAAGCGACCTCGACCGCCATGGAGACTGGCGCTGCCTGGTGGAGCAGAACATCGTGCCGGATGCCGCCGCGCCACAATTGGCGCCCGCGTTGGCGCTGCTGCTCATCGGTTTCGTGCTCGTGAACGTCCTGGATCACATGCAGTCGCGGCAGAACCCGCTATTGCGGCGCCTGCTGGGATGACTTCAGCTACTTGTCATCGGCAAACGGGTCGGCGCCACGGTGTTGCCGCAGGGCGCGCTCTTGCGCTTCAATGATGTCCTGGATGCGCGAACGCGACAAAACCGCGGTGACGTTGACGTTGGTGATGTCCACCGGGCTTTCGGGCGTTTCTTTCTCGATGAGTTCCACCGCGATTTCCTGCCGGCGATAGACCGCAGCCGCGATAGCATGCGTGGCGACCGGGCTCGTCAGCAATATAAACAGGCCCAGCGTCAGCAACCGCAGCGCCGTGGAAGGCATCAGCAGGGCCGCGCCGAGCAGGATGCCAAACAGGCCCAGGGTTGCGACCTTGCCCGAGGCGTGCAGCCGCGTCAGCGTATCGGGCAGGCGCACCACGCCGACGACCCCGACGGCGCAGAAGAAGAGCCCAAAAAGTAGACAAGCGACGCCCAGCGCATCCAACATCGTTTAATACACCCGACCCTCGGAAATGTAACGTGCGATACTGATCGTGCCGACGAAGGCGAAGGCCGCCAGCGCAATCGCCATGTCGACGAAAACCCCCGTGCCTTCCACCAGCGCAAGCATGACGATGATGCCGATTAGCAGCGTGGTGATCAAATCCACCGCGGCCAAGCGGTCGGGCAAGGTCTCCCCCACGACCACGCGGTACGAAGCGGGCAATAGCAGCACAACCATGGCGAACAGGATCAGCTCCACCATGGTTTGGGTCAGGGCGTTCTCAATCATGTCCCAGAATCCCCTTGATTCGCTGCAAACGTATCGCTTGGTCTTTTTCCAGGCTATCGGCCTCGGGGTCGAGGTTCAAGCTGTGAAGAATCATCCGCACTCCCATGTCACTCGTCTCTTCGAAGTCGACAACCAATTCGCCGGGCGTTATTGTGATGCCGTGCGCGCTGATGGCGGAAATCAGTTCGTCTTCGCTGCTGTCTTGCGTGCTCAAGGCCGAAACGCCGGGGTTGATGGGCAAGCTGGGCGAAAGAATGATGCGGGCCACTTGCAGCCCGGATACCAATACCTCGTTCGCCATGTAAGCGACATAGGCGATGAGTTTGAACAGTTGACGCGGCGCGCTGCGCAGGCGCAAACTGTCGCCACTCAGGCCGGCGGCCCGCAACACCAATATGCTGAAGGCGTAACCGAGCAAGATATTGCCCGGTGTAGGCTGCGCCGTGTAAATCGTCCAGCCCAGGGCCAGGGGCAGGGCAATCACGAAGGTCTTGATAGATTGGCGCAATAGCATCATTGTGTTTGGCGCTCCAGCTCCATGGCCGCTGCATGCCTAGGTGAAACGTGTGCGGGCGGGTCAACTGACATGATCATATCACGCGCCGCCGCCAATGGCCTTCACCGCCGAAATGTAGAGCTCAGGTTCGCCGATTTGCTGGACCGTCACGCTGATGATTTGCAGCAGCGGCTCCGCCAAGACGGTGCCCAAAAGCAAGCAAGCGCCAATCAAGAGCATGGGCGCGAAGTAACTGTCCCCCTCGCTCTTGGTTTCGACGGTGCTGGCGTCTGGCTGCTGCTGAAAGATGAATTGCCAGGCGCGTATCATATACATCAAGGTCAAGATGCCGGCGCCGACCATGATGATGAGATTGAGCCAGTCGGCATTGTCGACGCCGCCCTGGATCAGCGTCAGTTTGCTGACGAAGCCGTTCAATGGCGGGACGCCGGCCAAGGATAAGCCGCCGAGCAAAACCAACCAGCCGAGCGCGGGCGGCATTTTCGCGCCGATGCCGGCGATATCGGCGAAGTTCGCCGTCTTGATTTTGGTGTAGCTGGCCACGACGCCCATCAGCATCAGCAGAGCGGACTTGATAAAGGCGTGATTAAAGGCGTAGACGATAGCGCCAATCAAGGCGATGGCGCCGCCCCAACCCAGCCCGACCAAGATGAAACCGATTTGCGCGAATGTCGAATAGGCCAGCATGCGCTTGGCGTTGTAGGTGCGCAAGGCGCCCAGGCTGCCGAATACGATGCCGATGATGCCCAGGGTCGAAAGCACGGGCTGCATGACCGGCGCGTCGCCCACGAATAGCAGCGTCAGAAGGCGAATGATGCCGTAAACGCCCACCTTGACCACGATCGACGATAGCATGGCGCTGATTGGCGTTGGCGCCGTGGTATGGAAATCCGGCTGCCAGAAATGGAAGGGGAATACGGCGCTCTTCAAGAGAAAGGCGCAGAGCAGCATGAGCGCTGATGCTGGCGCCAGGAAGGGGCGGTCGCCCGTCAGCAGGTTGCTGGCGATATCGGCCATGTTGAGCGTGCCGAAGGTCGCGTACAGCGCCGCGATGCCCAGCAGCAGGAAGAGCGTGCCCATTGAACTTATCAGGATGTACTTCAGCGCCGCTTCCAAACCAAACTGATCGTCCGAGATGGCCGTCAGCGAAACGGATGCCAGCACCATAAGTTCCATGAAGACGAAGAGCGTGAACAAATCGCCGGTCAGCATGGCGCCCACCAGACCGACCTCCATGAGCAGGAAGAGCGGCACAAAGGCGGGGTAGGTCATGCACTTGTCGTGGCTATGATAGGTATACAGCAAACCGGCAACCATGATTGTTGTGACCATAAAGGCGAACAAGGCGCCCAGCGTATCCGCCACCAGCACGATCCCGTAGGGTGGCGCCCAATTGCCCAGGGCATAGGTCTGTATGCCGCGGTCGTGGACTTGCACCAGAAGTGCCAGGCAGCTCACCCAGGCGATCAAGCCGGTCAGCACACCGAGGGAACGCTGCAGCCGATTGGAATTGGCGAAAATCAACGCGGAGATGGCGCCAACCAGCGGCGTGACCAGGGTAGCCAGCAGGAAACCGTTATCAGCCATTGATGTTCGCCGCCATCTTCACATGCTCTTTCGCGCCGGCGCCCGGGTCATTAGTGCTTCAGCTTGTTGATATCGTTGGAATCGACCGTGTTGTAGCGCCGCGAGATAATATAGACGAAGCCCAATACCAGAGAGAAACTGCCGAAGCTGACGACGATTGCCGTCAGAATCAGCGCCTGAATGAGCGGGTCGCTCGTCTGCAGCCCGGCCTCGACGTTGCTGACGTAGGGCGCGAAGTCACCGTCAAATGCCCCGGCCGCCATGAAGAACAAGTTGACTGCCGAGAACAGCATGGCGAAACCAATGGCCGCCTTGATGAGGTCGCGCCGCAGCAGCTGAAAGACGCCGATGCCGAACAGAATGCCGATCGTCAGGGCGAACATAAACTCGATCATGGGCTCTCGCTTTCGCTTGTGATGCCGCCATCAGCCCGCGCCGTTGGGTAGGCGATCGCTTCGATAATGATGCCGAGACCGCCCATTACGGTGAGGGCAATGGCGATCTCAAATATCAGGGACGACGTAATATGCAAGCCGAAGCTGCCGACGAGGTCGTACAGGCCCAGAGCCTTATCGAACTCGACATGCCCCATAAAGCCTTTGCCGAGAAAAACGGGCAGCAGGGCATTTGTGATACCGATGACGAGACCAAGCCGGACGATCTGCTCCGGGCGGAACCAGGGTAGCTTGCTGCGCGCTTCGGCGTAGCCCAGCACGACGTACCAAAGCGATACCGCCAGCCCGATCGTGACGCCGGCGGTGAAACCATCGCCAGGACCGCTGCCGCCATACAAGATTTGCGCTATGCCGATCAAAATAGCGATGGCCAAAACGATGACGGTTACCGTTCGCGTGAAGGGCGTCGACAGGTTGGTTGCGTCTTGGACGACATCGTCTGCCTCGGCGCTTTCGTAACGCAAGGCGGAAAATATGCCCGGACGCGGCATGAAGGCGCTATCGCCGCGACGGCCGCGCGCCAGCAGCGACAATACGCCCAGGGCAGCCGTGGTGAACACCGCGATCTCCAGCAAGGTGTCGGTCGCGCGGAAATCCGCCACAATGGCGCCAACAACGTCTTGCGTATTGACCGCGCTCGCATTTTGCAGGTGCCACTCGGCAATGCTGTCGCCTTCGGGTCGGTTCTGCAGCGCAATCAGCGAAAACAGGAAGACGGCCGCGCCAATGACGAATGACACAAGTAGATCACGCATGATGCCCAGCCTGTATTCGTGCCGGCCGGCCCACAAACTGTTGATGACCTTTAGACGGGCGCCAACGCGAATGCGCCCCAACATGATGACGATGAGCACGGTCGCCATGGTTTCGACCAGTAATTGCACCAGGGCGACATCCGGCGCGTGTTCAATGAGGAAGATCACGCCAATCGCATAGCCGATCACGCCGTAAGCGATGGCGGCTTTCACGTGTTCGCGGACGACCACCGTCAGCACGCCGGCGGCAATCGTGAGCAAAAGCATAGAGATCTTGGCCAGGTCGGTGAAGGTGACCGAAAGGTCGGTCGGCAAAAGTTGTTGATTCGCGACCAGCGTCGACAGTGTGCCCGAGGCGATGAGCACGGCGGCGACCGCGCCCAAGATGATGACGAGATAATAGCGCACGTAGCCCGACTGCGTATGCAGCACGGTGGCGCCCGCCCAATCAATATACTGGATGAACTCTCGATAGATTCTATCGCCAGAGAGCGGGAAAGTTATGCGGCTGATCAAGGGCCGGCGCAGGAAAAAGAGCAGCAAGCCCGCCAGCAGGATGCCTATACTGAGCCAGAATACCTCGTTGAAACCAGCGAATAGGTAAAGTTCAAAAGCTTTGGGCACGGCCAATTCCAGCAAGGGTATGACCAGCGGCTCCAGCAGAAAGCCCATCAGCAAGGAACATGCCGCCAGGACCAGGGGCCCCAAGCGTATTAGAGGTGGCGGCCGATGAAAGTGAATCTTTCGGCTGGGCGGGCGCAAGAAGACATCGTAGATCAGCATATACGCGGCCATGGCCGTGAAGACGGCGCTGACGCTCGCGACAAATGTCACCAGCCCGGACTCGCTGCCGGCGTAGTGGAGCGTCGCGTCCAGCAAAGTCTCTTTGGCGACGAAGCCCATCAAGAAGGGCAGGCCCGCCATCGACAAGCCTGAGATGAGCGTGACGATGAACATGGCCGGCATCTGTTGGCGCAAACCGCCCAGCTTGCTGAATTGGCGCGTTCCAGTGGCGTGATCAATTGCGCCGGCGACCAGGAATAGCGCCGACTTGTAGAGCGCGTGGGCGATGATGGCGATGAAGGCCGCTTTCAGTCCGTTCTGCCCGGGCAAGCCGATTAGCGCGACGATGGCGCCCAGCTTGCTCACGGTCGAATACGCCAGCAGGCCTTTGAGATCACGCTGATTGACGGCGAAGTACGCGCCCACCAGCATCGTGATGAGGCCGACCGTGGTCAACATGCTCGTCCACAGCGGGTTCTGATACATCACAGGCGATAGCCGCGCGAAGAGGTAGATGCCGGCTTTGACCATGGTCGCGCTGTGCAAGTAGGCGCTGGCCGGCGTCGGCGCGCTCATAGCGCCCGGCAACCAGAAGTGGAAGGGGAACTGCGCGCTCTTGGTGAAGCCGCCCAGCATGATCAGCAGCGCGAAGAGCACAAACCATTCGTGCTGATGCAGCGTCTTTGCCGTAAGCAGAGCCGGAAGATCAGCCACGAAGCGCAGGCCATCGTCGGGATAGAGCACTTGACCGGCGGCCGCGCTCAGCATGGCGATGCCGATGATTAGGGCCAAGGCGCCGCCGCCCGTCACAAACAAGGCTTTGAAGGCGCCTTCACGCGCCGCGCGTTCTTTATCGCCCTTGAATCCAATTAGTACGAAGGAAGTGACGCTGGTGAGTTCCCAGGCGATGAACATCATCAGCAAATTGCCAGCCAGGACGACCGCCAACATTGCGCCGGCGAAAGCCGATAGCCAGATCATGAAGCGGTTGTGTTCTTCCGGATCGTCGAAATAGTAGCCGGCATAGAAGAATATCAGCGCGCCGACGCCCGTGATAATCAACGAAAATAGCAGTGACAGGCCATCCAGGTAGAAGCTGAGGCCAATGCCCAGCGATGGAATCCAGTCGATATCCTGAACGACGACGCCGTCGGCCTGCAAGGCGGCTACTGCGCTGACCAGCCAAAGGAAGAGCGCTGCCATCACAAGCGAAGACAGCCAGGTCTGCGCCGATTTGGACAGCGAGCGCTTGACCAGCGGCAACGCCAGGATGAACGCCAAAGCGAAAGGCGCGGCCGTGATTATCGCTGTTTCCATGATGCCCCGTGAATCGGACTCATCGGGCAATCCTGATCAACCTGTTTGCAGCATCGGCCAAACACAATACACGCCCTCACGCGCTCCACGCCAGTGATTTGATTCTATCATACTCTGATGGTCTGACACTTGTGAAATGGATCGCGGCGGGCGCGTCGACCGCAGCCGAGATCAAGACAGCTTACTCTTGAGCGCGGCGGTTAGGGCCGGGACAACCTCGTACAGGTCGCCGACGATGCCGTAGCGCGCCAGCTTAAATATCGGCGCTTGCCGGTCCTTGTTTATGGCCACGATGATCTTGCTGCCGCGCATGCCGGCTTGATGCTGGATGGCGCCGCTGATGCCGCAGGCGATATAAAGATCGGGATTGACCACCTTGCCCGTCTGCCCGACTTGATGCTCGTAGGGGATGTAGCCGGCGTCGACGGCGGCGCGGCTGGCCCCGATGGCCGCGCCCAGCACATCCGCCAGGGGCTGGAGCGTATGAGCGTAGCCATGTTTGGCGCGCCAGATATTGGCCTCGTCGCCGCTGACGCCGTTGGGCGGGGCGACGGGATTATTGGCCATGCCACGCCCGCCGCTAACAATGATGGCCGCGTCCGTCATGCTTACAGTAGCTATGTCAGCCGCCACCTCAGCCACGCTGAGCCAGGCGCTATCGGTCAAAGGCGCGGCGCAAACAGTCTCGACAATCGCGCTGCTGGTATCTGTAGGCGAGGGCGCCGGGAAGGCACGGCTGCGCAAAGTGACGAAGGCGGTCGCCGTCTGCGCGGCCATTTCCATCAGCACCTTGCCGGCGTAGACCGGCCGTGTGCCGATGATGACGCCGTCTGCAACGCGCAGATCTACGCAATCAGAAATCAGACCGCTGCCGGTGTCAAGCGCGGCGCTCGCCAGCAGTTCGCGCCCGCAGCTCGTCGCCGACGCCAGCAGCGCGACGGGTTGACGCTCTACGACCAGGTCGCTCAAAATCTTGGTGTAGCGATCCAGCGGGTAGGCGGTCGAGCTTGGATCGCCGCAGACCAAGGCCCGGTCCGCACCGTAGCCTCCCGCCTCAAGGGCGATGTCAGCGGCATTGGCGCCGAATACGATTGCCGTCGCCGCACATTGCAGGGCGTCGGCCAGCTGCCGGGCAGCGCCGAGCGCTTCCCAACTGCTGGGCAGCGCGCGCCCGCGAACGGTCTCAATCCAGACGAATACGCTCACAGCACTTTCTCCCCAATAAGACGGTCGGCCAGGGCGGCCGCCTTTTCCGCGACATCGGCGCCAGGAATGATCTCCGTGGCCGCATCACGCGTCGGCGGATTATGGAAACGCAAGGCCTTGGTCGCTGGCGCTGGCAAGTCCACAGCCAGGTCGTCCGCCGTCCACACCGGGATCTGCGCCTTGGCCGCTTTGCGTATGCCGAGGAAATTGGGATAGCGCGGCTCGTTGATGTCTTTCAGTACCGAGACCACGGCGGGCAGCCTGGCGGCGACGATCTGCTTGCCGCTGTCGACGGCGCGCTCAACCTTGATCGTGCCGGCTTCGTAGTCAATTTCAACGATGCGCGAAACGAAGCTGAGCAGAGCCCAGCCCAGGCGGCGCGCCAGTTGGGTGGTGTGCTGATCCGTGCCGACATCGACGCTCTCCTTGCCGAAGAAGATCAGGTCAACATCCGCCAGTTTGCTGATGGCGCCCGCCGCCAGCGCCGTCCAGACGAGGCTGTCATTCATGGCCGCGCCCGCTTCTTCGACGCGGATGGCGCTCTCTATTCCCAGGGCGATGCTGTGTTTTAGCGCGTCATCGTGAAGGCGGCCGCCAATGGCGATGACGGTCGACCGTCCGCCGGCCGCTTTCGCCTGTACGATGGTCTCCTCGAGGGAATACTCGTCCCAGGGATTGACGACCGTGGCCACATCGCCCCAGGTAACGGCGCCGCCTTCGTCCACCCAGACCTTGGCGGCTGTATCCGGCGTACTGCGCGTGAACGTAACGATATGAGCCAACAGCCACCTCCATTCCGGTCGTCTTCAGAACCCTAGGGCGAGTAACTGTACAAGAGTCTTCGCGATATTCCTATCGCCCGTTCAAGCTGCTGCGGATGGTGACGGGCGAATGGCGAAGCTGTGCCCGCTCGACGGCGCCGGCGGGCAGGCGACTGGCATCATCCAGCTTGATTTGCTCGAGATTGCATTCGGTCAAATCCGCCTGCGACAGATCAGCGCCGCGCAAGTCCGCTCCCCAGAGGTTGGCGCCGGTCAAGTCCGCGGTGATAAACGCGCTGCCCCGCAAATCCGCCCGCGCGAAGTTGGCGCCGCGGAGCATCGCGCGGTCGAAGACGGCGGCCGCCAAATCGGCCCCGCGGAAATGCGCCTCGCGCAAGTCCGCGTCGGAGAAATCCGCCCGGCGCAGATCGGAGTACGCGAAATAGGCGCCGGCCAATGACGCGCCAGTGAAGCGCGCGCCCCGCAGTTGACATGACGACAGCAACGCCCCCGCCAGCCGCGCTCCAGCCCAATCCACGCCGGCGAGGCTGCCGTCTTGGTGGGCCAGGCGCTCCTTCAGCGCCTCCAGCGAGAAATCGGCCGCGCCGGCGGACTTGGGGTCGCCTACAATTTTGATCAGCCGTTGCGTCGGCTGCAGCTGTGTCCAGCGCCTGCTGATGATGCGGCGGACCGGTTTCCAAAGCGGCATGAACATCGCTCGAATCTACCGAATTGCGTCACCTATGGTAGCGAGCGCCGCCTCCGCTAGCAAGGAGATGGCGGGTGCAAGCGGTCAGAACTGTTGCGCTCACTCCAGTAAGGTAGCGTGCCTCGGGTGTTGCAGCCGCCTTCGGATTGCCCCAGCGCTACGACACAGGCGGCACGGGCCGGCACTGTGCGCGCGCTTAGTAACATTGGTGTGTTGCCGGGCGCGTTTTTTGTACATTTGCAACATTATTGGCCGCCAGCGCCTGCGGTATGCTTGGATGCGCAAGCGCCGCGCTGCCAATCAATTGAGAACGTCGCCGATGGCAATCGCGACCCGCAATTCTGAGTTGCTCGTAACGACCTGGCTGGAGATGAATAGCCAGGCCGAGTTTGCCCCTGCGTTTGTGGCCGCCAACGACATTGAAATCGTATTGATGGAAATGCCGGATCTGGCATTTTACAAGTTCCTCTATCAGTCGGTCGGCGAAGAGTGGGCTTGGCGCGACCGCTTACAGCTCAATAGCGCCGACTTGCGGGAGATCCTGTCCTCGCCCGATACACAAGTTCATATCATGTACGTGAGCGGCTCGCCAGGCGGTTACGTCGAGTTGTACCGCCACGAAGACGGTGCGGTCGAGATCGCGTATTTCGGGCTGCGGCGCGATTACATGGGTCGGGGCCTGGGCAAGCATCTGCTGAGTTATGGGGTGGCGCGCGCCTGGGAGATGGGCGCCAATCGAGTCTGGCTGCACACTTGCAATCTGGATGGGCCCCATGCGCTATCTAACTACCAGAAGCGCGGCTTTCGCATCTATCGGGTAGAGGAAGAGCCTATGCCGGAGCTATACACCTGATGCGACGGCGCAGTCCAAAGCTCGGTCAACTAACGGGCCTTGCCAATCGCGTCAAGCAGAGCAATGTTTGACACGCTGAGTCGCAGATTTACGCCATCAACCAAGCCGGCGTAAGGCTCCGTCAGGCGGCGAGCCTCAAGGGCCGCATCGTCCAGTGCGGCGGCGGTTGATCCAGTGGCTAACTCCACGTCCGCTATCACCTTGAACGTGTTTGCGTCCCGTCCGTGACGTCGCAGGCCTCGGCTGATGTCGGGCAAGGCCTCGTCGCGCAGATACGCCGCGCTCGCATCAGCGGGCAGATGAACTCCATCGAAGCATTCGGCTGCCAGCGCGCGCATTTCCTTCGAGCCAGCCCTCAAGTAGATGGGAATTTCCGGATGCTGAATGGGGCCCGGATTGAAAAATGGCGCCATCAGCCGGAACTGATAATATTCGCCGCGGTAGCGCAAGCGCGTGTCGTGCTGAAACGTAGCCCAAATGGCGCGCAGGCTCTGCACATATTCGCGCGTCCGATCTACGGGGTCGCCCGGAAACTCGCCGAAGCTGTGGCCCGCCGCGTCGGGCAGCGCGCTCAAGCCGAGGCTGAAACGCCCTGCGCTCTGCCGAGCCAGGTCCCAGGCGATCTGCGCGACCACCATTGGGCTGCGGGGGAAGGCCGCCGCGCCCTGGGTCCCCAGCCGCAGCCGTGCCGTGCGCCCGGCCGCCAGCGTCAGCGGCAGAAAGGGATCATGCGCCCCGTCCAGCGTCCAGGCCGAATCGAAACCCAGCGCTTCAGCGCGCGCGATGAATTGGGCCGCCTGGGCCAGGTCATGCGTCGGCGCCAGCGTGACGTTGAGTTCCATTGCGGTCTCCCTCCCACGGTCAAAGGATCAGCTTGGGCCCGACCTGTTTGAACCACCTGCGCCAACAGAGATAATCGGGACAGTGCATTTCCAGCAGCGACCAGAACCGTTCTCCGTGGTTCAGTTCACGCGTATGGCAGAGTTCGTGCAAGATGACGTAGTCGATCGCCTCGGGCGGCGCCATCATCAAGCGCAAGTTCAAGTTGATATTGCCCTTGGCGGAGCAACTGCCCCAGCGCGTCTTCTGATTCTTGATGCGGACGGCCTTGTATTGAAAGCCGTGAAGCTCCGCCAGGGCTGCGGCGCGCCTTGGCAAATACGCCTTCGCCCAACCCCGATAGGCGGCGACTATCACCGAGTGGATCAGTTCGCGGTCGTCCTCGGCGACGGACGCCGGCAGCACTACGCTCAGCGTGCCATCGCCTCTGTTCAGGCGGACGCGCTGGGCACTGTCGCTATGCATCAGCCGGAGGCGGTGGGGCGCGCCCAAAAGCAGGAAGCACTCACCGTCCCGGTATTCTCGCGCCGGCAGCTGCCTCTGCGATTCGCGGAGTTTGCCCAGCGCGGTGAGCACCCAGGCCGATCGCTCGCGGAGCAGCGCTTCGGCGTCGGGCGCGGCTTGACCGTGCGGATAGACGACTTCCAAACCTTTGCTGGCGCTGCAGCTGATGAATGTGCGCTTGGCCCGCCGGCTCGCGCGCAGACGATACGTGAAAGTTGCGCCATGTAGATCGATCTGCGCCATCAGCTTCCCATCGCCTCGGCCGCATGACGCCAAACGACGCGCTTGGTCTGGTCGTCCGGTTCAAAGGGGAAATAATAGCCGGCACGATCCAGAATCCCGTCATAGCGTTCGCGCAGTTTGTAGGGAAGTTCGTCCGGCGGCGCCACGACGGCGAATTGCTCCAGCATGTCATCGCTGATCAGCGTGTGCATTTCGCGCCAGCGATTGCGCCGCAGCATTGCATTCAACCGCGGGACGAGGTCTTCCCAGCCGTGCAGCTCCAAAACGCGCCGGTAACTGGGTGTGCTGGCGTAAAATGCGATCTGAGACTTGGTTAGCATTTTGCTTTCCGCGATGGCTGCGGCGTCGATTCCTGTGACGACGAACACGGCGCATGACAGCTTCAGCGGTGATTTGACGGTCTGTTTGGCGCGGCCCGCTGCAAATGCGGGCAGCAGCACGCGCCGCAGATAGGGCAGCGTGTGAAACGAGTGGACGTGGAAACCCTGGCATAGCTCGCCGGCCAGCGTCGCCAACCCTGTGTTGACGCCTGCGATGTAAATGGGAATCTCGGTGTGCCGGGCATGGACTGATGCGGATTCCCCGCTTGAAACCGTGAGGCTGTAATATTCGCCGGAAAATGAGATGTCGGCGCCGCTTTGCCAGGCGCGCCAAATTGTGCGCAGCGCCTCAATGTATTCGCGCAATTGTCGCAGGGGCTTGCCCCATGTCGCGCTGAAACGCTTGGTGATATGCGGCTGAATCTGCGTGCCCAGGCCGAGAATGAAGCGCCCGCGGGAGTTGAACGCCAAGTCGCGGGCGGTCTGCGCCATGATCAGCGGATGGCGTGCGAAGGCGACCGCGATGGCCGTGCCCAGCGAAACGCGATCTGTCGCCAGGGCCGCCTGCGCCAGCGTCATGAACGGCGTATGCGCCGCCTCCGCCACCCACAGGCCGTCAAAGCCCATGTCTTCCACCTGGCGCGCCAGCCGTCCCGCCTCGTTAAGGTCGTCGGCGAAAATCGTCACATCAAATTTCAAGCGGCACGCCCTTTCAGTGTCATCGCGTCGCTGCCTGCAATTGTAGTGAGGGCGGCCCATTCGCGCGAGGGCACAACTTGCTTAGCGGCGCGGTGTTGTAAGTGATACAATCGTCGACAGTTGCTACGCTGTCGATAAGAAGCAGCGTCGGCGGCTGACTTGAGCCTGCGCACATGCGGCTTTTGCTACGGAGAGCAAATGAACTCGCGGAGCCAGCGGTCTATCAACATCGGCTTGCGCAACATCGTTGCCACCATACTGATTTTGCTGGGCCTCATATTCGCCTGGGAGATACGCGGCACCTTGATGCTGACCTTCGCCGCGGTCACGCTGGTTGTGCTGCTGACCATGCCCGTGCGCGTACTCGTGCGTCGCTTCGACATGAACCGGTTTGTCGCCATCGCCGTCAGCGTGGTTGGGCTATTTGTCGCAATCGGTTTGCTCGGCACGCCCATCATGCGCACCATGGTCACACAGTACAATGTGCTGGCCTATGATGTCATCCCGCGCGGCTTGGAACAAGCGCGTCAATCCATCACCAGCGAAGCGCTGATTGAGCTCTTCCCGCCGCTGGAGGGCTTGATTACGGGCGAGAATACTGACCTCATCAGCGACGATCTTGTCAATCAAGTCGTTACCCAGTTCAGCGATGCGGTGGGTCGGCTGGGCGGCACTGTGCTGCCCGTGGTCGGCGGGGTTGCCAATACCATTCTGAGCGCGCTCATCATCTTCTTCCTCAGCATGTACTTGCTGGCGGAGCCGGAACGATACGTCAATGGGATCATCAAGCTGACGCCGCTGTGGTACCGCGATCGCATGATGACCATACTGGCGCGCATTGACGCGACCTTGCGCGCCTGGATAAGCGTGACCGCCGTCTCGATGGTCGTGGTCGCGGTACTGACCGGGCTCGGCCTGGCGCTGCTGGGCATACGCGAGTGGCTGGCGCTGGGTGTTTTGGCCGGCGCGCTGTCCTTCATTCCCAACTTTGGCCCCGTGGTCGCGCTGATTCCGTCCGTGGCTGTCGCGCTGGTGCAGGCGCCGCAGAATGTCGTCTGGACGATCGTCATCATCTACGGCGTATCCTTCTTTCAGAGCCAAGTCGTCAGCCCGGTACTCGCCAGCGAGCGCATGAATATGCCGGCCATTTTGATCTTGCTGGGGCAGATCATATTTGGCTTTTTCTTCGGCTTTCTGGGGCTGATGTTGGCCGTACCCTTGAGCGCTTGCGTAGCGGTCCTCGTTGATGAAATGTACGTGAAGGATGTTGTGGGCGACCGCGCAAACCCCAAGGCCACGCCCGAAGCAGCAGCGGCTGATCAAGACGAGCTGGCGCCCGAGCCTGCCTGATCATATCTGCACGATTAAAAGCGGCAGGCTCAGGGATTCATATGCGAATCTTTCAAACCGGTCTTGACTTGAGCGGATACGCTTGCTAAAGTACGAGGAATGAAGGCGAGGGGGAGCCTCTCGTTTTTTTGTCCCCGCGAGTGGGTCAAAGTGCGGATTAACAGCAGAATAGCAGGTTAAGACAGAGCGAATCAAACCCTGTGAATACGGAGAGTTTGATCCTGGCTCAGGATGAACGTTGGCGGCGTGCCTAATACATGCAAGTCGAACGGGAAGGCGTCCTTCGGGATGCTGGAGAGTGGCGAACGGGTGAGTAACACGTAACTGATCTGGCCTTTAGACTGGGATAACCTGTGGAAACGCAGGCTAATACCGGATAAGCTCGGTTGAGATAGGGTAGGCCGAGGAAAAGCTGAGGCGCTAAAGGATGAGGTTGCGGGCCATCAGCTAGTTGGTGAGGTAAAGGCTCACCAAGGCGATGACGGCTAGGGGATCTGAGAGGGTGGCCCCCCACACTGGGACTGAGACACGGCCCAGACTCCTACGGGAGGCAGCAGTAAGGGATATTGCACAATGGACGGAAGTCTGATGCAGCGACGCCGCGTGGGCGAAGAAGGTTTTCGGATCGTAAAGTCCTTTTCTATGTGACGAGGAAGGACGGTAGCATAGGAATAAGTGTCGGCTAACTACGTGCCAGCAGCCGCGGTAAAACGTAGGACGCGAACGTTATCCGGAGTTACTGGGCGTAAAGCGCGCGCAGGCGGTGGGACAAGTTACCTATGAAAGTTGCCGGCTAAACTGGCGAAGGTTAGGTAAAACTGTCTGACTAGAGGGAAATAGAGGGAAGCGGAATTCCGGGTGTAGTGGTGAAATGCGTAGATATCCGGAGGAATACCGGAGGCGAAGGCGGCTTCCTGGATTTCAACTGACGCTGAGGCGCGAAAGCGTGGGTAGCGAACGGGATTAGAAACCCCGGTAGTCCACGCCGTAAACGATGTACATTAGGCGTTCGGTCACGTTAAGTGGTTGAGTGTTGCAGCAAACGCGATAAATGTACCGCCTGGGGAGTACGGTCGCAAGGCTAAAACTCAAAGGAATTGACGGGGGCCCGCACAAGCAGCGGAGCGTGTGGTTTAATTCGAGGCAACGCGAAGAACCTTACCTGGGAGTGACATGCTGGTAGTACGGAAGCGAAAGCGGAAGGACCCTTCGGGGAGCCAGTACAGGTGCTGCATGGTTGTCGTCAGCTCGTGCCGTGAGGTGTTCGGTTAAGTCCGCAAACGAGCGCAACCCTCGGTGCTAGTTACAAGTGTCTAGCATGACTGCCCTTGACAAAAGGGAGGAAGGTGGGGATGACGTCAAATCAGCATGGCCTTAATATCCAGGGCGACACACACGCTACAATGGGCGGTACAATGGGTAGCGAAGTAGCGATACGGAGCGAATCCTGAAAAGCCGTTCACAGTTCGGATTGCAGGCTGCAACTCGCCTGCATGAAGTCGGAGTTGCTAGTAACCGCAAATCAGCACGTTGCGGTGAATACGTTCCCGGGCCTTGTACACACCGCCCGTCACGTCATGGGAGTTGGTCGAGCCTGAAGTCGGGAAGCCAACCGAGAGGGGGCTACTGCCTAGGGCAGGGTCGATGACTGGGACGAAGTCGTAACAAGGTAGCTGTAGCGGAAGCTGCGGCTGGATCACCTCCTTTCTAAGGGAGCGGGGGAGACCCCGCGAGTTACAAGGGGCGTTTCGCTGAAACGTCCGATGGTGTGAAATAAATGGGTGAGAGAAAGCGAAAGACTTAGCCTGCTACTGTGCTGTTAATCCCAAGTGGGAGAAGGCGGCGCGGGCGAATTTGGGGCTGTAGCTCAGTTGGTTAGAGCGCACGCCTGATAAGCGTGAGGTCGCAAGTTCAAGTCTTGCCAGCCCCACAGGCGTTTGGGGTGCATGGGGACATAGCTCAGTTGGGAGAGCGCCTCGCTTGCACCGAGGAGGTCAGGGGTTCGAGTCCCCTTGTCTCCACAGCGCAAATCGAATGGAACCGGCCGGACAAACGTGCCGCACCAAGTCAGATCAAGCCCCCGCCCCCACGTGAAATGGGGATATAGCTCAGTTGGGAGAGCGCGTCAATCGCACTGACGAGGTCAGGGGTTCGAGTCCCCTTATCTCCACTAATCAGCAGGCGGCGCAGCCACCGTGCCGCCTCGGCCCCACATCAGCAGCAAACCCGGCACGACGCCGCAAGCCAGCCGGGTACACCCACGTATGCAGAGATGAATCGCTTAGGTGCTGGCGCCTTGTAGCCACATCTGCGTCACGTCATGCTGATTTAAGGGGTCGTCATACCCGGTCTGCAAGGTGAAGAACTTGTCTTCTTGCAGGGCGAAGTCCGCATCAAACAGCGCGTTCAGCAGCACGGGAAAGCTGTTGATCAACGTGAAGGGCTTGGGGAATTCAAGCTCGAAGCCCGGGGGCAAATAGTAAGCCGCGTAGATGTGAAAGTAGGTATTGTCCCTGTTCTTATGCGCAAAAGTGCCGTAAGTGCTGCCGTGGTCGGCCTGGAGTATGATGACCGTTTCATGCGGCGCCGCTGCAATCAGCCTTGTGATTGTTGCGAGCATCCGCTGGTTGATGAAGTGCAGTTCGTCAAAATACTGCTCCGGGCTGGGGCGGTGGAATTCGCCTATAAATTCGCCTTCACGATTGAAGTGCACGGGTCGGTGCGGCTTCTCCAGGTGGACGATCGTGAATGTCGCCTCCGGCATTTGCGCGATCCCTTCCAATTCCGCAAGGCTAGAGAGAAAGCGAATTGAGTCGCTAAATCCTGGTTCCTCGACATCGGCTGCGGGCGCCAGGCGCGCCAATTTGGACAGCTGAGATTTGACCGTGCGCAGCAAGGTCGTATCGATGTACAGCGCGGCGAAGCCCTCCTCGGCATCAAGCAAGAGATGCAGCGACTGCTCGAAATTAGCATGGCGCAAGTCAATGTAGCCTTGCTTGGTGAACTGTTTGTTGATGTCAGCAATTGGGCTGGGTCCGATCGAACCCGTTCGCAACTGCACATAGGTGTAGCCGCGCCGCAGCAGATAGCGCGCGACCTCGCTGTTGTTTACGGCGAGGCGCAGGTAGTGCAAGTCGCTGAGCGCCTGTCGGATTGCTGTTCATATAGCGCATGTTGAGCGTCGACGGCAGTGACAGACGCGTCGCGCTGTAATTGGATTGGGCATGCGCGGCCACCTGGAAACCAAGCGCCTCCAATTCCGCGGTGAATGCCGAGTTGTCGAAGTTCATCGCCTCCAGGTGCCAGGCGTCGCTGGGGTAGGCGTCGGGGATGATGTAATAGATGTCGGGCAATTGCGGCGAATTCAGCGCCTTTTCCGCTGCCGGGCGTCCTGCATGCGCTGCCAATAGCGCGTCGGCGAATGACTCGGCGCGCAGATCCTCAGTGATGAGAGGGGCGAGCTGCGCCAGTTGCAGGGCAAGCAAAACCGTTGCGATGATATTAAGCGTGGCCGTCAATCGGCTAAAGCTGCCGGCCAGCTTCGGTCGGTTCAGGATGCGGGTCAGCATGACGCCTAGAAGTATCAGCCCAACCGTCCAGACCGTCAGCGAACTCGGGTTGAAGATTGCCAGGAACAGGTGCCCGCTGAGCGAGAACAGCAAGCTCCACATTGCCAGGATGAAGGCGCGGGCGTGCGCATCAGGGAAGAGGCGTTTTGTCAGCATGAAGGCGAGCGTGGTCGTGACGAGCGCTGCAAGCGCGACCAAAGCGACGTCATGATCATTGACCAGGCCAAAATTCTCCCGGTAGAGGTGCAGGATGGGATATACGCCGAGCAGCCACAGATAGTAGGGCTGCTTAAAGGCTGACGCGGACTTGCGCATCATTGGCTCGACTTGCTCGCTTGGCCGGCTGGGTCGTCCCGTGCATTTTAGCGAACCGGCCCTAACTTGCAATGCCTTGCTGAACGGCGGCCCTTCCCGACGCGGTGTAGTTCGTCGTGGCTTGCCATTTCGACCGCAGACTGTAAATTAACCTATGTGAAGCCAATTCGATATAGTAGATAAACTTGAACTTGCATCACCTTTATTTGGTTCTTTTGCGGCGCTACTACATTTGTTGACAACGCGTCAAACACTCACTATACTCTGCAATAGCGAGATATCTTGAGTGTGCGAAATGGCCAAGAGACTGTTTAACCTCACTTCAGTAGTTTTGTTCCATGTAATTTCCCTGTCCATGATCTCCGCCGTGGTGCTGTACCGAGCGGATGTGATTGTGGCGCAGGTCGGCGCCTCAAAAGTCGATGATGTGGCGCTCGTGCCGCGCGGCGTCGAGGTGGTCGAAGTCGAAGAAGACGATGATGGCGATGACGGCGATGATGACCCGCCAACGGACGACGATGGCTACGATACGCCGCCGGGCGAAGCAGACACGGTCGTCGTCTATACCATCAGACCGGGCGACACGCTCATGAAGATCGCCGCCAGATTGGGCGTGCCATACGCTCTACTAAAGGCGCAAGACGATACACCGTCGATGATTCACCCGGGTCAGCAATTCGTCTATCGACCGTCTGACCGCGTCGATTCTTCCATACCTCTGACGGACGATGACGGCACGGACAGTGATGGATACGATACACCGCCGCCCACGACTGACTTTGATGGGATTTCGACGCCGCCGCCCACCAGCTTCGACGGCACGGACAGCGATGGTTACGATACGCCTTTCGACGACACTTTCCAACAGCAGCAGCAACAACAACAGCAGCGGCAGCAACAGCTGCAAGTTCAACTGCAGCAACAGGCTCAGCAACAGCAGCATGATCCGAACACCGACAATGACGGCACCGATTCTGATGGGTACGACACAACCGGCAACTGGACCGACAATGATGGCACCGACAGTGACGGCTACGACACAACCGGCAACTTGACAAGCAATGACGGCACCGACAGCGACGGCTACGACACAACCGGCAACTTGACAAGCAATGACGGCACCGACAGTGACGGCTACGACACGACGGGCAATTTGTCGCCGGACACGCCGCCATCGCCCGATACCCCGCCATCGCCGGACACACCGTCATCGCCCGATACATCGTCGCCCGATACATCGTCGCCGGATACGTCTTCGGCTGATACATAGTCGCCCGATAGCGACGACGAGCGACTTACGATGGCGATCGTGGCGCAAGTCCTGCCGATTTTGGAACCGCGGCCCGAATTCTCGCCCGATGCCAATCTGCCGCAATTGGCGCAGTTGTTTGATCTGGATTGGGTCTGGCCGGCATTCAAGCGGGAACTGAATGGAGCTGAGCTCACGCCGCCGAAGCGCTTCCGCCTGCGCCAATTCGTCCACAGCCCGGGCCGGGCTGCCTATGTGCGTTACGAGGTGCAGTGGCCACCAGATGCCTATCTGCCTTCCAAGCACTTTGTCGCCAGACTGGACCGCGATCAGCCGGCCAGCACATTTCTGTACCCGGACGACGAGCGTCTGCCCGGTTTGGCCGATGTGGCTGATGCGCAGCGCGCGCTGCGGTTGATTAACGCGCATGTTTTGAAGGTGCCGGGGCGGCGGGCGCGCGTTCAACTGGTGACGTATCGTCCGGGCTATCGGGCTGTCGTCCGCCATCGTTTCGGGCGGATCAAGCTATATGCGCGGGTCGTGCGTCCACCTGAATTGCCGCGGCTGCTGGATGCGCACGAGATCACCAAGGCATCCGGATTCGTCATCCCCAGTCTGGCGGGCCATTGGACCGAAGGCGGCGTGATTTGGTTATCGGAGGTGCGGGGTCGCGGTCTTCGCCGGCGGATACGCAAGGGCAAAATGCCCGATCCTGAACACATTCTGGCGGGGCTTGAAGGCTTGTGGGGGCGTTCTTCCGATGGCCGCAGCGGCCGTCCCATGCGGCTGTCCAATGGATATCGCAGCGCCAGGCGCAGCTTCCGCCACCACCTGCGGGACTTCGACGCCAGCATGCGCTTGCTCGGCGAGGCGACGGCTGCGCTCGATCCATTTGTGCGCTCGTGGCAGCCGAGCTCTACCGCGCACAACGACTTTTATGACGACCAGTTGCTGCAGCTGGCCGATGGCAGAATAGCGCTGGTGGACTTTGAAGAGGCCGGCCCGGGCGACCCCATGCTTGATGTGGGCAATTTCCTGGCGCACTTGCTCTGGTCGGCTAACTTTGGCTCCAGATGGGCCGTCGATGCCAGCCAGCGATACTACGATGCCTTTAGATCGGCGGCATTGCAGCGCTTTGACTGGGCCGCGCGCGATCTGACGTATCGCGAAGCCTTGTGCCTCTTTCGCGTCTGCACCAACTTCATTCGACACCCTCGAGAAAACTGGCGCGCCAATTTGGATGCCGGCCTCAGCCTGGTTAACGATTTGCTCAACTAGGCGCGGGTAAGGCGGCCGGCGCGCAACGCAGTGTAGCGGTGAGTCGCCATTCAGAATCTGCCAAATTGGTACTTGACCGCGCCGCGCGGATGTGGCAAAATCTGCGCTCTTGCGGCTGGCACTTTTTTGTAGCCAGCCGGTGCGACTTACCAGCTGAATAACAACGCGAAGGTAATACCTAAAAGCGCGTGCCAATAGAGCCGGAGACTCCGTACGATAGGTACGGAAAGCGAATAAGGGTACACAGTGGATGCCTAGGCATCTTGTGCCGAGGAAGGACGTGTTATGCTGCGAAAAGCTTCGATGAGGTGCATAAGACCGTAGAAGTCGAAGGTATCCGAATGGGGAAACCCGGCGTGGGTAAAGCCACGTCATCTCTGCGGAGAGCGGAGAGGGTAAGCGTCCGAACTGAAACATCTAAGTAGGACGAGGAAAAGAGAAGATTCTGCGAGTAGTGGCGAGCGAAAGCGGAGGAGCCCAAACCAGTGGCTACGGTCACTGGGGTTGCAGGACTTGCCGGAAGCTGCTGGAAGATGAAGCCGAATGGTCTGGGAAGGCCAGCCGAAGAGGGAGAGAGCCCCGTAGGCGAAAGTAGAAGGCAGCGGCGATGATCCTGAGTAGCACGATACACGCTAACATTGTGTGAAGCAGGGGGGACCACCCTCCAAGGCTAAATACACAAGATGACCGATAGCGGAGCAGTACCGTGAGGGAAAGGTGAAAAGAACCCCGGCGAGGGGAGTGAAAGAGAATCTGAAACTGTGTACTTACAACCGGTCGGAGGTGTGGGAGACTGCACTGACGGCGTGCCTTTAGGAGAATGAGCCAGCGAGTTAATGTGCGTGGCGAGCTTAAGGCGGGAACAGCCGAAGGCGAAGGGAAACCGAGTCTGAATAGGGCGGAAGAAGTGGCGCATATTAGACACGAAACCAGGCGAGCTAACCATGGCCAGGGCGAAAGTACGGTAACACGTACGGGAGGCTCGGACCCACCGATGTTACAAAATCGGGGGAGGAGTTGTGGTTAGAGGTGAAATGCCAAACGAGCCTGGAGATAGCTTGTTCTCCCCGAAATAGCTTTAGGGCTAGCGTTGTGAGATGGATGTCGGAGGTAGAGCACTGTATGGGCTAGGGGGCGTCAAGCTTACTGAACCCAAACAAACTCCGAATGCCGGCAGACCGATCACGGCAGTTGGACTACTTGAGATGAGTTAAGTAGTCGAGAGGGAAAGAACCCGGACCCTCGTCTAAGGTCCCGGAGAGTATGCTAAGTGGAAAACGAGGTGAGTGTGTCGAGACAGCTAGGAGGTTGGCTTAGAAGCAGCCATCCTTTAAAGAGTGCGTAACAGCTCACTAGTCAAACGCATTTGCGCGGATAATGTAACGGGTCTAAAGCATACCGCCGAAGACAGGGATAGTGGAAGCGAAAGCGGAAGTTATGGTAGGGGAGCGTACCATCAGCGGAGAAGGTGAGTCGAGAGGCTGATTGGAGCGGATGGTAGTGCGAATGCTGGCATGAGTAGCGAGAAATAGGTGAGAACCCTATTCGCCGGACGTCTAAGGTTTCCGACGGAAGGCCAGTCCGCGTCGGGTTAGTCGGGCCTAAGCCGAGGCTGAGAAGCGAAGGCGATGGACAACGGGTTAATATTCCCGTACCGGTGTGTGGAGTGACAGTAGAAGCTTGTGGGAAGGCCAGCCTCTGAGTGGATTGAGGTGGCAAGCGGGGAGAGCCCGTGAAGCCGTGCCCTGGGGCAGGAAGTGGCCGTAGCCATGGGACGAGAAAAGCTGCTGTTATGAAGAAGCACGCCGCCCGTACCGCAAACCGACACAGGTAGACGAGTAGAGAATACGAAGGCGAACGGGAGAACCTCTGCTAAGGAACTAGGCAAAATGGATCCGTAACTTCGGGAGAAGGATCGCCTGGTGGAGACACCAGGTTGCAGTGAAAAGGCTCTGCCGACTGTTTACCAAAAACACAGGTCTCTGCGAAAGCGCAAGCTGAAGTATAGGGGCTGACGCCTGCCCAGTGCCGGAAGGTTAAGTGGAGGGGTGAGAGCTCTGAGATGAAGCCCCGGTGAACGGCGGCCGTAACTATAACGGTCCTAAGGTAGCGAAATTCCTTGTCGGGTAAGTTCCGACCCGCACGAAAGGCGTAACGAGTGGAGCACTGTCTCAGCAGGGGACCCGGCGAAATTGAAGTATGCGTAAAAATGCGTATTACCCGCAGCAGGACAAAAAGACCCCGTGGAGCTTTACTGTAGCTTGCCATTGCGTTAGGGCGTTACTTGTGCAGGATAGCTGGGAGGCTGAGAAGTTTGCGCGTCAGCGTGA
Organism: Phototrophicaceae bacterium; assembly: GCA_965208195.1. Taxonomy (GTDB): domain Bacteria; phylum Chloroflexota; class Anaerolineae; order Aggregatilineales; family Phototrophicaceae; genus UBA6055. The sequence goes on along the minus strand of CBDBOC010000004.1, from coordinate 1,334,881 downwards.
GTGGAGCCAATGTTGAGATACCAGCCTGGTAGGGCTTTGGCCCTAACCTGAGTGTTAAGAGCGCTAGGGACAGTGGCAGGTGGGCAGTTTGACTGGGGCGGTCGCCTCCGAAAGAGTAACGGAGGCGCCCAAAGGTTGGCTCAGATGGAATGGAAACCCATCGTTGAGTGTAAAGGCAGAAGCCAGCTTGACTGCGAGACAGACAAGTCGAGCAGAGACGAAAGTCGGGCTTAGTGATCCTACGGTACAGAGTGGAATGGCCGTAGCTTACCGGATAAAAGCTACCCCGGGGATAACAGGCTAGTCTTGCCCAAGAGTTCGAATCGACGGCAAGGCTCGGCACCTCGATGTCGGCTCATCGCATCCTGGGGCAGAATCGTGTCCCAAGGGTTGGGCTGTTCGCCCATTAAAGCGGTACGTGAGCTGGGTTCAGACCGTCGTGAGACAGGTCGGTCTCTATCCGCTGTGGGCGTTGGGAATTTGAGAGGGGTTGCCCCTAGTACGAGAGGACCGGGGTGGACGAAGCGCTCGTGATTCAGTTGTCGCGCCGGCGGCATGGCTGAGTAGCGACCTTCGGGGAGGATAACCGCTGAAAGCATCTAAGTGGGAAGCCAGCCTCAAGAAGAGATTCCCCACTGGAGATACCAGGTAAGACCGCTGGGAGACTACCAGTTAGATAGGCGGGGGGTGTAAGCGCAGTAATGTGTGAAGCTGACCCGTACTAATGGTCGAGGGCTTTCCGTACATATGGTGCGGGGTGTCTGGAGATGATGGCGGCGCGGGAATTACCGGAGCGTTGAAGCAAAGCTGATAAGCGACCCTGGGGCAGAAGCAGGGGAGCGAAGTGTTGGTGGCTAGAGCCGCGGGGGTACACTCGGACTCATCCCGAACCCGGCAGTTAAGCCCGCGAGCGCAGATGGTACTGCATTGGAGACGATGTGGGAGAGTATGCCGTCGCCAACACTTCTCTCCCTTGCTCCACCCTTTTTTGTTTTCCACACTTTACGCCTGACAGTACAATATCAACTAAGATACTTCGACGGATACCGCGATACTTGATTGGCCTGTTCCACAGAGTCCTAACCGCTCGCCTGGTTCTTCTGGTTCCAGTACTGCTCCTGGCGTTCTACTTGCGCGTGGACGAATTGGGCAACGGGACCGTCCGCTGGGACGAAGCCTACTCCGTCTGGTCAGCCAACATGGATTTTCGTTACAGTACTGTGCGCACTGCCGCGGATGTCCACCCGCCGCTACACTATTGGTTCTTCGATTTCTGGGTGTTCCTGACCGGCATCAGTGAATTCGCAATCCGCGCGCAAGCCGCCATGTGCGGCGTTTTGACTGTAGCAGTGGTGTATAGCTTAACGTTACGCCTGAGCAAATGCCGCCGTGCCGCGGCGCTAGCAGTGCTGTTTATTTCGGTTTCCCCATTTCATATCGAATGGTCGCAAGACGCGCGCATGTACGCATTCGTGACGCTTTTCGCCGCGCTTTCGCTATATGCTTACTGGCGCGGGGCGCGCGCGCTATTGATTGTCGCTGGTATCGGCACGGCGCTCAGTCACTATTTCGGCGCGGTCGTGATCGTCATCATAGTATTGCATCATTTGACGCCATTGAAACTAAAACCCTGGCGCAGTAAACCTTTCGTCATCGCAATTGCTGTGATCGCTGCGGTGTGTTTGCTGTGGACGGCATTCGCCCTATCATCAATCCGCCGTGATGTTTCCCACGCCGAATTCGCACCCGGCTTCACCTACCAACTCATGGCGACTCTGTTCGTTGTCGCCCGCGATGTAAATATCGATCAATACCTGCCGATTGTTCTTCCGACAGTTGCAGTGTATTTCTTTGGACTGCTCCTGGCTTGGCGCAATAATTTGCAAAGCGAAACGACCTTGCTCGTCTACGGCTGCTTGCTGCCGCCCGCTTGCATCGCTGCTGTAGCGCTTCCGTTTTTCCCAATTCATGTCAATTTCTTATCCGCCAGATACTTTGTCATCTTCGCGCCATTCGTGTTTGCCGGCTTGGGTATCGGCCTGGCGATGATCATGCAGCGGCGTAAGCTTAGAATCCTGGGTATTGCAATCTGTGTTGTGCTTCTGCTACTTCAAGCAAGGTTGACGCTAGAGCGCCGCAGCAACCGTTATCTTCGCGACGACTATAAAAGCATGATGAAGGCCGTCGCCGCTCTCGCCCAGCCCGACGAACGCATATTTTTTACTTCCGGCGGACGCAAGCCGCTAGTCTACTATTATCTAGATCGAGCCGGTTATCTGTCCGACAAAGACCCGTATGGGAATCCTCTAACAGTTACTGGCATTCCGGATCGAAGCGGCGATGTGCCAGCGATGATGGAATATGTCTTCACTGGCTTCCCGCGATACTGGCTGATCGAGATTGAAGCGCACAAAGACTCTCCTAAAGGGGCGCGCCTTGACTGGATCAATGCGCATTATCATCGCATATTTCACATACCCGTTGACGGGCATAATGGTATCAGCCTCTACAGCATTGACCCGACCGATCCGCCGCCGCAAGGCAGCGCCTTCATTCCGCCGGTCGTCACCGAAGCGCGGCCCGGCGACCGAGTCCGCATCGGCGTGCCGGCCGGAACGCGCGTCGACCTCATCCATAGCGGGCAAGTGGTCGATTCAAAGCTCGCTGACACCTGGATGCTGCACGAATTCGAAATCTATGCCTATTACTTCAACGGCCACTACGAGTTGCGTGCAGCGGATGCCAGCTACCCCTTTGTCATCACGCACAGCCGTGAGTTTCCGGGCTTCGCCGCGCAAGGCTGACGCGACGACTGGCTCAGACGATTGGCAGCCCAGCATATCACGCGCGCGGGAGCGCTGCCGCCGCCTACGCCTTTCTCAGTCAATACTTAGAAAAGCGCCACTGCGCCATTGGCGGAACTGCTATAATGATGGCGACTCCTCAAGTCACGGGTGGGCGCATGACACTGCAAAGGCGCGGCGGCAAGAGCGATTCGCCGCAATGGATCGCCGTCTTCATCACGCATAATCTGCCGGAAGCCCATATCGTCTTGGGCCGATTGCGGGCGCACGACATCCCGGCCATGCTGCATCAGGAAGCTGGCGCCGCCGCCATCGGTATTACGCTGGGCAACCTGGGCGAGATCAAGGTGCTGGTGTCGCCGGCCGATGCCGAACGCGCCGCTGACCTCATCTACGCCGACGCGAGGGATCAGCTGGAAGACAGCAACGACAAAGTCCGGCTGATTTGGGATGAAGACGGTTCGCCGCCAGATCAGGCAGGCGACGACGATGATTGACAGCTTGACGCGCGTACCTGGCATCCGCGTCGGCCATGACACCGACCTGGAGGCTGTAACTGGCTGTACGGTGGTGCTTTGCCCGCCGGGCACGGTCGGCGCGGTTGATGTGCGCGGCGGCGCGCCCGGCTCGCGCGAGACTGAGTTGCTGGCGCCCCACAATCTCGTGGAGGAGGTGACGGCAATCGTGCTTTCCGGCGGCAGCGCCTTCGGCTTGGCCACAGCCGATGGCGTCATGCGCTGGCACGCTGAACGGGGCTTAGGCTATCAGTCGCGCGCCGGGGCGGTCGTGCCGATTATTCCCGCCGCCATTCTTTACGATCTCAATATCGGGCGGGCCGGTGCTTACCCCGATGCCGACGCCGGCTACCGCGCCTGTGAAGCCGCCTCGATGGCGCCGGTCGCCATGGGCAGCGTTGGCGCGGGCACGGGCGCGCGCGTCGGCGCCATCCTGGGCAATGACCGAGCCAGCAAGGGCGGCATCGGCTCCGCGGCGGTCGAATTGCCACAGGGCCTCGTCGTCGCCGCGCTGATGGCCGTGAACGCCGTCGGCAATATCATCGACGAGCGAGGCCAGATTTTGGCTGGTTTGCGCTCCGCCGATGGCGACGGCTTTCTGCCGATGTTAGGCGTCATGGCGCGCCTGATGTCCGAAGCGTCCCAAACGGCGCCCGGCGAAAACACCGTCATCGGCGTCGTCACGACCAACGGCCGGCTCAGCAAAGCCCATACCCACAAGGTGGCGCAAATGGCGCACGACGGCATCGCCCGCGCCGTCAACCCCGCGCATACCATGTTCGACGGCGATACCATCTTCGCCCTGGCCACGGGTGAGCTACCGGCTGATGCCACGCTGGTTGGCGCATTCGCCGCCGAAATGGTCGCGCAGTCCATCCGCCGCGCGGTCAAAACAGCCACCTCCCGGGGCGGCGTCCGCGCCATCTCCGCTGACAAATAGCCTGCTATCTCCGCGCGATTCCAGCCCTGCCTTCGTTGCGAAACAGAACTACAGCCCCGATTAGCAAGACGAATAATCGCAACAAATCGAATCTTCGTAGGGGCGGTCCGGTGACTCGCCCACGCATCAAATGCTCGCCCAAGCGCCCTTAGCACGCTTCTGCTGATTCGATTGGGCTGCCTTCATCCAGCCTCGCCGCTGAAACCTTAGCTCGCTGTTTATCAGACCGCTCAAATGGCTTAATATAGTCTTATTGCTGCACAAGTAGGTTTGCCTTGACGTATGCGCTTAGGGGGCCGCGCCCGGTGGCGAAAAGAATACTCCTGGTCGAAGACGAAAAAAAACTGGTCGCCAACTTGGCAGAGAAACTGCGCGCCGACGGTTACGAGGTTGCTGCGGCGCTCGATGGCGAAGCCGGCTGGGAACACGCGCGCGACAACGACTATGATCTGATCATTCTAGACATCATGTTGCCCGGTCTGGATGGCGTCAGCCTCTGCCGCATGATTCGCAACAGCAGCCGCGGCGCCAATGTGCCCATCATCATGTTGACCGCGCGCGGGACTGAACAGGACAAGATCCTCGGCCTGGAGACGGGCGCGGATGATTACATCGTGAAACCATTCGGCCTGGGTGAATTCTTGTCCCGCGTGCGCGTGCAGATGCGCCGGCCCGTGCCCGATCCCAATGTAAAGCAGGATGAGCTCCGTTCCGGCGATTTGCAGCTGGACCTGACCGGGCGCCGCGCCTACAAGGGCGGGGCCGAGGTCAAGCTCAGCAACAAGGAATTTGCTCTCTTGACCGTCTTCATGCGCAATCGGGGCGCCGTCTTGTCCCGTCACTTGCTGATCACCAATGTTTGGGGCGAGGACTTTCTCATCGGCGAAAACGACCGCCGTTCCGAGCGTACCGTGGATGTACATATTCGCTGGCTGCGGGAGAAGCTTGAAGACAACCCGTCGCGCCCCGAGCGCATCAGTACCGTGCGCGGCGTCGGTTACCGCTTCGAGGGCTGATATGGAAATTCTGCTCGTGTTGTCGCTAGCCCTCTGGATCGCGACGCTGGTCATCATCAGGCGTCAGTCAACGCGATTGGCGCGGCAAGCTGAAGCGTTGGCGCGCGGCGATGCCACAGCGCGCAGCCTGCACGACAAAATCGCGGGGCTGGAACGTGAGGCCGCCGCCGACAGCGCGCTCTCCGCGACATTTGCCGACGCTGCCTTTGACCTGGTCTTGCTGCTGGATGATGAGCTGATCATCGTAATGCACAACCGGGCCGCCGAGCGGCTGTTCAAGCTCAGCGAGCCGATCGGCGAACGCTTGGGCCGCGCTGTCGACTCGCCCGAATTGCACAGCCTGGCCCAGGTCGCGCTGCGCGAAGACGAAAGCCTTGAAGAACAATTCATCATCGCTGACGCCAACTTCCGCGCCCGCACGCACGTGATGCCGGCTCTTGACGGACGCCGCTACATCAGCATCGCCCTGCAAGACATCACCGAGCTGGTCGCCATGCACCGCGCCCGCCGCGATCTCGTCGCCAATATCTCGCATGAGTTGCGCACGCCGATCACCCGCATCCGGCTCATCATCGAGGGTCTCTTCCTCGATGCCGACAAGCCCAAGCGCAAGGCCAGCATACAGTCGCTCAAGGAAATCGCCATGGAAACCGACGCCTTGCTTTGGCTGGCGCAAGAGCTGCTGGATCTCTCCATGATTGAATCCGGCCAGGCAATTCTGCGTCTGGTGAAGACGCCGCTTAAACCGGCCGTCGCCGAAGCCATCCAGCGGCTCGAAGCCCAGGCGAAGTTGAAGCAACTTACCATCGCCAGCCATGTGCCGCAACAAATCGAAGTTCTCAGCGACCCCGACCAATTGAAACGCGTCCTCGACAACTTGCTGCATAACGCCATCAAGTGGTCGCCGGAAAATGGCGCGGTGACCATTACCGCCGTTGAACAGGCGGACGAAGTTGCCGTCTCCGTGCGCGATAATGGGCCCGGCGTGGCCGATGCTCTGGTGGGCCGCGTCTTTGAGCGCTTCTACCAAGCCGATGTATCGCACTCAGGCGACGAGGGTACTGGCTTGGGGCTGGCCATCTGCAAGCATATCATCGAGGCGCATGGCGGGCGCATCTGGGCCGAAGGCAATGGCCGCGGCACGGGCGGGCATTTCCTCTTCACGCTGCTCAAGGCCGATGCCGAGCCTCAGCCGGAGTCGGAAGCGACGGCCGCCCATGCCATAGCCCTCGCTATGGACGAAACACTGCCCCAGCCATAGGCAGCCTAAGATTGTAAACCGCGCAGATCCTGCTATACTGTCCGCAGGTCATTTTCAACCAACCTTCGGGGCAGGGTGAAAGTCCCTACCGGCGGCGATGCGTGTTTCCCCACGACGAGCCCGTGACCCTGCGCAGTTGTCCCAGCGGGAAGCTGAACAGGTGGATACCGGTGAGAATCCGGAGCCGACGGTGATAGTCCGGATGGGAGAAGGGGTTGTGAGTTGCCCGGTGCAACTCGCTCGGTTGACGACGCTGCTGCGTTCCCGGCGTCTGTGCCGGCGTTTGCGTCAGCGCGTCGATTGGCGCCCCGCCGCTCCCACAATCGCGTGGAAGCGCCCGATGCGACGAACGCGTCTGACATCAGCTGACAAGCCTTGGGGATCACCGGTGGGCGCGCCGGGCGCTTGGTTGCGCCGCGCCTCGCCCCTACTTACAATCCTCGTCCTGCTGGCATTCTGGCACTGGCTGACCGCGCGCCAGGCCATCTCGCCGATTCTGGTGCCGCCGCCGTCAGCGGTCTTCGAGGCGCTGGCCGACGCGCTTGCTGATGGCAGCCTCGCCAAACATACCGCGACCACCCTGGAAGAAATGCTCTATGGCTTGTTCATCGGTGTGGGCATCGGGCTGCTGATCGGCTACGCCATTGCGAAGGCGCCCTTGTTGGAATACATCTTGTCGCCCATCATCGTGGCCTTTCAGTCGACGCCGATTGTGGCGTATGCGCCACTCTTGGTCATTTGGTTCGGGCAAGGGCCCAGCAGCAAGATCGTCACCACCGCCGTCATCGTGTTTTTTCCCACGCTCGTCAACACCATTGTGGGCATTCGCAGCGTTCCGCCCGGCTTGCGCGAGATGATGCGCGCGCTCAATGCCAGCCCTTGGCAGGCATTCAGTCGATTGGAATTGCCGGCCGCGCTGCCGGTGCTCCTGGCGGGCCTGAAGACCAGCACCACGCTGGCCATCATCGGCGCTGTAGTCGGTGAATTTGTCGCCTCGGGCAGCGGGCTGGGCTTTCTTGTTACGCTGGCGCGCAATCAATATGACACGCCGCTGGTCTATGTCAGCGTCTTGACCATGACCGCTATAGCGCTGAGCCTGTATAGCCTGGTCGCCCTCCTTGAGTGGCGCCTTCTGGCTTGGCAGCGCATATCATCGACCTAGGCCACCAATCAAGGAGTTTGGCGCCCAATGCATCAGATAATTCGCTTCCTCGCCGCTTCCCTCTTGCTCTGCGCATCGCTATCCGCCGCGCAAACGGACCTTGCGGCAGAACGCATCCTGCTGACCTTTGTACCCAATGTGCAATTCGCGCCCTTTTATCTGGGCTTGGAGCATGGTCACTTCGCCGATGCCGGCTTTGACATTGCGCTTGAACATCTGCAAGAGCCGGAAGTGCTTGATCTTGTTGCGGTCGAACAAGCCAATTTCGGCATTGTCAGCGGCGAACAGGTCATCCTGGCCCGCGCCCAGGGCCGCGATGTCGTCTACGTTTTCGAGTGGTTCCAGCAATACCCGGTCGGCTTGGTCTTTGATGCAGCGGCTCCGATCAGCCAAGTGGCGGATTTGCGCGGCCAGCGGGTCGGCATCCCCGGGCGTTTCGGCGCCAGCTACAGCGGCCTCACCACCCTGCTGCACAGCGCCGGCTTGAGCGAAGACGATGTCGAGGTCAACGAGATCGGCTTCAGCGCGCCTGAGGTCTTCTGCCTGGGCGCGGTCGACGCCGCCATCGTCTACATCAACAATGAGCCCCTGCAAATGCGGAGGCTGGCGGACGCCGGCGAGTGCGGCGCCATCGAAAACGTCGCCGTGATTCCCGTGTCCGCGCAAGTCGATCTGGTTTCCAACGGCCTCATCGTGAATCGCGCGTTGCTGAACGACGATCCCGCCGCCATCGCACGCATGGTGAGCGCTCTCAGCGCTGCTACGCGACTCGCGGTGACCAACCCGTCCGCCGCCTATCTGGCGAGCTTGCCCTACGTCGAGAATCTGCCGGCCGATGCCACGCTAGTCGCCGCATTGGAAGCGGCCGCTGCCCGGCAAGACGAGTTCCTCGCTTCAGAGCCTGATCGCGCCGCCATCGCCGCCAGCCGCCAAGAATTGTGGCTGGAGCTGACCGCTGAATTCCCGCTCGACGACTTGACTCAATTCAAGGTTCTGCTCAATACGATCGAGCTCTGGGATGCCGACCTGCTCGGCTACAGCGACTTGTCTTCCTGGGAATCCATGCGCGACACGCTCGCGTTGATGAATTTCCTCGATGACGCTGAGCAGGACCTGGAAGCCGCCTTCACCAACCAATTCATCGTCGGCGTCGACGAGTGATCCTTACGCTGCGCGATCTGTCCGTCAGCTATCGCGCGCCCGACGGCGAGCTGCTGCCCGCGCTGGGCCCCATCACGCTTGATGTCGCGGACAATGAGTTCGTCTGTGTCGTCGGCCCCAGCGGCTGTGGCAAGAGTACGCTGATAAGAGTTCTGGCCGGGTTGCAGCCCGCCACGGCCGGCGCCGTCGAGTACGCCGGGCGCGCCATCCGCAACCCCGTGCCGGACATCGCGATAATGTTTCAGGATGCCAACCTGATGCCTTGGCGTACCGTCCTGGACAATATCGCGCTGCCGCTGGAAATCGCCCGCGTGCCCAGACCCGAGCGCGTCCAGACCGTGCGCGAGCTGCTACCGCAGTTGCATCTGGAGCGCTTCGCATTGGCTTACCCGGCAGAGCTTTCGGGCGGCATGGCGCAGCGGGTTGCCCTGGGGCGCGTGCTGGTGCAACGGCCGAATGTCTGGCTGCTGGATGAACCCTTCGGGGCGCTGGACGCCTTAACGCGCGAGACGCTCAGCCTGGAACTACTGCAGCTCCACGCCCGCGCCGATCAGACGATTCTTATGGTTACCCACGATATCAACGAAGCCGTGCTGCTGGGCGATCGCGTCATCGTCTTGTCGCGGCGGCCGGGCCGGCTCGTGGCCGATATTGACGTTGCGCTGCCGCGTCCACGACAGGCGGACATGATCTACCAAGCCGAATTCCTGCGGCTGGCGCAAATCGTCCGCGCCGGCATTGAAGCCCAAGGCGACTGATCGCCGCTGCGTTTTCGCGGTCGCACTCCTTATTGTGGCAGGCAGCTCCGTACGACTGTGATCTTCACGTAGGATTCCTCAGTCGCATACAGTATAGTACGCGCCACATCCGTCGCGGCCAAAAATCGAAACGGTGCACGCCCATGACCCTTGATGTACACGATATCCGCTCGCGCTTCCCGGCTTTGCACCAGCGCGCCTCTGACGGCAAGCTGCCCGTCTTCCTGGACAATCCGGCCGGCACACAGGTCCCGCAGACCGTGATTGCTGCGGTGACGCAATACTATTTGACGATGAACGCCAATTCGGGCGGCGCTTTCGCCACCAGCCGCCGCAATGACGCTATGGTGAGCGAAACCCGCGCGAGCGTCGCCGATTTCCTCAACGCGCCCAGCGCCGATGAGATCGTGATCGGCCCCAACATGACATCGCTCAATTTCAGCCTCAGCCGCGCCATCGGCAGCCTACTCAGAGCCGGCGACGAAGTCGTGGTGACGCGGATGGACCACGATGCCAATGTATCGCCCTGGACGCTGATCGCGCGCGATTTCGATCTTCGCTTGAAATGGGTCGACATCAATACCGCCGATTGCACGCTTGATCTGGGCTCGCTGGAAGCAGCGCTGAGCGAGCGCACCAAGCTGGTCGCCACGGTGCACGCCTCCAACGCCGTCGGCAGCGTCAACCCGGTACAGCAGATCGCCGGCATGGCCCACGCCGTCGGCGCCTGGCACGTGGTTGACGCCGTGCAGAGCGCGCCGCACCTGCCGATCGACGTGCAGGCTATCGGCTGTGATTTCTTGCTCTGCTCATCGTACAAGTTTTACGGGCCTCACCTCGGCATTATGTGGGGGCGGTCCGCATTGCTTAACTCGCTGCCGGTGTACAAAGTCCGCCCGGTGAAGGATACCGCGCCCTACCGATGGGAAAACGGCACGCCAAGTTACGAGACCTGGAATGGGCTGCGCGCTTGCCTTGACTATTGGGCCGAGCTCGGCGAATCAACCGCCGGCGCGGACTTGCCCGCCTATAGCGGTCGACGCCTGGCGATGAAACGGGCCATGCGCGCCGTGCAAAGATACGAACGCGAGTTGGTCGCTGCCCTCATAGACGGCTTGCTGGCGATTCCCGGCATTGAAATCGCTGGCATTACCGATAAAGAGCGCTACAACTGGCGTGTGCCGACGGTGGCGCTGGTAAAGGCGGGCCGAACGCCCGACGAAATCGCGGCGGCGCTGGCGGCTGAGCATGTCTATGTTTGGAGCGGGGACTATTACGCGCCCGAAATCATGCAGCGGTTGGGCCGCCCCGAGGGCATGGTCCGCATTGGGCTCGCGCATTACAACACGCCCGCCGAAATCGAGCGCGTCCTGGAATTGCTAAATGATATCTAGGTGAAATTCAAGACAGCCAATTCGTCGCCGGCGCTCCGTCAGCATTCCGGCGCTGAATGACAAAAGCCCGATGGCGACCGCCGGTTACAGATTCTTCTGCTTGGCGAATTCCTCGGGTGACATTTCGATCTTGTTCAATTGCGCCATCAGCCGGCTCTTGCGGCGGGCCGCGTTGCGCTTGTGCACCACGCCGCGGCTGGCCAACTTATCCAAATCGCGGATGGCCTTGTAGGTCGCCTCACGGGCCGCGTCCAGCTCGCCGGTGGCGATGGCTTCGCGCGCATTCTTGACGAGCGTGCGCGCCCGGTTGCGGAAGTGCCGGTTGTGCAGGCGCCGCTTTTCATTCTGTCGGATTCGCTTCAAGGCGGATTTGTGATTTGCCATTTCCTGTGTTCGCGAGGAAAATCGCTTCCCTCGTCTCCTTTCCAAGTCGCTCACGGGCTGTCGGGGCCCGGTCTTCGTCGAGACACAGCGGCGCAGTTTATCACTTGCCGCGAAATCTGTCTAGTGCGCGTCAACGGCGGCGGGCGCGATTGCATAATGTCGGTGGCATCGGCGTCGATTCTCCGCCACTTGTACGTCTTCGCGCGCGTCAATCGGCGATTTTGGGGTCGAAGGCATCGCGCAGGCCGTCGCCAATCAGATAGAAGCAGAACACGGTCACGCTGATCAGCATGCCGGGCAAGAAGAGCAGATGTGGCGCCCGGCGCATATAGCCGAAGGCGCCGCTGAGCATATTGCCCCAGGTGGGTATCGGCGCGCGGATGCCGAAGCCCAAATAGCTGAGCGAAGACTCCGCCAGGATCAGCCCGCTCATGCCCAGCGCCAAGGCCACAATCAGCAGCGAGAGGACATTGGGCACAATATGCACGAACATGATGCGCAGATGCGAGGCGCCGATGGCCTGCGCGGCGATGACGTACTCGCGCTCTTTGATCGAATAAGTCTCCGCCCGCACCAGCCGCGTCACGCCCGTCCAGCCCAGCAGCGCGAAGATCAGCACCAGCGTCGCCGGCCCAGGCGACAGCAGCGACGAAATCAGTATCAGCAAGAACAACCCGGGAATCGAATTCAAAGTGACGATAAACCAGTTGATGAAGTCGTCTATGGCGCCGCCGTAGTAACCGGCGCATACGCCCACTGCCACGCCGATGCCCAGCGTCAGAAAGGCCGCGGAGAAGGCGATGCCCAGCGAAATCCGCCCGCCGTAGAGCAGCCGACTGAAGTGATCGCGCCCCAGCTCGTCCGTGCCCAGCGGATGCCCCTCGCTGAAGAGCGGCGCATAGTTGTTGCGTAAATTCTGCTCATTGGGGTCCATCCCCATGGCATCGCTGATGACCGGCGCCAGCAGCGACAAGCCAGCTAGCAGCAGTACGGTGATCATGGCGGCCAATGTCGGGTAATCGTGCCGCAGCCGCCGCAAGCCGCGCTGCCACATCGTCAGCGAACGCTCGTCTTCATGTACGGCTTTCGCAACCAAGCGCGGAACGTTGGATCCTGTTTGCCGTGCTGTCATGGGGCGCGGCTTTCCACCTAGAACCTGACCCGTGGGTCAAACAGCGCGTACAAGATATCGGAAATGATATAGCCGATCACCGTCAGCACCGAGCCGATGATCACACTGGCCATGATTACCGGGTGGTCGCGGCTGACCACCGCGTCGAAAGTCAGCAAGCCGACGCCGGGCCAGGTGAAGATGCGCTCGATAATCACCGATCCGCCCAGCAAGCCGACGAATGTGGGCCCCAGGAAAACGGCGAAGGGCAGAATCGCGTTGCGCAAGCCGTGCCGAAACCAGACTTGGTGATTCGTCAGCCCTTTGGCGCGCGCCGTGCGCATATAATCGCTGTTGATCGTCTCCAGCATGGAAGCGCGCATATAACGCGACCAGACGGCGACCACGCCAAAAGCGCTGACGGCCGTCGGCAGAATCAAATAGTGGATGCGCTCAAAGATCGGCGGGCAGCCGCCTCGCACCGGCGGGCAGCGTCCGCCCATCGGCAGCAGCGGGCTGCCATTGCCGATGCCCATCGGCTCCAGCACATCGCGCGGCAAGACGATGCCGAAGAACACCAGCGCCATCAACCCCAGCCAGAAGGCCGGCACCGAATCCCCGATGACGGCGAAGATGCGCGACGACTTGTCGAACCAGCGCCCTCGCGCCACCGCAGCCAGCACGCCGATGACGATGCCGCTGCTCAGCCCGACGAGAAGCACCGCCAGGTTGAGCTCAATCGTCGCGCCCAGCCGCTCGCCGATCAGCGTCAGCGGGTTTGAGCCGCGGAATTTGAACGATGTGCCGAAGTCGCCGCGCAAGATGCCGTAGTTGTCGCCCCAAGCGTCGACTTCGCCGTCAGCGTTGGTATCCACCATCATCCAATCATCGCCGATCAGCCAGCGCAGATACTGCACGTAAAAGGGGTCGGTGACGCCCAGCTGACGCGCCAGTCGTTCGCGTTCGTCTTGGCGGATGGTCGGGTCGAAGGCCAGCAGCGAAACCGGATCGCCCGGCACCAACAGCATGATGAAGTACACCAGCACGGTGATGCCCAGCAGAGTCGGCAATGCTTGCACAATGCGCCGCGCGACGTACTTTTGCATGGCGGAGGGCCCGGCTCGGCTGCCGGAGCGCCGCGGCCCTCCAGCAGCGAGCCCTGTGGTTGATCTACGGCATGGCTATCGCGGGCGATACCCAGGCGTCTGTCGAGTAGGTGCGTGAGAAGGGCGTGGGGTTCCAATTCCCCGTGCCCGGCAGCACCGCCGTCATCGATTCCGACACGTACATGAAGAAGTAGGGCATCTCGTCGAAGAGGATCTCCTGTACTTGCTCGTAGAGCGCGGCCCGCGTCTCGGTATCGCAGCCGGGGACTACGCGCGCTTGATCGTTGAGCACAATCAGCTCTTCGTTGTAGTAGGACACGAAGTTAAAGCCCGAGCCGGGCACATCCACATCCGGGTAGTAGAAGGCCGATATGTCGGGATCAACCGGCAGGCCCAGGCTCCAGCCCAGCATATTCATGTCGAAAGTCTGGCCCACCAACTCGGGAATGAAGGCGCTGCCCCAGTCGATGGCCTCGAAGTTGGCGTTAAAGCCGACCTTGTTCATCTCGGCTTGGAAGAACAACCCCATTTGTTCGCTGATATCCGAGCCGGCCGGCACGTGCAAATCCAGCGCCAGCTCACTGCCGTTGAAATCGGCGTCGACCTCGCGCGCGAACAAGCAATCATCGCAAATCCGCGCCGTATCGGGATCGTCATCGTGGTCGACCCAGCCCGCCTGCGTCAGCTTCTCCATCGCAAGGTCCGGATCGTGGACATACTGCAGTTCCGGGTTGTAGACCCACGATGTCGGGATCGTATGCGTGGCCACCTTGACGCCGTTGCCATCGCGGATGCCTTCGATGAGGGCGTCGATATCGACCGCGTGCGAAATCGCCTGCCGCACCAGCTTGTCGCCCAGGACCGGATGCGGCTCTTGCGGGATGACGTTGCCGTCTTCATCCAGCCCCGGCTGCGGGTTGTCCGGGTTGGCGTGGTTCATGCCGAAGAAGCTGAAGCCGTTGCCGGTGAATTCGTAACGCGGGAACTCCAGCAATTCGGCATCGCTGCGGAAGTCTTCCTGCCGCGTCGCCGGCACCGCCAGAATGCTGAATTCGCCGCCGATGAAACGCTCGGTGGCCACATTCTCGTCCGCCACCTGCAGCGTCACATGCTCCGACGGGCTGACAAAGCCCAGGATCGAATCGGGATAGGACTGATCCGCCAGCAGGCTGATGCGCTCGCCCGCGGAGAATTCGACATCCTTGAAAGCGCCGAAGGACACCGTGGGAATGCGCCGCGGCTCGTCCATGATCCCGGCGTAGCCATCGGCATACAACTCGGAGAATATGTGCGCCGGCACCGGTGTGATGTCGTTGACATCGCTGAAGGAAATGCAATCGGCTTCGTTGAAAGTCACCACCACGGTGTAGTCGTCAGGCGCTGCCACGCTGACGATCTTGCCGCCGGCCGGCGTGCCATCCGCCATCGTCTCGAAGGCGCCCGAGCGCGGGCTGTCGATCTCGCCGCTGCGCGTGGCTTCCACCGCCCACAAATAGTCGGCCGAGGTCACCGGCGTGCCATCATTCCAGGCGATGTCATCGCGCAAATGAATCGTCAGCACCGTGCCGCTCTCATCGTATTCCCAGCCCGTTGCCATGGCGCCGGCCAAATTCGGCTCTTCCAAGCCGGTGAAGGGACTGACGCCGATGATCGACGGATACAGCCAGGAATGCACCGCGCTGGATGCCGTGTCGCTACTGATCAAAGGATTGAATGTGGCGGGGTCGCCCGCTGTGCTCGAATTGATGACGATGCCGCCCAAGCCGGGCCCGGGCGCCTCATCGGCATCCTGCGCGCTCAAAGGCAGCGCAATACAAAGCAAGAGTACAAAAAGTAGGCTCAAACGAGTTTTCATCTGACGGCCCGTCCTTTCCGATGTTACAGTGCGGTCTATGTTGTCGTTGTTTATATCGTCTGTAGTGTATCACAGTTCATCACTGGCGGCGTATTTTCTTGCCACTGTCCCTGCCGGGGCAGGCCACGGCTGCCACCGTCTTACACTCGCAGAGCACACTCTGGCTCTCTGGCTTGCCCTACAATTCTCGCTCGCGCTTTGCCATAATGTCAGCTTGGCGAAATTGTGAAGATCTTCTCAAGCGAGCACAGGACGCGACGCATGACACGAATGCATGATGGCCGCACCACTTCAACACATCTCACGCTGACGTTGCTGTTCGTCATGGCGTTTATGCTGGCGGGCTGTGGCACGCTGGAAACACCCGTCCCCCATGAAGTCACATCGACGCCTATTGTCGTCGAGCAGAGCCCGGACTCGGCGCAGGCCACGCTGCCCCCGACCGAGACGCCCCTGCCGCCAACGTCGACGCCTATTCCGCAGCCCACCGCCACCTCGACTCCGCAGCCGACGCCAACGCCCGAACCCACCGAGGCGCCCGTGCAATCGCCCATCGACCGCCTGGTCGCCGTCCGCGATGCGGAGAATGGCGCGCTGCTCTTCAACACCTTTCAAGACGCGGCCAATTACGCCTGCGCCAATTGCCACCTGGCCGATAGCGAGAAGACCAACCTGGGCCCCGGCTTGCTCAATATAAAGGATCGAGGCGCTACGCGGGTCGCTGGCCAGAGCGCGGCCGAGTACATCTACGAGTCCATCGTCGATACCCAAGCCTACCTGGTGGAAGACTTTGATCCCGAGCTCATGCCGCAGAATTGGGCCGCGATTTACAGTGATCTGGAGATATTCGACATCGTCGCCTACCTGATGACGCTGGAGGGACGCTCCGATATCGACGATCCCGACCCGGTCCCGGCCGATGCTGACGCCGCCGAGTCGGCCTCGGGGTAGGGCGGGGCTAGCTGCCGAGCTCGTTAATCGCCCGCCACAAATCCGCGTCGGCTGTCGCCAGCGCTGTCTCAGTCTTGAGCAGCCAGGCGCGGTCGGTGTTGATCGCAGCCTCTTGCTCCGCGAGCAGCGCCTTGGTCGCGGAGGGCGCTGCGCCGCCGGGGAGTGAGCGCGCTTCGACGAATCGCTGCGGATCGAGCGCGTGTCGAAACGCTGCGCTCGATAAGTTCACGTCGACGCCGAGCCGCCGCGCAATCTCGCTGAGCATCTCGCTCGTCAGTTCATCCGGCCCCAGCCCGTCCTCATGCGCTTGGCTGACCAGCGCCGCGACCAGGCTATGCGCGCCCCGGAAGGGCAGACCGCATTCGCGCACCAAGGTATCGGCGAGCTCGGTGACGGTGGTGAAGCCGGCGCCGGCCCGCTCGCGCAGCTGGTCGACATTGACTTGCAGCGTGTCAATCAGCGCCGCGTACAACTGCAGGGTTTGCGCCGCGGTTTCCAGCGAGCCAAAGAGCGGCGGCAGAATCTCGTCTTCGATATCTTGGGTATCGCCATAGGGGATGTTGTGGCATTGCAGCACGATTCCCTGGGCCAGGGCCAACATGCGGCTGATGCGCGCCCGCAGATGCTCCAGCACCACCGGGTTGCGCTTCTGCGGCATGATTGAGCTGATCTGGATGAAACCCTCGTCGATGCGGATGGCGCCGCTCTCCTGTGTCGCCCAGAAGAGCAGGTCCCGCGTGAAGCGCGACAGATTCACGCCCAGCGTCGATAAGACGCCCGCCGCCTCGGTCAAATTGTCGGAGGCGCCGATGCTGTCGTAAGTACTCTGCATCACGCCGTCAAAGCCGAGCAGATCGGCGCTCAGAGTTGGCGATCGATGGGGAAACCGGTTCCCGGTCAGCGCGGCCGCGCCCAGCGGGCTCTGATTATTGGTCGCATAGGCTGAACGCAGGCGGGCCATATCCCGCTCCAGCCCGGCCAGCACACCGGCGACATAATGCGCCATCGTCGTCGGCTGCGCTGGCTGCGTATGCGTATAGCCCGGCATTAGGGTCTTCAAATGCGCACGGGCGAATGCGTGAAGGCTGGCGCGCAAATTGACCAGGTCTTCGCCGACCGCCAGCAGCACCGGCCGCAGGGCCAGCCGCGTCAAGGCATAACCCAGGTCGTTGCGGCTGCGCGCCAGCTGCAAGTTGCCGCCATAATCCGCGCCGGCGAGCTCAATCAGCAAACCCTCGATGGCGAAGAACAAGTCCTCCACCCCCGACTGCAAGGTCAGCGCTTCCAGCCCGAGCGCTTCGACTTCATGCAGGGCCTCGAGCAAGGCGACGGCGTTCTGCCGCGTGATGATGTCGCAGCGGCACAGCATCACCACGTGCGCGCGATTGGCCGCCAGCATGGGCGCGTAATAGTGGGTTTTGGCGTCTTGAAAGAAGGGCGTCAGTACGTGCTGCTGATAGAGCGGGTGCGGGAAAGCCGACGCAGCGTCCGCCATGCGCTAGCCCTTGAGCCCGGTGAGCGCAATGCCCTCGATGATATAGCGCTGAAAGATGATGACCACAATCATCAGCGGAATCACCGATAGCGAGGCGCCCGTCATGATCAGATTCCAGGGCGTATCGGCCTCGGACGAGAATTGCTGAATGCCCACCGGCAGGGTGAACATCTCGCTGCGCGTGGTGGCGATCAGTGGCCAAATGAAGGCGTTCCAATTGCCAAGGAAGTTGAAGATGCACAGCGCGCCGATGGCCGGCAAGCTCAGGGGCACGGCGACGCGCCAGTATAAGCCGAATTCGCTGACGCCGTCGATGCGGCCCGCGTCCAGCAATTCGTCCGGCACACCCTGCATGAACTGGCGCATCAGGAAGATGCCCGCCGCCGTGATCACGCCCGGGAAGGCGATGCCCCAATAGGTATCGACCCAGGTCGGGCCGACAGGCGGATTCGACGACATGATGAACCAGGGGATCAGCAGCATCTCCGTCGGCACCATCAGCGAGGTCAAGAACATGATGAAGATCGGGCGCTTGCCGGGGAAGTTGTATTTGGCGAAGACGAAGCCGGCCAGCGAATCGAAGAAGGCCACGCTGATGGTGCTGATGACGGCCACGATGAAAGAATTTTTGTACCACAGCGGCAAGTCGGTCTCGCGCACGACCTCGCTGTAATTGTCCAGCGTCGGCGCTATCGGCAGCACATTGCGCCGCAAAATCTCCTTTTCCGGCTTCAGCGATGTCGACAGCATCCACATGAAGGGCACGATCATCGTGAAAGCGATCAGCGTCAGCAAGAGGTAGGAGAAGCTCTTGTACTTCCAATCGCCGCGCGCCCGGCCGACTGAAGCGACGCGCGCCTGATCCTTGAATAAGTTCGATGGCGTGATGGATTCCACGGCGCAGTCCTCAGTTGATTCGGCGCGAGGTGACCGAAAGCTGGATGATGGTCACCCCCAGGATCATAGCGAATAGCACCACCGTCAGCGACGAGGCGTAACCCATGTTGAAGCTCTGAAAGGCCTCGCGATAGACTTGCAGCACCACCGTGACGGTCGAATCCAGCGGGCCGCCGCGCCCTTGCTCGGTCATGGCGATCACGGCGGCGAACATGCGCAAGAACGAGATCGTCTGCAGCACCAGCAAATAGACGATGCTGGGGTTGAGCAGCGGCAGCGTGATGAAGCGGAAAGTGTGCCAGCGGCTGGCGCCATCGACCTCGGCCGCTTCGTAATAAGTTCGCGGGATCTGCTTGAGGCCGGCCAAAAAAATGATGACGGAGAAGCCCAGCCCCTGCCAAATCACCAGCGCCAGCACCGATTCCAGCGCTTGCTGCGGGCTGCGCAAGAAGGGCTGCTGCGGCAGGGACACAGCCTGCAATATGACGTTGAACAGCCCGAAACGCGGCTGATACAGCATGCGGAAGACCCAAGCGATGGCGATGGTTGACGTCACGAAGGGCAAGAAGAACAAGATGCGATACAGTGTGCTCATGAAGCGAATCTCATTGAGCATCAGCGCAATCGCCAGCGCCAGGCATAGCTGAATCGGCACGCCCAGCGCCACATAATTGATTGTATTCAGAAAGGCCGACTTGGTCTGGGATTTTTTCTTGCCGAGCTCGGTGAAGACCTTTTCGTAATTCTCAAAGCCGACGTAGGGCTGCTCAGCGGCCAGGGGATTATAATCGTGCAGGCTCATCTGAAAGGCGAAGAGCGCCGGATACACGCGGATGTAGGCGAAGAAGACGATCGGAATCGCCAGGAAAATATACGCCCAGACGATCTTCTTGCGCGCCAGCGTCCAGCGGAAGGGCTGGCGCTTCAGCCTGATTTGCGCCATATCGCTTCGTCTAAATCCTCACGGCAGCATCTGCCAGGAGCGTGCTAAAGCCCCCTCCCTAATTTTGGGGGAGGGGGTTTGGGGGTGGGGGACGCGCTTACTCGCGGTCCGCCCAGAAGGCGTCGATCAACTCTTGCTCAGCCGCCGCCGCTTCATCCAGCGCCTCACAGGGGTCCATGCCGCCCAGCCGGATGTTGTCGAAGGCGTCGATCAGCACTTGACGCTGCGCGCTCTCGTCAACGAAGAAGGTGGCGTGCGAATAAGCCAGCCCGGCCGAGAAGGGCCCCAGGATGGGATCCGCCAGAATTCCTTCGTCGCTGGCCGCAGCAGCCTGCGCCGGCAACTCGCCCACATTGTTGACCCAGAGCGTGCCCGCTTCGGGCGTGGTGATGAATTGCAAGAACTTCACCGCCGCCTCCAGCCGCGCCGGGTCGTCATTGGCGCGCCGCGTGATGCCGTGCGTCCAGTACGAGCCGAAAGTATGCTGCTCGCCATTGGGGCCGACCGGCAGCTCAGTCACGCCGTAGTTGAGATCCGGGTTGTTGCGCGCGATCGTGCCCACGCGGAAGGAGCCGTCTACGTGCAGCGCCGTCTCGCCATTGATAAAGGCGTTGGTCGCGCCGTCCAGGATGTCGTTGCTGCCGGTGATCAGATCGGTCTCGAAAGCCGCCAGCCAACTGAACGCCGCGCAGCCTTCTTCGCTGTTGTAGGTGACGGTGCGGCCATCGTCGCTATAGGGCGCGCCGCCATATTGGCGGATCAGCACTTCGCGGAACCAGTGGTGGTCTTGCGCGGCGAGCGCCGGCGCATGTCCTTGACGGGTGATGCTGTAGATGTCGCTCTCGTCGCCATCGTACACCGTGGTGGCCACAGCCGCTTCGACAAATGCATCAAGCGTCGCCGGCGGACTATCGGGATCCAGCCCGGCATCAGCGAAGATGTCTTTGTTCCAGAACAGCGCCAGCGAACGCACGGCAGTCGGGATCGCCCAGTAATGCCCCTCGAACTTCGAATTGGCCACCATCGGCGAGAAGGTCTCCAGGATGAAGTCCTCGCTGAAGGTATCTTCGGGCAGCGGCGCCAGGTAACCGGCGTCAACAAAGGCCGGGATCCAACCATAGAAGAGCGTCACCACATCCGGACCGACGCCCGCCGGCGCCGATGCCGCCAATTCGGTGCGGAAATCGGCGTAGGGGATGTCGCTGTTGTGCACGATGGTGATGCCCGGATTTTCCGCCTCGAACTGCTCAATCAGCATGTTCATCGCGTCAACGCGCGCGCCGAAGTTGTACTGCCAGTATTCGATCTCCACCATGTCGTCTTGCGCGCCGGCGACCGCGCCCAGCGACAGCAGCATCGCCATGACGACCAGCAGCGCCAGCAGTCTATTTCCAAACATGTTCCGCTCCTTCATTGATTACCTTGCAGGTTGAATGGGACGCTTCAACTGTAACGCAGATTGCCCAGCCTGCCAAACAGGGCGCCGCCTCACAAGTCAATCTTGAACAGCCGCGCCGCGTTGCCGCCGAAGATGAGCTGAATGTCCTCCTCGCGATAATTCAGCTCGCGCACATCGCGAATCTGCTGCTTGATGTAGGGCTCGGCGAAACCGCGCGGGAAATAGCTCGAATCCGTACCGAAGATGATGCGCTCCGGCCCGATGGTCTCCATATACTTGCGGAAGAGCTTCTTGGTATCCCATTCGCCATCGACCCACTTCACCCATTGATTCGAGCCCGAGGTGTCGATGCTGACGTTGCCGCAAGCCCAGCACAGCTGCAGCGTCTCGCGGATCCAGGCGCAGCCGAAATGCGGCACCACGAAGGTCACATCGGGGAAGTCTTTGGCCACATTGTGCAGTTTCAGCGGATTGATATTCTGATGCCAGGCGATGCCGCCGCCACTGCCCTGGATGCCGAAGTGGATCAGCACCGGGATATCCAGCTCGGCGCAGGCTTCCCAGACCGGGTAGGCCGATTCGTCCTCCACCGGCTGGTCCAGCGCCGGCGCCAGCAGCTTATACGCTTTCATGCCGTCCTCTTTGACCGCCCGCCGCACTTCATCAGCCGCGCCCTCGCTGAAGAGATAATTGTGCGCGAAGCCGATGAACTTATCCGGATGCCGCCGCACGATGCTCGCCAGATTCTGGTTGCCGCCGCCGGTGACGAAGCCCACCGCGCGCAAGCCGTAGCGCTCCACTTCCCCCGCCCAGCGGTCGGCCAACTCTTCATCACTGGCAGCCTCGCGCTCCGGCGGGTCAAAACCCCAGGTGGCGCGCCACTGCCGGTTGTAATCCATGGCGTAGCCGCGCGCGATGCCCGCCCGTCGCTCGCCAATGCGGTCGACGTAACGCCCGCGCCAGTCCGGCCCGCCTTCGATGATCCCGCCCTTCCGCGTCGGAAAATGCACGTGGAAGTCGATGACCTTCAATCCGTTGTACATGGTTTCCCCTCGTTAAACCTCGCTCAGCGTGTCTGCCACTGACGCCATGATAGCGCAATCCGCGCCTGAAACTCAAAGCCCGGCTTGCACAAACCGCGACTATTTGGTCGCCCTTTCGCCGCCATTGTGTGCTACCGTCGCGCCATGACCCGCTTCGCCCAACCCGTTTTTCCGTGTATCGCCGGGCAAAGAGAGATGGTATGTCCGAAAAAATACACACTCCGCCGACACAATAACGAAGCCTGCCGCCCCAAATGGCCAAATGGCCGAAAAAACATTTTGCCCTCGGCCGCGGCAATCTGGCCATGCACGTTTGGGTCAACCCCCCTCAATCCCCCCGTATCAACGGGGGGAAGCCCTTCTCGGCCTAAACCGACTCGTCGATTGTCCCGAATCAACCAACATTCCGCTCGAATGTCTATGAGCACGGGCGCGCTTAGCTCCCCCTCTCCGTCGAAACTTGTAGGGGCGAGCCACCGGCTCGCCCGTACGCACGTTGGTTATGGGCCCGCAACCTAAACCGGCGCGAGCCTGGGCTCGTCCGCTTGCCGTACTCACCGGTATTCGGTGACCTCGGTGGTAAAGGCGTATAAAATTCGCGCAGTATTGGTGCTTCTGCCGACAGTCGCTATACTTGTAGCCGATTTCACACCGTCACCCGGCATAAGCGGAAAGGAAAAGGCACATGGCGCGACCGGTCACCTTATTCACAGGACAATGGGCCGACCTGCCCTTCGAAACCATCGCCGAAAAAGCGGTGAGCTTCGGCTATGACGGCTTGGAGCTGGCTTGCTGGGGCGATCACTTTGAAGTCGACAAGGCGCTTTCGAGCGATGCCTATATTCGTTCGCGGCGCGATGTGCTGGAGCAGCACGGCCTGGCGTATTTCTCCATCAGCAATCACCTGGTCGGCCAATGCGTGGCCGATGCCTTCATCGACGAACGCCACCGCGCCATCTTGCCCGACCGTCTCTGGGGCGATGGCGACCCCGACGGCGTGCGCGAGCGCTGCGCCCAGGAGATGATCGACACCGCGCGCGCCGCCAAAGCCTTCGGCGTCGATGTCGTCAATGGCTTCACCGGCAGCCCGGTCTGGCACCTGATTTATCGCTTCCCGCCCACCTCTGACGAAATGATCGACGCCGGCTATCAAGCATTCGCCGACCGCTGGCGCCCGGTGCTGGATGCCTTCGCCGCCGAGGGCGTCAAGTTCGCCCTGGAAGCGCATCCCGGCGAGATCGCCTACGACATCTACACCGCTGAGAAGACGCTGGACGCGCTGGACGGCCACGCTTCGTTCGGCTTCAATTTCGACCCCAGCCACTTCATCCATCAACTCTTCGATCCCGTCAAATTCATCGACCGTTTCGCCGATCGCATCTTCCACGTGCACGTCAAGGACTCCAAAGTCACGCTGGATAACGTCACCAGCATCCTCGGCTCGCACCTCAACTTTGGCGATCCGCGGCGCGGCTGGGACTTCGTCTCGCCCGGGCACGGCGACCTCGATATCGACGCTATGATCCGCGCCCTCAACCGAGCCGGCTACAACGGGCCGCTCTCGGTCGAATGGGAAGACAGCGGCATGGATCGCGAATTCGGCGCCACCGAATCGGCTGCCTGGGTCAAAGCCAACGACTTCACCGCCTCGGCACTGGCCTTCGACGCCGCCTTCGCCGATGAATAAACGCGTACGCCAGAGCCAACCGCGCTTTGCCCATTGCGCTCACCCGGGCAATCTTATACTGTCCACGCAAGGCGCTCCCCCTTTCCGTCACAATGGGGAGAGGGCCGGCGGGAAGGGTTGGATTCAGGCTCGGCCGTCCATACAGAACCCGTAGGGGCGACTCGGCGAGTCGCACGCACGTCTAACGAAGTATAGCAAGAATTCAGGAGCTTACCAATGGCTGACGAAAAGCAAGTGAGCAGCAGCTTTACCAGCATGGCGGCCGAGGGCAGCGCCGCCGATGCGCCCGAGATCGGCATCGGCATGATCGGATACGCCTTCATGGGCAAGGCGCATACCAACGCCTTCAAGAAGATCCCCTACATGATGTACCCGCCCGTGGCCATCCCGCGCCTGGCCGCCATCGCCGGGCGTAACCAGGCCGCCGTCACCGCCGCCGCGCAACGTTACGGCTACGAGAAAGCCTACACCGACTGGCGCGACATGATCGCCGATGACAATGTGCAAGTGCTGGACAATGGCGGGCCCAACGATGCCCACGCCGAGCCCTGCATCGCCGCGGCCGCCGCCGGCAAGCACGTCTTTTGCGAGAAGCCGCTGGCGCGCACCGCCGAAGAAGCCAAGTCCATGCTCGACGCCGTGGAAGACGCGGGCGTCAAGCACATGGTCGCCTTTAACTACCGCTTCGTGCCCGCCATACAGCAAGCCAAAAAGCTGATGGACAGCGGCAAATTAGGCCAGATCTATCACTGGCGCGCGGTCTATTTGCAAGAGTGGGGCATGGACCGCGAGATGGAAACCAGCTGGCGCTTCCAAAAGGACGTCTGCGGCAGTGGCGCCTTGGGCGATCTGGGCGCGCACATCATCGACCTGGCGCGCTTCCTGGTCGGCGAGCCCAAAGCCGTCTCCGGCCTTGAACAAACCTGGATCACCGAACGCCCCGACGGCGCCGGCGGCCTGGTCAAGTCTGATGTTGACGACGGCTTCGTCGCCTTGCTCGACTTTGAGAACGGCGCGCTGGGCACGGTCGAGGCCACCCGCTTCGCCCAGGGCCGCAAGAATTTCAACTCCTTCGAAATCAACGCAGAGAACGGCTCGATTCACTTCAACCTCGAGCGCCTCAACGAGCTGAACGTCTTCTGGAAGGGCGAAGACCCCGATACCACCCAGGGCTTTCACAATGTGCTCGTCACCGAAGCGCACCATCCCTACTGGGAGAATTGGTGGCCCCACGGCCACATCATCGGCTGGGAGCACAGCTTCGTGCACGAGTTCCATCACTTTTTCGATGCCATCGTCAACGACAACGATGTCGCGCCCTATGGCGCCACTTTCGCTGATGGCTACCGCAACGCCGTCATCTGCGATGCCATCCTGGAGTCGGCCGCCTCACGCAGGCACGTTGATATCAACTATTAGCGTTGAGTACCGAGGGCATTCACGCAAGAGGAGGGCCGGGCGCCCTCCTCGCGTCTTCTCAGCGCACCCGGCTCAATGATGGATGAGCAGCGACACGCCGTCCGTGCTCAAATGAATGGTGCCGGCTTCGTCCGTGCGGAAGAGCGGTATCTCGTCGAAGAGCGCCAGCGTATCCGGGTCGGGGTCGTCGCGGCGGTTGGCGACATCGCTTTGCAGCAGCGCCACCTGCGGCTGCGCCAGCCCCAGAAAGTCTTCATCAAGCGCGCGGGCCCTGCCGTGCTGCGGAATCTGCATCACCGCGGCGACCGGCGAAATGTCACTCTCGATCATCTCGCGCTGTGCAGCGGCGCTCACATCCGAGGTCAGCAGGAACGAGACATCGCCGTAACTCAGGCGCAGCACCAATGCCGCATCGCCCAGCTTGTCTGTGATGCTCGGCTTCGTCTGCGGGTGCAGCACGTCGATTTGCGTGCCATCGGAAAACTCCAGACGCTGGCCCGCGACAGCATCCACAACCGGCGTACCCGCATGCGCCAGTTGCTCGCGAATCTCGCGATAGACGGCGCCCGTGTTTGGCTGCCCGTTGTACAGCGCAGCGCCGACCGTGTAGCGCTGAAGCACACTGCTGAGGGCGGCGATATCCCACTCGTCCGGGTGCGTGATGACGAGCACTTCGATTTCGCGGTCGTAAAAGGGCAGTCGGTCGCCGATGGCGGTCAACAGGCGCGAAGGAAAGCGACCGCCGTCGATCAGGATATGCGCGCCGCCCGGCGTCTGTATCATCACGGCGTTGCTGTGTCCCATATCGAGCAGCCACACATGCAGCCGCCCGTCGGGTCTGCTGAGCGCCGATGCGGCCATGAGCGCGATTACCGCCAGGCTAACGGCGATGACGGCTATCCGCAGCGACCTGCCGCGCAACTGGGCCATCAGCCGCTGCCAAAGCTTTGGATTGGCGTAGCGGACCATAGCGCCTCCAATCAGTAGCAGGTAGAAGAGCTGTACCAGCCTGCCGTCCACGTTGACCGATATGTCTGCGTATTCCCAACCCGCGAACAGCCTGACGACGCCGATGGTCCAGGACAGGCAGAGCAGCTCGGCCCAGTAGATCAGGGCGCCGATCGCGGGCGCGAAGGCGTGTATGACCACTGCCGCAAGGCCCAGCAGCAGCACCGCGGCCTGCACTGGCACGATGAGCAGATTGACGGGAATCGCGACTAGCGAGAAGCGACCAAAGTACAAGATGATCAAGGGGAAAGTGGTGATCTGCGCCGCCAACGACACGATGAGCGGCTCATTCAGAAAACCGTGCAGCGGCTCGGCGACACGCGCTGGCAGGATTCGCCCCAGCAGGGCGCGAAACCTCAGCGACAGCGAATCGGCGAACAGCGCCAGGCCCAGCACCGCGAACAGGCTCAGCTGAAAGCCGATATCCAGCAATACACTGGGATCGCCCAGTGAAAGGACCAGCGTGGCGAAGGCCAACGACGCCGGCACGAAAGTCTTGCGCTTCAACTGGCTGCCGATGACCAGCAGGCTGCTCATCAGCGCCGCGCGCAGGATGCCCGGGCTGGCGCCGACAAAGAGCGAATAGAGCAGGATGATCGTGACGGCGCCAAAGACGACCACCGGCGTTCTACCGCCAAAGGCATGAGACAAGACGCGAATGACGATGGCGCTGACGATGACCATGTTGAAGCCGCTGATGGCGACCACGTGGGCTGCGCCGGCCCGGGCGAAAGCATCGCTCAGCTCGGGCGAGATGCCGCGCTCGTCTCCGAGCAGAATGCCGGTCAACAGCCCGGCTTGCGGCTCCGGCAGCGCGCTGGCGATCTGGCGGCGAACGAAGTCCTTGAGCTCGAGCAGCCGGGCATGACCTGGCGCGCCGAGTCCGCTCTCGATGACCTCCACGCCGGCGTGTCGCATGATGCTGAATACGCCTTGCCGCGCCAGGTAGTCGGCATAGGAGAAGCTGTCCCAGGTGGCCGGCGTCCGCAGCGCGCCCGTCGCCCGAATTCTGTCACCGTACGCGATTTCGCCGCTGCGCTCAGCCTCGACGAGTACGGCGCCGCTGGTATTGAGCGTCTCGTGGTTGACGAAGATGCTCTCGGCTTGCAAATGAATTTGAATGCGGTCGTCGCGGAGGCGTGGCTCGTCAGCGACGATACCGTTCACGGAAACGACGAAGCCATTGTGCCGGGCGATGTCACTGTCCTGTGGCGCCCATGTCTGTCTGCAACCGCCCGCCGCCAGCGCCGCCGCCAGGATGAGCGGCCAAAGCAAGCGCCGCCGGCGCGACACGAAAGCGACCAGCAGTAGCGCCAATGCCGCAGCGCCCCAAGCTTCCATAGCGATCGACGGAAGCGCGCGTGCCAGGCTGATGCCCAGCGCCCAAGCGAGAGTGAACCAGATGAGACGCATGGGCACACTATAGCGTATTGTGCGTAGCGCGGAGGAAGCCTACCGTAGATAGACAACAGAAACAGACATCGCAAGCGTGATGTCTGTATGAAGGGAAGGGATGAAATCCGCGGATTAGACGCTGCTGCCTACCGGCGCCTGCGCGGGTCTCTCAAAGCTGATCGGCTGATGCTGGACATTTTCCGGGTGGGCGATTGCCGTCTCATGGTCGGGCGCTACGTCAACCGCGGCTGGCTCCTGCACCTGCATCAGCTGGATACCGTTGCGTATCTCATCAAGCGTAAGCGCGAAACGCTGCTCCAATTGGCTGAGCTGCGCGAGAACGTATTCGTCCGCTTCCTGCGTGATCGTCTGAGCTTCAATCTTGGCTTGCTCAATCACGTATTCGGCGCGCACCTTGGCCTGCTTGACCATTTCCTGGTCATCAATCAGGTCTTCGCTGTGCTGGCGCGCTTGCTGCACGATGCGCGCCGCTTCTTCATTGGCTTCGGCCAGCACTCGGTCCCGCTGCTGAATCGTGCGGGCGGCGGTTTCGATCTCTTCCGGTATCGAAATCCGCATCTGGTCAATGATCTCCAGGGCGCGTTCTTCGTCCACCATCGTGTACTTGGTACCGAAGAGGTGACGACCCTCGTCAATCAAATCTTCCATGCGATCAACAAGATGTTGTATGTCCATCGGTTCCCTCCCGGTGTAAGATGGCGTACTAACGAACGAATTCAGTGCGCAAACTTCTGGCGCAAGGCTTCAGCGATGATCGGCGGCACCATCGACGCCACATCGCCGCCCAATTCGGCGATTTCACGAATCGTACTGGAACCGATATGCATATACTGTTCATCCGACAGTATCGCGATCGTTTCCAACTCCGGCGCCAGTTTCTTGTTTGCCATGCCCATGCGAAACTCAAACTCAAAATCACCGAAAACCCGCAAGCCTCTAATCAGCGCAATTGCTCCAACCGACTGTGCATATTGTACTGTAAGAATTTTATATTTCGCAACTGATATCGACGGATATTTCTGAAAAACCTCGGACGCCAGCCTGACGCGTTCATCAATCGAAAACAGCACATTGGTCTTTTTTGGATTTTCATAGATGGCGACGATCAGTTCATCAAAGAAGCGGGACGCGCGCACAGCCACATCAATATGTCCGTAGTGAATGGGGTCAAGTGATGCTGGATAAAGCGCAATTCCTTTACCTGACATGGATTCTCCCCAGCGCTACCAGCGCATTGTAATGGTGGGGGCAGATCCGCGCCAATCAATTTGCAGGCAGTTTCGAACGGGAAACCGGCGAGTTCCGGTTGCTCTTGCAGCGGTATTTTTCGAGGCGTCAGGGCTTGACTGCTCGTCAACATGCCGTGGTGGCGCGCCGACGGAATGTCAATTGCAAGGTTGAAACTGGCGCGCTGCATGCGCCGGCGGCCGGTGTGCGCTTTAGCTCAAATCGCTACTGTTCTCGAAGCGTCGGCTGATCTGCTGCGCCAGCAAATGATGGGCCGGCAGTGCGAGTTCTGGGTCGGCTTCCAGGATCGTTCGCGCTTCTCGCTGGGCCTCGACTAGCAAGTCGGGCGTAATCAGTTCAGCGAGATGAAGTCTGCTCTGCCCACTCTGCCGCCGGCCGAGCAGCTCGCCGGCGCCGCGAAGTCGCCAGTCCAACTCCGCCAGCTTGAAGCCGTCGTCGGTGGTTTCCATGGCGGAAAGGCGCTGCTCCGCGATGCTTAATTCGGCCGTGTCGAGCTGGCCGTTCTGGGCTGAGCGAATGCGATCGATATCGACCTGCGCCGAATTATCCGGCAAGAGGAAGCAGTGGGACGAATGCTCGCCGCGGCCGACGCGCCCGCGAAATTGATGCAGCTGCGCCAAGCCAAAGCGGTTGGCGCCGTCGATGACGATCACGTTGGCGTTGGGCACATCGACGCCGACTTCGGCGACCGCCGTGGTCACCATCACATCGTATTTGTGCGCCGCGAAATCCGCCATCAGCTCATCTTTCTTGGCTGCGTCCATCTGTCCATGTAGCAGGCGGACGCGAAAGCGGAAGAACACTTGGCTCAGAGTTTCGAATGCTTCCGTGGCAGCGGCCGAATCGATGGTTTCGGACTCGTCCACCAGCGGGTGCACGAAAAATGCCTGGCGGCCAGCTTCGAGCTGGTTCAGGACGAAACCGTTCAGCCGTTCCCGCGCTACGGGATCGATGATCTGGGTTGTTACAGGCCGACGCCCGGCCGGTTTTTCCTTGATCACGCTGAGGTCGAGATCGGCACGTACGGTTAGCGCAAGCGTGCGCGGGATCGGCGTCGCCGTCATCACGAGCAGATGGGGATTGCGCCCTTTACCACGCAAGATCGCGCGCTGGTCGACGCCAAAGCGCTGCTGTTCATCGATGATGGCGAGCGCCAAGTCGTTGAATTCGACCCCCTCTTGAATCAGGGCATGGGTGCCGATTACGATGTCAACCGTGCCGTTCTTGATGCCGGCGTAGATTTCATTGCGCTCCGTTTGCGATAGCGCGCTGGTGAGCAGGGCGATGACGGGCCTGTCCTCGGCGGGCATGGCGGCGAATGTATCCTGGACGACTTGGCAGTGTTGCTGCGCCAGGACACTCGTGGGCGCCATCAATGCCGATTGCGCGTTGTTGGCATGGGCGATGGCCAGGGCCACAATGGCGACGGCTGTCTTGCCGGCGCCGACATCGCCTTGAAGCAGCCGGTTCATCGGCAGGCTGCTTTGCAGATCGCGGCTGATGTCGGCGATGGCATCGCGCTGGCCTTGCGTAAGCGAAAAGGGGAAGACCTCATTGGTGAATTGGGCGAGGAGATCCGGATCCACCTGCAATGTCGAGCCCGGGGTGGATTGCCATTCGCGGCGTTTCGCCTCCATTGCCAATTGAAGCAGCAGCAAGTCGTCGAAGACGAGCCTGTGCCGCGCATGCCGCAAGTGATCCCAACCTTCGGGAAAATGCGCCTGCTGCAGCGCCCAGCCCAAGTCCGCCAGGTCGGTGCGCTCCAGGATCGACTCCGGTATCGGGTCCGGCATCTGTTCCGCCCATAGCGCCAGCAGATCCTGCATCGTGCGGCGGTAGCGGCGCGGGGGCAGTCCCTTGGTCATGCGGTGCACTGGCACGATGCCGGGACTGCGCAGGTTGCCGATGTCGAGCTCTTCCCACTTCGGGCTGGCCATCTGCGGCATGTCGCGGAAGTAGGTCACCTTGCCCTGTACAGCCAGCTGCATACCCTGTCGCAGTTTGGCGGACAAAAACTGCTGGCCGAAAAAGCGAATCGACAAGGGGCCGGAACCATCGGTGATGCGCACGATGAGGTCCTTGCCGCTGCCGGCGCCGGCCACCGCATTGACGCGTGTAATGGTGCCGATGACGGTCACCACTTTGTCGGGCCGCAGGTCGCGAATACAGGTCTGCTGCGTATAGTCACGATAGTCGCGCGGGAAGGCGTAGAGCAGGTCGCGAACGGAGTCAATGTTAAGTTGCGACAAGAGTTCGGAAAACTTTTTGCCGATGCCGTTGACCGATGTCGTGGGCTCTTCCAATGTGCGCAACAGAGCGTCTTGCTCGTCAAGACTTCTATCCGGCCGCGGCTGCCGCGGTGGGCGCGACAAGCTGGGCAAGGGCGCCAAATCGAGCTGATGCTCTCGCGGGCCGCCGGTGAAGTCTTCGTCCCAAGATGCGCCGTCATAGGGTTGGTAGCCGCGTTGTCGGCCAGAGCGGGACGAGCGCGACTGCCGAGGTTGGGCATGTCTCTGCGGGGAACGCCGAGCGCGTTCCGGGCGCTGCTGAACTTGGTCCTTCATCTTGGCTTCCCACTCGGGCAGACGTTCGCGGTAGGCTTGAGGCGGCGGCTGGCGATTTGTGGCGCGATCCAGCAAATAGTTGATACGGGCGAGGCGGTCGTCCTCAGTTTCCAGGCTGTCGTATTGCGCCAGCGAGTCGACGAGCTCATCAATGAGAATCTGATGTTGCGGGCGCCTGGCCTGTTGCCGCGCTTGCTCTTGCCAGGAAGCCGCATAGGCGGCCAGCCCGCCGACTACAGCCGTGTTCCTGCCGCCCTGGTCGCGTTCCAGCTTCAAGATTTTGACCATCGTCTCCAATGCAGTTGGCATGGATTACCGCCTCCAGTTACGGTTCAAGGTCGCGACGCCGATTGATCCCGGCCCAATATGGGCGCCAATGGTAGGGGTAGCTTCGATGACAAGTGTATCAGACGGCGCGAACTCTCGTATGGATTCGAGGAAGCTGACCGCGCCGTCGTAGCGGGCGCTGTGCAATATAGCCAGTCGTTCAAGCGGCGCCTGCGCGCGCGTCAAATCACGCAGTCGGGAGAGGGCGCGCTTCCAGGTGCGTTGGCGGCCGATGGGCCGAACTTCGCCGTCGCTTAGTTCAATAATCGGTTTGATTTTCAGCATGTCGCCCAGGCTGGCGACTAGCGGATTCACGCGGCCGCTGCGGCGCAGAAACTCGATGGTATCAATGATGGCATATACGCGCGTGTGCCGACGCACGGCCTCTATCGCGCTGAGGATGCGCTCGCGATCAGCCCCTTGCTGAGCGAGTTCGGCTGCGACCCACGTTTGCAGTCCGATGCCGAATGTGAGCTGCAAGCTGTCGACCAGGGTGATCTTGTCCGCGCCGGCGGCTTCGGCGCCCAAGCGCATAGCGTTGAGCACAGCACTCAGCTTCGCCGGCACATGCAGCGAAATGATGTGGTCGGCGCCCTCAGCCAGGATGGCGCGATAGAACCGTTCGGCATCGCCCGGGGAAGGGGCGGCGGTCGAAGGCTGCTGCGGCATCGTTGGCAGGTCGCGGTAGAAACGAGACCGGTCCAGCGCGATGCCGTCATCGGGAATGCTGTCATCGCCAATATTGACGTAGGTCGGGATGATACGCACGCCCAGGGCGTCGGCTAGCGCGGGCGGCAGATCGCAAACGCTATCGGCAGCAATCCGTATGCGGCTAGAAGTCATAGTCTAAGTCGTCCCCCGCCTTTTCCAAGACGGCGACGCCGGTTGCGGAGGCGCCCAGGTAGCAGGCCATGGTCGTACTATACATCGTAAACGGGAAGTGCTGCCCGGGGAATTCTAGCGCCAGCCGATCCTGCATGATGCGTGTTTCATCGCTGATCTGCTCCTGGTCCTGCAGCACGACTGCGTCTTCCAGCTCGTTGAACTCGACCAGGAATTCAACCAGGCGCTCGATGATTTCCGGCCGCGTCAGCACTTTCTCAATGACGATGATTTTGCCGTCTTCCAGGCTTACGAAGGGCTTGATATCAAGCTTCCGGCTCAAGATGGCGTGAGAGGGTTTCATGATGGCGTTTGCGCGCAGCAGGCTGACATCATCAACGCAGTATACGGAGTAGATGCGATTGACGGCCTGGCGGACGACCTGGATGACGTCTTCGACGGATGCCTGCTCCTGGGCGGCGCGGGCGGCGGCGCGTATAAGCATGCCCTGGCCGGCGCAGAGGCTTTGCGAATCAATGACGGCGATTTCGCAGTTGCCGCTGACTTGCTGCGCGGCCAGGCGACCATTCTGCCAGCTCTGAGAGAGTTCTCGCGATGGATGCACGGAGATCACCGCGTCGCAAAAGTGCGACAGGCGCGCAAATAGCTCAGCATAGTCATTCTCGGACGGCGGCATGACTGACGGCGGCGCTTCTGATTGCGCGATCAGCGGGAAGGCCGCTTCGGGCTCAATATCGACGCCCTCCAAATAGCGCTTGCCGCTGATCTCTATAGTGTTGGGCAGGATCGTCACGGGAAAGTGACGGATGAGGCGCGGGTTGGAGAAGCGCGCCCCGCTATCGGTTACGATGTGAATTCGCGGCATTATTCGATACTTATCAGGTACGGGTACAAGTCTTGCCCGCCGAAGACAAGCTCATATTCTAGGGCATTTATCCCGTTGCTCAAATGCGCAATGAGCTGGCCGGCGGCACGTTTGGAAATGCCAACGCCGTGGTAAACCGTCGCCAATTCCGCCTCGTCATTTACCGTCAGCTTAAGCGCAGCCAAGGCAACGTCGTGCACATCGGCGCCGGCGGCGATTATCCCGTCATCGGCCAGGGCAATGTAATCCCCTTGGCTGATG
Source organism: Phototrophicaceae bacterium (assembly GCA_965208195.1). Classification (GTDB taxonomy): domain Bacteria; phylum Chloroflexota; class Anaerolineae; order Aggregatilineales; family Phototrophicaceae; genus UBA6055. Next base: position 1,301,048 of record CBDBOC010000004.1, on the reverse strand, counting down.
CTCTTGCCGCGCAGAACGGTGGCGCGCGTGGCGCGGGTAAGGCCGATCGAACGCACGGCGGCGGCAGCCTCGCGCATGAGCGCTATGGTCGTAGCCGGGTCGGCGCGGCTATCCACCGCATCGCCAAACGCGATCATGGCATTGATGCCTTGCTGAATCGTCGTTGTCGGCAGAACGCGCACCTGCTTTTCGCTGACGAAAAGGGCAGCTTGCTGCGCCGCCATTTGGATGTTGCGGTCGTTGGGCAGCAAGACTACGTCCCGCGCGGGAAGCTGACGAATGGCATGTACGAAATCCTCCGTCGACGGGCTGTGGCCGGCGCCGCCGTCGATTACGGTATTGCAGTGTAGTTGGCGGAAGATCGCTTGCAAGCCCGCACCCTGCGCTACGGCGGCCACGGCGAGCTCCGGCGCCCCGTCATGTCTCGCGCCCACCTCAACTGCAGGCCGATCACGCCGGTACGCTTCGGCTTGCAGTGACATGTTTTCGACCACGACATCGTCAAGCGCGGCGCCAGACTTGATGGCGTAATCGATGGGAATAGCCGGATTATCGACGTGGATATGCACCTTGATCGCGGTCGCGTCGCCAACGACCACAACCGAGTCGCCCAGTTGCCCCAGCGCTTGACGGATGGCCGCGAGATCCTGATGCTCTCCACGCATAAGAAACTGCACATCGTAGCCGTAACCGCCTGGCGCGATACTAAGCGGAATCAGGCGGGATGTCGCCGCGACGGCTACCGGGGCGGCAGCGGGCAAATCGTCACAAGCTGCGGCCCGCATCCCGCGCAGAAAGCAGAGCAGACCCATGCCGCCGGCATCCACGACACCGGCTTCCCGCAGCAGCGGCAGCAGGCTTGGCGTGCGCTCCAGGGACTGCTCGGCGCCGACGATGAGCGCATCAAACATCTCGTCCAGTGTTAGCGCATCGCCGCGACGACTGTCCAACTGCGCGACGGATTCGCGCGCAACCGTGAGCATCGTGCCTTCAACGGGTTGGCTGACCGCCTCATAGGCGCGTTCAACAGCACACTGCAACGCTGGCGGCAAATGCGGCGCCGACAAGATCGGTCGGCCTTCCAGACCATCGGCAAAGCCCCCCAGCAATTGAGACAATATCGTGCCACTGTTGCCGCGTGCGCCCATCAGCGCGCCATAGGCGAAGCGTTCCGCGACCTGGCTGGCATCATCGGTTTCCAGCGCGGCGATCTCTTGCAGGGCGCGTTGCAAGGTATGGTGCATGTTGGTGCCGGTATCGCCGTCGGGCACGGGAAACACATTGAGTTCGTTGATCAGGCTGAGGTGCTCGGCAAGGTTGGACGCGCCGGAATGCAGCTTGCGTTTCAAGGCCGGACCATCTATTTGATTCCGCGACATATTGCACCATCAGCCGGAGCATTGCGCAGCCCGCCGCAATTCCGCGATGCCTTCGGCGATGCCATCCTTATGTCTGAAGATGCAGGTGCCGGCGATCGCCACATTGGCCCCGGCCCTTAGCGCTTCCGCGACCGTGTCAGCGTTGATGCCGCCGTCGACTTCAATGTCGACAGCTGCGTCAGCCGCGGCCACGAGATCGCGAAGCTGACAGATTTTCTGCGTCATGGCGTGGAGGTAGCGTTGGCCGCCGAAGCCGGGGTTGACGGTCATCACATTGATGGTATCCACCATGTGCAGGACTTCGGTCAAGGCGCTGGCAGGCGTATGCGGGTTGAGCGCGACGCCAGGGCGGCAGCCGCAATCGTCGATGAGTTGGAGCACACGATGCAAGTGCGCGCAGGCTTCGATATGGACTGTGATGATGTCCGCGCCGCTTTCGGCGAAACGGCGAATGAATCGATCCGGTTCAACGATCATGAGATGCACATCCAGGGGAATCCGCGCGACGCGGGCAACCGCCTCGACGATGAGCGGGCCCATGGTGATATTGGGCACGAAGCGGCCGTCCATCACATCAATGTGAATCAGGTCGGCGCCGGCGTCTTGCGCTTCGCGGACTTGGGCGCCCAATCGATTGAAATCCGCCGCCAGAATCGACGGCGCGATTTTGAACGCAGCTTGCGTCATGCCAACTATTAAGATTTCAGCGGACCAATACCTATGATCTTACAGTTTATGGCGAGCCGCCGCAATGATTTCGTCGCCGGGAAGGCGCTGCGCTTGACTCGTCATGCGCTCAGCAGACCGGGCGCGGACTACGGGATTTCGCTCGCCTGAAGCACGGCTGTTTTCAATTGGCCGCAGCCGGCGTCGATGTCAATGCCGCGCCGAACGCGAACCGTGCTGCTGACGCCGTAGCGACGCAAGATCTGTCGGAATTGCGCAATTGCGCCCGTATCGGCCGGCGCCCGCCCGTAGCCGGTGGTCGGGTTCAAGGGGATGATGTTGACGTGGCATAGCAGGCCGGAAAGCAACTCGCCCAAGCGCGCCGCTTCGGCCGCGGTGTCGTTTTCGCCGGCGATGGCGGCCCACTCGAAAGTGATCCGTCGATTGGTCACTTCGACATAATAGCGGCAGGCCGCAAGCAGCGTCTCGATATTCCAGCGGCGGTTCACCGGCATCAACGCCGAGCGCTCGCTGTCATCGGCTTTGTGCAGGCTGATCGCCAGCTTGACCTGCAAGCCCTCGTCGGCGAATTGGCGGATTTGCGGCGCCAAGCCAACAGTGCTGATGGTAATGTGTCGGGCGCCGATGCCCAGTCGGTCCATGAGTTGTCGCGTCGCTGCCAGCGTCGCAGCGTAATTGTGAAAGGGCTCGCCCATGCCCATAAAGACGACATTGCTCAGGCGCTGGCCGCGGCCGGCTAACTCGCGCGCAAAGAGCATGGCTTGTTCGAAGATCTCCGCCGCCATCAAATGACGGCCGAAGCCCATCTGCCCGGTGGCGCAGAAGACACAGCCCAAAGCGCAGCCGGCCTGGGAGGAGATGCAAGCGGTCAGCCGACCGTCGTCGTAGGGCATCAGCACCGATTCGATCAGCTGGCCGTCATGCAGGCGATAGAGGCGTTTCTCGGCGCCGTCTTGGCTGACTTGGCGGGCGGCGGTCTCCAGCGTACCCAGGCGCGCAACCGAACCCAGCGCAGCGATCGTCGATTGCGGCAGGTTTGTCATGTCCTTGATGCGGCTCGCTTGTCGCTGGTACATCCAGTGCCAGATTTGGCGGGCGCGGAAACGCGGCTGGCCGATGTCAGTCATCAGGTCTATCAGTTCGGTCAGGCTGAGGGCGTAGAGGTTTATCATGGGTCGCATTTGCCCGGCTGAATGCCGACTTGACGGACTAAAGCGCGGACGGGCTCGCGAGCAGGAATGGGACGAGATTGTATAGCGCATGCGCGGCGATGGCGACGCCCGTGCAATAGCGCAGCCGCAGCCAGCCAAAACCCAGCGACACGACGAAGAGGATCAGCGCGGCCGGCGTCAAGGCGTATTGCAGGTGCGTGGCTGTGAAGAACAACGATGTCAGCACGACGCCGAAAACGGGCTGCAACGCGCCGCGATACAAGATCTCTTCGCCTATGGCGGAGATGGCGGCCAACATCAGCGCTGATGCCAGCGAGCCGCCGAAGGCATGGAAGATCTGACGCCCGGCAGCGGTCTGCTGCTCAAAGACTTCGACGGGCGCTGCGCTGGACCAGATTGCTACTGCCCCCGTCGAAAAAAGCCAGAGCCCCGCCCCGGCGCTAAGACCAATAAAGGTTTCCCGTAGCGTGGGCGCGCGCAGGCCGAGCCGACGCCGCGCCTCAGCCGATGAGCGGCGAATGAGCCAGCCGACCCCGAGCAGCGCCAGGATCAAGTTGAACGCTCCCGTGCCGATCAGCGCAGCCAGCGCCGCGTCGCGTTCCAGCGTAATGGTGTCGGCATCGGCGGTGGCGCCCCACATGCCAGGGAAGACAAGCGCCATACAGCCTGCGAAAATCAGCAGCGCGGCGCAACGGTGCAGGGCTCGGGACGGGTTGAAAGTGGTTTGCTCGCCGGGGCTGAGGCGATGCACGGCAGCGGCGACCAAGCGCCAAAACCGCTTCACCCGGACCAAGCCAAGCGTCATGATTGTTAGCAGCGGCAGCCGCAGCTTTCGCCCGTCTTCGACATGGGCCGCGACTACAAGGGCAAATGCATAGACGGCGATTGGCAGCAGGATGGGCAAGGCGGGTTCGCTCGCGCTGGTTGCCAGCAGTATAGTAGATAGCGAGCCTACGCTCAACGCTGGTTGTGGCCGGGCGGCATATTGACAGCGCCGCGCCGCTATGCTAATATGACACGCGCCACAGCGCAACACGTCACACTGTTGGAGAGGTGGCCGAGTGGTTTAAGGCGATGGTCTTGAAAACCATTGTACGGTTCTCCGTACCGCAGGTTCGAATCCTGTCCTCTCCGCCTTAAACAGCTTAACAGCGACATAGTTTCAAGGGAGAGGTGCCAGAGTGGTTGATTGGGGCCGCCTGCTAAGCGGTTGTACCTGTCAAGGGTACCGCAGGTTCGAATCCTGTCCTCTCCGCCTACTGTAGTTTGCGCGCAATCGACAAGCTACGCCGCTGATTCACGGCGATGTCGGTCGCGAAGCGTCGGCTCGTCTAGTTAGGCGTCCGCTCATCTGCTCAATTGAGGACAACCAATGGCTGAGAGCATTGAGATCACAGCGCTCATTGACCGTGAGCGAGGTGAAGTTTGGACTCTGTACAATGAGCCCGAGCACATTACCGGCTGGAATTTCGCCTCGGACGACTGGTGTTGCCCGCGCGCCGAAAATGACTTGCGCGTCGGCGGGCGCTTGCTGACGCGGATGGAAGCCAAAGACGGCAGCTTCGGCTTTGACTTTGAAGCCGTCTACGATGAAGTCAGCGAGGGCGTGAGGGTGGCCTATACCCTGGGCGACGGGCGAAGAGTCGAAACGACCTTCGAGAGTGAGGGTACGCGTACTCGGGTGACGACGCGCTTCGATGCCGAAGAGATGAATACGGTCGAGATGCAGCGCGACGGCTGGCAAGCCATCCTCAACAACTTCAAGCGCTATGCCGAATCGGCCTGAGGCCCGGGGCGGCTTTCATTCTCCTCGAGAGTTGTTACTGCACGATGCACCAATTATGCGCTCCCCGGCGGGATCTACGCTTGCCCTACGCGGATGCGACTCCAGTGCGCATCTCGGCCGCGCGGCTGTATAATCTGACAGGTGCAGAGCAGTCGCCAGTGCGCGAGAGGATATCAGCGGATGATAAACGCAATCAAGCCACGCAGATTTGCGATCGCTTGGATGGTCGCCGGGACACTGGTTGTGCCGCTTTCGTTCGTGGCTGCGCTGCCGACTATCGTCGGTATAGCGCATCTCCATGAATTCTTGCTGCCCGCCTCGTCTTACGACTTTTGGGAGCACCGGAGTTACATAGTTGCCGCGACCTACGGCATCATGAACGGATTCTTGATCGGTTTGCTGCAGAAGGCTATCGTGGGGCGTTATCTGCACGTGGAGCTCCCGCGCTGGGTGTATTATTCGACATTTGGCGGGCTGATCGCGGGCGCCGTAACCTGGTTCGCGCTGGATGCGTCACGCGCGCTGTATGACTTGCTGCGCGATTGGGGCGCGGCGCCGGCAATGGCGAGCGCGCTGGAGATTGGGATACCGGCAATGCTCTACCTGTGCGCGCTTGCATCCGTACAGGCGCTGCCGTTAAGCCGTGTGGCGGGTGGCGTTTGGCGCTGGATCGGCGCTCATGCTTTGGCGATCGTGCTGGCCCTGGGCATTGAGTTCGCCCTCGCAAGTTCACCCGGCGGTTACCATGACAGCGGCATCAGCGCGCTCATCGCGTTGCCGCTGGCAGCGGTGATGACCGCAATCGCCATGCGCGCGTTGCTGCGGCCGCGGCTCGGCGCTGGCAAACGTACCGCTTGAGCCGCGCCCGGCGCAGCGTCCCTCACTCGTCGCGATAACAAAGGCGTAAATTGCTCACGCCATGATCGTCATCGGTTTGATGTCAGGCACCTCCGCTGACGGCGTTGATGTCGCTATCTGTGGCATCAGCGGCGGCCCCGGCGACATGGGCGTCGAGCTGTTGGGTGGCGCGACATTCGCCTACGATGCCGACATGCGTCAGCGTATCTTGAACGCCTGTGAGCCGCAATTGAGCCGCGTCGACCGCATCGCGTCATTGCACGTTGACTTGGCTCATTTCTTCGCGGATGCAGCGCTGGCGGCCCTGGAGCAGGCTGAGCTGTCGCCCGAGCAGGTCGACTTGATCGGCTCGCACGGGCAGACGCTGTGGCACAATGTCACACCCGACGGCCGCGTCGATGTCTCGCTGCAGATCGTGGAGGCCGCAATCCTGGCCGAGCGAATCGGCGTCACAACCATCAGCAACTTCCGCGCGCGGGATATCGCCGCCGGCGGTCAAGGCGCGCCGCTGACGAGTTATGTCGATTGGCTGCTGCTGCGGCATCCCAAGCACTGGCGCGCGGTGCAGAATATCGGCGGCATGGGCAATGTCACCTTCCTACCGCCGCTCAATGATGCTGCTTCGGCGCCCGTAGCCTTCGATACCGGCCCGGGCAACGCCCTGCTCGATATCGCCGTCGGCGAGCTCACCGATGGGGCGCAGACCTATGACCGCGATGGTGAATTGGCTGGCGGCGCGCCCGTCAACGAAGAATGGCTCGACGACTTGCTGCGCCATCCCTATTATGCGCGGGGATACCCCAAGACAACCGGCCGCGAGACTTTCGGCACTGTGGCAGCGCTGGAGCTGATGGCCGAAGCGCAGGGCCGCGGATTGTCCACTGGTGAAATCATCGCCACGCTGACAGCGCTGACAGCCGCCAACATCGCCGAGGCCTATCAGCGCTTCGCCCCGGCGCCTATCAGAGAGGTGATCCTGGGCGGCGGCGGCCGGCACAATCTTGTGATGGTGCAAATGCTAAAGCAACTGCTCGCGCCGGTGACGGTATTGACGCACGAGGACATCGGCATGGACAGCGACTTCAAAGAGGCGCTGGTATTCGCCGTCCTGGCATACGAGACCTGGCATGGGCGGCCCGCCTCCTTGCCGGCCTTGACCGGCGCGAAGCATCCGTCGATTCTGGGCGCCATCACCCCGGGCGCGAATCACGCGCGGCTGCTGCGGCGTACTTGGTCCGGCTGAGCCGTGGACCGCCTGCCTGTTGACGCCTGGCGGTCATGGTATGCTGGAATCAACGACGTCAGATGGCGCGGACTGTGGCGGGGCGGCATAGATGGCAAATGCTAAACAACGGTTGAAGCATTGGCTGGTAGGCTGGTGGCTGGCGCGCAGTGAGGCTACGCGGGCCTTTCCGCGGGTTTTGCGCATCGCCTTCGGCAACTTCAGCCGCTACAGCTCGCGTCAGTCAGCGGCGTTGGCATTTTACGCGCTCTTCTCGATCTTCCCGCTGACGCTGATGGTGGCGGCCTTTATCGGCGGCTTGCTGGAGCCGGCGGCGGCGCAAGAACAGATCGCCAATGGCTTGCGCTTTTTCTTGCCCGATGATGCGGCGACAATCGGCTTCGTGATGGACATCCTGGACGAGTCACTGGCGCAATCGCGCTCCTTCGGCGTCGTCGCGGTTGTGCTGATTGCCTGGTCGTCGTTGAGCCTCTTCTCCAATTTGACGGCCTCGCTGGACGAGATCTTCGCCGTGCCCAACGGCAGGAACATCTGGAAGCTGCGCATCCAGGCCGTGGCAATCAGCACAGTATTGGTGGTCTTGGTCGTTGTGTCTTTCGTGACCGCCGGCGTATTGCGCTTGTTGTCTGTGTTGCTGCTGGATCAGCCCAGTCCCTGGCTCTCGATCGGCATCAACTTCTTGCCATTCGGCCTGGATGTGGTGATTTTCTGCCTGCTATTTCGCTTTGTGCCGGCGCGCTATGTGCATTGGGACGCGGTGCTGCCGGCGGCCATGCTGGGCGCAGTCGGCTGGGAATTGGCCAAGCGCGGTTTTGAGATTTACCTGGCGAACCTGGCCGGCTTTCAATTCATCTACGGCGGCATCGCCACCGTCATCGTCTTCTTGTTTTGGGCCAATCTCATCGCCGCGATTTTTCTCTTCAGCGCCGAATTGTGCGCCCGAATGAATGAGTGGATCATCAGCGGCGCTATCGGCCCGCCCAGCCGTGCCGTGAGCATCGCCATCCGCGACGGGCAGATCCAGGTGCAACTGCCGGATAGGGCGAGCGTCAGCAAGATAGACGGGTGATTGGGCTGATGACCGGACGCGGAGCTAACCGACGCGCTTGAGCTTGCCGGTACGCTTGGCGTAATTTTCCGCCAGCCGGAAGGCGAAGAGGCCCAGCGGCAGCGTGACGCAACCCAGCGCCAGCAAGGGCAGGATGAAACGCCATAGCTCGCTGAGAGGCGCGCCATCCAGTATCGCAGCTCGCGTTCCGTCCAGCACGTAAGTCACGGGCGAGACGACGGCGATGGCTTGCATCCATTCGGGCAAGACGCTGATGGGGTAGTAGACGCCGGATATCAGCAGAAAGGAGGCCTCGACGACATTGGTCATCTGCTCGCCGCGCTCGGGATACAGCAGCGGCAGAATGCTGGCGATTATGCCCAAGCCGACCAGGGAAAAGCTGCCGGCCAAAAGGACCGCACTGGCGCCGAGCAGGTTGGAATTTGAGAGATCCAGCTCAAAGAACAGCGCCATGACGATGCCGATGATTAAGGTCGAGATCAAGCCGTAAGTCAATGAATACAGCGTCTGGCCGATCAGATGCACCCAGCGCTGCACCGGCGCCATCAAGGTGTATTCGATGGTGCCTTCCCAGCGCTCCCAGGCGACGACCTCGCTGGTCAGGATGAAAATCGCCGAAAGGAAGCGCCAGACGAGCGTGCCGACGACGAGATACATCGTAAGGTATTGCACATTCAAGCCGGCGTCCTCACCGGTGAGCGCTTCGGCGCCCTGGGCGATGAAAACGACGGACAAGCCGCTGGTCAGGGAATAGAAGAACCAGACGACCTCCCAGCCCCAGTAACGCCTGGTCAGGTGCCAGTTGCGGGCCATGAAGGCGTAGGTTTGCAGGGCTTGCAGGCGCAGGCTGCTCAGGGCGCGGGTGGAGTCGTTTTGCATGTCGTTCCCCCTTTACTCCGCCGGACGGGCTCGGGCGTCATTGTCGGCGCTCAGTTGCTCGCCGGTGAGACGCATGAAGACGTCCTCAAGCGTGGGGCTGTCGCCGTTGAGCGCGATGCTGCGCTTCAGCGCTTCGGGCGTATCGGTCGCCACCAGCTGGCCATTGTGGATGACCGCGACGCGATCGCAGAGCACATCGGCTTCGTCCATATCGTGCGTTGTAATCAGGATCGTGGCGTCGTGCGAATCGCGCAGCTCTTCAATGAAGGCGCGCACTTCGCGCTTGGACCGCGGATCCAGTCCAGTGGTCGGCTCGTCGAGCAGCAAGAGCACCGGCGATGTCAGGAAGGCGCGGGCGATCGCCACTTTCTGCTGCATGCCGCGGCTCATTTCTTCCATCGGCTCGTTGTAGGACGCGCGCTTTAAGCCCAGCCGCCCCATGACCTCGTAGGCTTTGACGCGAGCTTCGGGTCCAGTTACGCCGTATAGCCGCGCGCCGTAGAGCAGATTCTCCATCGGGCTGAGTTTCTTGAAAAAGGCGGCATCCACTGAGACTCGGCTGATGAGCTGCTTCACACGCATTTCGTCTTGCTCAATATCCATACCGAAGACCGCGGCGTTGCCCTTGTCCGCCTTGAGCAGGGTCGAAATCAGCCGGATCAAGGTTGATTTGCCCGAGCCATTGGGTCCCAGGATGCCAAATATCTCGCCGCGCTCGATGACGAAGCTGACGTGGTCCACGGCCGCCACCGGCGCCTTGTCACCCGGGCCAACTTCGGGCAAGGCGCCCTGCCGCGGTAGCTGCGCCTTGGCCCCCAACAGCCGTTTCCAAAGCGGCGGCTGCGGCAAGTGGAAGTACTTGGTGATGTTTTGGACCAGCAGGGCATGCCGCGGGTCTGGTGGCGCTGCATCGATCATGCTATTCCCTGAAGATGGATTGCGCGTAGGCCACTTGCGATGCTCGGCGAAGGGCGCGCGCCCAATTCTACAGGCAATTGAGCGGCGAATATAGCCGCATCCGTCAGCGCCGGGCGACGCATGACAGGGCGCAGGACTATCCAGCAAGCAGTGCAATACTACGTGGATAATTGTCCCCCGGTGCGCTAAACTAGCGTCATTGATTCGCCAGCGAAGCGCAGCAAGGCGGGGTCAACCCAGTCTGATGGTCGGTTTTCCCTTTGAATTAGACAGCTTCGACCCGGACGTGGACACCATTACGTCCGAAGTTGTTAAGCCGACTCCTGGCGCGGCCGACCGCTCGATTGCTCGGCGCGCCTGTTTGCAGATACTGTATGAGCTGGATACCACGATTCACGAGCCGGAAACCGTGCTGGAGGCGCACTTCGCGGCACGGCCCGAGTCCTATACCGTCCGCGCAATTGTTCGGCGGATCGTCCGCGGCGTCCTCGCGTCCCGCGCTGAAATCGACGCGTTGTTGCAAGACTATGCGCCCGAATGGCCCATCGACCAGGTCGCCGTGATCGACCGAAATATCTTGCGCATCGCGGTCTTCGAATTCTTGGTGCAGCAGCGCAATACGCCCACCGCCGTAATCATTAACGAAGCCGTGCACTTGGCGCAGGTGTTTGGCGCGGAACAAGCGCACAGCTTTGTACATGGCGTGTTGGGCGCGATCACTTCCGATGCCGAGCACTCGCTGGAGCAGGCCGCGGACGAGGACGGTGGCGGATGAATATCCTTGGTGTCGGCGCTTGGGAGCTGGTGGCGATTCTGCTGATAATGCTGGTGTTCGCCGGTCCAAAACGCATGATTCACTGGTCTTATGTCTTGGGCCAGCACGTGGCGAAGTTCCGCAAGATCTGGTCGGAGACGGTCGATCTGGTGCAGAAAGAGTTCGACGACGCCGGGCTCGATATCAAGTTGCCGAAGGAGCCGCCGACGCGAAAGAATCTCAATCGTACGATCAGCGATGCAGTCAAGCCGGTGACCAACCCGTTACAGGAATCGATCAAGGAAGTACAGCAAGACTTGGACAGCGTAGAGGAAGTCAGCGACGCCTTAAACAACAAGAAGCCAAAGTTGCCGGCGAAATCCACCCCGGCCAAGGCAGTCGCCGAGTCTCTCGGCAAGAGCGCCAAGGCCAAGGCCAAGCGCCCATCGACGAAGCGGGCTATCAAACCCGCGCCAGTGCTGGAACGGGTCGATCTGGGCACGTGGAACGGGGGGCCTGCAGACGCGGCCAACGGCATGACGCCCGACCTCGGCGCCTGGTCGCGCAGCAGCGTCAATAGGCAGGGCAGGGCATGACCGACATCATCGCCAGCGAGGAAATCGATGATGGCCATGAACTCCGCATGGGGTTCTTTGAGCATCTCGATGAATTGCGTCAACGCTTAACCCGAGCCGTATTCTCACTTGTTGTCGGCACAGTCGTTGGCGTCTTGTTCGCTGACCGGGTGCTGATCCTGCTGCAAGAGCCTTTCTGCCGCATTCCCAGCGTGGATAACTGCGAGCTGGTCATCCTGGATCCAACGGGCAACATTCTCATCTACTTCAAGGTCGCCTTGATGGTCGGCGGCATCTTGTCCATACCCATGGTGACCTACCAGCTGCTGATGTTCATCCTGCCCGGTTTGACGAGCAAGGAAAGGCGCTACGTTTTGCTCTCGATTCCGGCCACAACGGCGTTGTTCATCATCGGCGTGTTCTTCGCCTGGCGCATCTTGATGCCGCCCGCGCTTGGTTTCCTGGAAGGCTTCCAGGCCGATATTTTCGAGCCGGAGTGGACGGCGGACGGTTACATCAGCTTTGTCACCTCGCTGTTGTTTTGGATGGGCGTCGCCTTTCAAACGCCGCTGATCTTCTTCCTGATCTCGCTGCTGGGCCTGGTCAGCGCCGGCACGCTGGTCCGGCAGTGGCGCGTCGCCATCGTGGGCGCTTCGATCGCCGCAGCGCTGATCACGCCGACGATTGACCCCGTGAATATGTTTCTGGTGATGGCGCCGCTGTTGACGCTCTACAGCCTCAGTATCGTCTTGGTCTTCTTCGGCCGCAAAATGTCCGGCATTGACCGCGAGGACTAGGCTTCAGCTAGCCGCCAGCGGTCGCTATGCTACAATATCGCCGCTTTGTGAATGCTGGGCGCAATCTCCGACAATAAATTCCCCGCTATGGAGACAAGCATGATTGTTGAGAAAGTTCGCTTGATTGCGCCTTATGGCGACGAGCTCGTTGACCTTTTTGTGCCGCGCGAAGAATTGCTGGAAAAGTCTGCCTACGCCAACTCGCTGCCTTATGTACAGGTTAGCCCACGGGTCGAATGCGATCTGGAATTGCTGGCGGTGGGCGCGTTTTCGCCTTTGCGCGCCTTTATGAATCAGGCGGATTTCAAGAGTGTGCTGGATGCCATGCGGCTCGCGGATGGCACGCTCTTCCCTATACCAGTGACCTTGCCAGTGGAGCTGACGGCGGATATGAAGCTGGGCGTGGATATTGCGCTGCGCGATCGGCGGAACAATACGCTCGCCATTCTGACCATTGAAGAAATCTATCCTTGGGATTTGGAAACAACGGCGGCCAAGGTCTTTGGCAAGTTTGACACGCGCCATCCCATCATCGCTGAGATGCACCGCTGGGGCCAGTTCAATATCGCCGGTCCGCTGCAGGTGCTGCAATCGCCGCCTCATCTCGACTTCGCTGATCTACGGCGGACGCCGGCCCAAACCCGCGCGGTGCTGGAAAGCTATGGGCACGGCAACGTGGTCGCCTTCCAAACGCGCAACCCCTTGCATCGCGTACACGAAGCGCTGACCAAGCGGGCCGCGGCCGATGTCGACGGCGTGCTGCTGCTGCATCCGGTGGTGGGCATGACGCAGCCGGGCGATGTCGATCACTATACGCGCGTGCGCGTCTACAAGACGCTGATCGACAATTACTACCAGGAAGACCGCAGTTTGCTCTCGTTGCTGCCTCTGGCGATGCGCATGGGCGGCCCGCGCGAAGCCGTGTGGCATGCCATCATTCGGCGCAATTACGGCGCCAACCACTTCATCATCGGGCGGGACCACGCCGGGCCCGGCGTCGACTCCCGCGGGGAGCCTTTCTTCGGCCCCTATGACGCGCAGGAAATGGTCACGCACTTTGCTGACGAGTTGGGTGTGACACCCGTGCCCTTCACAGAAATGGTGTACTCGGAAGATGAAGATCGTTATGAGGAGAGCGCCAAGTTGCCGGCCGGGGCACGTATCCGAAAGATCTCGGGCACGCAGGTGCGCGAAGATTATCTGGGCGCGGGCCGGCCGCTGCCGCCTTGGTTTTCCCGGCCCGAGGTGGCGCAGATCCTGGCGGAGAGTTATCCGCCGCGTCAACAACGTGGGCTTTGCCTCTGGTTTACCGGCCTTAGCGGATCGGGCAAATCCACCACGGCCGAACACATCGTGAACTTGCTTTTGGAGCAGGGGCGCAATGTGACGCTGCTTGATGGCGATGTCGTGCGGACGCACTTGTCAAAAGGGCTGGGGTTCAGCAAGGAAGATCGCGATACCAACATCAGACGTATCGGCTATGTCGCCGGTGAAATCGCGCGCCACGGCGGTATCGTCGTCTGCGCAGCGATCAGCCCCTATCGCGCGACGCGGCAGGACGTGCGCAACATGGTTGGCGCCGGCTTCATGGAGATCCACATGGCGACGCCGCTCGAATTTGTGGAGGCGCACGATGTCAAGGGCTTGTATGCCAAGGCGCGCCGCGGCGAAATCACCGGCTTCACCGGCATCGACGATCCCTACGAGCCGCCGCTGAATCCCGAATTTACATTGACGGCGCAAGGCGCAACCGTCGAAGACAATGCGCGCCACGTGGTTTCCCGGCTCATCGACATGGGCTACGTTCGCAAGGCTTGAGGCCGGACGCGTTCAACCCGCTGCCGGCAGCCGCTGCTGTTCGCTGGGTTTCCAGGCGCGGCGGAAGACCAACTTTTCCACCTCGACGAAAAGCAGGACGAAGATGCCGGCGGCCACCGAGATGATGATATGCGTCAAGCTCAGCGCGCTGGTATCAAAGAGGTGCTGGAAGAAAGGCGAATAGACCACGATTAGTTGCAGGATGAAGGTCGACAGCACCGCCCAAAACAGCAGCGGATTGCCCTTGAAACCCACCTGGAAGAAGGTTGTGCGGTCGCCGGCGTGTATGGCGATAACTTGAAACATCTGCGTCAAGGCCAGCACGGTGAAGGCGATTGTTCTGGGGATGCGCTCGGCCTGGCTCAGCAGATGCCGGCCGGGGTCTGCGCCGGCTTCGTGCTCCTCCAGGAATTGAGCGCCGGCTTCCGTATCAGCGACACCTAGGAAGGCGACGCGTTGCTCCGACGTCCAGCTATCCCAGGCTGCGGGCGTTGCTTCAGCGCCGGCGATTTCGACGATGGCGGCGCGGTCGAGCGCCTCCAGGCCGAGCGACGGATTGAAGGCGTCCAAGCCGATGGTCGTATAGCCCCAGGCGTAGCTGATCAGCGTCAAGATGGCGATCAGCACGCCCACGAGTACGATGTGCAGGCCCGTGCCTTGGGCGAAAATGCTCTCGTTGGTCGGCCGCGGCCGGCGCTGCATGACGCCTTTCTCCGCCGGCTCAAAGCCCAGCGCAATGGCCGGCAGCCCGTCGGTCACCAGGTTGATCCATAGAATCTGAATCGCCAGTAGCGGAATCGGCATGTTGATCAGCAGCGCGACGAACATGACCAGGATTTCGCCCACGTTGGAGCTGAGCATGTACTTGATGAATTTTTTGATGTTGTCGTAGATGGCGCGCCCTTCTTCAATGGCGGCGACGATGGAGCGAAAATTGTCATCGGTCAGGATCATCTCGGAGGCGCCTTTGCTGACATCGGCGCCGGTGATGCCCATGGCCACGCCGATATCCGCTTGCTTCAGCGCCGGCGCGTCGTTGACGCCATCGCCGGTCATGGCCACGATGTTGTCTTGCCGCTGCAGCACTTGCACCAGCTGCAGTTTGTGCGCGGGCGAGACGCGGGCGAAGCACGATGTCGCTTGCACGGCGCGCTCCAGCTCGGCTTCCGACATCGCTTCCAGCTGCCCGCCGGTGATGGCTCGCTGCGAACCGTCGATGATGCCGAGGTCACGCGCGATGGCCTCGGCGGTCAAGGCGTGGTCGCCGGTGATCATGATTGTGCGGACGCCGGCTTCGCGTGCGCGCTGCACGGCCATCTTGGCTTCGGGGCGCGCCGGGTCCAGGATGCCGATCAAGCCGATGAGCTCCAGGCCGCGCTCGATCTCAGGCGTGACGGTCTCCGGCAATACGTCCAGCGGGCGCCAAGCGATACCGAGTACGCGCAGGCCATCGTTGGCCATCTTGTCCACGCGCTGCTGCCAGATGTGGCGGCGGCTCTCGCTAAGATCGACGACTTCTTCGGGCGTTTGCTCGCTTGCCGACCATTCGATCAGCCGATCGGGCGCGCCCTTGGTGATGGCCACGAACTCCGCAGCCGGGAAGAGACGCCTGGCCGTTTCGCCGACGACTCGATGCACCGTTGTCATGGCTTTGCGTTCGCTGCTGAAGGGCAGCTCGGCCACTCGCGGCATATCTTGCTCCAGGCGTTCCCGCGTGAAGCCCAGTTTTTGCGCCGCCACCAGCAGGGCTGCTTCGGTGCTGTCGCCCACAACTTTGACCTGGTCGCTGTTGTCTTGCGTTTCCAGGTAGACGTTGGTGGAGAGCGCCATCGCCTTGAGCATTCGCTGCGCGGCTTCATCGTCGTCCGGGTTGATGTGCTGGCCGAGATTGGCCGGGTCATGATTGCCCAGCGATACCAAGTCACCCTCGGCGATGTAACCCGTGCCTTCGACGCGGATGTCGTCATGGCGCGGCAATACCAGGTAGGTGGCGGTCATTTCGTTCTTGGTCAGCGTGCCAGTCTTGTCGGAGCAGATCACCGTTACCGAGCCCAGGGTCTCCACGGCCGGCAGGCGTCGAATCAAGGCGTTGCGCTTGACCATGCGGTTGGCGCCCAGCGAGAGCCCGATGGTGACCAGGGCCGGCAAGCCCTCGGGCACGGCCGCCACCGCCAGGCTGATGGCGATGAGGAACATCTGCTCGGCCGGGATGCCTTGCACCAGGAAACCGACCACAAAGACGATTGCCACCACGATTAGGGCGCCGGTGGCCAAGATATGGCCCAAATGATTGAGCCGGCGCTGCAACGGCGTGGTACCTTCTTCCACCTGCAGCAGCATGGTGGCGATATTGCCGATTTCGGTCTTCAAACCGGTATTGGTGACGACCAGCTCGCCGCGCCCGTAATTGACCGCGGTGCCCATATAGGCCATGTTGACGCGATCGCCGATGGCAATACTATCCGCGGATTGCAGCGCGCCCGTCCGCTTTTCGACCGGCACAGATTCACCGGTCAAGGCGGCCTCTTCAATCTGCAGGTTGATGGCTTCAATCAGCCTGCCATCGGCCGGGATGCGGTCGCCCTCGCCGATCAGCACGATATCGCCCGGCACCAGATCTTCGGCGCTGATTTCGTGGATATGACCGTCGCGCCGGACGCGCACTTGCGGCACTTGCAGCCGGCTGAGGGCGGCCAGCGCTTGCTCCGCCTGGTATTCCTGGTAGATGCCGAGCAGGGCGTTGAGCACGACGATGGCGAGGATGACGATGACATCGGTCGCCTCCCCCAAGAGGGCGGAGATGAGGGCGGCGACGATCAAGATGATGACCATGACATCAGTAAATTGGGCCAGGATGAGCCGCGCCCAGTTGACGCCTTCGTCGCTGGGCAGGGCATTCTTGCCGAACTTCGACTGTCGCAACTGCGCTTCGGTCTCTGACAACCCATGCGATGCGTCTACGGTTAGCTCGGCCAGGACAGTGCTTACGTCTTCACGATAGACCTCGGCCATGGGCTCTCCCCTAAGTGACTGATTGTTGTGCAGTCAACATCGCCTTTGCCGCACATCCTGGCGGGCGACGATTTGATCGGGAACAATGGTAAGGCGAGCAGGCGACTCTACTGCATTGTACCGCAGATGGTTGCGCCGCATGGCTGACGAGCCGGCGTCCGCTTTTGGCGCCGCCCGCGGGTGTGCGCTGCGACTGAGTGACCCTTTGCCATTGCCAAGCCGCCTGTAAGTGTCTAGTATGTGAGCCGAAAAGAAGTGTTATCGACGGAAGCCACCTCTATGCGGACAATTGATTTGCGCAGCGATACTGTCTCACATCCGACGCCGGCCATGCGTGAAGCGATGGCGCGCGCGCAAGTCGGCGATGATGTCTATCATGATGACCCGACGGTGAACCAGTTGGAGGCGGATGCCGCCGCCATGTTCGGCATGGAAGCCGCGGTTTTCGTCACCAGCGGGACGCAGGGCAATCTCTGCGCTCTGTTGGCGCATTGCCAGCGCGGCGAATCCATCATTGTTGGCGACAGCTCGCATATTTTCCGCTATGAGCAGGGCGGCATGGCGCAGCTGGGTGGCATCTTGCCGCATACTGTGCCAGTGCAGCCAGATGGCAGGTTTTGCCTTGGCGATCTGGAAGCTGCCGTCAACCCCGATGACGAGCACAAACCGATGACGCGGCTTGTCGCCCTGGAGAACACGCATAACATGGCGGGCGGGGTCGCGATAACCGTTGAGCATACTGTGGACGTGGCCACATTTGCGCGCCGCAACGGCCTAAGGCTGCACATTGACGGCGCGCGAATCTTCAACGCGGCGGCTGCTCTCGGTGTGCCGGCCAAAGCCTTGGTCGCTGGCGCCGATTCGGTGACCTTCTGCCTTTCAAAAGGCTTGTGCGCGCCGGTTGGCTCGGTACTGGTTGGCGGGCGGGACTTCATCCGGCGGGCGCGACGGGCGCGCAAGGTCCTCGGCGGCAGCATGCGCCAGGCCGGCGTCTTGGCCGCGGCCGGGCTGATCGCGCTGCACGACATGAAAGACCGCCTTCACGAAGATCACGAAAATGCGCAGCTGCTGGCCGAGGGCTTGAGCGAAATCCCGGGCATTGTCGTGAATAGCCAGCACACCAACTTCGTGTTCTTTTCTTTGACGGAAGGGGCTGGAATGTCGCCCGATGCCTTTGTGGCCGCCTTGCGCGCTGACTATAATATCTTTATGTCCCCTTATCACGGCGAAAATGGCCAACTCCGCCTGCGCACCCACTATTGGATCGACCGCCCGGCGATTGACAAAATAGTGGCTGCTGTGAGCGCCCTGCTATCATGATGCCCGATGCCCCCTTTGATCCCTTACAGCCGCCTAAGGGTCGGGCTGCGCAATCGCGAGAGGCGGCGGAAACTGACGAAACGAGCGTTGAGGGGACGGCGACGGGCCAAGGGATTCGCGGCCATTACCGCGGCGCCAGCGATCCCTTGTTCGGTTTCATCATCGCGGCGGCGCTCAGCGTCGGCCTGATTCCACTGTTGCCCGAAAGCGTCGAGTTGCGCTATACGCTAGCCTGGGGCGCTCTGGCGGGCGTCAGTGTGCTGTCCTGGCTGCTGGGCAATATGGAGCGCATCGGTCAGGAGAGGCCGGATAATCTGGGCTGGGGCGTCCTTTATGGCGTTATGCTGGGCATCCCATTTCTGGTATTTCTGAGCGAGCACATACTAGGTCCGGCGGCGGACCGTCTCTTCCCCGGCATGTCGCCTGGCAGCCTGCTGGCGTTTCTGGTATTTGTCATGCCGATCGCCGAAACGCTGTTCTTTCGCGGTCTCCTGCAAGGGCAGCTCGCCTTCTGGCTGGTCGGTTTGCTGGCGACCGTGTGGAATATCTTGCTCTTCTTCCCCGTCATGTGGCAGTCACTGACCGAGGCGCCCGCGGTGACGGCGGTGCTGGTTGTCCTGCTGTTGATGATGAATCTGCTCTACGTCTACGTTCGCAAGCGCAACGGCTTGGCCGCCGCCTGGGTATGTCAGATTGTCGCCAACCTGATCATCCTCTATCTGCCGTTTCTTTAGTTCGGAAGATCACCCGAGGCAGAGTGACGAAGCGGCTGCAAATCGTCGCAGGTCGCGGATAGGCGCTGCCATCGCCGGGCTTGCGCCTGGCGCGTCACTCGGCCAGGTGCTCCAACGGATCGGGCTTGGGCAAGGGCTTGAGGAAACCGGCAAGGAACACGAACACAAGACCGGCCAGGAAGCCGCCGATATGCGCCCAATGGGCGACATCGGTCTCGACGCCAATGAAGCCAATGTGCTGCAACACATCCATCAGCAGCCAGTAACCCAGGAAGACAAATGCGGGCAGCTTGACCGTCCAGACGAAGGGGCGGAAGAAACCGAGCATGGTCTTGACCTTGGCATGGGGCTTGAGCGCGAGAAAGCCGCCCATGACGCCGGCGATCGCGCCGCTGGCGCCGATGACGACACCGGTATCTGTGACCGAGCATTCAGTGTTGCCCAGCGCGATGTGCGCCAGGGTGGCGATCGCGCCGAAAGCCAGGTAGGCGAGCACGAATTTCAGGCTGCCCAGATAGCGCTCTACCAGGCCGCCGAAGAGGAAGAGGAACCACATATTGCCCAGGACGTGCGCAACGCTGCCGTGCAAGAATAGGCTGCGGAAGGTGTCAAGCCCGGTGGTAGCCAGCGACTGTTCGCCGATCTTGCAGACTTCCAGCCCGTAATTCTGCAGCGCCTCCCGCAAGTAGCCGTCGCCCTTGGCATCCACCGAAAGCTCCCACAGAAATACCAATAGATTGATCGCGATGATGACCACCGCTGCTTTGGGAACAGACTTGTCTCGCCCGACAACGGTTAACGGAAACATAACGCCGCCCTCGCTCGCCTTGACAAGTAATACGTTAGCACAGTCGCATCGTTTCGCGCAAGCTGACCACGCTCAGCCGCGCCCTATCCGCGGCGGCGCCACGAAGAGCGAGACGACGAAAATCAGCGCCAGGCCGGTTATGAATCCGCCAACATGCCCCCAATGCACGTTAATCTTCGGCGCGACTGAACCGACTTGGTAGAAGAACTGCAGGAAGAACCAGTACACCAGATAGAGCCAGGCCGGCACGTCAACATCATAACCGAAGACCTTGAGCACCATCACTTTAGAGCGAATGCGGGCGGTGGGAAAGAGGAAAAGAAACGCGCCAATGATGCCTGAGATGGCGCCGCTCGAGCCAACCATGTACAGGGGTTCGCCGCAGAGACCGCCGTCGAAGAACAGGTGCCCGAGGTGCCCTCCAAAGCCGACCGCCAGGTAAAAGGCGAGGAAGCCCCAGTGGCCCAGGTGCTCTTCAATGCGGGCGCCAAAGAGGTAGAAGATGATGATGTTGGACGTCAGATGCACGAAGCTTAGATGGAGGAAGATGCTGCGGACACCGTCGACGAGCGTCTCCAAAAGCGGCTGAGACCCTACCGCGCAAATGTCGAGGGCGTAGTCGCGGTAAACGTCTTCCAGCGGCAAGCCGCCGAGAAAGGCGTAAGTAACGATGAACACGAAGCCGAGAACGTTGGCGACTGTGACAAAGAAGCTGATGTAGGGTCGATAGTCGGTCTTGCCGACAATCTTGTAGGGGATCATGCCGCGGCGCTCGTACCTGCCTGCAGCTTCAGCCTAGCACAAGTTGCCGTCGGCTGGCAAATCCAGCGGCTTGCGGCGCTAGCGTTCGTCGATCGGGATCCACTCGAGGCCGCGCGGCCCGATGTAGTTGGCTTTTGGCCGGATCAGGCGCCCGCCCATCTGCGCGATGACATGGGCTGACCAGCCGGCGATCCGCGACATGGCGAAGAGCGGCGTGAACATGTCGATCTCGAGCTCCAGGCTGTAGAGCAGGACCGCGCTGTAATAGTCGACATTGGGGTAGAGGTTGCGCTGCACAAAGTACTCATCGGCACGCGCCGTCTCTGCCAGCTTGACGGCGATATCCAGCCATTTGCGGACTCCCGAGCTGCCGGCCAGGGCTTCGGCATGGCGCTTCAAAATGCCCGCGCGCGGGTCGTTGGATTTGTAGACGCGGTGCCCGATGCCCATGATGCGGCGCCGGCCCGATTTGATGTTCTCCTGGAACCATGGCTCAACATTGGCGACATCGCCGATCTCAATGAACATCTTCATCGCTTCGGAGTTGGCGCCGCCGTGCGAGGGCCCCTTCAGCGCGCTGATGCCGGCGACGATGGCGCTGTGCATGTCGGAACCAGTCGCCGTGATCACACGGGTGGTGAAGGTGCTGGCGTTCATGCCGTGCTCGGCCAGCAGCACCAGGTAGACATCGAGCGCGGCGCTGGCTGTCTCGTCCGGCTCGTCGCCCGACATCATGTAGACGAAGTTCTGCGCCACGCTGAGATCTTCGCGGGGCGCGACTGGTTCCAGGCCTTTGGCGATGCGCATCCAGGCGGCGCAGACAGTGGTGATCTGTCCGGTCAGGCGCAGCGCCTTCGCCTTCGCCCGATCTTTGTCGGTCAAATCTTCGCCATCGGCGTCATAGGCCGAAAGCATGGAAACCGCCGTTCGCAATACGGCCATGCCGGGCGTGTCATTGGGCAGGGTCTTCATCATGTCGACGACTGGCGCCGGGATGCGCGCCTGGGAGGCAATCGAGCCGCGCAGGGCGGCCAACTCATCGCGATCGGGCAGCCGGTCATTGAATAGCAGGAAGAGGACTTCTTCAAACGTGGCGTGCTCGGCCAGGTCTTCTATGGCGTAGCCGCAGTAAATCAACTCGCCGATACTGCCATCAATGAAACTCGTTGCGATATCGGCGACCACGACGCCGTCCAGCCCGGCTTGCTCTGCCATGTAGTTTCTCTCCTTCTTTGCGTCGATAGCGCCAACCTTCGACTGGTTGCGCCCAGTCCAATAGCTGGCGTCTTGAATCGGCCTGACTTGCCACGATAGGCCGGACGCTAGTATAGCACTGCGCTAGCCTGGCTTCAATATCAACACGCGTGCCCCGGGAGGGCGGCCAGATCGCCGGCGTCGGAAGTTGGCATTGAGTCTCGGCTTGTCCTGTGATAGTCTTATCGCCATGTGGAACGCAATGGTTTGCGACAGTATTGACAGCGGCTGTTGTCGCGTTTGTTGTTTCAGCGAGGCCGAGTGCCCGCGGCGGGCTGCTGTCTAAACGCCAACTTTTGCGATTGCGAAACCGAAGGACAGGAGCCAGCCAAAACGGTTGGCTCTTTTGCTGTGGGCGGGGCATGAAAGCGTGTGAGCGATGCGCGTTGATTTGAGCCAGACCTTGCAAGCGCGGATATTCCGGCAGATGGAGTCGACTTACCCCAACGAGGGCGGCGGCTTCTTGCTCGGCGCTGTCGAAGCCGATGGGGTTGCGATCGCGGACATCATTCAAGTTGACAATGTATTCGCGCAAGATGAGCAGCACCATCGCTATGCCATGAGGCCGCAAGACTGGATGCGCTTGGAGGACGAGGCTGAAGCGCGTGGCTTGAGCTTGGTCGGCTATTATCACAGCCATCCTGATTCGCCGGCCATCCCCTCCGAGTATGACCGCGAGCATGCGCTGCCGAATTTCGTCTACGTCATCACATCGGTCGTCAAGGCGCGCTCGGCGGAAATGCGCGTTTGGCAGCTGCGGGCGGACCGCAGCGCGTTCGACGCTGGCGAGCTGCGGCTGACGCAATAGCGGCCGTCGGCGGCCAACTTGGTAAGATTTCGAGCGGCGCCAGCGTTTATCAATTAGAGTTTGGCGGCTTCCAGTTCAGGAGAACAAAATGGCGAATATTCGTATACCGACACCTTTGCGCGCATTCACCGACGGCGCGGCCAGCATTGATGTGGCCGGCGCTACGGTGGGCGAAGCGCTCAACAATCTCGTCGACCTGCATCCCGACTTGCGGGCGCATCTCTTCAACGACAGCGAGTTGCGCAGCTTTGTCAATATCTTCATCGGCGACGAAGATATCCGTTTCATGCAGGGCCTGGATACTGAAGTAACCCCCGATGACAACCTGCGCATCATCCCCAGCATTGCCGGCGGACGCGGCTAAACGACCGGCGAAGGGAGCACGCGAAATGACAAGTCTTCATCAACGCCTGGCGAATCTCACCAACGACGAGGTCAAGCGTTACAGCCGTCACGTCATCATGCCGGAAGTGGGCATGGAAGGGCAGCGTCGCCTGAAAGCGTCGAGCGTCTTGCTGATCGGCACGGGCGGTTTGGGCAGCCCGCTGGCGCTTTATCTGGCGGCCGCCGGCATCGGGCGCATCGGCCTGGTTGATTACGATGTAGTCGACTTCACCAATTTGCAGCGCCAAGTCATACACGGCGTCAGCACCGTCGGCGAATCCAAGCTTGAGAGCGCCGCGGCGCGCATGCTGGATCTGAATCCCGATATCGAGGTCGCAAAGTACAACGAGCCGCTGACCTCGGACAACGCCGAGCGCATTTTCAGCGACGGCTGGGATGTCGTGATCGACGGCACGGACAATTTTCCCACGCGCTATCTCGTCAATGACGCCTGCGTCAAACTCGGCATCCCCAACGTCTACGGCAGCATTTTTCGCTTTGAGGGCCAGCTCAGCGTCTTCTATGGCGAAAAGGGACCTTGCTATCGCTGCATGTTCCCCGAGCCGCCGCCGCCGGGCTTGGTGCCCAGTTGCGCTGAGGGCGGCGTGCTCGGCATCTTGCCGGGCACTATCGGCACCATGCAGGCGACCGAGGCCATCAAGCTGCTGCTGGGCATCGGCGATCCCATGATCGGCCGCATGCTGCTCTACGATGCGCTGGAGATGAGCTTTCAGACAATCAAGGTGCGCAAGGATCCGGCTTGCCCGGTCTGCAGCATCGCCAAAGAAGATGTCGTTCTGCTCGACTATGAGCAATTCTGCGGCATGCCGGCGCATGATCACAGCGAGTTCAGCTCAGCCGGCGATACCGACGACATTGATATTCAGTCGGTCACCGTGCACGATGTCCGGGCCGCGCTGGATAACGGCGACGACATCGTCGTCATTGACGTGCGCGATCCGCATGAATGGGATATCAGCGTCATTGACGGCACGGTCAAGCTGCCCAAGCCGGAGATCCAGCTGGCCAAGAACGGCATCCAGGCCGGCCGCCGCCTGTGGGAAGAGACGGTGCTGAAAGACATCCCCAAAGACAAGACGCTCTACGTTCACTGTCGCTCCGGCGTGCGCAGCGCCGACAGCATCGCCTATCTGTCGGAGGTCGGCTACGATCTTGAGAAGATGTTCAATGTCGAAGGCGGCATCTTGGCTTGGGCGGATGAGATTGACCCGGCGATGCCGAAGTACTAGGCTTCCGCAACTTGCGTGATAACCTGTAAGTGAGGAATCGTATGCTCATCTGCGGCGCGGATATCATCAAGGTAAAGCCGTCTAGCCTTCCTTGTCTTAACCATGTGGCGACCGTCGACTCGTACGCGGTCACCAAAATACGGTTTCACTACTTCATCAGCCAAACCTTCAGGGACTACGATATGCCACCACTTGCCGTCGTCGGTTAGCAGCTTAATTACATCCTGCGTCGCATCCGCAAATTGCAGTTCGCCAATTACGGTTTCCCTGTCATCAATAATTTGATACTCGTTCGCGACTAATTCTTCTTCCATCGGCAGAACCAATTCGTTCAAATCATCCCTAGTGCAGTCGAGTAGAACGCTTTTGTACTGCCCTTCAATTCTTGCTTCAACGCCGACCGCATTTATGACTTGCCGATCAGGCGCAAGTTCCTTAGCTAATCCTACGATGTTTTGCAAGTATTTGTCATCTTTGATGCTGTCTTTAAGCCCTTCCATGTCGCCGCCGTTAACAAGCCTGAGATTATTCAACACTTTAGATCTGACACCATCAAAATAAGTAAAACTTGGAAATCGCTTTGATCCAATATACGTCATGGTCATGCCGATTTTGTAGCTTCCCGGAGCGAGCGCCTTTGCGAGAACTCGATATTCCTGGTCTACTTTGCTGCGGTTTCGAAAGCTGTGACGGTTTTCACGGGCAATCGTATTTCGCACTAGACTAGCAAACCTCGTAATGCGTCGCGAAAGTGTCGAAGGCTCAATCAACCCATTATTTGCTTCAACTCCCTGCATTGTCATAACCAAATCTTCGCCATCGACTTCACTTTCTCCGGCGCCATATCTGACTGCGAGTCGTACCCTATCGAAGAGCGCATAGAGTTCGGTCCGCAGCCGTTCGTTTTGGGTTAGTCTCAGCCCATAGAGAATGAAGTCCTCGGCGGCGCCATATTCTCGGCAACGATATGCCAAAGTAGCAGCGCTTCTGTGTAGTATTGCAAACATGTGATGAGACGGGTCTTCTCGAAGCAGCTTAGCCGACTCGGATTCCTTGCGAAAGGCTTGCCGGGTGAACTGCAAGTATGCATCTTCGTCGCCGTTGAAGTGAGCAATTCGCGCTCTGTTTGCTAGCGCGGACGCTTCGCGGTGAAGTTTAACGCTCTGCTTGAGATACGATTTCGCCGTCATTTTCAGGCATCCTTTGTGTAAAGTTCACCTCTGGCGTCTTGAACTCTACTACAATGATAAAGGCCGGTGTTCCATCGTCGTCTGATTTCTTAGACTGCTCAATTTTCGTGATAACGCGCGCATTCAAGGAACTATTGGATGAAGCCAAGATGCCAGATACTTCCAGTCTAGCCTCGTGCTCTGGGAAATCATCCTCATCTTCACAGTCCAAGTTTTCCTTGATACCCAAATAATAGTCGATTCCTGTGCCACCGCCAGGAGTTGTGATGACTTCCGACTGGTCAACTACTGTGAACGGTGTGAACGCTTCAATCATCAAGAAGGCAATGCCTTCAGCTGCCCATTCGCCAAGACGTTGACGCTGTCTCCACGAACGGTTTTTCGAGGTCGGCTTTATCTCGGCCCTGTGAAGTTCAATTATGAAACGAGGTACGCCTTGATCGGTAACTTCACAACTGACAGAGATCGGATGCCCAGCCTCGGTAAGGGCGACTTGCGCAGCGCCGCAGGTCGCGATGCAGTGATCAACGTCTAGGCAACCTACGCCGCTGCGAAGCTGCTCAATGTCCATCGGATATGGGTCGCTCATATCACAAGAGGTTTGTAACGCAACTGAATCGAGTCCGTATAACTGATCCCCTCCCAAATAGTGAGGGAGGGGATCGCTACAGAGGTTAACCCGCCATCAGCGACTGCATCAACTTGTCCAGCGCTGCTTTCGACGGGCGCAGTTGCGCCTCAGGTGCGTCAGCGGCGTCGACACCAGCTCTTCGGTATCGGCCAGGGTCGGCCGCGGCTCTTCATAGTAAATCAGCCCGGTGGAGAAGATTTGCTCGCGCATTGAGCGCTCCAGCACGTCCATCGCCATGCGCCGGTTGCGCGGGTCATGGTCGTTCTCCAGCTTCTTGAGGCGGATGAAGCTGCCATCGTGCATCTCCACATCGATGATTTCGCCTTCGTCGTAGTCGCCGACCGTGATCTCTTGCTGCTCCTGCACATAATCCGGCGCCAGGATTTGAATCTCGTGCAGCGGAATCTCGTGGTCGCGGCCGTAGGGGTAGCTCTTGGTCGATGTCTCGGCATTGTTGAAAGTGACGCAGGGACTGATGATATCGAGCACGGCGGTGCCGGGATGGCGCACGGCCGCTTGCAGCAGCGCTTGCACCTGTTTGGCATCGCCGCTGAAGCTGCGCGCGACGAAGGTGCAGCCGGCGATAACAGCTTCCAGCGCCAGGTCGATGGCCGGCATGTGATTGGTGCCGTAGTACTTAAGAAATTGGCCTTCATCCGCGGTCGCCGAGAATTGGCCCTTGGTCAGGCCGTAGACGCCGTTATTCTCGATGATGTAGACGAAGGGCACATTGCGGCGGATGACATGCTTGAATTGCCCCATGCCGATTGAGCCGCTGTCGCCATCGCCGCTGACCGCGATGCAGGACAGGTCCGTATTGGCCAGCATGGCGCCGGTCACGACCGAGGGCATGCGCCCATGCAGCGCGTTGAAGCCGTGCGAGCCGCCGAGGAAATAGGCTGGAGTTTTGCTGGAACAGCCGATGCCGCTGACTTTGATGATCTTGTGCTGCTCCAGGCCCAACTCATAGGCCATGGTGATGAGCTGGTTCGAGATGGAATCGTGCCCGCAGCCGGGGCATAGCGTGCTGGGTCTTGCACGATATTCGTTGCGTGACAAGCCGAGCGCGTTGGTCCTTGGTGGCATGTCTAACCCTCCTGTTCCTTGAGGTTGTCGTAAATCCAGCTGGGCGTCATCGGCAAGCCATCGCCGAGCGCAAGGGATCGCACGTGGGAGATATTCTCCGGATGTTCCAGTCGGATCAGCTGGGTCAGCTGACCGTCGAAGTTATTCTCGATAACGAAGACGCTCTTGTGCGCGTCGATGAAATCGGTCACTGAGGCCGCCATGGGCAGGGCGCGCACCCGCAAGTAATTGGTCTTGATGCCATCACGCGTCAGCCAATCCCGCGCTTCACGGATGGCTTCTTCGTTGGTGCCGAAGGTGATGATGCCGATATCGGCGTCGCTGCCGTCATCTACGATCGGCGCGGGCAGCAGGCCACGAGCGGTATCCATTTTCTTGCGCAAGCGCGTCATGTTCTCGATCCAGTCGTCGCTGCGCTCGCTGTAGGTGGCCATCTCATCATGCCCGGTGCCGCGTGTGAAATAGCCGGCGAAACGGTGGTCGGTGCCGGGCACGGTGCGGTAAGCGATGCCATCGCCATCGACATCCAGGTAACGGCCCCATTTGCCATGTTCGTCGATAAACGCTTGCAGTTCCTCCGCGTCCAAAGTCTTGCCCCGGTTCAGCGGCTGATCAGGATAATCAAAGGGGTCGGAGAGCCAGTTGTTCATGCCCAGGTCCAGGTCGCTGATGACGAAGACGGGCGTCTGCAACATCTCGGCCATGTCGAAGGACTTCCAGCCGAATTCAAAGGCCTCTTTCAAGTTGCCGGGCATCAGGCAGATCTGGCGTCCGTCGCCATGCCCCAGGAAATGGGTGAACATGAGGTCGCCCTGGCTGGTGCGCGTGGGTAGGCCCGTGCTCGGCCCCATGCGCGTGATATTCCAGAAAACAGCCGGAATCTCGGCAAAGTAAGCCAAGCCGGCGAATTCGGACATCAGGCTGATGCCGGGACCGCTGGTTGATGTCAGCGAGCGGCTGCCGGCCCAACCGGCGCCCACCACGATGCCGGCGGCCGCCAGCTCGTCTTCAGCTTGCACGATGGCGACGGTGTTTTCTTCATCGGGCGTCTGCCGCAAGTAGCGATGCGCGATGATGCCGTCAACGAAGCTGGTCGAGGGCGTGATGGGATACCAGGCGACCACATTGACGCCGCCGAAGATCGCGCCGAGGGCGCCGGCATCGTTGCCGGTCATGATGATTTTGCCCTTGGTGCCGTCCATCTTCTCGAAGCGATAGGGATCGCTCTTGGCGATGTTGTCGGCGGTCCAGTTGTAGGCCAACTCGACTATGTCGTGGTTCATGCGCGCCGGTTTCTCCCGGCCCTTGAAGTTGTCCAGCAGCACCTGATAGATCAAGTCCAGCGGAATATCGAAGAGCTGCGCCACCGCGCCGACGTAGGTCATGTTTTCCACCAGCTTCTTGAAAGCCGTGGGCACCTTTGTTTGGCGCATCAACTTGGCGACGGGAATCTCGTAGTAGGAAATGTCGTCACGCTGATTGATGACCCGGGCGATCTTGTCGGTGGTGATGCAGACGCCGCCGGGCGGCAAATTGGCCACATCTTCCGGCGCCGTGCTATCGTTGTACGCGACTACGATTTCGGTGATCTCCTTGCGCGCGGTGTAGCCGTCTTTGCTGGCGCGGATGGTGTACCAGGTCGGCAAACCCTTGATGTTCGAGGGAAAGAGATTCTTGCCATTGACCGGTATGCCCATGCGGAACAGGGAATTCACCAGGACGTTGTTGGACGTTTGGCTGCCCGAGCCATTCTTGGTCGCCACGGAAAAGGCGAAATCGTTGATGACTGGTTCGCCGATGTCCACCTTGGTTTGAGGTTGTGCAGTTATGGCCATGAGATTTACGCAATACCCTGCGTACCACTCCTTTCGCTAGACGTGAATATGAAACTTCACTCTTCGTTTAGACGCCGCTTTCCATCGCCCATGAGGCGTTGTTCGGCTCATAACGCAGCAGGCGCGTATGCTCGACAAAGGCGTCGCGCGCCCGGTCAAACTCGCCGGCCCGAATGCAATCCAGGATGCGCGAGTGGTAATCCCACACATTGCGCAGGTAACTGTAATCCATATAGCGATTGACGCCGACTTCTTCGTACAAATCCCAGTAGGCTTCCAAGATGCCCAGCACAAAGGTATTGCCCAGATGCCGGAACACGGTCATGTGAAAGGCGCGATGCTCGGGATTGGGTATGTGGATGGGCGGCGATTGCAGCTTGGCTTCGGCGCTATCGATGCAGTCCTGCATGGTATTCAGATCGGCTTCCGTCAGCAGGCTGCAAGCTTCGTTCCAGTAGGCCGCTTCGACATGATTGCGCAGCGAGGCGAAAGACTCAAAGCGTTCACCGCAAGCCAAGGCGTAGAGCGCGCTTAGGCGCACGGCCGGTGTGAAGGCGTAGTCCTTTACGCGGGTGCCGCGTTTGGAGCGCACCTCGACCCAGCCCAGCTGGCGCGCCACTTCCAGCTGTTCGCGCACCTTGTTGGCGCTCATGTCCAGATGGGCGTCGTTGGTCAATTCCTGGATCGACGGCAAGCGATCGCCCGGCTGGTAGCCGTGCCTGATGATGTAGTTGAGGAAGTCCGAACCGAGGTTAATATCCATGATTCATCTGATGAATGGCATCAATGGAGTGATACAATGAATTATATCATTATAGGCAGCGCTTTGTAAAGCACACTTTGGCACGATCTTTGACTGAATTCCGTTAGAAATGGTTGGATCGACGCGCAAGTGAAGCACGCAATGATGGTTGTCAGTTGTGGCCGGCGCTGCAAAGCAATTGTCGCATTGGCCGCTTCTTGTGTTTATGCCAGGTCTCGCCCCGAAATCAGCGCGAAGCCCGCATCCGACCCGCTGATCAAATGGCCGCCGCCATGGCGGGAGCCACTATGCCGGTGTTCTTGCGCCTGAACCGCGACCCCGCGTTGCCACGCGAGAATTCCCTGATGCCGCCGCCCGGTCAATCCCGCAAGCGCCGCATGCGCTCGGCAGCGCGCTCCAGCGTCTCGTCGCTCTTGCAGAAGGCGAAGCGCACGTGATTTTCGGCATGGTGGCGGTGCTTCTCACTGAAGAAGGCCGAGGGCGGGATAGTCGCCACGCCGATCTGCTCGATCAAGTGACGGCAGAATTCGACATCATTGCCGTCGAAGACCTGCGAGAAATCGCCCATGATGAAGTAGGTGCCTTCGGGCTGCATGGCTGACATGCCGGCGGCTTCAATCACTTGCATAACCAGGTCGCGCTTGTGCGAATAGAGCGCTTGGTATTCTTCGTAGTAGCTGCTGCCCAGGCTGAAGGCGTAGGCGGTGGCGACTTGGGTGGGATGATTGGTGGCGAAGGTGATGAATTGATGCGAGCGCCAGACGCCGGTGATCAACTCGTGCGGGCCATATACCCAGCCGATCTTCCAGCCGGTCATGCCGAAGGTCTTGCCGGCGCTGCCGATGGTGACGGTGCGCTCCAGCATGCCCGGCAGCGACGCGATGGCGATGTGCTGATGCCCTTCAAAGAAGAGGTGCTCGTACACTTCGTCCGAGATGACGATCACATCGTGCTTGATGCAAAGCTCGGCGAACAACTGGAGCTCAGCCCGGGTGTAGACGCGGCCGGAAGGGTTATTCGGTGTATTGAGGATGATGGCGCGCGTATTGTCGTTAAAGGCGGCGCGCAGTTCGGTCTCGTCGAAGGTCCAGTTGGGCGGGTGCATCGGCACATAAATCGGCACGCCGCCGGCCATGTGCACACCGGGCACGTAGCTGTCGTAGTATGGTTCGATGATGATGACCTCGTCGCCGGGGTCAACCAGCCCCATGATGGCGCTGTAGACGCCTTGGGTGGCGCCGGCGGTAATGATGACGCCCGCCTCGGGGTCGATGTCCAGACCGTAGAAAATGCCGGCGTGCCGCGCAACGCCTTCGCGCAAGGCGGGCAGCCCCGGGCTGGGCGCATATTGATTGGCGCCGTCGCTGCGCAGCGCCGCCGCGGCCGCGTCGATAATTTCTTGCGGGCCGTCGAAATCCGGCCGGCCTTGCCCCAGGTTGACCGCTTGGTGTTGCGCCGCCAGCTGGTTGATCTCAGTGAATATGGTGGTGCCGAATGGGGCTACCCGGTTGGCATAGGTTGGCATGGATTGCCTTTCGTCATGTGTTGGCTGTCACCCCGAAAAGGGTCAAGGAGCAGCGTCAAAGCGTATTGCTCAGCAGAAAATTGGCCAGCTTCCTAGCTAAAGCATACTGTTCGCTATTTCGCAATTCCTTGCTATAGGTGAACTCTATTTTTCTTTGAGTCTTCAATTGCAGAAGATGTTGCCAAAGTTCCTTGTGCTTCACAGGTATGACTTCGTTCTGATAAGTATACTGCCAGTTGTTCTGCTTCCAGCGGTCAACACGGTTGTTGATGCTTTCAACCAAATTCTTCTCGGTGGCGTGTAAGGTGACGACCTCATTCTTATCGAGCAGACTAAGGGAACGAATGGCGCCCCGAAGCAAAGCCTCATACTTGGTTGAATCGTCGCGAATTCCCGCTACCGTCTCAACTTGATCGCCGCGATAAAGGCACGCAGCCCAAGCGACGCGCCCTTGTTTGACGGATAGCTTTGTAGCCACGTAAACCGCCGCGCGCGTTGCAACGTGTTTACCGGACTCATCTCGTGACGAATTTGCTTTGCCCAAGCGATATATTTCCCGCTCCGCCACTGCCAGCTTATCGCATCTGTCGTTGAATTCGTCGCCGCTATGTCCGGCAATGAATTCCCACTTTACTGAATGCCTCGATTCCGCCGCGAAAAATGCTCTCCACAAGTCGCGATTTGCGCGAATTCGATGCTTGCCGGTCGCTATGTCTATGACATATTTGGAATCAGTGAAGACAGTGACATCAGCGGAATCGCTCAACTTCTTCAGGGCTTCAATGACTGCGGTAAGTTCCATTCGATTATTGGTGGTGCCCTCCGCACCGCCGCTGATAACCGTCTCTCTTAGAAGCTCGCCTTTGTCATCAGTTGCGCGCAGGATCGCCGCCCAGCCGCCCGGCTGGTTTTCCGCGTGAATGTCACAAGCGCCATCAGTATAAATTGTGATTTGCATGGGCGCGTCCAGATGCAATATGATAATGACGAAGTCTAGCACAGCCGACGTAGGGCGCAAAGACAAGGCGAAACGCCATGGACGAAGAATTCAATTTGCAGAAATTGCGCTACAACTGCCTGCTGAAGATCACGCGGACGATGGGCGGCGTGGCGCTTTCGACGGCGGTGACCGCGCCGACCCTCGAGCTGGCGAAACAGCTGGGCATTTCGATCACGGATGCCTGGATGTGCTTCGACATATACCGCACTTACTTCGGCAAAGACTTGACCAAGCAAGACCTGGCCAAGATGTTCCAGACCACCGGCGTCATCGTGCTCGGCGGCGGCATCGCCGGTTACATCGGCATACGCCTGGCGCAGGCGCTGCTCAACGAAGTGCTGGAAAAAATCCCCATCGCCAACGCCATCATCAGCGGCATCGCCTTCGGTAGCTCAACTTTCATCATCGGCATGGCTTGGCTGGCGATCGTTGAGCAAAATTACTTTCTGCAGCACCCGGAAGACGCCTAGCCCGCCCGCGGCGCCAGTTGCCGCAGGGACAAGCTCCGTATCAGCGCCAGCAATAACAGCGCCAGCGCGCCGCCGCCCGCGCTGACGAAGAGAAAGCCGCCCAAGCCGAATAGAAAGCCGGAACTGAGCGTGCCCAGCCCGGCACAGAAGGCGACCAGCATGTCGTTGAAGCCGGCGACGCGGGTCCGGTCGGCGCCGCTCAGGGCATCGGCCAACATGGACGAGCCGGCGACATAACCGAAGTTCCAGCCCAGACCGAGCAGAAACAGCCCCGCCAACAGGTAGGGCATTTGCGTCGAAAGCGGCGCAACAATCGTCGACGCCACTAGCGTCAGCGCGGCGACGACCATCATGTTGACGCGCCCGTAGCGGTCGATCAGGTAACCGGTCAAGGGTGACAAGCCGAACATGCCGAAGACGTGAACGGCGATGACCAGCGACACCTGCGCATTTGAGTGATCCACCAGGTGCATGTGCCAGGGCGTAATCGTCATCAGCGTGCTCATCACCGTCTGGCTGATGAGCATGGAGAGGATCGCCAATTGCACATTGGGCAGGCGCAGCAGTGCGGCAAGATTACGGCCGTCCGCGGCTTTCGCGCTTTCCGTTGGCGCCTCGGAATATTGAAAGGCCACCAGCGCCGGTTCCGGACGCAGCAGAAAGAGCGTGATCAGAAACGAAATCGCGTACATAAAGCCGGCGATGACCCAGGGGCCCGTCGTCAATTCCGCGGCCGCGGCGGTGGGCGCGCTGAGCTGCCAGAGGTCAGATTGCGCCAGCAGCGTCGACTGGGGCAGGTCAAGCGAAAGGAAGCGCGCCAGTTGGCTGCCGGGCTCAATCAAGGCGGGGCCGAAAACAGCGCCGATGGTGCCGGCGAATACGATGCGGCCGATCATCTGCGCGCGCCGGGCCACCGGGAAGATCTCGCCGACCACGAAGCGGCTCATTTGCGCGCCGGAACGTGCCATGCCCAAGGTGGCGGAACTCACCAAGAGCAGGGGGAAGATGCCGTTTAAGACGGCGATGACGCCGACGATGGCGCCGGCGAAACCGATGCCGTAGGCTGCGCACAAGCCGAATCGGCGCCCGTAGCGTCCCATAATGATGCCCATG
The DNA here is from genome assembly GCA_965208195.1 of Phototrophicaceae bacterium. Classification (GTDB taxonomy): domain Bacteria; phylum Chloroflexota; class Anaerolineae; order Aggregatilineales; family Phototrophicaceae; genus UBA6055. The sequence continues at coordinate 1,267,168 of CBDBOC010000004.1, read as the reverse complement.
AAATAGGCCATGATCGAATGGGAAAAGGTGACCATTGTAGTAGGCAAGCCGGCGGCCGCGTCGGATCCGCCGAGGATGCCCGCCGCAATCGAATGCAAGGTGATGATGGAAATCTGCGCCGCGGAGAAGAGGCTCTGCGCGACGAATATCGTGATCAGCAGTCGATGGCTGACGCGCAGCGGATACTGATGCCCCGCCGGCGGTGAATTGTCGCTAGGCGAATCTGTCACTTGGTCATGCCGCCAATCTTAGGCAGCCCAAGGCGGTGGCGCCGCCTCGAAGCTGCTCGAGCGATACGCTGGTCGCTGGTTTTACTCAGCCAGAAAGTTGCGCAGGACGGCATGCAAGATGCCGCCGTTGCGATAGTAATCGACCTCAACCGGCGTGTCCAAACGAACCGTGACCTCGAATTGCTTTTGGCCGCCGGCCTCGTCGGTGGCGGTCACCGTCAGCGTGTCCATCGGGCGCACGTCATCGCTTACCGGGATGTCGAAAACTTCGCGCCCGGTGAGCCCGAGCGATTGGTAGGACTCGCCATCGGCGAAGGTCAGCGGCAGCACGCCCATCATGACCAGATTGCTGCGGTGAATGCGCTCGATGCTCTCGGCGATGACCGCCCTGATGCCCAGCAGCAGCGCGCCTTTGGCCGCCCAATCGCGCGATGAGCCCATGCCGTAGTCTTTGCCGGCGATGACGATCAGCGGCGTGCCATCAGCCTGGTAGCGCAGCGAGGCATCGTAGATCGACATCTCTTCCATCGTGGGCAAGTAGTAGGTGACGCCGCCTTCGCTGCCCGGCACGAGCAGATTGCGCAGGCGCACATTGGCGAAGGTGCCGCGGGTCATGACGCGGTCGTTGCCGCGGCGCGAGCCGAAGCTGTTGAAATACTGCGGGCTGACATCGCGATCGAGCAGATATTGCCCGGCGGGCCCGTTGATGGCGATGGCGCCGGCGGGCGAGATATGGTCGGTCGTCACCGAGTCGCCGCCTTTGACCATGACGCGCGCGCCGAGAATCGGCTGGATGGGCCGGGCTTCGGGCGGCAGGTCGACGAAAAAGGGCGGCTCTTGTATGTAGGTGCTGTCGTCACTCCAGGCGTAAACCGGCTCATCGGTGCTGGGGATGGCGTTCCATTCGGGATTGCCGTCATAGACATCGCCGTATTGTTCCAGGAACATCTGCGCGTCCAGGCTGTTTTGCACGGTCGCGACGATCTCTTGCTGGCTGGGCCAGATATCGCGCAGGTAGACATCGGCGCCCTGCCGGTCTTGGGCGATCGGCTCCGTGTTGAGGTCGATATCGACGGTGCCGGCCAGCGCGTAGGCGACGACCAGCGGCGGGGAGGCGAGGAAGTTGGCGCGCACATCGGGGCCTATGCGGCCGCCGAAATTGCGATTGCCGCTGAGCACGGCAGCCGCCACGATATCGGCGTCGTGGATGGCTTCGCGCACAGGCTCGGGCAAGGGACCGCTATTGCCGATGCATGTGGTGCAGCCGTAACCCACGGTGTGGAAACCGAGCGCTTCCAGGTGCGGCGACAACCCGGCTTTGTCCAGGTATTCCGTCACCACTTTGGAGCCGGGCGCCAGGCTGGTCTTGACGTAGGGTTTGCGCGTCAAGCCGCGTTCGTTGGCTTTCTTCGCCAGCAAGCCAGCGGCGACCATGACCGACGGGTTGCTGGTGTTGGTGCAGGACGTGATGGCGGCGATGACGACCGAGCCGTGCCGCAAGGTGGCGCTATCGCCATTGGCGCGCACATCGCCCGCCGCGCTCAGCTGTTCGGCGCTCAGCGCGAAACCTTGCGGGCCCAGCGGCGCCGTCAACACCTGATGGAAAGTCGGCTTGAGTTCGCGCACCAGGATGCGGTCTTGCGGCCGCAGCGGGCCGGCCACGCTGGGCTCAACCGTGCTCAAGTCCAGTTCCAGCGTGTCATTGAATTCGGGGTTGGCTGTGTCATCGCTGCGGAAGAGCCCTTGTTCCTTGTTGTAAGCTTCAACCAGATCCACCTGCGAAGCGGGACGTCCCGTGCGCCGCAGATAACTCAGCACCTCGGCGTCGACCGGGAAGAAGCCGACAGTCGCGCCGTATTCAGGCGCCATGTTGGCGATGGTGGCGCGATCGGGCAAGGTCATGCTGCTGAGGCCAGGCCCGAAGAATTCCACGAACTTGCCCACGACGCCCTTGGCGCGCAGCATCTGCGTGACGATGAGAACAAGATCGGTGGCGGTCGCGCCCTCCGGCAATTGCCCGACCAGCTTGAAGCCGACGACTTGCGGCATCAGCATGTATATCGGCTGCCCGAGCATGGCGGCTTCGGCTTCGATCCCGCCGACGCCCCAGCCCAGCACGCCCAAGCCGTTTATCATGGTGGTATGGCTGTCAGTGCCGACCAGCGTATCCGGCAGCGCGACAACGCCGTCGCCATGCCGGTCGGCGTAAAGCTGCACGACTTTGGCCAGATACTCCAGGTTGACTTGATGCACGATGCCGGTGGCCGGCGGCACGACTTTGAGATTCTCGAAAGCTTTCTGCCCCCAATGCAAGAACTCGTAGCGCTCGCGGTTGCGCACGAATTCTATTTCGGCGTTGCGTTTGAGCGCGTCGGAGCTGGCGAAGACATCGACCTGCACCGAATGGTCGATGACCAGGTCGACCGGCACTTGCGGGTTAATCTTCTGCGGATCGCCGCCCATGCGCGACATGGCGCTGCGCAACGCGGCCAGGTCAACCAGCGATGGAACGCCGGTGAAATCTTGCAAGATGACGCGCGCCGGACTGAAGGGAATTTCGACCGCCTCATAATTCCTGGCGTCCCAAGCAGCGAGATTCTGCACGTCTTCGGGCTGGAAGTGGCGGCCGTCCTGGTTGCGCAGGGCGTTCTCCAGCAAGATCTTGATGCTGAAAGGCAGCCTGTCGATGTGGCCGATGCCGGCGCGACCCAGCTCGGCCAGGCGATAAATGACTGCTTTGCCGTCGCTGGCGTTGATGAAACCGCGTGTGCCGAAGGGGTCGCTCATAGTCTATTCCTCTTGGGACGCGGCTGCGCAGACAGGCTGCCGGCGCCCACTAATGCGGCGCAATTGATTGCTGAATGACGACCGTTTATTCTACCAAAGATCGAGCGCCCTTGTTAGCTTGGTTCGCGCTGGCTTTGGATTGAGCCGGCCCCAACTTGTCATTGCGCAAGTCAACCGCTCTCAAGTAGACTTGCCGCAGCTTGAAGGGGTGGATTCGCCGTATACGCACGAGGTTTACCGAAGCATGGCCAAGAAGTCTAGCCGCACCCGTGGCGCGCGACAGCGCCGTCAACAGCAGCGCCGCCGCAGCCAACGCATCTGTTGCTGTTGGCGATAGTGGTCATCGCGGTGGTTGCTATCGCCGTGGTGGTCGTATCCAACCAGCCGGTAGAAGCCTACGTGCCCGATGATTTGTCCGCGCGCTACGAAGGCGTCCAACGCTCCTACTCGCGCGATGGCTATCCGCGCTTGGGCGACCCCGACGCGCCAGTGACCGTCGAAGAGTATTCCAGCTTCGCTTGCCCGGGCTGCGAGGCTTTCCACAGCGAGAGCTTTGACGCTGTGCTGGAGCGTGTCAAAGCGGAGCCAGATCGTGTTCACCTATGTGCCCTTGCAGACGGGTTCGGTGCCGAACGCGCCCGGCGCCTCGCGCGCGGCCCTTTGCGCTGGGCAGCAGGGCCTGTTTTGGGAAATGCACGATGTGCTTTTCGATTGGCAGACGCGCTACGGCAACACCGCCTTCTCACAGAATCGTCTGCTGGCCGGCGTCGAGCAGCTGGGCATGAACGGCGCCGCTTTCACCAGTTGCTTCAATTCGGCCGACATCAGCGCCACGCTGAACGCCGCGCTCAACGAAGAGGTTTCCAGCACGCCGACCATCCGCGTTAATGGCGTGACAGTGGACGGCGGCGGCACAATTCCATCGGCCGCCACAATTCTGGAGGCGATCGACGATGCCACGCCTGATGATTGGGGACGCGAGGTCGAAGCCCCGGCTGAGGCGCCGGAAACGGACGACCCCGGCGCCGAATCAGCCGCAGCCGAGGCCGATGCTGATGCCGCCGACGAAGCCGATCAAACCGCTGCAGATCCAACACCTGCGCCAGATCCAACTGACACACCCTCGCCGACCGTCGAAAGCGAAGCCGCCGACGCCGGAAGTGCCTCTGATCCTGAGGCCGCGTCAGCTACCGTAGACGCATCCGCCGATGATGGCGGCTAGACGAACCGGATTGCAGCGCGAGAATTACGATACAGACAGGCGACTCACAGAGTCGCCCCTACAAATTCGCTTCGTCACGACCGAATCATTCTGAGACCTGCTCGAACCCACCAAGACAAACCGAGGCATTCCTCGGTGTACTCTTTCCCCTCGGTGACCTCGGTGGCAAAAGTGTGGATCCTCCACCTTATGGTAAGTCGCGCCCAACTATGGTTCTATCACCGCCGCGCCAGCATGGGCCCCAAGCTGCGCCCGCCCAGCAGGTGCATGTGCAAGTGGAAGACCTCTTGACCGCCGTGCGCGTTGCAATTGACGATGAGGCGGTAGCCATCGGCGGCGATGCCTTCATCGCGGGCGATCTGCGCGGCGACCAGAAACAAGCGGCCCAAGACGGCTTCGTCTTCCGTCGAGACATCGTTGGCGGTGGCGATTTCCCGCTTGGGGATGATAAGAATATGCACCGGGGCTTGCGGCGCGATATCCCGGAAGGCCAGGACGCAGTCGTCTTCGTAGACGATATCCGCCGGGATTTCCCTGGCGACGATCTTGGAGAATATCGTGCTCATGCGCAGCCTCCCTGGCCGTTCTCAGTCTGATATCTCGGGTGTCGCTTGAGCTACATGACCATGCCGCCATCGACAACCAGGGTCTGCCCGGTCATATAGGCGGCGTCGGCGGATGCCAGAAAGGCGACAGCCGCTGCGATATCGTCGGGTTGGCCCAGGCGGCGCAAGGGAATGGCGCTGATAGCGGCGTCTTTGAGCTCAGCAGACAGATCGGCGGTCATATCGGTCTCGACGAAACCGGGCGCGACGGCATTGACCCGGACGTCGCGCGCGGCAAGCTCTTTGGCCAGCGACTTGGTCAAGCCGATGATGCCGGCTTTGCTGGCGGCGTAGTTGGTCTGCCCGCCATTGCCGGCGATGCCGACGACGCTGGTGATATTGACGATGCTGCCGCTGCGTTTGCGCATCATGAGGCGCGCGGCCGCTTTGCAGCAGAGCCAGCAACTGCGCAGGTTCGTCGCGTGCACGATATCGAAGTCGTCCGGTTTCATCAGCATGATGACATTGTCGCGCGTAATGCCGGCGTTATTGACCAAAATATCCAGCGAGCCGAAGGCGGCCGTCGCGTCTTTGAAGAGCCGGCCGACTTGATCCGCCTGGCTGACGTCGGCTTGCAGCGCCCGCGCTTCACCGCCAACGGCTTTGATAGCCTCGACGACTTCGTCCGCAGCCGCAGCATTCCGCAGGTAGTTGACTATCACTGCCGCGCCACGCGCCGCCAGCGTGAGGCAGATGGCGCGACCGATACCGCGACTGCCGCCGGTGACCAGCGCGACTTTGCCTTCAAGTTGGCTCATTGATTTGCTCCATGCAGTCTCCGGAAATCATGCGCCCAAATATAGCTGCCCGTTGAGATTGTCGCTACGGTCAGCCGCCGATCCAGCCGACGAAGGTCACTTGTCCGCGCAAGTCGGCGGTGAGGCTGGCCGCGCCGAATCCGTTGGCGTTGGCGACATAGATATCATTGCGCCCGTCCACGCGCGGGTTGACGCCGCTGAAGGCGAGGAATTGGCCATCGGGCGAAAACTGCGGGTCACACATGGTTGGTGGCGGATTGCCCCGGGCCACATTGCCGAAACGATTGTCCTTGACGCGGACGCCGTAGGGGCATTGACCGGCCCGGCCGCCAATCACAATGCGCGATGCGTCAGGCGACCAGCTGGCAGTCATGCTGAATCGCGGGAAATCCAACCCGCTGTCCTGGCCGATCAAATCGCCGTCGCCGTCGAGCAGCAAAACGCGGTTGCCGTCAGCGGCCACGTGAACCAGAACCGCATCGCCATTGGGCGACCAGGCCTCGGACAAGTAAGTTGCTGATGCCGGGCTGCCTGCGTGACGGATCTCGTTCACGGCGCCCGTCTCAATATTGGCGCGCCAGATGCGTCGCTGCGGATTGAGCAGGTCGAAGGGGTCGCCACTGGCGAATGCCAGCTCATCAGCGTCGATCCAGTAGGGCGCTTCCGTCACCCAGGCGTCTGACACCCGGTGCGTGGCGTCGCCGGCGATGTTGTACAAATAAACTTGCCCGCCCCTGGAGGGTTCGGCGGTCAAGGCGTCGCAGAAATCGCCATCGCCCGGGATCCAGCTGGGGCAGGCTTCGCGATCGGAAACAAAAGCAATGTGGCGCCCGTCCGGCGACCAACTGGGCCACAAATCGTAAGCGCCGTGTTCAGTGATGTTTGTCCTGCCGGAGCCATCTTTGCTGTAGAGATAGATATCGATATCGTAGCCTGTGGCGACCGCCATCACAAGCTGATCGCCTGCGGGAGACCAGGCCGGCGCCGTGTAGAAGCCGCGCTGCACCAGGGGGTTCTCGCCAGGCAGCACGCGCGCGCTAAAGCCAGATTCGAGGTCCAAGACGTAGAGGCCGCTGCTGCGCGGGTCGCCGTCCGCATTCACGTAAGCCAGCGCTTGACCGCCCGGCGCCGGGAATACTTGGAGGTCCGCCGCCGCTTCCAGCTCGAGTACCGGGATGCGACCATGCGCCCGCGTTGGCGAAGCGAAGTATAGCGTCTGGATGCCGGTGAAAGGCTGCGCGGTGGATAAGTTTGCGACCGAAACGCGATTATTGGAATTGATGAAGACGATCAGCGGGCTGGCGATGCCGTCTTTGATCGATTCCGGCAGGTCAACCATTTCCCAGTTGTCGAAGACGTAACTCGATACCAGCATGGGCGTAAGGCTGGGTGTGAACGACGGCGTCGGGCTGAGCGTGGCGCTAGCGGTCGCGGTGGGTAGCGGGCTGGGGGTTGGGCTAGCTGTGGCGGCCGGTGTATACGTCGGGGCGGGTGTTGGGCTGGGCCGGGCGGTCGGCGAGCGCGTTGCCGTGGCGGTGGGCGTTGCGCTGGGCGCTGGCTGTCCCAACACCGCACAGGCGCTCAGTAAAATCAGGCAGGCGAGTAGTATTAGCACGTAGGGGAAGTTGCGCACGCCGGACGTCATGTCGTCGCCGAATGCCATGTCCCGATGCGTACGCCTCGCGCGCTGCTGATTGAGCTAGCGGCAAGATCCTGGAGGTGAGTCCCGCAGGTGATGCGGATCGCCTTACGCGTTCGCATCAGCATCGTCGTTTGCCTGCGCTCGCATATCCGTTTCTATGTTACGCGTGCGCTTCGGCGGCGGCGGCAGCAGCACCAAGTCGATGATGTCTTGCATATCGTCGACGAAGTTGATGGCCACATCTCGGCGCGCCGCTTTGGGCAGGTCGCGCAGGTCTTTGCGGTTATCGCTGGGCAAGATGATCTGCGGCACGCTGCGCCGGCGCGCGGCGAGTATTTTCTCCACGACGCCGCCGACGGGCAGAATCTGTCCACGCAAGGTGATTTCGCCCGTCATGGCGAAGTCGGCGCTGGCTGGTCGCTCAGTGAAAGCCGAAATCAGCGCGGTGGCCAGCGTGATGCCGGCGGATGGCCCGTCCTTGGGCACGGCGCCCTCGGGCATGTGAATATGGATATCGTAGTTTTCGAAGTCTTCGGGCGGCAAGTCAAAGTCGTAGGCGCGCGCCCGCAGATAGCTGAGCGCGATATGGGCCGATTCTTGCAAAACATCGCCCAATTGACCGGTCAGCATGAGGTTGCCTTTGCCCGGCACCAGCGTGACCTCGACCGTCTGAATCTCGCCGCCGTTGGGCGTCCACACCAGTCCGCTGACGATACCGATGGCGTCGCGTCGATTGACTCGCGCAGCCAGCATTTGCGGCGGGCCCAGATACCTTTCGATTATTGACGGCGTGATGCGGCGCGGGAACTTCCGCTCAGCCGCCACCTGCCGCGCGACTTTGCGGCACATCTTGGCGATCTCGCGCTCAAGATTGCGCACGCCGCTTTCGTAGGTGTAATGGCGAATGAGCTGTTGGAGCGCCGCTGTGGAAAAACGGATGCCGTCATCAGCGATGCCGTTCGCCTCAAGCTGCTTGGGAATCAGAAACAGGCGCGCGATCTGGATCTTCTCTTCTTCCGAGTAGCCCTTGAAGTCGATGACTTCGAGGCGGTCTTCCAACGCTTCGGGGATGGAATACAAATCGTTGGCGGTCGTGATGAAGGTCACCTTGGATAGGTCGTAGGGCACTTCGAGGTAGTGGTCGACGAAGTTGCGATTCTGTTCCGGATCCAGCACTTCAAGCAGGGCCGAGGCTGGGTCGCCGCGGAAATCGGCATTCATCTTGTCGATTTCGTCCAACATGAAGACCGGGTTGACCGTCTCGGCGCGTTCCATTTGCTGCAAGATGCGCCCGGGCATGGAGCCGATGTAAGTGCGGCGATGCCCGCGAATCTCGGCTTCATCGCGCACGCCGCCCAGGCTGATGCGCAAGAACTTGCAGCCGAGCGCTTCGGCGATGCTCTTTCCCAGCGAGGTTTTGCCCACCCCCGGCGGGCCGACAAAACACAGGATGGGGCTCTTCATTTTGTCCTGCGCCAGTTTACGCACGGCGATGTGTTCGATAATGCGCGCCTTGACCTTGTCCAGGCCGTAATGCGCGCGCTCCAAGATTTCTTCCGCGTGCTTGAGATCGAGGTTTTCTTCGCTGACGGAATTCCAGGGCAGGGTGAGCAAGCGGTCGAGATAGGTATGAATCACGCCGGATTCGGGCGACATCGGCGGGACGACGCTAAGGCGCGATAGCTCTTTCATGGCTTTGTCGTGCACATCAGCCGGCAGCGCCGCTTCGCGGATCCTCTCCGAAAGTTGGTGCATTTCTTGTTGAAAGATATCGCCATCGCCCAGCTCTTGCTGAATGATGCGCACCTGCTCGCGAAGGTACATTTCGCGCTGATTGGCGGCGATCTCGTCCTGCAACCGGGAATGCACTTCATCGTGGATTTCGTTGTCGTGCAGTTCGGAAGTTATCAGCAGCGCTAGCAGTTCGAGCCGCTTGGCCACGTCATCCAGCTCGAGCAGTTGTTGCAGGTCGTCTGCGGGCAAGGGCAGCACCGCCGCCAGCGAATCACCCAGTTGGCCCGGATCCTTCACGGAAAGGATGTACTTGACGACGCTGTCCGGCGTCGATTCATTGTACTGGCTGCTATGCTTGAAGAGTTCAATCAAGGCGTTGGCCAGCGATTCAAGCGCCTGTGGCTCGGCCGGTTCATCCGGGAAGGGGCGCGCCTTGGCAATGGGGTAGGCACCATTGTGCCGCACGGATATGATCTGCACGCGCCGGCGGCCTTGCGCCAGCAGTTGCGGCGTCGCGCCTTCTGAAGCGCCATATTTGCCCGGCGCGATTTCCGTGCCGATCTCATGAATCTGCTGCAGCAAGTCACCCTCGACTTGATCCGAGCGCAATTTGCAAGCGATCAACGTCAGGGAGCGGTCCTTCGCCGCCGCCGCCGCTTGCACCTGCGCCTCGTACCGCAGCGGCACCAAGCTCAGCACTTGCGGGAAGAGGACTTGTTCATCCAATATCAGCAGGGGCAACTCGAAGGCGCCGTCGCTCTGCGCTTCAGCGTTGCCAATGCGTTTGAATTCGAGTGCCAGTTCATCTGCCACGTGGCGCGCCTGTTCAACCTGGAATTACGACCGCCTGGAATTGTACAGTGTAGCCCAAAAATCAGTGAAAAGTAATGCTCATGGATGACGCTCAAGACGGCATTCGGGCCGAGGCGCGGTCCTTAGCGGCCGATCGGCGCAAGTTGCGTGAGTTTCGACGCGACTGCTGGTGTAGAATTGCAGTGGCGGTCGCCGCCAAGGGCTCGCCTTCGTAGCCGCGGATTGCGCCAGGTCGCGAGCAATCAGCAGGCGAAGGTTCCCGCAGACGGCGCCGCTAAAGCGACTTGGACAAAGCGACGAGACTGGTATGCGGATCTCGAAACCGTTTGTCATCATGATGTCGATCGCCGGTCTTCTCGTGGTGTTTGCCGCGGGTCGGTTGATACTTGCGCCGCCTCTGCCCCTGATTGTGGGGGCCGCTTTCGATCGCGCCTCAATCAGCCCCAATGCGGATGGCGTCGACGATGTCGCCGTCTTCAACTACCAATTGGCGCGCCCGGCGACGGTCAACCTTTCCCTGACATCAGAAGATGGCGTGACCTATACCTTTCGTCAAAACCAAGCGCGCGACGACGATGCATACAGCGTGCTCTTCAGCGGCGTCGTTGATGGATTCCTGCTCGCGGGCGAGGCTGTTCCTGGCGTGATCGAGCGGCGCTTGATCCCGAATGGCTCGTATACCTGGCGCCTGGAAGCTACCCCGGCAGATGGCGGTAGCCCGGCGGCGGTCAGCGGTACGCTCAATGTTGCCTCAGGCGATACGCCACTGCCGATCATGTCCGTGTTTAGCGTCGCGCCGGATGTATTCTCGCCCAATCAGGACGGCGTGGCCGATCGCGTCAGCATCAATGTGGTGCTGGAGAAAGACGTCGAGCGGCTGGATGTGTTCTTGCTCGGCCCGGCGGGGGAGCGCATCCCGATATCAGCGCGGGTGGAAGAGCGTCAATATGGCGAGGCCGGGCGCCACCGCTATGATTACGAAGGCGGCATTGACCTTGGGGCGGATCCGCCGCCGGATGGGGCATATCAGGTCGTTGCCTTGGCACAGGATAAAGTCGGCCAGCGCATCCGGATGGAAAGCCAGCTCGTCATCGAAACCGGCGGCAAGCCCTACGCCGAGATTAAGCCGCAAGCCGTCGGTGTGGAAGTGGTGTTTGAGGTGCTGCCTCATGACGAGCGCTTCCTGACGACGGCTGCGACAGGCGGGGACTTGCTGCCGCAGCCGGTAAGCACGGCATCTTTGGCCTACTCACAGCAGATTACGGTTCCCGTGGGCCAGGTGCTGGCGTTTCGTTTGACGGTGGACAACTATGGCAAGGTGCCGATTCGCACCAGCGGCCCGCCGCCGGGAACGGTGTATCGGCAGGACCAGCTGGCCGGATCACTGGGCGCCTTTGACGAGTCCGGCGCCTGGCGGGTCGGCATTCAGTGCGAGACGTCCAAGTCCAGCTTTCCCTATCGCTGGGCGGTCGGCCCGGATGAGGCGCTGGTCGAGGTCTTTGATGCGGCCAGCGGCAACACTTATCGCTATCTGCCGGCGGGGCAGCGCGCGGTCGTTTGGGGCGGGATCCAGCTTGTCGCGGTCGAGGCGCGGAATCCACAGAATTGTTGGGCCGGGCTGATCCACGAAGATGTCGCCATCAGCTTGCGAAACAATCATGTGGGCATGCGCTCGATCATGATTGTTGATCCGGAAGCGGAAGCCACGAGTTAGCGCCATGATGGATCTGGCGGTCGTCATCGTCACCTGGAACAGCGCCGATGTTATTGACGCGGCTCTGCGCAGCTTACTGGCCGACCTGTGGCAAAGCGGCTTGCGCACCCAGGTGTGGCTGGTTGATTCTCGCTCAAGCGACGCCACGGTCGAAATCGTTCGCGCCGGCTACGCCGACATCCGGCTTATAGAAAGCGAGCGCAACGATGGCTTCGGCGCCGCCAACAACTTGGCGCTGCGGGAGATGGGTTTCGGCCGCGACGGTGAATCGGGCGCCCTGCCGAGGGCCGTCTACCTCTTGAACCCGGATACGATCACGCATTTGGGGGCCAGCAAGCTGCTCTTCGAAGCGTTGATGGCGGATGAGGGGGTCGGGGTTGTAGGCGCGCGCCTGACCTACGCCGATGGCAGCTTTCAGCACAGCGCCTTTCGCTTTCCCGGTCTGCGTCAGATCTGGGCAGAATTCTTCCCCACGCCAGGCCGCTTCCTCGATGGGCCCTTCAACGGGCGCTACCCGCGCGCGCGATATGCGGCTGGGGCGCCATTCGATGTCGACTTCACGCTGGGCGCGACCATGATGCTCAAACGCGACGTCATCATGCAAAGCGGGGGCTTCGATGAAGACTACTTTCTCTATTGCGAGGAGGTGGACTGGGCTTGGCGCATCAAACGGCTGGGCTGGCGCATACTGTGCGTGCCCGGCGCGCACGTCACGCATATCGGCGGCGGCAGCACATCACAAGCGCGGCCCCGCAGCCTAATTCATCTTTGGCAAAGCAGGCTAACATTGTATGAGAAACACTATCCAGCCTGGAAAGGCCGGCTGGCGCGCCATCTACTAATCCTGGGCATGCGGCGGCAACTGCGGCAACTGGGATCGGCAGACGCTGCCTACAGCCGGGCATGCCGCCAGGTCATCGAGATGGCAACGACATGACCCACCTCACAGCCATCGTCTTGACGCGCAACGAATCGGCGCAGATTGCTGATTGCATAAAGTGCTTGCGCTTTGCTGATCGAATCATTGTTTTCGACTCATTCAGCACGGATGAGACGGTCGCCATCGCGCAAGCCAGCGGGGCTGATATATTTCAGCATGAATTCGAGAATTATGCCGAGCAGCGCAATGCCGCGCTCGACGCCGCCGACGAGATGACGGACTGGGTGTTCTTCGTCGATGCCGACGAGCGCATCTCGGAAGCATTGGCGCTGGAAATCCGCGAAAAGATCAAGCTTTCAGATTATGCCGGTTGGCGGTTGCCGCGCCACAACTACATCTTTGGCGTGTTGACCAAAGGCGCGGGCTGGTATCCCGATTATCAGACGAGGCTGCTGCGCGTGGGCCAAGCCTATTACGACACGCGGCGGCAAGTGCATGAAGTGGTGAAGCTGTATGGCAAGGAAGGCACATTGCGCAATGCCATGATTCATCACAACTATCGTGACGTGGCGCAATTCTTGGCAAAACAAGAGCGCTACGCCCTTTATGACGCCAAGAGCCTTTACGCGCAGGGCATCCGGCCGCGGCAGCACAACTTCCTTTTGCAGCCGATGCGTCACTTTTATTGGCGCTACGTAACGTTGGGCGGCTACCGCGAAGGCTGGCACGGCATGCGCCTGTCACTCATGATGGCGCGCTTCGAATACAGAAAGTACCAGCTTCTTGCCGGCCTGTGGAATCGCGGCTCGCGTTGAGCCGCCAGGGCCGTGGCGCCGAGGCGCGTTCGCTATTGCGGCAGCAGCATGCCGTAGCCGCCGCTGTCCCGCCGGTACAACACGTTGACTTCTTGCGTATCGGCATTCATGAACATATAGAAGTTGTGGTCAAGCAACTCCAGCTGTTCAATCGCCTCTTCTTCATGCATGGGAATCATTTCAACGCGCTTGCGGCGGACGATATCCGCTGGCGCCGGCGCCTCGTCGATAGCGGCCCTGGGGACGGTCGGCAGGTCTTCAGCGATATCGAGCTCGGCAATGGTGGCGCGGTACTTGTCGCGGACCTTCTGATTCTTTGATTTGCGCTTGCTCTTAAAGCGGTCGATCTGACGATGCAATTTATCCACCGCTTTGTTGATGGCAAAGCGAATCGTGTCTCGGCTCTCGATAGCCATCTTTTCTTCCGCGCGCAGGATGGCGCCGCGAGCATGCTGCACCGTGATTTGCGCGATGGCGAGATCAGCGCCGCGATGCGTACGGATGATGGACAGCTCAACGCCTACATTCGCGATATTCGGCAAGTAGCGATCCAGCCGATCCACCTTGGCACGCGTGTATTGATCGAGCGCTTCCGAGATTTTGATGCCGTCTCCATGTATGCTGACTTCCATCATCATTCCTCCTAGAGAAGCGTGTAGATTGCTAAGCGTGGCTGACCGAAATCGCATAGACGGCGCCCGCTCCTTTTTGTCTCAAAGCGACAGCGCACTCGCTCAATGTTGAACCGGTCGTGACCACATCATCCACCAGCAGCACTGAGCGGCGCGAAACATCGTTGGCAGCGGCGAAGGCGCCTTGCACATTTGCGCGTCGCTCGGCTTGCGACAGGCGCGCTTGCTGGCTGGTCTCCCGAATGCGCGCCAGCGAATCGGGTCGGCAGGGCGCGTTCAGCTCGCGTTCCATGTGCTGGCTCAACAACAGTGATTGATTGTAGCCTCGTTCCCGCAATCGGTCTGCAAACAAGGGCACCGGCACAATGACATCGCATGACCAGGCCGTCCGGCGAAAACGCGCTACCAAACGGTCGGCGAACAGGGCCGCCAGCTCGGTCGCGCCTTCGTATTTGAACGATTGCAGAGCCTGCTGCAAAAGGCCCTTGTGTTGCCCCGTCGCCGCCACAGCGTCGAGATGACTCACCTGCGAGCAGGCGTCCGTCACCGGCAAATTGCTCAGCTGACGCCGGCATTCGACGCAGAAGCGCTGGTCGACTTTGCCGCAGTTGCCGCAACACGGTGGAAAGATCAAGTCAACCAGGAAACGGGCGGCTGACGAGAAATCCAGTTGTGGGGGAGATGCCCTCGACATGGTGGTCTCGTTCTCAAGCGCCATTGAAACCTTGCGCGAATCCTTGCTGAACCAGTATACGGTCAGATTGTAGCACAGATGGAAGCCGTAGCGCCGCAAGAAGCCAGGGCGCAATACCCCAAATTGGAGCACTAGCTTTACCGGCGTCCTGCCGCGTCCATCCGACGTTTTCGTCGGCCGCAACCGCGAGACACACTTGAGGACGGCGTCGGCATTGCGTTTCAGCTCAAGCGCCAACTGTGTGCCTTCGCCAGGGGGCGCATTCAGGCAATAGCGCAACTACGAGATCGCAGGCGGGAAGCCGATTGCAAGTTGGTGTAGAATCAGAGCAGTTGTTAGTCAATCGTTGCGCTTTTGCGCAGAGCGGGAAAACTTGAAAAGAGTGACGCGGCTCGGGCTGACATACTTTCGCAGCGAGCGCTGGCCGGGCTTGCGTCACGGCATATTCACGCGGCATGGCGGCGTCAGCCAATCGCGCTTTCGCTCGCTGAACCTGGGCGCGTCGATCGGCGACGACATGGACGCCGTCCGCGAAAACCACAAGCGCATCTACCGCGCGTTGGACGTCAATGGGGCGCGGGCAGCCAGTTGCTGGCTGGTGCACGGGACGGAAACCATCGTCGTCAATGGCGCGCCAGCGGCCGCCGGTCGCTTGCGGAAAGCTGACGGCCTAATTACGGACCAGCCCGATACGCCTCTGGTGATGCGCTTCGCCGACTGCGCGCCACTGCTGCTGTTTGACCGACATCGCCGCGCCATTGGCTTGGGTCATGCGGGATGGCGCGGCACGGTTAGGGGAATGGCGGCGCAGCTGGTTGGGGCGATGCAAGCCGAGTTCAGCAGCCGCCCTCATGATATTGAGGCGGTGATTGGCCCAGCGATTTCCTGGCGGAATTACCGTGTGGGCGAGGATGTAGCGGCGCAGGCGCGGGCTTATTTTGGCGATGCGCCGGGGGTGATTCAGCGTGCGGCCGATGGCGCGCCGCACTTGGACCTGTGGCGCGCCAATGAAATAGACCTCGCCCGCAGCGGCGTTGACAAGGTGCAGCGGCTTGATCTGTGTACCTACGACAATTCGGCTGATTTCTTTTCGCATCGGGCGGAAGCTGGCGCGACCGGGCGCTTCGGCGTGGTGATCTCGTTGTGAGCATCGCCGAGAATATCCAGCTGGTCAACGAGCGGATAAGCGCTGCCTGCGCCCGGGCGGGGCGCGATCCGGCGGAAGTCACTTTGGTCGGCATCAGCAAACTGAAGCCGCCGGATGCCATCGTGCAGGCTATCAGCGCTGGCTTGCGACACATAGGCGAAAACCGCGTAGAAGAAGGTAGTTCCAAGATCCCGGTGGTTGAGGCCGCGACCGAGCATGACATCAACTGGCACATGGTGGGCCACGTGCAGAGCCGCAAGGCGAAACAGGTCGTACGCCACTTTGATCTGGTGCATTCGGTGGATAGCATGCGGCTGGCGCGCAGGCTGGCTCGTCTCGCCGCCGAGCGCGACACGCGCCTGCGAGTCTTGCTCGAAATTAATGTATCGGGCGAAGCATCCAAATACGGGTTTGAGGGTTACAACTGGTATCAGGATGCGGCCGTCAGAGAACGGCTCTGGCGCGAGCTCGCCGAATGCCTCGAATTGCGAGAGCTTTGCATCGCCGGCCTCATGACCATGGCGCCCTTCAATGCAGACGAGCGCGAGGTCAGGAACGTATTCGCCGACTTGTATGCGCTGCGAGATGAACTACAATTGAGCTTGGGCGTAGCCTTGCCGGCATTGAGCATGGGCATGACCGACGATTATCCAATAGCCATTGAAGAAGGCGCAACGATCATTCGTGTGGGGCGCGCGATCTTTGGCGAGCGCGGCCAAGCCACTCCAAAGTGGAAAGGAAGATGATAGATGGGCAGCTTGTTTTTCGTATTGTTCTGGGCTTTACGTGTATTCCAACTGATTCTATTGGCCCGCGTGCTGATGAGTTGGATCCCGAATCTCAATCCCGAAAATCCGATCGCGCGCTTTCTGTACAAGGCTACCGAGCCGGTACTGGCGCCTATACGCAGCGCGTTGCCACCGCTGGGCGGGATTGACCTGAGCCCGCTGGTGGTATTCCTGAGCATCAGCGTCCTCATCGAATTGGTGATCTAAGCACGCCAGGCCGGCGCGCCGCGCGACGCGGATGAGCGGAACGACGGCGACATCGCGGTCACAGTCGAATCAGAATTCGGCCGCAATTCTGGCAGGTCACGATGTCGTCTGTGCGGTAAATGGCGGCGATGACGGTGCTATTCTGCTCAATCCCACAGATGGTACAGGCATTATCGCGCAATTCCGCCATCGGCCTGTTTGACATTGCCACCCTCATGCGGTTGTAGCGTTTGAAGAGATCAGCAGAAACCTCTTTGATGTCGTCTTTGCGTACCGAGAGCAACTCTGAGACGCTGGCTTTGAGGGCGTCGCGCTCACCGACCAAATCGGCGTTTTCCACTTTGCGTTCCGCCTTCAACGTCTTGAGACTGTCTTCGCATTCGTCCGAAGCGTCCAGCAGCGCTTGACCTTCCGCGGCAACGCGCGCCAGTTCGTCTTCGAGAACGGACTTGCGCCGGGCGAGCGCTTCTACCTCCATCTGCATCTCATGCAGCGTCTTGGGATTCCTTTCCTCACCACTATAGAGCGCTGCCTCGGATTCGGCGCGTTTTTCGGTTACCGCGGCGATTTCTGTCTCCAGTTCAGTCACTTGCTTGGCCACGAGTTCATGGGCTTCGCGCGCTTCATCGGCTTGCGCTTGGGCTGCTTGCACGGCGGCGTCATCTTCCAACCGCGCGTCGATCGACTTGATTCGCTTGGTACGTTCAATGATGTCAAGCTCCAATTCCTGAATGCGAAAAAGCGCGCGTACGTCCGACATAGCTCGATTTCCTGTGCTCAGAATTAAGATGATTCGGTACGCCTAGATGATAGCGCAAGTTGTAGACTTATGGGGAGGTCAGGCGCCCATATGGCGGATACATGGCAAAGTTGGCAGCGAAGCATACGATGTGGCAGTCCATAGCCCCCGGCGAGCGCTGAAAATGGCGCGTTTCCATCGCTGTTCACTGACGACCGAACGCACGGCAGTCGCGATCACGTTCGTCTTGCTGCTGGCGATGGCGAGCCGGGTTGCGGTCGACCCCGATATGTGGTGGCACTTGCCTTTGGGGCAGCGCGTTTTCGCTACCGGCGAATATGCGTATAGAGACGCCTTTTCGCATACCCTGGCCGGCGTCCGTCACCTAAACCATAGCGGGCTGGGCCAGGCGCTCTTGGCCGGCTTCTGGTCGCTGGGTGGCCACGCTGGCCTGACGTTGTTCGTGAATCTCTTCGCGCTGGGCGGTATGGCTTGCCTTTACAAGTCCGGACGCGGCACGATCTACATGCAGAGCTTTGTGCTGGTTTTCGCCGCCGCCTGCGCCGCCACATTTTGGTCGCCGCGCCCGCAAATGCTGACGTTCTTCTTCAGCGCGCTGCTGCTCTTTTGGCTGCGTCAGCAAAAGCGGGGAGCGCGCGATCGGCTTTGGCTGCTGCCCCCGCTGATGTGGCTTTGGGGCAACTGTCACGGCGGCTATCTCGTCGGTTTTCTGTTCATCAGCGCCTTTATTGTCGGCGAGGCGCTCAATCAACTGCTGGGCTTTGGCGCGTCCGTCATGCCATGGCGGGACATTCGCAGACTCACGGCCGCGGCTGTCGTCGCGGTAGCGCTTATGCCGCTGCAACCCTTGGGATTTGACGTCTTTGCGGCGCCGTTTGATACGCTCGGCATCGCTGACTTGCGCAGTATTATCCAAGAGTGGAAGCCGCCAAATTTCGCGGAGCCATCGACCTGGAGCTTCCTCATACTACTTATTATGCTGATTGCGGCAATGGCGACGAGCCGGCGCAAGTTGGATTGCACCGAATTCCTCTTGCTCGGCGGCGCTCTGCTGATGGCGCTGCATGCCGCGCGCCACCTCTCGCTCTTCGCTGTTGTTGCAACGCCGATTATCACGACGCGCTTTGACGCCTTGCTGTGCCGGAAGGGCTGGGCATTGCCGCGCCGCGCGAGCGAGTCTCCCAAGCGCGTCCTGATCAACTTGCTGCTGATCGGCGCCGTGGGCCTCGCAACGCTTTTGCGCTTCATGGCCGTGACGGACGCGGCGACGGTGAACGGAGTCCTGGCGCGCAACTTCCCCGGCGACGCCGTGAAACATCTGGAGACGCGGCAAGATCGCGGCAACCTGTTCAACAGCTACAATTGGGGCGGGTATCTGATTTATCATGCGCCGCAATATCCCGTCTTTATCGATGGGCGGACTGATCTGTACCGCGACTTGCTCCCCGAGTATATTGCTGCGGTAACGGAAAGCGATGCTTGGCGCAGCGTGTTCACGCGCTGGAATGTAACCCTCGCCCTCATCGAAACGGGCGGCATGCTGGCGGCTCAGCTGGATGCGGCCGAGGGCTGGCGCCGCGTCTACCGCGATGATGTGGCCAGCTTGTACCGGCTGTCGTCCGTGGCGCCGAGCGAGGCAAATGGATGAAGCACAAATATCGCCAGCGAACCCTGCAGAACCTCTGCGGAGAGCTGCATAGCCAGGACTTTGACCGGCGAGAGTACGCTCTCTTCCAATTGAGGCTGATGCTGCGACGCGCGAGCGCCGACGAAGACGCAGCCGGCGACGCGGCCAACTTCCTGGACGACCTGCCACGCGCGCTGCGGCGCATCCGCCTCAGTGACGCGGAACAGCGTGCGATCGTCGGCGAATTGTCGCGACTTATCGCATCATTTCGCGAGAGCAGAGCGACCGCCATTTGGGCCTTGCGCGAGGTCTCGGCCGAACTCGGACTGAAACCGGCGCTGACAGTAATCAGCAAATTCGGCGACCAACTTTCGGACGAGGCTGCCTACCAGGTGATTGCCGCTCTGGAGGGTTGGCTAGGTGGCGACCTCAGCGGGCGCGCCCGGCTGCGGGCTGATTTGATGCGCTGCGATCCGCGGCCAAAGCTGCGCGGCTGGGCTGGCAGTCGGGATCAGCGACTGGCGGCAATCGCTCGCGCTGTGCTCGACGAGGTAGAGGCGGTTTGCCGCGGGTATGGGGAGGCGGTGGACTAAGGGGATGGACTAATGGATATCGCCCGCCTCACAGTCGACTCTTGCGGCTGTCCTACCAGGTCGACCAGCTTGCATAGGCAGCGCTTTAGGGCGATACAAGTCTCGCCCCTGCAAACAGTTCTGCGCGAACCATGGCCACCAAGTTGGCCGCTCCTCGCGTCTGAGACTTCGGGCAATGCCAGGCCGTAATGCACTATAATGGGTGCTGACGCAAAGGAAGAATCAGCGAGACAATTCCATGTCAAATCTGTTTGACAAGCTTGCGACCTTGGTAAACGCGCAAATTAACGATGCCTTGGGCAAGAATCCGCAATCGCCCTTGGCGCGCATTCGGCTCAGCCCGGAAGCGGCCGAGAAAGATCCGCGGCGCTCAGCGGCATCATTGCGGCGGCGCTTGGAAGAGGCGATTGAATATGAAGATGTCTTGCAAACCAAGGCTGACGCGCTGCTGCAGGAGGCGATCGATATCGATCGGCAGATCGACCAATTGGTGCGGGGCGGCCACGAAATGGAAGCGCGGCGCTTGCAAGGTCAACTGAACTTCAAGCAGCAGCAGTTAACGATTGCCGAGTCAGAAGTGCGCGATCACCGGCTGCTGACGCGTCACCTCATGCAAGAATTGAACAGCCTTGACGCGGCGCTTGAACGACAAGAAAGACAGGGCGCAGAAGCCACTCCCAGCACGCGTGCCACTCGCCAGCGCACGCGGATTCCGCTGGAAGGCGCTCAACTGCCGCAACGCGCGTCAGAGAGAAACATCGTCGATGCCGTGACAAACAAACTCAACGAGACTAGAGACAGTTTGGAGGGCCTGATCAACCGCCCGGCCGCCCCCGCGCCATCCAAGACGCCTCGCCGTTTCGAAAAGTTCGACATCGTCGACGAGGCGCCAGATCCGCGCCAGCCCAAAGCGCGAAAAAACGACGCGGTCGAGATGAACCGTCGCTTGTCCCGCCTGCGCAAACCGGGCGCCGACGTGGAATAAGCCCGATTCATGCGCGTCTATCGCCTGTCGCCGAGAATGGCCTCGAGGCTTGCCGCCAGGTCATGCATTGAGCGTTCCAAATGTGGGAAACCCAGCCAGGCGCTCATCAGGCCGAAGAGCCCGCCGGTGAGGGCGCGCAGGAAGGGCGTCGTTTCCCGCACAGGCCAAAGTTCAAAGGGCGGATAACTTAACAGCTGGCTCATTCCATCCAAGCCCACCGGACCCAAGCCGGCGAGGACGAAGAGCCAGAGCGGCAGCGGCCGAATCCGCCAGCGGTAGCGCCGGTAGATCAATCCACCAACAAACAGCATAGAGAATATGGCCAGGTCGCGGGCGCAGAGGCTTGTCTTGTAGCCCACCTGCTCATCGCCGATGTAATGACGGGCGGCGAGCTGCTGTATCACCGTGAATTCCGTCAGCGTTTCGGCGGTGACAGCATCTGGTGTTGTATTCGGCTGAAAGCGCGCTGACCAATAGCGATGCTGTTCCACAAACGCGTCCGATTGGGCGGCGTAAGTTTCAAAGGGCGTGAGCGCAGTGCCGGCCGCCGCGCGCGGATAGAAGGCCTGTTCGCCGTAAAGGAAGACCGACCGGAAGGCGAATTGATGGCAAAAGGGACTGTAAATCGTATAGATGAAATCGGCGGGCCCGGCCAAGCCGACCTTGGCCAGGGTTGGCGCCAGCCAGGGCAAGCTGATGTAGAGCGCCAGCATGGTCAACACGATGCGCAGCCAGACGCGCGCCCCCCATAGCAGCGAGCGTTGGAGCGCGGAAATGACGAAGCGTACTAGCCGCATTGGTCGCGCATCCGCTTATGCCGGCCTGACAAGTTGCGCCAGGGCGCCTTCTACACGTCCCTGGCTTACCGGCCCAAAATACACCTGCCGGATGCGTCGGTCGGCATCAAGCAGAAAGGTGGCCGGGGCGCCTGGCACCTGATAGCGCCTGGCTGCTGACTGGGCCGGATCTACCAAGACCGCAAATGTGAGACCCAGCTCATCGACCCAGTCGCGTACGGTAGCTTCCGGCTCCCCCAGATTGATCGCGACAATTTGCAGCGGCGCTTGAAACCAGTCATGGAGCTTCTGCAATTCAAGCAGTTCAAACCGGCAGGGCGGGCACCAGGTCGCCCAGAAGCTGATAATGGTAGCCTCGGCCTTCACCGAATCCAGCGAAAACAGCTCTTGCGAGAGCGTTCTCAATGTGAAAGACGGCGCTGCCGATCCCGCTTCCGGCGCTGCGTAAAGACCGCCCGCAGTCTGATAACCACTGTATTCAGCGCGTTGGGGCAAGCCGGCGTCAGATACCAGCGCGATGGCCGCGGCCAGGCAGATGACCGCGGCGGCAAGCTGCGTTAGTTTGGCGACTGGCGTCATCGTGGACCTGCGGTCACGCTACTCAGCTTCCAGGATTCCCGCCAGCAATTGGTTGAGTTGCGACTCGACCATGATGCCAAAATGACGCGCCTGAATCACGCCCTGCTGGTCGATCAGATATGAGCTGGGCCGCGTCTGTATTGCATAGGCGTCGTTGATTTCGCCACTGCCATCCAGCGCGAGCGGAAAGCTGAGCCCGAATTCATCGCGGAAGGCCGCCATGGCCGCTTCCGTGTCATTGTACGAAATGGCCAGGATTTCGAAACCGCGCCCGCTCCATTCGTCGTAGACTTTTTGAAACTCTGGCATTTCCCGCCGGCACGGGCCACACCAGGTGCCCCAGAAATTCAGCAGGACAGCCTTACCCCGCAGGTCGGACAGGTCAATGTCTTCTCCGGCGAGCGTCGTGATGGCAAAGTCCGGCGCGCGGTTGCCCTCCGCCAGCCCAACCGGCGGGCCCAGGTCGCTGGCCAGATCGGCCAATGTACTCAGCAATGTGCTCGCCAGTGAGCCGGACGTAGATTCGTCCTCGCTGCTAGTTGCGCTATCCACTGCGATAGGCTCGGTGTGGCGCGCTTTGAGGCGAAAGCGGGCGTCTTCGGTGACCGCGGCCGCCATCACGATGCGGTAGGCGCCGGCTTCGTCCAGCAAGACATCCGCCAAGGGATAGAGCTTGCCGTCCGAGATGAGGCTGTCGGCCTTTTGCGCGCGCGCAATCTCCAGGTCAGCCGGCGAAAACAGGGTTAAATCAAAGTCGGGCACGGTGTCGCTCACGCTGCGGACTTCTACATCAATGCGGTCGCCCGCGTCCGCGTGGAAGAGGTACTCCTGCACGGGCGCATCCGGCGAAAACATGCCGCTCGCGCTCTGACTGATTTCAATCGGCAGCAGCGTCCCGCCGAGGCAAGCGCCGACATGGCGCAAGCCAAGCTCGCCCTCGAAGAAACCGACGCCGCACTCCTCACGCGGAAGGTGAAATCGGCAAATTCGCCCTGTGAAAAAGTTTGGCTGAGGCTTTGCAGCTGCCCGCTGGCGACCAGCAAGCCGATGATCACCAAAAGCGTGCCGCTGGTCAGCTCAATCTTGTGCATGTGCCGCTGCAAGCGCCGCAGCACGCCCCTCGCGCTGTTGAGCAGCATCGCCGTAATGATAAAGGGGATGCCCAGCCCGATCGAGTAAGCGGTCAGCAGCAGCATGCCCTGGGCGATATCGCCGGTGCTGGCGCCAGTGGCCGCGGCAACAGTCAAGATGGTGCCCAGCAAGGGACCGATACAGGGCGTCCAGCCGGCGGAGAAAACCACGCCCATGAACGCTGACCCGAGCAAGCCATCGCGTCCGCCGGCATCCAGGTCGGCGCGCGTATCGGCGTACAGCAGGCCGGTCAAGCGGTCAAACAGGCGCGTCCAAAATGAGGCGGGCTTCGTGAAGGCGCCCTGCGTGAACATCGCCAGCAGCATGGCCGCGATGAGCGGAACGACCAGCGGCAACTGCTCCAGGAACCCCCAATAGATGAGCGCCGATGCCGCCAGGGCGACGGCAATGCTGAATACAGCACTGTCGAGCAGACTGGCTTGCCCCTTTTGGCGCAGCCAGGTCATCAGCCTCGGCATGACCCCCATGAACTGAAAGCCGAAGAAGATGATGACCACGCCACCGACGCGGCCCAGGATCGTGGTGAAGGCGCCGACGTATTGGCCGGCGACGCTGGACAGCGCGGTGGTCAGCAAGCCGATCAACACGAATACCAAGGTGAAGCCGAGTACGAAGGCAGCGCCATGCAAGAGCATCTGCAGGCGGAAGGCCAACCCGACGGGCTGCGCCGGCCCGGCTGCGACTTGCCTGCTGACGTTGTGCGTCAGGCGGCCGCCCATATAGCCGATATACGCCGGCACCAGGGGCAGCACGCACGGCGATATGAACGACAAGAATCCGGCGGCCAGGGCCAAGCCTATGTTGACATTTTCCATTTTCTGTTCCTCCAGCGCCTACATCTGTCGCATTTTTGCGGAGGCGCCTCGTCTGTAGATTTGTTCTCAGCATGCCCCAAAGTGATTACGCAGGCATTGCCCACTGCTAAACCAGAGCTTATTGCGCCGCCGTCAGGCATCACCATTGAGCATCTGCTGCAAGAGCTCGCGTTCCTGCGCCGCCGTGTTGATGTCGCCGTCGATCCAGGCGAATCGCAGGCGATCAAGCAACTCACGATAGCGCGGCCCCGGCGCCAGGCCCAGCGCCATAAGGTCGCGCCCGGTCACACTTGGTCGCAGCTCGCGCCAGCGATCCCGGTAGGCTGACAGGCGCGCTACGGCAGCCGACTTGTCCGCCAATAGCAGCAGGCCCGCGTCTATCGCATCATCGGGCATCTTGTCCAAGCGGGGCACGAAGGCGCTAAGAGGGGTCTCCGGATTGTCGAGGTCCTGGGCGATGCCGCACAAGGTCGCGCTGGCGCAGATCGCTTGGGTCAGCGCCTTGGTCAGCTCCAGCCGCTCGCAGATGGCGCGCGCGTTCGCTTCGCCGGTCGGCGCCAAGATCAAGCACCAGCCGATTGTCAAGGCATGTTGCGGGACCGGGGTCTTTTCGACCGTATCATCATGGAAGCGCTGCAGTCGATCGAGGGACTCGGCGTTGATTTCAAATCCCGGGTGAATATGTGGCAGGGCGCCAATGCGTTGCAAGTGCGCCAGGGTCGGGCCGGGTTCGCGGTCTCTGAGCAAGAGCTCAAACTCGTTGCGCAGTCGAGCGCCGGTCGTCTGGCTGAGCCAGGGCAGCGCCGCTCGCATCAAGGCCAAACTATGGGGATCGAGGTCGAATTGCAGCCTGACGGCGAGGCGCCAAGCCCGCAGTATTCGCGTCGGATCGTCGCGGAAGCTTAGGTCATGCAGCACGCGTATCCGCCCGGCCTTGAGATCGGCCAGACCGCCGCAGGGGTCAACCAGCCGGCACTCGGTCCCCGATCCGCCCAGGGCGAGCGCCATGGCGTTTATGCTGAAATCTCGCCGGCGCATGTCCGCCACAATATCGCCGGGCTGGACTTGCGGCAGCGTGGCCGGCGCGGCGTAGCTTTCGCTGCGGGCGCGGGCAAAGTCGATGTGCAGCCCTCGTGGCAGCGAGAGTCGCTCGGTGGCGGCCGGGTCAAGCGTCCAGGTCGCGGTGCCGAAGGGCCGGTATGCCTGTACCAGGCCGCCGAAGGAGCGCGCCAGGTCATCGGCGAAGGTCGCGGCATCGGCGTCCAGGGCGAAGTCCAGGTCTTGCGTAGCGCATCCCAAGAGCATGTCCCTGACTCCGCCGCCGACGAAGTAGATCGCTACATTTTTCTGACGGGCAAAGTCGGCAATCCTGGCCACCAGAGAGGCGATCTCCGGGCCCAGGCCATGAACCAGCGTGGCGCCTGACAGCGATCCGGATTCAGCAATCTCGATCAAACTCGAATTCATGCCGACCTTAGGTTTGCGCAAGCCATGGACCTACCAGCTCGCGCTGGACCATGCTGAAGGACGTGCTTGCATTGAAGAATGCCAGCAAGGCATAGGCCAGCGCCGCTTGCCGGTCGTCTCGGCCATTCATCAGGCTGAACAAACCCGGCATGATGATGGCCAGCCAGATCATGTAGAGGACGTAGACAAGGACGCGCCCGGACCGTGGCTCATAGCCGGATAGCAGCAGCAGCAAGCCGAGCGCCAACGTGCCCGCGGCAAGCAGCGCGTAGGTAACGATAGCGCCCCAGAAATGGCCCGAGATCGGTTCGCCGCGCGCGAGAATCACAGTTGCCCAAATGCCGAGCGCCAGCGAATACAGGACGTGCATGTTGAAGAGGATTTGGTGGAGATCAGCCATTGCTCGCGGGACATCCATTTGTCGACGACTATTGTAACATCCTGGATTCGTCTTGGTTCACACGATATTGACCAGTGCCAAATTGTGAGCCAGCCAGGTAAACGCCAGCAGATTGGCGATGATCAAGCCCGGCCGTTGCAAATTGCCGCCATCCGCAGCCAGGTTGCCGCGCATGTCCAGTTCCCAGGGAAACAGAGCGCAGGTGATGACTGCAATGATCAGAATCGTGCCCAGCCAACTGGGAAAGAGCCCTTGCTGAATCGCGGACGCCATAAGGGCGAGCGCAAGCAAGATGGACAGATGCCCGAGGAGGGACGTGGCGCGCTTGCCCAATAAATTGGCCGTGTTGCGCAGCCCGGCCTGATTGTCCAGGTCAAAGTCCTCAGTCTGGTTGTAGAACTGTCCGTAGGCGGAGAAGAGCGTGGCGGCGCCGATGACCAGCCAGACCGCGCCAGGTTCGCTGCCGTAAGTGAAATAGCCGTTGGCGACCAGCAGCCCGCTAAGCATCAGCGAGTGAGACACGACATCGGTAATCGGCCGCGCCTTGAGCCGAAAGGGATGGGCTGAATACAAGTAGGACAATGCCAGCGTAGCCAAGCCGAGCAAGAGCGTTGTTGCGCCAGCCGCGGCAAACAAGAGGAGCGCCAGAAAAAAGACGGTGGATGAGATGGCGAGCCCTTGGCGCCGGCTCAGCAAGCCGCTGCTGATCACGTTGTGCGCTTTCTTGTTCGGGTCCAAGGCATCATCCGGCCCGTCTTCTACATCGTTGATGCAAAAGGCGAAGGACATGGCCATTACGTTGGCGAGCACGACGGCCAGCAGCCGCCAATCAAGGCTCTGGCCCTGGGCATCGACCGCCAATAGCGCGCCGAGTATCGTCAGCGGCAGGGTGAACGGAACATGCTCGCGCCAGCGCGTCAGGCGTACGGCGGCGCCCAAATTTCGATGCATCACGGTTGCGACCCGGCTTTCCCCGCGGCATTAGCGAATCGGCTACAATTCGGCGGATTTGATGCCGGCTAAGCATAGCACAGCTATGTCGCGCGCAGGTATGGTGCGCTAGGCAACGCTACATTGTATCGCCGCGCGTCGGCTTGTATGATTTCGCCCATGATTCGCAGACTGCTGATCCCCGCGCTCTACGCGCTGCTGCTGTCGGGCTGCAACTTGACCGTGGCGCCGCGCAACGACATCGTATCGGCCAACAATGGCGAAATCGTGCCGTCCACCACCGCGCCGGCTGCTGTTTCGCCAGAACCACCGGCGACGTCGAGCCCGAACAGCCCGCCGCCCGTCGCCGCGCCAACCTTAGCGAAAGCGGATAGCTGCTCTGTGGAAAGGACCGGGCCCAGCCGCCGCATTGATGTCGATGTCCACATCGACTTTGCAAGCAAGCAGGTGCGGGTGGAGCAGCGCATCGCCTTCGCCAATAACGAATCGCAGGCGCTGGCGGAAATCGTGCTTGATGTGCAGGCGAATCAATGGGAAGGCGGCTTCCAGCTGGCGGCGCTATCTGTCGACGGCGAGCAGTCGACCTTTACGCTGCAGGTGAATCGGCTGACGATTCACCCCTCGGCGCCGCTGCAACCTGGCTGCGAACTCGACATCCGGCTGGATTTTACTTTGCAGCCGCCGGCAATTCGCGAAGGGTTGCGCTCCTACCGCGGTTTCTTCGGCTACTCGCCGCGGCAGCTGAACCTGGGTCATTTTCTGCCCACGGTGGCCGCGCGGCTGGCCGGCGCCTGGCGCATCCACGAGCCCGTTGGCATCGGCGAGCAAGTGGTGCACGAAGTTGCCGATTGGCAAGTCCGCCTGTCGGTGACGAATGCGGGCAATCGCTGAAGCTGGCCGCGCCCGGCAAGGTGACAGAACTCGGCCACGGCCGCTGGGATGTGCAGCTAAAGAGTTCGCGCGATTTTGCCCTCAGCCTCTCCGATGCATTCGTCGTGCACGAACTGCGTACAACGACCGGTGTTGACGTGCTAGTCTACGCCTTTGCTGACGCGCTGATTGACGCCGGCGGATTGTGGCTCGATGGCGCTGCCCACGCGGCGAAGGAATCTGCCCGCGCCCTGGAACTCTATAGCGACGAATTTGGCCCCTACCCCTATGAGCGCTTGGTGTTGGTGCAGGGGGACTTCCCTGACGGCATGGAGTTTACTGGTTTGGTCTTTGTCGGCAGCGCCTGGTTCACCAATTTCGATGGCACCGCCTACAATTATCTTACGCTGATTTCTGTGCACGAGGTGGCGCATCAATGGTGGTACGCGCAGGTGGGCAATGACGCCGCCCTGGCGCCTTGGCTGGACGAAGCGCTGGCGACATATAGCGAGTACCTGTACATTGAAGAATACTTCCCGGCGGACAAGAATTGGTGGTGGACCTTCCGCGTGGCCAACTTTTTCCCCCAAGGCGAGGTGGACAGCACCGTCTACGAGTTTTCGACGGCGCGCGCCTACATCAATGCGGTCTATCTGCGCGGCGTGCAGATGTTGCACAACCTGCGCGAAGATATCGGCGACGCCGCTTTCTTTGATCTGCTGCGCGCTTACCTGGCCGCGGGCGACGGACATATTGCCGACCCGATGCTATTCTGGGGTCAGCTGTCGCCGGAGCAATTGAGCCGATCGGACGATACCCGCCTGGCGTTCCTGCGGGCGCCACAGGTCAACCAACCTTAGGCGGTCCGCACGACTGAATGGTCGATGCAAAACCAGGCAGACAGAGAGGATTCACCGTGACAGACTTACCCGTGGATGCGCAGATCACATTCCTCTACACGCGGGATCTGGCGCGCTCGGCGAAGTTCTACGAAGAAGTGCTGGGCCTCGGCCTGGCGCTGGACCAAGGCTCCTGCCGCATCTACCATGCCGCGGGAGGCGCCGCCTACCTCGGCATCTGTGAGCGGGCTGACGCGCCCGAAGGCGACAGCGGGCTCATCTATACCTTGGTCACCCCGGATGTAGACCTGTGGTACGACCGCATTGTTTCACGTGGCTGGGCTTGCGAGCATGCGCCGCGCCGCAACGACACATACGGCATCTACCACTTTTTCGTGCGCGATCCATCGGGCCACTTGATCGAGATTCAACGCTTTGAGCAGGACGACTGGTCCAGCGCTTGAGCTCGCCTCAGCCGGTTGTCTTCATGCCGGCGGCGATGCCGTTTATCGTGGCGAGCGTGGCGTCCAGCACCGGCCGCCAACCGGGGTCGCGTTCTTCCAGCCCCCGCAATTCCCGCAGCAGCGCCACTTGCATGAAATTGAGTGGATCGACGTAGGGGTTGCGCCGCTGGATTGAAGTCTTGATCGCCGACATGTTGGACAAGAGTTCCTCCTGCTGCGTCACGCGCATGATCATCTCACTGCTGAGCGCGTGCTCTTGCGCAATCCAACTGAAGAAGCGCGCGCCCAAATCTGCCGGCTGCACCAGCGAGGCATAGCGCTCGGCGATGCCCATATCGGCTTTGGCGACATCTAGCTGGGCGTTGTCGATCAGCGCGCTGAAGAAGGACCAAGTGCGGTACATCTCTTGCATCAGCCGCAGCCCGTCATCGTCTTCGGCGGCGAAACTGCTGAAGGCCGTGCCCAAGCCAAACCAACTGGGCACGATCGCCCGGCTCTGCATCCAGCTGAACATCCAGGGAATGGCGCGCATGGCGGCGAAACCGCCTTTCGCTTGTCGCCTCGCGGGACGCGAACTGATCTGCATCTGGCTCAACTCGTTGATCGGCGTGGCCTGCTGCCAATAATCCAGGAAGCCCTCGCTCTCATACACGAACTTGCGGTAGCGGGCGCGGCTCAGATCAGACAGGCGCGCCATCGCCTCCAAAAAGTGCCGGGGAACGTGATGCCGTTCTTGCAAGCCCATGCCGACCAGGACGGCGTTCATTACCTGGTTTAGATGCCGATGGCCGATGCCCTTGTTGCTATAGCGATAAGCGATGACCTCGCCCTGCTCGGTGATTTTGACGCCCCCATGCAGCGACTCGGGCGGCTGAGACAAGATGGCGCGGTTAGTCGGTCCGCCGCCGCGGCCAATGCTGCCGCCGCGCCCGTGGAATAGCTCCAGCGAGACGCCCTTGGCCACGCAAGTCTCCGTCAGGATGCGCTGCGCATTGTACAGGTTCCAGTTGGACGCGACATAGCCGCCGTCCTTGCTGCTATCCGAGTAGCCGATCATCACCTGTTGGCGCGGGCCGCGGGTGCCGGCGCGTGCTTCCAGGTGCGCCCTGTATTCGGCGTTGTCAAAGAGCTGCTCCATAATCGCCGGCGCGCGATAAAGATCGTCAATGGTTTCGAAGAGCGGCACAACGTAGACCTGATCGTCGATCCCGACTTCGCTCGCCAGCAGCAGCATCGCCAGAACATCGCTGGGCTGGGTGCACATGCTGGCAATGACGGTGTCGATTACAATCGGGTCGTACTTGCTATGTGCTTCGCCGATCATGCGCCAGGTGCGGATGACGCTTTGCGTGGTTTCAGAAAAGTTGTCGGTTTCGACCGGAAACAGCGGACGCCGATTGCGAATCTCGGCGCTTAGCAAGGCCTGCTTATCCGCTTCCGCCATATTGATGTAGTCGTCCTCTATGTTGTAATAGCGCAGTAATTCCTCCAGGGCGGCGCTGTGCCGTTCGGCATGTTCACGTACTTCAAGCGGCGTCAGGTGCAAGCCGAAAAGGCGGACCTTTCGCACCAGACGCTGCACGGCGCCCATCGCCACCCGGTCACCCCGATGGGCCTTGAGGCTGCGCTGAACTTGCAGCAAATCCGCCAGTAATTCGCGGCTGGACCGGTACTCATCCGCCGCCAGCCGCCTGCCGATAACGCGCAGCTTTTGCCGATAAATTTCGCCCGGAAATCTTTTGCCGCCACGGTATTCGCTGGCGACGGCCTCGCGCAATTCCTGCGCCGCGCCAATATTGTCCGTGTCTTGCGTGAGGCGCCGCGACAGATGCTCCACTTCCCCCTGGTAGATTTGACGCGCCGTATCTCGCAGCGTCTCCAAGGTCTCGGTCGTGACGTTGTTAGTGACGTTGGGGTTGCCATCACGGTCGCCGCCGATCCAGGAGGAATATCGCAAGACTGGCGGCAATTCCGACCAATCTTCATTCGGATAGTAGCGCTCGAGCGCCAACTGCAAGTCTTCGTAAATGTCGATCACGACATCGATAATCACCGTGCGGATGAAATAGATGCCGAAATCAACTTCGTCAGCGACCTCTTTCTTCGCCGCGCGCACTTGTCGCGTCTGCCAAAGTTCCTCGATCTCCGCCGCCAGCTCACGTTCCAGCTTGCGTAATTCGCGCGGCAGCAAGCTCTGCCGATTGCGCGTCTCCATCGTTTCCGAGATATGCCGCAGCTTGTACAGGATTTCCTGGCGTTTCGCTTCTGACGGATGGGCGGTGAGCACCAGACGCAGTCGGGTTTGTTCGAGCAAGGCGCGGACTTGTGCTGCGGTCTTGCCGCTACGGTGCAAGTCGCGTATGGCTTTGTCGATAGACTCCTTGAGTACGCCCTTGGCTTCACGCTGGCGGATCACCCGCAGGCGCTGCAAGTCTTCGGCCAGGTTGATGAGCTGAAAATAGTTGGAGAAGGCTTTGATGAGCACATTTTTCTTGTCGAGCGGCAGGCTTTCCAGGCGCTCGGCCAACGCGATGGCGGCCTCCTCATCACCGTTGCGCCGCGCTTTCGAGAGAGCGCGCACTTCCTCGACCAAATCGTAGGTCGCCATGCCGTGCTGCTCTTGAATGATTATACCGAGCCAATCCCCCAGGCTGCGGATGTCCTGGCTCAAGGTCGAGCTACTCGGCTTCCGTGCTTCTCTCATGCTGCGCTCCCGCGCGGAGCCCTGGCCTCGCGCATTGTGATGCTGCTGGCATGGCACTATAGTTCAAGACGACGCGCTATGCCAGTCGCAGCTAATGTGCTGCCGCGCCGCTATTGCAACGGATTCAAGCGGAACGCGCGAATTTATGCCTGGGCTGAGGAGGAATGCGATGGGCCCAATTGTCGTTTGCCCGGCCAACATCTCCGAAGGGCGCCGTCTCGATACAGTCCGCGCTATCGTCGACGCGATCGGGCAGGCGCCGGGCGTGGCGCTGCTGGGCTGGGAGCGCGATATCGACCACAATCGCGCGGTAGTGACCTTCGCTGGCTCACCGTCAGCTGTCAGCGCGGGCGCCTTCGCCGGTATTCAAGCCGCGGCTGCGCTTATCGACATGGAGCGCCACAGCGGGCAGCATCCCCGAATCGGCGGCGCCGATGTCATCCCCTTCGTTCCCTGGCGCGGGCTGTCGATGCCGGACTGCGTCGCCTTGGCGCGCTCGCTCGGGGAACGGGTGGGCGAGTCGCTGCGTCTGCCCGTTTTTCTCTATGCCGAAGCCGCCATGCAGCCGCGAAACCGGGCTCTTGCGGATATCAGGCGCGGCGGCTATGAGCGGCTGAAGCGGACGTTGATACAAGGCGTCGAACCACGGCCGGACTTCGGCCCGGCGATATTGGGCAAGGCGGGCGGCTGCATCATCGGCGCGCGCGGCCCGTTGATCGCCTGCAACGTCTTCCTCGACACGGCCGATATCGCCATCGCCAAGGCAATCGCGCGCAAGATCCGGGAGTCGTCGGGCGGCTTGCCCGGCGTGCAGGCGCTCGGCTTCCTGGTGCGCGGCGCGGCGCAAGTCTCGATGAATCTGACAAATTATCGTGTCACTTCAATCGCGGATGTCGTCCACGCTATCGGGCATGAGGCGGCGCTGGTTGGCGCTTCAATCAGCCACGCGGAGATTATAGGCCTGCTCCCTGAAGATGCGCTCACCCCAGCGCAAGCCGAAGAATTCAAAGTCGAAAACTATGGCCCCGACCACATTCTTGAAGCTCAATTGGCAGCGCTACTCTAAATTGTGCGTGCGCGGGGTGGATGCTCATTCAGTCGCTGGGCGGTACTGCAAGGCTTCGGCGATATGCGCCACCTGGATATCGTCCGCGCCCTCGAGATCGGCGATGGTG
Source organism: Phototrophicaceae bacterium (assembly GCA_965208195.1). GTDB lineage: Bacteria > Chloroflexota > Anaerolineae > Aggregatilineales > Phototrophicaceae > UBA6055. The sequence continues at coordinate 1,234,322 of CBDBOC010000004.1, read as the reverse complement.
CGGCTGAGCTTGAGCACGCGGTGGTAGCTGCGCGCGCTCAATTGCAGCTTGCGCACGGACAGCGACAGAATCTGCCGCGCTTCGTCATTGAGGCGGCAAAACTCGTCGATTTCGCTGACGTCCATGTCCGCATTGGCGAAGAGCCCGGCGTGCTCCTTAAAGCGCTCCACTTGCCTCGCGCGGGCCTTGCCGACGCGCTGGCGGATATCGCCCGAGCTCTCGGCGCGGGCATCGCCCAGGAGTTTGTCAAAGTCAACACGTGGCACCTCGACGTGGATGTCAATGCGGTCGAGAATCGGGCCCGATATCCGCGCTTTATAGCGTTGGATCTGATTGGGCGTGCAGCTGCAGCGCTGCTGAAGATCGCCAAAAAAGCCGCAGGGGCAGGGGTTGCGCGCGCCCACCAGCAAGAAATTGGCCGGGAAGGTGAGGCTGCCCCGGGCGCGGCTGATCGTCACGATCTTGTCTTCGATCGGCTGGCGCAAGACTTCCAGCACTTTGTTCGAATGCTCGTTGATTTCATCCAGGAAAAGCACGCCGCGGTGCGCCAGGCTGATCTCGCCCGGCTTGGGAACGGAGCCGCCGCCGACCAGGCCCACCTGTGAAATGGTGTGGTGCGGCGCGCGAAATGGACGTTGCCGCACCAGTGGCTCATCGCTTGAAAGCATGTCTACAATCGAATAGATTCGCGTGACTTCGAGCGATTCTTGCGGCGTCAGCGGCGGCAAGATGCCCGCCAGCGCCTTGGCCTGCAGGCTCTTGCCCGCGCCCGGCGGGCCGGACATCAGGATGTTGTGATTGCCGGCGGCCGCCACCTCGAGGGCGCGTTTGGCTTGCTCCTGCCCGCGGATATCGGCGAAGTCGATCAAGGCGTCGGCGCCATCGTCCGCGCTTTGATCCGCTTCCAGATCGGGTTCATACGGACTTATCGGATTCAGCTGATAAAGATGCTCGACCAGTTGGCCGATGGAGCGCACCGGAATGATGTTTACGTCTTGAATCAGGCTGGCTTCCGCGGCGTCATCGGCCGGCACGAAGACCGTCTCGATGCCCTCTTGCCTGGCGGTGTAGACCATCGGCAGCACACCCTTGACGTGCCTTATGCCCCCGTCCAGCGAAAGCTCGCCGATGAACATGGCGTTATCCAGCGCGTGCAGCGGAATCTGGTCAGTGGCGGCCAGCACGCCGATGGCGATCGCCAGGTCATACGACGGCCCGTGTTTGTGGATATCGGCCGGCGACAGGTTGACCACGTAGGCTTTGTTGGGGAAGCGCAAGCCGCTATTGCGGATGGCCGAACGGGCGCGTTCCTTGCTCTCGCGCACGGCGATACCCGGCAAGCCGACCAGGTTGAAGCTGGGCAGGCTCGCGCGGGGATTGAAGTCAGTCTGGACTTCGACGATGTGCCCGTCAAGGCCGATGACGGCGCAAGTGTATACGACCGCGAGCATGTGCTCTCCAACCTGCCTGCTTGCGAAAAGCAGCGCTGAAATTCGCGAATAAAGTGTAAACCGCCTTGCCGCAGATGCAAGTCCAGTTTGGGCCTGCTACGGAGGTCACCGCCGTTGCCGTGGGTTTCCGCCGACGCTCCAAGAGGACAGATCGCCAGCATGTCACGCGACCGGGCACGACACCGTTTTTCGCGAGCGTCAGGTAGCCGTCTGGCCCCGCAACCAGGGGATGATGCCGCCGGCGTCGAGAATGGCGCGCACTTCACTCGGCAGCGCGGGGAACTCGAATTCGCGTCCGGCGCAACGCAACGCGTTCGCTTCCAGGTCGATTTCGATCCTGTCGCCCGTCTCGACGACATTAACCAGGCCGGGGCAGGCGATCGCAAGCAGCCCATTGTTGATGGCGTTGCGGTAGTAGATGCGCGCGAAGCTGGCGGCGATGACCGCGCGCACGCCCGCGTGAACCAGGCAGGTTACCGCCTGCTCGCGACTGCTGCCGTTGCCCCAATTGCGGCCAGCAACGATGACATCGCCGGGCCGTACATTTTCGGCGAAGGCGGGGTCAAGGTCTTCAAGTGCGTGGCGGGCCAGCGACGCCGGATCATGGCTGACTGTATAGGTGTACTTTCCGGGGAATATGACATCGGTGTTGATGTGGTCGCCGTATTTCCAAACGCGGTGCTCGATTCGGGCCATAATCACGCGCCTCCGCGGTCCAGCGCTGCCGGGTGCGTCAGCTCGCCGGCGACGCAACTGGCGGCGACGACGGCCGGGCTCGCCAGGTAGATCTCAGCCTGAGGCTCGCCCATGCGTCCACGAAAGTTGCGGTTGGCGCTGCTGATGCAGACCTCGCCCGGCGCCAGCACACCCATGTGATTGCCCATGCAGGGACCGCAGCCTGGGGTGCCGATGGTCGCGCCGGCGTCCAGCAGGTCGACGATGTAGCCGGCCGCGCTGGCATCGCGCAGCACCATGGACGAAGCCGGGATGACGAGCAGTCGCTTAGACAGCCGTTTGCCGCGCACGATTTCGGCGGCGGCGGCGATATCCTCCAGGCGCCCGTTGGTGCAGGTGCCGATGAAGCCGACATCAACCGGCGTCTTGGCCAGCGCTGATAGGGGCCGCGCATTGTCGACGCTGTGCGGGCAAGAGACCATCGGCTCGACGGCGCCAAGATCGACAAAGTGCTGCGCCGCGTAGCTCGCGCCGGCGTCCGCGTATTGGGTCCGGTCGCGAAAGAAGGCTAATCGCTCGGCGTAATCGTGCGGACGGGCCCGCGACAAAGCGCTCTCCAGCCAAGCCCAGGTGACATCGTCCGGCGCCATGCAAGCATTTTTGCGCCCATTTCCGCCATCATATTGACCAGGGCCGCCCGCGAATCGGCGCTGAGCGAGGCGATGCCGGCGCCATCAAATTCGACAGCCAGGTAGTTTGCGCCGTCCGCGCCCAGCATCGCGATCAAGTGGATGGCGAGATCTTTGGCCGTCACGCCCATTTGCAGCGCGCCGCTCAAGCTGATGCGCAGCGCCTCGGGCACGCGCAGCCAGAGCTCGCCCGTGGCCCATAACGCCGCCACTTCGCTGCGACCGATGCCGGCGGCGAATGCGCCCAGCCAGCCATAATGCGGGCTGTGGCTGTCCGCGCCTAGCAAGGTCATGCCCGGGCCGATCACGCCCTCCTCGCAGAGCACCTGGTGGCAGATGCCGCGGCCCGCTTCAAAGAAGTTGCTGATGCCCTGAGCAGCGACGAATTCGCGAATTCGCGCGTGGTTTTGCGCGTGTTTCGGCGTCGGCGGCGGGACCGCGTGGTCCAGCGTGATGGCCAGCCGGTCCGGGTATTTGACGCGCTTATGCGGCAACTGCGCGAAGATTACGGCGATGGCGGCCGTGTTGTCGTGGCTGAGCACGACATCCGGCTCCAGCATGATGACTTCGCCGGGCACGACCGTCCGCCGGTCGCAGGCACGGGCCAGCAGCTTCTCCGTCAGATTCAGGCTCAATGTCGGCGCTCCACGTCACTTCCCGGCGTCTAGGGCAGAATCGACGGCGTCAAGGGCAACTTGTCGCTATTTGCCGCTGCATTGTCTGCTAGAATGGCGCTTTGCTGTGTCAGCGAATAGTTCAATGCGGGCGACATGCTAGCGGACGATCTACGCCAAAAGCTGCGTCACAACAGCGTAGTCAACATACTTGACGGCAGCCTGTTCGGCTTCGGCATCATGGGTTTGGCCTCGTATGTTACCATAATCCCGCTCTTCTTGTCGTTTCTCACGGAATCGACCGCTTTGATCGGCTTCGTCGCCGCGCTCTTCCACATCGGCTGGCAAGTGCCGCAGTTGGTCGTCGCCAATTATGTGGCGGGCATGCGCCGCTACAAGCCGATGGTGCTGGCGATGACACTGATCGAGCGCGTGCCCTATTTCGGTCTGGCGCTGGTTGCCTTGAGCATCCCGACCATCGGGCTCAACGCGGCCCTGATCCTCACCTTGGCGCTGCTCGCCATGCAGTCCCTGGGCGGCGGCTTCACCGGCACAGCCTGGCAGAGCATGATAAGCAAGATCATGCCGGCGCATCGCCTGGGCACCTTCTTCGGCCTGCAGTCTGCTTGTGTCAATCTCTTCGGCGCGGGCGGCGCGTTGCTCGCCAGCTTCATTCTGGAGCGCAGCGGTTTCCCCGATGGCTACGCTGTCCTCTTTTTCGTCGCCGGCGTTAGCCTGCTGATCTCATTCGTATTTCTGGCCCTGACCTATGAACCGGAGAGCGCGTCCCGCGATGTGGTGACGCGCGTACGTTGGCGCGAATATGGCCGGCGCCTGCGCGGCATTTTGAACGCGGATGCGAATTTCCGCTGGTTCCTGGTATCACGCGCCTTGACCGCGCTCAGCTTGACCGCCATCTCCTTCTATACCATCTACGGCATCCGCGTCTTTGACATGTCGCCCGAGTTCGTCGGTGTGTTGACCAGTATCTTGCTGGTATCCAACACCTGCAGCAGCGCCGTCATCGGCTGGATCGGCGACCGCTGGGGCCATCTCCGCGTGCTCATCGGCGCCAATGTGCTGACGGTTGTATCGATCGCGGTCGCGCTGGCCGCGCCGGATGCGCGCTGGTTCTACCTGGTCTTTGCTCTGACGGGCATCGTCAATTCAACGCAGTGGTCCACCATCATGACCATCACCGTGCAGTTCAGCTCGGTGGCGCAGCGACCGCTCTATATCGGCATGGCCAACACACTCATCGCGCCGGTCTCGATCTTCGCGCCTATCATCGGCGGCTGGTTGGTGGATGCCGTCAGCTTCGAGCTCACGTTCAGCATCTTCGCGCTGGCAGGTGTGCTGGCGCTACTGGTGTATCTCCTGCTGATGCATGACCCGCAGGTTTCCGCCGCCAAGGGCAAACGCAAAATCGCGCCGGCCGTGGATTAGTCGTCAACGGGCAGCAAAAACCCACTCAAGATGCAGTCGACATCCTGCAGCGTGATCTGGCGTTCGTCGGCCAGCGATTTCACCTGCGCCGTTACATCCGACAGCAGCGCTTCGGGCAAGTCGATACCGAGGCGGGCGGCGCGGTCGCGGATGGCGTTGCGGCCCACTAGCCGGTGCGCCACATCAATGATGCGCGTTTGACCGAAGTCAGCCGGGTTGATGGCCTCGTAAGTCGTCGGATTCTGCAAGACGGCCTTGGTGTGCACGCCGGCTTTGTGATGAAAGGCGACTTGCCCGGTGATGGGCGTATTGAAGGGGATCTCAATGCCCAGTTTATCCGCCACCCAGCGCTCAATCTCCGCCAAATACTCAGTTCGTATTTCTCCACCAGCGTGTGTCACAGGTGTAGAGCCGGCCGATCAAGGCGCCCATGGCGGTGATGCCGTTGCGCTCGCCGATGCCCAGCACGGTGGTGTCTATATGCGTGGCGCCGGCTTGCAAAGCGCAGAAAGCATTGGCGACGGCGCAACTGCTGTCATTGTGCCCGTGGAACTCGATATCGCAGGTGACGACATCGCGCAAGTTTGATATCAGGTTGTAGGTCTGCATCGGCTCGGCCACGCCCACCGTGTCCGCCACGCCGACGCGGTCCACGCCCGCCAGGTCCATGGCGCGGTAGACGGTCATCACATCGGCGAAATTGCTGCGGAAGGTGTCTTCCGTGCTGAAGCGCGTTTCCAGGCCCTGCGCATTGAGATAGGCGATGACCTCCTGCCCCAGCGCAATGACCTGGTCCAGGGTCTTGCCGTGGCTGTATTCGCGCATGTAATCGGAGGTGCCTATATAGACATCGGCGCCGTCCACGCCACAATCGACAGCCAGCCGGGCGTCGTCCATATTGGCGCGGATATGCGTCAGCAACTTGAAGCGGCGCGGCATATCAGCCAGGGCGCGGATGGCGTCGGCGCTTTGCGGGCTGGCCACCGGCGTCGACAGCTCCATGTACTCGACGCCGAACTGATCCAGCATCAGGGCGATTTCCCGCTTGTCGTCGATGCTGAAGTGGGCGCCGCGGAATTGCTCGCCTTCGCGCAAAGTCGAATCAATGATGTTGAAATCGTGCACGGGCACGTTGCGATTGTTCATCTGCCTGCCTTAGTCTCTTCAGATCGCTTCCAGGACGCGCGTCAGCACGTCGATCGCCTGCAAGTATTCGTCCAGGTCGATATGTTCGTCCGGCGTATGATCAAGCGCGGAATCGCCCGGCCCGTAAGCCAGGATGGGGCAATTCCAGCGCGGACCCACCACGTTCATGTCCGCGGTGCCGGTCTTGTACAGAAAGCGCGGCACCCCGCCACTGGCGCGGATGGCGCGGCGAAAGTGCCGGCTGAGCGCGCTGTTTCGATCGCCGGCGAAAGCCCCCTCGGCGCCGCGAGCGTTCAGCGTTGCGCCGTTCTTGACCGGGAACTGCGCTGCGATGTCCTGTCGGGCTCCAGCCCCGGCGGCAAGCGCAGACCTATGGTCATTTCGGCAATGCCGTTGACGCCGTCTTGCCGCGTGTTGATATCGCGAATCGTGGCGTCGAGCCGCCCGTAGAGCGACTCAATGCCGCGATTGTAGTCATCGCAGTACGCTTCGACATCGCGCCAATAGCTGAGGGCGCGCTCGGCCGGGCTGGGCGCTGCGCCGGCGCTGTGCGTCAAGCCGCCTTCCCAGCGCCAGTCGAGCAGCAGCCGGCCCTTGTAGCCCAGCGTGATGCGATCCCAGCGCGATGGTTCGCCGATGACGCTGAAGTCCGGCTGATATTGTGTTAGCGCGTGGCGCGCGCCGCGGCTGGTGGCGGCTTCTTCTTCGACGGCGCCGATGACGACGACTCTTAGGTCAGGATTCAGCTTCGCCCGCCGGGCGGCCACAGCAAAGGTACACAGCGGCCCCTTGGCGTCCACAGCGCCACGACCGTAGAGCAGCCGTCCCTTCTTGCGCACGGGCGGGAAACCGGCGAAGGTATCGATATGGCCCAGCAGGACGACCTGGCGCGAGCCCATTCCCAGCACGCCGACTGCATTGCCCGCCTCGTCGACGAAAGCCTGGTCGAAGCCGTGTTCGCGCATCCAGCTGACCAGGCAGGCGCTGGCCTCAGCTTCGTGCCGGGACGGGCTGGCGATGGACACCAGCTCGTGCAGCAAGCGCTCGGCGTTGCGGTCGTCGATCACAGGCATGGCTCAGCCCAGGACCTCGCCGATAGCAGAGGCGATCTCGCGCAGTTGATCACGCGTGATGATCAGCGGCGGCAGCAGGCGCAGCGTCGTCAATCCCGCCGGCAGCGCCAGCACACCGCGCTCTTGTAGCGCTTTCAAAACTGGCGTCACACGGCCGCGCAATTCCAGGCCGATCATAAGGCCGCGGCCGCGGACTTCGCGTACGCCGCGCAAGTCGAGCCCGCGCAGCTCCGCCAGGAACCAGTCGCCATTTTCGCGCGCGCTTTGCACCAGGCCCAATTCTTCAATTGCGGACAAGGTGGCGCAGGCGACGGCGCAAGCCAGCGGATTGCCGCCGAAGGTGCTGCCATGTGTGGCTCGGCCAATTTGCCCGTGGGCGGCGCGCCAGCAGACCGCGCCCATGGGCAAGCCGCCGCCGATGGCTTTGCCCAGCGTGATGATATCCGGCACGATTCCGGCATGTTGGAAGCCGAACCAACGCCCGGTGCGGCCGAAGCCGGTCTGAATTTCGTCGATGATAAGCATGGCGCCGGTCGCGTCACAGCGCTGGCGCAGCGCTTGCAGATAAGCGTCGCTCGCCGGATGCACGCCGCCTTCTCCTTGCACCGCTTCCACCACCACCGCAGCAGTTGCGACCGTGATCGCATCGCGCGCGGCGTCGATGTCGTTGAAAGGCACGTAGTCCACCGCCGGCAGCCAAGTCTGGAAAGGCTTGCGGTACTTTTGCGTCCAGGTCAGCGACAGAGCGCCGGCGGTGCGCCCGTGGAAGGAGCGCTTCGCCGCCACGATGCCGTCGCGCCCGGTCAAGAGCCGGGCCACCTTGAGCGCGCCTTCGTTGGCTTCAGCGCCGCTGTTGCACAAGAAGAAGCGGTCCAGATCGGCGGGCGTGATCGACGCGAGCTGCTCGTAGAGTTGGGCGCGGCGGTCGTTGTAGAAGGATTCGTGGGCGGTGATCAGGGTGCTCGCCTGCTCGCGCAGCGCACCGATGACGGCGGGATGACAGTGGCCCAAAGCCGCCACGCCTTGCCCGGCGGTGGCGTCCAGGTAGCGCGTCCCGTCCTGGTCCCAGACGTAGACGCCTTCGCCGCGAATCAGCGCTGTCGGGCGTTTGCCGTAGGCGCCAGAGCCGTGTCGATTTTCCAGTTCGAAGAGTGTAGCTAATTCGATCATTTTGAGAACCAGGTCCCCTCGCCATCCAGCGCGCGCGATATTGAGTTTTCAACGCGGCCATCGGCGATGATGACGCGGCCGACGCCGCCGTCCAGCGCTTCCCGCGCGGCCAGCACTTTGCGTTTCATGCGCCCCTGCGCCCATTCCAGCGCGCTGTCGATCTGCGCGAATTTGACTTCGTCGATGAAGCTGTCTTCATTGGGGAAGTCGCGGTAAAGCCCGCGGACGTTGCTGAGGATGACGAGGGTGTCCGCTGTAAGCGCGCTGGCGACAGCGGCTGCAGCGCGATCGCCATCAACGTTGAGCGCGCCTTCGTCGCTGCTGGCCAGCGGCGGCAGGACCGGCACGGCGCGGGCCGCCAGTTCAGTGCGAAGTCGCTGTGCAGCGACCGTGTGAATCGTTCCGCTGTAATCATCACGTATCAAGCGAATCCGCCCATTGGCCACGCTACGAATGGCCGCCTTGCGCTGTCCGCAAAGCGCAACGTCCTGACCGACGAAACCGGCCGCCGCGATACCGTGTCGCCGCAATTCGGCCACGATTTCGCTGTTGACCGTTTCAGCCGCGCAAACGTATACATCGCGCACCGCCGGCGGCGTATAGCGAGAGCTGTGCCCGCCCGGCGAGGTCAATGTCTGCACCTCGATACCCTTTTCGCGGCAGAGTCGATTCATCGCTGCGCTGACGCCGTGCACGACCACGAGGGGACGCCCCCGCGCAGCCCTCTCCAGATCAGCGCAGGCCGCCATCAGGTCCAGGCCCTCGCCGCCGCCGAGCTTCACGATTAACAGATTCTCGAGCATTATCATTCGTCCGTCATCAGGGAAATACGCCGGGGAACTCAAGCCCGGTCGTCTCAGGAAAACCACACATCAAGTTCATGCTCTGCACTGCGCTGCCGGCGGCGCCCTTGCCCAGATTGTCCAGCGCGGCGATCAGCACCAGGTGCCGGCCATCAGCGTCCATTTCGAAACCGATATCGCAAAAGTTCGTGCCAGCCACGACCCGCGGCTCGGGCAAGCGATGCAAGCCCACTTTGCCGCTGACCAGCCGCACGTAGGGCTCGGCCCGATAGCGCGCGCGATACAAGCGCCAGACATCGCGCTCAATCATCGGCTCGCGCAGGAAGCAATGCGCCAGCAAATGTACGCCGCGCACCATCTCGATGGCAGTGACGGCGAAGTGAATCGGCACATCGCCCAGCGCCAGCTCTACCTCGGCCAGGTGCCGGTGCCCGGTCGCTTTGTAGCTGCGGACGGCGCCGCTGCGGATGGGGTGGTGCGAACCCGGATTGCTCTTGTTGCCGCCTTCGGACGAGCCCACCTTGATTTCGATGGCCGCGCTCTCCAACACGCCGGCGCGGACTAAAGGCAGCAGCGCCAGGTTGACAGCGGTAGCGTTGCAGCCGACGCCGCTAACATAATCGGCGCCGCGCAGCCGCTCGCGATTGATCTCGGGCAGGCCATAAACGAAGCGCTCCAGCCACTCCGGCGCCGGGTGCGCCTCGCCATACCAGCGTTGGTAATCAGCGGCCGAGCCCAGGCGGAAATCGGCTGAGAGGTCGATCAGCTTTGGCGCCAGCCGGGCGTAATGCTCGATATTTGCGGCCACCGTGCGATGCGGCAGCGCCAGGAAGAGCAGGTCGCATTGTGCCAGCGCGTCCGGATGGATGAACTTTAACTTGGAGACATCACGCAGGTTCGGGTGAACGGTATGCACGTAGCGGCCGGCTTCCCCGCGGCTGGTGATCTGCGTCACCTCCACTTCGGGATGAAAATGCAGCAGCCGCAGCAATTCGCCGCCGCTGTAGCCGCTGCCGCCGACGATTCCGGCGCGAATCACGCTGCGATCCCAATCTGGCTAATGACGAAGTCGATGACCTCTTGCGCGATGTCGACGCCGGTGGGCTCGCTGCTGTTGCGGAATTCCATCGTGTGATTGATTTCGTTGACCACATAGTCGCCGCGCGCGTCTTCCAGCAGATCAACCGCCAGGATGCCGCCGCCGACCGCCCGCCCGGCACGCAAACAGATGTCATTGAGGGTGACAGTCACCGGGCAGTTTGTCGCCAGGCCGCCGCGCGCCGTATTCGTGATCCAGTGGTTCGACTCGCGGTAGATGGCGGCGATAGTGCGCTCGCCGACGACAAAGGCGCGGATATCCCGCCCCGGCTTGTCGACATATTCTTGCACGTAGTAGATGTGGTGATTGTAATCGCCCAAGGTCTGCCGATGCTCTAGGATGGCTTCGGCGCTATCGCGATTGTGCACGCGCGCCAGCAGCCGGCCCCAAGAGCCGGTCACGGGCTTGAGCACAGCGGGATACTCCACGTCTTCGATAGCGCTCAGGGCGCTCTTGGGCGTGAATGCCAAGCGGGTATGCGGTTGAGGCACGCCATGCTGCGCCAGAGCGATGCTGGTGCGCAGCTTGTCGCTGCAGATGGCCGCGGTTTCATAGGTATTGAAGCTGCGTATTCCCCAGCTATTCAGAATCGCAAGCGCGTACATGCCGCGCGATGTGCTGACGCAGCGCTCGAAAACCAGGTCGTAGGCGCTCCAGGCGCGGCCCGACGGCGCCAATTGTTCCGCGCCTCGCGTGATATCGAAATTCAGTTCGCGGTCGAGAATGATATCGGGGCTGATATCGCGCTTGTTGAAAGCCGCCAGAATCAGCTTCTCTTCGGCGCGAATATGCGTGACCAGCAGGGCGACGCGCATCGTGCTCATTCCCCCCAATCCTCTTCGACTTCCGGCGCCAACTCCAGCGTAAGCGGCTGGAGGCTCATGATTTCGAGTTCACTGCCGCAATCAGCGCAGGCTAGCAATTCGTTCTCCATCGCATCGTCCGGGATCTCTACTTCCGCATCACATTCGGGGCAAAGCGGCGCCTGCACAGTCATTTTCAACTCTCCTGCTATACTCGCGCTCAAGCAAAAAACCCGCCTCTGGGCGGGTATGCGTTTCAATCTCTAAAGCAACACAAACAAGCCCAGTTCAGTGGGTGCGGGTCTTCTTCGCCTTCTTGCTTGTGCTGATGTCCACGGTAACTTGCCTGCTGCGTCAATCATCGTAAGGATTCTGACCACCCAGTCTATCGCCCAACAACTGATGCGACTAGTTGCATTATGTACGAAAAACAAAACTAATCATACCATGCGTTAATCAAAAGTCGAAACGCTTCAGCGTCTGATGCAGCGGCGCCAGGTACTTTTCGCCAAAAATAGCCAGATGCACCAGCAGCGGATACAGATTGTAGATGTGGCGGCGCCTGCGGTAGAAGGCCTCATCAATGGGAATACGCTCTTTGTACGCGCGGAAAAATTCATCGCCGATGCCATCAAAGAGCGTCATGTAGGCCAGCTCCATTTCGTTGTGCGCGTAGTAAAGCGCCGGGTCGATAATTCCGACAATGCGACCGGCGCTAACGATGACATTAGTCCGCCACATGTCGCCATGGATCAGCGCCGGGCTGGCCGGCTCAATGAGGAAACGGTCGAGCGCATCCGCCAGACGCCGCAGCCGCAACTCCATCTCAGCCGGCAGCTCGCCCGAATCGCGCGCCAGTTCGATCATGTAGAGCAGGCGATGCTGTCGAAAGAAGTCAATCCATGACTCCGACGGCGGGTTGGGCTGATGCAGCGGCCCAATAAGCGTGTCGCGCTCCAAGCCATAAGCCGCGCCCGGCACTTGGTGGCAGGCGGCCAGCAGAGCGCCCAGATGCCCGAGGCTTTCGCTATCCCATTCGCTGACGCCCGCGATGAACTCCATCAGCAGCAGATTTGGCTCGGCATACAGCACGCGTGGCACGGGCAGCTCAGTGTGTCCTCGCAGGTAGCCGAGCATGTAGGCTTCAATGGTCAAGTCGTGCCCGCCGTCGCCCACCTTGGCCACCACCGGCGCGCCATCGGCCGGCTCGATTCGCAGGACCTGGCTGATCATGCCGCCGGCCAGCGCTTGCACTCGGCGGATTGGCTGGCCCAGCGCCTGCTGTAATCTGATTTGCATCGTGTCGTCAATCATGACCGCATTGGCATTTGCGCGCCGCCTTGGGAAAATACGTGCCCGTTGACAGGGACGAGAAGCACCAAGTATAATGCGCTGATTATGCTGGAAATCTGGCAGGAGTAAAGAGATGGGTCCTCTCCCTAAACGAAAGGTCTCCAAGTCTCGGCGGGACCGGCGCCGCGCCCACCATGCCCTCACCTTGAAACATTTGGTGGAGTGCGAGGGTTGTGGCGAATATTATGTTGCGCATCGCGTTTGCCTCAAGTGCGGCGCTTATCGTGGCGAACACGTCATCGAGATCGAGAATGACTAAAGCGGGCGATAGAAAGTTGGATTGCGCATGAGAGACCGTGCCCAAGCCGCACGGTTTTTTTGCGGAATTCGGGGCGGTCCTCGCTCTTCCGCCGTGACGGGCCTGCAGCGCCGCACGCGAAGTAGGTGAAGCGATGGACTGGAAGACGACCGCAGCGGTTTTCCCCGGCCAAGGCTCGCAGGCAGTGGGCATGGTCGCTGACTTCGCCGGGCGTTATGCTCTGGCGCGCGAGACCTTCGCCGCCGCCGATGACGTCCTCGGTTTCGGCCTGTCCGCGATCTGCTGGCAGGGGCCGGCAGAGGCGCTCGATCAGACGATCAATACGCAGCCGGCGCTTTTCGTCAGCAGCCTGGCGATTTGGCGCGTGCTGCAAGACTTGCAGCCCAATGCGCAGCCCGCTTGGCTGGCCGGCCATAGCCTGGGCGAGCTAAGCGCTTTGTGCGCCGCCGGCGCGCTCAGCTTCGAGGCGGGCCTGCGCTTGGTCCATACCCGCGGTCGGCTGATGCAGCTCGCCGGTGAGGCGAACCCCGGCGCCATGGCCGCAGTGCTCGGCCTTCCGGCTGAGCAAGTGGGCGAGCTTTGTAGCGCGGTAAGCCGGGTGCATGGCGGTACGGTCGTCCTGGCCAACGACAACTGCCCGGGGCAGGCAGTGGTCTCGGGCGAGAAACCCGCGGTTGATCAACTGGTGGAGCGGGCTGCGGCAGCGGGCGCCCGGCGCGCGGTGAAGCTGGCCGTCAGCGTCGCCGCGCACTCGCCCTTGATGGCGTCGGCCGCCGACGACTTCGCGCGGGCCGTGAACGACACGCCCTTCACAGCGCCCCGCATTCCCGTTTACGGCAACGTCGCCGCGCTGCCACTGGCTGGCCCCGGCGAAATCCGCCACGAATTAGCTCAACAGCTGACGCGGACGGTGCGCTGGACCGAGACGATGCAGAATATGATTGACGCCGGCGCGCAGACCTTCATCGAAGTCGGCGCCGGCAATGTGCTGACTGGACTGCTGCGGCGCATCGACAGGTCCAAGGCGCGCATCAACCTGAACAGCACGGAAGCGCTGGACAGATTGCTGGCGTCGCTCGCCGGAGCCGAGACCTAAGCGGGAGATGGTTGCCATGTCCGATTTTATCATCACACAAAGGAGCGGCGCTGTATTCGAGATCACGCTGAATCGCCCGAGCCAGCGCAACGCGATCAATGACGAAATGATGGAGGCGCTCTCGTCCGCCTTCGACCAAGCCGAGGACGCCTTCAACGATGGCGCCCGTGCCGTCATCGTCCGCGCCGCGGGCCGTGTATTCTCCTCTGGTATCGATCTCAATCAGTTTGCCGCGCTCGATAGCGGACGGCAGCAAAATCTCTTCCCCTTCACCGCGCGCTATCAAGCTATTCTCAACCAGATTGAACGCAGCTCGCTGCCGGTGATTTGCGTCCTGCAGGGCTACTGCCTGGGCTTGGCGCTGGAATTGGCCCTGGCCTGCGACTTTCGCCTCGCCGCCGAGCGCACCAAGCTGGGCTTGCCCGAGACGCGCCTGGGCATCATCCCCGATGTCGGCGGCACCGTGCGCCTGGTGCGGCTGATCGGCCCGGCCCGCGCCAAAGATTTGATCATGACCGGCCGCAATATCGACCTGGCCCAAGCGCTGGATTGGGGTCTGGTGGATGCCGTGCACCCCAAGGCCGAGCTCGATGGCGCGCTGGACGAATTCGTGGCTTCGCTATCGGCAGCGGCGCCCCTGGCCGTCAGCTATGCCAAGCGCGTCATCAACGACATCGTCGATAATTCTGCGGGGCTGCATATCGAAGCCTGGGCCCAGGCGCAGCTCTTCCGCACCGCCGATTTCCGCCGGGCCGTGCAAGCCATGATCGACAAGACCTATCCCGTCGATTGGGAAGGCAACTAGACGCTCCTCACGACTCAGCCTCGGTATCAATGGCGCGGCGCAGCTGCCCGCCCGCGTCTCTGAGTGCTTTCCGCGCTGCTTCGACATCCAAGCCCAGGCGCGCCATCACCACGGCTGTCTTGACATCGTTGCCCGTCTGCGCCAGCAGCACGCGCGCGTCAGCTTCCGCCAGGCCAGTGAGCTGCTGAACCAGCCGACAGGCGCGTTCTTCCAGCTTGCGGTTGGTTACGTTGAGGTCAACCATGAGATTGCCGTAGACTTTGCCCAGGCGAATCATGGCGCCCGTGCTCAGCATGTTCAGGATCATCTTCTGCGCGCTGCCGGCTTTCATGCGTGTCGAGCCTGTGATGACCTCCGGGCCGGTCTCAACACTGATGCTGATGTCGGCGATGTCGCCGATCGCCGAATCATGATTGCAAGCCACTGCGATGGTCCTGGCGCCAATCCGCCGCGCATATCTCAGCGCGCCGATGACGTAGGGTGTACGCCCGCTGGCCGCAATGCCGCATACGACATCCGCGCCGGTCAGTTCACGTCCCGCCAGATCTAGGCGGGCGCGCTCAGTATCGTCCTCGGCGCCCTCGACCGCTTGCGTCAGCGCCGCCGCGCCCCCGGCGATCACACCCTGAACCAGGTCGGGCGCAGTGCCGAAGGTGGGCACGCATTCCGCAGCATCCAGAATGCCCAGCCGCCCGCTTGTGCCCGCGCCAACGTAAAAGAGGCGGCCGCCAGTTTGCAGCGCCGCCGCGATGACGTCGATTGCGCTGGCGATCTGGGGCAGCGCCTCGCCTACCGCCACGGCGACCTTGGCGTCTTCCGCGTTGATAAGCTGCGCAATCTCGCCGCTTGTCAGTTGGTCAATGTGGCGCGATTCCTGGTTCTGCATTTCGGTGACAAGCGTCATTATGCTTTCGCGCTCCATTCTTCTTTCGCCAGCAGCGCCGCGCCGATCACCGGCTGAAAGCGTGCTCGTGGACGCTCGCTCAGCCCCAAGCGGCGCGCTACATCGGCGGCAAGGGGATTGTCGTGATCAAGCAAGCCGCCGGCGAAGGCGATGGGCGCCCCCGGGTAATCAAGTCGACGCTGCATGACGTCTACTTGCAGGCTGAGATGCTTGGCCGCGGCACACAAGATGTCGCGGGCCTGCCGCTCGCCCGCCGCCGCCAGGTCGAGCACGAGCTTGGCCAGGCTGGCGACGCGCGCCACGGGCGGCTCCTCCGCGCGGTAGACCCAGCGCACCAGATCGCGCGGCTCCTGCAGACCCAGCGTATCCAGGCAGGCGTGTTCCAGCGCGCGCCGTTCGGGCCCGAGGGCCTCATCATGGCGGCGTGTTATCTGCCGCAGCAGCTGCGCGCCGATCCAGAAGCTGCTGCCCTCATCGCCCAGCAGATAGCCCCAGCCGCCGATCTGCAGCCGCGTGCCATCGGGCGCCACGCCATAGACCGCGCTACCCGTGCCCGCCAGCAGCAAGATACCCGTCCGCTGAGCCAAGGCGCCGGCCAGGGCGATCTCCAGGTCGGAGCTGGGGATCAGCAGGCTCTCCGGCAGCGCCGATTCCAAAGTGCGCAGCAACCAAGGGCGGCTATGCTCGGCCGAAGCGCCGGCGATGCCGATGCCAGCGGCCGCGATGGCGCTTGGCTCAAGCCCGGTCTGATGCAGCGCGCGCGTCACGGCCTGGCGGATCCGCGCTTGCGCCGCCAACCGCCCGATGGTGCTGGGGTTGACGTTGCCCTGCGTCACCGACGCGAGCGGGTTCATATCTCGGTCGACAATGACGACGCGCAAATGAGTGCCGCCGCCGTCGATGCCGAGGAAGCGCGGCGCAATCATGCCCTGTCGACGCCCGCGGCGATGAGGTCGTGCAGGGCGCGGCGGAAAGCGTGAATGCCTTCTTCTTGCCGGCCATGGTAGACGCGGTTCGTCAGTATGGCGCTGACGAGTTGACGCTCGGGGTCGATCCAGAGCGATGTGCCGGTGAAGCCGGTATGGCCGTAAGATGCCGGGCTGTAGCGGTCGCCCGCAGACGAATCGGTCTCGCTTTTGAGCATCCAGCCCAGCCCCAGCCGGTATTGGCCGCTGGCCTGCTGCGAGGTTGCCACTCGGCGCAACTGCGGGCTGATTGGCAGGCGACTGTCTCTTGCCAGCCAGGCTTGCCCAAAGCGCGCCACATCCAGCGCGGTGGCGAAGAGGCCGGCGTGCCCGGCGATGCCACCGACGCCGCAGGCATTTTCGTCGTGCACTTCGCCCCAGGCCCGACGCCCCCGCCAGTGGTCGTCCCTTTCTGTGGGCGCGATATGCGAGCGTGGCTGGCCACGGAGCACCGGATTGTAGCCGATGGTATCGAGCTGAAGCCGCGCCAGGATTATTTCGCTGACGGCATGGTCGAGGCGTTTGCCGGCCAGCCGCGCCACAGCTTCGCCCAGCAGCATCATGCCAATGTCGCTGTAGCGCACGGCGTCGCCCACTGTGCCAACGAAGGGATACTCACACATGGCCGCCAGCCCGCGTCGCCAGCGCTCGGCATCGTAGACGGCCTGCATTGACGGGGGCGGTGGCGCCTCGTCAGCCGCCAGCAAGTAGACCGAGCGCCAGGGCGGCAAACCCGAAGTGTGCGTCAGCAAGTGCCTGAAGCGCACCGCCGTGGGGTCGACAACTTGGCCGCGGAAGCGCCCTTCGACAGGCAACACGGCGCGCGTATGCGGGTCTTGACCACCCCCGATCATGCGTGGACTTAGGCCGCCGAATTCGGGCACGACATCAACCAGGCGGTCGTCCAGCGTGATTTTTCCGGCTTCGGCAAGCGCCAGGAAGCTCGATACCACAAACAGCTTGCTGACCGATGCCAAATCGAACAGGGACTCGTTCGTGACTTTGTGCGCCCGCGCCGCGGGGTCGATCCAGCCCCAGGCTTCGCGCAGCACGATGTCGCCATGATGTATTACGCAAAGGCTGAGCGCTGGAAAGGTGCGCGGCAGGTGATTGCCCAACAAGCGGCGCAGCGCGCCCCGGTCTATGGTGAATCTCATGTGATGCTGACCGTCAATTCGCCCGCCGGAATGTATTCGCCGACGATGGCGTCAACGGCGGCAGCGAGCGACGGCCGGCTATCGCCATTGGTGCAGATGATGCTATCCGCGTCGGCCAGCGCGCCCGCGTCGTAGGGATTGCGAGCGCATACCAGGATGACATTCTGCGCGCCGGCCACGATATATCGCGCCAGCTCCAGTTGTCCCGCATTCAAATGCGCGTTTCTGGCCAGCAGAATGATCGTCTCGGCCTCATGCAGCGCCTCGTCAACGGCGCCGGGGATTTCTTCGTTCGTCGCCGATGGCGAGAGCAATTCATGTCGCGCTTCGGGCAAACGCCGCTTGAGGTATTGGGCGAAAGGGCTGGCAGCGTCAGCGGCGACGGCGTCGGAGATCGACTGCAGCGCGAACTCGATGGCGACGATCCGGCCATTTTCCGCGCCCGGTCTGACCGGAAAGCGCTCGCCCCGTTTGACGAGCACAGTGCCAGCGCGGGCGGCGCGCTCGGTCAAGGCCTGATGTTGCGCGCAACCGACGATCTCGATGGGCGGCGCAGAACGCAAGGGAAAATCACACTTCAGCTTTTGGATGCGCCTTAAAGCGGCGTCGATGCGCTCGGCGGGGATGCGGCCGGATTGCACCGCGGCCAAGACGGCTTCGAAGGCCTCTTCCTGACGTGATCGGCTGTGCGAAAAGAGCGGCAAGTCGACGCCCGCCAGCACCGTCAGCACGGCCGATTCGCCCGCGCCGAAGGCATCGGTGATGGCGTTCATCTCCATGCAGTCGGTGCAGACGGCGCCCTGAAAGCCCAGTTCGTCGCGCAGCAATGCGCTGACCACGCGCGGGGACAGCGTGGCCGGGTAATCACTGTCCAGCGCCTCGAACAGCACGTGCGTAATCATGACGCAGGCGACATCGCTTTGCAGCGCCCGGCGGAATGGGTAGATGTCTTCTTCGTAGAGATACCTTAGCGGGCCCCTGACCTTCGCCAACGCCGCGTGAGTGTCGACAATGGTATTGCCCAAGCCGGGGAAATGCTTCACCGTGGCGGCCACGCCGGCGCGCTGGAAGCCGCGAATCTGCGCCGCGACGATCTCCGCCACCAGGCGCTTGTCCCGCCCGACCGACCGCGTGCTGACCGAAGGGTTGTCCGGCTGATGCGCGATATCCGCGACCGGCGCAAAGGTCCAGTTGATGCCGAGCGCCGCCATCTCCCGCCCCAGCATGAAGGCGACTGCTTCAGCCAGATCAGGGTCCCGCGCCGCGCCCAGGGCCATGGCGCCGGGGCTTTCGCTGAAGCCCTCGCGCAATCGGGCGACAATGCCGCCTTCCTGGTCGATGCCCACCAGGATATCGCCCACAGCCGCCGCGCGGCACTCCGCCACCAGTTGCGCAACCTGGGCTGGCGATGCAACATTGCGGGCGAAGAGATAGACGCCGCCGACGCGACCCGCCGCCAACCAATCCAGGAGGTAAGCCGGCGGGCGCAGACCATCAAAGCCCACCAGCATCATCTGACCGATTTTTTCAGCAAGATATTGCATCGTTCAGCCCCACTTCGCCTTCGCGGCGCGCTGTCGTGCCTCCCAGCGGATCATCAGCAGATAGATGCCGTAGCTAAGCAGCGCGCCCGCAAGAATGAACTGGCTGATCGACTCGGGGCCGACATGCTCGGCGAAGATGCCGCCGATGCCGGACAAGACGGCGCCGCCCAGCCCGGCGCAACCGACCTGAAAGCCGATGGCGTTGGCAGCGTGTCGCGCGCCGACGCGCTCGGTCGTCTGGGATATCAAGATGGGAAAGATCGCGGCCAGGCCGAAGCCAATGCTGAGCAAGCCGACCATGCTCAGCGCGTCGTTCGGATTCCAATAGAATAGCACGGCGCCGACCACCGACGAGACGAAGCAGATGCGCAGCAATATCTCGTCGCCCAGGCGCATCGCCAACAAGCCCATCAAGATTCTGCCCAGGGTGAAGCTGGCCCAATAAGCGCTGACCCAGGCGCTTGCGATTTCTTGGGGCATAGCGCGCGCTTCAATCAGCAGCGTGTTGGCCAGCTGGCCGGTGCCGATCTCAACGCCGCCGTAAATGAAGAAAAAGAGCAGGCCGAATAATACGATGGGACGGCGCAAGGTCGTGGCAATCGGCAGGCGCTGGGCGTTGGCGTCCGGCAGCATTCTCTCGCTGCGGATGCGCCACCGAGGCAGCGTGCGCAAAATCACCGCGCCCAATAGCAGGATCAGCACGCCAACCAAGACGTAGCTGGATTGCCAGGCGCCGCCTTGATCCAGCACGAAATAGGTCACGACAGCCGGCGCTAGCGTCAAGCCGATGCCCCAGCAGGCGTGCAACCAGTTCATCTCGCTGGTGCCGTAATTGTAAGAGACGAAATTGTTCAAACCGGCGTCGATGGTGCCCTGGCCCATGCTCATGACAAAAGCCACCGCCAGCAAGGCCAGCCAGAACGGCGCGATGGCATAGCCCAGCAGCCCCAGGCCGGCGACGACCACGCCGCCGAGCAATACTGGGCCCAGGCTGAAGCGCCCGACCAACATGCCATTGAGAAAGGCGGCGATCAATCCGCCGAACATGGCTGCCGGCGCCAGCGCGGCCAGCGAATCGTGCGAAACGCCAAAGGTGGTCTGTATATACGTCCAGGCGATATTCAGCAAGCCATTGGCGGTGCCGATGACGATGAAGATCAGATAGGCGACCAGAATGGGGAAACGTTGTCCGCTTTTCAAGGGCGCTCATTTCTCGTTGAATGGACGGCAACTATCATACCGCTTGCGGAACGCCGCGCAATAGTTCGCTTGGCTGCGGCGCCCGCCCCGGCTGCCGCGCGTGCCCAGCGCGACTGTGTTAGACTTGAGCAATCGCTTAATCGGAAAGACCGCGGAGGACGCGCGCAGACGGATATGTCGCAAGCTGAATACGATGATCTCATAGACGTGCGCCCGGACGAGCGCTTTGACGAAGCGCGCCTGGCCGCATACCTTCCGGGCAAAGTCGAGGGCGCCACGCGGGAGATAGAGGTGCGGCAGTTCAGCGGCGGCAAAGCCAACTTGACCTATCTGCTGCGCTTTGAGGACGGGCGGGAATTTGTGTTGCGCCGCCCGCCCTTGGGCCCCTATGCGCCCAGCGCCCACGACATGGGCCGTGAGAATCGTGTGCTGTCGGTGCTGTACCGCGAATTCCCTTTCGCCCCGCGCGTTTATCACTTTTGCGAGGACGAGTCTGTCATCGGCGCGCCCTTCACTATCATGGAGCGCTGCCATGGCGTCGTCATTCGCGGGCGGATGCCAGCGCAATTCGCCGCCGACGCCGAAGCGCCACGCCGGTTGAGCGAAGCCTTGGTCGCTGCGCTGGCGGCCTTCCACGCCGTCGACTACGCCGCGCTGGGGCTTTCGCAGCTGGGCAAGCCGGCCGGCTTCATCCAGCGGCAAGTCGATGGCTGGGGACGGCGTTGGCAACGCGCCAGGCTGCCACATAGCCCCGATACCGATCGCATTGAAAGCTGGCTCCGCGCCAATCTGCCGGGGTCGACGGCGGCTTCGTTGGTGCATAACGACTTCAAGCTCGACAATACCATGTTTGATTCGCATGATCCGTCGCGCGTGATCGCCATCCTCGATTGGGATATGTGCACCTTGGGTGACCCGCTGTCGGACTTGGGCACATTGCTCACCTACTGGACGCAGCCTGAGGATCCGCCGGCGGTAAAGGCGCTCGGCGCTATGCCTGATGGCGACTACGCCTTTTTCACGCGGCGAGAGGTCGTCGAGCGCTATGCTGATCAGAGCGGCCGCGATGTGGCGGACCTGCGCTTTTACCATGTATTGGGCATCTACCGGCTGCTCGTCATCTTGCAGCAGATCTACATCCGCTACGTCCGCGGGCAAACGCGCGACCAACGCTTCGCCCGTCTGCACGAAACGGTGGGCGCGCTGGCGACTTGGGCGGAAGACATCATCGCCGGCGCCTGAGGCCTGAAGCGGCGCGTCAGACGAATTCGAGCAGGTCTGTGCTGGCATTGTCGATATCGCTGTAATAACCGCGCAGGTAGGCGTATTCTGCGGGAATGGACCGGGCCAGCTGATACATCGCCTGGGTGATCATGCGCGTCAGCTCCGGGCGCGGGACACGACGCCGGCCGTCGCTGCGCAGGCGAAAGGGCGGCCCGAAGATGACCTTGGCGTGGGCGCGGCGCATGCCTTTCAAGCGCTGCTGCCAGGTCTCGGCGCCACAGATGGCGGTCGGCACGATGACGGCGTCGGCTTTGGTCGCCACATAAGCCAAGCCGTCTTTCGCCCGCTGCAAGCCCGCCGGATGGCGCGTGCCTTCCGGCGCCATCAGCACGAGGTAGCCGCTCTTCAATAGTGCGATGGTCTGCATCAGCGCCTTGCGGTCGTAGTCGCCGCGATGGATAGGGAAGTGGCCCCATTGGCGCAAGAACCAGCCGGCGACGGGAATGCGGAAATTCTCGATTTTCGACAGCGAAATGGTGTGGCGGAAGGGGATGCTGGCCGTGACGACGATCGGATCCAGATACGACACATGGTTGATCATAAGGCAGGTGCGGCCTGTGCGCGGCACGTTCTCGACGCCTACCGCTTCCACGTTGCAGATCAGGGGCAGGGCGGCGCGCAGCAAGGGATGCAGCAGCCTGCGCCGCTTCTCGTAGACGGGCTGACGGGCGATGTATTCGTCTATGCTCAGTTCGCGTGACACAAGGCCTTCCCGGCTGAGTTACTTTCTTCGCTTGCGCTCGCGGCGGCGGCGGCGGATGGCGGACAATTCGCGCGCCGGCAATGACATGGCGGTCACTTCGTCTTCATCCAGCTGATACCAGGCGCCCTTGCGCAAGGTGCCCAGGCCGAGTTGCCCGATGTGCGTGCGCAGCAGATGTATGACCGGATGCCTCAAGGCGGCGGCAATGCGGCGTATTTGACGCTTCCGCCCTTCGACCATGACGATGCGCAGCGTGGTTGACCGCTTGCTGGAAGACAATATGGTGACGGAGCAGGCGGCGGTGCGGCTGTCGTCCAGCCAGATGCCGCTCTCCCAGGTCTCGCGCGTCGCCTCCGACAGTTTTCCTCTCACCGTGACCTTATAGGTCTTGGTGTGTTCGTAGCGCGGGTGGGCGATGCGATTGGCCAATTCGCCATCGTTGGTCAGCACCAGCAGGCCTTCGCTATCGGCGTCCAAGCGGCCGATGGTGAAAAGATGCCCAGGCACATCGACCAGCTCGCGAATGGTCGGGCGCTCATCACCGGTTGCCGCGCGATTCGTGCTCAGTACGCCTTTGGGCTTGTTCACCACAATGTACAATGGCGCGGCCGGCGCGTTGATCTTGGCGCCGTCAATCTGGATGACATCTGTCGCTGGATCGGCTTTGGCGCCCAGCTCGGCGACGCGGCCGTTGACGCGAACGCGGCCCTGGCGAATGATCTCTTCGCAGTGCCGGCGCGAGCCAATCTCCGCTTGCGCCATGATCTTTTGCAGTCGCTGCTGGGGCACGTCTCCGCCTTCCTGCGCGTAACCAAACGCTGATGCTGGGCAGACCATGATAGGCAATGCGCGGGGCCGGCGCTAGGGTCGACGGGTCTACCCCTCACCCCCCGGCCCCCTCTCCCACAAGGGGAGAGGGGGAGTTGGGCGCGGACAAAGACGGAATAGCCCGGCCCCGTCTCCCACAAGGGGAGAGGGGGAGTTGGGCGCGGACAAAGACGAAAAGCCCGGCCCCGTCTCCCACAGGGGAGAGGGGGAGTTGGGCGCGGACAAAGACGAAAAGCCCGGCCCCGTCTCCCACAAGGGGAGAGGGGAAGTTGGGCGCGGACAAAGACGAAAAGCCCGGCCCCGTCTCCCACAAGGGGAGAGGGGGAGTTGGGCGCGGACAAAGACGGAAAAGCCCGGCCCCGTCTCCCACAAGGGGAGAGGGGGAGTTGGGCGCGGACAAAGATGAAAAGCCCGGCCCCGTCTCCCACAAGGGGAGAGGGGAAGTTGGGCGCTGCGACGCGCAAGATATTCTGTTTGGGCGGCGCGCGAGCCAAGGCCAGACCCTGCATAGAACTGCGGCGGGCGATTTTGCCTCGTTCTGGAGGACATCGAATTTATCCATAGTTCGCCTCATTTCGCCCTTTGCTCACCCACAGGTCGCCCTAGATGCCCGCCTGAATCCCCCATGGTCACAAGCGCGTTTCGCCTTGATTCGCCCTGTTTCAGCCCGAAATCACCCTCGGCGGCCCCTTGATTCGCGCTCGAATCTCCCGCGTTTCCCGCAAGGCGCTGCGGCTGGGCGCGGGAATGTCGGTTTTATGTCCGACGGAAAACTTTTTTCGGACATAAAACCTGTTTTTGTGTCCGGCCGCCGGGGATGTGAGATTGTTAAGGCGCAGTCTGTGAGCATGATAGCAGGTTCTGCCGCGAGGGTGGTGTACAAATGTTCGCGGTTTTGGCAAAGTCAATCCAAGTTAGTCGCGTGAAAAATGGTGGCGCATCTGAAAGACGGGAGGGCGAGCCACCGGTTCGACCTGAATTACGTTGTAGGCGGGCGGACGATTCACAGAGTCGCCCCAACATGGTTCTGAGGTGTGGGGGCGACGTGCGTGATGGCTGGCGATGGATCAGGCGTCGGTCGATTTGTCCGTGACGATGAACTGCAGCGGAATGCCCATCAGCAGCCGCGTCTGCGCCACCAGCGTGGGCAGGGCCACCACCAGCAGAGTCAAGACCAGCATAAAGGGGACGCTCAGCAATTCCAGCAGGGATTCGCCGAGGGTGTAGGCGGTTTGGCGTGGCGGCCGAATGCGATAGTCTTGCACTTGAAAGACGACAACCAGCACCAGCATCAACATGCCGGAGACGGCCAGCAGCAGCCAGGCTGGATTGCTGGTGGCGAAACCCTTCAGCACATAAGCGAGTTTGTCGCCCGCCGCCATCACGCCCTCGAGCTGCACCGGCGCGATGCGCGGATGAAACAAGAGCGGCAGCTGCGAGCCGACCGTGAGGATGATCCAGCCGGCGCCGGCCAGCAAGATGTCGTGCGCGATGCGAAAGAGCAATTTGAGCGAATTCCCCGATACGGCTTGCGGGTTTTCGATCAGTTTGGCCAGCATGTAACCGACTTCTTTGCTGCCCCAGGCGTGGCGCAAGGTCTGGCTGTAGCGATTGCGAATCGACTGAAATATATTGGCGCCGGTGGTGGAATCAGCCAGGAAGGGCAGGTAAATGTGCTGGACCTGCACGTGCCCGCCGGTGGCGAAGTAGGCTTTGATCAGCATGTGCCATTCATCGGCGATGACATCAGTATCCCAATTGCCGCTCTGCTCCAGCAATGTCAGGCTAAGCGCGTAAGACGACATCGGCATGGCCATCCACCAAGGGGCCGCCAGGTAGGCCAATTCGAAGGCGGTGGCGTAGGTATTGATGATGCGCATCAGGGGATTCACTTGCCAGATGTTGCCGTGGTAGCGAATGGGCGCTTGCCAGAAGGTGCGGTGGCGGTCTTCGTTGATGGCGAAGTGATAGGTGAGCGCGGCGAAGTGGTTGGGGTGCCAGCGGGTATCGGCGTCCATGGTTGTGAGCACGATGTTTTCCGTCTTGACGGCGAACTCGTCGACGATGTTGTCGAAGAAGCGGTTGACAGCCCAGGACAAATTGGCGGATTTGCACTGCATCTCGCCAATCAGCCCGCGCGGATGCACGGTGAAGTAGAAATTGGCGAAGAGCGATTCATATTGGCGGAAGAGGCTCTGCGCCTTTTGGTAACTTTCAGGCTCCGCGGCTTCCATGGCCAGCAGCACGGATATCTGCGTTCTGGCGTTGCGCTGGGCGCTGAGGCTGTCCAGGGTGCGGCAGAGGACTTTCATCGATTCGTTGTAATTGGGGATGATGACGAGGTGGTGGACATCGTCCCAATCCAGCGATGTCGCGCTGCGATCTTCGAGATACTTTTTGCGCCAGTCGATCTTCTCCCAGGCTTTGATGCGCCGCAGACCGATGGCGTTGGCCACGCCGGCCAGACAGAAGCGCACTGCCGAATAGGTCGCGACCAGGGCCGCCATCAACGTCAAGGTGAGGGGGAAGGCGACGGCGCTGGCGATGGAGATCAGCAGCGCCAGCCAGGCGATGAAGCCGGGGATGCCATCGAGGACGCGTTCCGGAATCGGCGGTAGCGGCGCGCCACCCCAGATCGAGCGGCCGACATCGGAAGGGCGGGGCGGGCGTGGATTGCTGGACGTATAGGGCACAGGTAAATTCAGGCGAATGGACGGCAATTTGGCTGCGTCCGCTCGCGGGTGAAGGCGCTTAACCGCGGCCGAGGCAACAAATCAAGACGCGGACAAGCCACCAGCCGGCGCGCGCCCGCTCGCCGTAATCATAACATAGGGGCGCTTGGTCGCAAGTCGGACTCTCCAGCGCGCGTATTAGGGCTGGGCTTTGCCTTTGGCGCCTTTGAGCCCGCGTTGGCTGGCGACCTCGACGAGATTGGTCTGGTAATCGTAGGTATTGCGCCGCTTTTCCGCATGGGCGTCGAGGGCGAGCTGCAAGAGCCGCTCGACGAGTTGCGCCGCAGTGTAGCCGCTTTCGCGCCAGAGATAGAAGGCGAGCGAGCCGGGCATGGTGTTGATTTCGTTGAGCGCGATTTCGCCCTCGTCGGGCCGCGCGAGGAAGTCCAGCCGGGCGATACCGCGGCCGTCGACGGCGCGGAAGGCTTGCAGGCTAATATCTTGAATGCGCTGTGTCAGCTCGGGGCTGATGGGCGCGGGGATAATGCGTTCGGCGCTTTTCATGCCTTCGTCGCCGCGCAGGTACTTGTCTTCGTAGGACAGAAAATCTTGCCAGCTGAGCGGCTGCTCCAGCACCGACGCCTCAAGGTCAGCGCCGTAGCCGATCACCGAGCAGTTGATCTCGATGCCGTCGGTCACCGCGGGCTCGACCATAACGCGCCGGTCGAAGTTGGCGGCGATATCGATGCTGGCGCGCAAGAGCTCGGGCGAGTCGGCGCGGCCGATGCCGATGCTGGAGCCGAGGGTGGCCGGCTTGATGAAGAGTGGAAACTCAAACTTCCGCGTGATGGCGTCGATGACCTCATCGGGCGCGTCCAGCCATTGGTCGCGGTGAAAGGCGTAGTCGTCCAATACGGGCAGGCCGGCCTGGCGCAAGACGCGCTTGGTCATGATCTTGTCGTTGGTCAGGGCGGACCCCATGGTGGCGAAGCCGACGTAGGGGATATCAGCCAGCTCCAGCAGTCCCTGCAGGCTGCCATCTTCACCGTGCGAGCCGTGCAGCGCCGGGAAGCAGGCGTCGAGGCGAATGACGGCGCTCTTGCTGAAGCGGCCGGCCAGCGGATTGACGATCAGGCCGTGGTGGCGCGTATCGGGCGAGAGCAAGCAGGGCTGGATATCGTCCCGCTGCAGCAGGCGCTGGTCGGCGAAGTTATCCAGCTTAGCCAAGGCGCCGCCGGTGAACCAGCGGCCGTCGCGCGCGATATACACGGGCGTCACATGGTAGCGATCAGCAGGGAAGGCGTCCATGATTTGATGGCCGGTGACGATGGAGACATCATGCTCGACGCTGCGCCCGCCGAAGATGACGGCGACGGTTGTGCGACGGCGGCTCATGTTGGTTGCATTAGCTGCCGGCATAGGGCCACGCTCCTGCTGTGCGTTGAGTAAACACGACTATCATGGCTTGGATTGGGCTTTTATGCCCGTACAAAATGACTCAGTAGGTATCAGGCAAGTCGTTCAAGAAGAGCACGGTATCGCCCGCTTTCAGGTGGGTTTGGTACCAGGCGACCGCATCCGCCAGCGTGTCGACAACGTGCAGGCGCGCCGGGTCGAAGTTGGTCGCTTCGATGCCATCACGGATGGCGCGCGTTTGCTTGCGTCCGACGAGGATGATGTCGGTGGCGGCTTTGCTCGCCAGCAGGCCCAGCTTGCGGTTTTCCGCGTCTTGCAATTCGCCGAGCTCGATCATGCCCGGGGTGATGAGCAGGCGCGCGCCTGATTGATGCAGCGCCAGGACTTTGAGCGCGCTGGCGACGCTGCTGGGGTTGGCGCTGTAGGCGTCGTTAATGATGGTGATGCCGGCGGCGGTGGTTTGGCGCGCCAAGCGGCTCTCGGCGGGCTGCAGGCTGCGGATGCGCCAGGCGATATCGCGCAGGGGCAGGCCGAGGTGATGCGCGGTGGCGATGCAGAGCAGCAAGTTGGTGATATTGTGCTCGCCGACGATGGGCGTTTCGATTTTCGCCGCCTGGCCGGATTCTATGTGCGTCGCCAGAAAGCGCAGCCCGTGAAGGCCTTCGCTCGCGTCGCTGGCGACCCAGCTTAGCCCCTCTGCGCGCGCTTGCTCGAGCGAGAGTTCGCGGCTGACGGTCAGGCGGGTCGCCGGGTGACCGAGGGCGATCATGTCGCGGATGTAGGCATTGTCCCAATTGAAGACGGCTGTGCCATCCGGCGGCAAGTGGGCGATCAGTTCGTACTTCGCTTTCTTGACATTTTCCAGCGTACCGAAGCGCTCGAGATGTTGCGGGCCGACCTCGGTGACGATGGCGATGTCGGGCGGCGTCAGCTGGCAGATGCGGGCGATTTCGCCTTCGACGTAGGCGCCCATCTCGCTGATGAAGATCTCGGTGCGGAAGTCATCGGCCAGGTCGCGGTTGATCGCCAGCGAGATGCCCATGAGCGTGTTGTAGCTCTTGGGCGTGGCGTAGGTCTGGAAGCGCAGGCGGAGGATATCGCGCAGGAAGCTCTTGGTGGTGGTCTTGCCGTAGCTGCCGGTGATGCCGATGATGCGCGGTCGAATCTGCGCCAGGACGGCGGCCGCGGCTCGCTGATATCGGCGGCGCCCCCAGGCTTCAAGCGGCTGCATGAGCGCGTTGCCGCTGACGAGCCAGAGCGGCGCCCCCAGGAAGACGGCGAAACCGAGGCTATGGGCGGCGGCGAGCTGTGTTGACGGCGGGCTCAGTGCGGATGCGGCGGCGAAAAGCGCGGCGGAAAAGAGCGCGCTGAGCAGGGCGGCGGCGATCAACAGGCGTTTGACCCGAGCGGTGGCGACCAGGGGTTTCTTGACTTCGCGCTGACGCGGCGGATAGATTGCGATTGCGGCGGCGGTGACAGTGATGAGAGCGGGGCCATAGCCAGGTAGCGCCTCAACGAGAAAGAGCGCCGGCATCAGGCCGAGTAGCCAAGCGGTCAAGGGACGCGCCGGGCAAAGGCGTCGGCGGTCGGCAAAGCACCAGCGCAGGTAGCGGCCGCTCATATATTCTTCGATCTGATAGAAGCGCGCTTGCCGGCCGATGCGCAGCCAGGCGCCCACAAGCCAAATCGCCGCGGTTATCAGGAGGGCTGCCGGCGCGATGCCGGATTCGAAGTTGATCATGCAGGGGCATTATACGGGCAATGCGCGGGCTTGCAAATTGAGCGGAGGCGCAGCACTTGGTCCGTGCTCGGCACACTTCTACCACCGAGGGCGCCGAGTGATGGTGAGTGCACGGAGCGGACGAGCTAAGGCTCGCCCCGGTTTAGGTTGCTGGCCAATGCTACCCCATCCCCCGGCCCCTTCCCCAGCAAGCTAGGCAAGGGGAGGAAAAACGGCGGGCGGCAAGGTATTTTGCGTGGGCGGCTACCAGGGATGGCGTGTGCGCAACAGGGGCCCGCTGCGCCATGGAGCGGGGCGTTTTATGGGCCTGGCTCCGGTTGCGGGCTAGCGCTGAAGAGGGCGTGCATGATGGCGGCTGTTTGATCGAGCTGATCGAGATAGGCGTAGTGGCCGGCGCCTTGGTGAACGATGAGCGCGACATCGGGAATGGCCGATTCCAGCGTTTCGCCCATCCAGAGGGGCGTCTCTTGATCGGCATCGCCCCAGAGCAGCACCGTTGGCACAGCCACGCGGCGCGCGTACGCCAGCAGGTCCTGGTTGACGATCTTGACCAGGGTCGCGCGCATGATGGGCGAGGCGCGCTGGTAATCGGCCGAGCCGAAGCGTTGCGAAAAGGCGGCGCGCAAAGCCTGTGCGGCGGAATCAGCGCCCAGCGATTCCAGCAGGCGACGTAGCGAGTGGTAAAGCTTCAGACGCAAGTTGGCGTGCAAGGGCGGCGCGACTTTGACGCCGGCGCTATTGGATAGCAGCATGGACCGCAGCCGCTCAGGTGAATCGGCGCCCAGCACCAGGCCGATACGACCGCCGAGCGAATGGCCGAAGAAGTCGACATGGGGCAATTGGCGCTGGTCGAGATAGGCGAGGCAGAAATCGGCGTAGTCTTTGACGGTGTAGGGGCGTTCGGGTTCAGCGCTTTCCCCGAAGCCGGGCAGGTCAAGCATGTAGCAGCGGTAGCCCAGCCGGCTCAACTTGAGGGCAAGCGGCTGCAGCAGGTCGATGCTGGCGCCCCAGCCATGCGCCATCAAGACGGGATCGCCCGTGCCGATGACCAGTTCGCGCGTTCTGATGTTGTTGATGACCAGGGTGGCGCAGTCGTCCACGCGGGCTAACCGATGGCGCTCAAGGGGATGGCGACCTGACGCTGGCGCTGGCGCTCGCTGATCGGCGTGACCGGCGGGCACTCCCAGGCCATGACTTCGGTGGTGGAGCGCTCTTTGGCGAATTTGGGCAGAATGCCGCAAGCGAAACACTTGTCGCGGCAATCGACGCGAGTCTCGCCGCGCAGGCTCATCAAGTAGTCTTCGCGCAGGAATTTCTTGTGGATACCGACATCGATGTGATCCCAGGGGAATACCTCGTCCAGGCCGCGCTGGCGGAAGTTGTAGAATTCGGGATTGAGGTCGCATTGCTCAAAGGCCTGCAGCCAGCGCCGATGTTTGTGCTGATCTTGCCAGGCGTCGAATTTGCAGCCCAGCTCCCAGGCGTGCCGGATCACACGGCCCAGGCGGCGATCGCCACGGCT
Source organism: Phototrophicaceae bacterium (assembly GCA_965208195.1). Taxonomy (GTDB): domain Bacteria; phylum Chloroflexota; class Anaerolineae; order Aggregatilineales; family Phototrophicaceae; genus UBA6055. The sequence continues at coordinate 1,203,904 of CBDBOC010000004.1, read as the reverse complement.
GAGCCAGCCTTCGAATTCGCTGTCATCGTTGTTGTTCCAGCGCAGGTGCATGCCGCCGCGGCGCAGTTGGGTTTTCAGCAGCGACAGCTTCTGCACGACGCGGGGACGGCTATCTTGCGGCGCCCATTGGAAGGGGGTATGTGGCTTGGGGATGAAGGTGCTGACGCCGACGTTGAGGGTGGCTTTTTTGCCCAGAATTTTAGTGCCTTCGCGCAAGGTGCGGACGCACAGGTCGATGATGGCCTGGACATCTTCCAAGGTCTCTTCGGGATGGCCGATCATGAAATAGAATTTGATGGTGCGCCAGCCGCGCGAATAGACATCGCGGGCGGTCTGAATGACCTGGTCATCGGGCACGTACTTGTTGATCAGGTCGCGCATTTTCTCGGTGGCGGCTTCGGGCGCGAAGGTGAAGCCGCTGCGCCGCGTACCGCCGATTTTCTCCAGCAAGTCGGCGCTGGCGCTTTCGATGCGCAAGCTGGGCAGGCTGAGGCTCAAGCCGGCATCTTTATAGACGCGGTTGACTTCTTCGGCTAATTCTTCGACCCAGACATAATCCGACGACGACAAGCTGAGCAGGCTGATTTCTTCGAAGCCGGTGTAACGGACGATCTCGTCGATGGCGGCCATGATCTCAGCCACCGGGCGTTCGCGTACCGGGCGCGTCACCATGCCAGCGTGGCAGAAGCGGCAGCCGCGGGTGCAGCCGCGCATAATTTCTATGGGCGCGCGATTGTGTACGGTATCGATGTTGGGCACGATGAACTTGGTGAAGGGTTTGGGCAGGGTTACGACGATGCGCTTGAGAATGCGCTCGGGGATGCCGGGGGTGTTGGGCTGGATGGAAAGCACAGTGCCATCGGCGTTGTACTCGACATCGTAGAAGCGGGGCACGTACATGCCCTGAATCTTGGCGATTTCTCGCAGCTGCTCGTGGCGCGCCAGGCCGCGGGTCCTGCCCACAGTTTCGGCGATTTCGACGATGATTTCTTCGCCCTCGCCGATGACAAAGGCGTCGATGAAGTCGGCCATGGGTTCCGGGTTGAAGCAGGCGTGGCCGCCGGCGATGACCAGGGGGTGGCGCTCGTCACGGTCGCGGCTGAGCACGGGCATGCCGGCCAGATCCAGGAGATTGAGCGCGTTGGTGTAGAGCTGTTCGTAGGGCAGGCTGATGCCGAGCAGGTCGAATTCACGAATGGGGCGCTTGGTCTCCAGCGAAAAGAGCGGGATGCCCCCCCGCCGCATGATGGCTTCCATATCCAGCCAGGGCGAGAAGACGCGCTCGGCCAGCATGTCAGCGCGCAGGTTGACCTGATGATAGAGGTTCATGATGCCCAGATTGGACATGCCCAGGTCATAAATGTCAGGAAAGGCCAGGGCGACTTTGACATCGGCCCGGTCCCAATCTTTGACGACGGCGTTGTACTCGCCGCCGACGTAGCGACCGGGTTTCTCCACTTGCATCAAGTGGCGATCTAATCTAGTCTCGATCGATTGGGCGTTCATAGTGTCCGCTCCGCAAGGCGAGTTAAGACGCCAGGATAAATGGATTATAGCCGACATGGTTGCGACTGTATAGCGATGAGCTTGTACGCGATTGGGCTTTGGCTGGAGATTTGCGTAATGCTGTTGAGCATCATCGTCGCCACGGCGCAGGGAGACGAGGTCATCGGCGCGGCCAATCTGGCGCGATTGCAGCCGGTCTTGCGCATCGATTTCGCCGACTTGCCCGGGGAGCAAGACATTGGCTTTTTCGCTGCTGCTGATGATGCCTCGGCATTCGTAGTCGTCGACAGGGACGGTCGCTTGCGTGAAGTCAACGAGACGGGCGTTCTGCGCAGTTGGTCGTATCGCAGCGCGCCGGATGAGCAGGTCTTCGCCTTGATAGACGCCGTCTACGTCGATGAGACCCCCTTGACGCTCTACGCGCTGGATGATGGTTTCTACGTCAATGAAGACCGGCTCGAAGTTGAAGCTGTGCCGGCGGCGATGTTCTCGCTGGATGGGCAGGGCGAGTTCGTAATTGAAGCAGTGGACGCGGCAGGCGCGACGATTTACCTCCGTTATACGCAGCCGCAGGGTGAAACTGGCATAACGCTGGTGAACAGGGCGCATTACCCCGCGAGCGATTTGGAGCAACCGCAGGTCAGAATCGGCCGCATCGACTTTCCCTGGCTCATCTTGTCGACGCTGGCGGACGAGAGCATTGCCGTCTTTCGCTTTCCGGATGCGTTCACAGCTGACGCGGCGAGGCGATATTCACTGGAGGGCGGGCCGGCCGTGGCGGGCGCTTTGAACGCGGCCGGGACGCACTTCGCCTGGAGCGATCCCGGGTCGCGAGCGCTCAATCTGCTGGATCTGGACTCGGGCGAGAATCGGGCGGTGGCGGAGACAGGCGGCGCCTACGCGCAGTATCACCTGCTGACGCACGATGCCGGCGTCATCATCGTGGTCAACCTGGACTTCGCGCCAGAGGTATTCGCTTGGAACGTGGAGAGTGGCGAGCGGCATGATCTGGGCGTGTATCGAGAGTGCGGGCGGATACCGGACCGGGTGGCGCTCAGCCGGGACAGGACGGCGCTGATTATCGGCTGCGACAGCGGCTTAGAAATCTGGCGAATCGCACCAGAAGACGAGGAGACTTGAAGATGGAGAAGCAGATGGTCAGCGCGCTTTTCGACTATCATTACGCGCTATTCGAGCGGATATGGGATATTGTGGACGGCTTGACTGCGGAGCAATTCGTGGCCGAGACCGACTATTCGCTGGGGTCGCTGCGCAATCACCTGGTGCATTGCATGAATGTGGATGTGCGCTGGGCGGCGCGATTACGCGGGCAGGAGCCGCCCGCATGGCAGGACGAGCACAACTTTCGCGATCAGGCAACGGCGCGAGCGGCCTGGCAACGCGCGCGCGAACGTGTGTTGGCGGATATCAGCGAATTCAGCGAGGACGAATTGAACGAGACGATTCCGATCGTGATGCCGCATCGCTTTGCCGAGCCGAAGCGGAATACGCGGCGGGACATCTTGCTGCACATGGTGAATCATGGCACGGATCACCGGGCGCAGATTCTGGCGCGCTTGCACGATCTGGGCGCGCCGACGCTGGAGCAGGACTTGATTTTGCACCAATGGGCGCAGGGCGAGGCCTGAATCAGCGTTGGCTGAGGGCGAGGGCGATTTCGCCGGCGACGCGCGCGTTGTTGATGAGCAGGGCGATATTGGCCGCCATCGAGGCGCCGTCGGTTAGCTCGCTGACGCGGCTGAGGACGAAGGGCGTGATGGCGCTGCCGGCGATGCCCGCCGCCTCGGCTTCGCGCGTAGCTTCGGCGATGGCGGGTTCGGCGATGTTTGCGGGCAACTCGTGGTCTTCCGGCACGGGGCAAGCGATCAAAATGCCATGGCCCGCGCCAAGGGCGTCGGCGGCGGCGATGATTGCGGCCGCTTCGGCTGGCGAGTTGACGCGCTGGTCGATCGGCAAGTCGGTGCGCGCCGCATAGAATGCGGGCAGAGTATCGGTGCAATACCCTAGAATCGGCACTCCTTGAGTCTCGAGGACTTCGAGCGTAAGCGGCAGATCGAGAATGGACTTGGCGCCGGACGAGACAACGGCGACGGGCGTGCGGCCGAATTCGATGAGGTCGGCCGAGACATCGTGCGGCTGCCCGCGATGCACCCCGCCGATGCCGCCAGTGGCGAAAACCTTGATGCCTGCCAGCGCGGCGATGATCATGGTGGCGGCGACGGTGGTGGCGCCATCTTGCCGGCGGGCGATGCAAATGGGCAAGTCGCGGCGGCTGCATTTGCGCACGCTGCCCTCGGGCGCTTTGGCCAGCGCTTCAATTTGCAGGCGCGACAGGCCGACGGTGATTCCCCCCTGCAGGATGGCGATGGTGGCCGGGACGGCGCCGGCGTCCTCCGCCGCATTCTCCATCGCCAGCGCCGTTTCCACATTGAGCGGGTAGGGCAGGCCGTGGGTTATCAGCGTGGACTCCAAAGCGACGACGGGTCCGCCGCTCTTGAGCGCCGCTGCCACCGCCGGGTTGATGTTCAGGGGGAGTGAGTTCATGATTGCTCGCTAGCCTCTGCGCTGGGCGGCGAAAATGGCTGGCCGGCACACGCGGACACGCGCCCTTTGACGCCTCTACTCCGGCCGGACATGCAATTTGAAACGATGCGTGCTGTGGTGGACGTCAGTGATATCGAGCAGCTCCAAGAGTTGATCGGGTCGAAAGTTGCCACGATCGCCGACGGCCAAGTGAGCGAGAAGGTCGCCGCTGGGCGAAAGCTGGACGTTGTGGATCAGCGGGCGCACGTCCATGACGCTGCGTTTACGTCTTCGGATCCGCTCGATGATGATGGAATCACGTGCGAGCGTCTCATCAATTTTGCGTTGCAGAGCGGCCCGGTCAACGCCGTCGGGGAAGTGAATGCGGTAGTGGGCGCTTTCGATGCGCGATTGCATGGTGGGCGCGCGGGGGTCGACTTCATCAATCGACGCTATAGTCAGCCCCGGTGGCGCCACGGCCAGCAGCTGGGCGCTTAGGGCGCTTTCAGCGTAGTCGATCCGCTCGCGCAGTGAAACATCGAGGATTTCGCAGTCGCTGGAAATGCCCAGGGGCAGCGGCATCGCCAGTGAAATGCGCGGACGGGTGTTGAAGCCCTGCGTATAGAGGATAGGCAGGTCGGCGCGGCGCAGGACGCGTTCCCAGATCTTGGCGACATCGAGGTTGCTGGTGTATTTCAGCGGGCCCGCCTTGCCGAAGGTGATGCGCAGGCGCTGCGCGACCGGCGAAATGTGGCTCATCAGTCTTCAGCCTGTCTGGATACTCGTCGAGGGCTGCGGTAGAATATTGTACGTGATTGACCGTTGCGATAGAAGGTCTGTGGCGGCGCCGGATGAATACAGATGTTGAAGGACAAGATAACAGGCATCAGCCGGCACAGGGGCGGCGGCTATGGTTGAGTGTGCTGCTGCCCTTCGCTTTGCCCTTGGCGGTTGTCGTCGGGTACATCGGGGCGGCGCTTTCACTGCGGTCGCGGGCGCAATTCGCCGTTGTCACGGACTCGATGCTCACCGCGCTGGTGCTTTTTCCGCTGGCGGTCTGTATGTTTCCCATCACCATTTTGTGCCTGGCGCTGGTTGTATTGACCGGGCGGCTATCCTTTCGGGCGCGCTCGCCCTTGCGGCGGCTGGAGCGATTGACCGCGAGGATCGAATCCAATGCTGACCATTGGCTCGGGCGCATCGATAGCCGCGTTTTGGAATGGGCGGTCAAGCTGGCGCCCTTGCGGCAAATTCTGCAGTTGTTCGACGCGCCTGAAACGGATAGCGATGAGGAGGCGGCTCAATGAGCGAGGCACAGCCGGATTTGACTCGGCAGCAACTGGAAGAGCGGCGCGCCCGCATCATTGCGCTCGGCATTGGGTTGGGCGCGGTTGTGGGCTTGGTTTCGAGCTATCTCTATACGCGAGCGGCAGAAGAGAACGCGGATGCGGAGGCCGGCGCGCCCGGCGCGATTTCAACCGGACAGTTGCTGGGCGTGCTGCTGACGATGCTCGGTTTGATCCGGCAAATCGCTGCTTTGGGCAAGCCGAAGAACGGCGACGAACGGGGAAAGAAGTGAGCTTATGTGCGGGCGATACACGCTGACGGCCGATGCCGAATCGATCCAACTGGCCTTCAACCTGGAAAGCGTCGACGGCTGGTCGATGCCGCGCTTCAACATCGCGCCGAGCCAGGCGGTCGCTGTCATCAGCAGCCGCGAACCGAAACAGTTGTCGCTGATGAAGTGGGGTTTGGTGCCGTCTTGGGCCAAGGACCCCAAGATCGGCAACCGCATGATCAACGCGCGTAGTGAAACCGCGGCGGAGAAGCCGTCGTTTCGCACGGCCTTCAAGCGGCGGCGCTGCCTCATCCCGGCGGATGGCTATTATGAGTGGACGAAACGGGGCGCGAAGAAGGCGCCGATGTACATTCAACATGCCGAAAGGGACATATTCGCGTTCGCTGGTTTGTGGGAGAGCTGGAAGCAGCCGGACGGCGGGTGGCTCAACACTTGCGCCATCTTGACCACCGAGGCGAATGAGAAGATCAAGCCGCTGCACCACCGCATGACGGTGATTGTCGAGCCGGAAGACTACGAGACCTGGCTGGCGCCGCGGGAACTGACGCCCGATGAATGGCTGCCGATCATGGCGGGCCCGCGCTCGGAGCAGTTGAAGTTTTACGAGGTGTCGACGCAAGTCAACAAGCCGGCCAACGACAATCCGACGGTGATCTTGCCAGTGGAAAGCGCCGAGCAGCCCGGCCTGCTATAGAGCATCACGAGACGGTCAGCACAACGTAGATGAGCAGCGCTACCGACACGACCGCAACCGCCAATAGCGCCAATATGAGTATGCGCGCCAGGCGCGGCATTGGAGCGCTTGCCTCTTCGAAGCTTGCGTTTGCCGAGGCCGACGCTCAGCGGGCGGACTATCCCGACACAGCTCCGCCAAGTGATGCGCGGCCGCGGTCGGCGTTGAGGCCACAAAATCGCTGACGTCATCGGCGAGCGTGTGATCGCGATGATGGCCGATGCCGGTCAAGATGTATTTGCCACTGGCGGCGATCGCGCGCAGAATCGGATATTGGTCGAATACGGCGAGCTTCTCGGAACGGCCGCCACCCCGGATGATCACGATCACATCGACCCGATCATCGCTATTCAGCGCCTGAATACCGTCGACGATGGATGCCGCGGCCCGCTCGCCTTCGAGCATGACGTAGCGCCAGATGAGCGGCGCCAACACCGACCGCTCGCCGGCGCTCTGATAGGCGGTCTCGAAGTCGCCGATGGCGCGGCTGCTGCGGCTGGTGATGACACCAACCTGGCGGATCACAGACGGCGGTGGTCTCTTGTTAGTCGGATACAAGCCTTCGGCGCGCAGCCGTTCCAGGGCGGGCGTGGCATCGGCTTGGGCGTCGACCAGACGAATATCGCGGACGTCAATCTGGGCTTCCGCACGGGCTTCAAAGAAGCGCACTTCCCCATGGACCTCAACGTCTAGCCCATTGCTCAAGTCGAAGAGGATGTCTCCGGCGCGCTCTTCCCGCGTCATGCAGCGAATGCGTGTCTTGTCGTGCACCAGGTCAAAGTACAGGTGGCCTCGGTCCGATCTGTAGAAGCGTTCGATACGACCGCCCACCCAAAAGTAGTGCTCCAGCGTCTCGGACTCGACGATGCTGCGCAACATGCGGTTGATCTGCGCGAGGCTGCGGCGGCTTGATTCTGACGCGGAATCCGTGGAATCAGGCATCGGCTGCGCCCGCTTTGAAGCGCTCCATGGCGAAATCAAGCGGGTCGCGGTCGCGCGGGATGATGACCTCACGGCTGCGGCCGCCGCCCAATTCCTCGCCGATGAGACCGAGCTCGGCCAGCAGGTCCATGATGCGGGCGGCGCGCGGATACCCCAGGGCGAGCCGGCGCTGGATGAGTGAGGCTGATGCCTCGCCGCTGGCGACGATAAGCTTGAGCACATCATCCAGCATGGGGTCGGTCGCGGCCAGGAAGGCGGCGCGGTCCAGGTTGTTTTCCCAGGGGACAGCTGCGGAAGCTGGGCTAGATTCGCCTTGGGGCTGAGGGGCAGCGCTGTCCCGCCAATGACTGACGATGGCGCGCACATCGCTTTCAGAAACGAAGCAGCCTTGGATGCGTTGGGGCGCGGACGCATCAGCCGATAGAAACAGCATGTCGCCGCGGCCAAGCAGGTCTTCGGCGCCGCTATGATCGAGTATAACGCGGGAATCAGCCGCGGAGGCGACGGAGAAAGCAATCCGCGCCGGGAAGTTCGCTTTGACAAGACCGGTGATGACATCGACGCTGGGGCGCTGTGTGGCGATGATCATGTGCATGCCAACGGCGCGCGCCATTTGCGCCAGGCGCGTCAGGGCGTGCTCGGTTCCGTCCGGATTGGTCAGCATCAGGTCGCCGATTTCGTCGATCAGCATCAGGAGATAGGGCAGTGGCTCGGCGGCGGCGCCAAGTTCCTGCTGCGCTTCATTGTAAGCCTTGATGTTGCGTACCTTGTGCGCTTCCAGGAGCTCGTAGCGCCGGGCCATTTCCGCCGTGCACCAGCGCAGAACGCCGCTGATGCGATCATGCTCGGTTTCCACCGGGCCGATGAGATGGGGGATGCCGCCGAAGCGCGTAAGCTCGACCATCTTGGGGTCCAACATGACCAGGCGCAGTTGATCGGGCGTGTATTGCATGAGCAGGGACGTGGTAATGGCGGCCAGGCAAACGGACTTGCCGGAACCGGTTGCGCCGGCGATCAGCAAGTGGGGCATTTGGGCCAGGTCAACCGCGACCGGCGCGCCCGCCACGTCGCGCCCCAAGGGGATCATCAACCCCGCGCGATTGCGGCTCTGTTGCTGCTGGTAGGCTTCGCTCTCCAGGACGTTGCGCAGCGCGACCGTCGCCGGCTCCTTATTGGGCACCTCAATGCCCATAAAGTTGGCGCCGGGCACGGGCGTCTCCATGCGCAAGCGTTTGGCCGCCAGCGCCAGCGACAGGTCACGCGCGTAGGAGGCGATCTTGCTCATGCGAATGCGGTCGCTGCCATCTTCCTTGTGCGGCAGCAGGGCAAAGCGCGTCACTGTCGGGCCGACTTGAACATCCAGCACGGTCGTTTCCAGGTCGAACTCCAACAATGTGTGTTGGATCAACCTGGCTTTGTGCTCGATCTCGTCGTCTGACGGCAAGCGCATTGCCGCGGCAGTGAGTTGGTCAAGTGCCGGCAGCGATCCGCTCCAGGCGTTCAGCGGGGCCGGGCGGGGCGTTGCGCGCGCGTCGCCAACCGCTTCTTCCGGCGGCCGATCAGACGCGGCGGACTGTGCCTGCGCAAAGTCCTCGTCCGCCGATGGTCCCTCGGAGGAATCCACGCCCGGCTCGTCGTGGGCTGAAGGCGTGGTTTCGGCCGGTGCTGATGGCGCGGCGCGTACGAAAGCCGCGGCCGGCTTCGGCTCATCTGGCGGATCAGCGGCCGCCGAAGGGGCGGGAGCAGCTGTGGGATTGGCGCGGATTCGCATTAGCCCGGTGCGGTATGCGGGTGCAAGCGCCAACTGTTTGTAGAGATCCTGCGCCTCCTCTTGAAGCGATTTGGCATGCGACCGCGTCTTGTATTCGCTGAGCGCCTGCAGACGAATGCCCAGCCTGGAAAAAAACGAAGCCAAATGACCTCGACGCACGCCAATCAGAATGACCACGCTGACGCAAGTTATCGCGCCGAAAAACACAACCGAGGCTGGGCGCCCCAACATCCAATAGACCGGATAGCTCAAGCCCCAGCCGATCAGACCGCCGCCCTGCCCGGCGCGGGCCAGCGCCCGCAACTCGCTATCGCTATTGCTCAGATGAAGTATAGCCAGGAAGGACAGGAAGATGAGTTCCAGCGCCAACATACGCGTTGCGCTGACGCCAATGCGCAGGCCCGCCTTGGGCAGCCAAAGCAGTACACCGAAGGCGAAGATGGCGCCGGCGACGAATAGCGCGCCATCGCCAAATAGCGATGTCAGCATATCGGCCCAGGTTACGGCGACCAGGGCGTCCGACGCGATGTAGAGCGAAATAAAGGAGAGAATGCCGAAAACAATCAGGGCGAACCCTACGACTTCGTTGACCCAAGGTGGCAGGCTGGCCTTCAGGTCTTCCCAAAAGTCGAATTCGTAGGTCGTCTCTTCCAGCGGCTTGATTATGTCCTGCGCGGTCGCCGAGGGCGGGCTGAAATCGACCTCGGTCTGCAACTGCGCCTGTGGCTCTATGGTCTGCTCACTCACGGGTGAATCCGTCGGCGTGTCTGTTGAACTTCAGTCTCAAGTATAGTCAGGTTCGACTGAGACAGTGGCGAAATTGTCGAGCAAATCAAGCTGGGGCGGCGTCGGATTCGGGTTGAGCGGACGCAGGGCAATTTCGGCTGAGCGCTATCGGCGGAGTTCGCGTTCGCGTTGCAATATCTGGTCGGTGACCGCCTGGATGGCGATGCGCTGCTTGCGATAAAGATCGGCCTCGCTCATGCTCAATCGCCGCGCCACTTCACGAACTTTGCGGTTTTCCAGGAAGCGCAATTGCAGGATATTGTACAGCGTCCATTCGGGGCTCATCAGGTTGCGTTCGCCATCGGGCTTCAGGGCGCCGATCGCTTCGGCGAGCAATTTTCGCAGGGCGTTCACCGGCGTATCGTCCGCCTGCTGAATCATGCGCTGCACCAATTGCAGGGCGATAAGGTTGCTCTGCGTGATGCCGGAGCCGCCCCAGTAATGGCGCAAGGCGGCGCGAACCTGTTCAAAGACTTCGGCGCGGTCGGGCATGCTGTCGCCGGCTGACGGCAGCGTGGGCGACTGGCGATATTCGACTTGGAAAGCGCGCGTGCGCGTCATCTGAAATTGGGGCAGCAACCCCTCCAGCAGGCTGTACATTTGCGCTTGCAGCCTAAGGTCGTCGATACTGGTCTCGAGGCGCTTCACAAAGGCGGCGACGCGGCCGTCCGGCGCGGTCAGTTCATCGTCGACGCCATCGGCTTCGCTGGGCAGGCCGAGCAAGCCGATGATTTGCGCGGCGGCGCCATTGCCGGTGATGCGGCTGCTGACAAGCGGGACCAGATTGTAACGGCGCCACGGCAGACAAGTGTGATCTTGCTCATTGTTGCGCAGCGAACCCAGGGCGGCGGCGAGCGGCTTGTCGGTAAGGAATTCATCGTCGCTAAAGCCTAGTTCGCCAACGCTGCTGACGAATTCGGGCTGCGCGCCGTCCAAGCGCACGACAAATGCCCGGCTGATGCGCAAGTGATCACAGATTGATTCTGTTGTTGCCAGGATAAGCTGAGTGAGATCGCTGTGGGTCAAGACGCGATCGCTGAGCGTCTGCAGCTTGGTGATTTGCTCGTCGTCTTCGTCGCGATAGATGAAGAATTTCTCGAAGTAGGGCAGGGCCAGGGAGACAAACCACTGCCACAGCAAAACGGCCGCCACGACAGCCGGCGGCGTCAAAGCTTCGCCGGGCAGGCTCAAGATGCGGGTGGCTTGCGTGGTGAAATTGACGACAGCCAGGGCGAGCAGGCCCGTCGCCGGGCCGCGGAGCAGAAAATCAAGCAGTTGGCGCTTGACCAGCCGGTCGGGAATATCGGAGCCGAAAAAGTAGAGCGGGTAAGAGAGAAAGAAGAGCATCAGAATGATGATGACATTGGCGGTATTGGTCACCAGGAGGCCGAAGACGGTGAATTCGGCGCCCGGGTTTAAGGCGACGGAATAGGGGAAAATGCCCAGCGCGGGCGTCAAGAGCGCAATTTGCAGATAGGCCATGCGCCGTTGGCTGGCGGGGGTCAGGCAGCGTTTACGCGCTCGCTGGACGTTGTAGAAGGCGAAGCCGTTTGCCAGGGCAAAGTAAAGTAGATAGATGACAAAGGGCGCCCCGGCCTGGATGCTCAGAGAGCCCTGCGCTTCTACAAATTGAAAGAGCTCGTCGGAGAATGCTGCGAAGGCCAGGAAGGCACAGCCGACGACATAGAGCAGGCGCACGATGCGTTTGCGCCGGCCGCGCGATGGCAGCCCGGTGGTGGCGAGCAAGGCGTCGGACAAGTGGACCATTGCCGCCGGGATCAAGGCGATGCCGATCCACTGCAGGCGGGAGGCGATTTCATGCGCCGCGTAGTCGGGGCCGAGCGAGATGAAGGCATCGGCGACATAGGCGATGGTGACGCAGGCCAAAACCAGCGCCGATGTCTTGGCGACGCGATTGTTGAGGTTGCGCGTGAGATTGAATAGCAGCAACGACACCGCGAGGATGGCGATGCCTGCGGTGAGCGTTTCATTGACTGTATGCAGAAGCGGCGTAAAGAATTGCAAGAGATGCCTCAAAGCATGCCAGAGGGCTTCAACCTGAAACCAAGTGTAGCAAAAAACGATGCTTGAATTGAAGTCAGATAGAAAGGCTGAAAAATACGGCGATTTCTCGATTGACGAAATGGTGATCGTTGAAGCCACAAAAGCTGAAGCCGAGCGACTGCGCGAAGAGGATACCGGGATAGTTGGTTGTGGGGATTTCAAAGATCATTTGGCGCAGGTTGTTTTCGCTAGCCCATACCCGCCCGACATGCACCAGCCGGGAGCCCAACGTGCGGCGGCGGTAGGGTCGGTCGATGACGATATCTTGCAGGTACGCCACCTGGCTCTTGAAGTCCACGCGCATGGAGATGAAGCCGAGGATGTGATTGGAGATCGAATCCTGGATAACGACAAAGCAGCAGTCTCTTTGCAGCGCGCCGGTCAAATGCGACGCGTCGGTATCATGGCGCGCGTCCAGCCGCCGCGGCAACCGCTGTCGCCGGCAGGTGATTTGAATGTCGTCATTGAGCTCTTGCACGGTCATCTGCCAGACATGCTCGGTCTGGAAGTCGCTTTCGAGAGCGAGGCAATAGGGTATGTCGCTTTCGACCGCGTCGCGGAAGACCAGCTTGCTGAAATCAAAGGCGGCACTTTGCATGGAGTCGCGGCTTCCTTCGCTTCAGACTGATTGCCCTAAGGCCAGCACTGACATTGGGGCAAAAGAATGACCCCAATCACGGTAGATGTTTGGGGCCATCGGGTCGAACAGCTTATCGGCGGCTATCGCGACGGAAGCGGGCAATGGCTACACTTCGTAGAGATAGTCTTTGAGAATCACGTGTGCCGAAGATTGCCGCAGGCGGTTCAAGGCTTGCGCTTCCAGCTGACGGACGCGCTCCCGGGTGACGCCAATGGTCTGGCCTACTTCTTCCAGCGTATAGACGCGTCCATCGGCCAAGCCGTAGCGGAGGCGCAGGATCTGCGCTTCACGCGGCGGCAGCTTGTCCAGCGCCTGCTGCAGCTGCACGTGCAACAAGTGCGTGGCGACTTCTTCCGAGGGCGCGGGACTATTGCTGTCTTCAACGAAATCACCGAAGGTGGAATCGCCTTCGTCGTCGATCGGCGTCTCCAGGCTCACCGGGCGCCGCGAGATCTCCAGCAGATTCTCGACCTTGTCCGGCGTGGTGTCCATGCCTTGCGCCAGCTCGTCGATCTTGGGTTCGCGCCCCAATTCTTGCAGCAACTGCAATTGAACGCGCCGCATACGGTTCAGTTGATCGCCCATGTGCACCGGCACACGAATGGTGCGTCCCTGATCGGCCACGGCGCGGCTGACGGCCTGGCGGATCCACCAGGTGGCGTAGGTGCTGAATTTGTGCCCGCGCTGATACTCGAATTTGTTGGTGGCGCGGATCAGGCCGATGTTGCCCTCTTGAATCAGATCAAGGAAAGGCACGCCACGACCGATGTACTTCTTGGCGACACTGATGACGAGCCGGGCATTGGCGCGAATCAGATGCTCCTGCGCCTGTTCCCCGTCCATCATGGTGGCGCGCAAGCCCTGTTCCTCGCTCCAAGAAAGAAGCTCAAGCGATTCTTCTTCAGCAGCTTCAAGCCGGATGCGCGCGAACTCCGCGGCTTCCATACGCTTGGCCAACATAACTTCCTCGGCGGCGGTCAAGAGCGGTACGCGTCCGGCTTCCTTCAGGTACAGGCCGACGACATCATCCGTATCCAGCGCGGCCTGGTAGCCGGCATCGGCCGTCAGGTCCTTTTTCAAGACCTGTAGCAGGGCGTCACGTTCGTCCTCAGTGTCGTCCTCGCTATCCGGCGCCAGGGCAGCGGGATGCGGCGCGGGAACTTTCGCATCGTCTTCGCTGACGTCCTCATCCGCCTTGGCTGGGCCCGGCACAACTTCTATGCCGGCTTCCAGCAGGCTGTCCATGAGGTCATCAAGCAGGGCGACATCGCTTTCGACATCAGGCATCAGTTCCAGGATGTCGCTGTACGTGATGAAACCTTGCTTTTTCGCTCGCGCGATCAACTGCTTATGCAATTCTTCACGCTGATTCAGATTGGTTACGTTTTCCAGGACCGCTACCACCGACTTGCCTTTCTACTTCCAAACCGACTTACACACAGCAATACACGCAGTCTCACTCGAAGTTCATCTGATATCAAATGAAACTGCGCACCCACCTGCAGAATGTCTTTGCCCTGCCGTTCAACACGTTATACAGCGGTTGGCAGCGGTAGTCTTGCGCGCCGCCGGGGAAAGTGACCTGCCCTTGCGCTAATGGGCTGAGTGAAACGGATCGACAGCGACACAATTCATTCCGAAAAACAATTTAACGTGAATTTGATTACTTGTCAAGTTTTTCACGAACAGGAATTGTCAAGATGGATTTTCATTGGAGTAGACGCGACTGATTCGCGCAGAAAAGTAGACTGCAGCCCCTCGCAAGTGATGATATCGCGACAGATTATAAGTTGGCCACCTGGCGCGCTCAAGGAAAAGCGTACACCGAGTTGCCTGTATCATTGAAGCGCAGCGCCTGGTTTGGCTGGCACAGTATATGATTTCCGGATGTGCAAACAGGCGGGCGAGACTGTGGCTCGCGCTGAGTTGCTCAACGTGCACAACGCTCTCGCGGACGATCAACTTGGTTCTGCTGATCTGACGACAGGGCGGTCTATCGTATAAACTGCACAAGTGATCGGCAAAAGTGCATAGAGTTTGGCCGGGTCGTTGACGGAATACGCCTCTTTGACTAGAATGCCCTTGTCGAGCGGAAGGGAGCGTGACGACATGATGCCTTATGGGCTCTGGGCAAACGTCAGGAGGCGCCGGCGCGCACGGAATGAGTTCAGTGTGGATGGTTTGCGCTGGTGAAATGAGCCTTTGCCAATCTCGAATTCGCGCCCTGATCTCATCGCAACGGTCAGGGTTTTTTGTTGTAAATGGAGGGAGCGATGAGCGGTACGATCCGCGCTGGCGTCTACGGCGCGTCCGGTTATGCCGGGCTGGACCTAATGGAGATCTTGTGGTCACACCCGCGCGTTGATGTCAGCTTCGGCACTTCCAACACCTATGCCGGCGAAGCGGCCCCGGGCACAAACCTGCGCTATGTCGCCAGCGATGCCGCGTCCCTGGCGGAGGTGGATGTCGTGTTTTTGGCGCTGCCGCACAAGGCGTCGGCGGATGTGGCGCGGCAAGGCGTCGACGCCGGCGTCAAAGTGGTTGACCTCTCGGCCGACCTGCGGCTGGATTCGCCCGAGGCTTATGAGCGGGCTTATCACACGCCGCATCCGCAGCCGGAATTGTTGCCCGCCCCCTACGGCTTGCCGGAGATCAATCGCGGGCGCATCCGCGGGGCCGATGTGGTGGCGACGCCGGGCTGTTACCCGACCACGACTTTGCTCGGGCTATATCCCTTGCTGCGCTGCGGCGGGCTTGATCAGCACGCGCCTATCATCGTCGACGCCAAATCCGGCGTGACCGGCGCCGGGCGCAAGCCAACGCTGACGACGCATTTCGCGGAAGTCTATGGCAACGTGATGCCTTACAAGACCGGGCGTTCGCACAGGCATATCAGCGAGATGGAACAAGAAGCGAGCAAGCTCTGTGACGAGATTGGCCCGGTGATCTTTTGTCCGCATCTCTTGCCGGTGGATCGCGGCCTGATGTCAAGCATATACCTCAGCTTGAACGAGACCGTGAGCAGCGATCAAGCGCATGATGTCTTTGCCGAAGTTTACGCGGGCGAGGCGCTGGTGGATGTATTGCCCCTGGGCGAGCAAGCGTCGCTGAAGCACGCTGTGAAGACCAACAAGTGCGTTATCAGCATTACGCCTGTCTTGGAGCGGTACGTGCATATCACCAGCGTGACGGACAACCTGCGCAAGGGCGCCGCCAGCCAGGCAGTACAGAATATGAACCTGATGTTTGGCTTTGATGAGACGACGGGGCTGGTCTCTTGAGCGTCAGCGTCGTCAAGATATCCGGGCATGTCCTGGATGACGAAGCGCTGCTGCGGCGATTCGCGCGGAGCGTCGGCGGGGTGCGGCGGCGTATCGTCATCGTGCACGGCGGCGGCGCAGAGATCACGCGGCTGCAAGGGGCGCTCGGTATTGAAGCGCGTTACGTAGACGGCCTGCGCGTGACGGACGCCGATTCGCTGGCTCTGGTCGAAATGGTGTTGTGCGGCACGGTCAACAAGCGGCTGGTGCGGCATTTGGTGGCGGCCGGCGTCGATGCGCAAGGACTATCGGGCGTGGATCGTGGCTTGATACGGGCGCGTCCGCTGCTGCATGCGCGGGCGGATATGGGCTTCACCGGCGAAGTGGCAGCAGTGCGGCCACAGGTCATCAGCGATCTTTTCGAACTGGGCGTGACGCCGGTGGTGGCGCCGGTCAGCCTGGGTGAAGGCAGCAATCTCAATCTCAATGCCGACCCGGTAGCGGGCGCGCTGGCCGCGGCAATCAGCGCGGACGAGGTGGTGTTCATTTCCAATGTCGCCGGTGTGCTGATTGCGGGCGAGCTGGCGGCTGAGCTTTCATCGGGCGATGTTGAGGCGCATATCGCAAGCGGCGTCATCTATGGCGGGATGATCCCCAAAGTTGAATCGGCGCTGGCGGTGTTGGCGGCGGGTGTGCCGCGCGCTGTCATCACCGACTTGGAGGGTTGGGCGAAGGGTCAAGGTACAACAATTGTCGGGGCGAGATTGAATCGAAACATTAGAGAGGGAATATGTCGATAACAGCGGAAACCATAACGAGAGACCAGAACTTCAGTGTGCCGGTGGCGGCGCGGCCGGACTTTGTTTTGACGCGGGGCGAGGGCGTCACCGTGTATGACGCGGAGGGCAAAGCCTACACTGACTGGGTGGCGGGCATTGCGGTCAACGCGCTGGGCTATGGCGATGTCGAACTAGCGGCGGCCGTGGGCGAGCAGATGAGCACGGGATTGATCCACACCAGCGGACTGTATCACACGGCGCTGATGCCCGAATTGGCTGAGTTGCTTTGCGCCAACTCCTTCGCCGACAAAGTCTACTTTTGCAATAGCGGCGCTGAAGCGATCGAGGGCGCGCTGAAATTTGCCCGCAAGCACGCTTACGTCAACGAAAGGGCGAACAAGACCAAGGTCGTCAGCTTCACCGAGGCATTTCACGGGCGCACCATGGGCGCTTTGGCAATCACGCCGAAAGAGAAGTACCAAACGCCTTATAAGCCGATGGTGCCCGGCGCGGCGGTCGGCGAGTTCAACAGCGTCGAAAGCGCCGCCGACGTCATCGACGGCGACACGGTGGCCGTGGTGGTCGAGCCGATTCAGGGCGAAGGCGGCATCCACGTGGCCACGGCTGAATTCTTACGGGCGCTGCGGCAACTTTGCGATGAGCACGGGGCGACCTTGATCTTCGACGAGATTCAGTGTGGCTTGGGGCGGACGGGCGACTTGTGGGCGCATAGCTTCGCTGGCGTTTCGCCCGATATCATGACCTTGGCCAAGCCCCTGGCGGGCGGTTTGCCGGTGGGCGCGATATTGACGACTGACGAGATCGCCGGCGCCATGAGCCCGGGCGATCACGGCTCGACATTTTCCGGCGGCGCTGTGGTGATGCGCGCGGCGAGCGTGGTGGTCAAGCGCGTCTTGAGCCCGGGATTCATGCAGCACGTCAGCGAGGTCGGCGAATATTTGCTGGAGCGGTTGGCGGAGATCAACAGCCCGCACATTGTGGACGTGCGCGGGCGCGGCTTGATGGCCGGCATCGAACTGGATATCGCGCCCGCCAGTGTGGTCAACGCCGGTTATGAACAGGGCTTGCTGCTGGTCAGTTCGGGGACTAACGTCATTCGCTTTGTGCCGCCGCTGATCATCGAGAAGCAGCAGGTGGACGAACTCATTGAGAAGCTGACGCTTATCCTGGAGGGTCTAAATGGCGACGGTTAAGCCAGCGATTGACGGGGTAAAGGGCTTTCGCGTCGCCGGTGTGCACGCCGGGCTGAAGAAAGAGGGCGCGCTTGATTTTTCGCTGATCGTCAGCGAGCGGGATTGTGTGACGGCAGGCGTTTTCACGCGCAACAAGGTGAAGGCGGCGCCGGTGCTGCTGGATATGGAGCGGCTGGAACAGAGTCCGCGGACGATTAGAGCGGTCGCGACCAATACGATCAGCGCCAACGCCTGCACGGGCGAGATAGGCATGCGCAATGCGCGGACGACAGCGGACCTGGTAGCGGCGGCGCTGGGCGTTGACGCGGAGCAGGTGCTGGTGATGTCCACCGGCGTCATCGGCACACATTTGCCGATGGAAAAAATCGCTCGCGGCGTCGAGTTATCCAGCGCAGGTTTAGGCAGCGACTGGCGAGCGGCCGCGGCCGGCATCATGACGACGGATACGCGGCCCAAGCTGGGCTCGGTGCGCGTCGAGACAAAGGACGGCGCTTATACGATTGCTGGCATTGTCAAGGGCGCGGGCATGATCGCGCCGAATATGGCGACCATGCTGAGCGCGATCGTCACTGACGCGAGCCTGGAGTTGGCGGCGGCGGGGGAGGCGTTGCGCCGGGCGACCGGGCAGAGCTTCAATCGCATTGTGATCGATGGCGATACCAGCACCAACGATACCGTGCTGCTGCTGGCCAATGGCGCAAGCGGCGTGACGGTCACGTCGGCTGAGGGGTTGGCGGCATTTCAGACGGCGCTGAATGCGCTCACGCGATTCCTGGCGCAGGAAGTGGTGCGGGATGGCGAGGGCGTCACCAAATTCGTGACGCTTGAGATCGTCAATGCCGCGACCGAAGCTGACGCCGAAAAGATCGGCCAGACCATCGGCGCTTCCGTGCTGACGAAATCTGCCTTTTACGGTAGCGACGCCAATTGGGGGCGCATCATGGCGGCGGCGGGCCGGGCTGGTGCAGCACTGGCGCCCGAGCGGGCCTCGCTTTGGGTGGCGGCCGGCGAATCGCTGGCGCCGGACGAGCACGGCTTGCAGATTTTTCAGGCCGGCATGCCGACCGATTATGAGGAAGCTGATGCGGCGGCGATCATGGCCGGGCCGTCGATGACCTTCACATTGGACTGCGGCCTGGGCGCTGGGCGGGCGACTATCTGGACCTGCGATATCAGCCACGATTATATCTCGATCAACGGCGATTACCGCTCGTAACGGGCAAGCTGGCGATGGACGCGGCGCTGGTACTTGAAGACGGGCGGGTGTTCCCGGGCGAAGGCTTCGGCGCGGCCGGCGTCTCGACCGGCGAAATTGTCTTCAATACGTCAATGACGGGCTATCAGGAGATACTGACCGACCCGTCGTATTTCGGGCAAATCGTGACGATGACGGCGCCGCACATCGGCAATACCGGCGTCAACCTGGAAGACCCGGAGTCCGGGCGGATTTGGGCGGCGGGTTTTGTCGTGCGCTCGCTGAGCCCGATCGTCAGCAATTGGCGCAACCGCGGCGACCTGGCGACCTACTTGCGCGATCATGAAATCGTCGGCGTGAGCGGCGTGGCGACGCGGGCGCTGGTGCGGCATATCCGCGAGCGAGGGGTCATGCGGGCGGCGGTGGCGTATGGGGCTGCTGCGCGCGACACGGCGGCGCTGGTGGCATTAGCGCGCGGTTCGCTCGACATGTCGGGCGCGAACTGGTCGACGCCGTCAGCGTCAGCGAGGCATATGACTGGAGCCAAGGCAGCGACGAGCGCTGGTATGGCGCAAATCTTGAAGCGGCGGACGGGCCGCTGATCGTCGCCTACGACTTCGGCATCAAACGCAATATCTTACGCATGTTGGCCGATCGCGGCTTGCGCGTCAGAGTGGCGCCGGCTTGGACGAGCGCCGAAGACGTGCTGCGGATGCGACCCGTCGGCGTATTCTTAAGCAATGGGCCGGGGGATCCGGCGGCCGTGGATTACGCCATTGCAAACGTCAGAGCGTTATTGGGCCGGGTTCCGATTTTCGGCATCTGCCTGGGGCATCAGATTTTGGCGCTGGCGCTGGGCGGTGTGACTGAGAAAATGCGCTTCGGGCATCGCGGCGGCAACCAGCCGGTCAAGAACCTGGTTACAGGCGCAGTCGAAATCGCGGCGCACAACCACGGTTTCGCGGTCCGTGCCGGGAGCGATCTGGGTGGCGGTGAGATCACGCATCTCAACTTGAACGACAATACGGTGGCCGGCTTGCGGCATCGGCAGTTGCGCGCCTTCAGCGTACAGTATCATCCCGAAGCCTCGCCCGGGCCGCATGATTCCTTTTATCTTTTTGATGAATTTGTCGCTGCAGCGCGCGAGGCGGCGTCCGCCGTTACATAAGCGTAGTTGGCGCGGGAAGCCGTCGATGCCCAAGCGGAGCGACATCCACAGCATTCTGATTATCGGCTCGGGGCCAATCGTCATCGGCCAAGCCTGCGAATTCGACTATAGCGGCGTGCAAGCCTGCAAGGCGCTGAAAGCCTGCGGCTACCGCGTCGTGCTGGTCAACTCCAACCCGGCCACCATCATGACCGACCCGCAGTTCGCCGATGCCACTTACATTGAGCCGCTTACGGTTGAGATCTGCGAGAAGATCATCGCGGCCGAGACGCCCGATGCCCTGTTGCCGACGGTTGGCGGGCAGACGGCGCTCAACCTGGCTGTGCAGCTCAACGACAGCGGCGTGCTCGGTCGTTACGATGTTGAGTTAATCGGCGCGACCCTGGAAAGCATTCAGCTGGCGGAAGACCGGCAGCGCTTCAACGACACCATGCGCGAGATCGGCTTGCAAGTGCCGGAGAGCAAGGTGGTCGGCAGCGTCGATGATGCTTTGGCTTTCGCTGACGACATCGGCTACCCGGTGCTGATTCGGCCGTCCTTCACCATGGGCGGGGCCGGCGGCGGCGTAGCTTACGACGAAGATGAGCTGCGGCGGGTGGCGGCGAACGGCATCCATCAGAGCCCGGTGGGCGAGGTGTTGGTGGATCAAAGTTTGCTGGGCTGGAAAGAGTATGAACTGGAGCTGATGCGCGACGCCGCGGGCAACTTCGTGGTCGTCTGCTCCATCGAAAACCTGGACCCCATGGGCGTGCACACCGGCGACAGCATCACCATCGCGCCGGCGCAGACCTTGACCGACAAGGAGATCCAGCGATTGCGCAATATGTCGCGCCAGATCTTCGACCGCGTCGGCATCACCACCGGCGGCGCCAATGTGCAATTCGCCATCAACCCGGCGGACGGCGAAGTCTATGTCATCGAGATGAACCCGCGGGTGTCGCGGTCATCGGCCTTGGCCAGCAAAGCCACCGGCTTTCCCATCGCCAAGATCGCCGCGCTGGTCGCAGTCGGCCATACGCTGGACGAGATCCCGAACGACATCACGCGGGAGACGCCGGCCAGCTTTGAACCTTCGCTCGATTACGTCGTGGTGAAGATGCCGCGCTGGGATTTCAAGAAATTCGCTGGCGCGGACCCGGTGCTGGGGCCGCAGATGAAGGCGGTGGGCGAGGTGATGGCCATCGGCCGCACCTTCCCGGAAGCGCTGCAGAAAGCCGTCCGCTCGCTGGATATCGGCATCGACGGCTTTGCCAGCCAGCTAGATGAGTCGCTGGCGCCGGAAGTGCTCAGTGTGCCCACGGCGCAACGACTGTTTCAGGTGGCGGCCGCCATTGCCAGAGGCGTGGCGTTTGAAGAGATCGTCAGGCAGACGCATTTTGACCCCTGGTTCGTGCAACAGATGAGTAGTTTGATCGCGCTGCACAAGTCACTCCTTGAATCAGGGCTGCGTCTGGAGCAGCTTGACGCGGCCGATCTTCGGCGGTTGAAGCAGCATGGCTTCAGCGACGCGTACCTGGCGCAACTGCTGGGCGCGGATGAATTGACCCTGCGCGAGCACCGCAAGGCGCTGGGGGTGCGGGCGAATTTCTACCGCGTGGATACCTGCGCGGCTGAGTTCAAAGCGATGACGCCTTATCTCTATTCGACCTACGAAATGGAAGACGAAGCCCAACCCGGCGACGGGCCGAAAGTCATGGTGCTTGGCGGCGGACCGAACCGCATCGGCCAGGGCATTGAATTCGACTATTGCTGTGTGCACGCTTGCTTCGCGCTCAAGGAGATGGGCTACGAGACCATCATGGTCAATTGCAATCCGGAAACGGTGAGCACGGATTACGACACCGCGGATCGGCTCTACTTTGAGCCGCTGACAGCCGAAGATGTGATGAACATCGTCGACCGCGAGCAGCCCGATGGCGTGCTGGTGCAATTCGGCGGGCAGACGCCGCTGAACATCGCGCGCGATTTGGAGCGCATGGGCGCGCCTATATGGGGAACATCGGTGGATACGATTGACCTGGCCGAAGACCGCGAGCGCTTCAACACACTGATGCGTGTCCTCAACATCGCGCAGCCGGCCGGCGCCACCATCGTGCAACGCGAGCAGGCGGCTGAGGCGGCGGCCGCGATCGGCTATCCAGTCCTGGTGCGGCCGAGTTACGTCTTGGGCGGACGCGGCATGGCCATCGTCTTTGATGAGCGGCAATTGCTCGCTTGGCTGGATGCCAATGTCGAATGGGACGGCCACCCGGTATTGATAGACCAGTTCCTGGACGACGCCTACGAAGTGGACGTGGATGCCCTGTGCGACGGGGAGCAGGTGACCATCGGCGGCATCATGCAGCACATAGAGCAGGCGGGGGTGCACAGCGGCGACTCGGCTTGTGTCGTGCCGCCATACAGAATCAGCTACTTCCATCTGGATATCATCCGCGAATATACGCGGCGAATCGGCCTGGCGCTGGGGGTGAAGGGGCTGTTCAACATCCAGTTCGCCGTCAAAGATGACGAAGTATACGTGCTTGAGGTCAATCCGCGGGCCAGCCGCACCGTGCCCTTCATCAGCAAAGCCAGCGGGCAGCCTCTGGCGCGATATGCGGCGCAAATCGCGGCCGGCATGACGCTGGCCGATCTGGGCTTTGTTGAGGAGCCGGCGGTGGCGGGCTTCTTCGTCAAGGAAGCGGTCTTTCCCTTTCAGAAGTTCCCCGGCGTTGATACGCGTTTGGGGCCGGAGATGCGCTCGACGGGCGAAGTGATGGGGCATGCGTCGAGTTTCGGGCACGCCTTTGTCAAGTCGCAGGCGGCAGCCGGCACGCCCTTGCCGCGGGAGGGCGTCGTCATGATCAGCGTCAACGATTTTGACAAGCCGGTGGTGGCGAAGATAGCGCGCGATTTGCGTCGGCTGGGCTTTTACTTGATCGCCACGGCGGGGACGGCGCGCTGGCTCAACCGCATGGGAATCGAGGCCGATGCCATCAACAAGCTTTCCGAGGGGAAACCGCATATAATGGATGCGATGCAGGCGGGCAATATCGACCTCATAATCAATACGCCCTTGGGCAGCCAGGCGCATGAAGACGGGGTAACGATCCGCAGCCAAGCTTATGCCTTGGGCATCCCAATCGTTACGACGATGAGCGCGGCGGCGGCCACAATTCAGGGCATCCGGCGGATGCGTGCGGAGCCGCTGAGTGTGCGCAGCTTGCAAGCGCACTATGCTGCCAGCCCTTGAACGCGGACAAGGAGCGGAGTTATGACGAGAGCCTACGAGAGATATCTGGCTGAAGTGCTGATCGACGAGGCGACCTTGCAGGGCCGGATCGTCGAGTTAGCTGCTCAGATCAACCGAGACTATGCCGATTGCGAGGACTTGCTGCTGGTCTGCGTCTTGAAGGGCGGCGTGATGTTCTTGACGGACTTGTCCCGGCACGTTGATGTGCCGCACATGATCGACTTTATGGCCGCCAGGAGTTATGGCGCCGGCGCCCGACAATCGTCCGGCTCGGTACGCATCGACATGGACTTGCGCATGGATGTGCGCGGCAAGCATGTGCTGGTCGTCGAAGACATCATCGACAGCGGGCTGACGCTGACTTTCGTGATTAAGACGCTGCGAAACCGTGAACCGGCCAGCTTGAAACTCTGCGCCTTGCTCAACAAGCGCTCGCGCCGCGAAGTCGAAATCGACGTCGACTATGTCGGTTTCGACATTGAGAATAAATTCGTTTTCGGCTACGGCCTTGACCTCGACGAGAGATTCCGCAATTTGCGCTTCGTTGGTGTTGCGCGGACGGACGCCCTGGCAGATGAATGACGTCCAGGTGCGCTTAGCTTGGCCGGAGTTCGTATACGAATTGGCTGAGCTGTTGCGCGCCACCAATCCGCCCGCGCCTATCTACATCGTGGGTGGCGCCGTACGCGACGCCTATCTGCGTTTGCCGACTACCGATGTGGATTTCGCGGTTGGCGGCGACGCGTTGGCCTTGGCGCGCGAGGTGGCGGATCGGCTCGATGGCGACATCTACGTGATGGATCGCGAACGTGATGTGTCGCGGGTCTTCCTGACGCTGGACGGGCAGGCGCTGCGCCTGGATTTCGCTCGCTTCCGCGGCGCGACATTGGACGACGATCTGCGCGACCGCGACTTCACTGTGAACGCGATGGCGGCGGATGCGCTGGGCGAGATTGATGCGCTAATTGACCCGCTGGGGGGCGCAGTGGACCTGCAACGCCGGGTGCTGCGACGCTGTTCGCCACGGTCAATCGAAGCCGATCCGCTGCGGGTCTTGCGGTCGGTAAGGCTGGGCGCCCAGTTTGACTTGAAACTTGAACCGGCGACGGCCGCGGATATCCGACGCCGGGTGACGGGACTGTCGCAAGTTTCCAGAGAGAGAATCCGCGACGAGTTCTTCAAGCTGCTGAGCCTGGATCGGGCGGCCCGGGGCTTGCGCGTGCTGAAGCATTTGAGCGCTATGGAAGGGATTCTGCCGGCCATTGCGGCGCGGGACGGCGTCACGCTGGAATCTGCCGGCGGGCAAAATGCCTGGGCGCAAACCTTTGCGGTGGTTGATCGCCTACGCGCGATACTCACTGCAATCAGCAGTCGACGCACGGATAACACGGCCGCCGCCTTTGATTTGGGCATGCTGGTGATCCAGTTGGATCGCCATCGGCGGCAGCTGCAGGCGCATCTCAGTCAGGAGTATGGCAATGGACGGAGACGCAGTGAGTTGCTCACACTGGCGGCGCTGCTGCACTTGAACGCGGCGAGCGCTGGCGCCCAAATCTCCGCGGAAGCAGCCGACAGGCTCCGGCTCAGTGGCGAAGAAAGGCGTACGCTCGGCATGATGATTGGAAACTGCAGTCAGATCGTCGAGCGGGATTGCTGGACGACGCTGGAGCAACACCGCTTCTGGTTTGGCTTGGGCGCCGGCGGCATAGACGTGATTTTGTTGGGCGCGGCACATGTGCTGGGGCGGGCTGGCAGCGGCCTGGAGCAGGGCGCCTGGCTGCGCTTGGTTGAGCGGGCGACCGATTTGCTCGATATCTGGTTCGAACGCCATGACGAATTGGTCAGCCCGCAGCTCTTGCTGGACGGCAATGATATCCGGCGGCTGCTGGAGATTCGCCCGAGTCCGCTCATCGGGCGGCTGCTGACGGCATTGCGCGAGGAGCAGGTCACCGGCGGCGTCAAGACATGGGACGAGGCGTGTGATTTCGTCCGGCGTGAAGCGGCCGCTAGTCGTTTATAGCGCCCGCGAACTCATAGAACAGCAACATGGTGCGTCCGTATATCCGACGATCGCGCAAATGCAAATGCGCGAGTTGCAGCGCGTCGTCAAACTCGGCTGGGTCGATCTGCACGATCACGCTGGTCTCGGCCTTGTGCCAGGCATCGTTTTCGTCGAGGGCGCTTAGCACCCGCCGCCACATGTTCTGGTATTGTGGCGGCGCGACGAATATGAAGTCGAACGAGCGTTGCGGCGGCGCCCGCAAGAGGTCAAAGGCATCGCGGCGGAGGACACGGGCCTTCGCTCCCAAACCTGTGTGCGTCAGATTGTTGTGAATCACCCGCACGGCGCGGCCATTGCGCTCGACGAAGAGCACGAATTGGGCGCCGCGGCTGAGCGCTTCAATGCCGACGCTGCCCGTGCCGCCGAAGAGGTCGAGGAAATTGACGCCTTGAATTTCCGTGCCGATGATGCTGAAGAGCGCTTCCTTGACGCGATCCATAATTGGCCGGGTACGGTCGCCCGGCACGGCCTTGAGTTTCATGCCGCGCGCTTTGCCGGCGATAACGCGCAGTGACATGACCTAGACCTGTGCGTCAACAGAGGCGCGCGCAGCACGAAGGTTGGAGCGCGGGGCGGTGATGTAACCGGGTCCGCTGCCGCTCACGATGAAGCGCCTTGACTCTGTTTGCCTGAGCGCATCGCGAACGACCGAGCGCAGCAGCGCCGGCGTGCCCTGCAGCAGATCGTCGTGGTCGCTCAGCCCGCCGCAAAGGGCGCCGGAGAAAAACGCCTTCGCGCTGGCCAGATCAGCATCGCCGGCGCGCGTATCCCAATTGAGCGCTTGCACCGGCAACCGAGCGAACAGCCGCAGCATCGGCGAGCGACCGCTGACGTGGACGATGTTGAGCCACCAATGGTCGGGCAATGAGGCGACGATTCTTGCGATATCGGGCAGGGCCGCCGCGGCGAACTCTTGCTCCGACATCAGCTCGTACGTAGCGGCTTCAGTCACCAGGAAGATGCCGGCGATGGCGGGCAACTTGTGCAGGGCTTCCAGGAAGCGCAAGGTACTTTCCGTCAGGTGATTCAATCCGGTGCGCAAGCGATCGGCGCGGAGGCGCATGTCCCGCAGCACTTTGTCACGGCCCGCCATCTGAATCGCCTGGTCGAAGGGACTATAGACGGTCGGCAAGACGGGGACCTTCTCCGCGTCAAAGGCCTGGCTGAGGATACGCAGACATTCCAGCTGCTGGGCGAGGGCGCCGCGGGTGGGCGTCAGCGGACGGATTTCGGTCCAGCCCAGCGAGCGTTGAATAGCGCGCTTGCTGATTTCGCGATAGCCGCGCGCGTGGCCGCGCCACTCGTCTTGTACGCCATAATCCAGCACCTGATAGTGACGCGCCGGCATAACGCGCACGAAGTCCCAGTCAAAGTCTTTCTGAAAGTCGATTGTCGAGCGGGCGAGATCGGCGAAGCGTTGATCATCGCCGGGCCAATGCCGCCATAGGGCGACAGGCGCGCGATCTACCGATTCGCCGGCGATTGCGCATTCCAGGCGTTCCCGCTTGTGCATGGGCTGGCTCAGGCGCTGGGCGCGCTCACATCGTCCAGGCGTTGCTGCAACATGCGCGAAAGCATCATGTAGCGGTCGTCCATAGCGGCCTGGCGCGCGATATCTTCCGGCGCAAGGTCTGTCTTGGACATCGATTGCGCCTGTGAACGTTCTCGCTCGACAATGTCAAGCGCTTGCTGAAAGGCATCAGCCGCCGAGGTAAAATCACCACTGGCTTTGTGCGCCAGGCCCAAGCCGTAGCGGGCATCAACACTGTCGGGGTCTTCGGTGACGATGGCCCGAAACGCGCTGATAGCGCCCTGGTTGTCTCCGTCACGATGCTTGCGCCAAGCGTTTCCAACTTGGTCAGCTGCGGGAAGGCTGGACATGGTTTCTCCTTTGCGGGCTACAGCGCGCGTGCGGCCGGCGCAATCGTCGCGCTTGGTCGGGACTTTCACGCCCTATTGTAGCGAAAAAGGGTCGCGCGGCGCTATTGGCTTTCAAAGCGCGTGGCAGGCGCCAACTGTCGCAGGCCCTCATTCGCTGTAAGGCGCTGCTTATGGGCGAGTCGTCGCGGAATCGGCGGCTCGTGTCTTGTTGCGCTTGAACCGCGCTGCTATGCTAGCGCAGCGACGGAAGCGGCAGCGAGCGACAAATGCGGATCCGACCGGCGCAAGTAACCGATTTGGGGGCGGCCGCCATGCTGTGGGAAGAGCGCCTGGCGCTTTTGCGGCAGTGGGATAGCCTGTATACGCCTGCGGCTGACGCGAAGGCCAGCTGGATGGCGAGCGCCAGACGATGGCTCGGCTGCGACGAGTGTCACTTCGCCGTGGCCGACATTGAGGGCCGCGTCGTGGGGTTTATCGCGGTCGCATTGGCGCCGGGGCCAGCCGGGCTGGCGCCAGAGCGGCTGGGCACAGTACGGGCTATGGCGATTGACCTGCACCAGTCCTACCCCGGTTTGAGCGGAAAGCTCTTGGCATCGGCCAAGGCTTGGTTGCGCGAGCGCGGCATCGACGTTTTGCAAGTGAGCGCGCCCTCCCGTTACGCCGTTGAGGAGGCCTTCTGGCAAGGGCAAGGCGCCCAATCGCGATCGAAGGTATATTGGTTGGCGACATGATTCGATTGGCGCAACGCCGCGACGCTGACCGCATTGGACAGCTGTGGGCGGAGATGGTGGCTCACCACGAGAGATTTGACCCGCTGATGTTTCGCCCGGCTGATAGTGGCGCGGCCCTTTATGCGCAGAGCGTTCGCGACCGCCTGGCGGACCCGCGCGCCCGCATCCTAGTCGCCGAACTGGATGGCGCCGTTGTCGGCTATGTAAGCGGCATCATCGCTGACATAACGACCGAGATCTTTCGGCCGCTGCGCAGTGGGCTGCTCTCGGACATTTACATCGCTGAGGCATACCGCCGGCGTGGCTTGGGCATGGCCTTGGTGGAACACCTGGCGCTCTGGTTCCGCGACCAGGACGTGCGCCACTTTGAATGGCATGTGAGCGCCAAGAATGACGAAGCGCTGGCATTTTGGCGCCGGATAGGTGGCGAGACGACGATTTTGCGCATGCGGGCTGAGATTGACCGGGAGCGAGCATGACCGAGCAAATCTACTTGACGGACAGCTATGCCAGGGAATTTACGGCGACTGTTGTCGCGCATGACCTGGAGCAAAATGGCGTGCTGCTGGACCGGACGGCCTTCTATCCGGGCGGCGGCGGGCAACTGCCGGACCAGGGCCGCCTGTACAATGGCGCCGAAATCTACCGGGTGAAGCGCGCCCGCCGCGGGGACCTGCATGTCATCCAGGGCGAGCTGCCACCGCTCGGAAGTGAAGTGCGCGGCGCAATCGATTGGGAGCGCCGCTACAAGATTATGCGCACGCATACAGCGATGCACGTGCTCTGCGGCGTCATTTGGCGCGACTATGGGGCCAGTGTGACCGGCGGCAACATGGATGTGTTGAGCGGGCGCATGGACTTCGAGTTTGAGCGCTTGACGCCCGAGCTGGCAGCAGAGATTGAGCGCAACATCAACGTGGAGGTGACGGCCGCGCGCGCTGTCAATATCGACACTCTGCCACGGGAAGAGGCCTTCCAGATTCCCGACTTGATCCGCACCAAGATTAATTTGCTGCCGGAAAACATCAAGGCCGTGCGCACGGTCGAGATCGTCGGACTGGATTTGCAGGCGGATGGCGGCACGCATGTCGCCAATACGCGCGAAATCGGCACGATCAAGATCAGCAAAACCAAGAGCAAGGGCGGCATCAACAAGCGGATCTACGTGGAGATTCTGGATTGATGCGCTATCTGCATCCGGTGCAAGCGCATGAGCGCTTCGTATCGAGCGGGTGTTATCGCTTCGCCAAGGATGGCGAGACCCTGGCGAAGACGGAGTCGTGGGTGATGCATGGGCATGCCGATGGCGAGCGGTTTGTTCGCGTCGACCTCGACGCGCGCGCCGAAGAGGGCAAGTCAGTCCTGGCTGAGGCCCTGCTGGACCGGGACCGATCGCTAGCGCGGCTTGACCTGCGCTACGAGAATGCGCGCTTTGATGGCGGTATCAAGGACTTGCGCGCGAGTTACCAGCTGGCGAACGGACGGCTGCACATCGGCTACACGTTGAATGGCGCTGAGCGTGACTACCGCGAGATTGCGTTGCCGCCGCGCACGCTGATCGATATTCCACTGCTGGCGTTTCGCGGCCAGACCATTGAAGCGATGGCGATGAATGAGCGCGCGTCGCTTCCGATATTCGTGCCGATGTTTGAGCATGCGCAGCTCTTCCCCGGTACGACCCAACTGATTGCGCCTCCGGTAGAATTCGCGGGCGAAGATGTCGTCAGCCTTGGGCGGCAGCGAATTCATACGCGGCGCTATCGATACAAAGACAAGGCGGCGTCATACTGGATTGACGCGCAAGGCGTTATCCTGCGACGGGTAAATGCGTTCAGGCAGAGTGAAATGGTTGTTCAAATCAGCGACTACGCGGCGTCTGCCGAGACAGGCGCGTAACGCCTCCGGCTCGATCATGATAAAGCGCTTTCAGATCTTCCTGGGGCCGCGCCGGGCGCGCGCATTACTCGCCTTGCTTGGCGTGACGGGTTTCGCCAGCTTGGCGCTGAACCTGCTCACGGACGGCGGCGAAACTGCGACCGCGCTACAGACGCTACTGCTGCTGGCGTTCATCGGCGGGGCGTTGGTTCTGGTTCTGGGACGGCTGCCGCTGGAAGAGCGCAAGCGTTGGCTGGCGGTCATCGTGCCGTCCTTGCTGCTGATGCTGCTCGGCTCGCTGGCGGCGCCGCACCTCAGCGGCTTGTTCATCGGCGCCGGCTGCGGCTGGATCGTGGCGGGCATCTTCATATTCCGTCGAATCGGCGGTCCGCAGAATTACCGTCGCGCGATCAAGGCGATGCGCAAAGGCGACTACGGCGCGGCCATCGACGCGCTGACCGAGCAGATCAGTGACGAGCCGAGCGTCCTGGAACATTATCGTTTTCGCGCTGAAGTGCATCGCCTGGCGGGCGACCTGCCGGCGGCGCGCCGGGATTATGAACGCATGGCGACGCTGGATGGCGCCTCGGCAGTCGCGTTCAATGGCTTGGCCGAAGTGGAATTGCAGGCCGGGCGCTATGAAGCGGCGCTAATTGCGGCGCAGCGCGCTTACGAACTGGCGCCGGATGAATGGGTCGCGGCGTATAATCTGGGCATGATAGAAGATCGGCTGCGGGCGAGCGAGGCGGCAATTGACCACTTGCAGGCGGCGTTGGCCAGGGATATTCCCGATTCTCGACATCGGCTACTGGCGCAATTATACTTATGGCGAGCCAACAAGCGCCTGGGTGCGGACGCGGCGGCTGATGATTGCCTCCGCGCCCTGCGCCGAGAAAAGGCGGGCTTGGAGGAGTGGCAAGTGATCATGAGCGCCGACGAAGCGGCTGCGCTGCGCGCGGTATTGCAGGATGACATAGACTTGGCGCGCCGGCTCATCAAGGGCGAAGCGCCCGAGCGGCACGGGGCCTAGGCGGGGCATCATGTCTTTTCGGCGTCTTATAGCTTGGCTGGCCGTATTCATTTGCGTCGCCTTATCTGCTTTGGGTTTCATCGTCTTTGTTCTGGGCGTGCTGATTGAACTCGCTGACGGCTTGACGCAGCCCTTCGACGAGTACATTTCGCCAGTGGCGCAAATGTCGCTGGCCGGGCTGTGCCTTTCGGCCGGCATGATCTTGCTGGGCTTCACGCTGGTGGGCATCTTGCTGGCGCGGCAGTCACGAAACTATGGCGCCGGCTATGGCGAAGCCTACCGCCTGGTGCAGAAGATGCAGTTTCCGCAAGCGATCCAGTTGCTGGAGCGGGTGCTGACCAGCGGCAAGATTACGCCCGACCTGCTCATGCTCTTGACTAGCGCCTACGCCTACAACGGTCAATTGGCCAAGGCGCAAGAGACGGCCGACCGCGCCGTGCAGATGTTCCCGGGCGACGCCGGCGCCTACATGACCTTGGCCAACGGTTATCGCATGCAAGCGAGTTATGGCGAGGCGGCGATCGCCTTGCAGACGGCGGCGCAGCTTTCGCCGGCGCAACCCATCATCTGGGCGGAGCTGGGCTTTGTGCAGCAATTGGCCGGCGAGCACGATTCTGCGATTGAGTCCTTCAAGCACGCGGCGCTCTATTCGATGCCTTCGATGTACGCCGTGCGCGTCAATTACTATCTGTCGCGTCATTTCCAAAAAATCGGCGATGCGGACGGCGCGGCGCGCGCGACCGAGCGCATGGTAGCGACAGGCCACGGACTCGAGGCCTGGAAATCGACCTTGCGCGCCCTGGAAGGCACCGCGTACGGCAGCCTGTTGCACTATGAAATTGTGAAAATCGAGGAGGCCATCGCCGAGTCGCGGAGCAAGCGGAAGAACAGCGCATGATGCTGCGGACCTTATCGCGCGATTTGTCCCGACGAGTGCCGGAATGGGACGCCCCGCTGAAGTGGTCGCTGGCGATCGCGCTGTGTTTGCTAGCCTCACTGCTCTTGCTTGGTTTTGCTGGCCCGTCTGAAATACAGTTTCCGGCCCGTGTCGGCGCCTTCGGCACCCTGGTTACGTTGCAGTTGGTCTTTCTGTGGGGCAATCGGCGGGAGATATCGCCCTATCATCAGGCGCAGCAGCATTTCATCGCCGGCGACTACCGCGCGGCGCGGGAAATACTTGAGCAAGTGCCGGAAAGGGGACGCGCTTCGGTCGACGCGCTGGTGCTGCTTGGCAATACTTATCGGCATTTGGGACAGTACGAGTTGTGCCGGCGGGCACTGGATGAAGCGTTGGCGCTGAAGCCGCGGCATCATCTGGCGCTGTACAGCCGCGGCATGCTGAGCCTGGTGACGGGCGATTATGCCGCTGCCGGCGCGTCCATTGAGCAGGCGCTGGAGGCCGGCGCGCCCGACATCGTCCGCTTTGAGCTGGGCCAGTGCTACCATTTGCAGGGCGAAGGCGAAGCGGCGTTGGCGCAGTTTTCGGCAGTTGGCGATGACCTGCGGCACGAACCTGACAAGCGGCAGCTCCTGCGATTTTATCTGGCGCAATTGAACCAGGGCCGCCAATCTGACCGGGCTGCGACTGAGGAAGACATTGCTCACTGGCGCGCTGAAGCGAGGAAGCACCGCGCGACGCCATTCGGCCGACATCTGGACGAAGCGGTGGCGTGGATGCAAGCGCGAGATTAGCTGACGAACCGCGGCGTCGTCCCCGTCACTCGACCCTTTCGCAACTTTCGCGGTTAAGCAATAATTCCAGCGCGATTCAAGACTTGCCGGGGAATCGTCAACGCGAGGAGGTGCTTACGTGGTGTGGCCAGACGTTGCGCGCGCGCCGCGGGTTATTGCCGTTCTGATGCGATGTGCGCGCTAAATGCGCACGCTCAACCTCATTTCGCTTCGTGTCAGAATTTAGGAGAGACCATAAATCATGTTCAGGGCGATAAACTCGCAAGTCAACAGCGAAGTCATCAACCGGCTGGAGCAGCAGCAGCTCGACTTTTGGCGCTACCATCGCGTATTTGAACGCACGACCGAAGGCAGAGAAGACGCCCCACGCTATGTCTTCTACGAAGGGCCGCCGACAGCCAATGGCGAGCCCGGCAGCCATCATGTTTTGTCGCGCGCTTTCAAAGACATGTTCCCGCGTTACAAGGTCATGCAAGGCTATTACTGCCTGCGGCGGGGCGGTTGGGATACGCACGGCCTGCCGGTTGAGATCGAAGTCGAGAAGGAACTCGGCTTCAACA
The DNA here is from genome assembly GCA_965208195.1 of Phototrophicaceae bacterium. Lineage (GTDB taxonomy): Bacteria > Chloroflexota > Anaerolineae > Aggregatilineales > Phototrophicaceae > UBA6055. The sequence continues at coordinate 1,170,660 of CBDBOC010000004.1, read as the reverse complement.
GCAAGGCGCAGATTGAAGAATACGGTGTGGCCGAATTCAATGCCAGGTGCCGCGCCAATGTGTTTCGCCACATCAACGAATGGGAGAAGCTGACTGAGCGCACGGCCTTCTGGGTCAATCTGGACGACGCCTATGTCACTTTTGCCAACGAATACATCGAAAGCGTCTGGTATATCCTCAAGCAATTCTGGAACAAGGGCCTGCTCTACCGCGGGCACAAGGTCGTACCCTACAGCCCGTCGTCCGGCACGCCCTTGAGCAGCCATGAGGTGGCGCAAGGCTACGAAACGATTGTCGACCCCAGCATCTACGTGCGCTTTCCCATTCGCGGCCAGCCCGGCGTGTATTTTCTCGCTTGGACGACCACGCCCTGGACCTTGCCGGCGAATACTGCGTTGGCGGTCGGCGAAGATATTGATTACGTGCAGGTCGAGGGCCCCTCGAGCGACGGCGACGGCGTTGAGCAGTTGATCCTGGCTGATGCGCTGATCAACGATGTGCTGGGGGAGCCGCGTGACTACAAGGTGGTGCAGCGTTACAAAGGCCGGGACTTGTTGGGTTGGCGCTATCAGCCGCTTTATACATTCTTGCCGGTGGAGCAGGATTACGCGTACGTGGTCGCTGGAGATTACGTCAGCACGGCGGACGGCACGGGCATCGTGCATACGGCGCCGGCCTATGGCGTGGACGATTTGGCGACCGGGCGCAAGTACGACCTGCCGGTGTTGATCACCGTGGATGAAACCGGGCGCTTTGTCGACGCGGTGACCAGCTTTCGCGGCATGTGGTTCAAAGACGCCGATCGTCATATCATCAGCGATCTGACCGAGCGCGGGCTGATGTATCGGCGCGAAATGGTTGAGCACAGCTATCCGCATAATTGGCGCGATGGCTCGCCCCTGATGTACTTTGCCCGCGAGACCTGGTTCATCGACACACTCAAGTATCGCCAGAGAATGATCGACCTCAACCAGACGGTGAAGTGGGTGCCGGGCCATGTGCGCGATGGCCGTTTCGGCAACTGGCTGGTGGACTTGAAGGAGTGGTCGCTGGGTCGGGAGCGCTATTGGGGCACGCCCTTGCCGGTCTGGGTGGACGAAACCAATGGCGAGATGATCTGCGTCGGCAGCGTCGAAGAATTGAGCGAGCTGGCCGGCCAGGATTTGAGCGAGCTGGATCTGCACCGGCCTTATGTGGATGAAATCACTTTCGAGAATCCAAATGGCGAAGGTGGCTTGATGCGCCGCGTGCCGGAAGTGATCGATGTCTGGTTTGACAGCGGCGCGATGCAAGTGGCGCAGTGGGCTTATCCGCAACATAACCGCGATGTCTTGGAAGAGCAGCACCCGGCCGATTATATCTGCGAGGCGGTTGATCAGACGCGGGGCTGGTTTTACAGCTTGCACGCCATCGCCGCGATGCTGTTTGAAACGGTCGCTTTCCGCAACGTCATTTGCCTGGGCCACATCCTCGACGAAAAAGGGCAGAAGATGTCCAAAAGCAAGGGCAACGCGGTAGACCCCTGGGTGGTCTTGGAGCAGGCGGGCGCCGATGCCTTTCGCTGGTACATGTACACTTCGGGGCCGCCGGGCGATTCCCGCCGCTTCTCGATCAATCTCGTCAACGAGGTGATCAAGAAATTCTGGTCGACGCTGTGGAATACCTACAGCTTCTTCGTCACCTACGCCAATATTGACGAATGGACGCCGACTGCGGACGCCCCGGCGCCGGCTGAGCGTGAGCTGCTGGACCAGTGGCTCTTGTCAGAATTGCACAACCTGGTGCGGACGGTGACCGCTGCCTTCGAGGACTATGACGCCTTGAACGCGACTCGGCCGATCGAATCTTTTGTGGAGCGGCTGAGCAACTGGTACGTACGCTTGAGCCGGGACCGCTTCTGGAAGAGCGAGACCGACAGCGGCAAGCTTTCGGCGTATGCCACCCTATACGAGGCGTTGACGACGGTAGCGCAACTGCTGGCGCCGACGATGCCCTTCTTGAGCGAGGAGATCTATCGCAATCTGGTAGGGGAGCAGAATGGCGCGGCGGCGGACAGCGTGCATCTTTCGCGCTGGCCTCAGGCGGACGAAGCGCTGATCAAAGACGATCTCCTGGGCGAGATGGCGCTGGTGCAGCGGTTGGTCAGCCTGGGGCTGGCGGCGCGTAATGCCGCTCAAATCGGCGTGCGTCAGCCGCTGTCCGGCGCGCAATTCGCCCTGCGCGATGTCAGCGAAGCCGGCGTCGTTGAGCGCTATGCCGATCTGATCAAGGGCGAACTGAACCTGAAGTCCGTTGCCGTTATGGGGGCCGATGAGGCGAGCGCCTTCGCAGCGACCACAGTGTACAGTTTGAATCCACTGCCGCGTTACCTGGGCCCCAAATACGGCGGCGCCTTCAAAACGATACAAGCGGCATTGCGCGATGGCGAGCAGGGCTTCATCCGCCCCTTCGCCGAGGCGCTCTTGGCCGGCGATGACATCGCCCTGGAGTTGCATGGCGCGCGCTATGAAATCGCGAATGAGGAATGCGAAGTTAAAGTGAGCGTAGAGGCGCCGGAGGGCGCGGTCGAAGACGGCGGCTATATTGTGGCGCTTGATACGGTGTTGAGCAGCGACCTGGTGGAAGAAGGGCTGGCGCGCGAGTTGATCCGCCGGATTCAAAACCTGCGCAAGCAAGCGGATTTCGCCCTGGATGATCGTATCGAGATCGTCTATTGCGATGCCTCGGACGCCATTGACGCGGTTCTACAATTGTTCAGCGGCTACATCAGCGAAGAGACTTTGGCTGACCAGATCACGCTGCGTAACATGACGGGCGAGATCGTCAGCGAGGCGATCGAGGTCAAGGGCGAGCGATTGACTTTGGGTGTACGGCGCGTTTCCTAGCTGGCAATTCTATACGAAGACCGGCTTCAGGGCGGACCCAATGCAGGAATTCGCCCTGTAAATCACTGTCGACTCCGCATTACACTTAGTGAATGTGTACAACTGCATGGCGAGGCCTTGTGCATTGTGTTGCAATGCGCGAAAATTCGGCCTGCACCACGAGCTGCGAAAGATTGGACATTGGCGATGACAGACAAGAGCACGGCGTCGATTCAATCATTGTTGCGTTATTCATTGCCGTTGGGAGCGAGCATCGTTGCTGGCGATCCGGAGACGACGGTCAATTGGTCGGTGACGATTCGGGCGCAGCCGCCGGTTTTCCCCGATATTTACGGTGGCGAATTGGCGCTCGTTTCGATGGACGTGTTGCGGAGCTTCGACAGTCGCTTGTCGCTTGACGGGGTTCTGCGCCAACTGGCGGAAATCGGTGTGCATGCTGTGCTGACGACTGGCGCCGTGGAGCAGCCGGCGATCGACGCGGCCAACGATTGTGGCGTGACCTTGCTGCGCGTGCCCGATGAAACCAGCCTCACGTCCGTCGAGCGCGCCGTGAACGCGCTTATTGTCAATCAGGCGGCCCGGCTGACGGAACGCGCCATTGAAATTCAGCGGCAACTGACGCGGCTATCGGCGGAAAACCGCGACCTGAACAGCCTGCTCCAAGTTATGGCGCGCTCCACAGGCAAGCCGATAGCCGTTCACGACAATGACGGCGGGGTGCTTTCGCGAAATTTGCCCTATGTGAAGGGACGGAGCGCCAATGGCCGCGCGCCCAGCGGCGCCGAAATAGAGACATTTCGCGCTTGGCTCCAGCGAGAGGCGCCCGTTGTTCAAGGCACAATTTATGGCAGCCCCTTGGGGTTCACAACCGTGCTGAAGGTCGAAAAGCGTGTGGCCGGTTTCTTGTCGCTCATTGACAAGAGCGAGAATCTGAATGACTTTGATCGATTGGTCTTGACTTACGGCGCGGATGTTTGCGCGATTGAAATGGCGAAGAACCGCGCTATCGCATCAGCAGTGGAACAGACGCGCGGCGACTGGATACAGATGTGGCTCAGCGGAACGCCGGCGGACGATTATCTGTTGCGGTCGCGGGCGCAACAGGCGGGTTTCGAGCCGGAGTCATGCTTCGTGGTAGCGGTATTCCGGGCCGGTGCGGCCGCTGGCGAACCGCTTCCGATGGAATCGATGGTATCGCTGGCGCGCGATGATATGTCGCGGCGCGGCATTGAAGGCGGCGTCGGGCAATATGTCGATGTTGTGGTCGCAATATACCCCGTGGATGCTGACGACGCCAAAACGCTGGCGAGAGTGCGCTCGGCGATAGACGACCTGCGAAAGCAACTGGCCGCGCGCAGCGGCTCGGCGACGGTCGCGGCGGGGGTCAGCCGCCCGGCGACAGGCCTGTCCCGGCTGCGCGATGCTTATCGCGAGGCGAAAGATGCTGCCGGCATCGCCTTCGAATTGGGCGACCGCGATGTGACAACGTATTACGGCGACCTGAAGCTGTATCAGCTGCTGCTGGCGCTTAAAGAAAGCAACCTGGACAACATGCAGCAGTTCTATCACGATGCGCTCGGCCCGCTTGTGGAGCATGACGCGCGCAAACAGAGCGACCTGATACGCACCTTGAGCGGTTATTTCGGCGCCAACTGCAACCTGGCCAAGGCGGCGCAGGCGCTGGATGTGCATCGCAATACGCTAGTCTATCGCCTGGAACGCGTGGCGGAATTGACGAAGCTGGATCTGGATGATTCGGATAACCGCTTGATCTTGCACCTGGCGCTTAAGACGCGGCGAGTCCTGGCGACGATTCCGGGCAAAACGGACCGCGCTTAGCCTTCCCCGATTCCGATAAAAGCCTGCCTTGGTGACAAGGTTGGCGCAACCGCCGCCCGCTAGCGGCTAACTTTCATTGACGATTTTGTGCGCCATTGGCGGCGCGATCTTGATGAAGTGATCGGCTGGCCGCCGCAGGAGCGCGTACAGCGGCTCGGCCGCCTGCGACTGGTGGTTCTCTTCCAGCGTGCGTATATAGGCGTTGAGCAACTCGCGCAGGTCATCCTCGCCTTCGTCATCAAGCGGCTGAATTTCCACCACGGAGCCGGCGGCGAGGCGGTAGCGAATGGCGTCAACGGTCAAGCCTAGCTCCGGCTGAAGGCGCTGATAGACAACGCCCCCGGTCATGCCGGCGCAGATCCAGGGTCCGGGATCGCCCAATACCACCGCGCGGCCCGAGGTCATGTACTCGAAGGCGTAACCTTTTAGATTGGCGCGGGCGCCAATGCCGCCCAGGCTGTCGTTGAGCGGCTGAGTGATTTCGCCGCCGAAGACCACATCGGCGCCACTCATGCGGATGCAAGCGCGGGTATCGGCATCGCCCTGGACCAGGAACAGGCCACCCTGCGCGCCATAAGCGAAACTCTTGCCGACCGAGCCATCGAGGCGCTGGCCGTTGTGATTAAGCCCTTTGAGGATAGAAACTTTGCTGCCGGCGGCGCATTTGCCCACGCCGTCCTGCGCGCCGCCCTCGACCAAGACGTTGACCGGTTCGTCGACAAAGGCGGCCAGGCCGTTGCCGGGAATGGCGGAATTGCTGAAGCTTAGATTGATGGCGCGGATGCGATTGGCTTGCGGAACCGAGTTGCGTTTAATGGCGCCGGCCAGGTGCGTGCCCAGGGCGCGGTCCATGGCCATGACTTGTTCGTCGTCGTAGGTGAGCTCATACTCGCCCCGGCTGACATATTCGGTGACAATATCAGTAATCTGCTTGCTGACGGTATTGCGCGGCCGGGTGATCCGCCGGCCGCCGGGCTGGGCGAGCGTTCTCTCGGCCCGCGGCACGGGTCGCAGTAAATGCGTCAGGTCAATACTGTCATGATGCGAGCGCTGGTAAAGCAGGTCCGCGCGGCCGACGATATCCTGCAAATTGCTGACACCCATTTTGGCGGCCCACTTGCGGATGTCGTCCGCCAACTCGTCAAACATCTTAACGATGGTGTGTGGCGAGCCGCGCTCTTCAAAGGGGCGGAAGGCTTTGAAATTGCGCTTCTCCGCTTCTTCCTTGGTCTTAACATGTGTCGTGATGCCCACGTGGCAAGTGCCGTCTTGGCAGCCGCGGCAAATGGTGCAGCCCAGCGCGACCATGGCCAGTGTGGCGAAGCCGACGCGGTTCGCGCCGAGGCAGACCATCTTGATGACATCACGCCCGCTCTTCATGCCGCCATCAACCCACAATTCGACATCATCGCGCAAGCCACTTTCGGTCAAATGCCGGTGCGCCAGCCAGACGCCGATCTCCGCCGGCAAGCCGACGTGCCGCAGGGCGTGCGCGCGGGCAGCCCCTGTACCGCCGGTGTAGCCGGTGATGGTGATGATATCGGCGCCGGCTTTGGCGACACCGACCGCGATGATGCCGATGCCCGGCACAACCGGCAGCTTGACCGAGACTTTGGCATGCGGATTCGCCGTCTTCAGCTCGTCGATCAGCTGGGCCAGGTCTTCGATGGAATACAGATCATGGTTGTTACTGGGCGAGATGAGCCCGATGCCCGGCGTGGTGCTGCGCACGGCTGCTATCTGCTCCGTGACCTTGTAACCGGGCAGGTGACCGCCTTCGCCGGGCTTGGCGCCTTGCCCGATCTTGATTTCGATATAGTCGGCGGCGTTGAGAAAGGCGATGTTTACACCGAAGCGCCCGGAAGCCACTTGCTGGCCGCGGTTGCGCGGGTGCTTGCCCAATAGCTCGTGAATCTCGCCGCCTTCGCCGTTCATGCAGATGATGTTGAGCAGATGCGCGGCCTCAGCGTAGCAGCGATAGGCGAGTTCACCTTGCGAGCCGAAAGACATGGCGCTGATCAAGACGGGCATATCGTAGCCCTTGATGCTGATGTCCACATCTTCAGGCTGTATCGGCGCTTGACACTCGCGCAGGCCAACGATGTGCCGGAGCGAGACGGGCATCTTGTCTTCGAGAGTGCGCAGATTCTCGGTGTATTCTTCGAATTCCAGTTCGCCGTGCGCCACGGCCTCCGCTTTTTTCCACATCTTCGGGTAGAAGCGCTCCGGGTTTTTCAGGCGGGCGCGCACTTCGCCGCGGAATTCCTGCGCTCGTTCCTGGGCATCATCGTAGAGCGAGGTCCAGGTCAAGCCGCGCCCGGTCGAGCCGAAATAATTCGGTGTGCCCAGCAGCCCGGCGATGTTCTTGGACAAGCCGATGGAGCCGAAGCTGTGGCCGTAGCCACGCAGCTCATGGCAGCCGATGGTGGACGTGATCTTCTGCAATCCGGCGTGTATCGCCTTCAAGGTATTGTCGAGCGCGAGCTTGACCTGCTCCGCCACCAACGGCTTGCGCGAGCCGCGAGGCGCTGTGCCCAGCCCAACGGCGTACAAGGCGTAAGGCAGAATCGCATTGGCGCCCAGGCTGAGGCAGATCGCCAGGTCATGCAGATCCCGCAAGGCGCCGGAGCGCACCACAATGCCGACGCGGCGGCGCAAGTTCGGCACATAGTCGGCTTGGCGCAGCGCCCGGTCGACGGCCGCCACAGCCAGCAGGGGGTCGATATACAGCTCGTCGCCGGTGGCGATAGCGCTGTCATCGAGTATGAGGCATTGGGCGCCCGACATGACAGCGTCCAGCGCCTGCTTCTGCAGCGCCTCCACAGCGAGGTCAATGGCGGAATCGGCGGGACAACCCATGGACAAGCATTCGACCTTGCCGGCGAAGACATTTGCCAGGTCCTGCAAGAGCATCGTGCCGTGCTGATCCGCGATCTGACGAACGATATCGACATCCTCAAAGTCGGGGATCGCTTCCAGCAGCAGCGGGACTTGCAGGCGTATCAACGTCGCGTCTTCCTCGCGGCCCGCGCTAACCTCGGGCCGGCAGCCGACCAGCACCTGTGATGAAAACTGCGCTTGCTCGCGCTCGCGGTCGATCGATGGATTGGTGACGACCGCGATGGTCTCTTTGAAATAGTCCGCTAGGTTCGTGCGCGTATTGCTGAGCGCAGCCAGCGGCCCGTCCCAGCCCAGCGAGCCCATCTGCTCCTTGGCGCTCTGGGCCAGCGTGTTGATAATTTCGACATGATAGCGTTCCCAACCGAAACCAGACATCACCGCGGCATTGACCTTGACCGGCGCATTCGCCCAGGGCAACTCGGTGGTCGTTATGGCGGCTTGGGCGGTGCGCTCCAGCACAGCCACGGGCGCGGCCTCGGTTTGCAGTTGGCCGCCGCCATTGGAGCCCGGGCCCAGGGGAAAGTCCGCGCTTGGCGCGCTCGCGAGCCCGGTGGCGGAATCCCACGTCCCGGCGGCCGCCGGCGCGTAGGGCTTGCGCTCGCGGTACTTGCTGAAGACGTAATGCTGAATGGCGGGATAATTGAGGACTTCAATTTCCTGGCCGGTGTTCACCGTCATGGCGATCTTTTCACCGGGCGCCATTGGTTTGGGGCTGATGGACATGGAATCAAGCGCATATACGCCGCGCTCAGACGTAATGAAGTGCTCTTTCTCCGTCTCGCCATACCACAGCGGGCGCAGGCCGAGGGCGTCCACGCTGAAGACCGCCTGATTGCCGAGGCGGGCGACTACCGCCGCCGGTCCCTGGGCGAAGGGCCCGAAACCCTGCCGCAGCTCGGCGTACATCTCGTGGATCTCCGGCGAATTCTGAATCAAGTCGTGTTCAAAAGGCGGAAAGATGTGCTCCATCGCCTCGATCAGATCCATGCCATAACGCATGCAGAGCGCGTAAATGGTACGGTCCACATCTTGCGAATCCGAGCCGTTTTCCACCATGGGAATATCAAGCATTTCCGACTCAATGCGGAAGCGCGAGATGGTGTTGAATTCGCCATTGTGGCCGATGAGATTGAAGGGCTGGGCGCGCTCGAAGATGGGATTGGTGTTGGTGCTATAACGCGCGTGCCCCATGGTGATCGACGAGGCATAGTTGGGGTCGCGCAATTCCGGGTAATAGCGGCGCAAGATCTCGATGGTGCCTTGCACCTTGTAAACGACGCTATGGGCGGAGAAGGACGGGAAGTGAACTTCCAGTTCCCGCTCCAGCTGCACTTGCAATTCAAAGAGCGTGCGATCAAGCTCACTCGAGGGCACCTGCCCGTTAATGCCGGCGATCTGCCAAAAGACCGGCTCGTTGTGTTCGGCGTTGGGCCCGAGCACCTGCGGGTTCACCCGGCCCGGCTGATCGACCAGAATGTGCAAGCCCTCTTCGCTTATCTGCCGGCAGATCTGATCGACGATGTATTGGGCGCGCGCGCGGTCGGGCGCCGGGATCATAACGTGGGCGACCCAAAAGTTGCGGTCCGTCGCCAGTGACGAGCGCAAGCCGGCTTGCGCCAGCCACTTCGTCCAGATTTGTCGCGGAATGTCCGTGAGTATGCCGACGCCGTCGCCCTCGCCGTTGATGTAACCGGTGCGATGGCCCATGCGGGTCAGCGCTTCGATCGTGCGCTTGACGTTGCCGTGTGTGGCCTGCCCGCCTTTGCGCACCGAGCATATCAAAGCGCAGGCGTCGCGGTGCTCGCGATCGACAGGATGCAGGTCGGCGAAGGAATCAGTCTTGGATGATTGGTAAACTGATGTCATGGCTCATCCTCCAAGCAATGAAAAGATCCTCGCAAAAAATGGGCGCCGATGTATACAAACGCCAAACGCGCGCCACCTGCCGCCCGCCCGTGACCTTATCGCTACGCGCCCGAAACTATTTTATTCTCAAACGATTATACCAGACGATGCCTCGGCCGTCATTGCAAGAACTCATAGTGATTGCGCAGGACCATTTGGGCATGCTGCACAGTTTGGCGCCACGCCCGTTGCTGCAGAGCCAGCGGGAGTGAACCCAACCCGCCTTCATCCTACACGAGCCCACAACCGCGCAGGTCAAGCGTGGGTGACCAGGCGGCGGATCGTCAGCGCCAGATGCAGCGCCAGCCGCGTCTCCGGCCGATTGAGATCTATGCCGGCGATATCGTTGATCAGGTTGATGCGATAGAGCAGCGTATTGCGGTGCACAATGAGCATTTTGGCCGTTTTGGATAAATTGCCGTGGCAATTGAAGTACGCTTCCAATGTTTTGATGAGATCGCCCTTTTGGCGCGTGTCGTATTCGCTGACTGGTCCCAAAGTTTTCTCGCAGAATTCGCTAAGCTTTTCGCGGTCGGACAGGCTGAGGATCAGCTGGTAGACGCCGAGATCGCCAATATAGAGCGGCAGGTCCGTATGCAGGCGCTCGGCCAATTCCATGGCTTGCGCGGCATCGCGGTAGCTATAGCGCCAGGCGTTGACATCGTAGGCGACTTGCCCCAGACCGATGGCGACGCGGTTGACGGGGTACCTTTCGTTGATGGCCGCGCTGAAGGCATTGGCGAGCGCCAGACTATGATCGATCGGGTTGTCACGGTCCGTCGAGTGAAAGACGACCACGTGCCCCTCAATTTCGCGCGTCCAGACCAGGGCGGCCGCATCCTGCTCGACCAAGGTCGCGTTCACCATGGTTTCCAGACGGCGCAGCGATGGCGGATCTTCACCGCGCCAGGCCAGCACCGAGGCCACGTGCATGGGCGTCATTTCGTGGTTGAAGCGTTCGCCTTGCCGGATGGCTTCCTGCTGGCTGACATCGCCGAGGAGCACGCGATCCAGGAATGTGCCGCGCAAACGTTTCTCCGTCTCGTGGACGGCTTTCTGTTTGGCCATCTCCAGGGCGCAGGCGGCGGCGCCATGCTCACAGACGATTTGATCGACTTCGTCCAGATCGCTCTCGCGGCTGATGATGGAAAGATAACCGCGCCCGATATTCTTGGTGATGATCGGCGCGACCAGCCGCGCGACGCCGGATACGGGCAGCGCCTGCATCAGCACCGGCGGGTCAACATCCACGACGCGGTGGCGATCGTGCAATTCGACCGGAAGATTGTCCTGCTTCTTGAGGAAGGTCTCGATATCGTCCCAGGCGCCTATGAATTCGGGTTGCAGCTTATGCGAGATGGGCTGCAGGCGCTTGTCTTGCACAATGACATTCTTCTTGGTCAAGCGCGCCATGGCTCCGATCAGCTGGTCCATGCCCTCATTGCGTGAGGATATTTGGGTGAGCTGGCGGTAGATCTGGGTAGCGCGCCGGTCAATCTGCCCCTTGCGGTTGACGAGCAAACTGATGATTGCCTTTTCGATTTCGCGAATTCTGATGTCTTCCGTCAGCGCCATGACGGGCAAATTGCGTGATTCCGCCTCGGCCAGCGCCGTCCGGCTGACCCAGCGACAGAAAAGCACGGCCGAAGCGCCCGACTCGGCCGCCCATTGGACGAGCTTCGTATCGCTGTGCGTCTTGTTGTGCAGCTTGGCCGGGGCGATCAAAATCAGTTCACGATGCTGCAGAGACTTGGTCTCGATTTCGTCTTCAGGATGAATCACAGTCGTCCAGGACACCGGAGTATCCAGCAAGCCTTCGCCGGTCAAGACATGCGTGCTAAGGGGCAGGGCGAGTTTGCGAACTTCTTCGACCGTAAGGTCTTTAGCGCGTGTTGCCGTCACAATTCAATACCCCCGGATTCGCCGTTGCGCCGGCGCCATCAAGCTGTTCGAGTGAAGATGCTGCGGGCGATTACACCGACAGCCACCAGCGCCACCAGAAGCGACAGGTCGAGGTCAGGCCGGCTAACGAAGCTGAAGCCGGCGCCGACGATCAGTAACGTGCTGGCAACCCAGGTGGGGTAGCTGACGCGCCACCCGCGTCGATGCTGGTAGATGCCCGAGGCGAACAGCAGGCCCCCGGCCAGCAGCGGCGCAAATCCATGATGCGAGTTAATCCAGTCAGGCAGGATGTTGCCCAAAAGCAAAACGCCGACCAAAGCAAACCAGGTCAAACGTTCCATCCGATATTCTTCTGCGGACTTGCCCGCCGGCGTGCGATCGGCGTCCGTCGTCAGCCTACTGTCTTCGCTCATTCCTAGATGGCGCACCGTGGTCGGCTCAAGCCGAAATAGAAGAAATGACGATAATCCATTGGATAGATTATACGAAAACTTGGCCGGCCTGCCTAGTTCCAGGGCTTGATCGGGCGTCGTCGCCAGCCAGGCTGCCTCGCCGAGCAAGACTGCCCGCCAAGACTAAAGCGACTGTGGCGTCTCAGCTGCGCGATTCTCCGGCCAGCTTGGCGTGGGCGCCGGCCCAACGCTTGGGGTCGCGGGTGAACTTGTTGATGTTGATGTCCGAAAAGTGCGGAAACAGCTTGACAAGAGCATCGGGCAGGGCGGCCCAGTCCTCATGGATTATCAACGCTTCCAAAGCGCGAGCGAAGCGCGACGACCACCACCACTTCTGTTGAAAATCGTCGGCTTTCTTCCAGTAACCGCGTTTCTCCCAGGCGCCTATTGATTCTTCCACGGTCGCGTCGATGGCGCGCAGGCAATAGACCAAGGTGGCCAGCATGTCCTTGGTTTCCCGGTCGACTTCGCGCTTTTGGCTCAGCCGCCGGAGGATTTCAGCGCTGGTGCGCATGTGGGCGTTGCGGCGTTTGCCCGGGCTGTTGGTGTTGATAACCCTCGCCATCGGTCAGTGGGTCGCTTCGTTGGCGGCCTGGTGAGGACGAATGCCGCGATAGATGCGTACGCCGCCGACAGTTTTCAGAATTGTCGCGGCGTCGCGCCCGGTGACGCTCGACAGCTCGCGCGCGCTGAGGGGTTGATTGCCGTTGACGAGCAAGGCGCGGAATACGCTATCAATCAAGCCGATGTGCTCGGTGATGAAATCGTCGCGCCTGGAGGCTTCTTGAATCGCGAGGCCAATGGTATCAAGCTGGAAGACTTCGCCCGTCTCGGGGTGCACATAGTCAAATACTTCATGGAGGTCTCGCTGATTCAGACTGTGCTGCTGTTCCGCTGTGAGGTGCGTCAGCAAATACACATGCAGGTCGTCGCGGCTGTGATCCCACCAATCATAGTCGATATAGAACTTGGTCTCGACGGTGGGCTTTATCAAGTAATTGACCGACATGGACCGCCGCCTCTGGTTAGTCACTCAGTTTCCAGTAGTTGCCGCCGACGTACTCAAATTCCGGATTTGTGAGCAGCGTCGCGATCATGGGGCCTGGCGGGCAACGCCGCAAAATGTTGAGCGCGCTGTAGAGCGCTTTGGTGTGTACCGCGCCTTGCGGATTCAGTTTGCAGAGCTCCGCCAGCATTCCGCGCAGCAGGCTGGCCAGGGTGACGCGCTTGGTCTGCACCTCCTTGCCCAGCTTGTCAACATCGGGCAGGTTACCGACACCGACAATGATCAGCTCATCGTAATCGGCGCCGATAGCGCGTTTGGCCGATCTGAATTGCAGCTGATCGCCACCGGCGCGTTCCACCAGCGGGATATACTCGGTTCGCGGTCGGTAATTGTCAAATTCGATTTCTATGCGGCTGCGTTCATCGGTCTTGTTCAAATAGACGTAGGCGCCCACGGGCAAGTGGTGCTTCTGGTAAAGCGGCGCCAAGCCATAGACATACTTGAACTCGTGCACGACCCAGCAAGGGAATTCTTGCTTATCCAGGGCGTCCACCATGGTGATGGCGATTCGCGGCGTCTTGGCATCGGGGAAGATGTACCGAGTTTCCGAGTTGATGGGCAGGGTGCCGATCCGCCGATGCGGATAAATCAGCGTGAGGCTGACTTCGTCATCCGGGCGCGGCGACGTAATCGGCGAGTGTTCATCGTCCAGGTCGTACTCCAACTGGCGCATCTCCAGCGTTAGCAGGCTGCGATCGTAGTCAATGGCATCGTAACGCAGGATGGCGGGCACCTGACGCACCATTCGCGGCAGCAGCCGCTTCAAATGCCATAGCACTCGACGCGCTGGCCCGACTTCGTCAAAGCGCTCGTCCTGATTCATATAGTAATTCAGCGAGAATACTTGCAGGGGTTCGGGCGCATTCGCCAAACCGCCTATCTCGCGCAGAATCTGTTCGGGCGGCAAGGGTCCGCCGCCGGCCATATCGAGCACAGCTTCCGCCAAGTGCAAATGACCAATATCAACCTCGATGACTAGCTCGCGGACAAACCAGGTGCCGGCCAGGCGCACAAGATCCGGGTTGCGCTCCAAGGCATCGTTCACTTGCTCAATGATGGTGGTTTCGGGATCGTTAAGGATGTCTTCAACGCTAAACCTCTCCTCGGCCAGGCTTGGATGAAGAGTGAGTTCGCGGCTGTTGAGCGTGTGCTCTTCCGGGTAATCGACGACAAATTCGCGCAGGCGAGCTTCGCTACCTTGATGATTCTCGTCAAAGGCGACAGCAGCAACGGAGATCGGCTTGCGTTGGGTGCTTTTGCCTTGCCGCAGGCTGACAATGCGGGCGGTCGCATATTCAAGATGGGAAAAGGTTAAGCGGTCGCCCACCTGATACGATTCCGCCGGGCGATACACTTTCGTGCCCTCGAACTGGTCTTCGAGCATGCGCCGGATACTGGCTTCGCGCCGATCGATGATGGCGGCGGCAAGTTGGACGGCGGTAAGAGGCGTCTCTCGTTCCAGCAGCAGGTTCGTTATGTGCTCGATATCTTCAGCGCCGATGGCAAAGTCGTGCGCCCAATGGTGTGCTGGAAGCACCTTACGCTGTCCCCCAGAGAGGCAAAGCAGTCATCCCGGTCCGAATCACCTTAGATTTCACAATCGACGTTGGCACTACGCCGCAGCAATCCTACTGTAACGCTAGCATAATCGTCAAGCGCAACTTGATGGCGGTCTCGAATTTCCCTCGGCGCGCCTGCTGCAGCAGGGCGCGGACATGAGCGAGACTTGACGACCGGCATTTTCGTGCAAGCTGCCGTTGACCGACCGCATAGCCTCAGCTATACTCACCGATTGTGATGGAAGGCAACGCTAAGTTGAGGCTGAACGGATGTCAACAAAACGAACATGGCAGCCCAAGGTGCGGCGCAGGAAACGGGTACATGGCTTTCGCAAGCGGATGAGCACGCGCGGCGGTCGCAATGTGATCAAGGCTCGGCGCGCTCGCGGTCGACGGTCACTGGCCGTGCGGCCGAACCATGTCAAGAAAGTGAATTGGAATGCCGGTTAGGCAATGAAATCGGCTCTCAGATTGCGCCGTAGTGAAGACTTTGCCCGTGTGCGCGGAAGCGGAAGAGTATATCGTCATCCTGCACTGGCGATCAGCGTCCGCGCAAATGCGTCTGCACACAATCGATATGGAATTGTGACCGGGAAGCGGCTCGGCATCGCGGTGGCGCGCAATCGCTGCAAGCGGAGGTTTCGCGCGGCGCTGATGTCGCTCCACGTCGGTATGAGACAGGGTTTCGATATTGTGATTGTTCCCCGCCGGCGGATATGCGGGCAACCGTACAGTGGAATGCTGCGTATATTGAAGTGTTTGCTGGTGCGGGCGGATTTGCTCGGGAACGCGTGACATGCTGAAATGGGCACTGCTGGGGACCATTCGATTGTACAAGCGCTTTATCTCTCCGCTATTGCCCGCGGCTTGCCGCTTTTCCCCGACCTGTTCCGTATATGCCTACGAAGCGATTGAAACCTACGGTCCCGTTAAGGGGACTTGGATGGGGATTCGGCGTATTTGTCGCTGCCATCCCCTCAATCCGGGCGGCTTCGACCCGGTGCCGCCAAAGGAGTGACACGTGAAATGCTCGGGGCGATTGCGACTTTGGCTTGTGCTGTGGCTGGCAGTGATCATGTTGGCGTCTTCGGGCTGCGTTGGCGCGCGTATGGGCGTGAGCTGGCCCTCGGTCGGCCTGATTGACCTGGATGGCGAGCGGCAAATTGCCATCGCCTACAACAATGAAGTCGCCATTCTTTCACCGGCCAATGGCGCGCCGGCGAGGTTAATCAGCCCAATTAACGGGCAACCTCTGCGCGACAATGACAACAACCCGCGCAGTTGGATCTTGCGCGGCACGGACAACGCGGGCTCGCAATTCTACGCTGTGCCAATCAGGCTCGATGATGAGACCTTGCTGATCGCGGACAACAACAAGCGCTTGCTAAAGGTTGATTCGGTGGTTGCCGAGGTGGTGCGCACGATACCGCTGACGGACAAGGTGTTGGCCAACCCGCTGGTGGCGGATGGCGTCATGTACGTGCCCTACCAAAACGGCGGTCTCAGCGCGCTTTCGATGGAGGACTTCCGCGAGCTTTGGCGTTTCCCCACCGAAGAAGGCGTCTGGGCGCAACCGCTCTTGGTCGACGATATGGTGGTCTTTCCGGGCGTTGACCATTACCTTTACGCGGTTGATCGCGCCAACGGTCAGCTAATTTGGAAGCAAGACCTGGGCGGCAGCGTCGCCTCAACGCCTTTGCTGGCCAATGACCGTCTCTACGTGGGCAGCTTCAACAAGGCTTTCTTTGAAATTTCGCTCGAGGGCGAGATTCTGAGTGAGTACGCTACGCAGAATTGGGTTTGGGGAACGCCCGCCATCGACGAAAGCAACTTCGTCTACGTGGCGGATCTGAGTGGCTATGTGCATGCTTTGGACAGCGAGAATGGCTTGGCGGAACGTTGGTCGCGGCAAATTGCAGAACGTGGCATTCGGGCAGGCCCGCTGGTGTATCAGGATCGGGTCTTCGTCGCCTCGCGCGATGGCAAGGTCTATTGGCTGGACAAGCGTGATGGCGAGCTGATAAATGCCCGCGAAATTGACGAGCGGCCGGAATTGCTGGGCGACATGATGTTGCTGGAACCCAGCGAGACGCTGGATATCGATGAACCGCTGCTGCTCGTGACATCCGTGCACGATGGCCGCTTGCTGATCGCCTTTGGCATTGACGGGCGGCAGACCTGGGTCTATCCGCGGTAAGCCCGCGGCGGGAGCTTGACTGAATGTGGGATCTGATTCTTAACCCCTTTGTCACCATCCTGGCCTGGCTATACGCGGCGCTGAACCAGGATATTGTGCTGGCGATCGTTGTGCTGACGGTCATTATCCGTTTCCTTACCTATCCGCTCTTGGCGCGGCAGCAAGAGTCGTCGCGTCGCATGCAGCAGCTGCAGCCCCAACTCAAGAAGCTGCAAGAAAAGTACAAGGGCGATAAGGAAAAGATGTCTCAGGCCCAGATGAAACTGTATCGGGAAAACAAGGTCAACCCGGCCGGCGGCTGCTTCCCCATGTTGATTCAGTTTCCGATCTTGATCGGCCTGTATCAGGCGATATTCTTCGCCTTGGCCGCCACGCCCTTCCAACTGGTCGATCTGTCGGAGCGCCTGCTGATATCCGGCCTGGATTCATTAATTCCGCTGCAGCGCATGTGGTCGCCGATTCCGCAGCTTGTGGATTTGCTGCCGGAGTTGGACTTGACCCTGGCGCCAACGGAGAACCCGCCCTATGCGTTGGCCTTGCCCGCGCTGGTCTTGGTGACCACCTGGGCGCAACAGAAGCTGACGATGATGACGACAGGCCACGGCAGCGCCAAGAAAGACGACGATGACGAGGACGAAAGCCCGAGCGCCGGCGGCCAGGCTGCGGCCATGACCAAGAGCATGACGACGATCATGCCTATTATGTTCGGTTTCTTCTCGTTGTCATTTTCTGTCGGCCTTTCAGTATACTTTGTCGCCTCCAATTTGATCGGCATCGTGCAATACAGCCCGCAAGGCAGGCGCGTCCTGGACAGAGTCTTCCGAAGCAAGAAGTCTGATGAAGCGCCGGTCGAGATCGTGATGGAAGATGACGAACCGGTGAAGAAACCGCGAAAGCGCCGCAAGAAGAAACCGCGTCGCAAGTGAGTTTCGGCCGCGATCGACCGAACCCAATGGTGGACGGTTTGCGCGCACCGGCGGCGGACTCGATGGGACAGTCGGGCGCCGCGCTGGAGTGAACTGGATTGTAGGGCGCCGGCAGGCAGCGCCAGGCGCGAAACACAAGGGACTGAAATATGGAAATGATCGAAGCAACCGGTAATTCTGTTGATGCCGCCATCAAGAATGGATTGGCGGAGCTGAAGGCCACGCCGGACGAAGTGATGATTGAAGTACTGGAAGAGCCCAACACAGGCATTTTTGGCTTTGGAGCGCGCGAAGCCCGCGTACGCATGATTCTGATCGGCCGCCGCGCCGCGGACCGCGCTGACGATGGCCACCGGGACAGCGCCGAAACGCACACGCATCCCCCGGCGCCGCCGCTGCCCGAGCTTTCGGACGAAGAACTCGATGACGACGCCCGAGTGGGTGTCGAGGTTCTGGAAGAATTGCTGGAGAAAATGAGCATCCAGGGGCGCGTCCAGGTGCATCGCGCCGAAGACGACGATGACGACGGCCCGCCACACTGGATGCTGAATGTGACGGGCGAGCGCATCAGCAGGCTGATTGGGCGGCGCGGCGAGACTTTGTCGTCGTTGCAGCACATCGTCCGCTTGATATGCAGCCGGCGGCTGGAGCGGCGCGCCAATATCATTGTTGACGCCGGCGGCTACAAAGCGGGACGCTCCAATCGGCTGCGTGGCCTGGCCCGGCGTATGGCGAAGCAAGCTGTGCAGCAGGGCCGCACCATCACCCTCGAGCCGATGCACCCCAACGAACGCCGCATCATCCATATGACGCTCCGGGGCCGCCAGGATGTGATGACCCAGAGCGTCGGCGAGGGTAAGGGACGCAAGGTCACGATCGTGCCCAGGTAACAGGCGCCCGAGCAAATGCGCAGCCGCGACATTGGCGTCCGGGCCGGTCGCGCGTAAGCCAATATGGTGAAGCCATGCGAAATCGATGTCCTCCTGATTGGTCATCTTACGGTTGACCTCGTGCCCGGCGGCCGCGAGCTCGGCGGCACGGTCACCTATGCCGCGCCCTGCTACGCCGCCTTGGTCACCGTGTCGGCATGCTCACCAGCGCCGCCTACAACGAGGAACTGCTGCGGCATATCTTGCCCTTTGGCAAGCTGATGCTGCTGCCGGCGGCGCACTCGCTGACCTACGAAAATGTCTACAGCGAGGCCGGCCGTCAGCAATTCGTGCGAGCGACGGCGCGGGACATCAGCGCGGGCGATGTGCCTGCCGGCTGGCTGGCAGCGCCTTACGTGCATTTGGGGCCGCTGGCGGGCGAAATCGACGCGCGGGAGCTGGCGGCTGCCTTTCCTGATGCCGTCACGATGTTGACGCCGCAAGGGCTGATGCGCCGTTGGGGTGATGACGGTCTGGTGCGCTTCCGGCGTTGGTTTGACGCCGACGCCCTGGCACTGATTGACATCGTGGTTTACAGCGAAGAAGACATCCGCGAATATCCGGGGCTGACGGACGAAGCGCGGCGCGTCTGCCGGCATCTGGTCGTGACCAATGGGCGCGACGGCGGAACCTATTATCATGACGGCGGGTCAATGCCCTACGATAGCCTCGCCGTCGAGCCGTACGATTTGACCGGCGCTGGCGATGTTTTCGCGGCTTGCCTGCTGGGCGCCCTGGCACAGCTTGACGGCGATGTGGCGCAAGCGGTGAAACTGGCGGGAAAGCTGGCGGCCTACTCGGTGACGCGCAGTGGCCTGCAGAGCGCGCCCACCGCAGCGGAAATCAAGCGCGAAATCGCGGAGTTATGACAGGCGTGAACATGATTCAGACCATTTTGCTCAACGGCAACATCATTACTTTGGACGAAGAACGTCCGCGCGCCACCGCGCTCGCGATAAGCTACGGCCGCATCGTGGCTGTCGGCGATGACGACGAAATCAAGCGCTTGCGCTCGGCCGATACGTCCGTCGTCAACCTGGACCGCAAGACGATATTGCCGGCGCTGACCGACGCCCATCTGCACTGGGAGGCGCAATCGCGCGCCATGCAGTCGGTCGATGTATTTGAATTGTCGAGCAAGGACGAGGCCATCGCGCGGGTGAGGGAGCGGGCGGCGACGACCCCGCCGGGCGAATGGATCACCGGGCAAGGCTGGGCGCAGGACCTGTGGCCAGACCGTGAATTCCCCACGGCGGCCGATCTGGACAAAGTGGCGCCGGATCATCCGGTATTCCTGGATGCCAAGAGCGGGCACGCCGGTTGGGTCAACTCGAAAGCGCTTTCGGCGGCGGGCATCACGGATGCGACGCCCGATCCCGATGGCGGCCAAATCATGCGCGACGCGAAGGGCCGCGCGACTGGCATATTGCTCGAGACGGCGATGAAGCTGGTGGATGCGGTCGTGCCCGCCCCCAGCAGCGAGCAGCTGGCCGACATGATGCTTTTGGCGCAAGATCACGCGCTGCGCTGCGGCCTCGGCATGATCCACGATTTCGACGAGCCGTCGTGCCTGGCGGCGTTGCAAGTCTTGCGTGAACGCGGCGAGCTCAAGCTGCGCGTCGTCAAGCAGATCAACCAGCGCTGGCTGGATGCGGCCCTGGCCTCAGGCATCCGCCGCAACTTCGGCGACGACTGGATTCGCATCGGCGGGCTGAAGCTCTTCGCTGACGGCGCGCTGGGCCCGAAGACGGCGCTGATGTTCGAGCCCTACGCCGGCGAGCCCGAAAACTATGGCATGGCGGTGGTGGACAAAGAAGAAATGGTGGAATTCGTCAGCCGGGCCAGCGCGATGGGCCTGCCTTCGACCGTGCACGCTATCGGCGACAAAGCCGTGCATGATGTTCTCGATGTCTTCGAGAGCGTGCGCCGTGAAGAGGCCGCGCGCGGCGATACGGTCCGCAGCCGCCGCCACCGCATTGAGCACGTGCAGATCATTCACCCCGGCGATGTGCAGCGCCTGGCGCAACTCGATGTGATCGCTTCCATGCAGCCGATACACGCGACATCGGATAGGGTCACGGCGGATCGTTACTGGGGCGCGCGGACGAAGTACGCCTACAATCCGCGCCTGCAATTGGACAGCGGGGGGCGTGTCGCTTTCGGCTCCGATGCGCCGGTTGAGCCGCTGGACCCCTTGCTCGGCATCCACGCCGCTGTGACGAGGCAGCGAAATGGCGAGCCGGCCGGCGGCTGGCACCCGCAAGCGCGGCTGAGCGTGCACGAAGCCCTGCTCGGCTTCACCCAGGGGCCCGCCTGGGCCGCGTATATGGAAGACCGCCTGGGCATGCTGCGCGAAGGCTATCTGGCGGATTTGATCGCGCTCGGCCAAGACATCTACACGGTCGAGCCGGATGCCATACCCGATATCAAAGTCTTGGGCACGATGGTCGAAGGCGTCTGGCGCTACCGCGACTTTGACTAGGCGCGCCGCAGTTTCTCCCGCTCCCTACACAAATTCGGCTGTGCTGAAGACGACGCGGAAAGGCCGGCAATAGATGACGACGCTGCGATACTGGCTCAAGTCGATATCGGCCGGCGCCTCGTAATTTTGGCTGCCGACATTGCCTTTCAGCTCGCCCAGGTGCACCGCGTCCTCGCCCAGGCCGGCGAAAGTTGTGGTCGGCGCTTCGGTCGACAAGTAGACGTGCAAGTCGGGCCCATTCTTGGAGCGGAAGTCCTCAAAGCGCAATATGCGCCGGTCGTCGGGCAATTCGTATATGGTGGCCGTGCCCACAGCGCCATGAATGGGATCGATGTCGATAAAGCTGCCGCGAGCGAGCACGGTCGGCTCCTCGGGCATATCCGGCGGCATGGCCTGCTCGGCTGCTGGCACGACCGCGTCAGGGCCGATCTGCGCGCGAGCGGTGTCCTCGGCCATGTCGCGGTTTTCCCCCGCCATGGCGATCAGCGCCTGCTTCTCTTCCTCCGGCATGTTGCCGACTGCCTCGCGCTCGTCGTTGCTGAGGCCCGGGAAAGCTTCGTTCACTTCGCGATTGACGAAGTAGAGCCAGGGCTGCGTGACAGCCAAGCCGATGCCGATGATGACGACCGCCACTACGATCACCAGTAGTCTGCGCTGCATGGTGAATTCCTCCATTCTGATCAACAGGTCAGCCGCAACTTCGCTATATTGATAGTCGATGGGTTGCGCCTATAATTCTCATGGTAACCAATTGTACGTGAAAATCTCATGAACCTGGGAGAGGAGTGATTGAAATGGCGCGCAAAGGCATGATGGTGGGCGATAGCGAACACCATATCCAAAATGACATGTTGACCGTTGGGGCGGCGGCGCCCGACTTCACGCTTCTAGCCAATGACCTGAGCAGCAGGTCGCTGGCCGATTACGCGGGCAAAGTCAAGGTGATCAGCGTGGTGCCATCGGTGGATACCGGCGTCTGCGCTGATCAGACGCGGCGCTTCAACCTGGAAGCGGCTGATCTGCCGGGCACGGTCGTGCTGACCGTCAGCGCGGATATGCCCTTCGCGCTGGGGCGGTTCTGCGGCAGCGAAGGCATTGAAAACAGCGAGACCCTGTCGACGCAGCGCGACATGAAATTCGCCGATGACTACGGCGTGCATGATACAGAATGGCGCATCTGCCAGCGGGCTGTCTTCGTGCTGGATCGCGATGACATCCTGCGCCACGCCGAGTATGTGCCGGTGATCGGCGACGAAGTCGATTATGGCGCAGCCCTTTCAGCCGCCAAAGCGCTGGCTTAGCCTCAACGTAACCTGCGAGTCAAGACCATGAGCGATATCAGAAGGCGCAAGCTGGCGCGGTTGCTTGTCGAATATTCGACTGAAGTGCGGCCCGGCGATTGGGTCGGCATTCTGGGCGACTTCGGCTCGCTGCCCATCTTGCGTGACATCTACAGTGCAGTCATTGAAGCTGGCGGGTATCCCAGCTTGATCATCGAGGATGAGGCGATGCAGCGGCATTTCCTGCGCCAAGCCAGCGATGATCAGTTGGCCTGGGTTGACCCCAGCCTCAAGCTCTATACCGAAAGCGCCGATGTCTACATCCGTGTGCGCGCGCCGGAGAATACGCGTGCGCAGACCAACATCAGCCCGGCGCGCCTGCAACAATGGCGGGCGGCGCAGAGCGAGATCTTGACGACGCGGCTGGAGCGGGCGGCCCGCGGCGAATTCCGCTGGGTCGGCACGCTCTACCCGACGCAGGCCAGCGCCCAAGAAGCGGACATGAGCTTCGAGGAATACGAAGACTTCGTCTATGGCGCCTGCTTCTGCGAGGCGGACGACCCGGCGGCCGAGTGGCGCAAGTTGAGCGCGATGCAGCAGCACAAGGTGGATTACCTGGCGGGAAAGGGTCGCGTCGAGCTGCGCGGCCCGCATATCGACTTGACGCTGAGTGTGGCCGGCCGGCGCTTCATCAACAGCGATGGCAAGCGCAATATGCCCAGCGGCGAAATCTTCACCGGCCCAGTCGAGGACAGCGTCAACGGCTGGGTGCGTTTCAGCTACCCGGCGATTGTCGGCGGGCGGGCGGTCAGCGGCATTGAACTCAGATTCGAGGACGGCAAGGTGATAGACGCCACCGCCGAAGCGAATGACGACTTGCTGCAGGCCCAGCTCAACACCGATGCCGGCGCGCGCTACCTGGGCGAATTTGCCATCGGTACCAACTTCGGCATCAATCGATTCACCGGCAGCATCCTCTATGACGAGAAAATCGGCGGCACGGTGCACATGGCCATCGGCATGGGCTACCCCGAAACCGGCAGTCGCAACAAGAGCGCTGTGCATTGGGATATGATCTGCGATATGCGGGGGGATAGCGAGATTCGCGTCGACGGCGAGCTCTTCTATAAGGACGGCGAATTCACCGTTTAGATGAGCGTCCGCTGACAGACGCCTCCGCGCGTCGAGCAGGTTAGAGATTTCAAATGCGCGAACATATAGTCGCCACTCGGCGGCTATTTTGTGTCAGGCTCGGCACTGGGTATGGCGGCTTTGCCCTAATCTGAGACTTGTACTACCATGCCTGTAATTTGACGGCTTAGAGAACAGGATAGCGCCTGGCATGAGCAGCAGCGCAGCAGTGCCAAAGCCCGCCGACGCCGGTAGCGGCATTATCGCCGTGGCCAATACGCGCTCGGCGCTCAGCAACATTCGTAATGGCCCGGGCGTCACCTATACCGATATCGGCGACATTCTGGATAATGTGCTGGTCGTTTACTATCCCGACAGCCGCACCGATTCCAACTGGGTCTGGGTGGAGAAGGGCGGCTTGAAAGGCTGGATTTACGCCGGCTATGTCGATTTTGTGCCGGCGATTGGCGCGCAGCCGTCGCGGCATCAGCCGACGCCCTACGATGGCAAGGTTGCGGTCTGGCATTGGAAGGGCAACACAGTACATCAAAATACGGCGGCGGACCTGCTGAGCGCCATCAAGACCAACGCGCCCAATGTCGATCAAATCTGGGTCAAGATCACCAACGGCAGCAACTGGATGAGCGAATATGACAACAGCGACATGGCCATCAGCGGGCCCGAGAGCGTCGACCAGTGGGTGACGGCATGCCAGGCGGCCGGTATCGAGTTCCACGCCTGGTCTGTGCCCAAGGGCCTGGCCGTCGAGGCCGAGGCAGCCATCATGATCGAAGCTTGTACACGGGCTGGCGTTCAGTCGCTCATCCTCGATATTGAACCCTTCGATAACTACTGGCAAGGCGGCTCCAGCGCGGTGCGCCCCTTGATGCTGGCGCTGCGGCGAGGGCTGGGTACGCGCTTTCACATCGGCATGAGCGTCGACCCGCGGCCACAGCACTATCACACGGTTTTCCCCAACGAGTGGAGCCCCTTCATCGACAGCATCCATCCCCAAACCTACTGGAACACCTTCCGCACCACGCCCGAGGCGGCGCTGCAATCGGTATGGACGGTCTGGGCGGGCTTTGACAAACCCATCATTCCCGTGATGCAAGGCACGGCGCCGTCGAGCGAGCAGACCGAAGCCCATACGCTGGCGACGCAGGTGCACGGCGCCAAGGGGCTGAGCTGGTGGCGCAGCGGCGTCATCGCGCAGTGGGGCGGCGTGAACACGTCTATCGAGCTGACGTCATCGC
The DNA here is from genome assembly GCA_965208195.1 of Phototrophicaceae bacterium. Lineage (GTDB taxonomy): Bacteria > Chloroflexota > Anaerolineae > Aggregatilineales > Phototrophicaceae > UBA6055. The sequence continues at coordinate 1,145,950 of CBDBOC010000004.1, read as the reverse complement.
CCGCCGATGAGCCCGGCGATATCCAGCAGAACTTCGCCGACGAGGTGATCATCTTGCCGACCAAAGCCGGCTTCCGCAGCGGCACCTATACCGGCCAGCCGGAATTCAGCGCGCGCCAGAATACCTGGGGCTGGGATTACCTCTATAAGGATACCGAAGAGCGCACCAGCAAAGTCTGGGCGGAATGGCGCGAAGACTTGCCCAGGAACGGGCTGTGGGAAATCTCGGTCTTCATCCCCAATCGCAAGGCGACGACCGAGCGCGCGCGCTACAAGGTGCACGGCATCGTCGGCACGACAACTGAAGTCGTCGTCGATATCAACCAGCATCGCAATCGCAATCGCTGGGTGGCCATCGGCGTCTTTGACCTGGATCGCAAAATGGAAAATGCCGGGCGCGTCTTCCTCAACGATGTCACGGGCGAGCCCGACAAAGAGATCGCCTTCGACGCCGTGCGCTTTCGCCGCATTGTCAATACGCCAGCCGGCTATACGCCCGCGCCCGAACCCGAGGGCGAACGCAGGCCGACAATCGTGAATGGCGTAAATGTCGCGGACGGTTACGATTCGCCGGTTGGCACAAGCGAACAACGGCGGGGCGAGCAGGTCTGGCCCGCTGGCTGGCGCGATGCTTCGCCCTTCGGCAAGCTTTACTTCATCGGCACGCCCAGCGAAGCCTATCACACAGGCGCCGATCTCAACTTTGGCCGGCCATACGAAGACAAGGGCATGGCCTGTTACGCCTGCGCCAGCGGCGTCGTGACCTTCGCGGCGCGGATGGGCGTTTGGGGCAATCTAATCGTGATTCGTCACGACCCGCTGTATGAGCCGTCGGGGCGCGTGATGTACAGCCGCTATGCCCATGTGCAGAATATGCGCGTCGACTTGGGCGAGAGAGTGGAACGCGGCCAGCGGATTTGCGAAGTCAGCGATGCCTTTGGCCGGTTCGTGCCGCATTTGCATTTTGACTTAAGCGCGACGACGATGTTCGAAACGCGGCCCGGCAATTGGCCCAGGCTCGACTATGATCTGCTTATCAAGAATTACGTCGACCCACTGACGTGGATCCGCGATCATCGACCGTGATTGAGCGGCCGGCTAGAACAGGCCCCAGTCGCTGGCCGCGCCTTCTTCCATCATGCTGGGGTCCCACATTTCCATGCCCATCTCGATGGTGGTAGGCACGCCCAGGAAGTCCTGCGCGGTGCGTCGGGTCTGCTCCAGCAGTTGCGGCGCATAAGGGCAGAAGGGCGTCGTCATGATCATGTTGACGTGGGCGCGCTCATCTTCAATTTCCACGCCGCGCACCAGACCCAGCTCAATGATGTTCATGCCGATTTCAGGGTCAATCACCGCTCGCAGCGCATTGTAAAGTCCAGCTTCTTTTTCATCCATGGATCTGTCCTTGTTGTCCCGAATGTGGCAGCGGCTCGCCGCCCGGTTGAATGTCCCTGCATTTCGCGACCTGTGCCACCCACGCGCATCAGATCCTACTTTCGACAAGCATAGTATAGCGCGCCAGGCCTGTCAATTTGCGGCGTCTTTTGCCGATTCTTATGCCATTCTATGATTGCCGGCATAAGAATGCCTGCGAGCGGGTCGTCCCATATATGAGACGGCGCAGCGGAGGCAGACCATATTGACAGGGTGCAGGCGCGCTGCTATACTGCGGGGAAGTTTGACTGTGCTCAAGTTTCTATTTAACCGCTATGAAATCAGGAGAGAGGAGACCCGCCACGAATGACCGCGACATTAGAGATTCGTAACCTGCACGCAAGTGTCCAAGGCGATGACAGCCCAATCTTGCGCGGCGTGGATTTGACGGTCAGGCAGGGCGAGGTTCATGCCTTGATGGGACCGAACGGCTCGGGCAAGAGCACGCTGGCCAACGTGCTGATGGGCAACCCCGCCTACGAGATTACCGAGGGGCAGGTGCTGCTGGACGGCGAAGATGTGCTGGAACTGGAACCGGACGAGCGCAGCCGCGCTGGCCTGTTCTTGGCCTTTCAGTACCCGGTCGCCATCCCGGGCGTGACGGTGGGCAATTTCTTGCGCCACGCCATCAACGCGCGCATGAAGGCTGATGACCCGGAGAGCACGGGTATACCAATTCCGAAGTTCGCCCGCATGATGCGCGAGAAGATGACGGCCCTGCATATCGACCACGCCTTCGCCGGCCGCTACCTCAACGAAGGCTTCAGCGGTGGCGAGAAGAAGCGGGCGGAAGTCCTGCAGATGGCTGTGTTGGAGCCGCGCATCGCCGTCTTGGACGAGACCGATTCCGGGCTGGATATTGACGCGCTGCGCATCGTCGCTGATGGTGTGAACGCGCTGACGGGGCCCGACATGGGCGCCTTGGTCATCACGCACTATCAGCGCATGCTGAATTACATCAAGCCGGACTTCGTGCATGTCTTATACGACGGGCGCATCGTCCGCAGCGGCGGGCCCGAATTGGCGCACGAGCTTGAACAGAAGGGTTACGAGTGGATACGCCAAATGGTCGTCGCGCCGCAGCAAGCCTAAGCGCGCGAATTAGACGAAGGACGTGACATGAGCGATATGATCCCGAGCGAAAAGCAGCTCACCTACGAAGAAGAAGCGCTGAAAGAAGTCGGTCAGAGTTACGCCGAAAAGTACGGCTTCCATGATGCCGATGTGGACTACGCCTTCAAGAGCCAGAAGGGCATCAACGAAGACATCGTGCGGCAGATAAGCGGCATGAAGGACGAACCGGCGTGGATGACCGAGCGGCGCGTCGAGGCCTACGACATCTTCATGGACAAGCCGACGCCGCAGTGGGGTGGCGACCTCAACAAGATCGACTACGACAACATCTACTACTACGTGCGGGCGACGGAGAAAACCGAAGAAGACTGGGACGAGGTGCCGGCCGAGATCAAGGAGACCTTCGACAAGCTGGGCATCCCGGAAGCTGAGCAGAAGTTTCTGCACGGCGTCTCGGCGCAGTATGACAGCGAGTCGGTCTATCACAAGATTCAGGAGAACCTGGAAGAGCAGGGCGTCATCTTCCTGGATATGGATTCGGGCCTGCGCGAATATCCGGAAATTGTGCAGGAGTACTTCGGCACGGTCATCCCGTCGAACGATAACAAGTTCGCCGCCTTGAACACGGCTGTTTGGTCCGGCGGCAGCTTCATCTACGTGCCGCCCGGCGTGCATGTCGAGATGCCGCTGCAGGCTTACTTCCGCATCAATACGCAGAATATGGGCCAATTCGAGCGCACGCTGATCATCGTCGATGAAGGCGCTTACGTGCACTATGTCGAAGGCTGCACCGCGCCCATCTACAGCTCCGACAGCTTGCATAGCGCCGTGGTGGAAATCATCGTGAAGAAGGGCGGCCGCTGCCGCTATACGACCATTCAGAATTGGTCGAACAATGTCTACAACCTGGTGACCAAGCGCGCCGTGGCGGAAGAGGGCGCGACGATGGAGTGGGTGGATGGCAATTTGGGCAGCCGCCTGACCATGAAGTACCCGGCGGTGATTTTGCGGGGCGAAGGCGCTCATGGCGAGGTCTTGTCCATCGCTTTCGCCGGCGACGGGCAGCATCAGGATGCCGGCGCCAAGATCACGCATTTGGCGCCCAATACGACTAGCCAGATCATCAGCAAGTCGATCAGCAAAGACGGCGGCCGCGCCAGTTATCGCGGCTTGCTCAAGATCGCCGAGGCGGCGCGCAACAGCAAGAGCAATGTCGTCTGCGATGCGCTGCTGCTCGATGACGAAAGCCGGTCCGATACTTATCCGACGATCGAGATTGACGCCCGCGACGTCACCATGGGCCACGAAGCATCGGTCAGCAAGGTGGGTGAAGACCAGCTCTTTTACCTGATGAGCCGCGGCATCAACGAAGACGAGGCCAACGCCATGATCGTGAATGGCTTCCTCGAACCCTTGGTCAAAGAGTTGCCGATGGAATACGCGCTTGAGTTGAACCGGCTGATACAGATTCAGCTGGAAGGCTCGATCGGCTAGCGGCGCCGCCTCGTATCAAGACGAAACCAATTTGTTCAGCGACGCTGAGAGCGGCGTTGACTTGTAGCGCCCGGCATGAGCCGGCAGCAGCAAAACGCATTTGGAGAAGGAGTAAACCGTGGCAGTTGTTCGCAGGCGTACTTCACGGCCGCAGGCGCCGGGCTTTTCGCCGGAGCAGGTTGAAACGCTGAGCCGCGCGCATGACGAGCCGGAATGGCTGCGCGCGCGCCGCCTTGAGGCTTGGGCGATGTATCAGGCGCTGCCCATGCCCCAGATGGAAGAAGAGTGGCGCCGCACAGACTACCGGCACATTCGATGGGAAGAGGCGGAGCGCCCGGTTGTGCCGAATGGCGCCACTGCCGCCCCGGTGCCGGCCAAAAACCTCGAGCCACTGACGGGCGATGTCGAAGGCGGTCTGCTCGTCTTCGTCGACGGCCAGGTCGTGCGCTATGAAATGTCCGCTGAGCTGGCCGCGCAGGGCGTCGTCTTCACCGATTTGCATAGCGCCGTGCAGAAATACGGCGATCTCGTCGAGCCGCATTTGTTGACGACCGCCGTCAGACCGGCCGACGGGAAATTCGCCGCTTTGCACGCCGCGCTTTGGGATCACGGCGTATTCGTGCATGTGCCGCGCAATGTGGTCGCGACTGCGCCAATTCATGTCGTATCCTATCAGACGCAAGCCGGCGCCTCCCTCGGGCATGTGCTGGTTGTGGTGGAAGAGAACGCGCAGGCCACGATGCAGGTGGAATACGCCTCGACGGACCTTCCGCAGCAGTCGGCCTACATCGGCGCCACCGAGCTGATCGTCGGCGATGCCGCCAACTTGCGCTACGTCTCGCTGCAAGACTGGAATCGCGAAACCTTCGAATTCAGTCATCAGCGCGGCATGGTGGGGCGGGATGCCCAGCTCGACTGGGTCAATGGCGTCATGGGCAGCCGGCTGACCAAAGCCTTCATTGAAGTCGATGCCGTGGGCCGGGGCGCCAACGCGCGCGTCAGCGGTTTCTTCTTCGCCGATCGCGATCAATTCTTCGACCTGGACACGCAGCAAAATCACAACGCGCCGCTGACCTACACTGATCTGCTCTTCAAGGGCGCCGCGCGCGACAATGCGCGAACGCTGTGGCAGGGCATGATTAAGTCGCTGCCGCAGATGCAGCAGATCGACGGCTATCAAGTGTGCCGCAACCTGATGCTCAGCGACGCTGCGCGCATGGACAGCATACCCGGCCTCGAGATTGAAGCGGACGATGTCGCTTGCTCGCATGCGGCCACCTTCGGCACGCTGGAGGAAGAGCCGATCTTCTATCTGATGAGCCGCGGCATCACGCGCCCGCAGGCCGAGCTGATGATCATCGAGGGCTTCTTTGATGAATTGCTGCAGCGCGTCCCCTTCGAGCGCGTGCGTCAACGCTTGATGGACGAAATCGAAGCCAAGATCATCGGCTGACTTGCTGCGCCTGTCGTTTGCGGGCCGGCAATAGCGAATGCTACAATGCGCGGCGTACCTTGCCGAGTTCACGCAGCAAGCTGACGGAAGCCCAGCGCGTTACTTTGTCATGGAAGAAATGTACCGTGAACTGATCCTGGACCACGCGAAGAATCTGCGAAACTGGGGTCTGCTAGCGCCAAACGACTTTGACCACGAAGAATGCAATCCCCTTTGCGGCGATCGCCTGCGCCTGACCCTGCGACTGGACGAGCGGCAGCGCATCGTCGCCGTCGGCTGGGACGGCGAGGGCTGCGCCATCAGCCAAGCCTCGGCCTCCATGTTCGGCGAAGCGCTGCTGGGCATGTCGTTGGACGAGGCGCGCGGTATTCAGAAGGAAATGCTGCTCGGCAACATTGGCCTTCCGCTGAGCATCAATCGCGTCAAGTGCGCCCTACTGCCCTTGAAGGTGCTGGTCGTAGGCGCGCACGGGCAGGCGGGTCAGGAACTGTGGGAGCTGATAGAGACCAGCGCGTAACATCGGAGGCGACAATGACCGAATGGGTGACGCTCTGCGCCAGCAGCGAATTGCCGCCGGGGCAACGAGAAGTCTTTGGCGTGGGCAGCCACTGGATCGCCGTGTTCAACGTCGGCGGCGTGGTCTACGCCATTGAAGATTTGTGCACGCACGATGGCAATACGCTGGCCTTCGACCGCGACGACCGACCCAGCAAACTGATCGACTTTGAAGTGGAGTGCCCCCGCCACGGCGGCCGCTTTGATCTTCGCGATGGCAAAGCCACGCGCAGCCCAGCCGAGATTGACGTGCCTTGGTATCAGGCGCGCGTTCAAGACGGCGCAATCCAAATTCTCATTTAGATCCATGCGGTGCGAGATTCATGACTTTCACCACCATGCAGGCGGCGCTAAAATCGGGCCGCACACTGATATTTGGCCATCGCGGCGCCATGGCCTCCGCGCCGATGAATACGCTGGCGGCCTTCGAGTTGGCGGCTGACCAGGGCGCTGATGGCGTCGAGCTGGATGTGCAGCTGTCCCGCGATGGACAGGCGGTCGTGATCCACGACTTCAGCGTCGATGCCACGACTGACGGCGATGGCCTGGTCGCAGACCTCAGCCTGGCGCAGCTAAAGACCCTTGACGCTGGCAGTTGGTTCGCGCCCGAATTCGCCCACGAGCGCATCCCGACTCTGGACGAAGTCCTCCGGGCTTTCGGCAAAAAGCTCTTGATCAATATCGAGATAAAGTCAGCGGATAGCGGCGGCGCTATTGAAAGCGCTGTGGCGGACTCCGTGGCCCGTTGCGGCGTTGCGGATCGTGTCATCGTCTCTTCGTTCAATGCGGGGATTCTGCGGCGATTTCGCGCGCTCTGCCCCGATGTAATGACGGGATTCCTCTTTGTGCCGGGCGTGGCGGATGAGGGCCGCGAGACAATTCACGTGGCGCAACACGACGCCCTGCACCCCTGGCATGAAGCGATCGACCGCGACTTCATGGCTTGGGCGATGCGGCATAACTACTTTGTCAACACCTGGACGGTCAACGATCCCGTCCGCGCCGCGAAGCTGCAAGCGCTAGGCGTGAACGCGATCATCGCCGATGACCCGGCTGCGATCAAACGCGCCTTGCAATCGTGACGCGCAGCATCCGGCGTCTTCTGTTTCGGCTGCTTTACCGCGAGTTGGCTTTCACCTACGACAGCGTTAGTCGGCTGGTTTCACTGGGGCATTGGGCCCGCTGGCAGCGCAGCGTCATACGGTATCTGGGAGCGCCCGTCGAAGGCCCCGTGCTGGAACTGGCGCACGGCACGGGCGATCTGCAACTCAACTTGCGGCGGGCGGGTTTCCATACCGTCGCCATCGACTTGTCAGCGCAGATGGGGCGGATCGCGAATGCGAAGCTGCGCCGCGCTGGCTTGCCCGCGCAGCTCGTGCGCGCGAAAGCAAATCGTCTACCATTTGAGGCGGCTTCATTTCCGGCGATCGTCTGCACCTTTCCTACGGCTTTCGTCGCTGAGCTGCAAACACTGGCTGAAGTGCGGCGCGTGCTGTCGCCTTCGGGTCGGGCGCTCGTCGTCCTTGTCGGGCAACTCCAGGGTCAGGGCCCGCTGCGCTTGCTCTTGCGCGGACTGTACCGGCTATGCGGCCAGCGGAATGGTCTCCTGAGCGACGCCGAATTCGCGGACGTTTTCGGTAGCAGCGGCCTTGCATGGCGGAGCGAGATTGTAGATTGCGGCGGCAGCGTCGCGCAGTTGCTAATTTTGACCAAGACCCCGTCTGTTGCGCGATCCGCCGGAGACATGAGGCTAGACTGCGCGCCAAAGTCGTGATACATTCGTGCTTGGCGCATGGTGGGCGTAGCTCAATGGCAGAGCACCTGATTGTGGTTCAGGCGGTTGAGGGTTCGAGCCCCTTCGTCCACCCAAGAAAACCCGCTTGTTTTCGTCCGCCAAAACCGGGCGTTTCTCAGGCTGAAGTAACAAGCGCCATTCTCTCCAAGTGAACAACGTGTGACGGGCTATTCCGTGTGTCGGCGCAAGCGTGGGCGCTGCCGACGGCTGGTACGGCGCAGTCCAACGATGGCTGTGAACTCGTCACTGCCGGAGGCGCCGTCAGCAGGGGCCTCCACCCTGATGGCGGGCGGACGCGCCGGTCTCTCGGCCACAGGCGTCCGGTCACTGCGCAAGGCGCTGATGCCAGGCGTGGGCGCTGAATCGTCGGCGGCTATTTCGCTCGGCCGGCGCAACCCAAAGACTTCAAATACGCTGAGGCGCGCGCTCTCATCCGCCGTTTCGCGCACCGGCTGCGGCGTCGGCATCGCAGCGGGCTCCTCCTCGGTTGGGGCTGGCGGCGGGCTGGGTATTGCCCTCGGCGCATCAATTACGGGCGGCTCTTCCGGCTTGCGCGTGTACGCCTCCGGCAAGAATACCTCAACCTCGATCGGCCTTGTGTCATCCAGCTCGGCGTCAAGCGGCTCTATTTCGGCCTCTTCCGGAGCATTGGCCAAAACCACCGGGTTCGGTCTCGTGTCGGTTTCGATGAGCGCGGGCGCCGCTTCCAGGGGCGCTTCCTCCGCCGACTCTTGCTCTGAAGTCTCAACCAGTTCCGTCTCATCAGCAGAAATATCTTGGAAGGCGGTTGGATGCCGCGGCTGATAAGCGAGCCGTTCGCCGACATCGGGCGCCTCACGCATAGTGGCTTTGGCTTCATGGGTTGAAATGCCGCCAGACTCTTGCACGACTAGCTCATGCAAATTGCGCAGGCTGGCCTGAATCTGATTGCTGATGCCGCGCTTCAGACGCATGGCATTGCGCAGGCCTCCCAAAACGCCGCCCAATTCGTACTCGAAGGTCCAGCGAACCAAGGTGCCATCCGCTACTTCGTGCGATCGGATTCGGCCCTGGTTCTCGGTATAACCGGCGCCATCGACGATGCGGTATTCGTATCCGAGGCGGTCGTACCAGGCGCTGACTTCAACCACGATATCGCTGGCCCGGGCCATTGTCAGCCGCCAGCGGGCGCCTTTGCCTTCACGCTGCGTGGAGAGAAACGCGACGGATTCGGCCCCGTCCTGCCATTGGGGAATCGAGGAAAGGTCGCCCAGAAATCGCCAGATAAACTCCGGTGATGCCGGTATTAGAATCTCGAGATCAACCACGTTCATGGTCAAATCCGCTGTAGCGTGACTGAACGACCGCTTTATGCTACACTGGCTTGAGATTTTACCACCGGAATTGCGAAGTTCAATCACCATGCCGAACCCGAACCTCGTCTTTGCTTTCGTCATCGCGACCATGTTTGGGCTGGGCTTCCACTTGCTGATGGGTGGCGATGCGCGCCGCATGGTTCTTTTTGTTGTGACGAGTTGGCTGGGATTCCTCTTGGGCCAATATGTTGGCGGCTACCTGGAAATCAGCCTGTTCAAGATTGGGGTCGTCCACTTGTTGCCGGCGTCCGTCTCTGCAGTGGCGATGCTGATTTTCGCCCATATCTTGACAGCGGAAACCAGCACGCCGGTATCGCGGCGCTAGACAATGGCTGAAATTGGAGGCAATTCAAGCGGCGAAAATCGCACGGACGAACGTGTTGCGGCGGGCCCATCGGTCACACGAATCATCAAGATCGTGGCGCTCTTCCTCCTGCTGCTGATCGTCGTATTGCTGGGCTTGGCCTTAGCCACGGCGCTAACGGCCGCCGAACGTTGGGCGCCATTGTTCCAGATTTTCCGCGATGTCTTTGTCCTGATCCTGGTGCTGGAATCGATCTTGGTGGTCGCCGCGCTGATTGTATTTTTGCTTCAGGCGGCCGGCTTCTTCATTATGCTGCGGGCGGAAGTCAAGCCCATCTTCGAAAATGCGCGCGAGACGACGCGGCTCAGCCGGGCGACGGCCGGCTTTGTCAATGCGAATGCGATCGACCCACTGATTCAAATCAAGAGTTTCGTGGCCGGCATGTTGGCCTTCTTGCGTGAACTCATCCGCATACGCCAATTGATGCACAGCGACCGACCACGATCGGAAGCGACCGATGAGCCGCAGACTCCCTGAATTGGATGATGACGCGACCTTTGCCGGAATCCTGCTGGGCATGCTCCTCGGGGCGCTATTCGCGCTGACACGTATCAAGCGGCGCGGCGATGTTGCCAGGAAGGATGTCACACAATTTGGCGCCGGCTCGGCGGAGCTGCAGGTGGAAGCCAGCTTGACCAAGGCCAAGGCTAAAGCCAAAGCGCGGCTTGACGCGGACGGCTAGACTGTTTCTATCGCCTTGAACGCGCCACCCACTTCGCGCAAGACATCGCCGGCGATCACGCTGCGGCTGCTACCGACCGTCGAGACCGCCCGTACCCCAGCCAAGCCGTGGACGAAAGCGCCCAGCCGAGCGCTGTCATAGCCGGCCAGCCCTTGCGCGCGCAATCCGGCGATCATGCCCGCCAGCACGTCCCCCGTGCCGGCCGTACCCAGGGCATCAGTCTTGAAGGGAATGACTGAAATCCTGCCATCGGGCGCGGCTATGACGGTATGCGCGCCCTTCAGCAGCACAACTACGTTCCATTTGGCGGCGTAGTCGCGCGCGGTTGCCCAGCGATTCCCGTTGATCTCCGCCGTCGTCATGCCGCTGAGGCGCGCCATCTCGCCGCTATGTGGCGTGATGACACAGCCCGCCGGCATACCAGCCCACCAATTCGGCAGTTCGCTCAATATGTTGAGCGCATCCGCGTCCAGTACCAGCGGCGGCAAGCGATCCGCTTGAATCAGGCGTGCCAGGAATGCGCGCGTTTCAGCATGCAAGCCCAAGCCGCAGCCGATGAGCAAGGCGTTAAAACCGGGCGCCGCTGTCGCGACAGTCTCCCAAGCTTTCGCGGCGATGGCGCCGTCATTGTCAGCCAGCGGCAACCAGGTCGGCTCACGCAGTTGGCCAGCGGCGATCTCGATCAAGGCGGCCGTCGTGGCGATGGATACCAAGCCGGCGCCGGAACGACATGCCGCCTCGCCGGCGAAGGCGAGCGCGCCGATATAGTTCCGTGAACCGGCGACCAACATGGCTTTGCCGAATGTGCCCTTGTGACCGTCAAGCGGCCGGCGTGGCAAGAGGGTGCGCGCCGCGCGGCCGTCGATTACCTCGGCGCTTACGGCGTATAGTTCCGGCAGGTCGTTTGGGACGCCCGCGCTTGCCACATGCAGCTCGCCGACGTGGGCGGCGGCTGGAAAAGTGAACAGCCCTGGCTTGGCGGCGATGAAGGTCAGCGTGGCATCGGCAAACAGCGTCTGCGGATCCGCTGCGCCCGTGTCGCAGTCGACGCCGCTGGGGCAATCAAGCGCCAGGATGAACCTACCCTCTGGCGACGCTGGTCGCAGGCACTCCGTGGCGCCAAGCGGACGAATGTCGTCTGATTCAGCCGCCTCGGCGTTGAGGTTTTGACGGACGATTTGCAGCAAGCGCGCCGCCTGTGGCCGCAGCGGAAGGCGCAAGCCGATGCCGAAGAGCGCGTCAACGATGACATCGCTGTTGCGGATGAGCTGGGCCAGGCCTTCGTGCCCGGCATCGTCGCTGGCGCGGATCACGGCCGCTTGACACGCTCGTACTGCCTGCAAGTGCACATCATCGGGGGAGCGGTCGCCGAGCATGTAGACGATGATATGCGCCTCTGAATTGCGCGCCAGGTCAGCCGCCATGACCAAGCCGTCGCCGCCGTTGTCGCCCGGGCCTACCAGGAAAGCGATGCGCGTCTTCGGCGAAATGAGTACTCGCTGCCGCAAAAGTTGGCTGGCGGCCTCCCCGGCCCGTTGCATCATGCTGGCATAACTCAACGCCTTGCGGTCAGCCGCCGCTTCAATCTCACGTATTTCGCGAATGGTGGCTACTTTGGTCGCCATCACGCTCACTTCTTTCGGTGTGACAACAAAAAAGCGCGCATCCAAATGATACACGCCGTGGCCGCCGCAAGCGAGGCGTTGGCTTAGCGTTTGCGGCTGATGACGCCCTGCGCCAGCGCGATCAATTCAGCTTTCGCCGCCGAATCCGCCAGACCGGCCAGGCGCTCGATGGCGGTGTCTGTCAAGTCGCGGGCCTGCTTTCGCGCCTTGTCGATGGTATCACCATCGAGCATTTGGCGCTTGATCTCGCCTAAAGGGTCCGCGAGGGGCGCCCGGCCATTGCCGTTGCCGTCAGCCAGAGCCACCGCGACGCCGCGACCCTGCTCGACATCAATCCCGCTCGTCTTGCCCAGCGCTTGCTCGTCCGCCACCAGGTCCAGGATGTCGTCTACGATCTGAAACGCCAAGCCCACATTAAACGCGAAGTCGGAGAGCATGTCCACATCGCTGGCGCGGGCGCCCGCCAATTTGGCGCCGATGCCGCCGGCGGCGCGGAAAAGCGCGGCGGTCTTCAAGGCAATAATCTGCATGTACGCTTCGCGCGTGAAGGCGCGGTTCTTGACGGCGCTGGCTTGTAGGGTCTCGCCTTCCACCAGGGCGGTGGCCGCCCGCGCCAAGTCAACATTGAGGTCGCCATAGGGCGCCATCAATTCGTAAACGGCGGTGAACAGATAGTCGCCGGTCAAGAGGGCGAATGTCCGGCCCCAGACGGCATTCACCGCTGGACGACCGCGCCGCACGACGCCGTGATCGTTGATATCGTCGTGCACCACGCTGGCGGTGTGCATCAACTCGACCGCGGCGGCGGGCTTGGCAGCGTATTCGAGATCGGCGCCACCCATGGCCAGATACGAAAGCAGCAACAAGCGTGGACGAACACGTTTGCCGCCCGCGCTCAAAATGTGATGACTGGCGTCGCGCAGCACCTCAACTTGACTGCTGGTCGCGGCGGTCATTGCCCGATCGACAGCTGCAAGGCCGTCATGAATGGCCGCATCCAGGCTGATTTGACTTGCGGCAATGCCGGTCATCGCTGGCTCCAAATCAACAGTTGTGAAGTTCAGAACTATCTAAACGTATTGTACACCAACAGCCCTGTGCGTCAACTTGATCTCGGCCCGGTCACAGCGGCGTCGCGGCGTCAGTCGGCGCATTTGCCCAATGTCTGGCAGAGCTGCGTAATGTGCAGTCGATCGTGCTGGGCGGTGAAGTGCGCCATTTCGAGCAAGTTGGTCAATCCAAATATACTGTGTCGCGCCGGACGTTTCCAATCCTCGGGCGCAGCCTGCGCCAGCATGGCAATGGTATCCTGGCGCGCTGCCACGAATCTCCGCATGACCGCGTGGCCGTCGTGGTGGCATGGCGGAATGTGGGGCCCGGGCGGCGACGCGGCGGCGATGAAGGGATTGTCTTCTTGCAGGATGGCGCGCAGTCGCTGCAGATGCACATTGCGCTCAGCGCTCAGCAGGTGGCAGAGAATCTGCATTATGGACCATTCGTCGGGGTCCGGCCGCTGTAGCCACTGATGCGCCTTCACCTCCAGCAGCAGGCCATAGAGCGCGGCGATGTTGCCGCGAAATTGCGGCGCAATCATAGCCGGCGCAAGCTGACGGGGAAAGTAGGCTTCGCGCCAACCCGGCCGATGTATCTGGTCTATCACGGCGCGGAGGCTGTCTCTGCTGACCACGTGCCAGCAGTGAATCCCCAGCGCGCCAGCCGGCAGCATGTCGTTCCTCTCGCTGTCGCCGATCATCAGCGCCTCGTCCGGCTCGATACCCACGCGGGCGATGGTCTCGGCGTAAAAGGCCGGGTCGGGCTTGGCGAAGTGCATATTCTCGCTATGCGTGACGAAGGCGAATTCATCCACCAAATCTGCCAAGCCGGCCCAGGCGATGCGTTTATGCACGGCGGCTGCGGGGTAAATCGGGTTGGTGGCGATGGCGACCAGCAGCCCCTGATCAAGCAGACACTGGACGAGGCGCCGCGCCCCAAGCATCGGCGCCGTCAAGCGGGCGCAATCGTCATAGACGGTGTCATAAAAGGTATCCACCGCGCTCGACGCCACCTCCAGGCCCAAGTCGAGCCGGCCCGTCAAGCTATTGAGCATGCGCGTACAGTTGGTTTCGTAGCGGTCGCCGGGCTGCTCCGCCAGACGGATGCTGTGCCGAAGCGCCTCCGCCGCGCCATCGACCCCGAGGCGCTTTTGAAAGTGTAGTTCGAAACTCCGCAGAATCTCGCCGGCAAAGATGACGTCCGGGTTATGCAGCAGCGTATTGTCCAGGTCCAGCAAGACCGCTTTAATCATCGCTGCCTTCCAGTGCTTGTCGGAATATCTCCAGGCCCGGGTGATCGTCGGGGCAGCCCACGTACGGGTCCACCTTTTCGCCGTTCTTGAGGCAGATCGCTTCAACTTCGACCCGGCGCAGCAGGCCCAGGAAGCTCGATTTGATGGTGAGCATCAGCTTGGTTTCGCTGCTGGCGTTGGCGAGGACAATGTCGGGCACCGGACATTTGACGCAATCTTTGGCATGCCAGGCCGCCGACGCCGGATTGTCCTTCGCCAGCCGACATTCTTCGATATCGCGCGTATGCCGGTTGAGGTCGGCGTAGTAGTGGGGGCATTCGCGCCCGGCAGGCGTTTTCATCAGCCGGCTCCGGCTCGCTCAACCCAGGCCGACGCATCCGCCGCCAATTGGCTCAGCGGCCCGTACTTCACGCTGCAATCTGGCAGCGATTCAAGAAAGCCGCGCCCATAGCTCTTGCTCAAAATGCGGCTGTCAAAAGCAACCACGACGCCACAGTCCGTGCGGCGCCGTATCAGCCGGCCAAAACCCTGCCGAAAGCGCAGAATCGCGTCGGGCACGGCGTAATCCTGGAAGGCATTGCTATAGCCTTCGGAGCGGGCGGAGAAGAGCGGATCGGACGGCACCGCAAAGGGCAACTTGGCGATGACAACCGCGCTGAGATCGTCGCCCGGTATGTCGACGCCTTCCCAGAAGCTGCGCGTTCCCATAAGCACTGCCTTTTCGGCGTTCCTGAAGTTTTGCAGCAGCGCATCGCGGCTGCCGCCAAAGCTCTGATCGTAGACCATAATATCGCCCAGCTGCAAGCGGCTGGTGATCGCCTTTGACGTTTCGCGGAGCTGCGCGTAACTGGTGAAGAGCGCCATGACGCGCCCGTCCAATGCCGCCGCCAGCTCAATGATGCCGCGTTCCAGCATCCGCTGATACGCGTTGCGTTGGCTGGGCTCGGGCACATCGTCAGGAATATAGAGCAAGGTCGAACGGCGATAATCAAAGGGGGATTCCAGCGCCGACGATTTGAAGTCTTCAATGAATAGGCGCTCTCTGATGTGGTCGAAACTGCCTTGCGTGCGCAGGGTGGCGCTGGTCAAGACGATGCTCTCCAGCCGCCCGCTGAGGTATTCCTCCATCATCGGCCCGACATGCAGGGGCGAGACCTGCAGTTGCAGGCGTTCAGCGTAATCGCCGGCGGTCAGCGAATAGACTGAATTGCCAGCCGGCGCCTGCGTGAAGCTCTCCAGTTGCTCGTGCAATTCGGCCAGGTAGCGCCAATGCGAACCAATTTCGCTCCGGTAATCGGCGAAGTCAGGCATGTCATATTGGTCGTAGCGCGGCAGGGCGGTACAGAGATGTTCCAACGCGTCAGTCAGCGCCAGGAAGTATGGCGCCAGCTTGCTCCAGGCGGTGCGCACCGGGGCGAAACTGCCGGAGTCCCGGTCGGCGTCACGCAAGCGCATGGCGTAGCGGTTGCCGCCGCTGCGTCCCTTGGCGTAGTCGTACAGCGCGCTAAAGTATTGGCGGATTAGCGCCCTCATCAGGCCGACAGTGTCGTCTATATTTGCCACAAAGGCGCGCAACTTGGCGTTGTCGGCCTGCGGCAGGTAATCGCGCGAGACGCCGAGAAAGGAACCCAGCGTACCGCCCGTGACGCCACCGAGATCCCGCAGACGCCCCAGGATGCCCCGCTGATCGAATCGGCGGCTCAAGCCACTGGTGATGGCATCTTCGAGGTGGTGCGCTTCATCGACGACGAGGTTGTGATAAGCGGGCAGGGCGCGGTTCTCGACGCGGGCATCGGCGATGAGCAGCGCGTGATTGGTGATCACGATATGTGCCGCCGCGGCCCGCTGTCGCGCGCGATAAAATGGGCAGACCCCCGCCATTTCCTGGGCGCAATGATAGGTCGAGCAGCCCGCGTCCTGGGCGCTGAGCCGCGACCAGACGGCCCATTCGCCAGCGCGCAGGGTAATCTCGCCTCTGTCGCCACTGGCGCTCTTTTGCATCCAGACGAGTATTTTGCCCAAGGTTCGCACTTCGTCGAGCGTGGCCGGGCCGCGCCGCCGCAAGACTTGCAGACGGCGGGGACAAAGGTAATTGCCGCGCCCTTTCATCAGCGCCGCCCGCAGTCCACCGCCCACGACATCTCTTACCAGCGGAATGTCCTTATGCAGCAACTGCTCCTGCAAGTTGATCGTGTGCGTTGACACGGTCACCCGCTGGCCATTGCGCAGCGCCCATTGCGCGGCCGGAAGCAGATAGGCGATAGACTTGCCGGTGCCTGTGCCGGCTTCGATCATGACTTGCTCGCCACGGTTTAGCGCTTGCGCGACTTGCCGCGCCATATCGACTTGCTGTTCGCGCACTTCATAACTTCTGAATCGCTCGGCCAGCTTGCCGCCGGGCTGAAATTGCGCGGCGACCTCAACTTCGGGCACGCGCTCGTGACGCGCCTGGCTCAAATCCAGCGGAGCGGCCGGGCTTTCCTCGGCGACAAAGGGCAGCGCAAAACCAGCGGCCGCGCCCGTCTGCAGGCTCTCAGCGAGCGCCGCTTGCAAGATTGGGCGCAGGGGCCATTCGAGGCGGGCGCTGGCTTGAATCAGCTCGCTCAGCAGCGCTGTGGGCAAATCACAAAGCCGTAGCCAGAGTTGCCAGTAGAGGTGGCCGGTTGCCGCCGCGTCATCGTAAGCGCGGTGCGCCCGCTCCAGGCGTATATTGAGCTGCGTCGTCAAGCTGTGAAGATTGTACCGTGGCGCCGACGGCAAGAGCATTGAAGCCAGCTCAAAGGTATCGAAAGCCGAATTCTTCGAAAGCATATTCTGCTTGCGCATGAATGCCAGGTCGAACTGCGCATTGTGCGCCACGAGGGGCAAATCACCGAAGAATCTACTGAGCCGCGGCCTAAGGTCCTCCAGTTGCGGCGCATCCTCCACATCTTCCTGGTGGATGCCCGTGAGGTGCGTGATGTCGCTGGGAATCGGGATTGAGGGCTTGATCAGCGATTGGAATTGGTCGACGATCTCGCCGCTGCGGAAACGCGCCGCGCCGATTTCGATGATCTCGTCTCTGGCCGGGTCAAGCCCGGTCGTCTCCAGGTCGAAGGCGATGTACTCGCCATGCATGGGCGTCTCCATTCATCGCAGCGCGGTTGCGGGCAGTATAACACGCGCGCGCTCGACGCTGGCAGCAGCAGCCAAATCGCAGGCCGAAAGGCGCATCAATCCGGATTGAGTTTGCGATCGGCGCGCCAAATCAGCCGGATGCCTCTTCGTCCCTTGTAGCGTCCGCCGCCTCATCAGCCGCAGCCGCCTCGTCGGACTCAACCGCCGGCGAGAACATCGCTTCGGCATCGCTGAAGGCCGCCCGAAGCGACCGGCGAATGGCTGGCAGCTCCGCCAGCGATACGCCAATGAAACCCTGGTTGGAGACGCGTGACCAATTCGCATCATTGAACAGAGCCCAAAGGAAAGACTGCACGTTGAGGTCGGCGAGGGACTGCTCGTGGGCCAGCAGGCTGGCGCCCCTCGACAAGGGGTAGCCGCCGGCCGCAATTGCATCGGCTGTGGGCGCGATGCAGCCGTCGCCGCCGTCTATGGCGACCAACTCGATATTCGCCTGATCGTTGTCACGAACCCGCTGGTAGTCTTGCCAGGTCATATAGGTCAAGGCGCCGGGCACATTGGCCACCGCGGCCGCGCGATACAAGGGGTCAAAGTCTTGCTCGGTGTCGCGGCGGATGGGCGGGATGATTGTATCCGCAGTCTGCAGCAGGATGTCAGTTTCTACGCCGAGGCTGCTCAAGCCGAATAGCGTGATGTTCGCCACCGGGAAGGACGGGTCGACTTGCGACCAGTCTTGCGGGGTCTCGTCGGCGCCTGCGCGCCACAAACGGTTGATCTGCGCCGTCGTCAGGCAGCTGGCGAAGTCATCGCCCGCGTTGCGCAGCAGCACCGTCGCCATCGCCCCGAGCGGCAGCGACAAGGTAGCGATGTCGCTATCGCCGCAATCAGCCGGCATGTCGGCCTTGAGATTGGCGTCCAGGGCGGCGATGTCGGTCTCCGCGCTGCAAAGACGGGCGAGGCTGGCGGCGACGCCACCATATTCGAAATTGATTTCCAGCTCTGTGTTATTCGCGCGCAGGAGCTCGGCGATGGGTTCCAACAGGGTATGGCTGTTGGCGGCGCCGGCGATGGCAATTGAGCCGCTCAGATTCGCGGGCGCTTCATAGGCGCTGTGGCTCGCCCCCATTTCCGCCAGCGCCTCGGCATCAGCGAATAGCGCGGCGTTGACTGCCAAGGCGTCGCTGCTGGGCGCGGTGATACCGGCCGCGGCGATCAGCGGCGCGTTGGCGGCGTCGAAGAGGAATTGCATCAATTCAGCCAGGCCCGGGCGCGCTTCGAGCCGCGCGCGGTTGACATAAACATACAGCGTATGCGCCGCGGGATAATCGCCGCTCTCAACAGCTGCCGCCGTCGGCGCGCTGCAAGCGCCCGCTTCTCCGCTGACGTCGAGCAGGTTAACATCGCTATCACGGGCGTCTTCCCAGGGCAGGATGGCGATGGCGCCCGCTGTTTCACCAACCAGCGCAATCGCTTCGGCGCTATCGGCATAGGTCACGACATCTTGCCGCAGCCCGTCCCCAACAACCATCGAGTCGAGGATGGCGTACTCGATCTTGTCGTCTGCCGGCAGGATCAAGGTCAGCGGAAGGTCGCTCGCTTGGCCGAGGGTTGACCAGTCCGTCGGCGAATTGCTGGCGCTCGGCTTCAAGCTGCTGTCAATCTGCTCTACGCTGAGGCAAGCCAGGGGCGCGTCCGGCCCGGCGGCGAAGGCGAGGATATTGTGGCCAAGGGCAAATTCGCTGTGCGCCACATCATTTGCGGCGCAAATCGTTGCTTCGGCGGGCGTCATCTGACGCGATGCAGTCGCGAGGTCAATCGCGCCGTTGCAGAATCTGTCGATGCCCGCGGCCGTTCCAGTAGTCGTGACCTCGACGGATATGCCGGCGGCTTGGGCCATGTCCTTGATCAGCGTGTTGACCACCGCCGAACCAATCACGCTGATCGTCTCTGTCGCCTGGGCGGCAGCGGATCCCGTCACCGCGAGCGCAGCCGCCAGCGGCAACATCAGGCCGAGTTTCCTCAACAGATTCATGAAAGCTGGTATCCTTGCCTATGGGTGATTCAACGCATGGATTGTACCGTCAGGGCAAAGATTGTAAAGTCGCATTTTGCGCTATAGCGCGGCGCACGGATGGAGGCATGCCATGGCGCATCAGCCGCAAAGCATATACGAATTGATCGGCGGCGAGGCGCCAGTCAAGGCGATGGTCGCAGCCTTCTACACCGCCGTCGCGCGGGATCCGATTTTGCGCCCGATGTACCCCGATGACCTGGGTGAATCGGAGCGCCGGCTTTATCTTTTCCTCGTGCAATTTTTCGGCGGCCCGCGGGAATACAGTGACGAGCGTGGTCATCCTCGTTTGCGCATGCGTCATTTTCCCTTCCCCATCGATATGCGAGCGCGGGACCACTGGCTGGCGCATATGTTGGAGGCGATCGACGCGGCCGCCATTCCTGAGCCGGCGCGCTCGCGTATGCGGGAGTACTTTGAACGATCATCGGCCTTTCTCATCAACCGTGCCGCTGACAACGATTCCAACGGCTGAGGGCGCTTACTCCGCTTGCAGGATGTACTTCTGAAAGGCTTCGGCGGTCCAGGGCAGGGCGGCGCGAAAAAAGTGTTGGTATATCGCGGCGGCATAAACGCGGATTTCGTATTGCGCGTCGCCGGCCATGCGCAAGCGCAGAAAGTGCATCAAATTGTGCGCGTCTATTTTGGTGACCCAGGTGTAGTAGACGCTGAAACCGGGCAGGAACAAGCGCGCCATCTCTTTTGATACGCCCTTGTCCAGCGCCTCCGAATACAGCCGGTAGCCTTCATCGTAATGCGCCATGAGACTGCGTCGCAGCGTCTGATCGTCGGGCTGCGGCAGAAAACCTTCGCTGGCCTGTTTATTGTCTTTGCTCTGCTTCCGCCAGGCGTCCGGCACGTAAAAGTCGTTTTCCTTGAAGGGCGTGTAACGGCCCGATTGGGCGTTCATATTCCAGGTGCGGTGGCGAACCCATTGCCACCAGGTGACCAGCGGCGCCCGCACGCGGAATTTGAATTCCACCATCTCAAAGGGCGAGGTATGGCGATGGCGCAGCAGATAGAAAAGCAGCCTTTTGTCGCGTTCCGGCCCCTTGCTCTCGCCGAGGAAGCTGACGCGGGCCGCGTTCACAATGGCCAAATCGCCTGACACGCCCGAATCCGGATGCGGCATGAGATCGACGAGTTCAATCCAGCCCTTGTCCAGGACGTCCACGCGTTTGCCAATGAGTGCTTCTTTCATGAATGCTCCTATGGCTGGGAAAGGCCCGCCGGCGGCAAGTCTGCTGATGGCGGCGCGTCAACCGCCCAGGCTCTGCAGCGCGATCAAAACACGTTCCTCCAGGTTGTCGGGCGCTTTGGCGGGTATAGACTGTATCGCCGTTTGCGCTTCGACCACGCTGTATCCCAGCGCAGTCAAGGCATCCATGACGGCGGCCGCCGTATCGTCATCCCCGCTCGCCGGCGCCAGTTCAAGGTCTGACGGAATCTTGTCCTGCAATTCAAGCACGATCTTTTGCGCCGTCTTCTTGCCGATGCCGGGCGCCCGGCTGATGATTTCGGGACGATCCTGGCGAATGGCGCTGCGAATATTATCGACGCTTAGCACGCTCAGCATGCCAACTGCGAGTTTAGGCCCGATGCCGCTGATCTTGAGAACGGCGTCAAACAGTTCGCGCTCGGCTGTGGTCGCAAAACCGTACAGCGTCAGTGAGTCTTCGCGCACCACCAGCCGCGTATAGAGAAAAACACGATCCGCATGCGCCCGCTCTATGGTGCTGAAGGGCGCGACGACTTCAATACCGATGCCGCCGAGGTTGACGATAAGGTGGTCCGTGCCCTTGTGCGTCAGTCGTCCTTCCAGCGTCGAAATCATGGATTAGCGCGTCCTTCACGCCAGCTCGATATCCGCCAGGCGATAGCTATGCAAATCGGCGATTGCCACGGCCAGCGCATCGGCGGCATCGTCGGGCCGCGGCGTCGCTTCAAGCCCCAGCAGCAGACGCACCATCTCCTGCATCTGCGCTTTATCGGCGCCGCCATAGCCGCAAATAGCCTGCTTAATCATGTTGGGCTTGTATTCGGCGATGGGCAGGTTCGCCTCTTGCAGCGTCAGTAGCACAACGCCGCGCGCTTGGGCGACGGTCAGCGCGGTTGATACATTACGGGCGAAGAACAATTCTTCAACCGCGGCCCGGTCCGGCTGATGCTCGGTGATTATCCGACGAAGTTCTTCATGTATGTGGCGCAGGCGCTGCGGCATCGGCTCGCCCGCTTTGGTGCGAATCACACCAAATGCCAGGCATTCCAGCGTTCCATCTTCGCTTTCACTAACTACGCCATAGCCCAGCGATGCCGTGCCGGGGTCGATTCCGAGTGATAGCATATCAGGCCTCGAAGGCAGCCAGGACGTCATCTGTGATGTTCAGGTTGGAGGCGACCGTCTGCACATCGTCCGATTCTTCCAGCTGTTCCATAAGCCGCATGTTTTGCAGCGCCTTGCCCTTTGAGATTTGTAGTTCGCTTTGTGGGAACCAACGCAGCTCGCATTCTTCGAGTTCGTAGCCGGCTTGCGACAGCGTCGCTTCAACAGCGGCCAACTGATCGCGCGGCGTGTATACCGCGATGACGCCGTCTTCGTCAACGATATCGTCGGCGCCGGCCTCGGCCGCTTCCAGAAATACCTCGTCAAAATCGTGCTCGCCCTTGAGCGTGATATACCCTTTTTGGTCGAACTGCCACATGACGGCGCCGTTGGTGGCCAGGCTGCCTTCATTCTTGCTGAAGGCGTGCTTGATCTCTGCCAAGGCGCGATTCTTGTTGTCCGTAAGAATCTCAACGATGTAGGCGACGCCTTCCGGCCCATAGCCCTCGTAGCGCATTTCGATGACTTCGCCGCCGGCGATCTCACCCGTGCCCTTTTTGATCGCGCGCTCGATATTGTCCTTGGGCATATTGGCGGCGCGGGCTTTTGCAATGGCCAGCTTGAGCTTGGGGTTCGCGCTCTCGTCGCTGCCGCCGTCGCGGGCCGCCACCAAAATGTCGCGGCCTAAACGGGTGAAGGCCTTGGCGCGCTTGGCGTCTTCCGCGCCTTTCTTGCGCTTGATCGTCGACCATTTGCTGTGACCGGACATTATGTCGACCCTTCCGTTGCGGAATCGGCTGTTTCGATTGGCCAAATTATAACCCAATACGGCTGAGACAAAATACGGTGTGAATGCTACAATAGATATGGCCTTTGCCCATCTCGAGTATTATCCGGTAAGCGTCTGGTGGAAGTTACGGAACAGGCAGAGCAAGTTGTCGCAGCGGTCGCGCGGGAAGATGCTGAATTCCACTTTCGCGGCAACCTGCCGCCGGAACGCGTCGCCTGGGCCGTTATGCTTGTCGCGTTCGCGCTCTTCTGCACTGTGACGCTTAGCACCATACTTGGCGTATACAACTACTTGTTCCAATCAACCACGCCCTTATCCGCGACCCTTCAAGTGGCCAAGGGCACCATCGGCATCACCGGCAGCGACCTCATCGAAACCGTTGAGCGCGGCACCAAAGACGTCACCAACACCGCCACCAGCATCAGCACGGATTCGCTTTCCCAGGCTACGCTGCAATTCCGCGATCCGCGAGATGGCGGCGGACTGCTAGCGGCCGTCACCTTGCAAGGCGATACGTTCGCCACCTACAATTACGCCAATCGGCCGCGCTTTGAATGGAGTGTGAACATCAACCCCCAGCGCATCCAGCTTTCTCGCCTGCAGGGCGAGCTGGATATTCTGGTCACCGGCGTGCGCGAACAACCATTCGTTCTGGATGTCTATACCGAAGCGCCCAATACAGACAGCGGCGTACATGTTCGCATGCTTGCGAACGGCCGCTATCGGCTCAACGCTAGCGAGGACGAAATCCGCCTGCACAATCTCGATGGCGTGGCGCTGGCGTACTTTCAAGACGAAGCGAGCGACCAGGTTGAAGTAGCGGCCGGTGACGAACTGATCGTGCGGATTGGCAATCGCCAGATGACGATCGCATCCACGACGCGCAGCGTACTCAGCAATACGGTGTTCAGCTTGCTGGATTGGCGCCAAACGGGTAACGAATTGCCTGACTGGGATTGCTCTGTCGCGCAGGTTCAGCCGCCGGTCGGCAATTACAGCCTCGAAGATTTCGACGGTCGCGTCGCCTTGCGCATGCGCCGCGTGAATAATGCGCAATCCAACGGCGAAGTCCGCTGTGTACAGTCCTTCGCCGGGGACGGCCTGGACGTTAGCGCCTTTGACAGCTTGCGCGTCCTGGCTACATTCCGGCCCAATTATCAGAATCTAAGCGTTTGCGGCAAGGCGGCCAGTGAATGCCCCTTGATGTTGCGCATCGACTATGAAGCGAGCAACGGCCAAGCCGGCGCCTGGCTGCGCGGCTTCTATTATGCCGATGATGTGTCCGGCAATGCCCGAATGCGCTGCGCCAGCTGCACACAGGATCACGTTGATACCTACCAGAATGTTTGGTACACCTTTGATTCAGACAACCTCTTCAATCTGATTGCGGAAGAGGCGCGTCCGGAACGGTTAAGTCCATAACCTTTTACGCGTCAGGCCACCAATTTGACACAGCTGTCAGCGAGATGGCCCTGCTCTTGGCAAATACCAGTTCCAGCTAGTAACTGAGAGGCGCCTGCATATACCGTGGTTTCACCGACGAGATTTGCGCATGCTTGATGGCCTGGACGATCTGCTTCTGCTTGGCACGATTGCCGTGGCCGCGCTTATCGCTGCATCGTGGCTGGCCATCGTCATTTGGGCCTATCGCGATATGCGCTCGCGGTCGCGGGATCCATTGGCGCAATTGCTGGTGGCGATCCTCGTCATTCTGCTCAACCTGCCTGGTCTCTTCATCTACATTCTGTTGCGCCCCAGGGAAACACTGTCGGAAGCGTACGAGCGAGCGCTGGAGGAAGAGGCGCTGCTGCAAGAGATTGAAGAGCGGCCCAGTTGCCCGGGCTGCGGCCAGCGCGTGCAATCCGATTGGCAGGCCTGCCCCCATTGCCACCATCGCTTGAAGAAAGCCTGTGTGAATTGCGGCTATCTGCTGGAGTTGCCCTGGAATATCTGCCCACGCTGCACGACCAGCCAGGTCAGCTACACCTCCGATGGCACGATTGCGATGACATCAAGGCATGTCCAACCGGCGGAACCGGCGCCGATTGACGCCAAGTGGGTGGCTTCGCAGCAACTGGACTAGGCGCGGCCAGGGGCGTTCAGGCACCCTACATTTCTTGGCGATGAGCGCGCACGGCTAGATCTCGCCTTCTTCCCCGACGATGTGAATCTTGATAAGATTCGTCTGACCGTCGATGCCGAAGGGGACGCCAGCGATGATCACCAGACGGTCGCCCCGCTTGACCAGCCCCTTATCGTGCGCGGCCCGTATCGTGATGCTGATCATTTCGTCGATAGTCGTGAACTCCGCCACATGCAGCGGGGTCACACCCCAGACGAGCGCCATTCGCCGTTGCGTTGTGGCCGATGGCGTCATACAGATGATGGGATTGCGCGGGCGCTCTTTGGCCACGCGGCGCGTCGTATAGCCGGAGATGCTGGTGGTGACAATCGCCGTGGGGTTGATCACCTGTGCAATGTCAAAGGACGCTCTGCTTATGGCGTCGGAAACGTAATCGCGTGACGCCAGGGCGTCTTCCTTGCTTGTGTCCCAGCTTAAATTCGCCTTCTGCATGTCGCGCTCGGCAATGGACGCGATCTGACTCATGACTTCAACCGCGCGCACCGGGTACTTGCCGCTGGCGCTCTCGGCACTCAGCATGATGGCGTCCGTGCCGTCGAGTATGGCATTGTAAACATCGCTGGCTTCGGCGCGCGTGGGCCGCGGATTCTCCGTCATGGACTCCAGCATCTGCGTGGCGGTGATGACCGGCTTGGCCGCGTCGTTGCACAAGTTTATGATGCGCTTCTGGTGAAACGGCACTTCTTCCGCCGGCGTCTCTATGCCCAGGTCGCCGCGCGCTACCATGATGCCATCACAGACGCTGACGATCGCTTCAATGTTCTCCAGCGCTTCACCCATTTCGATCTTGGCGATGACGGCGGCGTCCCGGCCCAACCGAGACATCAGTTGCTGCAATTCGCGAATGTCATCCGCCGAGCGCACAAAGCTCATGGCGATGTAGTCACAGTTCTTTGCCAGCGCATACTCAATATCAGCGCGGTCCTTTTCGGTGATGGCTGAGAGCGTAAGGCGGGCATTGGGGGCGGAAACGCCCTTGCGTGACTTGAGCGCGCCGCCGATGACCACACGGCAGACCAGGTTGCGGCCGTCCGCTTCTGTGACCTGGAATTGCAGGTTGCCGTCATCCAGCAATAACGTGACGCCCGCCTCAATATCGCGCAAAAACTCCGGATGAGGCAGCGACACCAGCCCATTGCCGCCAACAACGTCGTCCAGGGTGAGCGTAATGGTATCCCCGATGGCTAAATCCATTGGCTCCGGCCGCAGATCGCCAATGCGGATTTTCGGTCCCTGGATATCGCACAATATGGCTACCGTCGTCTCTTCTTCGTCGGCGATGCGGCGGATATGGTCGATTGTCTCGCCGTGCGTCCGGTGGTCGCCGTGGGAGAAGTTGATGCGGGCGACATTCATGCCGGCGCGTATCATGGCGCGCAGGGTCCCCGGCTGTAGAGACGCCGGGCCGATCGTGGCGACGATCTTTGTATGTTTCCTGTCCAGACTAAATCGCACGCTGCATCCTTCGCGAAGCATTGCGCCGGCGCTGCGGTCGCTGGCGGCTGCTAATCCGAAGACCCGTAGGCTGCTTTATACCACATCGGCGTTCAGGTTGGTAAAGGCGGCCTTTCCCGCGTAGCGCGCGGCGCTGCCGAGCTGCTCTTCGATGCGCAGCAACTGATTATACTTGGCGACGCGATCCGTCCGCGCCGGCGCCCCGGTCTTTATCTCGCCGCTGTTCATGGCAACCGCGATATCAGCGATGGTATTGTCTTCCGTTTCGCCGCTGCGGTGGCTGGTGACCACGGTCATGTTGTGGCGCTGCGCCATCTCGCCGGCGGCGAAGGCTTCGGTCAGCGAGCCGATCTGATTCACTTTGAACAACAAGGAATTGGCCGCATTTTCCCGTATGGCGCGTTTGACCTTGTCTACATTGGTGACCAGCAGATCATCGCCGACGACTTGCACCCGGTCGCCAATTCGTGCGACCAGGCGCGACCAATTCGCCCAGTCGTTCTCGTCCAGGCCGTCCTCGATCGAAATAATGGGGTAGCGGTCGCACCAATCAGCCCAGAAATCAACCATTTCTTCGCCGCTCAGCTTGCGCCCCTCAATGTCCAGATGATAGATCCCGTCCTGGTAGATCTCCGACGCAGCCGGATCCAGCGCGATGAAGACATCTTCGCCGGCGCGATAGCCAGCGCGCTCAATGGCTTGCATGATGATGTCCAGCGCGGCCTGATTACTACCCAGGCTGGGCGCGAAGCCGCCTTCGTCGCCGACCGTCGTCTGGTAGCCATTGTCATGCAGTACGTTCTTGAGATGGTGATAGATTTCCACGCCCCAGCGTAGCGCTTCGCTGAATGTCGGCGCGCCCGTCGGCATCACCATGAACTCTTGAAAGTCCGTGCTGCCCAGCGCGTGTTTGCCGCCATTCATGATGTTCATCATGGGCGTCGGCAATACATGGGCGTGTACGCCGCCCAGGTAGCTGTAGAGCGGCAGTCGCAGGCTGTTGGCGGCCGCCTGTGCCAGCGCCATGGATACCCCGAGGATGGCGTTTGCGCCCAGATTGCGCTTGGTCGGCGTTCCGTCCAGCGCCAGCATGCGCTCATCCAGCGCCTTTTGCTCAAATGGGCTTAATCCCTGCAGTTCGGGCGCGATCCGCTCGTTTACGGCCGCCACGGCGCGCAAAACGCCTTTGCCCAGGAAGCGATCCCCATCGCCATCGCGCAACTCCAGCGCCTCGTGCTCGCCGGTTGACGCGCCGCTCGGCACAATCGCGCGGCCCAAGGCGCCATCGCTCAAATTGACATCCACCTCGACAGTTGGGTTGCCGCGCGAATCAAGGACTTCGCGCCCACGCACATGGCTTATCGTCGTTTTCAAGGGCGTCCTCCAAATTCGTTTCGTCGCTCAGCGCTCGGCACGATTGCCCTGACATTTGCGCCGCGTATCATAGTACACCTAGCGCCGCAATTGTACCGGCAATCAGTAGCGTTGCGCCCGCTTCTTCATTGAATTGCCCGGCAAGAGTGGTTTACAATGGCGATGTAAAATGGGAACGCACGTGCCGATGGAGCAGGCGCGTGCAATCCATGGGGGCAGATGATGGCGGCAACAAGAGCACAGCGTGAAGTCTACCTGGACTATTCCGCCTCGACGCCGGTGGACCCGCGCGTATTGGAAGCGATGCTGCCCTATTTCAGCCAGATCTACGGCAATCCCTCGTCAGCCCACCGGCAGGGGCGCCGCGCCCAACGCGCCATCGATACAGCCCGCGAATCCGTGGCGCAGATTCTGAACTGCGCGCCGGGCGAGATCGTCTTCACCAGTGGCGGTTCCGAGAGTGACAACCTGGCGCTGCGCGGCGCCGCCTGGCACGCGCGTCATGTGGGCTCGCCATCCCGCGTGATTACAACGCCGGTGGAGCACAGCGCTGTGAGCAATACCGTGCAGCAGTTGCAGGCGCTGATGCGATTCGACGCGTCGATTGCGCCGGTTGACCGCTACGGTCTGGTTGATGTCGCCGCATTCTCAGAGCTGTGCGCGGCAGGTGGCGCGCTTGCGAGCGTCATCTACGCCAATAACGAGCTGGGCAGCATTAACGACCTGTCACAGCTGGCGGCGATTGCGCAGCGTCACGGCCTGCTGATTCACACAGACGCGGTGCAAGCCGGCGGCCAGCTATCGTTGAATGTGCAACAGTTGAAGGTCGACATGCTCAGCCTCTCAGCGCATAAATTCTACGGGCCAAAAGGCGTCGGCGTACTCTATGTCCGTGAAGGCATCCAGCTGGCGACAACGCAGACCGGCGGCGGCCATGAGAAGGGTCGGCGCGCCGGCACCCACAATACGCCCTTCATCGTTGGATTGGCCAAGGCGCTGGAGTTGGCTTACAACGAGCATGCCGTCCGTGTCGCCCATTTCACCGCGATGCGCGATCGACTGATGCAAGGCGTGCTCGGGCGGGTTCCCGACGCCCGCATGAGCGGCCATCCCCAACATCGCCTGCCGGCCCACGCCAGCTTCATCTTGCCGGGCGTGGATGCCAATGCCCTGCTGATGCACCTCGACATGCATGGCATCGCGGCCAGCAGTGGCTCAGCCTGCTTGACCGGCAACCCTGAACCATCAGAGTTGCTATTGGCGGCGGGCTATTCCGAGGAAGAGGCGATGTGCGGCTTGCGGCTGTCGGTGGGCCTCAATACGACGGCGGCGGATGTGGATTACGCGCTGGACGTGCTGATTGATGCCGTCGAGAAGCTGCGGCGCTTGAAGGCGCAGTGGGCGTGATGCAACCCTCAAACACCCGTGTTGTCGTCGCCATGAGCGGCGGCGTGGACAGTTCGGTGGCGGCGGCGCTGTTGGTGCGGGCCGGCTACGATGTCGTCGGCATGATGATGCGCCTCTGGTCGGACGAGGCCTTGGGCGGCGCTGAGCATAACCGCTGCTGCACCCCGGCGCAGATGAGCGATGCCGGCCGCATCGCCGATCACTTGGGCATCCCCTTCTATGTGCTGGATACCAAGGACTTCTTCCGCGATACGGTCGTCGACTACTTTATCGACGGGCATCGCGCCGGTTATACGCCCAACCCCTGTCTCGAATGCAATCGGCAGGTCCGTTTCGACTGGCTGTTGAGCCATGCGCTGGCGCTCGACGCGGATTTTCTGGCGACTGGTCACTATGCGCGCGTCACATCAGACGGCGGCGCCTGGCAACTGCGCAAAGGCGTCGATGAGCGCAAGGATCAGAGCTACGTCCTGAGCGTGCTGGGGCAGGCGCAACTGGCGCGTACCCTGTTCCCCATTGGCGACTATCCTAAGGCGAAGGTGCGGGCACTGGCGGCTGAGCTGGGGCTGGATGTGGCGGGCCGCAAAGACAGCCAGGACCTGTGTTTCCTGGGCAAGAGCGATTACCGCGACTTCTTGCAACTTCACGCGCCGGATGTCATGACGCCCGGACCAATCCTCACCAGCGCCGGCGAACTGCTGGGCGAACATCGCGGCCTGGCCAACTATACGATTGGTCAGCGCAAGGGGCTGGGCATTTCCTATCGTGAGCCGCTCTATGTGCTCGCGCTGAATCATTTCAAGAATGCGCTCGTCGTGGGAAGGCGCGATGAATTGGGCGGCGATCGTCTGATGGCCGAGTCAGTGAACTGGGTCGCTGGCGCTGCGCCGACTGGCCTTTTCCGTGCTGATGTCAAGATTCGCTACCAAGCCCAAGCGCAGCCAGCCCTGGTTGAGCCACTCGGTGATGATCGCGTGCAAATCACGTTTGATGAGCCGCAGCGCGACATTACGCCGGGCCAGGCGGCGGTCATGTATCAAGACGAACTCTGCCTTGGCGGCGGACTTATCGCCAAAGAAAAACGCGCGCAACTTGAGGCAGGCTTTTCGCATTAGCCCCCGAACATGCGGCCGATGTCGCCGTGAAAGGTCATCACCACGGCTGTCGAGGCGACGATATGCGGCGCGTAGGGCATCTGCGTGAAACGCCCGCGAGCCAAGCGTCGCAGACGCGCCCGGACTAACCAGGCTAACGCGACGGCCCCGCCCAGCAGCAGAGACAGGACGACCACGATTAGCGCGTGAGGGAAGCCCACGACCAGGCCCGCGACCGCAGCCAGGCAAACATCGCCGCTTCCCAGCGCGCTCATCGGGGCAGGTTCGAGAGTCCGCCGCGCGACGATGCGAAGGTAAACTCTGCCACCCAGGTACGCCAGCGCGAACGTCCCGCCAGCGGTCATAGCGCCGACTATGGCCGATGGCAGCGGAATGGCGGCTTGAGGGAGCAGCACAGATGCAGCTAGCGAAAGCGCGGCTGGCAGCACGATCAGCGCAAGCGGAATGCGCCTCCGCTCAATGTCAATGACGGCGACCAAAACAAAGACCGCCAGCATGAAGCGCCAGGCCAGCCCGGTCAGCGGGTCAAGCGCGCTCAATTTCAATTCTGCGACGACGAAAAGCGTCGCCAGGCACAGCTCGGTCAGCGGGTAGCGCAGCGACAAGGGCGGAGCAACTTGCCCGTGCGACGCGGGGCGCCGACGCAGGCCGCATAGAAAGGCGCCGCAACCAAACCAGGCCAATCGCGGGCGGACGGCGCCATCGGCATAACGAGGTGGTAATGTAATCGCACCCGTGATCCAGCAGTCGGCCAGCGTATTGATCAGGCCACCCAGCAGGAGCCCGCTAAGCGCGGCGAGCACGACGCCCGTCATCGGCTATCCCTTCATGCTGAGGGCGCCGGCGCAAGCTCCGGGGCGGGCGGCAGCAACGAGAAGGATATCAAGAGCAAGAGCAAAAGCGCCGCCAGACCCACGACAACGATCGCCGCCTTTTGCGCCGCCGACAGCGGGCTTTCAAGATCGCGTGCGGTTTCTGTGTCAAAGGTCAATTCCACCGGCGTCACCGATTCGCGATCGATGCGCCATAGCTTGAAGCGGGGTTGCGCCTGTTCCAGCGAGACGATGAGCTGCAGCAAGCGCTCATCGACGGCGGCGGCAATATCCGCATCAGACGGAATCGGCGGCGCCGCCGGATGCGAGTGGTAGGCGCCCAGCCAGTCGAGATTCTCGACATCGATAGTCTTCAGCGCTTGCAGTTGCTCAGCCAGATCAAGTTCAAAGCGGCGGCGAGGATCGCTCGCGACATTGGCGACGGGCAGGCGCCTACTGATGTGGTTGCCGCGCCCGGCCAAGAGCCCGCATACCTCGAGTGGCGCACTCGCACTGGCCTCGTCGGCGATTTCCCTGGCGACGCTACGTGCGATACTGCAGGCCATCGTCAATTGGATTCCGGCGGAATGCGAAGCGAAATGGCGCAGCTGTCTTGTGGCGGATTGCGCGTTTCGTAATACAGCTCGGCGCACAGTTCATAGGCGCCCGCCGGTTCTTCCAGGCCACGAATGTGCATCGTGAATTCGTTGTCGTAGTGCATGGTGGCGATGACATCGAGGTCGCTCACCTGCAGCCCGTCCGCCCGGCGCGCCGTTATCACGAGGTTGGGGCGTTCCTGAAAGGGTGTTAGGCTAATGTTGACTTTGATGCGAAAGCGATCGGGGTAGACCTTAGCGCTGAACGATTCGATTCGAACCTTGTGCCTGGGCTGGGGCGCCAGGCTGGCATCGTTGAAGAGGTTTACTTCCACAGTCGCAGGCCCTCAGTCGTTCTCTCGTTGCAGCTTCTTCAGCGTGACCATCGCGCCCTCAATGTGCTCGGCCGGCACCAAGAGATGATCACGCGAAAACGCGGCGAAAGCCAGTATCGGAATTTCGGCGCCGGCCAGCGCCCGGCAAACGTAGGCAAGGAAACCCACCAGGTTCGGCTCCAGCGGCGTATCAAAGGTGATGAGCCGGTAGGCTTGCTCACTGATTCGCGCGCGACGCAAACGCCGGCTGAAGGCCGCGCACGCCTCATCCTGAATCACGAGCGTGACCTCATCCTTGTCGGCGACCATCGCGCTGAAGGGCAGGGCAGCTTCCGCGACGACGCCGGCGGCCAATGTCATGCCGCCCACCGGCAAGGTAAGCAGCCGATAGTCTTGGCCGTCGCTGTAGAGCTCGGCTTGCCGCAGGGCGGATTGGGGCGTCTGCGTCATCAGCTTCACTCGTCGAATTGATAAGTGGATTCGGCGTAGTAGCGTACACTGCGCTGGGCGAATTGCTGGCGCAGCCAATCCTGCAACTGCTGGTTCTTCACTTCCAGCGGCAAATCCGCGCGCAGGCGGCTCATGGGATAATTCAGGTTTAAGGCGCGGCCGTGGATGATATGCCGGCTGACCCCTGGCGGCAGGTAGGCGCCTTGAACGGCGGCGTCGATGATGTCTTGTGGCGCATAATCCGGGAACATCACCAAGGCGAAGCCGCTTGCAAACAGCTTCCAGATCTGCCCCGGATCAGTCAAGGGCGTTCGGTACAAGGTGGCATTCTCGTGATACGTCTCCACCACCTGACGCAGCGTCGAGTTGCGCTCAACCAGGTTATTCACGCCCGCGTGAATGCTCCACACCGGGCCATCGCGCAGCAGGATTTGCGCCACCGCGTCTTTGTTCCAGCCGGCGCGGATGTCGATGCGCTCAATTTCTCGCAGGCGGCGAAAGAACTGACGCGAGTCCCAATCCGAGACGATATGTTGCCATACGCCCAGGTCAACGAAGTCGCTCTCATAATCGGCCACTTGCACCAGAATGTGGCGGAACCGAAGCTGTTGCATGGATATATGCCGGTTCGAGCCATCCATCAAGACATATTTGCCGTCGCTGATTGCTGCCACCAAGGGCGGGTTGGTGAAGGCAACCGCTTCGCGCAGCCGCTCTGTCAACGGCAAGGACCGTTGAACATCGCCCAATTCGTGGGGCAGAATCTCGGCGACGGGCACAATTCGCAAGTCTGGCGGCGGCGCGCTTATCGGATTGCTGACCATAGCCTGCCTTGACAGATTGACGAGGAATTAGGGCATAGCGTATCATGACTTGCCACGGCCGGCAATTGTGCCGCCATTTGGCAGGTCAAGGAGGGCCAAGCACATGGGCGCGATGGAACAGGGCGCGGACGCGATTCAAGGCCGCTGGCTCACGTTGCCGCGCACCTTGTCCTTTGTCTTGAATGGAGATCATGTGCTCTTGCTGCGGCGCGCCGCCCACAAGCGCGTCTTCCCCAATCAATACAACGGGCTTGGCGGTCATATCGAGCGCGATGAAGACCCGGCTTGCGGCGCCTTGCGTGAAATCCGCGAGGAAAGCGGTTTGACCGTTCACTCGCTTCGCTTGCGCAGCATCCACAATATCGACACCGGCGCGCCCACTGGAATTCTGCTATTTGTATATACTGCAATTAGTGATACCCGCGCGATCCATGTCGATTGCCCTGAAGGGCGCCTGGAATGGATTCATCGGGAAAAGCTGATGGAACTGGATCTGGTGGAAGACCTGCCCGCGCTGCTGCCAAGGATTCTTGCGATGTGCGATAGCCAGCCGCCTCTGAACGCCCACGTCAGCTATGACGCGGACGACAAGATCGTGCTCCGCTTCCGCGAGTGAGCATGACGTGGCTGTGCACGAAAGCTCACATCAGTCGCAGAGCAACCGGCCGCCGCGGAGCCTGCCTAGGCGCATCGGCTGCGCGCTGCTGCTCGCCATCTGGTTCACCCTGCTGCTGGCGCCCTGCGCGCTCTTCTACCTCGCTACGAATGGGGAAATCCGCTTCATGCACGCCGATGTGCCGCAGCCGCACGAGCACCCGCGCCTGTTGATTTCGCTGATAAGTGAATCTTCCGACCGCGGCTTGCGCATCGAAAGCTCGACGATTACGGCGGACATCGACCTGCCGCGCGCCGTCTGCATTGAGACAACGGTACGCTTCTTGTTTTGGCAAGCCAGCGGCGGTAATCAAGATACAAGCTACTGTGACTGCTATCATCGGGCCGAATTGAACGCGAATTGGCAATTGTCCGATACCTACAGCGGCGCTTGCCAAGGCCGCTGATAACGCGCGAGGACTAGAAAACGGGCTCAGCCACAGTGGACATCCTGCAGACTATTGATCCCACGCTTATGCCGTACATAGCTGTCGGCTGCGCGTTGCTCTGCATCGTAGTCGTGGTCATCGGTTTCGTCTTGCAGGCCGTCAGCGGCATCTTTGAAGTGGTCTTCGGCCTACTCGAGCTTGTCGTCAATGTGCTTCAGGGCGGGCCGGTGGCTTGGTGCGGCTGCGTCTTCCTCTTCGCGGCTCTGCTGGCTGGCGTCGGGGCGATATTCCTGCTGCTAAACGCGCCGGCCAGCTGTGCCGAGCACCCGACGCAGTTCTGCCTCTGGTTCGGCTTCTTGTACTGAGTCCAGCCAACAATATGCACACAGCGACGAGAAAATACTTTGTGTCGCTAAGTAAATCCAGTATAATTACGCTGACATTGCACTCCGGAGTCACCTAATGGCCGCCAGCGCATTGCCACTGTCCCAGGCAGAAGCGTATACCGCCGATATTGACAAAGGCAGTTTGTGGCTGCGCAACCGCCGCTGGGACCTCTTCTTCATCACCTTGAGCGTGGTGGTCGTGCCGCTGCCCTACCTGATGTACCTGCTGGGCGTGCGATTCGGCCTGGACGACGATATCAGCCGCAATCTCGTCAACACCTTTGTGGCGGTGGCGATCGGCGGCCCCCACATGATGTCCACCTTCCTGCGCACCGGCCTGGACGAACGCTTCAAAGAACGCTATCCCACGCTGATTCGCTCGTCGATCATCATCCCCGTGATCGTCATTTCGCTCGCCTTCTTGAACCTCAGCCTTATGCTGACCTTCTTCTTTTTCTGGGCGTCGCTCCACGTCTTGCATCAGGTGACCTACATCGTCGAACTTTACAATCATAAAGAAGCGAATTACGTGCGGCGCAGCGCCTTGAATCCGGTTTCTCGCCTGATCGACTACGCCATCGTCTTGACGAGCCTCTTCCCCATCGCGATGTGGAAGATCAGCCAAGGCACCTTCGAAATCGGCCAGAATGACTTGGGCGAGGCCATTCCGGAGTTGTTTCAACAGCCGGATAATCCGTGGTTCTTTCTCGTGGTTTCGGCGATATTCGGCTCAGCGCTGCTGGCTTACATCATCAAGACCTTCTACGAATATCACCACGGCATCCTGAATATGCCGAAGTTCGTCTTCGTCACGTTGACGGTGATCGTAGCCTTCTTCACGCCGCTGCTGCCCAACCTCGATACCGCCTTTCAAGGGCTGAACACCTGGCACTCGTTTCAATACCTGGCGATCACCTTCTACATCATCAAGATTCGTCAGATTGCCGGCGAGCTGGATGAAAACGCGCCACTGGTCGCGCGCTTCAGCCGCCGGACGCAGGACGCGCGCGCTTTGTACGGCTTTAGCGCGTTCTTGTTGCTGGGTTCGGCGGTGATCTTCCTGCTCGTATATGTGCTGGCGGGAATCGTGAAACCGGGCATTGATGGCAATGGTCACTTTGACATCGCCTACTATACGGCGATCTTGTCATTCTTGTGGATTCACTACTACCACGACCACTTCCTGTTCACGGATTTTGAAGCCCTGGACGGGGCTCACGCCGGCTGACCCGCGTCGGTCATTAGCGCGGCGTCACCCTAGGGGAAGACTTCCTGCACCCACTGCATCGGGTCGACATTGATGCCGTTGAGCCACAATTCCCAGTGGAGATGCGGGCCCGTGCTGCGCCCGGTGGAGCCGATCGTGCCGATGAATTGGCCGGTCGTCACTTGCGAACCAGGCGCGACAAAGGTGTCGTGAAGGTGCGCGTAGAGCGTGAATACGCCCCATCCGTGGTCGATCAGCACGGTATTGCCGCGGATTTGCAGCCGGTCAACCATGACCACACTGCCATCCGCCGCCGCCATGACGGAGCTGCCGGGCGCGCCGGCGAAATCAACGCCGCGATGATAGCGATCGAATGGGCTGCCATTATATGAGCGCAGCGTGCCGAAAAGCGCGTTGATCGCGGCCGCAGCGGGCAAGCTGATGGAGCTGTTCCACCACCTGTCGGGGGTGAACACATCGGTTAACCCTGCGAGCAAGGTGATTTCGTCTTCCTCAACCGACCGTGCCAGCAGCTCGCTATCGCCGATGGTAATCGATTGCCGCCAATAGCCGCCGGATATGACCTGCAAGTTGGCTGAAATGGCCTCTGTCTCGCCGCTTGCTGACTCGACCTCAAGGCTCAATGGATAGACCGCCATCTCGGTGAACATGGGGATTCCAATGAGAATGTTGTGCCGGCGCCCTTCATCACGCGTGATGACCTGCAGCTCGCTGCCGAGAAAGCGAGCGCTCACCGTGGCGCCGTCAGTCGTGCGGAGTTCAACGCGGCCCGTGCGTCCTTCTTCAAATACCAAAGGATCTATGGTGAAAGACTCCACAATCGCTGGCAGATCTTGTGCCAGGCGGGGCAGCTGAATGCCGGGGATGATCAGACGTTGGCCAACGCGGAGCAGGTTGGGGTTCAGGATATTGTTGGCGCGCGTGATCGCCTCGACCGTCTGGCCGTAGCGCAAACCAATCTCAAACAAAGTCTCGCCAGATTGCACAGTATGGAGGAAGGCTTCGAGCGGCTCGCCAAAGCGGGAAAATGTATGCTGCCCTTGCTCAGCCGGCACCTGCAGCGCCCTCAGTTCATCGTCTGCCGGTGTGGCGATGGCGAGCGCGTCTGGCGCCATCGTGGGTGCGGTCGCATCCGGGTTGGCTACGATGAGCAGCTCCTGGCCGATGAAGATTTCGTCGACCCTTTCCAGATTGTTCAGGGTCAACAGTTCCGCTTCGGTCCTGGTGTAGGCGGCGGCAATGCTGGCAAGTGTCTCGCCCACCGCTACCGAATGCGTGAGGCCGCGGTCCGCATCAGTCGTCACCAGCGGGATGATCAGTCGCTGACCGACGACCACGTTGTTGTCGTCGGTGATGCCATTGGCCGCGGCTACGTGCTCCGCCAAGAGGTTGTACTTCAATGCAATGCGAAAGAGGTTGTCGCCGCGTTGCACAACGTGGACTGTGAACCGTGCGGCCCTGGATTCTTGTGCGCTGGCCAGGCTCGCCAGCAGCAGCAGCGACAAGAGACAGCTGATACGAACGTACTTCACAGCTCAACCTCGTGAAACGTCAGCCTGTCAACCATAGACGCCTGCCGCAATACGGGCGGATCAACCTCCGGGCAATAGCGCACGCGCCCTGGAAATGCAGCCGAACCGCCAAGGCTTCGCCATACGCATATCAACCACGCGAAGTCAGCGCAGTGCGCAATCAAGCCGATGCTGAAGCGCAGCCAAACGTATGCGCGCACACGAGCATTTGGCTCTGGCTCCGGCTAAACGGAAGCGCGCCTTCTGCTTCGCCCAGGCGCCGCTTGTCTTGTATTGTAACCCGGCCAAACGGGAAAAGAAGCCCGCAAAGCCTTCAGTGCGGGCCACAATTGTCTCGTCTGTGAGGGTATTCCGATCAGCGGCTTGGGACTCAGCCCGGCACGATCAGCACTTGGCCGACGCTCAAACTATTGTAGTTGTTTATGTTGTTGATGGCTGCGAGTTCCACCACGCTTACGCCAAGTGCTTCAGCGATTGAATACAAGGTCTCGCCTGCCCCCACCGTGTAGAGGGACGGCACGGCCGTCGGTATCGGCGTCGGTGTGTGCCAGGGCGTAGCGGTCGCCGTAGGCGCTTCCGGGTCGCTGCCCGGTCCGCTTGAGCTGGCGCTTCCGGCGGCCGGAATCCTCAATTCCTGCCCCACCAAAATGACGCTTCGATTAGTGATGCCGTTCAATTGTACGATTGCGTCAACGGTGGTGCCGTACTCCAAGGCGATTTCGCTCAGAATATCACCGTCCTGCACCACATACACAATGTAGCCGTCAACCGAGGTTGGCAGCACGGCTGTGGCGGTGGGGACGGGCGTGGACGTCGGTATGGGCGTAGGCGTGGGCGAGGGCGGGATTGGCGACGGAATCAGCAAAATGACGCCGACATCAATCTGATGCACATTG
This sequence comes from Phototrophicaceae bacterium, assembly GCA_965208195.1. Classification (GTDB taxonomy): domain Bacteria; phylum Chloroflexota; class Anaerolineae; order Aggregatilineales; family Phototrophicaceae; genus UBA6055. Next base: position 1,107,918 of record CBDBOC010000004.1, on the reverse strand, counting down.
GCGATATTGTTCAGCGCCGCAATGTCATTTATGGTGGAACCAAATTGCTGCGCGATTCGCTCCAGAGTATCGCCCGGTACGATTTGGTACGTGATGGGCGTTGCGGTGGGCGTCGGCGTCGCTGTCGGCGTCAGTGTCGCCGTCGGCGTTAAGGTCGCTGTTGGTGTCAATGTTGCTGTTGCCGTTGCCGTAGCCGGTTCCGCGGTGACGGCCGCCGGTACGGGCGTATCCGGCAAATTAATCGGAATAATCAGCCGCTGCCCGGTATAGATCAGATTGGCCGCATTGAGTCCGTTGGCCGCATTGATGGCTTCGATCGTGCTGCCATACTCTACGGCCAATGCGCTGACAGTGTCGCCTTCGACTACTGTATGCGTCGTGGTGTCGGCGAATTCGCCGTCAGTAGTCGCTTGGGCGCCAGTCGCCGTCGCCGATGCTTCCGCCGTGGGCGTATCGGTTGGCGGTTCCGTGGCCGTCGCGGTAGGCGATGCGGTTGCCGTTGCAGTAAAGGTCGCTGTCTCAGACTCTTTCATCTCAGGTGGCGGCTGCTGATTCTCGCTGTCGGCTCGTCCCTGGTCATCTTGCGCGTCTTCCGGCGTTTCGGTTGCCGTGGCAGTGGCAGTGGCCGTGGCGGTCGCGCTAGGCGTCACTGTCGGTTCTTCGGTAGCGGTCGCGTCTACCAAGCCATCATTGGCTTCCGATGTGGGCGTCGCGTCGGTCACTGCATCAGCGGCCACCTCCAGAACGGCGTCGTCCACGTAGATGTAGTTGTTGGCGCGCGGCTCGCCGACGGTCGATTCGACGAATACCGTGATGGCCTCTCCTTCGGCCGTGGCGATGACGGCGTACTGGCGATAGGCGTCGTAGAAAAAGGTGGCGGCGGTTGACCAGATGATGTCCTCGCTGGCGCCATCCGTGCCGCCGGTAGGATCAATGCCTACCCGCACCACGACATCGCCCGGGTCCTCGCTCTCGTTGGCGTCTTCAAAGCTGGACGACCAAACGTAGGCGTATATGCTAAAGCGATATGTCGTCCCATCAGTTAGTGAATCCACCTGCTGGTATATGCCGCCCCGATGCGTGGCGAAGAGCGTGAAGTATTTCTGCGCCTGGCCCGCGTCATCCAGCCGAATCCGGTCGGTCTCTTCGTCATAGTTGGGGTCGTGGTTGGCGAATGACGGGCTATTGTCGTCGGCGGCTATATGCCATGGCGTCCAGCCCTCGGCAACATTTCGCGGCTCTTCGCCATCCAACGCCGTGAACTCTCCCTCGAAATCCCCATTCTCCAGTAGATTTGTAACGGTTTCGTCCTGGGCATACAAGGTCACTATGAAGAGCAATAAGGACGATATGAAGATGGCCGCCAATCGTTCTTTCATCGTCTTCTCCCGTCGATGGTCGCATCGCCACCGCGCACATAGACCTGTGTGAAGTCTACTCACAAAATCCAAAGTGCACAAAGCAATAGTTGAGCTTTCCGCCAGCTGATTGTCACTTGTGATTGTGCGCCCTATGCCGTAACCTTGCGCCGGGAGGCGACGCGCCAAACGCCGTCCACTGCTCGCCGATGGCTGCGGCGCGCGAGTGCCGCAATCAGCCGCCCACTATTATGGGCATTGGTTTGACTTTTTCTTAGCGATTTCGTTCTTTCGCGGATATAAGCATCACGATAAAGGCCAGGGCATGATTCCCGAACTTCGGGAAAACTGCACCGGGGAGGGCAAGCTGCTTGAAATTGCATGAGTATCAATCCAAGTTCCTGTTTCGAGAATACGGCATCCCGATCCCGGAAGGGCGCGTTGCCGCCACAGCGCAGGAAGCCCGTGAGATCGCCGCGGATATCGACGGCGTGGCCGTCGTCAAGGCCCAGGTGCATGTGGGCGGCCGTGGCAAAGCGGGTGGCGTTAAGGTGGCTCGCGATGCCGCAGCAGCCGAACGCTACGCCGCGGAGATTCTAGGCATGGACATCAAGGGGCTGCGCGTCGAGAAAGTGCTGGTGGACCCGGGCGCGGATATCGCGCAGGAAATCTACCTGGCCATCACCAACGACCGCGGCGCCGGCCAGCCGCTCATCATGGCGTCGATGGAAGGCGGCATGGATATTGAACAGCTCAACCGCGAACGCCCCGATGCCATCGTGCGCGAACATGTGGATCCCATTCTGGGCCTGCTGGATTTCCAGGTGACTCACATCGCCAGCGCCATGGGCATGCCCCGAGCGCATTGGCGCAGTTTCGCCAGGATCTTGCGCGGGCTCTACGAATGCTATCGCCGCAGCGATGCTGAGCTGGCTGAAATTAACCCCCTCGTGATTACGGGCGCGGGCGATCTGCTGGCCGTCGACGGCAAGGTGATCATCGATGACAACGCCCTGTTTCGGCAGCCGGCGCTGGCGGACGAACGCGATACCGGCGCCGAGCCGGAATCGGAACGATCGGCGCGCGAAGCCGGCATCACCTATATCAAGCTGGATGGGCAGATCGGCTGCATGGTCAATGGCGCGGGCCTGGCCATGACGACCATGGATATGACCAAGTTGTATGGCGATGCCGATGGGATCGGCCCGGCCAACTTCCTTGATATCGGCGGCGGCGCGACGCCGGAGCAGGTGGCTGCCGCCCTGCGCATCATCTTGTCCGATTCCAATGTCAAATGTGTGCTTTTCAACATCTTCGGCGGCATTACCCGCTGTGACGAAGTCGCCAATGGCATTCTTACCGCCTACAACGAAGTGAAGCCGAGCGTGCCGATGGTGATCCGCCTGCAAGGCACCAACGCCGCCGCGGGGGATCGCATCATCAGCGAAGCGCGGATACCAAATATCCTCAGCGCCCAAACCTTGACCGAAGCTGCGCAGCGCGCGGTCGCGGCGGTAAAGGAGTCCGCCTGATATGGCCATCCTGATTGACCGAACGTCGAAAGTATTGGTGCAGGGCATTACCGGGCGCCAGGGCGGCTTTCACGCCCGGCTAATGCTGGAATACGGCACGGATGTCGTCGGCGGCGTCACGCCCGGCAAAGGCGGCGAATGGTTCGAAGGCAAACCCGTCTTTGATACCATGCGCGCGGCGGTCGAGACCACCAACGCCGATGTCAGCCTGGTGACGGTGCCGGCCCGCTTCGCCGGCGACGCCATCATGGAAGCGGCTGATGCCGGCGTCAAGCTGGTCATCTGCCTCACGGAGCATATCCCAGTCGCCGATATGATGCGTGTGGTCGCCTTCTGCCGAGCGCGCGGCACGCGTTTGATCGGCCCCAATTGCCCGGGCGTCATGACGCCGGGGCAGGCGAAAGTCGGCATCATCCCGGCGATGGTGGCTGTGCCGGGCAATGTCGGCGTCGTCTCCAAAAGCGGCACCTTGACCTATGAGGTCGGTTTCGCCATGAAGAGCCGTGGCATCGGCAATTCCACCATCGTGGGCATCGGCGGCGACCCCGTCATCGGCACCACCTTTGTCGATGTGCTGGAGATGTTCGAGAACGATCCGGAAACTGAAAAGGTCGCGCTTCTCGGCGAGATCGGCGGCAGTGCCGAGATTGTCGCGGCCGATTACATCAAGAATGCCATGACCAAACCGGTGGCCGCCTTCATCGCCGGGCGCAGCGCGCCCCCCGGCAAGCGCATGGGCCATGCCGGCGCCATCGTCGACGGCGGCGAAGGCTCGGCCGACGAGAAGATCCAGGCGCTCGAAGCGGCCGGCGCGCGCGTCGCCGCCAATCCCGAAGAGATTCCCGACCTGCTAGCCTAAGCGACCCTCGCAGCCAACTGGTCCCGGGGGCCAGCTAGCTTGCAGCCGGCCCGACTTCGTGATGCGCCCGACAGCGGGCCTCGTAGGACTCTTGCGCGCCCACAAGTATGATGGGATCGTCGTAAGCGGCTGGCTTGCCATTCACCAGGCGTTGCGTGCGGCTGGCGGCCCCGCCGCATACCACGCAGATTGCGTTCAGCTTGACCACCTCTTCGGCCAGGCTCAGCAGATGCGGCATGGCGCCGAAGGGCTCGCCGCGGAAGTCCGTGTCTAGACCCGCGATGATAACGCGTATGTCGAGCTCATCAACCAGTCGCTGCACAGTCTGGATGATGTCACGGTCAAAGAATTGCGCTTCGTCCAGCGCCACGACGGTCGTCTCGCCATTCGCCAGCTCAAAGATGTCGCTGGCCGACTCTACCGGGATCGCTTCAACCGACTGACCCGTATGGCTCGTGATGCGCTGGATGCCATAGCGGTCGTCAAGCTTTGGTTTGAAGACCTTGACCTTCTGGCGCGCGATGATGGCGCGGCGCACCCGGCGGATCAGTTCTTCGGTCTTGCCGCAGAACATGCTGCCGCAAATGACCTCAATGCGTCCGCTAACTCGCGCCATGGCTGCGCTTTCTGACATACGTTTATTCAAGCAGGTTCAACGGCTGCGGCCAAAGGCGCGGCCCGCGCCTGTGACCGAGCGTGTAAATTGCAGCAGGGGTTGGGCTTAGTTGCTGAATTCGTAACCGCGGTTGCGCAAATTCTTCTTCATATCACTGACGACCTTGCGGCCAATGCCCTGAATCGCCAGGATGCTATTGTCGTCGTCTTCGTCACCCAGCCGGTCAAGCACATCAGCCACGACCTTGATGCCGTGCTCTTCAAGTATGTTTGTGAAGCGCGCGCCAATATCAAGCTCGCCTATCGGCAGGTCAAGCGGCGTGCGATCGGCGACGACTTTTTCGAATTGCGTGCGGATTTCATCGCGCTGCTGCAAGCGCTTCATGAATTTGTCGACGCGTCCCTCGGTATCAACGATGCGCTGCTCGCCGGTGTAAAAGGGGTGACAATTGGAACAGATTTCGACGGTCATCGATTCCACTGTCGAGCCCGTCGTCCAGGTCGTGCCACAGGTCATGCAGCGGACCGGCGTTTCATGCCAGGCGGGATGGATTCCCTGTTTCATACTTTCCTCCACGCATTTGCGGCTCGCAGAAGTGGCGCAAATGACTCGTCCGCAGTAATGGCGGCGGGCTAAATCTGTTTACTCGCGGGTTTCGTGCACGGATATGCGCTTCTGCCCCTTGCGCCCACGCATCTTCTCGAATGTAACGTAGCCGGCGCGCGTGGCGAAGATGGTGTAGTCCTTGCCCATGCCGACGCCCTCGCCGGGGTGGAACTTGCTGCCGCGCTGCCGCACGATGATGTTGCCCGGGATGACGAATTGGCCGCCGTAATTCTTGACGCCGAGCCGCTTTGAATTGCTATCGCGGCCATTGCTGGAAGAGCCGCCGCCTTTTTTGTGTGCCATTAGGTTTTGCCTCCTGCCAACGCCCGCTCAGACCTTGATGTCGTCGATGCGCAGCCGCGTATAATACTGCCGGTGCCCTTGTTTGCGCCGGTAATTCGTGCGCTGACGATACTTGTAAACGATGATCTTCTTGCCGCGGAATTGCTCCACCACCGTTGCCGCGACGCTGGCGCCGTCCACCAGCGGCTGGCCAATGCGCGCGTTCCCGTCATCCACCACCAGCAGCACGTCTTGTATTTCCAACTCGTCGCCGATCTCGTTGGGCAAACGGTCGACATCAATGGTGGCGCCCACTTCCGCCCGGTATTGCTTTCCGCCACTGCGGATGACTGCGTACATCGCGATCTTCTCCAACCTTCACTTGGTTCTCCGCTGCGGACGCCTGTCCCGACTCCGAAAGCGAGGAAAATTGGTCGTACAACAAAAGCCCCGCATTTCGCGGCAGGGCATGCGCCATTCTAATGCAACGCGCCCGCCCCAGTCAAGCGCTGATTTCGCGCGCGCTTGGACACCGAGCTCATGTGATGAACATGGCATCGCCGAAAGAGTAGAAGCGATAGCTCGACTGTTTGGCGGCCTCGTATGCCTGCAGCAGCTTGTCGCGCCCGACAAATGCGCTGATCATCATTAGCAGGGTCGTCTTGGGCAAATGAAAATTGGTGATGACGGCGTCGACCGCGCGCCATGCATAGCCCGGCGTGATGAAGAGACCGGTGTCCGCCGCAAAGTCTGTAACGGGACGGCTTTCCGGAGGCAGGCCGGCCTGTCCCGGCTGCTGCGGATCACCCCCGGCTTTGAGTATGGCGGCCGTTTCCAGCGTTCTCGCCGATGTAGTGCCCACGGCGATGATGCGCCCGCCCGCCGGTCGCGCGCTGTTGATGATCTCGGCATCTGTCCTGCCGAGTCGGGCGTACTCGCAATGAATCTTGTGATCGCCCACCTGCGACACGGTGACGGGCTGAAAGGTGTCCAGCCCGATATGCAGCGTGCAGCTCGCCAATCTGACGCCTTTGCGCTGAATTTTGCCCAGCAACTCCGGCGTGAAGTGCAAGCCCGCGGTGGGCGCCGCTGCCGAGCCCTCGACTTTGCTGTAGATCGTCTGGTAACGCTCGCGGTCGGCCGGCGTTTCACGGACGTATGGCGGCAGGGGAATTTGGCCAGCGCGGGCCAGGACGTCGGCGACCGGCTCATCGAACTCGACGACGCGCTGCGCTCGCTCCAGCTGCTTGACGACCGTGCAGGTCGCGTCCGTCCCGTCGATGCGCAGACGCGCGCCGGGCGCGACATTCCTGCCGCCTACCAAGGCCCGCCAGCCCCCGCCAGCCTCTTGACGCAGCAAGAGAATCTCCACCGCGCCTCCGGTCTCAGCCTTGCGCGCCTGCAGCCGGGCCGGGATGACCCGCGTGTCATTGACCACCAGCACATCCTCTGGCGCCAGCATCTCGACAATGTCGCTGAAAACGTGGTGCGTCAGTTGATTGGCGCGTCGGTCCAACCGCAGCAGTTTGGCCGAGTCGCGCGGCTCGGCCGGCGACTGGGCGATGCAAGCCGGCGGCAAGTCATAGTCGAAGTCCGCGACCTTCATAGCAGACGTTGCTGGCCCTCGTCCGGGTCTTCGGGGAAGGCGATGTTGAGGTGTTTGTAGGCGTGCGGCGTACAAGCGCGTCCGCGTGGCGTGCGGTCGATGAAACCGAGCTGGATCAAGTAGGGCTCGTAAACATCCATTATCGTGCTGCTGTCTTCGCTGATGGCGGCGGCGATCGTCTCCAAGCCGACCGGGCCGCCGCCGAATTTGTCAATGATGGTGTGCAGTATCCGCCGGTCGATCTCGTCGAGCCCGAGTTCGTCTATCTCCAGCAGCGCCAAGGCGTCTTCGGTGACCGGCAGGGTGATGACGCCGTCTGCGCGCGCCTCGGCATAATCACGCACGCGCCGCAGCAAGCGCAAGCCGACACGGGGCGTGCCGCGGGCCCGCCGCGCGATTTCTCCAGCGCCCGCTGCGTTGATCTCCACGTCCAGTAGACCAGCGGCGCGAAAGACGATGCGCTCCATGGCGTCCACATCGTAAAAGTCCAGCCGGAAACGCGCGCCGAATCTATCGCGCAGGGGCGCGGCCAATAGCGCCAGCCGAGTGGTCGCGCCGATGACCGTGAAGCGTGGCAAGTTCAGTCGCAGCGTCTTGGCCGCCGGGCCCTTGCCGATGACGATATCCAGCACGAAATCTTCCATCGCCGGATATAAGATCTCTTCAACAGCTTTGCCCAGGCGATGTACCTCATCGACGAACAAGATATCGCCCTTTTTCAAGTGCGTCAGAATAGCCGCCAGGTCGCCGGCGCGCTCAATCGCCGGGCCGGATGTCACGCGGATATTAGCATTGACTTCATTGGCGATGACGTAGGCCAGCGATGTCTTGCCCAAGCCCGGCGGGCCATAGAACAGCACATGATCGATGGGTTCAGCCCGTGCCGCCGCCGCCTCGATAATGATGCTGAGGTTCTCGCGAACGCGGTCCTGGCCCAGCATATCCGCCAGGCGCCGGGGACGCAGCGCGATATTGTCGCGGTCCGTCTTCCGCGGCTGACCACTGACGATTCGCTCGCCTTGCGACATGCATCCATCATTTCGCTCGCGCCGGCACCCAATTGAGTATAGACGAGCGGCTTGCTCTTGCAATGCTTGCTTTACAGACCGCGGCCTACGCCGTAAACTAACGCGTGAACGGGTGCAGAAAGGATGAAACTTCATGAACGCCGAAGCGCAGATTTCGTCCCATCCCTTGGTCAAACACAAGCTGACGCTGCTACGGGACAAGGCCACCGATCACCGCCGCTTCCGCGAGCTCGTGCGGGAGCTGGCGCTGCTGCTATGCTACGAGGCGACGGGTGATTTGGCGCTGCGTTCTAAATCGGTCAATACGCCTATGGGCGAAGCCGACGGCTGGGAAGCCAGCGAGATGATCGGCCTGGTGCCGATTCTGCGCGCCGGCCTGGGCTTGGTCGACGGCATCCAGGAGCTGCTGCCCAACGTGCAAGTGTGGCATATCGGCCTGTACCGCGACGAAGCGACCCTGCGTCCTGTCGAGTATTACAACAAGCTGCCGGCCGCGCCGACGGTCCAACTTTGCCTGGTGCTTGACCCCATGCTGGCTACCGGCGGCTCGGCGATCGCCACCATCGATATCTTGAAACGCTGGGGCGCCAATCGCATTAAGTTCGTCGGTATCCTGGCCGCTCCAGAAGGCGTTGCGGCGCTCCGACAGGCGCATCCCGATGTGCAGATCCACGTGGCGGAATTGGACGAGCGGCTGAATGATATCGGCTTTATCGTGCCGGGCTTGGGCGATGCCGGCGACAGAATGTTCGGCACCTAGCTTTGAATCTACTTGCGTTTCTGATTGTATTCAACTCGGCGCTGGCGTCGGCGCTGCTGGTGGTTCCCCTGGCGCGCTTTCTGAGCTTTCGCTTCGGTATTACCTCTGTGCCCGGCGGCCGGCGGCAAGAGCCTCATGCCATGCCCAAGCTTGGCGGCCTGGCGATCTTCGTCGGCTTTATGGTCGGCGTCCTCTTCGCGCAGCTTGTCGCCATCGAACGCGGCGACCCAAACGAAATCGTCCGCCTCACCGGCTTGATCCTGGGCGGCATCGTCATCTGGCTGCTGGGCGTGGTTGACGACATCTACGATCTCAGTTACACACAGATCTTCGTCGGGCAAGCGCTTGCGTCGGCCATCGCCATCGGCTTCCAAATCTTTATCGAGTTCTTTAACAATCCCTTCACCGGTACGCAGACGGACCCCTGGTCGCCCGTGGTGACCGTCGCGCTTACGCTATTTTGGCTCGTGCTGATGATGAATACCGTCAACCTGCTGGACGGCGCGGACGGCCTGGCCGGCGGCGTCGCCTTGATCGCGGGCATCGTGCTCTTCCTCAACAGCGCCGTTCGTCAAGTGCCGCCGCAAACCAGCGTGAGCCTGCTGCCGCTGGCGCTTGTGGGCGCTCTGGCCGGCTTTCTCATCTACAATTTTCACCCTGCGCGCGTCTACATGGGCGGCAGCGCCTGGTTCCTGGGCTTCGTTCTGGGTACGCTCAGCATCATCGGCGGCGCCAAAATGGCGACCATACTTCTGGTGATGGGCCTGCCGCTGATGGACCTCGGCTGGCAGATTTTCAACCGTGTGCGCCACGGCAATAATCCTTTTCGCGGCGATCGCGGTCACCTGCACTTTCGCTTGCTCGATTCCGGTGTATTTACGCCGCGCCAAATCGCGCTCGCCTATTACGCGATCTGCGCGTTATTTGGCTTCCTCACCCTGGTGACGACCGACCGCTTGTTTAAGTTCATCGCCCTGGCTGTCATGCTGATCTTCATCGCGATCGGTTTCGCCGCTGTCGGCCGCTTCGCCCAACTTGGCGACGACTACGATGCTTCCTCGCCGGCATCATCGTCGTAGGAGTTCGCATCGTCAATCGCGTCGCAGATGAGCTCGCTGCCCGCTTCAATCGCCTTGCGCGAGGGCGCGTCCGCTGACGGTTGGGATGGCTTGCGAACAATGAATGCGTTGACGAGTCGCCGCCTCGCCCCTAATTGGAATCATTGAGAAAAGGGCCGGCTGAAGGGCGCGTCGGCGTCATCAGCCTCGTCTCGCCATTGTTGGCCATCTTCGGCGTCTTCCGCGGCGCCGGCGAAAGGCCGGCTGAAGGGCAAATCCGCGTCGATAATCGGCGGGGTCGCACCGTCGGCGGGCGCCTGAGTCGCGGCTGCTGCGGGCCGCTTGACCACTTCCGCGGGCGTCGGATGGGCATCTGGCGCCGCCTGTGGTGCATCAGCTTCAATGACCGCTACCGCCTGCCGACTAATTGGCTCGCGCCCGGGCGGTCCCGGTATCGGCAGTTTGAAGTCGTAAACCGACTTTGGCGTTGGCGGCGCGCTTCCGGCTCCTTTGGGCTGGGCCTGAGTCCCGTCATTTGACCTCTGCCGCCGCTGCCGGGCGCGCGCTTCTTCCCGCGTCATGACGAGCATCTTGCCATCGCGGAATGTCGCGCTCTTGCCCGTGACGCGCTCTATGGCGCTTTCGAAGAGGCCCAACCCAAGTATCGCCGCGCCATTCAACGCATTAACACCCAAGCTTAGGATTGCAAGGTTCTCCAGCAGGCCCTCAAGGTATGCGGCGAATACAGCGTTCAGCGCGCCGCCAATCTGCCATGCCAGCAGCATGAGTGGCGCAAGGCCCAGTAGCAACACTTTGCGCCCGCGGGAAAGCCGCGTGGGCTGTGAAGGGAACATCGTGTTGGCAATCGCAAATGCCAAATACAGCCAGAGCCAGAAGTCCGCGGCGCCGGTCAACGCGGATGCCGCCTGCAACAAACTCGCTGCGCTGCCGGACGTTGCCTGGCTGATCAACTGTCGCCAGCCGAATACTTGCATAGCGATGCCCCAAAGCGCCACCGCGCCTGTGATGACCGGGGCCAGCCTGATCAGGCCCAAGCGGCGCTCGCCAGCGCGTGATGACAGTCGCACGAAGTTGAGGCGCAATTCTCCGCTGGCCTGCGGCTCGGGGAAGCGTATCGCGCTCTCCGCGCGCACGTTCAATATGCCCGCGGCCAGCCACAGCGTCGCCTCGTGCAGGACGATCCCCGGCAGAAACACGATGTAGTAGACCAAGGTGGTGACTCGAATATCGCCCGTCAGCAACCAGCCGACTTTGAAGATATGCTGATGCAGCCAGGCTTGCGTGCGGCGGAATAGGACGAAGAGTGACCCGAATACAACGATAAGCGCCAGCAAATCCAGACTGCGCAGCGCCTTATCCCTTCACCCGCGCGGCGATTTCGATCAAGGCGGCGAAGTCGTCCACAGCCAGCGAGGCGCCGCCGACCAATGCGCCATCGATGTTGGGCTGCGCCATGAACTCTTCCATATTGCCGGGCTTGACGCTGCCGCCGTACTGGATGCGAATCGTCTGCGCAGTAGCGTCGCCATAGAGGTCTCGCAGCGTGTCTCTGACAGCGCGCCTGATGATGCTGTCAGCCATCTCGCCGCTGGCGCTGCGTCCCGTGCCGATCGCCCATATAGGTTCGTAGGCGATGACGACCTCGCTGGCGTCAGCGGCGCTGATGCCACCAAGCGCCGCGTTGACCTGCGCCCTGACGAAATCAACCGTTTCGCCGGCTTCGTTCTGCGCCAAGCTTTCGCCGACAGCGATGATGGGCTTGCGTCCTGCTGCCAAAATCGCCTTGGCTTTCCGATTTACGTTCGCGTCGCTTTCGTTGAGGTACGCCCGGCATTCCGAGTGGCCCACGATGACGTAATCGACATACGGCATCAGCATGGCCATTGACACTTGGGAGGTGTACGCGCCGCTCGCTGCCCAGTGCGCGTCTTGCGCGGCGACTTGCACGGGCGCGCCTTCAAGCGCTTCACGCACCGCGGGCAACGCGAGAAATGTCGGCGCCACCACCCGCTCTACATTGGCGAAGCGCTCGACTTTAGGCGCCAGCTCCCGCACGAAGGCGACCGCTTCGTCGGGCGTTTTGTGCATCTTCCAGTTGCCAGCGATGATGGGCGTTCTCGCCATAGGGCGCTCCTAGATCGGGCTGAGCCTTACAGTCTATTCTAGCAAGTTCTTGCCCAGGCACGCCAGCGAGATGCGTGTCATGTTGCCCGCCTTCACAGCAGCGTTTGGCGGTCATTCAAGGCGGTAATGCCGGGCAAGTCCTTGCCTTCCAGCAGCTCGAGGCTGGCGCCGCCGCCGGTGGAAATGTGCGACAGCTTGTTCGCCAGGCCGGCTTGCTCGACCGCCGCCGCAGAATCCCCGCCGCCGATAATGGTCGTGGCGCCGCCATCGGTCGCGGTAGCCAGCGCGCGCGCCACGCCGATGGTGCCGCGGGCGAAGTTCGCCATTTCGAAAACACCCATCGGCCCATTCCAAACGATCGTCCGGGCGCTGCCCACGATATCACTGAAGGCCGCCACTGTGTCCGGGCCGATATCGAGCGATTGCCAGCCGGCAGGCACGTCTTCGTCCGCTGTGATGACTCGGCTAGCGGCATCGTTGTCAAAGGCAGCCGCGATGCGTTGGTCGACCGGCAGGCGCAGCTTGTCGCCGGCCGCGCGGAGCAGGTCGCGCGCCAGGCAGAGCGCGTCGTCTTCGACCAGCGAATCCGCCATCTGGCGGCCCTGAGCCGCGAAGAAGGTATTGGCCATGCCGCCGCCGATGAGCAGCGCATCGACTTTGTGCAGCAGCGCCTCAATCACGTCAATCTTGCCCGAGACCTTGGCGCCGCCGAGGATGGCGACGAAGGGGCGCTCGGGCTCTTCCAGCGCCGTCGACAGATAGTCGATTTCTCTCTCCAGCAGCAGCCCAGCGACAGCCGGCAAATGCGCGGCTACTCCGACATTAGAGGCGTGGGCGCGGTGCGCTGTGCCAAAGGCGTCGTTGACGAATACCTCACCATGGCGCGCCAACTGCGCCGCCAAGTCACCATCGTTCTTGGTTTCGCCGGGATGAAAGCGCGTGTTCTCCAGCAAGACGATACCGCCAGCGGGCGTAGCTTCAATGCTCGATGCAGCCGCTCCGCCGATACAATCCGACGCGAAAGCGACCTGCCGGCCCAGCAATGCCGCCAACGCCGGCGCGACCGTCGCCAGTGACAGCGCCGCTACCGGCTCACCCTTGGGACGGCCCAAATGCGACATCAGGATCACGACACGCGGCTGGCAATTCAGGATGAATTCTATAGTCGGCAACGCGGCCCTTATCCGTGTGTCGTCGCTGATGCGCTCGCCGTCCAACGGCACGTTGAAGTCAACGCGGACGAGGACGCGCTTGCCCCTGAAGTCCACATCCCGAATTGTCATTTTGTCCATCTGCGGCTCCGTCTTATCACAAAAAAAGGCGAGGGTGGGCGCCTCGCCTTTATCAGCATCGCTGCGGTAAAGCTATAGTCTGTCGCCAACGAACTTGGCCAAATCGGCCGTGCGGCAGGAATAGCCCCATTCATTGTCGTACCAGGTGATGACCTTGACCAGGTTGCCGGCCACATCGGTCGCCAGCGCGTCGATAATGCTGGAATGCGGATTGCCGACATAATCCGACGAGACGAGTGGCTCGTGCGAGACATCGAGATAGCCGCGCATCGGCCCGGCCGCCGCTTCTTCAAAGGCGTCGATCAGTTCGTCTTTGCTCGGTGTTCGGTCGACCGAGGCGACGAAATCAACCAGGGAGCCGGTGGGCGTCGGCACGCGAACGGCCATGCCATCGAACTTGCCCGCCAACTCGGGCACCACCAGCGCGACCGCCTGGGCAGCGCCGGTGCTGGTGGGGATCATATTGACGGCGGCGGCGCGGGCGCGGCGCAAATCCGAATGCGGCAGATCCAAAATGGACTGATCGTTGGTATAGCTATGGATGGTGGTCATGAAGCCCTGCTGAATGCCGAAGGCATCGTTGACCACTTTGGCGGCCGGCGCCAGGCAATTGGTCGTGCAAGAGGCGTTGGACAGCACATCATGCGTGGCGGCGTCGTATTGGTCCTGGTTGACGCCGAGCACGACCGTGATGTCCTCGCCCTTCGCCGGGGCGCTGATGATCACTTTCTTGGCGCCAGCGGCGAGATGCTTGGTCGCGCTCGCCTTGTCGCGGAAGATGCCCGTGCTTTCGATGACGATGTCCACGCCCAGCTCGCCCCAGGGCAACTGGGCCGGGTCCCGCTCCGATAGCGCCTTGACTTCGTCGCCATCCACGATGAGCGCGCCATCAGCCACTTCGACCGTGCCGGGGTAGATGCCGTAGTTGGAATCGTAGCGAAACAGGTGCGCCATCGTATTCAGATCGCCCAAATCGTTAAAGGCGACCACATCAATATCAGCCGGATAATACTCACGTATCGCCTTCAGCACTTGCCGGCCGATGCGACCAAAACCGTTGATGCCAACGCGAATTGCCATGTCACGCTCCTTCTTCTCAGTTTCGAGCACTTTCGACATCTATGGCCCTAGCTTAGTACAGCCCGCCTGACAAATAAATGCTCAAAGCGCGCGTCGAAAGGGCGCAGTTTCAGAATTGACCACGAACCTGATCGGCCCTTGATCCGCCGCGGCCAAAGCGCTGCCGGCTTCAGGCGGATCGATACGTCAGCAAGCTGGAAAGCGGGACAGGCTCCATATTCCAGTCGTCCAGCAGCTTCACCACGCGCGGTATCGCCAGGTATGAAGCCTTGATGGCATGATGCAAGATGATCGTCCCCGGCCGCAGATAACTCTCGTAATTGCCCACGATTGTCTCGACGCATCGCTCCGCGCACGTGTCTTGAAAGCAGACCGCCTCGGGCAGATCTTCCTCAAGATAGCGCAAGTAATCGGGCGATTCCTTCGCGCCGGCCGGCTCGCAGTTGTCGGTGCACTTCTGGTGTGTGCAGATGGCGTCTTGCGAATCCAACCCCCACAAGACCAAGGGAATCCCATAACGTAGAGCCAGCTCCTTTACCGCGTCCGTGACCATGCCGTATGGCGGCCGGATGCCGACCGGGCGGTAACTCGCGCCCAGCGCGCGCCGCATGGAGTTTAATGCCGGCTCCATTTCTTCGTCGATCAGCTGCTGCAATGTCATAGCGCTGATCGGCCGATGCGTGAATAAGTGGCTGCCGAATTCATGCCCCATGTCCAGCAAGCGCGGATACAAATCGGCGAATCCGTCATTGGGGCGGGTTAGATTATTGTGAATCGCCAGACCAATCGGAAATAGCGTAAGCCGGATATTGCGCTTGGCGTATGCGCGGCAGATTTTCAGCGTAAAGTATTCGCTCCACATATCATCAAACGTAAGGCAGACCTTGCGCGCGTTCGTTCTTATGTTGGTGATGATCTGGTCATGGTCGGGCTGCAGCTGCTGCGCGCCCGCGCCAGAATGCGCCATGCCGGGCGCGGCCTGTCCCAGCATTGCGGCCGCAGCCGCCCCCGCACCCAGCCGTAGAAAGTTGCGGCGCGTAAGCGCATTGCTATGTGTGTGACTGCTTCTCATCATGCAAAATGCCTCGACAAAGTCTGCGGCGGACGCGGTAATCCTGTCGGTTCAAGGGTCGGCTGTCACTGCATCGATTGCTGCGCGCGACAAACAGCGATGAACGCACCATAGTCTACACACTGCTGGGCGGCTAAGCAACGAACCGGCCAAGTTCGCTTAATGCCCTTGATCGAGATTTCCTTGAGAGCGATGGTCACGCTTTGACGCCTCGCTGACGTGAACGCGCCTCCCATTGGGACGCCCCAAGCATAATTAGCAGCGCGCCCAAGAAACTCAAGGCGCCGATTATCGCAGCCGCATCAACAAAGAGCCGTTCCGGATATAAGCGTATCAAGCTGTCCGAAAAGAGGAAGCGCCAGCTGCCCGGCGGGAATAGCAGCTCGTGGAAAGCATCGAAGGCGCTGTTCCACGACAGCAGCGTCATTACGCCGAGCAAAATAATCGCGCCAATGGTAAAGCGGCTGCCAGCGCGCAAGCCACGGCGGATGGCCTGCCGAGCCTCGGGCGAGCGGGCTGTCAGCAGCGCGACGCCGGCGAGGGCAACTGCTGTCACGGCCACGGCGAAGGCGATGCGCAGCAGCTCCTTCACATCGCCCATGTGCTGCAGCTCGCGTTCATTGAAGAGCGTGCAAGCGTCGGCGCCGGCGCATTTGCCGTCCCCTCTAATTCTGATGCTCGCCAGGAAGTCGAGGGGCTCAGCGTTGAACAAATAATCAATGGCGTACATGCCGTAAGCCAGTCGGTCCGCCACTGAGAAGCCATAGGGATCGACCGGGAAACCCGGCCGCTGATATTCAAAGCGCAGAAACTCGTAACTCAGCAGCAGCCGTACACTGCCGAGCGTCAATACTGTGGGGACAGCCATTGCAAACAATAGCCGCAAAGCCAAGAGCCGGGCGCGCTTTTCAGTCATCGGTGACTCTGAACTCCTCCGCCCGGCCCGCCAGCAAGAAGTCGAGCACGATGGAATCCACCAGTCGTTCCACAGGCGCGCGGTCATCGGTGAAGACGATGTCGCTTTCGCCCAGGGGCACGAGCGCGTCAGCCGCCCCCGCCAATATGTCATGCAGCCTAGCGTCGACGTCTTCCGCCCGATATGTCGCATTCTCGGCCAGATTGCCGGCGGATGTCGGCTGGGCTGTCGCGACCAGAATCGTGTTGAAAGACTGCGGCACATCCAGCGCGTATACCGAGGGGAAGACCCGCAGCAGCGTCTGCGACAAGGCATCGACCAGACGCCGGTCCGTATCCGTGCGCCCCACATTGATGGCGACCACGCCGTCCGCCTTGAGCTTGCTTTTCACTTCGCCGAAAAACTCAACGGTGGTGAGGTGCCAGGGGATATAAGGCGGCCGATAGGCGTCAACGCCGATAACACTGAAGGTCTGATCCAGCCGGTTCAGCAGAAAGCGACCATCACCAGCCAGCGCCCTCAGGTTGGGCATGGACGCCTCGTTCATGTCGAAAAAGGCGGCGCCAACATCGATGATCTCGGGATCCAGCTCAATGCCGACGATGGGGATGTCGCCATAGATGGCCGTGTGCTGCCGCGGGATTGTGCCCCCGGCCAGGCCGATCAGCAGCAGCGATTCGACCTCATCGGCGTGGAAGGGCGGTGGATTGAAGTAGGGCGCCGCCAGAAAATTGCCCCAGGTGCCGCCGTAAAACAGCTCGCTAGCGTGCCATTGGCTGTGCACGCCTTGCCCCTCGTTGAGATACAAGTAGCGATAGCCGTCGCTGTCTTCCTGCACTTGAATATAGTTGTAAGCGCTCTCGCTGTCGTAGAGCAGGCGCGCGCCGGTTGCCGGTGGACGCAAGGGCGCCGCGAGCGCCGGTTGCGCCAATATGCCGATGACGACGGGCATCGCGGCATAGAGCAATGCGCGCCGCGCGTCGTAGCGCATAAAGCCCAGGAAGGCGCAAGCGAACAACACACCCGCGAAGAGCAAAAAAGTGCGCGCGGTCCCGATCTGCGGGATCGTCACCAGCACGGGCAGGAATGTGCCGAGCAGGCTGCCAAGTGTGCTAATGGCGTAAACTTTGCCGGCGACGCTTCCGCTTCCCTCGACATCAGTAATAGACAGGCGAATCACAAAAGGAGATATCGTGCCCAGCAACGTCACCGGCAGCGAAAACAGTATCAGTATCACGACGAAGGAACCCAAAGCCAATGCAGCTTCCGCGCCAAAGACGGCCTGCGCTGCCCGTGATATGATGGGGCGGGCGGCCAAAGGAATCAATGCGCTCAAGAAGGCGGCCCACATGATGATCTGCAGCAGCACCTTCTCGCGCGGGAAGCGATCCGCCAGCCGGCCGCCCAGAAAATAACCGACTGTCAGGTACAGCAGCATCAAGCCGATGACATTCGCCCAGACCAGGTTGCTGTTGCCGAAGACGTTGCCTAGCAAGCGCGATGCCGATAATTCAATGGCCAGCGTGGTCATACCGCCGATGAAGGCCACCAGATACAAATAGAGGTTTCGCACGTGAGCTTGCCCGCGAATCCGCCGGATAATTGCGTACCGTTTGCCGAGGCCATTATGTGCAGCGCGAGGCAAAAAAGCAATGCGCGCGACCGTCCGTAGGTCAACCCTCGTCGATGCCGGCGCCATTTCACGCATCGCCGCCGCCGCTTTGGCGTCAACAATTGACGTCGAATCGCCGCGTGTCCGGCGGTTCTTGTCTCAAGGCCGGGCGCTGGTCGCGACTTCAGGCGAGGAGGCGCTCGGCTTCGCCGACGGCTTCATCACCCTGGACGACGCCGGCCGGCGCCGCTACGAGCTGGATCTGCTGGCGGTAGCGCCCAACGCGCAGGGCCATGGCATCGGCAGCGCTCTTGTTGCCGCGTGTGTTTCCGCCGCCACGGCGCGCCACGCTGATGAGATTCGCGCCCTGGTCCGCACGTCAAACGCGGGCATGGCGCGCATCTTGCAGCGTCATGGCTTCAGGCCGTCGCTGCAGGTCCATACGCTGCATGTCGGTCAACCCGGCAAGGCGCCGGCGACAGCGCGTCCACATGAAGCGCATCTCATCGCTGTCGATACGCTCACATACAGTGGCATCTGGCTGGAGGGGAAACTGACCCAAGCCGCCCTCGACGTGGCGAGCCGTCAACTGGCTAATGCCGGCGGCATAGTTGGCGCAGTCTTCCCAAGTCGCGACGCGTCAACAATCGAATTGCTGCGCGCTAATGGCTTTGACCACGCTGGCGAATTTCACTGGTGGTCGCTCAGTCTGTGAATCGGCTGATCTTGAATAGCTCGTCGTTGTGCGGCGTAGCGCCATCCAGTGCGATATCGGTCAACATCTTGCCGATGATGGTGCTGAACTTGAAGCCGTGCCCGCTGAAGCCGGCGCCGATGACGACATGCTGATGCGCCGGATGGGCATCGACGATGAAGTGCTCGTCCGGCGTCTGCGTATACAGGCAAATGCGGCTCTCGCGCACGGGCGCCTCGGCCAGCCCGGGGATATGCGCGCGCAAAAACGGACGCAACGACGCGACATTTTCGCTGTCGGGCGCGTAGCTGATATCCGCCGGATGTTGCACCGGCGGGCCACCGTGAAACGCAGCTTTGAAGCCAGAGCCGTCGTGCGCCGGAATGCCATAGGTAGTCTCGGGAAAGCGGCTGCTGACATGGCCGATCCACACCGGGCAGCGCTCCGCCTCGTAGGACGTCTTCTCCGTGGGCGCGAAAAAATTCAGTTGGCAGCGCAATGGTCTTAGCGGCAAGTCGATATCCGTTTGGCGCAGAAGAGACCGGGCCCAGGCGCCAGCCGTTACGACCAGCCGTGCTGCGCTGAAGTCGCCCGCGCTCGTCTTGACCGCGACGCTATCACCGGCGATCTTGATTCCGCGCACCGCCGTCTCGTCCTTGACGACAACGCCGGCCGCCTGCGCCAGCTTGATGTGCCCGCGTACGGCGCGTGACGCCTTGATAAAGCCGCTGTCGGGCTGAAACAACACGCGGAAGCCATCACCGAAGCGAAACTGCGGGAAGCGCCGCTCGGCCTCATCCGCTTCAAGGTTTTCGTGCGCTATGCCGGCCGATTTGACGGCGGCGATGGTCGCGCGGAAGGTTTCGTCGTCTGCCGGCCCGAAGTCAATGCCGCCCGTTTTGACGTACAAGGTTTCGCCCAGCTCCTCCTGCAAAGCGAACCACAGCGGAAACGTGTCTCGGGCGAGCTCGACATATTCGGGGTAATCGTACGAATAGCGAATGATGCGCGAATAGCCGTAGGAACTGCCCTTCTGATGATCTAGCTCAAACTGCTCCAGCAGCAGGACGCGCTGGCGCCGCCGGCTCAGGTAGAAGGCGGCCGCGCTGCCCATGGCGCCGGCCCCGATTACAATGGCGTCATAGTGCTTCGACATGGATTTCTGTCCACCGCTATGTCTCTTCATGCCGGGCGCTGCTCAAGGGCGAGGGCGATGTCGTCGTCCTGGCCCACGACCAAGGTTGGAATGCCCGCCAATTGTAACATGCCGCGTACTGTCGATGAATCCAGTTGAGGATTGAAAGTCTGAGGGTTGATGTAGACGCATATCGGCCGGATGCCTCGCCTTTGCATGACCTGCATTTCGCTGATCCAGTCTTGCCGCACTGAAGACGTGATAATCAGCAGCGTGGCGCCCCGGGTGAATAGATGCGTCTCAAGCGAGAGCGTTTCGCGCAGCGAATGTTGCGACGTGCTCCTGGCGACCGCCAGCGCCTCCATGATCCGCGAAAGCTGGCGATGGCCACGTTCCGGCTGAAACATCTGGCGTTGCGGCGCATAGGCGATGAAGCCAACGACGCGCTCGTCTTCCAGGAAATACTTCGCCAGCGATGCCGCGACAATTGCGCCGTATTCCTCGGTCGATGGCGGGATCAGCCGCGATGTCGTGATGATGCTGCCCACATCGTCGGCGCGCCGTATGCTCGGATCTTCGTATAAGGAGTCGGCCGAAAAGTCGCTGAACAGCCAAATATCGACTAGCGGGTCCAGCTCGAACTCCTTCACCATGATATTGCCGGTGCGGGCTGTCGAACGCCAATGTATGCGGTTCATGCTGTCGCCGGCGACATAATCGCGAATGCTGCTGGCATTGGTCGTGATCTGATGCGTGAGCTGACGCTGCGCGTCGCCGCCGGACAAAATGCCCACCGGCAAGATAACTTGCTCCAGCTCAACCGTCAGCGGATACACCACCAGCCGCTCGGTCGCGCCTACGCGTCTCGGCGAGTTGAAGAGACCGAAAGGGTCCCCGCTGACGACCGTCATCGGCCCCAGCTGGAATTCGCCGCGGGCCGTGCAAGTCGTGCTGGCGTCCCAGGTGTATTCCCTTCCGCCCAACAAGGTCGGCACGATGTGGCTGGCATTGTGCCCGGGCAAAGTGGAATGATCGTGTATCTCCAGCCACAGCTTGGGCAAAAAGCCGGTCTTGCGTACGCCAAATGCTTCGTGAAAGACGCGCCCCACCTGGGACCGGCGCGTCCGTGTCGTCCGGCGGATGGCGATGCCGCGCAGCGAAAGCCAGGTCCACAGCAGCGATGTCAGCAGCAACGCGCCAATGAGATAGGCGATGTTGAAGATATCGGCGCGCCCGGTGAAAAGCCCCGTCACGAGACTTATGATGGTTAGAATGTAAAGGGCGTTGCGACGGCCGGGCATAGGGAAAGGCGCTAGCGCACGGAAGACCCGGGCACAGGCGTGCTCTGCAGAATGTCCTGGACGATCGTGCGCGCCGTGATGTTCTTGAGCCGCGCGGCCGGGCCCACAATGATGCGGTGCGCCAGCGTCACTTCCGCCAGCGCCTTAACATCGTCCGGGATGACGAAGTCGCGCCCCGTCATGGCGGCCCGCGCCTGCGCCGTGCGGAACAGCGCCAGCGAGCCGCGCGGGCTGCTGCCCAGATAGACATCCGCGTGCCGCCGCGAGGCCGTGATCAAATTGACGATGTATTGCTGCACTTCTTTGGCGACGTAAACGTCCTTGATCAATTGCTGCGCCGCCAGCAACTCCTTCAGCGAGACCACCTGCTGCACATGTTGGATCGGGTGCTGATACTGCTGCGACGCCAACACCTTCAGCTCGTCTTGCGGATGCGGATAACCCATCTGGATTCGAAGCAGGAAACGATCCAACTGCGCCTCTGGCAAGGGAAAGGTGCCTTCGTACTCTATCGGGTTCTGCGTCGCCATGATGATGAATGGATTGCTGAGGCGATACGTGACGCCGTCAACGGTCATCTGGCCTTCTTCCATCGCCTCCAACAGAGCGGACTGCGTCTTCGGCGTGGCGCGGTTGATCTCATCGGCCAACACAATCTGCGCCATGATCGGCCCGGGACGAAACTCGAATTCCCGCGTCTTGGGGTTGTAGATGGAAACGCCGGTGATGTCCGAAGGCAGCATATCCGGCGTAAACTGTATTCGATTGAAACTACAGCCCAGCGCCCGTGCCAGTGCCTTGGCCATCATCGTCTTGCCCACGCCGGGGACATCTTCCAGCAATATGTGGCCGCGGCAGAGCATGCCCAATACCGTCAAGCGGACTTCGTTCCCCTTGCCCAGGATGACCTGGCCGACGCTGCCAGCGATGCGATCCGCAATTTCTTGAACGCTGGCGTTGCTCTGTTGCGCCGGCGCCGCGCGCCCGCTCGTTCGATACTGTTCACTCATGGATTTGTGTCCGCTTGCACACAGGCCCTGTCCCATAGTATAGCTGAATACAGACTACGAATAGTCTACGGCTGACCAGCGATTTCGATTCGCTGATGCGCCCGCTTGCCGATTGAATCCCGACAAGTATAATGAAGGGCAGCGTTATGCCTTTTGCCAACCTTGCCCTTCAGACTTTGCTGACCCGAAGAGTACCATCATGAGGCCAGCCTTCAAGCAGAAAGTACGGCATCTGCCTATCTTGGCCTGTGCGCGTGCGTCGTTAGCCGGCCCAAATGGCGGGGGGCTTCGGTGCCGGCCGCGCAAGTGAAGCCATTGGCCGAGCGTCTCGACGCATTACGGGTGCAGAACCCGGAGCTTGAAGCCTTGGCAGTCATTAGCGTAGAAGGCGTGGCGCTGGCGGCTTCGTTGCCTGATCCTGTGCGCGAACAACGCTTGGCTGCTATGACGGCAGCGATGTTGGCTTGGGGCGAGCGCATTGCCGATGAGTTGGGACGCGGCCGATTGAGTCAAGTCTACATCAAGGGCGAGGATGGATTTGTGCTGTTGCTGACCATTGACGAGCAAGCCGTGTTAACAGCGTTGGTCAATAGTGAAGCCCAATTGGGTTTCGTCTTCCTGGACTTGCAGCGCGCCGTGGACGACTTGTCAACCTTGTTGTGACTGGCGGCGCTCTTCGCCGATAGACTTAGGGGCTATCAATGCTAAAGGATGCTGATCGTAGCGACCAACTGAAGGCCATGTCGGAACGCAGAATCGTGAAACCCAAGTATATTTTCTGCACTGGTGGCGTTGTCAGTTCGGTAGGCAAGGGGCTCACAGTAGCGGCTATCGGCCGTATCCTGAAGGCGCGCGGCCTTAAGGTGACGATCCAAAAGCTCGACCCCTACCTGAATGTCGACCCGGGCACCATGAGCCCTTACCAGCATGGCGAAGTCTTCGTTACATCGGATGGGGCGGAGACGGACCTGGACCTGGGGCATTATGAACGCTTCGTCGACGAAAATGTCAGCCGGCTTTCCAATGTGACCTCCGGGCAAGTCTATCAGCGGGTCATCGAAAAAGAACGCAAGGGTGATTACCTGGGCGGGACGATCCAGGTCGTGCCGCATATCACCAACGAAATTAAGCGCTGCATCAAACTGTTGGGCAGACGAACTGATGCTGATGTCGTGATCGTGGAAGTCGGCGGCACCGTGGGCGATATTGAGAGCCTGCCCTTTCTGGAATCGCTGCGTCAATTGCGCACCGAATTGAAACGGCGCGACACGCTCTTTGTACATGTGACCTACCTGCCACATATCGGCGCCACTGACGAACTCAAGACCAAGCCGACACAGCACAGCGTCAGGGAGCTGCGCGGCATCGGCATCCAGCCAAACGTGATTATCGCGCGCGCCGATCATCCCGTAAATCAGGACATCGTCAACAAGATCGCCCTCTTCTGTGATGTGGATGAGGACGCCGTCATCCCCTTGCAGACGGCCGATAATATCTATGCCGTGCCGCTAATGATCGAAGAAACCGGACTGGGCGATTACATTAGCCGCCGCTTCGACCTGGCGACCGCGCCGCCCGATCTCAGCGAGTGGCGCGGGATTGTGCATCGCTGCCGTTCGGTCCAGGAAAAGCTGCGCATTGGCATCGTGGGCAAATACGTTGAATTGCACGATGCCTATATGTCAGTCAAGGAATCGATCACGCACGCCGCCACTCACCTCGACCAAGATGTCGAACTACGTTGGATCCAGTCCGGCGAACTGGAAAAGGGCAAGCGCCTGCAAGAACTCGACGATCTCGATGGCATCATCGTCCCGGGCGGTTTCGGTTATCGCGGCATTGAGGGAAAGATTGTCGCCGCCAATTATGCCCGCGAGAACAAGGCGCCCTATCTGGGCTTATGCTTGGGTATGCAGGTGATGTGCATTGAATACGCCCGCAATGTCTTGAATCTCGACGACGCGAACAGCACGGAATTCGATGTCAGTACGCCCTATCCCGTAATCGACCTCATGCTGGAACAGCGCGCGATTACCGATTTGGGCGGGACGATGCGCCTGGGCGAATATCCATGTTTGCTGCAGCCCGGCTCCTTGGCGGCCAGAGCGTACGGCCAGGCCGAAATCATGGAGCGCCACCGCCACCGCTTCGAATTCAACAACGACTATCGCGGGCGCTTCGCCGCCAATGGCGTTAGCTTCAGCGGCTTAAGCCCGGATGATATTCTGGTTGAAATCGCTGAATTGCAGGATCATCCCTTTATGCTTGGTTGCCAGTTTCATCCGGAGTTTCTCAGCCGTCCCAATCGCCCGCATCCACTCTTCGCAGCTTTCATTGAGGCATCAGCGGCGTTTCGCGACGAAGTCGGCGCCGTCCGCCAGCAGTCGGGTTTTGGGCTGGACCAAGGCTTTGCCGGCTAGGCTACATTCCCGGCCGGGCCGCCGCCGTAATGGCGCTGCCGGCGACCGCATTAATTGCAGAGGTCTATACCATGTCTATACGTGACTTTTTCGCGGCCATGCCCAAGGCCGATCTCAACCTTCAGTTGACGGGCGCTTTCCGCTTGGAAAGCCTTCTGCTCATATCGCGCCAGAACGGCATCCCCGAGGCCACTGAGGATTACGACGATTGGCTTGCTCTGCTTCGGCAGCCCGATTTCGCGCGCATCGACGAAATCGCCCGTGCCGCCGGCAGTTGGATCATGTACCCGGAAGACATTGCGCTAACCGTATACGATATTGGCGTGGCGCTATCCAAACAGAATGTGCGCTACGCCGAAATCGCCGTGGCGCCTTCCGACTTCATTGGCAGCGCCAAAATGAATTTCGACGTCTTCCTGGACGCGCTTAATGACGGGCGGGACCGAGCGCTGCGCGGCTGGGGCGTGGACATGGCCTGGGTGCTTTGTGTCCCCCGCGATAATCCCCGCGCCGGCGACGATGTGGCGCGTTGGGCGTCTGGCCCGGCCGCGCGCAACGGCAATGTTGTGGCCATGGGCCTGACGGACGCCGAGGACGGGCAGCCCATCGGTCAGTTCCGGCGCGCCTTCGCCACCGCGCAGAAGAAAAACTTGCCCACGGCCGTCAACGCGGGCAGCGGCGCCGGCCGGGCTGGCGTTGCCGAGGTGCTGGAAGAGCTTCAGCCCCGCCGCCTGGTCGACCCATGGGGTATCGCCGGCGATGACGCCTTGCTCAACCAACTGGTCGAGGCCGACATCCCTCTGGTGATCTCCCTGCAAAGGGCCCGACTCTGCGGTCTCGTTAAATCTGTGGAAGATTATCCGCTACAACAATTGCGCGCTAGCGGCGTCAAGGTCATCTTGTCGTCAAGCATGCCCACCTTGTTTCAGTCGTCTTTGGTGGACGAATATGTCTTGGCGCACACGGCCTGTGGTATTTCCGTCGATGACCTGGTTCAAATGGCGCGCCAGACTGTCGAAATCTCCTACCTGGACGACGAACGCAAAGACGCTCTCTTGCGCCGCTTCGACTTTGACGTGAAAGCGGCGCGAACAAAACTGAACGACTAGCTGGCGGCGATTTCAGAACGACCGTACGCGCTGTGCGTCGCTCTTCCTACCCGATCTATTCGACGGGCGTGACTGTGATGTTCCCGTAAGCGTTCTCGTCAATTGGCAGCGTGACCAGCAGTCCGTTGCCCCCTTCAATTTTGGCGCGCGCCTCTTGCCCCCGCACCGGGATCGAAAGCTCAATTTCGCGTGCCAGGGCGCCGAAGCGACGCTCCTGCAAATGGTAACGCGCGGTCGTCGGCGTCGCATCCGCTTCCGTCTGGACGGCAATCGTCAGCACATTTGCTTCCAGGCTGATCTCGATGCTGTCCTTGATCAGGCCATCAATCGCGCTCGTGCGCACATACAGATGGCCGTCGGCTTCGTACATGTCCACCGGCAAGCGTTCGGCGCCGCTGGTTACCGTGCGGATGCCCCGCTCAATCTGCTTCGTTATCTGCTCGCCCAGATTCTGGAATTCTCTCATCGGGTCGAAGCGCGGTTCGTCAGTCATTTGTGCTCCTCATCACGCGGGTGATTCTTCATACACATTATACGTAGATCCCGTGGTTTTGTCGCAAGCTGGCCTCCTTCCCGCACGGCTGATCTCTGCACTGGTTCTTATACTCAATCTCCGGCGCTTCCCCCCCTAGCAATGAATGAGTGAGACTTTACAGAGAATGTCAATGTGTATCACTTTAGTACTCACGTCGCGCCGCAACTTGAAAAGCCCCGATGACCTGCTCCCCCTCCCTGGCTTGCCGGGGATGGGGTCGGGGGCTAGGGTAAACCGTGGCGCGCGCAAGCCTTCAAAACGAGTCCTGTCACCCTACGCTGAATCGGCCTGGCCAATCAGTGCAGCCCGTGCGCTGAATTCCAGACTACACTATTTCCTTCTTTCTCATTATGATTCGCCAAATCTGGCGGAAGCATGTGAGCGATTGATGCCAAGAGTTGCCTATCAAGGGATACCGGGCGCCAATTCCGAAATCGCCATTCGTCAACACTTTGACGCCGAGACGGAAACGCTGCCCTGTCAGGACTTCAATCAACTCTTTGACGCCCTGCAGGCCAAGGAAGTTGAATTCAGCCTGCTGCCGGTGGAGAACGCCCTGGCCGGCTCGGTGAGCGGCGCCTATGAACTGCTGCTGGATCAAGATGTGCGCATCCAGGCTGAAATCATCTTGCACGTGCATCACGCCCTGCTGGCGAACCAGGGCTCGACGCTGGATGAGATTACG
This sequence comes from Phototrophicaceae bacterium, assembly GCA_965208195.1. Lineage (GTDB taxonomy): Bacteria > Chloroflexota > Anaerolineae > Aggregatilineales > Phototrophicaceae > UBA6055. The sequence continues at coordinate 1,081,207 of CBDBOC010000004.1, read as the reverse complement.
CAGGTGCGCTCCCACCCGCAAGCCCTGATGCAATGCGACCGTTTTCTCAAGCGGAACGGCTTTGCGCCAGTCGGCTGGTATGATACAGCCGGCGCTGCGCAGGACCTGGCGCAATCGCCCGAACGCGGCATTGGCGTCATCGCCTCAACCTTGGCCGGCGAGCTGTACGACCTCGCTGTCCTGGCGAAAGAAATTGAAGACGAGCAATTCAATTACACCCGCTTCTTGTTGATGGGCCATGGCGATCCGCCCCCGTCCGATTACAACAAGACCTCTATCGTCTTCGCCACGCGCAATCGGCCCGCCGCGCTCTACGAATGCCTGGGCGAGTTTGCCAAGCGTGATCTCAACCTCACCAAGCTGGAATCACGGCCGCGCCGCAACCGACCCTGGGAGCCGCTCTTCTACCTGGATTTCGAAGGGCACTGGCAAGAGCCGCGCTGTCAGGAATTGCTGACACAACTGCTCCAGTTGACTTCGTTCGTCAAAATGCTGGGATCCTACCCGGCGGTGCGCTCCGGTACAGTCGGCATGTGAAACGGATACAAACTATGCGAAAGCTTGATGTGGCAATACTCGGTGCAACTGGCGCAGTGGGCCAGCGCTTCATTCAATTACTGGCTGACCATCCCTGGTTTCAAGTTGCGGAAGTCATCGGCTCCAGCCGCAGCGCTGGAAAACGCTATGGCGATGCGGCGCGCTGGGTGCTCAATGGCAACCCGCCGCCGGATATCGCCCGATTGACAGTGACATCGCTTGACGCGCAGCTGAATTCGCCCCTCGTCTTTTCCGCCTTGCCCAAAGCCGCCGCCCAAACGCGCGAGTTGGAATTGGCCGCGGATGGGCATGTTGTCTGCACCAACGCCTCGGCCAACCGCATGTTGCCCGACGTGCCGCTCCTGCTGCCCGAAGTCAACCACGAGCATATCGGCCTCATTGATGTGCAACGCGAAAACCGCAACTGGCGCGGCGGCGCGCTAATCGCCAATTCCAATTGCACGGTCATGCCGGTCGTGATGGCCTTGAAGCCCTTGGCCAAGTATGGCATTCGGCGCCTGCATCTCGTCAGCGAGCAAGCCATCAGCGGGGCGGGCTACCCCGGCGTTTCGTCGATGGACATCATCGACAACGTCATCCCCTACGTACCCAGTGACGAGCAGAAAATGGAAACGGAATCGCGCAAGATGCTCGGCGTATTTGACGGCGACGAGATTCGCGAGCTCGACATGACCGTCAGCGCAACCTGCACGCGCGTGCCGGTCGTGGATGCGCACCTGGTCAATATTTCGGTCGAGCTGGCGGATCAGCCGTCCCTTGCCGATATCATCGCCGATTGGGAAACCTGGCAGGCCGACGAGCCGATCCCGAGCTTGCCCAGCGCGCCGCCATTTCCTTTGCAGTACCTGCGCGAGATTGATCGCCCGCAACCACGGCGCGACCGTGACGCCGGCTGCGGCATGATGACCAGCCTGGGGCGCCTGCGCGATTGCCCCATCCTGGGCTACAAATTCGCCTCGCTCTCGCACAATACGATTCGCGGCGCCGCCGGCTGCAGCATCTTGAATGCCGAGCTATTGGCGGTGCAGGGCTACATCGAGGGATTCCGCGTCGGCGCAACAGCCCTGGCATTCTGAGGCGTTAGGCTGTCGTCAACTGTACTCGCCGCTTGAATAGACATAGACGGCCGGCCCGATATAGTCGCCCTCGGCATAGTCGTATTCGCTGGTCGCCCAGTGAAATAGCCAGTGCGCGTCGGTGATAGTCAGGTTGACACAGCCATGACTGCGGCGGAAGCCAAAGCCATCGTGCCAGTATGCGCCATGCAAGCCGATCTGGTCGTCATAATACATCGTCCAAGGCACGTCTTGCAGGTAGTAGAAATCGGGCAGGTTGTAGCTGCCGCTCATCCGGGTATGCGTGAAGCGCACGTATACATGGAAGACGCCTTCGTTCGTCGGCCACTGCGCCAGGCCCGAAGACACCAAGGTGGCGAATACCGGCGTCTCGCCTTCATACGCGATGGCGACCTGCTCGTATAAATCGACGCTGATCCACTTATCTGTGTCAACCGCCTCCGGCCTCTCCACCGGCAGGATCTTGGCCACCTTGAATTGATGCACCCACTGGCTCTCGCCAATCTGGTACCAGTTGTAGCCGTCAACATCGACCGTGTCGTAAATGTAGACGCGCGTATAACGGTAGCGGAAGGGGTTGTCCGCCGCTTCAGGCCCGCCCGGCGTCTTCGATCCGCGCAGATGCGTCAGCGTCCAGGCGACGGTGAAGGGCAACTCTTCCGGCTCTGGCAGCAGCGCGCCGGTAAAGCGCGACGGCGAAACTGACTCGCTGAGTATTTCCGTCTTTATCCACTGGGCATCGCCAATCCGCGCCCAGTCGCCCAGCATTTCGTGTACGGTCACGAAGGTGTAGCCGTCGCTCAAGGTTTCCACCGGCTCGCCATCGGGCGCCGCATACATGGTGAAGGCGCCCTCAATCTGGCGATAGTCGCGGCCGTGAAGTACATCCTCGTCGACGTCCAGCGAGCGCACATTGGGCCAGCGGTGCGCCTCGATCGTGCTTGCGGGCACACCGCATCCCGCCGGCGGGCAAGCGCTTTGCGCCAGCGCTGCCGGGGTGCAGACGATCAGCACGGCGGTGAAAATCCAGAAAACGGTAACGCGCATGTCTTTCCCCTGTCAGCACTTCTCACCCCGATTAAAGCCGAATTGCGCTCTACATTCAAGCGCCCTCTAGGTACAGTCGCGTTCACGCAGGGTTTTCGTAGGGGGCGTAGCCTGCCGCGCGCCCTCGCTGCTTTCACGTCGATGCTCCGCTTGCCTTGTCCGCGCCAGTAATATGGTAGAATGCTGTGGCGTTAGCGATTGGGAGCAGACGGCAACTATGAAATCCCTCGGCATTGATATCGGCGGGTCGGGCATTAAGGGCGCAATTGTAGACACGGTGGCGGGCGAGTTCGCCAGCGATCGGCTGCGCATCCCTACGCCACAGCCAGCCACACCGCTGGCGGTCGCTGCGGTAGTGGGGCAGATTGCCGCCCACTTTGACTGGAATGCGCCGATAGGCTGCACCTTTCCCGCGGTCGTCCAACATGGCGTAACCCTGACTGCTGCCAATGTCGCTGATGATTGGATCGGCGCCGACGCTGCGTCGCTATTGTCACGGGCGACAGGCAACCGCGTGCTCGTGCTCAACGATGCGGATGCCGCCGGCATCGCTGAGATGACTTTTGGCGCCGGCCGCGGCCGCCCCGGGCTAACGGTCATCTTGACGCTGGGCACGGGCGTCGGCAGTTCGCTCTTCATGGATGGCCGTCTGGTGCCCAATACCGAGTTTGGTCACTTGCAAATCCGCGGCAAGAGCGCTGAATGGCGCACATCGGACCGCGCGCGTCAAGAGAAGAACTACAGTTGGAAGCAGTGGGGCAAGCGCTTATCCGAGCACCTGCAATATCTTGAGTTCTTGCTGAGCCCCGACCTCTTCATCATCGGCGGTGGCGTCAGCAAGCGCTATCAGAAGTTCTTCCCGCACATTCGCTGCGAAGCGGAAATCGTGCCGGCCCAGTTGCGCAATCGCGCTGGCATCATCGGCGCCGCCATCGCCGCGGTCAAGCAAGACTGACCGGATCACTTGTCCTCAGTGGCGCTGAAGACCCCCCACTGCCGATTGTGATATAGCAAGGGCAGCTTGTCGTCGCTCCAGCTTCCCTCCACCACCTTGCCGATGAACATCGTGTTTTCACCCACATCCAGTTGCCGTTCGACCGTGCAAGACATCCACGCCATCGCCGCCGGAATAACAGGATCGCCCAATGCTGTCGTGGCGCAGGACAAGCCATCGAAGCGGTTTTCGTACTGGTCGTCAAAGAATCCTGCGAAGCGCTTGCCCAGCACCAACTGTTGGTCAGACAGGATGCTGACAGCGAAATGGCCCTCGCGCGTGATGTAGCTCCGTGTATCCAGGCGATTGGCGATATTCAGGCAGATCAGCGGCGGCGCCATGCTGACGCTGGCAAAAGAATTCACCGTGATCGCCTGCCAGTCACCGCCGGATGATACCGATACGACCGTGATCCCCGCCGTCCAGCAAGCCAGAATGTTCTTGAATGTTTGACCATCGATATCGCGCATAGCGCCTCCCGTCCTGTTGCGCCCATTCTACGCGCAATCCGCGAAATTAACAGCAGACAACGCTCGTAAGGGGCTTCCATTGGACGCGCATTGGTTATAATGCAGGCGAGGTTCGGCCAAACAGAGGACCATCCATGGTTGACGACTTGCCGCTGTTCCGCAAGGTCTCGCGCAGTTACGCATCGAAGCTCATTCACAGCGCGCTTTCCGGCCCGCGCGGCCCGGCGCTAATTGAGTTGTTGGAATTCGAGGACAACCACTTTCGCGCAGTTTTCTCAGCGGCGTATTTTCAGCTGCCCCCGGGTGCCGACGCGCCTAGCAAATCGCAATGGAATACACTGAAGAAGAAGCTCAAGCGGCGCAATCGCTTGATCTTCGTCTTTCGCAAATATGGCGAGGTCGGCTGCGGACCGCGGCGGCCGCAGGCGATGTGCTATTACCTGGATTTCGGCTTCATGCTTGATTGATGCTGTCCAGCGCCAGTTACTTCTTGAAGTCAGTAAAGCGATAGCCGACGCCGCGCTCCGTGATGATGTAGCGCGGGTTTGAAGGGTCTTCTTCAATCTTGTCGCGCAAGTAATTCACATAAAGCCGAACATAATGCGCTTCGTCTCGGTATTCATAACCCCACACCTTTTGCAGCAGTTGATCGTGCGGCACGGTCCAGCCCGCATTTCTGATCAAGTGATACAGCAGGCGATACTCTGTCGGCCGCAGCTTTACCGCCTTGCCATCGACCAAAACCTCGCGCTTGTTGAAGTCCACACTCAGTCGCTCATCAACCTTTAGAATCGCTTCGTCGGTGGATGGTTTCTCAAGCCGGCGGAAAATCGCCTTGATGCGGCTCGATAGTTCACGCGGCCCAAAGGGTTTGGTGATGTAATCGTCCGCGCCCAGCTCCAGGCCGTAGACTTTGTCGTTCTCTTCGCCTTTGGCCGTCAGCATGATGACCGGTATATCACTGAATTCCCGCAACATGCGCAAGGTCTCGAAGCCGTCAAGATCAGGCATCATAACATCCAGCAAGACCAGGTCCGGCAATTGCGTGCGTATCGCATCCAGCGCGGCGACGCCGTCATGCGCCTCGATGACGAGATGCTCTTCCAGCTCCAGGTTCATGCGTATGAAGCCGATCATGCGCGGCTCGTCGTCAACGACCAGGATACGCTTGCCCTTACGCTGCTTTGCGCTTCGACCAGGGATCATTGTCTACTCCGCCTTGGTCCATACTGGAAGCCGATTCGTAATTCTGTTCTCGCGCCCGCTGTCAACAGCCCGGCGCCTTATTCATCACCCGGCACACGCAGTACGATGACCGAAATGTTGTCGCTGCCGCCGCGCTCGTTGGCCAATTGCACCAGCTGGTCGCAGGCGTCTTGCGGCGATGCGGCCGCCAACGTGATTTCGCGCAGCGCATCGCTCTCCACACAGTCCCACAGGCCATCGCTGCAGATCAAGACATGCGCCGCCGGCGGCAAAGTACGGATGAGCCGCTCCATCTTCAAGTTCTCGTTCTGGCCAATCGCGCGATACAATACGTTCTTCTGCGGATAATTCTCCGCCTCTTGCGGCGAAAGTTCGTTCATCTCAATCAAGCGCTGGACCAGGGTGTGATCCGTTGTCAATTGCTCGATTTGGTCTCCATGGATGAGGTAGGCGCGGCTATCGCCCACGTGCACCAGGTAAGCCAGGTTGCCCACGATGGCGACGGCCGATAAGGTCGTTCCACCGCCGGGGACGGTCTTGATCACCGCCAGATTGGCCGCTTCCGAGGCGGCCATCAAGGCTTCCAGGATCGTCGGGCTGTCGCTGGCGCTGAAGTTACGCAGCAGCGGCACATAGACTCTCGCCAACATCTCGGTGGCCAAGGTATGCACCGCGATTCCGGACGCGCGCTCACCGTCCAGATGCCCGCCCATGCCATCGGCAACGACGAAGAAGCCGAAGTCGGGCCTGTCGTCGACGGTGATGGAATGCCACTGCATGCCAAAGCACGCGTCCTCGTTGTTTTCCCGCGCCATCCCGACATCGCTCGCGATCCCATAAGCCAGCCCGCGGCGTTGGCGCGCCATGACGGGCTTCGGTTGCGGTATGAAAGCCCGCCTTCGCGCGGCCGGCGCTGGGCTAGCCGCTGGTTTGCTGTCTTCCTTTGACGCCTTCGCTGTTTCGCGAGCTGTGGCGTCCTGCGGCTCGCGGCCGGACGGACGGGGCGCATCCACTCCCGCTTGCGGCTCTCGCTCCGTCGCCAGCGGCTCCTTCCCTCGGCTTTGGGCCGGCGCCGCTTCCACGGCTGAAGTCCGGGCTGAAGTCTCGGCGTCATCGGTCAACGCGTCCAGCTCTGGCGTCTCGCTCGGCGCAGTCTCCCGGATCGGCATGTTGACACGCTGCGTGCGGCTGGGCGTCACGTGCGAGGAACGCCCGGCGCGCGCCGAGTTTTGGGGCGATCGTCCGAGGAGTTTGCGTATGAAATTCATACCTGCCGCCCAAGTGCCGGTTGCTTAGCGCGCGGCGTCCTTCTTCACGCCTATGCTCAGCGCGCGGGAAAGACCAGGATCTCAACCACTAAGCCCCATTGAAAACTAACTTGCACAATTATATTTTAGCAATCACAATGGCGCAATTATCGGCTTCAACCCAGGCGCCGCCGTGAACGACCCGCCAAGCTCCCACTCGCTCTATGTCCACGTGCCGTTCTGCCGTGTCCGCTGCACCTATTGCGCATTCAACACCTATACCGACCTCGACCACCTCAAGCCCGCCTATGTTGACGCCCTTTGCCGCGAGTTGGCCTTTGTCGCGGCCGCGGATCGACGCCCTGTCCACACCGTCTATTTCGGCGGCGGAACGCCCTCGCTGCTGAGCGCCAAACAGTTCGATCAGGTTTTCGACCAACTGCATAGCTGCTTCAGCCTGGTCGCGGATGCCGAAATCTCGCTCGAAGCCAACCCCGATGATGTATCGCCACCGTATCTGCAAGACCTGCGTCGGATCGGCTTCAATCGCCTGAGCATCGGCATGCAGTCGGCGGACCACAAAATCTTGCGGCTATTCGATCGACAGCATGACCTGGCGGCCGTTACTGAAGCGGTTGAAGCCGCGCGGGCGGCGCAATTTGAAAATGTGAGCCTCGATGTCATTTTCGGCTCGCCTGACGAATCTCTGGCGGATTGGCGCGCGACCATTCAAACCGTCATCGCGCTGGAACCTGACCATGTCTCCGCCTACGGTCTGGAGCTAAAGGGCGGCACGGCCTTGCGCCAACAAGTCGACGAAGGCGAATTGCCTCGTCCCGATGATGACACCTTCGCCGATATGTATGAATACGCGTGTGACCAATTGTCTCGGCATGGCTTCATGCAATACGAGATAAGCAACTGGTGTCGGCCCGGCAGGGAATGTCGGCACAACCTGCAATACTGGCGGAACCGCCCCTATTTGGGCATCGGCGCGGGCGCGCATGGCTTCGCCGGCGGCTACCGCTATTCGACCATTGCAGCGCCACAACGCTATATCGAAGCTTTGACGCCGCTGTATCTAGCGCGGCTTCCCTTTCCATTGACGCCGGCGGTCGCCAAATCGACCCAACTGGAACCTACGGACGACATGTACGAAACGATGATGATGAGCCTGCGCCTGACGCGCGAGGGCATTGATCTTGCGCGATTTCAAGCCCGCTTCGGCCAGCACTTTCTGGAGCTGTTCGGCGCGCAAGTCGCTCATTTGCAGGCCTTGGGTTTGCTGGAATCCAGCTGGCAGCGCGTCCGCCTCAGCCATCGCGGACTGCTCTTGAGCAACGCCGTCATTCTCGAACTGATTAACGCGATCCCACAACCTGAATGAGCTCCGCCCCCCGCAGTGCTTTCAGATCGCGCGAAGCGGTGCAGAGCATGGCGATGCGCAGTTGCGCCACAAGTTCGCGAATCAATTCGTCAACGGCTTCCGGCGATTCGCTGGCGGCGCGCAAAAATGGGCTTGCCAAGCCCGCAAGTTCAGCGCCCAGCGCCAGACACTTGGCGATGTCTATGCCGTCGCGCAGGCCGCCACTGGCGAATACCGGCAGATCCGGCGCGGCATCGCGGGCGTAGCGAATGGCATCCGCCGTCGGGATGCCCCAGTCGGCGAAGGCGCGCGCCACCCTCGCGTGATAAGCCGTCGGCGCCCGATGGTATTCCACTTCGCTCCAGGAGGTGCCGCCGGCGCCGGCTACATCCACGGCGGCTATGCCGGCATTCGCCAGGCCCCGCACATCGGCGGGCGAGAACCCCCAGCCGACTTCTTTGGCGACCACCGGCGTCCCCAAGCCAACACATATTTCTTCCACCTTATGCAAGAGCCCGCTGAAGTCCACATCGCCTTCGGCTTGCACTGCCTCCTGTAGCACGTTGAAATGCAGCACGAGCGCGTCGGCCCCTATCATGTCCACCGCGCGCTGGCACTCGGCCAGCCCGTAGCCGTAATTCAACTGCACCGCCCCGATATTGGCGAAGAGCACGATATCCGGCGCCAAATCCCGAATCGTGTAGCTGCTGGCCAACGCGCCGTCCTCCAGCGCCGCCCGCTGTGAGCCCAGCCCCATTGCAATGCGATGATCTTGCGCGGCCCCCGCCAGGCTGCTGTTGATCTGGCGCGCCGCCTCCGTGCCACCCGTCATCGACGAAATCAATATCGGCGCCGAGAGCCGCTTGCCAAAAAGCTCGGTTGAAGTGTCAATATCGTGCAGATGCATTTCCGGCAGCGCCTGATGCATGAAACGCACCGACTCCAAACCGGTTGTCAGGCGCGGGAACTGAACATCACGCTCCAAATTGATGCGGATATGGTCCAGCTTCCTGCTTTCGGTTGAAGGGGCGTCCGTCACTTTTGCCATACACCGGTGTTCCTTCTTACAGAGCTGCCGCAGCGCCTGCCAAGCGCGTATCGTACAGACGATGCCCGCAGGTGTCAATCACGCCCGTCTCTTCAATTAGGCTAGCACGGCAAGTGAAGTTCGGTATAATTGGTGGACACAAGCTGACACACTGAGATCCAGAGTAAGGTAGGGCAAACATGGCATCAATTGAAGAGCGCGTGAAAGGTATCGTGGTTGAATTGCTTGGCGTGGAAGATGACCGTGTTGTCGCGGGCGCCAGCTTCCGCGAAGATCTCGAAGCGGATTCACTCGATCTCGTAGAATTGATCATGGCATTTGAAGAAGAGTTCGGCGGCGAAATCAGCGACGAAGACGCCCAACGAATCGAAACAGTAGGGCAGGCGGTCGAATATATCAAGTCCAACATGGAGTGACGCCCGGCTTCATCGCTGGATGTGCCAATCATGGGGCGGCCGCGGCTGCCTCTTTTTTTTCGAGACACAAGGCGGTAATCACAGGCGCAAGTATGGAAACCGCCGGCGCCCAATGGCACGAAACGCGCAGACCGCCAGGGCGCCCATGAAGGGCAAGCGCGGCGCCTATGAATGGAAACAGCAAGGCTCTGATGACGAGCTTCGGTTACACGGCCCAGGTTATTCAGCTTCATGAGCCCTATCACGTGGGGCAGATGACGATTATCGCGGAACTCATGGGCCGGGACGCCGAATATATCTCCCCTTGATCACCTTGGGCGATCCCGCGTCAATTCAATCAGCGAGACCCCGGTCAATCCCAAGTAGCTAAAGCCAAGTATCCAAATGCCGGCGCCCGGATCCGCCGCTTGACCGAGCTGTGCCAGCAGTGCTTGCGCCCCCTGAAGGCCCATAATCGAAGTCGCCAGGCCCGCCAGTGACAGCAGAATGGTCAGAATGCTCAACCATGTGGCGGAAAGCCTGCCTCTGGCAAAAAGAGCTGCCGCCAGCCCCGCGGTCACGCTGCACGCCGCCAAAATCAGCTGCTGCCGATAATTCAAGTTGCCCGGATCGTTGACAAATTCAAAGGGCGGCACTTGGGCGATTGCGAGCAGCAATATGAGCACCGCCGCCAGCGCCACCCGCTTGCCGACCGCTGACGCGCCGACCATGACCGTGAGGATCACGAGTTGCGCCCGCAGCAGCAGCGCCACCTCCAGCGTGCCGCCTTGCGCCGGATGCAAGCTGCTCCATTCCGCCAGGTCAAAGGCACTCAAGGTCATGGCGGCTGATGGCGCCACGATCCAGGGCAGCAGGTAGCCGATGATGCCGGCTGCGACAAACGCGGAAGCCAGATCGGCTAAGCGGTTTGGAGGCGAATCGAGCATGCTTGACCCTCAAGAAGCTGTCTTCTATCGCGTCGGCATTTTATCACGAATCGGCCGTAATCATTCCAGCAGCCGATCGTAAACGCGCTTCAACTGCCGTGCCGATTTCTCCCAGGTGAAGCGGCCGGCCTGCTGCGAACCTGCGCTGATCAACCGCGTACGCAGCGTCGAATCATTTTCCACGCGCTCAATCGCCTTCGCCAGAGCAGCCACGTCATAGGGATCGACCAGCAGCGCCGCCTCGCCAGCCACCTCCGGCAATGAAGACACGTCACTCGTGATGACGGGCGTGCCGCAAGCCATCGCTTCCAAGACCGGCAAACCGAAGCCTTCGTACAACGACGGCATCAGCAGCGCGCGCGCGCCACCATATAACGCCGGCAAGTCGCCATCCTCGACGAAGCCCAGCAAGTGCACAAAGCGCTCCAGGCCCGTACGCGCAATTGTCCGCTGCATTTCCGCTTCCAGCCAACCAGCTCCACCCGCGATGGCGAAGTGCAAGTCTGCGCCCGTCCCGCGTACCCGCGCCAGCGCCTGTATCACGCGGCTGTAATTCTTGCGCGGCTGCAAGGTGCCGACCGACAAGATATAGCGCGTGTCAGCCAGGCCGTATTTCTCCCTGACCTTAGCGATAGCCGTCGCATCAACCGGCTTGAAGTGAGCGTCGACGCCGCTGTATAGCACGGTGATCTTGTCGGCCGCCGTGCCATACAGTTCGATCAGGTCCGTCTTCGTGGCGCTCGAGTCCGCCAGCACATGGTCGGCCCGCGCCACCGAGGCGGGCACAACGGCATCCAGGTAGGCTTTCAAGCGCGGGCTGGCGGCATCCGGAACACGAACGAAGGACAAATCGTGCACCGTCAACAGGGTTCGCGTTCGTCCGCGCGTCGGCGGCAGCACAAAATCCGTCGCGTGATAGAGATCGACCGGGCCCGTCAGCGCCTCAACCGGCAGCGGCAGGCCCGCACGCCCCCAGATCCTGGCCAGCCAGCGCGGCGTCAGGCGCGTCGCCTTCCAACCGAAGTTGGCGCCCGGGGCGGCCGGCAGCGCGGCTTGCGTTGCGCCAGCTACGAAGAGCTTATATTGTGTCTGGGTATCGATGGCGGCCAGGGCGGCGGTTAACTCGCGCGCGTAACGCCCGATGCCGCCCGCCTGTTCATACGCCGGCGTGTATTCAATAGCGATCCGCGGCGCTTTATTCGACGTCGTTATAGGTCCAATAGCGGTTTGCCAGGAAGTTCCAGAACATCACCACGATAACGCCGAAGAGCAGCGCGATCATCGTGCCCACTCTGTGTTCATCGACCAGGGCGGGCCGGTAGCTGCTGATGGTACTAGCGATGATTGATGTGGATACAATGCCGAGCCACTTATAGGAATTGTCGATCCAAACGGTGCGTATCGCCCAGCCTATCACGCTGACGATGACGAATTGCGTCAGCTGGCTGCCGGCCGTGCGCGATCGCGAGTCGGGATAGGTCCACAGACGGTTCCAGACGAAATTGTTGCATACTGCCAGGACGAACGCGATTGACGTTGCCAACGCCACATTGAAGTCCAGCGGTTCATTCGCCTTGCTGACCGGCGGCAGCAGCGTATTCTGCAACACCACTACGGCGCCGAAATCAATGGCGAAGCCCAGCAAGCCGACAAAAGCGAACTTGATAAAGCGCTCGATCTCTTTGGCTTTCGCGCCACCGATGCGGCGGGCCAAGGCGATGATGAATCGGTCGAAAGGCGTCGTCACTTTGTGATGGCGCCGTCCCGTCGTGGTCCCGTCAGATGAAGCCGCCTGGCTCATGTCTAATCCAAATTCAACGTGTGACTAATCTGCCGCTGCAGCACCGCCAACACTGCCAATAATACACCGATATGCAGAAATAGATTGTTGACATAGAGGTTATCAAAGAGGCTATGCACCGCGATATAGGTCCAACAGCCCAGCAAGCCCGTGGCCGCGCTACGGGCGTTGCTGTCGGGGTGCCGCCGCAGCGCCCAGGTCAGGCGGAATATCAGCAGCCAGAAGGCGAGGTAAGCCGCTGAGCCGAGCGCGCCGGCCTCGGCCAGCAAATTCAGATACAGGTTATGCGCGTGCCCCAGCGCATCCTCCCAGTTAACGAGCCGGTACTGCTCGTAGACTACTTCGTAGTTTCCCAAGCCGACGCCGAAGAGCGGAAAGTCGGTCGCCATGCCGATCGCCGCTTGCCAATGCGCCAAACGTTCGACCACTGCGTAATTCCAGGGATAAAACTCAATGCCGCGCACATCGGCAACGGTGACCAGGTCAGTCGCGGCGGTCGTCAAACGGTTGACTATGGACGCCGGCAAGACGCCGCCCAGCCAAAGCATGAGGAAGAGCGCGGCCGCCCCCAGCGCGAGGGCGACGCCGTGCCTGAGTCGACGCGGATAGGCGATCGCCATTACCAGGCTGCTGACGGCGAAGCCCAGCCAGGCGCCTCGGCTCCAGGATGCGCCAAGCGCCCCCGCCAGCAGCAAGCAGGCCAGGCCGTATCCAGCAGCCGCCGCCAGTCGCGCCGGTCGAATGCCGCTCCCCCCGCGCCATGTTCGCCCGATGGAAAGCACTTCGCCAATGCAACCCGTCAGAGCCAGCGGCAAAGCCAAGCCCATGAAGCCGCCAAATGGGTTGGGCTGGCCAAATGTGCCGAAAGCGCGGAAGTAATCCCCGAAAATCGCCAGGTGGTCGGCGCCGCTGCCGCCAAAGAATATGTAGAGCCCAACCACGGCGTTGGCCACGGCGCTCAAAATCAAGGCGAATATCAGCCAGCGCCAGTTTCGTTCAATGGTCAGCGAAAGCTGCCACACCAGCACGGTCATCAAGACCCACTTCAGCCATTCGTTCAACCAGCCGGCGATCGCGTGGCTGGTCCAGGCGCCGAGCGCGAAGACGGCGCTCATCCCGATGAGGGCGAGCAGTACCGGGTTGCGCTCCAGCGATAGTATGCTCCGCCGTTCCATGATGCGATGCAGCAGCCATACGCCGAAAAAGATCACAATCAGCAACTGACCGTTGGCGAGCGGCAACATCGCCGGCGCTTCGGTCGCTACCAGCGATCGAATGGGCGCCAGGGTCAAAAGGGCGGCCAGTGCAGCCAGCGGCGTCAGCGGCAGCAGCGCCAGCCCCAACAGCAATAGGGCGGCGGGAAGCACGATGATGGGCGGCCCGGCCGCCACTGCCGCGCCAGCGAGCAGGCCGGCGGCGATGCCCCAAGGTTGCCGTGACGCTTGCCGCGCTCCGATCAACATCTTAGGTCGTCTGCGTAATCATTTCGCGAAAAAACGCTATCGTCCGCGCCAGTCCGTCTTCCAGCTCCACTTGTGGCTGCCAGCCGAGCTCGGCCCGCGCGCGGCATGTGTCGGGCCTGCGCGTCTGCGGGTCGCCCACAATGCGTGAGCCATCGGCGAAAACTGTCCCCGCTGCATTGTCCGCCACTTCGTTGACCGTCCGCGCAAACTCGCAGATCGTTATCTCGCGGGTCGTGCCAATGTTGACGGGCTTGACATAGTCGCTGTCCAGCAGCCTGACCACGCCTTCAATCAAATCGTCAATATACTGGAAGCAGCGCGTCTGCGAACCATCGCCATACACGGTCAGCGCCTCGCCACGGATCGCCTGCCCGATGAAATTCGGCACCACGCGCCCGTCATCCAAACGCATACGCGGTCCATAAGTATTGAAAATACGCACGATGCGCGTCTCCATATCGTGCTGCTGATGATAAGCCATCACCAGCGCTTCGGCGTAGCGCTTCGCTTCATCATACACGCCCCGCGGCCCAACCGGGTCCACATTGCCCGCGTAGCTTTCAGTCTGCGGGCTAACGAGCGGATCGCCGTATACCTCCGACGTGGATGCCAGCAAGAACCGGGCGCCCTTTGAACGCGCCAGGCCCAAGGCATTGTGTGTGCCCAGCGCACCGACTTTCAGTGTCTGTATCGGATATTTCAGATAGTCTATCGGGCTCGCCGGCGATGCGAAGTGCAGCACCGCGTCCAATGGCCCGCTAACCGCGATGAAATTGCTGACATCGTGCTGAATGAATTCAAAGCCTGTATTGCCCGCCAGGTGCGCGATATTGTCCGGCGTGCCGGTGATGAAATTGTCCATCGCGACGACACGGCGCCCGTCCGCGAGGAACCGGTCGCATAGGTGCGAGCCGATGAATCCGGCGCCGCCTGTGATTAAGACGCGCAATCGCTACCGCCTTCATCCATTGTTAGCCCGCAGAGTTTACCATAGCAGAGACGACCGCAACATGCGGCGCTCGTAATCATGCGCGTGCCCCTAATCGCTCCCACGCCGGGCGATTCCCAGTAAACGCATAGACGCCGCCAATTGAAACATGAATATGAACGCCAGATCAATGACGAAGATGCTGTTGTCCATCAGGCCATGCGCCAACAAACCCGCCATGCTGCCCGCAAGCCCCAGCGCCATGGCGAGATTCTGCCGGTCTCCCCGGCGGAAGCGGCGCAAGAGTTGACGCGCGCCCCGCCAGAAAACGAGTTGGATCACGCCAAACAGAGCTACGCCAAAGACACCGAGACGCGTCCACACATCAAGCGCGAAATTATGCGGGTGCGATAGATCCGGGTTCCAGATCACGTCCGGCCGCAAGTATTCCCCGCCGTAATAATACAAGAACTGATCCATGCCGATGCCCCTTAAGGGGTGCGCCTGCAGCATCGCGATTGAGCTTTCCCAGATGCGCAAGCGTACGAAATTTGTGCCGCTGCTGAAGTCCAGGGCGCCGGCGAAACGCGGCGAAAACTGGGCCAAGACGGCGAACGCAAGCGCTCCTGCTACGCCGAGCACGGCCAGCGGCAAAAGGGCCCGGCGGCCAAGTCGGCCGATGAGCACGGCGGCGATACCCGCTGGCACGCCCAATGCAATGGCGCCCACACTTTGCGTCAAGAGCAGCGCCGGCGCCATTAGGACGAGGCTTCCCAGCGCCAGCCAGCGCGCCCATCCACGCATGCCAGCGGCCAGGATGCCGAGGGCGAGGGGTATCGTCCGGCCCAGCAGCAAACCGACATTGTTGGGCGAGCCGTAGACGCTCTGCAACCTGGCAACGCCTTCTTCCGCCACCACCGTCGAGCCCACGACGAAATACAGAACAAGTCCGATCGCCGCCACCAGCGTGCCCGCCAATATCAGCGCGGCGAAACAGCGAACGAGCGTCAGTCGGTCAATCGCGGTCGATCTAAGCAGAACGTAGAACAGCAGCGGCTCGACGATCAACGTCCGGATTTCGGTGCGCGCCGGCGCCTGATGCGTCGTCCATAGCAGCGACAACAGCGCCAGCAGCGCCATGCCGATGACGGCCCAGTCCATCGTCGAGATAGCGCCTAGCCGACGCCTGATTTCCCAACTGTATTGAGCGTTGCGCATTTGCATCTGGGCGCCAAGGTTCACCATCAGCCGCCAAATGCCCGCCGCCGTCGTTATCAGTAGCATCAACTCAACCATGGGGATGGCGTAGGTGTGCAACTGCACCGGGAACAAGAAAAAGGGCGCCCATAGCAGCGTCAGGATCAGCCCGCTTTCCAGGCGCTGATACACCAGCACGAACAAGACCAACGCCAATATGGCCGATAACACGAAGTTCGGCGACAGGTGCAGCGCGCCGCCCGTCAGCAGCGCCAGCACAATATTCACGTCATCCCGCTGCAAAACCGACCCGCGCGGCGCCCCCCAGGTCCATAGCAGCGCCAGCATCATGAAGATCGACGTAACGCCGGTGATGAGCAAGTGCGTCAGGCTGCCGATTTCGCGCGCCAAGGGCAGCGAGACGGGCAGCCAGTCGCGCCAGGGAGCCGTCGCCAGAGCGAATACAGCGACCAGCAGCGATAACGCGGTGGCGACGATCCCCAGCGCGATCTGACGATTGAAAGGCGCCGTCAAATCGCCCGAGCTAACCGCGTAGCCCGCGATAGCCCAGCGATCCCAACCCTGGTCCGCAGCCGCGCTTAGCCGGTGGTCGTCCAGTGAGAGATCGCGGGCGACAGGCGCCAGGTTCAATTCCGGCGCGCGCGAATTACTCCGCAGCAAAACATAGGCATTGCCGCCCGCGTCTCGCTGTGTCGCGTTCGCCGGTAGCCCGTCCACCTTGGGATAGAGGAAGGCAAAGTAGTCGTCCTCTCGCAACAGCAGCGAAATGTCCGTGCCGTAGAAATCAAATTCCAGCTGACTGTCGGTGACGGGCAGCCATCCGATATCAGCGCCCAGCTCACTGAACTGCCAGATGCCGCTGTAACGGGCGTGCCGGTTTCGCGGGTGATACAAGCCGTTCTGCGCCCGCTGCGGGAAGGGATACGCGCCTATCGCTTCCAGCAGGGCTGTTGGCTGATCATCCTGGTCGACCAGCGCGAAGCCCCATTGCGCGCTTTCCGGCGGAGCGTCGGGCTGCCAATGGTGCAAGAACATGGGCCCGAGCCAGGGCCATTCGCGGTGCGCGCGATCCAACGCGGCCAGCGTATGCGCGATTTGATCGGGCGGCGTCACTGCGCCCCAGATTGACGCATCGCCCGTCCAAGTCTCCGGCAGCGCATTCCAGCCGTAGTTGCTGGCCCAAAGTGGCTTGCGGGCATCGCCATGCTGCAGCATGACTTCGCGCAGCGCGATAATCCGCGAGAAATTAAGTCGGGTCTCGTCCACGCTCCGGTCCAGCGGTGGCGCGCTAAAACCGTAGGGCTTGCCCGCCGCAATGTCAAAGAGTTCTTTCGCCCCGTTGGCGTACAAGGCGGCCAGGTAGCGGAAATCGCTGATGTTGCGCCCGGCCGTTTCGGTCGTCGGCGCCAAAGCCGCGGCGACGATCGTCGCATCGGCATCGGCGGACAGAATCGCCCGGCGCCCGGCCGAGAGCAAGGCGATGTATTCCAGCGGGCGCGGATCATGGCCGCCCCAGGCGTCCGCCAGGTTGGGCTCGTCCCAAATCTGGTAATGGTCGATCAAGTCGCCATAACGGGCCGCGAAGGCGCGGGCGAAGGCGGCGAAATCTTCCAGCGAGCGCGGCGGGGCGCTTGCGCTAGGCGTCGGCGTCCGCTCATCCGCGCGCGCCCATGTCGGCGAATTCATCAATACCGCGACCAGCTCGAGCTGCCTGTGTCTCGCCAAAGCTTCCACCAAACGGTCCCAGCCCGACCAGTCGTATCGGCCCGCCGTCGATTCGATTTGATCCCAATAGGCGAATTGGCGCAGCCAGCGAAACGGCGTGGCCGCAATGTCTTCCAGTTGCCGCGTTAATTCGGCGCCGTCATATTGCAGCAGCTCAACATTGACCCCCGCGCGATCGCCGGCAAAAGGGAGGTCCTTGTCCCTTGGTCGGGTCGACATATCCGCGCAGCTCGAAATCGCGGATTTCCACGCTGCCGATGGTGGCGACCAGGCTGCCGCAAGTAAGTAGTACGCCGACGATGAGGACCAAGAGCTCGCGCATCACAGCGTCCAGACAGGATGCGAACTGCCGCCATCAAACGTCACTTGTTGCGCGTGCCCGCTGTCAACCGCGACCAGCCACAGGTCGCCGCGATAAACCAGCGCCAAAAAACGCGCGTCCGGGCTCCAGGCGAGCTCTTTGGCCGCCAAGCCAAAGTCCGACTTGACGACGCCGGGCGCGCTGGCGCCGGGGAACAAGCGCCGCCGGTTGCTGCCATCGCGGTCGGCTACCACCAAATCATATTCGCCACTGAGGCTATTGAGCGGTTCGCGCGCCTGCAGCCAAGCCAGGAACCCTTCCTCATTTGCTGACGACTGCTCGGCTCGCTTTGGCGAAAAAGTCGGCGACGCCCACATGCCCGCGGATTCTTGCAACACGCTCGTGAACCGTCCGTCAGAATCGATCATGGCAAGGTCAAAGATCGGGCTCTTCTCGGCCGGCTCGCCCCCCTCCGGCGCGCCATGCGCCATCGCTGCAATGAGTTGATTGTCATAAGACCAGGACAGCTGCGTCAGCCAGACCCAAGTCGTCGCGCTCTGAAACACGGCGTAATTCACCAGCGTCTCGAGTCTCTTCTCGTCAAAGTCCACCAGGCCAACGCCATCAGCGCGCGCCCAAGCCATCTTGTCCCCATAGGGCGACCAGGCGAAATGCGTGCCCCACCAGCCGAAGAGACCGCCCGGCGCCTCCGCCAACGCCTCTTCAATCTTGAGGGCGCGGCCGCTTTCCAAATCAATTGTGACCAGCCAAAGGTTGTTGAGCGCGGCCCACGGGTTCTCGCCCGCGCGGCGCTTGCCCGTGGAATACGCGATGACATTCTGCGTATAGGGGCGCCAATCAGCATAGAGCACGTCAGTCGGCGTCAAGCGCACCGCCTCGGAACGGCCATCGGTTTCAATCAGCCACAATTCGTTGAAGAAGTCGTCGCTGCTGTCAGTTTCGCCGGTGAAAAGCAGCCGCCGGCCATCGGCGCTCTGGCTGAATACCAGCGAATCCAGCCGCTGCTCACCTGTAATGGGCTGCTTATTCACAACATTTCCGCTGATCGTCCAGGCCGTCCCATGGTTGATATAGCTCAGCTGTCCCGGAATCTCAAGCGGCTGCGCTCGCTCGCTCGTGCTGACGTACACGATTTCATCCATTGGCTCCCGCAGGATGACCGGGTTTCCCACCGGTATGCGTTCCGTTATGCTGCTGTCCTCCGATATGACGCGATAGCAAACTTCGCGCAGGCCCGCTCGGCCCGCTTGCCCCAACTGCGTCTCGCCCGCCGCCACGCCCTCTCGCGGGAATCGCAGCCTCTCAAAGGCGATTTCCTGCTGCCGGCAGGCTTGCCGTTCCTCCACGCGCCGAATCGTGATCACCATGCCATCTTCCGCCAGCGAAACCAGGGGGTGGCTGATGCGGTCGCGCGCTCCCAGTTCGATTCGCGCTTGCGTCAACACTTGGTCGACGGTCAGGCCCGCGTTGACCGCAATCGTCTCTTCATCGCCATCGACACGCAACTGGACCTCAATGGAACGCTCATTTTCAGCCGGCCGGCAAGCCGCCAGCGCCGCGCAAAGCATCAGAATATACGCCATCCGTCTTAGCATCGCCGCCCCGGGACCAACAAGTTCTTATTCCCCTTCTATCCTATTCAAGTTTCGCCGCAGCACAAACAATCTCGGGTGCAGTCCACGCAGATTCAGCCGCGTCTCGCTCACGACTTTCCATGGGGAATCCGCAAGACAGCGCTGCAACAGTTGCACTTCATGCGTCAGGACGACAAAGCGGGCGCCGTCACGTGCGATGCGCGCCGCCTCTCGCAATACGCGGGGATATAGCCGGACATTCTCGGCGTGCGTGCCCACCAGATTGCCAAAGGGAAGGTCGGCATAAAGCAAATCCGCCGATTGTGGCGGCAAAGGCGCCCGGCTGATGTCCGCCAGCACAGCTTGAATCAGTCGCTCCACGCCAGCTGCCTGCGCGTTGCGAACGCCGGCGGCCAGCATGGCCTCGCAGTTGTCGATTGCCAGCAGCCGCCCGGCATCGCGCGTCATGGCATGCTCGATCAGAATCGTGGCGCTGCCGCTGCCCAAGTTGACAACCGTCGCGCCGTCAACCGCGGCCGCGGCCCTTGTCATCGCGAAAGCCACCGTGCTGTTCAACGCGCCCGGCATATTGATCCGGCGGTAAGCGCGCTTCGATAGCGGCGCCGGCGTCGTCCGCACCAGCGCTTCCCAACCCGCAGCGTCTTCGCCCCGGGCGATGCGCAGGAACAGCTCGCCCTTGCCCTCCTCGGATTGCGGCAGGCCCAGCGCATCCGCAATCGCAGCGCGCAGCCGTCGCATCACCGCGGATTCGGAACCTGCCGCGCCGATGCCAAAACTTCGTGGATGCGGCCGCATCTCAGCCCTTGCATCGTGCAATATCTGGCTGAGCCGTCTAAAGTGCTGATGACCCAGCATGGCTTTCGGTCGCGGAATGGCGAATGCATGTACGCCATAAATCGCAATTATCGAGCGCAACTCCGACATCCGTGCCGGCAAGCCGCCATAGGCGAAGCGTACGAAGCCGGGCCTTTTGCGCCTCGCCTCACAGAGACCGCCGCCAAGCACTTCCCTCAGCTCAGCCATGGCAATCGTTTCTATGCCAGGGACAACCTCCGCCTCATATTGATTTGGCGCCATATATTGCCTCACCAGCGTCGCCCAGCGCGCGGACAAGCCCTTGCCGCTTCTTGCCGTCGAAATCGACTATTCGCTCAGCGCCATTTGGGCTCGCGATCGTTGCTGCCGTTCGGCGTCAAGCGCTCGAGGTCGCCGCCGTCGATGGGTCGCGCATAGATGTTGCGCTCGCCTCCATCGGCGCGATCCGACACGAAGAGCAGCGTACGGCCATCGGACGACCAATTCGGTTGCCGCTCGGCGCTGCCGGCTGAGGTAAATTGGCGCAAGCCCTCGCCCGTCAACGGATCAACCAAATATATGTCCTGGTTGCCAGCCCGCGTTGACGTGAAGGCGAGCCAACTGCTCTCGCTGTCCTGCAACCAGGCGGGCAAGAAATTGTCGCCGGCTTCGCTGGTCAACCTGGCATACGCCGCGCCGTTGGACGCGTCAATGATGTAAATGTCGCGCGCGCCCGCTGCGCCCGCCGCATAAGCGATATACCTGCCGTCGGGCGACCAGGTGGGTTGATCGTCATCCGTGACGTCCACCGTCAGCTGAATCTGACCGCCGCCGTCCGCATTCATCACCATGATATCCTTGTCGCCAAATCGGTCGGAGGCGAAGGCGATGCGCTCGCCGTCCGGCGCCCAGGCCGGTCGAGTATTGCTTCCCTGGCTCGTCAGCCGGGTAACGTCGCCCGTGTCGATGACCAATACGTAAATGTCGAAGCTGTCGCCGTCGCGGCGTGAGGCGAAGGCGATTCTCTGCCCATCCGGCGACCAGCTCGGGTGGCGGTCATTGGCCGGATGACTGCTGATATTCCGCACGTCGCCGCCGTCCCGGTCCATCAGATAAATCTCGTTGTTGCCATCACGGTCCGTCACAAAGGCGATCTGGCTGACCGGCGCGACTTGCTGCGCGGGCGGCTCCCTAACGCTGATCTCGACGGCGAATGTCGCGGTTCCGCCAGGTCCTGCGGCCCAAAGCGTGGCGGTATAGATTCCCGCGTTGTCGTAGGTGAAGGTCGGCGCGGATGCCGTCGAATCAACCAGACCATCCGACTGGAAATCCCATTCGTAGGCGTCGACATCGCCCGTGCTCTGATTTATGAAGTTGACCAGCAGCGGCGCGGCGCCCGCCACGGGCTCGGCCGAAAAGGCGGCCTTGGGCGGCAACAGCGGCGGCGCTACGTCTATCGTTTCAGTCGCCGTTGCTGAGCCGCCGGCCCCCGCCGCCACCAGCGAAACGCTGTACTGCCCCGCGGCCTCGTAGGTCCAGCTTGGGCTGGCCTCCGTGCTATCCGGCGCGCCATCGCCATCAAAGTCCCAGACGTAGCCGATGTCCGCCCCGCTGGACGCATTGCTGAAGACCACGGTCAAGGGGGCCGGGCCGCTGAGCGGCGCTGCGGTGAATGCGGCGACCGGTGGCGCTTCCATCACCAGTACTTCCTGCTGGCTCTGGCTTTCCCCGCCCGCGCCCCTGACCGTCACTGTAACGAGGTATTCGCCCGCCACAGCGTATGTCGTCGTCGGCGCGCTCTCGCTGCTGTCGGTCAAGCCGTCGCCGTTGAAATCCCAGGCGATGCTGTCAAACTCGCCGCTTGAAGTATTGTTCAGTTGCACCACAAGCGGCGCCTGGCCTTGGCTGGGCGACATGGTGAAGCTGGCTTCGGGCGCGGCAACCCGGCGCGCCGCCACTTCAATCTGCCTTATCGCTTGCGATTCCCCACCCGGCCCGCTCACCAGCAAAGCTACGTTGTAGGTGCCTGCGTTCCGGAAAGTGTGCTCGGGTTCTCGCTCGCTGCTGATCGCGCCCGCATCGCCGAAATCCCAGCGCAGCGAGGTAATGTTCCCGCTCGAACGATCGCTGAATTGGACGCTGAGCGGCGCTTCTCCGGCCGAGGGAGCGGCTTCGAAACTGGCGACCGGCGCCGCGCGGCTCTCAACCCTTATGCCCTGCGCATAGCTGGCGCTGCCCCGCGGCCCGCCCGCGGTCAAGCTGATCGTGTACTGGCCCGGCACGGTATAAGTGTGGCGCGGGTTGGCCTCGGTCGATGTGTTGCCATCGCCGAAGTTCCAGCTGTAGCGCGTGATGGCATCGCCCGCCGGCCCGCGCATCTGCACCGTCAGCGGCGCAAACCCTCGCTCGACATCAAGCGAAAAGGTGGCGTCTACGGGCGGCGCTTCGACGGCGGCTGCCGCTGGTTGCGGGGCGCTGATCACTTGATTCCGCACTTGAACATTGCCCGCCACGGCGCTCAATTCACCGCCATTGCTCAGCAGCACGCGCAACCTGACCTGGTACAGGCCGTCCGCAACGAGGCCCGTCCCGGTGCCCCAATTGCCCAATACGCCTTGGTCTACCACATAGCCCCGCGCCCCAGTGATCGGATACCAGATATTCTGCGGATTCGGCTGACTGCTGTATTCCAGCTGATAGTGCATGAACGCGGGATGAATCGCCGAACCCAAAATCTGCGTCGTGCCCGAAACAACTGTGTTCGGCGGCGGATAATCAATGCTGACGCGCAATGGCAGCGGTGTAGCGCTGGGCAAGGCGATGGCGGTCGGCGTCGGCCAGTCCACACGCTGGGTCGGCGCCAATTCGGCCGCTGGCGCCTCGGCCGTCGGCTGCGCTGGCGCGGTCCGCGGCGTCGCCGAAGCCAAGACGCGCGCTGTATCGCGGGCCCGCGTGATCTCCACCCGTTGCGCGGCCCGGCCCTGCCGGCTCAGGTTGCACGCCGTCAGCGCCAGCAAGGTCAGCCCAAGCAGCGCGACAACACTCCATCGGCCGAAACCCAAGGTCCGACTCATCTCCAGGCTCTCACCATCCATCGTTTGATCGCATTATACTGCACCGCCACAGGTGCGTATGCGCCCTACCGGATTCGACCCGCCTCTGCCTAGAGCTTGCGGGGCTGGCAAGGTACAATGACCGGACGCGTTGACACGCTGCGACCAAGAGCAAGGCCACTACCGCAAAAATGGAGTAGGCACGTAACCGGCATACGCTATGAAACTCATCCTGATCCTCTTCGTTGCCCTGCTTCATTTGCCAGCGCTTTCGCAAGACGCGCCCCCGGCGGACGACCAGGCCCAGGCCGATACCACGCCCGCCCCGGCCCTTGGACCTGCCCTGGAGAGCCCCTTCCTGCAAGATGATATGTCGCTGCTGGTCGGCAACGTACAGCGGCCTAACGGCATCGTCTGGTTTCAAGACAGCATTTACACCGTCTGCAATGGTGATTGGACCATCTACAAAATCGACGATGAAACCGGCGACACCATCACCTTCGTTTTCGGTGTGCGCAACGGCAACAGCCTTATCGCCGAGCGCAGCGCTCTAGGCTTCGACATCTGGGTGCCCGACCCAGACAACGCGACCATCTGGCAAGTTGATCAGAGCCGCGGCGCGCCCGCCCGCTTCATTTCCAGCATTGAGGCGCCCTGGGGCATCGTCCGCCTCGTCGACGGCCGCTTCCTGGTCAGCGACACGGCTTCCAACAGCATCATCGAAATCGCTGCAAGTGGCGTGACGCGGCCGATCCAGGAGGGGTTGCGCGCGCCAACCGGCATCGCCAGCGACGGCGAACGCATCTATGTCGCCAATGGCGGCAGCGCCCGGCGCGGCCTGGAATTCTTTGAGCTGGCTGCCAATGGCGATTTCGGGGAGATCCAGCCGCTCGTCAGCGGAATCCAGAATACATCCAATATCGCCATGGGCACGGATGGCTATCTCTACTTTTCTTATGCTCTTGGCACGCGCGGGGTAGTGGGGCGGGTGAATCCGCTGGACTGTCTTGAGGACGGCTGCGCCAACGATGAAGTCGAAATCGTAGTCTTCTCCGATAACCCGGCGCCGCTGGCCATCACCCTGTCCGACGACATGCGCCTCTTCCTGCACAGTCGCTTTCGGCCCGAAATCTACTGGGTGCAACTGCCGACATAGCCCGCGCTATTTTACGCCGGTCACGGCAAATCGCTGATACAGATCCCGTTCGGCCGCAGGCAAGCTCAAGCGCAGCGCCCAGCCCGCTTCATTCGCGCGTTCACTCTCGATGTAGCCCTTGTCATTCAGCTCGGAATATACCTGCCCAGCTTGATAAGGTATCACCACGTCCAGCGCCGTTTTCTGCCGCTCCAAAGCCCGGCCGATCTGGCCCAGCAAGGCCTCCAGTCCCAGACTGTCCTTGGCCGATATCTGCGCCACCCCCGCATAACTGTCGATCAGCATCGGCTGCGGCAGTTCGGCATCCAGTCGATCTACCTTGTTCAAGACCAGAATCCGCGGGATTTGCGCCGCCTCGATTTCGGCCAGCGTATCTTCGACCGCTTCTATATGCTGCTCGGCATTGGCGTGGCTGATATCGACCACATGCAGCAAGAGGTCGGCTTCCAGCACCTCCTCCAGCGTAGCGCGGAAAGCGGCCACCAGCGTGGTTGGCAGCTTCTGTATGAAGCCCACCGTATCGCTCAAAAGCATCTCGCCGCCGTCAGGCAGTCTTACCCGGCGCGTTGTCGGGTCCAGCGTGGCAAACAGCTGATCGGCCACATAAATGTCCGAATCGCTCAGCGCGTTGATCAGCGTCGATTTGCCCGCATTGGTGTAGCCGACCAGAGCCACCGAGGGCAAGCCGGATCGCCTGCGCCGCTCGCGATGCAGCCGCCGATGCGCGCGCACCTGCTCCAGATCGCCCCTGAGCTTGGTGATCTTCCGCGTGATTTCGCGCCGGTCTACCTCCAGCTGCGTCTCGCCCGGCCCGCGCAATCCAACGCCGCCCACGCCGCCACGCGCGCCGCCACCGCCCGCCTGCCGCGCCAAATGCGTCCACTGTCGCGTCAGCCGTGGCAGCAGGTATTCGTACTGCGCCAATTCGACCTGCAGCGCGCCTTCCCGAGTGCGCGCGTGCTGGGCGAATATGTCCAATATCAGCGCCGATCGATCCAGCAACCGAATATCTTCGCCCAACTGCTTTTCCAACTCGCGTTGATGCCGCGGCGAGAGTTCATCGTCGAAGATGACCACCGTCGCCTCATGCGCGGTCATGGCATCGATGACTTCCGCCAGCTTGCCTGACCCAATCAGCGTCTTTGGTCTGATATTGCGCACCAATTGGCTCGCTTGGCCCACCACCTTGATGCCGGCCGTCCGCGCCAGCAAAGCCAACTCCCGCAGCGAGTCGTCCATAGACAGCAGGGTCCGGCTCTGGCGCAGCGCGACGCCAACTAATAGGCCGCGCTCCCGCTGATCGCCGTTACGAGATCGAAAGTCGCTCATTGCGTGCTGGGCAACATCTGCGCGCTCGCCATGGTAAGGATTGGGTCTTCCAGCTCCTCGATGGCCCCCTGCATGGACTCAGCGGCTCGAAGAGCATAGGCGCGCCGCCTCTCCGCTTTGTTGCGGATCTTGTGCGCCAAGGGCGGCAAGATGCCCAAATTGGCTTTCATCGGCTGGAAGTGTTTCGGCTCGGCATGCGTCACATAATAGCACAGCGCGCCCAGCATGCTATCAGCTGGCGGCGTCCAGGGCCTCTGCCCCCGTAACTGCCGCGACAGGTTAAGCCCGGCCAGCAAGCCAGTGGCGATATTGCCGACATAGCCTTCGATGCCAGTGATCTGCCCGGCGAAATACAACTCCGCGCAGCCGCGAAATTGCATCGTCGGGCGCAGCAAGGCCGGCGCGTTCATGAAAGTATTGCGGTGCATCTGGCCCATGCGCACGAACTTAGCTGCCCCCAGGCCCGGTATCATACGCAATATCTCAGCTTGCCGCTTCCAGCGGATATTGGTCTGGAAGCCGACGATATTGTACAAGTCGCCGGCGATATCATCTTGCCGCAGTTGCACCACCGCGTGCGGGCGCCGGCCGGTGTGCGGGTCCGTCAATCCGACCGGGCGCATCGGGCCGAAGGCCAGCGTATCATCGCCGCGCTTCGCCAGCTGCTCAATCGGCACGCAGCCTTCAAAGAAATTTGGGTCTTCCCGCTCGAAATCACGCAGCTCAATCGTTTCCGCCTCTTGCAGCGCCCGCACGAAGCGCGTGTACTCGTCCTTGCTCATAGGACAATTTATGTAGTCGCCCGCTTCCGCCTCGCCCCGCCCGTAGCGATTGGCGCGAAACGCCTTGGTCATGTCGATGCTGCTCGCGCGCGCAATCGGCGAAATGGCATCGTAGAAGTACAGGTATTCCTGACCCGTAAGCCGGCCGATTTCGTCCGAGAGGGCAGGGGAGGTTAAGGGTCCCGTGGCCACCACCGTCGGCCCGTTCAGCGGCAGCGTCCTAACCTCCTCGCGGACAATGTCGATTCGCTCATGCCCCGATAGCTCCCGCGTAACGCTATCCGCGAAGGCCTCTCGATCCACGGCCAAGGCGCCGCCCGCCGGCACCGACGCCGCTTCCGCGCAGCGCATCAACAGCGAGCCCAACGCCAGCGTCTCCCGCTGCAAGATTCCCGTCGCCCGGTCCGGCAATTTCGAGCCCAGCGAGTTGCTGCAGACCAGCTCGGCCAGTCTATCGCTGACGTGGGCGCCGGTCGTCTTGGCCGGCCGCATCTCATATAGCCGCACGCGCTGCCCGCGCTCGGCCAGTTGCCAAGCCGCTTCGCTGCCCGCCAGCCCGCCGCCGATGACGATGACTTCCGCTGTCATTTCCGCTTCCGCCGGCTACAACTTGCGTGCAACGATCGACGCATTCTGGCCGCCCAAGCCGAAACTGTTGGACATGATCGTCTGAATGCCCGGCGCCGGCCGCGCCTCGTTCGGCACATAGTCCAAGTCGCAATCCGGATCCGGCCGCTGATAATTGATCGTGGGATGCAGCGCCTCACGCTCGAATGACATCAAGCAGGCGGCCAGCTCCAGCGAACCGCAGCCGGCCATCGCGTGCCCGATCATGCTCTTGGTCGAGCTGACGGGAATGGCATACGCCGCTTCCCCGAAGACCTCTTTGATGGCGCTTGTTTCTATCGCGTCGTTGGCCGGCGTCGATGACCCGTGCGCGTTGATATACTCGATCTCATCGCCATTGACACCGGCATCGGCCAGGGCCCAGCGCATGGCGCGTTTGGCGCCGCCGCCCGCCGGATCCGGCGCCGCGACGTGATATGCATCCGAGGACGCTGCGTAACCCAGGATCTCCGCGTAAATCTCCGCATCACGCTCCAGCGCATGCGCCAAACTCTCGACAATGAAAATGGCGCCGCCTTCACCCAATACAAATCCCGTGCGATCAGCGTCAAATGGCCGGCTGGCCTGCGCCGGCGCGTCGTTGAAATCCCGCGTCAGCGCCCGCGTCGCGCTGAAGCCCGCCAGGATATAGTCGAACATCACGGCGTCAACCGCCCCGGCAATGGCCACATCACATTTGCCCAGCTGAATCAAATCCCGCGCTTCGCCCACCGCTTGCACGCCGGTAGCGCAAGCCACAGACGGCGTGATCAATGGGCCCAACGCCCGCAACAGCTTGCTGACATAATGCGCCGGCATATTCGGCAAAGCGTTGACGATGCTCATGGGGTTGGCGTGGCGATAGCCCGATTTGCGCCAGGCGCCGATACCGGCTTCGCCCACCTCGTAGCTGCCCAGCGTCGAGCCGATGATGGTCGCAACGCGCTCGCCGTTCTCAGCGACATCGTCAGCCGATAGGCCCGCGTCTTCCACCGCCTGCATCGCCGCGACGATGGCGAATTGCGAAGCCCGGCCCATACGGCGCGCTTCTTTGCGAGCGATATACGCCGACGAATCAAAACCCAGCACCTCCGCGCCGATCCGCACATCCAGATGCTCGGCGTCGATATTTTGCAACTTGCGGATGCCCGATTGTCCCCGCTCCAACGCGTCCCAGTACGCCGTCTTGTCTCCCAATGGAGAGACAACGCCCAGCCCGCTGATAACCACCCGCTTGCGCCCCTCTTGCGTCAGTTGCATCCGCCTTCGCCTCGCTTCATGGCGTCTCTTGCGCGATCCCGCGCCGAATCGCGCTGATCACGCCTTGCTGCACCGCCGTCCGCGCTTGCTGTATGGCATTCTTGATGCCCACCGCGGAATTCCCTCCGTGCCCGATGATGACAACCCCGTTGACGCCCAACAGTGGCGCGCCGCCGATTTCAGACGTATCCACTTGATGCCGTATGCGGTTGAAGGCCGGCCGCGCCAAAGCCCCGCCCAACGTCGACAGCGCATCCTTGCGGAACTCGTGCCGTATCAGCGTCGCCATGTAGCGCGTCGTCGCTTCAAACATCTTGAGCACGATATTGCCCACGAAGCCGTCCATCACAATCACATCGGCGACCGACGACATCAGCTGCACCGGTTCTACATTGCCGACGAAATTCATCTTGCTGCGCGCCAGCAGCGCATTGCCCTCGCGTATGAGCAGATTGCCCTTGGTCTCCTCAGCGCCGTTGGAAAGCAGCGCGATTCGCGGCTCCGGATAATCAAGCACCAGCCGCGCGTAAATGCTGCCCATCACCGCGAACTGTGGCACCCATTCCGGCTTGACATCGGTATTTGCGCCCACGTCTAGGAAGATCATGCGGTGGTCATTGACCGGGAACAGCGCCGATAGCACCGGACGCTTGACGCCCGGGATGCGTCGCAGCGATTTCAACGTCGCGATCGCATGCACCGCGCCCGTATTTCCCATGGTCACAAACGCGTCCGCCTCGCCGTTCTTGACCGCGTCCAGCGCGATGTGAATCGATGATGTCGCCTCCGCCTTCAGCACTTCGGTCGGCCTGGCGTCCATGGCGATGTCACACGGCGCATGCACCACTTCAATCGCGCCCGCATTCACTTCGTGCTTTTTCAGCTCAGCTTCTATCGCGCCTTGGTCGCCGATCAACACGATTGTGTCGCCGAATTCGTTGGCGGCCAGCACGCCACCGGCGACATCATTTGTCGGCCGACTGTCGGTTCCCATCGCATCAAGCGCAATTCGCATAGAACTGCGGCCTTCCGTAACCTGTCCGCGATCAAGTATTGCTCAATCATAATCAACGAAAGCCGCCCGCTCAAGATGAATTAGCCCGCGCGCCAGCCACGCGGCATTGACAAGCATCGCGGAAAACTTATACTTGTGGAGGAGTAGCCCTGATGGCGGAACTGGCAGACGCGCACGGTTGAGGGCCGTGTCCTTAACAGGGTGGAGGTTCGAGTCCTCTTCAGGGCACTGTTTTGAAGCTCTCCGTCTTTGGCGAGCTTTTTTGTTGCGTGCTTTTCCCGGCGACTGTACACTGCCTAGTTGAATTGAGCGGCTAAGTCCATAGCGGCGGCGCGCCCCATGATGTCGTTGCAGCTTTGCAACGCCAACTTCATGCGTCGCGCCCTTGCGTGTTGGAGCGCCTAGGTCACCGGTGAGCGACTCGACCAACACCGCTTTGCAGCGGGCCTTTGAGCTGATTGAAGACGATGCGCTGGAGCAAGCGCAAGAGTTGCTCGCTCCACTGCTCGAAACCGACGCCGATAACCCTGCGCTTTGGTGGGTCTATTCACACGCCGTGCGCGATTCCGGCATCGGCCGCGCCGCGCTTGACCGCGTCCTTGAGCTGGACCCATCATACCCCGGCGCCCGAGAGCTGAACGCGGACCTCATGGATTTGCAGTCTCCGGCCGTCGCCTTCACTCTCAGCGAAGATGTTGAAGACGCGCCCCAGTCCTCAGTCAGCGAGCTCGCTATCGACGACTGGGAAGAACTCCAACCCATTGTGACGGAACCACCGCCGGCCCCGGCTCCGCGCCGTGGATACGCGCTTTTGGTGGTCGTCATCCTGTTCTTTGTTGCGGGCGGGGCGCTGATTGCGACCGGCGCCCTGGATATTTCGTCCCTGCTTTCCGCCCTGCTGCCATCGCCGGAACCTGCCGCTATCGTTGTTTCCGCGCCATCAGAGACGCCGCCCGCCGCTACGGATCCGGCTGCGACTGTCACCGGGGAACCGCCCGAAACCGCCGCGCCTATTGACGAAGCCGACCCCACCGCAGCCACCGTTGCTGTGGACACCGCCGCGGATCTCACCACAGCGCCCCCAACCGCGCCTGGCCTCAGCGCGACAATCACCATTTCGCCGCCACCGACGGAGCAAACTGCTGCGCCGACGACTGATCCGCCCGCCGCCGACGCGACAGCCGCCGCCACACAGCCCGAAGCCGCCGAGCCACAACCGGCCACCGCCACGGGCGCCGCCCTGGCCCTGGTAAACACGGTCGCGGGGGCCATCAGCGATTTCACCCTTGATCCCGCTGCCAGTACCCTGGGCTCGACTGATTTGGGCGCCACACTGATCATTCACGTTTGCGCCGTGCCCGGCCCCGAATTCAACACGCGCCTCAACATCGTCATGGATGCGGTCGTCAACGCCGCGGCCGCCATCCCGGCGGAACTAGATGCCGTTGCCGCCGGCCTCCTGCATTGTGGCGATCCTGATGCCAATCGGCGCGTCATCGGTGTGCAAGTCGACGTGATTCAGCAATTCGCAGCCGAAGAAATCGAGCCCAAAGATTTCCAGCGCGCTTGGCAGCCCCTGTCTTGATTCCCCACCATCGCGGCAGTATCCTAGCCGGCGGGCGCATCTGCCGCCCCTGTCCTCCTGCTATGAAAGTCCGGCGCATCGTGAGCAACGGCAAAAAGATTATCACCAAGAATCGCAAAGCTCGCCGCGACTACCACGTAAGCGACCGCTATGACGCCGGGCTGGTTCTGCTCGGCTCCGAGATAAAGTCCATCCGCAACCACAATATCAACATCGGCGACGGCTTCGTCCAGGAAGCCGATGGCGAGCTATGGCTTCTCAACGTGCATATCGCGCCCTATAAGCAGGCGCATAACTTCGGCCACTCCGACCCCCGGCGGCCGCGGAAGCTCCTGCTTCACCGCCGCGAGATCAACCGCATCATCACGAAAATCCGACAGTCCGGCATGACCGCCATCCCGCTCCGGGTCTACCTCGAGCGCGGCCGCGCCAAGGTCGAGATCGGCGTCGCCCGCGGCAAGCGTCAATACGACAAGCGCGCCGATCTCGCCAAGCGCGACGCCAATCGGCAGATCGAGCGCGCTCTGAAAGAACGCTGAGCGCCAGGCCATGCTTGAAGCCGCTGGCGACGGCTGCTAGAATCTTCGCGGCAGCGCCAATTCAAAGGAACACAACCGAACACATGGCCAATTTCAACGCTGATAAACCCCGCGTACTTTCCGGCATTCAGCCCTCAGGCAACCTGACCATCGGCAACTATCTCGGCGCCCTGAAGCAATGGGTGAATGTGCAGGCCGATTATGACTGCTTCTACTGCGTGGTGGATTTGCACGCCCTCACCGTGTCGCAAGATCCGGTCGAGCTCCGCCGCAAGACCCGCGAAAGCGCTGCAATCTACATCGCCGCCGGCATCGACCCCGAAGTGTCGAC
Source organism: Phototrophicaceae bacterium (assembly GCA_965208195.1). Classification (GTDB taxonomy): domain Bacteria; phylum Chloroflexota; class Anaerolineae; order Aggregatilineales; family Phototrophicaceae; genus UBA6055. The sequence goes on along the minus strand of CBDBOC010000004.1, from coordinate 1,049,350 downwards.
CATCTTCGTGCAATCTCATGTGCCAGCCCACTCCGAACTGGCCTGGATGCTGACTTGCTTGGCGCCCCTGGGATGGCTGAATCGCATGACCCAATTCAAGGACAAATCGGGCAAGCAGGCGCAAGAATCCATTGGCGCCGGCCTCCTCAACTACCCGAGCCTGATGGCGGCCGATATCTTGCTCTATCATGCCGAGCTGGTGCCCGTCGGTGACGATCAAAACCAGCACCTGGAATTCACGCGGGATCTGGCCCAGCGCTTCAACCACCTCTATGGCGATACCTTCACCCTGCCTTCTGTGATGAATCCGCAAGCCGGCGCCCGCATCATGGGCTTGGACAAACCCACCGCCAAGATGTCCAAGAGCGAAGAAGCGGAGAATCACGCCGTCTTCCTGCTGGATGACACCGGCCGCGCGCGTAAAAAAATCATGCGTGCTGTCACCGATTCTCATCGCGATATTCGCTTCAGCGACGACCCCGAACGCGCCGGCGTCAACAACTTGCTGACGATCTATCAAGCCATCACCGATCAGCCGAGCGCCCAAATCGAGGCTTTCTTCAGCGACAAGGGTTATGGCGACCTAAAGCGCGCTGTCGCCGATCAGGTGGTGGCAACCCTGGAACCCTTGCAAGCGCGCTATAACGAGCTGATGAACGAGGCCGGCTACCTGGACAGCGTGCTCAAAATCGGCCGTGAAAAGGCGAGCGACATCGCCCGAGCCACGCTAAAGCGCGCGCAAGATCGCATGGGTTTGCTCACGCCGTCTTGACCTGCGCCGCGACATTGACTACAATAGCGCGCAAGCCCCATTCGTCTAGCGGCCTAGGACGTGGCCCTCTCAAGGCCAAAACAGGAGTTCGAGTCTCCTATGGGGCACTAGACCCCGGTCCGCTGGCCGGGGTCTTGCTTTCGCGTTCACCGGCCCCGCCTGTTAATGCAATGGGCGTCCCGTCAAGACCCTGGTTGCTCCGTATCGCGCACTGCAGAGAAAGCTTCGGCGCGCTATACTGTGGCTTGGCCGGGCGGCATCACCACTAGCGGGAGAATTCTCATGCTGACTGAAGCGCAGATCGATTCATTTCACGAAGACGGTTTCCTGGCTGTGGACCGCTTGCTCGACTACGACTTGGACATCCGGCCCGTCATTGACGAGTATCAGGCGCTGCTGGATGACCTGTGTGAACAGTGGCTCGCGCAGGGCCGCATTGCTGAGCTTTACGCTGATCTTCCCTTTGAGCGGCGTCTGGTGCAAGTCTATCGCGCCGGTTGCAGCTATGAACGCGAATTCGACATTGCCTTGCCCAATGGCGATATCGCGGCGGATACACCAATCCACTTGGGCCCGGCGGTCTTTCATTTGCTGCGCAGCCCGCGCCTGCTGACGGCCGTGGAATCGCTGATCGGCGGCGAAATCTACAGCAATCCCATTCAGCACGTGCGCATCAAACCGCCCGCCAGCGTCATTGCGCCCGAGGACGAAAATCGCGCGCTTATCGGGCGAACCCATTGGCATCAAGACAGCGGCGTCGGCTTGCCCGAAGCTGACGATACCGAAATGGTGACCTGCTGGGTTGCGGTGACAAAAGCCACGCCGGAAAATGGCTGCCTCCAGGTCGTGCCCAAGAGCCACCGTGAAGGCATCGCACTACATTGCACTACTGTAGATCAGGTCGGTATCCCCGAAGCGCTGATCGAGCGGGAGCGCGCGCTGCCCGTGCCCCTGAATCCCGGCGGCGTTCTCTTCTTCCATCCACTCTGCAAACACGCCTCCATGGATAACAATAGCGACGCCTTCCGCTGGAGCTTTGATCTGCGTTACAACCCCATCGGCCAGCCAACCGGGCGGCCGCACTTTCCCGGCTTCGTCGCGCGCAGCCGCCTCAACCCAGCCTCCGAGCTCACCGACCATCGCGCCTGGGCCCAACGCTGGCTTGACGCGCGGGCGCGCCTCGCCATGGCCAGTGGCATCAAGACCCATCGCTGGGACAGCCAGGACCCGCTCTGTGCCTGATGCTGCCCCCAGCTTCGGCCCCGCGACGCCGTCCTTGGCCTTCTGCCGGCCCGTCGGCCTGCATTGGCAACACGGCGCACCATCGCAGTTTACTTAACCCGATAGAAATACACATATATGGAGTTAATTTGAAGTCCAAGGGCAGAATGCAACGCATCGAGCCCCGCACTGCGCTACTGAACTGAGGCAGACGCGTGCGCCGGGCGCCGGCAACTATGAACGAAGGCTATCTCATCCCATCGGGCTCTGTTCGCAGCGAACTGATTGTGAACAAGTCGCGCTTCATTACAGATGTCCGGCGCGCGCCGACAGCCGCCGACGCCCGCAAGGTAATAGCCGAGATCCGCAGCGCCATGCCCAAGGCCAACCACCACGTATACGCCTTTCTGGCCGGCTTCGGCAATTCAGTCACGGAAGGCATGAGTGACGCCGGCGAACCCAGCGGCACCGCAGGTCCACCGACCCTCGCCGTGCTTCGCGGCGCCAAAATCGGCGACATCGTCCTGGTCACTTCAAGGTACTTCGGCGGCATCAAGTTGGGCAAAGGCGGCCTGGTGCGCGCCTACTCAGAAGCGGCCCGGCGCGCGCTTTCGCAAGTGCGGACGGAGTTGAAGGTCGAATGGCGTGCAGTCGGCCTGGATCTGCCCTACTCGCTCTACCAGGTCGTAAAGCAGACCATCGGTGAATTCGGCGGTGTGGTTGAAGAGGAAGATTTCGGGGCCGCCATTCTGATCATCGCCCGGTTTGTCGCCGCTGATATTCCGGCTTTCACCGACGAATTACACGAGCGAACCGCCGGGACTGTGACGCCCGTTCCCCTTTCGTGAGTCAGCTTTCGTGAGTCAGCTAACCCACGCGCTGCGCCACCAGACGACGCAATTGCCAGATCGCGCGATGCGACGGCGCGATCATCTCGGCCCGCGCAATGTACTGGCGCGCATCATCCAGCTGACCATTGTCAATGAGAAACTGCGACATCTGCGCCAGCAGAGGGACATCATTTGAATTGGCTGAGAGTGCATCGTTGAGGCTTTCGATGGCCTGAGACTTCTGATCGCTCGCCCACAAGATCTGCGCGATTCGCAACAGAATCTGTGGATGCGGCCCCGCGTTTGCTTTGCCTTCCGCCAACACTTCCAGCGCGTTTCCGTTATCGTTCTGGCTGGAATAACATAGCGAGAGGATTACATACAAATCGGCCATAAGCGGCGCGATTTCCAGCGCGGATTCAAGCGTCTCGAAGTAGTCGTTGCTTATGTGACGCTTTGCGTTAAGCATAACCTTGATCTCGGCGAAGCTCTCTTCAAAGTCGGGTGCGCGCGCGTAAAGTTCCAGCCACTGCAATTCCAATTCCAGGTCGTCATCAATGCTGGCATAACGCTCCCGGCAAGCGCGGATGAGTTCGGTCGCCCTACCCGCGTCCTCCTCATAAAGAGACAGCTGCGCCAGGTACACATAGGCATAAGGATTGGCATCCAAATGGCGCTCAAGGATTTCATAGGCCGGTCCTAAGTCGTCGAGGTCGATCAGGCGCTCGACGACTTCTCCCGTATATTCGCCCTCCGTATCCTGCCGCAGCAGTTGCTCAAACTCGTGCCAAAGGTCGGCATCGTCTGTGTCGATGAGATAGGTGAGCGCGAACTGACGCGCCGGCTGGTCTCCCGGTTTGCGCTCCAAATACAGCTTGAGCGCGTTGGCGATCTCTCGCGACGTGTGCTCGGCTTCATCAAACTCATCGGGGTCGATTAGCAAGACATCCGCAATCTCCCAGCCGTTGGTTTCCGCGGTTATCAACAGCTCCACGTAGCGCCACAGCATGGCTGGCGCGAGCACACCCTTTTCCAGGGCGTCTTGACACGTATCCAGCGCCAAGTCGAAATCTCCCGCCGCCAGCTGGATATCTGTCATGCCGTTCCACACGCTGGCCGGCGCCTCGTTATGGACATGCGGCCGCAGCATGGCTTCCGCCCGCGCATGGTATTCCATGTTCGACAGGCCCAGCGCCGCCAAGGTGATTCCCGGCACAGCCTGCGGATGATCACCAAACGACGCTTCCAGCAATGGAATGACGGTATCCCCGATTTCGTCCAGGCCCGCTTGCAGCACTTGCCAGGCCATCATGCCCTGGCACCAGTACGCGAATTCGCTCGGCCAGGCCCGGCACAAAGCTGCGCTAGCTTGATACTGCGTCCGGATCTCGTCTTCATCCCAAGGCACATCCCAAAAATACAAATAGACATCGAGATTCCATTCGAAGACATACCCGAGCATTTGCCGCAAGTCGCCGCTACCGGCTTCCAGGGCAGCGTACGAGATGACCGGTTGCCCACCTGCCTCATCCTGCAATTCGCCGATGATGGCGGCTGCGATATTGGGCAACTCGCTTGTCGCAGCTTCCAGGCTGGGAAATTCATATGTCAGGCATAGTTGGTCATCGCCGCTGACGGGCCCCGCATCCAGGGTGATTTCAAGCGTCAAGTCGCCGGCCGAGCCTGTCAGGCTGCCATGAATCTGTACGTTATCCGCCAGGCCGTCCAACGCCCACTGGTCGACGGTGAACTGGTAATCATCACGGCTGATTTCCCCGCTATCGTCTTCAGCTTCAATCTTGGCGAAGCAACGGTAGACGCGCGCGCCGTCGTATTGTTCCAGCAAGTAAGCGAGGCAGGACGCAAGGCCCATGGCCAGCTCTGGCTCCGGGCTGATGAAGGGATAAATGCTGATGCGATAGCGATCATCGGTTTGGATGGACTGGGCCAAGCTGCCGGCGCTGCCAAATATCGACGATGGCGCCCCGCTATCGGCTGCCCGCACTCCCAAAGACCTCATTCTTTCGGCCGCGTGAAGCATGCCCCGCTCCAATCAAAACACCCTGCCTAGATGACAGGGTGCATTGTAATGCTTGCGCCATCGCTTGGCTAGAAGCGGCGCTTAGCTAACCACTTGTACTTGACTGATATCACCGCGGAAGGCCGCGTAGAAGTTGTTCAACCAGCCTTGCCCGAAGTCGCCTTCCACCAGATACCAGTCACGGTCGCTGGACAGGCCCAAGACTGCCAGGGTCGTGCCGCCAGGTACCGTGGCCACGACATTGTGACCCACCCCGGGGCCACTGCGGATGTTCAGCCGATAGGTATTCACAACCGCGCGCGGCACAGACCCAGTCAGCGGATCAACTGCCACCGGCACGCCGGAAAAGTCCCCACGACGCAAGGTGTAGCCGCTGTGGACCCAACCCGCGCCATCCGATGTCGTCACCTGATACCACTTGCGGTCCGGCGCGATCAACGTGACCGGAAGCTGGGTTCCGCCCGCTACCACTGTGATTATGTCGTGGCCGGCGCCCGGGCCACTGCGCACGTTCAGATATGAGGTATTGACGACCAAATTAGGCGCCTCGGCACGCATCTCGCCCCCGTCTGCGGTGTCGATTTGCACCGGCTGCCCTTCCCGTCTCACGCTAGTGAAATCCCCTCGGGCAGCAACGTACCCGGAGTGCAACCAGCCGCTGCCTACTGAGGTCTCTACTTGATACCACTTGCCCGAGCTGTCCAGGGCGGTCACCGCCAATGTTGTGCCGCCAGGAACGACCGTCACAATGTTGTTGTCAATACCGGGCCCGCTGCGGATATTCAGATAGCTCGTGTTCACGACCACGTGCGCCGCCCCAGCAGCGATGTTGCCCGTGCCGGCCGCCAGGTTGGTGGGCGTGCCCGCGCGCGGCACAGCGCTGAAGTCGCCCCGCCCGATCGTGAAATTGGAATGCACCCATCCAATCCCCGCCGGGCTCGTCACTTCGTACCATGTTCCGCCCGCCCCAATCATTGACACCGCAAGTTCAGTTCCGCCCGCGACCGTTGTGATGATTCCGTGCTCAACCCCCGGGCCGCTTCTCACGTTGAGCCTGTACGTATTCACCACCAGATGCGGCGACGCGCTCTGGCCATGTACAGCAACTGGCCCTAACACTGCGAGCGCCAATATCAATACCAGCAAGTGTATCTTTCTTGCTATCCCAAACCCGACCATGCTCTCCTCCGAATGCCATACTCCCCCCCGTGACCAACGGTACGGGTCGGCAGTCAGTATAGTGTTGCCCCTTATTACGGGCAAACGCTTTGGCGATTATCTGGAATCTCCACCGCGACTTTCGAATTCTCGTGGCGTCGCGCCGCTTGACGGCTGTGTCGGCTGATTCGCATTGAGACCCCAGGTAAAATTGACAGCGCATGCTAACTATGTTAGTATGACGCCAGGCTGCATAAGATGAAGGGGAGCCTCATGGTATTGATGGAACAGCATCCCGCAAGCGTTGTGACTGACAACGCGGCGTTGACTGTGACGCCGGCTGCAGTATCGATCATTAGGGACCTGCTTGAACAACGGGCCATTCCCGACCACGCCTTGCGCGTCTTCGTGACCGGTGGCGGCTGTTCCGGCATGCAATACGGTATGGCCTTTCAGGAAACGCCGGAAGCCGGCGATACCGTTGTCATGAAGGACGGCGTTCGACTGCTGGTTGATCCCACGAGTATGATGTATCTGCAGGGCGCGACCATTGACTACGCCGACAGCCTGATCGGCGGTGGCTTCCGCATTGATAATCCCAATGCCTTGTCCAGTTGTGGCTGCGGGCACTCATTCAAGTCCGGGGAACAACAGGGCGCTGAATCCGACCAGGGCTGTGGCACCTGCGGCAGCTACTAGCGCAACCATTTCGCATTCTCTTCGCGCTCAAGGCTCGCATCTGTCGTGCGGGCCGCTTTAGCGTCGCAACACGCTGATGAACAAGCCGGCGAGGCCGAACCCAGCCAAAGCCGCGATCGGCACGATGGGCGGCACGGCGGGCAAGGGCCTATCGTCCGCGCTCGTCTGCGCTATTTGCTCAGCGAAGGGCGCGCGCGTTGGCGCCGGCGGAGTGAACGTAGGCAAGCGGGTCGCTGCCTCCGGGGCAGCCTCCCGGGCCCGCTCTTGCTCTTCACCAACAACCTGCACCGTGCGATCCTCACTGCCGCCGCCTTCGTCCGCTGCGCTCTGCGCGGCCAGTAGATCTAGCGCTTGGTTCACGACCAGGCTGACGTCAACATTGTCGATTACCTCGATCAGCGTGGTGTCGCCAGCAATCTCGACAAGATCGCCATAGACCCATGCCAGCCCAATGGGCGAAGGGTCGAATCGCAACTCATACCAGCGGTAATACTTGCGCAGCACCGGGTATTGCGTGCCGTGAGCAATCGTGCCCAACACCTCGCTCTCGATGTCGGGGAATTGGCGGACGTTCACATTGCCGGCCGAATCCAAGGCTTGCAAGCGGACAGTCGGCAGGGGCGTCGGGCTGAATGTACTCGTGGCGGTCGGCGGCGCGGCGGCATTCTCAGACGTCGGCGTAACCAGTACGGCCGGCACGGGCGTCGCGCTGGCTGGCCCTTGCGCCTGCCCCCCGGCAGACAACTGCCCAAATGCCAGCAACAGTCCCGCCACTAGACCGGCGCACTTGCCCAATTTCCCGCGCGCGAGGGGTTTCATCAGCCCTTTGCTACCAAGATATTGCATTGATGTCGGTGTTTCTGCCCTGCTCGGCTACGGCGGTGTGATTATCGGCCTCGCGCACGAGGAAGCCCTGATATAGCTGACTGCCCAGCCCGGCAACGCGCCAGCCGCCCATCACAAATGCTGGCGCGCTGATATCCGCCGGGCACCGGTTGCAGTCCGCCGGTATCCACTCGCCATTGTAGCGTCGCGCGATATGCAGGTGCGTCGCCCGGCTGAAACCCCCGGCGCAGGAAGGATATCCCAGGATATTGCCCGCGCTGACCAGTTGCCCCTCCCGCAGCGCTTCGTGCGCATCAATATGCAAGTACAGCACGCTCCAGCCGGTGCTCTCGTCTCCGTCCCCGTCCAGGTCCAGCACCACCAGCCCCTCGTCCATGCGGGCAATGGCGCCATCGGCCACAGCGAGCGTGGCGAACGATGACACGTAGCATAAGCCCACTGGCGCTGGCTCAGCCGGCGGCGCGAAGTCGATTGCCGCCCATGCGCTGCCGTTCCCCCAGCCTCCGTGAAAACCCCCGGTGAAGCGCCAAACTTCGCCCCGCGCGAAGGGCAATGTCATTTCCGGCTGCGTCAAGGCCTGCCGGTTGGCGGCGGCCGCCTCAGCAAATGGATCGCCGAAGAGCCGCATATACGTGGCGTAAAGCCCATCTTCGCCGACGTCCGCCTCCCATGAACTTGCATCCCCCAACTGTGCCAGCGCGTATTGCACCGCAGCCGAGCCCGCATTCAGCGTCGGCTCGTAATACAAGCGCGTGCCGTCTGCGAATTCCACTATGCTCTCGCCGCGGTATTTCCAGTCGTAGTAGCCACGATTGAGCCTATCCGCCAGCCAGCTCAGTTGATTGTAGAGACCGGCTCGGTCCCGGCCGCCGTCTTGGGGTTTCGGCAACAGCGGATACAGCGCGAGCTCCTCGTCTACCTCCTGCTTCGTCAGCAAGCCGGCAAAGTGCTCCAGGAACGCCAGGAGGATTCGCGCATCCACGCTGTACTCCAGCGAAACGCTCCTCACAACTTGGCTGGCGCTGACCAAAACAAGGTGATCCGAACCGTCCGATCGGCGCTGATTCACGGTGGCCGACAGGCGTCGCAAGGCGCCGGGCTGCGCCGCGATATATTCCACCACGGCAAATTTCGCCGCATCGGGCGAGCGCACCAGGCGCGTATCGGGCAAGATGTGAAACGCGGCTGTATAGGCGACCGGCGGCTGCGGCAAGTTTATGATCTGGCCCACCTCAAGCAGGTCTGGGTTAGGCAGGTTGTTCGCCTCCAAAAGCGCTGCCACTGATACGCCGTAGCGGTCCGCGATGCGCGTCAAGGTGTCGCCGGCGACAACCCGGTGCGATGTCGATTCGGCGTTCGCAGCGCTCGCTGCCGCCGCCGACACCGGGGCGCTCACAGGCGGGGCTAGTGATGATTGCGCCGCTTCGTCGCGCGGCGTCGGTGTAGCGATAGCCCCCGAGGCCATAACCTGTGCTTCGCTTGCCGAATCCGCTCTCGAGCCGGATTGTAGCAGTGGCGCGGCTGTCGCCTCGGTAGCCGGCGCGTCTCGATTCTGCGCTGCTGGCGTGCGCGTGCCAACCGCAGCTGGCTGGCTAATGCTGCAAGCGGCCAGAAGCGCAGCCGTGCCAATGAAGCCCGCAATCATCATTCGCATGTGTCAACAGCCATGATCACATCGATAGTTTCCCCAAACGTGTCTAGGGAGATCTCCCCAACAATTGTATACTGGTTGCTGATCTTGCTCCGCACATTCATCATTGGGAGTGTCATATGGCGACAGCGGCAGAAGTCCAAAGTATTTTTCCAGCCATGGTTGAGCGCTTCTTGCCGGAAAAGGCGAGCGGCGTTTCCGCCACCATCCTTTTTGATCTGAGTGGCGACAACGGCGGTTGCTTCTGGATCAAGGTCGCGGACGGCGTCGCCGAATATGGCGAAGGCCAGGTTGCCGATGCCGCCATGACGGTGAAAGCCAACGCCGATGATTGGCACGCTGTCGCGACCGGGCAAATGAACGCCATGCAGGCCTTCATGACCGGCAAGCTCAAAATCCTGGGCGATATGGGTTTGGCGATGAAGATGCAGACGATGTTTGCTCAATAGTTGCCGGCTTGTTTCTTAGTCGAATCTCAAGTCTGAACCGAGCCTGGCAAAGCTCATACTGAAGCTGGCGCTATCGAGCGCCTCGCCGATGACCGGTCCCAACTCGTCGTCCCGCGCCTCCGCCAGGCTGGACAGTATCTCGAAGGCATGCTTCCCGCCGATTTCACCCAAGGCCCAAATCGCCATCAGCTGGATTTCACGGTCCTCGCTCAAGGTCAATTCGCCGATGCGCTGGACGCCCTCGGCAATCTGAATCTGGCCGCAGGCCTGTATCGCTTCGTATACCGATTCGTCATCGCCGCTCGACAGCTCCTCCAGCAAGATATCCCGCCAAATGCTACTGCAGCTGCGCCCCATCGCAAACAACGCGCCAATCTTGAGGTCGTGGTTGCCGTCAGCATAGGCCGCGCGAATGAGACTGGAAACCATCGGGTGGCTGGAGTTGGCCAGGGCTTCCAGGGCGCGCCGACGTACCTCTAGCGGCTGGTCTCGATCCTGGTGCAGGCGCAAGGCCAGGTCCTGCGCGCGTTTCGCCAGCGCCGCTGGAATATCGCCGTATTCGCCCAGCAGGATGAATCGGCCCAAACCGCTGAGCGCGCTCGCGCGAACCGCGGAGTCGGAGTCGTTTGCCGCCACCTGGAGCAATTGGCGCATCGTCTGCGGCGTTTCGTCCGTCCAAAGCAGCTCAACCCCCGCCACCCGCACCATTGCGCTCCGGTCTTCAAGGCTCAGTCGGGCGATCGCGCTGAAATTCAGCTCGAACATCGCTTCGCTCGCCTCGTTGAGCGCCCGCAAGATCTGATGTTTGGCGCTCGGCTGGCGTCGGCGCCACACCGCGGCGACCTTGCGCAGATCTTCGCTGGAAAGGTCACTCAAGCCATAAACGACCGTTGAGGACACCGCGCTGTTCGCCGTGCCAGTTTCCTGCTCCAGCGCCGCGATGAGCTCCCTGACAGGCGGTTTCTCGAAGCTGTGCTCCGCTGCTTCCCGGTCGAATTCAGTCATGCGCTGTCTCCGGCGTGGTCTCAACCGGATATGCTCGGCGGGTTGATCAGATCGTAAATCATGACGACCACGCCCAAAGCCAGCAACAGCAGAATGCCGATCTGGTGAATGCGCGCCTCGGTCTTCGGGTTCACCGGCTTGCCGCGCAGCATCTCAATGATGACAAAGACGATGCGTCCGCCGTCCAAGGCCGGGATGGGCAATAGATTGCTGATGCCGAGGAAGATGCTGATCAGCGCGATGAAATGCAGCATCAGGCTGGGCCCTTCTTGCAAGCTGCGCTGAAGCAATTCGCCGCCGATCTTGCTGATGCCGATGATGCTGATCGGCCGCGCGTCGCCGCCCTTGAGCGAACCATCCAGCAGCTGCCCGGGAATCGAGGCGATCGCCCGGAACGTCCCCAGCGTTGTCTGTACACTGTAGCTTACAGCGTCGGATACGCTCTGCGGCACGAGTTCATATTTGTAGCCGCCATTGACGAAGCGCGTGCGATCGCTCAAACCAAAGCCCGAACGAATGCCTACACCCAGCCTGCCCTGCCCCTCCGGCGGATTGGCGCGCGGCGTCATCGTCAGGTCCAGCCGCTCCGGCGGGCCCGCGTCCATCGCCCGCACAATGCTGAGCGTCAGCGACTTGCCCCGTGACTTCTCTACGGCTTCACTCAAGGTGCGCGCAGTGTCACCCGTGGCGGGGATCGCCCGCCCGTTTATGGCGATCACATAGTCACCGGCCTCAATACCCGCCTCCGCCGCCGGAGACCCTTCCGTCACATGTGTAACCTGGACGAAGCCGGCGCGTTCGTGGAATTTTGGCGCCAGCGTCAACTCGTATTCTTCTGCGCTGTCGCCGTCGATCAGCGAAAATGTAATCGCATCGCCGTCATATTCCGCCAGGAGATCGTGAAAGGCGCTGAAATCCGAAAAGCGCTCGCCGTTAATGGTCTCGATCACGTCACCGACTTTGGCGCGGCTGCCGGCAAACAGCGAATCGTCCGCGATGAAGTCGATCTGCGTCAGCCCGCCCACCGGCAGCGACAAGCCGAACAACGCGGCGACGAAAAACAGTACGAGAGCAGTCTTGAAATTCGCCAACGCGCCCGCGGCCATGAAGAAGATGCGCCCCAGCGGCGGCGCTTCGTTGACCGACAGCATGTCATGCGCCTCGACGCCCCGCAGCTCCAGGATTTCCCGCTCGCTTACATAGCGCACGGCCTCATTACGCCGCTGCTCCAATTCAGCGCGATCGCGTTTCACCTTTTCGCCTGAAGTCGGCCCAATCATGTCTTCACCGAGCGGCCTCACGAAGCCGCCAAGTGGCAGCAGATTCAGCGTGAATTCTGTTTCGCCCCACATAAACAGGCGCGCCACACGCGGCGGGAAACCGATGCCGAATTCCAGGACGTTGATCCCCACCAGCCTGGCGGCAAAAAAGTGCCCCAGCTCATGAATGATGATGGCGGGGATGAGCACCAGCCCGAAGGCCAGCAGCGCAAGCAAAATGTCGTTTCCGGCGGCAGTCAAGATCATCAGCATGGACCTCAGTTCTGCTTTCGATACGCTGACATTATATGATGAATGACCCGCCCGACGCAAGCGAGCCTGTGTCCGCGCGCTTTACGGCGTCAACAGCCTGGCGCCACCCCCAACCGGCGATGGCAGAATCTCCACCACGCCAGCCAATTCGCGCAACCTGACGGCGACTTCTCCGGCATCATCGGCGGGGCAAATGCAATGCACATTGGGGCCGGCGTCCAAGGTGTAGCAGACCTGCAATCCGTCGCGTTGCCGCCAGCGTCGGACCTCTTGCATGATCAGCAGTGACTGCGGCTGCCAATAAAATAGCGGCGGATCGCTCGTCATCATCACCGCGTGCATCAAGTTGCTGTCTTCCTCTGTGATGCGCGCGAAGCCGTCGAAATCTCGCTGGGCAATCGCCTGTTTCAGCGCCGCGAGCCGCGACGGCGCGCTCTCGACCCGCGCATGCTGCAAGACGCTGGTATCTGCAGTGGCGTGGCCGGCGGTTGAGCCCGTGCGCTTATGCGCCCGGTCGACGATCGCCACCACGTCAACCAGAGGCCAGTGCTCCGGCCCCAGGAAAGTCTCCGCGAACGACGATTCATGCGTGTCTCCGGCGTGCCACTCTACATAGCCAGCTGGAATCGAACGCGCCGCCGAACCAGATCCCAGCCGCGACAAGCGGGACAATTCTCGCTCGCCCAAGTCTCGGCTGAGCGCTGCGGTCGCCGCCAAAGTCAGCGCCGCGAAGGCCGCTGCCGACGAGGCGATGCCCGTGCCCATGGGAAAGTTGTTGCGGGATTCCACCCTCGCCCAGCGATCGCTGCCAAGGTGTTGCCGCAGTGCGTCCAGGTGCAGCCTTACCCGCTGCATCGCGGCGGGCTCCGCCTCAACGCCATTGATACGCAGCGAGTCACCGTCGAAGGCGCCTGACCATTCCACCTCGGTGGTCGTATGCAGCGCCGCCAAATTCATGCTGAGGGACGCGTTGGCCGGCAAGCGCAGCTTCCGGTCTCGATTGCCCCAATACTTGATGAACGCAATATTGGAATGCGCGCGCGCCCTTGCTATATTTCTGCCAGTCGTCATGGGTCTTGCCCAAACCAGCCGCGGCTGGATATCGGCGAACAAGCTGAAAGTAACACCCCATGGCGGCGCTTGTCTACCGCCAACCGAAGCGGAGCCCTCTTTGAAACAACTGGTCGGCCTCCTGTCATCAATGCGACCGCGGCAGTGGACGAAGAATATCCTTTTCGTCTTCCCGGCCATCGTCTTTAGCGGTCAGTTGTTTGAAGCGGACTTGCTGGCGCGTGCCATCGTCTGTTGCGCGCTGATGATACTCGCCTCGGGTAGCGTTTACATCTTCAACGATCTCACCGATGTAGAAGCGGACCGCGCCCACCCGAAAAAGCGCGCGCGGCCAATCGCCGCCGGGCAAGTTTCCCTTCCGCTCGCGACCGGCGCCGCCGTGCTGCTGCCACTCCTCTCGCTTGGCCTGTCTTACTGGTTTGACCCCGCCCTGGCTTTTGTCATCCTGGCCTACTTCGGCCTGCAAGTTGCCTATTCCCTGCGCCTGAAACATGTCGCGCTTCTGGACATCCTCGCCGTTTCGGCCGGCTTCGTCATCCGTTTGATGGCCGGCGGCATCGTCATTGATACCAGCGTATCCCCCTGGCTCTATAGTTCGGCCGGTTTGCTGGCGCTGCTTCTCGTCATCGGAAAACGCCGGCAAGAGCTCATGCTTTTGGGCCCCAAGGCGGAAGAAACGCGGCCCATATTCCAACACTACAACCTGCCCTTGCTCGACGACATGCTGCGCATCGTGACGACATCAACCATGATCACCTATATCCTTTACGTGGTCGAAAGCGATACCCTCGTGCGTCAGGGCGAAAACCTCGGTCTGCTGACCGTGCCAATCGTCATTTACGGGCTGTTTCGTTACCTCTACCTCCTGCGCGTACGCGGTGACGGCCGGCCGCCGGACGAAATTCTGCTGACGGACCGCCCGCTGCAGGTAACGCTCGTGCTTGCCGCGATAACCTATTTCTTCATTCTTTACCTGCTTTGAGCGCCAATGAAAGACGCTTTCAGCGCCCCCGGCAAGGCGATTCTTTTCGGAGAGCACGCGGTTGTTCACGGGCAGCCGGCACTCGCCATTCCCTTGCCTCAGCTGCGCGCCTACGCCCGCATTGACCGCGTCGCCCGGCCGCTGTCCGTGATCAGCGCGGCGCGCCAAGATAGCGTCTGGCGCTGGCGCTCCGATGCGGCGCAAAGCGACGACCCCATCTTGCGCCTGGTCGGCCTGACGCTTGAGCGCCTGCGCTTGCCGACGCTCAATGGCGAGATCAGCATTGAGTCGGAAATCCCAATAGCCGCCGGGCTGGGTAGCGGCGCGGCCGTATCCGCAGCCCTCGGCCGCGCAGTTGCTGGCCTGGCCCATGCTACAATCACGGACGCGGACTTGAATCAGCTCGTGTTCGCAGTCGAAAAGCTGCACCATGGCACGCCGAGCGGCATCGACAATACCGTGGTTGTCTTTGAACGGCCGCTATACTTCGTGAAAGGCAAGGCGTCGCAATTTATAGCCATCGAACGGCCGCTGCGCTTTTTGCTGGCTGATACTGGTGTCTCTGCCTTGACCCGCGAAGCAGTCGCCCACGTTCATGACCTGGCGCGCCGGCGGCCCGAAGCAACCGCAGCCACCTTCAGCCGCATCGGCAACATCGTCGCTGAAGCGCGCCACTGTCTGCGCAGCGGCGATGCCGAGCGCCTGGGAAAGCTGATGACGGCGAACCAGGCCGAGCTTTGCGCTCTCGGCGTTTCGTCCCGGCAACTGGACCACTTGACTGATGTCGCGCTGCGTGCCGGCGCTTGGGGCGCCAAACTCTCGGGCGGCGGCCGCGGCGGCAACATGATCGCGCTGGTCGACGAAGAAGCTGCTGCCCCCGTCACCGAGCGCCTCCTGCAAGCGGGCGCAGCAAATGTGATCGCCGTGCAAGTTGGCGGAGATTAGGTAGCAAAATGACCACGCTGATCAAGCTGGGCGGCTCGCTCATCACCCAAAAAGACAGACCGAAGCATTTTCGCCCAGCGGTTGTCGCCAGCATTGCCTCGCAGGTGAGAAAAATCCGCCAACATCAGCCCGAGCTTCGGCTGATTTTAGGGCACGGCAGCGGGTCTTTCGGCCATGCCGAAGCGGCGAAACACGGTACGGTTCACGGCGTGCGCGCCGATGCCGAGCGGCTGGGCTTCGCGCAAGTGGGCGCGGTCGCCACAACCTTGAGCCAGCTGGTCCTGGCGGAATTAATCGCCGCCGGTTTGCCCGCCATGCGCTTTCAGCCGTCGTCCTTCTCGCGCGCGCGCAATCGCAAGCTTGAAGCCATTGACGCCTCCTTGCTGGCCTTGGCCCTGGATCAGCGGCTGCTGCCACTGGTTCACGGCGATATCGCATTGGACGACGCGATCGGCGGTACGATTATTTCCACAGAAGCTCTGTTCTGCGCGCTGGTCGGGTCGCTTTC
Source organism: Phototrophicaceae bacterium (assembly GCA_965208195.1). GTDB lineage: Bacteria > Chloroflexota > Anaerolineae > Aggregatilineales > Phototrophicaceae > UBA6055. The sequence continues at coordinate 1,033,640 of CBDBOC010000004.1, read as the reverse complement.
CGTTGATGAGATCATCTTGCTGGGCGATGTGCCCGGCGTGCTTGATCGCAAAGGCGACGTCATTCCTGTGATCACGCCACATTCGTATCCCTCAGTCGTTTCGCAACTTGGCGGCGCGTCGGGCTTTGACGTCACCGGCGGCATGCTGCAAAAGGTATCCACCATGGTTGAACTCCTGGCGGATTTTCCCCGGCTTAATGTGGTCATTGCCGGCGGCGAGCAAGCGGATATACTGCTCGATCTGCTCTTGAGAAAGCGTCGGCGAGGCACCCGCATCTGCGCAAATGTCTGATTCACTCGATTGCGCGGCGCGCATTGTAGAGCAGCGGGTAAAAGCCATAGGCATCGAAGCGCATCCCCTGAACATCGGCGCGGGCCACCGTGAGGCGAACATTCTCTCTGATGGGCAGAACGAGCGTGTCGTTCATTAGAACGGCTTGCGCCTCGTAATACAGCGTGCGGCGCAGCGCCGAATCTCTCTCCTGGCGCGCCGCCAGCAATAGATCCGTCAGCCGAGGATCCGGCGCGTGCGCGGCCCGATACACCGCGCTATCAAGAAACACATGGCTCAGCAGATTCGGGTCAATACCATAATTGAGAATGGGGATGAGATCGTATTCGCCCGTCATGGCCAGCGCCTCAAGCCTCGCCCGTCCCGGCACCGGTTCGATTTCCAGAACAACGCCGATAGCCCGCCATTCGCGGCGCAAGAATTCGGCCACCTCGGGCAAGCGCTCCCAAGGCGGCGCCAAAACGCGTAGGCTCAGCGACGCCCCCTGACGCTCAAGAATGCCGTCCTGGTCGAGGTCGCGATAGCCTGCGGCCGCCAGCAGTCGCTGCGCCTCAGCCTGGTCATAAGCGAACTGGTTTACGAAGCTGGTGTTGGCGTAGCCGGTGCTGGCCGAAAGCGGCGCCCACGCCGGTGCCGAAAAGCTCATATAGACCAGATTGCTGATGGCGATGCGATTGGTCGCCAACAGCAGCGCGCGCCTCACAGCCTGGTCGTTTAGGTGCGCCCGATTGGTGTTGAACAAAAACTGCATCGCTTGTCCCGGGATCGCATTGGGCAGGATGCGCACCCGACTGTTGCCAGAAAGCGTCTGCGCGTCAATCGGCGCAATATCGTCAATCACGTCAAATTGCTCTGCCAGCAGCGCCAAGGTGTCCAGGCCCGAATCCAAGGCGAATGAAAACTCGACCCGTTCGAATTCGCCGTCCCGCGCCCGCTGATAAATCGCCGGCAGTACATTGTAGTCGTGGTTTCGCTCGAGTCTGACGCGCTCGCCAGGCAGATAGTCCGTCAGCCTGAATGGTCCGGTGCCATCCTGGTGGAATTGGTAGCGCAGATGGTTGTATTGTCCAACCGCCCTCGGGTTCGCGATGCCCAGGTAGGGCTGTGCCCAAGCATCAAGAAACGCTTCATATGGCGCGAACAGGTACAGCCGTATGCCATATTCGTCCAGCACTTCGTATTGGCTCAAGGGCCCGAGCAGCGTCCGCGCCCGCGATCCAGGCAAGTTCGGGTCAAAAATCCTGTCAATGGTTTTCGCCACCGCCTCCGCGTCAAATGCGTCGCCGCTATGAAACCTGACATCCCGCCGCAAACGAAATGTATAGGCCAGGCCATCCGCCGATACATCCCAATCCGTGGCCAGGCCTGGAATGAAGTCGTGCCTGTCTGCGCCGCGGTACACCAGGGTGTCGTAGATTTGGCGGAATATCATGCCGGCTTCCGGCGCATCAGCGCGGTGTGGGTCGAGGATGGGGATATCGGCCCTGACGCTATAGCTCAGGCAACCCGCGTCACGCGCGCAAGGCACTGCCTCAGCCTGCGCGGCGCAGGACGTCATGGCGGCGCTGATCATCAAGCTGATCATCAACAGGAAAACGTAGAGCCTCAGGCGCACCCAGCGACCCCTTGCAGTCGACAGCCGGTTAAAGCGCAGCGCGATAATCGCGACCAACTTCCGGCTAGCCGCTTTCTTGGTCACGCGCTTTCGACCCAAGCCGTATCCGTCCTTGCCACTTTACATTTCGGCGCTGATTTCGTAGCTTTAGATTATAGACCTTCGCACAGCCTGCCGATAGAAGACGTAATGGGCTAATGGTCGACAATCTTCGCAACGAAGCGGGCGGCGCGGGCGCCCTGGCCTTCTTCCCGGTCTGGCGGCGTATGACCCTTCAATTGGTCGTGCTCTCCGTGGTCTGCGCCCTCATTGTCGCCACGTCAGAATTCCTTGGGCTACAAGTGGAACGACGGTTCGCGCGCGCGGCCGGCGTAATGCTCGTGCTGCTGCCGCCGCTCCTTTGGCTGGCCTTGTCCGTCCTTCCCGAATACAACTATGCCCGCCCCCGTCGGCGATTGATTGGCGTGGCGGTGGTGTCCGGCCTGGCGGCTTCGGCTGTAGGGCTGCCCCTGGCCGAGGACTTCTTCCGCGTCGATCAGTGGCTGCCCCTGCAATCGGTAGCGCAGCGAATCCTGGGCTATAGCCTGACTGTCGGCTTGGTGGACACCGGGCTGAAATTCCTTGTCATACGCTATCTCGTTTATCCCCAGGCGTTGCGCGTTCGCGGCGACGGCGTAGCCTATGCTTTCGCCGCGGCAATCGGCTACAGCTTCTATCTCAGCCTGACATTGGTATGGCGTCTGCAACCCTCGGTCGACTTTGCCGCGTTGCTTGTCCTTGGCAACATAGCGGTGCAGCTTGCCTCAGCCCTGTTCATCGCGCTAGGCGTGATCGAATCGTACTTTTCCGAAGCCTTTCCGCTTGTGCTGCCGCTGAATCTGCTGCTGGCAACCATTTGCAGCGGGCTCCTCATCGCGCTTCCCCCTGGTGTAACCAGCGGTCCGCTCGGTATTGCCGGCAACAGTGACCGCCCCGTCTTTGGCCTCAGCGTCTTGCTCGCCGGCATCATCGCGGCGCTGTCGGTGGTGTATTTTCTCTATAGCAATGCCGAGCGGCGCGAGCGTGAAGCCTACCTGGGCAGCGAGGTCCGCGATGGAGTTTGAAACCGGGCGATCGCCGGCCATCCAAATCACGCCGCGGCAACGCTGGTCGCTTGCCTTCAGCTACATTTTCATCATGGCCGGGCTGGCCCTCGGCGTAAACTTGCGCGACAGCGCGCTGCGCCAGTCCAGTGTATACAACAATGTGGAGGCGGGCATACAAGCCAGCTATCCGGCGCGCTGGCTATTGGATGAGCCGGCCGGGCGCTTCGTCTTTCGCGTCCGCGACATGTCCTTCGCCGGCTTCAATACCACCATCGAAGTCAGCGCCTTGCCGGTCGGCGCCGATACCAGCGCGCGCAACCTCTTCGATCAGCTCAGTTTGGAGCGGGCGCAGATCCTGACTGACTATAGCGTCCTCGGTTACGATTCCTATGCCATGCCCGATGAGACCGCTGCGCTCTCCATGACCTATTCTTTTGTATCAAGAGATTCGAGCCCCTTCCTCGAGGGGGTGTCCTCGCTGGTCAATGGCGTGGACATCCTGACCATTCGCCGAGGTCAGGCGCTCGTGATTTCTTTCCGCGCCGACGCCAGCGCCTACGCGCGTGAACTGGAAACGCTGGAATGGTTCGTGCAGAATCTGCAATTCTAAGTAGCCTGCAGAAGCTTGCGCTGCTCTGCATCCTGGCGGCTGCCTGCCTGTTTACGCCCCAGCCGCCCATCGCTTCCGCCCAAGACGGCGCGGCATTCGATTTGGATCGCATTAAGCGCGCGACGGTATTCATTTACCAGGTCAAAAGCGCTGAAACTGGCATTTCCATCGCCTGCGTAAGTTCGGGCGCCATCATCAGCGCTGATGGTCTAATCGTTACCAATGCCCACGGTGTCGTTCCCAGCCGCCAGTGCGATGGCGATGGCCTTATCGTCTCCCTCAATGTTGACCTCGATGAACCGCCGATTCCCAAGTACCGCGCTGTTGTGACCGGCGCTGACCAAGGGCTGGATATCGCGCTGCTGCGCATCTCGCGGGAGTTGGACGGTCGGCTGATCGCCCGCGGCTCCCTGCCCGCCTTGCCCTTCGTCGCCATCGGCGATGCTGCCTCCGTCTCGATAGACGATAACCTGGTTGTAGTCGGCTATCCCGATTTGGGTGACTCGCCGGTGGATATCGCGCGCGGCACTGTCACCGCCTTTGTGTCCGAGCCGATTGGCCGCAACCGGGCTTGGTTCAAGACCCGGGCTGAGATTCCCGGCGCCATGTCCGGCGGCGGCGCCTACAATGTCAGCGGCGAGCTTATCGGCATCCCCACCAATGCGCCGCTGCCAGATGCGGGCGCAGCCACGAATTGCAGCTTCATCAGCGATTCCAATGGCGACGGCCTGGTCAACAGCAGCGATCACTGTGTGCCCACCGGCGATTTCATCAGTACCATCCGGCCCATCAATCTGGCGGCGAGTCTCATTCGCGCCGCGCGCCTGCGCCTGGACGTCGACCTGCTCTCCCTGCCTTCGGTCAACGCCCAGGCCCTAAACGCCCCCAGCGCCTCGCGGCTGTTCTTCGCGCCATCACTGCTGGATCGCCTGCCATCCACGGTGGCCGGCTCCCTGCCATCCAATACGCGCAGCCTCTACCTGTTCTTCGATTACGCCAATATGACGCCGGAGACCATCTACGAATTGCGCGTGACGCGTGATGGAACGCCGGAAACGGTATTCTCTTTGCCACCCGTGCGCTGGAGTGGCGGCGATAGCGGCCTGTGGCATGTTGGCGGCCGCGAGCAAGCCTGGGCAAACGGCGCCTATGAATTCAACCTGCTGATCAATGGCACGAGCGCCGGCAGCCAGAAACTTGTGATCGGCGGCGCAAACACCTCAGACGCCTACTTCAGCGATATCGTCTTTGGCACCTTGGACCGCAGCGGGTCATTGGTCGGCAATGGCTCGATTGTGCCGCTGGGCAGCATAGCTTCGGCGCGCTTTCTCTACGCCAATATGAGCCCGGGTACGCCCTGGTCCGCCATCTGGTACTTCTCCGGCGTCGAAGTCGCCCGCACATCCGGCGCCTGGACCGACGGCCCAAATGGCGCCAAGGCCATCAGCGTCGCGCCAGCCGGCGGGCTGCTCCCCGGCCAATACCGGCTCGAGCTATACATTGCCGGCGCGCTCAGCGCCACCTCGGACTTTGTCGTCGCCGGCCGGCCCGGCTCGCCGCTGCCCATCCTGTTTCAAAACCTGCGTCTTGCCACAGCGGGGTCCCCGATTGCGGCGAGGGCGGCGCCGTCAGCGTCCAGCTTCGCCACAGGCATACCCGCGCTCTACGCCTTGTTTGATTGGCAGTCGATTGCAGCAGGCACGCCCTGGACCATTCGCTGGCTGGTCGACGATCGGGCTTTCTACCAGCGGACCCTCCCCTGGCGCAACGCGGAGAGCGGCGAGGCCTTTACCCTTGCGCTGTCCAACCCTCCCGATGGCAAATACACGCTGCAACTCCTGGTCAATGGCTTACAGTTGGCGCAAACCGAGGCTATCATCGGCATCGGCCAGTTGCCGATTGATCGCTTTGCCGAAGCCGAAGGCACGCTACTGACGGGCGCCGTAGTTGACGCGGCCACCAGATCCGGCATTCCCAGCGTTACTATCGTGCTAATCAGCGAAGACTACGCCGCCAGTGAATTCGCCTGGGACCAAGAACAAGTCTTTGACCTGGCGACCACGGACCGCAATGGAGACTTTCAATTTGGTCGCACGCTGGCGTTCGACACGCCCTACAGCGTCGTCATCGAAGCCGACGGTTACCTGCCGCTTGCCGCAGACCAGTTTGAATTTACAGCGTCCGAGCCCTATGTTGATATTGTCATTGAACTCGTGCCGGGCTGAGCATGGCTGCGAAAAAGCGATTAGACATTCTCCTGGTTGAGCGGGCGCTGGCGCCCAGCCGCAGCAAAGCAGCCGCCATGATTATGGCAGCCGAGGTCCGCGTCAACGAGAATGTAGTCGACAAGCCGGGCACAATGGTCCGCGGCGATGCCACAGTGACACTGAAGCGCAAGCCGCGTTTCGTCGGGCGCGGCGGCCTGAAGCTGGAAGCGGCGCTGGATGCCTTCGCAATCGACCCCACGGGCGCCACCTGCGCTGATGTCGGCGCCAGCACCGGCGGCTTCACCGATTGTCTCTTGCAGCGCGGCGCCGCGCGCGTCTTCGCCATTGATGTGGGCAGCGGTATCATCGACTACCGCCTGCGGCATGACCCGCGCGTCAGCCTGCTGGAAAATACCAACGCGCGCTATCTGACGAGCCTGGAATCGCGGCCCGCCCTGGTTGCCATTGACGTCTCCTTCATCTCGCTGCGGCTCATCTTGCCGGCGGTCATCCGCTGGCTTCCGCCTGTGGCCGATGTCATCGCCCTGGTCAAGCCGCAATTTGAAGCCGGCCGCGCCGAAATCGGCAAGGGTGGCATCGTGCGCGACCGTAAAGTGCACCGTCGCGTTCTCGTCGATGTGACGGCGTCGGCACAGTCGCTCGGCTTCAAAGCCGCCGATGTGATCCGCTCGCCCATCACCGGCGCCAAGGGCAACGAGGAATACCTCGTCTGGTTCACCCAGGGATACACTGCCAACTCGGCGTCGGCTTTCAGCGCCAAAGTCGCCGCCTTGACCGAACCCGCCGGTTAGCCTCCCCTACCCTAACCTGCGCGCTTGCTTCATAATAGGCTAGACACGTCCAGTTGAACGGCGACCAATGAAGATTGAGCACATACGAAACTTCTGCATCATCGCGCATGTCGATCACGGCAAGAGCACCCTGGCCGACCGCCTGCTGGAGCTGACGGATACGGTCAGCGCGCGTGAAATGCAGGAGCAGCTCCTGGACAGCATGGCGCTGGAACGCGAGCGCGGCGTTACCATCAAGGCATCGGCCGTTCGCATGACCTACCAAGCGCGGGACGGGGCCGCCTATATCGTGAACCTCATTGACACGCCCGGTCATGTCGATTTCACCTACGAGGTCAGCCGAGCGCTACAAGCCTGCGAAGGCGCGATTCTGGTCGTCGACGCCAGCCAGGGCATCGAAGCGCAGACCCTCTCAAATGTCTATCTGGCGCTGGAACAAGACCTCGAAATCATCCCGGTGATCAACAAAATTGACCTGCCCGCGGCACAACCGGAGGAGGTAGCGCGGGAAGTTCAGGAACTGTTGGGCGTCACGCTCGACGATTTGCCGCGCATCTCCGCCAAAACCGGTCGCGGCGTCGTCGATGTGCTCGAGCGCGTCATCAGCGACGTGCCCGCGCCGTCGACCCAGGCCGGCGAGCCCTTGCGCGCGCTGGTCTTTGACTCGCATTACGATGCCTACAAGGGCGTAATCGCCTACGTTCGCATCGTTGATGGCAGTGTGAACAGACGCAGCCTGCTCAAACTCTTCGCCACCGGGGCGCGCTTTGAGCCCGTCGAAATCGGCGTATTTGACCCCGTCATGCGCAGCACCGATAACTTGCGCGCGGGCGAAGTCGGCTACATTGCCACCGGCTTGAAGACCGTTCAGGAATGCCGCGTTGGCGATACCATCACGCTGGACCGTCAGGGCACGGCTACCCCATTGCCAGGCTACGAGCGCGTGAAGCCTATGGTCTTCGCCGGCATTTACCCGACCAACAACGAAAATTATGCCGACCTGCGCGACGCCCTCGAGAAACTGCAATTGAACGACGCCTCCCTGGTATACCAGCCGGAGACTTCGCAGGCCCTTAACTTCGGCTTTCGCGTCGGCTTCCTCGGCCTGTTCCACATGGAAATCATTCAAGAGCGGCTGGAACGCGAATACGATCTGGATATCCTGGCAACGGCGCCCAGCGTCGAGTATCGCGTGCGCCAGAAAAACGGCGAGACCATTCTTATCGACAGCCCGGCGCTGCTGCCGGACGAGAACGATATCGACGAGATTCATGAGCCCTGGATGAAAATCCAGATTTACGCGCCCGGCAAATACATCGGCGCCATCATGGATCTAGTCATCAACAAACGTGGCGTCTACGACACGACCGAATATCTTGACGCCGCGCGCGTCATTCTCCATTTCGAGATTCCGCTCTCCGAAATCATCATCGACTTTTATGACAAGCTCAAAAGCGTCACCCAGGGATACGCCAGCCTCGATTACCAGTTTCACGATTATCGAATCGGCGATCTGGTAAGAGTGGAGGTGCTGGTCAACGGCGACCCGGTCGATGCCCTGGCCATGATTTGCCACCGCGATGACGCCTTCCATCGCGGCCAGCGCCTGGTCAGCCGCCTGAAGGGCTTGATCCCGCGCCAGATGTTCACCGTCCCGGTGCAAGCCGCCATCGGCAAACGCGTTATCTCCCGCGCCAATGTCAAAGCGCTGCGCAAGGATGTCCTGGCCAAGTGCTACGGCGGCGATGTGACGCGCAAGAAAAAGCTGCTGGAGAAGCAAAAGAAGGGCAAGAAGCGTATGAAGATGATCGGCTCGGTCGAGGTGCCGCAAGAGGCCTTCATGGCCCTGCTCAGCCTGGACGAATGAGTGCGAATTCACGCCGCGTCATTCGCCGTATTCTTCCTTCATCATGCGCCACAAATTGGCCAAGCCCCAGCGAGACAGCCACTCCCGCGCCAACCGCGAGCGGGCGCCGAAACCGTATACGCGGCTCTGCGCGCTGCTGGCGGTCGCAATGGCGACAGCGCTGCCCTGTTCCATATCCGCGCGCTCTTCAAGGTCCGGTGTGCTGATCACGACTAGACAGGCATCGACGTCGGCGTCCCGCCGCCCCCGCCGGGCGATCCGCGTCGCGATGTCCCTCATCGAATCGAGACTCGCATCTATGGCATACTCTTCGTGTAGATCGACAGGACTATCGAAGGCTTTGACCTGCAACCTGTCCTTCGCCAGCGTCAAGCTTTCGCTGATCACGCCCGGCAGGCCCGCTTCAATCACCAGAATTCGCAGCCGGCGTCGCTGCAATTGCGCCGTGACCACGCCCTCCAGCGTGTCGCTGTCCCGGCCGAAAATATGTCGGCCGATGCGTTCTTGCAGTCGTGCTTGCATCGCGTCCAGCAATTTCGCCGCCCCCTGGCGGTCCTCGGCTTTGGCGGTGATGCGCACATCCACGCAACCGTGGTGCGCCGCCAGGCCGACGCTGGGGTTGCCTTCATTGAGGATGTCCGGGCCGATCAAATCGTCGAGAGAACTTTCGCCGATGCCCGCAGTGCGTAACGTCCGCGCCAAAATAATGCCCAGCGGATACTTGCTCCTGAGATACGGTAAGACGGATTCCGTCATCAAGTATTTCATTTCGCGCGGCACGCCCGGCAGGCTGATGATGACGCCGCGCTCTGATTCCACCACGAAGGCCGGCGCCGTGCCGACCGGGTTTTCGATGAGCGTCGCGCATTGGGGCAAATAGGCTTGCTGGCGATTGTTTTCCGTCATGGCGACGCCGAAGCCGCGAAAGCGCTCGGCGATGCTGTCATAAAGCGACTGATGGAATTCGAGCGGCAGCCCGGCCGCGTCCGCCACCGCTTGCCGCGTCATGTCATCAACGGTCGGGCCCAGCCCGCCAGTCGTGATGACGATTTCGGCGCGCGCCAACGCTGCTGTAATCGCGGCCGATATTCTGTCCAGATTGTCGCCCACCGTGGTCATGTAAAAGATGTTCACGCCGATGTCTCGCAACTGCCGCGCCAAATATACCGAATTGGTGTCGGTAATCTCGCCCAGCAGAATCTCCGTGCCCACGGCGACGATTTCCGCATTTGGATTGTCCGGCATGTCAACCTCGTGCTTCAGCAGTGTATCGGGCAATTCTACAACATTTGCACGAATCTTTTGCATTGTTGGCAAAGTTCGGTATAATTGCCACTACAAATGAATCTTGCTGTCAAGTAAGATATTTGTGCAGTTTTACCAGTATTCCCGTCAATCTACTTGAGCAAACGGAGGTTCTTGTGGCCGGTGTCACTTTCAATCACGTATCGAAGGACTTCGGGGATCTGCGGGTGGTTTCGGACCTGAATATTGAAGTCCAGGATAAGGAATTCCTGGTCTTCGTCGGCCCGTCCGGCTGCGGGAAGTCCACAAGCTTGCGGATGCTCGCCGGCTTGGAGGAGATCACCGAGGGCGAAATCCTCATCGGTGATCGTGTCGTCAACAATGTCGCGCCGAAAGACCGCGATGTTGCCATGGTGTTCCAGAGTTACGCGCTTTACCCGCACATGACCGTGTATGACAACATGGCCTTCGGTTTGAAGCTGCGCAAGACGCCCAAGAAAATCATCGACGAGCGCGTCAACGAAGCGGCCAACGAGTTGGGCATCGGCCACCTGCTGGATCGCCGTCCCCGTCAGCTTTCCGGCGGGCAGCGTCAGCGCGTCGCCGTGGGCCGCGCCATCGTTCGCGAGCCGGCGGTTTTCCTGATGGACGAGCCGCTTTCCAATCTCGATGCCAAGCTGCGCGTCGAGGCGCGTTCCTTCATCAGCCGGTTGCATCAGCGCCTGGAAACCACCTTCATTTACGTCACCCATGATCAGGTGGAGGCGATGACGATGGGCACGCGTATCTGTGTCCTCAACGAAGGCGAATTGCAGCAGATCGACTCGCCCTACAACCTGTATCACAACCCGCACAATGTCTTTGTCGCCGGCTTTATCGGCAGCCCGTCAATGAACTTCTTTGATGCGGTGCTCAAGGAAGAGGGCGACAGTCTCGTGGTGGATACCGGCGCTTTTGCGTTGCAGATTCCCGCCGGCCGCGCTGACGCCTTCCGCAGTCACGTAGGCATGGACGTCATCTGCGGCATCCGCCCGGAAGATATCCACGATACCAACTTCCTGCCCCAGGGCATTATCCCGGCCAACCTGGCGTCAAACGTGGAAGTCGTCGAGCAGATGGGTAATGAGGTGATCATCTACCTGGAAAGCGGCGGCAAGAATTTCATCGCCCGCACCGATCCGCGGACGGGCGCCACTGTCGGCCAAACCATGGACGTCACCTTGAACCTGGACAACATCCACATCTTTGACTCCAATACCGAAATGTCGCTGGCCTACGATTCCAAGCTGAAAGCGGCGATGTAACGATTCGCTGACTTCGCAGTGCCAAACACCGAAAGAGCCACTCCCGCGAGTGGCTCTTTTTTTTGGGGTTTTCTTCTGCCTATTGGCGGATTGGCGGGCGGAACTTGTAGCCGTAGACGATCACGCCGCGCTCGCCATCTTCGGTTAGCTTCCGCGTCACCATTTCGACCGGGTCGCCGATGCGCGCCTCACCCTCAAAATCGGTCAATTGCGCGGTGATCAGCGCGCCATCCTCTGTCCGCACCAGCGCCAAATAGTAGGGCGCCTGCTTCGCGAACCCGGCCGGGGCTTCCCGAACCAGCGTAAAACTGTATACCGTGCCTGCCAATCGCGTCCGGGCTGCGCCAGCGGGCTTCGTGACTGTCTCCCAGCTCGGCTGCGCATCCATCATGAGGCTACCATCTCAAGGGCACTTGCCCTGGGCGCGGCCTTCGCGGTGCGCTGGTGAAGGGCATTGCGTGTCTGCGCCGTCTCCTCGGGCGCCCCGCTCGCGCGCGCCTTGCGGATGAGCCGATAACGAAGCTTCTTGTTGCGCCAGTATTTGGCCGCCTGCATGAACCTGCTCCTTCGCGTCGCTACGCCTGCGCTTACATAAGTAAACCTAGGCGTCGCCGGCTATCAAAAGCTATCCTGATAGGGTTTGCCACTTGCAGAGCCTATCAGCTTAGCCGCTCGCCCGCAGCACATGCGTAACGGCCGTCGCGCCCAAGCCGCCGATATTCTGGATCAACGCGCAACCGGCGCCGACAACCTGGTTTTCGCCGGCTTCCCCCCGCAGTTGCAGCGCCGCCTCGCAGGCTTGATAAAGCCCGGTCGCTCCGCCGGGATTGCCGCGACTCTTGAGCCCGCCAAAGGTGCAGATCGGCAGCTCGCCATCAAGCGCGATTCGTTCCCCGCCCTTCCCCGCCCAAGCCGTGCCCTGCCCGCTTTCGCTCAGGTCCATCGCCTCCAGCGACAGCGCCGTCAACACTGTATAGGCGTCATGCAATTCCATCAGATCGATATCGCGCAGCGACATTCGCGCTTGACGCAAGGCTGCGGCGGTCGACCGGCTGACAGCCTCCAGTCGCAGCGGCTCAGCCCGGTCCTGCAACGCCAGCGTATCGCTCGCCACCGCGCTGCCGCTGATGCGCACCGGATTCGGCGCCAGGTCATCAGCCAGATCTGATGACACCAGCACGACCGCTGCCGCGCCATCGGCGTCGGGCGCGCTATCGAACAGGCTGACAGGATCGGCCAGCATCGGCGCCTTGGCGAAGGCCCCGGCGCGCAATGTGTTGCGAAACATGGCCAGCGGATTGCGGGCGCCGTTGCGGTGCGCGTTTACGCTGAATCCCTCGAATTGCGATAGCTCAAGCCCATGTTCAAACATGTAACGGCGCATCAGCAACCCGGCCAATGCGGTTAGCGTCGCGCCATTCACCGTCTCATACTCCGCGTCCAGGCTGCTTGTGCGCGCGCTGATTCGTGCCGAGCCGACGATATCCGTGGCTTTCTCGGCCCCGATCACGAGCGCGGACCGGACGGCGCCGGCCGCCACGGCCAGATATCCGGCGCGCAGCGCGACGCCGCCCGAGGCATCGCCCGCTTCGTTCGTGAAGGTCTCGACGCCCGTCAAGCCCAACTCCGCGGCCACCAGATTGCCCAATTGCGTCTGTTGATTGTAGGCCCCGCCGTAGGCATTGCCCATGTACACGGCATCCGCCCCATCCAGGCCGGCATCCCGCAGCGCCTTGGCGCCCGCCTCCGCTGCCAACTCCACCAGGCTGCGCGCCCAATACTCTCGTACCGCAATCATGCCGGCGCCGACGATGGAAACACTCATTGCGCGCTAGTCCTTTAGCTTGTCTCGATATCGAACGTAGGTGGCGTAGTCGATCACTTTGCGGCGTCCGATGTAATCGGCGGTTGCGGGCACATCCTTCGGCCGGCTCCTGATGCGCTCGGTCACGCGGATGTCGAAGGCGTCCGAGCCAGCGCCGCTGCCATAGCTCACCATGAGGATGCGGTCGCCCGGCTGTGCCACATCCAGGATGGCCGTAAGCCCCATCATGCAGGAGCCGGAATACACATTGCCGATGTCGTTCGCCAGCAGGCCGGCTTCAATTTGATCCGGCGTGAAGCCCAGCATTTTCGCGGCCCGCGCCGGAAACTTGACGTTCGGCTGATGGAAAACGGCGTAATCATAGTCGGCTGCCGCGGTATCCATCAGCTCCATCAGCTTCGAAGCGGCGGCGATGGTGTGGGCGAAATAGGCTGGCTCGCCGGTGAAGCGGTCACCGTGGCTCGGGTAGGTTTCCCCGGCCCGGCGCCAAAAGTCCGGCGTATCGGTGACGTAACTGTAACTCCCCTGATATACCGCGCGGCTCTCGTCGGCCGCGCCCAGGATGAACGCCGCGCCCCCGGAAGCTGCCGTGTATTCCAGCGCATCGCCCGGGCGGCCTTGCGCCGTATCCATACCGATGCTCAGGATATACTGCGCCATGCCACTGCCGACCATGCCCATGCCGGCCTGGACGGCTTCGGTGCCCGCTTTGCAGGCGAATTCCCAGTCCGCCGCCTGGATATTCGGTGACGCGCCGATGCTCTCGGCCACGATAGTGCTGGTGGGTTTGACAGCGTAGGGATGGCTCTCGCTGCCGACCCAGACCGCGCGTATTTGCAGCGGATCAATGCCGGCGCAAGCGATGGCGTTGCGCGCCGCTTCGATCGACATCGTGACAACATCTTCGTCGAGGCCAGCGACCGCCTTTTCTTTCACCGGCGCTCCGCCCAGGCCATCAGTCCAGATGCGCGCGATTTCCCGGCCCGGCAAGCGATAGCGCGGCACGTACGCCCCATAGCCGACGATGCCCACGCCGCGATCCGATCGCATCAGCCAATTTGGCTCAGATTTCATGATCCCCGCTTTCTCTCGTTCACGATTTCTACAGCGCGCGCCAGGCGGATCTCGCCTTCAGCCGCCAATTGGTCGGCGACCTCGCCGGCCCAACCCAGATCTGCGCCCGCCGCAATCGCCAGCTGACGCGCGTGCATACGCATATGCCCGCTTTGTATGCCATCCGTTGCCAGCGCCAGCAGTGCCGCCAGATTCTGCGCCAGGCCAACCGCCGCCGCCACTTCGGCCAGCTCTCCGGCGGAATCTACGCCCAGCAATTTGATCGCCGTCTGTGCGCCGCGATGTACCCGCGTCGCGCCACCAACGATGCCCGCGGCCAGCGGCAGCTCTATCTCCCCCACCAGCTCGCCGGACGCATCCTTGCGCCAGCGCGTCAAGCTGCGATATTGGCCGTCCCTCGCCGCATAAGCGTGGGCGCCCGCTTCCACAGCGCGCCAATCGTTGCCGGTCGCCAGCAACAGAGCATCAATCCCGTTCATGATGCCTTTGTTGTGCGTTGCGGCGCGATAGGGGTCGACCTCAGCCAAGACCGCCGCTTCGATGATCGCGTCGACAACCGTCTCGCCTGATGTTCCGTTTTTGGCGAGCAAGTCGGGCCGAATCCTGCCACAGGCCCGCGCCAACCGCCGGTCGCTCAGGTTGCTCAGTATGCGCAAGTTTACGCGACCGCCGCAGATGCTCTCGATCAGCGGCGCAATATGCTCCAGCGCGCTGTTGACCGCGTTCGCGCCCATGGCGTCGCGCGTGTCAAACAGCAAATGCAGCAGAAGCATGTCGCCGACCGATGTGCCCGTGAAGAGCCGCGTCTCCAGGTCGCGGGCGCCGCCGCCGCGCGCTACAATGCTGCCGGCCCTTTCGTCCGCGCAGCGCAGGATCTCGTCTCTGTGTTCTTGCAGCAGCTCTGCCGCAGATTGTAAGTCCGGCAGGTCCATGATCTGAATCTGCCCGATCATGACCGGATCGTCGCAACAGGCGCTGAAGCCGCCGCCAGCGCGAAACAGCTTGGCCGCCTTGCTGCAAGCTGCCACCACCGACGACTCTTCTATCACCATCGGCGCCAGATAGTCGCGGCCGTTCACGCGGAAATTCGTCGCCAGCGCGAAGGGCAAGCTGTAACGGCCGACCACATTTTCGATCATGAGCTCCGCTTGGCTCAGCGAAAGGCCCGAATCCGCCAAGGCCTCCATGTCGCGATCGTCGAGTCCGCCCCAAGCCTTTGCGATGGCGCGCCGCTCCTCAAGTGGCCTTCTATAGAAGCCGGACAATGTTGACTGCCGATGTTCTGCCATGCCGCCAAACCTAGCAGTCGTCAGCTTGCAAAATCTATCAGCGAAGGGCGCATCGCTATCATTTCCTCGCGCATTTTGCCCCCGGCGCATCGCCCGCCGATAGCAAAAATCCGCCCTCGGGGGCGGATTCAGCGGCGTCAATCTGTCGCTTATCGCTAATCGGGCAGGATACGCGTATCCATGAAGGCATCCAGCCAAATGACGAAGACGAAGCCAATGGGAATAGCGGTGAAGAGGAAGTACATCATGCCGTACTCGTCCAGCGTCACGCCTTGCGGGGATTCAATGCCGCCGAAGAGCCAGCCGATCAGCGGGATCGAATCCAGCAGCGGCAACATGTCGAAACCAACGGTGATAATGCCGTAGCCAACCACCAGGCCCAATACCATGGAAACTACCCAAACAATGATGCGGCGAATCGTCAAACTCGACATTTATTGCTCCGCGCTGTGGTCACTTGTGCAAGCGTATTCTACACTGCGCTTGGCGAGCCGCGCAAGTCGGCGTTTCGTCGATGGCGGGTATTGGCCTTCAAATCTACATTGTTAAAGGCAGTGCCTGCTGATAGACTCATGTCGGCGTATCCGCGTCCAATACGTCTCAGTCCGGCAGCTGCGGCTACATCGCAATCGGCCGATCTGCCTTAAGGAAACTTGGCGTGAGCAAGTCGATCGTTATGCCACAGGAGCGCTTCAGGAGCTAAGCGTGACAGATCTATTCGACAAGATTGCCGGCTACACAGTGGCCAAAGAAGCCATGGAGATGGGCATCTACCCCTTCTTCCGCGCCCTGAGCGATTCCGAGGGCACCACGGCGACCTTTGAAGACAAGGACGTCGTCATGTTGGGCTCCAACAATTATTTGGGCCTGACTACCGACCCGCGCGTGCAAAGCGCCGCCATCGAAGCCACACGGCGCTACGGCACCAGCGTCACCGGCTCCCGCTTTCTCAACGGTACCCTTGAACTCCATCTTGAGGCTGATCGCCGCCTGGCTGAATTCGTCGGCAAGGAAGCGGCGCTCGTTTTCTCCACCGGCTATCAGACGAACCTGGGTACCGTGTCCGCGCTGCTGGGCAAGAACGACGTCGTAATCCTGGACAAGGATGCCCATGCCAGCCTGGTGGACGGCGTATCCATGTCGCGCGGGCAGATGAAGCGCTTCAAACACAATGATGTGGGTGACCTCGAACGCCTGCTCAGCCGCGTGCCGGATGACGCCGGCCGCTTGGTCATTGTCGACGGCGTCTATAGCATGGGCGGCGATTTTGCCCTGCTGCCGCAAATCGTAGACGTCTGCAAGCAATACGGGGCGCGCTTGCTGGTTGACGACGCCCACGGGATCGGCGTGGCGGGCTACGGGCGCGGCACCTCGGCGCACTTCGGCTTGACCGACCAGGTCGACCTGATCATGGGCACATTCAGCAAGAGTTTCGCCTCAATCGGCGGCTTCATCGCGGGCTCAGCCGATGTCATCCACTACGTGCAGCATCACGCGCGCTCCCTGATATTCTCAGCGGCGCTGCCGGCGCCCAACCTGGCGGCCGTTCTCGCTGCGCTTGACATTATCGAGAACGAGCCCCAGCACGTCCAGCAAGTATGGAAGAATGCGGATTACATGCGCCAGGGTCTGAATGACCTGGGTTACGACACCTTCAACAGCCAGACGCCGATCATCCCCGTGAAAATCGGCGAACAATTCCGCACCGGCTTGACTTGGATGGCGCTGATTGAAGAGGGCGTCTACACCAACCCGGTCGTGCCACCGGCGACGCCGCCCAATCAGGCGCTGCTGCGCACCAGCTACATCGCCACGCACCGCCGGGAACACCTGGACCGCGCCCTGGCCGCTTTTGAACGCGTTGGCCGTAACCTCGACTTGATTCCCGCGCCGGCTTCCGTCTAGCCGCTAGCGTCCTGTGCTTCCCTTTACTCTATATGGAGGCGGCCGCAACCGTCGCTGACATCGCCCAAGGCAAAGGCCGGTTCGCCCGCAGCGCGCAGATCCGCCAATAGCGCTTCTGCCCGCTCGTCCCCCACAGCCATGAGCAAGCCGCCCGATGTCTGCGGATCGTAAAGCAAGCCGCGCGCATAGTCCGGCAAATCGTCCGCCACGTTTACCCACTGTGCAAAGTAATCGCGATTTCTTCCCATGCCGCCAGGGAAAACGCCTCGGCGCGCATAAGCCTCGGTGCCCGGCAGCAATTCAATCTGGCTGAACCGCAAACGCAAGTCCACCCCGCTCGCCTTTGCCATCTCGATACCATGGCCGGCCAGGCCAAAGCCGGTGATATCCGTCATCGCATGCGCCTGGTGCTCCTGCGCGATTTCCGCCGCCGCGCGGTTCAGCCGCGACATGGAGTCGACCGCTGCCGCCAGGTGCGTCTCGTCCACCTTGCCCTGCTTCAGCGCCGTGGTCACCACGCCCGTGCCCAGCGGTTTGGTGAGAATCAGCCGATCGCCAGGCTCAGCGCCGCCTTTGCGGATGATCTTGCCGGGCTCGACTTCACCGGTTATCGACAGGCCGTATTTCGGCTCGGCGTCCGTGATGGAGTGCCCGCCAGCGATGACGGCCCCGCCTTCCCTGACCTTTTCCGCGCCGCCCCGCAGGATCTCCGTCAAGATTGATTGCGGCAAGTCCTCCGGGTAAGCCACCAGGTTGATCGCCATAAGCGGCCGGCCACCCATCGCATACACATCGCTCAGGGCATTGGCCGCGGCGATCGCGCCGAAGTCATAGGGGTCGTCGACCACCGGCGGGAAGAAATCCATCGTCGAGATGATGGCTCGCGAATCGCTAACTTGATACACCGCCGCGTCATCGGGCTCTGCGAGACCCACCAGAATCTGCGGATATTCGGCTGGCTGATATAGTGTGCTGAGGGGGCGCAGGACCTGCGCCAATTCGCTCGGGCTGAGCTTGGACGCTCAACCGGCGCAGTTGGCGAGCGCCGTTAATTTGATGTCCTGATCGCGCATTAGGCGGGCCTTTCCAATCAAAAAGCTCACGGGACTGTGAGCTTCAATGAACGCTGTCGGGGTACCCGGATTCGAACCGGGGACCTCTTACACCCCATGCAAGCGCGCTAGCCGGACTGCGCCATACCCCGATGCCCCCCTACTATACCACAACTTCTGCGGATTGCCAGCCTGCCCGGCCGTATCGCTGAAGCGGCGCCGTGCCGCGCTCGCTAATCCAGCGGCAGCACGCCAAATGTGCAAGACTCGTAATCCCGCCCGATGATGACTTGATAGTCGTAGCGGCGGTTTGCATCCGGCGCGCGCAGCAGCTGATCTTCATTCATGTTGAGCGCGCGCAATAGCCCCGGCGCCAGGCTGCCCTTCTCGGTGGCGATTTTGTCGATCAGCTGATTGCTGGCATGCACCGCGCTGTCGTCAAATTGCCCCAAGGCGACAGCATTATACCCGCCCCAGCGCAGCCGCTCGCTGGCGACGATATCCCAGTCTGGGTTGCCCGAAGCGTTGATGACCCCGATCGAAGGGCCTATGAGCGCCACCTGATGCGGCGAGGGCGGCGTGTAGAAGTCTTGCATCAGCTCGGCGACCGCCCGCTGATTGGGCAGCAGAACTTCGGAGCCAGCCGGCGTCGTCCACTTGGTCGTGTGATATATCTTCTTGAAGGTGAGGTTTTCCACGTTGCTCAAATCCAGGTTGATCAGATGAGGCAACAGACGCAGCACCATGTCGAAGGGTATGTCCGTGTCGACAATCTCCGACAACTCGCCCCAGAGGCGGGGCGCCGCGCTCGCCAAACCCTGGCGGCGCAGCTGACGCCAGATGGCGCGCAATAGCTGCTGTTGACGACGTCCGCGATCAAAGTCGTCCGTATAGCGCCGAATGCGGGCGTACCACAGCGCATCGAAACCGTCGAATGTGTAATAACCCACGGGCAAGGTGCGCCAGCGGTACTGCGTTGCGCTTGCCGATGCCGCGCCCGATCTTGAGACGGGATAGTATTCCCGATAGTTGCAGTCGACGGCGATGTCTACACCGCCCAGCAGATCGATGATAGCCTCGAATGCCGAAAAGTTCACGCGGGCATAATAATGTACATTGATGCCGAAGTTGTAAAACAGCGTCTGCCGCAACAATCCAAAGCCGCCGCCCGGCGTCCAACCGAGATATTCTCCCAAGCCGAATGCGGTATTCAAACGCCCCATCTTGCCATGCACGATATAGACAAACAGGTCGCGCGGCAAACTGAGCATGGAGACTGTGCCGGTTTCCAGGTTCAACGATACCAGGATCATGGTGTCGGTACGGATGAAGTCGTCTTCGGTGAGTTCTTCGTCGCTGCCCAAGAGGATGACATTCACCAACGGGTGTTCTCGCCGGACTTGCGGCGCGCGCGCAGGCACGCGGGTTCCGGAGAGCCAGGCGCCCTCGTCGGGCTCCGGCGGCGCCAGCAGCCGCGGCAAATCGAAGCCCATTGGCGCAGGCGTTTCGGCGATGCGCATTGGCGTCTCGCTCTCTTGCGTCGCGTCGGCCGCCGCGCTTGCATCAACGTCTTGCTGCATCAGCGCGATGCCCGCCCGGGCGCGCAGGCTCACCGGCTCATGCTTGATCTGCAGCGCAGTCGCCGTGGCGCGATACGCCCCCTGGCGCGCTTCAAATGTGCTTCGCGCCTCTTCGTCCGTGTTGCCCAATTGTGAGACCTGCACAAGCGTCCAGACAGTCGCCATCAGCAAGAGCGCCAACAGCGCCAAAAGCAGCAGCTGCAGACATTTGCCTAGCCCTACCCTTACCAAGCGCATCTTTACCGCGAAGCTCCTTGCGTCTCAGTTTCTTTCGGCGGCATCGTCCGTCCGATCATTCTTCCGCGTCAGCGCCCTCCGCTGTGAAAAGCAGGGGGATCGCGCAAGTGCCATTCGCAATCAGCGCGCCATCAGCGCCGAAAACAGACAGACGCACGTGGTGGAGGCCGCTGCCGAAAACCTCGGTGTTGATGACGCCGAGCGTATCGCGCCGCACAGACGCGCTCTCGCTGAGATACGGCAGGTATGCTTCCGACCAGGCCGGTCGCACATCCAACCTGTAGCCGCCACCGGGCGGGAATACCGCGCTGCCCATCACAGCCACGATGCCGCTCACGCCCTGCGTCGCCAGCGGCGAATCAATCTGCGCCGCACCCCCGTCGCAGCCTTCAGCGGGCAGCAGCGCCCCCGCCGGCGGGAAGACCGGTACGGCGGTCGCAACCGGCTTACGCGGCAGCCGCGGCGCCAGCAGCGTCTCACCCGCAAACACTCCCTTGACCGGCTGATAGCAGTTGCCCTGACGCATTTCGGCCAAATCGCTTCCCGCCGCCAGCGCTATGGCCAGCAGCGTTTCGCCCTCTTTCACGGTATAAGCCATCCAATTGTCGCGCGGCTCGCAGTCTTCTCGAATATGCAGGCCGACTGTGCCGAATGGGGTTGGCGTGGCGATCAGTCGAGCGCGAACAGCTGGCAGCGGCGTCTGATCTATCATTCCGCCTGCGCCCAGGGCAGTGGCGCGCAAGACGGTTGCCGCCAGCTGCGTCTGTGCCATGCTGCCGTCTACCACCGTCTCTGTTGCGCGCTGCGTCGGCGCTCCGGCTGATGTCTCTGTCGCGCCCCGGACCACCGTCCGCGCGTCTGGCTGTCAGAGTCCGCAGCGACGTCTTCCGCTACTGCTGTCAGGGCGAGTTCGTGCGAATCGGCGGTCGCCGCCAACTGTGTCAGCGTCGCGCTGATGCCGTCGACCGGCATCTCGGTTTCGAGCTGCTGCGGCACATCGGCTGATGTTACCGTCGCCGTCGGCGTCCGCTCTGGCGAAATCGTGGCGATATCATCCGGTTGGGCCGTCAAGGCGAGCCCCCGCTCATCACCCGTCGCGGTCATCTGAGTCTCCGCCGCGCTGATCCCGTCGTCCGGCGGCTCGGTTTCGCGTTGAGGCCGCGCCTCGGTTGATCTGTCCGATGCCCTCGGCGTCGATTCTGGCGGAATCGCGGCGACGTCTTCCGCTTCGGCAGTTAAGGCGAGCCCCCGCGCATCAGAAGTCGCCGCCAGCTGTGTCAACGTCGCGCTGATGCCGGCGACCACCGTCTCGGTTTCGAGCTGCTGCGGCGCCTCCGTTGATCTGTCAGTAGCGCTCGGCGTGTGCTCTGGCGGAGTCCCAGCGACGTCTTCCGCTCCGGCAGTCAAGGCGAGCCCCCGCGCATCACCCGTCGCCGCCAGCCGAGTCCCGGTCGCGCTGGTGCCGTCGACCGGCGTCTCGGTTTCGCGTTGAGGCCGCGCCTCGGCTAATCTGTCCGTAGCTCTCGGCGTCCGCTCTGGCGGAGTCCCATCGACGTCTTCAACTGCTGCAGTCAACGCGAGCCCCCGCGCGTCAGTAGTCGCCGCCAATTGCGTCAACGTCGCGCCTATGCCGTCGACCACCGTCTCGGTATCGCGTTGAGGCCGCGCCTCGGCTAATCTGTCCGTCGCCCTCGGCGTCGGTTCTGGCGGAGTCCCAGCGACGTCTTCAGCTTCGGCAGTCAAGGCGAGCCCCCGCGCATCACCCGTCGCCGCCAGTTGTGTCAACGTCGCGCTGATGCCGTCGACCGGCGTCTCGGTTTCGCGTTGAGGCCGTGCCTCTGTTGTAGCTCACCCGTCGCCGCCAGCTGAGTCAGCGTCTGCGCTGATGCCGTCCGTCGCGCTCGGCGTCGGCTCTGGCGGAGTCACAGCAACGTCTTCTGCTGCGGCTGTCAGGGCGAGTTCGTGCGCATCAGAAGTCGCCGCCAGCTGAGTCAGCGTCGCGCTGATGCCGTCGACCACTGTCTCGGTTTCGCCCAGCGGCACCTCGGCTGATGTCACTAACGCACTCAGCGTCGGCTCGGTCGGAGTCCCATCCACGTCTTCAGCTTCGGCAGTCAAGGCGAGAGCACTCGCATCTCCAGTCGCCGCCAGCTGAGTCAGCGTCGCGCTGATGCCGTCGACCACCGTCTCGGTTTCGCGTTGAGGTCGCGCCTCTGTTGTAGCTTCCGTTGCCCTCGGCGTCGGTTCTTGCGGAGTCCCAGCGACGTCTTCCGCTTCCGCAGTCAAGGCGAGCCCCCGCGCATCACCCGTCGCCGCCAACTGTGTCTCCGCTTTTCGCGCTCTTGATGCCGCGTCCTCGGCGGAGTCCCACTTCAGTCGTCAAGCGTCGCGCTTCAGTCAGAATTCCCGCTGTCGTCGCCGCGTCTCGGTTTCGTTGAGGCGCGCCTCTGTTGTAGCTTCCGTCGGAGTCACAGCAACTCGGTTTCGCGTTGAGGTCGCGCCTCTGTTGTACTTCCGTTCTGCTGCGGCTGTCAGGGCGAGTTCGTGCGCATCAGAAGTCGCCGCCAGCTGAGTCAGCGTCGCGCTGATGCCGTCGACCACTGTCTCGGTTTCGCCCAGCGGCACCTCGGCTGATGTCACTAACGCACTCAGCGTCGGCTCGGTCGGAGTCCCATCCACGTCTTCAGCTTCGGCAGTCAAGGCGAGAGCACTCGCATCTCCAGTCGCCGCCAGCTGAGTCAGCGTCGCGCTGATGCCGTCGACCACCGTCTCGGTTTCGCGTTGAGGTCGCGCCTCTGTTGTAGCTTCCGTTGCCCTCGGCGTCGGTTCTTGCGGAGTCCCAGCGACGTCTTCCGCTTCCGCAGTCAAGGCGAGCCCCCGCGCATCACCCGTCGCCGCCAGCTGTGTCAGCGTCGCGCTGATCCCGTCGACCGGCGTCTCGGTTTCTCGTTGAGGACGCGCCTCGGCTAATCTGTCCGTCGCCCTCGGCGTCGCTTCTGGCGGAATCGCGGCGACGTCTTCCGCTACTGCTGTCAAGGCGAGCCCCCGCTTCCGCTCAACGTGCAGTCAAGGCGAGAGCGCGCGCATCTCCAGTCGCCGCCAACTGTGTCCGCTGCTGCAGTCAAGGCGAGAGCGAGCGCGCATCACCCGTCGCCGCCAGCTGAGTCAGCGTCGCGCTGATGCCGTCGACCGGCGTCTCGGTTTCGCGTTGAGGCCGCGCCTCGGTCCCAGCGATCTGCTTCAGTCAAGCGAGCTCGGCGTCGATTCTGGCGGAGTCTCAGCGCGTCTTCTGCTGCGGCTGTCAGGGCGAGTCTCCGCTTCGCGAATCGCATCACCCGTCGCCGCCAGCTGAGTCAGCGTCGCGCTGATCCCGTCGACCGGCGTCTCGGTTTCGCGTTGAGGCCGCGGCATCGGCTAATCTTCCGTTGCCCTCGGCGTCGCTCTGGCGGAGTCCCAGCGACGTCTTCCGCTGCTGCAGTCAAGGCGAGCCCCCGCGCATCACCCGTCGCCGCCAGCTGAGTCAGCGTCGCGCTGATGCCGTCGACCGGCGTCTCGGTTTCGCGTTGAGGCGGCGCCTCTGTTGTAGCTTCCGTCGCCCTCGGCCTCGATTCTGGCGGAGTCACAGCAACGTCTTCTGCTGCTGCTGTCAGGGCGAGTTCGTGCGCATCGGCGGTCGCCGCCAGCTGTGTCAACGTCGCGCTGATGCCCGTCGCCCGGCGTCTCGGTTTCGCGTTGAGGCCGCGCTGAGTCTGTGATGTAGCTTCCGTTGCACTCGGCGTCCGCTCTGGCGGAGTCCCATCGACGTCTTCCGCTTCGGCAGTCAAGGCGAGAGCCCGCGCATCACCCGTCGCCGCCAGCTGAGTCAGCGTCGCGCTGATGCCGTCGACCGGCGTCTCGGTTTCGCGTTGAGGCCGCGCCTCGGTTGTATCTTCCGTAGCTCTCGGCGTCCGCTCTGGCGGAATCGCGGCGACGTCTTCCGCTTGCTGGCAGTCAAAGAGACCCCCCGCGCATCAGAAGTCGCCGCCAGCTGTGTCTCCGTCGCGCTGATGCCGTCGACCGGCGTCTCGGTTTCGCGTTGAGGCGGCGCCTCTGTTGATCTGTCCGTAGCGCTCGGCGTCGATTCTGGCGGAGTCCCAGCAACGTCTTCCGCTGCTGCTGTCAGGGCGAGTTCGTGCGAATCGGCGGTCGCCGCCAGCTGTGTCAACGTCGCGCTGATGCCCGTCGCCCGGCGTCTCGGTTTCGCGCTTGAGCCCCCGCGCATCGGCGCCTCTGTTGATCTTCCGTTGCACTCGGCGTCCGCTCTGGCGGAGTCCCAGCGACGTCTTCCGCTCCGGCAGTCAAGGCGAGAGCACTCGCATCAGCCGTCGCCGCCAGCTGAGTCAACGTCGCGCTGATGCCGTCGACCACCGTCTCGGTTTCGCGTTGAGGCCGCGCCTCGGTTAATCTGTCCGTAGCTCTCGGCGTCGATTCTGGCGGAGTCACAGCAACGTCTTCGGCTGCTGCTGTCAGGGCGAGTTCGTGCGAATCGGCGGTTGCCGCCAGCTGTGTCAGCGTCGCTCTAATGCCCGCGCCCGGCGGCTCGGTTTCGCGTTGCGTCGGCGCTCCGGTTGATGTTTCTGTCGCGACCAGCGTCGGTTCTAGCGAAGTCCCAGCGACGTCTTCCGCTGCAGCAGTCAAGGCGAGACCATGCGCATCGGCGGTCTCAGCCAATTGCGTCAACGTCGAGCTTATGGCAGCGGCGGCCGGCGCGGTCCGCGCCAGCGTTGCAGTGAGTTCCCGGCGGTCCGCTCCATCGACGGTCAGCGTGACATCAAGCGCAACGACTGTCCGCGCTAGTTGCGTCAGCGTCATGCGGATCGCGGCGAGGGTTGGCGTGTACGTCTCACCGATTGATGGCGGCGTAGCGGCGGTGGCAGCGGATCCTGCCGTTGCGAGCTCCATTTGCGTGGCGATCGCCGTTGAGGTTGGGAGGACGACTGCGGCCTCTCGGTGGGCGGTGAGCGTGAGGCCGACAGCCTCGCTCGTTCGGGCTAGCGGCGTCAGCGTCAAGCGAATTCGGTCCGGTGCTGAGGTCAGAGTCGCGCCTTCCGCCGTTGCAGTTTTCCTGGCCGGCAGCGCCGTCGCTGTGGGCGCAAGCTGTGTCGTGCCGAGTTCGCTTGTCGTCAGCCGTGCCGCCCGCGTCAAGGCGGCCGCCGTCAATTCCAGGCTTCGCCCACGGGCCGTTTGCGCCAGCTGGGTTAGCGTGGCGCCGATGTCAGCCGCGAGGCGGGTCGGCTGAGGATCGCGCGGTGTCGCTGTCGCATCGGGTGCGGGCGCTGTGGCGCTCGGTTGCAGCGGCGTTAAGGACAGTTTCAATGTTTCGATGGTCTCTGCCAGCGCGGTCGCCGTAAGCCTTAGCCCGCCGTCTGTCGCCTCGATTGCTACGGTCGCGGCCCCTGTTGCTGTTTCAGCGGACGCTGTCGCCGTCGGCGGAATACGAGTCGGGCTGGGCGATGCTGTGGCGCGGGGCCGGGCGGTATCGCGGCTGATGGCGGTTAAGCTGAGAACCAGCGGATGGGCAGTTTGGGCAATCTGCGTCAAAGCCCGCCGGTCAGCATCGCTAGTCGACGTTGCCGCTGCCGGCTCAACCTGCGCCGTCGCCCTCGCAAGCGTTGCGTCAACTTGCGCTACGGCAGTCGCTGACGCTGTAGCCGTTGAGGTCGCGATGCTAGGCTCTGTCGCCGCGGGCATCGGGCTTGGCGGGATAACCAGCTCAGTCGGCTGAGCCGTGGCGACGAATGGCGCAGCCGTGCCCGCCGGCGGACTGGCGCGTACCGTCCGCGTAACTGGCTGTGTCCCCTCCGCTGATGGCGTCGGCGTTGGCGGATTCTGCGTGGAAGACGCGAGAAATATGGCGAAGAGCGCGGCGAAAACGAGCGCCATCGCCGCGAACAGAGCTACGATTAGCTCATTACCGATGTTGCGCCGCATCGGCTAGTCCTCAATTGACGGGGCCAATTGCAGCGGTACCGCAAGATGAAATGTTGATCCCTCGCCAGGCCGGGACTGTACCCACAAGTCGCCATCTAGCGACCTTACGAAGGCGCGCGCCACCGTTAGGCCGACGCCGGTTTCGCGCAGCCCGGCCAGCGCCGGGTTCTCCGCCCGATAGCGCCGGGCGAAGACCCGTTCCATATCGGCGGGCGCTATCCCTCCGCCCTGGTCGCTCACCAAAATCTCCAGCGCGTTAGTCGCCTCAGCAGCCTCCGGCGGCCGCACCTGACCGCTCCTCGCGATCAGGCGGATGGTCGAACCCGGCGGGGAAACAAAGCTGGCATTTCGCAACAACTGTTCGAGAATCGGCTTCAAGCCGGCCGCATCCGTCGCCAAAGCCGGCAGCTTATCTTCCAGCGATAGCTCCACCACGATGCCCTTGCCGGCAATTTCTGGCGCCAGCTCTCCGACGGCGCTTTCGATGACTCGGGCCAAGTCACTGCTGCCCGCTGCCAGCATATTGGCGCGGGGGTCATGCTCCGCAAGATCTTGCAGCGCCGCCAGCCGCGTGACCAAGACCTCGATATCGGCGGCCACCAGACGCAGCACCTGCGCTTGCGCAGCGCCAAGGATGCCGAGCGACTCCTCTAGCAGCAGATCGGTGTAGTCCGATATCGACTTCAGCGGCGCGCCCAAATCCCGCAACACGTCAAGATACAGCTGTGACGCGCTCGCCCGCGTCGCGTCAGTCTCGTCCTCCACCAGCGCATCCCCCGCCTCGCGTGATTCGTCGCCGATGAGTTCGCTCTTGACATCGCTAAGCTCCAGCGCAAGCTGTTCACGCTGGTCGGTCAAGCGTTCCACGGTGGATTGCAATGCAAGCAGCTTGGCCTCCAGCTCAGGGTCCGCCGTGCTGCCTTCGTTCTCCACAAAGGTCGCGATCCTGGCGGTCAGCTGATCGCGCAGCGCCAGCAAGTTATCCCGTTCCGCTTCCAATTCGCTGATTTGCTGCCGGTGCCGCTCGCTGATGGCATTCTCGCGTTCCCTTCCCACTTGGAGTTCCGCCTGCAACGCCTCATTCTGCCGCTGCAGCTCGGAACCTTGCTCGGCAGCGCTCTTGAGTTGCGCCTCCCTATCCTGGTTCTCGCGGCGCATCTCTTCCCGCAGCTCAAGCAGATGCTCGTGCTCGGCGCTTAGATGTCGCAACTTGCGCGCCAATTCCTCGTCTTCACCGCGGCCAGTAGCCATCAGATCGGCTCGTTCCTTTTGCAGCCGGGCGCGCTCGCGTCTCAAATCCGTCAGGCGCCGGCTGTAGCTATCCCGCTCCGCAGTCAACTGAATGAGCAACTGTATCGCGCTGGAATAACCATCGGTGACGCCGAGCGCACTGAGCTCCGCCGCAATGGTTTCACGGCGCTTCTTGTGCTGCTCCTGCTCCCGTTTCAGTTGCGCCGCCTCTTCCGTGAACGACTGCAAGATAGCGGAAATGCCGCTGGATTCGGCGCGGTTCCAGGCAAGCACGTCGTTTAGCGCGCGCCGCAGTCGGTCCCTCGTGTTCAGGTCCAGGGCGTGCTGCTTCTGCATCAGGTCACGCAATATAAGCGCCAGGTCCTCTGCGCCGTCGGCACGCAGCGCGCCCAGCACCGTCTCCGCCTCCAGCAGCTGGCGCGCGCTGGCCACGCTTGATGCCCGCAATTGAGCTTGCCGCTTGAAGGCGCTGGCCAGCTTTGGCGCCGCGGCCTGCCCCTCGGTCGTTTCCCCCAGCGAATCAAGCAGTTGCGCTTGCTGCGCTTCCAACTCTCCCCGCAAGTTCAGCATTTGCCGCTGCAAGCCGCCGCTCCGCTCATGGACGCGCCTCAAACTGGCAAGCAATGCATTGCGGCGTGCGGCCACAGCTGTGGCATCGCTTTCCCCGGCCGCGTCGTGCTCATCCGCCGATTCAAACGCTGTGACAGCGGCCGCGTCGAGCTCGTCTGATGCCGCATCCGGCCAAGCAAGCAATCCCGCGGCCACGACGCTGAGCTCGCGCAGCGTCTCCAGCTCCTCGGGCGGCAGCTGCGCCTGCTGATATGGCAAGCTGACAACGAGAATGGCGTGCAACTCGCCCTCAACAGTTACGGGTTGCGCGTAGATATCGCTCGGCGGGGAAAGCGTAAGCCGCCGACACAAATCTTCCAACTCCGCCTCATGGTAATCAGCGAAGAGCACGGCGCCCTCGCCCAGGCGCGCGGCCTCGAGCAGCGTCGGCTGTTCGCTCAAGTTCAGCGAGATTCCGCTAAAGGCGCGCTCCGAAACTTGATCGAAGCCGGCGGCGACATCGGCATAGTCGTTTTCTTCCACCTTCAACAATAGACAAATGTCGACGCCCAGCGTATCAATAACCGCGCCCACGATGCGGTCCGGCGCGCTTGCGCCAGCTTGTCCATCCAGCATCTTGCTGATGGCATGCAGCAACCGTCCCTTGTCTTGCGCCGCCGGTAGCGCTTCCACCGGCCGTGGCGTCGGCGTCGCTTCTCCCCCGGTGGATGCTGCCGCGAGCGCCGAAGCTTGCTGCGACGCAGCCAGCACGACTTCGACCAGGCTGTTCTCCAACAAGGCGATAGACAGGCGATACAGCACTAGGGGCAGCAATATCAGGCCCGCAAGATATGCCAGGCGCGCTCCGCCGAGGGTGTTGCCCGGCGCGCCCTCATTGACCAGCCGCAGCAAGTCCCATCCATTGCCGAGCAGAAAGACGGCGAAAAAGACCACTTTCAGCGGCGCGTCAATGGTTTGGCCATAATTGGCGATCGCAATCAACAAGGCGATTGCGGCAATAGCGACCGTGACCGCTGACCAGATATTGGCATCATCCGTGGCGTTGAACGACACCTCGCCGCCGAAGGACCGTAGCCAGCTCCTCGCCGTGTTGATGAAAAGGAGCGCCAGCACAAAGGTTAATCCGAAGAGCACAACATTGGACCGGTTTCGCCAGCGAATGAAGTCCGCGCTGAGGAAGGCCCAGGCCAGGATTAGCAGGGACGTAGCGAAGGCCAGTCGCTCCAAGGGCGGCATAAACTGCGCTGGATCCAGATCCGCGTATTGGCTGAGCGCGGCGCCGCCGAGCATCACCAGCCAAATCACGACCAGGCTGACCGTGGCGAATACATAGCGACGCGTCGCATATTCAAAGGGAAAGCGCGAACGATTGCCAAAGGCGAGGAATACCGCGCCTTGACTAAATGCAATCACCAGCAGGAAAAAGAGTAAATCGCCAGGCGGTCTGACGAACAGGTCAAGGATATCCAGCGGCGTTCTAAGCAATTCTCACCATCCAACCTGCGCCAACTGCCGCAGCCCGTTCGCCTTCCGCGCTTCGTCGCTCAACACCAGTCTCCGCGCGGCTTCGGGCGCCCGATTCAACCGCTATCCGCCGGCAAGCCCGGCTCATGGAGCGCCTTCAGAGACACTTCTGTCCGCCACTTCGAGCGGGGCGGCCCCAACACGTAGCTTGCGCGCGGGGCAGCGAATTCAGCAAATCAGTATAGCATAGGCGCCTGCACTGTACTCTCGAAATCGCGGCGTCATTCACCCTTGCGGGCGCTGCGCCACACGCTTTGCCGTTGACGACCGTACGCTCGCAGACTACACTCCTGCAGGCGCTGGACTACATGAATTCACGGTCTTGTCACGTTCACTTTCGCGGCTTCTGCGCAGGTTCCCCTTCCTCATGCGCTTGCCCTACTATGTAATCCGCGGCGCGCAATCGCGCTATACCATTGGCGTGGCGGCGGTCGTGCGAGATCGGGCGGGCAACTTCCTCCTGGTTGAGCACACCTATCATCCGCGCTTCCCTTGGGGGCTGCCCGGCGGCTGGGCCGATGCTGATGAGGATCCCGCAGCGGCTGCCTTGCGCGAGCTGAAAGAAGAACTGGCGCTCGACGCTCGTATCCTCCGCATCCTGTGCGTTGCCCGTACAGCCACCAGCCACATCGACCTCGCCTATCTGTGCCAAGCCTGCGGGCCAATCGGCCAGCTGAGCCACGAGTTGCTCGGCTATCGCTGGGTTAAGCGCGAAGACTTGCCCGCGCTCAAGCCCTTTCACCGGCGCGCGATTGCTGCCGCTCTTGAGCAAGAGCCGAAGGACCCGCCATGGGCGAAAGTCTGAATTCCCGGCGGCGGCGCGGCGGGCTGCCAATCCTGCTCAGCCTGTCGGTCCTCATGCTGCTTGGCGCCAGCGCCTTGCTGGTCTACGAATTGGTCGCCTTCAGCCGGCGCGAAGAGCAGCTGCCCGCCGGCATCACGGTGGCTGGCATCAACGTCAGTCAGCTCGGGGCGCGCGAAGCCGTGGCGCGCTGGGAACGGGCTTACGCCGAGCCGATTACGATGGTCTATCGTGATGGCAACGGCGACCATCTCATTCAACTGCACCCCGACCAGGTCGGCTGGCGCATCAGCAGCGAACCCATGCTGGCCGCGGTCTTGGCGTCGGGGGAGCAAGAAGGCGGTTTCTGGCGGCGCTTTTTGGATTTCCTCCTGGGCATCGAGCAGATCGTGGCGCGCGACATCCCTTTGATCGCCGATTACCAGGAAAATGCGCTGGAGGACTACCTGCGCGATGTGGCGCTGCGCTATGACAGGCCGTCGGACGGCGCCTTGATCGACATGCCGACCTTGACCATGGCGCCGGGCGCTGGCGGTTACGCCCTGGATGTGCCCGCCGCCCTCATGATGATAAACGCCGCGCTGCGCTCCGCCGACCAGCGCTCGGTTGAGTTGCCCGTCGTTCCCGTCAGCACCGAATTGCCCAGCCTCGAATCCCTGCGCAAGGTGATCATCGATTTTCTGGATAGCCGCGGCTTCATCTATGACGGTCAAAGCACCGTCGCTTCGGTCTTTGTGATGGACCTGTCGACCGGCGAAGAAATCAGCATATTGGGCGATGTCGCCTTTTCGGCGGCCAGCACCGTCAAAGTGCCCATCATGTTGGAATACCTGCGCACGCTGCCGGCCGCGCCATCGCCGGAAGAGGCCTGGCTGATGGCGAATTCGCTGCTCTGCAGCAACAACAGCTCGTCCAACCTGCTGATGGAAATCATCGGCGGCGGCGATATTTTCTCCGGCTTGCGCCGCGTCACCGATACGATACGCGCCGTTGGCCTCGGCAACACCTTCATCACTGCGCCCTTCTACCTCGGCGTCGAAGGCCAGCAACTCGGGTCGATTCAGATTCCGCCGACCTCGCCCAACCCCAACTTCGACACCCGCCCCGACCCCTTCAATCAGACGACAGCGGGGGATTTGGGGGCGCTCTTCGGCTTGCTCTATGACTGCGCCGAGTACGCCTCGGGTTTGGCCCTGGCGCTGCCCGCGGGCCAGATCTCGCAGGGGGAATGCCGGCAGATTCTGGAGCTCAGCAGCGCCAACGACCTTGAGCGGCTGCTGCAAGGCGGCATCCCGCCCGACGCGCGCATATCGCACAAGAACGGCTGGATCTTTGATACGGTGGGCGATGCCGGCGTCGTCTATTCGCCCAATGGCCGGCATTACGTGATTTCCGTTTTCCTTTGGGAAGAGACCGAATTCCAGGATTACGAAAAGCTCTGGCCCTTGGTCGAAGAGATTTCCCGCGCCGCCTGGAACTTCTTCAATCCGGAAAACGCCCTGCTGCAACCGCGCACGGACTTGCCGGCGACCGCGATGGAATGCGAGGGCAACTACCTGCCGCCCGGTCCGGCATTCGTCGACCTCAACGATATCAATGGCTGGCGGCGCAATTGACGGGCGCGTCGCTGGCACACAAATTGTCAGCGGGCACATCATTGACGGGCATCGCGATAGCTGGCGGCTGCCTCTGCCAAAGTCTCGTATATGCGAAAGATCTCGTTCAGGCCGGCCGCCTCGATCGCCGCGCGCGCCGGGTCCGCTGGTTGCGCCAGGCGCAAGTCACCGCCAAGCCGGCGGGCCCGCTTTAGCGCCGTCATCAACTCCCACAGGCCGTCCAGGTTCATCGACTCAACGCCATGCAAGTCCAACACCAGGTGACCGGCGCCCGCCTCGATTTCATCCTGAAGACGCGCGCCCAGCGTCGCGGCATTTTCGCTGTCGACGCTGCCGCCGATGGCGAAGATCACGACGTCGCCCTGTTGTGCCCGATCAATGCCCAAGACCTGATTCTCTCTCGCTCAGGGACGTGATACAATGTCAGCAACTTGATTCGGCCAGGCGGATGCAGAGAGCGAGCCCATAATGGACTGGGGATACGTGAGCGCCATCGGCATCGTCTCGGCGCTGCTGCTGCTGCTGATCCAACGCGCGGAGCCGGCGCGGCGGCGGCTGGTCGCCTTTGTCGTTTTCATTTGCCTCTTTGTCATCCGACATAACGCCGTCGTCAAAGACGACCTATACGATGAAACCCTGCTGGCGTTTGTGCTGGCGATCGCGCTCAACGCAGTTTTCTGGCTCCTGATCGGGCGCTACAATCCGGTCACGACAAAAGACAGTATCGACGTCATCGGCATGGACGACTGAAGGCGCATCAGCCGATGATGTTGATGGGTATAACATCGGCCCCCTGCAGCATAGCCACGCTGATGGCGGCGGCGGCCCGCTGCGACAGTTGCTGCAAGGCTTGCCCAGCGGGTGAATCCGGGCTGTGCAGCGCGACCGGGCGCCCGTAATCCCCGCCCTTGCGCGCATCAGCCGCCAGCGGCACCCGACCCAGGAACTGTACGCCTCGATTCTGCGCGAAGGCTTCACCCCCGCCACTGCCGAAAAACTCGCCCGACATATTCTCGACCACGCCCAGCACGGGCACCTGCAATTGATCGAACATGGCTGCGGCGCGTATCGCATCAGCCACGGCGACCTCTTGCGGCTGCGTGACGATGATGCCGCCGGTCAAGGGAAACGACTGCGCCAGTGACAGGGGCGCGTCGCCGGTGCCGGGCGGCAAGTCTACGATCATATAATCCAGCGCGCCCCAAGCCACATCGGTGAAGAATTGGCGGATGGCGCTATGCAGCATGGGCCCGCGCATGATCATGGGTTTATCCGGCGTGGTCAGGAAGCCGGTGCTGATCAGCTTGACGCCGTAGACTTCCAGCGGCTGCATCTTGTTATCCACGACTTTGGGGCGTCCCGCGCCCAAGCCGAACATCTGCGGGATATTGGGATTGAGGATATCGGCGTCGATGAGCCCGACGCTGGCCCCGGCATCGGCCAGGCAAACGGCCAGATTGGTGGCGATGGTGCTCTTGCCGACGCCCCCTTTGCCGCTGGCGATGGCCACGATGCTCTTCATGGGCACATCAAGCCGGCCGTGGATGCGCCGGTCTGTCGGCACTTGCGCGTCCCAGCTGATGTCTATGCGCGTGATGCCGGCGACTTTGCCCAAGAGCGCCGCGTTGCAGCGTTTCACGAAGACGTCTTTCAGCGGGCAGGCGGGCGTGGTCAGCACGATGGTGAAATGGGCGACGCCGTCAGCGACGCGCAGGTCGCGCACCATGTTGAGCGATACGATGTCCTGGTTCAGCTCGGGCTCAATGACGGTGGCGAGCGCGGCCATGACTTGCTCGTTTGTGGTGGTCATGTTTGCCCTCGCGTAATCTCAGTGATATTGCCAACACTATACCATTAACCGCGGCGCATTGAGCGGCTCTTGTCATAGAAGCGCGTTTGAAGCGCGACCTAAGTCTGCCAGACGACCGCGACAAGCCAAATTCTTTGTTTTTGGCCATGGGACCATTTCGCCTGGCTTGAGGGCAGTGTGCGGCGCGGACGCGGTTCGCAAGTGGAAGATGACGTAGGCTGATGCTAGCCGGAAAGGCGCGGGAGAGGGCGACTGAATGGTCGCGGGTTTGCGAATTGAAACGGGATGACAGCCGTAATTCAGCGGAGAATCTACACCATCAAGCCAGGGGAATGTAGGGGCGTTTCGTGAAACGCCCGCACACTTGCGGGACGGGCATCACGCCCTGACGCCCCTGCATTTTGCGCAAGATCACACCTATACCACCGAGGTCACCGAGTTATTCAGAGGCCACCGAGTATTGCATTGATTTAGGCGAAATGGCGCGAGCTCCACGTGTACATCGATGGCCGAAGTGAATCCGCCGCCTACCATTCGTCCATCACCACTTAACCTGAACGCCTGTGAATTACACCCATCAAGCCGCTACTCGGTGCACTCGTTTGACTCGGTGTACTCGGTGGCAAGAGTGTCGACCAGCGCTGAAAAGACGAGAAGCCAAGCCACCAGCGATATTCGCCAACGGCTCAGGCAGGAAGCCCTAATCGCATGCGTATCTTGCAAGCCTTACAGCTTATGATGGATGAGGATAGGAGACGCGATCGAGTAAGCGATCAGCCGCGGGCAGCGCGTTTGGCTTTGCGTTCCAGGGCTTTGCGGCGGCGTTCTTCGCGCTTGGCTTCGTCTTCGGACCAAGGCGTCGTGCCTTCCGCGGTGGACGCTGGCGCCGCGCTGGCTGTGGCAGGCGCGGGCGCAGTTTCGGCTGGAGGCGCAGACTCGGCCGCTGGCGTAGTGGCGGGCGTTGCAGCCGGGCGTGGACGGGAGGCGCCGCGGCGGGCTTCCTTGGCGGCGTCCTTGTGCTCCCAGGTGCCGCGGACCAACATCTCGTCGTAAGCGCGCGTCGGCGCGATGCTGCGCCAATATGAGTTGGGCTTTGAGAGGCGGTCTTTGTCGTGGATGTGGTGGCTGGTGCGGTCGTAGCTGGCCATCTCGTAATCGTGGTCCATCTTGATGGCGTCGAAGGGGCAGTATTCAGCGCAGTAGCCGCAATTCATGCAAATGTCGATGTCGATGAAGAAGGCTTCCGGATCCGGCACCGGCCGCCCAGTGGCGGGGTCGTTGCCGCGCACGATCCAAATGCACTGCGGCGGGCAGACCTTGGCGCAGATGCCGCAGCTGGTGCACCAGTCTTTGCCGGCGCGCGTCGGATGGTCGTCGTCTTCGACGATCAAAAAGGGCACGAAGCGAAAGCGCTCGGGCACAGCGACTTTTTCGTCCGGGTATTGCACGGTGATGACGCCGGTGGTCTTGGTGCCCTGGCGAATCTCGAAGTTGTCGGTGGAGTGGTGGAATTTGCGAAAGCCGTAGCGCAAATCGTCGACGTAAGACTCGACGAAATGCCGCAGGGTCAGCATCAGCCCTTTTGCCAAACCGGTTCCGTACATGTCAACTCCTCCGCCAGTTGTCAGCGGCGACGGTCTCACGCCTGCCGATCAGCGATCGGTTTCGCCCAAAACGATGTCGATGCTGCCCAGAATGCCGACGATATCGGCCACTTTATGCCCCCGGCTCATGGCGCCGAGCGGCGTCAAGTTGATGAAGCTGGGCGCGCGCACGTGATAGCGCCAGGGATTCGCCGATCCGCCGCGGCCGCCGGCGGAGACGACATAATAGCCCAGCTCGCCCTTGCCATTTTCGACGCGGCCGTAAGCCTCGCCGAAGGGCACGCGCGGCTGATAGGTACCCGGCTTGCCGTCAGCCCAGATGGACTCGCCCTTGGTCGCCTCCAGGCGCGGCAGAATCTGGCGCAAGATGCGCACACTCTCGCGCAATTCTTTGACGCGGACTTGATAGCGCGCGTACATGTCGCCGGCGTCTTCGACAGCGATGTCAAAGTCGAGCTCGTCGTAAATGCTGTAGGGGTCAGCCCGGCGCACATCGTAAGCCACGCCGCTGCCGCGCAACAGGGGGCCGGCCGCGCTGTAATTGATGGCGTCCTCGCGGCTCAAAACGCCGACGCCGATGGAGCGCTCGATGACGATTTCGTTCTGCGTCAGCAGCAATTCCAATTCGTCGATGGTGCGCGGGATGCGCTCGTTGATCATCTCGGTCAGGAATTGCATGGTGTTGTAGTCGCGGACGCGGTCGTTGGCCAGGTTGCTGACGCTCTTGATTCGCTCGGGCAAGTCACCAAAGAGGCCGCCGAAGCGCATGTAGTTGCACATCATGCGGCTGCCGGCGACGGCTTCAAAGAAGTCCAGAATACGCTCGCGCTCCTGAATGAAATAGAGCACGGGCGTGAAGAAGGCGCCGATGTCATTGAGCCAGAAGCCGATGGCCCATAGGTGATTGACGATGCGGCTGAGCTCGACCATCATCACGCGCAGGGCTTCGCAGCGATAAGTGGGCGGATTGTAACGGCGGCCCAGGCTAATCAGCTGCTCGACAGCCAGCACGTAGCCGTGGTTGTTGCCCATGCTGGAGATATAGTCGAGGCGGTCGGTGAAAGGAATGTTGTGCAGGTAAGTATTGCGCTCGCCGATTTTTTCATGATTGCGATGCAAGTAGCCCATGACAGGCTCAAGCGATGTCACCGTTTCGCCGTCCACAGTCAAGACCATGCGGAAGACGCCGTGGGTGCTGGGATGGTGCGGGCCCATGTTGACGACCAACTCGTTGGTTTCGAAGCCGTCCTTGTCCATGACGCGCTCGACATCGACGCCCAGGCCCAGCGAACGATAGACGGACTGCTCCGATGTATCCGCCAGGCGCCCCAGGTCGATATCGGCCGGATAAGCGACATTCTTGCCGAAGACATTCTTCTCTTCTGAGCGATGCACGTGGCCGCCGGGCCAGCGGCTGTCGAAGGGCTTCTGCTCTTCTTCGTAATAAGCTTCGCGCCAATCTTTGCGCATGGGGTGGCCGTGAAAGCCCTCCCACATCAAAATGCGCTTGAGGTTGGGGTGGCCGGGGAAGCGGATGCCGTAGAGGTCCCAGGCTTCGCGCTCCTGGAAATCAGCGCCGCGCCAGACCGAAATCAGCGAGGGGATGATGGCATGGTCGCGGTCGGTTTGCGCTTTGAAGACGAGGGCGCCGCCGCCACTGCTGCGGAAAGCGTGGTAGACCATTTCCATGTGGTCGCCCTCGCCCAAGTAATCGACCGCCGTGGCGCTGGAAAGATAGTCGAAGCCCAACTGGTCACGTATGGCGCGCGCGACATCAAGCAAGTGATGAGCGTCAACGATGACGCCCTCGTAGCCCTCGCGCTCATCCCGCTTGACCGCATGCGGATGGGCGGCGGTCAGATGGTCGATGGCGTCTTCAATGCTGGTCGCGGTCAGAGGCAGGTCGGGCGCTGGCGCCAGGTTTTCCATGCGGGTCTATTCCCCCTCAGCTTGGGCGGCGCGGCGAGAGGCGCGCACGGCTTTGCGGGCCAGGGCGCGCAGACGACGCTTCTCACGGATATCTTCGGCTTCGGCCCAGGGCGTGCCACCCGTGGGCAAGACGAACGCCAGGGCATCGCCGTCGGCCGGCGCAGCGGCAGAATCCGCGACTGCGGTCTCCACTTTGGCCGCGACCAGTTGAGTGACGGCGGGCAATTCGCGTTCACCGAGCAGGACCATATCTTGCGCGGCGGCCTCGGCTTGGCGGCGGATCATATCCATTTGCCGCGGATCAATGATATCAGGCCCGAGCACGGGCACGGGCGTTGGCTCGGCCGGGCCTTCGCCGTACCAGGGCACATCGTCGCCGTTGGCGATGCTCTGGCCGTCGATCTTGCGCTGCAGGGCGATCATGCCGTATAGCAGGGCTTGCGGCGTTGGCGGGCAGCCGGGCACGTAGACATCGACCGGCAAGTACTTGTCCATGCCCGAGACGACATTGTAGCCCTCTTTGAAGGGGCCGCCGC
This sequence comes from Phototrophicaceae bacterium, assembly GCA_965208195.1. GTDB lineage: Bacteria > Chloroflexota > Anaerolineae > Aggregatilineales > Phototrophicaceae > UBA6055. Next base: position 996,029 of record CBDBOC010000004.1, on the reverse strand, counting down.
CGCTGGCGCACGCGCCCATGGCCAGCACGTATTTCGGCTCGGGCATTTGGTTGTAGAGGCGCACGATGGGCACGACCATCTTCTTGGTCACCGTGCCGGAGACGATCATGAGATCGGCCTGGCGTGGCGTTGCGCGCATGACTTCAAAGCCGAAGCGCGAAAAGTCGAAGCGGGATGAGGCGGTGGCGATCATTTCGATGGCGCAGCAGGCCAAGCCGAAGAGCATGGGCCACATCGAGTTGCGCCTGCCCCAATTGTAGAGCTGGCTTAGGCTGGTGATGGCGATATTATTGTCCAACTCGGCCGGCACCGGGAATTCGGTGGCGTTGAGTTCTTGCAGCTTCAAGTCCATCTAGTGTCCGCTTTCCTCAAACCACTCGCGCAGGATCGCCTTCAGTATACCATCGTTGACGAGGGCCGGGTCGTCAGCGAAGCCCGGCAAGCTGACAACGCGCCGGCAGAGCTCGTCAAGCCCCATCATCTCCAAATCCGCATCGGCATGGGCTTCCATCAGCGCCAAAACGATTTCATAGGTGCTGTCCCAGTAGAGCGCCTGCGCGGTCATCGTCACCGAGTGCCTTTGCCGAATCAGCCGCGCCTTTGCCATCCGCCGCGCCGTGCCAACTGTGGCGAGCGGCAGATTTCGTCCAGTTTCAAGCAGTTAGTATAGAATTGGCGGGCTTGATTGTCAAGAATTTCACAAACGAACTTGCTGTCATGACGCGACCAGCTTCGCGCTGGCGCCCTCTTGGTCAATCGTGGTCGCTTGGGCGAGGCAATTTATCTCCGCAGCCTGATACACCGCGAGCATTGCTGTGGCGGCGGACTTGGCGCTTGCCGCGCAGGCGCACATCGCGCAGAGCGTGGGCCCGGCCCCGCCGATGAAGACGGCTAAGGCGCCGGCCCGCTTGGCGGCGTCACGCGCTTCGTCGAGCAAGGGCATCAGCGAGCGGCGCGCCGGTTCAATGACCTGATCGCCCTCGATGGCATCGCCCAGGGCCGCCAGGTCGCCCCGATGCAGGGCATCGACCAACTGCGCTACTTTGCCCGTCTGATGTATGAGCTGACTCAGCGGGATCCGCTCCGGCAAGATGGCGCGCGCTGTGTTGGTGGGCACGGGCACGGCGGGCGTCGCCAGCGCCAGATGCAGTTGCGGCGGGGCGGGCAACGGCTGCATATCCGCCACCGCGGCGCCAGCCACCAAAACGATACCGCCCAGCAGACAAGGCGCGACATTATCGGCGTGGTATCCGCTGACCAACGCCTCCCCTTCCAGGCAGAAGGGCAGCAACTCTTCGCGTGTGAAGGGCTCGCCCACCATTTTGTTGAGCGCGATGACCGAGACGACCGCGCTGGCGGCGCTGCTGCCCAGCCCGCTGGATAGCGGCAAGCCCTTGATGAGCTTGATTTTGACGCCGCGCCGCTCGCCCAGGTGATCGAGAAAGGCGCGCGCGGAGACGCTGGCGACATTCAGCTGCGGTTGTCGCGGCAATTGGCCATCATCGCCGACGATGTCGGAAAACACGATTTCGGGCGCATCATGAAACTCGACCAGGGCGCGATCCCCCATGCCCTTAAGCGCCATGCCCAGGATGTCGAAGCCGACGCCGAGGTTGGCGACTGTCGCCGGGGCGAAGGCTTCCGCTCTGGAAAATGACATGGATGGTCGGTATCCTTGCCGCGTCGCCTGCTCATTGAGGACGCGCAAATGCCGAGCATACTACAATGCGTCGATTGCCCGCAACAATACCCAATCGACAGCGTGATCTACCGCTGCGACGCTTGCGGCGGCTTGCTCGACGTCCAGCATGACTTCGCGGCGCTGCGGCGGGAGATTACCCCGAGCCTGTTTGACGGGCGTCTGGGCGCATTGACCGCGCCATACAACAGCGGCGTCTGGCGTTACAAGGAGCTGATCTATCCCGGCGTTGCCGACGAGCAAATCGTCAGCCGCGGCGAAGGCAATACCAACTTGTACAACGTGCAGCGGCTGGCGGACTACGCGGGCGTCGATACGCTCTACCTGAAGCATGAAGGCGAAAACCCGACCGGTTCTTTCAAAGACCGCGGCATGACGACCGGCGTCACGCAGGCGCGTGTACTGAATATGGCGCGGGTGGCCTGCGCCTCGACCGGCAATACATCGGCGTCGATGGCGGCTTACGCGGCCCACGCGGCCATGCCCGGCATCATCTTCCTGCAGAATGCTCAGATCGCGCTGGGCAAGCTGGCGCAGGGCATCGCTTACGGCGCGACCTGCCTGCAAATCAACGCCGATTTCGACCGCAACATGGAACTGGTGCAACTGGTCTCGCAGCGGCTGGGCGTCTACGTGCTCAATTCGATCAACCCCTTCCGGCTGGAGGGACAGAAGTCGATCATGTTCGAGGCGTTGCAGCAATTGCGCTGGCGGGCGCCCGATTGGATCGTCGTGCCCGGCGGCAACCTCGGCAACAGCTCGGCTTTTGGCAAGGGCTTGCTGGAATTGCACGAGCTCGGGCTGATCGATCGGCTGCCGCGCCTGGCCATCGTGCAAGCCGAAGGCGCCAACCCGCTCTACCGGCATTTCAAGGGCGGCTTCAAGCGCTATGAGCCGGTCAAGGCGCGGACGATCGCGACTGCTGTCAAGATCGGCAACCCGGTCAATTTGCAGAAGGCCATCCGCGCTCTGGAATGGACCGGCGGCGTCGTGGAGCAAGTGAGCGATCAGCAGATCATGGACGCCAAGGCGATGGTGGACGGAGTCGGCATCGGCTGCGAACCGGCCTCGGCTTGCTCAGTGGCCGGCGCCAAGAAACTGGTCGAGCGCGGCATCATCAAGCGCGGGGAGACCGTGTTGGCCGTCTTGACCGGCCACGTGCTCAAAGACCCGGAAGCCACCATCGGCTACCATGCCGATACGCTGGAGCACATCGAACCACGCTTTCGCAACCAAATGCTGCAAGCCGAAGACGACCCGGAAGCGATCATCCGCCTGCTTAAAGACGAGACGCCGGGTTAGACGGGCCCGCTGCTTCTCAAGTGGCCACGCGCTGCCGAGCCGGCACATTAGCCAAGGCCGCGTCGAGGTCGGCGATGATGTCGTCAGCGTCTTCAATGCCCAGGGCGAAGCGCACCAGATTATCGCGAATGCCGACTTGCAGGCGTTCCTCGCTGCTGAGGTCGTAATAACTCACGTAGGCCGGCTGCTCGATCAGGCTTTCGGTGCCGCCCAGGCTGGGCGCGATATAGGGGATGCGCAGCCGGTCGATGAATCCGCTGGTGGCGTCGATGTCGCCGGCGACTTCAAAGCTGACGACGCCGCCGAAGCCGCTCATCTGCGCCGTCGCCAATTCATGATCGGGATGGGACGGCAAGCCGGGATAATAGACGCGGTCGATCTTGGCGTGCGTTTCCAGAAAGCGCGCGACTTTTGTGGCGGCTGCGTTCTGATGGCGCACGCGCACGGCCAGGGTCTTGAGCCCGCGCTCAATAAGGAAAGCCTGGTGCGGGTCAATGACGTTGCCGAAGACGCCGCGAGCGTCCTTGAGCGCGCGGATGCGGCCGGCGTCGCCCGCGATCACGCCGCCCAGCACATCGTTGTGCCCGCCGAAGTACTTGGTGGCGCTGTGCATCACGAAGTCGATGCCGTATTCCAGGGGCCGTAAGTTTACCGGCGTGGCGAAGGTCGTATCCAGCAGGGTCATGACGCCATGCTGCTGCCCGAGCTGGGCCAAATGCCGCAAGTCAGCCACCCGCAAGTAAGGGTTGGTCGGCGTTTCGGTGAAGATGAAGCGCGTTTTGCGCGGGATTATCGCCGCCTCCAGCGCCTCGTCATCGCCCATCGGCACGATGCTGGTTTCGATGCCGAACTTCTTCAGCGTCGTAAGGCAGAATTGCCGCGTGCGCCGATAACAGTCGTCGGTCATGACGATGTGCGTATCCGGCCGCAATACCGTCAAGAAGAGCGACGTCACTGCGGACATGCCCGAGGGATAAACGATCGCGTCCCCGGCGCCTTCCAGGTGCGCCAGGCGCCCCTCCAGCGACCAAACCGACGGATTGCCGTAGCGGGCGTATTCCTCGCGATCCAACTCGCGGCCATACACTTTGGCATCGAGAAACTCAATGAGCGCGGCGGTGTCGTCAAAGGTATAGGTGGCCGATTGCACGATCGGCGTAGTCATCGCGTGGAAGCCTTTGGCGCGCGCGGCGCCACCGTGCACAGCCTGTGTGCTCGCGCCCGTAAAATCAGATTGGCGTCCTTCGTTTTTCGAATTCATCGTCCGCTTCCTTCACAAGAAAAAAGCCCAAACGGCGAGGATTACGCCAGTTTGGGCTTCCGCTTCGTCCCACAACAAGTGGCTGGGGCACAGCCAACGGAATAACCTGCGGCGTCCGACAGCGCGCTGGCGCCAAGACGGCCACAGGCGTTTACCCTCATCTTCCAGAATTACCTGCCGAAATTAGCACCTTCCCATTGCCATCTGGGGGTTGCTGTGGCTTCGCCGAGTCGGTCTCTCCACCACCTCTGGATAAGCGCAAACACACTCTTCAATTGTTAAGTCCATCATACTCTAGCATAGTGCTTGGTCGATTGCAAATCGACAGCCAATGGCGCAACGCCGGGCCGCTTCTGTGCTATGCTATGCACATGCTCCGTTGACCTGCGAGAAAGCAAATGACCCATGACCAAGGCAGCCTTGCGCGTCGTTGGCGGGCGCCCCTTGCGCGGGCAGATACATGTGCAACGCGCCAAGAATGCGATTCTGGCGATGATCGCGGCCGCCATCGTGGTCGAAGATGGCGAAACCGTCTTGCATGATGTGCCCGATATCGAAGATGTCGAACGCGCCTTTGAGCTATTGCGCGCGGTCGGGGCCAAGGTGGATCACGACAAACTGAGCAAGACCGTGCGCATTGACGCCACAAACGTCAGCAGCGGGCTCTTGCCTGCTGATGTCGCGGAGAAGTTTCGCGGCTCGGTGCTGTTTCTGGCGCCACTGCAAATCCGCCTCGGTTACGTCGAGCTGCCCGGCAGCGGCGGCTGCGATATCGGCACGCGCAACATCGACTTTCACCACCGCGGTTTCGCCCGCCTTGGCGCCGATGTGCAGCACTTTGATGACGGGCGCACCGTAATCGAGTTGGATCGCGGGCGCTTTCACGGCGCTTCCTTGTACCTCGATTTGCCCAGCCATACCGGCACGGAAAACTTGATGCTGGCGGCGGCGCTGGCCCATGGCGAGACGGTCCTGGAGAATGCCTCGGTAGAGCCGGAAGTCGTCGACTTCGGTCATTATCTCAATGCCATGGGCGCGTCAATCGGCGGCCTGGGCACCAAGACGCTGTTCATCAAGGGCGTGGAGAAATTGCGGGCGATTGAATACACGCCGATCCCGGATCGGCTGGTGGCCGGCACGATGATGATGGCCGCGGCGATCACCGGCGGCGATGTCACCATCCGCGATGTGGAGCCGGCTCACCTGCGCATCGTCATCGCCAAACTGGAGCAGATGGGCGCTGAGCTTATGATCGATGGCAAGTCAATCCGCGTGCGCCGCACACCCTATGCCCGCCTGAACCCCATCAACATTGAAACCCACCCTTACCCCGGCTTCCCCACCGATTTGCAGCCCTGTATGGCCGCGCTATCGGCCCTGGCGGACGGCACGAGCTATATCCGCGAGCGCGTCTTTGACAATCGCTACGATTACGTCGAGGCGCTGCTGCAAATGGGCGCCGATATTCTCATAAGCCAGAACGACGTCTGCATCATCAAGGGCGTGGCAGCGCTGAAACCGGCGCGGCTGGTCGCCGATAACATTCGCTCCGGCGCGACCGTGCTGCTGGCGGCGCTGGCGACCGACGGCGAAAGCGTGATCGAGAATGCCTACCAAATCGATCGCGGCTATGAAGCGATAGAAGACCAACTGAGCCTGCTGGGCGCCGATGTCACGCGCGTCAATACCGCGCCCAGCCCGCAGCCCGCTTGGTGAGACGCGTTCTACTTCGCGGCTGCGCTGAGCAATGCTAAATGCGACTGATGACGGCGTCGGCGAATTCGCTCGTCGATGCCGTCGGCTCGCCCTCACGCGCGATATCCGCAGTGCGCAAGCCGGCGTCAAGCGCGCCGTCGACAGCGGCTTCAATGGCGGCGGCTTCCGCTTCCAGGCCGAGGCTGTAGCGCAAGAGCATGGCGGCGCTGAGGAACATGCCGATGGGGTTGGCGCTGCCCTGGCCGGCGATATCGGGCGCCGAGCCGTGCACCGGTTCGTAGAGCCCGAACTGATCCGCCCGCAACGACGCCGAGGGCAACATGCCCAGGCTGCCCGCCAGCACCGAGGCTTCGTCGCTGAGGATATCGCCGAACATGTTGCCGGCCACGATGACATCGAAGCTGGCCGGACGCGTCAAGAGGTGCATGGTGGCGGCGTCGACCAGCAGGTGCTCCAGCTCCACATCGCTGTATTCTTCGTGCACGTCGACGACGGTGCGGCGCCAGAGCCGCATCGACGCCAGCACGTTGGCTTTATCGACCGAGCAAAGTTTTTTGCGGCGTCCCTGGGCGGCGCGGAAGGCGACAGTGGCCACTTGCTCGACCTGGCTGCGGCTGTAGCGCATGGTGTCGTATGAGACATCGCCATCGCCCTGCTCTTGTCGCTCGCCGAAGTAAATGCCGCTGACCAGCTCGCGAACGAAGAGAATGTCGACACCCCGCAGCAGCTCAGCGCGCAAGGGCGCGTGCTGGGCCAGCGCCGGATAAGTCTTGACCGGGCGCAGGTTGGCGAAGAGGCCGAAATGCTGACGCAAGCCCAGCAAGCCGCGCTCCGGCTGCACACTAGCGGTCGGGTCGGACCATTTGGGGCCGCCGACAGCGCCCAGCAGAATCGCATCGGCCGCTTCGCAGATCGCGATCGTCTCGGCCGGCAGCGGATCACCAGTTTCGTCGATGGCGATGCCGCCGATCAGCCCGGGGACGAAGTCGAATTCATGGCCCTGCTTCCGCGCGATGGCGCTCAACAGCCGCGTCGCCTGCTCGACGACTTCGGGGCCGATCCCGTCACCGGGCAGAACCGCAATGGTGGCTTTCATTTGGGCAACACTCCAATCTCAATGCGTGGGAAAGCGTGGGTCTGGTATCAGGCGAGTCAATGTCGGGCGAGGGTCATTCACGCAGGGCGACCGCGGCCGGCTGACGCTTGACGTCGGCGACGGACAAACCGTATTCGACGCTATCGACCAGGGCCAGCCAACTGGCGCAGATGATATCGGTGCCGGCGCCGACCGTGCTCCAGCGTTCGCGCCCGTTGTAAGAGTCGATCAAGACGCGCGTCATGGCGCCGGTAGCGCTCTCGCTATCGAGGATGCGCACCTTGTAGTCCACCAGTTGGATATCGCGCAGGGCGGGATAATTGGGCAGCAGGGCTTTGCGCAGCGCCAGGTCCAGCGCATTGACCGGGCCATTGCCCTCAGCGGCGGTGTGCACCACATCGCCATCCACATCCAGCTTGACCATGGCCTCCGCCAATTGCCCGCGGCCGCGGCGATCTTCGACGATGACGGTGAAATCGAGCAGACGAAAAAGCGGCTGATAATCGGGCGCGGCGCGGCGCAATCGCACGGCCACCGACGCCTCCGCCCCTTCAAAGGCGAAACCGGCGTTCTCCAGCTCTTTGATGTCGTTGAGCACTTGCACCGCTTCTTCCTTGGACACATCCAGGCCCAGCTCTTCACCTTTGCTGAGCAAGTTGCCGCGGCCCGATAGATCGGAGACCACGACGCGGGACTCGTTGCCGACCTGCTCCGGCGTGATGTGCTGGTAACTATCGACATTGCGGCGCATAGCGGCCACGTGGATGCCGCCTTTATGAGCGAAGGCGCTGCGCCCGACGAAGGGCAAATGCGTGTCCGGCGCCAGATTGGCGATTTCGGCCACAGTGCGCGAGAGGTTGGTCAGCGCGGCCAGGTCACCGTCATCGGCCAGGCAGGGCAAGCCCATTTTGAGGATGAGATCGGGGATGATGCTGCAGAGATTGGCGTTGCCGCAGCGCTCGCCGTAGCCGTTGATGGTGCCTTGCACGTGAACAGCGCCGGCGCGCACCGCCGCCAGTGAATTGGCCACGGCGACTTCGCTGTCGTTGTGCGTGTGGATGCCCAGTTGCATATCCGGGAAAAGTTCGCGGGCTTTGAAGAAGAACTCGGCCACTTCCCAGGGCATGGAGCCGCCGTTGGTATCGCAGAGCACGATGACATCAGCGCCGCCGGCAGCCGCAGCCGCCAGCGTATCGAAGCCGTATTCCATATCCAGCTTGGCGCCATCGAAGAAGTGCTCGGCATCGTAGACGACTTCCTTGCCCATCGCCTTGAGATAAGCCAGGCTGTCTTCAATCATCTTGAGATTTTCTTCCGGCGTCGTCTGTAAGACATCGCGGACGTGCAGCATGGAAGTCTTGCCCACGACGGTGACCACCGGCGTTCGCGCCTCGATCAGCGCCTGGATATTGGCGTCGGCTTCGGGAGCTATGCCTTTGCGGCGCGTCGAGCCGAATGCGGCGATTTGCGCATGACGCAGGTCCATCTGGCGCACTTGCTCAAAGTAAGCCACGTCTTTGGGGTTGGAGCCGGGCCAGCCGCCCTCGATATAGGCCACGCCCAAGCCGTCCAGCAGGCGCGTGATGCGCAGCTTGTCGGCCAGCGAAAATGAAATGCCTTCGCGTTGGCTGCCATCGCGCAATGTCGTATCATAGATCGCGACTCTTGCCCTCAAGTCCGCCCTCCCCTGCTGTAGCTCGCGCTTGCCGTCTGACTCGAGCGCTTCACGCCGTCGTCGCCACGCGCTGCGGATTGGCCGCTTCGAATTCGCTGACATCGGCGTCCAGCGCCAGCAGATAACCCAGCTGATCGACGCCGTTGAGCAGGCAATACTTCGAAAAGCCATCCAGCGGGAAATCCACCTGGCGGCCATCGGGCAGGGTCAGCGTCTGCGCCTCGACATCGACCGCGACGCTGGTGCTCGGGTCTTCCTCGGCCAGGCTGACCAATTGCTGCTGCGTCTCGCTGTTGACGATGACGGGCAGCAAGCCGTTCTTCAGCGCGTTGTTGCGGAAGATATCGGCGAAATCGGTGCTGATGACAGCTTTGAAGCCCGCGCCCAGCAATGCCCAGGGGGCGTGCTCGCGCGAGCTGCCGCAGCCGAAATTATCGCCGGCGATCAGAACCGACGCGCCCTGATATTCCGGCTGGTTCAGCACGAAATCGGGGTTGGGCGTCTCGCCATCATCGAGGTAGCGCCAGTCACAGAAGGCTGCCGCCCCCAAACCTTCCTTGTCCGTCACCTTGAGGAAACGCGCCGGGATGATCTGGTCGGTGTCGATATCGTTGACCGGAATGGCGACGATGCTGCCTTCTATGTGTCGCACTTTGTCCATCTTGGTCTCCTTACGCAGTAGATCCGAGTCTGTTCACGCGCTAGCATGGCGGGCAGCGGGCGACGCGCCGAGACGCCCCTAAAGAGAAGAGGCGGTCATGGCGCGCGGGTCGGCCACAGCGCCGGCCACAGCGGACGCGGCGGCGGTCAGCGGGCTGGCCAGAAAAGTGCGCCCGCCCTTGCCCTGCCGGCCTTCGAAGTTGCGATTGCTGGTCGAAACGGCGTATTGGCCGGGCTCCAGCTGGTCGCCATTCATCGCGATGCACATCGAGCAGCCGGCTTCGCGCCATTCAGCCCCGGCCGCGCGGAAGATCTCATGCAGGCCTTCGCTCTCGGCTTGCTGCTTGACTTGCTGCGAGCCGGGCACGACCATCATGCGCACGTTGTCGGCGACTTTGCGGCCGGCGATGAACTGCGCCGCCTGCCGCAGATCGCTGATGCGCGAGTTGGTGCAGCTGCCGATGAAGACGACATCAATCGCCTTGCCCAGCAGCCTTTGCCCGGGCGCCAAATCCATATACGTCAGCGCCTTGTCCAGCGCCAGCTTCTTGTTGTAATCGGGCTCGTCATCGGGCGCGGGCACGGCGGCGGTGATGGGCATGCCCATCCCCGGGTTGGTGCCGTAGGTGATCATGGGGATGAGCTCGTCCGCGCGGATCGTGATCTCCTGATCATAGACGGCGCCTTCGTCCGTCGGCAGCTGTCGCCAGCGCGCCAAAGCCGCGTCCCAATCCGCCCCGCGCGGCGCATGTGAACGGCCGTGGATATAGTCGAAGGTGGTTTCATCCGGCGCCACCATGCCAGCGCGCGCGCCGCCTTCGATCGACATATTGCAGACGGTCATGCGCCCTTCCATGCTGAGGCCGCGGATGGCTTCGCCGCGATACTCGAAGACGTGGCCCGTGCCGCCGCCGATGCCGATGCGCGCGATGATGGCCAGGATGATGTCTTTGGCGGTGACGCCCTGGCCCAGCCGGCCCTCAACATTGACCGCCATCGTTTTGGGTTTGTTCTGCAGCAGGGTCTGCGTCGCCAGCACATGACCGACCTCGCTGGTGCCGATGCCGAAAGCCAGCGCGCCAAAAGCGCCGTGGGTGCTGGTATGGCTGTCGCCGCAGACAATGGTCATGCCCGGCTGAGTCAAGCCTTTTTCCGGGCCGATGACGTGCACGATGCCTTGATGCTCGTCGCCCAGCGCGTACATAGGGATGCCGTAGTCTTCACAATTGCGCGTGAAGGTATCGAGCTGTTTGGCGGCCATGGCATCGGCCACCGGGATGATGCCCAAGGCGTTGCGCGGCGTGGTGGGTGTACTGTGATCCATCGTGCCGATAGTCTGATCGGGCCGGCGCACCTTCAGCCCGCGCTCGCGCAGCATGTCAAAGGCTTGCGGCGATGTCACCTCGTGCACCAGGTGCAAATCTATATAGAGCACCGCCGGCGCCTGGTCGCTTTGCTCGCGCACGGTGTGGCTATTCCACACTTTCTCAAAGAGCGTCCGCGGCTTTCCATTGCTTGTCATCTGTCAACCTCACAGTTTGCTAATCGAAATTCGTTGCTCCGGCTCAAGACGACGTGAGCCCGACTGTGGCCACATCCAGATTGGTTTCCGTCTCGTGTGCGCTGGTGGCGGATATCATGCGGTTCAGCGCCGCGACATAAGCCTTGACGCTGGAAACCACGATGTCGCTATCAGCGCCGTAGCCGCCGAAGGTGCGCTTGCTATCCCCCGCCGAGATGCGCACGGTCACTTCGCCCAGCGCGTCGATGCCTTCGGTGACGGCGTGCATATTGAATTCGAGCAACTCGTTGGGCGCCTGGACGATTTCGTCGATGGCGCGATACGACGCGTCAACGGGCCCCGTGCCCACGGCGGAGACGATCAATTCTTCGCCCTCCTGGTCGGCCAGCTTGACCGTCGCCGTGGGCATGCCCATGGTGCCACAGACGACTTGAATGTCGATCAAGCGGAAATGATCTTCGGGCTTCTGCGCCGCTTCATCGGCGACCAGCGCTTCGAGGTCGGCATCGGTGACGGTCTTCTTCATATCCGCCAATTCCTTGAAACGGCGGAAGACATCCATCAGCTCGTCGCCTTCGACTTCATAACCCAGCTCCTGCAAGCGCACGCGCAAGGCGTGGCGCCCGCTGAGCTTGCCCAGCACCAGTTTGCTCTGCGTCAAGCCGACATCTTCCGGCAGCATAATCTCGAAGGTCTTGGCGTTTTTGAGCACGCCGTCTTGGTGTATGCCGGATTCGTGAGCGAAGGCGTTGGCGCCGACGATGGCTTTGTTGGGCTGCACCGGTATGCCCATATAGTTGCGCACCAGGCGGCTGGTTTTCATGATCTGCGTCGAGTCGATATTGGTGCGCAAATTGTAGAAGCTCTTGCGCGTATGGATGGCCATGACGACTTCTTCCAGGCTGGTGTTGCCGGCGCGCTCGCCGATGCCGTTGATCGTGACTTCGACCTGGCGCACGCCGCGCGTCAGCCCGGCCAGCGTATTGGCGGTCGCCAGGCCCAGGTCGTTATGGCAATGCACCGACCAGATGATGCCGCTGCCGGGGCCGGCGCCGGGCGTCTCGTTGATCAGCATTTCGAGCGTATCGGCCCACTCGGCCGGCATGACGTAGCCCACCGTGTCCGGGATATTCAGCGTCGTGGCGCCAGATTCGACGGCGGCGGCGCAAGCCTGGATCAAGTACTCAGTGTCGGTGCGGCCGGCGTCCATGGGGCTGAATTCGACATCGTCGCACAAGCTCCGCGCCAGGGTGACGGCCTCGCGAATCCGCCCCAAGCCCTCTTCCTTGTTGATGCGCAGCATAGCCAGATGGCTGGGCGATGTGCCGAGGAAGGTGTGAATCCTCGGCTTGGCCGCCTGCTTGACGCCGTCCCAAGCGGTGCGGATATCGCTTTCGACGGCGCGCGACAAGCCGGCGATCGTAGGCCCGTCCGCCGTGCCCACCTCGCGGGCGATCCGCTGCACGGCGCGCAGGTCATCGGGCGAAGCGGCCGGGAAGCCGGCTTCGATGACGTCAACGCCGAGGCGCGAGAGCTGCCGCGCGATCTCGAGCTTTTCCGCGCTCGAGAGCGTGGCGCCCGGGCTCTGCTCACCGTCTCGCAGCGTGGTGTCAAATATTATGACGGTGTTATCGTCGTATTTTCGCTCTACCATGGGGAGGCGCTCCTTCCCTTAGACGAATCCGGCCGTTGATTCTGTGTTGCCGGCTAAGGCCAGCAAGACCATCTTCTGACATTCAGGCGCCTCCTTTCAGGAATAGCTGCTAGCGGCAGCGTCGATCATTGGCTCAGTCTTTCTGTTTGATGTTCTTGGCGTCGAGGAAGGGCATCATCTGTCGCAGGTCCGCGCCGACCTTCTCGATCAGCAAATCGTGCTCGCGCTGCCGGCGGGCGTTGAAGTTGGGCCGCCCTTGCTTGTTCTCGTCGATCCACTTGCGGGCGAATTCGCCATTCTGCACATTCTGCAGGACGCCGGCCATCTCTTCCTTGATCGACTCCTCGAATTGGTCGCCGATGACATAGCCGCCGTGCTCGGCCGTATTGCTGACGCTGTACCACATGTAGCTGAGGCCGCCTTCGTAGAGCAGGTCGACGATCAGCTTGAGCTCGTGCAGGCACTCGAAGTAGGCGACTTCGGGCTGGTAGCCGGCTTTGACCAAAGTCTCAAAGCTGGCGCGGATCAGCGCGGTGACGCCGCCGCAGAGCACGACTTGCTCGCCGAAGAGGTCGGTCTCAGTCTCTTCCTTGAAGGTGGTTTCGATGACGCCGGCGCGGGTGCAGCCGATGGCCTTGGCATATGCCAGCGCCAGGGCTTTGGCCTCACCGCTGGCGTCCTGCTCGACGGCGACCAGGCCGGGCGTGCCAGCGCCCTCGGTGAAGACTTCACGCACGCGATGGCCCGGCGCTTTGGGCGCGACCATAGCCACATCGACCGATTCCGGCGGCACGATCTCTTTGAAGTGGATGTTGAAGCCGTGGGCGAACATCAACATGGCGCCCGCTTTGAGATTAGGCGCGATATGCTCTTCGTATACCTCGCCCTGGCGCGTATCCGGGATCAATACCATAACGATGTCGGCGCGTTTGACAGCTTCAGCCACGGTGAAGACTTGCAAGCCATCGGCTTCGGCTTTGGCTTTGCTGGCGCTGCCGGCGTGCAAGCCGATGATGACATTCTGCCCCTTGTCGCGGGCGTTGAGCGCGTGAGCGTGCCCCTGGCTGCCGTAGCCGATGACCGCGATGGTCTTGCCATCAAGCAGCGTCAGGTCCGCGTCTGTGTCGTAATAGAGCGTTGCCATGTAGTGTATCTCTCCCGATTCATGTGTGTAATTGCGTGGCCAGGCTAAACGATATTGCCGTTGCCATTGGGCGATTGAGTGGCGAAGCGCGCCAGATCGCGCCGCGTGAGATTGGCGTCGTGGATGCGCGTGCCCCGCCCCATCGACACCACGCCGGTGCGGATCATCTCGACGATGCCCGTGGGCTGCACTTCGCTGATGAACTCTTCGACGAAGTCTTCCGTGCCCACCATTTCGATAATGGCGACCTCCGGGCCGATGTCGACGATGCGCGCCGGATAGCGATCGCAAATTTCGGTGATGGTATTGCGCGAATCGGCATTGTCGCTGCGCACCTTGATCAGCGCCAGGTCGCGCTCAATATGCGGCTCGTTGTCGAGGATGCGCACATCAATGACGTTGACCAGCTTCTGCAGGTTGGTGGCGATCTTGCGGGCGTATTCGGGCCCGGCTTCGGCGCAAATCGTCATGCGCGAAATATGCGGCCGATGCGTCCGCCCCACAGTGAGGCTGTCGATATTGAAGGCGCGGCGGCGGAAGAGGCTGGCGATGCGGTTCAAGACGCCGGGCTCATTCTCCACCAGCGCCACGACTGTCACACGTTGTCGGGTCATTTGCTCAGCCATCATGCTTCTCCCGGTTTTGGTCTGCGTTTCATATCGTGCAGGTCGGCGCCGGCCGGCACCATGGGGTAGACCATCTCTTCTTTTTCCACCACGAACTCGATGAGCGTTGGCCCGTCGATGCTCTGGGCATAGCGTACGGCGTCTTCAATTTCCTCGCGCTTGGTGACCAGGCGGTTGGGTATGCCGTAAGCATCGGCCAGCTTGCAAAAGTCAGGATTGACCATGGGCGTCGCCTGGTAGCGCTTCTCGAAAAAGAGCTCTTGCCATTGCCGCACCATGCCGAGGAAGTTGTTGTTGATGATGGCGATGTTGACGTTGATATTCTCTTGCACGGCGGTGGCCATTTCGCACAAGGTCATCTGGAAGCCGCCGTCGCCGACGATGGCCCAGATTTCTTCATCGGGCATGCCGAACTTGGCGCCGATGGCCGCCGGGAAGCCGAAACCCATGGTGCCCAAGCCGCCGCTGGTCAGCAGCGTGGCCGGCCGCTGATGCGGGTAGTATTGCGCCTCCAGCATCTGGTGTTGCCCGACATCGGTGACCGTGATGGCATTGCCGCCGGTCAGCTTCCAGATGTCGTTGATGACTTGCGCCGTCAGCAAGATGCCCGGCGTCTCGTAGTTGAGGATGTCGCGCTCGCTCGAATCTTCCAGCCAATCGCGGATCTGCCGCATCCAGGCCGGGTGCGCTTTCGCTTTCAGCCGCGGCAGCAGCTGCGTCAGCACCGTCTTGAGGTCGCCGGCGATGCCCACATCAGCTTTGACATTCTTGTTGATTTCAGAACGATCGATATCAATATGGATCTTGCGCGCGTTCAAAGCGTAGGTCTTCAGGTTGCCGGTGACGCGGTCGTCGAAGCGCATGCCCAGCGCGATCAGCAAATCCGCCTCTTGAATCGCCAGGTTGGACGAGGCTTCGCCGTGCATGCCCATCATGCCGATGACGAGCGGGTGATCTTCCGGCATGGCGCCCTTGCCCAGCAGCGTCAACGACACCGGGATCTGCGCCTTTTCCGCCAGTTCGCGCACTTCACGCATGGCGCCGGACATCAAGATGCCGTGCCCCGCCAGGATGATGGGCCGCTCCGCCTCGGCGATGAGCTGCAACGCGCCGTCAATTTCGTTCTCCTGCGCTTGACTGGGCGGGTCGTATCCCGGCAAGACGATATCGCCTTCGGGCCAGATGAACTCGGTTTCGGCGTTTTGCACATCCTTGGGCACATCGACCAGCACCGGGCCCGGCCGGCCCGTCCGCGCGATGTGAAAGGCTTCTTTCATGGTATAAGCCAAATCGCGCACATCGGTCACCAGGTAATTGTGTTTGGTGATAGGCAAGGTGACGCCGGTGACATCGGTCTCCTGGAAAGCGTCCGAGCCGATGGCCGGGATGGGCACCTGGCCGGTGATGGCCACAATCGGCGACGAATCCATCATCGCCGTGGCCAGCCCGGTGACGAGATTGGTGGCGCCCGGCCCGCTGGTGGCGATGCAAACGCCGACCTCGCCGGTGGCGCGCGCGTAGCCGTCGGCCATGTGCGACGCGCCTTGCTCGTGCCGCACCAGCACATGGTGCAGGCGGTCGTCATATTTGGCCATGGCATCGTAAGTCGGCAATATCGCGCCGCCCGGATAGCCGAACATGACGTGAACGCCTTCTTTCAACAGGCATTCCATGATGATTTCAGATCCCTTGAGCCTCATCATCGCCTCCCCTAACTGTTGAATTGCTCGGCCATTTTGACGCTAGCCTTTGCGGACGTGGGTCAGCCAATTGAAGCGGTCGGGCGCTTCGCCGGACGTGATGGCGAAGAATTCGCGCTGCACCGCCTCGGTGATGGGACCGCGCCCGCCACAGCCGATCTTGATGCGATCGACCGATTTGACCGGCGTCACCTCGGCCGCGGTGCCGGTGAAGAAAATCTCGTCCGCCATGTACAGCATCTCGCGCGCGACCGGCTGAAAACGTACTTCCACGCCGTTTTCGCGCAGAATCGTCAGCGCGCTATCGCGGGTGATGCCCATCAGAATCGACGACCAGGCGCCCGGCGTATAAACGACGCCATCCATCATGACGAAGATATTCTCGCCCGCGCCTTCGCTGACGTAGCCGTTGATATCCAGGGCGATGCCTTCTTCGAAGCCGTTGTCGTGCGCTTCCATGCTGACGAATTGGCTGTTGACATAATTGCCGCCCGCTTTGACCAGCGCCATGTGCGTATCGGGCGCCATGCGGCGGAAAGAACTGATCTGCACATCGACGCCCTGCTCAATGGCTTCCGCGCCCAGATAGCGCCCCCACTCCATGGTGAAGATGACGGTCTCGGTGGTGGTGCGGCCGCGCCCTTCCAAGCCCAAAGCGCCGGCGCCGCGAAAGATGATGGGGCGGATGTAACAAGAGGCGTGGCCATTGCGCCGCACGGTTTCGATGATGGCTTCGTTCAGCGCCCGCTCGTCGTTGTCGTGGTCGATGCGCATGGCGCGCGTGCCCTGAATCAGGCGTTGCGTGTGCTCCGCCAGCCGGAAGATCGCCGGGCCGTCGGGCGTGTCGTAGGCGCGGATGCCTTCAAAGACGCTTGAGCCATAGTGCAGGGCGTGGGCGCTGACATGCACCGTCGCCTCGTCCCACTTGACAAATTCACCGTTGCGCCAAATCCATTCAGCTGTCATCAACTAATCCTTCGCTGCCAAGTCCAACAAAAAAGCCCCCCGTTGCTTGGGAGGCTGCTGTCTGCTTCGTTTTCGCGCGTCGCCCGCCCAAGCCCTTAAAGTCCAGCGATAATCACAAGGACAATGACGAGTACGATGAGGAGGATGGCGCTCTGTGAGCCGTTGCCGCGCATGTTCCACCTTTGTTCGCGTAACTTCAACGCACGAGGTTAACCCATAAGGGCGGGCTTGTCAAGGTAATGGCGCAAACACATCGGCATAAGCGGCCACATTCATACAGGACCTTTGAAAATGCCTGGGCAAAGCGCCCAATCAGGCTTTGAGCAGCGCGCGCGCTTTCGCGATCTGCCGGCGTACTGCTTCGGGGGCCGTGCCGCCGTCGGCGTCGCGTTGGCGAACCGACTGGTCGAAATCGAAGACCTTGACCACATCCGCCTCGAAAAGCGGGCACAAGCCTTGCAGCGTCGAAAGCGACAGGCCGGATAGCTCGACGCCTTGCGCAGCGGCCAATCTGACAGCCTCGCCGACGATGTGATGCGCCCGCCGGAAGGGCGCCCCCTTGCGCACCAGGTAATCGGCCAGGTCGGTCGCCAGCATGTCGTCGCTCAGCGCCGCGCGCATGGCGTCGGCATTGAGCTTCAAACTGGCCACCGTCGCCGTCACCACCGGCAGCAGTTGACGCATCGTCTCCAGCGAATCAAAGACGGCTTCTTTGTCCTCCTGCAGGTCTTTGTTGTAGCCGCTGGGCAGGCCCTTGAGCGTGGTCAAGAAGCCGGCCAGCCTGCCGATCAAGCGGCCGGTCTTGCCGCGCGTCAGCTCCAGCGGGTCGGCGTTGCGCTTCTGCGGCATCAAGCTGGAGCCGGTGCTGTAGCGGTCGTCCAGCGTGACGAAGCCGAAAGCCGGGTTGGAATAGAGCAGGATGTCTTCCGCCAGCCGGCTCAGGTGCGTGGCGCAGAGCGCGGTCGCGTAAAGCAGGTCGGCGACAAAATCTCGGTCGCTGACGGCGTCGAGGCTGTTTTGGCTGACGGCGTCGAAGCCCAGCGCCTCGGCCAGCGCCTCCCGATCAAGCGCGAAGGGATTGCCCGCGATGGCCCCGCAACCCAGCGGGCACTCGGCCATGCGCCGGCGAGCCTCGCGCAGGCGGTCGCGGTCGCGCTGCAACATCCAGAAAAAGCTCAGCAGCCAGTGAGCCGCGCTAATCGGCTGGGCCGGCTGCATGTGCGTATAGCCCGGCATCAGGGTGTCGATGTGCTGCTCAGCGACCTCCAGCAATGCCGACTGCAAGTGCCGCAGCGCTTCATCCAGCTCGTCAGCCGCCCTCATGCACCACAGCCGAAAGTCTGTCGCCACCTGATCGTTGCGGCTGCGACCGGTGTGCAGCTTGCCGCCGACATCGCCCACCAGCTCGATCAGCCGGCGCTCGACGGCGGTGTGAATATCCTCGTCTCCAGCGGCGAAAGCGAAGGCGCCGTCATTGAATTCGCCCAGCACTCGGCGCAAGCCGGCGATGATGGTGTCGGCTTCGTCGCGGCTGATGACAGCGGCGTCGGCCAAAGCGCCGGCGTAGGCGATGCTGCCGGCGATATCCTCGGCGTAGAGCGCCTGGTCGAAGTCGATGCTGTCGTTCAGCCGCCTTAGGTCGTCATCGCTCGGCTGGCTGAAGCGGCCGCCCCAGAGGCTCATCGCGCTACCCTACTCGCCCGGTCAATCGCGCTTGAAGCGGCTGTAGTCGGGCCGCGTATAATCGCTGACGCCGCCGCCTTCCATTTGCAGCATGGCCTCGACCTTTATGGGCAAGCCGAAGAGCTGAATGAAGCCGTGAGCGTCTTGCTGGTTGTAGACATCTTCTTCGCCGAAGGAGGCGTAGTCTTCGCGATACAGGCTGTAGGGGCTCTGGCGGCCGGCCACGATGATATTGCCCTTGTACAGCTTGAGGCGCACCGTGCCCGTCACCGTCTGCTGCGTCACGCTGACGAAGCCGTCCAGCGCCAGGCGCAACTTGCTGAACCACATGCCGTTGTAGACCAGCTCGGCGTATTTGGGCGCCACCATGTCTTTGTACTGCATGGTGTGTTTGTCAAGGCAAATGCTCTCCAGCAGCTGATGCGCGCGATGCAAGATCGTGCCGGCGGGCGCCTCGTAGACGCCGCGGCTCTTCATGCCGACCAAGCGATTCTCAACGATATCCGTCCGGCCGATGCCGTGTCGGGCGCCGATTCTGTTGAGCGCGACAAAGAGGTCGACGGCGCTCAGGCGCTCGCCATTGAGGCTGACGGCATTGCCCTGCTCAAAACCGAGCTCCAGATACTCGGCTGTGTCAGGCGCGTCACACGGGCTGTTGGTCAACTGAAACATGGGGCGTTCCGGCTCGTTCCACGGGTTTTCCAGCAAGCCGCCTTCGTGCGAAAGGTGGAAGATATTGCGGTCGCGGCTGTAGATGTCCTTTTCGGTATGCGAAACCGGCACGCGGAATTCTTCGGCGTAGGCCAGCGCGTCTTCGCGGCTGCGGATATCCCACTCGCGCCAGGGGGCGATGGTCTTGAGCTTGGGATTCAGCGCCATCGTCGACACTTCAAAGCGCACCTGGTCGTTGCCCTTGCCGGTGCAGCCATGGGCGACGGCATCGGCGTTTTCGCGCTCGGCGATGTCCACCAGATGCTTGGCGATCAGCGGGCGCGCGAAAGACGTGCCCAACAGGTATTCGCGCTCGTAGACGGCGCCGGCGCGCAATGTGGGGAAGACGAAGTCGGTGAGGAACTCTTCACGCAAATCACGGACGTAGAGCTTGGATGCGCCCGATGCCAGAGCTTTGGCTTCCAGGCCATCGAGTTCTTCTTCTTGCCCCAAATCGGCGCAGAAACAAATGACCTCGCAGCCGTAATTGTTCTTCAGCCAGGGCACAATCACCGATGTATCCAGGCCGCCACTGTAGGCCAAGACCACTTTATTCACATCTGAATTCACCATCGCATCGCTCCGTCGCAATAGTCCGCTTAAGCGCGCCTAGTGTAAAAGAAGATCGCGCATTTGCCAGTGCCCGCTGCGGCGTTACAGTCATCAGTTCCTGCGCGAAGGCCGCTTGTTAAGCGCGGTGCGGCGGGCTAGAATACGAGGCGACTTGAACAACGAACCAGCAGCCGAGGCGGAATATGACGACAGTTGAGCAATTGACAGCCAAGCGCGACGCCAAGGCGCGGCCGCATCTGCAACAGTATGCGCCGGTGTGGCTGCTGGACGAGACGCTTTTCGCCGACGAAGAATCGATTCAGTTTCACGTCTTGTTCCAGCACAATTTGCACGGCTGGGTCAATCGGCGCTACCGCTACGACGGCTTCAACGACACGCTCTATCACAAAGGGCAGACGCAAGTCGCCGAAGACGCGGCCCTGGCCTATATGCAAGACCCGCCCTTCATCGCGGCGCAAGTGGCTGATATCCCCAATGCCTACGGTGGCTAGGTCTTCTTGAGCTGCTGGCAGGCGATCTCTTTAAAGACTTGCATCAGCCGTTGAGCGATGCGCGACCAGGTGTAATCTTGCGCGATGCGCGATGCGCTGGCGCCCATGGAGGCCGTCCGCGCCGCGTCGGTCAGCAATTCGATGATGCAATCGGCCAGCGTGATCGGCTCGCGCGTTGGTATGTGAAAGCCCGTCTCTCGATCGCGCACCAGGAATTGCAGCCCGCCAACCTGCGAGGCGACGACCGGCGTACCCGACGACATGGCTTCCAAAGCCACCATGCCGAAAGACTCGTAATCCGACGGCATAATAACCGCGGTGGCCGCCGCGTAATAGGCGGGCAATTCGTCCTGCTCCTTGGCGCCGACAAAGCTCACCAGTTGATCAATCCCTAGCTTCGCGCTCAGCGATTGCAGCCGGCGGATTTCGCGGTCCTGGCGGTCCTGCGGGTCGCCGCCGACAATCATAAAGTGCAGCCGCGTTAGCAATGCCGGCGCGCGTTCCCGCAGCGCATGCAGCGCCTCCAGGATGGTATCCACGGCTTTCAGCGGCTCAATGCGCCCCACGAAGAGCAACATGCTGCGGTCCGCCTCAATGCCGAGAACGGCGCGGGCATCGGCCGGCGCAAGCTCATTGCGAAAATGCGCTGTGTTCACGCCCGGCGGTATCACCACGATCTGTTTGCGTTTGGCGCGGTAGAGCCAGCGCAATTGCGCCTGCTCCGCCGGTGTCGCGGCGATGATGCGATCCGCCCATTGCACGATATCCATCTCGGTCATAATCCGGCGATCGGGCTGGTAGTGCGCGTTGATGGCGATGCGCTTCTTCATGTGCCCCAGCGTGTGGTACATGTGCGCGAAGCGGATGCCCCAGGCTTCCTTGAGCTTGGCCGCCACCCAGCCGCTCAGCCAGTAGTGGCTGTAGACGATGTCGTAGTGCAGGCTATGCAACGTGGCGAAAGCCATCAGATTGGCGGTGAATTCCGAGAGATGCGCGAAATGCTCGTCGGGCGTTAGCGGCGCCAAGGGGCCGGCATCAAGATAAATCACACGCGCGTTGCGGCCGATGGCGCCCTCATCAGCCGCTTCATAGGGTGAAGACCGCCGCGTGAAAATGTCAACGGCGATGCCCAGCCGCCCCAACTCGCGCGCCAATTCGCGCACATAAACATTCATGCCGCCGGTCTTGGCGCCGCCCATAGGCGCCAGCGGGCTGCTGTGAACGCTGATCAGGGCGATGCGCTTGATCGACATCATCATGCGGCCCGGGCGGTCCGATTCATTCGGCGCGGATATTCATTACGGCCGTATCGCGCCCGCCCATGCGATACTTGTAGGGCTCGTCGCCGCGCAGAAAGTCGTAGTGGCGGTAGCCGTGCTCAATGGCATGGCGGATGTTGTAGGCGAGCAGCACAATACCCGGGCTCAGGTCGCCATAATCCAGGTGATCGAGCCCCGAATTGTAGACCATCACGCGGTCGTCATAGACGAAGTTGATATAAGCGGCGGCGCGCTGGTCGCCGACCGTCAAAAAATTCATCTGCAGCCAGCCACGCGCTTGCAGCCGGGGCACAATGGCGCGGAAGAAGCGCTGGTTCGCGTCGTCCTGCAAAAAGCGCGCCTTATCCGGGTCGCTCGCCCCCATCAAGCGCACGAATTGCTCGACTTCTTCGTCAAGATTGTGTTGCCCGTTGACGATATACCAATCGACCGGACTCTCGTTGGCCTGCACGCGGCGCATCTTGCGGCGGACTTCGTGGCGTTGCTTCTTGTCCAGCAGGCGCATATAGCCGGGCCAGTCACCCGGCAGTTCAATCACCGGGCACACTTCTTGCTGCTCCACCGTCGTCGTGAAGCCATGGCGCCGCAGCATGTCGGGCAAGAGCTCCCGCGTCGGCGAATCGGCCGGGATGTTGCAGAAATCGAGACAGTCAATGGCGCTGCGCTGGCCAGCCAGGTACTCCGCGAAAGCGCCGAATACGGGCGCCAGCTGCGCCTCGTCGACGATAAAATCCAGGTAATCCGTAACATCGACGCAGCCGATGATCTGCGCCTTGACGCCCTTCGCCGTCTCCGCCAGGAAGAGCGGCGCGATGCCCGCCAATTCACCTTCGCGCCGGCATGCCAGGATCAGCAATTCGCCCGGCTGGTATGCGCGCCACCAGGTGCTCTGCCATTCCCAGGTATAGAAAATGTGGTTGATGGGCGCGCGCTTCAGCAGCTCGTTCCACTCGGCTCGCAAGTCGTCGAAGGCGCTGGCATCCCGATACGCAGTCACTTCCACGGTGCAGTCCGCCTCCTCAGCCTATTCTCGCTAGTCCGCCATTTGTGAGACAGAACCAAACTGCCGATTCTTACGAAGGCAAATCGTAGCGCGGCCTTTATGGCGCGGTGGCTTTCGGCGTCGATTCGTCATTGCCCCACTCTTTCCAGGACGAATCGTAAATCCGCAAGTTCCTCGCGCCGGCCACTTCCAGCGCCAGCATGCCGTAGGTGGCGGACACGCCTGAATTGCAATAGAGCACGGTGTCCGGCGCGTCGATGACGATGCCGTGCTCGGCGAATACCGCCAGTAATTCAGCCCTTGGCTTCAAGGTCAGGTCCTCAGCCACCATGACGCCGCGCGGCAGGTTGATCGCCGTCGGGATGTGCCCGCCGTGCTTGGCTCGCGAGGCGACGCCGCTGAATTCGTCCGGCGAGCGCACATCAATCAGCTGCATTTCGCCGTCACTGAGGCTTGCAAGAATCTCGCCGGCGCCAGCAATCAGCCTGCTATTCTCTCTTGCATTGAAGCTGGCGGGCTCAATCTCAGTTGTCTCCGCGCTGACGGGCCGCGATTCGGCCAGCCACTTCCGCCAACCGCCATCCAGAATCCTCACATCGTCATGCCCGTAGTAACGCAGCGCCCACCAAAAGCGGCACGCGAAGACGTTGGCGGCGTCATCGCTGACGATCACCGGCGTTTCGTTGCTGATGCCCAAGCGCGACATCAACGCGGCGAAGCGCTCCGGCGCCGCGATATCGTTCGACGGCGAGCCCGGCTCGGCGAAGTCGACCTGCCAATCGACATACACCGCGCCCGGAATATGCCCGGCCTCGAAGCCGGTGCGGTCGCTAATGTAATGCGGTGGCGGCTCGGTCGGGGGCAGCACATTGCCGCGCAACTCCACGATGCGCAACGTTGAATCGCCCAGGTTGTCCGCAAGCCAAGCCGTTGATACCAAGGTCGTCGTCATCCTCGCCTCCTTATCCAACGCAACAGATACGCCGCCGATTCTACCGCTGAATCGCCGCGCTGGCGAACCGGATAATCGCGCCAAACCAAACACGCGCCCTCCGCCGCCAGCTGATGTAGGGGCAAGACTGTGGCTCGCCCGAAGATCAAAGGTCTGCGCGAAATATCTCTGCGCTCTCAGTAGATCCAAGTAAGCAATGCAAATGATCGCAGCATAAACCTTACCTTCAGGACAATCGAATGTGCGTACGGGCGAGCCGATGGCTCGCCCCTTCAAGGTCAGGATTTTCGAATGACTTACTTGGTTTCACTTCTGTGCTCTCTGTGGTTAAATTTCAGATGGACAAGCTCCCGGCAGCGGCTGTCAATTTTGAGGCGCTTGCCCTAATTTCCCTGTCGGTCGCACTTCGGCTATAATGAAACCACTCTGGAGTATGTGCCGCAGATGAAAAAGCGAATCCGCGGGCTAAAGCGTTCAGTCTTTCGGCTTGACTTCGACCTCTACCGCGTCAATGTGCCGATTGACAGTTTTGCAGGCGCCAATCTCAGCGTGATTGACCTGCACCCGCAAGATGTGCAAGAGACCATCCTGTTCCAGCACGGCTTCGCTGGCGTCGCCGAATCCTGGGAGTGGCAGCTGGCTCACTTCTCCAGCCGCTATCGGGTGATTGCGCCCGACCTGCGCGGCCACGGCCAGAGCGATGCGCCCCGCAGCGTCTACGATATGCCCGAATTAGTCGACGATATGCACGCCGTCGTCAGCGCCCTGGACGTTGATGACAAGTTCATCCTGGTGGGCCACTCATTTGGCGGCGCTGTGTGCATCGAGTACGCCCTACGCTACCCGGAACGCATCGCCAAGCTCGTCCTGGTCGCCACCGCGGGCGAGTATCCGCTGCCGAAGTTCGCCTCGCTCTTGTTCCACATCCCGGTGCGCCTGGCGCTGCCCTTCTGGCGCTACCGGCGGCGTTGGGATGCCGAGTATCATGTATTGAAGAACATGTTTCACAACAATCTGCATGGCTGGAAGGCTTGGCCCGTCCTCGAGTCGCTGCACAGCGAGACCCTGGTCATCACCGGCGAGCGCGATAATTACTTCCCGCGCTATGTCTACGACGATGTCGCCCGGCTAATCCCCGGCGCCGAAGTCTACGATATCGGCTCGGCCAAACACAAAGTCCAGCTGGAACGGCACGACGCCGTCAACCGCGCCATCCAGCGCTTCATCGAAATGTCCAAGCGCACATCCTGGCGCTCGCTGTCCGATGGCGATCGCCTGGCGGGCCAACGACCTTGGCTCAGCCACTACGACGAGCAGATTCCCCATACCATTCCCATACCCGAGCAGCCTCTGTTTCGCTTCCTGGAGAGCGCGGCCGATTGGGCGCCGAAGAGTACGGCGACCGTCTTCTACGGCAAAACCCTGACCTACCAGCAACTCGAGAGCCGCGTGAATCAGTTCGCCCGGGCCTTGCGCGCGCTCGGTGTGGCGGCTGGCGACCGCGTGCAAATCGTGCTGCCGAATACGCCGCAATTCATCATCGCCTACTACGCCATCTTGAAGCTGGGCGCGGTCGTTGTGTTATCCAACCCGGACGCCGATGCCGAGCTGATTATCAGCCACGCCCTCGAAACCGAAGCCAAAGTGCTGGTCACGCTCAGCGCCTTCAGCGAGTTGGCCGAGCTACTCGCCGAGCGCGCCGCCGTAGAATCACTGATTTTCACCCGCGTTGGCAAACATGTGGTGACCAGCAGCGGTTCGGCTTTTGGGCGGCATCGCCACCCGACAGCCACCGATGAAGCGCGCGCCGGACGCATCGGCCAATTTATGTCGGCGCTGATGCGCGCCCAGGAGGCCAGCCCGCCAGAGACCTCGGTTAACGCGTCCGATCTGGCGGTGATCTCCTATACCAGCGGCACCATCGGCGAGCCGCGCGGCGTTTGCCTGACGCACAGGAACCTGGTGGCCAACGCCTTGCAGACACGGCATTGGATGCCGGACATTCGCTTTGGCAAAGAAGTCGTCTTTGCAGTCGTGCCCTTTGAGCACAGCTATGGCATGACCACGGCGATGAATCTGCCGGTCTTCATTGGCGCCAAAATCATCATCATTTCCGTCTTTGACTTGCGGCAAGTGCTGGAACAGATCCGCCGGCACAAGCCGACGCTCTTCCCCGGCGTGCCCTCCATGTTCACGCTGATCAATCAGGCGGAGAATGTGCGCAGCTACCGCCTGTCCTCAATCAAGGCCTGCATAAGCGGCGCGGCCCCCTTGCCGGTTGAGATTCAGGAAGCCTTCGAGAAACTGACGCGCGGACGCCTGGTGGAAGGCTACGGGCTGACGGAAGCCGCGCCCGTGACGCACGCCAACCCCTTGTACGGCACACGCAAGGTGGGGTCCATCGGCATCCCGCTGCCGAACACGGACGCCAAAATCGTCGACCTCACGCATGGCGCAGACATGCCCCGCGGGCAAATCGGCGAGCTTGTTGTCAAGGGCCCGCAGGTGATGCGCGGCTACTGGGGTGACGCGCCGGATGAAGAAACCGTCCTGCGCGATGGCTGGCTCTATACCGGTGATGTCGCCGTCATGGACGACGACGGCTACTTCAAGATCATCAGCCGCAAGCGCGATACAATCTTCACCGGCGATTACAGCGTCTTCCCGCGCGATGTCGAAGAAGTGCTCTATGAGCACAACAAAGTGATGGAGGCGGCTGTGGTCGGCGTCGGGCGCGAAGCCGACCAGCAAAAGATCAAAGCCTATGTTGTGCCCCGCCCCGGCAGCGGCCTGTCCAAGGAGGAGCTGCTTGAGCTCTGCCGCCGCCGTCTGGAGGCATACGCCGTGCCTTGGGACATCGAATTCCGCCAGGAGTTGCCGCGCTCATTCGTCGGCAAGGTCTTGCGCCGTGTTCTCTTTGAGCAGCACAACAATCGCGAGTAAAGCAGCCACGTGGCCGCGAAGGAACGCAGCATGCGCGAAAGACTGTGGCTGGCGGCTGATGCCGGCATAATGCGCGCCCGCGACGGCATTAGGGACCGCTTATGACCGCCCTTGCCCTATTCCCCCTGGATCTTGTCCTGTTTCCCGGCATGCAAGTGCAGTTGCACATCTTTGAGGAGCGCTACAAGCTGATGATCAATGAGTGCGTTGATGCCCAGTCTCCCTTCGGCATCGTGCTCATCAGGCGGGGCCGAGCGGCGGGCGACCCAGCGGCGACGCCTTTCGATGTCGGCTGCGCGGCGCAAATCACCCAGGTGCAACGCCTCCCCCTGGAGCGCATGAACATTCTGGTCACCGGTCAAAGGCGCTTTCGCATCAAATCACTCGACCATAGCAGACCGTATTTGCTGGGCGAAGTCGAATACTTTTCGCCGTCCGATCATGAGCTCCCCTCTGTTCGCCTGCGCAGCCGACAATTGCGCCCCCTCATCATTCGCTATCTGGAAATCTTGTCCGCCGCTGACGATAAACGCGTTGATCTGGAACTGATCCCGCGTCAGCCGCGCGCGGTGGCGCAATTGGCATGCATCCTGCTGCAAACGGACAACGGGCAAAAGCAGGCCCTGCTGGCCATGGACAGCTTGGCGCAGCTGACAGCCGAACTCCTGGAACTCTACCGCGTCGAGGTTTCGCTGCTGAAAACGCGCCTTACACCGCCCGGTGACGACTTCAACATCGGCCCCTTTTCCAGCAATTGAGCCGGTCTCATGGTTCCGTGCCCGACGTGGTAAGATGGCGCGAACACCCCTTGAAACGTCGCTGCCGATGGCGCAGGCAGAGGGCCACCTTGCGCAAACTATTCAAAGTCTTGGCGCGTGCCGTGCTCATCGCTGGAATCAGCCTGGTCATGCTGGAGGCCGCCCTTCAAGCCGCCTTCCCACAGTTGCCCAATTGGCTGATCAAAAATATGCCGCAGTATCAAGAGCGGCTGGGCTGGCGGCTGGATACCGAGCATGGCGCCCGTGAGTGGCCGGCCTGGAAGCGGGAGACATTTGAGATCACCCGTGAATTCGGCGACCTCTATACGCTGACCTGCTTGTCGCCCGATGCGGCGCCTCCCTTCAATTCGTACTCGCTTGCATATCAGCGCGATAGCCACGGCTACCGCAATGCTGAGCCCTGGCCGGATGAGGTCGAGCTGGCCGTACTGGGCGATTCCTTCACGGCTGCCGAGGCGATCGTCAGGCCATTTTGGCAGGGCTTGGCGGGTTCGATCCTGGCATTCGGCTTGCCCGGCAGCGGCAGCGTCGAGCATTCCCGCTTATTCGAGGCATTCGCCCGGCCGCGCAATCCGCAGACGGTCGTGCTCGCCTTCTTCGCCGGCAACGATCTGCAAGACAGCGAATTCTACGCCGGCTTCCGCGCCAAAGGCTTGTCCTGGGCCGATATGCGCCATGAAGGCGAGCAACCCTGGGATTACTTGGTCTTGCTTAACCTCGTCTTGCGCCTGCGTCGAGCGCAAGCGCCTGATATCAAGTCCGACTGTCATTTCCCACAGACCGCGCTGACGAACCCGCCAACGCCGGTCGCCTTCCTGGACGGATTCCTCACGTCGTTGACGTCTGACCGCAAGTCGCTGCTGAGCAGCAAGCGATACGCGTTGGCGCGCGCCGCCATCAGCGAGATGGCGCAAGCATCACAAGCGCTCGACGCCGACATGATCTTGATGTATATTCCGCAAAAGGCGGAGATCTACTGGCCCTACCTCAGCGACCAAAGCAAGCAGGCCATAATCAGCGGCGTCCAGCGAGATCGGCGCTACCGCAACCTGGACAGCATCGACCAGCACCTGCGCGTTCTGCGCGATGTCATGCGCGACCTGTCTGCCCAACTGGGCATCGCCTTTCTTGATTTGACCGCGCCGTTGACGGCCGCCGCTGAAGCGGGCCAGCCGCCCTATTTCTTCGCCGATACCCACTGGAACCAGACCGGCCACGATATCGCCAGAAACGCCTTGCTCAAGCACCTGAATCAGACTAACCTTGAATCGTAGATTGCGACTTTGGCTGCGCGCTGTGTACCAAGGAATAGTCGCGGCAATCACTCAAAGCATGGAGATGGAATGTGAGACGCGTTTGGCAAATTGGATGGGCGCGCTTCAGCATCAACTCGGCCATCGTGGCGGATTTGAACGGCCGCTTCATCGCGACGCTGTTCTACTTCAGCATTATGGCGCCCTTCGGCTTGCTGTCGGCCATCTTCATGGATCCGCTCCAGCGTAAGGCGTCCCCCGACGCGTGGACGCAGCGCGAGCCTGTGCCGACCGACATGGCATCCGCCCGAGAGCAAGGCTAGCCATGTATATCCTGGGCATCTCCGCCTTCTATCACGATTCCGCCGCCGCCTTGCTCAAAGACGGTGAGCTGATCGCCGCCGCCATGGAAGAGCGCTTTTCGCGCAAGAAGCACGACAACAGCTTCCCTCAATTGGCGGTCGACTTCTGCCTGAGTGAAGCCGGCATTGAGGCGGCCGACCTGGATTACGTCGTCTTTTACGAGAAGCCCTTGCTCAAATTCGAGCGCATCTTGCAGACGACCCTCAACACCTTCCCGCGCTCGGCGAGCTTGTGGCGGGAATCGATGATGACCTGGCTGAGCGACAAACTCTGGGTGCGCAGTCATGTCGCCCGCGGCGTCGGCGTGCCCTACGACAAAGTCCTCTTCTGCGACCATCACATGAGCCATGCCGCCAGCGCCTTCTTCGCCAGCCCCTTCAAGGACGCGGCGATTCTGACTGTAGACGGCGTCGGCGAATGGACCACGACCACGCTTGGCCTCGGCCGCAGCTCTCTCGGCGAGCCCGTCGACGAGGCGCCATCGATTGAGCTATTTGAGGAGCAGCGCTTCCCGCATTCGCTGGGCCTGCTCTACTCCACCTTCACCGCCTGGCTGGGCTTCCGCGTCAATAACGGCGAATACAAGGTCATGGGCATGAGCCCTTACGGCGAGCCGCGCTATCTGGACAAGATCCATCAGGTGGCCTCCTGTAACGCGGCCGACGGTTCATTCAATCTGAACATGGACTACTTCGACTTCCATCGGTCAACCAGGCGCAGCTACAGCGACAAGTTCCTGCGGCTCTTCGGCGAACAGCGTGATGCCGCTGCCGATTTCTTCACCCGGCGCACCAATCCCGAGCGTACGGCCGAAAAGGCCGCCATGGACAGCAACCAATATTACGCCGATGTCGCCGCGAGCATTCAGCGGTTCACCGAGGACACGCTGATCAGCATCGCCACCCATTTACACGGGCGTACCGGTATGAAGAAGCTGGTGATGGCGGGCGGCGTCGCCTTAAATACCAAGGCCAACTGGCGCATCCTGAACGAGACGCCCTTCGACGAGCTGTGGATTCAGCCGGCCGCGGGCGATGATGGCGGCGCGCTGGGCGCTGCGCTCTGGGTCTGGCATACGCTGCTGGGCAAACCGCGCAAATGGGTGCAGCAGCACGCCTACTTCGGCCGCAGCTATACCAATGCCGAATCCCGCGCCTTCCTGGATAGCGCCAATCTCAAGTACGAAACACTCGAAGACGAAGCCAAGCTCACCGAAACCATCGTCGACGCCTTGATGCATAAGCAGGTGGTCGGCTTCCATCAAGGGCGCTTCGAATGGGGGCCGCGCGCCCTGGGCAATCGCAGCATCCTGGCGGACCCGCGCGGCAGCGACATGAAAGAAGTCGTGAACACCAAGATCAAATTCCGCGAGCCCTTTCGCCCCTTCGCCCCCGTGATCTTGCGCGAACGCGCGCCGGAGTACTTCGACTATCCCCAAGTGGCCGAGCACGACTCGCCGCGCTACATGCTGATGGTGGCGCCGATCAAAGCTGATAAGCAGGATGAAATCCACGCCGTCAACCATGAAGGCACCGGGCGCCTGCAATCAATCGACCGGGCGACCAACGCCCGCTACTATGATATCGTGCAACAATTTGGCGAAGCGACCGGCGTCCCGGTTGTGCTCAACACCTCGTTCAACCTGCGCGGCGAACCCATTGTCAACAGCCCCCGCGAGGCTTACAATACCTTCCGCAACAGCGATATTGACATGCTCGTGCTCGGTTCACACATCGTAAGGAAACCCGCATAAACAGGGCGTCGCGAGGCTTGAAATCATCATGACAACACAGCAGAAAAAGAAAGACGACGCGCCCAGCGGCTTGCAAGACTTTCTCATGCGATTGGGCGTTCTGGGGGAGTTGCTCGCCTTCCTATGGAAACGCAAGCTCTACTGGATGCTGCCGATGGTCATCACGCTGCTGGTATTTGCGCTGCTGATCATGCTGGGTGGCTCCAGCCCTCTAAGCCCCTTCATTTACACCCTGTTTTAAGGCTGTAGCGCGAGTCTGCGCAGGAAGGCGCCGATGGAGCCGGATTGGACCAAGCTTCTCGCCGCGGCCGCATTGGTCGTGATCGTCTTGCGGCTCGCGCTCTTGGTGCAGCGGCGGTCTGTCGCGCGACAGCCGATTCACGGCGGCTGGTTTTCGCTCGCCTGCAACTTTCTCTCCGGTTTGTGCTTTGTCGCCATCTTGCCCACAGTCTGCATAAGCGTGCTCTTCTTGCATCCGGCGGCCCTGGAACTGGCCGGCCTCACCTGGCACCCCCTGCTGGTGATCGTCGTCGCGCTCGGCGCCGGCAGCCTGCTCTTCGCCCTGCTGCACGGCTTGGTCGAGCGCGGGCCCCTTCAGCGAGCCTTCAGCGAAATCGCCGCCCGGGATGCCCGCGGCTGGACGGAAGAGGACGCCCGCACCTCGGGCTTGTGAGTCCAATCCGCTACGCCGCCAGTCTGAACACCGTCAGAACGAGCGCGCCGAAGTAGAACCGCTAGAGTTTTGCGATTGATCGCAGCACTCAACTAACCTTCAAAATAACGGACTGTGCGTACGGGCGAGCCGGTGGCTCGCCCCCAGATTGGACAAATTCTCAAACGTTTGTCGCGCGATGAAGTTGGATTCACTGGTGGTTCCCAGAAAGTAATGCGATTCATCGCAGCATGAACCTTACCTTCAAAACAGTCGCATGCGCGCACGGGCCAGCCGCTGGCTCGCCCCCTATTCCTCGACATGCGCAAACACTTTTCGCGCGACTAACTTGAGACTTCTGACTAAGGGCCTGAAAGCTGCGCTTGCCAGTCGACGTCGTCATTCTGTGATGGTCAGTTGGTTGCCAGCGACTTCCACACAGCCAAACGACGGCCGGCCTAGCCCGCGCCAGATCGCGCAAGACAATGCTATTCTCGGTGTCCTCAGTGGTAGCCGTGT
This sequence comes from Phototrophicaceae bacterium, assembly GCA_965208195.1. Lineage (GTDB taxonomy): Bacteria > Chloroflexota > Anaerolineae > Aggregatilineales > Phototrophicaceae > UBA6055. Next base: position 964,053 of record CBDBOC010000004.1, on the reverse strand, counting down.
GTCGACCACCGTCCAAATGCTGGTCGCCGCTTTCCCAATCAAATATCCAGGTTGCGCACCTGCCGGGCGTGCGTCTGGATGAAGCGGCGGCGTGGCGGTACGCTCGCCCCCATCAGCATGTCAAAGATCTTGTCGGCGTCAGCCGCGTCTTCGATCGTCACTTGCAACAACGTACGCTTTTCGGGATCCATGGTCGTCTCCCAAAGCTGATCGGGATTCATCTCGCCCAGACCCTTGTAGCGCTGCACAGTGACCTTGTCCGGATTCTTGTGGCTCTGCAGCGACGCCTTCAGCAGATCATCGTCGGACTGGCCCGCGGTGGGATAAATATAGTCCATCTTCTTGCCGTTCTTAAGCGAGAAGATCGGCGGCTGCGCGATATAGAGGTGGCCATTCACGATGATCTGCGGCATATGGCGATAGAAGAAGGTCAGCAGCAGCGTACGAATGTGGCTGCCATCGACATCAGCATCAGTCATGATAATGACCCGCCCATACCGCAGCCGGTCAATGGTCATCTCGTCATGAATGCCCGTGCCCAACGCTGATATCAACGCCTTGATTTCGTTGTTGTCCAGAATCTTGTCGATGCGCGCGCGCTCAGTATTCAAGATCTTGCCGCGCAGAGGCAGGATGGCTTGAAAGTGACGGTCGCGTCCCTGCTTGGCGCTGCCACCCGCCGAATCCCCCTCGACGATGTAAATCTCGGCATGTTCCCCCCGCTCCGAGCAATCGGCTAGCTTGCCCGGCAAGGTGCTGCTTTCCAGCAAGCTGGGCCCGCTCCGCACCAGGTCACGCGCTTTCTTCGCCGCTTCACGCGCTCGCTTGCTGGTCAGGCATTTGTCCACGATGCGGCGCGCCTCGCGGCTGTTCGTCTCCAGGAATTCGTTGAAGGCTTCGGTGACGACCTGCGATACGGCCCCCTGAACTTCTGGATTGAGCAACTTGACCTTGGTCTGGCTTTCAAATTGCGGCTCCGGATGCTTGATGCTGACGATGGTGGTCAGCCCCTCCAGCGTGTCATTTCCGGAAAAGTTGCCGTCTCTGTCTTTCAGAAGTCCCGCTTTCCTGGCATAACGATTGATTACGCCGGTGATTGACGAGCGCATGCCCGTGATATGCGTCCCGCCATCCGGTGTGTTGATCGTGTTGGTGAAGGCCATTTCCGTGGTGGTTGCCACGTCGGCGTATTGAAAGGCGACCTCGACGCCTATCACGTAGGCGTTGTCGTTCCGGTCGATGAAATCTATATCGCGCTCTACATGAATGACGTTGTGAATCTCGCGCCGATTGCGGTTGAGATAGCGTACGAAGGAGCGCAAACCCCCGTCAAAGTAAAAGGTGATTTCGCGCGAGATCGGTTTGCTGCGCTCGTCTCGCAAACTTATCGTGACCTGCCGCGTGACAAAGGCCATCTCGCGGAAGCGGGTCACCAGTGTACTGAAACTGAACTCATTCCGCTCGAGCACCGTGAAATCGGGCACGAAACGAATCAAGGTCCCGGTATCGTCATCCGGCCGCAGTTTCCGCCCTTTCCTCACGCGGCTGGTAGCCAGGCCTTCACGGTAAGTCTGCGTCCACACGTGCCCGTCACGGTAAATCGTGGCGGTCAATTCGGCCGAGAGCGCATTAACCGCCGATACACCAACGCCATGCAAGCCGCCGCTGACTTTGTACGCTTCATTATCAAATTTGCCGCCGGCGCCGATCTCCGTCATCACCAGCTCGAGCCCGCGTTTGCCGCTTTCGTGCTTGTCGACAGGAATGCCCACGCCGTTATCACGAATCGACACTGATCCGTCGTCGTGCAATGTGACCAAAATCCGGTCGCAGCGCCCGGCCAAGGCTTCATCAATGGAATTATCGACGACTTCGTAAATCAAGTGGTGCAGCGCGCGGCTATCTGTGCCGCCGACGTACATGCCCGGGCGGCGCCGCACGTGCGCTCTCGGCTCGAGCTTCTGGATATTTTTGGCTGTGTAGTCGTTCTCGTACTGAGAAACCAGGTCCCTGTTTTTCGCCATCCTCGCTCCCTGCTTCTGCCCGGTCGATTAAATCTCTCTAGGGCGCGACGTCACCGTAAAGCGGCCGCCGACAAGCGCCCGTCTCAGCGGATTCACACGCTTGCGCCTTCATGACTATTATACTATAGGGCGATGCTGTGGACAATGCGAAGCGGCGTTAAAACAGGCGCTCGAACTATTGACAGTCCCGCGCGCCAAACCTAAAATCCCTTTGTTTGCCTCTGTAGCTCAGTGGACAGAGCACCGGTCTTCTAAACCGTTGGTCGCAGGTTCGAGTCCTGCCAGGGGCGCCTGCCCGGCGCCGGCCGATCGAGCCGCTTCTCTCAGGCTGTGATATCGCTGAACAGTTGCTGAATCGGGGCGCTTATCGACGACTTGCTGGCGCGCGCCCGTTTCTCCAGGTCACGATAATGCGCGACGGCTTCGGCCCGTCGCCCCAGCTTCACATAGAGCCGCAGCAGTTTCAAATGCAGGTTGTCCTGCGCGTAGTCCGCTGCGATTGCGCGGTTCAGCGTCATCAGCGCCAGCTCGTGCTTACCGTCCTGAATCCACAGCTCCGCGGTGTTCTCCAAGGCTTCAATGTAAGCGGCCTGGTACGCCTCCCGCCGTTCAATAATCCAGGGTTCATTGTGGCCCTCAAGGTACGGTCCGCGATAGAGTTTCGCCGCCTTCTGCCAAAGTTCAAAGGGGTCGTCGGGCGCGCCAAATCGCCCTTCCAGCAGGGTCTCGACGAAATCGATGGCGTCAAAATACAGCGGTATGTCTTCGTCCGTCCGATAATAAGCGCCATCATGCGACAGAATGTCCAAATTGAGCGCCTTGTGCAAGCGCCGCTTGGTCACATGAAATACATTAACCGCCTGGTCGATGTTCAGCTTCGGCCAGAATGTATGGCAGATCTGGTTTCGCGTCACTTCGGACCGGTCAAGCGCGAAGTAAAGCAGCAGGCGTGGCAGATGCCCCTCCCAATTGTCGACCAGGTGATCATCCTGGAAGACATAGCCCGGGCCCAGCGACAATACCTTCAGGCTGGCGTTTTCGTCATTGTGGCGATTGTAGATGCGTTGCTTCACCAGCATTTCATCTTGCACGATTATGGCATGTCGCTTGGCGATCATGGACAGCCACGGCATGCGGGGCAAGCTGCGGCCATTCAAAACCAACTTGCAGCGTGTGGGCGCTGCATGCGAGAGCCGCTCGACGAATCGCTTGATGTCATCGGCCAGGTCGGCCCGGTCGAATTCATCCAAAACTAAGTAGAAGACATCGGCCTCAATGTCCTCCAGCTCGCGAATGCAAGTCCGCACGACGAGGTCCAGGTGCTTGAACGGGTCGGCCAGTACAGCGCCCGGCAGCACGCTGAGATGGCGCCCAAAGGTCGGATGCTGCCGCGCAAGGCTGCGTATCAAACCGGTGAGTAAATTCGCAAGGTTGATATCGTCGACATCCAGGGCGTGGTAAAGCGCTGTAACTTGCGCATCAGCCAATAGGCGCGCGATGATGATGGCGCGGTAGTTGCTGGCCGGATGCAGCAGCGTGATTTTGGCTTCGCCTGCAAAGTACAGAAATGTCTCGTAGGCGCGTTGAGTACGTTCGTGAATACTTAAGACTGATTTCATACTAATATCTTTGTCTCCACTTCCACTCAGTCTCTCCGCTTTAGAGACCACAGTGAAACAGATTAAAGACTCTAGGTCTTACAATTGTCTAAAGCCGGCGCCTTTTCCCGCAAACATTTTCATAAAAATGCCAGGGTTTCGGCGGCTGCGCCGGCTTACTCGGCCATTGTGTCCAGACGAACCAACTCACGCCGCAGCGTCTTGCCAACGGCTGTCTTTGGCAACTCGTCGATGATTTCGTACCGGCGCGGTATTTCGTAAGGCGCAAGTTTGGTTTCCAGGAAACTGATGATCTCATCGGTGCTGACGCTTTGGCCAGGTTTCTCAACGATCCAGGCTTTCAACGCCTCTTGGCCTTCGCGCTCAGGATGCGGAATGGCGGCGACGCCCACCTCAAGAACCGCTTGATGGGACGCGATGGCGTTTTCAACCGCCGCCGGATAGACGTTGTACCCGCCGATGAGCGCCATGTCCTTCTTGCGATCGACGATGTAAAAGTACCCGTCCTCGTCCATGCGGGCGATATCGCCTGTGTAGAGCCACACTTTGCCATCGCGCTCGCGCAGGACATTCTGCGTTTCTGCCAACATGCCGTGGTATCCCACCATAATGTTGGGCCCAGCCATCACCAGCTCGCCCGTCTCGCCCACGGGCACATCTTTATCGCCATCTTCCAGATCTACGATCCGCATGTCCATTTCGGGCAGCGGCAATCCGATGGAGTTGGCGCGGTTGTCCTTGAAGATTGGGTTGACGTGGGTGGCTGTCGGCGCTTCGCTCATGCCGAAGCCTTCGCGGACCGATCCGCCGGAGAGACGTTCGAATTCCGCCTTGGTCGCTTCTGGCAAGGGCGCGGAGCCGCTGAGACACAAATGCAGCGAACTCAAGTCCACCTCGCCGCGCTGAACCTGCGGATGGTTGTTGATGGCATTGTACAAGGCGGGCACCCCGGGGAAGAGCGTGGCGCCGAAGGTCTCGATATTTCCCAGCACATCGTCAATATCGCGCGGATTGGGCGCCAATACGATCTTGCAACCGCGGTACACGCTGGTGCTGACCACCACGACCAGTCCATACACGTGGAAAAACGGAATCGCGCCCAAGAATATCTCATCTTCAGCCGGCCGGTCGAATAAGTCGAGAATGCCTTCCGTTTGTATCATATTGGCCACCAGCGCCCGATGTTTGGACATGGCCGCCTTCGCCACGCCCGTCGTGCCGCCGGTATACTGAAAGATCGCCAAATCATCAGGCGACACTTGCACGTCCGCTGATTTGCCGTCATAGCGCTTTAGCAGGTCCTGGAACCAATAATCGCCCGCTGCCGGCGCGGCCAGGAAGTGCCCTTCCTTCTTCTCTCTGGCGATGGTGAAAAGAAACTTGGCCACTGGCGGCAGGTATTCCTTGATGTTGGCCACGATGACAGTGTTGAGCTTGGTTTTTGGCTGAATCTCCTTTACCAAGCCGTAGAAAAGGGTCATGGTTATGGCGAATTCGGCATCGCAATCGTTGATCTGGTGCGCCATCTTGTCCGCTGGATACGTCGGGTTGGTGGCCGCTACAACGCCCCCAGCTTTGAGAATGGCGTAAAAGCTGATGACAAAGGCGACGGAATTTGGCATTACAATGGCCACTCGGTCGCTCTTCTTCAAACCCAGATCAACCAGGGCGGCCGCCAAGGCATCGGACGCGCGGTCCAACGCTTCGTACGTGAAGCTGCTGCTGATCCGCCCAATCACCGGCAGGTTGGCCGGCGTAATCAGGGCTGTATTCCCCGGTATCCGGCTGCGCGTATCCTTCAGGAACTGATGCAGGGGCACATCCGGAAGGTCGAGGGAAGTCGGCATGCCCACGTCATAGCTTTTGGTCCACGGCCGTTCAGCATAGGTCACCATCAAGCGTCTCTCCTATCATGATACTTCGGGCGCATCAGCAACCTAAGGCACACAAGTATACTTTTCTTATCAAATCAAACAAGTTACACGTCGGGCTTTCGCCCATTCTCCCTGCGCAGCCGAGCCAATACGGCGGCCTGCATTCAGATTCGAAGCGTCGCCGGCGCCTGTGGTCTTGAGCGACGCAATCCTCGTGGCGCGCAGGCATTGCAACTCGTGTCCACTGTAATGGTAACAGAAAAGTCAGCGGCACGCCCCCATTCGCGACGCAGCTCCCTGGAATCGTTTCGATTGGAAACAGCAGGTCTTCACAGCCTCAGCCAATCGTGCCAGTCGCGTGGTATCCGCGACGCCAACCCCTTGGAATTGACGCAGATGAGCGTAAGCGTTGCTTCAAATAGAGGCCTTGCCGATGCGGCGTCCACAACTTCGCAGCCGAACGTTACCGTGCGGCTCCTGCGCTGTTCGATCCAGGTGCGTACGGTAATCAATTGATCGTAGCGCGCCGCCTGCTTGTATGTGGCGTGCAACTCGCCCGCCGCCAGAGTGTAACCCGCCGCTTCAATCTGCGCGTAGCTCCTGCCTTGCGCGCGCGCAAATTCGCTGCGCCCCTCCTCAAACCAGACCAGATAGGCGCTGTGGTGGACGACGCCCATTTTGTCCGTTTCGGCATAGCGCACGTGGAAGGTCGTCTCGACGATGAATCGGTTGGTTTCGCGCATGGCGGCATCATTTGGCAGCTTCAGGCTGGCAGTAGTCTACTGTCGCTGCCACACTCGATACAAGCATTGAAAGTTCTCTAATCTGTGCGACACTGGCGGCCGCCCGTCTGATTGCGAGGAAATGTCATGAATTATAGTCGCCGCTTGCTGCTGGTCGTCTGCCTTATTTCCCTGGCTTGCTTCGGCGCGCAGGCCCAGGATGCGCTGGATCCCTATGCGGACATGGTGAAGTCTCGTAGCGCTGATGGCGCCTTCCTCCTCGGCGATGCCTCCGCTGATGTCAAGCTGATTGAGTTTTCCGATTTTCTCTGCACCAGCTGCCAGAATTATGCGCCCATCATCAAGAATTTCATTCGCGACCATGTAGCGACCGGGCAAGCGCAATTCGAATACCGGATGTTCCCGGTGATCGATGCCGAATTGTCCGCGTCCGCAGCCAACCTGGCCGAGTGCGCCGATACGCTGCAGCCGGGTTCCTTCTGGCGCGCGCATGACCTCATGTTTGAGCTGGTCAGCCGGGCCGGCTTCACCGATACGACCGTGAGTGAATTCGCCTCGGCGCTGGGGCACGAAGCGGCGGCCCTGCAATCTTGCGCCGCCAATGCGCAACAGGTTATAGTGGACGCCGCCTATGGCACTGACCTGGGCGTTAGCGCCACGCCCTCTCTCTTCGTGCAATATGGCGAGGCGGCGCCGCTGCCGATTGCCTTGGCCTTGCCCGAGCACTTCCCGGCCATCGTCGATGCGCTTCGCCCGCAGACCAGCGATCCCGTCATGATTGAGCACGGCAGATACGCCGGCATTCGCACCTGGCGCCGCGCCGATGGTGGCTTTGTGCTGGGCGAGCCGGACGCGCCCGTCACGATCGTCGCCTTCGAGGACTTCCTCTGCCCCCACTGCCAAACTTACACCGGCACGCTGCACAGTTTCGTGGATGCATACGTTAGGACGGGCCAAGCGCAATTGGAGTACCGCTTCTACCCGCTGGTGAATCCGCAATACTCGACGTTGACGGCGCGCGTCGCCGAATGCGCCGCAGTGCAAAGCCCCGGCAGCTTCTGGGACGCGCACGACCTGCTCTTCGAATTTGCCGCAGCGGGCAGTCTGGCGGATATCGAAACGCACCTGGCCGACTTGCTATACCTGGATGCGGACGCCCTTCAGGATTGCATCAGGCGCAGCATTCAGCTCTTGGTGGACACGCAGCTGGGGCAGAGCGCCGGCGTAAGCGGCACGCCAGCTGTTCGCGCCCGCGCCGACAACGGCCCGCTTGAAGTCATCTTCGCCGAGGGTCAGCCGGTCGATCGTGGCGGGCCGCCCCTCGATGTCTTGAGCGCTCTGCTGGCTGGCACGGGCGATGTCACTATCGGCGCGCCCGAACGCAGCTTACTAAACGACAACTTCCTTGCCGACGCCAGCTTGGTAACGGCTGAGCCCTGCGGGCCGCCCTGTTGGCAAGGCATCGTGCCCGGGCAAACCAGCCTGGACGCTGCGGCGGAAATCATCGCCGCGCTTGATGGCATAACCATCCTGAATGCTGACGAGCGCGGACTGCTGCTGTCAAGCCAGGATGGCGGTCCTTGCTGTCAGATCGCCAGCATTGACGGCGAGCTCGTGGCGTCGATCTTGCTGCAATTCGCGCCACAGATAAGCATCAGCGAGGTGATCGCGGTCCACGGGGAGCCGCCCTTCGTCAGCGGCCAGCCCTTTACTGATGCGGAAGCCGCGCTTTCGTTCTACTATCCAGACTCGCAGATGCTGCTCTACGTGGTTGTGCCGGGCGTAAACGGGCAGCTGCAAGCGACATCGCCTGTCGTCTCCGCCATTTACGCGACCGAAGAGGTCATGCGAGCGGCCATGGGCGCGGCGCCCTTCGACTACTGGAAAGGCTACTTGACTTACGGCGAATACATGGACGGCGAATACGACTACACGCCCTAAACGCACTCAGCGCGGGGCATGCCGCTCGCGCAGCCGCTGCCGGACCTCATCCAGGCTGATATCCAGATCGGCCATCAACACCAGCACGTGATACAGCAGGTCGGCCAATTCGTCGATCTGCTTGTCTTTGTCCTCCGCGAGCGCAGCGATGACCACTTCCACCGCCTCTTCGCCGACCTTCTGGGCGATCTTGCCGCGGCCGTCAGACAATAGTTGATTGGTGTAACTTCCCGCGACCGGCTGCAGTCGGCGCTGCTGGATAATCGACTCCAGCTGATTGAGCATGTCTTCCACAACGGCGTTCCTTTCACAGCACAACCAAGCAAGTCAGGCGATTCCGCGAAGCCTGTAGACCCACGGGCGTCTCAACCACGGCCCACGCAAGGTACCTTGCGTCGCGCAGCGCTTCGCTCACCCTCGCCCTTTGTGGGAGACGGGCCGGGGGTGAGGGGTGAAATTCCGCGCATTTTCGCTGATTCCAGTCAAGCCCTACAGCCTCAGGGGGTCGGCGCTGAACTCGTCAAGATCGCGGGAGAAACAACTCGTAGCGCCCGTGTGGCAGGCGGGTCCAGCTGGCTCGACCAAGAGCAACAGCGTATCGGCATCGCAGTCGATGCGCAGCTCAACCACGCGCTGCGTATTGCCCGAGGTGGCGCCCTTGCGCCAAAGTTCCGCTCGGCTCCGGCTCCAGAAGACTGCCTGTCCCAGCTCGAGCGTGCGCTGTAGCGAGGCAGCGTTCATGTAAGCCAGCATGAGCACCTCGCGAGTATGCGCGTCTTGCACAATGGCCGGCATCAGGCCGTCGTCGTCCCACTTCATGGCGGCCAGCGCAGCCGAACTAATCATCGCTCAACTTCTCCCATCCATTGAGTCGCATGGGCACGCCCCATTCGTGCAGAGTCCGCTTGAGATCGCCCACGCGCAGCTCATTGAAGTGAAACAAGCTCGCGGCCAGGGCGGCGTCGGCCCCGCCCTCTTGTAGCGCCTCGCGAAAATGCTCGGCTTTGCCAGCCCCGCCGGAGGCGATCACGGGTATCGAAACCGCATCAGCGACCGCCTGCGTCAACTCAATATCATAACCGGACTTGGTGCCGTCGCGGTCCATGCTCGTAAGCAGGATTTCGCCCGCGCCCCGGTCTTCGACTTCTTTGGCCCAGGCCACGGCTTCCTTGTCCGTGGGGATGCGCCCGCCGTGAATATGCACCACCCACTTGCCGTCAATGCGGCGCGGATCAATGGCCACCACCATGCACTGGCTGCCGAAGCCCCAGGCCCCGGCGCTGATCAGATCCGGATCCTTGACAGCCGCGCTGTTGATGGACACCTTGTCCGCGCCGGCCAGCAGCGTATCGCGGATGTCCTCGATCGTGCGGATGCCGCCGCCAACGCAATAGGGGATGAAGATGCTGTCGGCCACGCGCTTGACCATGTCCAGAACGGTGGCGCGGCCTTCGTGCGAGGCGGTGATGTCGAGGAAGACCAGCTCGTCGGCGCCTTCGCGGTCGTAGACGATTGCCTGCTCCACCGGGTCGCCGGCGTCGCGCAGGTCGAGGAAATTGACGCCCTTGACCACGCGCCCGTCTTGCACATCAAGGCAGGGGATGATGCGTTTCGCCAACATGTTTCGCGCTCCTCGCGGTCTCAATTGCGTCGCTCAAAGTGAATTCGCCTTGGTAAAGCGCCATGCCGATGATCGCGCCGGCCACCGCGCCGCTGCCCGCCACCTGCCGGATTTCGTCCAAGCGGCTGAGCCCGCCCGATGCGATGACTTGCAAGCCGGTTGCCCGCGCCAGCTCGATCGTGCCGGCGATGTCGACGCCATGCATGCCGCCGTCACGGCTGACGTCCGTGTAGAGCGCGTGCTTGGCGCCCCGCTCGCCCAGCCAACGGCCCAGCTCGGCCGGCGTATGCTCCGAGAGCGCGGTCCAGCCATGCGTCGCCACTCTGCCGTCGCGCGCGTCTAAGCCGACGCAAATCGCCTCGCTGCCGTAATCGGCCAGGGCTTGCAGCGCAATCGACGGCTGCTTCACCACAAGTGTGCCGATGACGAGCCGCGCCGCGCCGGCTGAGCGGGCCTCGTTAAGCGCGGCCATATCGCGCAATCCGCCGCCAAATTGGACTCGGACTGGCATGCGCGCGACCCGCTCCAGGATACGCAGGTTCTTGTTGGCGCCGCCAAAAGCGCCGTCGAGGTTGACCATGTGCAGCCATTCCGCGCCCTGGTCGATCCAACGTCTAGCGGTCTCGAGCGGGTCCTGGCTGAATATGCGCTGACGCTCCGGGTCGCCCTGTCGCAAGCGCACGACTTTGCCGTCGCGCAAATCAATAGCGGGATAGACGATCATGCGCCCCTCCTAGAGCCGCAGGAAATTGGCCAGGATGCGCAGGCCGGTATTCTGGCTCTTTTCCGGATGAAATTGCACACCGTAGATATTATCCCGTTGCACCGCGGCGGCGAACTGAATCCCGTAATCGACCGAGGCGGCGATGGTCGCCTCATCTTGCGGCGCGCAATAGTAGCTATGCACAAAATAGGCGTAACTATCGCCATCCAGCCCGCGCAGAATGGGCGAATCCAGCTGAATGTCCAGCGCGTTCCAGCCCATATGCGGCACCTTGCGCTCGGCAAAGTTGGGAAAGCGAACCACGCGCCCGCGCAGCACGCCCAGCCCTTGGTGCTGGCCCATTTCTTCGCCGATGTCGTAGAGCATCTGCATGCCGACGCAAATGCCGAGATATGGCACACCCTCAGCCAGCGCCGCTTTCAAGGGCTCGACCAGGCCTTGCCGGCGCATTTGCTCCATGCCAGCGCCGAAAGCGCCCACGCCGGGTAAGATGATTTTGTCGGCCCCGACCAGCTGCTCGGGATGACGCACAAGCTGCAGGCCGCGCGCGTCCAGGTGTTTCAGCGCGTGCAAGACGCTGCGCAGGTTGCCCGCGCCGTAATCGATCACTGCCAGCATAGCTGCTCCCGCTTAATAAAGAAAAAACCCCGCGGAAGAGCGAGGCAAGGCGGAATAAGTGCTCAAGTCGAATTCTCAACGACCATGCATCGCTCTTCGCAAGCTCGTCTGATGCTGATGCCGCCCGCCGAATACCATTGCTTCTCCCACCCATTCCACCACGAAGTATACGCCGCGGCCATGCCCCTGTCAACGCGAAACCGCGGCGCCATTGCGGGAAATTGATATGGCGAGTGCGAAATGCTATAATTGGCGCAATCCGCCCAGTGCGCCGTCTGGATGCGGCGGCCGGAGACGAGGCAATGGAAATCAACCAGTTGGCCAGCATGATCGAGTGGATCGACGAAGAGCGCCGGCGCGACAAAGCCCTGATCGCGTCTTTGGAGGAGCGTTTGGCGCAGCAGGCGGATGTGCTGGACGCCATGACCCGGCGGGTCAATACGGTGGAGTCGGAGCAGACCGTGCTCAAGCAGGAGGCGCTGCCCGCCAATCGAGAGCACGACATTATGGCGCGCGCGCGCGGCGAAATGGAAGAAATGCTCGAAAATGCCGAAGCCCGCCGCTTGACCGCCGAGCGTGAAGCCGAACGCCGCATCGACCTCCAGCGCGAAAACTCGCAGCGCGCCCTCCGTGAATTGACTGAAAAAGCCGAGCGCCTCGAGCGGCAGCTGGCCAATATGGGCGACCTGCAGACGGAAGGCGACCGCTTGACCAACGCCATGCGCATACTAAATCAGGAAATCGACGACCTGGCCAAGAAGCAGGAAGGGCCCGATCGACGCCTCGCCTTCCTGGAAGAGCAGCGGCGGACGGACGCGCGCCGCCTGGCCGAGATCGAAACTGAATTGCCCGAATACCGCAAGACGGTGGACGGCATCCAGCCCAAGATGGCCTTGCTGGAGGAGTTGGCCGTGCGCAACGAACGCCGCATCCAGGACTTTAACAATGTCGACCGCGAGCGCCGCGAGCAGATTCAGCAATTCATCGATCAGCAGCAACTGCTGGTGCAGCAGCGTGACCAACAACTCAGCGACCTTACAAAGCGCTTCGGCATCCACGATGAAGAATTGCAGAAGAATATCGAGCGCTTTGAGGTCTGGGCCCAGGCCTACCGCGAGATGAAACGCATCATCGATGACTTCAACCGCATCGGCGATCGGCTGGAGCGGCGCATCAACGAATCCTCGGAGATGCAGCGCCTCAGCGAAGAGCGCTTTCGTGAAGAGTGGAATGACTGGCGCGATGACGATCAGAAGCGCTGGAAGCAATTGACGCTCTCCAGCGATGAGGTCTGGCGCAACCACGACCGCGAATTCGAGAATTTCATCAAGCGGCTTGACGTCTTGGAAGGCGTGCTGCCCGGCCTCCGCGCCAGCATTGAACGGCTGTGGCGGCTGGAGCGGGCCCGCGCCGAGCTCTATCGCGAGCGCTACCAGGCGATGCTCCACGAGCACGATATCGGCGGCGCCGCTGAGAACGCGCGAGACAACAATCGCGCCACAGCCGAGCGCATTGCCGGCGCCTGATCCATGCGCGTCATCGGCACAGCCGGGCACGTCGATCACGGCAAATCCACACTGGTCGAAAAACTGAGCGGCATTAATCCGGACCGGCTGGAGGAAGAGCGCGCCCGCAGCATGACGATTGACCTGGGCTTCGCCTGGCTCGAATTGCCGGGCGGCGAGACCCTCGGCATCGTCGATGTGCCCGGCCACCGCGATTTTATCGAGAACATGCTGGCCGGCGTAGGCGGGATAGACGCCGCCCTGCTGGTTGTCGCCGCCGACGAAGGCATCATGCCGCAGACGCGTGAGCACCTGTCTATCCTGCGCCTGCTCGAGATTGAGCGCATCATCGTCGTGCTCAGCAAGGTCGACTTGATTGACGACCCGGAATGGATCGAGCTGGTCGAGCTGGAAATCGAAGACTTGCTGGCGGCGAATGCTTATGGCGGCGCGCCGATCATGCCCGTCTCGGCGCATTCGGGCGAGGGCCTGCCCCAATTGCTGCGCCAATTGCAGGCGCTGCTGGCCGATTTGCCCCCGCAGCCCACATCGCTCGGGCCGCGTTTGCCGGTGGACCGCGTCTTTGTCGTCAGCGGCTTCGGCACGGTGGTCACCGGTACCTTGAGCGGCGGCGCGTTGGCCTTGGGCGACCAGGTGGAGCTGCAGCCGGCCGGCGCGCGCGGGCGCATCCGCGGCCTGCAAAGTTATCAACGCGCGGTGGAGCTGGCCCAGCCGGGCAGCCGCGTGGCGGTGAACATCGCCGGGCTCAACGGGCGCAACGCCAAACGCGGCGATGTCTTGAGCAAGCCCGGGCTGATCCAGCCGACCTTGCTGGCCGATGCGCGCTTCACGCAGCTGCAAGATGTCGAGCGTCCCCTGAAGCATAATGCCGAGGTGAAGGTATTCTGCGGCGCGGCCGAGGCTGTCGCCAATGTGAGGCTCCTGGATGCGGACAAGCTGCCTGCCGGCGGACAGGGCTGGCTTCAGTTGCGGTTGCGTCAGGCCCTGCCTCTGCTTTCTGGCGATCGCTATATTCTGCGCTATCCGTCGCCGCCGCAAACGATCGGTGGCGGCGTCGTCGTCAATCCGCAGCCGGGGCGCCGGCACAAGCGCTTCCAGCAGGAAGTAATCTCAGACCTGGAAATGCGCCTGCGCGGCACACCGGGGCAACGCCTGGCCCAAGCTGCGACCGGCGTCGAGCCGCATTCACCTGCTGAACTGCAGCGTGCCTTGGGCATGGATGCGCTGGAATTCACATCGGCGCTGAACGAAGCGCTCGAAGCGGGCCTGGCGCGGCAATTTGAAGATGGCACTGTCCTCGCCACGGCGACCTGGGAGAAATTGGCGGGCGCTATCGCTGGCGCCTTGGGCGATTATCATCGCGCACAGCCGCTGCGCCTGGGCATGCCACAGGCCGAGCTGCGCAGCCGGCTGCGGCTCGATCGGGATCTGCTGGACCGCGTGATCGCCGCTGACCAACGCTTCGTGGCCGAGTCGCAATTGCTGCGGCTAAGTCAGCACCAAATCGCCTTCACACGCCGCCAGCAAGAGCAAATCGCCGAATTGATGCGCACGCTGGAGGGCGCGCCCTTCAACCCGCCGGTTATCGCCGAGATGAACGCGCTGGTCGGGGAGGATGTCGTGCGCGCGCTTTTCGATCAGCGGCGGCTGGTCAAAGTCAGCGACAGCATCGCCTTTTCGGCCGCTGCCTACGACCGGCTGGTGGACGGCGTCCGGCTTCACCTGCGCGAAGGCGGCGAGATTGACGCCAAGACCTTGCGCGACAATTTCAGCACCACGCGGAAATACGCCATCCCGCTGCTGGAACATCTGGATTCACAGGGCGTCACGCAGCGCGTCGGCGATGTTCGCCGCGGCGGACGCAACCTCTGACGCGCGAAACTAGCTCAAGAGCGCCGGCAGAAAGCCGCCGACGAAGGCATCGCCCAGGCCGATAGTAGTGCCCTTACGCTGGTCGACCGCCGGCACCGGCACGCAAGCGACGCGTTCGCCGCCGAGAGTCTTGAGGGCGTTGGCGAATTGGTGGCCGACTGGGTCAGCGTCTACGTCGGCAATGGCGAGGTAATCCGCCAGCGTGAAATCGTCGCCGTAACAGAAGCGCGTCGTCGCCAGCGTGACGCCCGCTCGCAGGGCCCCGGCATAGGCGGCCGCTCCGTCACCATGGGCCAGCGCCCAATGTCGCGTGTGTACGACGATCGTGCGCGCCGGGACCCGCCGGCTCAAGGCATCAAGCGCGCCCAGCACTTGCTCCGGGTCCCTCAGCGTTAATGAGCGACCCAGATGGACCTGCAGCTCATCTTCATTCATGCCGTAGACATCGACGCGTTGCCCCAACGCCCGCGTGATCTGCCCCCGGAAAGCCGGATCGAAGTGACCGCCATCTTCCAGGTATACGCTGGCATCAGCTGGAAGCCGCGCAAGCAGGTAAGCCACGGTTTCCAGGCGCTGCGCCAGGAGCGCCCGGCTCTGCATGGCGTTGAAGCCGGATATCAGCAGGGCGCGCGCGTCGGCGATCAGATCCGCGAAGTCCGGGCTGATTCTCATGGCGATCCTGTCGGCATTGCAGTGGTAGATGAGCCGGTTGGGCTGGGCCGCCCTGATATCGATAGCGCCGGCGCGAATGCGATCGTCCGCGCTAAATTGCACGATCAAGTGGGGATAGTAGCTGTCGCCGTCGTTGCTGCAGATAGTCGGGCAATCGCGCGGAAGCAGCCGGCGCACGTCGTCATTCAGCGTGATCAAGTGCAGGGCCGCGCTGTGACCGAGCGTCCCCATGGCGATAGCGGCGCGCACGGAGGTGCCGCCCAACGTGATCTTCTTGTCAAAGCGAGCGGCGAAGCGCTCAATCACATCCGGCGCACTGACAAAACGCTCGCCACCGCTTCCCGCCCGCATGAATCCAAGAATCGAAATGACGAGATCACGCTCTGACAGAATCGGCTGGCGCGCGTCAAGTTCGGCAGCGCTGATGCGATAATGGCGCGCCAACTCTTCCAACACAGCAGCCCGCCAGACGACCTCCACATCGACATTATTGCAGAAGCCGAGGGCGATGCTCTGGCTCACGCAGTCATCTCTCAGCAGGCGCTTTCCGCCGATTCATCCCTCAATACAGCGCCGCCTTGCCCGTCGTGCTGAACAGATCAAACTTCTGCCGGCAAACGACTTTCATCGCGTCGATGCACTGGGGATAGATGCTGCTCGGCTCCCGCAATATCGGGTTCTGCAAGACTTCGCGGGCTTTCTGATAGAAGGCGCTCTTCATGTCGGCCGAGATGTTGATCTTGCCGATGCCCAGCGCCACCGCCGCCGCAATCTCGGCATCCGGGTTGCCCGAGCCGCCGTGCAAGACCAACGGAATCGCCACCCTTTCGTTGATTTGGCGCAGCAGATCCAGGCGGATTTCCGGCTTCATATCCTTGGGGTACAAACCATGCGAGGTGCCGACCGCGACCGCCAGCGTGTCGACATTCGTGGCCTCGACAAAATACTTGACTTCGTCCGGATCAACAAAAACGACCTCTTCGGCGCCGGCCTCCGCCTCTTCATCGAGCTCGCCGATAGTGCCCAGCTCGCCTTCAACCGAGACATCGACGGTATGCGCCAGCGCAGTCACTTCTTTGCAGGCGGCGATATTCTCTTCCAGCGGCAACATGGACTTGTCGATCATGACCGACGTGAAACCGGCGCGGATGGCCGTCATGATTTGCTGCATCGAAGAGCCGTGATCGAGATGAATCACCACGGGCACAGACGCATTTCGGGCTTCTTCCAGCGCCATAGCCACGAAGGCCGTGCCGACGAAAGCCAGCTCATCGGGATGGATGGCGATGATGACGGGCGCTTCGGCTTCTTCCGCCGCTTCCAGCGCGCCGCGCAGCAACATGCTGCTGCTGATGTTGTACGCCGGCACAGCAAAGCGGTGCGCGCGCGCCACCGCCAAGAGGTTTTTCATATTCAGTAGCATCGTGGTTCAGTGTCCCTTTTCTGGCGTGTTGATTTCAGAGGCGGATTTTAGCCCTTAACCGAGCCGGCGGACATACCGGCGATGAAATAGCGCTGGAATAATAGGAAGAGGATCAGCACCGGCAGCGAACCCAGCACACTCAGCGCCAGCATCTGATTCCACTCGAAGGAGTGCTGGCCCATCAACAGATGAATGCCGATGGGCACCGTGCGCATGTCATTGGTCCGCGTCAAGGTGAGGGCGAAGAGGAATTCATTCCAGGCCAACATGAAGGTGT
Organism: Phototrophicaceae bacterium; assembly: GCA_965208195.1. GTDB lineage: Bacteria > Chloroflexota > Anaerolineae > Aggregatilineales > Phototrophicaceae > UBA6055. Next base: position 947,119 of record CBDBOC010000004.1, on the reverse strand, counting down.
ATACGCCGACCGCGACTATGCCCGGCAGCGATATCGGCACCAGGATGCGCCACAACGTCACGAAACTGCCGCCGCCGTCGATCATGACGGCTTCGTCCAGGTCGCGCGGCAGCGTGTTGAAATAGCCGGTCATCATGATGATGGCGTAGGACAGCGTGAAGACCATGTAGGTCAACACCAGCGCTGTATAGGTATTGTATATCTTCAGCCAGACGATGAGCCCGAAGTAGGGGATCATCAGCGTGATTGGCGGCACCGATTGTACCCCGATGATGACCAGGTTGAGTATGCGCTTGAAACGAAATTCGTAGCGGCTGAAAGCATAGCCCGCCAAGATGCTGGTGACCACTGTGCAAATCGTGACCATGATGGCCACCAGATAGCTGTTGAAAAAGAAGCGCAGCCGCTCGGGATCGCCCAGTACTTCTTGATAAGCGTGGAAAGAAAATGAGTGGTCGATTAGCGCCGGCGGATAAGCGAAGACCTCAAGATTCGACTTGAAAGATGACGAGACCATCCACAGCACCGGCAAGCCAGCGAAGCAGGCGCCCAGGATCAGCGCGATCCAAATCAGCAACTTTCTGACGAGAATCTGCCTGCGGCTGCCGATCATGCCAATCTTGCAAACCTCACCTGTACGTTAGCCGAGTCGATAACTTTGCAGCCCGGCGCGAAACAGCCCTTCTCGCTGCCGCCGAGCGGTTAGTCGTCCGCCCGTCGCTGGCTGCGCACGTAAAAGATCGCCACGAATGTGCAAATCGCCAGAATCACCATGGCAATCGTCGAGGCTTCCGAATACTCGTGCTTGCTGAAGGCGGCTTTGTAAGTGTATGTGCTCAAGACCTCGGTGGAGCGCAGCGGGCCGCCGCCGGTGGTCATCCAGATCAGCGTGAACTGATGGATCGTCCAGATGAAATCCAGCAATGCCAGGCTGATGATGATGGGCCGCAACTGCGGCAGCGTGATGTGCCGGAAGAGCTGCCAGGCGTTGCCGCCATCGACCCGTCCCGATTCGTAGAGGTCATCGGGAATGCCCTGCAAGCCGGCCAGAAAACTGACCATGTAAAAGGGGTAGCCCGCCCAAATGTTGATGAAGGTGACGGCATTGAGCGCCAGCTTGCGGTCGGAGAGCCACTCGTTGAGCTCGGGGATGATGCCAAGCTCAAGCAGCACGAAATTGACCACGCCATGTGGATTGAGCAGCAGCCGCCACAAGATGGCGATGATGGAGGCGGTGAAGACCCAGGGCAAAATGTAGATGACGCGGAAGGCCGCCTTGACGTTGTTGCTGAGCAAGCGCGAATTCAGCAGCAACGCGAAAGACAAGCCGATGACGAAGTGCGCGCCGACGCTGACCAGTGAGAAGTACAGCGTATTGCTGAGCGCGCCGCGGAACTTCCGGTCGGTCAAGATTTCTTCGTAATTCTCAAGGCCGACGAATTGCGGTGGATTCGGGTTGACGATGACGTTGTCGACCAGCGAATAGAGGAAGACCGTCGTGATCGGCACCACCGTCAGCGCCGCCAGCAGCAGCAGCGTCGGCGACAGGTACGCGTAGGGCAGGAACTTGCGCTTGCGCTGCTCCCAACGCGTGATGCCGGTTTCAGCAGTGCCTCGTTGTGCGGCGATGGCCATGGCGGCGCCCTCTCGGCTGAGACGGTCGGCGGAGCTGCCCGGCCGCCTCAGCCTTACAACTCAGTGGTGTATCGCGCCCGGGGAAGCTACTCGAAGATGGCTTCCCACTCTTCTTGCGCGATTTCCAGGAACTCTTCCAATTCGATTTCGCCTTCCAGGTAGAATTGGAAAGGCTCGTCGAACTGCCGCATCAACTCTTCCGCCGCCGGCAGCCCGGTGAACTCATTCGCCAGGAAACCTTCCTGGAAGATCTCGAAGGCGGTGATGAAGAGCGGATCCGTCTGGATGAAGTCCGGTGTGGCGTTGACATTGCCCGGGAAGGCATTGGCAATCGACGTCAGCTTCGTATTGCCCTCGACGCTGGTCAAATAGTCGATCAGCTTCCAGGCCTCGGCCTTGTGCTCGGTGTTTGACGAGATGCCGATACCCCAGGAGGCGTAGGGCAAACCGCGCGGCCCATCATAGCCCTCAGCCGCCGGCAGCGCCGTGATGTCGAAGTTCAAATCCGGGTTGCGCTCGCGGATCAGCGTAAAGTGCGCCAGCGTGTTGATGATCATGGCCACGCGCTCATTGACGAATTCTTCGACCTTTTCGTTCTCCTTCATGGTGAAGGCGCCCGGCGCCACAACACCGGCATCGTGCAGGCTCTTGATGTAGGCCATCGTGCTGCCCAACAATTCATTGTCGACCAGATTCGGCTGGCCCATGTCATCCAGCATGCTGCCTCCGCTGGCCCAGACCCAGGACATCGTGTCGTTCTGGATGCCGTTGGGCTGCTCCAGCGAGAGCGGCTGCGCCCAACCATAGACGTTGTTGTCCGGGTCGGTCAGCGCTTCGGCGGCGGCGGAGAATTCAGCGCGGGTTGACGGCGGGTCAATGCCGGCCGCTTCCAGCATGTCCAGATTGACAAATACCGGGTAGATGAAGTTGGCGATGGGGATCATATAGGTCTCCCCGGCCAGCCTGATCTGCGCCGCTAGCTCGCTGTCGTCGTACATGGCGTCTTCCATAGCCTGCGTCAGGCTATGCAGCGCGCCCTGCTTCCACAAGACATTCACCCACGCGCCATCCAGGCCAACGACATCCGCCATCGTCCCGGTAGCGGCGCTGGCGATAATCTGGTCCTTCGTGGTCAGATAGGGCCCGCTGATCGTCTCCACCCTGATGCCCGGGTTGGCTGCCTCAAAATCATCCAGAATCGCGCGGAACGAGCCCTCGGGCAATTCCGGCTCCCACCATTGCTGGAATTCGAGTACGACATCCTGCGCCAGGCTTGCGCCGGGCACGATCAGCAACAGCAGCATTAAGCCAAGTAGAACCTTCTTCATTTTCGATTTCTCCTCGTTCACTAAAAATGCGATAAACGAACGCTCACGTTGCGCGAGGCGTCCCGGCTGGTTTTTCCAATAGGCCTCCTCTCTCTTAAGAATTGCCGTCGAGATCGCCTATTTCCAGCTTCCGACGGTCCGCAACTCGCGGAAGGCAAAGTCAATGCGAAACGACCACGACAGTTGCCCGATGTTCAGGCGCGTCGCCGCGTAGGAATACGTTCAGGCGCGGGTGGCGATGCTATCACAAGAAGAAACGCGAAATGCAAGAGACACTGTATTCCAAAGCGCATTGACTATTACTGTGGATTTGAGCACATGCTCGCGGCCCTGTCAAATTTTAGGGCGACGCGCCTCGTTCGGCGGATCAGCGGCCGAAGCGGAGCATTACCTTGTCGCCGACCTGCATCGCGAGACGGTCGGCAGCGTTGTCCTGGTTGGCGCCGATTTCGAGGAAGCCGCTGCTGTCGATCTGCGTCAGGATGGCCCCCAACGGCGCCTCGTGATACGCGTGGGAGATGCCGTGCACCGTGTGGCTGTGTATCGTAACATGGGCCTCCGCGGCGGCCAGTTGCAGCGGCGGCGCGGCATCGTTCCAGATGGGCGCGAGGGACAGCGTCGCCGCGTCGAGCCAGTGGAAGACGCCGATGCTGGTGATAATGTTGCCGAAGCGGTCGATGTGCATCACTTCGCCGCTGAGCCGCTGGCGGCTCCAAGTCAATTCAGGCCGCGGCAAGCTGGCGATATGGTCAAGCGCCGGGCCCAGCTCGTCGAAGCAAGCCGGATCGCGCGCCAAATGCGCCGCCGCCGGCGCGAAAATATCGCGTCCATGAAAGGTGTGGCTGACATGATCAGCTTGATAGTCGCGATTCTGCAGCGCGACCGCCCGCTGCTCGCCACCGGCCTGCGCCAGCGCATAGCTCAGCACGCCGTTGTCCGGCGCCACGAAGTAGTGGCGCTCGCTCTTGACCGCGATGGGCAGCCTTTCGCTACCCACGCCGGGATCGACGACGATGCAAAAGACAGCGCCCTCGGCGAAATGACGGCTGCTGTTCAGAAGCGCAAAGGCGGCTTCACGGACATTTTGCGGCCCGATCGCGTGCGTGATGTTGATGATGCGCGCCCCCGGGCAGTGGCGCAGCAGCACCGCCTGCATGACGCCGACATAAATGTCGTCCAGGCCGAAGTCCGTCAGTAACGCGATGATGCCGGCCATGTCTTGCCTCGCACTATTCCGCTGCCTGCCCCACCCAGATTCTAGCGCACTCCTGTCCTGAATGAATCGCCTGCGCGCGCAAACTGAAGTCTCGCCGCAAAAGGCTGTTTGTGCGGGCCTGCCGGCGGATCGCACTGACACTTTCTTAAGTTTGCGAATTGATGTGAAGACCGGCGCGCGCCAGCCACGTCCCCCGCAAAATACCTTGGCGAGATATTATAGACACACGCCCGGCGCAGCCGCTGCCCACGCAAAATATCTTGTGTCCTGCGGTGTCGATCTCCCCCTCCCAATCGAATTCTGTAGGGGCGAGACTTGTCTCGCCCTCCCGTCCATCCCATGCCCGCGCAGGTACAAGCCTTGTAGGGGCGAGCTACCGCCTCGCCCGTTCGCACGTTGGGAATTGGCCCGCAACGCAAATAGGGGCGACACGCCCTGACGCCCGTCCCGCAGGTGCGCGGGCGTTTCACGAAACGCCCCTACAAACTCTCAGGCTTGCCGGGGGCTGGTGGCGGGTAGATCTACTCGCAAATGCGCGGACGGGGGCGATAGGCCGGTGACGCGCTGCGAAATCCTCCGGCTCACACTACAATAGCTATAGTGAGGTCACCCTATGCACAACATTCGCGCCCGACTGGAAGAGAACGAACGGCAAGCGCTGGCGCCTCACGCGCTGCTCAGCTGTGAGTCGCGCGGGCGCATCCACCATGAGGCGGAGCCGCGTTACCGCACCGCCTTTCAGCGCGACCGCGATCGCATCGTGCATTCGGCGGCATTCCGGCTGCTCGAATACAAGACGCAAGTCTTCGTCAACGACGCCGGCGATTACTATCGGACGCGGCTGACGCATACGCTGGAAGTGGCGCAGATCGGCCGCACCCTGGCCCGCGCTCTGGGCGCCAACGAAGACTTGGTTGAGGCGATCTGCCTGGCGCACGATCTGGGGCACCCGCCTTATGGTCACGCCGGCGAAGCCGTGCTCAACGAGTTGATGAGCGCCCACGGCGGCTTCAACCACAATCATCAGAGCTACCGCGTCGTCACCAAGCTGGAAAAGCGCTATCCCAAATGGAACGGCCTTAACTTGACGCTCGAAACGCTCGAGGGCATCGCCAAGCACGAAACCACTTACGACCGGCGCGTCTTCAAGGGCATTTCGGCCGATACCGGCGCCAGCCTGGAAGCGCAAATCGCCAACATATCCGACGAGCTGGCCTACAACGCCCATGACCTGGACGACGGCTTGCAAGCCGGCTTGATCAGCGTCGATCAAGTGGCCGACTTGCCGCTGTGGCAACGCGTGGTGGAGCGGATCGCCTGGGATGGCACGGCCCTCGACGATGTCAGCCGGCATCACATTATACGCGAATTGGTGGGTCAGCTGGTTGATGACGCGCTCTTGGAAACGCTGCGGCGGATTGAAGCGCTAAAACCACAATCGTCGCGGGAAGTGCAGCTGCAGCCAGCGCCGCTGGTATGCCACAGCGAAGCGCAACAGCGGCTTAATGCCGAGCTGAAAGACTTCCTCTTTCACACCATGTATCGGCACTTCAGAATCGTGCGCATGCAGACCCGGGCCGAGCGATTCCTAGCGGGCATATTCGCCAGCTACCTGGCCGAGCCGCGCCAACTGCCCGATGAGTACCGCGCCAAACTCCACGCCGAATCCACCCACCGCGTCGTGGCCGATTACGTGGCCGGCATGACCGACCGCAGCGCCCTGAAAGAATATCAGCAGCTCTTCGACCCGATAACACGACCCTGAGAGAGCAAGCGATGCCAGGTGAAACCCTGCTGAATCAACGTTACGAGCTGGTCGCGCAACAAGGCTCGGGCGGCATGTCCGTCATCTACCGCGCCCTCGACCGCATGTTGGGGCGCATGGTCGCCGTCAAGATTCTGCGGCCCAACCTGACAGAAGACCCGCAACTGTTGGCGAAGTTCCAGCAAGAGGCGCGCACCTTCGCCATGATGTCCCATCCCAATATCGTCACCATCTATGACGTCGGCAGCGACGGCGCCACGCACTACATCGTCATGGAATTGATCGACGGCGACGACCTCAAGAAGCTGATCAAGACGCGCGGGCCCTTGCCTCTCGACAAAGCGCTCGATCTGGCGATGCAGATTTGCGCGGCGCTCGGTTTCGCCCATCGCTCCAAGCTGGTGCACGCCGATGTCAAGCCGCAAAACATCCTCATCAATCGTGATGGCCTGGTTAAAGTCACCGATTTCGGCATCGCCCAGGCGCTGACCGATACGCTGCCGCGGGAGCGCAGCAAAGTGGTCTGGGGCAGCCCGCATTATTTCGCGCCCGAGCAGGCCCGTGGCGAGCCGCCGACCACCGCCTCCGATGTCTATTCCATCGGCATCGTGCTTTTCGAGATGTTCACCGGGCGTTTGCCTTATGTAGGTAAAGACCAGCGGGAGCTGGCGCTGCAGCATCTCCAGGCGCCTATCCCGCGCGCCAAAGACTTCGCCGCCGGCTTGCCCAATGATCTAAGCAACGTCATCGCCAAAGTGATGAGCAAGCGCCCCAACGATCGCTACAGTCACGCCGATCAACTGGGCCATATCTTGCAGCAGATCCGCGAGCGAACCAAGTCCCCCTCCCGGCAATTCAGCGCCGGCCGCCTGGCGCCGCCGACGGTCGTGGCGCAGCAGCCTGTGGCGCCAGCGCCCGCCCCAAGAACGCAACGCCCGCCCGCTTACCCCGGGGCCGAGGCGCCGCCCATCCCCCGCGCCCCCCGCTACGCTGACCCGGCTTTGGCCCGCGCCAACCCAGCCCCAAGGCCCGGCAGCGCAGCAGCGGCCCCGCAGCGCTCGAGTCAAGCGGGCTCTACCCAACCGCCCGCCCCACTCTTCTACCCCGACGGCAAGATAAATCCCGAAGCCACCGGCGGCTACACCGGCCCCTTCTTGCCGCAACGCCAGGCGAAGGGCGAAGGCGCCGATATCGTCACCATTCTCTTGGTGATCCTGGCATTCCTGGCGGTCGCCGGCCTGGTGCCCCTGTATCTGCTAGGCGTCATGCCCTTGATGGCTTGATCAGCCGCGCTGGAATTCCTGCGCCAGCTGTTCGCGCGTCAGATGAATCAGCGTTTTGCGGCCGCCCGGCGAAGCCAGCGGCGTCGGGCAACGCTCCAGTTGGGCGATCAGCCGGGCCATTTCATCCGCTTGCATGACCTGGCCGCGGCGCACCGCGACGGCGGCCGCCAGCGCGGCGACAGCGTCATCACAGCCCCGCTCGGTTTCGCGCAACTGCGCCAGCATCTGCGGCAGCAATTCGGCGGCGGGTCGCTCGCCAGCGACGGCGGGCAATTGGCGCAGGGCGTAGGCGTTGGGCCCAAACGGTTCAATTTCAAAACCCACTCTCGCCAACACCGGCTCAAGCGATTGCAGAAGTTTCGCGTCATCCGGCGCTAGCAGCACGGTCTCGGTTTCTTCCGGCCGCCACGTCGCCAGCTCGTCCGCCGCCAGTTGGTCGCAGATCTGCTGATACAAGACGCGTTCATGCGCCGCATTCTGATCCAGCAGATAAAGCCCGGCCGGGCCCTCGGCGATGATATAGGTTGCGCCGATCTGGCCGATGACGCGCAGCACCGGCAAGGTACGGGGTTTGGCGGGCCCGTCCGGGCCATCCGGCAGAAAGCTCATGCCCTCGTCGTCCAGCAAATCGTCGCCGCCGTTGCGTCGCCAGGGCATCTGCTGGCGCTGATAGTCGATGTAGGCGCTGCTGAAACCCGTCGCAGACCACAAGTCTTCCGGTGGCGCCGCCTCTTCCGATTCCAGCAAGGCGTTGCGGATGGCGCGCTGCAGGGCCACGAAAACCAGCTGCGCATTGCGAAAGCGCACTTCGGCCTTCGCCGGATGCACGTTGACATCGACGAAATCAGCCGGTGTCGTGATCAGCGCCACGCTCAGCGGAAAGGCGCCCGGCGGCAAGAGGCCATCGTAAGCTTGGGTCACGGCATGGCTCAGCGTCCGGTCCTGGATGGCGCGGCCATTGACGAAGAGGATGATGCGGTCGCGGCTGGCGCGGCTCAACGCGGGCAGCGAGCTGAAGCCGCTGACGCGAATGCAGGGTTGGCCCGGTCGCGCTGGCTCTTCGCCTTCGACCGCCACCATGCGCTTGAAATCCGCCAGTCCAAAAGCGCGCGCGACAACATCGGCCAAGCGGCCGCCGCCGGACGAGCGAAAGCGCTCGCGACCGTCGAGGATCAGAACGAATTTCACCGCCGGATAGGCCATCGCGTAGCGCGCCACCAACCAGTGAATGTGGCGCTTTTCAGTGGCGTCCTTCTTCAGGAATTTGAGACGCGCCGGCGTGTTGAAAAAAAGGCGCTCTACCGTAATGACGCTGCCGGCAGGCGCGCCTATCGAGCGCTGATAACGCAGGTCGCCGCCGTCGATGCGCAAGGTAACGCCGGCTGTTTCGGCGCGATGGCGGGTGACGATGGTGGCCTGGCTGACGGCTGCGATGCTGGCCAGCGCCTCGCCGCGGAAGCCCAGCGTCGTCACCGCCTGCAGGTCGTCGGCCGCGCGCAGCTTGCTGGTGGCGTGCCGTGTGAAAGCCAGCCCAATCTCGTCATTGCGGATGCCGCTGCCGTTATCGCTGACGCGCAGCAATTGCCGCCCGCCCCCCGCCGCCTCGACATGAATCGACGAGGCGCCGGCGTCGATGGCATTCTCGATCAGCTCTTTGACCGCCGATGCCGGCCGCTCCACCGCTTCGCCGGCGGCGATTCGCGCCACAACCGCTTCCGGCAGCACCTTGATCGACATCTTGCCGCTGTCGTTTCGCTTTGGTCATCAGAACAAATAAAGTATAGCAGAAGAATATTTTCTGGCGCCGCGCATACCGCGATGGACAGCCGCGGCGGGTTATTTTTTATCACCGAGCTCACCGAGTTCACCGCGCACACTGAGTTCAATTTCATCCCGGCGAGCAATAGTCATTTTGCACATCGATGAAGATTACGCCTCGCGCCTTGAAGCCGCAGCCTTACGCTGATAGAATGGGCGCCAATTCGACGCCACCCTAGCTCAATTGGCAGAGCGATCGCTTCGTAAGCGATAGGTTATGGGTTCAAGTCCCATGGGTGGCTCTGATACAGTTAGTGCTTAACAGTCGCATAGCAAATGCCTCGATCGGGAGGAGTAAGCGCTCCGCTGCGCCAAAGAGAATGCCGGCCCTGGGCTGAAAGCCGGCTGGCGCGCGAACGCCCAAGGTCGCCCGGGAGCAGCCCGAAAGAACGCCTTCGCCATTAGAATCGGGCCGGTTTACGCCCGTCATCGCGTCTCGAGCGCAGCGGATTCGCCTCCGCTGAAACAAGGTGGTACCGCGGAAGCCAGCCTTTCGTCCTTGTGTGGGATGGAAGGCTTTTTTCTTGGCTTCAAGGAGGAGAATCGATGAGAGCGTCCGCTGAGAAAGACATGCCGCGCAACTTCGACTTTGCCCAGGCCGAAGCGCGGGTCTACGCCGATTGGGAGGCCGGCGGCTGGTTCAAGCCCGAAGCCGCGCCTGCCGATGCCCAACCCTTCGTCATCAGCATGCCGCCGCCCAATGTCACCGGCAGCCTGCACATCGGTCACGCGCTCTTCACCGCGCTCGAGGACCTGATGATCCGCTACGAGCGCATGCGCGGCAAGGCGGCCCTGTGGCTGCCGGGCACCGACCACGCCGGCATCGCCACGCAATTGCAGGTGGAGAAGACGCTGCGTGAGGAGGGCACGAGCCGCGAAGCAATCGGCTATGAGGCCTTCTTGCAACGGACCTGGGATTGGAAAGCCGAGCACGGCGGCACGATCATCCGGCAGTTGCGGCGGCTTGGCGCCAGTTGCGATTGGGATCGCGAACGCTTCACCCTGGACGACGGCTTGTCGCAGGCCGTCCGCCATGCCTTCGTCACACTCTGGGAGCAAGGCCTCGTCTATCGCGGCCCGCGCCTGGTCAACTGGAGCCCGGGCTTGCAGACCGCCGTTTCCGACCTGGAAGTCGAGACGGAAGAAGAAGAGGTGACGCTCTATACCTTCCGCTACCCCGTGGAGGGCGGCGAACACCTGCCCGTGGCGACCACCCGGCCCGAGACTATCCTGGGCGATACCGCGGTGGCGGTGCATCCGGCTGATGAGCGCTACAGCCATTTGCTGGGCAAGCGCGCCTTCGTGCCCATGCTGGGGCGCGAGATACCCATAATCGCCGATGACTACGTCGATATAGAATTCGGCACGGGCGCCCTAAAGGTCACGCCCGGGCATGATTTCAACGATTACGAATTGGCGCAGCGGCACGGCCTGCAACTGATCAACATCCTGAACCAGGACGCCAGCCTGAATGCCAACGCCGGGGATTACGCCGGCCTGGACCGCTTCGTCTGCCGCGAGCGGCTCTGGCAAGATATGGCAGCGGCCGGCTTGACCATCAAGGCCGAGCCCTATCGCACGCGCATCCCGCGCAGCCAGCGGGGCGGCGAAATCGTCGAGCCGATGATGAGCACGCAGTGGTATGTGCGCATTCAGCCGCTGGCGGACAAAGCCTTGGCGGCGGTGCGCGACGGCCGTATCAAAATCGTGCCGCAACGCTTCGAGAAGGTCTACTTCCACTGGCTGGAGAACATCCAGGACTGGTGCGTCAGCCGCCAACTCTGGTGGGGGCATCGCATCCCCGCCTGGTATCGCGAGAAAGACGGCGACCCGCAAGGCGAAATCTACGTCGGGCGGGAGGCGCCGCGCGGCGCCGGCTGGACCATGGAGCGCGATGTGCTCGATACCTGGTTCAGCAGCGGCCTCTGGCCCTTCAGCACGCTGGGTTGGCCCGCGGAGACGGCCGATCTTCAGCGCTTCTATCCCACGCAAGTGATGGAGACGGGCTACGACATTCTCTTCTTCTGGGTCGCGCGCATGATCATGATGGGCTTGTGGTTCACCGATACGCCGCCCTTTCACACCGTCTACCTGCACGGGCTGGTGCGCGCCGAGGGCGGCAAGAAATTCAGCAAGACCCTGGGCAATGACATCGACCCGCTGACGATAGTCGACGAGCTGGGCGCCGATCCGCTGCGCTTTACGCTGATCACCAGCGGCACGCCGGGCAACGACTGCCACCTGGACGAGACCCGCCTCGACCACAGCTTTCGCTTCGTCAACAAGCTGTGGCAGATGACAGCCTTCATCAACATGAACCTGGATGGCGCGCTGGAACTGGGTCCGCCGCCGGCGTCGACGCTGGACCTGCCCTCTCGCTGGATCCTCAGCCGCCTGAATCGCCTGATCGCCAACGTCCAGCACCTCTTTGACATCCATCAGTATGGCGAAGCCGGCAATCAGATTCTGGCCTTCATGTGGGACGAATTCGCGCCCTTCTATCTTGAGATCAGCAAACACGCCTTGTACGACGGCAGCAGTAGCGAAAAAGTCGCTGCGCTACGCGTTCTGGTAAGTGTGCAAGACGCCTGCCTGCGCCTGCTGCATCCCTTCATGCCCTTCGTCACTGAAGAAGCCTGGCGCTATTTGCCGCGCGACGGCCAGGCCCTGATCATCGCCGACTGGCCCAAAGCCGACGAAGCGCGCATCGACGTCGACGCGGAAGCGCGCATGAACACCCTGCTGGAGGTCGTGCGCGAGATTCGCAATACCCGCGGCGAATTCGGGGTCGACCCCGGCCGGCGCATTCAGGCGATCGCCAAGGCCAGCGCGGCCGCCGCTGATCTGGCGCGGCATGACTACATTCTGAAGCGCCTGTGCAACGTGGCGGACCTGCGCCTGGTTCCCGTCGACGCTGACGATCCGCAAAACGCCGCCAGCATCGTCGTGGGCGAAGTCGCGCTCTTCCTGCCCTTGGAAGGCATGCTCGATTTCGCAGCGGAACGTCGCCGCCTGCAAGACGAAATGACAAAGCTGGCGCCCCAGCTTGCGCGTACGCGGGCGATGCTCGCCAACGAGAACTTTGTCAACCGCGCCCCGGCAGCTGTCGTCCAGCGCGAGCGCGATCGCCTGGCGGAGCAAGAGGCGGCGCAGAATCAGCTGCAAGAACGCCTGGCCAGCCTCTCGCGCTAGCTACGTGCTCGCGGGCGCCGGCTAGGCGTTTGACCTACGGCCTCTTCGCGCGCCCGAGTGCGCTTTCGTCATCGGCTATAATATCTGCGGGGCGTATCCGATTTCCGAGAGTCCAGATTGTCCGAAGCCCACAAAGTCTGCCCGATCTGTGAAGCGCGTAATCACCGCAATGCCGCGCTCTGCTCCACCTGCGGCGCGACCATCGCCAATGTGCCAAATGCTGAGGCGCCGGCTGATGAGCCTTCCGCGCCCCGCTATGACGATCGTTACGGTGAAGCGGACCTGGCGGAGGCATCGGCGCGCGCCACAGGCCGGCTCTGGGGCGGCTTGCTTCTCTTCGTCCTGTGCGGCCTCATCGCAGGTCTCAGCGTGATTCTGCTGCGCCCCTCAGCGTCCAGCCAAGAGGCCGGCGCCGTCCGCGACATTGAATCGGCCACGCCCACACGCATCGCCGGCCCTAGCGTGACGCCCGGCACGCCAACGGCTACTCTTACGCCCAGCCTTATGCCCAGCCCCACATCTACCCAAGTCCCCACAGCGGCGCCCTGCGTCCAACGCGTCGCCGCCGGCGATTCACTCATCGCGATCGTCTATCGCTGCGGTTACAGCAACGTCGCCGTTTTGCCCACCGTCATGGCGCTGAATGACATCACCGACGAAACGCGCCTGCAAATCGGCCAAGAGATCGTCGTGCCCCGGCCCAGCCCGACCCCGGATCCGGCGGCGACGCAACCGGCGAACGCTGACGACGACTCGGCGTCAGCCGATGCCGCGGCGGACGAATTGCTGCGGCTCGCCTTCGATCCCTTCGCCCCCACGCTCACGCCCACCCTGCTCCCGGGGCTGATGTGGCACCCGGTGCAGCCGGACGAAAACATCATCAGCATTTCGATACGCTATAAGTCCGATGCCAAGGCGCTTTCTGACTTGAATCCCGAAATCGACTTCCCGCTCTGCGACTTCAGCCAGCGCTTCGGCGGGCCCGAATGCACCGTCGTCTTGAGCCTCGGGCAGCGCATCCGTGTGCCCGCGCCCACGCCCACCATCACGCCGATTCCGACCGCTTCCGGCAGCGAGACGCCGACGCCTTCGCCAACGGCCACCTTCAATGCGCCCATCGCCCAAAGCCCGGCCGATGAAGCCTTCTTCTCGTCGCTGGAACAGGTCACGCTGCGCTGGGTCGGCACCGGCCATCTCGCGCCGGACGAGACCTATCGGGTTGTCGTGACCGATGCGGAGACTGCCGTGAGCTTCACCGCCGATACCCGCGAGCTCTTCTTGATCGTTCCTGCGGAATGGCAAGCGCAAGATGCCGGCAGCCGCCACTACGACTGGTCCGTCAGCGTGACGCATCGTCCCAGCGGTGAACGGCGGCATACATCCGCGCCCCGCCGTTTCGTCTGGCAAGGCAGGGGGTGACACAATCATGCGCCTCGCGCTGGCTCGCTCAGCTCTATTCGCCCTGCTGATATTCGCCAACGGCTGCAATATCGGCTTGCCCGACGCGCGCCCCACTGCCACGGTCGAAGTGGAGCCGATCGCGACGATAGCCGCCAGCCCGCGGCCGACCGCGACGCTGACCAGAAGCCCGATCACGCCGCCAGCGACGCCGCAGCAGATTGAGCTGGCCACGCCGCCACACGCCGAACCGACCGCGCCGCCCACCGCTGCCGCATCGCCAACGCCGACATCGCTATACATTGAGTACCTGGTCAACCAGGGCGAGACGCTCTTCTACATCATTCAGCTGCCAGAACACGGCTACGGCTATGAACCTAACGTGGCCGCGACCGTTGTAGCGCTCAACGTCAACCTGCGTAACGCCGACGACCTGCGCCCCGGCCAGACGATTCTGCTCCCGCGGCCGACGCTCTCGCCGACCCCGGTCGACGCCGAGGCGACACAAGCTTTGCTGGCGTCGTTGGGGGTGGATAATTCTTCCGGCGCCGAGCTGCAAGCCGGGTCCACCGTGGGCTGCCACAATGTGGTCGCCAACGACTCCATGATCGGCATCGCCATTGAGTACAACACCACCCTCGAAATCCTCAGCGACTTGAACCGGGATCTCAACTGGTCCGGCTGCAATTTCACCCAGCCGAGCGGCGGGCCCGATTGCGGACCGGCTTTGAGCATCGCCCAGTGCATCCGCGTGCCGCTGCCCACGCCCTTGCCGACCAAAATCCCAACGCCCACCGGCGCCGAAACGGCCACGCCGACGCCCACTAAAATGGCGCCACGCCTGTTGATTCCGGCGGCCGGCGCTGATATCAGCGGCGACGCGCTCGCCCTGCACTGGGTTGGCATAAACGGCATGAACCCGGCCCATGTTTATCTGGTCGAGGTGATTGACCAAACGCAGCGGCGCGAACACCGCGACGTTTCGTCGACCAATATCTACCGCTTGCCATTGGCGCTGGCCCCGGCCGACAATCAGCCGCATATCATGCAGTGGCGCGTTTCCGTTGCCGCTCGTGATGACCAGGGGCGCTACTACTTCGCGGGCGCGCCCGGCGAATGGCGCAGCTTCACCTGGCGCCCGGCGTGAATTCTCGCACGCTTTCCCTGCGCCGCTGAGCGTCTCGACGGGTGATTGACGCGCTAGGCGGCTTCCGCCTCAGCAGTCTTGGGCACTGCCGCGTAGGCGTCGAAAGCCGGGCGGCGTTCGGCATCCGCATCCACCAGGCTGAAGAAGCAGGCTTCCTCCTCGCCAACCAGGCAGCCGTTGAGATTGTGCAAGAACATGGCGGCGACGTATTCCAGGCTCTGGGCGATCTGAAACGCTTGCGACACGTACAAGGCTTGCTCCGCCTCGCTGGTGTAATTCAGCCATTCATAGCCGCTGGCGGGCACAGCCAGGTTTGCGCCTTCGCGTGTGCCCCAACCCACCTGCGTGACAAATATCGGCAGCTCAACGCCGGCCGCGCCCATGGTCTGGTCATAGTAGGCCAGCAGGTCCGTGAAGTACTGCAAGAAAGACTCGTAGTGGGATTCGACGCCGGGCGGCTTGGTACAGCAACGCATGGTTGGCGGCACGGCGGATGCGCTGAAGATGGCGCCGATGCCATCGCTCACCTCGGCGGCGCCGGCCTGCAGCATGTTGGTCAGATAGGAATCCGTATCGATGGCATTGTAATTGTCGGTATAGCCGACCGGGGCCAGTCCCGCGCTGATGACCAAGGCCGCTTCGTCGTGAGCTTTGATCGTATCGTACGCGATCGCCAGCAGCGGCACGTAATATTCAGCGCCGATATCAATTTCTTCCGGCAGTCCGTATTCGCCGTCATCGGCGATCTCGGGTTCGCGCAAATAAACCGGCGTCGTCCAGTACTTCAGCAGATTGGGCGATTTCCAGATTTCGTAGGCATCAACGACGCCGGCATAACGCCTGACCATATTGGCCATGAAGTTGCCGAAATGCGCCAGGTCTTCGGGCGGGCCGCTGTACCCGCGCAATTGGCTATTAAGCCGGTCCAGATAGCCAGAGCGGCTCCAATCGGGCGCGTCGTATACGTTGAGCATGATGTTCAAGCCCGAAAGTTCCAGCGACGCCAGCATGGCGTCCAGCTCGCTATAATTGAAGATGCCGGCGGCCGGCTCGACTTCAGCCCAGCTCACATCCACTTTGGCCCAGTTCGCGCCCAGTTCAGTCATCTGATACGTGATATTCCCCGCATTGGAACCATCCACGAAGACATGAATGCCGAAGCCAAAGCCGGGCCGCGCGAAAGTCGCCTTGGCCTGGGGTACAACCAGCGTGTCATCCTGGCGGATCAGGCTGGGGTTGGCAATCCCGTTCAGCGCTTGCAGGATTTCGACACTCGTGCCGTAGGCTTCTGCGATCGTCGCCAAGGTATCGCCGCGGCCGACCACGTGCACTTCCAGGGCAATATCCTCGAGCTTGGGCACGAATATCACCTGGTCCACCTTGATGTCGCGCACATCCGCAAGTTGGTTGAGCGCCTGCAAAGCCGAAAGGCCGACGCCATAGCGCCGGGCGATTGTATAGAGCGAATCCCCAGCCTGGACGACATAGCGTTCCAGCAGCGTCTCGTCAACGCGCGGAACCAGGATCACGCGCCCCACGGTCAGATCGAGCCCGCCCTCGATCCCATTCAGCGCGCGCAACTGCGCAACGGTAGTATTGTAAATTCGGGCGATGCCAAACAAACTGTCGCCGTCCGCCACAGTATAAGCTTCGTATGCCCTTTCGTCGATGCGCGGCACCAGAATCGTCTTGCCCGCTTCAATGGCGCTCGCATCGGCAATGCCGTTCAACGCCATCAATTCTTGCTCGCTTGTGGCAAAGCGCTTGGCTATGCTGTAAAGCGAATCAGCCGGCTTGACTTCGTACACCTCAAACTGCGCTTCTTCGAGTCTGGGCGCCAAAATGCTTTGGCCGGCTTCCACATCGTCTTCGTCGGCGATGCCGTTAATAGACCGCAAGGCGGCAACAGTCGTATGAAACCGTTTCGCAAGGTCGCTTAAGCTGTCATCCGCCCCGACCACGTAGATATCCAGGGGCGCTTGGTCGGCGCTGGGCACGACAAGGCGCTGGCCCGCTTCGATACGCCCGGCGTCAGCGATATTGTTCAGCGACAGCAGCACATCAATGCTGGTATCAAAGCGACGTGAGATGCCATACAGGGTATCGCCCGGCTTGACATCGTAGAAGCCTATGAATGACATTGATCCGCCGGGCACGAGCAGGCTCTGCCCAGCCGCGATTGACTGTGCTTCCGCCAACCCGTTGATCGCTCTAATCTCGTCTACGCTGATGGAGAATCGTTGCGCAATGCCCGGTAGCGTATCGCCTGAGCGCACAATATAGAGCTCGTACGCGGTTTCTTCGGCTGGCCCGGCGTCAGAATTCTGATCCGCTGTCGCATCCTGCGCGGATGCCCCGGTCGAAATGGCCAAGATCAGCCAAAAGAGCACAACTACCCGTGTCAAGCCGCGCATGATGAAACCCTGCTTCCAACACCTTACGCCTCAACTATGAGTCTACAGGCGCGCACGATACCGCGCCATTCGATTGCAAACTATTCCCGCTGCCGGCAATGCGCGTCCTATCCGCCGGGTTCGTAAGCGAAGGCCTTGACGACAAACGTATTGGAACCCTCGCCAGTTTCGAGGCGCTTGCCCGTGCCTGGGTCATACCAGCCCGTTTCAATCTTGTAGCTACCCGGCGCCAGCGTCGCCAACGGCAGATAGTACGCCTCGCGGAAGACCTGCCCCGCCTGCCAGTCGACGCTGCTCAGCCGGCCGCCTTGGGGGAAGACATCGTCCTGCGTCCACAGCGTGGCAGCATCCTCGGCAGCGTAGATGTGAACGAACGACTTCAAGCCCCGCGGATCAGTCGCAAGCGGCCGCCAGAGAAGCCATACCAGCAGCTCGCCCGACGGCAAGGGGTTGTGCCAAACCTCAGCATCCACCAACGCTACCGTGTCGCTGAAGCGGGCCAGGTCGGTGGGATAATCGCGCTCGACTTGCCAGGGCATGAATTGTCGGATCGGCAGGCCGCTGGCGTCGCTCGTGAGCGCTTCTTGCATATTCTGCCGCATCCACTCGACGACTACGCCGGCATTGGGCCAGCCCGCTTGTTCCTGTGCGACGACGTAAATGCTATGGTAATCCGTACGAAGATCGACAAGCTCCGCGATAATCTCCTCGGCCGGCTGATCCGGGCGCACAGGCAGGCCGATATCGCGCGCGGCGCCGCGGTAGTAGTAGCCGAATGCGGGGTCCAGCGCCAGCTGAATCACGAGATCATCCGCCGCAACACGTGAACTCAGGAAAGCGCCTAACTCGTCCCAGGCCGGCGACTTGCGTTGGGTGGGGTCGTGAAAGCCGCTGTAGTAATTGCCGAGGCTATGGGCAGCCAGCGCAAACCAGGGCGCCAGCAGCAGCAACGTCAACAGCTCCCGCCGGGCGCCGCGCCGAGGCTGAAAATGAGACGCCGCCTGATGGGCGCCCAAGGTCATGAGCAAGATAAAGGCCGGAATCGTCGCCAGCACGTAGCGCGGATGAAAGACATCGCGAAACAGCGAAACCAGGCCGAGCGCAAAAAGCGGCAGCACAATCAGCGCGGCCAGAAGGCGAAAACTCCAGGCGTCCGCCCGGCGGAGGGCCAAGGCCGCCAGCGCCAAAAGCAAGCATATCGCGATGCCGCTGAGCCCTGGATCGAGGCGATGCTGGTCTCCAATGGCCAGCGCGGGTACGATGCGCCTGACATAATCGGCGGCCGCGAAGGGTTGCAGATTGCCGCCATAACTGCCGGAGACGATCGGCTCCGCCTGCAATATGACGAAACATAGAATCACCGCCGCCAGAATCACGCCCTGCGTCAGCAAAAGTCGGCGCATAAGACGAGCGCGCGACGGCCGCTCGAGCCGGGCCAGCAGCGCCAGCGCCAGCGTAATCGTCGCTTCGGCATAGAACATCAGCCCTGCAGCAGCCGCAACCGGACCATAGGCCCGCAGGTCCGCCGGCTTGCCCCGTTGGATGCAGCGAATCGCCAGCCAGAGCCCGGTGACGCTGAGGCCGGCCCAAAGCGCATAATTGCGAAAGTCCTGGCTATGCCATATCAAGAAGGGATGCAGCGCCCACATCATCGCCGTGAGCCAGCCGACGCCGCGCGAACGCGATAGACGCCAACCCAGCGCGAAGCAGGCCGGCACGCCGATAGAATTGCCCAGCACTGTCAGCAGACGCAGGGCGAAGACGCTGTCTATACCGCCAATCAGATGGCGCCAAAGGCGAAACACGATGAATGCAAGCGGCGGATGCGGATCCTTGGGCGCGATCTCCAGCAGCGATTGGCTCAAGGGCAGGCCGGCCCAATACTGCGCGCTGAAGGCTTCGTCGCCGCGCAAGGGCACAAGATCCAGCTTATGCAGCCGCAAGCCAAAACCGAGCAGGATTATCAGTATGATCGGGCAAAACAGCCGCGCCTGCGCCATGCCTGCTTAGACGGTCGCCCCTTCAAACGCAGCGATCTGCTCGTCGCTTAGCGGCATAAGGCTGGCGTTCTTGGCATCGCTGGCTTCGGCCGCCAGCTTGCGCTTGGTATCACGCATATAGTCCTTGAGATTGGGGCTCTTCTTGGTATCAGCAAAGAGGACCGGTATGCCGGGCTGGTCTTCAAAGTCGATCTCCGCCGATGGGTCGACGAAAACCACAAGCGGCTGCACCGGCACATCCGGCGCGATTTCCGCCAGCTCGCGCTGAATGTGATCCCGCGCGAATTCGGCATCGCGCACGGGCTTGCCCACGCCGTCAAAGCGGATGGCCGAAAACAGCTTGCTGATGATGTTGCGCTGGCTGCGGAATCTGCCGTCGCGGTAAACGAAAGACTGATCATGCCAGCGCGTCACGATGGCGAACACGCCTTGCGGGCAGATAAGCACATGCCGCACCGGAAAATGGTAGTAATTGTACAGTACGCTCTTGTTGCTCATGCCCTTCAGGCCGTCTTCGATGGCGTTTTCCGGGCGTGGTAAACGCGCCCAGAGATTCGTCATGCGCACCGAGACAATGGTCAAGATGAAGGCGATGGGCAAGACCGCCGACTGCGCGATCAAGGACAAGGTAGTGGGTACTTCGTCCGTGAAGAGCGAGGCGTTTATGGCGATGAATCCCAGTATCAGCGCGCCGAAAGTACCGAAAAACAGGTAATTGGTAATCTTGCGGTTGCGCCGCGCCAGCTTCTTGTTGGTGATTATGCGCATGCTCTGTCGTCGTCCTCGCTTCTGCATTAGCCTTATGCTTCAGCCGGCTCGGGCGTGTCGTCTGGCGTCGCTGTCCACGCCGGGTTGAAGCACTCGTCTATCCACCAGGGAAAGGCCAGGATGTACTCGGTGAACCAACTGTTGTCCAATTCGTTGAGCTCCTGAACTTCGTTCTCCGAGTCGATTTCTACCGTCAAGCGATGTAGCTCATGCACGTAAGTGTCGACGTAGATGGGGCCCACCTCGAAATCGTGGCGCACCCCGGGCGCGAAGAGCTCGTCCTTAAACGTCATTTCGCGATACGTGGTGATCAATCCGCTGGCGATAT
This sequence comes from Phototrophicaceae bacterium, assembly GCA_965208195.1. GTDB lineage: Bacteria > Chloroflexota > Anaerolineae > Aggregatilineales > Phototrophicaceae > UBA6055. The sequence goes on along the minus strand of CBDBOC010000004.1, from coordinate 926,827 downwards.
GCATATTCTGAATTCGGACGGTGATATCGCCCGAAGCCGTCTCGAAGCCGCTCATACCGGTATTCACGACAGGCAGCCTGATAGATACGCGAAGGCCGCATTGCAGCGGGTGCGGGTCGACCGTCACCCAACTCAGCACCAGATTCACATTCGGCGGGGATTCTTCTGTCCGCGGCAAGAAGTACGAAATGTAATTGGCATTGGTGACTTCGGCGCAGACTAGATCGCCAAAGCGCACCGACGGCAAGACATGCCAGCGCTCCGGAATATCGCGGGCTTCGCCTATGACCGCAGATTCCAGGTCGCCGGCGTCAAAGCGGAAGCAATGCGTTACCGGAACCGGCAATGTGCTGAGCGCGCCCGCCGTCGTCAAATCACGCGGGATTGATGCCGAGAGTTTGTAGAGCCGGCCGGCGCGCTGCATGTCGAGCGCTTGCCCGCCCGGCTGCGCAAGTACCGTCGGCGTATGGACTTCGTCATGCGGCGTGCACACCATGGTGAAAGCGCCGCGCGCGGATATCTCGATGTCCTCCGTATCAAACAGCAGCCCGGGGCAATCGGCGTACTCGCTCATGATCGACGTATCTTGTTCGGCGTCCGCAACCAATTGCTGCCCCAATGGAACTGTAGCGACAGTCTCTTCGTATTCGGGCGCGCGCAATTCAGCGGTGATGCGCGCCACGCCTTCCATGGCGATGCCAACCGGGTCCGTGCCATCGCCGGGGCCCAGCACATCGGCATTGGCTAGTGAATTCAGGTCGAATGTGCCGCCGCTCGTCCAGGCCCAGTACGTCAAGACTGACGAGCCCGAGACATCCGAATAGAAACGGAAATCCACCGGCAAGTAAAAGCCGACCCAGACAACGGGCGCGGTAACTATCGCCACCGGATCCAACACAATCCGATTCAGGCCCGCTTGATCCAGCGTGACCTGCTGCCGATGCGCCAAGGTCGCGTCGATTGGCGAGCCGCCGTTGGCGTCCTGGTAAACCACCACATCAATCGCGCTGCCTACCACCGGCGTCTCCACCCAAATGCTCACGACGTCAATCGCTGCCGGCAAGGTCACACCCAGCGGCGTGAGGTCAAAACCATTGATGACCAGCGAAGGCTCGCCTTCAACATAGAATACGGCATTTTCAGCGCCGCTATTGTTGCTGAGCACGGTATCGCCAGCTATCGTCGGCGCCACGGTCGCCATCAAGGTGAGCGCGCAGATGAAGAAACCTTGGAGAATTCTGTTTCGATTGCGGCGCATAAGCGGCTTCTCCTCGACTCACGGTCGTCGACACCAAGGCGTATTGTAGATTCGATTGGACATTTGGTCAAGCAAGCGACAGGGACTAGATAGGTGGCCCGGCCCCCACTATAATGCCGGCTTGACTTGTAGTCGGAATACGCCCATGCCCGAGTTTGTCCTTGTTTTTGCTGTCCTCGCGCTGGCCCTCGGCGGCTATTGGGCCCTGGTGGTCTTCCCCAAGCAGCGCGCCTTCCAGCACAAGCAGCGCATTGTGCGCTCGCTGCATGTCGGCGACCAAATCGTAACCTATGGCGGCATTGTGGGGGTTATCGTGGATATTGATGTCGACGCCGGCACTTCCCGGGTGGAGATCGCCGATGGCGTGACCATCAGGCTGCTGACTGCCGCGCTGCAGCAAGTCTACGATGCCGAAGAAATCGCGCGCAATGCCAGTATCGGCCAAGAGCATAGTGAAGGCGATAAGTTCATGAGCAGTCACTTCCGTTGGCTCATCTTCATCGTCTTGCTGAGCGCCTTCTGCGTCTGGGTAGCGACGCCGCCCGAATTCAAGGGCGTGCAAACCGAAGCCTGCGCCGCCGCTTCTGGCGATGTCGCTGGCCTGAAGTGCTCCGAAAACCTGGAAATCGATGCCAACGGCGACGGCGCTAATGAATTGGTGCTGAATATCACGCAGAGCCTGGGCCTGGACCTGGTCGGCGGTTTGCGTGTCCTCCTGCAAGCCGATGTGGCCCCGGACAGTTTCACGCCGGAAGACCTTGGCGAAACCGCCAATAATGTCTCGCGCCGCGTCAACGCCCTCGGCTTGACCGAAGCGACGGTGCAAGTGCAAGGGCGCGATCGCATCTTGGTGGAGCTGCCCGGCGTGCGTGATCCGCAACAGGCCATCGCCACTATCCAGCAAACCGCCCTGCTGGAATTCGTGGATTTCGGCGGCTTGAGCAACCAGGTGGCGAGTCTTGTCGGCAGCGAAATCGTGACCAGCGAGCAAGTATCGCTGCGCCAAGACAGCCCGGCTGACGAAGGCGAAGAAGATCCCCTGGCCGGCCGGCGCGCTCATCCCGTCAACGGCCTGCCCTTCCGCACCGTAATGACCGGCGCCGGCTTGCAAGCCGCCAGCGCGGTGCTGGCCCCGCCGCAAGGCACGGGCGGCCCCGAATGGATGATAAACTTCGAAATCAAAGAAGAGTTTCAGAGCGTCTTCGGCGGCTTCACAGCGGAGCGTATCGGCCAGCCCATGGCGATCGTGCTCGACGGCGAAGTCCTGTCGGCGCCCATCATTCAAGCGCAGCTTTCGACCGGCGGCGTCATCACCGGGCAATTCACCGAAGAAGAAGCCAATACGCTGGCGCTGCAACTGCGCTCGGGCGCCTTGCCCATCCCCCTCCGCATCGAAAGCACACAAGAAGTTGGCGCCACCCTGGGGCAAGAATCCGTCCGGCTCAGCGTCCAGGCCGGCGTGATCGGCGTGATGGTCGTGCTGGCCTTCATGTTCATCTACTATCGCTTGCCCGGCTTGGCGGCGGATTTGGCCCTGGTCGTGTTCATCTTCTTGAATATCGCCGTCTTCAAGTTGCTGCCGGTGACCTTGACCTTGCCCGCTATCACCGGCTTCCTCATATCTATCGGCACCGCCGTCGATGGCAATATCTTGATCTTCGAGCGCATCAAGGAGGAGCTGCGCGCCGGGCTGCCGCTGGATGCCGCGCTGAAAGCCGGCTTCGACCGCGCCTGGACCTCCATCCGCGATTCCAACTTGTCCACCATCATTATCTGTGGGATTCTCTTCATGTTCGGCCAAACGCCCGGCGCCAGCATCGTGGCCGGCTTCGCGGTGACGCTGGCGATCGGCCTGGTGCTGAATCTGTTCACCGCCGTCATCGTCACGCGTACATTTCTCTACGTATTGGTCGGCTTGTTCCGCGGCGCGCTGGAACGCAATCGCGCGCTCTTGGGCGCATAAGGGGGCGGCGCTATGTTCAACATCGTGCAGAAACGCCGCTGGTTCTTCATCCTCTCCGCTCTGGTGATTGTGCCCGGCATCCTCATCATGGCCTTTTCCACGCTGACGATTGGCTCGCCCTTCCGGCTGAGCATCGACTTTCTCGGCGGCAGCATCTACGAGCTGCAATTCACGGAAAGCGGCGCCAGCGAAGATGGCCTGCGCCGAGTGTTCGCGTCCGCCGGCGAAGACAACGTCATCATCCAGCAAATTGGCGCGGCGCAGCAGTACCGCTGGTCAGTGCGCTCGGGCTTCCACGATGTCAGCGTCACCAACGACATCCTGACGGCTTTGGGCGGCCTCGCCCCGCTGGATCGCGACAGCTTCCGCGTGGAGACGGTCTCAGCCACCATCGGCGCCGAGGTCACGCGCTCGGCCCTGGCCGCGGTCGCCGTCGGCGCGCTGGTCATCACCGGCTTTATCGTGATCGCCTTCCGTCAAGTGCCCAACGCCATTCGCTACGGCGTCTGCGCCATCGCCGCCATGATTCACGATATCCTGGTCGTCATGGGTGTGATGTCGCTCTTTGGCCTGCTTTTCGGCTGGGAGATCGACGCCTTGTTTCTGACCGCGGTGCTCACCGTGGTCGGTTTCTCCGTGCAAGATTCCATCGTGGTCTTCGACCGGATTCGCGAGAATATCCCCAAGCACCTGGGCGAACCCTACGAGACAATCGTCAACCGCAGCATCTGGGAGACGATCCACCGCTCGCTGGCGACCCAGCTCAACGCCTTCTTCATCATGATTGCCATCCTGCTCTTCGGCGGCGAGACTGTGAAGCAGTTCATCGCCATCTTGTTCATCGGCCTGCTATCCGGCACCTATTCGTCGATCTTTACGGCGGTGCCGCTGCTCGTCGCCTGGGAACAAGGCGAGCTGCCCTTTCTGGGCTCGCGCTGGCGAGAGGCAGAGGCCGATCTGGAAGAAGACTAAGCGAATGTGCTAATGGCGAAAATGTCGGCTGCCGGTGAATATCATCGCAATGTCGTAATAATCGGCCGCCTCAATGACCTGGTTGTCGCGAATGGAACCGCCAGGCTGGATGACGCAAGTCACGCCGGCCCGCGCCGCATGCTCAATGCTATCAGGAAACGGAAAAAATGCATCCGAGGCCATGGCAGCGTTGGTGGCTTCGGCGCCAGCCTTCTTGACCGCCAGCTCGGCGGCGTCAACGCGGCTGGGCAGCCCGCCGGCTATGCCAACCGTACGACTCCCCTGCGCCAGCACGATCGCATTCGACTTTACGTGCTGCACGGCGCGCCAGGCGAATACCGCCGACGCCATCTCGCTCTCGATGGGCGCTCGTTTGGTGACGATATTCATGGCCGCCCCGGGCGGGTCGCCATTGTCAACGCGTTGCAGCAGCATCCCGCCCATGACGCTGCGGAATTCGAAGCCGCGCCCGGCGAAAGGCCGCTCCATTTGCAGCAGCCGGCAATTCTTTCGTCCTGATTGCAGCCCCGCGACCGCATCTTCGCTGAAGCCCGGCGCAATGATGGCTTCGACAAATAACGTGCCCAGCGCCGCCACAAATTGACGGCCGACCGGGCGGTTGACGCTGATGACGCCGCCGAAAGCCGATACCGGATCCGACTCCAGCGCCGCGATGAAGGCCTCGGCGATGGCGCCCGCGCTGGCGATGCCGGTCGGGTTCAAGTGCTTGACGATGACGACCGTCGGCTCGTCGAAGTTGCTGACAGCGCGCCAGGCCGCGTCGGCGTCCAGGATGTTGTTGTACGACAATTGCTTGCCGCCGATCTGCTCCGCGCCCAGTGGCGTCAGCGCATCCGTGCGTGTGTAATAGGCGCCCGCCTGATGCGGGTTCTCGCCGTAACGCAATTCGTGGCTGCGCTGTACGCCGATGAATACGCCTGGCGGCACGTCCTCGTCCGCCGGCTCGGCGATGTCGGATTCGCTCAGATATGCATGGATGAGCTCATCATAGTCGCGGCAATGCCCGAAGGCTTTCACTGCCAGTTCCCGACGCTGCTCCGGGCTCGTGGCCCCCGAATTCTTCAAAGCCACGAGCACATCGGAGTAATCCAGCGGGTCGCAGAGCACCGTCACGCGCGCGAAGTTCTTGGCCGCGGCCCGCAACAGCGTTACCCCGCCGATGTCGATCTGCTCGACCGCCGCTTCCAGCGACGCGTCCGGCGCGTTGATCGTCTCGCTGAACGGGTACAAATTGCAGACTACCATGGTGATGGGGGCGAAGCCGAACCTGCTGATTTCCGCCAAATCGGCCTCGGTGTCGCCTGTCAAAATGCCGGCGTGAATGGCCGGGTGCAGCGTCTTGACGCGCCCGCCCAACATCTCCGGCTGTTTGGTGACGCGCTCCACGGCGGTGACGGCAATGCCGGATTCCATCAGTGTTTCCGCCGTGCCGCCGCTGGCCACGATCTCCCAACCCAGCGCCACCAGCTCTTTGGCGAAGCCGACGATGCCGCGTTTGCTCGAGACGCTGAAAAGGGCTCTTGGCATTTGGCGTTCCTCAATGCGATATTCGCTGCAATGTCGGCGGCATTATAGCGGCGCGCCGCCGCCGGTCACAGGGGCGAGCAGCGGCTTGATTGCATTCCGGCTGATGCTGATCGCAACATCGCCTCCAACGGGTGACGGCAATCCCCGCGCGGGAAAGCGCAGCCGCATGTCGTCGCCGCAATCCACCGTGACATCAAAGAAGTGGCCGCGGAAAACCGCGCTGCGCAGTACGCCGCGTATCTCCACCGCGCCCTCGCCATTCGCGCCACTCAGCCTGATGCCGCCGGGATGAATCAGCAGTGCGCCGGCGCCACCAAGCCCGCGCTGGCTTGCCAGCTCCCGCGTAAGCGCGTTGTGATCCAGCGAGAAGATGTTGCGCAGCCCAAGGAAGCGCGCGACAAATGCCGTCCGCGGGTTGGCGTAGAGCGCTTGCGGCGTGTCCTGCTGTTCCAGGCTGCCAATGCGCATGACGCCGATCCGGTCGGCCACGGCGTAGGCTTCGCGATGGTCGTGTGTGACGTAGACGGCGCTCAAGCCCCGTGCCTTGATGATACGGCGCAATTCCAGCGCCAGCTCGTCGCGCAGCTGCGCATCAAGCGAGCCCAGCGGCTCGTCCAGCATCAGCAAGCGCGGTTGCGGCGCCAAACTGCGCGCCAGGGCCACGCGCTGCTTTTGCCCGCCAGATAGCGTGGCGATGTCGCGGCGCTCCAGGCCCGCCAGCCCGATGCGCTCCATAAGCTCCCCCACCCTGCGCTTGATTTCTGCCCGGCTCAGCCCCTGTCGCCCTAAGCCATAGCCGATATTGCCGGCCACCGTCAGGTGCGGGAAGAGCGCGAAGTCCTGGAACATCAAGCCGAATTGACGCTGGTGGGCCGCCACGCCGCGCAGGTCCACGCCCGCAAACGCGATCGTTCCGTCAAAATTGTCTTCCAGCCCGGCGATGATGCGCAGCAGCGTAGTCTTGCCGCAGCCGCTCGGGCCCAGCAAACACAGGATTTCGCCCGGCGCCACCTGCAGCGAAATATCTCGCAGCGAGACGACATCGCCGTAAGCATGAGACACCCTGGCGATTTCGAGCATCAGAATTCGCCGACGCCGGCGACGCGCAGGCGCTCGATAATGAGAAAACCCAGGGCGCAGACCAGCATCAGCGCCACGCTCATCGCCAGCGCCTGCTGATAAGAAGACAAGCCCGGGTCGCCGAAGAGCCGATAGATCACGACCGGGATTGTGACCGCCTCTCGCTGAGCGACGAAGAGCGAAGCGCCGAACTCCCCCATGCTGACCGTGAACGCGAAGGTGGCGCCGACCACGATGCCGCGGCCCAAAAGCGGCAAGTCGATGGTGAAGAAGGTCGCCAGCGGCTTGGCGCCCAGGGTCTGCGCCGCTTCGCCGAGGGAGGCCGGTATGGCGCGCAAGCTGGGCAACACGCTGCGGATGACGAAGGGCAGCGCCACCAACGTATGCGCTATCGGGATAATGACCCAGGAGGCGCGTAAATTCAGCGGCGGTTCGTCTAGGGCCACGATGAAACCGAAACCCAGCGTGACCGCGCTCGTGGCCAGCGGCAGCATGAAGAGCGGGTCAATTAAGCGCGCCAGGCGCCCCGGGCGGTGAACCATATACGACGCAATCAGGCCGAGCGCCAGGGACGCCAACGTGGCCAACAAGGCAAAGCGCAGCGAATTCAAAACCGCTTCCAGCGGCGCGATGAAGAGCAGCGACCCGCGCGATTTCTGCGCCAATGCCGCATAGCCGGCGACACTGAACTCGCCGGAGACCCATAGCGAGCGCGCCACAAGCGCCAACAGCGGCGTGAAGAGGAACAGCGCGATTAGGGACACGCAAGCCAACACCATCAGCCGCGCCCGCCATGTCCGCGCCGCGCGCGCGATGACCTTGCTGCTGGTCATCGACAACTGGAGCTTCTTCTGCGTACCCGTGTAGACGACCATCATCGCCAGCATGGACAGAATCTGCACCAGCGATAGCGCCGCCGCCAACGGCAAATTGAAGATATTGACCGCTTGATAGTAAATCTGCACTTCCAGCGTGGCGAATCGAATGCCGCCCAAAATCAGCACCACGCCAAAGCTGGTGAAGGTGAAGATGAAAACCAGCACGCCCGCCGACAGCAGCGCCGGCCTGATCAGCGGCAGACGTATATCGAGCCAAAGCGCGCGCTCATCGGCGCCGAGGCAGCGCGCCGCTTCTTCGGCCGCCATGCCCACCGAAGCCCAATAGCCGGTGATGATGCGCAAGGCGATGGCGAAGTTGTAGAAGACATGCGCGATGATGATGATCGTCAATGTGCGCTCCAGCTGGATCGGCGCGTAGTCGAGCGAAAACAACGTTTGCAGCAGGTCGTTGAGCAAGCCGCGCCCGCCAATGAGCGCGCTGAACGCCAGGGCGACCACAACCGTCGGCAGCACAAAGGGCAAGGTCGCCAGAGACAGCAGCAACGCCTTGCCCGGGATGCGAAAGCGCACGAAAACGTAAGCGCAGGGCAGCGCCAGCAACAGCGTGGCGCCGGTCGATATCAGCGCCTGATAGACCGTGAAGGCCAGCGTCCCCACATAGTAGTCGCCGGCGAAGAGCCGGGCAAAGGCCGACAGATCCAGCCAGCCCGCCGGCCGCAAGCTGATATCAAACAGCGTAAGCAGCGGATACAGGTAGAAGACGCCGAGGAATGCCACCGGCAACACAAAGAGCGTTGAAGCGCCGTGGCGCAGCAAACGGCTCAACGCAGCATGACCTCGGCCCAAGCTTGTATCCATTCTTCACGGTGTTCTTCTATTAGCTCCGGCGCCACCTGCGCCGGCTGATCTGGAATGGCGGCGTGCTCGGCGAAAATCGGATGCAATTCGACATCCGCCCGCGCCGGGAAGACGAACATATTGGTCGGCATCTCTTCCTGGAAGGCCGGGCTCAGCATGAAATCGATGAATTGCCGGGCGCCGGCTTCATTGTCGGCGCCTGCCAAGACCCCGACATACTCGATCTGACGGAAGCACATGCCATCGGCGATGATCGCGCCCGTGACCGCGCCGGCTTCAGGAACATCGCTGAAGAGCACCTCAGCCGGCGGACTGCTGGCGTAGCTCACCACCAGCGGTCGGTCGCCTTCGCCGCGGCTGCCAATGGTGAAATGGCCGTAATAGGCGTCAGTCCAGCCATCGGCCACCAGCACATCGTTGCCGCGCAAGTCCGCCCAGAAGTCGAGCCAGGTGTATTCGCCCTCGTCGCCGAAGGCAGCCACGGTCGCCAGCATGAAGGCCAGCCCGGGCGATGACGTGGCCGGGTTCTGCACCGCCAGCAGGCCGCGATAAGCTTCGTCGGCGAGCTCAGCCAGGCTTTGCGGCAAACCCAATTCAGCCGCTTCCATCCAGGCGATATCGTAATTCAGGCATACATCGCCATAATCAACCGGCGTCACGCGGAATGTGCCGTCTGGGATCAAGTCTTCGTGCACATTGGCCAGCTCAGGCGTTTCATAAGGCGCGAAAATTTCGGCGTCCAGCGCGCGGCTGAGGAAGGTATTGTCCACGCCATACAAGACATCGCCCAACGGATTGTTCTTGCTCAGGATAGCCCCGCTGACCATTTGCCCGGCGTCGCCAGCGCGCAAGGTTTCCACCCTCAGCCCGCTGGCCGCCTCAAAAGCCTGCAACACGGGCTCGGGTATGGCGAAGCTGTCATGCGTGACCAAAACCACAGTCTCTTCGGCTTGGGCTGTGGCCATTGGCAAGTGGCTGCCCAGCAATACGAAAAAGAGCAGAAGTCGCGTGAACATACAGGGCTCCTTTCATAGACGGATTGCGGGCGGCGGGCGAGCGCCGGCGCCAGCGTTAGCTCTATTGAAAACGACTATGGGAGCACCGGGTCCCTAACGCAAAGCCACCCCTGTTGGGGTGTTACAGGGGTGGCTTCAACAAGGGTATTGCAGACATTCCTACGCCAGCATTACCTGGATCAGGTCTATGGGTCGGCGCTGTGACACGCCCTCTCAGCCCACTCACGCAAGCTCCCCAAGTCTCGACATATGTCGTTCAGTTCGCATTGTACAGTGCAATTGCGTTTGTCGCAAGAAATCACTATTCATGTTGCACAAAGTCCGCCACGAAGCTGTCAAATTGCCCGGCATGGCAAGCTTCGCCATAACGCAATATCAGATCCCCGTCCAGTGGATAGAGGGGATAACAGCTTGTTGGTGCGGCGCCGCCGGGCGCCTCGGCGATCATGTGACAGCCCGGGTAGGGTACGATGACGCCGTCGGTGGTCCGCTCCAGCTCGTCGACGATGCGCTCGACTGTGGCGATGACGGTATCGGCCAGGTAGACCAATTCCAGGTCGATGCCCAGGTTATTGTTGATCAGCACATTGCCCTGCCGGTCGCCAGCCAAGCCATGCAGGACTGCCACATCACAAGAGATGGCGGGGAAAGCGATCAGCTCCTCGCCACTGTAAGGGTCCGCCACCGTCTTGACATCGGGCCGCAGCGCCGGCAAGTCCGTGCCCAGCCAGGCGCGCGACGGCAAGAATCCCGTGCCGCCGATTTGCGCCCGCATGCCCATCACCAGGCTGGCTTCCGTTTCTTCAATAACGCGTATCTTCTGCGCTTGCGCGAACTGCGTGAACATCGGCGCGAAACCGAAGCTCTCCAGCCCAAAATAAGCCGAGCGCACCGTCGAAACGCAGCCCGCCCCCACCAGCAAGTCAGATTCGACGCCGCCGGTGAAGCTCAACAGCGTCAGGTCTCGCGGCGATCGCGGGCGGCGCAGCAAGGCCTTGACGAAAGCAACCGGTCGCCGATAGAGCGTCATGCCGCCCAGCGCCAACGTCGCGCCGTCTTGTACGACAGACGCGGCCTCCGCCAAACTAACCAGATTCTCCCCCACAGGACTTCGCCACTTTCTCCTTTTACGTTATCGCGCGCCAGGCGCTGTGTAGCCAGACGTTTCGCCGCCGCGCCAACCTAGCTTATACTATACTCTTTGGCGTACAACTACCGGTCATGGGATCATCTTTGTGCTATCGCTTCAATGTACTGCTTTTGCCGCCGAGTTCACCGAGGCCGACGAATGGTGGTTCTTTCTCGGCGAAAACTCGTCAGAATGCGCCTCAAAGGCACAAGAACTCGCGCCTCGTCCGGAGATGAGATCCGCAGCGCATTCTCAACAAAATCCCAAAAAGGAGATGTGATTCGATGCGAAGGCCATACGCTGTGCTCTCTGTGTCCTCTGTAGTTGAATTTCAGTTAGGTATGCTCGCGGCTGAGGGATTCGATTTTGAGGCGATTATCCCGGGAGTCATCCGATGCGGAAATTGCGCCTGACGCCGCGCGGCGCTCAAGCCGGCGTGAGCGCGGCCTTGCTTGCGGTCATCTTTTCCTTGGGCTTTCTGGCGGGTCAGCTGGCCCAGACGCCTACGAATGCCCTCAGCGACACTGAGCAGGTGTTCGAGTCATTCTGGGACGCCTTCGACATTATCGAATCACGTTACATAGATCCGGTTGATGTCGACGCCTTGGTGGACGGCGCCATTGACGGCATGGTCCGCGCGCTCGGGGACGCCCACAGCGGTTACATCCGCCCCGAACTGTACCGGCGCAGCGTCGACTATTCTGGCGAATTCACCGGCATCGGCGTGATCGTCGAGGCGAACGCCGATTCGGGCAAGCTTGAAGTGGTGACGGTCATCCCCGAATCGCCCGCGGCCCGGGCCGGCATGAAACCGGGCGACGTGTTTCTTGAGGTGGATGGCGAACGCGTCACTGATTACTCGCACGCTGAGCTGTCGGCGCTGATGCAGGGCCCGCGCGGCACGGCCGTATCAGTCACCATCCAGCGCGGCGCCGAGCCCATCACCTTCGACATGGTGCGGGAGACCTTTCCCCTGCCCAATGTGTCCTGGGCGGTCATAAGCGACAATATCGCCCATATCACCATGCTTGACTTCAACGATCTCTCTCGCGCCCAGCTGGATGAAGCTTTCGATGCCGTCGACATCAACAACACTCACGGGCTGATCTTCGACATTCGCGACAATCCAGGCGGCACGCTGGCCAGCGCCATCGAAATCGGCAGCGCCTTCATCGAGGACGGCGTGCTGCTGCGACAAGTGGCGCGCAATGCCGCGGAAGAAGTGACGCGAACCCGCGGCGGTTTCGCCGACATCAAGGCGCCGATTGTCGTCCTGGTCGATGAAACCAGCGCCAGCGCGGCCGAAGTCATCGCCGGCGCCATGCAAGATTATGGCGTCGCCACCATCCTGGGCGAGCCGACCTTCGGCAAAGGCACCGTGCAAAATATCCCGGCGCTGGCCAATGGCGGCGGCTTGCGTCTCACCGTGCGGCGCTGGCTGACGCCTGACGGGCACTGGATCCACGACCAAGGCATCACGCCCGATATCATCGTCGAATGGAACCCCGAAGACGACGCCGCGCGCACAAACGACTTGCAGTTGAAGGCCGCCGTCGATTACTTGCTCGGCTTGCGCGACGGATAAGCCCCGCTGGCGTAATACTGGCAGAGCCTAAGCGCAAGATAGGGCGCATTTCACGCTAGGCAAGCCGGCGCGCAAGTGCTATACTGCGCGCCTTACGTCTGAGCAAGCGCGGGGAGTGGCTGCATGGCCGTAGTGTTACAGATAACTTCAATCGTCATTTCGATCGCCATGATCGTCTTGATTCTGCTGCAAGTGAAGGGCGGAGCCTTGGGGAGCCTGCTTGGCGGCGACGCCGGCGGCGGCATCGCGCGGACGCGGCGCGGCCTGGAGAAGACCCTCTTCCGCATCACGATCTTCCTCTCGATCGCCTTCCTCGGCATCGCGCTCTTCTCGGTCGCTACAACCAGTTGACCTGCGTTTAGCCTGCTTTCCACAACCCAATGTGTGTAGATTGCGCGGCGCTCTGTTACAGTTGCCGGGTGCCGTCTTAGTCTATTGAGTCGCTGGATGCTTCGCGGATTCCGTTGGCAGCTGATTGCCCTGTTTATTGCAACGCTGGCATTTGGCGCCGGCCTCGTTTACCGGCTGAGCCGCCAGCCGACGCCGCAGCCCACGCTCGCCACACCCGCAGCGACCATCCAGCCCTCTCCATCCGCAGCCCCCACATCTGTCAGCCTGGCCGATCCCGGCGTCGAGGCTGACGCCGCGCCCGCCTTTCGCGAAGGCCTCGTCGGCGCCGTGCAGCGGCTCAACCCCCTCTTCGCGCATCTGAACCCGCCCGACCGCGATATCAGCAGCCTCATCTTCGAGGGCCTCTTCGCTACCAACGACTACGGCGAGCCGACGCCGCGCCTGGCAAGGGAGATGGTCGTCTCCGGCGACGGCCTGGAAGTCGTGCTGCGGCTGCGCGATGACGTGCTCTGGCAAGACGGCCTGCCCTTCTCCGCCGATGACGTCGTCTATACCATGTCCCTGCTGAGCGACCCCGCCTACGCCGCATATTCGCCCGCCGCCGCCTTCTGGCGCACCGTGGAAACGCAGAAGCTGGACGACCATCTCGTGCGCTTTCGCCTGGCGCAGCCCTACGGCAGTTTCCCGCATCTGCTCACCATCGGTCTCTTGCCACAGCACGCGCTGCGCGGCACATCCGTTGCGGCGCTGGCGGCGCACCCCTTCAACTTGTCGCCCATCGGCACGGGCGCCTATCAGCTGGCTTCGCTCCGGGCCGCGTCCAACGGCGCCATCAGCGAAGTTCGGCTCGACCTGGCGCCGACTTTCCAACTTCGGCCGGAAGCGGAAGCCGGCTTTGCCCTGCCCAACCTGCAATTCACCATGTACGCCGACGCTGGCGCCGCGCTGGACGCCTGGCGCGCCAATCAGATCGACGCCCTGGCCGCCCTGGCCCCGCCCGCTGATTTGGCCGCACTGCCGGCGAGCCAGTTGTATGCGCAAGTAGAATCAGTTTTGGGCCTGCTCATCTTCAACTGGGCCGACGACCGCTTTGCCGAGCGCCGCATGCGTCAGGCGCTCTCCCTGTCGCTGGATGTGCCGACCTTGATCGCGACGAATTTTGCCTCGTCCGCCGCCTTCGCCGACAGCCCCTTCATCCCGGGCGCCAGCTTCTACCAGCCGGACGTCTTCTGGACCACATTCGATCCGGAGGGCGCGCTTGACCTGCTGGAATCTGTCGCGCTGGACGCCGCTCGAGATAGCGACGCTTCGTCGTCCGAACCGAACGGAGTTTTGAATTTGCTCGTCGAAGACAGAGCGCCTCTGCCCGGCTTGGCGGCTGATATGGCGGCGGCCTGGGCGCAGTTGGGCCTTGATGTCGCAGTTGACGCGGTCGACAGCGACGCCTTGCGCGGGCGCCTCGATGGTGGTGATTTCGACCTGGCGATTGTGCGGCAGCGCCTCGGCGGCGACCCCGATTTGTTCCGCTTCTGGCATCCGGCGCAATTCGAAGCCGGCTTCAACTATGGCGCGGCCGCTGATACCGGCATCGCCCAAGCCTTGGAGCAAGCCCGGGGCGAACATTACGGGTTCCGGCGCGCCGAACTCTACAGCGAGTTTCAGACGCTCTTCGCCGAGGCGACGCTGGCTATCCCGCTCTGGTATCCGGTCTATCCCTATGTCGTTCGCGCCGGCTTCAGCCACATCGCGCTCGGCTACCTGGTCTCACCCGCCGACCGCTTTCGCAATATCAGCGAATGGCGGCGCAGCTCCCCCGTCAGCTAGCGCGCTCCGCTTCCAAGATGGCTCGCAGCAAATCTTTGCGTTTGGCGCCACCCAGCATCTCCAGCTTGCGCGTGCCCAACGGGTCGATCTCGTCGCGCAGCAATCGCAGGTCCTCCGCGTCCGGCGGCTCCGTCTCGGCCAGGTCCTCCGTCACAGCCAGCGCGAAGCCGGTCTTGCGTCGCACTTGCGCCAACGCCACGCCCGGATGCAGATGCGTCAGCCGCAGCCGCCCCTCGGCGAAATCGAATTGCCCCAAGTCGCTGACCAGGTAACGCGGGCCGCCGCCACGCCGACGCGACGGCACATGCCCCAAGCCGCTGACGAAGTCGATCTCTTCGGCGAAGGTCAAGCGCGTATGCCGCGGCACATAAAGAAAGGCGTGGTCGTAGCAGGGCGTCACATCCGGGATGCCGCCGCTGCCCGGCAAGCGCAAGCGCGGCTTGTGATAGTCGCGGCCGATGGCGAGGTTGTTGCTGTTGCCTGTGGCGTCCACTTGCGCCGGCCGAAAAAACTCTTTCGGGCTGAACTTGGGCAAAATCTCGGCGGCGCCGGCGGCGAAACCGAGATGAATCAGGCCCTTGCCCACCCACAAGTCCTCGATCGTGGCGATGCCCAACGGGCCCCAATCACCCACCAGCGCCTGCCCAATGGCCGAAGTAAAACGGGCCCGCGGCGCGTGGCGGATTTTACCCAAAATCAGCCCGGCCGAGACCAGTGGCGTGTTGATGCCCTGCGCCCAGACATCGCCATCGCGCACCTGCCGCGATATGCAGACCGAGATCAACTCGTCGATGGTGTAGTCGAGCATGGCAGCGGGACAGCTAGGTGCCGTTCTCGTCCTCGGCTTTGACCAATCGCACAAATTGGCGCTTGCCCACTTGCAGCACCGCCGGCAGCATATCTGGCGAAATCGTCGCCTGCAAGCTGTCGATCTTGCGCTCGTTGAGGCGGACGCCGCTCTGTTGAATCAACCGCCTGGCTTCGCCGCGACTGCTGACCATCTTGAGGCGCACGAGAATGTCGCGCACTTCCTCTTCGGCCGGCAGGGCAGCTTCAGCGATATCTTCGGGGATGCCGCCGCCGCTACGAAAAACCTCGTCCCAGCGAGCCTGCGCCGCCTCGGCATCAGCCGGGCTGTGAAAGATGCCCACGATCTCGCGCGCCAGCTTCATCTTCGTCTCGTTCGGATGCAGCTGGCCCGAGCGCAAGCCGCTCTCCAGCGCTTCAATCTGCGCCGGCGTCCAGCCCAGAATCAGCTTGTGAAACACGCTCATCGCCTTGTCCGGCAGGCTCATGACCTTGCCGTACATATCCCAGGGCTCCGCCAGCAGCGGGATATGATTGCCCAGGCTCTTGGACATCTTGATCTCGCCATCGGTGCCTGGCAAGCTCTCGCCCATGATGATGGCGATCTGCGGCTTCTGTCCCAAGCCGGTTTGCAGCTTTCGCCCCGCCACCAAAATGTTGAAAAGCTGGTCTTGCCCGCCGACTTGCACATCGGCCTCCTGCGCCACCGCGTCATAGGCTTGCATCAGCGCGTAGAAGAATTCGTGCAGGTAAATCGCTTTGCCATCGTCGATGCGCTTGGAGAAATTCTCACGCACCAGGAATTGCTGCACCGTGAAGTGGCTGGCCAGGCGGATGATATCGGCGAAGTCCAGCGGCGACAGCCACTCGTCGTTGCGGCGCACGCGGGTATTGTCCTCGTCCAGGATCTTGAAGGCTTGCCTGGCGTAGGTGCGGGCGTTGTCTTCCACATTTTGCATGGTCAGCTGGTCGCGCGCGCTCTCTTTGTCTGACGGGTCGCCGATCAAGCTGGTGAATGTGCCCACCAGGAAGGTGACATCGTGGCCGAAATCCTGGAATTGGCGCAGCTTGCGCATGGTGATGGTATGGCCCAGGTGCAGGTCCGATGTGCGCGGGTCGTAGCCACAATACACACGCAACGGCCGCCCCTCCCGCTCGCATTCCAGCAGGCGCTGATGCAGCTCCTTCGCCATATTGTCGCGCGTTTCCGGGTCGCCATACGCCGCGCCCGACATCAACACTTCGACTTGTTCCGCTATCGTCGCCATTGCCACTTCCCGTGAGCTTGCAGCCTGAATCTTGCGCCAGTATACCATAGCGACGCGCCCTTGTTCAGGCTCGCCGGCGCTGACTATAATGCGCCCTTGGGCTGCCGCGATTGGCAGCGCTTTCGCCTGATATTGCGCATAACCGGGGCACGCCATGAAGAGTATGACCAGCGCCGAGGTACGGCAAGCTTTTCTCGACTTTTTTGAAGAAATGAAACATCGTCCGCTGGCATCGTCATCCTTGGTGCCCGCTGCAGACCCGACCCTGCTATTCGTCAACGCGGGCATGGTGCAATTCAAGGATGTCTTCCTCGGCCTGGACAAGCGCGATTATTCCCGCGCCACCACCTCGCAAAAGTGCATGCGCGTCAGCGGCAAGCACAACGACCTGGAAAATGTCGGCCCCTCGCCGCGGCATCACACCTTCTTTGAGATGCTGGGCAACTTCAGCTTCGGCGATTATTTCAAGCGCGATGCCATTCGCTACGCCTATCAGCTGCTGACCGAAGTCTACGGCCTTCCGGCTGATCGGCTGGTCTTCACCGTCTATCAGTACGACGACGAAGCCTACGAAGCCTGGACCAAGGATATGGGCATCGCCGAGTATCGTGTCGCGCGCATGGGGCCCGATACCAACTTCTGGCAAATGGCCGATACCGGTCCCTGCGGGCCCACCAGCGAAATCCACTGGGATCGCCAGCCAGAATTGGGCGAAGACAGCATCATCCCCCTGCTGCAAGCCGAAGATGACCGCTTCCTGGAGATCTGGAATCTGGTCTTCATGCAATTCAACCGCCAGCAAGCCGACCCCGAGCACAGCGGCCAGTGGGACGAGCCGCTGCCCGCGCCCGGCGTCGACACCGGCATGGGCTTGGAACGTATCGCCGCTGTCTTGCAAGGCGTCGAGGCCAATTACGAAACCGACCTCTTCATGCCCATCATCGAGCGAACGCAGCAGCTCACCGGCCACAGCGATGCCGAGCGCGACGCCAATATCGTGCCCTATCGCGTCATCGCCGATCATATTCGCGCGGCCGTCTTCTTGATCAGCGATGGCGTCTTGCCCGGCGCCAAGGGACGCGCCGCCATCCCGCGCATCGTCATCCGGCGGGCGGCCCGCTTCGGCAGCAAAATCGGCTTCGAGCGGCCCTTCCTGGCAGATATCGCCGCTAGCGTATTCGACATCATGGGAGAGCATTACGGCGAAATCGTCGAGCAAGCCGAGAGCATCAAGCGCGTCATCACCCTGGAAGAAGAACGCTTTCACCGCACCATGGAGCGCGGTCTGAACGAGCTCGACGCCATGCTTGAATCGCTGGACGCCGGCGCCCAAATGCCCGGCGAGCGCGCCTTCTACCTCAAGGCCACGCTTGGCCTGCCCTTCCAAGTGACCAAAGACATCGCCGAAGAACACGGCCACACCATCGACGAAGCCAGTTTCGCGGCCGCCGAAGCCGAACACGCCCGCATCAGTGGCGCGGGCCATGCCATGGGCGAAATGGCTTCGGCCGACCTGCACCGTGCCTTGCTGGCCGATTTGCAAGCTGCCGGCGATTTGCCCGCTGCGGGCGTGGCCTACGACCCTTACACCGACGCCGCCCTTGAAACGCGTGTGTTGGCGCTGACGGGTGACGGACGACGCCTCGAGCGTGCCATCGTCGGCGATAAAGTCGAGGTCGTCCTCGCGGCGACGAACTTCTATGTCGAAGCCGGCGGCCAGGTCAGCGACACCGGCGCCATAGCGGGCGATGGCTGGCTCATCGACATTGAAGCCATGCAGCGGCCGGTGGCGGGCTTGATCATTCACCGCGGCGAAGTCGTCGAGGGCAACCCGGCCGTCGGTGACAGCGCCACGGCCCAAGTCGATCGCGCGCGCCGCCGCGACATCACGCGCAACCACACCGCCACGCACTTGCTGCACGCCGCCCTGCGCGACAAACTGGGCCCCCACGTGCAGCAGAAGGGCTCGCTAGTGGCGCCCGATCGCCTCCGCTTCGATTTCTCGCATCCAGAAGCGGTGACGCCGGCGGAACTTGAGGCGGTCGCGGCGGACGTCAGCGATGCCATCTTGCGCAACTACACGGTGCGCGCTGAAAACAAACCGCTGGAGCAAGCGCGGCGTGAAGGCGCCATGGCGCTCTTCGGTGAGAAATACGGCGATTCCGTCCGCACCGTCAGCATCGGCGCTGGCGCTGATCGCTACAGTTACGAGCTCTGCGGCGGCGTTCATGTGGCGCGCGCCTCCGAGGTCGGCAGCTTCGTCTTCACCGGCGAGGGCAGCGTCAGCGCGGGCATCCGCCGTGTCGAAGCATTGACCGGCGCCGCAGCCAATGCCTATCTGCGCGGCCAAATCTCGCTCCTGGCGTCGATTTCTGCTCGCTTAAGCACGACGCCCGATCAAGCGGCGAATCGCATCAGCGGGCTCCAGCGCGACCTGGCGAACGCCCGGCGCAATATCGAGAGCTTGCAGCGCCGGCTGGCCCAGGCGGACTTTGACCAGCTGCTCGACCAACAGTTGGAGACCGTCAACGGCGTAAAAGCCCTCGTGGCGCAGTTGGACGATACGCCGCCCGAAACCATGCGCGAAATGACGGACTGGTTCCGCAATCGCGTCGACAAGGGCGTCATGGTCTTGGCCAGCGATATCAAAGGCCGCCCGCAAATCGTTGTCGCCGTGTCCGATTCGCTGGTGCAAGATGGCCTGCGCGCCGGCGACCTGATCAAGCCAATCGCCCTCATCGTCGGCGGTGGTGGCGGCGGCCGCCCGCAGATGGCGCAAGCCGGCGGACGCGATATCAGCAAAATCCCCGAGGCTTTGCAAGTGGCTCGCGCGCTCATCGCCGAAGCCTAAGGCCAGGATTCGAGTTGCGCTGCGGATTGCGCGCGGCCATCTCGGCGTATACTTGCTGCTGATGACTAATGAAGTCGAACAACTGCATGTCGGGGCGAACGAATCGCTCGCGACGCTGCGCCAGCGTCTGGCGGGCTTTCGCGGGCGTCGCGTCCTGCTGATATGGTCCGCCGACGGCCAAGCCCTGCGCCGCAAGCTGGACCTCGTCCTGCTGCAGCGCGAGGCCCATCGGCGCGCCATTCAACTGGCGATCGTCACCGCCGATGCAGGCCTGGCCGCCCATGCCGCCGAACTGAACATCAGCGCCTTTGCCTCGCTTGAGCACAGCCAGCACGCACGCTGGAAACGCGCCCGTCCCAAAGTCTTCCTGCCGCGTCACCACCGGCCTCGGGCGGATTTGCAGCCCGAAGACCTTGAATTCATCGCCAGCCGTGTCGCCGGCCGGGCGTCACACTTGACCTGGCGCACGCTGCTCTTGCGCGCTCTGGTGCTATTGCTGCTGCTGGGTGTGGCTGGCTTTGCGCTCTACCTGGTCGTGCCAGCCGCATCTGTCGAGCTCAGCCTGCGAGTGGACGAAATAGCCATAACGGCGGAGATCATCGCCGATAGCAAGGCGACGGCCCTCAACCTCCAGCGTGGCGTCATTCCGGCGCTGACGCTGCGGGAATCGGTGGAGACGACAGCCACCGTGCCCAGCACCGGCCAGGCTTGGCTGGAGAGCGTCTCGGCCGCCGCGGTCGTCATCTTCTCCAACTTGACCAATACCCGCGTCGATATCCCGCGCGGCGCCATCCTGGGCACCAGCGCCGGCGAGCCCATCATCTTCGAGACGACGGCTGATGTTGTCGTCCCGGCCGGGGCCGGGCAGAGCGTCGGCGCTACGGTCGTGGCGATAGACGGCTACCGCGGCGCCATCGGCAATGTCGACGCCGGCATGATCAACACCGTCTTCGGCGCGCTTGGCGAGCGCGTCTCGGTCATAAACCTGGCGCCCTCAGCCGGCGGCCGCGTTCCCGATGTGCGCGTCGTAACGGCGGAAGACCGCGCCAGGCTGCTGGCGAGCGCGCGCATTCAGCTGCAGTCGCTGGCCTTTGAAAGGATGCGCGCCTCCCTGACGGAAAGCCAGGTCATCATCCTTGAGTCAGTTCAGTTGCTTGAAGAGCGCAAAGACTGGACGACCTTCTCCGCCGATATCGGCACCATGACCAGCGAGCTGTCCGTGACCATGCGCGCTGTCGTTTCCGCATTGACGCTTGATGAGCGTTACGCGCGGCAGGTAGCCACTGCGCGATTGCATGCGGCCCTGCCGCTAGGCAGCGAAGTGATCGCTGGCTCAGTCACCTACGCGCGCGGGCCCTTTAGCCTGGATCAGGCGCGCGGTCTGATCAATTTTGCCGTGAGCGGAAGGGCGCGCGTGCGGGCGACATTGGATCCGGACGAATTGCGGCAGCAGTTGGCGGGCGCCGGCATTCAAGAGGCGATGGCTCTGCTTTCGGCGAATCAAGCGCTTTCGCGCGCTATTCCGCCGCGCATCGCCGTGCGTCCGGCGGCTCTGGCGCATCTGCCGCGCTTGCCCCTGCGCATTGACCTGGAATTCCGCGAGCCAACGGCATGATCGGCCGCCTCCTGGGCATAGACCCCGGCGCCAAACGCATCGGCCTGGCGATCAGCGACGCCCTCGGCGTCACCGCCCGTGAGTTGGCCGTGCTCGAAAGCCAAGGCGACGCCCGCGACTTTGCGTCCATCCTCGAAATCGCCCGCCAGGAAGGCGCTGTCGGCATTATCGTGGGCTTGCCGCTCAACCCCAACGCGCCCGCCGGCGTCAAGTCGCAAGCTGACATCGTGCGTGAATGGATCGCTCTGTTGCGCGCCCTTGCCGATATGCCGGTCATCGAAGTCAGTGAATACCTGACCAGCGACGAGGCGCGGCGGCTGGCTCGCGACCAAAAACGCGGCGCCCGCGTCCCGATTGACGACCTGGCGGCCCGCGTGATCTTGCAGTCGTATCTCGACGCATTAAGCTACGGTTCGGCAACGTTCCCGCCCGGCGACAGCGGCGATGGCGGCGCGGGGCTATACTAGGGGCTGACCATGTGCGTCGCTAATGCCAGCGCGCGCGTACTGAACGAGACGAAACGGTGGGCGAACTTCACGACACCCAACCCAGCCCCAGCGTCTACCTGCGACGCCACGACTCGGGCTTGCGCGGGCCGCCGCGCTTGCTCTTCTGGGGCGTGATTCTGTTCTTCCTCATGATTGTGCTGGGCATCGCCGCTGTCATTTTCGGCTTTCGTGAGGTCTTGCAGCCGGCGCAACAACAGCGTGTCATCGACCAATTCTCCTTCATGCGCATGTTCCGCAATCCCACACCGGTCGGCGGCGTCTTTCCTACGCTAGTGCCCGCCGTCGACGAAGACGCCGCGCTGTCCCTGCTGGATATGCCGCTGGAGATCGCCTCGCCATCGGGCGCAGCCTCGCTTCCGGCTGATGCCGCGACCGAAGAACCGACGCCACAGCCAGCTACCGCGACGCCGCGTTCAACCGCGCAGCATACCGCCGCCCCGACAGCAACCGCCATAGCGCCGACGGCCGTCCGGCCCACAGCTGAGCCGACCCTCAGCGCCGCCCCGCCGGCATCGGCCCGCATCTCCGGCGTCGTGCATCAGCGGCAGACCTGGAACAACTGCGGGCCCGCCACCATCACCATGGCCCTCAGCTACTACGGCTGGCAGCGCGACCAGGCTTTCGCCGGCGCTCGCCTGAAACCGAATCGTGAAGACAAGAATGTCAGCCCGCGCGAGCTGGCCGCTTTCGTCGAAGAAGAATCGCTGGTGAAGGCTGTCGTGCGCATGGGCGGTACGCTCGAGCTGCTCAAGCGTCTGGTGGCCAACGGTTTCCCCGTCGTCATCGAAACCGGCGCCATGTTCGAAGCCTATGACTGGATCGGCCACTATCGTGTGGTTATGGCCTATGACGACGCCTTCCGCGTCTTCTATTTCTTCGACAGCTTCCTCGGCGTCGGCGATGCCGCCCAGGGCATAACAAAGTCGTACGAGCGCGTCGATAGCGATTGGGGCAACTTCAACCGCGCCTTCATCGTCGTCTACGAGCCGCAGCGCGAAGGGCTGCTGCGTGAAGTCATGGGCGACCATTGGGACGTGGACAGGGCCGCCGAGATCGCCTTTGAACGGGCGCGGCAAGACGCCCGGCGCGCGCCGCAGGACGGCTTCGCCTGGTTCAACATGGGCACATCGCTAACGGCCTTGGGGCGCTATCAAGAGGCGGCCGCCGCCTATGATCAAGCGCACCGCACCGAGAGCCTGCCCTGGCGTATGCACTGGTATCAATTCGGCGCCTTTGAAGCCTACTTCCATGAGGGCCGCTATGACGATGTGCTGAGCCTGGCGCGCATCACGCAGAATAACGCGCCTGAGATCGAAGAGACCTACTATTGGCGCGGGCGCGTGCGGGAAGCCCAGGGCTCGCCGCAGCAGGCCGCGACCAACTATCGCCGCGCGCTCGCTTACAACCCCAACTATGATGAGGCGCGCCGGGCGCTCGAAAGCCTCGGTTAGCCCGGCGCATGATCGACGCTAAAGACCGTGCCGCCCGCCAGCAGCGCAACCGCCGCATCGCGAGCTCTACGCTGGTCGTCATGCTGGCCTTCGCCGCGGCCAAGTTCATCAGCCTGCTGCAGACGCTGATCATCGCGCGCGCTTTCGGCGTCGGCAGCGAACTCGACGCCTACGTCGCCGCCAATCGCATTCCCGAGCTAATCGTCATCTTGATCTCCGGCGGCGCTCTGTCCCAAGCCTTCATCCCAGTCTTCAGCGGCTTCCTGGCCAAAGGCGATGACGCGACCGCCTGGCGCCTGGCCAGCCACCTCATCAATACGATAGCGACCTTGGCGCTCGTGCTCAGCGCGGTTGTATTCATGCTGGCGCCCTGGCTCGTGAGCCGTGTGGTCGCGCCCGGCTTCGACAGCGCCACGGCCCGCGCCACGGTCGAGATGATGCGCATCCTGCTGCTGAGCACCATCATCTTCTCCGTCAGCGGCATCTTCAGCGGCATTCTCCATTCGCATCAACATTTTCTGCTGCCGGCGCTGGCGCCCATCGCATTCGATCTCGGCATCCTCTTCGGCGTCATCTTCCTGCTGCCGCCGCTGGGTGTTCACGGCATTGCGGTCGGCGCGGTAATCGGCTCGGCGCTGCACCTCGGCGTGCAAGTGCCGGGCTTGGTCCGCTACCGGATGCGTTGGCGGCTCGCGCTCGGCTTGCGGGATCCGCACTTGTGGCGCGTCATCCGCCTGATGCTGCCGCGCATCGGCGGCCTGGGCGTCTTCAGCCTCAACTTCCTGGTCATGAACAATATCGCCTCACGCCTGGGCGTTGGCGCCGTCAGCGCGCTTGATTGGGGCTGGCGGCTGATGCAAATCCCGCAGACGCTGATCGGCACCGCCATGGGCATCGTCATCTTTCCCACCTTGGCGGCGCTCAGCGAAGTCGATGACCTGGCCGGCAAACGCGGCGCCATGGCCGGCGCCCTGCGCTTCATCCTCATCGCCAGCATTCCTTCCGCCGTCGGCTTGATCGTGCTGGGCCGTCCGCTGATCAGCCTGCTGGAACGCGGCGCATTTGACGCCTCGGCTTCGGCTCTCGTCTACAGCACGCTGACCATGTTCACGCTGGGGCTGATCGTGCACTCGGCGCTGGAAGTCATCGCGCGCAGCTTCTACGCCGACAAAGACACGCTGACGCCACTCTTCGCCGCCCTGGGTGGCGCGCTCATAAACTTCATCGGCGCCTTCGCCCTCAGCGATGTGGCCGCCGTCGATGCCAACGTCTTGCGCAATCATATCGCGGCGCAGTGGCCCATACTTGGCATCCCTCGCGAGATGGGCCAGGTCAGCGGCCTGGCGCTGGCGAATTCACTGGGCGTCATGTTTGAGGTGCTGGCCCTGCTGCTCATCCTGCGGCGGCGCTGGCGCGGCGTGCAAGGCGACGCCCTGGCGCGCACGCTGCTGGGCACGCTGATCGCCTCGCTCTTCATGGCGGCGGCGCTAATCGCGGTCGACCTGGCCTGGAGCGCGCTGGCGCCTGACGACAGCCTGCCGCTGACCATCGCGCGTTTGGCGCTGTCGGGCGCAGTGGGGCTGGCGGTCTTCATGCTGGCGGCACTTCTCCTGCGCATGCGCGAACTGCTAGAATTGTGGCGCATCATCCGCGGCCGCTCGACTTAGACGGAGGACATCCATGCCGATTGCAATCAATGCGCTGACCTTGGGTCCCTTCGCCACCAACGCTTATCTGGTCGCCGATACGTCGACGGGCAACGCCCTGCTCATCGACCCGGTTGATGACGCGCCGGCCATCCTGCGCGCGGCTGAAGACGAAGGCTGGGCCATCAAGCTGATGATCGCCACCCACGCCCACCTCGATCACGTTTTGGCCAGTGCCGCCATCAAAGACGCGCTGGGCATCCCCTTCCTCATTCACGAGGAATGCGCCCCGCTTCTGGCCGAGATCCCGCTGCAAGGCGCCTTCTTCGGCCTCGGGCAACTGCCGGCGCCGGCCCAACCCGACCGCCTGCTCAAGAGCGAAAGCGAGGTCATCAAGCTGGACGGGGTACGCCTGCGCAGCCTCTACACGCCCGGCCACGCGCCCGGCCACCTCAGCTTCTATATGCCGAGGGAGCGCGTGCTCTTCAGCGGCGATTCGCTCTTCGCCGGCAGCATCGGCCGCACTGACTTGCCCGGCGGCGACCACGATCTTCTAATGCGCTCCATCGTCACTCAGCTGATGCCGCTGGACGACGATGTGCGCGTCTTGCCCGGCCACATGGGCGCCACCACTATCGGGCGCGAACGGCGGACCAACCCCTTCCTGCTAAGCTACGCCGCCGACCGACGCTGAGCGCGATGCGAATCCTGACGCTGTTCCTGGACGGCATCGGCCTGGGCGCGGATGACCCGGCGGTCAACCCCTTCGCCGCTGCCGATACGCCCGTTATGCGCGGTTTGGCCAATGGTCGCCGCTGGCTGGCTGATACCGGTCCGCAGCGCAGCCAACGCGCTGTCTTCATCCCGACGGACGCGCGCCTGGGCGTGGCCGGCCGCCCTCAGAGCGGCACCGGGCAGGCGGCCCTGCTGACTGGCTTGAACCTGCCGCGCGTCATCGGACGGCACTATGGCCCCAAGCCGGAAGCGCAAACCCGCGCCCTCATCGCCGAGCACAGCTATTTCCGCCGCTTGACCGAGCGCGGCAAGTCGGCGCGCCTGTTGACAGCGTATCCGCCGCGGCTGCTGGCCGATTTCGAGCGTGGCAAGACCCTGCGCTCAAGCATTCAGCAAGCGGCTTACGCCTCGGGCCTTCCCCATTTCGACATCGATGATGTCATCGCCCACCGCGCGCTGACGGCCGAATGGACGACAGACAGTTGGCAGCGCTATCTCAACCTGGGCGACTTGCCCAGCTACTCCGCGCGGGAGGCGGGCGAGCTGTTGGCGCGGCTGGCGCGGGGGTACGACTTCGCCTTTCATTCGCATTGGCTGTCGGACCGCATCGGCCACCGCGGCACGCTGAAGCGCGGCATCGCGCTGCTGGAACGCTTCGACGCCCTGCTCGGCGGCTTGCTCGACGCCTGGGATGACGATGAGGGTCTGGTGGTGATCACATCCGACCATGGCAACATGGAGGATCTGGCGACGCGTCGACACACGCTCAATGATATCCCGACAGTGGTCATCGGCGCGCGCGCGCCAGAATTCGCCGTCGGCTACAGTTGCCTGACTGACTTCGTGCCGGCTTGTGATAGAATGCTCTTCGATTCATACGAACCATCAGCTTGAGACTCGCAATCCGCGTGAACGCCAAAGTCGCCCGTCCCGTCTTCGCGATATTTTTCGCGCGCCTGGCCGTCAATATCTCCAAGCGCTTCGCCTATCCCTTTGTGGCGCCAATAGCGGCGTCCTTCGCCGTCTCGGCCGAGAGCATCCAGAATGTCATCGCCCTGAGCAATAGCGCTGGCTTGCTCAGCCCGGTGCTCGGAACCATCTCCGAACATTACGGGCGCAAGACCGTCATGGTCGGCGCCACCTTGCTGATGACGGTGATGAGCCTGGCCGCGGCGCTCTTTGCGCATTACGGCGTCTTTGTCGTGGTCATGTTCGGCCTGGGCATCGGTAAGATAATCTACGACCCGACGGTGCAAGCCTACTTCGGCGATACCATCCACTTCAGCCGGCGCGCTCGCGTCATGGGCATCGTCGAGCTCAGCTGGGCCCTCTCGCTCTTTGTGGCGGCCCCGGTGGCGGGTTTCTTGCTGGAGACGAGCACGCTGCAAGCTGTCTTTCTTTTCATCGCGGCGATGTCCGCCCTGGGCTCACTGGCGTTGTGGGCGCTGGTCGAACCCGACGAACGGCCCGGCGACCCGCACAAACGCATCCGCATGATCAGCCCGCTAGGGGCGATGCGTACCGTCAGCGCGCATCGGCCCGCCCTCTTCGCCCTGCTCTTTTCGCTCTGCCTGACGATTTCGCACGAGATTTTCTTCATCAATTACGGGCTGTGGATGGCCAGCGCCTTCGACCTGGTATTGACCGCGCTGGGCGCCGTCACCATCGTGATCGCTATCGGCGAAGTCATCGGCGAGTTCATCGTCATCGCGCTGGCGGACCGCTTCGGCGTCAAGCGCACCACGATGTACGGCATGTTGGTCGCCGCGATTTGCTTCGTCATCATCCCCCATCTGCATTTCAGCTTGCCACTGGCGATGTTCGGCATCTTCGTCATGTTCATCGCCATTGAAGCCTCAATTGTGGCTTCGTTTCCCCTGTATACTGAGATTCTGCCCGATGCGCGCGCTGTCATGATGAGCGCCAATATGGGCTCGCATTCGCTGGGACGTGTTGCCGGTGCCGCCATCGGCGCGCTCTTGTACAGTGTTAGCGGCGGCGACTTCGGGCTGACCGGCGCAGTGGCGTGCGCGCTGGGGTTGATCGCCTTCGTCGTGATGGCCCGCTTCGTGCCGGCACGGGGCGCCCATTCCCGCTGAAGTCCTTCCTGCCGTCAAGCGTTGCAGACACACACGCGCCTCAGCCACCGCCCGCATAAAACGCCTTGCGTCCCGCGCTGATCTGCTCCCCTTGAACCCTTGTGGGACACAGGGCCAGGGGGTGAGTGGTAGACCTGACGGCGTGGTCTTGACTATCGGCGTCGCCTGACCTAGAATGCCTGATTGGAATCGCAATAGTGGACTGCCATGTTCGAATCCCTGTCACAACGTCTCGATACCGCCTTTGAGGGCTTGCGCAAGGGCGGCCGCGTCAAGGAAGCCGATGTAAAAGCGGTCATGCGTGAAGTGCGCATGGCGCTGCTTGAGGCGGATGTGGCGCTGCCCATCGTTAAAGACTTCATCAAGGCCCTGCGCGAGCGCGCCCTGGGCGAAGAGGTGCACAAGGCGCTGAAGCCCAGCGAACAGGTCTTCAAGATCATCCACGAAGAGATGGTCGATATGCTGGGCGAAGCCGGCCGCCTCAGCTACAGCGGCAGCACGCGGCCGCATGTCATCATGCTGGTCGGCTTGCAAGGTTCGGGCAAGACGACCAACGCGGCCAAGCTGGCGCTGCATTTGCGGGCCGAAGGTCGCCAGCCCATGATGATCGCCGCCGATACCTACCGGCCGGCCGCTGTTGATCAGCTGGTGACCCTGGCCAAACAGATCGGCGTGCCCTATTACGAGGAGGGGACGGACGATACGCCGCCGGCGATTGTCAGGCGCGGCCTTAAACGAGCGCACGAGCTGAACGTCGACATCGTGCTGGTCGATACGGCCGGCCGCCTGCAGATCGACCAAACCCTGATGGGCGAGCTGGAAGACATCAAGCGCATCGCGGCGCCGGCGGAGATCCTGCTGGTGGCCGATGCCATGACCGGCCAGGAAGCCGTCAGCATCGCGCGCGGCTTCAACCAGCGGCTCGGCATCACCGGCTTGATCCTCACCAAGGTCGATGGCGATGCCCGCGGCGGCGCGGCGCTATCGATGCGGGCGGTGACCGGCGTGCCCATCAAATTCATGGGTACGGGTGAAAAAATCAGCGCCGACACGCTCGAGCTCTTCCACCCCGATCGCATCGCGCAGCGCATCCTGGGCATGGGCGATATCATGTCGCTGATCGAAAAGACAGAGTCGGTCTACGAAGAAGAAGAAGCCCTGCGCCTGCAAAGCAAGATCATGAAGAACGAATTCACCTTGCAGGACTTTCTCGATCAGCTGCAGAAGATCCGCCGCATGGGGCCCCTCGGCAAGGTGATGGGCATGATCCCCGGCATGTCCAAGCTGCAGCTGCAAGCCGATTTCAACGACGATGAAGTCGAGGGGCGCATCAAAAAGGTTGAGGCTATCATTAATTCCATGACCCCGCAGGAGCGGGAGCGCCCGCGCATCTTGAAAGCCAGCCGCAAGCGCCGCATCGCCGCCGGCAGCGGTGTCGAAGTTCGCGATGTCAACGAGCTGCTCAAGCAATTCAAGCAGATGAGCCGGCTCATGAATCAAATCAGCAGAGGCAAATTGCCAAATATCCCCGGCATCAACGCCTGAGCCGGGCGACAGGAGAACATGCATGGTACGTATACGTCTGCGCCGTCAAGGCTTGAAGCGCCAGCCCAGTTACCGCGTTGTCGTCACAGACAAGCGCAAGGCGCGCAACGGCAGCTATCTGGAGCACATAGGGCATTACAACCCGCGCACGCAGCCGGCCACCGAAATCATCGACGAAGACCGCGCGCTGTACTGGCTCAGCGTCGGCGCCCAGCCCAGCGACGCCGTGCGCCGCCTGTTGGAGCATACCGGCACCTGGGAACGCTTTCAGCGTCTGCGCGCCGGTGAAAGTCGCGAAGCCTTGGTCGCCGAGGCGGAAGCCAACCGTGGCGAGCTGCCCAGCCCGAAGACCAATCACCCCGCGCCCGCCGCTGGCGAGAGCAAGATCAAAGCGCGGGAAGCCGCCCGGCTCGCGGCCGAATCCAGCGCGGAAGCCGGTGCCTAACCATGGCGCGCGCTGAAGAAGAACTGGTCCAATATATCGCCGAGAATCTGGTCAACGCGCCGGACGAAATCAGCGTCAATAGCAAGGATACCGGCCGCAGCGTCATTGTGGAGCTGTCGGTGGCCTCCGACGATATGGGGCGCATCATCGGCCGCAGCGGCCGAGTCGCGAATTCGATTCGCGCCCTGCTGCGCGCCCTTCCTTCGAGCGAGGGCGACTACGGGCGGGATCGCCGCCGCCGCGTCATCCTGGAAATCGAATAGACCGCGCGTGCCCCGCGAGACACAACTCCCCGAACGCGTCACCGTTGGCGAGATCCTGCGGCCTCATGGTGTGCGCGGCGAGTTGCGCATGCGCGTGCTGACCGCCACCCCCGAGCATTTGCCTCAACTGGAATACATCTATCTGGCGGATTCAACGCGGCAAGGACGCCTCGAAAAGCGTGCCCTGGAGGGCCTGCGCTTCAACAAAGCCTACGCCCTGCTGCGCCTGGAAGGCTGCGTCGACCGCGACGAAGCGGATAAACTGCGCGGCCATGTCGTGCTAATTGACCGCGAGCAGGCGCCGCCCCTGGCCGAGGGCGAGTACTATCTGTTTCAACTGATCGGCCTGAGTGTCGTGGCGGACGGCATCGCCGTAGGCCGCATCTGCGAAGTGCTGGAAACCGGCGCCAACGATGTCTACGTCGTCAACGGCGAGGAGTACGGCGAGATTCTGATCCCGGCGCATGAGGAGACGATCGACGCCGTCGATTTCGAAGCCGGCGTGGTGACGATGACCCTGCCTGAGGGCTTGCTGTCGGCGCCCGGATGACGCGCGGCCTTCGCGCCGGATGGCTTGACAGGTTTTTTCGCCTGCTGCTATGCTGAATGTGTTTTGCAGGCAGCGCCACAAGAGTATGCCAACCCTACACGATAATCGATACTGGCTGGGGCTCCACCTCATTCGCGATTTTGGCGTCGCCAAGCTTTCGCGCTTGCTGGCCCATTTTGAGTCGCCCGAAGCCTTGTGGCTCGAGCCGGACGCGGGCTTGATGCGGCTGCATCTGCCAAGTCAATTGCTGGAGCAATTTTGTCGGGCGCGGCATGGCATCGACCTTGAGCGAGAGCTGGACAAGGTGGCGCGCTCGGGCGCAACGCTGATCAGCCTGGCGGACGAGGCCTATCCGCAATTGCTGCGCTCGCTGGCCGATTATCCGGTGCTGCTCTATGCCCGCGGCGAAATCAGCGCGGCGGCTGAGAAGTGCCTGGCCATCGTCGGCACGCGTAAAGCCAGCCGCTATGGCCTGGATGTGGCGGCGCAACTGGCGGGCGAGCTGGCGCGGCAGGGCGTCACGATTGTTTCCGGGCTGGCGCAGGGTATCGATGGCGCGGCGCATCGCGGGGCCCTGGCCGCCGGCGGGCGCACGATAGCGGTCATCGGCAATGGCATCGACATCGTTTACCCGCGGCAGCATCGAGACCTGGCTGAGGAGATCTGTCACAGCGGCGCCGTCATCAGCGAGATGCCCTTGGGCTCCCCGCCACTAGGCAAGAATTTCCCGCAGCGCAATCGGATCATCAGCGGCTTGTCGCTGGGCGTCCTGGTCGCGGAAGCGCCGGTACGCAGCGGCGCCTTGAACACAGTCGCTCACGCGGCGGATCAGGGGCGGGAAGTCTTCGCTGTGCCCCAAAATATCTACAATTCAGCCGGCCAAGGCTGCAATATCTTGATCCAGGAAGGCGCCAAAGTAGTGCTGGGCGCCAATGATATCCTGGAAGAACTTGATGTCTCTTTCATCAACAGCCAGACCCGCATTCAAGCTGAACAAATACAGCCGGCCAATGACACCGAAGACAAAGTATTGCGCCAGTTGGGGCCCGAGCCGATACACGTCGATCTGATCGTGCGCCAGACGCAATTGCCCGCCGCGACCGTCACCAGCACCTTGACGCTACTCGAATTAAAGGGACTTGCACAGAGCGCCGGACCTATGCAATACTGTCGCGCGCGTTTTTCAGCGGATTGAAAGCGGAGGTCATGGAGCGTTATTACGCATTGATTGCGGCTGGCGGGCACGGCACGCGCCTCTGGCCGATGAGCCGGGCGCGGCTGCCCAAGCAGATGTTGCCGCTGGTCGACGATCACTCCATGTTTCGCACCAGTGTGGAACGTATCGAGGTCTTGTTCCCAGCGGAAGACATCTTCGTGGTGACGGGCGCCGATCATGCCGCCGACCTCAAACGCGAGGCGCCGCAAATCCCGAGTGACAACTTCATCATTGAGCCCTACGCCAAGAATACGGGCCCGGCGCTGGCTTTGGCGCTGGCGGCCATCCAACGGCGCGATCCCGAGGCGACGGTCGCCATCCTGACGGCCGATCATCACATCGGCCAGCCGGACAGATTTCGCCGCGTGCTCAAAGCGGCCTGGCAAGTGGCGCAAGAAGGCCAAATCGTCACGCTGGGCATCACGCCCACAACCCCGGCGACCGGCTTCGGCTACATTCAGCAAGGCGATGCAATTGGCGAATACGGGGGCTTCGCGGTCTATCGCTCAGAGCGATTCACCGAGAAACCGGATATTGTGCGCGCCACGCACTTCCTGGCATCGGGCGAGTACAGCTGGAATTCGGGCATGTTCATCTGGCGGGTCGACCGCGCCATGCGGGATTTGGAACGCTACCAACCCGCCATCTTCGCCATGTGCTCTTATTTGCAGTCGGCGTCAGACTCGCCGGATTACGCTGCCAAGCTGCGCGACATTTGGGAGACGATGCCCAATCTCTCGGTCGATTTCGCCATTATGGAGAAGGCCGACAATATCGCCGTTATCCCGACCGATATCGGCTGGTCCGATGTCGGCACCTGGGCGTCGCTGTATGACATTTTGCCGCAGGATAGCTTCGGCAATTGCATCAAGGGCGATGCCAGCGAAAGCCGCGTGATCCTGGATACCCGCGACACGCTGGTCTTCAGCGACCGTCTGACGGTGGCCATTGGCGTGGAGGGCGTCGTCGTGGTCGATACTGACGATGTCTTGCTGATCTGCCACAAAGACCGTACGCAGGATGTCAAGCAAGTAGTGGACTATTTGCGGGAAAATGGAAACGAAGACTATCTCTAACATCGCCACTTCATTGATGAGGACGAGATATGAGCGACGACAATAGCCAGACGCTGCAAGCTTATTGCGTGAAGTGCCGCGAGAAGCGCGATATGCGGGGCGTGCAAGCGGTCTACACCAAGACGGGTACGCCGGGCACGCGGGGACAGTGCGCTGAATGCGGCACGAATTTGTTCCGTATGGGCGCTACCGCGGCTCATCAAGGCCTGCCCAAGCCTGAGAAAGCGACCCGCCCCCCTCGCAAGAAGACCAATGGCAAATCCAAGCCCAAGCGAAAATCGAAAGCGAGCGCCAAGCAAGGCAAAGCGCGCCCGCGCCGCAAGGTGGGCAAGCTAGTCATCGTCGAATCGCCAGCCAAAGCGCGCAGCATCGGCGGCTTCCTGGGCGATGGCTATACGGTTATGTCGTCCGTGGGGCACGTTCGCGACTTGCTCAAGAGCCGACTCTCGGTCAAAGTGGACGAAGGTTTCGAGCCGGAATATCGCGTGCCCAATGACAAGCGCGCGGTCGTCAAGGAACTGCAGGCGGCGGCGGAAGGCGCCGATGAGATCTTTCTCGCGACCGACCCCGACCGCGAAGGCGAAGCCATCGCCTGGCATTTGGTGGCGGCCGCGGAAATGCCGGACAAGCAGGTCAGGCGCGTCGTCTTCCACGAGATTACGGACAATGCCGTTGCCGAAGCCTTCGCTCATCCGCGCGACATTGACATGGATTTGGTCAATGCCCAGCAGGCGCGGCGCATCCTGGACCGCTTGGTTGGCTATCAGGTGTCGCAGCTGCTGTGGTCGAAGGTGCGGGGCGGGCTATCAGCCGGGCGTGTGCAGAGTATCGCCCTGCGCCTGGTGGTCGAACGGGAAAAGGAGATCGAAGCCTTTGTGCCTACCGAGCACTGGACCATCGACGCCGAATTGGCCAAGCGCGACGATCAGAAGTCGCCGCCATTTGTGGCGCGGCTGGCGAAGATCGACGGCGCAAGCGTCAATTACGACCCCAAAAGCGGCAAACCTCCCGCGCTTAACAGTGACGCGACTGTGGCGCCCCATGTCGAGGCGCTGCGCGAAAGCGTGTTCGTGGTCGATGCCGTCAAGCGGGGCACACGTCAAGATCGACCGCGAGCGCCCTTCACCACCAGCACGCTGCAGCAAGCCGCGTCCAATCGCTATCACTTCAACGCCAGGCGCACCATGCGCGCCGCCCAGCAGCTTTACGAAGGCATCAACCTCGGCAGCGGCGGCATTTCCGGCCTAATCACCTATATGCGCACCGACAGCGTTAACGTATCGGCTGAGGCGCAAAATGAAGCCAGGAAGTACATTCTGGATCGGCATGGGAAACGCTATGTGCCGGCGGCGCCACCCCGCTATCGCACGCGGGCCAAGGGCGCCCAGGAAGCGCACGAAGCCATCCGCCCCACCAGTGTTCTCCGTACGCCGGAATCGATGAAGCCGCTTCTGAGCAGCGATCAGTTTCGCATCTACGACCTGATTTGGCGCCGCTTTGTCGCCAGCCAGATGGCGCCGGCCGTCTACAACACCTTGCGCCTGGAGATCAAGGCCGGCCCATCGGCGGACCAGATGCCCTATCTCTTCCGCGCCTCGGGCAGCCAGCTCAAATTCCCCGGTCACTTGGCGGTATCGGGCATGCCCAAAGACGCCGTTGACGGGGCTGATGCGGATGGGCTTTTCCCGCAGCTAGCGAGTGGCGAAGCGCTCGATCGCAAAGCCATTGTGCCGGAACAGCACTTCACCAAGCCGCCGCCGCGCTTCACTGAAGCAGCGCTCATCCGCCGCCTGGAAGAACTGGGCATCGGCCGGCCCAGTACCTACGCGCCCACCGTCAGCATCATCCAAACGCGTGATTATGTGACGCAGGAGCAGCGCCGCTTGACGCCGACCAAGACGGGCCGAGTGGTCAGCGAGCTCTTGGCGCAGTTTTTTGATGTCGAGATGGATTATGCCTTCACCGCCACAATGGAAGGCAAGCTCGATGAGGTGTCCAAGGGCCGGCGAGATTGGCGACCGATGCTGGAAGACTTTTACGGGCCCTTTGAAAAACGGCTGGAAAACGCGCGGGAGAATATGCCTCGGCGGGATGTCGCGGAAAAGGTGGGGCGCATTTGCCCGACCTGCGGCGACGGCGATTTGCTGGTCAAGCATTCACGCTACGGCAAGTTCATCGGCTGCTCCAATTACCCTGAATGCAAGCACACCGAGCGCTATCTGGAGCGTCTGGGCTTTGTCTGCCCGCAATGTGGCGGCGAGCACGGCGGCGAAGTTGTCGCCCGCCGCTCGCGCAAGGGCAGGCGGTTCTACGGCTGCAGCCGTTATCCTGACTGTGACTTCACCGAATGGCGCCTGCCCCGCGGTCTCGAGAAAATCGCGCAAAACGAAGAATCTCCCCGCTTTGAGGAAGCCGCCCCAATATAAGCCCGCCTGCGGCTTTGCGCTGATTTGGAACTGTGACTATACTGAATCGCAGTTGCCGCGCGGCCCGGCTGCGCGTCAGCCGTACCGTCATGAGTTCCTCAGCATTGAGAACCGTAGACTCGAAAGGTCACAGCTTATGAGTCTTCAAGGTCGCAGTTCAGAGCGCGCGCAGGCCGCGGGCGCGACAGGCGGCGGGTCTGGTTTGCTTTCGCGCCGCGCCTCCGCCACCAACCCGCGCGTGCGGAAGCTGCTTGCGGCGGGCCCACAGCGCGGCACCGTCTTGCTGGTTGTCGTCGGCATGATCTTGGGCATGCTGACGGCCTATGTCGTCTTGCCCACAGAATTCACCGGCGCATCCCCACGCCACATGAGCCAGCATGCCATCGAGCAGTGGGCGCGCTTGATCGCCGTCGGGCATTCGCAAAACATACATTATGACGACGCCAATGCGCTGCTGGTGCTGCAACAAATCCCCTATCCGCAGCGTGTAGTCGAGGATCTGGCCGCCAGCCCCGGGGTTCCGGCTGCCGAGCGGGCTGCCTTGGAAGCCTTGACGCAAATCACCGGCTTCGGCGATCTCGCCGGCGCGCTGGCGCCACAAGACCCAGGCGTCGTGGGCAGTACACTGCAGGTCGCGCTGGCATTACTTGTGGTCGCTGTCGCCGTGCCCGCCATCACCATTGCCGGGCGCGCCCTGATGCCTGCGAGGGCAAACTCACGCGTCTCCCGCAGCGAAGCGCGCGGGGCAGCCGCTGCAGCGCAGGAACCGGTGTATCCGGCGGGCCGGCCGGCTGCGTCTGCCTATACCGCGCAAAGTGAGACGGGCCCGGCCCCTCCCGCCCTTGAAGACGAGACGGAACGCGGCGGAACCCATCACCCCCAATACGGCGTGCCGCTGCTCCAAACCGTTTCCACCTATGTCAAAGGGCGCAACTATGACGAGTCCTTCGCCATAGAGCTTGCGCCGGAGGATGGCAGTCAATTCCTGGGCGAATGCGGCGTATCGATTGCGACTCGCGTCGGCAACGAGCTGCAGTCTGTGGAGGTCTGGGGCTTCGACATGGCATCGCAGGAGACGGTTGCCAAGGTTTTCGCGGCGCCAGCAGCCTTGGCCGATCCCAATCTGCAGGCGGCGGTCGCCAACCGCGTGCAAGATCCTGCCAATGACATCGTGCCAGCGGAACATGGCCGGCAAGTCCTGCTCGAGAGCAATTCGATTCTGCTGCAGGCCGAGATCAAGACGGTCGTCTGCAACTACGGCGGCGGCACACCCAACAGCGGCATCGAAAGCTTGCAGATCGAGATTCTGGCCTGGCGCCGTCAGGGCGCGCCCATGCCAGCCAGCAACTACCCCACGGCGTCTGAGTCGCCCTTCGCCGAATATGCTGATGTGCATTTCACGCCGCCGAATCAAGGATCCGCGCCGGCGCCTCCACCTTCAGTAGGCGGCGCGTCTCGTCCAGCCGCCCAGCCGCAACCGGCCAAGCGTCCCGAAGACGAAGAGGATGATCCCTTCGGCGGCACCGGCAACTTCATGCCTTATTCCTAGGCTGAGAGCAATGCGCAATCCGTACTGATTCGGCGCTGCACATTTGCATTGCGTGTGACGCGTATCGCGCCTGCATGGGAGAAGCTAGCGGAGCGCTACAATCTTAAAGCGTATGGCGCCGTCGGGCGTATCAACCTTGACTTTGTCGCCCTGCTTTCTGCCGAGCAGCGCGGCGCCGATGGGGCTCTTCTGCGAGATTTTGCGTTGGCGCGGGTTGGCTTCGGCGCTGCCGACGATGATGTACTCCTCGTCTTCGTCGCTGCCTAGCTCCTGAATAACGACCGTTGAGCCGATGCCGACCATATCGCTTGCGCCGGTATTCTCGACAACAATCGCATTCTCCAGGATCTCTTCCAGCTGTTGCACGCGGCCTTCAATGAAACCGAGCTGCTCTTTGGCGTCATGGTAATCGGCATTCTCTTTGAGGTCGCCCTGCGCCGCGGCTTCTTTCAGCCGGCGCGCCATGGCTGGGCGGCGTGTTTCTTTCAGCAGACGCAATTCGCGTTCAAGCTCAAGTTCGCCGGCCTTCGTCAGATAAGTTTTTTCAGCCGCCATGTATCTTTCCTCGGTCTCGATTATTCGCTCAATGAGTCGCCGCGCCTTGACGCAGTTGCGCCCCTTTGCTCAGCAGAGCGCGGATATTCTGTTCGTGAAGTTGCTGCACCAAACCGTTGAGCAACACGTGGCTCTTGCCGCAATCGGCCAGCGGGACGCGCGCGGCGATATCGTCAAAGCCTTGCTCAAGGGCGGCTTGCACACCATGGTTCAGCGCGGACAAATACTCAAGGTCGCCGCTGATTTTGTCCGCCACCTCGCCGCGCAGGACGATCTCCCCGTGGCCTTGCACGATATTCTCGAAATCCGCTCGCAGCAGTTGTTGCAGCGAACGCTCGAAATCCACCATGTCGCCATCGACGAAATACGGAATAGGCATAACCGTGTCGGCGGCGAAGAGAATCTCATCCCCTTCGACCAGGCACACAATTGAATCGGGACTGTGGCCCGGGCTGGCGCGCAGGTTCAACACCGTCTCACCCAGCGCCAGCGTCATCCGATCCGCAAAGGTGATGTTGGGCAGGACCACATCAACCGCCCGAAACTCTTGCGCATTGGCTTTCATGCGTTCCAAGGCTTCGCGTCCGCGCGTATCGAGATATTCACGGCAGAGCTCGTGGGCGATCACCTGGGCATCGGGGAAAAAACAAGTGCCGGCGCTGTGATCGGCGTGAAAA
The DNA here is from genome assembly GCA_965208195.1 of Phototrophicaceae bacterium. Lineage (GTDB taxonomy): Bacteria > Chloroflexota > Anaerolineae > Aggregatilineales > Phototrophicaceae > UBA6055. The sequence continues at coordinate 889,121 of CBDBOC010000004.1, read as the reverse complement.
TGCGTGTTGATGACGAAGCGCACCTCAGCGCCAAGCCCGGTTTCGACGAAGCGTTTGATGCGCAGAGTCTCTTCCGGATACAACAACGTATCAATGAGTATGGCGCCAGCATCGGTGATCACAGCCCCCGCTGTGACCTGCGCATAGTGGTCACTGCGGAAGACATAGATGTTATCCGTCAGACGTTCTCGCTGCATGGAATGCCTGGGGCCGTTCGGGTGATCTCACGGGCTTCGCACACTCTAGTATAGACAGGGCATGGCGGAAAATCAAGCGAGGCTGGCGCGGCCGCCCTACCCTTCCAAAACGATTTGAATCACAGAGCTGCGATAGGCGTCAATCATCACCTTGGCGCGGTAGCCGATGTTGCCCGTCGCATCAAGCACAATGACTTCATATTCGCCCGCCTCGAGATCGCCAACGACAAAGTTCTCGTCCCATACTGGGTCGGCGTTGACCGGGTCCGCGGCATAACTATAGACTTCGCGCTGGGCCTCCTCGCTGCGGACGGTGATGCGCCTGCCAGCCACGGGATCGCCCGCCGCATCCCGCAGCGAGCCGATCAACATGCCGCGGCCGACATAATGCTGCAGCCACAGCTCAGGGTTGCGCGTCTGGCGATAATCGAAGGGATCCGTCACGCGCACCTCAAAGTGCAAGTGCGGGCCTATGGCCACGCCAGATGAGCCGATCCGCCCGACAAGATCCAGGTCATCAACGCGCTGCCCGGCCTCCACGGCGATCGTCTCCAGATGCGCGTAGAGGGTGAAGACCTGGGCGCCGTCCAGCGATTGAATGTCGTGCGCCAAGACGACTGCGTTGCCGTAATAGTCCAGTTGAGGGCCCAACATCGTCGATGAGTCGGCGTCGGCGAACACGACCCGACCTGCCTTGGCGGCGTAAACCGGCGTTTCCCGTGGATTGACGAACTCCACGCCCAAATGCGCCGGGCGCTGGCCCAGTTGCGTACTGCCATAGAGATACGTGCGATCCACCCAGTGGACCTTGTCGTCGGCCAGCGCTATCGGTCGATGCAATATGTTGTGCTCTATGGCGATGACCGCCGCGTCAGTCGCCTCAGGCGGAGGCAGCGTCGGGTCAGCGTTGTCTTGCGCTGCGCTGTCGGGCGCGGCCGTGGCGTCTTCCGTGGCCGTCGCCGTCTGACAGAACACCGGGGCGTGGGGCGGCGCAACCAAGCAAGCGCAGATGAATATCCACGTCAATCGTGTGAGAAGCGCTTGACATCTTGGCCACATCGTTGGCGAACTTTCGATTATGACGGAGACTGCATTCATGCTGCGATCGTTCGCATTTCTAATCTGGTACGACTCAGGCGGCTGCAAAGCGGATCGCGCGATGCCAGCGGAGCGCGCTCGGCGCCTAGGTGTCGACGATGGTAAAAGTAGTATTGCCGACGGGCTCGCCATCCACGAAAAGGGTGGCGCTGTAGCTGCCGGGCGCGAAGGGAAAATCGGCCGCCGTGACGAAAAACCAAATGCATTCGAAGGCTCGGCTGTAATCCGCCTGCCAGGACAGGTTCAGCAGCGTGCGCCCGTCCTGCAGCCAATCCACAGCGAAAATGCTATTGGCGATCAACGATGAGACGCGCGCCGTGACGTAAATTCGCTCGGCATTGCTGCTGAACTGACGGACGGCCCCGCTGGAGCAACCGCTGTTCTGGTCGATGCCAGCGGCCGTCGCCAGGTTGGAGACGCGCATGACACCGTCGCCGGCGCCGTCGCCGGTGCCGTCCATCATGTCGTCATTCAGTGAGTCGCCCATATCATCCGCGCTAACGACAACGGGCTGCACCTCGGGCGTCTGAGTAAAATTGGCGCGCAGGGTTGCGCCCAGGGCGGCGTTGATTTGCGATTGCGCCGCGACTTCCGTGCCGGCGGCGACAACTTTCTCCACCAGCAGCACCTGTTCGGCGGTGGCTGCGGCCCTTATCGCCTCGTTTTCGGCAGCGTACATGGTCAGGTCGGCATCAATCGTGGCGACTGAATCGCCGGCGCTGAAGGCCTGGCAAGCGCTGAGCAACAGGCAAACGACCGCTGGCCGCAAAAGGCTGGCGACAGCGCCCGACCTTCGCTCGCCACGGCCGCAGCTGCTGAAGGGTGCTGGCAGGAGGACGTTCATGCACATGCGCAAGGGTATTTCGTGCTGGCCTCATTGCTGTCGCTTGGCGTCGCCGCCACATCGAATCGCGGCGCCAGACGGGATTATATCAGGTTGGGTTGCGCGATGCGCTCGTGACCTGGCGGCCCTGTATTCGCTTGCCCGGCGGCGGGTCTTGAAAGTGCCGCGCGGCTCTGCTACCCTAAATGCGTATTGCCCCCGTAGCTCAGGGGATAGAGCGCTGGTTTCCGGAACCAGGCGCACAGGTTCGAATCCTGTCGGGGGTACTAGCGGCCCAGCCCGCGATGGCGCGGCGCCGGGGCGTCACAGTGCCGCAAGCGATTCAGCACGCGTTCGGAATTCCTCCATATCGACCACGCTGCGGTTCAAGCGGGACTCCTCCGCGGCGAATGCCAACAAGTGGCTTTCCAGCGACTCCCGTGCCGTCGTCACGCTATCGTCGGCGTCGCCCCGCAATGTGTTGAGGAAACTGCGCACGATCCCGAAATCACCGCCGCCGTGGCCACTGCTATCGCGAGCGATGACGGGCACATCTTCAACCTCGCCGCTCAGATGATGATGGATGCGAATCGCGTGCCCGCGCGAAGAAAACTTCCCGTGCAGCGTCGCTTTCGTGCCATCCCAGCGCATCGTGCGGCATTCATCGTCGCCTTGCCCATTCATGACCAGCGTAACCGTGGCGCCATCTTCCATTTCCATGTTGACTGACTGATGATCCACCACGTCATTGTCGCAATGATAAACGCAGCGCCCGTACCAGCCTTTGCGCAGGGCTTCAAGGCGGGCTTCGCTGGTGGGTATCCAGGATACAGCATTCAGTGGCCAGCCGTGCCCATCGCGCGCGTAGATCCTGGTGGCTTCATATTTGCAGGTCTCCGCCGCCGGGCAGCCGTCCGTGCAGCGCTCAGTGGCGCCCTCCGGAGCGTATTCGGGACGAAAGTGCGTCAGCGAGCCGAACGACTGCAGATGGCGCACTTTCCCCTGCAGCATCCAGAGCAAGACATCAAAGTCGTGACAGCATTTGGACAGGATCATGGGGCCGGAGGTGGCTGTATCGCGCCAGTTGCCACGCACGAAGCTGTGCGCCATGTGATAGTAAATCAAGTTTTCGCGATGCGTTACGCTAATGATTCGTCCCAATACGCCGGACTGGACGACCTGGCGCAGCGCTTGCCAAAAGGGCGTGTAGCGCAGTACGTGGCACACTTGCAACAGGCGCCCGCAAGCTTCGGCCCTCTGCACCAGGCGCACATTTTCTTCCAGCACCGGCGTCATCGGCTTTTCCAGCAGCACATCGTAACCGGCCTCGAGCATGTGCATGGTTGAATCAAAATGACTGCGGTCCATCGTGCAATTGATGATTGTCGCGGCTCTTTTTTCGCCGGCGGCCAACAGCGTCTGCCAGTCGTCGAATACCATGTCCGGCGCGATATCGTGCAGCCCCACAAAGCGCTCCCGCCGTATGGGGTCCGGCTCGGCAACGCCAACGACCCGCATTTCACCCGGGTATTCCAGTGCGAAGCCGCCATACGCGTTTCCGCGCCCGCCCGCCCCAACTATGATCGTGTCGATCGCTTTCATCATTCGCTCCCGCCATACTTCCACAGATTTATCGATAGTACTGCAGCCCCGCTTGCCCATTCTCGCCCGCTGACGTCGGTTTACCTGGAGCGCGCGTACGGCATCAGGCCCTGACGATAGCGCAAACACAATTCTAGCCGAAAACCACGCTAATTTGACAAAATCAATCGCGTGGGGTAGGCTTATTTCAGATAGTGTACAAAGTGCGACCGGCCCCGCCAATTGTTTCTTTACCATTGGGCATTCGTATGACGCGCAGACGGCCCGCCGTCAATCATGAAGTCATGCACGAAATCAATCGTGCGCTTGTGCTGAACAGTTTGCGCAAGCATCCTTCGCAAACACGCACGAGTCTTTCATCGCGTACCGGCCTTACGCGCAGCGCGATAACGAACCTGGCGGACGAACTCATTCAAACGGAGATGATACACGAAGTCGGTTACGAAGCGTCGACGGGCGGGCGCCGCGGCGTATTGCTCGAATTGAATCCTAATGGCGGCTGCGCCATCGCGCTCAAATACAATGCGTCGTCGGTGCAATGTGCCCTGGCCAACCTGGCGGGAGATATCGACTGGTACGAACTGGAGCCGATTGACTCAACCAATGAAGCCGCTGTGCTGGCGATTTGTCGCCGACTCATAAGGGATGCGCGCGCGGCCAACGGCAGTGCGCGGCCGGTGTTGGGCATCGGTGTGGCGTCGCCCGGTTTGATCGGCCCAGCTGGTGAAGTCATCTATTCCAAATTCATGGATTGGCGCAAGGTCAGCTATCGGCATGAATGGGAACGGGAGTTCAACCTGCCGGTTAGCGTAGATAACCTCGTCAGCCTGGCGGCGCTGGGCGAGAGCCGCTACGGGCGGGCCGCCGACGACAGCCACTTCATGTACATCGAAATCGGTTACGGCGTCGGCGCCGGCATCGTCATTGACGGGCAGCTTTATCAAGGCCGGAACGGTTTCGCCGGCGAAGTCGGCTATATGCAGTTGGTGCAATCTGACGGCCCGTCGGCAGGGGCGCCGCGCAATTGGCAGTCGATGGTGAATATCCCGTCTTTTCAGCGAATGGTGCGGCAGGGCATTGCGAGCGGCGCGCCGACCAGCCTTAATCGTGAAAACCTCGAATTCAGGCACATTCTTAACGCGCTTCATTGTGGCGACGCTTTGGCCCGTGACGCTATGCGAGAGCTGGGCCGCAATCTCGCCATCGGCCTGGCCGGGCTCTGCAACGCCTTCGATATTCCCGTCTTTGTCATCGGCGGCGAGTTGGGGCGGGAATACGGGCCGCTTTTGGCCGAGGCGCGCGCCGAGGTCGAGCGGCACTTGGTTGTCCTGCCTCCGAGCGGTATCGAATTGCGCATTTCGGATTTGCAGCCCGATGCCGCGCTGCTTGGGGCTGTGGCCCGCGTGCTTGACACGATTTTGGTCGAACCTTCGTTGAGCCTCAGCCAAATGTAATTACTTGTTATCCACATTGCGTCTGTGTTAAGCCGAGCGTTAGGAGTAAACTATCGGAACAATGCAGCAAGCGGTTCAATTGTCAGACTAATTCAACCAAGTTCACGGAGGACTTACCAATGTATAGACGAATACTCGTTGCGCTTGTGCTTTTTGCGCTGACTGTGCTGGCGTTCGCGCCAGTTCAGGCGCAGGACAGCACCTTGAACGTCGCCTGGCCCTATCAGGTGCCGCCGACGGGCCACTTCAATACCTTCGCTTCCGGCGGGATCGCCTTGGGCCAATACCAAGACTTGCACGAGCCGCCGCTCGCCGTATTGATGTGGGCGACTGGCGACTACGCGGGCATGGTCGCGGAAGAATTCGGCTGGGACGATGACGGCAATTACGTCATCAAGATGGTCGAAGGCAATAGCTGGAGCGACGGCAGCGCCATGACCGCCGACGACTTGATGGCGACCTTCAACATCTTCCGCCTGCGCGGTGATGCTGTCTGGGCAAATATGACCGGCATCGAAATGGTCGACGACAGCACGGTCAAATTCCACATGGACGCGCCCTCCAGCCTTGCCGAGCGCATCATCCTCACGACTAACTTGCGTCCGGCGAGCGTGTTTGGCGACATTGCCGATCGCGCCGCGATGATGAGCGCGGGCGATGACGGCTGGGATGCTCTGCTGCAGGAACTGACGGAATTCCGTCCCGAAGCGCCCGTTTCCGGCGGCCCCTACACCATCTTGCCGGACTCCATTTCCGAAGCCAACCTCATGATGGAGCTGAACCCCGGCGGTTTCGCTGGCGATATTCAGCACTATAACATGGTGCGCATGTGGAATGGCGAGACGGAAGTTGTCACGCCGCTGGTCGCCAATCAAGAGCTGCACTACATCACCCATGGCATCCCGCCGACAACCGAAGAGGACTTCGCCAACCGCGGCATCGACATCGTGCGCTCCGGCATGAACAATGGCCCCGGCCTCTATGTCAACCACGCTATCTATCCGCTGAACCTGGTTGAGGTGCGCCAGGCCATCGCCTACGCCATCGATCGCATCCAGAACGGCGTCGTCAGCCTGGGCGATTCCGGCGTGGCGGTTGAATACATGACGGGCATGAGCGACGGGCTTTCCGAGGCCTGGCTCAGCGACGATACGCTCGATGCGCTCAACACCTACGATCACGACCTGATGAAGGCGGAAGAGTTGCTGTCCAGCGTCGGCTTCAGCCGCAACGACAACGGCCACTGGGTCGATGACAATGGCGATACCTTGTCCTTCGAGCTGACCTTCCCGCAAGAATACGCCGATTGGTCAGCGGCGGCGGAAAATGCCACGGCCCAACTCAACGAATTCGGCTTCGACATTTCGGCCCGCGGCGTGCAATTCCAGCAGCACCCGCAGGACATCTACAGCAGCAACTTCGAAATGGCGATCCGCAACTGGGGCTTGGGCGATCCGATCCCGGGCCGCAGCTACCTTCAAGCCTACAACCGCTACAATGGCCAGGGCGCGCTCGCCGGTGAGGCTGGCGGCGCCGGCATGAACTTCGACAACAATGTCGATTTCAGCGGTGGCATGGTCAACGTGCTCGACCTCTCCAACCAGAGCTCGCAGGGCGTTAGCAAGGATGACCAGGCGGAACTGGTGACGCACCTTGCGGTCTCCTACAACGAATTGCTGCCGGCCATCCCGCTTTGGGAGCGCTACACCAATAACGCGCTGAATCGCAATTTCATCAGCGTGCCCGAAACCGGCGATCCCATCTACGCCAACTTTGGCGGCGGCGCCGATAACTGGATGACTACGCTGCTCCTGACTGGCGTGACCGCGCCGGCGGACATGTAGCCTCGCCACAGCGACGCGAACTCGCGTCTACGTCAAGAGGGGTGGGTCAATGACCTGCCCCTCATTCCGCTAGCACGACGTTCCCGCGTCCCGGAGTCCGACCATGGCAGCGCATAGCGGCGAACTGAAAGTCAACGCCAATGGCGAGCGCGGCCTGCTGGCAATCTTGCGGGCGCAATACGCCAAGAATCCCCTTCACAAAAACTATTACCTACGCATCTTTGTTCAGGCGATCATTACCATCTGGGCCGTGATGAGCATCACCTTCGTGCTCGTGCGCGAAATGCCCGGCAACCCCATCGATGTGCTGATCGAGCAGATCCTCACCCAAGAAGGCATCTCCTACCAAGAAGCCTACGATCGCGTCGCCGCCAGCTTCAACTTTAACCCCGACGCCAGCGCGCTCGACCAATATGTGGACTACATCGGAGACCTGCTTCGCTTTGATTTGGGCACGTCAATTACATCACCCGGCACGCGCGTCATTGACGAGATCGCCCGCTTCTTGCCCTGGACGCTCTTCGCGGTCGGCTCGGGCCTGCTGATCAGCTTTGTGCTCGGCATCGTGCTGGGCATGATGATGGCCTATTATCGCGATTCCGCCCTGGATCATTCGCTGTCGCTGGTCTCGTCCTTTTTCACCGGCGTGCCCAATTATATTTGGGGCCTGCTAATCATCATCGGGCCGGGCATTTCCTGGCGCTGGTTTGATGTCGGCGCGGCGCGCGGCACCTTTGACCCCGGTCTGACGCCCGGCCTCAACCTCGAATTCATCATCAGCGTCATTGAACACGGCTTGTTGCCGATCACAACGTACGTGCTGGCCACCTTGGGCGGCTGGATGCTGAGCATGAAGAGCAGCACCACCAGCGTGCTCAACGATGACTACGTCAACGTGGCCGAAGCGCGCGGCTTGAAAGACCGGCGCATCATCACGGCGTACGTCGGGCGCAACGCCGCCCTGCCCCTGTTCACACAGCTGAGCATCAGCGTCGGTTTTGTGCTGGGCAGCGGCGTCGTCATTGAAGAGATCTTCGTCTACTGGGGCTTCGGCCATTACTTGTTCCAGGCGATCACCGTGCGTGACTATACCGGCGTGCAAGGCGCTGTGCTGATCCTCACGATGGCGGTGGTGTTCTCCAATCTGTTTGCCGATCTTACCTACGGCTTGCTGGATCCTCGCGTCCGCATTACGGGGGAGAAATGAGCGCCAAGCCAGCTGGGGAAACGAACCTGATCGTCAGCGTCCTGCTCTTGCCGCTGGCGGTAATTCGCGCCGTCTTGCACTTCGTCAACCGGTTGCGCGCCAACCGGGCCGGCTTCATCGGTTTTCTGGGGCTGGTGGCGTATTTCGTGCTGACCTTCATCATGCCGTCTTTCATCGATTTCGACAGCGAAGTCAATCTGGACGAAATCGCCGGACCCGTCGGCTCGCGCATTCAATTGGCTGTGCATCAAGACAATGCTGACCTGCGCACTTTTGAAGATCTGGCGGGCAAGACAGTTGGCGTGGTTGATCAGACCGGCGGGCCCAGCCTGATCGCGCCTTACGCCGATACGATAAATGTCGAGAAATACCGCTGGACGAGCCGCCGCGCGGGACCGGGCCTCCGCGCCGCCTTGGTCGATCTGGCCAACAAAGAAATCGACGCCATGCTGCTCTTCTCCAAGACCTACGAGGTCAGCCTGGCCGATGAAGACGACCCGGAACTGGCCGAAATCATCCGCGAGAACATCATCATCTCCAATCCGCAGCTCGGCCCGCCGCACCTGCTGGGCACGGATACGCAAGGGCGCGATATCGCCACCCACATTGTACATGGCGGCAGCATCCTCATCTTGACCGCAGTCGTCGGCGGCGTAATCGCGACCCTGATCGCCTTGGTCTTCGGGTCGCTGGCCGCGTTGGTGGGCGGCGCCCTGGATAGCGCCCTCACTGCCCTTACCAATTTGGTGCTAGCCATTCCGCGCCTGCCGCTGCTGGTCGTGCTGGCCGGGCTGATTCGCTTCGACAATATGCTCTTCCTCGGCGTGCTGATCGGCCTGCTGGGTTGGCCTGCCCTGATGCGCGCTATCCGGGCGCAGGTGCTCAGCTTGCGCGAGCGCGATTTTGTCGAAGCGGCGCGCTCGCTGGGCTTGGGCGCCAACCACATCATGTTCCGCGAGATCCTGCCCAACATGATCAGCTACGTCATGATCAACTTTATCTTTGCCATCACCTTCGCCATGTACGAACAGATCGCGCTGTTGGTACTGGGCCTGGCGCCCATCGACGATTACACCTGGGGCGTCATGCTCTACTTCGGGCGCTCGCGCGGCACGCTCTACAATGTCGATGGGGCCAGCATGGCGCTTTCGCCGGTGTTGGCGATCGCCTTCTTCCAGGTTTGCCTGGTCCTATTCGCCCGCGCCCTCGAAGAAGTCTTCGACCCGCGACTTCGCTCGGCAGTGTAGACGAGGCAGCGCATGGCAGACGGGCAGCAGGCAGCGGTTCTGACGGTCAAAGACCTCTCGATCATCTATCGCACCAAACGCGGCGATCTCAAGGCGACCAGCAATGTCTCCTTCACGCTGCATCAAGGCGAGGCGATGGCGCTGATCGGCGAAAGCGGCAGCGGCAAGACAACCATCAGCCTGGCGCTGATTCGTAAACTGCCCAAGAATGCCGTCATCACCGCTGGTAGCATCCACTATCAACGGACTGGCGAGATTCAAGATGTGCTCAAGCTGAGTAAGCGCGAACTGCGCGCTTTTCGCTGGAACGACTGCGCCATGGTCTTTCAAGGCGCTCAGAACGCCTTCAATCCCGTGCTCAAGATTCGCAAGCAATTTGAAGATACCGCCCAATCGCACGGCTGGGCGGACAAAGCGGCGGTTCGCGAGCGCGCCTTGAAGCTGCTGGAGCTGGTGCGGCTGGATCCCGAGCGCGTCTATGAGTCGTATCCCCATGAACTCAGCGGCGGCATGAAACAACGCACTCTGCTGGCGCTGGGCGTCTTGCTCAATCCGCAGGTCGTGATTCTGGACGAGCCGACCACGGCGCTCGACATTCTGACGCAGCGCGCCATCATTGATGTCTTGAACGACATGCAGCGCCAGCTAAACTTCAGCATCATCTTCATCAGCCACGACTTGTCCCTGGCGGCGGAAATGGCCGATACGGTGGCTACAGTCTACGCCGGCGAAATCGTGGAAATGGGCGGCGTGCGCGATATCTTCTATCAGTCGTTGCACCCTTATACCTACGGTCTTCTCACGTCGGTGCCGACTCTGGAGCAGACGCAAGATGAGTTGCAGAGCATCCCGGGCTCGCCGCCGAACTTGATCGAACCGCCCTCCGGCTGCAAATTTCATCCGCGCTGCGTCTTCGCCACCGATGCCTGCGTCAAGGAAGCGCCACCACTTTCGGACGACTTCGGTTCTCATTTGGCCGCCTGCTGGCACAAGGAAGCGCTGCTCGACAGCCGAAGGGAGCGCGCCTGATGCCCGCGCCAATCATCGAGCTCAAGAGCGTATATCGCAGTTTCAAGCAGGGGCGCGTCAGCGTACCGGTGTTGCAGGACATCAACTTCGCGGTCAACAAGCTCGAGTTTCTCTGCCTGGTCGGCGAGAGCGGCTGCGGCAAAACCACCACGGGCAAGATCATCTGTGGCTTGCTTCCGCCCAGCAGTGGTGTGGTTGCATTCGAAGGCGCCGACATCAACGCGCTAAAGGGCGACGATTACCGACGCTTTCGGCGTGCGGTGCAGATTATTCATCAAGACCCTTACGCATCGCTCAATCCCACGCACACCGTCTTTGATATGCTCAGCTACCCGCTTGCCGCCCATCGCCTGGCGCGCGGCCGGCGCGGCATAGCGCAGCGCGTTCACGAATTGCTCGACCTGGTGGATCTGACGCCGGTCGAAGACTTCATCGACAAGTACCCGCACCAGCTCAGCGGCGGCCAGCGTCAGCGTGTCAGCATCGCGCGCGCGCTCACCACGGAGCCGTCGGTCATCATCGCCGACGAAGCCGTCAGCATGGTGGATGTGTCCATTCGCATCGGCTTGCTGCAAATGATGATGGACTTGCGCGACCGGCTGGACGTGACGATCGTCTTCATCACCCATGATTTGGCGTTGGCCAAATACTTCGCTTGGGACGGGCGCATCGGCGTGATGTACCTGGGGCGCCTCGTCGAGCTGGGCCCGACGCAGCAAATCATTGGCAGTCCGCAGCATCCCTATACCAAAGTCCTGCTCTCCGCCATACCCGAGCCCGACCCGGAAAAGACCCGCAACAAAGAACACATTCAGCTGCGCAGTGAAGACATCCCGCGTTTGACTGACCTGCCGCCGGGCTGCACCTTTCACCCGCGCTGCCCCTGGTATGTCGAGGGCTTGTGCGAAAGCGATGTGCCGGAATTGGTGCGGCCGCAACATGCTTCCGGCGATGCCCGTGTGGCTTGCTTGCCGCTTGAAATGGGGAAAGAACTCGTCCTGCATGACGCCTGATCATTTGAAGGCCTTTTATCGTATCGCGCTCTTCCTCGTCGGCGCCTCGCTCGCCCTGCTCTTCATCGTGCCCGCCGATAGCGCCGAGCAAGTCGTCACCGTGATGTCGCTCGTGGTTGGCGCAGTATTGCTGACCCTGGTGATACTGGTCAACAGAATCATCAACCGCTAAGCAGGACCGGGTTCACGGAGGCGAAGCATGCAGCCAGATTTGACACTCGTGATTGATTGCCGTGCTGGGCTGGCGCAACCTGGGCAGGAGTGACGCCTAATGAGAATCGCCATCGCCGGCATTGCCACTGAAAGCTGCACCTTCTCCCCCTTGCCTACCCGGCTGGGCGACTTTCGGCTGACGCGCCAAGACGACCCGCAATTCGCCGAGCTCTACCCATTTCTGGGCGATTTCGCGGACATTGAGTTCATCGGCACGCTGACCGCCAAAGCCATGCCCGGCGGCCCGGTTGAAGCGGCGGCTTATAACGCCATCAAGACGGAAATACTGGAGCGCGTCGCGGAGGCGCTGCCGCTGGACGGCGTTTACCTGGATATGCACGGCGCGATGAATGTTCTGGGCATGGACGATGCCGAGGGCGAATTCTACACGGCGCTGCGCGATCTGGTCGGCGCCGATTGCCTCATCGCGGCGAGTTACGACTTGCACGGCAATGTCTCCGAGCGCATCATGGCGCAGCTTGACATTATCACCGGCTACCGCACCGCGCCGCATATCGATTATCTGGAGACGCGGGAGCGCGCCGTTACGTTGCTTTCACGCTGCCTGCGTCACGGCATCCGCCCCAAGCAGGCCTTTGTCAAGATTCCGGTCGGCTTGCCCGGCGAGAAGACCAGTACAGAATGGGAACCGGGGCGCGAAATCTACAGCGCCATCCCCGGCGAGATCGACGGCGAGCGCGTCATGGACGCCACCATCCAGGTCGGCTATGTCTGGGCTGATGAGCCGCGTATGACGGCTTGCGCCATTGCCTTGGGTCAAGACGAAGCCGCGATTGCCCGGGCGGCTGAGCGGCTGGCCGGTCTCTATTGGCGGCGTCGGGCCGACTTCCGCTTCGGTGTCGAGACGGGTTCGGTCGACGAATGCCTTGAGCGCGCCATGCGCGACGATGTGCAGCCGGTGCTCATCAGCGATTCCGGCGATAACTTCACCGCCGGCGCCGCGGGCGATGTCACCTTTTTCCTGGAGCGCGCCCTGGCGCTGCGGCCGCCCGACCTGGTTTTCGCGAGCATTCCAGATGCGGCCGCGACGCAAATCTGCCAGTCAGCTGGCATAGGCGCTCCAGTTGACTTGTCGCTTGGCGGCAAGCTGGACACGATCCACTCAAGCCCCTTATCTGTCAGGGGAATGGTCGAGTTCATCAAGCCAGATAAACGCAATCCGCAAGTCGTCCTCAAGTCTCAGGGCGTTCGCGTCATCCTGACCGCCCGGCGCACATCTTTCCAGCGGCGTCAGCAATTCCTCGACGTGAACATCACCCCCGAAGAACACAAAATCATCGTCGTCAAGATCGGCTACCTGGTGCCGGAGTTGAAGGCGATGGCGCGGCGCGCTTACCTGGCGCTTTCTCCCGGGGCTGTTAATCAGGACATCGCGGCGCTGCCATTCCAACGTATTCAACGGCCCTGCTACCCTTTCGACCCGGATATGGAATGGTCGCCAAGGGCGCAATTCTTCTAGGCGGCCGGCAAATGGAGCGGGTCCTCCGCGCGCCCAAACTGTGCCGCGATCAATATGTAGCGTAATTGACGCATAAGCTGGTATACTCACCGCGCTAGATTTACTGCATCAGCATATATCGCAACCGAAGATCTCAGGAGCATGCTATGAAGAAGCTATTGAATGTTCTGCTAGTCTTGGTCGCTGTCACGATGCTTGCGTCGGTCGCCGGGGCGCAAGAAGGCGGCATCCTCATCGGGACGAATTTCGGCGGGGATCCCAACAATATGAATCCCCTCATTTCCAACAACACGGTCGAGTTGGGCTTGAACGAGTTCCTCTTCCCCAGCCTATACAATATCGACCCCGCGACGCGCGCGCCGATGATGGCGGGCCGCAATGACCAGGACAACGGCCTCGCGCTCGACTGGTCGATTTCCGATGACGGCCTCGTGTACACCTTTACCTTGCGCGATGATGTCACTTGGAACGACGGTACGCCGGTCACGGCTCACGACTACAAGTTCACCTATGACGCCCTGGCCAGTGGCGAGACATCGTCGCCGCGCACCGATGTGCTGCAGAGCGTCGAAAGCGTCGAGGCGGTCGACGATACCACCATTGTCGTCACCTTGAAGCTGGCGTCCTGCCGCGTCATCGAGGAGTTGGATGACTTCGGCATCCTGCCCAAGCATATCATTGAGCCGGCCATCGACGGCGATTACGCTGCCATTGACGAGCTGGAATACAACAAGAATCCCAATGTCACCGCGGGCGTTTTCAACTTCGGCGCGCTCGTGCCGGATGAGCAGACCAGCCTCGTGCGTAACGACAACCACTGGATGCAGGTATCGCCTGATGGCTACATCATCCGCAATGTGCCCGATCAATTGGTCGGCATCGAGCAATTCCTGGCCGGCGAAGCCACATCCGTCGGCACCGCGGGTGGCGGCGGCGTGCCAGCTGCGCGTATGCAGGAATTCCGTGAGCGCGCGGCCGAGGGCGAATTCCAGACCTACGAATATGTCGATGACGGCTTGACCTTTGTCGGCTTCAACCTGGCGGACCGTAACATGCCGGTCAACGGCCTCGACGAAGACGGTAACCCGCTGGATCAGGGTCATCACCCGCTCTTCGGTGATGTCCGCGTGCGGCAAGCGATTGCGCAAGGCGTGAACTACGCTGACATCATTGAGGGCGCCGCCGAGGGCGAGGGCGAGCAAGTGGCCAGTTACGGCACGCCCGCGCTCTGGGGCTATGACTCCAGCCAGGCATTGTGGGAGTACAATCCGGAAGCGGCTCTGGCATTGCTGGCGGAAGCCGGTTTCGTCGACCACGATGACGACCCCTCGACGCCGCTGGTGGCCACGGAAGACGCGCTCTACGCCGAGCCGGGCACTGAGTTCGCCTTCGAGCTGATCACCAACTCGGGCAACCTGGTGCGCGAAGCGGCCGGCACCGTCATTCAAGACCAGCTGGGTCAAATCGGCATCGCCGTGGACTTCCAAACCCAAGAATTCGGCGCCATGGTGGAATTCCTGCTGGGTCAAGACTTTGACGCCATCATGGTCGGTTTCACCAACATCGACCAGGATACGGATGCGCGCAACGTCTTCACCCCTGTCGGCGATATTGTCGGCGGCGGCTTCAACTTCGTCTCCTACAGCAACGACCGCGTCACCGAGCTTTACGACCAGGCGCTCGCGCTGCCGGGCTGTGACTTTGCCGAGCGGCAAGCGCTGTATCATGAGGTCAGCCGCATCCTGCACGACGAGCTGCCCTGGTGGTGGTTGTTCGCGCCCAATGCCATGTATGCCGAATCCAACGCGGTACACAATTGGGAGCCCTTCGCCGAATTGCGCTATGCCAACATGGCGGATATCGCCATCAGCAACTAGCGCTGCAGAGCAGCACTTGCGGAGAACGTGTCGGCACAGCGCCGGCGCGTTCTCTCTAGCTTTTGGCCGTAACTGAGCGCAGGCTGTAAGACGCAATGCTCAAATACATTGTCCGCCGATTGGTGCAATCCATCCCCACCGTTTTCGGCATCACGCTGCTTTCCTATCTGCTGCTGTGGATGGCGCCAGGCAGCGTCGTCGAGCGCTTGTATTTCGCCCCCAACATCAAGGCGGAGACTCGGGCGCGGCTGGCGGCGCAGCTCGGCATCGACGACCCCTTCCACATACAGTACCTGCGCTGGCTGCTCGGCGATGATTGGCTGCGCTGGGATGCGGACGGCGACGGCGTTTCCGACCACGCCTTCGAGCCGCTGGCCCAATTGGATGAAGATGGCGACGGCGTGCCTGAGCCGCCGGGCGAGAATTATGGCATCTTGCGCGGGGATTTCGGCCGGTCCTTCGTCAAGAAGAAACCGGTGATGGAGATCTTTCTCGCGAACTTGCCGGCCACGTTGGAGTTGGGCGTCGCCGCCATTCTGACATCGCTGGTCATCGGCATACCCGTCGGTGTGCTTTCCGCGGTGACGCGCGGCCGCCTCTTCGATAATGTCTCGCGCGTGATGGCCGTCATTTTCGACGCCGTGCCCAACTTTTGGCTCGGCTATATTTTACTCTATGTTTTTGGCGTCTTGCTGGATATCGTGCCCCTGGGCGGGCGCTGTGTGCCCAACCTCTATGGCGTCTGCCCGTCTCTTTTTGAGCGCTGGATCTACCTGCCCTTGCCCACCATCGTTTTCGCCGCCGGCTTCATCGCGCTCTTCTCTCGCTACGTACGGACGTCGACGCTGGAAGTGCTCGGCCAGGATTACATCCGCACAGCCCGCGCCAAGGGGCTGGCGCCGCGGGTGGTCAACTTTCGCCACGCCATGCGCAACGCCATGATCCCTGTGGCGACCCTGCTGGGCCCCATAATCACGAATGTCTGGGCGGGCGCCATCGTCATCGAGACGGTTTTCGCCTGGCCCGGTGTCGGCCGCATCGCCTTCACCTCGGCCATTCAGCAAGATTATCCAGTCGTGATGGGCATCGTCATCTTCGCCTCGCTTGGCACGATTTTGGGCTTCCTGCTTTCGGACATCCTCTACGTGCTGATTGATCCGCGCATCCGCATCTTCTAGGAGCCGCCGATGGCAACCGCGCCGCCGAAAAGGCCTCAGGTCAACGAAGAGATCCTGCGCAGCCGCTCGCTGACGGATCTGGCCTTGGCGCGTCTATGGCGAGACCGGCTGTCGATGGTATCCATCGGCATATTGCTATTCCTGACGGTCGCGTCGATTACGGCGCCCCTCATCACCGGCTTGCTAGATGTCAACCCCAACACCACCGATGCCTCGGAATCCAAGTACCTGCCGCTATTCAGCGAGGGGCATATCCTGGGCACGGACAATTTAGGGCGGGATCACCTGGCGCGTTTGCTCTACGCCGGCCAAGTATCGCTCTTCATCGGCTTCATGTCCGCATTTCTGGCACTCGTGATTGGCGTCACGCTGGGCATCATCACCGGCTACTATGGCGGCCTCATTGACGACGTTGTCAACTGGGTCATCACCACCCTCAACGCCATCCCGGGCCTGGTGCTGCTGATCGTCATATCCGCCGTCTTCCGCCCCGACGCCACCTCGCTGATCTTGGTGATCGTCTTCCTCACCTGGACGGCGACCACGCGTTTGGTGCGCGGCGAGGCGCTGGCCATCCGTTCGCGTGAGTACATCGTCAGCGCCAAAGCCATCGGCGCTTCGGACTTCCGCGTCATGCAGGTGCACATTCTGCCCAACGTCTTTTCGCTGACGGTGGTGACGCTGGCGCGCAATATCGGCATCGTCATGCTGATTGAAGCGGCGCTGAGCTTCCTCGGCTTGGGGGTGCAGCCGCCGACGGCCACCTGGGGCAACATGCTCAGCAAATCGCGCGAGTTCATCACCAAGGCGCCGCACCTAATGATTCTGCCCGGCCTGCTGATTACAGTGGTCGTGCTCTGCCTCTACATCATCGGCGATGGCTTGCGCGATGCCTTCGACCCCACCGCGACCGACTGAGCGAACTCCGTCCCTCTAATCAGTAGAGAACGTGTAGACCGTCGTCGAGGCGAACACTTCGCCCGGCCGCAGCACGGTCGAGGGGAAATGCGGCTGATTGGGCGAATCGGGAAAGTGCTGCGTTTCCAGCGCAAAACCGTCGCTTTGTCGATACAGCCGTCCGCTGCTGCCGATCAAGGTCGTATCCAGGACGTTGCCGGCGTAAAACTGTATCCCCGGCTCGGTCGTCCACACTTCCATGACCCTGCCTGAGCGCGGTTCATAGACGCGCGCGGCGAAGCCCAGCTCGCCTTCCGCCAGCCCAGCGCGCTTCAAGACGAAATTGTGGTCGTAGCCCTTGGCCATCACGATTTGCGCATGAGCGGAACGCTGCCCCGGGCCAATGGCTTTGGGCCGGCGGAAGTCAAAGGGCGTGTCATCGACAGCGGCGAGCTCGCCGGTGGGGATCTGCCCGGCATCGGTCGGCGTATAGCGATCGGCATTCAACGTGAGAATGTGGTCGTAGATGGCCCCCTCGCCCTCGCCCATTAGATTGAAATAGCTGTGGTTGGTCAAATTGAGCACGGTCGGCGCATCGGTCTCGGCTGCGTAATCAATCCGGAGTTCATCGCGCTCATTGAGGCTGTAACGCGCAGAAACCGTCAGGTTGCCGGGGTATCCTTCGTCGCCGTCCGGGCTGAACGCGGTCAATTCGACTGCGGCGCCTGCGTTAGCGGTGAGCTCCCGAGCGCGCCAAATGCGCTTGTCAAAGCCGCGCCGGCCGCCGTGTAGGGCACTGTCACCGTCATTTTGGGCGAGAGTATAGTCGACGCCATCCAGCGTGAATTTGCCGCCGGCAATACGATTGGCGTAGCGCCCGGTGATCGCGCCGAAGTAAGGATGGCCGGCTTCGTATTGCGCCAGATTGTCGAAGCCTAGCGCGACATTTGCGGGGCGACCGTTCCTGTCGGGCACGCTGATGGACGTAATAATCCCGCCGTAGGTAATGATGGAAATCTCAACGCCGTTTGCGTTGGTCAGCGCATAAGCCTCGACCGACTCGCCGGCGGCAGTTTTTCCGAATGTGCGCATATTGAAACCCTCAAGGCATTCGGTTGAAAGCTACGCCAATAATAGCGCATTGGGGCGAGGGCGCAATGTTGGCGCGCTAAAGGCGATGCTGCCTTCACGCCTGTCGCAAACGCGCTACAATGCGTTGCAAAAGTCAACACGAGGAGGAAGATATGAAATATCGTGCGCTCGGACGCAGCGGGGTCATGGTCAGCGAACTCTGCCTTGGCTGCATGAACTTCAGCAACCCCACGCCCGAAGCTGACAGCTTTGACATGATTGACCACGCCATTGACGCCGGCATCAACTTCTTTGACACGGCCAATGTCTATTCGCGCGGCGGCAGCGAGACGACCGTTGGCAAGGCGCTACAGCGCAACAGCAAGCGCCAAAGCATCGTGCTGGCCACCAAAGTGCACGGGCGCATGGATGATGATGATATCCTGGCGGCCGGCAACAATCGCCGTCACATCATCGAAGCCTGCGAAGCATCGCTTCGGCGCTTGCAGACGGACTATATCGATCTTTATCAGCTTCATCGCCCCAATCACGACATCCCGATTGACGAGACGCTGCGCGCGCTCGACGATCTCATCCGCGCCGGCAAAGTGCGCTACATTGGCACGAGTTCATTCCCGTCCTGGCGCGTCATGGAGTCATTGTGGGTGGCAAAAGAGCTCGGGCTCAACCGTTTCGTCAGCGAGCAGCCGCCCTATCACCTGCTCGACCGCAGCATTGAGCGCGAGCTGATCCCGATGGCGCAATCTTATGGCGTGGCGATCATCCCCTGGTCGCCGCTGGCGCGGGGATTCTTGACGGGCAAGTATAAACGTGGCGAAGCCATCCCGGGCGACAGCCGCTTCGGCAGCGATGCCGGCCGTGGCGCCGCCATGGAACGCCGGCGTGATCAGCACTTCACCGACCTTGCGTTTGATGTGCTTGACCTGGTACAAGCGCTGGCGGATGAAAAGGGCTGCAGCGCCAGTCAAATCGCCCTCGCCTGGGTGGGCGGCAAACCGGGCGTCACCAGCCCCATCATTGGCCCGCGCACCATGGCGCATCTCATCGACAATATCGGCGCGACCGAGATTGAACTGACGGCCGACGATCATGCCCGCTTGGACTCTCTCGTCGAGCCGGAAATGGCCACGGTGCCTTACTTTCATGGCGCGCTGATCAATTTCCAGCCCAATGCCTACGGCTGGCTTTAGTCACTAAGCGCTTGCGGTCGGCAAAATCGAGCTGGCGGCGAGGCGTCGGCCTCAGCCGGTCTTAGCCGCCTTCTTGATCGCCAGGAGACGCTCGTTTTCCGCGCTCGCTTTATAGAAGTCGTCTAAGGGATAACAGCCGGAGACAAGCCCGTTGCGCGGCGCGGTGGTGCAATCGCTGAAGGTGCGGCAGATTCGCTTGCGCTCGAGGGCACGGCCCGCGAGCAGATCCGCCGGTAAATCTGGATAGCTAAGTGCCATGCGTCCCAGGCCGACGAAGTCAGTCATGCCGGCAGCAAGGGCCGCGCCGGCCACACTTGGCAGCCAATCCTGCAAATATGAATAGCCTGAGCCGACAAATGTCAGCTCGTGCATGGCAGCTTTGAGCTCGGCCGTAACCTTGATTTGACGCGCCACGCCGACCAGCGGATCTTCGGGCAGCAGGTAGCCGTCTGAGGGCGGGAAGATCGCCGGGCGCTGAATATGGAAATTGTAGTAGGGGCTGCCTGCTGTGATGCACACAAGCTGAATATCAAGCTCGCGCAGCAGCGCCAGGAAGCGTTTCGGCTCGGCCAGGTCGTAGCCGGCGCCGCTGCCATCGCCGCCGAAGCCGTAGCGGTAGCCGCCGCTGTCGAAAGGCATGGGTACGCCGACGCGATCCACCCCAGCTTCATACGGCGCCCAGTCGATCGCGCTAAGCCGCACCGCAATATCTAGCCCGGGCGCGCTCGAACGAATCTCCGCGACCGTCTCGCGTAAGAAGCGCGTGCGATTGTCGAAGCTGCCTCCGTATTTGCCGCCGCGGTCCACGGCGCTCAGAAACTCGTGGCCCAGGTAGCCGTGACAATGCTTGATGTCGACGAAGTCGTAGCCCGCCTCTTGCGCCAAGACGGCCGCAAACGCGAAGTCCGCAACCAAGCGTTCTATCTCGTCATCGGTCATAATGCAGCCGTCGTTCAGTTGAAACTTGCGGTCCAATTGCGGATGACGATAGAGCACCTTCGGTTCCAGTTGCGCGTCATTGGGGCGGCAGAAGCGGCCGGAATGCGTCAATTGCAGGCCCACCAGCAAGTCGTCAGCCGCGAAGCGCTCAATGTGGGCGTCCACCAACTCTTCACGCAGTTCAGCCAGTTCGCCCGCAGTCGCTCCATTGATTACTAACTGGCGGGCGTTGGCGCGGCCATCATGGCGGACGGCCACCGCTTCGCCGCCCCAAATCAGCTTTGCGCCGCTGCGGCCGAACCTGCGCCAGCGCCGGCGCGTCAGCTCGGTTGGCCCACCATCAGCCCTGCCGTCCCAGCCTTCCATCGGCAGGATGGCAAAGCGATTGGCCAGGCGGCGGCCGCGATAGCTGTAACTGCGCGCCAATGGGGACAGATTGCCGGTTGGCTGAGTCTCGTCCAGCGGCAGATCGGCGCCAACGTGCTCGCAGTATTGCTTGAATTGCGCGGCCGTACGCAATTGAGCGATGCGTTTGAATGCCATATGCTAGCGCTCGGGCAATATGTCAAGCCGCGCGGCGATATCGCGCAAGATTTCGATATCGCTCGTCGGACGACTAGGCGAATCGCGGTGGGTCTGGTCGGAGTCGATCCAGCCGCGCAGCTTCAGAAATTGCGCCGCCGAATGCTTATACGCTGGCACGGGCGGGCGGAACGCGAGGAAACCCAGGTATTGCAACAGATCGTTCAACTCGTAGAAAGCGGGGTCGCCAGCCAGCCACATGCGATCTCGCTCCGCGAAGACATCAGGCGCGAAAGTGCTGAGGCCAAGCAGATAGTCGCTGCCGTAAATGACCATATCTATGGCCAGGTCGTTGCCGGTGTAGACTTTGAAATCGAGCCGCAGGGCATCACGCAGCGCCAGCCGCTCCCACTCCAACTGCCGGCTCAAGGAAGAGTGCTTGGCGCCAATACAGCGCTCGACTCCCAATAGCCCGCGATAGGTATCCAGGTCGTAGATGGCGCCGAACGGGGCGAACATCGCGCCCAGCTCAAAGGCGATGAAGGCATCGGCGCGCTCGCCGATCTTCTCGTAGGCGCTGACAATTTCGGCGCCCGGCTGCCCCGTAAGCCCGTAGGACTGGAAGATGACGGGCGTGCCGCCATGCGCCTGAATCATATCGACCTGGCGGCAGTAAGCGTCGAGGTCAAACAAGGCGCCGGGCTCATCAGCCACGAAGGCGCCGGCCACATAGGCGCAGCCAGCCAGCGTTTCCCGGCTTATGCGAAGCACACGTTGCCGTTCCGCTTCGCTGATGAGATTGACGTACCCCGTGTCCATATTCACGGCGGGGGTCAAGCCGGCATCAGCGGTCCGCCGAATGTGCTGCGCCAAGCCGTCCCAGTCGATGGTGTAGTCATCGTTGAAGGGCAACAGAATGGCCGAAATACCGCTGATTTCACGATGCGGCCGAATCATGTGCTGCGGGCTTTGCCGGCTGATGGTTGCTTGCATGGTCGTCATTTCCACATCTCCTGAGGCTACGCGTCGTCCTCCGGCTTTATCTCCGAGACCGGCGCCACTTGATATACCGGATTCGCCTTGAGCAGGCCGAGGTCGACACCATGCCTGCTGGCGCGCACATCATCACGGAAGAATTGCACGGCATACCCCAGCCGTGGCTCGTCGGTCGTGTTGGCGCCGGAGCCATGCAAAGTGATGCGCGTGAAGGCAACGGCATCGCCCGGCATCATTCGCAGCGGCAAAAATTCATCCGGCTCCACCGCTACAGTGCGATGCCCGTCCCGGTCTTCGCTCTCCACCGAATCGAGCGTGCCGGCTAGATGCGTGGCCGGCGCGATCTGCAAGCAGCCGTTTTCCGGCGTCATTTCCATCAGCGCGAACCAGATGTTGATGCCCGGCCCGTCGAAGCGCGTGTACTGATTGTCTTGGTGAAAGTGAAATCGACCGCCGCCCCCGCCACTCTTGACCGCAGTAAATGGCAGGTACAAGGTAGAGGGCCCGCCCATCAATTGCGCCGCGATCGCGTTGAGGGCTTCGCTGTGTATCAGCTGCGCCAATTGTGAGCCGACCACGTATTGCCGGCTCTGGCGCAATTTGTCTCTTGATGATGTCGCATGATGCAGCGCCTCGCGCGTAACGCCCAGACCTGCCATCACCTGCAAGACTTCGTCCGCCAACTGGGCGGCAGTGTCTCGGTCGATTAGACCGGGCAAACAGAGATAACCATATTGGTCGTAATAGCGCTTTTCGTTGATAGTGACATTGCTATAGCGCAGAATCTCGCCTGTCATGCTTTCCTCAATGGTCCGCCCCGGTCGCCGGTCAGCCTCGTTGCAGCGGCCTTGCCTCCGCCGGATTGCATTTGGTAAAAGCCGGCACTGCGTATAATATCATCACAGCGTTCGCTGATTGGGGAGTTTACCGATGCAAGTGCGATTTGGCTACCGAGACCTCGAATACCCCAGCGATGCGCTCGGCAAGCTGCGCGAAAGCCAGGCATTGCGCGGCGATCGCCAAGCCCTGCTGGCGCGCTTGCAACAAGACGGCTATTTGCTTATGCGCGGCTTAATCGACCGTGATACGGTGCTGAGTGCGCGCCGTACCGTATTTGAGCACATGGCAGCGAAACAGGCATTGGTGCCGGATACGCCCTTGCTGGAAGGCGTGATGCCACGCGGCGGCCACTCCGTGCAGATGATGGGCGCCAAGGGCATAGCCCACGACCCGGATGTGCTGGCCGTATTGGAGCACCCGGCCCTCTTCGCGCTGTTTGAATGTCTCTTCGCCGAAAATGCCTTGACTTACCACTATAAGTGGCTGCGTGCCGTGGGCAACGAAGAATATACCGGCGCGCATTTCGATTTTGTCTACATGGGGCGCGGTTCCAAGCGGCTGCACACGGCCTGGATTCCCTTCGGCGATTTATCGATACGGCAAGGCACGCTGGCGATCTGCCACGGATCGCACAACTTGCCGAGTTTCGCCCGCATCCGTGATACTTACGGCAGAATGGACGTCGATCGCGATGGCATTGAAGGCTGGTTCGAGCGCGACCCAATGGCCATAGTCGAGCGCTTTGGCGGTCGTTGGCTCGGCGGCGATTATCGCGCCGGCGATGTTATGCTATTCGGGATGCACACCATGCACGCCTCAACGACCAACTTGACCGATAAATTCCGCCTGAGCTGCGATGTGCGCTATCAGCCGACGAGCGAGCCCGTGGATGAGCGCTGGAAACGCGGCGGGCCCGGGCATTACAATCGTGAGGGGCGCGATATACATGAAGCGCGCCGCGAATGGGGCGTCTGATCCATTCGGCAGACTGAAGCATCGGCTGCGGCAGGAAACAACAACAAGGAGAATCATGCTTATCTCGGAAATGAATTGGATGGCGGTCGAGCGCTATTTGCAGTCCGACGATCGCTGCATCTTGCCAACGGGCAGCACCGAGCAGCACGCCTATCTCAGCTTGAGCGTCGACACCATACTGGCGTCGCGGCTGGCGCGGGAAGCGGGCGAGCTGGCGGGCGTGCCGGTCTACCCCGCCCTGCCCTATGGCTTGGCGCATCAGTGGACGGCCTTCCCCGGCACAGTCACGCTGCGTATAGAAACATATCTTGCGCTGATTCGTGATGTGCTCGACAGCATTCACCGCGCCGGTTTCCGCCGCATCCTCTTGATTAACGGGCATGGCGGCAATGCGCCCGCCCAAGGCATGCTGCGCGAATGGATGATGGACAACAGCGACGCCACCGTGAAATGGCACAACTGGTACAACGCGCCGCAAGTCTGGGCGAAAGTAATGGAGACCGACGCAGTATGCTCCCACGCGTCCTGGATGGAGAATTTCCCCTGGACGCGCCTGCCCGGCGTTGACCTGCCGGCGGAGCCAAAGCCGATGACTGAACTTGACACGCTGGCGCAGCTCAATCCGCTGCAGACCCGCGAGCGACTCGGCGATGGCAACATGGGCGGGCTGTATCAGCGCTCGGACGATGAGATGCTGGCGATATGGGCGGTCGCCGTCGAAGAGACGCGGGCGCTGCTGGAAGGGGGTTGGTCTTAGATGCCGATTCTGATCTGGGGCGCGGGCGCCATCGGCGGCACGCTGGGCGCTTATTTGATCCGCGCCGGGCACGACATCCTCTTCGTTGACATCGTCGAAGATCACGTCAGGGCGATTGAACGGCAGGGGCTGCGCATCAAGGGGCCGATCGACGAGTTCAAGGTAGCCGCCACGGCAACCATGCCGGGGGACTTGACAGGCGAATTCGAGACGATATTGCTTTGCACCAAGTCCCAGCATACGCGCGAGGCGACACATGCCCTTTTGCCATTCCTCGCGGCTGACGGCGTCGTGGTATCGGCGCAGAACGGGTTGAACGAGCTCATCATTCAAGACATCGTGGGGCGGGCGCGCACGCTGGGTTGCTTCGTCAATTTCAGCGCCGATTATCATGCGCCCGGCGAGATACTGTTTGGCGGGCGCGGCGCTGTCGTCCTGGGCGAGCTTGACGGCACGCTCAGCGAGCGGCTGGCGACGCTGCACGCTGTATTTCGTGACTTCGAGCCGGACGCGCAGGTGACTGAGAATATCTGGGGTTACCTCTGGGGCAAGGAAGCCTACGGCGCCATGCTCTTCATTTCCGCCCTGACGCATCAGTCGATCAGCGAGGCGCTGTCCGACGCGCGCTACCGCCCGCTCTACGTCTTGGCGGCACAAGAGATCCTGCAGTTGGCTGATCGGCTCGGCATTGAGGCTTACGGCTTCAACGGCTTCAAGCCCGGCGCTTTCCTCGCCGATGATCGCGACGGCATCAATCGCTCGCTCGACGAGCTGGTGGCCTTCAACAAGCGCTCCGCCAAAACGCATAGCGGCATCTGGCGGGACCTCGCGGTGCGCAAACGCAAGACGGAAGTCGCGATGTACCAGCCGCTGCTGGAGAAAGGCGACGCTGTCGGCCTGGCCCTGCCCTTGACGCGCCGCTGGATAGCGCTAATCGGCGAAATTGAAGCCGGCGCCCGCGAGCAGTGCCTGGCGAATCTGGACGAACTAGCGGCGGAGTTCTCATGAACATGGCGTTTTCTGGCAAGACCGCCATCGTCACGGGCGCGGCGCACGGCTTCGGCCGCGCCATCGCCTTGGCATTGGCGGAACGGGGCGCATCGGTCTGGGCTTGCGACATCCTGGGCGACAAGCTGGAGGAGACACAACGCTTGGCCCGCGCCGCGGGCGCATCATGCCGGGTCAAGGTGGTTGACCTGCGCGAGCGAGCGCAGGTATTCGCCTTCGTCGACGAAGTGCTCGCGGCCGATCAAAGCGTGCAGATCCTGGTCAACAATGCCGGTGGCGTGCAGGGCCAAGTCGGGCGCCCGCTGGAAGAGGTCAGCGAAGACGAATGGGACACAATCTTCGAGGTCAATACGCGGGCTGCGTTTTACTTGACGCAGGCGGTCGCGCCCAGCATGAAGGCGCAGCGCTACGGGCGTATCATTAATATCTCCAGCGGCGCCGGCTTGGGCGTGAGCCTGACGGGCATCCAAGCCTACGCCTCAGCCAAAGCGGCGCAAATCGGCTTGACGCGGCAACTGGCGCATGAACTGGGGGCATGGGGCATCACGGTCAACAACATCGCGCCGGGCTTCGTCTTGTCCAACCCGACGTCGATTGCGCAATTCGAGTCTTATGGCGAGCAAGGGCAGCGGGCGCTGGTGGATCGATTTGCGCTGAAACGGCTGGGTTCGGCCGATGACATCGCGCATGGCGTCATGTTCTTCGCCTCGGACTTTGCCGGTTGGATCACCGGGCAAGTGCTATCGATAGACGGCGGCCGTCTTTGATGAGGCCATAATCTCGCCGCCAATCACAGGAGCCCGCCATGAGACGGGCTCCGCAGTTTATGGCGTTGCAGGAGATGGTCAGCGCTGCGCCAAGGCCTCAAGGACGCGCGGCGGGGTCATCGGCGTCTGCGACAGCCGAACGCCAGTCGCATCGGCCACGGCGTTGGCGATAGCGGCCACGGTTGGGATCACCGGCGGCTCGCCCACGCCACGCGCGCCAAAGGGACCACTGCGCGATGGCACTTCGACAATCTGCGTTTGGATCGGCGACGCCTGCATGGAATCGGGCATGGCATAATCCATCCACGAGCCGGATAGCAGCTGACCGTCTTCGTCATAGCGCATCTCTTCCAGCAGGGCCCAGCCCACGCCTTGAACCGCGCCGCCCTGCATCTGCCCTTCCACCGCCAGCGGGTTGATGGCGCGGCCAACATCTTGCACGACCGCCAGATTGACAGATTGACGCTGCCGGTCTCCTCATCGACTTCGACTTCGGCGATCTGCGCGCAGAAGGACGGCGCGCGGTCTGTGATAGCTTGCCGGCCGTTGCCATGCACCGGTTCATATTTGCCGCCGAAAGTCATGCCTTTGCCGGCGATTTCCCCCAGGCTGATCGAGCGATCGGGGAAGCCGCGCACTTGCACACGCCCATCGACGACCTCAAGGTCTTCAGCTGAAACTTCGAATTCTTCAGCGGCGATGGCCAGGGTCTGCCGGCGCGCGTCTTCCGCGGCGTTGACGACGGCCTTGCCCAGCGTGTAGAGCGTCTTGCTGCCGCCGACGCCGCCGCCGTAGGGCGCGCTGTCGGTATCGCTGTAGACGAAGCGGACTTTGTCCGGGCTGACGCCATAGGCTTCGGCCGCCAGCACGGCGAAACTCGTTGGCGTGCCGGAGAGATCGGCCGTGCCGATTTGCAGCTGCAGGACGCCATCGCGATTCAATTTACAGACGGCGGCGCCCGGTTCCAGGCCCCCCATCCAGCCGCCAATGGCGATGCCGACGCCGCGGCCGCACTTGCGCGATTCGTCGCGGTTGCGCCAGAGCGGATGTTCCCGCGCCGCTTCCAGTGTTTCGATCATGCCGATTGCCGGGAAATCGCCGCCATCAGGCGCGGCGTCGCCAGCTTTGGCGGCGTTCTTCAAGCGCAAATCAACCGGATCCATGCCCAGCTGTTGCGCCGCCTCGTCAAAGAGCGTCTCCACGGCCATGAAGGCGGTCGGTGATGTTGGCGCGCGATAAGCCCCCACCGACTGCTTGTTGGTGATCACATTGGTCGATTCCAGCAAGTAGTTCTCGCACGGATAAAACGATGCGAATTGCATGGCGGCGAATCCGCCCAATCCGGCGGGATACACGCCCGTATCGGCGATGACATCGGCCTGCATGGCGCTCAGCGTGCCATCGCTATTGAAACCGAGCTTGCCGGTGATGCGCAGCGCCGGGGCGGGATTGGTCGTCAGCAGCTCTTCGCCGCGCGTCAGAATCAGGCTGACGGGCCGACCGACGGTGGCGGCAACCAGGGCGATCAGCGGCTCGTACAAGCCGAACTTTGCGCCGAATGCGCCCCCGACGGGCATGCCGTATACCGTCACGTCCGATTCGGGCACGCCCAGCACATCGGCCACGTCATAGCGCACGCCGAAGGGCGATTGCACGCTGCCCCACATGGTCACGCCGCCATTAAGCGGGTTGGGCTGCACCACCCAGCCTTGAGTTTCGATGGAGCTCTGATGCACCATGGGCGTTTCAAAGGTGCGCTCGACGACCAGGTCCGCCGCGGCAAGGGCAGCCGCCACATCGCCTTTTTCCATGTGGGTCTTGCCAGCGATATTCGATGCTTCTTCCTCATCGGCTTCGGATTCGCCGCCGGTATCGGCGCCATGGGCAGCTTCGTCCTCGGCGCCGGTGGGGATGCCCGCGGGCCAAATGATCATGGCATCATCGGCGACAGCGTCATCCATGTTGGTGACGGCTTCCAGCGGCTCATATTCCGCCTCGACCAGTTCGGCGCCATCGGCGGCTGCGGCAGGCGTATCGGCCAGGACCATGGCCACCGGCTGGCCAACGAAAATAACGCGCTCTCTGGCCAGCATGAGCTTGGCGCGCGAGGATGGCGTGATTTCGGGCAGATCGGCTGCGGTCAAGACTTGCTGCACGCCCGGCACACTCAGCGCCGCGGTCGTATCAACAGCAACGATATTCGCGT
Source organism: Phototrophicaceae bacterium (assembly GCA_965208195.1). Lineage (GTDB taxonomy): Bacteria > Chloroflexota > Anaerolineae > Aggregatilineales > Phototrophicaceae > UBA6055. The sequence goes on along the minus strand of CBDBOC010000004.1, from coordinate 860,670 downwards.
GAGCATAAGTGCTCAACACGAAGCGCGCGTGCAACATGCCGGGCAATTTGAGGTCGCCAGTATATTTGAGATTGCCGGTCACCTTGGCCGGGCCGTCAATCAGCGGCGTGGGCTTACCGACAAATGCGAAGTCTGACATAGCGCTTTCTCCTTCTATGACTTCATGATCAAGGAAATTCACTGGGCTTGCCGGCTGAATTCAACCACTTGATAGCCCTCGTTTCGGGTGCGTTCGCGGAAGAGCGCGCTGATCCGCCCCGTCATGTCGCCCGCGACGCCCCCGCCGATTTGCCGCCCATCAAGCTCGACAACCGGCGCCAGCTCGCCCATGGTGCCGGTGCAGAACATCTCATCAGCGCGATACACCTCGGTCAGCGATAGATTCTTGACTTGATGCGGAATGCCGTGGCGCTGGCAAATCTCGAGCACGGCGGATCTCGTGATGCCTTCGGGGCAAGCGCTGGTATCGGGCGTGATCACGACGCCGTCTTGCACGATGAAGATGTGCGTGGCGTTGGTCTCCGCCACGTAGCCGTGATAGTCAAGCATGAGCGCATCGTCAACGCCGGCGGCATTGGCTTGAATCTTGGCCAGGATGGAATTGATGAGATTGCAGGAGTGGATATTCTGGTCGACGCAGTCGGGCGGAATGCGCCTTATGCCGGAGGTAATCAACCGGATGCCGCGCTTGTCGTATACAGGCGGCTTGTGTTCGGCGAGCACGATCAGCGTCGGCCCGGCAGTGTTGAGGCGTATGTCCATCCCGCTAGTATATTTGACGCCGCGGCTCAAGGTCAAACGAATATGCACGCCGTCGGTCATCTGGTTGGCCGCCAGGGTCTTGCGAATCTCTGCGATGATGGCTTCGTGAGACGGGATCTCGTGAAAGGCCATCGCCTTTGCCGAGTGGCGCAAGCGGTCGAGATGCGGGATCAGCTTGAAGATGCGCCCCTGGTAGAGCCGCAAGCCTTCCCACACAGCGTCGCCGCCTTGCACGGCCGAGTCAAAGGGGCTGACGCCCGCCACATCGCGATGCAACAGCTCGCCGTTGATGTTAATCAGCAAGTCCTTGTTCAGCGGATTAAATTCTTGTTTCATTCATCATCCCCGCTGATGCAATAGGGGGCCATCTGCTGATACAGCGCGTCGCATTCATCAAGCAAACCGTGCAGTCGTGGCGGCACAGGCGTGTCATCTTCTTGATAGGGCGCGAAGCCGGATGACCTTTCCACCGCGGCGTACCAGTGCTTGGCCCAGACGCCGTCGCTCGTCCGCGGTCCCGGCGCCCATGACAGCATCGCCCGGTCAAAAGGCAAGTCCAGCGCCGCACACAGCCGCCGCAAGGTGCGCTCCGGCTGCTGCAAGACGTGCCGCGCTTCAATCACCGGTGGCGTCTTTCCCGTGAGCTCGCGTACGGCGTTGAAAAGCTCAAGCTGCTGCGGCAGGCCGGTTTGGTCCAGGCGCGGCTCAGGAATCACCTTGACGAAGGACAATAGCATGCGCCGCGGCTCGCGCAGCAAGAAGCAATTCGAGACCTGCTTCAACCAATTACGGTCGATATGCGCCAGCATGTGCTGGGTCATGTGCTTCTGATAGACGATAGGTTCGCTCTTCCCATTCTTCACCAGTCTCCGGGCGATTTTGCGCCAGTCGGTTTCATGGTGGCGGATGACTTCATCGGCGCCGGGATGATCATAGCCGGTGACCTGCAGGTAATGCCCGTAAAAGGGTTCGTCGATCACCCGGGTATCGGCGCGGCTGTCCCAAGCGCGCATCAGCGCTGTTGAGATATTCCGCGGACCAGACCACATGGCGATGATTCGTCGTGTCACATTGCCTCTATGTCACGCACATTTCACCCCGGGTTTTCGGGCGCAACCTTGCCTGATTGCCGTTCCCGGCACTATAGTGAACTCGTTGGCGCACGGAAGCGATTGTACCCGATAGCGGAGGCCTTGTCACATCAGATGTTGCAGGGCGCGGGCGATCAAGTTAGGCGAGCGGGCCGCAGAAAGGCCTTGGGCGCGTCGCTGCTTGCGCTGGCCGGCCTGGCGTTTGTTGCGGCGTTGTACACGTCCGTGCGTCAGCCCGTCGCCGATGGCGTCCTGTACGGCGAGCAATTTGTGGTCGAGAGCGAAAAGCCACTGGTATGCGTGCATACCTTGCTGGAAAACGAAGTGGAGGAAGCCAAAATCGTACGCTCTCTGGCGCTGGCGCGTGAACTGGGCGCGGGCACGATCGTACAGTTTTTCCCCTGGGCCTATTATGAAACGCGGCAAGATGACTTCGCATGGGAGCGCGCCGACATGATCATCCGGCAGGCGCGGCGCCAGGGTCTGGAAGTCATCGCGCGGCTGGGGCTGGCGCCGGCTTGGGCGCGGGGGACGGAAGCTGTGACCACGCTCAACACCCTGCCTGAGTTGTCCTATCACCACTTTGCCGATTACGCTGCAGCATTCGCCGGGCGCTATGCTGGCGAGGTTGATCACATCATCATCTGGAATGAGCCCAATCTGAGCTTCGAGTGGGGTTATCAGCCGGTGGCTGCCGCTGGGTACGTCAGCTTGCTGCGGGAGACATACAGTAAGGTGAAGCGGGCGAATCCGGCGGCTGTCGTGCTGGCGGGCGCGCTGGCGCCGACGCTGGAGCAAGCCGGCAGCGGCGCGGGCCTCAACGACCTGGATTACCTGCGCGCCATGTACGCTGCCGGGGCGGCAGACTATTTCGACGCGCTGGCCGTGCACAGCTACGGCTTTCTTGATCCGCCGGAAGCGCGGCCCGCCCCAAAGCGCCTGAACTTCCGCCGCGCCGAGCTGCTGCGCGAAATCATGGTCGAGCATGGCGACGGGGGCAAACGCGTCTTCATCACGGAGAGCGGCTGGAACGACCATCCGCGCTGGACCGGCGCCGTTCGCCCATCGCAGCGCAGCGCCTATACCGTACGCGCCTTCGAGTTCGCCGAGGCCGAATGGGGCTGGCTGGAGCGCTTGTGCATTTGGGCGCTGCGTTACCCGGCGAATCTCAACGCTTACCCGGATTACGCCACGCTGATCAGCCCCGAATTTGTGCGCAAGCCGGTGTACTTGGCGCTGCAAGATTATGCGCGCGGCTGGAAGCGGGAGGGGACGCCGTGGCTGCCGCCGCCAAGCGCAAGCTGACGCGCCGCCAAACCACGCGGCTCTTGAGCGGCGCTGCGCTGGTCGCGCTTGTGATCGCGCTATTCCTGCTGTCGCAAGCATCAGCACCGCCGGACCCGGCCCGGGCCTTCCCTGGGGGCGAGATCGTATTCGGTGTCGATGCCAGTTACCCGCCTTTCGCCTGGCACGAGGGCGATGCGCTCACGGGGCTGGATATCGAGCTGGCGCGCGCCATCGCGGGCGAGATCGGCCTGCCGCCGCGATTTGAGACACTGAGCTACTATGGGCTCTACGACGCCTTGATAAGCGGCAAGGTTGATGTGTTGATTTCGGCGCTGAGCGTCGATACCGCGCGCATGAATGATGTGCGCTATACGCAGCGCTACTTTGATAACGGCTTGGTGCTGGTAGTCGACGAATCGGCGGAGGCGGAGCTGGACGCGCTGGCCGGTGGCGGCATCGCCTTTGAATACGCCAGCAGCGCCGATAGCCTGGTCCGTGCCTGGTTGCGCGATGGGCGGCGTCTGGAGCGCTTGCCCTATGAGTGGCCGGATTACGCCTTGGACGCGCTGCGATTGGCGCAGGCTGAGGCGGCGTTGGTGGACGCCACCACGTATCTGCTGTATCGGCGGCGGCAGGGCGATTGGCGCAGCAAGTATGCTTATGTGACGCAGGACCATTATGCGCTGGCCCTTCGGCGCGACCGCCACGATAGCTGGAAACTGGTTGATGGCGCGCTGACCGCTTTGAATGCGCGCGGTGAACTGGATACAATCTTGGCGCGCTGGTTGTGACGCCGATTTGGAGAGGGAGACGAGCATGAGCCGAAAAGTCCGTTGGGGCATCTTGAGCACAGCCAATATCGGGCGGCGCGTCATCCCCGCCATTCATGCCGCGCACAACGGCGAGGTCGCCGCTGTCTGCAGCCGCGATCTGGAGCGGGCGCGCGCCTTCGCCGCGGAGCAGCGCATTCCGCGCGCTTACGGCAGTTACGAAGCCTTGCTGGCGGATAGCGAGATAGACGCCATTTATATCCCACTGCCCAACAGCATGCACGCCGAGTGGAGCATCAAATGCGCCGAGGCCGGCATCCCGACCTTGTGTGAGAAGCCCTTCGCCAGCGATGCGCCGGAAGCGCAGACCATGGTCGATGCTTTTGAGCAGCGCGGCGTCATGCTGGCTGAGGCTTTCATGTATCGCTTTCATCCGCAGCACGCCTTGGTCAAGCAGATCATCGCTGAGGGCGGCATCGGCGAGCTGCAAATCATCAACAGCAGCTTCACCTTCCCCATCAGCGACGCGGCCAACATCCGCCTGAGCAAGCCGCTGGCCGGTGGCGCGCTGATGGACGTGGGCTGCTACTGCGTCAATCTGATGCGCTTCATGACGGGGCAAGAGCCGCAGCGCATCGCGGCGGGCGGGCGCATCGGCGAGAGCACCGGCGTTGATGAGGCGCTGGCGGCGACGCTCGTCTTCGCTTCCGGCGTGGTCGGGCATTTCGATTGCGGCTTGCGCGCGCATCGGCAGCACAGCTACACGCTGAAGGGCACGGCGGGCATGATCGTCGTGCCGGCGAGTTTTGTGCCGGACCCAGGCGGCGAGACCGTGGTGCAGCACTGGCAGGGCGATGCCTTCACCGAGCACCGTGTTCCCGCGGCCGACCACTATCAGCTGATGGTGGAGGACTTCGGCGCCGCGCTGTTGGATGGTCGGGCGCCGCGCTTCCCGGCTGCGGACGCGGTCAGCAATATGGCGGTGGTGGACGAGATTCTGCGGCAGGCGCATTAGCCGGCCACCTGCGCCAAGCGACGCTCGCCGGTCTGGACGCGCCAGAGGGAGGCGTAGACGCCGTCGAGGTGCAGCAGATCGTCATGGCCGCCCTGCTCCAGCAAGGCGCCGTTTTGCAGCACGTAGATCATATCGGCATTGCGCACGGTGGAAAGCCGGTGGGCGATGACGATGGTGGTGCGCCCGACGACGATGCGCTCGAGCGAACGCTGGATGGCGGCTTCGGTTTCGTTGTCGACGGACGAGGTGGCTTCATCGAGGATGAGGATGGGCGGGTCTTTGAGCAGGGCGCGCGCGATGGAAATGCGCTGGCGCTGGCCGCCGGATAGCTTCTGGCCGCGCTCGCCGACGATGGTGTCGTAGCCGTCGGGCAGCTCGCAGATGAAGTCGTGGGCTTCGGCGATTTTGGCCGCCGCCACGATGAGGTGATCGGGCACATCAGCGTCGCCGTAGGCGATATTCTGGCGGACGCTGCCGTGAAAGAGGAAGACGTCCTGGCTTACCAAGCCGATGGCGTGGCGGAGTTCTTTCTGCCGCAGCTCGCGCAGGTCGTAGCCGTCGAGCAGGACGCGTCCACCGGTGACATCATAGTAGCGCAGCAGCAGCTTCACGATGGTGCTTTTGCCAGCGCCGGTCGCGCCGACGATGGCCACGGTATCACCCGCCGGCACATCAAGCGTCAAGCTGTCAATCACCGCCCGGCCGTCGCTATAGGCGAAGTCGACTTCGTCGAGGCGCATGTGGCCGCGTACTGATGCCCGAGGCAGGTCAAAGTGGCCATCGACAATGCTGGACTTGATGCTCAGCAGATCGAGGATGCGCAGGGTGGAGGCCATGGCGCGCTGATACTGGTCGAAGGTCTCGCCCAGCTTGGTCAGCGGCCAGAGCAGACGCTGCGTCATGAAGATCAGCACGCTGTAGGCGCCGATTTCCAGGCTGCCTTCGAAGACGAGTTGCCCGCCGGCGATGGTGATGGCGACGAAGCCGGTCACGATCGCCATGCGGATCAGGGGCGTGAAGGCGGAGCTGAGGCGGATGGCGCGCCGATTGCGCTCGAGGTATTCGTTGCTTTCGCGCCGCAGCCGATCGGCCTCGAAGGCTTCGGCAGTGAAGCTCTTGATGGTGGCGATGCCGCTTAGGGTATTGGAGAGCTGGTGATTTATGGCGCTGACTTGCTCGCGGACGGCGGTGTAGAGCGGGGCCAGCAGCTTTTGGAATTTGAAGGAGCCCCAGAGGATGAGGGGCATGGGCAGGACGGCCAGCCAGGCGACGCTGGGGGCGATGACGAAGAAGATGCCGCCGATGACGAGCACGGTGGTGAGGATTTGGATGATGTCGCTGGCGCCGATATCGAGGAAGCGCTCGAGTTGGTTGATATCGTCGTTGAGCACCGCCATGAGGCCGCCGGTACTTTGGTCTTCGAAGTAGGCGAGTTCGAGGTGTTGGACATGGTCATAGGCTTCGACGCGCAGGTCGTGCTGCATGGACTGGGCCAGATTGCGCCAATAGACGCGCTGGATGTACTCGAAGAGCGATTCGAGGATCCAGATGAGGAGGGTCAGCGCGCCGAGGATCAGCAGCTGGGTGGTGAGGTCGGTAACGCCCATGCGGCCTAGCAGCGAGTCTTGGCGTTCGACCACGATGTCGACGGCCATGCCGATGAGCACGGGCGGCATGATGTCGAAGATTTTGCCGAGGACGGAGTAGAAGCTGGCGAGGGCGACGCGGCGCTTGTAGGCCGAGGCGTAGTTCAAGAGGCGGGCGAAGGGGTGGCCGTTGCTAGCGCTGGTGGTCATGGGATTGGTTTTGGTTTGGGAGGCACATAATCGCCCGATTATAGGGGAAGAGGGCGGGGGGAGGCAAGGCGCGGGCGGGATTCGAGCGGGGAGGTATGGCCACAGAGGCACAGAGGCACTGAGGGGGCACGGAGGGGGTGAGGCGCCGCCTTCTACCTCAGCCCCCGGCCCCCTCTCCGAATCATCAGAGAGGGGGAGGCAAGGCAGGCGCGGGCGGGATTCGAGCGGGGAGGTATGGCCACAGAGGCACAGAGGCACTGAGGGGGCACGGAGGGGGTGAGGCGCCGCCTTCTACCTCACCCCCCGGCCCCCTCTCCGAATCATCAGAGAGGGGGAGGCAAGGCAGGCGCGGGCGGGAATCGAGCGGGGAGGTATGGCCACAGAGGCACAGAGGCACTGAGGTCGATTTGACGTGGATTCGCGCTGGGATCACCCGGGAGGGACCCTTGGGGGACCCAAAGTTCACCCAAGGGAATGCGGGGGTTTTGGGTGTGGCGTGGGTGAGCGGTGGGTGTGGTGTGGGTGACATCAGGCGATGAGGAGGGGTGAGCCGGCGTATTGGGTGGCGCGCCAGGCCAGGGCGGTGGAAATTACGGTATCGTCGTGGGCGCCGGGGGGCGCTGTGTAGCGGAAGGAGCCGCCGGGCAGGGGTTGGAGGCTGAAGTTTTCCAGTTCGGAGCGCAGGACGGGGTCGTCGAGCAGGCGGAGATCGCCGCGTTCGATGGCGAGGGCGAGGCTTTCTATCAGGGGCGGCTTGGTTTTGCTGGTTGTCATGAAGGGGCGGACGGGCAAGCCGGCGCGGATGAGGGCTTCAATGTTGGGTTCGCCGATGGAGTTGGCTTCGGCCCAGATGACGCTGGGCTGCCAGTGTTCGACGATGGCTTGGAGGCGGCCGCGCTGGAGGTCCCAGCCGATTTGGTTGAAGCGTTCGAGGGCGACCATGACGCCGTCGGTGGCGTCGAGGACGGCGATGGCGGTGTAGTCGTGGCTGCGGCCCCAATCGACGCCGGCGACGTAGGTGTGGTCGGGGCGGGGCTGGGGCGGCGTGGCGGCATCAGCAGCGATGGCGGCGTCTATGTTGCGGAAGACCTGGCCGCCACCGGATTGAAATTGGGCTTCGTATTCCGCTTTGAAGACATGATCGGCGGTGACGCGGCGGATTTCTTCGAGCTCGGCGGCGGGGACGAGGGGGCTATCGGCGGTGGGAAAATGGAAGGTCTCCCACTCGGGCTGCAGGGGATCGGCGCCGAGATCGGTGAGTTGGCGGAACCAGTTGCTGCCGTTGGGCGTGCTCAGAAATAGGGCGCGTCCGCGCGTCGTCACGAGCATGGGGCGGACTACTGCAGCCCAGACTTGAGATTGCATAAAGGCGGCTTCGTCGAGCAGGACGAGATCGAGGCCTTCGCCGCGGAGATTATCGGGATTGTGGGCGCTGCGCAGGGCGATCATGCCGCCCTCGGGGAAGTCGATGCGGCGCTCAGTCTCGCTGATTCGCAGGTTTTTCAAGCTCGCGATAGAAGTCTTCAAGTCGCGCCAGGTTTGGTCGGCCATTTTCGCGGTCGGGGTCAACCACCAGCAGCGTTTGTTGTTGATCCAGGCTTCGTGAAGGATGGTGGTCTTGCCGAGTTCGGTCTTGCCCCAGCGGCGGCCGCAGGCGACTACTTTGAAGCGGGCGGGGCTGTCGAGCACTTGCGCCTGCCCAGGGTGGGGCGTCATGAATTTGACCGTTGAAAACGTATTCGGCGCGTTTGGTCGTCTGGGGCGGGTCATGGGGGCTCCGAATTTTTGATTGGGCGTCAGGAGCAAGGTAGCACAGATGTTGGGCATTTGCGAGTGGCGACTAAATGTTCGCGGTTTTGGGGGATTTTCGCCACAGAGGCACAGAGGCACAGAGGGGATTCAATTTTGATCTAACCACCGAGTTCACCGAGCAAGGTAGCACGTTTGTGCGGTGGAGTGGCGACTAAATAGTCGCGGTTTTGGGGGGAGTTTTACCACAGAGGGCACAGAGGGGGGTAACTTGGATTGGAAAAGCAAACTACAGAGAGCGCAGAGAGCGCAGAGGCTGCGCTGGTGGGGATGTGAGGGACGGGAGGGCCACCCAGAGGGGGGTAAGTTGGATTGGAAAAGCAAACTCACCCCCCGGCCCCCTCTCCCACAAGGGGAGAGGGGGAGCAAACTACAGACGCTGTGCGGCGCATGGTATTTTGCGTGGGCGGCTGGGCAAACTACAGGGCGAGTGTCTCGAGATTGCCACAGAGGCACAGAGGAAACACAGAGGGCATGCAGAGGGGGGTTTGATTTTACCACCGAGTACACCGAGTTGGTGTTCACCGAGGGTTGTTTAGGGTGGCGCGGGCAGCACAGAGGGCTGGTGGGGATGTGAGGGACGGGCGCTGGGCCACCCCTCACCCCCCGGCCCCCAGAGGACTCCCACAAGGGGAGAGGGGGAGCAAGACGCTGTGCGGCGCATGGTATTTTGCGTGGGCGGCTGGGCGGGGCGAGTGTCTCGAGATTGCCACAGAGGCGCGGAGGCACAGAGGGGATGGGGGGTGAGATGCGAAGTGGGCGGGTTGGGGGTGCTAGCGGATTAGGCCGCGGCCGGGGGCGCCGGAGACGAGGGCGGCGACTGCATCGCGATCGACGAGGGGCAGGTCGCCGGGGATGGTGTATTTGAGTGACGACATGGCTGCGCCCCACTTGAGCGCGCTGGCGACATCAGCAGCGTTCAGCCAGTTATAGAGGAAGCCGGCGGCGAAGGCATCACCACCGCCGATGCGCCCGACATCACCGGCGAGGATGGCCGGCTGGGTCAAGATGGCGCCTGTGGGCGTGATGGCTTGGGCGCCGTTTGGGCCGAGGGTCATGACGATGAGCGCCGCGGGGTAGCGCTGGGAGAGCTGGGCCAGGGCGTGATCAGCGGTGGCCGGGCCGTAGAGCGCGTGATAATCGCTCAGGGGGCAGAAGATGACATCGGCCAGGGACATGACGGGATCGCAGCCGGCAGCGGCTTTTGCGCCGCTCCAGAGCTTGCTGCGGTAGTTGGTATCGAAGCTGAGACGCCAGCCGGCCGCCTTGGCCAGTTGGGCGGCTTCGTTTGCCGTGGCCGCGGCGGAGGGACTAATCGCCAGGGTGATGCCGGTGAGGTGCAGCAGGCGGGCGGCAGCGGGCGTGAAGAGGCGTGGGGGCAGATCGGCGGGCGTGATGCGGCTCATGGCGGAATCGCGGCGGTCGTAGATGATTTCGCTGGAGCGCGGGGCCTGGGCGTTCTCATGATAGAAGATGCCGAGGCGTTCATCGGCGGCCCAGACGATGTGGCTGGTATCGACGCCGAATTGGGCGATGCGGTTGCTGACGTAGCGGCCCAGGGGCGAATCTGGCAAGCGGGAGAGCCAGGCGGCGCTCAGGCCCAAGCGCGAGAGGCCGACGGCGGTGTTGGATTCCGTGCCGCCGACCCAGATATCGAAGCTGCGCGTCTGCTCGATGCGCAGGAAGCCGGGCGGGGACAGCCGCAGCATGGTTTCACCGAAGGTTACGACATCGTATTGGGACATGGGGTATCCACTTCTTTCGGCGTGGGTCAAGCTGATGATACCGCTATCGTGGCGGAATGGCACGTGTTGCACGGTGACTGGACGACGAGAGGGGAAGCTAGACGAGAGGGGAAGCTAGACGCTGCACGGAGCGAGGTATTTTGGGCAGGCGGGTGCTATAGGGGCGGGAGGGTGAGAGAAGTGTTGCGTCAACGGGGATCTGTGGTGGGTGGGGTCGGTGGCGTGCGTCTGATGATACCGCTATACTCGCGGCATGGCACATATCGGCATTGACGCGCGGCTGACGCATTATCGGGTGGGCGGGATCAGCCGGTACATCAGGGCGATGACAGGCGCGCTGGCGGGGATGGAATCGGCGCATGAGTTCACAGTATTTCAGAGCCGCAAGGCGAGGGGGCGCCTGACGACGGGCTTGGCTGGCGCGAAATTGTGGACGCCGCCGCATCATCGCTGGGAGCGGGCGGCGCTTTCGGCCGAGCTGCTGCGCTACCGGCTTGACTTATTGCACAGCCCGGATTTCATCGCGCCGATACGCGGGGCGAAGCGGCATGTGATCACGGTGCATGATTTGAGCTTCATCCATTATCCGGAGTATTTGACGGCTGCGAGCAGGCAGTATTACAACGGGCAGATAGAAGCGTCGGTGAGGCGGGCTGACCACATCTTGGCGGACAGCGAGGCGACGAAGCGCGATTTGGCGCAGATTTTGGATGTGCCGGCGGACAAGGTTTCGGTGCATTTGCTGGGGGTTGACGCTGATTTTCGTCCTTTGGCGGCTGCTGCGGTTGGCGCGGAATTGCGGGCGCTGGGATTGCCGGGCGAGTACTTTTTGTTTGTGGGGACGCTGGAGCCGCGCAAGAATCTGGTGGGCTTGGCGAAGGCTTATCGCGACTTGCGGCTGGAGGTGGCTGATGCGCCGCCACTTGTTTTCGCCGGTCGGCCGGGCTGGCATTATGCGCAGCTGATGCAGGACCTGGGCGGCGTGGGCATTGGGGAGCAATTGGTGATACGGCACGATATCAGCGATGAGCAATTGCCGGCGCTGTACAACGGGGCGCGGGCGCTGGTATTGCCTTCATTCTACGAGGGTTTCGGCTTAACGGCTTTGGAAGCGATGGCTTGCGGCACTGTGCCTATTGTGAGCGGGGTGTCGTCGTTGCCGGAGATCGTGGGGGATGTGGGCATATTGGTTGATCCGCACGATCCGGCGACAATCGGCGCGGCGCTGTTGAAGACGCTGCGGGACAGTGAGTGGCGGGCGCGGCAGGGGGAGGCGGCGATGGCGCGGGCGCGTGAATTCCGCTGGGAGAAATCGGCGCGGGTCGCTTATGAGTGCTACGAAGCGCTGCTGAATTGACCTGGTGATGAGAATATTGCTATTAACACCGGATATGCCGTGGCCGGGCGAATCGGGGGCTGCCTTGCGCAATCTGGGCATCATCCGCGGATTGGGCGCGGCCGGGCACGAGTTGAGCTTGCTGACCTTCGCTGAGGCAGGGGGCGATGCGACTGGCGGACCGCTGCGCCGGTATTGCGCTGACTTGCGGCGGGTGGCGCTGCCGCATCACGGGAAAGCCAGACGCTTGGCGAACTTGTTGACGAGCGGCGCGGCGGACATGGAGATCAGGCTCGATTGCCGGGCGTTCAGGCGGGAGCTGGGCGAGCTGCTGGCTGGGGGCGACTTTGATCTGGTGCAGTTTTCGGGCATAGAGCTGGGTGGTTATTTGCGGCAGATTTTGGCGCAGCGGGGCGGCGCAAAGGTCGTCTATGACGCGTTGAATGCCGAGGCGGATTTGCAGCGCGTCATCGCCGGGGTGGATCGCGGGCGGGTAAGGCGCTGGCCCGCCGCGGCTTATTCGGCGATTCAGAGTCGCCGGTTGGCGACGTATGAGGCGCGAATCTGCCGGGAGGTTGATGCTGTGATTACGGTCAGCGACGAAGACCGGCGTCACTTGTCAGCGTATCGGGGCGCGCCGATTCATGTGTTGCCCAACGGCATCGACACGGAAGCGTATGTCGCGCGAGCGGATACGCCGCGAGAAGAGCGTGAGCTCGTTTTCAGCGGCAAGATGGACTATCGGCCCAATGTCGATGCGATTGCGTGGTTTTGCGCGAGCGTGCTGCCGGGGGTTCGGGCGGCGTATCCGGATGTGAGGCTGCGAATTGTGGGCCGCAGCCCGCACGCGCGCATCCGGGCATGGGCGCGGCAGGACTATATCAGCCTTACGGGACGGGTGGCTTCGGTGTTGCCGCATCTGCAGCGGGCCACCATATACATTGCGCCCTTGCGGATGGGCAGCGGGACGCGGTTGAAGATTTTGCAGGCGATGGCGGCCGGCTGCGCGGTGGTGTCGACGTCCATCGGCGCGGCTGGCTTGAACGACTGCGTGCGCGGGGCGCTGGAAATCGCTGACGAGCCGGATGCATTCGCGCGGATCATTTGCGAGCTATTGGCGGATGGGCCGCGGCGAATTTTCTTGGGCCGCAGCGCTCAGCAGCAGGTGCGAAAATACTACGACTGGGCGGCCTTGATGCCGCGGTTGCTGCGCGCGTATCGGGATATGGGTCTTGGATAGACGGGCGCTGGCGCGGCGCAATCGGCGGCTGAGCGAGATGCGGCATGCGCGGACGGCGAAACAGCGCCTGCGCGATATGTTGCTGCAGGGGATTGCCGGGTTGCCGTTGCCGCAGCAAGGCGGGGCGAGCGGGCGCGTTTTGTTCGTGCGGCCGGATCATTTGGGCGATATGTTGCTGGCGATGCCGGCGATACAGTGGCTGAAGCGCAGGCGGCCGGAGCTCAGCATACATTTGCTCTGCGGCCCCTGGGCGGCGGAAGTGGCGGGGGCATACGATGAGATCGACCGGGTGCTCGCCCTGCCCTTCCCGGGCTTTGCGCGGGCGGCGGGCGGCGCGACGAATCCATACAGGCTGGCGTTGAAGACGGCAAGGCGATTGCGCCGGGCGGGCTACGATTGCGCGTTTGTGATGCGGCCGGATCACTGGTGGGGCGCTTGCGTGGTGTATCTGGCGGGCGTGCCGCAGCGCGTCGGTTACGATCGGCCGGGTGTCGGGCGGCTGCTGACGATGGCGGTGGGGCAGCGGCATCAGCACGCCGTGCGGCAGAATATGCGACTGGTCGAGGCTTGGCTGGGCGAGGAAAGGGCGGACGAGATCGGGCTGCGCTTTCCGGTGGAATCGGCGGCGCGCGCGCAGGCTGACGGGCTGTTGGCGGCGCGGGGTGTAGACGAGGGCAGGCCGGTCATCTGCATTCATCCCGGGGCCGGCGCTGGCAGCAAGTTGTGGTCGGCGGAAAGGTGGGCGGCGGTTGCGGACGCATTGGCGCGACTGCATGGGGCGGCCATCGTGTTCACGGGCGTGCCGGCGGAAACTGCGCTGCTGGGCGCAATCGCGGAGAAGATGGAGTTTGACGCGATTCGGCTGGCGGGCGGGACGACGGTGGGCGAGTTGGCGGCGCTGTATCAGCGGGCGCGGGCGGTGCTGGGGGCGGATAGCGGGGCCTTGCACGTGGCGGCGGCTGTGGGCACGGCGACGGTGGCGCTGTTTGGGCCGGCCGATCCGCTGGAGTTCGCGCCTTGGGGCGATGCGGCGCGTCACGCAGTCGTCACGAGCGACATCGATTGCCGGCCGTGTCGGATTCTGGATTGGGGCGATGAGGGCGCGGATTTGCACCCGTGCGTGCGGGACATCGGCGTGGGCAAGGTGTTGGCGGCGGCGGAATCTGTGCTGGCGGCGGGCGAGCGTGTGCGGGCGTGAGTGAAGCTACGGAGAATTGCCACAGAGGCACAGAGGCACAGAGGAAAGATTTAGGGGTGTGTGGCCCGAAAATACACGAAGGCGAGCGTACGCGAAAGTAGATGATGCAAGGGTAATTCGCCACAGAGGCACAGAGGAAAGATTTTGGGGTGTGTGTGGCCCGAAAATACACGAAGGCGAGCGTGTGCGGGCGTAAGTGATGCAAGGGTAATTCGCCACAGAGGCACAGAGGCACAGAGGAAAGATTTAGGGGTGTGTGTGTGTTGATGCAAGGGAAACTACACGAAGGCGAGCGTAGAGGAAAGATTTAGGGGTGTGTGTGTGTCGCGAAAGTAGATGATGCAAGGGTAATTCGCCACAGAGGCACAGAGGCACAGAGGAAAGATTTAGGGGTGTGTGTTGCGCGAAAATACACGAAGGCGAGCGTACGCGAAAGTAGATGATGCAAGGGTAATTCGCCACAGAGGCACAGAGGCACAGAGGAAAGATTTAGGGGTGTGTGTGGCCCGAAAATACACGAAGGCGAGCGTACGCGGGCGTGAGTGATGCAAGGGTAATTCGCCACAGAGGCACAGAGGCACAGAGGAAAGATTTAGGGGTGTGTGTGGCCCGAAGATACACGAAGGCGAGCGTACGCGGGCGTGAGTGAAGCAAGGGTAATTCGCCACAGAGGCACAGAGGCACAGAGGAAAGATTTAGGGGTGTGTGTCGCGCGAAAATACACGAAGGCGAGCGTACGTGAAAGTAGAATGCAAGGGTAATGATGCACAGAGGCAAGAGGAAAGATTCGGGGTGAGGCACAGAGGCAGGAAAGATTTAGGGGTGTGCGTCGCGCGAAAATACACGAAGGCGAGCGTGTGCGCGAAAGTAGATGATGCAAGGGTAATTCGCCACAGAGGCACAGAGGAAAGATTTAGGGGTGTGTGTGTGCGCGAAAATACACGAAGGCGAGCGTACGCGAAAGTAGATGATGCAAGGGTAATTCGCCACAGAGGCACAGAGGCACAGAGGAATGATTTAGGGGTGTGTGTGGCGCGAAAATACACGAAGGCGAGCGTACGCGAAAGTAGATGATGCAAGGGTATTTCGCCACAGAGGCACAGAGGCACAGAGGAAAGATTTAGGGGTGTGTGTTGCGCGAAAATACACGAAGGCGAGCGTACGCGAAAGTAGATGATGCAAGGTAATTCGCCACAGAGGCACAGAGGCACAGAGGAAAGATTTAGGGGTGTGTGTGGCGCGAAAATACACGAAGGCGAGCGTACGCGAAAGTAGATGATGCAAGGGTAATTCGCCACAGAGGCACAGAGGCACAGAGGAAAGATTTAGGGGTGTGTGTGGCGCGAAAATACACGAAGGCGAGCGTACGCGAAAGTAGATGATGCAAGGGTAATTCGCCACAGAGGCACAGAGGCACAGAGGAAAGATTTAGGGGTGTGTGTTGCGCGAAAATACACGAAGGCGAGCGTACGCGAAAGTAGATGATGCAAGGGTAATTCGCCACAGAGGCACAGAGGCACAGAGGAAAGATTTAGGGGTGTGTGTTGCGCGAAAATACACGAAGGCGAGCGTACGCGAAAGTAGATGATGCAAGGGTAATTCGCCACAGAGGCACAGAGGCACAGAGGAAAGATTTAGGGGTGTGTGTGTTGCCCGAAAATACACGAAGGCGAGCGTACGCGGAAGTAGATGATGCAAGGGTAATTCGCCACAGAGGCACAGAGGCACAGAGGAAAGATTTAGGGGTGTGTGTGTTGCGCGAAAATACACGAAGGCGAGCGTGTGCGGGCGTAGATGATGCAAGGGTAATTCGCCACAGAGGCACAGAGGCACAGAGGAAAGATTTAGGGGTGTGTGTCGCGCGGGATTGGGCGAAGGGAATGGCGGGCGAGTCACAGCGTCGGCGCTACAGGATACGACGGGGAGGGCGGTTTGCATTGCGCGGTGAACGGTATTTTGTGTGAGCGGGCGTTGGAGGGGCGGGAGGGCGAGACAAGTCTCGCCCCTACAGGATTCGGATGTTATGAAGGTCCTGAAAATTGAGCGTCTTGATCGGCATGAGAGCGTGTTGATCAGGCGGGGAGGGCGTTGGAGGGGCGGGAGGGCGAGACAAGTCTCGCCCCTACAGGATTCGGATGTTATGAAGGTCCTGAAAACTGAGCGTGTTGATCGGCATGAGAGCGTGTTGATCGGCCGAGGGCGTGTTGATCAGCATGAGAGCGTGTTGATCAGGCGGGGAGGGCGTTGGAGGGGCGGGAGGGCGAGACAAGTCTCGCCCCTACAGGATTCGGATGTTATGAAGGTCCTGAAAATTGAGCGTGTTGATCGGCATGAGAGCGCGGTGATCGGCATGAGAGCGCGGTGGTCGGCATGAGAGCGTGTTGATCTGCATGAGGGCGTGTTGATCAGCATGAGAGCGCGTTGATCAGGCGGGGAGGGTGTTGATCAGCGCAAGATGGACTCGTTGGCGGGTTTGACGTTGAGGGAGCTTTGGTTGCGGTAGGTGACCATGCCGGGGCCGGCGCCTTTGATGGAGCGGACGTGCTTGACGCGGGTGTAATCGACTGGGACGCGCGAATCGCTGCGGCGGGCGCTGTACCAGGCGGCGACGGCGGCGGCGGCTTCGATCAGCGCGGGCGGGATGCGGCGGCCGTCGTGGCGGATGATGACGTGGGCGCCGGGCACATCACGGGCGTGGAGCCAGATGTCTTGGGCGTTGGCGGTTTTGAAGGTGACGGTGGCATTTTGGCGGCTGTTGCGCCCGACCCAGATGACGTAGCCATCGCGGCTGACGATGCGCAGGGGGCCGGATCGGCCACCGCCGATGCGTTGCTGGGGCGAGCCGCGCCAAAGCCCGCGGGCTTGCAGGGCCTGGGCGATGTCATCGATCTCGGGCCAGTTGTTGGCGAGTTCGAGGTCGACTTTGAGTTGGGCCAGGTAGGCCAATTCGGTCTCGGTTTCGCTGATGAGGGCGGGCACGGCAGCGCGCGCCGCTTTGGCTTTTTCGTAGCGGCGGAAGAAGGCTTGGGCGTTTTCGAGGGGGCTTTGGGCGGCGTTCAACTGGATGATGAGTTCGGGCGAGTCGGGCTGGTATTGGGCGCGCAGCTCGGTTTGGCCTTGGGACAGGGAGTATTGGTAAGCCAGGATTAGCTCGCCCGATTGGCGGAGCCTTTCCAGCTCGGCGGCGTCGCGCAGGCCGTCGCGCAGAGAGGCCAGCTTGGACTGCAGGCCGGTTTCGGCGTCGTTGAGGGCGGCCGCTACTGGCTGCTTCGCCGTTTCGTAGGCATCGCCGCCATCCCATGCGCCGAAGCAGGTGTTGATGGCAGCGCTGAGCGAATCGGCGGGTTGCCAGTCGAGATGGCTCAGCGGATAGACGCTGAACTCGCTGATCAGCCGGGAGGTGGCGGCCGTGCCGGGCTGCCAGCGGCGTTGCAACAGGGGCAGCAGGACTTCGCGAAAGGCAGTGTGGAGGGCGGCGCTGTCGGTTTCATGGGCGCTGGTGGCGGGATCGCCGGTGGCGCGGTGGACGATTTCTTTGGCGAGCAGGGGGCTGATGCCGAGGATTTTGCCGGGCAGCAGACGGCGAGTCTGGGTGGTTGGCTTGCCCGCGCTGTGAAGCAGGGATTGAAGGTCGGCCTGGGACAGGGCTGCCGGGTGCGCCTGGTTTTTGATCGGCGGCGGCGGGACGTATTTGTGATTGGGCAGGCTCAGGCGATAGCGGTTCATTTCGGGGCCGACGCGATTGAGGCAGTCGAGGATGATATCGCCGTGAATCAGCAGAAGGTTGGCGCGGCGCGGCATCAGCTCGACGACCAGGCGGAAGGCGCTCTCGCTGGTTTCCAGGTGGATTTCGAGCATGCGCTCCCAGGCGGGTTGCGCCAGGCTGGTGATGCGGGCGCCGATGAGATGGCGGCGGCAGAGCAGACCCAGCTGGGACGGTTTGGGGGCGCCGCGGCGTAGTTTGGCGGGCGCGAGATGGGCGCGCGGCCGGGCAGTGTGGGCGCTCAAGACCAGGTAATGGCGTTGGCGACCGGCATAGATCTCGAAGCCGATGCTGTGCTCATCGAGGTCAATGACGGCCTGCACGCGGCCGCCGAGGATGGTTTGAGAGAGCTCGTCGGTTAGCGCGGCGATGGTGAATGCGTCGAAAGGCATGATTCTGGTGGGCTCGGCTTCGGATGTGGGTCCATTATACGCTTGTAAGGCAGCGTGAGTAAGGCACACGGAGAAGCAAATTACAGGCGCGCGGAAGTCACGATTAGGCGTAGGATCTGCACTTTTGCCACCGAGTACACCGAGAAAAGAGTGCGCCGAGTTCCAAATCTGTTAGTAAGTGAGGGACGGGCGGGAGGGGGCGTTGCGGGCGATCGCGGCCAGTGGAGCCGGGTCTAGCTTGATTCGTCGGTGGAATCGAGTGTGAGGAGGTAGGCGATGATGTGGCCGATTTGGGCGGGCGTCAGGCGGTCGGCGTAGTTGAGGGGCATGGAGTTGGTGTAGCCGGGGACGAGGTGGGCTGCGGGAAAGACGATGGCTTCGTAGAGATATTGCTGGGCGGAGAGCGGCGGACGGCGTGCGGCGGCGTGGCTTCCGATGTTGGTGAAGAGCGGCGATACGCTGCCGTCACCGGTGAGATGGCAGGCGGCGCAGTCGAAGGACTGAACCAGCTGGGCGCCGGCGGCGGGATCGGCATCCGCGAGGGCCGCGGCCAATTCGCTCAGATAGCTGGCGTCCGCGGATGGAGGCGGGCTGTTGGATGTGCTGCTGGTTAGAATCAGCAAAAGGCCGGTGAAGGTCACGAGGGCGAGCGCTGTGACTAGGGCGAAGGCGCGGCGCATCAGCCGGGATCGCTGGCGGGCGTCATTCATGGGCGTGGCGCCCGTTTATCGCGACAGGATGAGCGGGCTTAGGGATTGGATTCCTGGCGAACCGCGGTGACCTGGCGATTGAGCAGCCAGAACACGATCATGAGGGTCAGGCCGGCGCCCAGCACATTAAAGACGATGAAGCCGGTGACCAGGATGAAGGCCACGGCTTGGTCGGGCGTGGCGGTTAGAAAATCGCCACTGGGGTCAGTGGTCTGCCTGATGGCCAGATCCGACGACAGCAAGTTGGAGGTGATGGCGCCGCCGGCCAGCAGCACGATCAAGACCACGGCTATAGCGCCCAATGCCTTCATGCAGCAAGCCTCCTGGAATGCCCTGAACTGATCGCATTGTACCGGGGTTGTGGGCGGCGCGCAAGATGGCGTGGGGGCGTTTGGCGCGAAAGCTTCGAGGCCGGGCGGGCGAGTCGGTGGCGCGCCCCTACAAGGCTTGTCCGCTACTGGGTCTAGTATGCGCGCTTTTTCTACCTCACCCCCCGGCCCCCGTTCCCCCCTCGGTCCCCCCGCTCAACGGGGGGCAGAAGTGAATCATCAGAGAGGGGGAGCAAACCTGGCCGATCAGGGTAATTTCAAGTTGCTTTGCCCTACGAACAAACTGCTTTATGTTCTGTTTTCGCGTTTTCCGAGTTTATTTTGAGTAAGAATTGGAGTACGTGAGAGCCGGTGGCGCGCCCCTACAAAGTTCGACGTTGGGTGGGTTTGCGAGGGCCGGGCGGGCGAGACAAGTCTCGTCCCTACAGGATTCGACGTTGGATGGGTTTGCGAGGGCCGGGCGGGCGAGACAAGTCTCGCCCCTACAGGATTCGACGTTGGGTGGGTTTGAGAGGGACGGGCGGGCGAGACAAGTCTCGTCCCTACAGGATTCGACGTTGGATGGGTTTGCGAGGGCCGGGCGGGCGAGACAAGTCTCGCCCCTACAGGATTCGACGTTGGGTGGGTTTGAGAGGGACGGGCGGGCGAGACAAGTCTCGCCCCTACAGGATTCGACGTTGGGTGGGTTTGAGAGGGACGGGCGGGCGAGACAATGGTACGTCCCTACAGGTTTCGACGTTGGGTGGGTTTGCGAGGGACGGGTGGGAGAGCCATTGGCGCGCCCGCAGGCAGATTGCTCTCGGTGTTCTCTGCTAGCGCTGGGCGAGTTGATCGCGGCGGGGGCCGACGCTGACGCAGTTGATGGGCACGTCGCAGAGCTGGGCGACGCGGGCGATGTAGGCTTGGGCGGCTGGTGGCAGGTCGCTGAATGATCGGCAGCGGCTGATGTCTTCGCGCCAGCCGGGAAGGCGCTCATACAAGGGACGGGCGCGCGCGAGTTGCTCGTTGGTGACCGGCGGGTAGGTGTAGCGTTGGCCGTCGATTTCGTAGGCGGTGGCCAGCTTCAGCTCGTCCAGGCCGGAGAGGATGTCCAGCTTGGTCAGCAGCAATTCGTTGAAGCCGTTGACGCTGACGGCATAGCGCAGCATCACGATATCCAGCCAGCCGCAGCGCCGGGGCCGGCCGGTGGTGGTGCCGAATTCGTCCCAGAAGTTGGCGCCGCTGCCGCGGAAGTGCCGGGCGACATCGCCGTCCAGCTCGGTGGGCATGGGGCCGCCGCCGACGCGGGTGCTGAAGGCTTTGGCCACGCCGAGGACGCGATTGACGAAGAGGGGGCCGACGCCCAGGCCAGTGAGCGCGCCGCCGGCAGTGGGCGAGGAACTGGTGACGAAGGGGTAGCTGCCGTGGTCGATATCGAGCAGGGTGCCTTGGGCGCCCTCGCAGACGACATTTGCACCCGCCTTGAGCGCGCGGTGCAGGTAGATCGAGGCGTCCTTGATGTAGGGCCGCAGGCGGTCGGCGGCATCGAGGTAGCTGTGCGCGGCGGCGCGCGCGTCCAGGACCGGGTGGCCCTGCGCGCGGAGTGTTTGGTTGGTGGTTTCGATGGCGGAGACGAGGCGGTCGGTGAAGTCTTCGATATCGAGCAGCATGTCGCCGGTGCGGATGCCGGCGCGGCCGGTTTTATCCAGGTAGGCGGGGCCGATGCCGCGCAAGGTGGTGCCGATTTTGTCATCACCGAGGGACGATTCACGGGCTTTGTCGAGGGCGATGTGGGCGGGGGTGATGATATGGGCGCGTGAGCTGATGACGAGGCGCTGCGGCGACACGTCGATGCCAAGCTGGCGCAAGCCGTCGATTTCGGCAACGACATTCAGCGGATTGACGACCATGCCGTTGCCCATGACGGAGACGACGCGCGGGTGCAGGATGCCGGAGGGGATGTGATGCAGCTTGTAGACTTGATCGTTCAGGGCGACGGTGTGGCCGGCATTATCGCCGCCGGCGTAGCGCGCGACGATATCGGCGGAGGCGGCGAGCCAATCGACCACCCTACCCTTGCCTTCGTCGCCCCACTGGGCGCCGATGAGAATCGTTATGGGCATGTGAGTTTGATGTCCTCCGATGAGTGAATCAGCGAGAGCGGGCGAGTCAATGGCTCGCGCGGCCACCCCTCACCCCCTGCCCCTCTCCCACAAGGGGAGAGGGGGGCTAGACGAAGGCGGGTTACAAGGTATTTCGCGTGGGCGGCGGCATTGCCGGGCGGGCGCCTACAAATCTCGGCGTCGGTTGGGGTGGTGAGGGACGGGCGGGCGAGACAAGTCTCGCCCCTACAGGTTTCGACGGGGAGGGGGAAGTATACACGGCGGGGCGAATGGGAATTTGCGGTGGCTCGGCCGGGCGTGTGCGCGCGGGCATTTGACGATATTGGGGATTGCGTTGGAAATGGCATCGGGCTCATTGCGAATCGGGCTGGGCCTGGGCGCGCACGGGATCGGCCAGGCTGATGGTGATGTCGGCATCGCCCCAGGTTTCCAGTTGGCCTTCGGGGCCCAGCGCCAGGGCGGCCCCGGGCGAGACGTCGATGCAGACCGCGTTGGGCAGGGCCAGCCGCGAAGGCGAGAGAGTGTGGGGGCCGTTGAAGCCGGCGGCGTGCAGGAGTAGCGCGTTTTCGACGAAATTGAGACCCAAAGTGATTTCGCCGCTGGCCGCCAAGAAATATTCACCGGCGAGCGCAAGGGCGGCGGCCTCGAAGTAGAGCAGGGCCCCGCGGTCCAGGGCCTCCATCAGGGCGAGGCGGGCGCCAGGTTGCAGCAAGCGCAGCAGGCGGTCGGGCGAATCAGCGGCGTCCAGCACGATCATGCCGGCGGAGATGAGGCGGTCGTAGACGTCGTTGGGGTTCAGCGCGGCGAGGTCGACGAGATAGCCGGCCGGGGCGCCCAGATCGGCCATATCGTCCATGAGGGCGTCGGCCAAATCGGCAGCGAGGGAAATGTAGGCGATGGCGCCGCCAGCATCGGCCCGGCTCAATGCCAGGGCCCGCGCCTCGGCCAGGGCATCGGCCGCGCCCGCCAGCACAATCCAGCCGCGGGTATCGAGCCAGGAAAAGGGGCTTGAAGGCGCCATTTACGTTTCCGGGCTCAAGTAATCGGCGATGAGCGCGGACATGATGCCGACGCTGAGGGGAAGCACGTCTTCGTCAAAGTCGAAGCGCGGATGGTGATGCGGATAGTTGAGTTGGCGCGCGTTATCAGCGGAGCCGACGAGCAGGTAGGCGCTGGGATTGTTTTGCATCAGCAGGCCGACGTCTTCGGAAGCCATCCAGGGTTTGTCCAGCACCGTCACGCTATCGCTGAAGCGGCCGAAGACATCACGGGCGCGGGCGGCGACAGCTGGGTCGTTCATGACGGCGCCGATGCCGATGCCGAAGTCGACCTGGGCGCTGCAGCCCATGGCGGTCGCGACGCCATCGGCGACTTCGCGGATGCGACGCTTGACCAGGGCGCGGGTCTCTTCGCGGAAGAGGCGATAGGAGCCGCTGAATGTGGCCGACTGCGGGATGATGTTGCGGGCGCTGCCGGCTTCGAGCTTGCCCACGGTGATGACGACCAGATCGAGCGGGTCGACATTGCGGCTGACGATGGTTTGGAGCGCGAGGATCATTTGGGCGCTGCAGACGATGGGGTCGGCGGTTTGATGGGGCATGGCGCCATGGCCGCCCTTGCCGGTCACGGTAATCTCGAACATGCCGGCGCCGGACATGGCGGGGCCGGATACGACGCTCACCTCGCCCACTTGCAGGTCATTCCAGAGATGGATGCCGAGGGTGTAATCGGGGGCCGGGGCAAGCAGCACGCCATCGGCGATCATGGACGAGGCGCCACGGCCGATTTCTTCGGCGGGTTGGAAGACGAATTTCACGCGGCCGCGCAGGCGTTCGCGATCATCAGCCAGCAATTTGGCGATACCGAGGGCGATCGCGGTATGGCCGTCGTGGCCGCAGGCGTGCATTTTGCCGGGGTGCTGCGAGGCGTAATCGGCGGCGTTATCTTCTTGAATCGGCAGGGCGTCCATATCGGCGCGGTAGAGCACGGTGGGCCCGTCGTCGGCGCCTTCGAGGATGGCGACCACGCCCGTCTGGCCGACGCCGGTGGCTACTTCAAGGCCGAGTTTATTGAGTTCATCAGCGACGATGCCGGCGGTGCGACGCTCTTGGAAGCCGAGCTCGGGATGGCGGTGGAAGTCACGCCGGCGGGCGACCAATTCGTCACGCAGGGACTGGGCAGCCGCCAGGAAGTCAGGGTTCATGGGTGGATTACCTCAGGGTGATGACGCGGAATTTTTCGACGCGGCGGGGGTATTCGGGCGGGGAGGCGGGATCGAGCGAGCGTTCGCGGATGCGCTGGGCCATTTGGTCCATGTCGGAAATCTGGCTTTTGTGGGCGCGCAGGGCGGCGATCTGCCTTTCGACGGCGTCGGTGACGTCGATTTTGTGCGTGGGTTCGGCGGCGCCGGCGATGTATACGGTCGTGACTTTGTGGGTGGAGAGGCCTTCGTCGCGCTCGTGCTCGAGGAAGTTGAGCCGGTCGCGGGCGGTGGGGAAGACGGCTTCGAGCGTGGCCGTCCCGATGGCGCGGTGATCGGGGTGGTTGATGCCGCCACCGCCACGCCAGAACACGGTTGGGTCGGTAGTGACGACGACATCGGGTTTCTTGAGGCGGATCAGGCGGGTGATATCACGGCGCAATTCGAGGGTGGGGAAGAGCTCGCCGTCGGCATAGCGCAGGAAGATCACTTCGCGCACACCGAGGGCGGAAGCGGCTTGGCGCTCTTCGGCTTCGCGGATTTCGGCCAGGCGCTGGCGCGTCATTGCGGGATCGGCGCTGCCTTTGTCGCCGCTGGTGGCGACGACGAAGGTGATATCGGCGCCATCAGCGGCCCACTTGGCGAAGGTGGCGCCGGCGAAGAATTCGGGATCGTCGGGGTGGGCGAAGACACCGAGGACGCGGCCTACTTTGCCGTTGGTTTGCTCGATGGGATGGGTCATGGGCTCAGTTCTTCTCGCTGTCGTCACGCGAGGGGCCGGACTGGCGTTTGCCGCGACGGCCGCCACGACGGCGGCGACGCCTGCTGGAGCGCGGGGGCGCGTCAGCAGATGACGAGTCGCGACTCTTGCGTGAGCGACGGCGCCGGGGCGGCTTGGCTGCGGCGGCATCGGCTTGAGGCGCCTCAGCCGGGGCTTCGGGTTGGATATCCGCCGGCTGATTGACGCGATCGGCCTGACGCTGGCCGGGGGGCAGGCCGCATTCGCAGCTGCCATCGCCGTGTTTGTCGCAGGGGGCGTGGGCTTTCTCCGCCAGGCGGCGAAATTCTTCGAGGGGGATGATGTCTTCGCGCTCGACGACTTTACGCAGGCCCTCGCCAAAATCAACCAGGACGGCGTCTTTCAGCGGCAGCTGATCGAGGACGCGGCCTTCGCCATGGGGGGTGCCGATGCGTTTGTTGCGGCGCGGCAGTTGGCGGCGGGCTTCGACATATTGCTCGTATTCATAGACCAGGCAGCAGCGCAAGCGGCCGCACATGCCGGTAATTTCGGATGGGTTGAGGGAGATGCCCTGGGCTTTGGCCATTTTGATGGAGATGGGGCTGAAGTCGGTGAGAAAGGTGCTGCAGCAGCGGGTGATGCCGCAGGCGCCGAAACCGCCGAGCAGCCTGGCGACATCGCGGGGGCCGATTTGGCGCATTTCGACGCGGGCCGCGAATTTGCGCTGCAGGCGTTTGATCAGCACGCCGGTGTCGATTTTCTGCTCGGCGCTAAAGAGAAAGGTGATGACGCTGCCGTCATAGTTGTATTCGGCGGCGACGAATTTGGCTTCGGCCATGCGGCGGAGATGCGACGCGGCATCGCGACAGGTCTCCAGGGCGTCGGCTTGTTGGGCTTCCCAGTGTTGCCGCAGCACGAGATCGCGCGGGGTGGCTGGGCGCAGGATGCTGCGCAGCTGTCGATCGGCGTCTGGCGCGGCGAAGCCCATCACCTGGCCCATCTGGCGGCCGCGGCGGGTATCGACGATGACGTAATCGCCCTGCTTAAGCTCGGGATGGGCGGAGAAGTCGAAGTGGTAGAGCTTGCCTATTTTCTGAAAGCGTACGCCGGCGACCTGTTCGCTGGGTTCGACTGACGCAATTGCCATAGAGACTACACCCTTTATGTTAAAGCTCGAATGGGACCGCGATATCGGGTCAACCAAACGTTAACACTGTACTCGATAAGGGCGGGGAGCGCAATACGAGGGCGGGCGGGTCTACCCCTCACCCCCCGGCCCCCTCTCCCACAAGGGGAGAGGGGGAGCAAGACCCTGCGCGGGGAAAGGAATTTCGCGTGGGCGGCGGATGGGCCCCGTGTGCAGTATACAGGTTTCGAAGTTGGCGGGGACGGGCGGGCGGGTCTACCCCTCACCCCCCGGCCCCCTCTCCCACAAGGGGAGAGGGGGAGCAAGACCGGCTGCGCGGGGCAAGGAATCTTCGTGTGGGGTGGGCGCGAAGTTCGCCTATCTCGCGCTGGGCCCCGTGTGTGTATACAGGTTTCGAAGTTGGCGGAGACGGGCGGACGGGTCTACCATACTCGGCCGCTCACAACAAGAAAACCCCTCAAGGAGGAGGAACCCCCCGTCTATCGCGAGGCTACCAGACCATTGGCGAGGCGCGGGAGCAACTCTGGGTACCATCGACGTAGTTCCCACAAGGGGAGAGGGGGAGCAAGACACTGCGCGGGGCAAGGAATTTCGGCCCCCTCTCCCACAAGTGGGCGGTGGGTGGTGGCTGGGCCCCGTGTGTGTATACAGGTTTCGAAGTTGGCGGGGACGGGCGGGCGGGTCTACCCCTCACCCCCCCCCCTCTCCCACAAGGGGAGAGGGGGAGATATAGATTGCGCGGGGCAAGGAATTTCGCGTGGGCGGCGGATGGGCCCCTCTCCCACAAGGCTCGGAGGCGCGGGAGGGGGAGCAAGACACTGCGCGGGGCAAGGAATCTTCGTGTGGGCGGCGGATGGGCCCCGTGCGTGTATACAGGTTTCGAAGTTGGCGGGGACGGGTGGGCGGGTCTACCCCTCACCCCCCGGCCCCCTCTCCCACAAGGGGAGAGGGGGAGCAAGACCCTGCGCGGGGCAAGGAATTTTGTGTGGGCGGCGGATGGGCCCCGTGTGTGTCTACGACAGACCCTGGTTGTACGATGCTGGGGCGAGTTGCTAGAATTGCGACGGGTGAATCAGCCAAGAAGCGGGCGGGAATTGGCTTCAGGGAAAGCGACGAGACCGAAGATGCCGACACTGGTGATGAAATTCGGCGGCAATTCGCTGGGCACGGCGGCGGCGCTGGAGCGTGTGCTGCGCGTGATTGTGGGGGAGTCGCGGAATCAGCGGCGGCTGGTGGTGGTGGTATCGGCGCTGGATGGGGTGACGGATATGTTGTTGGAAGCGGCGAGGCAGGCGCGCATCGCGAATCAGCGGAGTTACCGACGCATCGCCGCCAACTTGCGCAGCCGGCACCTGGCCTTGAGCGAGCAACTGTCGTTGGATCGGCCGGACTGGCAGAGCTTGCAAGCGGATATTGATCAGCTGATATCGGACTTGTTGGACAACTGCGCCGCCATCGCCAAGCCGGTGCATGATGAGCTGTCGCCGCGGGACAGCGATGCGATAGTGGCGGTGGGCGAGCGGCTTTCGGCGCGGATAATCGCCGCGTTGTTGCGGCAGCAGGGGGTGCGCGCGGCCGCGGTTGATGGGACGGATCTCATTGTGACGGACGATGTATTTGGCAACGCGGACCCGGAGGCAGCGGCGACGGCGCGGAAGGTGGAGCGGGTGCTGAGGCCGATGTTGCAGCGCGAAATTGTGCCGGTGGTGACGGGATTCATCGGGGCGACGGCGGCGGGCGAGACGACGACGCTGGGCCGGGGCGGCACGGATTATACGGCTTCGGTGCTGAGCGCTGTGCTGGGCGCGGGCGAGTTGTGGATTTGGACGGATGTCGAGGGCATGATGTCGGGCGACCCGCGTCAGTTGCCGGAAGCGCGGAACATCGCGCGGCTGAGTTATGAAGAGGCGGCCGATCTGGCGTATTTTGGGGCCAAGCTCTTGCACGCCCGCATGATCGCGCCCTTAGCGCCGGAGCGGCTTCCCCTGCGCATCAAGAATATCAACCGGCCGGGCGGCGACGGCACGCTGGTGGGGGGCGGGTCAGACGGCGGGGCGCCGGCGGTGAAGGCGGTGACGGCGATTGAAGGGCTGGCGTTGCGGCGCCCGGCCAGCGGATCGCTTTCGGGCGTGACGCGGTTGATCGGCACGTCATTGCTCAAGACGCTGGGCATGCAGACCGAAGTGATGATCGCGTCTCAATCTTCGGGCAGCAGTTTCATCTGCGTCGTTATTCCGACGAGTATCGGCGCGGAGGGGGTTGAGCGGCTGCGGCGGGCGTTGCAGGCGAAGATGTCGGAGTATCCGGAAAAGATGCCGTGGACGATAGAGATCGTGGCGCTGGTGACGGTGATCGGCAGCGATTTGCAGGCGGCGCCGGGGCTGATCGGCGAGATGTTCAGCTGTCTGGGGGAATTGGAGCTATACGGCGTGGCTTTGGGGGCGGCGCATTGCAGCGTGACATTCGCGCTGCCGCTGCGACTGCGTCGGGCGGCGTTGGAGCGATTGCACGGGCTGATCATCAGAAGCGATTCAGATAGCGGTTGAGCTCCCACTCGGTCACTTGCTGGTTGTACTCGGCGCATTCCTGGCGTTTGGCCGCGACATAGCGGTCGCTGACGTAGGGGCCCAGGGCTGAGAGGATGACGTCGTCTTCGCTGAGGGCGTCGAGGGCTTCGTCCAGTGATTGGGGCAGCAGCGCCAGTTGACGCATGCGCCCGGGCGAGCCTTGAATCAGGGTTTCTTCGAGTGGGTCGGGCAGGGGCATTTTGTGTCTGATGCCGTCGAGGCCGGCTTGCAGCATGACGGCCATGGCCAGGTAGGGGTTGGCAGTGGGGTCGGGGCAGCGCAATTCAAGGCGGGTATGGAATTCTTTGCCGGGGGCTGTGCTGGGGACGCGGATGAGGGCGCCGCGGTTGACGTGGGCCCAGGTGACGTTGACGGGCGCTTCAAAGCTGGTGCCGAGGCGTTTGTAGGAGTTGACCAGGGGTGCGAGGACGGCGCACATGGCGCGGGCGTGTTCCAGTTGGCCGGCGAGGAAGTAGCGCGCCAATGGCGACAGGCCGTATTCGCCCGCGCTATCAGCGAAGAGGTTGACGCCGCTTTCGAGATCGTGAAGGCTTTGGTGGGTGTGCATGCCGGAGCCGGGCAGATCGGCGCGGGGGCGGGGCATGAAGGTGCAGTAATAGTTGAAGGCGCTGGCGATGGCCTTGAGGGCGATGCGGGCGGTGAGGATATTATCGGCGGAGCGCAGGGCGTCATCGTACTGGAAGTCGATTTCGTGCTGGCCGCTGCCGGTTTCGGAATGCGTCGAATCCACTTTGATGCCCAGGGCCTGGAGGGCGGCTAACATGCGGCGGCGCATGGAGCGGATGGGATCGGCGGGGATGTCGAAGTAGCCGGCGGTATCGTTGCTGCGGCTGATTTGCGGCCGGCCGGCGGCATCCAGCGGGAAGAGGAAGAACTCGAGCTCCATGCCGGTTTTGAAGCGCAGGTTCATCGCTTGGGCTTGGTCGAGGACTTTTCTTAGCAGGCTGCGAGGGTCGCCGATGAAGGGCTCGCCGGATTGGGTGCGGATGGAGCAGATGAGGCGCGCGGTCTTCTCCTCGCCTGCGGTCCAGGGCAGGATGGCGAAGCTGGATGCGTCGGGCATGAGCGCCATGTCGCTTTCGGCGACGCGGGCGAAACCTTCGATGGCGGAGCCGTCAAAGTGGGAGCCGTTGTCGAAGACGTTCGGCAGTTCGCCGGCGGGGATCATGACGCTTTTGACGAGGCCGGTGATATCGGTGAACCAGAGGGCGACGAAGCGCACTTGGGCGTTTTCGATTGCTTCGAGGACTGCGGAGGCTGTTTGCATGGTGATGTCCGTGTTTTCGATCAGGGCAATTGCGGGTGAGTCATGAGAAGAGGGTTTGAGCGCTTACCGGCCCGGATTAGGTTGCGGGCAAAGGCGCATGACAACCGCTGCGCCCGGCCGCGCGTGTGTCTATACGTCCTGGCGATAGTGGCGACATGAGGGACGGGCGGGCGAGCCAATGGCTCGCCCCTACAGGATTTGGCGGGAAGGGGGAGAGCCACATTGCGCGGGGGCAAGTGCCAACCCCTCCCCCCGGCCCCGTCCCCATCGCAATGGAGAGGGGGAGAGCCACATTGCGCGGCGACAAGTAAATCGCGTGGGCGGTGGCTGGGCCGCGCGTTGGGGTATGGAATCTACTGTTCATGCAAGCCCCAGTGACGCAGGAGGGCTTCGACAGCCAGGCTGTAGCTGTGCGGGCCGAAGCCGGCGATTTGGCCGAGGCAGACGCCCGCCAGCAGGGACCTGTGGCGGAAGGCTTCGCGGCCGTGCACATTGGACAGATGCACCTCGATGACGGGAATGCCGATGGCGCTGATGGCATCGCGCAGGGCGATGGAGGTGTGGGTATAGGCGCCCGGGTTGAAGACGACGCCGTCAGCCCAGGTTTGGGCGGCGTGCAGCTGATCGATGAGCTCGCCTTCGTGGTTGGATTGGGCGCTGCGCAATTCGATGTCGCAGGGCGCGAGCTGCTGGGCGATGGCGGCGTTGATATCGGCGAGCGTGAGGCTGCCGTAGATCTCGGGCTGGCGCGCCCCCAAGAGATTGAGATTGGGGCCGTGCAAGAGAAGAATCGCTTTGCTCATGATCGTGTATCCCCCGTGCGTTTATCTACCTCACCCCCCGGCCCCCTCTCCGAATCATCAGAGAGGGGGAGCAAATCTACCTCACCCCCCGGCCCCCCGAATCTCCGAATCATCAGAGAGGGGGAGTAAATCTACCTCACCCCCCGGCCCCCTCTCCGAATCATCAGAGAGGGGGAGCAAATCTACCTCACCCCCCGGCCCCGTCTCCGAATCATCAGAGAGGGGGAGTAAATCTACCTCACCCCCCGGCCCCCTCTCCAAATCATCAGAGAGGGGGAGTAAATCTACCTCACCCCCCGGCCCCGGCCCCCTCTCCGAATCATCAGAGAGGGGGAGTAAATCTACCTCACCCCCCGGCCCCCTCTCCGAATCATCAGAGAGGGGGAGTAAATCTACCTCACCCCCCGAGAGAGGGGGAGTAAATCTACCTCACCCCCCGGCCCCCTCTCCGAATCATCAGAGAGGGGGAGTAAATCTACCTCACCCCCGGCCCCCTCTCCGAATCATCAGAGAGGGGGAGTAAATCTCCGAATCATCAGAGAGCGGGAGCAAATCTACCTCACCCCCCGGCCCCCTCTCCGAATCACCAGAGAGGGGGAGCAAACTCGGCTGAGTGTGGAAATTCAAGATGGTTTGTCCTGCGAACGATCTTAG
Source organism: Phototrophicaceae bacterium (assembly GCA_965208195.1). GTDB lineage: Bacteria > Chloroflexota > Anaerolineae > Aggregatilineales > Phototrophicaceae > UBA6055. The sequence continues at coordinate 829,927 of CBDBOC010000004.1, read as the reverse complement.
TTATGAATTTTTCCAGTAGGTTCCCAGTTTACTTGGTGTAAGAAGCGCGAACCAGGACGACCCTTAGAGCACCGCCAGGATTTCGTGTTTGGGCAAGCCGTCGACGATGGTGGCCGAGCCCAGGCCGTCGAGGACGACGAAGCGCGAGACGCCGGCGCGCCACTTTTTATCGCTGGCCATGGCGGCATACCAGCGCTCGGCATCCAGCGCGATATCGGTGGGCAGGCCGATTTGCCACATGATTTTGCGGATGCGCGCGACCAGGTCGTCGTCGATCAGCCCGAGATTGCGTGACAGGAGCGCCGCCTTGACGATGCCGATGGCGACCGCCTCGCCATGGGGCACGGCGAATTCGGTGACTTTTTCGATGGCGTGGCCGAAGGTGTGGCCCAGGTTCAAGTGGGCGCGGATGCCGCGTTCGTAGGGATCGGCTTCGACCAGGTCAATTTTGACTTGGACCGCCTGGCGCACCAATTTGGCGGCATGCGCGGATTGCCACAGGGCCGGGTCCAAGAGCGAGGGGCGCGCGATCAGGCCGTGCTTGATGACCTCGGCCATGCCGCAGCGCCACTGCAAGTCGGGCAGGGTTGCGAGCACATCGGTATCGATGATGACGGAGTGCGGCTGTTTGAAAGCGCCGATCAGGTTTTTGCCTTGGGGCAGATCGACGCCGACTTTGCCGCCGACGCTGGAATCGACCATGGCCAGCAGGGTGGTGGGGATTTGCAGCAGCGGGATGCCACGCATGTAGGTGGCGGCAGCGAAACCCGCCATATCGCCGAGGACGCCGCCGCCCAGCGCGACCAGGGTGGTATTGCGATCGGCGCCGCAAGCGAGCAGCGCGTCGTAGATTTGGCGGACGGTGGCGAGGTTCTTGTGGGCTTCGCCATCGGGCACGGTGATCAGTTGCGCGCGGGGCAGGCTGTGAACCAGCGCTTGGCCGTAGAGGGGCGCGACATTTTCGTTACTGACGACGACGACATGCCCGGCGAGCCCGAGCGCATCGGCATCTTGATGGAGCTGGCCAAGCAGGCCGCTGCCGAGGTAGATGGGGTAGCCGCCGCCATCAGGAGTCTTGACGTAGAGCTCGCCCTCGTCGAGCGCGATGATGGCGCTGGCGATGGCCGCGGGAGATTTGTCGGTGGTCTGGATTTGGTAGGGCATCTGGGCGTAGGCGTTTTGGCGGGCGGCCAGGTGGCGCTGCCAATCGGCGGCCAGGGGACGGTCGCTGGTCAGGGCGAGGCGCGCGCTGATGGCGGCTTCGCTGGCGTTGAGGCAGAAGATTTTGCCGCTGCGGCCGATGGTATCGCGTGCGTCCGGGTCGATCAGCGTGCCGCCGCCGGTGGCGATCACCAGGCCATTGCGCAGCGCAAGTTCATAGACCAGGCGCCGTTCCATAGCGCGGAAGGCTGCTTCGCCTTGGCGGGCGAAGATTTGCGTGATGGGCAGGCCGGCGCGCGCTTCGATTTCGGCGTCCATATCGACGAATTCGCGGTTGAGCTTGCGCGCGACGATTTCGCCCACGGTTGTTTTGCCGGTGCCCATGAAGCCGGTGAGGATGATGTTGGCGGTTGCTTTCATAGGTCGTAACCAAAGCGCCAGGTCTCGTTGTCCATGGGCAGGTCTTCGAGGCGGTTGCGCCGCAGGGATTCGAAGCGCGGTCGCATCTCGTCCAGGCTGTCGCCGCCCAGCTTTTGCAGCAGTTCATCGGCCAGCACGATGGCCATCATGGCCTCGCCGACGGGGACGGCCCGCGGCAGCGCGCAGAAGTCGCTGCGCTCGTAGACTGTCGGATTGGGCGCGCCCGTGGCCAGATCGACCGATTGGGCGCCGCGCAGCATGGTCGAGATGGGCTTCATGGCCACGCGCACGATGATGGGCTGGCCGGTGGAGATGCCGCCTTCGAGGCCGCCGGCGCGATTGGTTTGGCGGGAGAGGAGGCCGGCGCTATCGACCACGATGTCGTCATGGACTTGGGAGCCGCGTTTGCCGGCATTGTCAAAGGCGTGACCGATTTCAGCGCCCTTCATGGCCTGGATGCTGACCATGGCGGCGACCAGCCTGGCGTCGAGTTTGCGGTCGTAGTGCACGTGCGAGCCCAAGCCGGGCGGCAGGCCGCGGGCGACGACTTCGAATACGCCGCCGAGGGTGTCTTTGTCGATTTTGATTTGGCGAATGAGGGCGTGCATGCGCTCGGCAGCGGCTGGATCGGGGCAGCGGACATCATTGTCTTCGTTGCGGCTGATGCGCTCGTCCAGCGGCATCTCCGCCAGATCGGCCTTGACATCGCCCAGCTGCGACACGTAGCCGTCGACGCGGATGCCGAATTCGCCGAGGAAGCGCTTGCAGATGGCGCCGATAGCGACGCGCATGGTGGTTTCGCGGGCGCTGGCGCGCTCGAGGGAGAGGCGCAGGTCGCGATAGCCGTATTTCAGGGCGCCGGTCAGATCGGCATGGCCGGGCCGCGGTGTGGTGAGGGGCGTGATATCGCGCTCTTTCCAGCTTTTGAAGTCGCGATTTTGCACGTGGAGGGCGATGGGCGCGCCGGTGGTATGGCCGTTCATGACGCCGGAAGTGATGACGATGTGGTCTTTTTCGATTTGCATGCGTCCGCCGGAGCCGTAGCCTTTTTGGCGGCGACGCAGGTCGTGATTGATGTCGTCAGCGGTCAAGGGCAAGCCGGCGGGCATGCCTTCGAGGATGGCGGTGAGGCCGGGGCCGTGGCTTTCGCCGGCGGTGAAGAAGCGGATGGGCATGTTAGTCCTCTTTGGCGTATTGCAGCGCAGAAGTCAGCGCGCGGAGCATGACATCGATGGGGGGCGCGACGCCGGTCCAGAGCTCAAAGGAGATGGCGCCTTGGCGGGTGAGCATGCCCAGGCCGCCGATGGCGCGCCCGCCCTGCGCGACGCATTGCCGCATCAGCGCCGTTTTGGCTGGGCGGTAGACCATGTCGTAGACCGTCACGCCTTCGGGAAAGGGCACCTCTTGGCCCCAGGGCGATTGGTAGATGCGCGGGTGCAGGCCGACGGAGGTGCAGTTGACGATGAGGGACATGCCCCAATCGGCGGCTTGGTCCAGGGTCATCACTGTCACACCGTTGATGCCGGCGGCGATACGCAAGTGCTCGACGAGCGATTGGGCGCGCGACCGGGTGCGGTTGACGATGGCCACCTCAGCGCAGGCGCGCACGAGGCCGTAGACCGCCGCCCGCCCTGCCCCGCCCGCCCCCAGGACCAGGACGCGCTCGCCCTCAAGCGGGACATCATGAGCGCGCAGGTCGTTAATGAAGCCGGCGGCATCGGTGTTCGTGCCGACATTTGAGCGGAAGTCGATGGTGTTGACGGCGCCGATGGCGCGCGCGACTTCGTCTGGGCGGACGTATTGCATGATGGCTTCTTTGTGCGGCACGGTGACATTGATGCCGATATAAGCGTGATTTTTGGGTTCGCGCAAGCCCAGGCGCAAGATATCGGGCGGGATGGACATGGCGTCATAGTGCCAGTCCGTCATACCCAGCGCGGCGAAGGCGGCGTTGTGCATGACGGGGCTGAGGCTGTGCTCGACGGGGAAGCCGATGACGCCGACGCGGTTCATAGCGAAGACACTCCTGTATTACCCCCCTCGGACCCCCAGTTTACGATGCGGCGGAGGATCGACACTTTTGCCACCGAGTACACCGAGTGAAAAGAGGGCGCCGAGTCATAAATCGTTTGTGATGCGGGTCACGACTTGGCTCACACAAAAACCGTAACCCGCCAAATGGAGATAGCAGGCGCGCGAGACGGTGGCTCGCCCCTGGTTACGATGCGGCGGAGGATCGACACTTTTGCCACCGAGTACACCGAGTGAAAAGAGGGCGCCGAGTTATAAATCTGTTTGTGATGCGGGTCACGACTTGGCTCACGCAAAAACCGTAACCCGCCAAATGCAGAGATAGCAGGCGCGCGAGACGGTGGCTCGCCCCTGGTTACGATGCGGCGGATGATCCACACTTTTGCCACCGAGTACACCGAGTGAAAAGAGGGCGCCGAGTTATAAATCTGTTTGTGATGCAGGCCACGACTTGACTCACGCAAAGACCGTAAAGCGCCAAATGCAGAGATAGCAGGCGCGCGAGACGGTGGCTCGCCCCTGGTTACGATGCGGCGGATGATCCACACTTTTGCCACCGAGTACACCGAGTGACAAGAGGGCGCCGAGTTATAAATCTGTTTGTGATGCGGGTCACGACTTGACTCACACATAATACGTAACCCGCCAAATGCAGAGATAGCAGGCGCGCGAGACGGTGGCTCGCCCCTGGTTACGATGCGGCGGAGGATCCACACTTTTGCCACCGAGTACACCGAGTGAAAAGAGGGCGCCGAGTTATAAATCTGTTTGTGATGCAGGTCACGACTTGACTCACGCAAAGGTAACCCGCCAAATGCAGAGACAGGCGCGCGAGACGGTGGCTCGCCCCTGGTTACGATGCGGCGGATGATCCACACTTTTGCCACCGAGTACACCGAGTGAAAAGAGGGCGCCGAGTTATAAATCTGTTTGTGATGCAGGTCACGACTTGACTCACACATAATACGTAACCCGCCAAATGCAGAGATAGCAGGCGCGCGAGACGGTGGCTCGCCCCTGGTTACGATGCGGCGGAGGATCGACACTTTTGCCACCGAGTACACCGAGTGAAAAGAGGGCGCCGAGTTATAAATCTGTTTGTGATGCAGGCCACGACTTGACTCACGCAAATACCGTAACCCGCCAAATGCAGAGAAAGCAGGCGCGCGAGACGGTGGCTCGCCCCTGGTTACGATGCGGCGGATGATCCACACTTTTGCCACCGAGTACACCGAGTGAAAAGAGGGCGCCGAGTTATAAATCTGTTTGTGATGCAGGTCACGACTTGACTCACACATAATACGTAACCCGCCAAATGCAGAGATAGCAGGCGCGCGAGACGGTGGCTCGCCCCTGGTTACGATGCGGCGGATGATCCACACTTTTGCCACCGAGTACACCGAGTGAAAAGAGGGCGCCGAGTTATAAATCTGTTTGTGATGCAGGTCACGACTTGACTCACACAAATACCGTAACCCGCTAAATGCAGAGATAGCAGGCGCGCGAGACGGTGGCTCGCCCCTGGTTACGATGCGGCGGATGATCCACACTTTTGCCACCGAGTACACCGAGTGAAAAGAGGGCGCCGAGTTATAAATCTGTTTGTGATGCAGGCCACGACTTGACTCACGCATAATACCGTAACCCGCCAAATGCAGAGAAAGCAGGCGCGCGAGACGGTGGCTCGCCCCTGGTTACGATGCGGCGGATGATCCACACTTTTGCCACCGAGTACACCGAGTGAAAAGAGGGCGCCGAGTTATAAATCTGTTTGTGATGCAGGTCACGACTTGACTCACGCAAAAACCGTAACCCGCCAAATGCAGAGATAGCAGGCGCGCGAGACGGTGGCTCGCTCCTGGTTACGATGCGGCGGATGATCCACACTTTTGCCACCGAGTACACCGAGTGAAAAGAGGGCGCCGAGTTATAACTCTGTTTGTGATGCTCACGACTTGACTCACACATAATACGTAACCCGCCAAATGCAGAGATAGCAGGCGCGCGAGACGGTGGCTCGCCCCTGGTTACGTTGCGGCGGATGATCCACACTTTTGCCACCGAGTACACCGAGTGAAAAGAGGGCGCCGAGTTATAAATCTGTTTGTGATGCAGGCCACGACTTGACTCACACATAATACGTAACCCGCCAAATGCAGAGATAGCAGGCGCGCGAGACGGTGGCTCGCCCGTGTTTACGTTGCGGCGGAGGATCGACACTTTTGCCACCGAGTACACCGAGTGAAAAGAGGGCGCCGAGTTATAGATCTGTTTGTGATGCAGGCCACGACTTGGCTCACGCAAAAACCGTAACCGGCCAAATGCAGAGAAAGCAGGCGCGAGAGACGGTGGCTGTGGTGCGCGCGCAACGACGTCGGTAAGGCGGCGGTCAGGCATAGTCGCTCCTCAGGTCAGCGCCGCAGCGGACGAGAAGCTCGGCGAAGCCGGGGAAGCTATCGCCGGCGCAGGCGGCATCGCGGACGATGGTCTCGCCTTCCGCAATCAGACCGGCGGCGGTCAAGCTCATGGCGATGCGGTGGTCGTCGTGGCCGTCGACGGTGGCGCCGCGCAAGGCTTGGGGGCCGACGATGCTGAAGCCATCTTCGACTTCGGTGATGTCAGCGCCGAGTTTGCGTAGCTCAGCAGCCATGACGGCGATGCGGTCGGTCTCTTTGACGCGGAGCTCGCGGGCGTCGCGGACGCGGGTTTCGCCCTGGGCTTGTGTCGCCGCGACCATCAGCGCCGGGAATTCGTCGATCATGCGCACGACGGTAGGGCCGCCGATTTCGACGCCGCGCAGCTGGCTGGCGTTAACGGTAATGTCAGCCATGGGTTCGCCGGCTTGGGTGGACTGATTGTCGACTGTGCAGCGCGCGCCCATCTGCGCCAGCACATCAAGCAGGCCGGTGCGGGTTGGATTGAGGTTCACGCCGGAGATGGTCAGGTCGCTGCCAGCGGCGAGGGCGCCGGCGACGAGCAGGAAGGCGGCCGAGGAGAAATCCCCAGGGACGGTGATGTCAAGGGGGGACAAGTTGCCGTTCGGCGTAATAGTCAGACGCGACTGATCGCCGAGCTCGTCGGCGATATCAGCGCCCATAGCGCGCAACATGCGCTCGGTATGGTCGCGGGCGGGGCCGGGCTGTATCACGGTGGTGGGCGAATCAGCGAAGAGGCCGGCGAGCAGCACCGCGCTCTTGACCTGGCCGCTGGCGATGGGCATGTCGTAGGTGATGCCGTTAAGTGGAGCGGGCTGGATGCGCAAGGGGCAGCAGCCGGCGCGGGAGGCGATAGCGGCGCCCATCAATTGCAGGGGATGGGTGATGCGCTGCATGGGCCGGCGACGGAGTTGGGCGCTGCCGTCGAGGATGCTGGGAAAGGGTTGCCCGGCCATGATGCCGGTCAGCAAGCGGATGCCGGTGCCGGCGTTCTTGAGATTCAGCGGGGCTTGGGGCTGTCGCAGCTCGCCGCCGATGATTTGCAGGGTGGATGCATCATGGCGGGTGATCGCTGCGCCGGTTTCACGCAGGGCGCCGAGGGTGGCTTCGGTATCGCCGGCGGCCAGCCAATTGCGAATGTGAGACGTGCCGCGGGCGATGGCGGCTAGCATGACGGCGCGGTGCGAGATGGATTTATCGCCGGGCACCGAGACCTGGCCGCGCAGGCCGGCGCCGGCTCGAACACGAAATTGCAGTTGTTTAGCGTCTGGCTTCATAATTTTGCGCCCACTCCTTTCGGGCTGCTCGGATGGGGCCGAGCGCCTCGCTGAGCCGTTGTTGGTCGCCGGCGATCAGCATGGTTTCGAGCATGGCCAGTTGCATGCGAAATTGCGCCAGCAGGGTGGCGACGGCTTGGGTGTTGGTGCTGAGGATATCGCCCATCATGGTGACATCGCTGGCGGCGAGACGGCTGGTATCGCGGAAGCCGCCGGCCGCCAATTCCCAGAAGGCCAGGTCGCCATTTGCTTGGTCGGCGATGGTGGCGACCAGGGTGGCGCTCAGCAGATAGGGCAAGTGGCTGATGCCGGCGACGATTTGATCGTGGCGCTCGGCGTCCATGAAGATGGGTTGCGCGCCCAGGGTCTCGACAAGAGCGCGGGCGTGCAAGCGTGCCGCCGGGGTGGTGCGCCGCGAGGGACAGAGCACGAAGGGGCGATGGCGATACAAGTCGGCGTCAGCTTCAATGATGCCGCCGTTTTCTTTGCCGGTCATGGGATGGCCGCCGACCGCGTTGACGCCGATGGGCAGGCCGGCCATGGCGGCGACGATATCTTGCTTGGTGCTGCCGAGGTCGATCAGCAGCGTATTCGAGCGCAGGTAGCTGCCGAGGCGCAGGGCCAGCATGTCGACGATGACGCGCACGGGTGTAGCCAGGACGACGACATCGGCATGATTGACGCCGGTGTAGAGGTCGTCGGTGGCGGTATCGACCATGCCCGAATCGAGGGCGAATTGGCACGCTGTTTCATCGCTGTCAATGCCGTTGATATGGTCGGCGTGCTGGCGCATCGCCAGGGCCAGCGAGCCGCCCATCAAGCCCAGGCCGACGATGGCCAGGTGGCGCGCGCGAAAGCCGGCGGTCATGGTTGGTCCTCCGCGTGGGAGGCGGTTGCCAAGTCGGGGCGCAGCATCTGGGCGCCGCGAATGAAGACGTGGTGGATGTCGTCGATGGATTTGTCGGTGTTCCAGTGGATCATGACACGGATGCAGAGGGGCAAGCCGCCGCGGATATTGGCTTCTTGAAAGCCGAGCAAGGCGGCGCGCGTCCAGCCCATCATGCGGGCGGCGAGGGCGGGAAAGGTCTCGTTGAGTTCGGGCGTGGTGGTGAAGAGCACGCTGGCGACATCTTCTTCGGTGATGCCGTTGCGGTCGATCATAATTTGCAGCAGCTCTTGCGTGGCCGCCAGAATTTCTTCCCGCGAATTGGAGTGGGCAGTGGTGGCGCCGCGAATGCCCCGTATCATTTCAAGGCTCTCCCTGATTCATGCAAACAAAAAGGGCGCTGAGTGTTTTCACCCGGCGCCCCTGTTTTGCTCGTAGCAGCGTGGACTTCAGATGCCAGCGCGAATCACCCAGACCGGTCTATGCAGTTTGGGTAATAATAGCGGAAACGCGCGTGGTGTAAATCGTGCATATTTTCGCCGCTTTGGGATGCTGACGTGTGACAGGGTAGCGCTGACGCGGGGCGCTGTCAACGGGGAAAAGTGGCGTTGGCTGCGAGATAGCGCGGGGTAAGTTGCGGGCGCGGCACCCCTCACCCCCCGGCCCCCTCTCCCACAAGGGGAGAGGGGGAGTTCTAGAGCGCGGGATGCGAGGTATTTTGCGTGCGCCGTGTGTCTACAGTAGTTGATCATGTTTGGATCGCGGACAGCATCGACTGCGCCAGGTCGCGGGCGGCTGGTACGTTTTCGCCGCCGGCGCGCACGAGGGCGGAGCCGACGATGAAGCCGTCAGTCAGGGCGCTGACTTGGCGGGCGTGCTCGGGCGTGCTGATGCCGAAGCCCAGGACCAGCGGCATCGACGTCCGTTCACGCAAGCGGGCGATGAAGTCGGTCAAGTCGGGCGGCAGCTGGGCTCGGGCGCCGGTGATGCCGGTGAGGGAGACGACGTAGATGAAGCCGCTGGCATTGGCGGCAGCCAGCTTGATGCGCTCGGCATTGCTGGTCGGCGCCAGCATGAAGACGAGGGCCATGCCTTCACGCGCGCAGCTATGGCTGAAGATGGCGGCTTCTTCGGGCGGCAGGTCGGGCACGATCAAGCCATCAGCGCCGGCAGCGCGGGCGTGGCGCACGAAGCGATCGGGACCGTATGCCACGAGGGGGTTGGCGTAGCCCATCATCAGCATGGGTTGGGCGACGCCATTGGCACGCAAGGCGCTCACGGCTTCGAGGCAGCGGCGGACGGTTGTGCCGTTTTCGAGGGCGATTTGGGTGGCCGCCTGGATGGTGGGGCCGTCGGCGATGGGATCGCTGAAGGGGATGCCGATCTCGAAGCCGTCGACGCCGGCATCGGCCAGGGCGCGTATGGTTTCGAGCGAGGCGGCGTGGCTGGGGTAGCCGATGGGGAAGTAGGGCAAGAAAGCTGCTCGGCTTTGGCGGCGGGACTGGGCGAACATGGCGTCAAGGGCGGCGGTTCCGTGAAGATTGCGCGTTATTGTCATGGTGTCCTTTCCGGTGGGCGACTCGCTGGGTAGCCCCTACAGGTCTCGACCTTGGCGGGGGCGCGAGGGACGGGCGGGCGAGCCGTGGGTAGCCCCTACAGATTCCGACGGGGAGGGGGAGATTTGCATTGAGCGGTGCAGGGTAATTTGCGTGGGCCGGGTCACGAGGGACGGGCGGGCGAGCCAGTGGCTCGCCCCTACAGGATTCGAGGGGGAGGGGGAGATTTGCATTGAGCGGTGCAGGGTAATTTGCGTGGGCCGGGTCACGAGGGACGGGCGGGCGAGCCAGTGGCTCGCCCCTACAGGATTCGAGGGGGAGGGGGAGATTTGCATTGAGCGGTGCAGGGTAATTTGCGTGGGCCGGGTCGCGAGGGACGGGCGGGCGAGCCAGTGGGTCGCCCCTACAGGATTCGAGGGGGAGGGGGAGATTTGCATTGAGCGGTGCAGGGTAATTTGCGTGGGCGGGGTCGCGAGGGACGGGCGGGCGAGCCGCTGGGTAGCCCCTACAGACCTCGACCTTGGCGGAGTCGCGAGGGACGGGCGGGCGAGCCAGTGGCTCGCCCCTACAGATTCCGACGGGGAGGGGGAGATTTGCATTGAGCGGTGCAGGGTGATTTGCGTGGGCAGTCGTTAGGGGGCGCATGTGTCTACAATCATTGGCGGAGTTACATGGTAGTGGTTTTGGGCGACGCATTATTGGCTGAGGATGTTGATGACGGTGTCGAGGTCTTTATCGCCGCGGCCGGAGAGGTTGACCAGGATGACGCTATCGCGGGGCATGGTTGGGGCGCGCTTGATGGCTTCGGCGACGGCGTGGGCGCTTTCGAGGGCGGGGATGATGCCTTCGGTTTTGCTCAGCGTTTGGAAGGCGGCGAGCGCGTCTTCATCGGTGGCCATGGTGTAGAAGGCGCGCTCGAGGTGGCGCAGGTGGGCGTGCTCGGGGCCGACGGATGGGTAGTCGAGGCCGGCGGAAACGCTGTGCGTCTCCATGATTTGGCCGTCGGCGTCTTGCATGACGTAGGAGCGGGTGCCGTGCAAGATGCCGGGGCGGCTGATTTCCAGATCGGCGAAGCGGGCGGCGTGCTGGCGGCTGGCGACACCGCGTCCGCCGGCTTCGACGCCGATGAGTTCGGTAGCGGCATCATCGCGGAAGGCGTGGAAGAGGCCGATGGCGTTGCTGCCGCCGCCGACGCAGGCGATGCAGACATCGGGCAATTGGCCGGCCGCTTGCTGGATTTGCTGGCGCGCTTCGATGCCGATGACGCTCTGAAAATCGCGCACCATCATCGGGTAGGGATGGGGGCCGAGGGCCGAGCCGAGCAGGTAGAAGGTGGTCTCGACATTGGTGACCCAATCGCGCATGGCTTCGTTGATGGCGTCTTTGAGGGTGCGGCTGCCGCTCTCGACGGGGATGACTTCAGCGCCGAGCAGCTGCATGCGGAAGACGTTGGGCTGTTGGCGGCGGATATCGACGCTGCCCATGTAGACGTGGCATTCCAAGCCCAGCAGGGCCATCGCGGTTGCAGTGCCGACGCCGTGTTGGCCGGCGCCGGTTTCAGCGATGATGCGCCGCTTGCCCATGCGCTTGGCGAGCAGGCCCTGCCCTAGCGCGTTGTTGATTTTGTGCGCGCCGGTATGGGCGAGGTCTTCGCGCTTCAGGAAGATCTGGGCGCCGCCGAGGGCCTCGCTCAGCCGCCGCGCGTGGGTGACGGGGGTGGGCCGGCCGGTGTAGGTGCGCTGCAAATGCTCCAATTCGCGGTGGAATTGTGGATCGGCCAGGGCGGCGGTGTAGGCTTGCTCCAGCTCGTCGAGGGCGGGCATGATGGTCTCGGGCACGAAGCGTCCGCCGAATTCGCCGAAGTAACCGCGGGAGTCGGGCAGGTCGGAGATGTCGCGGCGGATGTAGGTGTCGGTCATTTGGGATGTCCTCAGTCGCGCTAGATGAAGAGCAGGCGGTCGCCGGTGAAATAGCGCCGGGCGAGCTGCAGGGCCTTGAGCGTATAGTTGTCGATGCTGGGGATGAAGTCGTCTGGCGTTATGCGGATGCGATCGGCGCCAAAGCCGACGGCCGCGGCGGAGACGCTTTGGCATCGGCCGGAAAGTAGCCGAATGCCAGCGCCAATGCTCAGCTTGACCAGGCCGGCGATTTCGTCTTGGCAATAATTGTAGGCGGCGAGGTCAAGGTTGCACTCGTAAAGGAATACGTCGAATATCTGACGGTCAATGAGGCCGGCGTAGCGCGAGACGCCGAGGCGACGGCCCAGGGGCGTCAGCGCGTCGAAGTCGACTTGCAGGCCGAGCTCCTCTTCGATTTCGCGGACGCCGTCGCGCACGGATTCGCCGGCTTCGAGGTGGCCGGCAGCGCTGACGTCGATCTTGCCGGGGAAGGTGTCTTGGCGCGGGCCGCGTTTCTGCATGATGACGAATTCGGCGCCGGCGTGATCGCGGCAGACGACCCAGCAGTGGAAGACGCGATGCCAGTCGCCATCGCGGTGCACGGCGTCGCGGGGTTTGACGCCGATGTGATTCAGCGCTTCGTCGTAGATGTCGAAGTGTTCGGTCATGCGCCGGCCGATCGCAGAGCCTGGATAAAGGCGCGCGCTTTGCTCTCAGCTTTGATGCCGGGCTGGCCAGCTTCGACGCCGCTGGCGACATCGACGGCCCAGGGTTTGATGAGGCGGACGCGCTCGGCAACATTGTCGGGCGTTAAGCCACCGGCCAGCATCAGGCGGGGCACGGACTGCGCAATGGCTTTGGCGATGGCGATATCGGCAGTTTCGCCGGTGCCGCCGTAGAGCGTGGGGTGGGAGGCGTCGAGCAATAGCGACGGCGCGCTGGATGAAGCGGGCGCCACGTCGGCAAAGCGGGCGGCGTCAGCGAGGGCTTGGGCTTGGTCGGCTGGTCGGATGGCCTTGAAGGCGCGGCCGGAGAGCGCACGGATTGTAGCGACAGGTTCATCGCCGCTGAGCTGGGCGAAGTCCAAGCCGGCCTCGTCTATGATGCGACGGACTTCATCAGCCGAGGCATTGACGAAGACGCCGATCAGCTGCGGGCGGGCCTCGGCGAAGGCTTCGCGCAGGGCAGCCACGATTTCGCGCGCGGTCGCGGGATCGACATAGCGGGGCGAGGGCTCATAAAAGTTGAGCCCGATCATGTCAGCGCCGGCGTCGGCGAGCATCAGGGCGTTGGCCGCGGTGCGAACACCGCAGATTTTGACTTTGCTCATGGCGCGCTCGTTCTTGGCTGGCTGCTGAGCGTGCGGGTCAAGGCGGCGGTATCGGGCGCGGTCATCAGCGATTCGCCGACGAGCACGGCATGCGCGCCCAACCGCCCCATCTGGGCCACATCAGCCGGGGTGAAGATGCCGCTCTCCGCCACCAGGACGACATCGTCAGCAGCATTGAGCCGGCGCGCCAACCGCGCGGTTGTGCCCAAGTCGACATGGAAGGTTTTTAGGTCGCGGTTGTTGATGCCGATGAGGCGCGCGTTCAGGCGCAGGGCGCGCTCCAGCTCGGGTTCGTTGTGGACTTCGACGAGCGCGGTCATGCCTTGCTCGGCGGTCAGGGCGTGCAGCTCGGCGAGTTGCGCGTCGGATAGGGCGGCCGCGATCAGGAGAATGGCATCGGCGCCGGCGGCGCGGCCTTCGTAGACTTGGTAGGGGTCGATGATGAAGTCTTTGCGCAGGAGCGGCAGATCAACCGCAGCGCGCACGGCCCGCAGGTAGTCGAGGTGGCCGTGGAAAAAGTCTTCGTCGGTCAGCACCGAGATGGCGGAAGCGCCGTTGTGGGCGTAGGTGGCCGCGAGCATGACGGGCGCGAAGTCCCTCGTCAGGCGGCCCTTGCTGGGCGAGGCGCATTTGACTTCAGCGATGAGGGAGACGTTGGCGCAGCGGAGGGCTGATGCCAGGTCGAGCGGGCGATGGGCTGCCGATTCGGCACGGCGCCGCATTTGGCACAGTGGCAAGCGCGCGCGGCGCTCGTCAAGCTCGGCGACTTTGCGCTCGAGGATGCGGTCCAGGACCGTATCGGTGGCGACGAAGGCTGGGTTCATGAAGCCAGGCTCTGGCTTAACTCGATGAGATTATCGAGCTTGGCGACGGCACGGCCGCTATCAACGGCATCCTTGGCCAGGCGCACGCCGTCGCGAATGGTCTTGGCGCGTCCGGCCGCCACGATGGCCGCGCCGGCGTTTAGGAGCACGACATCACGCTTGGCGCCGCGCTCGCCGCCGTCGAGCACGCCGCGCAGGATGGCCGCGTTGGTGGGCGCGTCATCGCCCTTGAGGTCGTTGATGCTGGCCAGGCGAAAGCCCAGATCGGTGGGGTCGATATCGCGGTGCTCGACTGAGCCGTCTTCTTGGAGATAGCTGATGCGGTTGGGTCCGGTGACGGTGAGCTCGTCGAGGCCGCCGTAGCCGTTGACGACCATGGCCGATTTCGTGCCCAGGGCGCGCAATACGTGGGCCAGCAGGTCAGTCAAGTCAGCGGCGAAGACGCCCATGAGTTGGCGCTGGGCGCCGGCCGGGTTGGTCAAGGGACCGAGGATGTTGAAGATGGTGCGGATGCCGAGTTGGCGGCGGGGCGCGATGGCGTAGCGCATGGCCGGGTGCAGCTTGACGGCGAAGAGGAAGCCGATGCCGACTTCGTCGACGCAGCGACCGACTTGCTCTGGGCTGAGGTCGAGGTTGACGCCCAGCTCGGCGAGGACATCGGCGCTGCCGCATTTGCTGGTGGCGGCGCGATTGCCGTGTTTGGCCACGTAGATGCCGGCGCCGGCCGCGACAAAGGCGACCGTGGTGCTGATGTTGAAGCTGCCGGATCTGTCACCGCCGGTGCCGCAGGTGTCGAGCAGATCGGCAGTGACTGTGGTCGGCACTTTACTGGCGGCGGCGCGCATGGCCTGGGCGCTGCCGGTGATTTCGTCGGTGGTCTCGCCCTTCATGCGCAGGGCCATCAGATAAGCGCCGATCTGCGCTTCGGTGGCGCCGCCGGTCATGATCTGTTGCATGACGGCTTCGGCCTCGTCGACCTGCAAATGGCCGTAGCGGCTGAGTGTGTCTATCGCGCTTGCAATGTCCATTTTGTCGTCCTTCTCGTTAGAGCCAAGTTGATCATGCGAAAAGTGCTTGAGAATTGATCGGAACAGGGGGAAGAGCCGCCGGCCCGCCAGAACGAAGTTGCGATAATTTCGGACTAATTGTTCATGCTGTAATCTCTCGCATTACTGTATTGGAGTTCTGCTGCCATTAGGCGGCCGCAAGCGCCGGCTCAAATTGGAGGAAGTTGCCCAGCATTTGCATGCCGTAGGTGGTCAGGATGCTTTCGGGATGAAATTGCAGGCCGATGACCGGATGCGTCTTGTGGCGCAGCGCCATGATTTCGCCGCTAGCTGCCCGCGCCGTCACCATGAGGCAATCGGGCAGGCTGGCCTCTTCCACGATCAAGCTGTGGTAGCGCGTGGCTTCAAAGGGGTCAGGGATATCGGAGAGGATGGTATCGCCGTCGTGGTGGATCAGGCTGGTTTTGCCGTGCATGAGTTCGGGGGCATGGACGACCAGACCGCCGTAGGCTTCGCCGATGGCTTGATGGCCGAGGCAGATGCCGAGCAGCGGGATCTCAGCGCCGAGCTGGCGGATGACATCGAGTGAGACGCCGGCATCGACGGGGAAGCCGGGGCCGGGCGAAATCACGATGCGATCGGGCGCGAGGGCGCGGATTTCGTCGACGGTGATTTTGTCGTTGCGGTAGACGCTTAGCTCAGCGCCGAGCTCGCCCAACTCTTGCACCACGTTGTAGGTGAAGCTGTCGTAATTGTCGATCACCAGAATCATAGGCTGTACCTCATGGCGTGGGCTGCTTCATGCGTTTCGGCCAATGGCGCCAGGCCGTTTTCGGCGTATTTGACGGCTTCGAAGACGGCTTTGGCTTTGTTGATGGTCTCGTAGAATTCTTCGGTGGGGTCGCTATCGGCGACGATGCCGCCGCCGGCTTGCACGCTGATGACGCCGTCTTGCATCAGCAGAGTGCGGATGGTGATGCACATATCCATGGAGCCGTCGAAGCTGAAATAGCCGACCGCCCCGCCGTAGGGGCCGCGCCGGGTTTCCTCGAGCTCTTCGATGATTTCCATGGCGCGCACTTTGGGCGCCCCGCTGAGGGTGCCGGCCGGGAAGGTGGCGCGGACGAGATCAAAGGCGTCCATGCCCTGGCGCAAGAGGCCTTCGACCTGGCTGACGATGTGCATGACGTGGGAGTAGCGTTCGATGTACATCATCTTCTTGACCTGGACGGTGCCGTAGTCGCAGACGCGGCCCAGGTCATTGCGGCCGAGGTCGACCAGCATGACGTGCTCGGCGCGCTCTTTGGGGTCGTTGAGTAGTTCTTTTTCCAGCGCCAGGTCTTCTTTCTCGGTGGCGCCGCGATGCCGGGTGCCCGCCAAAGGGCGATTGTAGGCGATGCCGTCTTCGAGGCGCACCAGCATCTCGGGCGAGGCGCCGACGAGGGTCAGCGAATCGTTGAACTCGAGCAAGAACATGTAGGGCGAGGGATTGGTGGCGCGGAGGGCGCGGTAGATCTGCAGGGGGCTGGCCTCGGTGCGGCGGCTGAAGCGCTGCGCGAGGACGATCTGAAAGGCGTCGCCGTCGCGGATGTATTCTTTGGCGATGCGGATGCGGTCTTCGTGCTCGGCCTGGGTGACATTGGCTTGGGGGACAGCGGCGGGATCAGCGACGGGGACGCCGTAGGGCAGGTGCGGCAGGGGGGCGGCGAGGGCTGCGACGATGGCGTCAATGCTGGCGATGGCCGCGTCGTAGGCGCCGTCGGGATCGTCGCCGGTGTTGTGCGCGTTGGCCAGGACGATCAGCTGATGCTTGGCGTGGTCGAAGATGACGAGGGTATCGGGCAGCATGAAGGCGACGGTGGGCACTTGGAGATCGTCGCTGGCGGTGGCGGGCAGGTCTTCGAAATAGCGGACGATATCGTAGGACATGTAGCCGACGGCGCCGCCGACCAGGCGCGGCAGCCCGTCGAGGGCGACGGGGTTCACCAGCTGGAAATGCCGCTGGATGACGTGGAGCGGGTCCTGGCCTTCGGGGATGGCGAACTGGGCGCGCTCGCCATCGCGCTCGAAGGTGACGATATTGTTCTTGACGCTGATGACGCCTTTGGGGTTGACGCCGATGAAGGAGTAGCGCCCAACTTGCTCGCCACCTTCAACGCTCTCCAGCAGGAACGAGGGCTGGCGGGCCTGTTTCAGTTTCATGTATACGGATACGGGCGTCTCCAAATCAGCCAGGAGGGTGCGGTAGACGGGCACGTGATCGCCCAGGCCGAAGTAGCGATGGATTTCGGCGCGCGACGGCTTGATATCGGTACGCTCGGCTTGCTTCGACTTGAGCATGGATGTCTCCCTGGCAAACAAAAAACCCTAAACGCCCGATCAAGGACGAGAAGGGTTCCCGCGGTGCCACCTTGATTGCCCGCCGGGGCGGGCCACTTTGCGGATACGGACGCGTGGTCGATATCCTGCGCTGTTAACGGGGCGCGACCCGGCGCAAGCTAGTCGGGCGACCTTTCACCTGCGCGACTCCCCAGTCCATTCGGCGCCGCTGCGTGTACCGCCTTTTCAGCTGCTGGCGGCTCTCTGACCTGCACGATGACGCGTACTACTCTGGATCGCAGTCTTTGAAAATATGAGATTGGGGCCAGTCTAGCGCGGGCGCGGCGCTGTGTCAAGGGCGGGGGGTGAGGGTGAGCCAATGGCTCGCCCCTACGGGTTTTGACGATGGCGGGGTTGCGCGGGGCGGACGTGGGCGAGTCAGCGCCTCGCCCGGACTAAAGGTCTTGGTAGAGCCAGCCCTTTTATGGTATAAACGGGATAGAATATGTGTTCAATAGCGCGTAGGCGGGTGAAATCGTTTGAGCCTGACAAACCGGGAAATCGCGGATATATTCGACCGCTGCTCCGACATGCTGCAGATACGGGGCGACAATATACATCGCGTATTGTCGTATCGGCGCGCTGCGGAGACGATACGGGCTGTGCCGCGCGATTTGAGGGTGATCGCCAATGAAGGCGGACTGACGGGTTTGAGCAAAATCGGCAAGACGATGGCGGCGAAAATCGAAGAACTGCTTGATACGGGCGAGTTGGACTTTTACAAGCGGCTGAAGGACGAGATTCCCGAGGGCCTGGTCGATATTATGCATATCAACGGGGTCGGGCCCAAGAAGGCGAAGCTCTTTTGGGAGCAGCTCGATATCACCAGCGTCGATGCGCTCAGGGACGCGGGTGAGGCGGGGAAGCTGGCGGGATTGCCGGGCATGGGCGCCAAGAGCCAGCAGAAGATTCTTGATGGCATCGAGGCGCTGGCGCGGCAGACGGGGCGCAGTTCCATCGGCGAGGCGTTGCCGGCGGCGCAGGCGATTCTGGATCTGTTGCTGGCGCTGCCGGAAGCGCAAGAGGGCGCGCTGGCGGGCAGCATCCGGCGCGGGCGGGAGACGATCGGCGATGTCGACATTCTCATCGCCAGCGATGTTGCCGCGCCGATCATGGAGCGCTTTGTGGGCATGGAGAATGTCGCGCGCGTTTTGGGGCAAGGGCCCACGAAGAGTTCGATTGAGCTGCATTCGGGCTTGCAGGTGGACTTGCGCATTCTGGAAAAGGCGCGCTGGGGCACGGCGCTCAGTTACTTCACGGGCAGTTTGGCGCATAATGTGAGGATGCGGCAGATTGCGCTGGAGCGCGGGCTGAGCTTGAATGAGCACGCCCTCAGCCCGGTCGACGAGAGCAAGACGATCATCGAATCGGCCGAGAAGATCTTGTGCGCGACGGAAGCCGAATTGTATGCGGCGCTGGGCATGCAGTTTGTGCCGCCGGAACTGCGCGAAGACGCCGGCGAAATCGAGGCGGCGCAGGGCCATGAGCTGCCGGCGCTGATCAGGCGGGGCGACATCGTGGCGGATTTGCATATGCACACCACCTGGAGCGATGGCAAGGGAAGCATCCGCGACATGGCGGAAGCGTGTATACGGCGCGGGCATCAGTACATGGTCATCACCGATCATTCGCGCAGCCTGGGCATCGCCAACGGGCTGAGCATTGAGCGCTTGCTGGAGCAGGCCGACGAGGTGCGGCGCGTGAACGCTGAAATGGGCGAGCGCATTCAGATTTTGGCGGGCACGGAAATGGACATCAAAGCCGATGGCAGCCTGGACTACCCGGATGATGTCTTGCGGCAGTTGGACTTCGTCATCGCTTCGCTGCATTCGGGTTTGGGGCAAGGGCGCGAACAGATCACGATGCGGCTGCTTAACGCGATACGGAACCCGTATGTTTGCATGATCGGCCATCCATCGGCGCGGCAATACCCCAAGCGGGATGAAGTCGAGGCGGACTGGGACGCCGTGCTGGACGCGGCCGCGGAACAGCAGACGATACTGGAGATCAACGCCAATCCGCTGCGTTTGGATTTGAAGCCGGAGCTGGCGCGCCTGGCGAAAGACCGGGGCGTGCCGCTGGCGATCAACACAGACGCGCATCGCGAGGAGCAGCTGGACCTGATGGACTTCGGCGTCACCAATGCGCGGCGCGGGTGGGTTGAGGCGCGTCATGTGATCAACACGCTGCCTTACGAGCAATTCATGATGTGGCTGGCTGAGCGCCGGGGCGGTTGAGCTCGACGATGAATGAGCAATCGTCCGCGAAAGGCGACGTTTCTAGCGCAGCGGAAGCGGAGACCCGCAACCGGGCGGAAGCCCACGCCCGCGCCCAATTCGCGGCACGGCGCGCTTACAAACGGGCCCGCCGCCGGGCATATAATCCCTACTACTTGTCTTGGCGCTCGCTTTTTTTCCTGGTCTGCATTGTGATTGCGGCCGCGTTGGCGGTTGTAGTCGCGCTGGCAGCGATGCGCGGGGCGCCGGATATGCCGCCGTCAGCGCCCGTGATTGAGGTCATCGCAGCGCCGGCGCGCTCGGCAGCGGAGGCGGAAAGCGGACGGACCTCTGAAAGCGCGTCTGCGGAGGAGGAGGTCATTCTGGCGGCGGAAACACCGGACAGGCTGGGGCTGGCTGGACCGCCGGTGCCGACGGTCATCATTACGAATACGCCGGTTCCCTTGACTGTGGGCGTGAGGGCGGCAGTGGCCAATGTCGGGCGCGATGAATTGAATGTGCGCAATATCCCCAGTGTGCGCGAGAGCCAGGTTTTGTTCCGCGCCGCGGAAGGCACGGTCTTCGCGATTATCGGCGGGCCGCAGCAAGCGGACGGCTACACCTGGTGGCAGTTGTACGACCCGGCCTTTGAGGTACGCGGCTGGGCGGTGGCGAATTATCTGCAATCGGTTGAAGAAGGCAGGGGCGAGTGACAGCGGAAATCCAAGGGCGGATGGCCGAGCTGGGTGAGCAGCTGCATCAGCACAATTATAGGTACCACGTGCTCAACGCGCCGCTGATCACCGATGCTGAATACGATGGGTTGTTGCGCGAGCTCCAGGAATTGGAGGCGGCGCACCCGCAGTACGCGCGCGGCGACTCGCCGACGCAGCGGGTCGGCTCGGACTTGGCGGGCGACTTTTCCAAGGTGAGGCATCCGGCGCCGATACTGAGCCTGGCCAACGCCTTTGACGCCGACGACTTGCGCAGTTGGGAGGAACGCAACTTGCGCCTGCTGGCGAGCGGCACGAAATTGCAGTACGTGTTGCAGCCAAAGCTGGACGGCTTGTCGATTGTCATCAGCTATGAAGACGGCGTCTTGAGGCGCGCGGCCACCCGCGGCAATGGCGAAACGGGCGACGATGTGACGGCGAATGTGAAGACGATTCGCTCGGTGCCGCTGCGGATTCCCGTCGATTCGAGCGTGGGACTGGCGCCGGGCCGGCTGGTCGTGCGCGGCGAGATCCTGTTTCACAAGCAGGCGTTCGTCGCGCTGAATCAGGAGCAGGAAGCGCTGGGCTTGCCGGCCTATATCAACGCGCGCAACACGGCGTCGGGCTCGTTGAAGCAGAAGGACAGCCGAGAGACGGCCAAGCGCAAGCTCACAGCGTATGTCTACGCCCTGGTTGACAGCGACGGCGTTGAATTGGGGAGCGAGTGGGAGACGGTCGAAATGTTGCGGCGGATGGGCTTCAACGTGATCGGCGATACGAGCGTCTGCGGTAGTCTGGACGAGGTCATCGCGCAGTTGCCGGATTGGGAAGCACGGCGTGATGAGCTGCCCTTCGAGATCGACGGCCTGGTAATCAAGGTCGACGATTTGGCGCTGGCGCAGGAGCTGGGCGTGGTCGGCAAAGATCCGCGCGGGGCCATCGCCTACAAATTCCCGGCGGAGGAAGCGACCACGACATTGCTGGGCATCACCATCGGCGTGGGGCGCACGGGCAAGGTCACGCCGACGGCGCAGCTTGAACCGGTGTTCATCAGCGGCGTCACGGTCTCCAATGCGAGTTTGCACAATTATGATCAGGTGGCCGACCTGGATATACGGCTGCATGATCGCGTCATTGTGAAGCGGTCGGGCGATGTGATCCCGTACGTCATCGGCCCGGTGATTGCCGCGCGCGATGGGGGCGAGACGCCGATCCGCCCGCCGGAGGACTGCCCCTTCTGTGACACCAAGCTGGCGCAACCGGAGGGGGCTGTCGACTGGTACTGCCCCAATAACACCTGTCCGGAGAGGGTCTTGCGGACGCTGGAATTCTTCGTTTCCCGCGGGGCCATGGATATCGAGGGCATGGGACCGCAGACGACGAGCGCGCTCATCGCCGCCGGGCTGATAGAAGACGAAGCCGATATTTTCAGCTTGGAGGCCGAGCCGCTGCTGGCGCTGGAGGGCTTCGCGGAGACGAAGGTGCAGAACCTGCTGCGGTCCATTGAGGCGGCCAAGACGCGTTCGATGGCGCGGGTATTGGCGTCACTGGGGATCGACGGCGTCGGCGCGACTGTGGCTGGCTTGCTGAGCGATCGCTTCGCTTCAATGGACGAGCTGCGCGACACGGCGGAGCGGATTCAGGCAGCGGAGCGGGATTTCGCCGAAGTGTTGGCGACGCTGCTGGCGGATGTCAAAGCGGAGGATGCTGATTCGGCCAAGCTCTTGCGACGCCTGGAACAGCCTGCGATTGAGCTGGCGCCGCGATATCTGGACGCCGTTGATCTGCGAGCGAGGTTGTCGCGTTTGCTCAGACCACTCTGCCTGGCGGAGTGTGACGTTTCTAAACTGGCGGAGGCATTGCAGCCGGTGATAGAGGCATCGCGCCGCTTGCACAGCATCGACGGCTTGGGGCCGAAACTGGTGGGGAATATCGTCAGCTGGTTCACGGACGCGCACCAGAAGCGGGTGCTGGCCAAGATGGCGGCGGCGGGCGTCAATATGCGGGCGGAAGAAAAAGAGCGCGCCGGCAGCGGGCTGGCGGGCCAGACCGTCGTGCTCACGGGGGGCATGAGCGTAGCGCGCGGACAGGTCAAGGCGCTGGTGGAAGCCAATGGCGGCAAGGTTACAGGCAGCGTCAGCAAGCGGACCAGCTTCGTGGTGGCGGGCGATTCGCCGGGCAGCAAGGTCGAAAAGGCCATCGCGCTGGGCGTGCCGGTCATCAGCGAAGACGAGCTGCGCGCCATGCTGGTCGACTGAAGCGGGGCGCGTTTGACCATGTCCCAAGGCAAAATACATATCAAGCGCGGACGCGAGAAGCCGATACGCAAGCGTCATCCCTGGATTTTCTCCGGAGCGATTGAACGGGCTGAGAATGCGGTCAGCGGCGAAATTGTGACGGTTGTGGATCATCGCGGACGTTTTTTGGCGCGGGGCAATTGGAATGCCAAGTCGCAGATCCAGGCGCGGATTTTGACGTGGCGCGACGAGCCGATCGATGACGACTGGTGGCGGCGCAGGCTGCAGCGGGCAGTCGACTTGCGGCGCGAATGGGGGCTGCTCGACGCGGGCTCGGCTTGCCGGCTGGTACATGCCGAGAGCGATTACCTGCCCGGGCTGATCATCGACCGCTATGCCGACTGGACCGTGCTGCAGGCGTTGACGCTCTTCGTTGATCGCCAGAAGACGCGCATCGCCGCTGCCCTGGCGGATGTCAGCGGGCAGCAGCAGATTTACGAGCGAAGCGACGTGGCGATCCGCAAGCGCGAGGGGCTGGCGGCGTCGACCGGCGTAATCAGCGGGCCGCCCCCGCCGGAGCTGGTGGAGTTTAGCGATGGCGCGCGCTACCTGGCCGATATCAAGGCGGGGCACAAGACCGGCTTTTATTTGGATCAGCGGGAGAATCGCGAGGCGCTTGCTGAAGTCGTGTCTAATCAGCTTGATACTTTGGGCAAACCCTTGCAGTTGCTGAATCTTTTCAGCTACAGCGGCGCGTTTGCGATTGCGGCGGGGCAATTCGGCCGGGTGCATTCTGTCAATGTCGATGCGTCGCGCGCTGCGCTGGAGTTGGCGGAAAGAACCTTCGCGCTTAATGGATTTGAGCGGGAGAAGCATGGCGACAGCGCCGAATTCATTTTGGCGGATTGCTTCGATTATTTGCGTCATCTGGAGGATCAGGGAGCGACTTTCGATTTGGTGGTGCTGGATCCGCCGAAGTTCGCGGGGCACAAGGGCCAGTTGCAGCGGGCCGCACGCGGCTACAAGGAGCTGAACCGGAGCGCTCTCAAGTTGGTGGCGCCGGGCGGTTATCTGATGACATTTTCTTGCTCGGGCGCGGTGACGCGAGATTTGTTTCAGAAGATCGTGTTTGGCGCGCTGGTGGATGCCGGGCGGGAGGCGCAAGTCGTTAGGCAGCTTTCGGCCGCGGCGGACCATCCGGTGGCGCTGACGTTCCCCGAAGGCGAATATCTCAAGGGGCTGTTGCTGCGCGTATATTAGACTTGCTCGCCGGCGGGCGTTCAGATCAGCGTTTGAAGGTGTAGGCTTCGTCGGCAAAGCGCTGGCTCTTCAGCTCAGCCGCGCGCTCGGCTTCGGCCGGCGAGAGCTCGCCTGCGGTTAGCGTCAGGTCCAGCGCGGTGGCGAAACCCTGGGTGAGGGCCGCGGCCACATCAGCCCAGGAGGGCGCGCGAGCCAGGAATTCCGCCAGCGTGGCCGCTCGACGGCTTAGTTCGCGCTTCTGCCCTGCCCTCTCGGATTCCGACTCGAAATTGAGCACGTCACAGATACGGGTCAAGTCGCCGATGAGCGGAATCGTCCCGTGCTGGAGCAGCACGCCACGCCGGCGCAGTTGCGCGCTGCCGATGACCTTGCGCCCGGCCAGGGTGATTTCATAGTGCGATGGCAGGTCAAAGCAGACTGGGCCCGCTGACCGCAGCGTGTGAGGTTCAACGAGGGGGTTGGCATCAGCGGCGAGGCCGAGCCGGGCCAAGCCCGCCACCAAGCCGGCGCTGATGCGACGATAGCTTTCGACGATATTGCCCTGCGCGAGGGGATGCTGCAGTGGCAGGCAAAAGCTGTAGGTGAGTTCGTCGCCGTGCAAGATGGCTTTGCCGCCGGTGGGCCGGCGCACCAAATCCCAGCGGCGCGCGCGCAAGGCAGGCAAGTCCACATCGCGGGCGCGTTGCCCGTAGCCGAGCGAGAGGCAGAAGGGCCGCCAGCCGTAGAGACGCAGCGTTGGAGGCTGGCCATCAGCAACGGCTTCGGCGATGGCGCAATCGACCGCCATGTTGCCGGCGCCGTCACGGAATTGCGATTCTTGCAGCAAGCGGATTTGCCGCATTCTCTGACCAGCCCTATACTGCACCGTAGTACGCAAAGCTACCGCATTCAGATGGATTCGCCGAGATATGAATCAGCAGCAGGGCATACGCGCCGATGCCGCGGCGCCCACCGAAGCCAAGGCGCCAGAGGACAATTCCCCTGGGCCGGCCAGGCAGCCGCCACCGCTGCCCCCAGTTTACAGCACGGCGCAGTTCACGCAAAAGGGCGCCCCGAACCCGCCGCCCGCGCGTGATTCGCTGGCTCGGCGGCGCTCGCAGCAGCGTCGGGCGCTAAGGCGACGGCGGCGTCATGAATGGGCGTGGGTGATATTGGCGGGCGGCATGATAAGCGCTTTTGCGGTGCTTATCGTGGCGATGATCATCGTGGTGCGGGTGCCGCAGTCGGCGCAGCTGGCGATGGCGACGGCTGACCTGACGCCGATGATGCCGACGGCGGTCGACGCGCGCAGCGAATTCATCGCCGATGGCAGGCGCGTGGGGGTGGATGTGCTGAAGCTGGCGGATGGCAGCCTGATCGATTTGGCGCCATGGGATGGCCGATCGCGCTATACCATCATCCTCGCCGGGCTTGATCGGCGGCAGGATCAGAATGACGAGCCGGTGCGGACGGACAGCTTGATGCTGGTCAGCATAGACCCGGTAAGCAAGCGAATCGGCGTGCTGAGCATACCGCGGGATCTTTGGGTGCAGATCCCGGATCAAGAGGAGCGCGATCGCATCAACCGGGCGTATTTCCTGGGCGAGGTGCGGCGGCCGGGCGATGGGCCGCGACTATTGCAGCAGACGGTCAGCTGGAATTTTGGCATGCGCGTGCACAATTATGTGCTGGTCGATTTTCAGGCGTTGATTGACGTGGTTGATCTGCTGGGCGGGATTGAAGTTGCGATTGATTATGTCATCAATGATCAGCTTTCGCCGGACTTGAACTATGGGTACGACCCGTTTTATCTGCCGCCGGGCAGGCATCAGCTTGATGGTTACAACGCGCTGCGATTCGCCCGAACGCGCCACGGCAACAACGATGTTCAGCGGGCGGAACGGCAACAGCAGGTGCTCTACGGCATCCGCGATCGCGTATTGTCGATAGACTTTCTGCAGTTGATCCGGCAGACGCCCGCCTTCCTCGCCACGGTGAGCGCGCATCTGCAAACGGGGCTTGATTTGCAGCAGATCATCCAACTGGCATATTTCGCGCGCGAGATCGACTTTGACAGCATCACGATGCGGGTGATGGACTTCAGCTATCTGCAGGAATATGTGACGGAAGCGTATCAGCAGCAGGTGTTGATACCGATTGTGGAGCGGCTGCCGGGACTCTTGATACAGACCTTTGGAGAAGATTATTCGGGGCGATAAGGCAAAACAGCGCGCGAAGGACGCACGCTGTTGATGATGGCAAACCCACTGTACCGTGTAGCCATAGTGTCTCGAACCTGCAGAATTACAGGTCGGGAATCGCTTGAGGACCGCTGTCTTGGCTCGGGCCTATCACATTGGCCGCCAAAGAAAGACTCCCTGCTAGAGAATGTTGGCTCGGCACATATAGTTCTATCACGTATACAGCAGGCTGCGGAATTTATAGCAGAAAGGGCGCGGGCTGTCAAACTGTGGGCTGTGTGTTCCTGGGCAATAGGTTTAGAGCATATTTTGCCAGCGAGTACACCGAGTTGGAGGAACTGGAGGCAGGGGCTTATGTATTCGGGTGATTCACATTAGCGCGCCTACAGTACTGGACGGTGGCGGGGTCGCTTGGGAGGGGCGGGAGGGCGAGACAAGTCTCGCCCCTACAGGATTAGTCGGGGGACATATATATTGCGCGGAGCACGGTATCTTGCATGGGCGGCGGAGGGACCGGGCGCGCGTCTATAATGGGCTTGGTTCAAGATGGCTTTTCAAAACATATCAATACGAGGAGAAATGGCAATGAACGACAATCAGATGCGAGAGGCGCTGGCCGAGCTCATCGGGGCATTCGTCCTGGTATTCGTTGGCGCGGCGGCGGTGTTGGTGGCGCCGGTATTTGGCGTGCTTGTGCCGGCTTTGGCGCATGGCTTGATCTTGTGCGCGCTCATTTATACATACGGGCACATATCGGGCGCGCAAGTCAACCCGGCGGTTTCGCTGGGTCTGTATATTGGCGGGGCGCAAGACGCGACCAAGACGGCGATTTACATCGTGGCGCAATTTGTGGGGGGCGTACTGGCAGGGTTGGTTCTGGTCGCGGTCTTCCCGCAAGACAGTGCCGCGGTGGCCGATTTCCTGGGCGGCGCGGCTTACAATTATGGCCAGACGACCGGTTTCCTGACCGCTGATGCTGTGTGGACCGCCGCGCTCTACGAAGCGATATTGACCTTCTTCCTGGTGAGCGCTGTGTTTCAGGCGGCGGCATACGGGCGCGCGGGGCAACTGGCGGGCGTGGCCATCGGCTTCACGCTGGCGGCGAGCATCCTGGCGGGCGGACCGGCGACTGGCGCGTCGCTCAATCCGGCGCGGACGCTGGGCCCGGCGCTGGTCGCTGGCGAGACGGCGTATTTGCTGCCGTATATGGTCGGCATTTTTGGCGGCGGCCTCGTGGCTGGCTTGCTGCACGGGAATGTGTTCAAGCCGGAGGTGTAGCGAAAGCAAATGGGGCGAAGAATCGCCCCGTGTAAACGATGCGATCGGGTGGGCGACTCACAGAGTCGCCCCTACAGGATTCGACGCGGAGTGGGAGCGAAGCGCTGCGGGATGCAAAGTGTCTGGTGTGGGCGGGCGTTGGAGGAACGGGCGGGCAACCCCTCACCCCCCGGCCCCCTCTCCCACAAGGGGAGAGGGGGAGCTTGACATTGCGCGGAGCAAGGGTATTTGCCTGGGCGGCATTGGCGGGCGAGAGTACATTGACGACGCAGATTGGGCATGTCAGAAAAGCGCGGGCGAGCCGGTGGCTCGCCCCTACAGGATTCAATGTGGGCGGGGTTGCGAGGGTGACTAGAGGGCGATTTCTTCTTCGGGTTCGGGCAAGTCGAGCTGGATGTGGAGCTCGCGCAGTTGGTCCGCTTCCGCCGGGGAGGGCGCGTTGGCCATGATGTCGGCGCCGCCCTGGGTCTTGGGGAAAGCGATGACCTCGCGGATATTGGGCGCGCCGGCCAGTAGCATCACGAGACGGTCAATGCCCCAGGCCATGCCGCCGTGGGGTGGCGCGCCGTATTCGAAGGCTTCGAGCATGTGGCCGAATTCTTGCATGGCGTGTTCCATCGTCTGGCCGATGAGGGGGAAGATTTTCTCTTGTATGGCGCGATCGTGAATGCGGATGCTGCCGCCGCCGACTTCATAGCCGTTGCAAACCAAGTCATATTGCGAGCCGCGGGCGGCGCCGGGGTCGCTATCGAGCAGGTGCAGATCTTCGGGCAGGGGCATGGTGAACATGTGCTGCGACGGATCCCAGCGGCGGTGCTCTGCGTCCCAGATGAATTCGGGGAAGTCAATCACCCAGCAGAAGGCCAGCGTGTCATCGTCCAGGTCCAGCTCGGCTTTGAAGTGATTCCGCAACAAGTCGGTGGTGGCGTAGACGACTTCGGCTTCGTCCGACATGAACAGGAGGAGATCGCCGCCTGCAGCGCCCATGGTTTCCAGTAATTCCAGCTTGAGCTCGACATTGAAGAATTTACCGATGGGGCCGCGCAGCTCGCCGGTGGGTTCGGTTGGCACGGTGATGTAGGCCAGGCCCTTGGCGCCGGCTTGCCGCCGCACCAGGTTCTCCAGGTCACGCGTGACTTTGCGCAATTGGGTGCCGCTGAGCGCGCCGGCAACGCCTGGCACGCGCATGCACTTGACTTTCTTGCCGGCTTTGACATTTTCGACGAAGACGGGAAAGGCGCAGCGCCCGGCGATGTGGCTGATGTCTATCGCCCGCAGGTCGAAACGGATATCGGGCCGGTCGGTGCCATACTGTTCCAGGGCGTCTTGATATTTCAGGCGCGGGAAGGGCGCGGCCAGCAGCGTCTTTTGCGGCGTGACCGCTTTGACGATGGCAATCGCCAGGTCTTCCATCAGGGCCATGACATCTTCGCGCTCGACGAAGCTCATCTCGAGGTCGAGCTGGGTGAATTCGGGCTGGCGATCACCGCGCAGGTCTTCGTCGCGGAAGCAGCGGGCGATCTGAAAGTAGCGCTCAAAGCCTGCGACCATCAGCAGTTGCTTGAGCTGTTGGGGCGACTGGGGCAAGGCGTAAAACGTGCCGGGCTGCAGGCGGGAGGGCACGAGGAAGTCACGCGCGCCTTCGGGCGTTGTTTTGAACAAGATGGGCGTCTCAATCTCGACGAAACCTGCGGCATCGAGGAAGTCGCGAATGAATTTGACGGTCTTGTGGCGCAGCAGCATGGTCTGCTGCATTGGCTCGCGGCGCAAGTCCAGATAGCGGCGGCGCATGCGCAGGGCTTCGTCAAGCGCGCCTTCATCGCGGTTGATGTAGAAGGGCGGAGTCCGCGACGAGTTGAGGATGGCGATGTCATCGGCGACGATGTCGATATCGCCGGTGGCCAGGTCGGGATTGGCGGTGCCCTCGGGGCGGATGCGCACGTTGCCGCGCACCTGCAAGACGAATTCGTTGCGCGCGCTATCAGCCACAGCGTGGGCAGCGGGGGCGGCTTCCAGGTCGACGACGACTTGGGTGATGCCCCAGCGGTCGCGCAGGTCAATGAAGATGAGCCCGCCTTGATCGCGCCGGCGATTGACCCAGCCGGCCAGCGTCACCGGCGTACCGGCGTCTTCGATCCGCAACTCGCCACAGGTATGCGATTTCATCATATCGCCCGTACTCCCGCCATTCTGATGCAAGTCAAGGGCGCGATGCACACGTCCGATCATCGCGCAAGTCAGCGCTACAGCTTATCACGGACGCCGGGGCAAATGTATGGTCAGTCTATTGGTTAGGGAGCAGGCGTGCCACGATGTTGCGGAGGATCTACATTTTTGCCACCTAGGGCACCGAGGTAAAGGAAGGGCGGCGCGGCGGGCCAGCAATGGCGGGATAGTGAGGGACGGGAGAGCGAGACAAGTCTCGCCCCTACAGATTTGGACGGGAAGCGGGAGAAGTACATGGCGCGGCGCAAGGCATGAGGCGTGGGCGGCGGCATAGAAGGACGTGTGTCTACGAATTTGCGGAGGTATTGGTGTGACTTGTCAGCGGGGGCCGGTTTGTCTACACTGTCGAGTATGCGAGGGGAAGAGTATCGGGTGACCAAGCGGCAGTTGGGCATTGGGCTGGTGTTGATCGGCGGGATAAGTTTCCTGGGTATCTTGTCCATCGATATCGTGGATGTGGGTCGGGAGGGCGGCATCGGCCCGGCGCAGGCGCTGGCGCTGGCGTTTGCGCTGCTGACGGCGCTGATCGGCCTCAGCCTGATTCCGCTCGGCGACGCGCCGGCATGAGCCCGATAGGCAGGCGACTGCGGCTGGCGCTGATGTGGGCGGCGAGCGCGGCGTTGTTGTACGCGCTGCTGGTATATCTGCTCTACGCCGCCAATTTGATCGGCTTCCCCTATGATTATGACCAGGGCGAAGGCTTTGAAGTGCAAGACTCGGTCTACTTCAGCCGCGGCCAACTGCCCTACCGCGATACCGAGGCTTATCCCTTTTACGCCAGCAATTATCCGCCGCTGTTTCATGTGATGGCGGCGCCTTTCGTCTGGGTTTTCGGGCCGGCGTACTGGTATGGGCGGCTGCTTGGTCTGCTGGGTTCGCTGATCAGCGCGGCGGCGATCGGCTGGGCGGTCTATCGCGATGGCGGCGGACAGCGTTGGATCGCGCTGCTGGCCGGGCTGGCTTTCCTCAGCTCGAATTTTGTGTATCACATCGGGCCGCTCTTTCGTCAGCACACGATGATGGTCACGTTTGAGACGGTGGCGATGGTGCTGTTGGCGTCCGCCTATCCGCGGCGGGACAGGCGTCGCGTGGGGCTGGCGCTGTTGTTGTTGCTATGCGCTGGGTATACCAAGCAGCTGGCGGCCATCAGCGCTGTCGCCGCGCTCGCGTGGATGTTTCTGCGCCAACCGCGGCGCGCGTTGCTGTGGAGCGCGGTCTTCATGCTGGTGGGCGGCGGGATTTTTTTGTGGCTGCAGCTGGCATCGGGCGGGCATTGGTGGACGCAGGCCATCGTGGCCAACGTCAACCGATTTATTCCGGAGCAGGCGCTGGGGCTCTTCAATCTTTGGTTCAAGCTGCATGGCTTGCTGCTGATACCGGCCGGGCTGCTGGTGATTTACGAGACGTATTGCGACCGGATATCGCTTTACAGCATCTGGTTCTTGGCGAGCGCGCTGCTGGGCGGCTTGGCATCGGGCACCTGGGGCGCGGGCGACAGTTACTTCGTCACCTCAATCGCCGGCGCCTGCATCCTCAGCGGCGTTGTGTTTTCGCGATTGCTGACGCAGCGACTGGATTTCCGCGGACCCTTGCGCAGGCTTCCGCTGAGCAAAATGAGCGCCGTTGCCGCGTTTGTCGTGCCGCTGATCTACCTGGGATATGCCCGGGCCACGCTGAAGATGCCCACGACTGGCGCCTTCACGCCTATCGCCGGGCTGCTGGGAATTGAGGGCAATGTGCGCGAGGATTTCTACGATTCGGCTGACTTCACGGTCGGCGGTTACGCCAGAATCGGGTATTTTCTGGGCGCGGCGGATTGGGCGGCGGGCGAGCGCATCACCGAACTGATTCGACAGAGCGACAAGCCGGCGCTCAGCGAAGAAGCCGGTTTCAATCTGGCGGTGGGACGGGATGTCGTCACCAATCCGACTCAGTTGCGCAATCTGGATTTGGCGGGCCTTTTTCGGGGCGAGCAACTCATCGCGATGATCGAGAATCAAGAATTCGGGCTGGTGATATTGCGGGCGCTGTTTTATCCCTACGCCGTGCTGGAGGCGATTGACCGCCAGTATCAGCATGGCGAGTCGATTTACATGAATGGATTTGAGTATCGCATTTTGTACCCGAAAGACGGCGAGGAATGAGCACAGCCTGCCTGACGCATAAGCGTTTCAGCGAGCACGACTACCCGCGGCACCCGGAGCATAAGGGCCGCATTGAAGCTGTGTGGCGCGAGTTACGCCAGCAAGGGCTCGCCGAGCAGCTCGTCAATTTGACGCCAGCGCCAGCCACGGATGAGCAGATCTTGGCGGTGCACAAAGCCGGGCATCTGGAGCAGCTTAAGCGTATCGCGGCGCAAGATCGCCTGGAATTCATCGACGCCGACACGTACGCAGCGCCGGGGTCGCTTGAGGTGGCGCGATTGGCGGCGGGGGCGGCCATCGGGGCGGTCGACGCGGTGGTGAGCGGAGAAGCCGACAATGCCCTGGCCCTGGTGAGACCGCCGGGTCATCACGCGACGCCGGCGCGGCCGATGGGTTTCTGCTTGTTGAATAACATCGCCATCGCCGGGCGGCACGCTAAGGCGCAGCACGGCATCGAGCGGTTAGCCATCTTCGATTATGACGTGCATCACGGCAATGGCACGCAAGATATCTTCTACGGCGAAGGCGCGGTGATGTTCGTCTCGATTCACCAGAGCCCCTTCTATCCGGGTAGCGGCGGCCTGAATGAGACTGGCGCGGGAGCGGGACGCGGCGCCACCATCAATGTGCCGATCGCCGGGGGCCACGGGGATGGGGATTATCAGCGCATCATGGCCGATGTCGTCGGGCCCGCCGTCGCGAATTTCTCGCCGGAATTGCTGCTGGTCTCGGTCGGCTTTGACGCGCATTGGATGGACCCGCTGGCGAATATGCAGCTCAGCCTGGCGGGTTATGATCAGCTGGCGCGGGCGTGCTTGCGGCTGTCGCGGGATGCCTGTGATGGCAGGGTCGTGTTCGTCATGGAGGGCGGGTATGATTTGCCGGCGCTGGCCCACGGCTGGTGCAATGTGGCGCGGGCTTGCCTGGGCCGAGGACGAAATCAGCGACCCCTACGGGCTGCCGAGATCACCTGCGACGCCACACGACATTGATAGCACGATTGACGCGGTGCGCCGAATCCACCGGCTCTAGGTCAGCATGAGGTCGCCTTCGAGGCCGTGTTCCTGGACGAGGGCGCCACGCAGTTCAAAGATTTGATCGCGCAGGGCGGCGGCCTTCTCGAACTCGAGGGCTTGCGCCGCCTTGTTCATCTCGGCTTCGAGCTCGTCAATCATGCGCTGGAGTTCATCGGCTGGCAGGGTGCGCAGGCCGGGGTCGAGGACGGCTTCGGTTTCGTCGGCTTGGCCTTGCATGGAGCGGACGCGGTCGTTCAGGTCCTGAATTTCTTTGACGATTTGCTGCGGCTCGATGCCGTTCGCTAGGTTGAAGTCCTCTTGCTTGGCGCGGCGGCGATCGGTCTCGCTGATGGCGCCTTCCATGGCGGGCGTCATCTTGTCGGCGTACATGATGACCTGGCCTTCGAGATGGCGCGCGGCGCGGCCGATGGTCTGAATCAGCGCCGGCTCGGAGCGCAGGAAGCCGGCTTTATCAGCGTCCAGAATGGCCACCAGCGATACCTCGGGCAAGTCCAGCCCTTCGCGCAGCAGGTTTATGCCGACCACGACATCGTAGACGCCGGTACGTAGATCGCGCAGGATTTCGACGCGCTCCAGCGTATCGACTTCGGCGTGCAAGTATTGCGCCTTGACGCCCAACTCGCTTATGTAACCCGCTAGCTCCTCGGACATGCGCTGCGTCAGGGTGGTCACGAGCGCGCGCTGCCCATCACGGACGCGGCGGGCGATCTCTTGCAGGAGGTCGTCGACTTGACCTTCGATGGGCCGCACGTCGACTTGGGGATCGACGATGCCGGTGGGGCGGATGATCTGCTCCACGACTTGCTGCGCCTGTTTATCTTCGTAGGGGCCGGGCGTGGCGCTGGTGTATATGGCCTGGCCGACGCGCTCCCAGAACTCGGCGAATTGCAGCGGGCGATTGTCGAGGGCGCTGGGCAGGCGGAAGCCGTAATCGACCAGCACTTGCTTGCGCTGACGGTCGCCGTTGTACATGCCGCGGATTTGGGGCACGGTCATGTGGCTCTCGTCGATGACCAGCAGGTGATCTTCGGGCAGGTAGTCGATCAGCGTATAGGGCGCGCTGCCGGGCGGACGCCGGTCGAAGTGGCGCGAGTAATTTTCGATGCCGGTGGTGAAGCCGACTTCGCGCAGCATCTCGATGTCGTAGCGGGTGCGCTGCTCGATGCGCTGGGCTTCGATCAGCTTGTCTTCGCGCTTGAAGTGGGCGACTTGCAGCTCGAGCTCGGCCTCGATGTCGTGCAGGGCTTCGCGGATGTGCTCTTCGTCGGTGATGTATTCGCGGGCCGGGAAGATGGTCACCAGGTCGTGCATATGCACCACCTCGCCGGTCAGCACCTGGAATTCGACGATCTTCTCAATCTCGTCGCCCCAGAGGTAGATGCGGAAGGCCGTCTCGGAATAGCCAGGCACGATCTCAAGCGTATCGCCGCGCGCGCGAAAGGTGCCGCGCCGGAGTTCCAGGTCGTTGCGGGAATACTGGATCCGCACCAGATCGCGCAAGACGCGCTCGCGCCGGACTTCTTCGCCGACTTTGAGCTCGACCGACATCTTGCGCCAATTGACGGGATCGCCGATGCCGTAGATGCAGGACACGGAAGCTACGATCAGCACATCGCGGCGGGAAAAGAGCGAGGCGGTGGCGGAGAGGCGCAGGCGCTCAATCTGCTCGTTGATATCGGTCGACTTCTCAATGTAGAGGTCGTGCCGCGGCACGTAGGCTTCGGGCTGATAGTAGTCGTAATAGCTGACGAAGTATTCGATGGCGTTGTTGGGGAAGAGCCGTCTGAACTCGGCGTAGAGCTGCGCGGCGAGGGTCTTGTTGTGCGCCATGACCAGGGTCGGGCGTTGCGTATGCTGGACGATGTTGGCGATGGTGAAAGTCTTGCCGGTGCCGGTGGCGCCAAGCAGGGTCTGATGCTGATGGCCCGCCTTCAGTCCGGAAAGCAGGCCTTCGATCGCGGTGGGCTGATCGCCGGTGGGCGCGAAGGGGGCGTCGAGTTCGAATTCGGGCACGTGGGCTCCTGCGAAGGCATTGGCGCCGGCGAAACCGGGCGGCGGAAACAATCTTTGAAATGGCGCTTGACAAGTGCTAGCCTAGCTGATAGTCTTTGAAACTGCAACGTACAGCGTTGCGTCATGATGCGGGGTGGAGCAGTGGTAGCTCGTTGGGCTCATAACCCAAAGGTCGTTGGTTCGAATCCAGCCCCCGCTATTGAGCTGATGTAGCTCAGCTGGTTAGAGCGCGCGACTCATAATCGCGAGGTCGGAAGTTCAAGTCTTCCCATCAGCACTGACTGGGACCCGGAGGCGGGTCTTTTTTGTTGCCGCTGTAGTCACAAGACAGTCTAGCGAAAAATGCATGAGCATGTCACGGAAGCGCGGGCGAGCCAATGGCTCGCCCCTACAATATTCGCGTACTTTGGAGATTGGCTACCTGCTTTGGACAATCGCATTACGCTCATTGAGATAGGTCTGCGTAACGTCAGTGTGGGTTCAAGAATTGAATTGCCTAGCTCGTTCCAACAGAGGCTTCCCCACCTATCAAGTCGTCCCAGGTTTCCCGGGGGCGGCTGAGGCGCCAGCGAGCGCCATCGACCACGACTTCGGCGGGGCGCGGAAGATTCCTAGTGTGGGTGCTCATCCCAAATGACGGGCGTTGTAGTTGTTCGCCATGACCATGCCATAGGCGCCGGCCGTCATTATCGCGATGTGGTCGCCGGCGTTGAGGCGGGGAAGCTCACGATCCCGCGCCAGCACATCGGTTGATTCGCAGACGGGCCCCACGACTTGCGCCAGCTCGGTATCGCCGTCTGCTTCGCGCAGGGGCACGATTTCATGATGAGCGCCGTATAGGGCCGGGCGCATCAATTCGGTCATGCTGGCGTCAACGATGTAGAACAGGCGGCCCGCCTGCTCTTTCAGGTAGAGCACCTCAGCAATCAGGATGCCGGCATCGGCGACTATAGAGCGGCCGGGCTCCAGCAAGACTTCGTAGCCGGCGAGGCGCGGCGCGAGGGCGTGCGCGAAGTCTTGATACGCTGGCGCAGTTTCGCCGAAGTGATAGGCCACGGGGAAGCCGCCGCCGATGTTGACCGTTCGTATTGACGGATGCGGCTGAATCAGCGCGAGCGCTTTCTCCAGCGCGGCCGTCGTGGTGTCGAACTCGCCCAGTTGGCTGCCGATGTGGAGGTGCAGGCCGGCAAATTCCAGCCGAGGGAAATCGTGCTGACGCGCCAGCAGGGACTCGATGACATCGGCCGTCAAGCCGAATTTGGCGGCGCCGTGGCCGGTGGCGATGTGGGGGTGTGTGGCGGCCGCGACTTCGGGATTCAGGCGCAAGGCGACGCGGACAGAGTCAATGGCGTGTGTATCCGCCGCGGACTGGATGTGGTCCAGCTCGGCGACATTTTCGATGTTGAACCAGCCGACGCCGCGGCCTACAGCGTAGTCAACCTCGGCGCGAGTCTTGCCGACACCGGCGAAGACGATTTCGCGGGGATCCGCGCCGATGTGGAGCACGCGCGCAATTTCGCCGCCGCTAACGCAGTCGAAGCCCGCGCCAACTCGCATGAGCGAACGCAGAATATCGAGATTGCCGTTGGCTTTGACGCTGTAATGCAGCTCAGCCGACAGCGGCGCGAAAGCAGTTTTGAGTCGGCGGAAGTTGTCCCGTACACGCGGCAGGCTGTAAATGTATGCCGGCGTGCCGACCTCGCGGATGATGGCCGCCACATCGACAGCGTCGACCATCAGCCGTCCGTCAGCGTAGCGAATGGAGGCGTTGAATACCATGTGGCTCGGCTACCCGGCGTGCATAACAAAAAGCGGAGACACATGCGCTGTGCCTCCGCTTGACGGGAGCGACGGGATTTGAACCCGCGATCTCCGGCTTGACAGGCCGGCATGTTAACCGCTACACCACGCCCCCAAGACGACCAGGATAGTTTAGCAGCGGGCGCGGCGGATGTCAAGCGCGATTAGGCGGCGGAGGATCTACACGCTTACCACCGAGGACACCGAGAAAGAGAGAGTGCACGGAGTTTTGGTCGGCTGGCGGGGTTGCGAGGGACGGGAGGGCTAGCCAAGGCTAGCCCCTACAGGATTCGAGGTTGGTGGGGTTGCGAGGGATGGGAGGGCGGCAGAGCTAGATTTGGCCGAAGCCGCCGATAGCGCTGGATTTGCCCGAGAGGTAGCGCGCGGTCAGAATCAGGATCAGGATCGCCGGCGCC
Organism: Phototrophicaceae bacterium; assembly: GCA_965208195.1. Lineage (GTDB taxonomy): Bacteria > Chloroflexota > Anaerolineae > Aggregatilineales > Phototrophicaceae > UBA6055. Next base: position 793,203 of record CBDBOC010000004.1, on the reverse strand, counting down.
ACAAAGACCAGCGACATGGCCGCGGTCAGCGCGTTGTTGGTGCCGGACGCGGTGGAAAAGAGCAGAACGGGCATGGTGATGACTTTGCCCGCGCCCACCAGGAAGGTCAGGATATATTGGCTCCAGGAGACGAGGTAGGCGAAGAGGCTGGCTACGACAATGCCAGGGAAGATCGCCGGCAGCGTGACGTGCCAGAATGTCGCCAGCGTGCCGGCGCCCAGCGACCGCGCCTGCTGCTCGAATTCGGGGTTGTAATTGGCGAAGACGCCGGACAGCGTCAGCACGACGTATGGCATCACCGGCACCAGATGCACCAGACCCACACCGAGCAGGCTGCCGCTAAGCCCCCAGCGAATGAAGTTGATGTTCAAGCCCATGGCCACAGCGATGCCGGGCACGATGGTCGGCGAAATGACCAGGAACTCCACGATGCGTTTGCCGCGGAAGGAATACAGGCCCAGGGCGCGCGCCGCCGGCAAGCCGATGATGACGGAGCTAAGGGTGACGCCGACAGCCAGAATGGTACTGTTGAGCAGGGCCTCGGGCACTTTGGAGTTGGGCGCCACGATGCTCTGCCAGGCGCGCAGGCTAAGCTCATTGGGAAAGAGCTGCGGATAAAACCAGCGGAACGAGAAGGCGTTGAACAAGAAGGCCAGCAAGGGTGTCATCAGCAGGAAGATCAGCAGCGCCACCGCGAAGTAGTGCAGGGCGCGGCGCAGGCGATCGCGGCGTGACATCCGGTCAGGTTGGCTTTGCGCTGTGCTGGTCATGGATTACGCCTGTCTGACGGCGCGCCGGCTGAGCCACATGTAGCCGAGCACGAGGATGAAGACTATAATCGAAATGATGATGCTGATGGCCATGCCCTCCGAGCGCGCGTTGAGATCGGGATTGCGGAAGAAGCGCACGGCGGTCACGGGCAAGGTGCGCGGAAAGCGGATGCCCAGGATCGCCGGCACTTCGTAGGAGCCGAAGGTGAAGGCGAAGACGATGATCGAGCCGGAGAGCAAGCCCGGCATCACCAGCGGCAAGATGACGTAACGAAAGCGCTGCCAGCGATTGGCGCCGAGGCTACGCGCCAGGTCTTCGTAGTCGACGCCCAGCGATTGCAGCACCGCCAGCACGATGACGCCGAGAAAGGGCACCTCTTTCCAGACGAAGGACAGCATCATGCCGATGCCGAAGCGGTCACGCACGATGACCGGGAAATCCCGCGGGAACTCGAAGAGGCCCAGCTGGGCGCCGGCGCGTGAGAGCACGCCGCTTTGCGAGAACAGAAACAGGATGCCGATGGCGGCCACCACGTGCGGCACGGGCAAGTTCAGCTGGAAGAGGAAGGTGGCGAATCGCTTGCCGATGAAGGTGCGGCGCAGGAGCAGCGCGGCCATGAGCGCGAGCGCGGCCGAAATGAAGGTGCTGCCGACGCTGACCCAAATTGTCAGCAGCAGTCCCTGCCAGAAGATATCCGCCATCTCGGGCGAGAACAGAATATTGGCATAGGCGGCCAGCGTAATCTCGGTACGGCCGATCAGCGGCTGCCAGCCCAGGCTGGTCATGGCGCCGTAGACCAGACCGCCGATGAACAGGATAAAGATGACCGCCATTGTCGGCGCCAGCATGATGGGAATGCGCCAGCGGTCCCAGAATGTCACTGGAGGTTCTCCGTGCTCGCAGCAGAGGGTTGCGCAGGACAGAGCTTAGCGCAGGGCGCGTTAAGGGGCAACCGGTTTATTCAGCGATACGATCTTGAAGGCTGGCGCGAGCTTACCCAACTGAGACTAATCTGAGGACGCAGGCAAGTCAGCCTGGGCGGAGGATCTACGCCTTTGCCACCGAGTGCACCGAGTGAAAAGAGTGCACCGAGTGATGAATCTGTTTGTGATGCAGGTCAAGACTTGGCTCACACCGAGTACGTAACCCGCCAAATGCAGACAAAGTAGGCGGGGCGGGCGGTTCACAGAATCGCCCTACAGGACTCGGCGGTGAGGGAGGTTTGCAATGCGCGATGCCAGGAACTTCGCGCGGGCGGCGGCTGAGGCGCTTATGTCATTCAGCCGCGGATTTCGATAGAATACGCCAAGCTGTTCGCTGAGGCCAAGAGGCTGCCGCTTGACCTATCGCAGAGTGTTGATTTTCTGGCTGCCGCTGGCCCTGGCCTGGCTGATGATGACGCTGGAAGGGCCCATCATCCAGAGCGTGATCAGCCGCAAGCCGGATTCTGAGACGCAGCTGGCGGCCTTCGGCTTGGTGTTTTCGCTGTCGGTGCTGATCGAAACGCCGATCATCATGCTGCTGGCGACCAGCAACGCGCTCTCGCGGGATGGGCATGCTTTCCGCTTGCTGTGGCGCTTCATGCTGGCGATCAATCTGTTTATATCGCTGGTGGCGGTGGCGATCGCCTTCACGCCCTTGCTGGATGTCTATTTCGGCGGCTTGCTCAAGGTGCCGCCGCATATCGTCGAGGCGACGCGCCCGGCCATGAAGATCATGACGCTGTGGGGCGCGTTCATCGGCTACCGGCGCTTTCACCAAGGCGTGATCATCCGTTACGGCCATACGCGCTATGTCGGCTATGGCACAGTGGTTCGGCTGATATTCTCGGCGGGCGTGGCCTTTTTGCTGGGCGCGTTGACGCATGTCGCCGGCGCGGTCATCGGCGGGGTCGCGCTGATGCTGGCGGTGATGGCCGAAGCGGGTTACACCTACGTGGTTTCGCGGCCGGATGTGCGGCGCGTGCTGGAGACGCCGCTGGCGCCGGGCAGGCCCGCCCTCACCTACCGCCATGCGCTGCGCTTTCATTTGCCGCTGGCGATCACGAGCATGGTGACATTTTTGGTGCACCCGGCGATTGAGCGCGGCCTGGCGGGCATGCCGGACGCGGCGCGCAGCCTGGCCGCCTGGCCCGTCATCTTGTCTATCATGCTCGTCATGCGCGCTGGTGGCATGGCTTATCAGGAAGTCGTGATTTCGCTCAACGACAGCGAGCATAACCACCGGCTGCTGCGCGGCTTCACAGTGCGGCTGGGCGTCGGTCTCAGCGCGTTTATGTTGCTCTTTTCGTTCACGCCGCTCATCAGCGTCTACAGCGATGTTGTGCTGGGTGTGCCCGGGGGTCTGCGCGATTTGGTCATCGTGGGCGCGCAAGCCGCATGTTTGCTGCCGCTTTTGACGACGCTGCACAGCTATTTGCGCGCGCTGCTGATGTTGAGCGATCGCACGGCGGCGATATACCAGGCGATCGTGCTGGGATTCATGGTGACGACGGGCATCGTATGGGGCGGGATTGGGCTGGGGCTGCACGGCATCCTGGCTGCTTCGCTGGGCTTGACTATCGGCCAGCTGCTTGAGTTGCTGCTGCTCGCCCTGGCCTATCGGCGCGGCAAGACGAGGCTGCGTCTGCATTGGCGCGCGGCGTTGGCGTCGACCTAGCGCACTGCAGAAGAAGATCAAACTACAGAGAACGCAGAGAGCGCAGAGAGATTAAGAGCAACGATGCTGATTTTCGGGCGATTCACAGAAAAGCCCCTACAGATTTCGACGTTTGGCGGGGTTGCGATGAAAGTGACGTTTTCCTCTTTACACGCGACGAACTGCGCAGAAAGGAAATCTCCATGACATTGAGCACCTTGATTCTCCCCTTGCGCGAGCAGGCGGCGGTGCGGAATCGCTGGCTGGGGCAGCGCCTGGATGTGATCATTCCGGAGTTATTGGGGCGTGAAGATATCGACATGTGGATCGTCGCGTGCCGCGAGTACAACGAAGACCCGGTCATCATGTCGTTGCTGCCGGCCGAATCGATGTCGGCGCGGCGGCGCACGATGCTGGTTTTCGCGCGCGATGCTCAGGGCAAGGTTGAGCGCCTGACTTTGTCGCGCTATGGCTACGAGGGCTTTTACGAGGCCGCCTGGGATCCCGATGAAGAAGACCAAGCCGCCTGCCTCGGCAGATTGATTCGCGAGCGTGATCCGGCGCGGATTGGCGTCAATACTTCGAGCGTGTACGCGTTTGGCGACGGCCTCTCGCACAGCGAATACGCCTTTATCGCCGACGCCCTGGACGAGCGGTATCGGGCGCGGCTGGTCTCGGCTGAGCGGCTGTGCGTCGGCTGGCTCGAGCGACGGCTGCCGGAAGAAATCACCGCTTACGCCCGCCTGGCCGAATGCGGGCATCAGATCATCGCGCGCGCTTTCTCGACGGAGGTGATTCACCCCGGCATCACGACGACGGACGATGTCGTCTGGTGGATGCGCCAGACGATGGCCGACGCCGGCTTGAGCGCCTGGTTCCAGCCGACGATTGATGTGCAATCCGCCGGGCGGTCGTTTCAGTTCATTGAAACGCCCTGCGTGACGATTCAGCCGGGCGACCTGCTGCATTGCGACATGGGTTTCCACTATCTGGGCTTGGCCACGGATCAGCAGCAGCATGCATATGTCTTGCGCCCGGGTGAGACCGAGTCGCCGGAAGGTTTGCGCGCCGCCTTGGCCGATGGCAACGCGCTGCAAGACATCCACCTGGAGGAGATGCAAGTGGGCCGCAGCGGCAATGAAGTATTGCGGACGATACTGGAGCGGGCGGCGGCGGCGGGCATACGGGCGCAGGTGTATTCGCATCCGCTGGGCTATCACGGGCACGCGGCGGGCCCGCTCATCGGCTTGTGGGATCAGCAGGACGGCGTGCCGGGCGTGGGCGATTATCCGCTCAATGACGACACCGTCTATTCGATTGAGCTTAATGTTCTGAAGCGCGTGCCCGAGTGGGATGGGCAGGACGCGCGCATCATGCTGGAAGAGGACGCGGCGCTGAGCGGGGGCGCGATGCACTGGCTCGACGGCCGGCAGGAAGCGCTGCATCTCATCGGCTAATACGCTTCTCATCCGCGTTTACAGGCATTTTGCAGATTCGATAAATGTACATTACAGCGCGCGCCTACGATGCTGGGGAAGGCAGAACGCATCCACAGTTGAAAGGAGCGCGCAATGAAAACCCCCTTCCGCAACATTGTGTTGCCGCTAACCATCGCCCTGCTCAGCATCGCACTGGTCTTCGGCGCCGTGCCCATTCCGGGCATTCAGGCAATCGGCATCGTCAGCCATCCCAACGATGTCTTCGCCGAGATTTACCGCAGCGCCAGCCCTTCCGTGGTCGCCATCAGCGTGACGACCGAGAGTGGCGGCGGCAATGGCTCCGGCTTCGTCATTGATCGCGATGGGCATATCGTCACCAACGCCCATGTCGTGGACGAAGCTGATGAAATCGTGGTCGAGTTCTTTGAGGGCGCCATCGTCCGCGCCGAGCTGGTGGGCCTGGACTTGTCGTCCGATCTGGCTGTCGTCCGGGTTGATGTGGCTGAGCAGCAGCTGCATCCCATCCCCTTGGCCGATTCTGCTGAACTCGTGGTCGGGCAGACGGTCTTGGCCATCGGCAGCCCCTTCCGTCAAGGCTGGACGCTGACCTCGGGCATCATCAGCGCGGTCGACCGCACGATTCAAGGGCTGACGGAGTTCTCGATCGGCGGGGTCATCCAGACAGACGCTTCAATCAACCCCGGCAATAGCGGCGGGCCGCTGATCAACCTCGATGGCGAAGTCATCGGCGTGAATTCGCAGATCATCAGCGGCGCGCGCAGCAGTTCCGGCGTCGGCTTCGCTATCCCGGCGAATTTGACGCGGCGGGTGGCGGAGGCGCTGATTGAAGATGGCGAGATGAGTTACAGCTACATCGGCATTTCGGGTTTCGACGTCAATATCAGCGCCATTGAATCGCTGAACCTGCCGAATGACTTTCGCGGCGTTGTGGTGCGCGAGGTGCTGGAAGATGGGCCGGCGGCGGATACCGGCTTGGTGGAAATGACGCGCATGCTGGATCTGGATGACAAGATCGTCGGCTTGCGCGCGGACATCATCACCGCCGTCGACGGGGCGGAAATCGATGGCATGAACGACCTGATCACCTATCTGGCGCGGCATACACGCCCCGAGCAAGAGGTCAGCCTGACCGTGCTGCGCGATGGCGAACGCAGGATAGAGGTCCCGGTTAGGTTGGGCGGGCGGTAGGTGGCGAGGTCGCGTGACAACCCCTCCCCCGGCCCCCTCCCCATCGCAATGGAGAGGGGGAGATTTACATTGAGCGCTGCAAGGTAGTTTGCGTGGGCCGTGGCGGTGGCGCGCGTGTGTCTACAGAACTCGACGAGGGTGGGGTCGCGAGGGACGGGCGGGCGAGGTCTCGTGACAACCCCTCCCCATCGCAATGGAGAGGGGGAGATTTACATTGAGCGCTGCAAGGCAGTTTGCGTGGGCCGTGGCGGTGGCGCGCGTGTGTCTACAGAATTCGACGAGGGTGGGGTTGCGAGGGACGGGAGGGCGAGACAAGTCTCGCCCCTACATGGATCTGTGGAAGCGCGGGCGGATGATTCGCCGGTCTTTTGTCGGGCAGGCTTACGCGGTATATTCCACGATGTGCGGACGACGCGGGGCGCATCATGGGCGAGATTGACTATGGCAAGCGCAAAGTGATTTATGGCGATGGCGTCTGGGCCATTGCGCATACAGTCGAGATCGCGGCTGACGCACTCAAATTCGAGGACCTGCACCCGATCAGCAGCTACGTGCGGCAGCAGGATATCGCGCGGATGCACTTTGCCCGGGCGCGGGCGCGCGGTGAAGGGGCGCCGCATATTCTCACCTGGACGGCCATGCAAACGGACCGTCGCGCGGACCAACTGCTGCCCGGTCTCGACTACCAGAGCGATGATGGCGAGACCATCATCAGCGCCAATTCGTTCATCACCTTTATGCTGCGCAAAATGTTATCCGCCGGATGGCTGCAGCTGCATGAATACCTGGGGGACACCTACGAGTGGCAGGTGGACATTCCGGCGGCGGAGGATGCCTGGCGCGAGCGAGCCGAAGCGATTCTGCGCTGGCTGGAGGCGTCGATACAGCTAGACCTGTACCCCAATGTTGAGCGGGGGAGCTATGAGCCGAGAGTCTTTCAGCCATTTGATACGCGGCGCAATTTCGTCCGCATCGGCCGCTGCGACTTCGTGCGTCACTTCGTGCAGAATCACGAGCGACAGGCGGTTTTCAACACCTCGCACTTCTTGCACGAGCACGATGACCTCATCAGCCACCACTCGGGTTATGGCGACGCCGTCGGGCTGATGGCGGCTGAAGGCATGGTGTTGCGTCCGCCGATATATCGCCGGGGCGCCTTGCTGCACGACGGTGGCGGCTGGCGCATCAACAGCATCGGTCTGGAAGATATTGGGCTGCTGCTGCCCGGTGAAGCGCGTCTGGGCGCCGGCGACGGCTCGCTGGCGGTCAATCCGGCTGAGCCGCAGCCGGTCGCGCTATATACGCGAGCTGGCGGGTTGGGTCGGTCGGGGCGCCCCATGGAGCGCACGCCGATGAGCAGCGGGCGCTTGGAGTTCGTGCTGGTTAACCGCCAGGTGGTCGCCTGGAAGCGCGGCGGCAATGTGCAGATCCCGCAGAATGGCTTCATCTTGTCCCTGCAAGATGGCGCGCTGGCGGAAGAGACCTGCGCCAGCATCATCGAGAATGCCTGGGTGGAATATGAATTGGCGCCACAGTATGCAAGCGTGCGCGCGGGCATACAGGCCGGGCCTATCTTGCTGCGCGGCGGGGAAAGCGTCATCGGTCAAGCCGCCGATACGGAAGATTTTTGGCAGAGTCGGGACGACATCATCGGCATATCGCCGGTGCGCATGGATTTGTCAGCCGCCGCCCGCAAGGCTCGCAGTGGCATCGGCATCAAGGCCGACGGCAACCTCGTGCTGCTCACGGTGGATGGTTGCGAAAACGGCAGTCGGAGCGATCTTGACAGCGCGGGGGCCACACTGACAGAGCTGGCCGGGATGCTGCGAGAGGCGGGCGCGGTGGATGCGCTCAATCTCAGCGGCGAGGGCTCGAGCCATCTATTCGTCAAAGGGGGGCTGGCTAATGCGCCATCGGACAGGCGCGGCCAGCCGGGCGTGGTTTACGAGCGCATGCTGCCGTCAATTGGCATCGTCGGCTGAGCGCGCCACCTGGTTAAGCTCGCGCCAGACGCGCTCATCAAGCTCAATCTGTCCAGCGGCCATAACTCGCTCATAGTGGCGGTCGCCACGTTCGCCGGGCGCCAAGATTTCTTCGACGCCGGGCAGCCGTTTCAACTGTTTGAGGCGCTGCAGCAGATCACTGACGCCAGCGCGGAAGCTGTCGAGATCGTCGGCCAGCAAAGACGGGTCGATGGCGAAGACCAGATCGCCCCAATCCAGCTTGGTTCCGTCCTGGTTGCGCGCTGCGCCGACAAGCGGGCGCGTCAGCACCTCGACGATGAGCGCCAAGGCCGCGCCCTTGTAGCCGCCGAAGGCCACGATCGCGCCGGCCAGCGCCGCCGCCGGATCGGTCGTCAGCCGGCCCTCGCTGTCATAAGCCACGCCGTCTGGGATGGGCTGGCCCTCGGCCGCGGCCAGATGAATGCCGTACCAGGCGATGGCGGCGGTCGCCATATCAAAGACGATGGGTTGCCCGTCAGTCGGGATGCCGATCGCCAGCGGGTTGGTGCCGAAGAAGGGCTCGTAGGAACCGTGCATGGCCATGAGTTCGCCGGAGCCCGAAAAGACGAAGCCGATTAAGTTCGCGTCCGCGAGCATGCGCGCGAAGTAACCGATGGCGCCGGTGGCCGTATTGGTTCGGCGAACGCCAACGATGCCGAAGCCATGAGCCCCCGCCTTGTCGATGGCGTATTCTGTGGCGCGCTTGAGCACCACCATGCCTTGGTTCCAGGCGCCGTCGATCAGGGCCGAAAGCTTGGTCTCCCTGACGATGCTGATGGCGCCGGCGGCGGGGTCAGCCGGCATGCCCGCGCCCAGCAGCTTGATGACATTCTGGTTATTGCCGCGGTATTGGGCGTACAGGATGATGTCGAGGATGATCTCGGTATCAGCGGCGTTGAAGCCTTGGGCGGCGATGGCGCGGCGCGTGACATCGCGCAGTTGCTCAAGCGGGATTTTCATGATTGCCCTCCCCTGCCCTCAGGCGCGGGCTCAGACTTTGCCGCGAGCCAAGCCCTTGGATGTCAAATAGGTATAGCTGTCGTGCACGGCTTCGAGCATGTCGGTGGCGCAACGATCCAACTCGACGATGTGCCATTCGGCGCTGTCCGCGGCTGCCGCGATTATGCCGGGCACATCCATTTTTCCGCCGCCGACCGCGGTCATGTCGTCGTCTTTGTCGAGCGAGCCGTCTTTGAGATGAATCAGCGGGGCGCGTTCGCCGACGCGCTTGACGACGTCTATCGCGTCCATGCCGCCGACCTGCGCCCAGTAGGTATCGATTTGCAGGAAGACGCTTTCGTCGAGCTCGGACAAGATGAGATCGAGGGTGTTGACGCCGTTGAGCTGCTTGTATTCCCACCAATGGTTGTGATAGCCGAGCGCGAGCCCGTTGCACGGGCGAATTGCCCGGCGCGGTTGAGCTTGTCGCAGGCGCGCTTGATGGCGTCCACAGTCTCGAATTCCGCCGGCGGCATAAAGGCGACGCAAACCCGCTCCAGCGCGAAGGCTTCGGCGGCCGCCAGGACGGCGCCCTGCCCGGCGTCATCGGGAAAGGGAATGTGGCTGTCGAAGACCTCGAGCTCCAGCTCATCAAATAGGCGCGCTGCTTGGCGCAATTCGCAGGGCATGCCGCCATAGGGTTCGACGCCGATGTAGCCCATCGCGGCGACGCGCCGAACGACGCCTTCGAAATCAGCGGCGAGCGCCTCCCGCAGCGAATAGAGTTGAAGCGCGACCGGTTTCAGCTCTGACATAGCATCAGCCTTCCACTTAATGTTGACCCTCTGGCGACCGTATTTTCGCGCTTCTGCGAGGGAATTCCAGTGTCAATCGGCAGGCAGGGCAATTGCCGCAAGTTGGAGAATATACTCATAGCCAATTGAAGGCCGGTGATGTAGACTGAGGGCTTGTGTCGCATCCACTTTACACTTGCGGGACAGCGGGCAGATTGAGCGCGCATTTCCGCCCGGGAGCCGAACGTTGGCGTCAACCGCCTCCAAGATAAAATTAGACCTTTCCAAAGAAAGCCGGACACGCAGCGCCTTCCGCGTTTGGCAGCGCCTGATGATGTATCTGGCGCCATATAAGCGTTGGGTTGGCATCGCGCTGGTCGGCATCATCGGCAGCAATCTGCTGGCCATCGTCGTGCCGTATATCTTGCGCGATGTGGTGGATATCGGCATTGAGCTGGGCGACAGCGGCTTCATGTTCCAGGCGGGCCTGCTGGTGGTTGGCTTGGGCATATTGCGCGGGATCGCCGCCTTTATGGGGCGCTATTACGGCGAGCGCTTGTCGCATGTGGTGTCTTACGATATTCGCAATCAGATCTACGACAAGGTGCAGCGACAGTCGTTCACGTATCATGACACGGCGCAGGTCGGCACCATCATCACGCGCGCCATCAGCGATGTCAACGAGATTCAGCGCTACTTCTCGTACGGGCTGATGGACGGCTTGAATGTGCTGTTCCTGCTCATCGGCGTGGTGGTGGTGATGCTGGCGACCAGCCCGGTTCTGGCGCTGATCGCCTTCGCGCCGCTGTTGCCGCTGGCGCTGTACTCGAGCCGCTTTGTGATGCGCATCCATCCGCGCTGGAAGAAAGTGATGGATCGCCTGCAGGTGCTCAGCAACCACATTCAGGAGAATGCGCTGGGCGCAGAGGTGGTGCGGGTATTCGCGCGCGAGCCCTATGAGATCGAGCGATTTCACGATCAGAATCACAAGCTATTCGCCGAGCAACTGGACTTCATCACGCAGTGGATCAGCTTTTTGCCTAAGAGCGCCTTCCTGGCGGCGATGTCGACGGCGCTGGTGCTTCTTTTCGGCGGCTTGTTGGAGGCGGCGGGCGTTGCGGATATGACCGTGGGATTGATCGTCACCTTCAACGCGTATGTCTTGCTGCTGGCGCAGCCGCTGCGTTTTGTCGGCTTTATTCTGCTGCTGACGACGCAGGCGGCCGCGAGTGGTGAACGCGTCTTTGAAGTGCTGGACGAAGCGGACGAAATCACCAGCAAGCCGGATGCCATCGCCAAAACCATAAGGGGCCGGGTGCGCTTTGAAAATGTCAGCGCCAGCTATGGCCGCACGGTGCCGGCGGTGGTGAATCGCATCAGTATCGACGCCAAGCCGGGCGAGGTCGTCGCCATCATCGGGCTGACCGGCTCGGGCAAGACGACCATCGCCAACTTGATTCCGCGCTTTTACGATGTGACCGGCGGCCGCGTCACCATCGACGGCAGGGATGTGCGCGACTTTGACTTGCACAGCTTGCGCAGCCAGATCGGCGTTGTGATGCAACAGTCGCTGCTCTTCTCGGCCACGATTGAAGAGAATATCGCCTATGGCAATCCGGACGCCAGCCGTTCGCAGATCGTCGCCGCGGCCAAGTCGGCCAATGCGCACGATTTCATCAGCGAGTTTCCCGATGGCTATCAGACGGTGGTCGGCGAGCGGGGCGTCACGTTATCCGGCGGGCAGAAGCAGCGGGTGGCCATCGCGCGCGCCCTGCTGATCGACCCGCGCATCCTCATCCTGGACGACGCCACCAGCAGCGTCGACACGCGCACGGAGCACTTGATTCAGCAGGCGTTGGAGCGCATCATGGAGGGGCGGACGACATTCGTCATCGCCCAGCGCATGAGCACGATTCTCAAGTCGGACCAGATCATCGTCTTGCGCGATGGCGAGATTATTCAGCGGGGCACGCACGAGACCTTGCTGGCCGATGGCGGCTTGTACGAAGAAATTTACAAGCTGCAGTTGGAGGAGCAAGAGCGCGTCCGCCGGGAAGCGATCATATCGGGCATCATCAAGATTCCGCTGGAAGAGCGGCGCTCGACGCAGCAATTCCGCGAACTGATTGATCGCCTCGCCGGCAAGTACGCGCCGTAACGACACGTGAAGCAAACAGCGACTAACTCGCGGCAAGGAAACATGCCCAAGCCAAAAGACAGAGACCGTAAACCGAAGGCCGCCGAACCGAATATCCTGGAGATAGACGACGATCACAAACCCGGCTTCGATCGGGATGTCACGTTGCGTCTGTTTTCGTATTTGCGGCCGCATCGCCGCGAGCTGGCTGTCGCGATATTTTCCATGCTCTTCAGCGTGGTCGCCAATGTGGCCGGGCCGCCGATCATCGGTTGGTCGATCGACGAGGGCATACGCCGGAATGACCTTTCCGTTCTGCTCATGGGCGTCGGCATCTTCGTCTTTGTGCAGCTACTGGGCTTTTTCGGCTTTCGCATTCAGCTGCGCAATATGGCGATCATCGGGCAGACCATCATCCGGACGCTGCGCGATCAACTCTTTGACCACGTGCAATATCTGTCGATTGGATTCTTCGCCGAATATGAAGTCGGCCGGCTGATCGCGCGCCTCATCAGCGATGTCAATGTCGTGCGCGAGGCAGTTACTTTCGCCGCCGTGGGCACGATCCGTGAAGTGCTGATGCTCTTCGGCATCATCATCTCGATGATATTGATCAACGTGCCGCTGACCGCCGTCGCCTTCACGGTTTTGCTGGTCTTGCTGGTGATCGCCAATGTCTGGCGCATCCATGCCCGCGCCGCGTATCTGCGCGTGTCGGATGCCAACGCCAAAGTCTACGCCGAGCTCTCGGAAGCCTTCAACGGCGTGCGGGTAACGCAAGCCTTCGCGCGCCTCGGTTTCAATTATTCGCGCTTCGCCGATGACATCAACATGGAGAGCCGGCGGGCGACGGTGCGCGCGGCCTTGATCTCCGGCTTGTTTTATCCCACGGTCGAGCTGATCGGCGGCGTGGCCACGGGGACGCTGATCTTCGTCGGCGGCACACTGGTGCTGGAAGACCGCATCACGGTGGGCGTCTTGCTGGCGTTCATCTTGTACATTCAGCAGTTCTTCTTCCCCATCCGCCTGCTGGCGCAGCGATATAATCTGCTGCAAAGCGTCATCGCCTCGGGCTATCGCATCTTCAAGCTGATGGACTTTCCCATCGCCATCGGCGACGATATCAACGCCGAAAACTTGCCGGAAATCGACGGCCATATTCGTTTTCACGATGTTTCATTCCGTTATGCCAAGGACGGCGACATGGTGCTCAAGGGCGTCAATCTTAGCGTGCGGCCGGGCGCGCGCGTCGCTTTGGTGGGGCATACGGGCGCCGGCAAGACCACGCTCGTCAAGTTGCTGATGCGCTTCTACGACGCGACATCGGGGCGCATCACGGTGGACGGCTACGATATCAGGCGCGTCACGCAGAGCAGCCTGCGCCGCCAGATCAGCGTCGTGCCGCAGGATACGCACCTCTTTTCGGGCACGGTGATGGAGAACATCCGCTATGGCCGGTTGGAGGCGACTGACGAGGAAGTGGTGGCGGCGGCCAAGGCGGTCAACGCGCATGAGTTTATCGTCAATTTGGAGGACGGCTATCTGACGGACATCATGGAGGGCGGCTCGATTTTGTCCACGGGGCAGCGGCAGCTATTGGCCTTCGCGCGCGCGCTATTGGCGGACCCGCGGGTGCTCATCCTGGACGAGGCGACCAGCAATATCGACACGCAGACTGAGCGCCAGATTCAAGACGCGCTGGAAGTGTTGCTGCAAGGGCGGACCAGTTTTGTCATCGCGCATCGCCTCAGCACTATCACCTCGGCCGACCTGATTGTGGTGATGGATCACGGCGAGATTATCGAGATGGGCAGCCACAGAGAATTGCTCGATTTGGAAGGCGTTTACCACCAGCTGTATACGCTGGTTTAGAAGTCGCCGCGCGCCGAGTTACGCTTGTTGTCTTCGTTGTGTCGATAGCCGAGGTCGCTGGCGCGGCGGATGGTGGCCTCGCCGAAGCGATCGCGCAGGCCGTCGAGGGCGCTCTGCAAGTCGGCCTCGTTTCGCGCGTCAGCTTGCACATGCCATAAGCCCAGTTGCCGCGACGGCGAACCGAAACCACTGAGGCCGACGCCGATCAAGCGCACGGGCGCCCCGACAATCCAGGTTTGCTCAAAGAGTTCGGCGGCGCTGTCGTAGAGTTGGCGATCTCTATCAGTCGGCTGGTCCAAGGTCAGCTGGCGGCTCAGGGTGGTGAAGTCCGACCAGCGCAGCTTGAGTTTGATGGTCGTGCCGGCCAGGCCAGCGAGCCGAGCCTGCCGGCCGACGCCGTCGGCCAGGCGCCGCAGCGTCAGTTTCAACTCGGCTTCATCGGCGACATCGCGCGGGAAGGTCACTTCTTTGCTGATGGATTTGGCCTCGTATTCCGTCAAGACCGGGCGGTGGTCCATGCCCTGCGCCCGGCGCCAGATGTCACCGCCGAGCTTGCCCAGCCGGGCGATGAGCGCGGCTTCGGACCAATTGGCGACATCGCCGATAGACGTCAGCCCCAGGGCCTCCAGCGTTTCGGCATGTTTCGGCCCTATGCCCCAGAGCCGTCGGATGGGCAAGGGCGCGAGATAGGCCGCTTCCCGCCCGGCGGGCACAATGGTGATGGCGTTGGGCGGCTTGTCTTTGGGTCGGCGCGCTTTGCCCACGGTATTGGCCGTCTTCGCCACCAATTTGTTGGTCGCCCCGCCCAGCGAGCAGGGCAAGCCCACCTCAGCCAGAATGCGTCGCTGGAGCGCATTAGCCAGGCCGGCAATGTCGCCGGGCAGGATCGTCACATCAAGGAAGGCTTCGTCGATGGAGATGGGTTCGACATAGGGCGCCGTATCGCGCAGGATCGCCATGACTTGGCGCGAACGTTCGATGTAGGCGTCGCGGTGCTGCCCGACGATGATGAGATCGGGGCAGAGCCGCAGCGCCTGCGCCATGGGCATGGCCGAGCGCACGCCGAATTTGCGCGCCGGGTAAGAGGCCGAGGCTACCACGCCGCGCGCGTCCGGTTGGCCGCCGACAGCGATCGCCTTGCCGCGCAATTCGGGGTTCAACTGCTCTTCGACAGCGCAAAAAAAGGCGTCCAAATCGAGATGAAGGATCTTGCGCGTCTTCGTCATCGCTCAGCCATACCCTCAGCGCAGCGGGTAACAGTTGCCAATGTTGCCGCTGTGGCTTAGAATATATTTTCTATCATACCATAAGCCGGCTCCTTTCTCAACTGCAGTAGCGCCGTCATTGCAAATCGTCCCGTTTTGAGACCCGCGACATACCGCTATAATGGCTGTGCAAATACGCGCATGACACACGAGGAGACGCGATGCCAGCAGACTTGCACCCTGAGGCCATAAGCGCGCTCATCGCCGGGGAGATGGGCGCGCCGACATCGCTGCTGGGGCGGCATCGGGTGGGCGATGTTGTTTCCATCCGCACTTTCATTCCATGGGCTGAGCGCGTCTACCTCATCAACGACAGCACGGGCGAGCGCGTGTCGATGGATGGCAGCCGCGCGGACGGCCTGTTCATCGCTGATGTGGACGCGGGCTGGGCGCATGCTCACTACGAATTCGAGTCAACGGACGCCAATCAGCAGCGCGAGCGCTTCGGCGACCCCTATGTTTATCCGCCCTTGCTTACGGATTACGACATCTATCTATTCGGACAGGGCAAGCATCAATCCATATACGAGAAGCTGGGCGCGCAACTTCGCGAGGTGAAGGGTGTCAGGGGCGTCAACTTCGCCGTCTGGGCGCCCAATTGTTATAGAGTGGCGGTCGTGGGTGATTTCAATCGCTGGGACGCGCGTGTACATGCGCTGGAGAACCTCAACGATTCCGGCGTCTGGGAGATCTTCGTGCCCTACGTCGAAGCCGGCGCGCGCTACAAGTTCGAGATCCGCTCTCACAATCAAGGCTACCGGGCGCAAAAGGCCGACCCCTACGGTTTCCAGGCGGAATTGCGGCCGAAGACGGCGTCAATCGTCTGCGACCTGGACGGCTACGATTGGCAGGACGGCGACTGGATGAGCGCGCGCGCTGAAGGCAATCCGCTTACACAGCCGATGAATATCTACGAGGCGCACCTGGGCTCCTGGAAGCGCGGTGACGGCGATAGTTTTCTGAGTTACCGCGAGCTGGCCGACGAACTCGTGCCTTATCTGGTGGATATGGGGTATACGCACCTGGAGCTGTTGCCAGTGGCGGAGCATCCGCTGGACGCCTCCTGGGGCTACCAGGTGATCGGGCATTATGCGCCGACCAGCCGCTTCGGCACGCCAACTGACTTCATGTATTTTGTCGATCGCTGTCATCAGCAGGGCATCGCCGTCATCCTGGACTGGGTGCCGGCACACTTCCCCAAAGACGACTTCGGCTTGAATTATTTCGACGGCACCCACCTCTACAGCCACGAAGACCCGCGGCAGGGCGAGCAGCCCGATTGGGGCACGATGGTCTTCAACTACGCGCGCAACGAAGTGCGCAATTTTCTGACCGCCAACGCGCTCTTTTGGCTTGAGAAATACCATATCGACGGCTTGCGCGTTGATGCCGTGTCTTCGATGATCTACCTCAACTTCTCGCGCGAAGACGGTGAATGGATCGCCAACGAGTACGGCAGCCACGAGAATTTGGGCGCCATCGCCTTCTTGCGCGAATTCAATGAACTGGCGCACGCTGAATTCCCCGGCGCCGTCACCATCGCCGAAGAGTCAACCGCCTGGACAATGGTGTCGCGGCCAACGTATATCGGCGGGCTGGGTTTCACCTTCAAGTGGAATATGGGCTGGATGCACGACACGCTCGAGTATATGTCGCGCGATCCGGTGCATCGGCGGCATCACCATCACCAGATCACCTTCGCCCTGCTCTACGCTTTCAGCGAGAATTTTGTCTTGCCGCTCTCGCATGATGAAGTCGTGCATATGAAAGGCTCACTGATCGGCAAGCTGCCTGGCGATTACTGGCAGAAGTTCGCTGGCCTGCGTTTGCTCTTGGGCTATCAGACGACGCAGGTGGGCAAAATTCTCAACTTCATGGGCAACGAGTTCGGGCAATTCGCCGAGTGGAGCGAAGCGCGCAGCCTCGACTGGCACTTGCTGGAATACGAAAGACACGCGCAGATGCAGCTGTGGGCGCGCGACCTGAACCACTTCTATCGGGCGCAGCCGGCGCTGTGGCAGATGGACTGCGAGCCGGCGGGCTTCCGCTGGATTGAAGCGGACGATGCCGATTACAGCGTCTACGCGTACCTGCGTTTCGCCGCTGATGCCGCCGATTATCTGGTCATTGTGCTCAATTGCACGCCGGTCACGCGGGAGCATTATCGCATCGGCGTGCCCGAAGGCGGCTACTATCGCGAGCTGCTGAACAGCGATGCGGCTTATTATGGCGGCGGCGATGCGGGCAACGCGGGCGGCGTATGGAGCGAGGACCAGGCCAGCCACGGCTTCGGGCATAGCATCAACCTTACTCTGCCGCCTTTGGCGATGCTAATTCTAAAGCCAGCGAATGACGCTTTGCCTTAGTCAGCATGAAGGCGGCGACGCGGCTGGGGAACGACGACGGTCAGCGCCAAAGCCAGCAGACAGAGCGCGGCGCCTGCGGATAGCACCAGCGCATAACCGCCGGCGTAATCGTAACTCAAGCCGAAGAGGGCCGGCCCCAGCGCGCTACCGGCGACGATCGCGGTGAAGACGAAGCCGCGAATCTCGCCCTGGAATTTGCGGCCGAAGAGATTGGGCCAGACCGCGCCATCAAAGACGTAGCCGATGCCGAGGCCCAAGCCAAAAGTGGCGGCGTAGAGCGCCAGCGAGGGCGTGTCGCGCATGGTCATCGCCAGCAGCGAGGTGGCAAAGAGCGCCAGCATCGCGATGGCCGCGACAAAACTCGGGCGTATGCGATCGATCAGATAACCCGCCGGCAGCGCCGATATCGCGGCGAAGATCGACATCAGGGCGTAGGTCTCGGTCGCTACCCGGGCGCTATGGCCAAGCGCGGCGAAGATCGACACTTGGTGCAGGATCAGGCCGGTGCCCCAAGCGGAGGGCAAAACGCGGGTGAAGGCGAAGACCCAGAAGATGGACGTGCGCATGGCTGCGGCCAGGGTCCAGTTGTGCTCGTCCGTCGCGGCGCCTGCGACTGACGGCATTGACGCGCCTTCGGCATTGTCGGGCGAGAGGCCGTAGTCCTCGGGCTGGTCACGCATGAGCAGGGCGAAGGCTGGAAAAGCAATCGCGCCCACGCCAAGCCCAAGTATGATGTAAGCCTGCCGCCAGTCCAAGGTCTCCAGCAGAAGGCGCAGCGCGTTGACGTAGACACCCTGAAACAGCGCAAACGCCAGGGCCATCAGCGCCATCATGCTTCCGCGGCGTTGCCGGAACCAGTTGGCCACGGCGGTTGAACTAATCAGCGTGAGCGAACCTTGGCCCAGGCCGCGCAGCCCGATAAAAGCCAGCAGCAGCGTGAACGGTCCGCTGATCAGCGAGCACAACACGAGGACGATGGCGAGAAGCAAGGCAACCGCGGCGCCCGTACGGCGATTGCCCATTCGGTCCAGCTGGCGGCCGACCCAGGTCAGCCCGAGCGATGCGATGAAGGTGCCGGCGCCATACAGGCTACTGACCGACGTACGGTCAAGCCCGAAATCGGCGATGAAGTGATCCAAGAACAGTGATGCGGAGAAACTCTGCCCGGGCGCGCTGCAGATGACGCCGATCATGGCGACGAACCAGACAATCCAGCCGTAGAATATCGGACTCGCCGAAACCAGCCGGCTGGCGCCAAGATTCTTAGCTGTCATAGTAGATGGCGCTCGTCATTTGTGGGCAGGCCTATGGCTTGAGATATTACAAAACGTCCCACGGAAAACAACATCAATCACGAGTCTTCGTGTTACAATTTATCGAAGGAAAGGCAAATTCGAAGCCTGCTTCAAGGGCCGGAATTTGCCCGCAAATACAAGAGCGCCGACTACGGGCGGAAACGCACATCTCATGCCGATACCCTCCGATCTGACCATCGCGCAGAACGCCGAACTGGTCCACATCAATGAGATCGCGGAGCAAATGGGGCTCGACCCGGATAGCGACCTTGAATTCTATGGCAAGCACGTGGCCAAGGTCAACCTCGATGCGCTGGATCGTCTGGCAGCCCGGCCGGACGCCAAGTACGTCGATGTCACCGCCATCACGCCGACGCCCCTAGGGGAAGGCAAGTCCACGACTACTGTGGGCATCGGGCAGGCGCTGAAGCACATCGGCAAACGCGCCGTCATCACCGTGCGGCAGCCCTCGCAGGGGCCGACCTTCGGCATCAAGGGGGGCGCGGCCGGCGGCGGCTACAGCCAGATTGTGCCGATGGAGAACTTCAATCTGCACCTCACGGGCGACATTCACGCCATCAGCGCCGCCCACAATTTGATCGCCGCCATGCTGGACGCGCAAATCTATCACGGCAACGCGCTCAACATCGACATCCACAATATCGCCTGGCGCCGTGTGGTTGACCTCAACGACCGCGCCTTGCGCAACGTCATCATCGGCTTGGGCAAGCGCTTCGACGGCGTGCCGCGGCAGACGGGCTACGACATCACCGTAGCGTCCGAGATTATGGCGATCCTGGCGCTGACCACCTCGCTGCAAGACATGCGCGCGCGCATCGGCAAGATGGTCGTGGCTTACGACAGGGACAAGAATCCGGTTACGGCGGAGGATATCAAAGCGGCTGGCGCGGCTACAGTGCTGATGAAAGAAGCCATCAAGCCCAATTTGATGCAGACGCTGGAAAACACGCCGGCGCTGGTTCATGCCGGGCCCTTCGCCAATATCGCGCACGGCAATTCGTCCATCGTGGCCGACCTGATCGCGATGAAGTGCGGCGAGTATGTCGTCACCGAATCGGGCTTCGGGGCGGATATCGGCGCGGAGAAGTTCTTCAATATCAAATCGCGCATATCCGGGCTGAAGCCGAACGCGGTTGTGCTGGTCGCGACCATTCGCGCGCTCAAAGCGCATACGGGCAAGTATCGCATCGTGCCGGGCCGGCCGATTGACCCGGCGCTGACTGAAGAAAATGTCGCCGATGTCGAAGCCGGCGCGGTCAACATGGTGCGGCACCTGGAGAATCTCAGGAAATTCGGCGTGAATCCGGTGGTGGCCGTCAACGAATTCGCCGACGATAGCTCCAGCGAGATCGAGGCCGTGCGTGAGATTGCGCTGGCCTCTGGGGCGACTGGCGCGACGGTAGCGCGGCATTGGGCTGAGGGCGGCGCCGGCGCGACCGAGCTGGCGGAGATGATCGTCTCGGCCTGTGAAATGCCCAATGACTTCCGCCTGCTCTACCCCGACGACATGTCGATCAAGGACAAGATCGAAACGATCGCCCGCGAGATCTACCGCGCGGATGGCGTCGATTATGCGCCAATCGCCAGCCGCAAGATCCGCCAATTTGAAGAACAGGGTTTGCGCTCGCTGCCGATTTGCATGGCGAAGACGCACCTGAGCCTGAGCGATGACCCCAAGCTCAAGGGCGCGCCCGATGGCTTCCGCATCAGCATTACCGATATCCGCGCCTCAGCCGGCGCCGGTTTCATCTATCCGCTCTGCGGCGATGTGCGCACCATGCCGGGTTTGGGGCGGGCCCCGGCGGCGATGAATGTGGACATTGATGAGAATGGCGTGGTCGTTGGTCTCTTCTGACGCGCTCGTAGATACCCGCCGCGGGTGCGCCAAAGAGCTCACAGGAGTGCATCTTGCCGGATACGCCGAGACAGAGGACGATACTAAGCCGGCATGCCCTGGCTTATCAGCCGCCCGCCATCGCCGGCGAATTCCTGGGCAAACACATCATCTCGGTCGATCAATTTCAGCGGCGCGACCTTGATATCTTGTTCCAGGCCGCAACGTCGATTCGCAAACGCATACGCACGCATGACCGCGGCTTGACCGAGCTTTGCGCCGGCAAGGTCATGGCTTCGCTGTTTTTTGAGGCGAGCACGCGCACTGATATGTCCTTCCAATCGGCTATGCGGCGTTTGGGTGGCGATGTGATCGCCGTCAGCAATGGCGTGCGCTTCTCGTCGATGTACAAGGGCGAGAATCTCTCCGACACGATCCGCGCCACCGGCTGCTATGCCGATGTTGTTGTGCTGCGCCACCCGGAAATCGGCTCGTCGTACGAAGCCGGCTACTACCTCGACCTGCTGAATCAGCGCATCGACAATCCCACCGTGGCCATCAGCGGCGGCGACGGCATCGGCGAACATCCCACCCAGGCGCTGCTGGATATCTTCACGATCTTCGATCAGAAAAAGTCGCTCGACGGGCTGACCATCACTTTGGTTGGCGACTTGAGACACGGCCGCACCGTCCATTCGCTGGCCAAGCTGATCGCGTATTACGATGCCAAGGATGTGCGGCTATGTTTGGTAGCGCCGGAAAGCCTGGCCATGCCGCGCTCCATTAGCGACCTGGTGGAGGCGCATGGCATCAGCGTGGTGGAGACCGATGACCTGCTCGATGTGATCGCCGAAACCGATGTCATTTACTGGACGCGAATTCAGGAAGAGCGCTTCAGCGATGGCGCAGTGTACGAACAGATAAAAGATCGCTTCATTATGACGCCGCCGGTGCTGGCAAAAGCCAAAGGCGATGCGATTCTGATGCATCCGCTGCCGCGCAAACACGAGATGGGCACGCGCGAAGAACACGATATTCTTGATGCCGATCCGCGGTCGATCTATTTTGAACAGATGGAAAATGGCATGTTTGTGCGTATGGCGCTGTTGGTCAAAGTTCTGCGCGGGGTCTATGTTTGATGCCGCGGATCACGATTCACGGGATGATCGACCCCCACACCCATCTGCGTGATCTTGACTGGGCGCACAAGGCGACTTTCGCTTCCGAGACCAAAGCGGCCATCGCCGGCGGCTATTGGGCCGTCTTTGATATGCCCAATACGGCGCCCTCAACCACCAGCGACGCCTTGCTCAGGGAAAAGCTGGCCCGCATCGGTCAAAAGGCTCATTGCGATTGGGGTTTGTACTTTGGCGCGTCTCAAGCCGACAATAGCGCCGAATACGAGCGGGTTGCGGCGCGCGTTTGCGGGCTGAAGATCTACAATAATGCCACCACGGGCGATTTGCTGATTGAATCGAGCGCGATGCGGGAGCGTCACTATCGCGCCTGGACCACCGAGCGCCCGATTGCGGTACATGCGGAAGGCGAGACTGTCGCGAACATCCTCGACCTGGTGCGCAAATACCGGCAGCCGACGCACTTTCTGCACATCAGCAGCGCATACGAAATCAATTTGTTGACGCGCGCCAAAGAAGACGGCCTGCCGATCACGGTCGGCGTCTGCCCGCATCACCTCTTCCTCAGCGAAGACGATTTGCCCTCGCTGGGAGCTAATGGCCTGATGAAGCCGGCATTGAAGCGCAAAGCCGATCAACGCGCGTTGTGGCGGGCGATTCGGCTGGGTGTGGTTGATATCGTCGAATCCGACCACGCGCCGCATACCATCGCCGAAAAAGCATCCGACACGCCGCCGCAGGGCGTGCCCGGTTTGGAGACGACGCTGCCGCTGATGCTGCAAGCCGTCAAGGATGGCAGGCTGCCGTTGCAAAGAGCCTGCGATATGCTCTCGCTCAATGTGCAGCGCATCTGGCGTATTTCGCCCCTGCCCAAGACCTACACGGTTGTGGATACAGACGCGAGCTTCGTCATCGACCGGGCGAACTTGCATACCAAATGTGGCTGGTCCCCATTTGAAGGCCAGCGCGTCTGCGGCCGTGTCAGGGAGGTCTGGATTCGGGGCCACAAAGTCTTTGATGGGGAGCGTGTCCTGAGCGCGCCCGGCTTTGGCCGCAACTTGTTTGGATTCGTGGCATGAAGATGGCAACGCGACGGCTTTTTCTGCGCGGCTGCGACGCAGCGTATCAGGCGCTGTATCTCGGCGCCTTCCGCCACGCATCGGCGCAGCGCGCGCACGATACCGTTGTTGGTCTGTTGCGCTTTGGCGAGCGGCTGCCGTTTTCGTACGCGTTCGCGCGGCTGCTGCGTAGCATCGCCGGAAGCGCGACGCCGGCAACTGTAGGTGGTGTGCGGCTCTCTCAGCGCCTGATACTCGCGGCCGGGCTGGTCAAAGGCGATGGCTTCGCCGATGAAGGCCAAGCGATGGGCGCGGCCCAAGCCGGGCGAAATATCCTGCCGGGATGGCGCTTGGCCCCAACATTGCTGGGCCCGGTTGAATTCGGCTCCTTCACGCGCTATCCGCGGCTGGGCAACGCCGGTCGGGTGATATGGCGGCATGGACAGACGCGCTCGACGCAGAATCGCGTTGGCCTGCGCAACCCGGGCGCGCGCGCCGCCGCCCTCTTCCTCAGCCAACGGCGGGACAAGCTGCCGCCGGAATACGGCATCAACATCGCGCTCTCGCCGGGGGTACGAGATCTGGATCAGCAGGAGTGCGAGCTGCGCGAGAGCCTGGCATTCTTCCTCGATGCCGGCGTGACACCCAGCTGGTTCACTTTGAATCTCAGTTGCCCGAACACCGAAGATGATCCGCAGGGTTTTCAGCTGGAAGACGAAACGCAGCGACTTTGCCGCGCCTTCATCGAGAGCTTGCGCGCGCGCGGCCTCGAAACGCCGCTGTGGGTGAAGATCAGCCCGGGGCTGGCAGAAGGACAGTATCATGCGCTGATGCGGGTATTTGCCGCGGTGGGGGTCGAGGCTGTGGTAGCGACCAATACCTTGGCGAAGCCGAGCCCGGGGCGGCCGTCGCTGCAGGCGGGTGTGGGCGGCGGAGCGTTGCACGCCGAAGCGCTCGCGGCGGTCGAGCATTTGGCCGCGGCCAGGAAGCGCAAGGGATACCGGGTCGATATCATCGGCTGCGGCGGCGTTATGGATGGCGCCAGTTTTCGCGCTTTTGGCGAGCGCGGCGTTATGGCGGCGCAGTATTGGTCGGCGCTGGTCTATCGCGGGCCGATGGCGGCCGCGCTAATTGAAAGCGAAATGGCAGAGCATGAACCCGAATATGAAGCAGTCCATCGCGAACGCCTTGCTTGATATCGGCGCCGTTGGCATATCGCCGGATGCGCCAATCACCTTCAAGTCAGGCTTGATTTCGCCCGTTTACGTTGATAACCGCGCCCTCATCTTCCATCCCGACGCTTGGCGCGCTGTCATCAAGGGCTTCCAGGCGCTGATCGACGCGCGCGACCTGCGCTTTGATGTCATTGCCGGCGTGGCTGTCGGCGGCGTGCCGCACAGTTCCGCCCTGGCTTTCTCCGCCGGCTGCCCTTCCGTATTCATCCGCAAAGAAGCCAAGGGACACGGCAAGGGCAATCGCATTGAGGGTGGTGGAGTCCTTGGACGAAGCGTCCTCCTGGTCGAAGATCTGGTGACGACTGGCGGAAGCAGCCTGTCCGCCGTGGCCGCCTTGCGTGCTGCCGGCGCTGATGTGAGCGATGTCCTGGCCATTGTCAGTTATGAGTTTCCTGAGGCGAATGCGGCCTTCGAGAGCGCTGATGTCCGCCTGCATACCTTGACGGATTTCGACACGCTCCTGGCTGCCGCGCGGCAACGTGAACTAATTCGCAGCGACCAGGACACGCAAATTCGCGCCTGGCTGGCCGATCCGCGCGCCTGGGCGCCCGCCGCCCGATGAACGCCGTCGCCAAATATGACGCCGCCGCCCGCAGCAAGAACTCATTGCTTTGCGTCGGCCTGGATAGTGAACTGAGCCAACTGCCGCCGCCCTTTCGCGCTCACGAAACGCCGCAGCTCGCCTTCAATCGGCATATCATTGACCTCACCGCGCCTTTCGCCGCCGCCTTCAAGTTCAATATCGCCTTTTATGAAGCCCAGGGCGCCGCCGGTTTGCAGCAATTGGCCGATTCCGTTGCCTACCTGCGCGAGCGCCAGCCCGCTGCGCTGACCATCTGTGATGCCAAGCGCGCCGATATCGGCAATACCAGCGCCGCCTACGCGCATGCCATATTCGAGGAGTTGGGATTCGACGCTATGACGCTGAACCCCTACCTCGGCGCCGACGCCCTGCAGCCCTTCCTCGATTACGGCGATAAAGCCTGCATCGTGCTCTGCCGCACGTCCAACCCGGGCTCGGCTGAAATCCAGGAACTGCCCGCGCCGGACCGCCCGCTGTGGCAAGTGATCGCGGAGAAAGTCGCTACCCAGTGGAACGCGAAGGCCAATTGCATGCTGGTTGTCTCGGCGACTAATCCGGCCGAGATGTCGACCATTCGCTCGCTCACCGGGGACATGACGTTCCTGGCGCCGGGCATCGGCGCGCAAGGCGGTGACAGCCGGGCGGTGGTGCGTGCCGGTCTCAATAGCGCTGGCCGCGGTCTCATCATCAATTCATCACGCGGCATCATTTTCGCGCCGGACCCGGCCGCCGCCGCCGCCGAATTACGCGACGCACTCAACCTGCACCGCCGCAATGTACTTTCGGCGTCAGCGTCAGGTTAATCTGTCGTTAATCTGCCATTCACCGGGTTTTGCATCTGTTGGGCAAAGCTGAAGGCATATCGCTTTCAAGGTCATGTGTTGAAGCTACTGCCGATGAAGACGCCCGCCAATGCTCGCCGTTTTTGCCGCACAAGTCTGATTGACTGCAGCCTGGCCGCAGTCAGGCGCTTTCACAGCGAGCCGCGCGCCCTCGCCCGCCTGACGCCGCCGCCGCTGATCATGCAGTTGCATCGCGATGACCGCCGCTCGCTGACGGAAGGCGAAGTCGAATTCAGCCTGTGGTTTGGACCCCTGCCGATTCGCTGGGTCGCGCGTCACGAAGCCGGCCCTGCGCCGGACTCCTTCGCCGATGTCCAGCTGCGGGGGCCCCTGGCGTACTGGCGCCACGAGCATATCTTTCGCGCAGTGGATGGCGGGGTCGCGCTGACGGACCACATCACATTCTCGCATAAACCTGGGCCAGTCGGCTGGCTGACGCGCATCGCATTTGACGGCTGGCCGCTGCGCATTCTATTCGCTTATCGGCACTGGCGCACGCGGCGCGCGCTGACGTCGCGGCGTTAGCATTGCCGGCCACGCCGTTTCGCTGAACGACGAAATCGCAGGGCGAGATGTCAGTGTCCCCCGTTATATTCTGGTTCCGGCGCGATTTGCGGCTGGATGATAACATCGGGCTGCTTCAAGCGATCGAAAGCGGCCGTCCGGTGCTGCCGCTCTTCATATTGGATCCAGCTTTGCAGCGCGGCACATGGTTCAGCCGCAAACGGCAGGCGCTGTTGTTCTCCGCCCTGCGCTCGCTCGACACGCGTTTGCGCCAGCTGGGCACGCGGCTGACGGTGCTGGAAGGCGCGCCGTTGCCGACGCTTGCGAGACTGGCGGCCGAGGTTCAGCCGGCGGCGCTCCATTTCAATCGGGATTACACGCCTTTCGCGCGCAAACGGGATCGGGCCGTTGCGCGTGAGCTGGGATTGCCGGTACATGCCTGGCACGACAATCTGCTCATCGCGCCGGAGGAGCTTCACAAAAGGGACGGTGAGCCGTATCGCGTGTATACGGCATTTCGCCGCCGCTGGCTCAGATTGCCGAAGCCGGGTTGCGTCGAGCGGGAGCTGCGCGCCGGCGACTTTTGCTCGGCCGATATCGTGCTTTCGCGTCGAGCAGGCATACCCTGGCGAGGCGCGTCGCTCAGCGTTGCGCGTTTGCCGCCGACCGATGAAGCTTCCGCCCAGCGCAGCCTGAATCGATTCGCCGAGAGCGGCATCAGCGACTACGCTGCGACGCGCAATTTGCTGGCGCCGGTGGCCTTCGACGCGTCTGACAGCGGCTTTTCCTCCTGCCTCTCGCCCTATTTGCGGCTGGGGATTTTATCGCCCCGCCAAGTCTATTGGGCGGCGCGGGCGCGGCTGAACGGGCTCAAATCGGACTTGGGACAGCGCTCAATCGACACGTTCTGCGACCAGCTCATCTGGCGCGAATTCTTCATGCGCCTCATGTACCATTTTCCCCGCGTGCGGCACGAAAATTTCCGCCCTGAATTCGACGCGATGCCCTGGCGCAAGGCGCCCGACGAGCTGGCAGCCTGGAAAGCCGGCCAGACCGGCTACCCGATTGTGGATGCCGCCATGCGTCAGCTCGCGGCAAGCGGCTGGATGCCGAACCGCGCGCGCCTGATCACGGCGAGTTTCTTAACCAAGCACCTGCTGATCGATTGGCGCGAGGGTGAAGCCCACTTTATGCAATATCTGCTGGATGGCGACCCGGCGGTGAACAACGGCAACTGGCAGTGGGTGGCCGGCGCCGGCGCCGATGCCCAGCCCTACTTCCGCATCTTCAATCCCGTCAGGCAATCACGCAGATTCGACCCGGATGCCGGTTACATCCGCCGCTGGCTGCCTGAATTGCGCGACCTGCCGCAGCGCTGGATCCACGAGCCCGGGACGGCGCCAAAGCACTTGGCAGATTATCCGGCGCCAATCGTCGACCATCGTGCCGCTCGGGCGCGCGCGCTGGCCGCATTCCGGCACGTTCGCGCCTATGCGCACTGCCGGTAGCGCACATTGAGACGGTCTCAAGCGGACTTAGGTCGACGATGCAGTTTATACGTTCGCATCGCGTTTGCCATGCCATGGCTGTTGCTGTATCTTACGTTCACCAAGGTGTTGCAAGTGCGGATGTGAGGCCGAGCATCAGTGTTGCGGCACGAATCCGCCACTGGCTAACGCGGCCGGTAAGCTTTGGCCCTGGCATAGCAATTGGGACGCGCATTGATTCAGCGGGCGGTTATCATCATCGGCGCCGGCATTGGTGGCTTGAGCGCCGCCATCCATCTGGCGCAAGCTGGCTACGCGGTAACCGTGCTGGAGAAGAACGCGCGCGTCGGCGGCCAGATCCAAGCCTATAGCGCCGCGGGCTTTCGCTGGGAGACCGGTCCTGTCGCCTTGAGCGACCTGAGCTTGTTGCGGCAACCTTTTGAGGCGGCTGGCCGCCGTCTCGAAGACACGCTGCGCCCGCTTCGATTCGACCCGGTGATGCGCGCTTTCTATCCCGATGGCACGGTTTTTGATCTGCGGCGTGACTTGTCCGAACTCGTCAGCGAGATCGCCCGGCTCGACGAGCGTGATGTTGAAGGATTCTTGCGCTTTCTGGCTTTCGCCGCCCGCATGTACAGCGTCAAGACTTACGCCAGCTACGGCGATAGCGGTCAACGGCCGGGCGCGGGCTTATGGGCGAGCCGCCAACACAGGGCGCCGAATCTCGCCGCGCGTACCCTTTCCGATGCGATCGATAGCACCGTCGAATCGCCAGCGCTGCGACAAGCGCTGCGCCACTTCGCCACATTAGCTGGCGGAGACCCCGGCGAAATGCCGTCCAGCTACAGCGCTATCGCCCACCAGGTGTTGAGCGGCGGCAGCGTCTACGTCCGCGGCGGAATTTCGGCTTATGTCGACGCCCTGCGGAAGCTGGCGATTGAGCTGGGCGTCCGCATCAGAACCTCCAGCCCGGTGAGCGAAATCACGCTCGAGCGGGGCATAGCCAGCGGCGTCAAATTGGCGGCGAACGATGAGCGTCTTGGCGGCCGATGCTGTCGTCTCCAACGTGGACGCGCTCGCAACCGCGCGTTACCTCTTGCCGGAAGACTCGCTGCCACCGGTGCTCATGAATCGGCTGCGGCGCGCGCCCCCGTCAGCGTCCGCTCTTGTGCTGCTGCTGGGTGTGCGTGGCGTCTTCCCGCAGTTGGCGCATCACAACGTGTTCTTCTCGGCTGATCCCGGGCGGGAAGCCGAGCAACTCTTTTCGCAGGGGGCATACCCGGACGACCCAACCATCACCGTGAGCATCAGC
Source organism: Phototrophicaceae bacterium (assembly GCA_965208195.1). Classification (GTDB taxonomy): domain Bacteria; phylum Chloroflexota; class Anaerolineae; order Aggregatilineales; family Phototrophicaceae; genus UBA6055. The sequence goes on along the minus strand of CBDBOC010000004.1, from coordinate 764,464 downwards.
AGCAAGACAGCGCCTCATCACGCGCCGCCACAGCAGGAGAATTGGCGCGTCCAAGTCGCCGCGCCGCCGCTTTCCGAGCGCGTCGCCTGGCTTAGCCAGCAAGACGCGTATCGTAATCGTATTCTGGAGATTCTGGCGCATCGCTATGGGCTGGACCTGGCCGACAGGCTGCGCGTGGAAAGGCGCTTGACGCCGGCCGATTTTCAAGCGATGACGGGCGCCTGGCGCGGCGCGCTATATGGCATATCACCCAACACAGCCGGGGCGGGCCAAGCCGAGCCTCGCTTGCGCAGCGAGCGCTTCAAGCGGCTTTATTTCGTAGGCGGAACCGTGCTGCCTGGCGGTGGCGTTGCGGAAGCGTTGCTGTCGGCGGGCGCGCTGGTTGATGTCTTGCGGCGCGACCTGGCTTAGCCGTCGCCCTCGTCCGTCGGCGCGGACAGCATCAGCAGCGACAGGCTGCCCTTCTGCGCCACGGCGCCGTCCTGCTTGAGGATGCGGATATCCAGCGTGACCACGCCACCGCCCAGCCGCCGGGCCGGTTTGGTCTCGCGCACCTTTAGCTCGGCATGGATGGTATCGCCGATGTAAACCGGGCTGCTGAATTTCATCTCCAGGCCGCGGAAACCGAGCACGGTGCGTTCCAGAATGCCCAGCTGATAGGCTTGGCCGATGGCGTAACTCAAGGTCAACATGCCGTGCGCCACGCGCTGCCCCATGAAGGCGTCGGCGCTGTAGGCGGCATCGGTGTGCATTGGGTTGTAGTCGCCGGTTAGCGCGGCGAAATTGACCAGGTCGGCTTCGGTGATGGTGCGCCCGCGCGTTCGCATGGTCGCGCCGACCTGGAATTCTTCGAAGTAGAGCCCTCGCGGGCCGTCGGCTTCCAGCTTCAAGACGTCTCGTCTTTCTCCGGCTTCAGCGCAGCGGGGCCTAGCCTTCGTCGTCGACCGTTTGCTCCAGCGCAGGCGTCGCATCAGCGGCGGCATCGACATCGGCCGGGAAGGCGCCGCCGATGAGGGGCGCGATCACCAGCGACACAATCGCCAGCAGCTTCAGCAAGATATTGAGCGAGGGCCCCGACGTGTCTTTGAAGGGGTCGCCCACAGTGTCGCCGACGACGGCCGCCTTGTGCGCGTCCGAGCCTTTGCCGCCGTAGTTGCCGGCTTCGATATTTTTCTTGGCGTTGTCCCAGGCGCCGCCGGCGTTCGCCATCATCACCGCCAGCATGAAGGCGGATACCAGCGAGCCCAGCAGCACGCCCACCAGGGAAATGGGCGCAATGAACTCGCCCAGGGCGTTGCCGCGGCCGATGACCGCCAGCAGCGCCATGCCCACCGGCACGCCTACCGCGATGACGCCGGGCAGCAGCATCTGCCGAATGGCGCTATCGGTGCTGATGGCGACGCAGCGCTCGTAATCGGGCGCCGCCTCGCCTTCCATGATGCCTTTGATTTCGCGGAATTGCCGCCGTACTTCTTCGACAATTTGTTGCGCGGCATCGCCGACCGCCACCATCGTCAGCGCGCTGAAGACGTAGGGCAGCAAGCCGCCGATGAAGAGGCCGGTGACAAATTGCGGATTTATCAGCAAATCGGCCGGGTTGACCGCGCCGCCCAGGGCTGTGCTGTCGCCGGCGGTCAGCGCGGTGATGAAGGCCGCTGTCAACGCCAGGGCCGTCATCGCGGCCGAGCCGATGGCGAAGCCCTTGCCCGTGGCCGCCGTGGTGTTGCCCAGGCTGTCGAGCGCGTCAGTGCGGTCGCGCACGGCTTCCGGCAGGTCGGACATTTCGGCGATGCCGCCCGCGTTATCGGCGACCGGCCCGTAAGCGTCCGTCGCCAGGGTGATGCCGAGGGTCGACAGCATGCCCACCGCCGCGACCGCAACGCCGTACAAGCCGGCTTGCGATGTCGCCAGCAGCGTAACGACCACCACGATGATCACGGGCGCCAAGGTGCTCAACATGCCCAGGGCCAAGCCGCGGATGACGACGATGCCGGCGCCGCCCTCAGCCGATGCCGAAAGCGCTTTGGTCGGGCCATAGGTATCCGCCGTGAAGTATTCGGTGAAATAGCCGATTAGCACGCCGCCGATCAAGCCGCTCAAGGTGGCGATGACGATGCCCATGCCTTGTTCGCCGAAGGGCAAACCCAAGCCCACAATGACGACCACGATGCCGATCAAAGCCGAGGCGCTGTAAATGCCGGTGCGGATGCTGCCCAGCAGCTTCTCTTGGTCGGCGCCTTCTTCGGTTCTGACGAGGAAGCTGGCGATGATGCTGACGATCAAGCCGGCGGCCGCCACCAAGATGGGGAAAACTTGCGCCGCCACCAAGCCATCGCCGATGAAGGCGCCGGTCATGGTGGCCAGGGAAATCGCCGCGATGATTGAGCTGGCGTAGCTCTCGAACAAGTCCGAACCCATGCCGGCCACATCGCCGACGTTGTCGCCGACGTTATCGGCGATGGTGGCGGGGTTGCGCGGGTCGTCTTCCGGGATGCCCGCCTCGGTCTTGCCAACGAGGTCAGCGCCGACATCAGCCGCCTTGGTGTAGATGCCGCCGCCGACGCGCGCGAAGATCGCGATTGAGGTGCCGCCGAAGCCGAAGCCCGCCAGCGCAGACGCCGCCTGCCCGGCATCGCCCAATTCGTTCACAAACAGAATAAAGAGCAAGCTAATGCCCAGTAGCGCCAGGGAGACCACCATGGTGCTCATGACGGTGCCGCTGGCGAAGGCGACGCGCAGCCCCTGGTTCAGGCTTTGCGAGGCCGCTTGTGCCGTCCGCACATTGGCGCGCACGGCGATATACATGCCGATATAGCCGGACAAGCCGGATGCCAGCGCGCCGCAGACGAAAGCCACGGCCGTCAATATCGACATGCCAGAGCTGGGCACCTGGCTCAAGACCACCAGCGCGAAGGTCACGATTAGCACCAGCACGGCGACGGCGCGGTATTCACGGCTGAGGAAGGCTTGCGCGCCGGTTTGGATGGCGCCCGCGATCTGGCGCATTCGTTGCGACCCTTCGTCTTGCGACAACACGAAACTGCGCTGATAGAGCGCGAAAACCAACCCGATGAGCGCAGCCGCCACCGCAGCCGCAGCTGCTGTATTCAAATCAATCATGAAGCCAGATTCCTCCAGGCGCTAGTTGTTCGAGGCGCTGTGCGGGCTATAGCAGACGTGCAGGCGGTTTCGCAGCGCCAAGGCCGCTTGACCTGGCCTGGAAGCGCTGGCGCAGACTGCTTCCGCACGCAACTTGCCAAGCCCCGAAGTCTACTCGAAACCGGCTGTTTTTCAAGCGGCACTTGCGCGACGCGGCCGGGCAGCCCAAGCCAATCGGCTCGATCATTTTTCCACCGAGTACACCAAGTTGCTCCAAGGACACCGACGTATGCATTGATTTTCGTGATATGGCGTGAGTTTCAAGTTTCCATGTGTGGCCGACCTGATTCAGGCCCCGAGCGTTGCTCCATCACGATTTTGCCTGAACGACTGTGAATGACCCCCATCAAAGCCCCACTCGGTGCACTCATTTAACTCGGTGAACTCGGTGGCAGGCGTGTCGACCATCGCTGAAACGATGAGACGCCAAACTAGCGGCGATAGTCGCAAATGGCGCGGGCTCGTATCGGGCTTACAAATAGTAGAGATTGCCCTCGGTCAGCCCTCAGCGCCACGACAAGGTTAGTCGCCTGCCCTATAATGAAGTGGCAAATGCATAGGTGGAATTGAAGTCGTGACCCTTCAAAAGACAGTTGGCGACCGCGGCGAAGGCTTCGCCCGACAATTCTTGAGGCGGCGCGGCTACGCTATCCTGGAGACGAATCACGCCAATTTGTATGGCGAGATTGATATCATTGCCGAGCGCGATGGGCTGCTGGTTTTCGTCGAGGTGAAGACGAGGCGCGATGCCAGCACGGAAGCGGCGCTGGCGGGCATCACGCCGGCCAAACGCGAGCGACTGATCAACGCGATCCACCTCTACCTGCATCAGCGCTGCATGGGTGAAGACGTGGCTTGGCGCCTTGATGTCATCGCCGTGGCCTTGGCGCCGCGCCGTCCGCCGCAGATTGACCACGTGGAGGACGCCTTTGACTGGTAAGCCGCCGCTGATCATCATGCTCGGCCCAACCGGGGTCGGCAAGACGACCAGGGCCATCGCATTGGCGCAGCGCCTGAACGGCGAAGTCGTGGGCGCGGACAGCCGGCAGGTGTATCGATATATGGACATCGGCACGGCCAAGCCGACGGCCGAGCAGCGCGCGCTGATTCCGCATCATCTCATCGATATGGTCGAGCCGGATTACCAGTTGAGCCTGGCCGAGTATCAGGATGCCGCCTATAGCGCCATCGCCGATATCAGCGAGCGCGGCGCCCTACCCTTGCTTGTCGGGGGCAGCGGCCAGTACATCACGGCGGTCGAAGAGGGCTGGTCTATCCCGCGGGTGCCGGCCGATGAAAGCCTGCGCGCCAAATTGGAGGCGTTTGTGCGGCAGCATTCGCCGGCCGCCCTTCACGAGCGCTTGCGCCAGGTGGACGCGATATCGGCCGAGCGCATCCACCCCAATAATACGCGCCGCGTGATACGCGCCCTCGAAGTGCAAATGCTGACGGGCCGCGCCATCAGCGCCCAGCAAGCGAAAACGCCGCCGCCCTATCGCATATTGCGGCTGGGCTTGCAGCTGCCGCGCTCCCGGCTCTACCCACGGGTGGACCGCCGCGTCGACGACATGATCGCCGACGGATTCGTGGCGGAGGCGCGAGGCCTGCTGGATATGGGGTACGACCGGGCGCTGCCCTCGATGAGCGGGCTGGGCTACCTGGAGATCGCCGGACATCTTCTCGACGGCACGCCCCTGGAGGCAGCGATTGAGCGCACGAAATACAGCACGCACGCCTTCATTCGGCGCCAGGATGTCTGGTTCCGCGGCCACGACAACGGCATTCTGTGGCATAATGTGGCTGACTTGGATGTGGACAAGCTGACTGAAATTGTGGCTGATTGGCTGGCGGAGGAGGCTTGAATCGACTGCCGCAGCTCGACCGGGACAACCCCAACGCCGTCATTGGGGTCATTATGCTGGTCGTGCTGGCTGTATTCGTCTTGCCGCAACAGTTGCCCCAATTTGTGGCTGATCTTTCGCCAGCGCTGTTCGGCAATACGCCTTGCACACGCTTGCCGGCGGCGCGTGATTTGATGGCGCATCAGTCGGTTTTAGGGCGTCAAAGTCGGGATCCGCTGCTGTTGCAATTGAGCGCGAGCGGAATCGGCATGACGACACGCTCGTGCTGCGCCTGTCCGTCGCCAATCGATCGCTGGGCACAGTGCCCATCGTGTATCAGGCGGACAATATCGTCGTTGCCGCGGCGGAAGACGACAGCGACGGCTTCGGGCTGCTCATCGTGCCGGCGCCCGCAGGCGGCACGAATGCGCGGCAAGACCCGGACACGGAGAGCTACGCCGAAGCCGACATCCGCTTGCTGGGGCCGCGACAGTCGTGCGGTCACAGCTTTGAGGTTGAAGCGTCAGCGGCGATGATCGACGCCGGCGGCAGCGCCCGCGCCTGGTATCGCATGAGCGCGCCGGGGGTCCATCAGCCGAGCGATGACGACAGGCCGCCGTTGTTCCCGGACCAGGGGCTTGCTATGCTTACGGACGATGTCGTCTACTCCGAGGAAGTCGCAATAGCAGCGCGGACCTGAGCGGCAGCAGGCATATAGAAATGCAGTCTGGACAAGGCGGACCAGGGGCGAATGGCGACCACAACCGACCGCAAACTCACTCACGTTGATGAGCAGGGGCGCGCCAGCATGGTTGATATCGGCGCCAAGCCGGCGAGCCAACGCATGGCGCGCGCCGCGGCCCGCGTGCGCATGCAGCCGGAAACGCTGGGTTTGATCAAGCGGGGAAATGTGAAAAAGGGCGATGTGCTCAGCGTTGCCCGCATCGCCGGCATCATGGGCGCCAAGCGCACCGCCGATCTCATCCCGCTGTGCCATCCGCTAGCGTTGGAGCGCATCTCGCTAAAGCTTGAGCTCAATGAAGCCGATTGCGCAGTTGAGATTGAAGCGTCGGTACGAACGAGCGGCAAAACCGGCGTCGAGATGGAGGCTTTGACGGCCGTATCCGTGGCCGCGTTGACGATTTACGATATGGCCAAGGCGGTTGACCGCGCTATGCGCATCACGGATATCCGCCTGCTTGAGAAGCGCGGCGGTGTTCACGGCGATTTCCTCGCAGACGACCAGGGGCATTAATGCGCGTCACTGTTTTGTTTTTCGCCACTCTGCGTGACCTGATGGGCGTGCGCCAGCGCTCGCTAACGCTTGACTCGCAGATCGACACCGTTGGCCGTTTGCGGGCGCATCTGTCTGAAGATCACCCGGACGCTGCCGCCAATCTCAAAGCCGCTCTGGCGGCCGTCAACGAAGAATTCGCCCGCGATCAGGACAGCATCCGCGACGGCGACGAAGTGGCTTTCTTCCCGCCGGTGAGCGGTGGCGGCGGCGACCGGCCGCAGATTTTCCGGCTGCCGCATGAAGCCATCGACCACGCCGAAGTCGTCGCGGCAATCACGACCGAACGCAGCGGCGCCGTCTGCTTATTCAGCGGCGTCGTCCGTGGCGAAACCGACAAAGCGGGTCACTTGCCCCAAACGGACCACCTGGAATACGAAGCCTACAAGCCGATGGCCCTGGCCAAAATGCGGCAGGTGGCTGACGAAATCCGCGCGCGTTGGCCCAAGGTGCAAGGCATCGCCATTATCCAGCGGCTGGGCAGGCTGCGCGTCGGCGACAGCACGGTGCTCTGCGCCTGTTCCGCGCCGCATCGCGATGACGGCTGCTTTGAGGCGGCCCGCTATGGCATTGACCGGCTGAAAGAGATTGTGCCCGTCTGGAAGAAAGAGGTCGGCGTGGCCGGCGAGACCTGGATCGAAGGCGATTATCGTCCGTCCGTGAATGACCGGCGGCAAGCCTGAGCATGTACTGCGTCCCATGGCAGGCAACCGGCGCTGATGATGGCGAACCAAAGGCGCATACCAGTAAATGAAGTCACAAGAACCAGCTGCCCGATACTTCAGCGAGACACTCGGCATACACTTTCGCGACCCGAGCCTCTTGACGCAAGCGCTAACGCATAGTTCTTACGTCAACGAAGCGGAAGGCGCCGAGCAAATTGGCGACAACGAACGGCTTGAATTCCTGGGCGATGCCGTCTTGGACCTTGTCGTTGCCGACCTGTTGTTTCAGCGCTTCCCGCAAGTTGCGGAAGGCGAACTGACGCAATTGCGCGCTGCTCTGGTCAAGACCGAATCGCTGGCGAAATTCGCGCGTGACTGTGGGCTGGGCGCCTTCTTGCGCATCGGCCATGGCGAAGAAATCAGCGGCGGGCGCCAGCGCTTGACGACGCTTTGCCACGCATTTGAAGCGGTAATCGGCGCGACTTACCTTGACGGGGGCATTAAGGCAGTGCTCGCCTTCGTGGAGCCGCGCCTGCTGGAATTACTGGACCATATTGTCGAAAACGATTTGCACATCGACGCGCGCAGCGAATTGCAGGAGCGCATCCAGGCGCGCCTCAATGTTGTGCCGATCTACCGCGTAACAAGCAGCGACGGCCCGGAGCACGCCAAAGAATTCCGCGTAGAGGTTTCGGTCGGCGGTGGGGTCATCGGCAGAGGCGTTGGCAGCAGCAAGCGCGCCGCCGCCCAGGATGCCGCGCGCGCGGCTCTCGAGAGCATCAAAGTTTGCGGCATTTCCCGGGCGATTGACTAGGCTCTCAGCGAAGGAGTGTCTTTCAGAAGCGTCGACCGCGGAAGCACTTTTCGCAGATGCGATAGCGATGCCGCGACGGCAGCAGCCGGCCGCAAGTGCGGCAGCGTCGAGCGATATTGAGATTCCGTAACAGCGCCTCGTCTATTGAGAGCGACCACTCCCGCCGCTCTTCCCGCACTTGGGCATGCGCTTCACAGAACTCGGCGAACTCACGCCGCCGTGACAGCCACAGGTAGATGTCTGCGCAGGCGATGGCGAACTCGGTGGCTTCCAAATCGCCACCATCGCGGATCGGCGCCGGCGCATCGGGCGGGAAGGGAATCTGGTAGTTTTCGAGGATCATATAGGCGCAATCCAGCCAATAGGACCGCGTCGCCTTGCGCGTGGGCGCGTTCACCAACTGCAAGGCGTCAGCCAGCCCCAGGCGTTTGATCTGCTCGTCCGAAAGCATCTTCGCCAGCTCAATGCGCTCGTCCATATCGGCCGTCGTAATCACCGCCCGCAGCGCCTCGGGTATCGATTTCAGTTCCGCCCACTGGGTGAGCTGCTCGGACAAGTTGCCCGGGATCAGCCGCAGGTCGTCAACCGTCGGCGCCACCCGCGCGAAGCTCAATTCAACCGCGTCGGCGTCGTACAATTCACGCACGACCTCCAGATCCTGCCGATTCGTCGCCGTAATCAGTCCAGTCTTGGACATGCCAAAGCGGCCGGCGCGCCCGCCAATCTGTTGCACCTCGGATGGCAGCAGCTGACGATCGTTCTTGCCGTCGTACTTTTCCACCTCATAGAAGCAGACGATATCGGCCGGAAGGTTCAAGCCCATGCCGACGGCGTCCGTGGCCACGCAGATTTCCGTCTCGCCATCGGCGAAGCGATCCGCCTGGCGCCGCCTCACCTCGGGCGGCAAACTGCCGTAGACCACGGACACCGTCCGCCCCAGCCGTTCGAGTTTCATCTTTAGGTCCAGCACAGCCGCCCGCGAAAAAGCCACCAAAATCGTTGAAGACGGCAGGGACTCCAGCGTATAGTGGCGCTCGGCCACGGCGATTGGCGCGAGGCGCTGATGTTGGATCACCTCCAGCGGCATTTCGGCGGCGCCCGCCAATACCTCAATGAGGTTGCGCGCGGTGGCAGGCCCGATGATGTGCATCTCCGGCGCGGCCGATTCCATCAGCGCGCGCGTCCAGGCCCAGCCGCGGTCGGCATCGGCCAGCATCTGCGCTTCGTCGATGATCACGCATTCACGGCTATCCGCCGGGTTGAACATCTCGATGGTCGCCGCCGTGAAGCGGGCGCCCTCGACCGGCATGAACTCTTCGCCCGTCAACAAATTGCAGGCGACGCCCTCGGCATTCAAGCGATCGAAGATCTCATAGGCCAGCAAGCGCAGGGGCGCCAAATACCAGCCGGAGCCGCAGGACTTCAACGCTTGCAGGGCGTCATGCGTCTTGCCGCTGTTGGGCCCGCCGATATGCGCCACCAGGCTCTGCTGATCGCGCCAGGCGTTGCGCCACTTGGGAAAGGCGTCGATCAGCCGATTGCGCAGCCGCGCGTCCGCCGCGCGCCGCCGCTGCTTGTTGCCGCGTTTGCGCCGGCCTCGCTTTTCCCGCTCCGGCATTGCCCGCGCCTGTTTCAGCAGTTGGCTGTAGTCTCGGTACGTGGCCGGCAATCCCAGTTGGCCGCGCAAATCACGCCAAATGAGACGCTTCGGCGCCAGCCCGGCATCGCGCAGCCGATTCGTGACGCGGCGCTGATCAAGTTGCCATACGAGGCGCAAGTCGCTGGGCCGCAGGCGCTCGTAGCCGGCGATCATCTCCCGCAAGTCGGGGTCGGCCGCCGTGAGCTTGAAACTGTACACGGGAAAGCGCAACTTGCCGCGCGGATCCTGAAAGCTATCCAGCGCCAACTCTTGGGCCGCTAGACGCAAGGTGTCTACGTTGACGCCGGCCAGCTTGGCGCCCTGTTTCAAGGTATAGCTGCGGGCCGCCACCTGGCTCTCCGCCGGAGCGCCGGGCTTTGGTCTGGCGGCGCCATGGCGGGTTTCGTCACCGCAGCGCTGCAAGGCGCTCTGCCAGGCCGCATCATCGGGGGCAGTCGCAGTCTCTTCGGTGAGTGTTTCCGCACTTGCTGTCAAGGATATGCTCCTGTCACAAACACCATCCAAATGTAAACGCTACCAAGTCAGAAAGAACGTGAACTACAGAGACCGCAGAGAACGCAGAGGCGTTGGCGCGGCACTACAGAATTCGACGGCGAGGGCTTGTGTGGGCGGCGGCATTGCCGGGCGAGTGTCTACAGCGGACTCTGATTCAAACATTGCATGGCTCACGGTCATTTGCGCGACAGCGTTACTCGGCCCAAGGGTTGGCGGGCGCCGCATTCCAGTCCTGGTCAAGATCAGCCGCCTCGGCGCCGAAGAAACTCATCTGCCTGGCGGCAGGCATGTCAAAGCGCTGAAAGAGCAGCGCCACCAGACGGGTCAGTTGGCCGGTCTCGCCATAGATCTCGGCGGCGAAACGCGCCGGGTGCTTCTGCCCTTTGCGCCGATTGCAATCGGGGCAGGCCAGTACCAGATTGCCGGCCCGGTTGGCGCCGCCCACGCGCAGACTTACGACATGGTCCAACTCGAATTCGGAGCTCAGCAAGCCCCGCCCGCACCACTCACAGCAGCCGGCCGCCGCCAATATACGGTCTCGCAGCGCCTCGACCGTCAATGTGCCGCCCGCGCCAGCAGCCCGCGCCCGCGCGTTCAACGCAGTGGCGTATCGGATGAGATCACTTGTATCGATAAGATCGCGGTAAATCATTCGGCGGTTTCGTCCCGCGGGTTATCCAGCCGAAAGCCATGGCCGCGCACCGTCACGATGTACTGATGCCCGCTGTCCAATTCCGACAGGCGATCGCGCAAGCGCCGCACCAGGGCGTCGATCGCCTGCTCGCTGACGCCCAAGCCCATGGCATCGGGCCAGACCGCGTCGACGACGTCGTTGCGGCTGCAGACGCCACCCTGGCTGGCGAAGAGTATTTCCAGCAGCCGATACTGCGGCAGGCTGAGCGGCGGGTCCAGCACGGTGTCGCGGATGATTACCTGGCGCGATTCCGGGTCCAGCCGCAGGCGCAAGCCCGTCACGGCGCCCGACGGGATCACATCGGGCAGCACGCGCGTGGTCGACGGCGCCGTCGCGCCCGAGCCGACGAAGCGCAGTCGGATGTCTTTGGCGATACGAATCTCATCGCCGTCTTCCAGCTCGCGCATGGCAGTCAGCCGGAAGCCGTTGACCCAGGTTCCGTTCTTGCTGCGCAGGTCTTCCACAACGCAGGCGCCGCCGTGGCTCAGCAAACGCAGATGCTGGCGCGAGATCTGCCGCACCGGAATCACGATATCGCAGCTCTCGTCCCGGCCCAACACCATCTCCGCCCGGTCAACAACCCAATGCGGATTGGACAGCGAGCCGTCAAGCCATACAATCACCGGGAATTCGTCGCCGCTTTGGGACATAAGCGTCCCTTCCTTCCCGCCCCACGCAGAACAGCCTTGATCTTTCCACAGTCATTATACAGCAAGTTCAATATCGTCACGACCGCGCATTGCCCGCACCTCAGACTGCCAGTATAATCGCGGCTCGGCGTTGGCTTGGTCGAGGGAGCGCAGACATTGGGTTTATTCCGCCGCGGGCTCAGCAAGACGCGTCAATCGTTTTTCGGCCGCATCTCACAGATGCTGGGCAGCACAGAAATCGATGACGAAACCTGGGAAGATATCGAAACCCTGCTGATACAGGCTGATGTCGGCTTCAACACCACGGTCAAGGTCATTGACGAGCTGCAAAGTACGGTGCGCGCCCGAGGTTTGACCAAGACCGAACAACTCCAGGGATCGCTGAAGGAGGCGCTGGCAAGCCTACTGGAGTTCCCGCCGGCGCTGGACATCTCCGGGCGGGATCTGTCGATAATCCTGGTTGTCGGCGTCAACGGATCGGGCAAGACCACCTCAATCGCCAAGCTGGCGCATCGGCTGAAGAATCTGTCGCGGCGGCGGGTGATGATCGCGGCCGGCGATACCTTCCGCGCGGCAGCCATCGAGCAATTGCAGACTTGGGGCGCGCGCGTCGATGTGCCCGTCATCGCCAATCGGCCGGGGTCCGACCCCGGCGCGGTCGTCTATGACGCGACCGTGGCCGCCAAAGCCCGCGGCTACGACATTCTCATCATCGACACCGCCGGCCGCCTGCAGAATAATTTCAATTTGATGCGAGAGTTGACAAAAATCAGCGAGGTTTCGGGCAAGGTCGTGCCCGGCGCGCCGCATGAAGTGCTGCTGGTGCTCGATGGCACCACGGGTCAGAATGCTATAGAGCAAGCCAGCCGCTTTCAGGAAGCCTCGGGCGTCACCGGCGTCATCGTCACCAAGCTCGATAGCACGGCCAAGGGCGGCATGGTTTTCTCCATCTTCAACGACCTAAAGTTGCCCGTGCATTACCTCGGCCTGGGCGAAAGCATCGACGATCTGGTGCTCTTTACGCCGGAGTTCTTTGTCGACAGCCTCTTTGACGATCAAGAAGTGGTCTCGGTTTGAAGCTGCCCCGGCTTATCACGAGCGCGCAGAACAGCAAGATCAAACTGCTCAACCGGCTGCGGACCAAGCGCGGCCGCCAGGAAGAAGCCCGCTTCGTCATTGACCATCAGCGGGATTTGCAGCGCGCCCGGCAACAGGGTTATGAAATCGACTTTCTGCTTTACAGTCCGCAGCAAGTTGACAGCGCCGCGCTGCCCCCCGGCCAGGCATTCGCGCTTGCGCCAAAGCTGCTGGAACGCGTCAGCTACCGGCAGAATCCGGATGGCCTCGTCGCCGTCATGCACAGCAAGCCGCCGCAAGGACCGGACGCGCTGCAGCGTCACGCGATTGCTTCCGCGCTGGTTCTCATTGATCTGCGTGTGCCGGGCAATATCGGCGCCTTGTTGCGTAGCGCCGACGCCGCGGATATGGACGCGATCATGCTGGTCGATAGCGCGCTCGACGTCTATAATCCCAACATTATTCGCAGCAGCACCGGCGCCTGCTTCCGCAATCGAATCTTTCATCTGAATGCTGAACAGTTGCTCGCGTGGCTGAACGCCGCAAAGCCACAAGTCATCGCGGGCGATGTCGCTGGCGAGAAGCGCCTCTACGACATCGAGTTTCGCCAGCCGACGGCTATTCTGCTGGGCGCGGAAGATCAGGGGCTGGGGCAGCGCTGGCTTGATGTAGCGGATATCCGCGCGTCGATTCCCATGGCGGGGCGCGTCTGCGATTCGCTCAATGTTTCCGTCAGCGGCGCGATATTCATGTACGAGTTCTTTCGACAGCGGCAGCTGCGTTTAGAGCGATCCGTCTTCCTGCAAACTCAAACGCGCGATCGAGATTGACATGGACAGCATCATCAGCCGGCTCAAAGAATTCAAGGCGCAGATCGACGAATTGATGCGCCGTATTGATATCGCCGGCAAAGCACAGCGAGCCGCAGAACTCGAAGCGGCCGCCAGCCACAACGATTTCTGGAACGATTCCGATGCCGCGCAGAAGGCGATGCAGCAGCTATCCAAGCTCAAGTCGCTGGTCGAAAAGTGGGGGGCGCTGGCCGATCGCATCAGCGACGCGCTGGAATTGGCCGAAATCGCCGATGCCGATATGGCCGCGGAGCTCCAGGCGGAAACTGACGCGCTCAGCGAAATCGTCGACAAGATGTCCTTCGAGGCCATGTTCGCCGGTGATTACGACAGCGAAGACGCCATCGTCGCCATCCATGCCGGCGCCGGCGGCGTCGATGCCCAAGATTGGGCCGAAATGCTCGAGCGCATGTACCTGCGCTGGATGGAGCAAAATGGTTACAAGGCCGAGATCCTCGACCGCAGCGGCGGCGAAGAAGCCGGCATCAAAAGCGTGACCGTCAGCGTCAAGGGCGATTACGCATACGGCAATTTGCAGAGCGAGGAAGGCGTGCATCGCCTGGTGCGCCTCAGCCCTTTCGACAGCGCCAGCCGCCGCCATACATCGTTCGCCAAAGTCGAGCTCTGGCCGGATATTCAGACGGACATTGAAATCGCCATCGCCGACAAGGATATTCGCATCGACACCTATCGAGCCAGTGGCGCCGGCGGCCAGCACGTCCAGAAGAACGACACCGCCGTCCGCATCACCCATCTGCCCAGCGGCGTGGTCGTGCAATGCCAGAACCAGCGCAGCCAGGCGCAGAACCGCGACCGCGCTATGCAGATTCTCAAGGCGCGCCTCTTCGAAATGGAGCGCGCCAAACAAGAGGCCGAAATGGCGCAGCTCAAGGGCGAGAATGTCGACGCCGGCTGGGGCAATCAGATCCGCTCCTACGTGCTGCATCCCTACCAGATGGTCAAAGACCACCGCACCAGCGTCGAGCTGGGCAATACGGCCGCCGTGCTCGATGGTCAGCTGGCGGACTTCATTGAAGCGTATTTGCGTCAGAATATCGGTGACTAGCGCGACCGCCCGGCATCGCACGCTGCTGCCGGGCGCGGCAAAGTTCGTGGGACAATTCCGCCGGAATATGCTAATCTAGGTGCATAGCCTTTCCCCGGGGGCCCAGCCAGCATGTTGACCTCGACCCGTACCTATCCGCGCGACCTGGAAGCGTTGCTCACCGCACTGCCCGATATCAAGCCGAACGAAGCGGACTTGGTAACAGCCGCCTATTATCGCGCCGAAAGCGCCCACGCCGGGCAGTCGCGTAAATCCGGCGAGCCCTATTTCACGCATTGCGTCGCCGTCGCCAGTATCCTCGCTGACATGAAGATGGATGCCGAGACGATCGCGGCTGGACTGCTGCATGACGTCGCCGAAGATAGCGATGTCACGGTCGATGACTTGCGCGCCGAATTTGGCACGCCCATCGCCAAACTGGTCGACGGCGTAACGAAGCTAAAGAATTTGCCGATCAAGAATATGCCGGCTGGCGCCGATACACGCCGTTCCAGCGCCGTCAATCGCGAGATGGAGTACATCCGCAAGATGCTGCTCACGATGGGCGATGATGTGCGCGTGGTGCTGGTGAAGCTGGCGGACCGCCTGCACAACATGCGCACGCTGGGCTATATGACGGCGGAAAAGCAGCGCGCCGTCTCGCGCGAGACCATGGATATTTTCGCGCCGCTCGCCAACCGCCTCGGCATTTGGCAGATGAAATGGGAACTTGAGGACCTCAGCTTTCGCTATCTCAATCCTGATGCCTACCGCTCCATCGCCAAAGCCCTGGATGAAAGACGCGACGAGCGCGAGCAATACGTGGGGCGCATCAAGGAACGTCTGACAGCGGAGCTGCGCAAGGCGCGCATCACCGATGTCACCATTACCGCCCGTCCCAAACACATCTACAGCATTTACAGCAAGATGAACAAGAAAGCCCTGCCCCTGGAGCAAATCTACGACATTCGCGGCATGCGCGTGCTGGTCAACGAGCTGGCGGAGTGTTATCTGGCGCTGGGCATCGTGCACAATTTGTGGCGGCCCATCCCCGGCGAGTTTGATGATTACATCGCCAATCCAAAAGACAACTTCTACCGCAGCCTGCACACCGCCGTCCACGATGCCCAGGGCAAGACTGTCGAAGTGCAGATCCGCACCTGGGAGATGCACGAAGACGCCGAGTATGGCATCGCCGCGCATTGGCGCTACAAAGAAGGCGATAACGGCCACGACCACGCTTTTGAGCAGCGCCTGGCTTACTTGCGCCGCCTCATGGAATTCGGCCCCGAGGTGAATGACGCCTCGCAATTCGTTGACACGGTCAAATCAGAGGTCTTTCAGGATCGCGTTTATAGCGTAACGCCCAACGGCGATATCATTGATTTGCCGGTCGGCGCGACGCCCATCGATTTCGCTTATCACATTCATACCGATATCGGCAACCGGTGCCGCGGCGCCAAAGTCAACGGGCGGTTGGCGCCGTTGAATTACAAACTGCGCATGGGCGACCAGGTTGAGATCTTGACCGCCAAACGCGGCGGACCCAGCATGGATTGGCTCAACACCGATCTTGACTACGCCGTGACGAATCGCGCCCGCACCAAGATCCGCCATTGGTTGCGGAAACAGAACCGCGAAAAGCACATCGTCATGGGCCGTGAAGTGCTGGAGCGCGAGCTAAAGCGATTGGGCGTGCTGGAGAAGGTCACGTTTGAATCGGTCGCGCGACTGCTGGGGCATGAAAAGCTTGATGAGTTCCTGGCTGCCATCGGCGCCGGTGATGTCACCGGGTCCCAGATCACCAACCGCGTGCTTGAAGAAGAACGCCGCAAATCGGCCGCCAGCCTCAGCGACCAAGACCTGCTCAAACCCAAGACCAGGCCAAAAGGCGCCAACATCGCCAAAGGCGTCAGCATCATGGGCGCGGGGGGACTGCTGGTGAATCTCGCGCGCTGCTGCTCCCCCATGCCGGGCGATGACATCATCGGCTATATCACGCGCGGCCGCGGCGTCACCGTGCATCGCGGCGAATGCCCCAACATCCACGCCATGCGCGAAACCGAGCGCCTCATTGATGTATCCTGGGGCGGCGAAGAAGAGGAACAGCGCTATCTGGTGCCGGTCGAGGTGGTGGCGTATGATCGCGAAGGCCTGCTGCGCGAGATAAGCACCATCATCGCCGACCAGCGGGTCAACATCGCTTCGGTCGAAGTCAGCACGCGCAATCATATCGCCACGCTGAACTTGCAGTTGGAGATCGCCAGCAATCAGCAATTGACCCGCATCCTGTCCAAGATAGACGTTGTGCCCAATGTGGTTGAGGCGCGCCGGCGCAACACGGGGTAGCGCAGCTCCGCTGTCAATGCGAATCAACCTGCTCGAACCCTACTACGGCGGCAGCCACCGAGCCTGGGCCGATGGCTATCGGCGATTCTCGCTTCACGATGTTGCGCTGCACACCATGCCGGCGCAATTCTGGAAATGGCGCATGCAGGGCGCCGCCATCACCCTGGCGCGGCGGCAGCGGCCTGAGCCCGATCTCATCTTCGCGTCCAGCATGATCGACTTGTCCATTTTCCGCTCCTTGACCTACCGGCGCTTGGGCAAGGCGCCAATCGCCCTGTATTTCCACGAGAATCAACTGTCGTATCCGCAGAATCAGCGTCAACATCATGGCTGGCGTTATGGCTTCATCAATTATGTCAGCGCGCTGGCGGCCGATGCCGTTTACTTCAACAGCGAGTTCCACTTGCAGGACTTCATGCAGCAGTTGCCGCGCATGCTGAAGCACTTCGGCGATTACAACGAGCTGGAGTCGATCGAGCAGATCCGCGCCAAATCCAGCGTCTTGGCGCTCGGGCTGGACCTGCGCCGCTTTGACGCCCATCGCTGCGAATCAGCGCCCAGGGCCGCGCCGCTGATCCTGTGGAATCACCGCTGGCAATACGACAAGGACCCGGCGGCCTTCGTCCATGCGATGCTGGAGTTGGCAGACGCTGGATACGATTTTCAGCTGGCCATCACCGGCGAGTCATTCGGCGCCAGGCCCGAAGCCTTCATGACGGCCGAAAAGCAGCTCGGCGACAGAATTATCCAGTTCGGCTACCTTGAATCTTTCGCCGAATACGCCAAGCTGCTGTGGCGCGCTGATATTGTCGTCAGCACCGCCTGGCAAGAATTCTTCGGCGCCGCTATATGCGAGGCGATTTATTGCGGCTGCCTGCCGATTCTGCCCGACCGGCTGAACTACCCGGCGCTGATAAGCGACGAACTCAAATCGACCTGCCTTTATCAGCGAGGCAAGCTGACTGGGCAACTGCGCTACCATCTCGACGCCGGGCAATGGCCCGACACAAGCGGCTTGCGCGACCAGGTAGCCGCATTCGACTGGCGCGTCATGGCGCCGCGATACGACGATGAATTGGAGGCGCTGGTCAATCGTCAGCGCTAGCGTCGGCATCGGCGCCGTTTGCGCCAGACTTGTCCTCAGGATCGCCCGCGGCAGCGTCAGCCGCATTCAGCAGCTTCTCGATCTGCTCCACGGTCAATGCTTCCTCGTCGATATCGTCGACTTCGACCGGCGGGTCAATGCGCGGATGGCAGGCGACGACGCCGACCACCCGCTCCTTCGCCGCCAAGGAGACGACCTCGCTTCCGCCGGCGCGGCCCCGTTTCAGCATCTTCGCCGCGCCCAGCGACATCGTTTCGGCGCGATGCTTATTGGTCAACACCTGGATCTTGTCGTCCAGCTTACCGATCATAGCTGCGGCGACGCACTTGCTGTGCATGGGCAAGCGCATGGAGAAGACGCCGCTGCCGCCGCGCCCTTGCGTCGGATACTGCTCGATTGGCGATACCTTGGCGATACCGTCATCGGTGATATTCCAGCAGAAGTCCTGATCATTGGCCAGGGCCGCCCCAATAACGCGGTCGCCCTTGACGGCCAGGCGAATGCCGCGAACGCCGCCCGAATTCATTCCCGTCGGTCGCACATCGCTTTCGCTGAATCGAATCGCATAGCCGCGCGCCGTCGTCAACACCAAATCACCGGCGCCGCCGCTGTAGAGCGCCGACACGACGCGATCCGCCTTGGCCAGCTTCATCACTGGGAAGGCCCGGGCCGTTACACCCGGCACATCCGCCAACTGTATGCGCTTCACCAGCCCGGCGGCTGTGGCGATAAAGATGAAGCCCGGCGCCATTTCCAGCGGCAGGCAGAGCATTGACACAATTTTTTGGCCGCTGGCAAGCGTGGTCAGTTCGTCGGTTCGCGTGCCTAGCGCCGCTTGCGCCACGGGCGGCACTTGTTGTACCGGCAAGGTGGCGCAGTAGCCGTCGTCGCTGAAGAGATAAAGCACCTGCGCGGTGGTGCTGTGCTGCAGGAATCGTGGCGGGGTTTTCGTCGCGGTCGTCACGCGCGGCGGCATGTCCAGCGCTGTACGCCCGAGATGCCCCTTGCTGCTGAGCATAACGACCGTCTTCTCTTCCGGCACCAGGAAATCCGCCTGGGTTGCGCCAATGGCCTCGCCGTCCGCGATGATCGTCCGCCGTGTATCGCCATAGTCGGCCCGCACCTGGCGCAACTGCTCGGCGATATGCTCGCGCTGTTGCTGCGGGCTGGCCAGCAGCGCTTCCAGCGACTTGATGAGGCGCAGCTTTTCTTTGTATTCGTCGCGGATTCGGCGGATCTCCAGCGATGCCAGGCGGCGCAACGGCATTTCGAGGATCGCCAATGCTTGCGCTTCGCTCACTTTGAAGTTCTTGATCAAATTCTTGCGCGCGGTATCGCGATTGCGTGACCTGCGGATGGTTTGAATTACGGCGTCCAGTTGGTCAATGGCGATAATCAAGCCTTCGAGCACATGCGCCCGTTCGCGGGCCCGCGCCAGATCAAAGCGGCTGCGGCGCTGCACCACATCCAGCCGGTGCTGCAGGTAGACGCGCAGCGCTTGCTTCAAGGTCAGCGTTCGCGGCTGCCCATCCACCAAAGCCAGCATGATGATGCCGAAGGTCGTCTGCAGCGGCGTTAATTTGAAAAGCCGCACCAGCACGTCGGTGACGTCGACGCCGCGCTGCAGCTCAATGACCAGCCGCACCGTATTTTGCCGGTCCGACTCGTCGCGCATATCAGCCAAGCCTTCCAGCTTGCCCGCGCTGGCCAGGCTGGCAATGCGCTCAATCAGGCTGGTCTTGTTGGTTTGATAGGGCAACTCACTGACGATGATGCGCGATTTGCCGCGCCCCATGTCCTCGATATGCACCTTGGCGCGCAAGGTGATCTTGCCCCGCCCGGTCGCCAGCGCTTGACGCAGCATATCGACATCGCCGCGCATCTTGTAAATCACGCCGCCTGTCGGGAAGTCCGGTCCTTTGACGAAGCGCATCAAGGCATCGACATCGACATCATCCAGGCGTTCCCACTGCTGCAGCATGAAGACGAGCGCGTCGCAGACTTCGGCCAGGTTATGCGGCGGGATATTGGTTGACATGCCCACTGCGATGCCGGATGCGCCGTTGATCAACAGATTGGGCGCCATGGCGGGCAACACCGCCGGCTCCAGCAGCGTGCCGTCGAAATTCTCGACGAAATCAACCGTTTCTTTTCTGATATCCACCAGCAGTTCGCTGCCGATGTTGGCCATACGCGCCTCGGTGTAGCGCATCGCGGCCGCCGCGTCGCCATCGATGCTGCCGAAATTGCCCTGGCCGTCGATCAGCATATAGCGCATGGAGAAGTCCTGCGCCATGCGCACCATGGTGTCATAGACCGCGCCATCGCCATGCGGGTGATATTTGCCCAGCACCTCGCCGACGATGCGGGCGCTCTTCTTGTGGGCGTTATCCGCGCCGACGCCCATATCGTGCATGGCGTATAGAATCCGCCGATGCACCGGCTTGAGGCCATCGCGCGCATCCGGCAGCGCCCGCGATACGATCACGCTCATGGCGTAGCTCAAGTAAGCGTCGCGCATTTCGCTTTCGATGTTGATGGTAGGTGTCGGCTGGTCATTCATGGCAGAGGCCCTCAATGGCTCGCGGTGGCTTCGATGGGTACGCGTGTGAACTTGGCAAGTCCGCCGGCAGCGCGGCCGGCTTGCATTGACCCCGCGTCAGGC
This sequence comes from Phototrophicaceae bacterium, assembly GCA_965208195.1. Lineage (GTDB taxonomy): Bacteria > Chloroflexota > Anaerolineae > Aggregatilineales > Phototrophicaceae > UBA6055. Next base: position 744,100 of record CBDBOC010000004.1, on the reverse strand, counting down.
TCGCGCGATGCAAAACGTGAGCAGACTTCCAGTTCCCATTGTAGAATGCAGAGGACGCGGCTGACAAACTTTTGGCGCGTTCGTTTTGCGCTTCGTCAGAATCATGCGGCGCTTCGCCGAATTGCATAAGACTTCATACATCGCTGAAGGAATCGTTTTCCAGCATGAACCGAGATTTTACTTTTCGCGCCGGCATTGCGCTCGTATACGCGCTTGCAAGTATGCTCGTCGCCGCTTGTTCCTCGGAAGCGCCAATTCAATACGCGACCGAAGATCGGCGAGAACCGATCAACCCAGCGCCTACCATTCAGTCTATAACAGCCTTGCCGCCTGTGCAGGGCAATCGTTTGCCGACGCTGGAAGCAACTGTAGCGCCCGCCGCCACGGATGACCTGGGCTTCGGCCCGATTATCGCTCCCGGGTATCAGCAGCCGCCCACAACGACGCCCCGCGCCACCGTGCCGCCCTCGCCGACGCCCTTTGTAGCGCCGCCGACGCAGCCTGCCAGCGCTTACACCACGCCGGTCCCGGCCGATCAGACGCGGCTGGACCCGTCCTTCATGGGTATCCAATCGCATTACAACTATGATGTCGCCGATTGGGACCGCGTTTTGCGGCAACTTGCGCCGCTGCGCCTGGGCTGGGTTAAGTTGCAGGCCGCCTGGAAATGGCTTCAGCCGGACCGCGCCGGTCAATTCGAGCAGAACTTTCGTCTGTTTCAGCAGCATGTGCAAGCGGCCGATAAACATGGCTACAAGGTCTTGCTGAGCGTGGCCAAGGCGCCTGACTGGGCCCGCGCGGCGGACCGCAATGAAGACGGTCCGCCGGACAATCTCGACGACCTCAGGTGGTTCCTGCACAAGCTAATGCAGGAGCTCGGACCGCACATCGACGCTGTCGAAATCTGGAACGAGCCCAATTTGCGCCGCGAATGGACCGGCAGCCGGCCGATGAGTGGCGCAAGCTATATGGAGCTCTTCCGCGTCGGCTACGAGGCCGTGCGCGCCTATTCGCCCGCGATCGCCGTCATCACCGCTGGCTTGGCGCCCACCGGCAACCACCCAGGCGTCTCCATCGACGATCGCGCCTTCCTGCGCCAGATGTACCAGGCCGGCCTGGCCAGCTATAGCGATGTGCAAATCGGCGTCCATCCTTATAGCTGGGGCAATCCGCCCGATTTTCTCTGCTGCGACAACGTCGAGGGCCAAGGCTGGGATGACCGGCCTCAGTTTTTCTTCCAGCAGACCATCCGTGACTACGCCAATATCATCGCCGCCTCGGGCGATAATGCGCGGATGTGGGTGACCGAATTCGGCTGGGCCACTTGGGAAGACTATCCCAGCGCAGTGCCCGAACCCTGGATGACCTACAATTCCGCGATGGACCAGCGCGATTACACTTTGCGCGCCTTTCAGATCGGTCAGTCGCGCGCGGATATCGGCGTCATGTTTCTGTGGAATCTGAGCTATGCCGAAGAATCGACGATCGCCCGCGGCAGCGAGCTGGCGGCGTACAGCATTCTGTATCCGGCATTCGACGGCAGCGACAGCCGGCGAAAGCGCCCGCTCTATCGCGCGCTTGAGGAGCGACCCGGATAATCAGGGATGAAAAAACGCGGAACCCAATCAGGATCCCGCGCTTGCTAGCTCAGTCTGCTGGCGGCTTAGAGTTCGCTCAGCATGTTCTCGAAGTCGTCTTGATCGCCGGCCGCGTCAAAGTCCAGCGCGCCCTGCGCCTCAAGCGTTACCGCCGGCGCAACCACTTCCCGGTCATGGTAGGCTTCAAAGCCGGTGCCAGCGGGGATCAGCTTGCCGATGATCACATTCTCCTTCAAGCCGTGCAAGGGATCGACCTGGCCCTCAATGGCGGCGCCCGCCAGGACCTTGATGGTATGCTGGAAGCTGGCCGCTGACAGATAACTCTCCGTGCTTAGCGCAGCTTTGGTGATGCCCAGCAAGACAGGCGTCGCGGTGCAAATCTCCTTGTCTTCGTCCTTAAGCTGTTCATTGATGCGACGCAGCTGCAACTCATCGACCAACTCGCCGGGCAGCAAGTCACTGTCGCCGCTCTTGGTGATCTGCACCTTGCACATCATTTTGCGAATGACGGTCTCAAAGTGCTTGTCGGCGATGGGCACGCCCTGGCTGCGGTAGACTTCCTGGATTTCGCTCAGCAGGTAGAATTGCGTCGCCTCGGCGCCCAGCACGCGCAAGATATGGTGCGGGTTTTGCGAGCCTTCGGTCAACTGCTCGCCGGACTTGACCGTCATGCCGTCGGAGATCGTCTTCCGCAAGCGCGCATTCGCCGGGATCTCGTATTCCTTCTCATCGATGCGCTCATCGCGAATATACACGGTGTGATCTTCAATATGAACGCGGCCGGCCATGGTGGCGGTCAAGGTCTCGTCGCCATCGGTGGCGATGATGTCGCCCGCTTTCACGTCCTTGCCATCGTCAACCACGATTTCCAGGTCTTCCGGCACCACATGCGTTTCATTGCGCAGGTCGCTGCCGATAACGATAGCGATGCGCGCGCCGTCTGATTCGCGCTCGCGGATGCGCAAGATCCCTTCCCCGCCGGGCACGTCGATGGCATCAATCATGACCGCCTCGCCCTTGGGCTTGCGGCGCGCCTCGAAGAGCTCTTCGACGCGGGGCAAACCGCTGGTGATATCACGCACTTCCGCGGTGCCGCCGCTGTGGAAGGTGCGCAAGGTCAACTGAGTACCGGGCTCGCCAATGGACTGGGCCGCAATGATGCCTACCGCCGCGCCGATATCGACCATTTCACCCGTGCCCAGGTCCCGCCCGTAGCACAGCGCGCAGACGCCATGGACCAGGTCACAAGCCAAGGGGCTGCGAACGTCAACCTCTGGCAGCGTCGAATCGTCGATTGCCTTGGCGATCCGCTCATCAATCATTTCGTTGCGGCCGACAAGAACAGCGCCGCTTTCGGGATCAACGATGTCAGCCGCCGCACAACGCCCGACGATCCGCTCCTCGACCGATTGGCCGGCGATGTCGTCGCTGCGGCGCACCTTGAGACTGCGAGTGGTGTTGCAATCGCCGCAATTGACGATCATATCCTGCGCCACATCCACCAGGCGTCGCGTCAGATAACCGGCGTCGGCTGTGCGCAAGGCAGTATCGGCCAAGCCCTTGCGCGCGCCGTGCGTCGAAATGAAGTATTCCAGCGCATTCAAGCCCTCGCGGAAGTGGCTCTTGATCGGCAATTCGATGATGCGCCCCGACGGGTCCGCCATCAAGCCGCGCATACCCGCCAACTGCGTGATGGGGCCGAAGCCGCCCTTGGTCGCGCCGGATTTCGCCATAATGGCGATCGGGCCGTAGGGCGCCATCGACCGTTCAATCTCGCTCTGCAATTCGTCTTTGGTGCGGTTCCACTCGTCGATCGTGATCTGATAACGCTCCTCTTCCGTCATGAGGCCGCGCCTGAAATCGCGCTCGGCGCGCGTCACCACAGCGTCAGCTTGCGTCAGCTTGTCATCGCGGTCGTCCGGAATCGTCAAGTCGGACACTGCGATGGTGGTGCCGGAAATCGTCGCATAGTGAAAGCCGAAGTTCTTGATGGCATCGACGACTTCCGTGGTGCGTTCGCCGCCGATAACCTGGTAGCAATCCGCAACCAACTGCTGCAATTCGCGTTTGTCCAGGGTCTTCTGCACGAAGCGCATTTCATCGGGCAAGATGCGGTTGAATATCGCGCGCCCAACGGTACAGATCTCGGGCTCTTCTTGCGGCCCGCGCTCATCGTAGACATTGCCTAGCAGGATCGGCGAGTGCAATTTGACCAAACCCATGCGATAGAGATATTCAACCTCATCCATATCCACGACAACGCGCCGCTCGTGCAAGTTGGTGATTTCGAGCTGGTCTTCCAAGCCCCGCGCGCGCAGGTACTTGCGCATCTCGTAGGCGTTCGCCAGCATGCAGTCGACCTCGCCTGAAAGTACGGCATCGACGGTGCAATCAACCGCCGACCTGACCACGCGCGGGCGACCGTTTTCGTCCGGCTCGGTCCTGTCGTGATAGTGCCTGCTATTGGGCATCTGGCGATTCTGCGCGTAATAGTAGCCGTTCGAGCGAGCGGCGATGCCCACCGAATGTCCGCCGCCGTAGAGGGCGCTTTCGGAACGGAAGTCATCGGCGCGCGAACGCAAGGCCACGATTTCCACCGTCGGATCCATCGTCAGGTAGTAGTTGCCCAGTACCATATCCTTCGACGGCCCCACAATCGGCGCGCCGTCAGAGGGCTTGAGCAAGTTGCGCGTACTCAACATGAGCTCGCGCGCCTCTTCGACAGCGCGTTCACTCAAGGGCACGTGCACCGCCATTTGGTCGCCGTCGAAATCGGCGTTGAAAGCCGAGCAAACCAAGGGGTGAATTTGGATCGCCTTGCCCTCGACCAGCAGCGGCTCAAAGGCCTGGATGCCGAGGCGGTGCAAGGTCGGCGCGCGATTCAGCAGTACCGGCCGCTCGCGGATGACCTCTTCCAACACTTCCCATACTTCGGGCCGTTCGCGTTCAATGATGCGCTTGGCGCCTTTGACGTTGCTGGCGTAGTTGTAGGCGACCAGGCGGCTGATGACGAAGGGCCGGTACAATTCCAGCGCCATCGTCTTGGGCAGGCCGCATTGGTGCAGCTTCAACTTGGGGCCGATGACGATCACCGAACGCCCGGAGTAATCGACGCGCTTGCCCAGCAAGTTGCGGCGGAAGCGCCCCTTTTTGCCTTTGAGCATATCACTTAGTGATTTCAACTCGCGCCGCCCGCGCCGGCTCAGCGCTTTGCCGCGCTGGCTGTTGTCGATCAAACTGTCGACCGCTTCTTGCAACATGCGCTTCTCGTTGCGCACAATCACATCGGGCGCGCCCAAATCCAGCAGGTGCTTGAGGCGGTTGTTGCGGTTGATGACGCGCCGGTACAAGTCGTTGAGATCGCTGGTGGCGAAGCGCCCGCCATCCAGCTGCACCATCGGCCGCAGGTCCGGCGGAATCACCGGCAATACGGTGAGGATCATCCATTCGGGTCGATTGCCGTCGGGCTCGTTCTCCTGTTTGGTTTCGTCCTTGTCCACCACTGTGAGGCGGCTGCTGCGCAAGCTCTCAACCACGCGCAGTCGCTTGGTCGCCTTGCGGCTGCGCTGCTTGCTCTTGGACGTGCGCACCTCGAGCCAAAGTTCCTCCGCCAGGCGCGCCAGATTCAGATTTCCCAGAATTTCATAGAAGGCTTCCGCGCCCATATCCGCCTGGAAGACATTGCCGAAGCGGCTCTTCAACTCGCGATAGCGGCTCTCGCCCAGGAATTGCAGCACTTGAAGCCCTTCAAGCTCGCTGATCTGCTTCTCCGCGCTCTCGCGCAGGTTGCCGAGCTTGTCCTCCAATTCGTTCAACTGCTCGTCCATTGAGCTGTCGACATCGCCGTTGACCGAGCTGATGTCGCCGTTGATCTTCTGGATCTCTTCTTGCGTCAGGGCCTCAATTTCGCCCTGCAACGAACTGAGATGCGCGTTGACCAACTCCTGTATGCGCGATATGTGTTCATTCGTCACCTCTTCGCCTGGGGCGACGATTTGCGCCGATGTCGATTTCAATGTGATCTGTGCCGTCGCCGCTTGACCCAGCAAGCCTTCGACGCGCGTTTGCGCCGCCTGCGCTTCGCTCATGACCTCATCGCTAAGCCGCGCCAATTCCGCGTCAAAGTGCTCGCGGACTGCGGTCGCCTTGCTTTCGAATTCCACGGCCATTTGGTCGCGGTTTTCTTGCAGCGCCGTCTCCTGCGCTTCAACTTTGCCCCGCAGCTCCTGCTGCTTGGCTTCCAGCTCTTTCTCGATTCGCGCCACCGCCTTGGCGCGCGCGTCTTCGTCGACAGTTGTCACCACGTATTGCGCGAAATACAGGACGCGGTCCAGGTTGCGTCGGCTGACGTCCAGCAATAGTCCCAGGTAGCTGGGCACGCGCCGGGTATACCAGACATGCGCCACCGGCGCCGCCAGCTCGATATGACCCATGCGTTCCCGCCGCACTGACGAGCGCGTCACTTCAACGCCGCATTTGTCGCAGATGATGCCGCGATAACGGATGTTTTTGTATTTGCCGCAGTAGCATTGCCAGTCCCGCGTGGGGCCAAAAATCCGCTCGCAGAACAAGCCATCCATCTCGGGCCGCAGCCGTCGATAATTGATGGTCTCCGGCTTGGTAACTTCGCCGTAAGACCAGGAACGAATCTGTTCCGGTGAAGCCAGACTGATACGTAATGCGCTAAAGTCTTTCGCCTCCAAGGCGTAACCTCCTCTGCGCTATGAACCTGTTTCTTGAAGAATGTTGACGTGATGAAGTGGTAAACTCAACGCCATTTGACAACAAAAAAAGAACACAGCAGGCACAGCCTCTGAGCCCCTCCACGCCGGAAATCTATGAGCGTTTTTTCATCAAGGGGATTGTAGCTTGCCAAGCATGAATCTGTCAAGGCGGATTGAGGGCAATTCGCCTCGTCCTAGCCCTTGACGGCGCCAATGGTCAAACCTGAGATGAAGTAACGTTGCAACGCGATGAACAGCGCGATCACCGGTATCGACACCAGGCTCGATGCCGCCATCATCTCTCCATAGGGGACGGCGCTGCCGGTCGCCTGCGATTGCATGCTTGCGATGCCTACTGGAAGTGTGATCACTTCTTTCCCGCGCAACACCATCAAGGGCCAGATGAAACTGTTCCACGAGCCCAGAAAGGTCAAAATCGCCAGCGTGGTCAGCCCCGGACGGACCAGCGGCACGATTATCTGCGCGTAGATGCGGCATTCCGACGCGCCATCAATCCGCGCCGATTCCATCAGTTCTGAGGGCACGGCCTGGATATATTGGCGCATGAGAAAGATGCCGAAGGCCGGCGCGCGCGCTGAAGAACTGCACCTACAAGCCGTCGTGCGTCCACATGGTGAGCGTCACTTCGCTGGCGTCTTGCGCCGCCGCCGGCACGAGCAATAAGCACATTAGCAACACGGTGATACTTTTCAATAAACGTCTCATCTCTTGCCTCCTAAGGAAGAACTCGGAATCAAGTTTCAGAATCTGCCGCGTACCGACTACATCGCGCGCCATCGCCGCCGTCAAAGGTTACAGGCTTGGCGAGGTTCGATGCGGCGACACTTATGCTATAATGCGCGCGGCTAGCCAAGACATGAAAGGAAGCTTGTGGCGCACCTGCTTAGCGTCGATGAAGCGCTTGCGTACATCGTCGCCGACATGAAACCGCTGCCTGCGGAGACCGTAACGCTGGCCGAAGCGCATGACCGCGTTCTCGCTGACGAAGTTCTATCGCCGTTGGATCTCCCGCCCTTTGACAATTCGGCCATGGACGGCTACGCCATTCGGCATCGTGAAAGCGCTGGCGCCAGCCAGGAGAATCCGGTGTCACTGAGCGTCACACAGGACATTCCCGCCGGCGCCGCTCCAGCGGGCATACTTGAGCCCGGCGCCGCCGCCCGCATCATGACCGGCGCGCCCCTGCCGGCCGGCGCTACGGCCGTCATCCCGGTGGAATACACCGATGACAATTGGCAAAAGGGCGAGTTGAACGCCCTGCCCGCCGAAGTCCGCCTATTCAAGCGCGTGGATGAAGGCGAGAACATTCGACGGACTGGAGAGAACATTGCGCAGGGCGCGCGCGTTTTGCCGTCGGGCGTCGTGCTGCGCCCGGCGGACATCGGCATGTTGGCCGCCATAGGCGCCGCGCGCGTCAGCGTCATTCGCAAGCCCAAAGTCGTCATCGTCAGCAGCGGCGACGAACTCGTCGATGTGCACGACGCGCTGACGCCGGGCAAGATCCGCGATACCAACAGCTACGCCCTGGCCGCCCAGGTGCGCCAGGATGGCGGCGTGCCGATTCGCCTGCCCATCGCCAGAGACTCGCTTGATTCCATCCGCGCGCTCTATCGCCGGGCCTTGTCGATTCATCCGGACATGATCATCAGCAGCGCCGGCGTCTCGGTGGGCGCGGCTGATCTCGTCCGCGTCGTCATGGACGAGCTCGGCGATATCGACTTCTGGCGCATCAACATGCGGCCCGGCAAACCCCTGGCTTACGGCAGCCTGCAGGGCCTGCCCTTTTTCGGCTTGCCCGGCAACCCGGTATCCAGCCTGGTGACCTTCTTCGTGCTGGTTCGTCCGGCGCTGGCGAGGCTGGCCGGCCGCGTGAGGGCGATGCGCGTGGTCAAAGCGACGATCTGTGACAAGCTACGATCCGACGGCCGCCGCAGCTACGATCGCGTCACCCTGGAGCGCGTCGATGGCCGCATCATGGCCCGCTCCACCGGCATTCAGAGTTCCGGCGCCCTGATGTCGCTGGTGCTGGCGGATGGCTTGGCGGTGATCCCCGAAGGCGTTCGCACTGTGCCGGCCGGGTCCGAACTCGATGTCATTCTACTGAAGCCGCTTGATGAAGCTGTGCGAGGACGGGAATGAGCAAAGCACTGGATAAGGCCGCGCCCGCGAGCAGATACACGGCAAGCATCAGCGCGCGCCACGTGCAGTTGCTGCTGGTGGTCGTCGGGTTGTGCGTCAGCGGCTACTTGAGCTACTTGAAGTTGGCGCAGGCGCCGGCCGTCTGCGTTGAATCCGGTCCCTTCAATTGCAATGTCGTGCTCAATAGCCAATACTCGGAATTGGCCGGCATACCCATCGCTTATTTGGGCTTCGCAGTCTACGCCACCATCGGCCTGATACTGCTCTTTGAGCGGCGCAGCAAGCTGTTGCGACAAACAGGCGCCTTGATCGTCTTTGGCGTCGGGCTTTTCGCCTGGCTATTTTCGATGTGGCTGGTTTACGTGCAATTCGTGTTGCTGCAGGCGCTCTGCCCCTGGTGCCTGACGCACGAGGCGAACTTCACGCTGCTCTTTCTGCTGATCGCCTACCGCGTCTACCGCGACTTGAGCGAATGACACCAAGCGCAGAAAACAGAAAAGGGGACGCCTGCGCCATCCCCTCGCCCGTTCTGACTGTCAGCGTCGACTAGTTTTGCGCGCCACGCAAGGTCCGCGCCAAAATGTCTTCCTGCACTTGACGATGTCTTGCGCGACGGGCGGGTTTGTCCGCCTGGCGCGTCAAGCCGGCCGTATCACCCTGCATAGCCCGCCGAAAGGCATGCGCCATAGAAGTCGGCGCTTCTTCCTCGTCTTCTTCCTCAAAGACTTCAGCTTCGGCGACAGACGGCTTCATGGACAAGTCAATCTGGCGCGTACGCCCGCTCTTCTTGATGACGCGCACCTCAACCGCTTGCCCCACCTGCGCCACATCACCGGGGGATCTCACATAGCCTTCGGCCATCTCGGACACATGCACCATGCCGGGGCGTTCCGCGCCGAAGTCGACGAATACGCCGAAGTCTTCCACGCGAATCACCGTGCCCACATAGGAATTGCCATTCTTGATCGTGGACCAGGGCACGGCCGGCGGCTTTTCCAATGTCAGCGCGACATGGCCGTCGGGCCGGGTCTTGTAGACAAAGGCGCTGATTACACTCCCGGGCTGCACGGCGTCGGCCCTGTGGCCGTCCGCATCCGCGGGAAGCTGCGACACATGCAGCAGCGCATCCTGGCCCGTGCCTATATCGACCAGCGCGCCATAAATGCCACAGTGCTTAACCTTGCCTTCTATTTCCGCGCCAATTTGAAACGCCTGCATCGCTGCCCCCATCTCGTTACCTCTGCTCCACATATTTCACGATCGCCTCTGGTCACGGCCTAGCCTGTCGGGCAAATCTCTTCATCGCCGACGCCCTCGCCGACATAATCGGCCTCTTCGCCGCTGTAAGTCGTAAATGGCAGGAAACCGCGCCAACTGAACAAGCTGGCGCACAGCAGGACCTGCTCCATCTCGGCCGCGCCCAAATACATCGCGCCGATGATCTCGTTATGCACCGAGACATCGCCCTCGGCCGGGTTGGCTACATGCGCATAAATGACCAAGGGCAAGTCGGCATAAATCAAGGCCACATAACCTTGCTCGTCGCTGACCTGCTGGCCGCTGATGTAGTCCGGCTCGCCGAAGCGGTCGAATACCGGCCCATACGTAATATCCGGCGCCATCTGCAGCAAGAACGACGTCACCGTCTCCCCGTCGCGGCTGAACAGCTGACAACAAGCCGGGTTATCGCCTTGCGCGAAGTTCAGCATACGCGCCGGGCTGTCGTCTTCCGGCTCCGGCTCTTCCGCTACCTTGAGCCCAGCGTCGCTTTCGATGATCAATTTGGCATCGCGGTAGCGCGTTTCGCCCGGCACGATGCCGTTCCAGCAGGGCGCCACGCAAGGCTCGCCGGTAAGCAGGCTGGTATCGCTTAGCTTCGTCTCATCCAGCAAGTTTACTTCGCCGGCGCAGGCCGTCAGCGCAATTGCCGCGAGCACCGCCATCAAGATTAGCAATGGACGATTCATATAAGTTCGCTTTCGCTGGTCTCTACCGAGGGCGCACGCAGATGATAGCAAAACCGTTTCGCCTTGTATAGTCCCGCGCAACTTGCAGCCAGACGCCCTGCCGGCGCCGCGCGTCTGCTGGCGTTCTACTTTGCCTTCTCTGCTGATTCCCGCTACCCCTAGCGCGCCAGCAAGGTGAGATCATACAGGCCCAAGGACCCGCCGTACTGGTTGCCATAGCGCGTCGCGATTACCACGTAGGGGCCGTTCTCCGGCAAGATCACGTTGCTAATGACCGAATCAGTCTTGCGCGCATTCGCCCCCAGGGCCAGCGGATCGCCATCGTCGTTAGCGGCGATTTCTTGCCCGCTCGGGCTGATCAAATACAGGTTCGTGTCCAGCGTCGGCGTCGCGGCCGTCATGGAAATGGTCACCGTTTGGCCCGCGTCGCCGGCAAAGCTGTAGACATCGTAGGTATTCGCCGCCGAAATGATGCCGCTGACCGGGACGCCGCTGCTGATGGCCGGCGCGCTCAAGGCCTCTTCCTGATACGCCAGAGTGCCGCTGCCCGCGTCGATGAAGCCGGCTTCACCGGCGACCGCCGCGCCCGTCGGCTGCACGGTGAAATTCGTAATGAAGTGCTGGCCCGGCTGCGGGAATTGCCGTGTTTGGGCGATTATCTGCCCGCCAACTTCAATCAACAGCGTGAAATCAACCGGCAATGGAAAATCGGCGCAGGTGTTCTGGTACCAGACATCAACCTCGTAGGCGCCCGGGCGCAAGGTTCCAGTGGGGAAATACACATAAGACACGGGCAAGTCGCCGGCCGCCGGCACACAATCCGCGTTGCCCGCCACCTCCAGGATGCCGCCGCTGATGGAAACCGGATTGTCATCGTAGACTGATTCGCCTTGAGGATCGCGCACGACCAGTTGCAAATCTGCGCTCGTGCTCCAATACAAGGTCACCTCGATATCGCCCTGGGGCAAGTTCCCCAATTGCAGGGCGGCGCCATTGGTCGTCCCGCTCAAGGTCAGCTGGTATTGCCCTTCCGTGCCGCCGAACTCCTTGCCATAACGCGTGGCGATCAATGTATAGGTTCCGCTGCTGTATAACCTGGCGCCGCTAATGCTTGAATTGGTGGAGCCGTCGCCGGCATCGTCGTTGAAATAGACGATATTCCCCGCCGGATCCAGTATCTGCAGCAGCGTATCCAGGTTGGCGCCAAGAGCCTGCATTTCGACGGATATGATGTCGTCGGCATTCGCGCTGAAGGTGTAGGCGTGGAAGGGCTGCGCATTGCTGATCTCGTCGATGATCGGCAGCTCCCGCAAGACCGGCGTCGTGGCCGTTGCGCCGCGTTCAAAGTCAGCCGGCAATAGCGTCAGACTGGTTGACGGATAAGCGCCGCCCGGGCTCACCGTAGTAGCGCCCTCAGCGCCGACTTCGAAACGCGCCACATAGACGTTCTGCCGCGCTTGCCCAACCGGCGTCAAGATATTCTCGATGCGACCGCTGGGCTGTCCATTTACGCTCACATCAATGGCGAAGGCCACCGAGCCGGTCAAGGTGTCGCAAGCCTGCTCATAATAGACGATGATTTCGTAGCTGCCGGTGGGCAAGAAACCCGGCTGCCATAGCGCCGACTCGCTCGGGCTATCCGCCAATACCTGGCACAATCCGTTGGCGTCAAAGCCGAAGCTGCCACCGCTGTCCGTCGAGCGTGAATTCCAGTGCAGGTTCTGCCCTGAGGGGTCGCGCACCTCCAGGTTTAGGTCCGCCGCGCCCGTCCAGCTCAACTCAACCTCGATGCCGCCGACCAACAAGACCAGGTCAGGCACAGCTGCAGCCTCTGCGACGGCGTCGTCGCTGGCCGCTGCCGCAGCCGCCACAGTCAGCGAAATACCAAATGTCGTATCCACGGCCGGCGTACCCGGCGCAAAATACACAAACACATAATAGCGGCCGCCCGAAGCCAATGCGATGTCGTCTAGCGCCACGGCGCCCGTAGCGCCCGACGACCCGGCCTGCGCAATGGCGTTGCCATTAATGTCGCTGAGCAGCATGGTCAACGCGCCGCCAGCCACATTGTCCAGCGCCACGGTCGCCGTCGAATTCGCGGCCGCATCAAAGGCGAAGGTCACCGCCGGCTTGGCCGGACCCAGCGCATCAGACGCGGTCGCTCCCGCCACCAGAACGCGGTCGCCAGCTTGCGCCAGCGCCGGCCCCAAGGCTGCAATCATCAGCGCAAGCGCCAGCAGGAGACTCGCGCCAGCCATTCTCGGGTTCAGGCTAAACTGGGACATGGTTTGTCCTCCATGCTTCCGCGACTGATGCCGCATGCGTCAGGAAGTGTAGCCGATTCTGACTACGCTCGCCACACGATCGCGCCACGTTAGCGCTACGCCCTCGTGGCCTGTCGCCGCTTTCACGGACGTAACTGCCGCTACCGGATCCGCCCTGAAAAGCAAGCCAGGCGGCGGTTTCAGCCACGTTGACGCGCATCGGCTGACCATTCTACAGTCAAAAGCGGCCCGCTTCAATTCACAGTAGACCGTTTGAGAAGCGCTTCCACTTTGTGTTACCGTTTCAATTGTAGCAAGCGACACAAAGGAGACAGCTCATGCGATGGCTACACCTGCTCCTCACAGCGGTTTTCGTCCTGCTTTTGACGCTGACGGCGCAGGGGCAGGCTTTCAACAGCGAAACGCATATCGTGCGGCCCGGCGAAACGCTCGGCCTGATTGCGCAGCGTTACGGCGTCGACATGGGCGAATTGGCAGCGCTCAACCAAATATACAACTCGCATCTCGTGTACACCTGGCAAGAATTGCAATTGCCCCTTTCCCAGACGGCCGCCTCAGGCGTCAACGCTGATAAGAGCAGGCACATCGTGCAGCGTGGCGAAACTCTGGATTCGATCGCTAAACGCTACGGCATCGACCTGTTTGAACTGCAATCGCTCAACGGCATCTTCAACGCCTGGATCTTCCCCGGCGATGAACTGGCGCTGCCCCTCCCCGGCGAACCGTCCGCGACCCAGACAGCAGATATCGCCGCGCCACCCGCCATCAACCTGGACAGGCTTACCTATGTTGTGCGACGGGGGGACACACTGGGGACAATCGCCGCCAGCTACGGCGTCACACTCTACGACCTGCAATCGGCCAACGGGCTGTGGACCTGGATCATCTACCCAGGCCAAGAGTTGCTGCTGCCCGCGGGCGCCACGCCGGACTCGCTGGACGCGGACCTGAGCGAAACCCCGGCGATAGAGCCCGTTTCCAGCGACGCAGCCGGCCCCTTGACCGAGCCCGGCGCCTTGACACATACGGTGCGGCCCGGCGAAACCCTCGGCATCATCGCCGTCAGTTACGGTGTTAACCTGGGGGATCTGCAGGCGGTGAACGACTTGTGGACCTGGATCATCTATCCGGGCCAGGAACTGCTGCTGCCGGCGGATGCCACAGCCCCGGACGCTGCCAGCACAGCCGCGCAAGACGACGACTCGCCGGCGGACGCAGCGGACGCCGACCAAGAAACTGCGCCCGTCAGCCCGCCCAACACGCACATCGTCCAGCGCGGCGAGACGCTATTCGGCATCGCGCAACAATACGAAGTCTCGCTCGATGCGCTCATGGCCGCCAATGCCATCAGTGACCCGCATCGTATCCATTCCGGTCTGGCGTTGCGCGTCCGCAATTTAGACGCCTACACGCCGCCGCAGCCCGCCGCCGCGACGCCAGCAACGCCAGCTGCAAATGCCGCGCGCAAGCAGTATACCGTGCAGCCGGGCGACTTCCTCTCGCAGATCGGCGCCAAGTTCGGCATGAGCTGGCTGGCCATCACCGCGGTCAATGGCATCAGCAATCCGGACAGCGTGCATGTCGGCACGGTCCTGCAAATCCCCACCGCTGAAGAGGCCGCGCGCTACGGCCCGGTCCAAGCCACCAATTTCAGCAACTTTCACAACGCAAGCAGCCACCCCGGCGCCCGTGTCGGCGTCGGCCGAGAATTGGTCGTCATGCTCAGCACACAGACCGCTTACGCCTATGAAAATGGCATCTTGCAAAGGCGCGCCCTGATCTCCAGCGGCAAGGCAGCCACGCCCACCGTGCAAGGCGATTTCAAAGTGACGCGCAAACTGCCCTCACGCCACATGGTGGGGCCGGATTACGACCTGCCCGGCGTACCCTGGGTGCTGTACTTCTATGCCGGCTACGCCTTCCATGGCACCTACTGGCACAACAACTTCGGCACGCCAATGAGCCACGGCTGCGTCAACATGACCACCGCCGATGCCAAGTGGTTCTACGATTTCGCACCGGTAGGGACGCCGGTCCACGTCCGCTACTATTAGCTTGAACGCGCGCCGTCGAGCCCCAACTCGGCGGCGTGCTCTTGCATCGCCTGCAACACCAGCGGCACGTGAAACTCCCACACATCCACGCCCAGGACCGCACAGCCGTCGATGACATCCTGCCGATTGACGCCGGCGGCGAAGGCTTTGTCTTTCCATTTCTTGCGGATGCTGCGCAGCTTGACATCGCGAATGTCCTTGCTCGGCCGCACCAGCGCCACCGCCGTGATCAGTCCCGTCAACTCATCCACCGCGTACAAGGCTTTGTCGCGCAGGGTCACGCGGTCATCGGCGGCCAGCGGCCCGTGGCTGAGGATGGTGCGGATGTCTTCTTCGCCCAAGCCGCGCTCGCGCAAAATGGGCGCGCCGTCCATGGGATGCTGCTCGAGAGAGGGGTGGATTTCCCAGTCGAAGTCGTGCAGCAAGCCGACCAAGCCCCAGGCGTCCGGGTCTTCGCCGTAATGCTCGGCGTAGGCGCGCATCGCGAATTCGACGGCGAGCATGTGCTTGCGCAGCGAGTCGCTCGTCACGAATTCGCAGACGATGTCGTAGGCTGTTTGTCGATTCAATAGCTTTCACCTCCGGCGTGGCGGCTTGACCGCCGACCAGTCTTGTCGAACAGCCGTGAATTATAATGTCTGATCGCGAAATCCGATATGGCCCTCGCTGCGCTCGACACTTCAACGAGTCAAGCTCAGTGCCAGGCGCCCGAGCGGGCCTGCCACTTCAGCCTGTCAAACCGCGCCACCAAGTGCAATACTCCTGGCTCAGCCAACGAACGGAGCCCAACATGGCGAAAGAAGCGCGCGAACTCGAACAAGCCTTTGTCAAGTCCCTCGCTGCTGAGACCGGCGCAGACCTGGCAGCATGGATGCGTGTGCTGGCATCAGCCGGGCTGCAAAAGAACAACGAAATCGTGAAATGGCTAAAGAGCGAGAAGCGCTTCAACCATATGCAAGCCTCAATGCTGGCGGGCATTTTTCTCAACGATGGTGAACCGGTCTTCCATTATCCAACGCTCTTCCGCAAATTGTTCGCGGGTAAAGAGCAACAGCGACCGCTCTATGACGCGATCGCCGCCAAGATTCAGGCCGAGCTGCCAAGTATCCTCTTCATACCGACCAAGACTTATGTTTCGATTGAGGATGAGCGCGTATTCGGCTGCGCGAAAATAAGCAAGTCGAATATCCGCGTTGGCCTGGATCTAGGCGACGAACCCTTCGGCGATTATGTGCGCAAGGCGGTCGGCCTCGGGGCGATGCCCAACATCACACACATGATCGAGCTCAGAGACCAAGCGCAGATCGACGACCGTCTGGCTGCCCATGCGCGGTTAGCCTATGAGCGGGCACACGGCCGTTGAGGGCGCGTACCAAATTGGGTGGCCGGCACAGTCCGGGCGGTTGCCGGTGTCGCTGATGAAACTGGCAGACGCATCGACCAGGGTGTTGCCCGGGCGCCGGGCTGCGCCAAACGCGACAAGGGATCCAATTGCGAAATGAGCCCGCCGTCAAGCTAGCAGCCGCCGCGTATACGCCAGCCCTTCGCCCAGGTGATCAGCGTAGCGCTCCTTGATTTCGAGCACGATATCGCCGGCATAATCGCCCAAGCGCGCAAAGGCCTCGGCCAGCGGAATGGCGCCCCAGCCCGGCGGCAGATGTAAATCGGCCTCGCCATAGGGCAATCGGGCCGCCTCCGCGTCGTGGCCGGCATCGAGCACGCCAAAATTGTCGTTGATATGCAGGTGCCGCACCCAGGGCGCCGCCGTCGAAACCGCCTCCAGGTAGTCATCGCCCAGGGCGCGCGCCGCCAGGTACAAGTGCGCCAAATCCAGCGTGATGCCGACATTGGGATGATTCACCGCCTCAACCTGCGCCACAATCGCCGATGTCCGCAGGCGGGCATGGTACTTGGCCAAGTCGTCACGCGCCTTGCCTTGCCGCAGCAAGACCGCGTATTCCCACAAATGCGGGTCGCCATTTTCCACGCCGATGGTCACGCCCAGATCAGCCGCCAAGGGCGCCAGCTTTCGTAAGGACGCCACCTCGCGTTCGGCCCCGCGCGCCAGCTCGTCAGCGCTGGGCAAGTCAGCCGTGCCCGTCCGCGCCGCGTCAAGCGCCTGCAGGCCGCTGTGATAAACCAGCACGCGCCCGCCGATGGCGCCCGTGAAGCGCAGGCAGGCTTCCAGCACGCGGGCTTCCATGGCCGGGTCGCTGCCGTGGGCCAGGTTGGTGCGACCCGGCGCGTGCACCGAGTAGCGCAGGTCAAAGGGCGCGAGCGTCCGTTGAATCGCGGCGAGGCGTTGCGGGACGAGTTCGCCGTGGATGATGACGTTGAGGCCGCTGATGCCCAGTTCCGCGAGGGTGTAGCCGTGGCGTTGGGCGCGCGCCAGGGCGGCGGTCAGGCGGGCGCGGCGGCCGTCGACGACGTCATCACCGATGTTGATGCCGATGTTGTGGATGTTCATTGCCCTAACTCACTTGCTGTGGTTGCGCTCTTGGTATGGGAGTGTGTGGAGCTGGGTGTGCGAGTCGAAGCGAAAGATTAGACGGAATATGTGCTTTGAGAATGAAAGGTTTGGGTATGCGACAAATTGGACAAACGATAATTGCATGACACTTGGCAATGGCAGGAAGCGCAATGATCAGTCTTCTTAACAGGCATAGCTACCATTTCAGAAACGGAGATAGTCGCTTGAACTCAGTGTAGTCGCTAGGATCAAAGAAAAGAATTGAGTATAGTCACGCTTCTGCTTGAAGTTGACCCACTCGACTACGGTAGTTTACGCATTCCACTGCTCAAACCACGTGTCGATTCGATGCTTGTAGTTTTTAGTGGGGCTACCCATAAGGTCTTCTAGAAGTATACTCAGCTTGCCCCTAAATCCCGGACGACAAACCAATTCACTGTGTTGAAGCATTTGCTCTCGAATGGCGACGCCAATTTCATCTGGCACATGAAACGATATGTTGACGCCCAATAGATTTGGAAACATGCTACGGAAGACCGCGTCTACCTTTCCTCTATTTGGCGCAAGCGTGAGAAAGTTATAGAGGAAGTCCGCGCGTATGTATGGATTCTTGTGTCGACCCGTGCCGCCAATCTTCTGAAAAGCCCGCTGTGACTTAGTGTCCGATGTGAGCCACCAAGTTCTGTAGCCAAAGGCCCCGGAATCCAGAACCTCACTGTTTTTGTCTCTTAGCGCGTAAATCATGAGCAACTGCTTTACATCGTTCCTCGCCTGTTGAGGGCTGTTCTTGGTATCCTTCAGCTTCTCAAAGAGTTCTTCTTCAAGATACGGATCTATTTCTATAGAGAGATCGGAGTAGTTCTGAAAGGATATCCCGTATGCATCGTGAATCCAATTGTAGAGTTCGCGCTCCCGTTGGGTGTCCGCCAATGATGTAAAGCACGAATAGAACTCTTCAAAGCTCGCAACAATTTGTCGTGACTTCGCATAAAAGTATGAGCGTAGGAGAATTTCTGGCACGAACGGAGTAAACTCAAGATCCTCAAACAGCCTTTCTTGTACGTTATAGAATTGATTATAGGTCTGCTTGAGGTTATAGAAATGCGCCGATAGCTCTGAAATCACTGTCTCTGTCACATACAGCTTGACGCCTGCAGCATTGGCTGACTTCAGCAAATTGCTGTACCGCTGGTTCTTCGCT
This sequence comes from Phototrophicaceae bacterium, assembly GCA_965208195.1. Lineage (GTDB taxonomy): Bacteria > Chloroflexota > Anaerolineae > Aggregatilineales > Phototrophicaceae > UBA6055. Next base: position 725,641 of record CBDBOC010000004.1, on the reverse strand, counting down.
TCAAGAAAGTATTCCGACATTGCGGGAACGAGGATTGAAGTATCCACATAAACCACAAGCCGTTCGGTCACACTTTCGAAATAGCTTACCAGTTTCGGATCGTATTGCAGCAAAAAGAGCAGCAAATATGTGCTGGAAAATTTCAATAGCACTTCGAGTTGAGCGGGACTCCCGTTGTACACAATCTCACGTATTGCTTGCACTACTGCGCGCTTAACTTTTGTACGATTCTTGGGAATTACCTGGCTTCCATCTACCACCTCTTCCACAATTTCTACAAGCGACTTGTCAATCGCGTCAGCCGCGTCGCCATCACGTATGAACTGCGAGAACTCCAGCCCTTGCTTTCTGTAAATGTCTTCAAACGTCCGCTTTAACAAGTCGTAAGCATTACGAACTCTTACACCAGTTTTATCCAGCTCCTGTCGTAGCGTCGCATCCGATTCATCCCGAAATTCATCGTACAATTGTCTGTCTCTCAGCAGGCTTGCAGCCAGTTCCACTCTGGTTTCATAGGGCAGACAGTAGAATCCATCCTTTCGATGATGTCGAAGCAAGCGATTCGGCTTACTAGAAAGTGTATTGAGTCTTTTGCTCACCGACTCGTCCAGCCACGTCGAGTCAAATTCTCCAAATGACTGTATTTCGTCAAGAATCTCGTGCTTTGTTCGAAACAATCCCTTATCTGGGTCTGTCCCTTCCAGTGCGCGGAAAATAAGTGTATCCACCAGCAATTCGTCTAGTTTGCTGGAGTTGTTTGGACTCTGCAGACTTTGAAGAAGGTAAACATAGATTCTAGGATCATTGACATCCACGAGTTCAACAACACTTTGCGTCGGTCGAACGTTGTCCCTTGCGAACTCATTGAAGGCTACGGCCGCCGGCTTGGATTGCTTCACTGCTAATTCGAACCAGTTAACGTCGAAAATATCGACGATTACGTTTTCTGTGCTATGGCATTCTTCAGCTATCTGATGCTGGTGCTTAACTTCAGCGTTTGTACCGTATACCAGCCGGTCGAATTCTACTCCCGCTGCACTAAGCGCTCGTATGGTTCTATTTATCTTGGTCTTCGTATCCTTGGCTATTGAGTACTGGTGGACAACAGTCAATCTTGTGTTTCCGTCCTGCAGCGTCACGTATTCAAGCCCATCCATTCCAAAGTCGCGATTTCCGCCAAGGGGCCTGAATCCGGCACCGCGAATGGCACTCATTAGCTGTTGGGCAAGCTTTTCAAAAACATAACCGTTGTCGATACTTTGAAATAAGAGCTTGAAATTTCCTACCGGTTCGCCAGCCACATTTGTGCTCCCAACTCAATGCATCCGAAGAAGATGGTACCAACTACAGTAATGCTAGACCATTACTGCTGTGCCGCATCAAATCCCATGCCGCATTTTATATAGCTCTCAAAGGTGCGCGTTTCATTTGACCGCGACCATATAGTCGCCACCCCTGCCCCAGTCCATGCTACGCTCGCCTCAACTGCGCCTTAACAACCGCATACACAACGCTGCGTCACCTGCGAACAACTCCAAATGGCCAGAGGGCCGAAAAAACATTTTGCCCGGCAATGGCCACCCCTACTCCGCGATCCCCCCCTCCGTCATGGCGTGAGCATCCAGCGCGCGATCCAGCTCGTCTGCCTCCATCAAGCCCAGCTCGAGCACGACCTCGCGCACGCTCTTCCCCTCAGCCAGCGCCTGCTTCGCCACCTTCGCCCCGTTGTTGTAGCCGATGATGGGGTTCAGCGCCGTCACCAGGATTGGATTGCGCGCCAGCCAGCTCGCCGTGCGCTCGCGATTGACCGTCAGCCCGGCCATCAGCTTGTCGGTGAAGGCGGCCACCGCGCCGATCATGACCTGCAGCATCTCGTTGAGATTGTGCGCGATGACCGGCATCATCACATTCAGCTCGAATTGGCCGGCCGCGCCGCAGAGGTTCACCGTGGTATCGTTGCCCATCACATGGTACATCGCCTGATTCAGCATCTCCGCCAGCACCGGGTTGACCTTGCCGGGCATGATGGACGAGCCCGGCTGCACGGTCGGCGGCGTCAACTCGGCAATGCCCGTGGTCGGCCCGGCCGATAGCAAGCGCACATCGTTGGCGATACGGGTGAAATCCATCGCCAGATTGCGCAGCGCCGCGCTGAAGAAGACCGCGTCACCCAGCGACTGCATCGACTCAAACAGGTCATCGCTCTCTTGCAGCCTGATGCCGCTGAGTTGCGCCAACTTCGACACCATGCGCGCGTGATACTCGGGATGCGCGTTCAAGCCGGTGCCGGCCGCTGTGCCGCCGATGCCCAGCCGCCGCAGCCCTTCCGCCGCGAACTCCACCTTGGCGATGCCGCGCTCGATGGCCGTCGCCCAGGCGCCCACTTCTTGGCCCAGGCGAATCGGAACCGCGTCTTGCAGGTGCGTCCGCCCGGTCTTGACCACATCGTCCCACTCAGCCGCCTTGCCCCGCGTGACCTCGACGAAGCGACGCAGCACGGCCAGCAGCTCGTCCAGCCGCCACAGCGCGCCCAAGCGAATCGCCGTCGGGATGGTGTCGTTGGTCGATTGCGCCATGTTGACGTGGTCGTTGGGATGCACCGGCTTATCCGCCGATTCAACAGCGTAGCCCAGCAGCTGATTAGCGCGATTCGCCATCACCTCGTTGGTGTTCATATTGTGGCTGGTGCCCGCGCCCGCCTGGAAGGGATCGACGACAAAGTGCTCGTGATGCCGCCCGGCCAGGATTTCATCGCCCGCCGCGATAATAGCCTGCGCCAGCCGCGCATCCAGCAAGCCCAGCTCCAGGTTGACTTCGGCCGCCGCGCGTTTGATCAGCGTCATGCTCCAGATGAAGGCCGGCAGCGGCTTCATGCCCGTAATGGGGAAGTTCTCCAGCGCGCGCTGCGTTTGCGCCGCGTAGAGCGCCGCCTTCGGCACCCGCACCTCTCCCAGCGAATCCGCCTCGATTCGGTACTCTGTCATCTCATCGACTCCCGTCACGCAATGAAAAAAGGGCGCCATCATTCTAGCGCCCTCGCATACAGAATTGAATGTGCAGCCGGCTCAGGCGGCAGCGTAGAGCTCGTTCACCCGGTCCCAATTGACGACATGGAACCAAGCGTCAATATAATCGGCCCGCCGATTTTGATAGTTGAGGTAGTAGGCGTGCTCCCACACATCAAGACCCAGGATAGGCGTCCCTCCGCCCATCAGCGGCGTGTCCTGATTGGCTGTCGACGTCAGGCGCAGCTTGCCGGCGTCCGCCTCGAGCCAAGCCCAGCCGGAGCCGAAAACGCTGGACGCCAATGTCGAAAAGGCGAGTTTGAAGTTTTCAAAGCCGCCCATCTGGCTGTTGATGGCATCGGCCAGCGCGCCGTTCGGCTCACCGCCGCCTTCCGGGCTCATGACTTGCCAGAACAAGCTGTGGTTGGCGTAGCCGCCGCCGTTGTTGCGCACGGTCGTGCGGATGTGTTCCGGAATGGCGTCCAGGTCAGCCAGGATTTCTTGGATCGTCCGCCCGACCAACTCTGTGCCATCGATCGCCGCATTCAACTTGTTGGTGTAGCCGGCGTGATGCTTGCCGTGGTGAAGGTTCATCGTCTCAGCATCAATGTAGGGTTCAAGCGCATCCGCCGGATATGGCAGTTCTGGCAGCTTGAACATCCAATCTTCGGCGCGGTCGGCCGGCGCATTGCTGGCTTCGGCCCCCTGAGCTTGGGAGACGCCAACCATTGCCCCGCTCACAACGCCCGATGCCGCCAACTTCAGTATTTCGCGCCGGCTTGGTCCCAATTCGCGCTTCATCAGTGCGCCATCCCTTTCCGCGCTTACACGCCAAGAAAAACGCAGCGAGCTACCCGGCCCGCTGCGCTCAGCATGCCCGCTTGAACTAGCCCGCTGCAGCGTAGAGCTCGGCGACCTTGCCCCAGTTGATGACGTTGAAGAAGGCGGCGATGTAGTCGGGCCGGCGATTCTGGTAGTTGAGGTAGTAGGCGTGCTCCCAAACATCAATGCCCAGGATGGGCGTCTTGCCCTCCATCAGCGGCGTGTCCTGGTTGGGCGTCGAGGTGACGCTGACGGCGCCGCCATCGGCCACCAGCCAGGCCCAGCCGGAGCCGAAGCGCGTGGCCGCCGCCGCGGAGAAAGCCGACTGGAAATCGGCGAAGCTGCCGAAGGCGCTGTTGATGGCATCGCCCAGCGCGCCGCTCGGCTCGCCGCCGCCATCTGGCCCCATGATCTGCCAAAACAGATTGTGATTGGCGTAGCCGCCGCCGTTGTTGCGGACGGCCGTGCGGATGCTCTCCGGCACTGCGTTGAGGTCTCCCAGAATTTCCTCAATGCTCTTGCCTTCAAGCTCGGTGCCACCGATGGCGCCGTTCAAGTTGGCGGTGTAACTGGCGTGATGCTTGCCGTGATGAATGCCCATCGTCCTGGCATCAATGTGCGGCTCCAGGGCATCCTCTGCATAGGGAAGTGAGGGTAATTCAAAAGCCATGATTCAACTCGCTCCTTTGAACTCTGATATTCGGTCCTGCGCCTTCTATTCTAGCACGTCCGGCTACGAATCCAATGACGCTCATGCCATTAGTGAGGCGACCGGCCCCACAAGTCTACTTTCTCCCGCAAGATTTTCAGAGTCCCTGGCCCGCAAAGCCGGGTCAGCATGTGCCAGGGCACGGTGATTCTGCCTTGCATATTCCGCGTAAACTACGATGATTGGCGCTTGCAGTATGGGAGTTATCTTGCTTTGACAGCCACGCCGGCGTCCGCCGCTGATGCCACGCCACTGAGGGCCTATTTCGTCATCGTGCTGGCTATTGCGGCTACCTCCTCCGCCGCCATATTCATCCTCTATGCCCTGGAAGAAGCGATGCCGCCGCTGTTGATCGCGGGCGGGCGGCTGGTTGTCGCCGCTCTCGTTCTGACGCCCATAGCCCTGCGGCGCTATCGCAATCCCATCATGGGCCTGTCGCGCCGCGAATCAGTGCTGATTGTCGTTGCCGGCGTATGCCTTGCGGCGCACTTCACCGCGTGGGTCTCGTCGCTGCAGCTCACAACGGTACTGGTGAGCGTTGTCATCGTCTCGACCGGTCCGATTTGGGTCGCCATCATGGAAGTATATTTCTTGCGCATTCGCCTGTCCCGACTGGTGATAAGTGGCTTGCTAGTCGCGCTGTTGGGCGGCGTCATCATCGGCGTTCCGCTTGAATCCGCCGCGTCAGCCGACCTGACAAATCTCGACTCCACGGCAAGGGGCGGCGGGCTGGCCTTGATCGGCGCGCTAACTGTGTCGGTCTATATGCTCATAGGGCGCCGCCTGCGGAGGAAGCTGCCGGTTGTCCCTTACGTCTGGCTGGTTTACAGCGTAGCGTCAGTCTGTACACTCGCGGTCATGCTTTTGACGTCGACGCCATTGCTTGGTTACCGACCCCAAGGCTACTTGATCGTCCTGGCCATGGGCTTGGTTCCGCAGTTGCTGGGCCACTCGTCGCTGAATTATCTGCTCGAGTATTTTCCCGCGGCCCTGGTGAGCATGTTCTCCCAGCTGGAGCCGATCGGCAGCGCGCTGCTGGCGCTCGTGCTCTTTGGTCAGATGCCGCCCGAGCAGCAGATCTTCGGCAGCGCGATCATCATCTGCGGCGTCCTCATGGCCAGCCGCGGCGAAATCCGTCAGACGGCGCCCAAGTCTAATGTTGCGGACTAGCTCTGCAGCGCCGCCGATGGCGCAGTTGTGGCTGCTGGTCGCGATCTCGGCAGTGGCCTGGTCTTTCGGTCCCATCTGCGTTCGCTTCGCCTTCTCGTATGATTTGCCGCCACCGCTGGTCGCATTCGGTCGCCTGCTTACCGGCGTAATCGTCTTCACGCCTTATGTCATGGTTCGTGGCGCGGAAGAGATCCGTTGCTTGCCGCGCGTCGCCTTGGGCGCATCACTGGCCGCCGGCGCGCTCCTCGGCTTCAACATCACACTGATGATCGCCTCACTGCAGCATATTAGCATTGTCATCAATCAATCGTTTCTCAATACGATTCCACTCTGGGTCGCGGTGTTTGAGGTGACGCTGCTGAAGTCCAGGCTAAGCTCGACTGTCTGGCTGGGCATCGTCATCTCGATGGCCGGCGGCCTGGTTATCGCTGCCGCCACCGCCGGCGCGCCCGCCATCAGCCCGCAAGGCAACGCCGGTCTGGGTGTGCTCATGGCTGCAGTCAGCGCCTGCTCGGCAGCGCTTTACATCATCCTCGGGCGCAGCAGCCGCAGCCAGGTGTCGTTCATACCCTATATCTGGCTCGTTTATTGCGCGGGCGCCGTCGTCACGCTGGTCATCATTGTGGGCTCTGGCATTGCGCTGGTTGGCTATGATGCGCGCGGATATTTGTGGGTCCTCTTGCTGGGCATCTTGGCGCAGATCATCGGGCACGGCGCGCTGAACTTCACGCTGAAGTATATGTCGCCGACTACACTGACCATGACGTCTCAAGCCGTGCCCATTATGAGCGCGCTCTGGGCATTCCTGATTTTCAGCGAAATACCCACCATTTGGCAGGCGGCCGGCAGCGTGGTCTTGCTAGGCGGCGTGACGATTGTGCTTTGGGCGCAGCATCAGCCTAAGCCCGCGCCAAGCTGATGCTCTTGTATTCGGCGGGGCCGGGCGCGTTTACGAAGCCGGGCAGCTCGTCCGTCAGCAGCAGCGGCGTTGTCAGTGCGAAGAGCGCGCCATCGGCGATCATTTCGCCCAGCGTGTAATCCACCAGGCGCCGGAAATCGGGATCGTTTGGCGGCAGCGCCAGCGCGTAATAGCCGCGGCTATACCAGCGCGGCGTCAACTCAAGTTGATCGGCGTTGGCTTCAAGATGCGGGATGAGGGCGAGGCTGTCGGCGTAAATGGCATTGGCGTTGTTAAAATCCAGCAAGGTCTGGGCCGCGCCGCTTTCGGTGGTGCGGAAGAAGCGCACCGAAGCGTTGATGCTGTCCGCCCAAGCCTGCGCGCGCTCTTGCGCCCCGTCATCGCCGATGATGATGCCGATAATGCGCCCGCGCAGGTCGTTGAATCCATCGATGTTCCTGCGCGTCGGCGCCATTAGCCGGTCGCCATGCAGCAGGTAAGGCGCGGAGAAATCCATTTGCGGAGCCAGTTGCCAAGCGGGCTTTACCCCGACGACCAAATCGACGGCGCCAGCACGCAGTAGTTCAGTCGCCTGTAGCGGGCTACTGGGGACGATCTCCAGGCGGACGCCCCAGCGAGACGCCATTTCGTCGACGAGCGCCCGGTTCAGCGCGGCCAAGCGACCCCCTCCGGCGGACTCAAGTGGGGGCGCGCCGTCTAGCCCGCCGGCTCGCAGCGCGCGACTGCTGAGTAGGCGTGGCAGCGCATATTGGCGCGCGTAATCAATCTGCGAGGGAGTCTGCGCGAGCGATAGTTCGACGTCTGCGCCATCCCAAATTGCGATGGCATCGTCGGGAAACGCCTCATCCGGGAAGTATTCGCGAGACAGAAGCTGTAGCTTGCCTTCGCTGGCGAGCATCTGAATTGTTCGATTCAGCAGCTGACGCATCGGGGCGTCGAAGCGGCGCACGGCGAGCGCTCGCGGTTCGCGCAGAATCGGCTGGTCCAGCATTCGGACAAGGTCTCCGTAGTCGCCGGTTATCTGCAACAACTCCTGCGCTTCACCGACGACCGCGTCAACCTCGCCCGCGACCAAACCGGCGAAGGCGCGATCGAGGTTGAGATGAGGCGTTGCATCCAGCGTGACGCCCACGCGGTCGCGCCATAAGGTCAACGCTTTTTCACTGCGCGTTCCTAGCACATAAGCCACCGTCCGATTGAGCAGATCCGGCGGCTGCGAGATGTCACTGTTGGGCCGCACGAGAAGCGCATGGCGGCTGATTTGATAGGCTTGCGTGAACTCGATATCGTCGGGCGCATCGCGATAGGGCGCCAGCGCGCTGATGACGGCGTGCACATCGCCCTGCAAGAGAGATTGCCGGGCGTTCTGGCGCGTGACTTGCGTGAATTCAATGTCGGCGCCCCATGCCGCGCTGATCAGCCGCAGCAGCTCAATGTCAAAGCCGCGCAATTCCCCTTGCAGCGTTAATTCACTGTAGGGCGGCGCATTGTAGAGCACGCCGACCTTGAATGTATTGCCGGCGATGATTTGCGCCAGCGCTGACTCCCCCGGCAGGGCGTCGACGGTCGCGCGCGTAGCATCCACCGGCACGAGCGTCGGCGGGACCAAGGTGGCGACGGGTCGGTCGCCCTGCGCGCCAATTGTGGCCGCCAAGACGATGGCGCATGCCAAAAGCAGGAGAAGGGTTGGAAGAGGTCTCATTGTGACTCAGAGGTAGAGTTTGTGTTCGGCGATATATTCCAACACTTTGTCAGGGACCAGGTAGCGGACGCTAAGGCCGCCCCGCAAGCGACTGACGACATAGGTCGACGACAGCCAGAGGCTCAGCATGGGGACATCAACGATGTCCACCCGGCGCGACAAGCCGGGCAAGTGTTCATCGTGCATATCGGGCGCGATGTCTTCGTCGGCGCGCTTCATCACCGCCAAGCGGCAGCAGCTGTACAACTGCGGCACACGTTCCCAGCTGGGCAAGTCACGCAGATTATCGCCGCCCATGACAAAGTAAAGTTCCGACTGCGGATATAGCCGCTTGATCAACCTTACGGTATCAGCGGAGAAGTGCGGTCCCTCACGGTCGATATCCACGCGCGAAATGCTGAAGGAGGGGTTGTCGCTGATCGCAAGTTGCAGCATCGCCAGCCGATGGGCTACGGGCGTGCGCGTAGTATCGTGCTTGAAGGGATGGTCGCCGACGGGCGCGAAAAGAATGTGATCCATGCCCAAGGTTTCGCGGCTGTATTCCGCCAGGATCAGGTGGCCCATCTGCGGCGGATCGAAGGCGCCGCCCAGAATGCCGATCCGTTGCCACGTCACGCGGACCACTCCAGCTCGTAGTCGCCGACGAACACTGTGTCGCCGGTACGGACGCCGGCACGCTGCAAGGCTTCGACGATGCCAAGCGCGTGCAGGGTCTTCTGGAAACGCGCCACCGCTTCGTCGTAGTCCCAGTAGGTCATGGCTGCCGCGCGTTCGACGCGTTCGCCGCTGATATAGAAGGCGCCGTCGGCCTTGACCAACTTGAACGGCGCCTCGACCTCGTCAAGTTCGTAAACGGGCACGGCGTCCCTAAATCGCTGGGATGCTTCTGGCAGGTTGGCCGTCAGCTCGAATGTCTTTTGGATGAGCGCTTTGACGTTTTCGCCGGTCAAGGCCGAGATGTGCATTGGAGCGCTGATGCCGCGCTCATGGAAGCTCGCCTCAAGCAGGGGCAGGTATTCGCGCGCCTCGGGCAAGTCGATCTTGTTGAAGATGACGATTTCGGGTCGCTGCACCAGTCTCTCGTCGAATAGCGCCAGCTCGGCCCGAATCTGGTTGTAGTCAGCAAGTGGATCATCAGCCGCGGCATCGACGAGGTGCAGAATGATGGACGTGCGCTGAATGTGGCGCAGGAAGGCGTGGCCCAAGCCGACGCCAAGGTGCGCCCCTTCTATCAGCCCGGGAATGTCAGCGAATACCAGGTCCTTGTTGTCGTATACGACGGCGCCCAGGTTCGGTTCCAGCGTGGTGAAGGGGTAGTCGGCGATTTTGGGCCGCGCGTTGCTGACGACTGAGAGCAGCGTGGACTTGCCGGCGTTGGGCAAGCCCACCAGGGCGACATCGGCGATGAGTTTGAGTTCCAGGGTGAGCCAGCGCTCCACCCCGGGCGCGCCTTTTTCCGCCAGTCGCGGCGCCTGATTGGCCGAAGACTTAAAGTGCGCGTTGCCTCTGCCGCCGCGCCCACCACTCGCAACTACGACATGAGCATCGGGCCCGACCAAATCGGCGATCAGGCCGCCGGTCTCGGCGTCGCGGATGACAGTGCCGGGCGGCACATGAACCAGGGTTGCTTCGGCATCGGCGCCGGTCTTGTTGCTGGAGCCGCCTTTGCCGCCGGCCCGGGCTTTGAAGCGCGAGCGTCGGCGAAAGGAAAAGAGCGTGTTGAGATTGGCGTCCGTCTTGATGACGATGTCACCGCCGCGCCCGCCGTCGCCGCCGGAAGGTCCACCGCGGGCTACGTACTTTTCGCGGCGAAACGACACCATGCCGTCGCCGCCCTTGCCGCTTGCAACGAATATCTTGGCTTCATCAACGAGCATCGCCGACGCACCACAACCAAGCCGATTCTCCAATAGGCCACAGCATACATCAGATTGTCTGACGCGTGTAGAGAAAGCAAACCGGATGAAGCAGTCTGGCAAGCAAGCCGCCGCATTTACAGGCGGGCAGCGCCCACTATAATGGGTGCAAGGTAGCGCCGGAGAAGGCTCATGCCGGCAGACCGCACTGGCGGCCCTACAGATGTAAGTGCAAGTCGGTGATGCGAAGGGCGTTTGAGAGTTTGTCGGTATAAGGGGGCGAGTCGCCGGCTCGCTCGTACGCACATTTGATTGTTTTGAAGGTAAGGTTTGCCTTGCGATCATTTGCATTGCATTATTGGTTCTGCTGAGACAAGCGATGATCGAGAGAATCCGCTGGCAAGGCCATAGCAGCTTTACAATTGAGGGATCGCCTTTCATTCAGATCGCACCCTGGCGCGTCGTCAAGCGGGAGCTGCCGCCGGATCTCATTCTGGTCGGGCACGATCACTTCGACCATTGTTCGCCGGCCGATATTGAGAAGATTCGCGGCGCCGAAACCGTCATCATTGGCAACGAAAGCGTGGCGGGCATCGTGCGCGGGACGACGGTGCTGCGCGAATGGCAGAGCATCAGCGTTGGCCGCGCGAGCATCACGGCGATACCCGCCTATTCCTTGCGGGACCCGCGCCACCGGCAGGAAGATCGCGGTTTGGGCTTCCTCATATCGCTGGATCTCTATGATATCTACTTCGTGGGGGATTCCGACATTATTCCCGGCATGGAGGTCTTGCGGCCCGACATTCTGCTCTTGCCGATAGACGGCTATGGCCGGCTAACGCTCACGGACGCCTTACGCCTTGCGGAAGAACTGAAGCCCGGCTGGGCAATACCGTATAATTGGGGCGGCGCCGGGGAGGAAGCTACGCAGCTGGACGCGCAGAGTTTCGCCAGCCAGGTCGGCGGCGGGACGGAGGCGCTGCTGCTTCCGATCAGCCGTTGACAGGGAGCGACGTCGCGCGGGGAGTCAGGCGGCGGGATGAATCTTGTCGCCGAGGGAAAGCAGGCGACCATCATTTGTGAACAGGCGTGGTTTTTCTTCGCCGCGGATGACTGCTTCGGTGATGGTGACGCGGGTAATCTCTTTGTGGCTTGGCGCCTCGAACATGACGTCCAGCAGGCAAGCTTCGATGATGGATCGCAGCCCGCGCGCGCCGGAATCCCGTTCAATCGCCAATGCGGCGGCGGCATGCAGCGCCTCGGATTCAAACTCCAGCTCGACATTATCCAGGGCCAGCAGATGCTGATACTGTCGCACAAGCGCGTTCCTGGGTTCGATCATGATGCGCACGAGATCATCCAACGCCAGCGGCTTAAGCGAAACCAGCACGGGCAAGCGCCCAACCATTTCAGGAATCATGCCGTGCTGCACCAAGTCTTCCGGCGACACTACGTCCAGCAGATGGGTCGCTTCATGCTCGGCGCGTTCCTGGCTGGCGCCGAAGCCGATGACGCTATTCATGCCGGCGCGCGCGCGAATGACATCTTCTAGGCCGGCGAAGGTGCCGCCGACGATGAAGAGGATATTGCGCGTATCGAGCTGCAAGAAGTCTTGATGCGGGTGCTTGCGCCCACCCTGCGGCGGCACGTTGGCCAGCGTGCCCTCAAGAATTTTGAGCAGCGCCTGTTGGACGCCCTCGCCAGATACATCCCGCGTGATGGACGGATTGGCGTTTGATTTGCGCGAGATTTTGTCGATCTCGTCGATGTAAATGATGCCGCGCTCGGCACGCGCGATATTGCCGTCGGCCGCCTGAATCAAACGCAGCAAAATGTTCTCGACATCTTCGCCGACGTAGCCGGCTTCGGTCAAGGCGGTCGCGTCCGTGATGCAAAGCGGCACATCGAGAATGCGCGCCAGCGTCTGCGCCAGCAGGGTCTTGCCGCAGCCGGTAGGGCCGATGAGCAGAATGTTACTCTTGTCGACTTCGACGTCCGGCGCGTCGTCCGTCGCCTGGATGCGTTTGTAGTGATTGTAGACAGCCACGCTCAAGACGCGCTTGGCTTCCGTCTGGCCGATGACGTATTCATCGAGACGCGCCATGATTTCGCGTGGCGAAAGCGCCAGTTCAAAGCCTGGGCCGGCCTCAACCTCGAGGTCGTCAGCGCCTTCTTCCTTGAGCAAATTCGCGCAGAGGTCGACGCAGTAGTTGCAGATGTAGACGTGCTCTGGCCCGGCAATGAGGCGCTCGACATCTTCATGAGAGCGCGCGCAAAAGTTACAGCGGTGCTTCAGAGGCGAGAAATCCACCTCAGGCCTCCTCCAATTCGCGCGCTTCGCCGAACAGGACCATGTCTATGAGGCCGAAATCGGCGGCTTCCTGCGCCGTCATATAGACATCCCGATCGGTGACACGTTCGATTTCTTCCGAAGTCCTGCCGGTGTGGTTCTCGAATATATGGATAATGCGCTTTTTGAGGCGTACGATTTCTTCAGCCTGAATGACGATGTCCGATGCTTGGCCCTGCGCGCCGCCCAGGGGCTGATGCATGTGTATCGTCGCATTCGGCAGGGCGGACCGCATGCCTGTCTCGCCGGCGGTCAAGAGCACGGTGCCGAAGCTCGCCGTGATGCCCACAGCGACGGTGCTCACAGGCGCTGATATCTGCTGAATGGTGTCATAGATGGCGAGGCCGGAGTAGACTACGCCACCGGGACAATTGATATACATTTGCAGTCGTCGCTCCGGACCTTCACGTTCGAGGAAGAGCAACTGCGCCACGATCAAATTGGCGATTTGATCATTGATACCGGAGCCGACGAAGATAATCCGTTCTTTCAGCAACAGGGAATAGATGTCGTAGGCGCGTTCGCCACGGCCGCCCTGCTCTATCACCATTGGGATGACATTGTGAATGCTGTTCATTTGCAAGCGCGTCCCTTCTCGCTTTCTGTTCCGCTTATTCCATACCCGCTGCCGCGCTATCGCGCAGGGCTGATTCGCGCGGCGTCTCATCATTTTCGCTCAAGTCTTCGCCGGCGTCCGCCTCCGCTGCAGCTGTGGCGGCGTCGGCGCCATCATCTAAAGCAGCCAGCGCGTCTTCCGCCTCGTAGGCCTGTCGCCGGCGGCTCCGCTCCTGTACATGCGCAGCATCAGCCGCCGTGCGTTCGCGAAGCTGGTCAATGGCCTCGTCGGAATCGATCCCGCGGCCGATGGCGTACAAGTGCTCATTGACGTGGCTCATCAGCAAGTCGTTGCGGAAATTCCCCCGCATAGACGGTGTGTCGAGCAGCTTGCGGATTTCTGGGCTGCCGCCGTATCCAGCGACTGCCTGGTTGAGCCGCGTTTCGACATCCTCTTCACTGATCGCTATCTTCTGCTGGTTCACCAGTTCGCGCAAGACCAGGGTTTGCTGCAGCGACTCCCGCGCCGGCTCGCGATACTGTTCGCGCAGTTCGTCGTGCGCGCTGCCCGTCAGGCGCAGGTAATCATCCAGCTTGATCCCCTGCTGACTGAGGTTGCGCTCGAATTCCTTGATCAGCTCGTCGATTTGCTCGTCCAGCATCAGGTCGGCGTAGGCGATATCGGCGCCATCAACAATCCGCTGCAAGACCTCGCCGCTGTATTGCGTCTTGGCGCTGTCGAGAGCCGAGCGCATCAATTCCTCGCGCGTGGACAGGCGCAGCGCGGCGACATCCATCGATTCATCACCGCGATGTCGGCTTACTGTACGCGCGAACTCGTCATCGAGCTCAGGTATCTCAACAGCCTCAATGTTTCTAACTTCGACGACAAACCATACTTCACGGTTGCGAATGGACTCGTCGGCATCATCGTCCGGAATCGTGAGTTCGAATTCGACATCACTGCCCAGCTCGGCGCCGATAATGTTCTCGACAAAGCCGTGCGTAAAGGGATCTTCATTGGGATCAAGAATGATCACGGCGTTTTCGTCGTTGACGAACGGGTCGCCCTTTCTGGGAATCGCGGGCGCGGTCGCATCAGACGATTGGTCGCTCACGTCAGAGTCCTCTGCAGCGGCGGCGGCATCCGCCTCGGACCGGTCAACGTCACCTTCGGCTTCGGGCTCTTCACCATCGATGAATTCGCTCTCAACGCGCAGGTGCACGCGGTGGCCAGCTTCGGCCACCTTGACATCCGCGTCGACGACCTCAAGCGCGCGCAGGCGCATCTGCTTCAGCGCGTCCGCAACATCTTCGTCGCTGATCGTGGGCGCCTCAAAGTCAACCCGTACATCTAGGAAGTTCTTGAGGTCTACCTCGGGCTGGAGCGGCACAGTGAAGGTCAAGGTGGGCGCTGGCTCGAGACTGAAGTCCTCAAGGGCGCCCGGCCCATAGGGCTCGATGTCCGCTTCGTCGAGGGCGCTTTTGTATAATTTGTCGCCCAACTCGTCCAAGGCCTCTTCAAGGATAGCGGCTTCCCCCACGTACTGCGCAACCAGACGGTAGGGCGCTTTGCCCTTGCGAAATCCTTTGATGCGCACTTGCCGCGAAATCCGGCGAGCAGCTTGCCGCTTGGATTCCTCCAGCTGTTCATTTTCGATTTCTACGGTGAATTGAGCGCGATGATTTTCGATGCGTTCCGTCTGCAAGTTCAAGATTCGTTCCCTGTTCTTCGCGGGTTCATTGTAGCATCACGATAGCGCGCGACATAGTGATGTAATGGCAGAAAACCGAAAGGCGCGGGCCGCGCCTTCCTAGCTAGACTGTGGTGAGGAAGGAGGGACTCGAACCCTCACCTCAAAGAGACATGATCCTAAGTCATGCGCGTCTGCCAATTCCGCCACTTCCTCCTGCCGATGACGCGGGAATTATACGCTGTGAGCGGGCGCGCTTCAAGGGGCGAAAGCTACTGCAGCTCGACGCCGGACACGTCTGGCACATCGCTGCTGCTGACCTGGCTTAGCAGGCTGTTGATGATCAGCTGGGCAAAGCGAAAGAGCGCCTGCATCTGCGCGATGCGATCGAGGTAGAGGCGAGCGAGAATCTGTTGATCTCGCGGCAACTCGGCAATGATGCTGGAGATACGCTGCCGGTTCTCTTCCATGACCGACAAGGCGCGGTCGACATCGCGCATTTCCCGCCCGCTGACCACGTTGGAGAAGATCTGCCAGAAGTCCGTCTCCGCCTGGTAGTATTTGCGCCGCCCGCTGCCGCCGCGCACCCATACCTGGCGCACCATGCCCATGTGCTCCAGCGAGCGGATGTTGGTGCTCACACTGGCCTTGGAAATACCGAGCCGAGCCATCATATCGTCAAGGGAAAGCGGCTCCGCGCTCAGGAGTAATGATCCGTAGAGCTGCCCCATCACCTTGCTGAAACCGAAATAGTCGGCCAGCTGGCCCAAGCCATCCAACATGCTGTCGTGCACAATCTGCAGGTCTTGCGCCAATTGACGGTTGTTGCCTGCTTTTTCCAAGGTCTTTTGCGACTTTCGGTTTGGTCTTTGACGTATCGCACAGCTGTTGAATCGCACGCGCGGCCTTGGCGGGCGGATCATCAGCGCCAGCGCAAGGTTGCGAACACGCGGGTGATTCTAGCATTTGGGCGCCCGCAGGACAAGTTCGGCTGACGGCGATCACGGCGCCCGCAGCGGCTTGACGCGGCCTATCAGCTTCGGTCCCTTGCAGTCGGCGATGTGGCGCATCAAGTTTCACGATGGTAAGATGGGATTTGTAACCGTTTTCACAAGGCGATGCCGGGGACCAGCCCTCGATGCCCGCAAAGACAACCGAAAAGATACCGGACATTGTTATCGGCCGGCTGCCGCTATATTTGCGGGCGTTACGGCGATTGAAGCAGGAAGACACGCGGGTCACGTCATCTCATGAATTGGGGAAACGCCTGGACATTAGTTCAGCGCAGATACGCAAGGATTTGTCGCATTTTGGCGGTTTTGGCAAACAGGGCACTGGCTATCAGGTTGAGTTTCTGATTGAACGGCTGCGCGGGGTGTTGCAGGTCAATCAAGAATGGTCGGTGGCGTTGGTAGGCGCTGGCAACCTCGGCATGGCGATTTCACATTACCGCGGTTTTCAGGATCGCGGGTTCAGAATCTCGCATTTATTCGACATCAGCCCGGGGAAGATTGGCGAAAATGTCGGGGAGTTCGTGGTGCAGCCGGTCGCGTCCATGCATGAGATCGTAGGCCGCGAAGGCATTAAGATTGCCATGCTGGCCGTGCCGGCGGAACAGGCGCAGGAGGTGGCCGACCAGTTGGTGGCGGCCGGTGTACGGGCGATACTGAATTACGCGCCCATCAACATAAATGTGCCAGCCGAAGTCTTGGTCCAATATATCGACCCGGTAACCCATTTGCAGCACATGACATACTATCTGGAAGCGTGACCGGGCTCAGGGGCAAAGGCGCAGCTCAATAGTAGGTAGTTTGTTCGAGTCGGCGCATGATCGCCGGGTCTTCCAGGGCCATGCCGCATCCGACGACCACGTTGATCAAGGGATTATCAGCCTGGTATACGGGCACACCGGTTTCACGCGTCAAATAGGTGTCGATGCCGCGCAGCAAGGCGCCGCCGCCAGTCAAGACAATGCCGCGGTCGATTATATCGGAGGACAGCTCTGGCGGTGTGGTTGACAGTACCGCTTTCACCACAGACGCAACCTGCCCCAGGGGTTCCGCCAGCGCTTCGACGACTTCACCGGTGGTGACGCGCACCGTGCGGGGCAGACCCGAAACATTATCGCGACCCTGGATTTCCATTGACATTTCCTGGGCTTGATCGACGGCCGCGCCGATCTGAATCTTGACCGATTCGGCGGTCGGCTGCCCGACAGTCAAGTTGTATTTGCGGCGCACGTAGCTGCTGATGCCTTCGTCCAGGCGCAAGCCGCCAACGCGACCGCTCTCCGCCCGTACGATATTGTTCATGGTTAGCACAGCGGCTTCAGTGATGCCGCCGCCGATGTTGACAACCATGCCGCCCGCTGGCGTGCTGACGGGCAAGCCCGCCCCCAAGGCAGATGCCAGCGGCTCCCACATTAGCTGCACCTCGCGGGCGCCAGCCGCCAAAATAGCCTCGCGCACAGCCCGTTTTTCGACACTGGTGGCGCCGAAGGGGACCGCTACCATGACGGTCGGACGAAACAGGCGCATGCGCCCAGCGATGCGGCCGAAGAAATACTCCAACATGGCCTCGGTAACTTCGTAGTCTGCGATGACGCCGTTCTGCAGGGGCCGCATAACCTGGATGTCTTCGTCGTCGACGCGGCCCAGCATCTCGCGCGCTGGATGTCCGAAATCTACGATGCGCTCTTCCTCAGCCAGCAGCGCGACCAACGACGGCTCTTGCAAGACGATTCGCCCGTTGTCATATATCAGCACGTTTATCGTGCCGAGATCGACACCAAGACGCTTGCCAAAGAGAGGCATCCCAAACCCTGATTGATCAGATGAAGCAACGATTACTTGCATTTTACCCTAAAACTAAAAACCCGGACTGCGGATACAGCACCGGGTGTTAAAGGCGACCTGGATGCAGAACGGCCAGGTCGATGTCGTCTATTCTCAGGCGTCTTCGTGATCGTCTTGCACGATACGCAGTTGTGAGCCGCGGCTGCGGAGTTTCTGGCTGATACGCAGGGCGAGGTTGGCGCGGCGCAGGGCCAGCTCGGCCTCGCGATATGCAGTGTCGGGCGGGCCGGCGTCGAGCGCTTCGCGGGCGTGCTCACGGGCTTCTTGCGCCTTTTCCAGGTCAAGCGCATACGAAGACTCCGCCAGATCCGCCAGCACGACCACCTTGTCCGGGCGAACGTCGACGACGCCGCCGTAGATAGCGAAGCGCTCTTCAGCCTCGCCCTTGCGAATGACCAGTTCGCCATAGGACATCGTCGTCAACACAGGCGCGTGATTGGGCAAGACACCCATCTCGCCTTCAACCGCGGGCACGAGCACGATATCGGCGGCCGGCTCTTCAAAGACCTTGCGCTCTTGCGTTACCAGTTCGACGTGAATGGGCATCGACGCCTCCTAGGCGGCTTCACGCTCGGCGAAGCGCTCGAGCACATCTTCGATGGGACCGCACATATAGAAGTCTTGCTCGGGAATGTGGTCGACTTCGCCATCGAGGATCATGCGGAAGCCGCGCACGGTATCTTTGATGGGCACGTAGCGCCCGGCCTGGCCGGTGAATTGCTCGGCAACGAACATCGGCTGGCTGAGGAAATTCTCCATTTTGCGGGCCCGCGCGACCAGGACCTTGTCGTCATCCGAGAGTTCTTCGACGCCGAGGATGGCGATGATGTCTTGCAGGTCTTTGTAACGCTGCAGCACTTGCTGGACTTCGCGCGCTGTCCCGTAGTGATCTTCGCCGACGACCTCAGGCTGCAAGATGTTGCTGGTGCTGGCCAGCGGATCCACCGCCGGGAACAGGCCACGGGCGGCGATGGACCGCTCGAGCGCGATGGTGCTGTCCAAGTGGGTGAATACGGCCACGGGCGCCGGATCTGAGTAGTCGTCAGCCGGCACGTAGACCGCTTGCATCGAGGTGATGGAGCCGCTGCGGGTCGATGTGATACGCTCTTGCAACATGCCCATTTCTTCACCCAGATTCGGCTGATAGCCGACGGCGGAGGGCATCCGCCCCAGCAAGGCCGAGACTTCCGCGCCGGCCAGCGAGTAGCGGAAGATGTTGTCGATGAAGATCAAGACATCGCGCCCCTGATCGCGGAAATACTCGGCCATCGTCAAGCCGGAGAGGCCGACGCGCAGCCGGACGCCGGGCGGCTCGTTCATCTGGCCGAAGACCATCGCCAGCTTGTCGAGCACGTTGGCTTCTTTCATCTCGTGATACAGGTCGGTGCCTTCGCGGGTGCGTTCGCCGACGCCAGCGAAGACGGACAAGCCATCGTGCTGGGTGGCGATAGAGTTAATGAGCTCCTGAATCGTGACCGTTTTGCCGACGCCGGCGCCGCCGAAGATGCCGGTTTTGCCGCCCTTGGTCATGGGCGCGACCAGGTCAATCACTTTCATGCCGGTCTCGAAGACTTCAATCGTCGGCGACTGGTCTTCAAACGAAGGCGCGTCAGCATGGATGGGGCGCCGTTCCGATTCGTCCGGCACAACCTCGCCCATGTCAATCGGCCGGCCCAAGACGTTGAAAATCCGCCCCAGCGTGGGCTCGCCTACAGGTACGGCGATGGGCTGCCCGGTGGCGTAAGCGGCCGCGCCGCGCGCCAAGCCATCAGTCGAATCCATGGCGACAGTGCGGACAGCGCTATCACCCAAGTGCAATTCGACTTCCAGCACCAAGTCATCTTCTTCGTCGCGCGGCACTTCAACCGCGTCAAATATATCGGGCAATTCACCGGCGGGGAATTCGACGTCCACCACATTGCCCAACACTTGCGTAACCGTACCCTGGTTCTGTGCCATTGCGTATACTCCTTGCCGTTTTTCCGTTGAGCCCGCTATGCGGCTCAGGCGTCCAATAGCTGCTGTTTGATATCGCGCTCGTCCAGAATCTGATCGGTCGTACTGTCAATCGCCTGCTGCAAGGCGTTGGCGCCGCCGACGATATCGAGAATCTCGGCGGTGATCGCGGCCTGGCGCGCCTTGTTGTATTGCAGCGTTAGGTCGGCGGTGAGCTGGGTGGCGTTATCGGTGGCGTTTTTCATCGCCGCCATGCGCGCGGCATGTTCGCTGGCCTGGGCTTCGAGCAGGGCCTGATAGAGCTGCAGCTCGGTGAAGCGCGGCACGATCTCGTCCACGACAGCGGTCTCGCTGGGTTCATAGTCGTAATTCTGCGTACCGCCAGTGACGACGGCCACGTCTTTGACGTATTCAGCCGCGACTTGTCTGGCGATGGTATGGGTAGTCAGCGGCAGCCAACCCAAGACCGCGGGCCGCTGCGCCAGCATATTGATGAAATCAGTGTAGGCGATGACAACTTCGTCGACATCGCCGGCGAGAAAGGCGTCTTTGGCAATGCGCGAGATCGGCGTAATGTCACTAATCGAAGGCTCGGCCGGAAGATCGGTGAACGAGGCGACGATGTTGGCGCCGGCGCGCGCCAGCGAATCGCGGCCCTTGCGGCCGACCGTGACGTAATCGACGGGTTTGCCCAGCCGCGTAGCAAAGCGCTGCGCCACACGCAAGATGTTGGTGTTGTAGGCGCCGGCCAAACCGCGGTCGGAGGTGATGACGACGACCATGACGCGGTTGGTTTCTTCGCGCTCGGTCAGCAGCGGGTGCAGGGTGAGGCTCTTGCTGGCCGCCTGAATGTTGACCAGGATCTCCCAGGCTTTCTCGGCATAGATGCGGCTGGCCAGAACGCGCGCTTGCGCCCGGCGAACGCGCGAGGCGGAGACCGCTTCCAGGGCGCGGGTGATCTGCGCGATGTTGCGGACGCTGCGTATGCGATTCTTGACTTCCCTCAGGGTGGGCATCTAGCGTCTCCCTTTGACTGTCCAGCTTGACACTAGGACCACGCCTCGTTGAATGTCTGGACAGCCGCGCCCAGTTTTTCTTCAATCTGATCCAGGGCGCGCTCGTTGCGGTTCTCGCGGATGAAATCGCCCACATCAGCGAATTGCGTACGGAAGGCGCGCAGAAAGCCCTCTTTCCAATCGAGCATTTTCTCCACGGGCACCTCGTCGGTCAAGCCGCTGGTGCCGGCGTAGGTCAGCGCGACCTGGTCTTCCAGCGACAGGGTGTTGTATTGCACCTGTTTGAAGAGCTCGGTTAGACGCATGCCGCGATCCAGCTGCTGCTGCGTGGCTTTATCCAGGTTGGAGCCAAATTGAGCGAAAGCCGCCAGATCGCGGAATTGCGCCATTTGCAGTTTCAAGCCGCCGGCGACATCCTTCATGGCTCGCGTTTGCGCCGCGCTGCCGACGCGGCTGACGCTGATGCCGGTGTTCAGCGCCGGCCGCAAGCCCGCGTTGAAGAGCTCGGACTCGAGATAGATTTGGCCGTCGGTGATGGAGATGACGTTGGTGGGAATGAAGGCGGAGACATCGCCTAACAGCGTCTCGATGACTGGAAGCGCGGTCAAACTGCCGCCACCGCGTTCGTCGCTCAGTTGGGCGGCGCGTTCGAGGAGGCGGCTGTGCAAGTAGAAGACATCGCCGGGGAAAGCCTCGCGGCCGGGCGGGCGGCGCATCAAGAGCGAGACCTGGCGATAGGCGTTGGCGTGCTTGGACAAGTCGTCGTAGATGACAAGCGCGTCCTTGCCGTTTTCCATAAACCACTCGCCAATGGCGCACCCGGCGTAGGGCGACAAGTATTGCAGGGCGGCCGCGTCAGAAGCGGAAGCGACCACGATGGTGGTGAATTCCATGGCGCCTTCACGCTCCAGCGTTTCGCGGATGCGCGCCACCTCGCCACGGCGCTTGCCGATAGCGACGTAGATGCAGTACATGTCTTCGCCCTGCTGGTTGACGATGGTGTCGAGCGCGAGGGCGGTCTTGCCGGTCTGCCGGTCGCCGATGATGAGTTCGCGCTGGCCGCGGCCGATAGGGATCATGGTGTCGATGGCGAGGATGCCGGTTTGCACGGGCCGGTCGACGCTGCGCCGTTCCATAACGCCGGGCGCAATGCGCTCGACATTGTAGTATTCATCGAATTGGACGGGTCCGCGGCCGTCGATGGGTTGCCCCAGGGCATTGACCACGCGCCCGACCATGCCCATGCCGACGGGCACGGACGCGATACGGCCTAGCGCGCTGACGGTGTCGCCTTCCTGAATGTCGTCGAAGGCGCCCATGATGATGACGCCGACGTTGTCCTTTTCCAGGTTGAAGGCGATGCCGGCCACGCCATTGTCGAATTGCACCAACTCGTTGTAGCGGACATTGTCCAGGCCGGAGATGCGGGCGATACCGTCGCCGACCTCTTCTACATAACCGACTTCAACAGACTCAAGCTGGCCGAGCTCGATTTCTTTGATTTGCTCGAGAATTGATTCATAAATGTTGTCTGCCATTCAGCGGCTCCTTGCCCCGGCTCGTTCGCTTGCGAAAACACTCTCGTCACTTGATAGCGCTATTGGACGCGCAAACCTGCGGTAATCCAGCGCCAGCCGTCGAGCATCATTGGCGCAAAATCAGATTGGCACGTCAATGCTTGCCCATGTTAGCGCATACCGCGGCAATTGTCCATATTTTCACAAACGGATTTTGCAGCCAAAAGATCGGACACGATGGCGCGGTTAGTCGTGGTTTGCGCCCAGCTCAGCCGAGCGGCGATAGGCGGCCCAGACGCCTTCGGAGAGTACGGTGCGCAAACCGCCCTTCTCCATTTCGTGCAACGCCGCCGCCGTGGTGCCGCCGGGGCTGGTCACCTGGTTGCGCAGTTGGGCCGGATGCAAGCCGGATTGCTGCGCGTAGAGCACGGAACCGAGCAAGGTCTGCGCCACCAGCGCTTCGGCATCCCGCCGGGCGAAGCCCATGTGCACGCCAGCGTCGATGAGCGCCTCCATGAACATGAAGACGTAGGCGGGCCCGGAGCCGCTCAGCGCGGTCGCCATATCGAGGAAGCTCTCGTCTTCGGCGTAGATGCATTCACCGAGGGCGCCCAGCAGCAATTCGGTTTGCTTCCGTTGCTCGGCGCCAACATCGGGTAGCGCCGTCCAGACGGTGATGCCTTTGCCGATTTGACCGGGCGTATTGGGCATTGAGCGCACGATCCTCATATTGAGCAGGCCGTCCGCAATGGCACGCAGCGGCAACCCGGCGACGATGCTGAGGATCAAGCGCGTGTCGTCGACGTGACCGCTCAATTCAGCCAGGACTTTGGCCATAACCTGTGGCTTGGTTGAGAGCACGAGCAGGTCGGCGCTGGCCGCAGCGGAAACGTTATCCGACGTGACGTTGATGCCATAGCGCGCTCGCAAGTCTTCGAGATGGTCAGCGCGCGGATCAGCCGCGGTGATGCTTTCGGGACCTAACAGTTTTTGCAGCAGCAGGCCCTTGATCATCGCCTCGCCCATAACGCCGGCGCCGATAAAGGCTACGTTTTCACCATTGAATGCCATAGTACCGCCTTAGTTATTGCGAATCTCGTTGTCAAAGTGATGGCTCAACAAATAAAATGCTCGCCTGCGCCCTTCATATTCGTCCGTGAGGAAGTCGGTCACGATGAAGCCAGCGGCGAGTATCCGTTGGAAGACCTGCCGAATGTGATAGCGCCATTCGTCGGCCAGCGCGCGTTCGGCCGTCTCTAGCTCGGGGAAATCGACCGGAATCTCCACCAGAGCGAAACTGGAATCGGGAGATTCGGTCATGGGGCGCGGGCGCAACCACTTGCCGGAGGCATCGGCGCGATTCACGATCGGCGCGCTGACTTCAAAGTACTGCTGCAGGGTCAAGTTGCTGCCGGCGTCTTTGGCCCGCTGCTTGACGCGCCGGTGCGTCACCCACCAGTCGACGAAGAGACGGTCGGAGCGCAGGCTGCTTTGATTCTCCAAATCAACATAATTGGCTTCAAAACGTTGGATTACGCCGCCCAATTTACGGATATTGAGGTGCGCGTTTGCGGACAGCAAGGGGTCGACGGTCCAGGTCACCAAACGGATGGCCTGCTTCAGGGCGATATCACGCTGCGCCATTTTGAGGCGGAAGCCAATGTTCTGTCCTCGATATTGCGGCAGCACCAGCATACGCTTGGACATAATCAACAGGTTGGCCATGGCGGGACGAGCATGGCGATCGTCGACGTCAGAGTCGGTTCCGATAAAGCCCATCACAAAGCCCACCAGATAATTGCCATCATAGGCGCCCAGGATATGACCGCCGTAGTGCGCGATGGAGTGCAGCATGTGCCGCGGCACCAGGTTACCGGCGTCCTGGCCCCAGTAGAGCTTCTGCAGTTCGACCGCTTGCTCGTGCTCTTCAGATTGAAGCAAACGCCGGATGGTAATTTCAGCCATGGGCGAAACTGCCTTGCTAGTCGGGTCGCGGACGGCGACGGAATGTATCCCGCAGCGCAGCAACAGAATGACGCCGGCTCGGCAAATAGGTGAGAAGGGTCTCCTCAAAACGGCGGGGACGAAAGCCAAAGTGATCAAAGGTGCTGCTCAAGGGCGCGGTGCGGTTGACCGCCAGGATGTCCAGCCACTGGCTGGTCATCAGCGCGCGCGGCAGCATGCGAGTGTAGACGCCTGTAATCCACCGGACGAGGTATGGCGGCAGGGATACGAGCAGGCGCCGCATTCGCGTCACCCGCATAACGGTGCGGATTAAATCCCGCAGGGACATGTATTCGGCGCCGCCGATAGACACGGTGGCGTCGACAAGTCGAACGCGATCCAGGCTACGATAAAGGGCTTCCACAAGGTCGTCAATATAGATCGGATGCAAGACCACATCACCGCGTCCGGGCAAAACAAAGGCCAACGGGTTTATGCGCAACATGCTGGCGATGTGGTTGACGAAGGCGTCATCAGGGGCGTAGATGATGCCGCAGCGGATGATGGTGTAGGCCACCCCACTCTGCCGCAGGATGTTCTCAACTTCTCCCTTGACGCGATGCAAGGCGAAAGCCGACGACGGCGCCGCGCCCAATTGGCTGAGGGTGATGATACGCCCGACACGAGCTGAACGCGCGACGGCCGCCAAGGTGCGCGCGCCTTCAATTTCGACGCGTTCAAGATCGCGCCGGCGCCCCCACCATAGCGCATTCTCCAGATGGATCACAGCGTGGCAGCCGGTGACAGCACGGAAGAAAGCCTCTTCGTCCGTGACGCTGCCTTCAACCACGTCGGGCGCGTGCGGATGGCCCGCATCCCAAGGCAAGCGACGCATTCGACGCGCCGGCAGTAAACAGCGCGCAGGCGTCGCTTCCCGCATGAGCCGAGCAATCAGGTTTCTGCCGACCAAGCCGGTTGCGCCCGTAACCAATATCATGACGAGACGTAGACTCTCTGAGGCAAGGTAAGGCGCTGATCCATCAGCAAGAGCGATCAGCAAGAGCGATCAGCGGTAACCTGCAGATTATAAGCAGCAAACCGGGGGATGTAAAGCGACGCTTGGCGCGCCGCAGTGTTACAATGTGTGGAAAGACATGCGCGCCCGGGACCTGAGGCTTGCGGAGGCGGGTTTGGACAAGAAGCGAATCGTCATCACCGGCATGGGGATTCTATGCCCTACCGGCAACAAGGTCGAAGAAGCTTGGGCCAACACAGCCGCCGGTGTGAATGGCATCGGCTATATCACACGCTACGACAGAGCGATCACGCAGAATCAATTGGCGGGTGAGGTGAAGAGTTTCGACCCCGATGAAGTCTTCGGGCGCCGTGAAGCCCGACGCATGGACCGCGTGGCGCAATTCGCGCTGGAAGCGAGCCGACAGGCAATTGAAGACAGCGGCTTGGCCATCACGGCGGACAATATGTACCAAGTGGGCTGCATCATCGGGTCGGGCGTCGGCGGCATCAATTCCTTTGTTGAGGCGCAACAGGGCATCGACACGCGCGGGCATCGAGGCATCAAGCCGCTGGCCATCCCGAAGATCTTGAGCGACTCCTGCTCCGGAACGGTGTCCATGGTTTACAATTTGCGCGGGCCCAATCATTGCATAGTCACGGCTTGCGCATCGGGCAACAATGCCATCGGGGAAGCGATGCATATCATTCGACGAGGCGATGCGGTTGCGATGGTCGCGGGGGCGTCCGAGGCGGCCATCGTCCCGCTATGCGTCGCCGGGTTCAATAACATGACAGCGCTCAGCCGCAATGACGACCCGGCTAGCGCATCGCGCCCCTTCGACCTCAATCGCGATGGCTTTGTGCCCGGGGAAGGCGCTGGTATCCTCATCCTTGAGGAGTTGGAGCACGCTTTGGCTCGCGACGCCAACATCTATGCTGAATTAATGGGTTATGGCCATACCTCGGACGCCTACCACATCACGGCGCCGATGGAGACGGGCGAAGGCGCGGCCATGGCCGTCGAGTTTGCGCTGCGGGACGCGGGCCTGCAAGCCACGGATATCGACTACATCAACGCTCACGGCACCAGTACGCCCTTGAATGATACGGCGGAAACGAACGCGCTAAAGCGCGCCTTGGGGGAAACCGCCTATAGCATACCGGTTAGTTCCACCAAGTCCATGACGGGACATCTGCTGGGGGGCGGCGCCGCCATTGAAGCGGTATTTTCGATCATGGCAATTCGGGACAACTTTGTGCCGCCGACGATACACCTGGAAAAGCCCGACCCGAGCTGCGACCTGGATTATGTGCCCAACGAAGGGCGAGCGTATCCGACCCGCAATGTCATGTCGAATGCCTTCGGCTTCGGCGGGCATAATGCCGTGGTGATCTTCGGCGAATACCAGAACAATGGCAACGTTTGAACGCGGAAGCAACCCCGATGGCGCGTTTTCTGCGCCGAGATTCGCCCACATAATCGGCTGGGGCATGGCGCTGCCGGAAAAGGCGATGACCAACGAGGAGCTTTCGACCTTCGTCGAAACCAGCGATGACTGGATATTCGCCCGTACCGGCATCCGCCAGCGATACATCGCGCATGAAGGGGAATCCACCGCCACGCTGGCCTATCGCGCGGCGCAGCAGGCGCTGGAAACCGCGGATATACTGCCCACGGAACTCGATCTCGTCATTGTAGCCACATCTACGCCGGAGAATATATTTCCCAGTACGGCCAGCCTGGTGCAAGACTGGCTGAACGCGCATGAGGCGGGCGCCTTTGATTTGAGCGCGGCTTGCTCGGGCTTTGTTTACGCGCTGAACATGGCGGCGGATTCGATACGCGCCGGCTCCATCGACGCGGCGTTGGTGATCGGCGCGGAAACCATGAGCCGCATACTCGACTGGCAAGATCGCAGCACCTGCATACTCTTCGGCGATGGCGCGGGCGCCGTCGTGCTGACGGCCAGCGAAGCCCCGGGCGGCGTGCTATCGAGTGTGCTGCGGTCGGATGGCGCCGGGGGCGACCTGTTGGCGATCCCGAGTGTGGGCAGCATCGACGCGGAAGCCTCGCGCGCCAGCGGCAATGGCTACAAGCCATACAAAATGTATATGGCCGGCGGAGAGGTCTTTCGATTCGCCACGCGCGCCATCAGCGAGAGCATTGAGCAAGCGTGCAAACTGGCGGGTATCGAGGTGTCCGAAATCAGCCTGGTGGTGCCGCACCAGGCAAACTCGCGCATACTCCAGGCCTCGGCGCGTAAACTGGGCGTCGACATCAGCAAGTTCATGAGCAACGTGGAACACTATGGCAATACATCGGCGGCGTCGATACCGATCGCGCTCTGCGAAGCCATCGAGCAGAAACGAATCCAGCGGGACGATCACATTGCAATGGTCGGTTTCGGGGGCGGGTTGACATGGGCATCCATGATCATTCGCTGGGGCGAACGCAAGCCAAGCGGGCAACAGAGATCGCTGCTCAATCGCCAGCGCCGCCACGTTCAGTATCGCATTGCCAGGTGGCGTTCGCGCACGCGACGTTGGCGCCGTCGGGTAGATCGCCAGGTCAAGTCGATTCGAAGCTAGACATTTTCAGTTGGAATAACGCCGCCAAAGGGTCGCCTAGCGCACGGGGGTCAAGGTTGGCAAGGGATCGGAGATGTAAATGTGGACTTGGCAGGAAGCCTTGAGAGTGTTGGTGATGTCGTAGACCATCAGTCGCAATTCGTATTCGCCCGCTTCATAGCCGGCCGGGGTAAATTGAGAGAAGGCCGCCGGGGCCCGCAATTCTGTCGTCTGATCGTCAATGCGTTGAAATGTGCCAAAGGTGCTGGGCCCGCTGATCTCGATTGATGCGTACGAAAACTGGTCAGTGAAAACGGTACCGGTTACGGAAATCGGCTGAAAGACCCGCATGCCGTTGCCGGGCACGATGATTTGCGCTTCGGGTGAATCACAGCCGATTGGCGGATCCGCCGGGATGATCGTGCCGACTGCGGTCGGCGTTGGCAGCGGAGTCGCTTGGATCTGGTTGCTGACGCCGGCTGAGCGGGGCAGCGCCACCGGGTCTATGCCCAAGTCGGCGGCGGGCGCTGCCGGAACGGGGGTGGCGAAACCGCCCTCATCGGTTCCCGCGCGAGACAAGAGCTCCTGAATTTCGCGATCGCGCAGCAACTCGGGCACGACGACCGCTTGCACGCCGGCGACGATGATGGCCAACTCCAGCAAGAGAATGATGGCGGTGACGGCGTTGGTCCGGCGGAAGCGAGACAAGTCGCGCTCCAGCTCAAAGTAGGAAGAGCGATATTCTTCACCGTGGATGAGGTAGCGGCGCAGCGCCAGCAAGATGCCAGCGGCGATCAGAAAATAGATGCCGATAGCAACCTGATCGATAAGCGCTACGATAAGGGTCATGCCGGCAGGTCGCGGAGCACACCTTTCAGGATAGTCGTCAAACGCGGCACGATGACTTCGCCCGCTTCCAAGACGGCTTCGTGGTTGATATCCTGGTCGGAATCGACGGCATCAATGGTGCCGTTGGTGATGCCTGAGCAAGCCATGACGCGCATGCCGGCGTGGCGCGCCACCAGCACTTCGTTGACGGTGGACATGCCGACGGCATCGCCGCCGAGAATGCGGATCATGCGGATTTCCGCCGGCGTCTCAAAGAAGGGCCCGGACAAGCCGAAGTAGACGCCGCTATGCAGGGGAATGCCATGTTGGGCGGCGACTTCGAGGGCGCGCTGGCGCAGCTGGCGGTCGTAGGTTTGCGACATGCCGACGAAGCGAACGCCCAATGATTCGTCATTGGGGCCCATCAAGGGGTTGGCGCCGGCCATGCCGGGGAAGTTAATGTGATCTTCCAATAACATGATATCGCCGACCTGGTAACTGGCGTTCACGCCGCCCGCCGCGTTGGTCAAGATGACGGTATGGATCCCGAGTTCCTTCATCACGCGTATGGGAAAGGTCACTTCCTGCATGCTATAGCCTTCGTAGAAATGCGCCCGCCCCTGCTGTGCGGCGACGACATGCCCTTGGAATTCGCCTATGACCAGGTTCCCCTGGTGGCCATGTACGGTTGATTGCGGCCAGCCGTCAATATCGCTGTAAGGCACGACTGTTCGGCCGCCAAGGGAGTTAGCGAGATTGCCCAGGCCAGAGCCCAAAACCAAGCCGATTGCGGGTTCAAGCGATGTGCAGGCGCGGATGGATGCGGCCGCTTGCCTATAGTCGTCGCGATGGTACACTTTCCACCTCCCTCCGCCAGGAAACAATCCGCGTCGCATTGCGCGGCCGGCGCAGGCTATCTAGTCGCGCGGGTGTTCAAAAACTGTGATGACACGACCTTCAGCGCCCCTGACATATTATCACAAGAATCATAATTCCCATATAATTAGGGCAGCGGCAGGTTCCGACTCAGGGAGGACAATAGCATTGAGCGAAGTACGGCGGCAGTTTCGCGCAGCGGCAATCCTTATTCTCATCATCATTCCGATAGGAGTCTTGGGCTACGTCATTATTGAAGGCAAAAGCCTGTTTGAATCCATCTACCTGACGATCATTACGTTGACGACTATCGGCTACGGGGATATCGTGCCGGTGTCGCCAGCTGGCCAGGTCTTCACGCTTGCCCTGGTCTTCTTTGGGTTCGGCTCGCTGGCCTTTTTCTTGTCGTCGTCATTCGCTCTGATCTTCAGCGCTGAGGCGGTAGCGCGGCGCCGCAATATCCGCATTAAGCGCAAGATCGACAGGCTCAACCGACATTACGTAATCTGCGGCAAAGGCGAGCTTGTTGACAAGACGATCGGTTACGTGCTTCATGGGGTGCAGATGCGGCGGAAGCGCCATTTGGACGCTTCGTTCAGGCCGATCGACAAGCTGCTGATACGCGTACTTGGGAAGCCGAAACCCGGCGAGGCACGCGGGCTGCGGCTGTTGGCGCATCGACTCTTCATGCTGTATCACCGGTTATTTGTAGAGCATACAACGCTGCTCGATTTACTCGTCGTAATTACCGATGACGCTGCCTATGCCGATCATCTAGGTAGCGCCGGGATCCTGGTGATCTTCGGCGATCCCGGCGACAACGACATCTTGCTCGCCGCCGGCATCTTGCGCGCCCGGGCGATAATGGTCATGCTGGATCAAGATACAGAGAGCCTGCTGACAGTATTGACGTCGCGTAATCTCAATCCGCGGCTGTATGTGACCGCCGCCGCATTCGAGGAAGAGATCAAAATGAAAATGATGCGCGCGGGCGCCAATGTGGTACTGGCGCCGTATGAAGTCGCCGCGCAGTTCCTAAACAGCGCCACCCTGCGCCCGGCGGTGAACGACTTCTTCAACAGCATTCTCTTTGATCAGGAGACGCACCATCAGATTACACAATTGGAATTGGAGGACGAATCGCCCTGGATCGGCAAGCGCATCAGCGAACTTGATCTGCGCGCGCGCCATGACGCTGGCATCATTGGCATTCGCCTAGAGACGGGCGACTTCGCGCATACGCCGGGCGGCAACCGCGTTCTGGCGGAAGATGAGATTCTGTTGGTCGTTGCGCCGGGCTTGACCATACCAAGATTACGCGCGGAGTGCGGGCAACGGGGCCGGGATGAAGTCCGAATGGCGACATTTCAGAAGTTGATACAAGAGCGCGAGTCAATCTACCTGGATCATCAACTCAGCCTGTCCGAGAGCGCAGCGGCCATCGCGGATATGAGCAAGCATTTTGTCATTTGCGGCGACGACCAGATTATTCAGAGCGCGGTGCGCTTTCTCAATCCGTCGCGGCCTTTCGTCCTGCTGAGCAATGATGAGGCGGTTACACAGCGTTGGTTGGGTCGCGGTTTCAGAGTGGTGCATGGCAACCCGACCCGTGAGGAGGTTCTGCTGCGAGCTGGCGTCGACCGGGCGCAGGCCATCATGATATCTATTCAGGACAAGGCCGCCGCAGTGCTTTCCGTAATATCGGCGCGCAGCATCAGCAAGCCACTGCTGATCGCGGTCACGGCGACGACAGACGATATGGTAGAAAAGCTGCAACGCTCCGGCGCCGACCGCGTCGTAAGCCCCTTCCACGTGGCGGCGCAATTCGTTCTCTTATCCACGACGCGGCCGGAGATCGCCGACTTCCTGCAGCATGTGCTATACAACGAAGTCACCAGCTTGGAGACGGCCGAACTGTACATGGAGGACGATTCGCCCTGGATCGGCAAGTCGATCAGCGAATTGGCTTTGTCGATGAAATTCCGCGCGGGCGTAATCGGCATCCGCGAAGCCAACAGCACCGACTTCATGTACGCGCCGCCGCTGGACCACGTTGTGAGCGCGCACGAAGTCTTGATCGTGATCACGCCGATGGAGTACTTTGACGAAATGCGCGCACAGGCGACGGGTCACAAAGACAAGCGACCGGCGACCCTGCGATTGCAGCAAGACTTGGGGGCAACGGGCGCTTGGTCGCGCGACATGATTCGCGAGTTGATAGAGCAACAGGGCGGCGGCTAATGGCCACCGGTCCAGAGTCGACCGTCCAGGCGCAGCCCGCCCTTGTCATCGGCGTAAGGCGCCACGGTCAGCCCGCCGTCCGCGGCGATGTCGAGGAATGTGATCCGCGGCGCAAAGTGATCGATAATGTCATGCCAATCGGTTTTGCGAGGCAGCTTGACAATCTCGGACAAGATTGGACGGCTAATCAATACAGGACCGACGCTTTGATTGCCAGCGCGCGGGACAATGAAGTCACCCGCGCCGCGAGCATAGGCATTGCGAATGAGATAGATCAGCTTCGCCGTCAGCCCCGCTGAAGCGCCGGGCACCAGCATAAAGGCCGCGACATGCTCGGGCAGCGCTCGCAGCCCAGTCTTCAGCGCCGAAATGACGCCGCCCGTGCGGAACCCACGATTGTGCGCTGTCCTGATGCCGAGACGCTTGACGGCTGCGCGAATGGTTGGGGCGCCGGCCCCGGTCACCACACGGATGTGATCAATGCGGGATCGCATTAGCTGCTCTACATTGCGGCTGACGATTTGGCCGCCACCGTCGATGCTGCGTTGAGGCAGCTGGCCATCACCGGCAGGGCCAAGCAAGCCGGCAAAGACCAGCGCGCCGAGCGGGCGCTGCACCTCGCTGACCGGTTCGGCGCCGCGAATGGAACCCAGGGCGACAGCTGATATGCGTTCGCTCTGTAAGCTAAGGCGCGCGATCAGGCGGGCGCGCCCACGGACGTAACCGCGCTCGGGCGTCCGGTTGAGAAAGATCATCACACGGGCCGAATCCGGCACGCCTTGCAGCCCCAAGGCATCGTCGCGCAGCACCTGGGCCAGCCAAGGCGATTTGACCGGACTGTTTTCCACGAAACCAAAGCGTTCTACCATCGCCTCGGGATTGTAAATGTGCTCGGCGTCGAGCGGTACGCCCAAGGCGCTGAGAGAAGCCACCGACACAACCAAGGTCGTTTCCGGAGGAATGCGCGGCTCATCAGCGCGCGGCGCCTTGAAGGGCAAGCCGGCCGCGTCGTCGGCTTCGACGAGCAGAACATCGGAGTCGACGCTGTCCAGCAGGTCACGCGTCCAATCCCGTGGCGGGCCAAATACGCGCCCGTGGCGCATGCCATCGTGGAGAAAAACAAAATGGTCTTCGCTAAGCGCCTGCGAAATCGCATTTGCATCGGCAGTCGACGACATTACGCGCGGAAAAAGCGACATCTGTTCCGCCGCCAGTTGCGTTGTGGTTGTGGCGAGGACGCGCCAGCCGGCCTCGGCCAGCTCGTAGCCCAAATTGACCATGAGCGAAGTCTTGCCACCTGCGCCGATGAAGGCGACGACATCGCCCCGCGCCAAGGCAAGGGCCTCAGACAGATTCATCGCGCAACCTCTGGGGAAACGCCATAGGCTTCGATCCAAGTCGCGGCAAGCGATACCAAGTCAACGTCCATGAAGACATAATAGCACGAAAGCTACGCAATGGCAGAAATAGAGCGGGGAAAGCGCGTCTCTAGCGGGAGCGACGCCTTTGCGCGGCCAGTATAGAATGAAATGCGTGAGGACCGGGTGACGCGTCTAGATCTCGCCGATGCCTTTTTTGCGCAGGGCGGCGACAACCTTTTGCGCGGTGAACGGTTGTGAATCGATCCAGACGCCGGTGGCATCGTGGATGGCGGCCGCGATGGCCGGCGCCAAGGGCAAGAAGGGCATTTCGGCCATGCCGCGCGCGCCCCAGGGCCCGATGGGATCGGGGAATTCCAGGACGACCGATTTCACCCGCGGCGGCACATCCAACGAGGTCGGGATCAAGTACGTCGAGAGATGAGGGTTGAGAATCTCGCCGTCGCGGGAGACCAGGTACTCCATCAGGGCGTATCCCTGGGCCTGCACGATGGCGCCTTCGATCTGTCCCTCGAGCTGCTGCCGGTTGATGACCTGGCCGACATCGTTGGCGCAAACGACATCCAGCAGGGTGACCTGGCCGGTTTCGATATCGACTTCTACTTCGACAGCTTCAGCCACGTATCCATAGGCGAAGTTGGGATCGGCCCGGCCCGTTTCGGGATCGAAGGGCGTAGTGGCAGGCGGACGGTACATGAATTCGCCCTTCGCCGGCCGTTCTTCGTCCTGCCAGGCTTGCAGGGCAATTTCGGCGGCGCCGCGAATGGCGTTGCCCGACATGAAGGACAAGCGCGAGGCGGAGGCGCTGCCGGACGAATCGGAGGTAGCGGTATCCGAGGCGACGATTTCGACTGCGTCAAAGGGCACGCCGACAGCATCCGCCGCCATTTGGCTGAGGGCGGTGTGGGCGCCTTGACCGACATCCGCGCCGGCATGATACAAGATCACTTTCTCGATGTCTGCGCTGCCCCGCAACTCAATACCCGCCCAACAGTGCTCGGGGAAGCCGAAGCTGAAGCCGACATTCTTGAAGCCGCCGGCGATGCCACGACCGCGACGCCGGACTGAATCTGTGGGTTGCGGCGCCTTGTCCAATTGCCAGCCGGTCTCGGACCGCCGCCACCAAGATTCTCGCCCGCAAGCTTCAAAGACTTGTGGCATGGTCACGCCGGCTGGAAAAGGCGTGGCCACCGAGCCGATGCTGCCCTCGCGGATGCTGTTCACGAGCCGGATTTCCAGGGGATCCATGGCCAGCGCCGCCGCCAGCCGGTTCATCTGGCCCTCGGCCGCGAAGAGCGCTTGCGGCGCGCCAAAGCCGCGAAAGGCGCCCGAGGGGATGTTGTTGGTATAGACCGTATAGGTATCAACATGAATGTTGGGGACTTCGTAGGGGCCGCTGACGGTGAGCTGGGCATTGCCCAGGACTTTGTTGGATGTGTAATTGTAAGCGCCGGCGTCGCCGATAACCTCAGCCGATATCGCGGTGATGAGACCTTGACGGGTCGCGCCCCATTTCGCCCGCACTTTGATCGGGTGGCGTTTGTGATGATAGAGAATCGACTCTTCACGATTCCACTGGATCTTCACCGGATGCCGCAAATTCCAGGCGGCCAGCGCCAAAATAATCTGCACGGACATATCCTCGCGCCCGCCGAAGGCGCCGCCGATGGCCGGGTAAATCACGCGGACGCGCTCGGGCGGCAGATTCAACGCGTGGTAGATCTGCTCTTGATCTTCGTGCGTCCATTGCCCGGCGACCAGCACCGTAACGCGGTCTTCGTCGTCAATGTAGGCCAGACCCGCTTCCGGCTGCAAGTAGGCGTGCTCTTGCCAGGTGGTATCGTATTCGCCTTCGACGGTCACATCCGCCGCCGCCCAGCCGGCCGCCATATCGCCCCGGCGGATTCGATAGCGCGTCACCAAGTTGCCCGGGCATTCCGGGTGCAACTGCGGCGCGGATCCGGCCATAGCTGCTTCAGGATCGAATACCGCGGGCAGATCTTCGTACTGCACATCGATCAGATCGAGCGCGCGCTTGGCAATTGCATCGGTCTCGGCAACGACTGTCGCGACCATGTCCATGTAACAGCGCACGACATCGGCGCCGGGCTTGTCTCCGCCGGGCCCGCAAAGCACGGGCTGGTCTTTCAGCACCAGGCCATATTCGTTGACCGGCACATCGCGGCTGGTGAAAACGCGAATGACGCCGGCCAGCGCCTCGGCCGCGCTGGTGGATACGCCGAGCACGCGGGCATGGGCGCGATCGCTGAATTTGATGCGCATCCAGTATTGACCGTCGATGTCGATATCGCCGGGATACAGCGTCTCGCCAGTGACTTTGCCGCGGGCGTCGATGCGCTTGACGGATTGGCTGATGACCTGCGTAGTTTCGTTGAGCTCCATAGTTGGCCTCGGCTAACGGCGGTCAGGGCCGCAGGCTAAAAGGACGGCAGCGCCTCGTAGGTAGTCTCGATGAGCTTCTCGGTTTCGTTGTGAAAAATGCGGCGCAGGATAGCAATGGCAGCGGCGTAGGTCGGCTCAACGCCACCATAGCTAAGGCTGCCCGCGCCCAGATTCTGGCCGGCTTTCATCGGCTTATCCGAAGCGTAGTGCAAGAAGCCGATATCGAAGCGTACCGAATGCAAGTTCACGATTTCATTCACTGGATGCCGTTGCGGGCGAAAGGCTTCGTATACTGCCGAGAGATAGGGGCCGCCCTCCATTTCAATGACGGTGTAGCCCTCTTTGTAAAAGACACTCATATAGTGCGGATTTTGCAGGAAGGTGCCGCGCACTGTGACCGCCTTCTGGTTGTCCAGAACATTGCCATGCTCCATATAGGCGCTGACATGGCGGGCGGTGAAACAGTTGCGCAAAAGGAAGGTATTCTGGGAATGTTCATCGTGGATCACGTTGGGGATCATCATATCGCCGATGCGCCCGTTCAGCGTCGCCGCCTTGCCCATGACGTAGACGCCATCCAGCCGGCCGACGCCTTGCGTGATGCGGCTCAGAAGTTCGTAGGAGGCCATGCCCAGGGGATAGTCGATGTTGATGATGATGGCATTGCTGTGGCGCATGGGGGCCAAATCATCGGCGCGGCCCAAGCGCTGATCAAACCACTGCGCCTCAAGCTTGCCGAGTTCAATGACTTGCGTCTCCATTTCGAAACCGTGACGACTGGGGATGCGATGGATGCCCAGGCGGTGCTCTTCTTTGGCGAATACGCGTTTGGCGCGGCTGCCCTTCTCTGAGAGATAGCGCCGCAGCACGTAGTAGAGAAAGTTGTCCGTGCTCTTGTGATAACTGTCCTTGATATCGGCATATTCGGTCAGCAGCGATTTCTCATTGAATTCTTCAATGTAATTGACAAGGCTCTCTTCAAAACGGCGCGCGAAGCCGGCCAGCAAATTCACCAGCGAATGCGTATTGCTGGAGACGAAATAGACAGGCCGCTCGCCCGGGTCAATGCCGGCCAGTGATAGTTCCGCGCAAAGCTCTTCCCACCAGGATGCGGTCGCCCGCCGGTAATCGGCCAATGATCCGGCGATGAGGCGCAGGGTCATGCTCTTGCGCGCGCGGCTGATGCAGAGGAGGTTGCGGACGAAATCGCCTTCCCAGAGCAACTGCAGGCGGCGCAAGTCGCTGACCGCCATCGACAAGCCTTGCGCCAGGGCGGCGAAATCGGCCTCGGGCAAGTCGCCGGTCTCGGCGCAAATCAGCAGCAGGTTGCGCAGCGCTTGATTCTGCAGCGCCAGGTGCAATTTGTTCCACTCAATTTGAAAGGCGGTCAAGATTGGCACAAGGTCGTCTATGTCGGAACGGCTGACGCTGTAAACCGCCATGGTACTGTCGCCATCGAAGTGCGTGCGGCGGCGGCGGCCGGCGGCGTAGACGCGCTGCCACGAGGCGATATTGCGATACCCAGCCGAAATGAAACCGGCTTCCAACTGACCGATCAAGACCTCGTCCACCTGGATGATGCAAGCCGGCAGGCGCAAGGCGCTGTACATAAGGGCGGAGGCATCGGGCGCGGACTCGTGCCCGCGCTCGTGCAGCGAGGAACGCATCGCAAGATGACTTTCCGCCAGCGTCTCAATCTTGATACTGTCGCTGGAGCGCAGCAGCGAATAGTACGTGCGCATGTACAATTCAATTTCTTCGCTGCCCGTTTTGGGTACTGTTCGATCCATGATTCAAGCCCGCTCAATGTCCGCCTGTCTTTTGCTCGCCGCCCGAAAGGCTTGCACGATTTTGTAGTAGCCGGTGCAGCGGCATAAGTTGCCGCTGATGCTGTAGTTGATCTGCTCGGTATTGGGCTGGGGAAACTCATCGAGCAGTTTGGCGCCGGCCATCAAGAAACCGGGCGTGCAATAGCCGCATTGCACGGCCGCTTCGTCGATGAAAGCCTGCTGTATGGGGTGCAGCTCGTCAGCGTCCGCCAAGCCCTCGACCGTGACGATGTCGGCGCCATGAGCGCGGGGCGCATGCACCATGCATGACATCACGGCCACATCATCAAGAAATACAGTACAGGCGCCGCATTCGCCCTCGGCGCAGCCTTCTTTGGCGCCGGGAAGCGCAGCCTCATCGCGCAGCCAATGCAGCAGGGACTTCTGCTGCCCCGATTCGGCCGTAACGACTGCCCCGTTCACACGGCTTGTTATTGGCGTGTCAGGGAAATGCACCATTTGCCGCGACAAGCCCGGCTGAACCAGCGCCCGGCCGGCGCCCCAGAGCATGGGCGGGTTATCTGGCAAGCCCGTTTCCTGTTCATCAGCGCGCAAGCGGCGCAGTGCCCGCGCTACGAGGACCTTGACCATTTCGCTGCGATAATCTGCGCTGCCACGCACGTCGTCGATAGGTGTGACGCAGTCAGCGGCCAGGCGGCCCGCTCGCGCAATGGACTCGTTGTCAAGTTGCTGGCCGAGCAGGGCGGCTTCGGCGGCGGGCGCGCGCACGATGGTGGGCGCCACACTGCCGAGGGCGATGCGCGCCTTGGTGACCTGGCCCGCCGCATCAAGCCGGAGCACGACGGCGACATCCACCACCGAAATGGCTTGGGCGCGCCGCAGACCCAGCTTCAGAAAGATGCCGCGTTCATCATCGGCGGTCGCCGGAATGTGAATCGCGCGCAGCAACTCGTTCGGGCGCAGTGCCGTAGCGCGAAAGCCAGTATAGAAGTCGGCCAAGCTCAGTCGACGTTGGCCTGAGATAGAGGCCAATGTGACATCGGCGCCAAGGGCAATGAGCGGCGTGATGGTGTCATTCGCCGGCGACGCCGTGATGAGATTGCCGGCCACGGTGGCGCGATTGCGGATTTGGGGCGCGCCCACTTCCCAAGAGGCTTGCGCCAAGGGCGTGGCCCGGCGGCGAATCAAGTCGCTGGCGACGACATGATTATGGGTTACCAGGGGCCCGAGCGCGATTTCGCCATCGGCTTCAGTAATCTGATCCAGGCCTGGCACGCGCGTGATATCGATCAATACCTGGAGCTGCGGATGCTGCCCCTGGTCCATTTCGATGATCAGGTCGGTGCCGCCGGCCACGATGCGCGCCGCGCCTTGGTGGGCGTCCAGAAGCGCGAGCGCTTCTTCGACTGTGCTGACGCTATGGTAAGCTTGCCACATGGTATGAATGGTATGCTCCTGTGAATGCGAAACGGATAGCGGCTAAACGGGCTCAACTTCCAAGACAGTGAAAGGATTGATATTCATTACGCAGGTGGATTCAAATTGGGTGCGCACGGTTTTGCGTCGGTCCCAGGTGTGCACGTGGCCGTGAAGCATGTAGCGCGGTTTATACCATTTCATAAAGCTGAGAAAACAGCGGAAGCCGCGGTGCGCGACATCGCGGCCGTCGTGAATATCGCGCGCTGGCGAATGCGCCACAAAGAGATCAATACCACGTTGCCGCACCGCACGATGCCACAGTATTCGCGGCGCCAAGCCCAGAACTTGCCCTCGCATTTGGCGTTCCGTGTATTGGATATCGCCGCGATTATAGCGGATCGACCCCTCCAGCCCAGCCAGGGTCAAGCCGCCGAACTGGACCAGGCGCCCGTGCAAATCGATGCCGCCGGGCGGCTCTTGGTCGTAGATTTCATCATGGTTGCCGCGCACGAAGAATAGCGGCACACCGGTGATGCTGGTGATGAAGTCGAGGTAGCCCGGCGGCATATCGCCACAGCTGATGACCATGTCGATGTCGCTGTATTGCCGGCGCAGATTCACGGCGTTATGCAACTGCGGCATCTCGGTATCGCTAACGCAAAGAATCTTCACAACTTAGTCCCGCCAGGGCATGCTTGAGGCCTGCGCAATATGGGCTTGAGCGCGCATGGTCTCAATCCGAATAGCCATCAGCGAAGGTATCGATCATCAGCCGCACATCTTCACCCAGCGGATAGAGTATGGGGCAGGTTGCGCCGGCGGAGATATACTCGCGCACCTTGGCCTTTACTTCAGCCGGTGTGCCCGAGGCTGTGATCATCTGCACGACATCGTCGGGGACCAGCTTCATCGCTTCGAGAATCTGTTCTTCAGTCGCGGGCCAAGTGAGCACTTGGCCGATCTCATCCAGCAAATCCGGGCTGACGCCGCTGGCTTTCATGATATGCGGCTGCTGGCCCAGGTATTGCGTGACCAGTTTACGAGCCGCGTCCAAGGCCCGGCTGCGGTCATGATCCACCGAACAGACGACCAACTGCGGCCGATCGACTTCGTGAATAGACTTGCCGGCTTTCTTGGCGCCGATCTCCAGTTGCGCCATCGCCATCTCATTATACTTGGGCGAAACCAGGTAATTCAGCACGGCGCCGTCGGCGATTTCACCGGTCAGCGCCATCATCTTGGGGCCGGTCGCGCCGATGTAGATGGGCACATTGCGCGGCTCTTTACGCCCGTGCACCACATCAAGCTCGACATCCTCCAATTGAACAAACTCGCCGTCATAGCTCACGCGCTCGCGGTTGAGCAGCCGACGCACCACGGTGACGACTTCCCGCATCGCCAACAGGTTTCTGCGCCGCTGAATCCCAACTTTGGCGGCCAGCGGATCCCACCAGGCGCCGATGCCGCAGTAGATGCGATCTTGCGCCAAGTCGTCCAAGGTGAGGAAGGTGGCCGCGATGACGGCGGCGTTTCGCGTCCAGTTGTTGATGACGCCGGAGCCGATCTTGATGCGTGTGGTCACAGCGGCGAATGCGGCCATGGGTACAATGGCATCGCGAACCAAACGGCTTTCCGCTTGCCAAACCGCTTCAAAGCCGCACAACTCGGCATATTTGACATATTCCATGGCATCGGCCAAGGAATGCGCGTCTTGCAGATATAGTGCTACCCGATCCGCCATGAGACTGCTCCAATATCGATTTGCCTGTCAACTCTCTATTATCAACTATAGTGCCAGCAATTGGCAAACGGCGGCTCACCTGGCGCCAGAAGCCAACGGGAAGGAAGGAAGATGCCCGAAATCTCCTCCCGCGAGAATCCGCTGGTATTCCGCCAGATCTTCAGGCACATCGATATCCAGCGACGTGCCCGCCGATTCAAAGGGAAGCACCTTGAGCCCGGCGGCTGCGGCGAGATTGATGTGACGCGCGTAACTGCCGGCGCCATAGGCATAGTCGAGCGCGCCTGGCGGCCGCACATAGAGCGCATTGGTGCCGTCGTGAACCCGGTCCGTCGCGATGACGATTGACCGTTCGCGGCCCAAGTCAGTAATGGCGCGCACATCATCGGCGGTGACAAAGGGCAAATCCGCAGGCAGCACCAGAATGCCATCC
Organism: Phototrophicaceae bacterium; assembly: GCA_965208195.1. GTDB lineage: Bacteria > Chloroflexota > Anaerolineae > Aggregatilineales > Phototrophicaceae > UBA6055. The sequence goes on along the minus strand of CBDBOC010000004.1, from coordinate 684,876 downwards.
GCGCGCCAGGTCTTGACGACCATCGTGGCCCGCATCAGCGCCGGATTGAGGTTGGAGATCTTGCCCTCCTGCATCGTTTTCGCGCCAAACTCTCGGGCGATGGCGAGCGCCTTGGTATCGCGGGAAATCACCAGGACGCCGTTCACTTGCTGAACTGAAGTCGTTACGGAGAGCACATGACGAAGCATGGCCTGGGCCAACGCAAAGCGTTCTGGAGGCGCCAGGACCGGCGCTAGTCGGCTTTTGGCATTCTTCAGCGGTTTGACCGGAATGATCGCCCAGAGGCTCATGGTTGAACCTCGTCGACCCAGGCGAGAATAGCCTTGGACAGCGCCGTCTTGGCCGCCAGATCCGTCATTAGCGTATCCGTTTGCAGCGAGGCCAAACCCGGCAAGGCAAGCGGCTCGTTGCGAATGTCGTTGACGAAGCCGGAAATTATGCCGTCGTAGAAGCTTGCGACCGCCGCCGGGCTGACCTCAAGCCCCAACTCGCGCATGATCTTGGCGGTGGGCCCCTTGACCGCGTCGCCGGCGATAATTGGGGTGACGGCCACCACTGGCGCGGTCAATCCCCCCAGCAGGCAGCGCAGCCTCGGCAAAGAAAGAATCGGCGCGATCGAAAGCCAGGGATTGCTTGGGGCGATTAGCACCAGGTCGGCTTCGAGCAAAGCGACGCGCGCGGGCTCAGCCAATGCCGCAGTGTCCGCCTGCCCATAGCGGATAGATCGTAGAGTCGGCTGCCAGGCGCGCTTGACAAAATACTCTTGAAAGGGCAGCTCCCCGGCCTCGACGGTATCGACGATGGTGGGCACGTCAGCATCGGACATGGGCAGCAGCCGCGCTTGAATACCCAGTTGTTCCGTCAAACTTCGCGTAACCTCGGTCAAGGACAAGCCTTGTCGCAGAAGATCGGTACGCAAGAGATGCGTGGCCAAGTCCTGGTCGCCAAGCCGAAACCAGCTGTCGACGCCGTATAGCCGGGTCAGGCTGTCCATGGTGGCGCTGGTGTCATTTTCGACGCCCCAGCCCGAATGGGCATCCACCAAGCCGGCCAGCGTATACATCACGGTATCGAGGTCCGGGCAAATCTTCAGGCCGTAGCGCCAAAAGTCGTCGCCGGTGTTGACGATGAAGCTGAGCTGCGGCTTCGGGGCAACATCGACCAGTCCACGCGCCAATTTGGCGCCGCCTACCCCGCCGATGAGGACGGCGATCTTTCTGTCTAACGCCATAGCGCCCTCGTTTCCCAGGGTTCTCGCGTCCGCTGTCGTTCTTCGGCCGCGTAGCCCAGCGTGATCATGCCCTGGGGCATCCAATCGGGCGGCAAGTCAAGCACCTGGCTGACGCGCTCCTGGCAGAAAAGCGGCGCGCACATCCAGCAGGCGCCCAAACCCAGGCTGGAAGCCATCAGCAACATATTCTGCCCGGCCATGGCGACGCTCTGCAAGGCCATGGCGCGCTCATGCGTGTTGCGCCGCGCGTCGCCGTATTCATCCATATCGCGCAGGCTGGCGCAGAGCACGATGATGACGGGCGCGGAAGTGATGCGCCGGTAAGAACGCTCCACATCCGCTTCGATGAGCGCTGAAGCCGCGCCATCCGCCTCCAGGTCCTGCCTCAGCAAGGCGCCCATCTCGCGCGCCAGGCGTTCTTTCGTTGCCGCACGGGTGCTGAGGGCAAAACGCCAAGGTTGTCGATTGTGCGCGGACGGCGCCCAGATCGCAGCTTCTAGGATTTGCGTTATGTGTTCCCGCGGGACAGGTTCAGGCTGGTAGCGCCGCAGGGAGCGCCGCTGCCGCAGCGATGCCAGCATCTGTGGCGGCTTGATCTCCATCTCAACGATACAAGTCGTGCTCAGCTTTGCGGATCAAATCCCCCGCGGAGCCGGGCGGCCCGCACAGGTCCAAGCCGCGAATCAAAACGGCCGGCAGCCCCTCATCGGCTTCGCCACAGAGCAAATGCGCCGCCGACGCCACCAGATCGGCATAGGCCACCTGGGTAACTTCAAAGGCGCGCCCGTATAAGTCGCGCGTGCCGCGCAGGTCCCTTAGGGTCGGCAAGCCAGCCGCGCCTATGGCCACGCCAACATTGCCGACGCGGAAGGCGCGTCCGTGGGTATCGCTGATGACGACCGCTGCCTCGATGGCAAGCTCCCGCATGATCCTGTCACGCATCGCTGATGCCGACTCGTCCGGATCGAGCGGCAGAAGCAAAGCCGCCTCATCGCCGCATTCGATATTGCTCTGGTCGATACCGGCATTGGCCGAAACGAAACCCAAGCGGTGCTCGGTGACCAGGACGCCCTTGCGCTTGCGTGATGTACGGCGGGATTCGCAAAGGATCAACTCGACCAGGCGCGGATCTTTGCCGGTTTCCGTCGCCAGCTGCTCAGCGGCGGCGGAGGCCTGCACATCCGCCAGGAGGACATAGCGGTCTTCAGCTTTGGATACGATTTTGGACGAAATCACCAAGGCATCGCCTTCAAGCAGTTCCAGACCGGCATTTGCCAGTTCCCGCAAAATGATGGCGACGATGTCATCGCCAGCGTGGATCAAGGGGATGTTCGGTATCGCGAAGGCGAATAAAGTCGGCGCCTGATTCATGCTCATTCGTCCAAGCCGGTGATGCGGATGCCCGCGCCCTTGACCCGGTAGACCCGGTTGATATGGAGCAGGACCGGCGTGAGGGACTCCGCCGCGACGGCGTTCTTGAGCGCGCCCGCGTCAATGCCGCGCATGCCGGCGGCGGCGACCAGGTCGATCACAGTTGCTTTGGCGTCAGCGTCGTCGGCGCATACCAGGACATCGCAATCCACCGCTTGGTCGAGCTGCCGCAGCTTGACGGCGCTGACATTCTGAAAGGCGGCGACGACCGTGACCTCACTTCCTAAAAGCGTCTGCGCCTCCAAAGCAGCGGCGGCGCCCGCCGGCAGATTCACACCCGAGATGTCGGGCGGCTGCAAAGGCACGGTCAAATCCACCAGGACTTTGCCTTGGCAGGGCTCGCGAACGCCGGCGAGTGTCGCCTGGTGCGCGCTGTAGGGTACGCTCAGCACGACAATATCGGCCGCGGCGGCGGCATCAGCATTGGCCAGGCCGCTGATGAGATCCTGGCCCAATTCGCCGTTGAAATCGGCGGCGCGCGTTTGCGCCCGTTGGGCCGAGCGCGAGCCGATGATGACGCGGTAGCCGCTCCGCGCCCAGCGCAGGGCCAGGCCCGCGCCTTCGTTTCCGGTGCCGCCGAGAATCGCCAGTGTTTTCATTGCCACCTCTATAAGACGGAATCAGGTCAGCGCCTCAAGATTGTAAACTATCCTGGGCGTGACGCGAATACTTCTCCCAGACTTTGGGCGCCAGTGCCAGGGCCTCACGCGAGATTTCGGCTTCGTCGAGCGTGAGCAATTCGCGCTCATGCATCAACAGCTCGCCGGCGCAAATCGTGGCCGTCACCATCGATGATTCGAAGCCGAATAGCAGGTGCCAGGGGAGATTTCCCGCGGTCAGCGGCGTGAAGGGGTGATAGTCAACGAAGATGAGATCCGCCCGGGCGCCAAGGCTGATCTCGCCCAGTTTAGCGCCCGGGAAAAAGACTTCCATCAGGCGCGCGTTATTTTGCCAGGCCATGGTGGCGACATTGATGCCGTCGGCGCGGCGGGGATCGCGATTCACCACCTTGTGCAAGAGGTATGCCGCCTTCCATTCGGCCCACATATTGTTGCTGAAGCCGTCATTGCCGAGGCAAAGCTTGACCCCGGCGCCAAGCAGACTGTCAATATCGGCGGCGCCGACGCCGTTGTTCATGTTGGAGCGCGGCTGATGGCTGACCCAAACGCCGCGTTCCAGCAAGAGATCACGCTCGGCCTCATCAATATGCACACAGTGCGCGGCGATGGTGTTGTCCCGCCAGATGCCGAACTGATCCAGGCGCTGCGCGACGCGCAAGCCGCTGCGGGCCAGGCTGTCGTCTTCATCGGCTTCATGCTCGGCGACATGGATATGGAAGCCGACATCGTCCGGCGCGGCATCGGCGCAGGCGCGCAGGCTGGCCTCATTCAGCGTCAGACTGGCGTGCAAGCCGAATGTGCCGGCCACGCGCGGATGTTCGGCGGCGGCGGCCATGAAGCGCAGATTCTCGGCGATGCCCGCGCGCATCTTGTCGTCGCCGTCGCGATCGGTCACTTCATAGCTGAGGACTGCGCGCAGGCCCGCTTGGTCGACGGCATCGCCGATGACATCCAAGCTGCCTTCAATGAAGTTGGGGCTGGCGTGGTGGTCGATCAGGCTCGTCGTGCCATGCTTGATGGCGTCAACCAGGCAAACCAGAGCGCTGGCGCGAACGCTGTCTTGGTCCAGCGCTTTATCCAGCGGCCACCAGAGACGTTGCAGAATCTGCGGAAAGTCGCGCGGCGCCGGGCCCGGGATGGCCATGCCGCGGGCGTAGGCGCCGTAGAAATGCGTATGCGCGCAGATATTGCCCGGCATGACGAATTGTCCGCCCGCATCCACGATATTCGCAGCTGGATGCATCACCGCCAGTTCATCGCGGGAGCCGATGGCGGCGATGCGGTCACCCTCAATGTAGAGCGCGCTGCCCGGCAGAATCTGCGGCTCGCTGCCCAGCGTGACGAGTTTGGCGTTGATGATCAGCATAGTTCGCTTCCCCGGCCGCAGGACCTAAGCTTTGAGCGCGTGATAGACGCGGTCGACATAAAAGTCGGCGACGCTGTACAGGTCGCTGATGGTCTCGGCGTGGATGAAGCGATCCCAGGTGGTGCGAATGAAACTGATTGACCTGGCCGGCCAGTTCTCTATCGGCGGATCTTTGGGAACCAGCCGGCGAAATTGTACCTTGTAGTAGATATCGCTGGCGCGCTGCGGTTCACAAGGCAGCAAGTCGCGCCGTCGGGCCAATTCCAAACCGGTGACGCGCGCGAAGTAAGCGATGCTGCCGCTTTGCTCGCGAAAGGTCTTGCCGCTGAGGAAGAAGGCGATGTATTCCGCGTTAAGGCCGCGGGGCAATCTCCCTTGCGGGATGCGATACCAAAGTTGTTGGCGGGCGATGTGAAAATCTCGTTTGCGATTGACCACGCCTACCAGCACCCGGTCGTCGGCGTACATGGCGTCATCCGTCCCACGGGCCTAATGCCCGCGCGCCTGTAAGAGGCGCTTGTCTATATCTGCGACGCGCTCCTGGTGGCTGATCCACCAAGCCGGATCGCGCTGGGCGTCCAGCTCGGCTACCGATTTGCCTTGCTGCTCCACCCAGGTATAGTACTTCAAATTGTGCCAGCGTTCACGGGCTGAGCGCCCGCCTTCCTGGATCCAGTCGAGGCCGGCGCGATGGTAGACGCCTTCAACGAAAGCTGTGGCTGTGGCTTCATCCAGCGGCCCATGCGCCTGTCGCAGACGCTGCATCACCGAGCCGTAGCGCTCCATGGCATCGGTGGCGACCGTGACAATGACGTCGTCAGCGCCCATTTCGTAGAACTTGGCGGTCTTGATGGCGCCAATGATGTTGCAGATGCCGCTGATGCCCAAGCACTGTGACAAGGCTTCCACCGCTGCCACGGGCAGGCCGAAGCGCCGAACAAGGGCATCGCGGCCAGCTTCTTCGGCCAGAACCCGCAACCCATTCAAGGCGTCGTGGTCGTCTATCGCCATCAACGCGTCCATATTGAAGACGTTATGGATCCAGGTCACGTGCTTATCGCCAATGCCTTGAATCTCGTGGGCGCCATAGCCGTTATTGTAGAGCGTCGGGCATTGAACCGGCTCCAAACCGACGATCTTGTGATCGGGCCAAATTTGTTTCAGGCGATCGCCAGCCGCGATAGTGCCGGCGCTGCCCATGGCCGATACAAAGGCGGAAATCCGCCCGGCGCCGATGCCCGCGTCCCGCAATTCGTCGGCCAACTCCACCAGCGTATTGCCGGTCACGTAGTAATGGAAGCGATAATTGCCCATAACCTCGAATTGGTTGAGCACGCGGATGCGATCATCGCCCGCGCGGAGCCGCTTGACTTCGTCGTAGATTTCTTTCACGTTGCTCTCGCTGCCGGCGGTGCGGATGATGCGCGCGCCGTAGCGGCTGATGCGGTCGAAACGTTCCTGGCTCATCTCTTCCGGCAAGACGACGATGCTGTCGTATTCCATGCGGCAACCGATGAAGGCGCCGCCGATGCCGTAGTTGCCGGTCGAGGGCCAGACCAAAGTGTGGCGCTCGGGATCGACTTCGCCCAGCAGCTGCTGCTCAAGCAGAACGGAATAGGCCGCCCCTACTTTATGGCTGCCCGAGGGAAAGCGCATGCCGTAAATGACGACGATATTGGCGTCTACACCGGTCAATGCCGGCGGCAGCAGCAGGTGATAGACCTGATTCTGCGGGTCGCGCCAGGTGATGTTGTAGAGGTTTAGCGGGTTCAGCGGGTCGGCATCGAGCGCCGCAACGGCGTCGGCGCGTATCGTCGGGTCAATGGTGTGCGGATGCAGCATCTCGGCAAAAGTGGGGCCGGTGATCATCGCCTCCTCCTCATCCAGGGCTGGCGCCTTCGTCGTCGCCTAATTCCAGTTGTCGTTCGAGAAAACGCATATCATTGAGAATCTCATTGCGTTGTCGCGCCCAATCTCGATAGCGGCGCAAATCGTCGGCCGACATCCGGTCTCGGCTGTTGCGGTTGGCCGTCATCAAGGCGTCGATTTTACCGTCTAGCGCTTCGTAAGCTCGGGCCAGTTCTTGATAGCGCTGCACGAGCTCCAACTGCTCCCCCTTATGCGCCGGCATCGCGGGTCGCCTCCTCCTTCATTGGACCAGATGTATGCGATGAATCGTCGTGCGTTCTGACGCCCGAAGCCATCCGCTGGTTTGACACCTGCCGCTGCGACAGGCCGATGGTGGACGCCACAATATACAAGGGTCGATCGCGCGATTCATCATAGGTGCGCGCGACGTACTGACCCAGCACAAAGAGAAAAAATAGTTGAAAGGAACTCAGCAGCAGCAGCAAAACGATGGTGGTCGCCTGGCCGCCGAAGAACTCCTCGCCCATCGTCAGGCGCAGAATGCTGATGATCAGCCCAACCAGCAGTGATGTGATGCCCAAGATGAAGCTGATATAGATCATAATCTGCAAGGGAAAAAACGAGAAGCTGGTGACCGCGTCCAAGGCGAACGCGATCATCTTGCGCAGGGGATATTTGGTCTCGCCCCAGCGCCTTTCTTCGCGCACATACTCGATGCCCGTCTGCTTGAATCCAACCCAGCTCGTCATGCCGCGGATGAAGCGATGCTGCTCCCGCATTTGTCGCAGCACGCGCGCGACCTTGGCATCCATCAGGCGAAAGTCGCCCGTATCCACCGGGATATTGATATCAGTAATGCGGTGAATCAGGCGGTAGAACAATTTGGCGCTGATTCGCTTGAGCAAGCTCTCGCCACGGCGCTCGGCGCGCACGGCGTATACCACGTCGTAACCTTCTTTCCATTTGGCGATGAGCCGCGGAATCACCGCTGGCGGATCTTGCAAATCGGCATCAATCAATACAACGGCCTGGCCACGAGCGAAATCTACCCCGGCGGTCACCGCGATTTGGTGGCCGAAGTTGCGCGCGAAATCAATAGCGCGCACCCGTTCGTCTTGCGCGGCCAATTCGGCAATCACGTCGCCAGACCCGTCGGTGCTGCCGTCGTTGACGATCAAGAGCTCCCAACTTTCCCGCGTGCTGTCCATAGCAGATCTTATCTGCTGGAAAAATGGACGCAGGTTGCCAACTTCATTGTAAACCGGCGCCACGATAGAGTATACCGGCCTTTCGCTCATAGCAGTTCGGCGCCGGCCAACGCGGCTCTGACCGCCTCGATCTTCGCGGGAACTGTCAAACCGCCCGAAACCGCTTCGCGCGCACGCGCCACGTCTTTTAGGCCGTTGCCGGTGCTGACGAGGCAGACGCTGTCTTCCGGCTCAATCTGGCCAGCCTGGCGCGCCCGATGCAAGCCTGCCAGGGCGGCCGCCGCGGCCGGCTCGGCGAAGACCCCGCTCAGCCGGGCCAATTGCGGAATGGCGCGGCGGATCTCATCGTCGGCGACGGTAACGAAGGCGCCTTCCGTCGCGCGCACAGCCCGCAGCGCTTTGGCGCGGTCGCGCGGCAATTCGGAAGCGATACTGTCGGCGATGGTCTCTGCCGGGGCGCGCTTTATGTCTTCGGCTGCCAGCCCTTCCCGCCAGGCACGCGCCAGAACGGAACTGCCGGCCGCTTGAACGCCTATCAACCGCGGCAGCTTCGTAATCCAGCCGAGCTGCAGAAGATCCCAAAAGCCTTTGTAAATGCCGCTGATGATGCTGCCATCGCCGACGCTCACCGCTACGACATCGGGCGCCTGCCACTGCAGCTGTTCGGCAATCTCCAAGGCGACGGTCTTCTTGCCCTCGGTCGTATAGGGATTCACGCCGGTGTTGCGCGAATACCAATTCGCTTCGCTGCAGATTTGCGTACAGAGGTCGAAGGCATCGTCGTAGCTGCCTTCGATCAGGATCACCTCAGCGCCGTACACCAGCAGTTGGGCGACCTTGGCTGCTGGCGCGGCGGCCGGCACGAAGATCACGATCTTCACATCCGGCAGCGAGGCGCCCAGAGCAGCCAAGGCCGCCGCCGCATTGCCTGTGCTGGCAGTGCTGACGGTCTCAAGGCCTCGCTCCAGGGCGCGCGCCAGCACCAGCGCGCTGGCGCGATCTTTCAGCGAGCCGCTGGGGTTGAGGCCTTCGTCTTTCACCCAAAGCTGGCGCAGGCCAAGCGATGCCGCGATGCGGGGCGCGGCGTAGAGCGGCGTCCAACCCACTGCCAACGGCGGCACGAGCGCTCCCGGCGCCACTGGCAGCAAGTCACGATAGCGCCAGCAACTGGTCAGACTGCTGGCGCGCAAAGCATCGCGATCCAGCTTGGCGCGCAGAGCAGCATAATCGTAAAGCAAGTCAAGCGTGCCGATTTCGCCATGGTGGGGGCAGGTGTATTCCGCTACACCGGCGGCGAAGCGGCAATTCCCGATGACACAACGCAGGGCAACTATTTCCGCCATGAGCAGCGAGTCTTCCGGCCCATTGGGCGAGTGACGCAATAGTGCGCGATAGGGGCCGTCATCCCACACCGCCGGGGACGATGCGCGTACCCGTCTCGTGGTGCAGCGCGCGCGTAATATTGGAGGGATTGGTGATGATGGCGCGCGGCCCGCCACTATGCACAAAGTCTATGGCGGCTTCAATCTTAGGGTACATGCTGCCACGGGCGAAGTGTCCCGCCTCAAGGTAGTTTCGCGCCTGCTCCAGGGTCATTTCATCCAGGGTCGTTTCTTGGGGTGTATTGAAATCAAGGCAGACTTTTTCGACGCTGGTTGAAATCAGCAGCAAGTCGGCGCGCAAAGTCTGCGCCAGCACGCTGCTGGCGCGGTCCTTGTCAATAACAGCGGCGATGCCGCGCAGACTGCCGACATCGTTGCGGACGACGGGCACCCCGCCGCCGCCGCAAACGATGACAATATAGCCCGCCAGCACCAGCGCTTGAATTGCGTTGATTTCGTTGACGACCAAGGGCTTGGGCGAGGCCACAACGCGACGCCAACCTCGGCCCGCATCTTGCATCACTTGCCAGCCGTCGGCGGCGGCCGCCTGCGCTTCCGCCTCGCTCAGGAAGCCGCCGACCGGTTTATCAGGATTGGCGAAGGCCGGGTCATCCGGGTCGACGCGCATCTGCGTAATGATAGTGGCGACGGTATGATTCATGCCGACGCGCCGCAAAGAGTTATCGAGCGCTTGCTGCAACATATAACCGATACTGCCTTGGGTATCGGCCACGACCAGATCCAGCGGCACATCATGGATATCCGCCTCACGCTTGGCGATCTCGGCCCGATTCATGATATAGCCCACCTGCGGGCCGTTGCCATGGGTGATCACGACTTGCCAGCCATCAGCGATCATGTCGGCTATGTGTCGGCAGGTCTCGCGCGCAGCTTCCCACTGTTCGTCTATATGCGGATTGCGGGGATCGGGGATCAATGAATTGCCGCCAATCGCCACCACTACCAGCTTGTCAATCATTGTCCGCTGCTTTCACTAGAAGCGACTTGCTCATGACCCGTCGATCCAACCCATGACAGTCGGCGAGCCCGGGCTCAGCGCATGGTAAGCGCCATGGCGGCTTTCTGTACGTGCAGGCGATTCTCCGCTTCATCGTATACTACACTCTGCGGGCCGTCGATCACGCTGTCGGTCACTTCGATATTGCGGTCGGCAGGCAAACAGTGCATGTAGACGGCGTTGTCATTGGCCAGCGCCATGCGGCGATCATCGGTGATCCAATCGGTATATTTGGCGCCAATCTCGGCCGATGCCGCTTCGTCTTCGGTCGTCAGCCAACTGCCCCAACTCTTAGGATAGAGGATATCGGCGTCGGAGAAACCAGCATCAAAATCATCAATGACTTCAAATGAACCGCCGTGGCGACTCGTATTGTCGCGAGCTTGCTCGACGATATCCGGCATAAGCTTATATTCGGGCGGGTGCGTCAGACGAACATTCATGCCGAAGCGAGACATTAGCAGCACCAGGCTCTGCGGCACGGAAATCGGCTTCTGATAACTGGCGGCATAGGCCCAGCTGATATTGATCGTCTTGCCCCGCAAGTCGCGACCAAACTTTTCCTGGATCGTCATCAGATCCGCCAGAATCTGAAAGGGGTGATATATGTCACATTGCATGTTAAGCACGGGCACACGGCTGGCGGCCGCGACATCGTTAATGTACTGGTTGCCAAAATCCCAGTCACACTGGCGGATGGCGATGCCGTCGGTATAACGCCCCACGATTTCGCCGATTTCCTTGGCTGTATCGCCGTGGCTGATCTGGGTCGTCGTATGGTCGATGAATTGCGCGTGCCCGCCCAATTGCGCCATGCCCGCTTCGAAGCTGATACGGGTGCGCGTACTGGTGAAAAAGAAGAGCAGGGCCAGCACCTTGTCGCGCAAGAGGGCGTGCGGTTCGCCCAAGGCGCGCTTCCGCTTCAAGTCCCAGGCGACATCAAGCAATGTCTCAATCTCTTCCCTCGACCAATCCTGTGTGCTAATGAGGTCACGCCCTCGTAAGTCCGTCTGCATGTTTTACTCCCTGAGTATGGCCCGTGGACCGGCGCGGATACGAAATGGATGATGCGTTGCGTGGCTATAGCGTCTCCCGCTGCTTTGGCTTGCGTTATTGTTTTAGGTCGTCCTCCATAGTCTGCCGGAGAATGGCGGGGAAAAGCGCGTACCACTCGGTCGAACGAACGACATCTTCCAGCGGCACCTGATCGAGCACGGTATGGGCGTGGATTTCATTACCCGGCGCGAAGCCGATGCTGGGAATTCTGGCCTTGCCCGCCCAGTAGATGCCATTGGTCGAGAAATCCCATTTACCGGTAGCGACCGGCCCGTAGAGCACTTCGGCCGCCGACAGCCCCGCTTGCACGATCGGCTCGCTCTCGGCATAGGCCCAGGCCGGGTAGATTTTGTCCAGCGGGAAGACAAAGCCCGTGTAGCTCGGCTCATCGTACACCAGGATTTCCGCCGATATGTCCTGTCGCGAGCCGATGATACCTTGCAAGCGGCGAAGTTCGGCATCCGGCTCTTCGCCAAATGTGATACGCCGGTCGACGAAAATGGTGGCTTCGTCGGGCACGGCATTGATGCTGGGCGTCTTGACTTCCATGTCGGTGACTGTGATGCGCCCGCGACCGAGAAACTCGTGATTGCCCAATTCCGGCTCGATATGGCTAATGCGCTCGATGATGGGCAGCAGCTTGTAAATGGCGTTGTCGCCCAGATAGTTGCTGGCGGCGTGCGCGCTCTTGCCCTTGGCCACGATTTTGAATTCCACGCGACCCTTGTGGCCGCGATAAATCTGCATTTTGGTCGGTTCGCCAATCACGACGTAGTCCGGCTCAATGCCTTCAGTCTGGACGAAGGCGTGCGGCGCCTGGCCGTCGTTCCATTCTTCCATATTTCCAAAATAGTAGGCGGTGTAGCCGTCGAGCAGGCCAAGATCGCGCGCCAGGGCCAAGCCGTAGACCATGCCCGGCGTACTGCCTTTTTCATCGCAAGCGCCACGGGCGTAGAGAATGCCATTTTCGATTTTGCCTTGAAAGGGATCCCAATCCCATTCGTCGGGATCTCCGATACCGACGGTGTCAATATGGCTGTCATAGAGCAGGATTTTGTCGCCATCGCCAATCCTGCCGACGACATTGCCCATCTTGTCCCAAAAGGTCTCGTCGAAACCGAGCGCAGTCATTTCGGCTTCAATCCGCTCGCCACAGGCGCGTATCTGGCTATCCATGCTGGGGATCGCGCATATTTCCCGCAAGAAGGCGATAATTGGCTCGCGCTGGGCTTCCACGCGATGGCGCAACTCCTGAATTGTGATGTGATCTACCATGTCAAGTCCTGTTGGGTCGGGTCGCTAATGAAGCCTCTACTTTAGCGAATAATCGCGAAACTTGCAGGCGATTTTAGATGAAGAGATCCACCAAATCAAAGGCCTCAACATCGACCAGACCCAAGTCGGTCAATTTGAGACTGGGGATGACTTCCAGGCCCATAAAGCTCATCACCATGAAGGGGTCGCTCATGCGACTGCCCAGGGCTCGAGCGCCCGCGATTAAAGCGTCATATTGGGCGCGCACAGTTTCGATCGGCGCTTCGCTCAGCAGACCGGCGACGGGCAGCGGCAACTGCGCCAGGATCTCGCTGCCATCGGTCAAGACCAAGCCGCCGCCGAGCTGGAGGATCGCTTGGACCGCCGCACGCATACTCTCATCATCGACGCCGATTACCACTAGATTATGATGGTCGTGCGCTACGGTGCCAGCGATGGCCCCGCGGCGCAAACCAAAGCCCTGTATAAAACCCAAGCCGATTTTGCCGGTGGCCGTATGCCGCTCCAACATGGCGATTTTGAGGATATCGCGCTGGACATCGCTGACGGCGAGGCCGTCTTCGATACGCGGGTCCACAAGCAAGTGTTCGGTCACCACTTGATCGGGAACAGTGCCGATGACGCGGATGCGCCCGCCCCGCGCCGGGATGGCAAAGTCAAGATCAGCGGTCGATACGTTGATCGTGCTGCGCAACGCGGGACCATCGCGGGGGACGCTCTCAAATGTGGGAGCGCCATCTTCAGCCACCAGCTCGCCACCGCGATAGACGCGGGACGGCGTAAAGTCGTCTAGCGATGGCACAATCACGATGTCGGCATATTTGCCTGGGGCCACTGCGCCATATTTCCTCAAGCCAAAATGACGCGCCGTATTGTAACTGCCCATGCGGATGGCCATCAACGGGTCTATGCCTTGCGCGATGGCGACGCGAATCATGTAATCGATAGAACCATCGTCGATGAGATCGGCCGGAATGCGGTCATCGGTGCAGAAGCAGACGGCGCCGTGATTCTGCGGCGTGACCAAGGGCAGCAGGGGCCTGAGATTGCGGGTGGTGGTGCCTTCGCGGACGAAGATGGTCAAGCCGAGGCGGAGCTTCTCTCGCGCTTCAGCGACTGTGGTACATTCATGCTCGCTCCCGACCCCGGCGGCAACGTAGGCGTTGAGCATGGGCCCGCTCATAGCCGGGGCGTGCCCATCGAGGGCCTTGGCCCTGAAAAGCGCCAGCTTGTCGAGCATGCCTTCATCGCCCAGCGCCACGCCGGGATAATTCATGAGCTCGGCCAAACCCAGGACCCAGTCATGATCAACCAGCTGCGCCAGGTCGTCCGCTTCCAGGCGCGCGCCTGATGTCTCCATCTCGGTGGCAGGCACACAGCTGGAAGCCATCACAAACATGTTGAGACGGCCGCGCTTGGCGCAACCCAGCATGTAGCGAATGCCATCCATGCCAAGGACGTTGGCGATTTCGTGCGGGTCGGTTATAACAGTGGTTACGCCGTGCGGCAGGACGGCCCGCGCGAATTCCGGCGGCGTCACCAAGCTGCTTTCGATATGCACGTGGGCGTCGATCAAGCCTGGCGCCACAAATTGCCCGGCCAGGTCAACTTCGTCTTTGCCCCGATAGCCGGACCCCAAGGCGACGACATGGCGATCGTGGATGACGACATCGGTCGCATAAATCTCGCCACTGATGACATTCACCAGGTTGCCGCCGCGCAAGATGAGATCGGCCACTTGGTCGCCACGGGCCGCCGCCAGGCGATCAACAATGGACACCTTGTCGCCTCCTGCTCAATTTTTCGCGGAGTCGAAGCCGGCTCATTCGTCGCCTCGCAGCAACTGCGCCGACATCTTGTTATGCGTTTCGACCAGGACCGGCAGGTCGACGGTGACTAGTTGGCCATCTTCAACCACGATTTCGCCGTTGATGATGGAAAGGTCCACTTGCCCTGGCTGGCAGAAAAGCAAGGCGGCGACGGGATCATGGAGCCCGCCGGCCATAGCCAGACTGTCAAGCCGAAAGGCAATTATATCGGCGCACATCGCTGGCGCAATCCGCCCGATATCCGCCCGCCCCAGAACACGCGCGCCGCCAAGCGTCGCCAGTTCCAGCGCCTCGCGAGCCGACAGAGCGGCCGGGTCGCCCCCCGCCCGTTGCAGCAGCAGCGCCTGGCGCGCCTCAGCCAGCAGGTGCCCGCTATCGTTGGAGGCGGAGCCATCGACGCCCAGCCCTACCTTGACCCCGCGATCCAGCATACGGCGCAGCGGCGCGATGCCCGATGCCAGGCGCATGTTTGATGAGGGGCAATGGCAAACGCCGGTGCCGCTGCGAGCGAAAAGGTCGATTTCGTCGTGCTGCAGCTTGACGCAGTGGGCGTGCCAAACATCGTCGCCGACCCAGCCCAAGCCCTCGGCATATCGCCCGGGGTCCAGGCCGAATTGAGCGCGGCTGAAGGCGACATCGTTGTCATTCTCGGCCAGATGCGTATGCAAGGACACACCATAGGACCGAGCCAGGCTTGCCGCTTCCCGCATCAAGTCCACGGTGACGCTAAAGGGCGAGCACGGCGCCACCACTATCCGGAGCATGGCGCCGGGCGCGGGATCATGCCAGCGTTCAATAAGACGCTGTGTATCGCGCAAGATGTCGGCTTCCCGCTCCACCAGGCTATCTGGCGGCAGGCCACCCTGGCTCTCGCCCAAACTCATGCAACCCCGCGCGGCGTGAAAGCGGATGCCCATTTCTTGCGCCGCTCGTATCTCATCTTCCAGCGTCACATCATGGGGAAAGAGATAGTGGTGGTCGCTGGCGGTGGTGCAGCCGGAGAGCATCAATTCGGCCATCGCCAGCTTGGCCGCGACATATAGCTGCCCGCCACGCAGGCCGGCCCAAATCGGATAGAGGGTCTTCAACCAGGTGAAGAGCTCCGCCTCCTGGGCCAAGGCGCGGGTCAAGCTCTGATACATATGGTGATGGGTATTGACGAGGCCGGGCAGGACGATGTGTCGCGACAGGTCCAGCGCGCGGTCGGCCGCCGGCGCCGCTTCGTCGGCTGATCCAACCGCTACAACGAGGCCATCCTTGATGAGAATCCACGCATCGGTCAATTCGCGTCGCGTGTCGTCCATGGTCGCCAGATGCTTGATGCGATTGAGTAAAGTTGTCCCCATAGCTCTCGTGTCGCGCCTCTCCCCGGCTAAAATCTGCCCATGTGACGCGGCACGCCGCAGCCGCCCATATCGCCCCCAAGACCAAATAGCGGAGACGCCCGCCTAGACTGCAACGATCCGCCGCGCCGCTTTCAATGTATTGCTCAAAAGCATGGTTATGGTCATAGGGCCGACGCCGCCGGGCACTTTGGTGATCCAACCGGCCACCGCCTGCGCCGATGCAAAGTCAACATCCCCGACATAACGATAACCTTTTTCGCTGCCCGGATCCGGCACGGAATTGGAGCCGACATCAATCACAATGGCGCCCGACCGCAGCCAGTCACCCTTGACCATTTCGGGACGGCCTACCGCCGCGACCACAATGTCCGCGCCGCGAACGACAGTGGGCAGATCCCGCGTGCGGCTGTGACAGATTGTCACGGTGGCGTTGGCATTGGTCAACATCAGCGCTACGGGCAAGCCAACGATATTGCTCCTGCCGATGACGGCGGCCCGCGCCCCTTCCATTGGTTGACCCGTCTCCTTGATTAGAGCCATGACGCCGGTTGGCGTCGCCGGCGTAAAGGTAGGTTGCCGCCCGCGCATTCCCAGACGTCCCAGGTTTACAGGATGGATTCCGTCCACATCTTTAGACAAGCTGATCTCGTTCAATACGGCTTCTTCGTCGATGTGGTCTGGCAACGGCAACTGTACCAGGATGCCATGAATCGCCGGGTCGTGATTGTAGGCGCGTACGGCGCCTTCCACTTCCGCTTGCGATGCGGACGCGGGCAATATACAGGCCTCGGAATGGATGCCAACACGGCCACAAGCGCGGCGCTTCATGCGCACGTACATGGCCGACGCGGGATCGTCCCCCACCAAGACGACTCCCAAACCCGGCCTTAGGTCTGATTCGGCAAGGATCGCGCTGGCCGCCTCCTTTATCTCCGACTGCATGCGCTGGGCAACCGCCCGCCCGTCAATGAGTGTCGCCGCCATTGAGCTTGCCTTTCCGCGTGAATTTTGAACTCAAGTTGATAGGCTGCACATGGGCGCGACCGGCCCCAGCGTTGCCCCGTTCACACAACCTTTGCCTATAGAGAACGGTCAGCCCATTTGTTACACTGATTCGTAGCAATTTGTATTGTAAGGATACCATATTGTGGGATCGTCGAAGCGCTTCGCCGGCTTAATCTTTGTCTTGGTCGGGCCGGGCGGCGCCGGCAAAAATGCCATCATGAAGGCGATCATCGCTGAAAATGCAGCGATAAGCCAATTGGCCACGGCCACTACACGACAGATGCGTGCGGATGAGGAGCAGGGGCGGGAGCACGTGTTTGTCGACGAAGGCGAATTCAAGCGTATGATCGCGACAGGGCAATTGCTGGAGTATCAAGAGGTGACGCCGGGGAAATTCTACGGCATACCTAAACAGTCCGTATTGCACGTACTGGAGAGTGGGCTGAATCGAATTGCCGATATCGAAGTGTATGGCGCACAAGATCTGGCGGCCGCCTATCCCGAGAACGTCATACAGATTTTCGTCACTGTGCCCGGCGAGACAATCGCGGCCCAACTGGAAGTGCTGGAGCGCCGGATGCGGGGACGGGCAGATTTCAGCACCGATATCAACCAGCGCTTGCAGCGGGCCAAATTGCTCGAACTGCCCTATCAGTCTCAATGTGATCATGTCGTGGTTAATGACCAGCTTGGGGAGGCAATCGCCAAGACAAGGGCCATCATCGAGGCTGAAGTCGGCGCGCGCAGCCGGCTGAACCACGTCTCATGAATGCGTTGAAGCAGCATCACCTGACGCTGGGCGCCCGGCTGGCGCCGGACCTCATCCCGCTGGAATACGGCGATCAAGCGGCCGAGCTGGCGGCGGCAATCGAATCAGCCATTTTGCTTGATCGTTCGCATGAAGGACGGATTCTGTTGTGTGGGCGGGATCGCCTTGCCTTGGTGAATCGAATGTCCACCAATGATGTGGCGACGCTGTCGCTTGGCCAGGGCGCCCCAACGGTGTTCACCAATGCCAACGCGCGCATCCTCTTCCGCGCCCTGTGTTGCGAGCAGGCCGATGGACTGCTGCTGGTGAGCGAAGCGGGCCGTGGCGCCGCGCTGGCCGCCTACCTGGGGCGCAACATATTTTTCGGCGACGAAGCGACGCTGCGGGATGCCACTGCGGAGACGGCTCAATTTGCATTGCACGGGCCGCGGGCCGATTTCATAGCGGCCGCGCTGGACAAACGCTTGACGACCTTGCCGAGGTATAGCGGCGCGCGACTGGAGCTTGATTTGGGCGCTGTCACCATCGTGCGGCGCAAGCCAATGGTTGGCAGCCACTGGGCCCTGATCTGCCGCAAGGACGCGGCGGCGAAGCTGCATCGACATCTGCTGGAAGTCGGCGCGCCCTTCGGATTGACCGCGGCCGGGTCGTTGACGTACAACAGCCTGCGCATTGCTGGCGGTTGCCCGGCGGCGGCCGAGCTGTCGACAGACTATTTGCCGCTGGAAGTCGGTTTGTGGGATGAAATCAGCTTCACGAAAGGCTGCTACACCGGCCAGGAAATTATCGCGCGGATGGAGAGCCGCGCCCGCCTGGCCAAAGTTCTGGTAAAGATAGCGCTATCCGCTTATGTGCCGGCGCCCGCGCCGATTTGGGCTGACGGTCGGCAGGTCGGCACATTGACGAGCAGCGTCGCCGCGGCTGATGACAAGCTGTACGCGCTGGGGGTCGTCAAGCTGGAATACGCCGGGCCGCGGCAAAGGCTTAGCGTGGGCTCGCAAGAGATTGACGCGCGCGTCTTGTGCTATGCCGGGGCAGCGCCACCATTCATCAGCCGGGAGGATGATTAGTCCTCGGCCATTGGTTTGAACGGCGTCAGCGGTCGGTCAACCAAAGGTCGGCGGCGGCCCGTCAAAGAAGAGCGCCCACCACAATTCCCAGTTTTCCGGCTCGGGCGCTGTCGTTACAAAGGCGACCAGTTGGACCGCCGATTGCGGCTGAACTGCGTCAGCCCCGGGTCGCTGCGGCTGAATCAGCACTTCGCCGTCTTTGACCATCTTGCCTTCGTCGCGCGCCCAATACTCAACATAGGCGTCACTCTTGACGTAGTTCAGCTCGGCAATGAGCGCGTGCTGCTGCGCCAGAAGTTCGTCGATTTCAGCGCTGAATTGGCGGTGAATGCGGCCCAGGGCGCGATCCAGATTGATACGCCCGCTGAAGTTAAGCGCCAGGATCAAGCCGATGGCGAGCGCCAAGGCCAGCATCAGCTGCACGCTCGTCACGCGTCGACGCGCCTCACGCCGCTCGCGCTGACCGGGTTCCAGGGCGCTGTGTATTGCCGCTTCCGCCATCGTCTTGCATTCGTAACTGGGGTTGCTGGGTTCATGATAGTACAGTGCAGGGATTCCGCCAGCGAAATGCGGCGCGTCGTGCGGGCGGCGTACACCACGGGGCGGGGCCGAATGTAGGCGTTTTCATGGTTGGCGGGCAATCGGCCACATTGCCAAAACAGAAGCCCGAAGCATAAGCCCGGGCTGCGCTGTGCCGAAGGTGGGAGTCGAACCCACACTCCCCGAAGAGAACTACGCCCTGAACGTAGCGCGTCTGCCAATTCCGCCACTTCGGCAGTTGAACAGGCGGCAGTATACCTTAAATTGTCCCGATGTCAACGCTAAGCTCGCGGGCAAGACGGCGATCATCACGGCACACTTGCTTCCGAATCAAGTCGCGGACTGTATCAGCGCAGAGTGTAGTGGATATCGGCAGCGTCGCGCAATCGCTGCGCAGCGATCTCCGCCGTGATATCCCGTTGCGCCTCAGCCAGCATTTCATAGCCGACCATGAACTTCTTCACGGTAGCTGAACGTAACAGCGGCGGGTAGAAATGGGCGTGCAGCTGCCAATGCGCCGCTGGCTCATGCAAGCCGGGCGCGCCGTGCCAGCCCATGGAATAGGGGAACGAAACTTCAAACAAGTTGTCGTATTTCACGAGCAGCTGTTGCAGGAGGCAGGCCAGGTCATTACGCTGGCGCGCATCCAGGTCCGTCAGGCGTCGCAGCGGAACCTTGGGCAGCAGCAGGGTCTCGAAGGGCCAGACCGCCCAAAAAGGCACGACCGCCAACCAAGAGGCGTTCTGCACAACGATTCGCTCGCCCTGTTCTATCTCTTGTTGAGCGTAGTCGAGCAGTAGGCTGCTGCCGTATCGACTATGGTAGCGTCTTTGCTGCTCGTCTTCCCGCGCGGGAATCGTGCCCAATTGATCGGTCGCCCAGACCTGGCCATGCGGATGCGGATTGGATGCGCCCATGATGTCGCCGCGATTCTCGAAGACTTGCACCCAGCGATAGCGCCCGGCCAAGTCGCTGATTTGCGTCGCCCACAGGTCGATTACGATGCGGATTTCGGACAGCGACATCTGCGCCAGGGTCAAATCGTGGCGGGGCGAGAAGCAGATGACGCGCGCCTCGCCGCGAACCGACGCGGCCCGGAAGAGCGGTGTATCGGCGACATCAGCGTCGGGACCGTCCGGCGTAACAGCGGCGAAGTCGTTCATAAAGACGAAGGTGCTGTCGTATTGTGGATTGCGGTCGCCATTGGCGCGAACATTGCCGGGGCACAGATAACAATGCTCGTCGTAAGGTGGCAGTTGGCGAGACGAGGGCGACTCCAGCCCGCCCTGCCAGGGCCGCTGGGTGCGCTGGGGCGAGACCAAGACCCACTCGTCGAGGAGCGGATTGTAGCGGCGGTGCGGATGCTGGCGCAGTTGAGGGATCATGGGCTAGAGCGGCTGCAGCCGAGCGCGCGCGTGGCTCAAGACGACTTGTTCGCGCTCCTTGACTTTGGTCTGAAAGGCGACCTCACCGGGCGCCAATTGCCACATCTGGGTTACAAGGGTTTCGCCGGGGAATACATGCCCGGCAAAGCGGGCGCTGATGCTACGTAAACGGGTCGCGTCCTGGGCGCCGAATTGCCCGACCAGGGCGCGGGCCGCAAAGCCGAAGGTGCAGAGGCCGTGCAGAATGGGTCTTTCGTACTGCCCGACCGCAGCGGAATCCGGATCGACGTGCAAGGGATTGGCATCGCCGGAAAGTCGATAGAGCAGCGCCTGCTGAGGCAGAGTCCGCTCTTCAACTGTGCGATCTGGTTGACGCGCGGGAAGCTGAGACTTGGGGCTGTCGCCGCGCGCCCCGCCGTAGCCGCCATAGCCGCGGAGGAAGACGGATGTGGTGGCGGATGACAAGGGTGTTCCGTTTTCCAGGCAGCTCTCCACATCAATGATGACCAGCATGCCGCTGCCTTTGTCAAAGATGTCGGCGATGCGCAAGCGCGAATGCACTGTTGCCGCCGGCGGCAGATCGTTCAGCAGCTGCAGCCGCTGTTCGCCATGCAAAAGCATCATCGGCTCGTAAATGATGCCGGCCAGGTTCCCGCTGAGCAGACGCTGGGTCAAGGCATGACTGAAGCAGACGGCGAAGGTGGGGAAGACCTGGAAACCGCGGCGACTCCCCTGGAATACGAATCGGAGCTGTCCCTGATCGAGCGGATCGGCCGGCGCCCCGATGCCCAAAGCATACAGGGCTACATCGCGCGCGTCGTAGGTGAAGCTGGTTGAGCCCAGATCAAGGCCGATGGCGCGTTGGACAGTTTCCCGATCAGGAAGTGGCATGAATTCGCGGTCCTTTCGTCATTAGCGCAGGCCGGCAGCGATTCTCAAGGAGAATTGCGCCAATGCGAACCGCGTAGGACTGGGAAGGTACATTGTCCAGACGGTTGCGTTTCGCCCCCTCATTTCGCCCATAGTTCCCCCTCGGGTTGCGCTGGATCAACCCATGATTCACCCGTGGTCTTAAGACCATTTCGCCTTGGATTGCCCTGAGTCAGCCCTTCTTTACCCTCGGCGCACCCTGGATTGCCGCTCAATAGCCCCTGTTTCACCCCAACGCGCTGCAACCTGGCGCGGGAAAGACCGCTTCTGTGTCCGACGAAAAACTTTTTTCGGACATAAAACCAGTTTTTATGTCCGGCCACCGGTGATGCGTTTTTGTTAAGGCGCAGGTTGTGAGTATGATAGCAGGTTTAGCCGCGTAAGTGGTGTACAAATGTTCGCGCTTTTGGGCTCGACATAAGGGCGCCAAGCGTTTGCCCGGTGGTCTGGCGATCAGGATATCGGCAAGTCAAGGTTAATCAGGCGAATAGCGTATGAAAATCTTGCGTAATAGGGCGCGCAGACACTGCCCGCTTGGCAACGCCCGGCATCCGCTTGCGGCGGACGCGGCGCGATACCCTTAGCCCTTGACCGCGCCTTGCGTCAGACCGCCGACGATTTGATCTTGCAAGCCCAGATAGATGACCAGGCCTGGCAAAGCGCCGATGATCGCGCCGGCGGCAAAGACGCCCCAATCCAGGGCGAAGCTGGCGCTGACGTAACTCCATAAGCCGACCATCAGGGTCCAGCTTTCAGTATCGCGCAGCAAGATGCGCGCCAGGACGAACTCGTTGTAAGTGCCGACAAAGGACAAGATGCCCACCACAACCAGGACGGGACGCACCAAGGGGAAGATCAGCAGCCAGTAGGTCTGCCAGTGGTTGGCGCCGTCGACCAGGGCTGATTCATCAATGTCGCGCGGGACGGAATCGAAGAAGCCTTTCATCAGCCAGATGTTGATGCCCATCCCGCCACCGACGTAGACCAGGATCAAACCGCCATTGGTGTTGAGGCCGAAGAAGGGGATGTGGTTGCCGATCTGCTGCAGCATGAGAAAGATGGCCACCATCGCCAGCAAGTTGGGAAAGACCTGAACCAGCAGGATGAGCACCAGCAGGTTGCGGCGCCCGGCGAAACGGAAGCGTGAGAAGCCATAGGCGCTGAAGGCGGAGATGAGAACGACTAACACGGCCGTAGTCGTGGCGACCACCAGCGAATTGACGAGCCAGCGCATAAACGGCTTGCGCGGTGTATTGAAGAGAATGTCAAAGTTAATCAGATAGCTGGAACTGACATCGTAGAGGGCGTCGCCGGCTTCAAAGTCGTCGCCCGTTTGCAGGCGGATATTCTGCACATAGCCATTTTTCGGCGAACGCAGTTCTTTCTCTTCGCCATCTACCTCGACCAAGAGAATCAGTTCGGCGCTGCGTTCGACGCGCTGTCCGCTAGGCGTGCCGATTTGCAGCAGCGTGCCCGCCTCTTCGGCGTAAACGACGCGCGTCTCTGGCAGAGGCGGGATGACGGATTGCGTGACCATGGACTGGCTGGGATTGAGCGATGCCGACAGCACCCAGACTACCGGGAACATGGCGAAGATGACGGCGATGACCAGGATGACGACCTGGAGCCGCCAACTGCAAGTTCTGCGCGTGACTGTAGCGGCGACGCTTGCGTTTGGGAGCGTTAGACATTTTCCGATGTCTCCTCCCAGCCTTTGGTCAGCCGGTACTGTGACAACGTGACGCCAGCGACCATGAGGAAGATGATGATGGTGATGGCCGACGCCAAGCCGAAATCAGCGCCGCGGCCGCCACCGAAGGCCAGTCGAAAAGCGTAACTGATGAGAATGTCGGTATGGCCGGCGGGCAGCGTACCGGCCTCGACCAT
The DNA here is from genome assembly GCA_965208195.1 of Phototrophicaceae bacterium. Classification (GTDB taxonomy): domain Bacteria; phylum Chloroflexota; class Anaerolineae; order Aggregatilineales; family Phototrophicaceae; genus UBA6055. The sequence continues at coordinate 661,659 of CBDBOC010000004.1, read as the reverse complement.
GGGCGGGCCGCCTTCGTTGTAAGCTTCGATGATGATGAAGTTGTTGAAATTGAAGGTGAATGAGGCGATGAGCAAGGGGCCAACGGCGACCAGCAGCAACGGCAGGGTCAAGCCGCGGAACTTCTGCCACCAATTGGCGCCGTCGACTTCGGCTGCTTCGTACATATCCGCCGGAATGGCCGCCAGCGCGCCGCTGCACACGAGCATGAAGTAAGGATAACCCAGCCACAGGTTGACAAGGATGATGCCCAGTTTGGCCCAGCCGGGATCGATGAAGAAGGGCGGCGGTTCCAGGCCGAAAGCGCGAATGATGTTGGAGATGACGCCCAGGTTGGAATTGAGCATGCCGCGCCAGATGGCCACGGAAATGAGACCGGGAATGGGCCAGGGAATGATCAGCAGCGTGCGGAAAGCGCGCTTGAAGGGTATCCGTTTATTTTGCAGGACCAGCGCGAAGAAGAGACCGAGGGCAAAGGTGGATATGACCGAGGCCAGGGCAAAGCCAACCGTCCACGCAAAGATGCGCGCCAACGGCCCGCGGATATCGTCGCGCGCGATGAACTTCTCGTAGTTTTCCAAGCCTATCGTGCTGATGAAGCCGGTGAACAGGGTCGCGCCGTCTTCATTCTCGAATTGCCCGCTGTTGTATTTGGCCGGGAAGAGCTTGCCGCTTTTGTGATCGAAGACGGCATCTTGCTCGGCTCGGAATTCGTAGCGCTTGGCGAATTCACCAGCATCGCGGCGGCCGGCGATGCCGATACGCGTATTGCTATCGCCGAAGGTAAGTTCTTGCGCAGCGCGTACGGCTTGCAGGGATTCACCGCGGCTCAACTGACGATAGCCCTGGTATTCCGACGGCAGGTCGGCGCCGGGCGCGACCGAGCTGACCGCTTCAAAGCTGTCGAGAGTAGCGAAGGTGTAGGCGTCGCCGGCGCTCTCATCAGTTAGCCAGAGCGCGTATTGGCCGCCGGCATCTTGGTAAAGCGCCCAGCCGTACACCTTGCCGCCTTCGGGCAGGTAGGTCTGCTGATCCAGGAGTTTCAGCACCTGCGTCTTGGTCAGCAAGTTGCCATCGCCGAAATTGGTGAAGGATACGTAAACGGTGTAGACGATGGGAAAGACGACCAGCAGCGTCATCAGCGAGAGCGCGGGGGCGATCCAGCGCAGAGGATAAAGATCGGCGCGCAGATTGATGATGTTGACGCCCAGGGTAATCAGCCCGATGGTGATGGCCAATTCCCAGATGCCGTCGGAGGCGAAGGCGTAGATCAGATAGAGGGCGAGCGCATCGACGATGATGAGACCGAGGTAGGTGGCGCCCAAGCGGAGCAACGAAGCGCCGGACAGTGAACGGCGTCTCGGCCCGCTGGCGCTAAATGTTGCGTTCATCGTCTAATCGCCCGTCCACTGAATGCAAAGAATCTGCCAAGAAACTATAGCCAATGTGAGGGTGATAAAGCAAAACGAGGGACGCCTGGTGCAGACGATCCCCCGTCGAATTCGCTCGTTGTTGTCCGAGGCGAAAGTCGTTTATTCCTCGCCTTCGATGAGCGCCCGAATTTGCTCGCCGGCGTTGGTGAGCGCTTCGTCCGCGCCTAGCTCGCCAGTGCGCACCAGGGTCATGGCATTGGCCCAAGCGGCCCAGACGGAACCCATCTCCGGGATGGCCGGCATGGCCAGGCCCTCGGCGCCGGCGGATACGAATCCCGTCATGATTTCGTCGTCAAGGCTTTCGCGCAAGCCGATATGGGCGGGCGGACGCGGGTCGGCGCTGTAGATCGACGCCATGGCGTCTTCAGTCGCGACATAATCGAGCAAGAAGGTCTCCGCCAGGATCTTGTTCTCGCTGAAGGCGTTGATCATGAAACCGACTACGCCGAGGAAAGGCTTGGCGGAACCGGCGGGCCCGGCAGGCAGGCCGTCAACTACGAAGTTGACGCCGGACTCTTGCAGCCGCGGGATGGCCCAGGGGCCGGTGATGATCATGGCAGCTTCACCGGTCTCCAGGAAGGTATGCATGACATCGTAATCGACGCCGGAGGGCATCAAGCCGTCGGCCACGTAGGATGCAATGTAATCAAAGCCGGCGATGGCGCCGTCGTTGTCGATGCCGACGTCGCTGGGGTCATAGCCGGCGTCCGACCAGCCAAAGATGTAACCGCCGTGAGCCGTCAGCACGGAGAAGGAGTGGTAGGGGTCGGTGTCCTGGATGATCCAACCGTATTGCGACGCGCCATCGGCGACCAACTGTTCGCTGACTTCGCGAACGTCTTCCCAGGTGGCCGGATTCTCCGGCACGAGGTCGGCATTGCGGATGAAGGCGACACTTTCCAGGGCGTAGGGCAGGCCATACTGAGCGCCGTCCCAAACGAAGGCGTTGAGGGCCGAGGGCAAGAATTCAGCGGCAGCATCGCCCAGGTCAACTTCCGCCAGCAAGCCGTTGCCGGCCAGATCGCCCAGCCAGTCGTGGGCGCCAACGAAGATATCGGGGCCTTCGCCGGCCGGCGCGGCAGTTTTGAATTGATCGCGAATATCCAGGAAGGGCACTTCGTGCACCGTCACCGGAATGCCAAATTCTTCTTCAAACGCGATCGCCAGTTCCTCCAAAATCGGCGTTGACGACTCGGAGCCCCAGACGACCAGTTCGTCATCTTGCGCCGAAACGACAGTCGCGCTTGCAATCAGCAATAGGATGCAGAGCGCTAACGCAAGTCTTGTGAGTCTCATGTCTCTCTTCCTTCCTCCATGCGAGGCTAGTGCACAAAAAATGAACGCGCTGATTATACGTGGATAGCGGACAGGAATTCAACGGCGGTCTTTGTGAGGCGCGGCGTGGATCGGCAACCATATCCTTGAGGCATGCTAAGCCTAGCGCTGCTGTGGCGAGATCAGGCGCAAGTAGTCCCAGGTATAGATGCCGGTGTCATGGCCATCGTCCCAACTCGGCTGCAGGGCATAATTGCCAATGGGGCTCAAACCGGTGATGGCATAAGAGCGGCGCGGCACGAGTTTGAGAATATCGTCGGGCGCGTGCTCGAGGCCCATATTGCCGTGACCGCCGCGACACTCGACGCAGGGACAGGCTTCCCGCAGTTGCCCCAAGGGATAGCGGCTGACAAGGCCGTCATCCCAGACGATTTCCAGGTGGCCCTTGTTTTTGTCCAAGGTGATGTTTTTGGGCTTTAGAGACACAGGCTTATCCCACGCAACTAGACCTTCGACGGCAGCGTATAGGTCAGGACAAGAGGTTAACACATTTGCCGCCAGCAAAGACCGAGGGCATTAGAGGGCGGCGGGCATATCCCCCAACTCGCTTGCGGCTGCGTATGCCTCTGCTACAATGGCAGGTGCGCCCGTCGTGTTACAGTGCCTGGACTTGCGAGCATGTCAAAGCTAGTGTTCATCCACATTCTATTGCTCTGCGGTTTTTGCGCTGCCGCATGCCAGACAACCGGAGGAGCGCCGGAAGCGGGCACAGGCACGGCCATGGCTGATGCCGTCGCGCAGGCCGTCGCGACTGCGAACAGCTTGGCGGCCACCGCTACCGCCGTACAAGCCACCATCGGCGCAGCGCCGACAGCCACGCCAACCATTACGGCGACGCCAGACCCCTTCCCCACACCCGTGATCGGCAAAATCTATGTGGCCGAGCAGCGATTTGAAGGCGGCTGGCTGTTCTGGCTGCAACCCAATGCGCAGATTTGGTTGCTTTCTTACAATGATACTGGCAACAGGATATGGACCGTTTACGACGATACATTTGTTGAAGGCGATGCGGAGACCGATCCGCAGATCATTCCGCCGGACGGACGGTTCCAGCCCGTGCGCGGCTTCGGCAAGCTCTGGCGAGAGAACCCTGAAGTGCGGCAAACACTGGGCTGGGCGATAGAGCTGGAGCGCGGCCACACCACGCGCTACGAATATCATCACGGTGGCGGCGTCAATGCGGAGAATGTCTACGAACCGGCGCCAGGCTATCATCTGGTGGAAAGCGCCACCGGCGATACCTATCGTTTTTACGAAGACGGATTCACTTGGCTGATCGAAAGCTGATCACGCGCCAGGATGCGAGGCGATGCAAAACCTTCGACGCCAGTCAATCGATCACAGGCAGGCCTTCAAGTTCCATCTGGCGGCCGATGCCCGCAACAGCCGCACCAATTATGTTGATGACCAGGCCTGGACAGTCAAGTTGGGAAGGCGCGATGAAGCCGCGCTGGCTTTTCAGACGCAATATGGCGGCCGCGCGGACTTAGTCAGCCTGGCGCCGATTTGGCTGATCGATGGTCGCAGCCGCTATCAGTGCTTCGACTACGCCAGGCCACCTAAAATCACGCATTTCGCGCCCAATTTCGTCCAGATTGACGCCGCGCCAATAGCCGAGCTAGCGGTAACCGCGCGATTCTGGGCGATGGAGTCGCGCGCGGCTGGCGGGCAATTCACGCTGACGAATACTGCTGACAGCGAGCTGGCGGTGGAATTGCACCTTTTTGGCCACGTTGTGATCGACGGGCGCAGTCGCAAGCTCAACGTACTGACCCTGGCGGACTTCACCTTGGCGCTGCATTTGGGTCAAATCGGCGATATCAATCCGGTGGCGACGCTGGAAGGCGCCAGCCCCGATATTTACGGCGGGCGCATAAACAGCCCCAAGCTGGGGCGGCGCGTCAGGTTGGCGGCCGGCGCATCAGCGAGCGTTGCTTTCGTTGTCGCCGGGCTGGCCGACATGCGCGATGCTTTCAGCGTCGCCATGAACTGGATGTCGCGCCCCTGGACGCCGTATTTTGAGCGTTTTGACCGCGATGCCGCTGCGGTGCCGCGCATCAGCACGGGCGATGCCAGTTGGGACCGCGTCATTGACCTGTCTTATGTTCATCTGCTGCAGACACTTTTGGGCGCGAATGAGCATTTGCCAAATGCGTCCCAGGTAGCGAGCCGGGCGGGCAACCGAGGCTGGAGCCGCCGTGGCGATGGCAGCGACCATATGCGCCCCTGGGCCGGCCAAGATCCCACGCTGGCGTACCTAAGCCTGCCGGCGCTGGCCACGATTGACGGCGGTTTGGCGCAAGGCGTCATAGAGAATTACCTGGCCACACAAGACGTCAGCGGCTTTATCGACCGGCAGCCGGGCCTGGCGGGCCAGCGTCAGGGGTTGCTGATGATGCCACTGCTGGCGCGGTTATGCTGGCTGGTTTACCAATCCACAGAGGATCGCGAAGTCCTGGCCGAGGCGCTGCCGCGGTTGCTCGCCTATTTCCAGTGCTGGCTGAGTGAAGACAATGACGCCGATGAAGACGGCGTGCCGGAATGGCGCTCTGAGCGGCAAACCGGCTACATCGCCTTCCCCACATTTGGGCGCGGGCAATACTGGGCGCAGGGCGCTGATATTCGTCTGATGGAGACGCCCGATCTGCTGGCCTACCTGATCACAGAAGCCGATGCGCTTTGCGCGATTGCGGAGACGCTTGGGGATGCCGAGGCGCAACGCGTTATCGCCGACCAGATGGATTACTTGCAGGAGCGTCTCGACGAATTCTGGGATGGCAGCCGCTACGCTTATCGCGACCGGGATACGCATTTGACCGGGGATGGCGTTGAGCTGTTGCGTGGCGGCGCCGGTGACCTGGAGCATCTTATCGAGCGAGATTTGCCGCAGCCGGCGCGGGTTATGGTGCGGATTGTCGGCGGTGTAAGCCAGCGGCCGCGCATCAAGCTCAGCGCGAAGGGAACTGATGAAGACGGGCGGGCCTGCGCGCTTGACGTAGACGTGGAAGATTTCGCCTGGCTGAACCGGCAAGGCGTTTACATCAGCGAGCAAGTCTTCAGGCGCGTTGACCGCATCGCCGTGAGCGGACTCAGCCGAGTGTACAAGGTTTACGCCACGACCCTGGACAGCAGCCGACTCGATATCAATGCGCTGCTGCCGCTGTGGACGGGAGGGCTGGCGCCGGAGAGGGCGCGCGCCCTGATCGACCTGGCCTTGGACGAAGCGCATTTCTGGCGGCCTAACGGCTTGACGATGGTAAGCGCCAGCGACCGCAATTTCGACCCGTCGAATGCGCGTGGCGGGGGCGGCATCTGGATGTATTGGCTTTCACTCATCGGCGAGGGCATGGTGAAGGCCGGCCATCAGCGTGAGGCGGCTGCGCTGGTGAAACGGGTATTGGCGGGCTTGTCGCGGGTGTTAGAGCGCGAAGGATACTTGTCCCAGTTTTATCATGCTGAAGAGGCCAAGGGGTTTGGCGAGGATCATCACGCCGGCGGGATTGCGCCACTGCACTTGCTCAACGAAGTGATGGGCATTCGCATTCTTTCGCCGACGCGTGTAGTCATCGCGCGCGAATTCGGCTGGGGCGAGGCGATCACGGTGGAGCAGCACGGCGTGACAGTCACGCGCGGCACTGAGGGCGCGACGGTGGACTTTCCCTCAGGGCAGCGGCAAACATTGCCCGCGGATGCGCCGTCACAAGTGGTGGTAGACCCGGTACCGCGTGAAGACGAAGCCGAAACCGACCCACTACCGGCGGCGCCTGAATCCGACTATGAAGCCCGCGCCCAAGACGAGCGACGCGTTGTAATTGACGTTGAAGGTGGCGTCGACGCTGGCCGGGATCAAGAGACTGGCCAAGGGGCAGCCAAAGCCGCAGTAGCCGCAGAAGATGACGAAGCCGAATAAGCGGACTGTGTCGTGATACGCGTACGCCGGGGAGCGAAGCGGGTCGCCGGGCGTGACGTCCCGGATACGCCGGTTTCGACGCTTCAGTTGATCGCCTATTTGCGTCCGTACAAACTGCGGCTGCTTTTGGCTTTGCTCGGGTTGGTCGGCAGCGCCAGCCTCAGCCTGGTTTTCCCGGCGGTTATCCGCGATGTGGTCGATTCGGTATTTGAAAATGCGGACCGCGCCCTGTTGGACGCGATCACGCTGCTGCTTCTGTTGGTTTTTCTCTTCCGCTCGATTGCGAGCTTTGTGCAGAACTACAATCTGAGTTACGTCGGCGAGCGGATCGTTGTCGACCTGCGCCAAGAGCTTTACGCGCACCTGCAGACTCTGTCGATTGAGTTCTATCACGACCGCCGCGTTGGCGAGCTGATCAGCCGCATCTCGGCCGATGTCACGGTCATGCGCACGGTATTGACGGCCAATTTCAGCACCTTGCTGCAGCAGTCGCTGACGCTGGTCGGGGCGGTCGTCATCATGCTGGCGCTGAATTGGCGCTTGACGCTTTTCATCGTCCTGCTCATGCCGATAATTGTGCTGGTGGGTTTCGTCTTTGGCAGCTTCATACGCCGGATGAGCACACGGGTCCAGGATGAGATCGCCGGCGCGACCGTCGTGGCGGAGGAGGTCTTCCAGAACATCCGCGAAGTCAAGAGCTTCGTGCGCGAGCAGTATGAAATTGGCCGCTACAACAACGCGGTGGACATCGCCTTTCGCGCCGCCCTGCGCTTGCTGACGGCGCGTTCGGTATTCGGTCCGGTCATCGGCTTTTTCGCTTTTGGCGCGCTGGGGCTGATCTTGTGGTATGGCGGGCGCGAGGTCTTGGACGGCCGCTTGACGACGGGAGAGTTGGTGGCTTTTCTGGTCTATGGCTTGACGGTCGCCGGCAGCTTCGCGGGCTTGATCAACTTGTATTCGCAATTGCAGGAGGCCTTGGGCGCGACCAAGCGCGTATTTGAGATTCTCAATACCGAGGCGGATGTGAGAGACAGACCGAATGCGCATGAGTTGGGCGCGGTGCGGGGCGCGATTGCACTGCGCGGCGTCAGCTTCGCATATGATGATGCGACGGCGGTCTTGCGCAATATCGATTTGGAAGTCGCAGCAGGTGAGATTGTCGCGCTGGTGGGGCCGAGCGGGGCCGGCAAGAGCACGCTGTTCAATCTCATACCCCGTTTCTATGATCCGACGGCTGGCGCCATCCTGATAGACGGTACGGACGTCCGCGCAGTTACGCAGGGCAGCTTGCGCGCGCACATCGGCGTTGTTCCCCAGGAGACGCTACTGTTCGGCGGCAGCATTCGGGAAAATATCCTTTACGGCAAGCTTGACGCCACGGACGACGAGTTGCGGGCGGCGGCGGCCTCCGCCAATGCGCACGACTTCATCATGGCGCTGCCCAAGGGCTATGACACGATCGTTGGCGAGCGCGGCGTCAAGCTCAGCGGGGGCCAACGGCAACGCGTCGCCATCGCCCGCGCCTTGCTCAAGAATCCGTCAATTCTCTTGCTGGATGAAGCCACGTCGAGCCTGGATAACGAAAGCGAGCAGCTGGTGCAAGATGCGTTGAATCATCTGATGCGGGGGCGTACGACGCTCATCATCGCGCACAGGCTGAGCACGGTGAGAGTGGCGCATCGCATTGTCGTGTTGGACGGCGGCGAGATCACTGAACTTGGCACACACCAGCAACTCATGGCGCGAGGGGGTCTTTATGCCAAGCTTTATGATATGCAATTTCGCGATGCGGATCTCTTCGTCTCCGCCTAGTGGCCCGAGGGCCGCAGCGCTTATGCCTGCACGCGAAGGGTCGACATGATTTTGCTCGCGATAGTCGCAGGCGCCACGGTAATCGGATTCCTGGTTTGGTGGCTGATAGTCGAAACGGAAGGCGTCTACCTGGGTCGCCGGGCGGTCATCGCGCTCTACGACTTGTACGCCGAGCGTTATGATCGCGTCAAGCAGTTCGACGAAAAGGCGGACCACGCGCTGGTATCGCAACCGATAATGGACGCTATAGCGCCGCAACGCGATCCGCTGATACTCGATGTCGCCACAGGAACTGGCCGGCTGCCCTTGCTGATGGCGCGTAATGCGCGATTCTGCGGGCACATCATCGGGCTAGACGCCAGCCGCCGCATGCTTGACGTCGCGCGGCACAAGGTCGAGGCGAGCCACTTCGAGCGATTCATCACGCTCTTGCGCCACGACGCGATGAACCTGCCCTTCCCCGCCGAAAGCTTTGATGTCGTGACTTGCCTGGAAGGGCTGGAATTCTTGCCGGCGCCGGCAGCGGCCTTGAAAGAGATGGTACGGGTTTTGCGGCCGGGCGGCCTTTTGCTGACGACAATTCGCATTGATACGCGTTGGATGCCCACGCGGACACACAGCCAAGCGCAGATGCGCGCCGAGTTGAGCGACATGGGCATGGTCGCGATCGACTTCGCCATCTGGCAAGAAGACTACAACCAGGTTTGGGCGCGTAAAGCGGGAGCGTCGAGCTCGATTGGCGCAGAGGGCTTTGCCGCGATACGACGGGACCCGGCTGAAGTTGCCATTATGTAATTGCGCCGCATTTGCTAGAATCGCAAGCCGTCGGTTGCGCCCAACAAGAGAGGCATTCCACCCTTGAGATTACTCAATCGCGCCCTGGAAGCGGCGATAGGCAGCGCGCTGGAAACGGCACAGGCGGCGGGCGAGTTGCCAGCCTTCACAGCGCCGGAAATCCCGGTCGTGCCGCCAAAGCGCGCCGGCCAGGGCGACCTGGCTTATCCCGCGATGGGCTTGGCCAGGCACGCGCGCATGAAGCCGCTTGATATCGCCCATTGCATCGTTGCGCGCATGCCAGCGCTTGACTTCGCCGACAGAATCGAAGTGGCGCCGCCCGGCTTCATTAACTGTTACATCGCCGAGGATTATCTCAGGCGACAGGTTGACGTCTTTCTGTCCGGCGACGCCGCCTTTCGGCTTGATATCGGCGCGGGCAAGACGGCGCAAGTCGAATTCGTCAGCGCCAACCCCAGCGGCCCCATCACCATCGGGCATACGCGCGGCGCGGTGCTGGGCGATGCCATGGCTCGTTTGCTGGAAGCGGCCGGCTATGCTGTGCAGCGCGAATATTATTACAACAACGCCGGCAACCAGATGATCGCCTTGGGCGAGAGCTTGAAATTGCGTTACTTGCAGCAACTGGGCGATGATGTCACGCTGCGCGACGGCCATTATCACGGCGATTACCTGGTGGAAGTCGCGGCAGAGCTGGCGGCGGAACGCGGCGATACAGCGCGTGGACGGGATTGGGCCTTCTTCCGCGATATCGCCGAGAAGCGCATGTTTGACTGGATCGGGCGTTCGCTGGCATCCATCGACATTCAGCACGATGACTTCTACAACGAGACATCGCTATTTGAGTCGCGCCGGATTTGGCATGTGCTGGATGCGATGGAAGCCAAGGGCCACATTTATCGGGCGACGCATTGGGAAGGCGCCGACGCCGCCGAGGTCGACGACATCAGCGCGAAAGGCTATCAGCCGGCGACCTGGTTCCGCAGCACGACTTTTGGCGACGAAAAAGACCGCGTCATGGTCAAGAGCGACGGCGTGCCGACTTATACGCTGCCGGACATCGCCTATCACGCGCACAAGCTGGAGCGTGGCTTCGACATCGCCGTCAACGTCTTGGGCACGGACCACTTCTCTCAAGCGCAAGTGGTCAAGTGCGGCTTGCAGGCTTTGGGCCTGGACCCGGCGCCGGTGCATGTGATCTTCGTGCAGATGGTGCGGGCAGTGCGCTGGAACGAAGAGCGCGACGGCTACGAGGCTATCAAGCAGTCGAAACGCGCCGGCGATTTCGATACGCTGGACGACTTGGTCGCGATGACCAGCGCGGATGCGGTGCGCTACCACATGCTGGCGCGCAGCCCGAATTCTCAGCTCGACTTTGATGTGGACCAGGTGGTGAAGCAGTCGAATGAGAATCCGGTGTACTATATCCAGAATGCTTATGTGCGCTGCGCCGGCATTATGCGCGAGGCGGCGGAGCGAGGCCTCAGCGATGACGGGGCGGACCTCAGCCACTTGGGCGGCGCCGAGCTTCGGTTTATGCGCAAGGCGCTCGACCTGGGCAACGTGCTGGATCAAGCCGTCAACAATTTTGAGCCGCACAAGATCGCCTTTTTCGCGCAGGAGTTGGCGGCGGTCTTTCACCCGATTTACGATGAGGCGCGCGTCTTGCATAGCGAAGTCCCGCTGGAACGGGCCAAGGCGCGGCTGCGCTTCTATCGGGCGGCGGCGGCGCTATTTCGCCATCTGCTGCGGCTGATGGGCATGAGCGCCCCGGAGCGCATGTGAGCGCCAATCAGGGAGAGTGCAATGGGACTTAAGCCGGACCGCTGGATACGTGACATGGTGCGCCGGCACCGCATGATTGAACCCTTCGTCGATCAACAGGTGCGGCAGGGCGCTATCAGCTATGGCGTTTCGTCATACGGCTACGACTTGCGCGTATCGGACGAATTCAAGATTTTCACCAACGTCCGTTCCGCTATTGTAGATCCGAAGGACTTCGCCGATGACTCCTTCGTCGATTTCAGCGGCGAGGTTTGCATCATCCCGCCCAACTCTTTCGCGTTGGCGCGTTCGGTCGAGTATTTTCGCATCCCACGCAGCGTCCTGACGATTTGCCTGGGCAAGTCGACCTATGCTCGCTGCGGCCTGATCGTCAATGTGACGCCCTTCGAGCCCGAATGGGAAGGTTTCGTGACGCTGGAAATCAGCAATACGACGCCCTTGCCGGCCAAGGTCTACGCCAACGAGGGCCTGGCGCAGGTGTTGTTTTTCGAAGCCGACGAAATCTGTGAGCAGTCGTATGCCGACAAGAAGGGCAAGTATCAGGGGCAAACGGGCGTCACGCCGCCGCGTATGTAATGCTTGAAAACGGGGCTCAATGGGCGACACTGCATCTTGACCGAGCGGGAAATGCTCAATTATACTGTCGTGAGTGAGGGCGATTAGCTCAATTGGCAGAGCATCCGGTTTACACCCGGAAGGTTGTAGGTTCGAGTCTTACATCGCCCATAAGCATAGCACCGGAATGCGAAGCGCCAAGACTGGCGCTTTCTGTTATCCTTCTTGTAGCGTCAATTCCGAAAGGCCCGATGGCAGTGCGCCGACGCTCGATTCCGCGCGGTCGAGGTCGCCGCGTAAACTTGACACGATTTTGTAAATTGTCTACAATATGACAATATTGGCCACAGCTTATGCTTCCGCTTATGCCGTCCCGCCCTGAGAACATCCTTGAAGTTCGTAATCTGCGCACCTATTTCAACTTGGCCGAGGGCACGCTCAAGGCGGTAGACGGCGTCGACCTCAGCATTGCGCCACGCCAAACGGTCGGCGTCATCGGTGAATCCGGCTCGGGCAAGAGCGTGACTGCTCAGTCGATTTTGCAAATCGTGCCGCCGCCGGGCGTGATTGAATCGGGCCAGATTTTGCTGCGACGCAGCGACGGCAGCCAGGTCGATATCTGCCGGCTTGATGCCCGCGGCGCGGAAATCCGGGCGATACGCGGCGCGGAGATTTCGATGGTCTTTCAAGAGCCGATGACCAGCTTATCACCGGTGCATACCATCGGCAACCAGATCGTAGAAGCCATTCGCTTGCACATAACGCCGGACAAACGCAAAGCCAAGGGCCTGGCGCTGGACATGATCAACCGGGTCGGCATTTCGAATCCAGCTCAGCGCTTCGATGAATACCCGCATCAGCTTTCGGGCGGCATGAGGCAGCGCGCCATGATCGCGATGGCGTTAAGTTGCAGTCCATCGTTGCTGATTGCCGATGAGCCGACGACCGCGCTTGACGTCACCGTGCAAGCGCAGATCCTGGAATTAATGAAGGAACTGCAAGACGAATTCGGCATGGCTATTATGTACATTACGCACGACCTCGGGGTGATTGCCGAGATCGCCGATGAAGTCAATGTTATGTATCTGGGACGGGTGGTTGAGCGCGCGTCCACGATCGAGCTATTCAAGAATCCGATGCATCCTTATACGCAGCGCCTGCTCAAGTCTATACCGCGCTTAGGGGGCCGTGGCGGCGGGCGACTCGATGCCATCCGCGGCAACGTGCCCGTGCCCTTGAATCCGCCGGCGCAGTGCGGCTTCTGCTCCCGCTGTGATGATTTCATGGCGGGCGCCTGCGATGCGGCCGTACCCGCCCTGGTCGAAATGGGGGACGCTCACTACGTGCGCTGCTACCTGCACAGTGAAGAAAGAGAGCCGACTTATGCCTGAGGGCGCAGGCGCCGTTGATGGCAAAACAGGCGATGTCTTGCTAGAAGTGCGGAATCTGAAAAAGTACTTTCCCATCGAGAAGGGATTCTTCCGTTCGGTGCAAGGCCATGTGAAAGCGGTGGACGACGTCAGCTTCAGCATTGGAGAAGGCGAAACCTTCGGCTTGGTGGGCGAATCGGGCAGCGGCAAAACCACGTTGGGGCGCTGTATCGTGCGCGCGATTGAACCCACGGAGGGACAGGTCTACTTTCGTTTGCCGGAGGGCGATAGCGTGGACATCGCTGCTTTGAGCAGAAGCGAGTTGCGCGATGTGCGGCGGCATTTCCACATGATATTCCAGGATCCTTATGCTTCGCTTGATCCACGCATGTCGGTGCTGGACATCATCGCCGAGCCGATTCGCAATAACAGACTGCTGGCCGAGTCAAAGGCTATACAAGACCGCGTACGAGAACTGATGGACGTTGTCGGCCTGGATATTCAGCACTTGAACCGCTATCCACACGCCTTTTCCGGCGGACAGCGGCAGCGCATCGGCATCGCCCGCTCTTTGGCGCCCAACCCGCGGCTTATCGTTTGCGACGAGGCTGTGTCCGCGCTGGATGTTTCGATTCAAGCGCAGATACTCAATCTCTTGGTTGACCTCCAGGGTGAGTTCAACCTGACCTTTCTGTTCATTGCGCACGATCTATCTGTGGTGGAACATATCTCGGACCGCGTCGGCGTGATGTACGTGGGCAAATTGGTGGAGATGGCGGAAACTGAATCGCTGTTTGCCGAGCCAAAACACCCGTATACCGAGGCCTTGCTATCGGCAGTGCCGACCACAGATCCGGAGATCAAAATGGATCGGATCATCTTGCCTGGCGAGGTGGCGAACCCGGCCGCGCCGCCTTCGGGCTGCTACTTTCATCCGCGCTGCCGTTACGCTCAAGACGTCTGCAAGACCGATACGCCGCAGTGGCAGGAAGTAAAGCCCGGGCATTTCGCCGCTTGTCACTTTGCTGACGAGTTGGAATTGCGCGGCGTGGATTAGGCGGGCTGATGGAATTGCTGCTTATCTTCATCGCGGCATCGCTCATGGGCGCCGGGCTGGTCGTCTGGGTGATGCTGTGGTCAACCAACCGAGCGGCCGATGCCGCCATCACGCGCTATTTCCGCGACAGCGAGCATATCCTGGACACGGGAAAGGCGCCGCCGAGCTGGCACGTCATCCCGTGGTGGAAACGCCTCTTCGCTCGGTATTCGCGCGGCGCCACGCAAGAGGATGTCCTGGGTCGCCTCGACGACATGATCCGCTTCTTTGAACATTGCAGCTTCGTTGAGGACGAATGGACGCGAGAGCAGCTGCTGGCACAGCTTGACGAAGTTCGGGTCAGGTGGCGGCGCGGCGGAGCGAGTTGATTTCACTTGCCGGGCGCGTCATCAATTGGCCAGGCCGCAGCAGTGTTAGGCATTGCCGCCCCGAAATCGCTTACAGTTTCTGAACATAGACATAGTAGGCGCCGCGCTCGCGCTTGGAATCAAGATCAAGCAGGAGCGTGTGCAGCGCTGTGACGCCGGCGCGAAGACCGACCTCAAACTCTACGGAGCAAGCGCCGGGGGCCGCAGGTCGCTCCCAGCGCGCATCACCAATCTCAAGTCGGGCCCGAAGCGATCCCAGCGGACGTTCGGCCTCGCGCGGGTGCGTGCGCAGCTCTACGACGTAGTGACCGGCCGAGCACACGTCTATCAGCCAGTAGCCATTGGCGTCGTAGGCGGGATCATCAATCCAGGCCTGCATCCAGGGGACGCGGCCGCTGGTCGGGCGCCAGTCGCGGGCGGACAGCAAAACCGGGTTCTCGACTGGGCTCCCAACTGGAATGGCCACAGATTGCGCGAAGCTTGCTTGCATTGACCGCCACCACTGCTCATAGTCCCGCCGCAGTGAGGCGACCATGGCCTGATTATCAGCCGCGATATCTCGTTGCTGGGCGCGGTCGATTGCGACGTTGTAGAGCTCGTCGCCATTGATCAGGCGCCAGTCGCCCCGCAAAACGGCGCAATGATTCCATTTGCGCGGCGTGTCAGTCTGCAGCTGCACAACGACTGACCTTGTCGGCAGCTCAGTCTCGTCACCGTGCAAAAGCGACGCCAGGCTCACCCCGTCAAAGGCATGCTCGTGGTTGAAACGCAGGGCGCAGAGGTCAATCAGGGTGGGCAGAATATCGATATGCGCCGTCAATTCTCGAATACGGAGGTTGGGCTGAAGATGGCGGCGCCAACGCAGAAAGAAGCTGACCTGATGCCCGCCGTCGTAGACTGCGCCCTTTTTGCCGCGCAAGCCGGCATTGAATCCGTCTGCCGTAGCGGCATTGTAGCCTGCAGCTGTGCCGTGATCGGAGGTGAAGACGACGATGGTGTCGTCGGCCAAGTTGTGTTCATCCAAGTGGGACAGAAGTCGGCCGAGGTTTTCGTCAAAGTTGGCTATCATGCCGTAGAATCTGGCGCGCTCTTCGGCGAAGCCATGCGCAAGGTAGGGCGCGGCGCAGGCATGCGGGACGATGTGCGGCGCATGCATGGCATTTGTCGCCAAATAAATGAAGAAGGGGGCATCTGAATCGGCGGCGATGAAATCAAGCGCGGCGTCGAAAAAGACATCGGTGCAATAACCGCTGCATTTTTCCGGCGCGCCATTGCGAAAATAGGTGTCATCTACGTAGTTGTTGCCCCAGAAATCGGGCAACTCGCCGACGCCGCCACCCTTGTGACAGAGCACTTCGTCGAAGCCGCGAAAGCGCGGCGCAAAGGGAAAATTGTCGCCAAGATGCCATTTACCGAACAAGGCCGTGCGATAGCCGTTTTCCGAGAAGACATCGGCCATCGTGACCGCTGCCGGATTCAGCAAGTGCCGCCCGTGGACCACATGCCAAACGCCGTTGCGCGCGGCGTATTGGCCCGTCAGCAACGCGGCGCGTGATGGCGAGCACAGGGGATCGTGGTGATGGTTGTCCAGCCGAACGCTCTCATGCGCCAACTGGTCCAGATGCGGCGTCTTCAGCCAGGGATTTCCGTGACAGGCGACATCGCCGTAGCCCTGGTCATCGGTGATGATGAAGATGATGTTGGGCGGAGGCATAGGCATGCTCCGGCAAGGCTTGGGCTAAACTCAACCGCCATGTTGCCCGTGGCTTTCCCAGCGGATGATGAAGTCCCAAGGTTCGTCGTTGGCTAGCAGGCCGAGCGGATCGTGACCTTGAACGACATTGTGGGCGCTGTAGGTCGCTACATGGCTAAGTCCCCAGCTCAAGCCGGCCAAGGGTTCTGTGTTGTCGGCCTCATTGACGCGCAAGGCGCCGGTCGCCTGTGGCGGAGCGATAATGGTCGCCATAGGTTCAAAGTTGATGCCGTCCACGGCGAACTGAATGGTGTTCTTTTCCGGTCCGCAGCGGGTGAGCAAGGCGCCGACGCCACCGGCGTAATTCCATACCATGACCTCGTGGCCGCTGTTGGTGACAGGATTCAGCGGCGACTTCTTGTAGGGGCCTAGCGGATCATCGGCAATGGCGACGCCCCACATGCTGTGCATGTTGCTGTGGCCGATGCCTTCGCCTTTGTAGTAAAGCCAAAAGCGGCCGTCGCGGAAAAGCAGCGCCGGGTCATGGACGCGCAAGCTGTCGAAGGTCCCCTTTACAGTTGCTTCGAGGGGATGCGCGCGTACGTCGATCTCGCCGGACGGGTCGGGCTCGACGACCGGCGCCGGGCTCTTGGTCCAGGGCCCGCGCGGTGAATCAGCCCAGGCGATGGCGATCGACTCGGGCGTGCTGCGCCAGGTCGGCGCGGCGGAGACTTGGTAGACGAGGAAGTAGCGTCCATCATGCGCCAGCACATCGGGCGTGAAAATGCTGCGTTCGTCATAACTGCCGGCCGCTCCGCGCTCGACTGCCGGGCCCTGCTCCTGCCAATCCCTGCCGTCCTTAGAGGTGGCGTACCAAACATCGCAGAGATCCCAAGGCATGGCTGGCTCACTGTCCGTGGCGCGCTCATGACCGACTGGCGGGCGGCCGTGCGCGCCGCGGGTGTACCAGACGAAATAGGTGTCGTCGACTTTAAGAATGCAACTGGGGTCGCGGCGGACGATGCCACGCTCATAGCCGAGGCCCGGCGCCGGCATATAACGGAAGCGGGTGAACCAAGGGTTGTCTTCGTCGGGCCCGTGGTATCGCTTTGCAGCTGCGCTTTGCATGGGAAAGCCTCTCAATACAATCAAATATAGGTGCGGCGATCGTGGTCCAGCTCCCAACGGGCGAGGAAGTCCCAGGGTTCGTCAATATCGGCCAAGCCCAAGGGGTCGTGACCCTGCTTGATGAGGTGGGAGCTTTGCGGGATGACGTGGCTGAGGCCCCAACGAAAACGCGCAAGCGGCTGCGTATTCTGCGCCTCGTCGACGCGATACGGGCCGGCGGCTTGCGGCGGCGCCACCAACTGTGCCATCACCTCGAAGTTGATGCCGTCGGGCGCGAACTGGATGGTATTCTTTTCGGGACCGCAGCGGTTCACCAGGCCCGCCACGCCACCGGCATAGGACCACACGACCACCTCGTGCCCGCTGTTGGTGATGGGGTTGAAGGGCGACTTGGCGTAGGGGCCCAGCGGCGCATCGGCAATAGCGACGCCCCACTTGGATTCCATGTGGTGATGACCGATGCCTTCGCCCTTGTAGTACAACCAGTACTGGCCCTCGCGAAAGATCAGCGCCGGGTCGTGAACTTGCAGGCTGTCCCAGGCGCCTTGCCTGATGCAGTCTTCCGGGTCGCTCTGTTCGTCGACCAGCCCAGAGGGGTCGGGCTCGAGAATGGGCGCGGGGCTCTTGGTCCAAGGGCCGTGAGGCGAATCCGCATAGGCGATGGCGATCGACTCTGGCGTGCTGCGATAATTGGGCGAGCGCGCTACCTGGTATACCATGTAGTAATGCCCGGCATGAAGCAGAACATCTGCCGTGAAGACGCCGCGTTCATCATAGGCGCCAGCGGGTCCGCGCTCGACGGCGGGACCGCGTTCTGTCCAGTGGTGGCTGTCGCTCGACGTGGCGTACCAGACATCAGCCAGGTCCCATGGCGTGGCCGGCAGCGTGTCCGTCATACGGTCGAACCCAACCGGCGGGCAAGGATGAGCGGCGCGGGTATACCAGACGAAATACTCGCCGTTTATCCGCAATATGGCGCTGGGGTCGCGGCGCACAACACCCTTCTCATATCCCAGGCCGGATACGGGGCTGTACTTAAACTTGGCGTACCAGGGATTGTCTCGGTCTGGTCGCTGAAAGCGTTGCATGGCGGCGCTGAGGGGCATTTATGAGTTCTCGATAAAACAGTCGTGGCGTGACATCAGCCACACCACGACAAATTCAGTTTGCGAGCGATTGCGTCAGCTTAATTGCTGCCGCCCTCAAAGTACCACTGCTCGGGCATGAACATGACCCATTGGCGATAGGTCCAACTCCACTGCCCGGTCGTATCATTGGGGGGCGTGTTCTTCAAGTTGGTCTTGAAGAGCAGCGGCTGCGGCGGGCGCTGAATGGTGCCGATTTGATAGAGCCCGCCCATAGATTGATTGTAGAACTCCTGGCCGAGTTCCAGCCACTCGTCTGAACCGTAGGCGGCCTCCAGGAAGGCTTCGCCAGCGGCCCAGAGGTCCTTGAATCTCTTGCGGCGGCTCTTCACCCTCTTCGCCGTCGGATTGGAGCCATTGGCGCCAGAGATGGCCAGATGCGCGGGCGCCCCAGTGCGGACGCATATTTGCCAGACCATTGGCTGTTTCGCCGATATCGAGCATGTCGGTGCCCCAGGCGGCCATGTCAACCTGGTTGCCATCGCGCAATTCGCGATACAAGCCGATTTCAATCAGCTTATAGCTGGTCTTGACGCCGACTTCATTCCAGTAGGCTGTGATCAGCTCGCCCATCTGACGCCAGGAGTCCTCCGGCACGGACACCTGAAAGTTCAGGAACAGGGTCTCGCCATCAGGGCGCAGACGGAAGCCATCGGCATCGCGCTGGTCCAGCCCCATCTCGTCCAGCAGTTGGTTGGCGAGATCGGGATCGTATTGCGCGTAATAGGTGGGCATCCAGTCCTCGAAGAACAGCGAAGACGGCACCGGCGAATTCTGGGACGCATTGGCCAAGCCGAAATAGACCAACTCGTTCAACTCGTCGCGGTTGATGGCGACGGACATGGCTTGGCGGAAGCGGATATCCCAGAAAATATCCCGCAGTTCAACATTCGGCGTGGTGAAGTTGAACATGATCGAGTATTCGTTGCCGCGGCTGTATTCGGCTGTTGCCGTGCGATAGCCACCAGCTTCTTCGTTTTCACGATAGGTCGGGTAGCTCAAGAGCGTGCCCCAGCCGTAGTGCGAGTATTCGCCCGAGATGGCCTTCAAGTCTTGCACCTGGAGATCTTCCACCAGGATACGACGCAGGGTATCGGTGTAGGGAAGCTGATTGCCGGCCGTATCGACCTTGAAGAAGTAGGGATTCCGCTCATAGTGCTTGTTGCCGAAGGAGTCTTCACTGGCGAAGACGAAGGTGTTAAGCGTTGGCGAGTAGGGATCTGTTTCGGCGCCAAGGTTCCAAGTGAAATTGTAGGGCGTCATCTTGGAGTTGAACATCTGCACCCAGTCTTCAAAGCCGTTCTCATCAGCCAGGGCATTGGCATCTTCGTTGTAGTCAATGTGAAACTGCTTGAAGTAGTGCGCGGGCCGGAAGCCTCGATTGCCGACTTCGCTGCCAACTGCGATGAGCAAGGTCGGTCGCGCTTCGGGATAGGTCATGCGGACGGTGGTTTCGTCGATAATGTCGACCTGCGGCAGCGCGCCGTCCAGGCCCCAGGGGCCGCCGATATTGGGCGTGATTTCTTCATTGCCCAAAATGTCCTCAAAGTAGAAGCGGAAGTCCTCGGTGGTGAAGGGTTCGCCATCGGACCACTTGTGCCCTTCGCGCAGATGGAAGGTGAAGGTTGTGAGGTCGTCCGAAACTTCGTAGGCGCGGGCGATGTTGGGGATGATGGACGTCAGGTCGGTGTCGATGGTGAGCAGCTTCTGCAAACGCATCTCCAGCACATCCCAGCCGCAGCAGGTGGGGTTGGTGGTGGGCCCGGCCAATTCACCGCCGTATTCGCCGATGGATTCCAGGGGCTGAACCACGACGGGTTGCGCCGGCAAACGGTCTTCCAGCGGCGGCAATTCACCGGCGGCGACTTGCTCCGCCAACATGGGCGCCTCGCCCCACATGTCGATGGAATTGCCGGTAGCGGCGGAGTATGCGTCAAGATCAGCATACTGGAACGGATAGACGAGTTCGCCTTCGCTCATATCTTGCGCCAGCCCAGTGGCCGCCAGCGCGAGAATGGCGAGTGTCATAAACAAATAGAAAATGCCTCGTTTCATGGGTGACTTCCTCCCTGTATATGAAGGCAATGCAAACAGACGACTGCGTTAATTGTGCCCCTTGCCCTCCTCTCCCTGCTGATTCACTGCTTGGTCAACAGTTAAGGCGATGACGAAAATCCTGTGACGCTACCTCCTGGCAGAAGAATCAGCCAGGCGGGAGTAAATCAAATCCGCCGTTGCCGAGTGATTCATCGCACTCGACTTCTCGACAGTAGGCAGAACTCCTACGTTACCTCGAATTCGCGCAAGCTGTCCCAATCGAACTGAACGCCGTGCCCGGGCGAATCGGGCGCTACCATCACACCATCGGCCAATTGCGGCGGATTCATAATGAATCGCTCCAAGCCGAAGCTGTGCACCTCGAGAAATGAGGCGTTGGGAATGGCCGCCAGCAAATGCAAATGCAACTCGTGAACGCCATGAGAAGTCACCATGAGGTTGTGGGCGTAGGCGAGTTTGGCGACGCGCATCCAATTGGTAATGCCGCCGATGTTGGAAACGTCTGGTTCTGGGAAGGAGACCTTGCCACGGTCTATGGAAAGACGAAATTCGTAAATCGTATGCAGATTTTCACCGGCCGCAATTGGCAGGCCGCCTTCTACAGCGATGCGCGCCATGCCGTCATAATCGTCGGGAATAGTGGGCTCTTCAAGCCAGAATACATCAAAGTCAGAGAATCGCCTGGCAGCGCGGATAGCCTGCTCAACAGTCCAGCGCATGTTGGCATCGACCATAAGCGGCATATCTGGACCGATGCATTCACGCACGGCACGCACACGCTCGACATCGTCGCTGAGTTTATCTCGCCCCACTTTGATCTTTATCGCGCGGAATCCCTTTGCCAGGTTACAACGAGTCTGTTCGACAAGTTCGTCCGGGCCCAGCTGCAGGTCAATGCCGCCGGCATACGCACGGACGCGCCGCGAATGACCGCCGAGCAGCTTCCACAAGGGCGTCGCTTCGCGCTGGCCTTTCAGGTCCCAGAGGGCAATGTCCACCGCTGACATGGCAAAGGCGACCAGGCCGCCGCGGCCGATATAGTGCAGGCAGCGCCACAACCGTTCCCAGAGCGCTTCAATGCGGCGAGCGTCCGAATTCATCAGGAGCGGCGCTACATCACGATCTATCAGGGCGCGAATGGCCGAGCCGCCACGGCCGATAGTATAGGTATAGCCGAAACCGGCCAGGCCGCAATCGGTTTCGACGCGGACGACGACAAGCTCGAATTCAGTATGGACGCCGTGCGTGGCGTCGGTCATGGGGTGACTCAGCGGCAAGACAAAGTGCTTGGTATCGACGCGTTTGATCAGCATACGATGTTTCAGGGCCCGTGGTCGAATGAAGCAGGACCGGCAAGCGAGTAAATCGTGTTAGAATTTATGGCGTGTGTGTGGGGCGCAAGTGCGTGCAACATAGCGACAGACTAGCAGAAGGCGCCAGGATTGTCAAGTGTACATTGTTGACAATCTGCAATATCACCGGTACAATCAGGCGAAGCGGGCGTTGGGCAGGCGCCGCCCTTCCCTTTCGGCAACTAAATCCATGAAGCGCAGCATATGAAGAAGTACGTCCTTCAGCGCTTGGTATACATGGTCTTCATCTTGTGGCTGGTATCGGTGGTTACCTTCATCATCATCCAGCTGCCGCCGGGCGATTATTTGTCGACCTATATCAGCCGATTAGAGCAGGCTGGGCAAGACCTCACAGACGAAGAAGTGGAAAAGCTGCGCCAACAGTACGGTTTGGACCTGCCGCTGTATTTTCGCTATGTAAAGTGGTTCGGGCAGGTGCTGCAAGGCGAGTTTGGCTTTTCGTATGATTGGCAGCGGCCGGTCAAAGACATCATCGGGGAGCGGCTGGCGCTGACATTTACCATCGCCGTGCTCAGCGCAATTTTCACTTATGCGGTGGCGATTCCCATCGGCATATACTCCGCCACGCATCAGTATTCAGTCGGCGACTATATTGTTTCCATCATCGGCTTTATCGGCCTGGCGATACCCAATTTCATGTTGGCGCTAATAATGCTATATGTCGCCTGGAAGTCTTTCGGCCTGAACCTTACGGGCCTGTTTTCTCCGGACTATATCAACGCGCCTTGGAATCTGGCGAAGATCGGCGACCTGCTGCTTCACTTGCCGATTCCCGTAGTTGTGGTCGGCACGGCCGGCACCGCGGGCATGATCCGCGTATTGCGCGGCACACTGCTGGATGAGCTCAATAAGCAATATGTAATCACCGCGCGCAGCAAGGGCGTCGGCGAAGTCAAGCTGCTATTCAAGTATCCGGTGCGGGTGGCTTTGAATCCCATCGTCAGTGGTTTGGCTTGGCTGTTCCCATCGCTGATTTCCGGCGGCACCATCACGGCGATCGTCTTGGGATTGCCGACCGCGGGCCCCATGCTTTATCGATCGCTGATCACGCAAGATACTTTTCTGACGGCGACTTTGCTCATGTTCGTCACCATACTGACGGTGATTGGGACGACTGTATCCGATATTCTGCTGGTTGTCGTCGACCCCCGGATTCGCATGGAACGCGCGGCAAATTAGGCCTTGATCAACATGATACGACGAATTGGCTGGCGGCGAGCGAAAGAGAAAGCGGAGGCGACGCCCTTCGACGAAAGCTATTATCTGGCGTCGCAGTGGCAGCTGATATGGCGCAAGTTTCGCCGTCATCGCCTGGCGATGTTTTCCACCGTGGTGATTCTCTTCTTGTATTCGATGGCGCTCTTCGCTGAATTCTACGCCGTCAACAATTATGAGAAGCGCCATGTCAAGTATGCCAAGGCGCCACCGCATACGCTGTATTTTGTCGACGCCGACGGCAACTTCCATTTCCGGCCTTTCATTTACGATCTGAAGCAAGAGCTGGATATGGATACACTGAAACGCAATTACACCGAGGACAGGTCAAGACGCTATCATTTGCGCTTCTTCGTTGAGGGCGAGCCTTACAAATTGCTAGGATTGATCGACACAAACATCCACCTATTTGGCGTGGATGAGCCGGCTGTCTACTTTCCCTTTGGAACGGACGACCTTGGGCGCGACTTGTACTCCCGCACCATGCACGCGGCGCGGATTTCGCTGTCGATTGGATTCCTGGGCATGGTTACGAGTTTCATCCTCGGCTGCTTGATCGGCGGCGTCTCGGGATACTTCGGCGGCTCCGTCGACATCGTCGTGCAACGCGTGATTGAATTCTTGATTTCGATCCCGCATATCCCGCTGATCATGGCGCTTTCGGCAGCCTTGCCGCCTGAATGGAGCTCAACGCAGGTGTACTTCGGCATTACAGTGGTGCTATCGATAGTCAGCTGGCCGCCGCTGGCGCGTGCTGTTAGGGGCAAGCTGCTTGAATTGCGCGAAGCAGATTTTGTCATGGCGGCGCGCATATCCAACATGAGCGACATCAACATCATCGTGAAGCATCTTCTGCCGTCCTTCGCCAGTTTTCTCATCGTGGTGTTGAGCTTGGCGGTTCCGGGCATGATCCTGGCCGAGACGGCGCTGAGCTTCCTCGAAATCGGCATTCGTCCGCCGGCAGTGAGCTGGGGCGTACTGCTGCAAAATGCCCAGAATATCCGCAGTTTGAGCCAGAGTCCCTGGCTGCTGATACCCGGCATATTCGTTATCGTCACAGTGCTGGCCTTCAACTTCCTGGGGGATGGCTTGCGTGATGCAGCTGATCCTTATAAGCAGTAAACAGACTTGTTGCGCCTTGCCGGCTGAAACCACTGGCGTATATATTCGCATTGGATTATGTTGAGCTTGGTGGCGGGCAATTGTACGAGACACGCTGATGACAACATTCGAAATCTACCGCACCTTGCCGGAACAGATCGCTGAGCGCCTGCGTCAGGAGATACTGTCGAGCAAGCTGAAACCCGGCGATCCCTTGCGCGAGGTCGACCTTTCCGAGCGATTTGGCGTCAGCCGCGGCCCGGTGCGGGAAGCCTTTCGCCAGCTGACGCAGCAGGGATTGCTGGTGCTGGAGCCGAACAAGGGCGTGCGGGTCGCCCAGAACCCGAGCGTTGAAGTACGACCACTGGTGGTCAAGCTGCGGCGCACCATTGAAGCTTTCGTGCTCGAGAGCATCTTCGACCGCATTACCGAAGCGGACATTATGAGGTGGGAAGAGATTCTGGCCGACATTAAGCGCGCCTGCGAATCCAACGACCTGGATTCGTTGACAGAATCGGATCTGCGCTTTCACCAGGCTATTATCCAGAGCCATGATGACAAGGACTTGTTCACATTGTGGCAGCCGATCGCCATGCGCATGATGATGCACTATACGCGACTGCATGACATTATGGATAGCTATCACGAACATGAGCGCATCCTGGACGCGATACAGGCGGGCGATAAAGCGCGCGCCATTAGCGAGCTTGAATCCAACATACAGTGAACCCTCCGGCGGACAATGCGCCCATCAGAAGGCTGAGGGCGCGCCAAGAATGCCGACTTTCGATTCGAAATCAAAACCCGCAGGAAAAATGACATGGCACACGCCGCCTACTACGAAGGAAACAGGAGCATTCGCTATGGGGTCGCCGAGCCAGTCGAGCCGGGCCCGGGCGAGGCGCAGCTTAAGATCTCGCACTGCGGCATCTGCGGCACCGACCTGCATATTTTTCACGGCGCCATGGACGCGCGCGTGGCGATGCCCTTGGTCATGGGCCACGAAATGTCCGCGACTGTACTTAAACTAGGGCCGGGGGTATCCGGTTTTGGCCTTGGCGACCGTGTGGTCGTTATGCCCCTGGCGCCTTGCGGTGACTGCCCCGCATGCGCCGCCGGTCACAGGCATATCTGTCACAACTTAAACTTTCTCGGCATCGACACGCCCGGCGCCTTTCAGTCACTTTGGACGGTGCCCGCCCATACCCTGCACCTTATGCCGGCAAACTTGTCGCTAAAGCATGGCGCGTTGATTGAGCCGCTGGCGGTGGCTTGCCATGACGCGCGCCTGGCGGATGTTCAAGCGGGCGACCAGATTGTTGTGCTTGGCGGCGGCCCGATCGGCTTGCTTGTCGCTTTAGTGGCGCGGCAGGCGGGGGCGCGAGTCCTGGTATCGGAGATTAATCCATACCGCGTCGACCTGGCTGGGCGGCTGGGCTTGGACGCGATCAATCCGCATGAGGTCGACCTGGTCGATATGGTGATGCAGCGCACGGACGGCGCCGGGGCCGACATCGTCTTCGAAGTTTCGGGCTCGCAAGCGGGCGCTTCAATCATGACGGATTTGCTGCGCACGCGAGGGCTGGCGGTGGTGGTCGCCATCTTCGCCCAGGCGCCTCAAGTCGACCTGTTCCGTTTCTTCTGGCGTGAGCTGAGGCTGCAAGGCGTACGCGTGTATGAAGCGCAGGACTTTGAAGCGGCGCTGGCCCTGGCTGCATCGGGCGCGCTGCCGCTGGACGACTTGATCACCGATGTGCGTCCATTGAGCGCGCTGCAATCGGGATTTGAAGACATGGATACGGGCGGCGAAGTGATGAAGATTCTGCTGGAGCTATAGATGACGATCCTGAATCAATTTCGGCTGGATGGCAAGACGGCGCTGGTCACTGGCGCGCGCCGCGGCATTGGCTTCGCCATGGCGACTGCGTTGGCGGAGGCCGGCGCCGACATCATCGCCGTGAGCGCCAATCTTGAGCCCGCGGGCAGCGCGATTGAGTCGGCGGTAAAGAAGCTGGGGCGGACCTTCCACGGCTACCGCTGCGATTTTTCTGATCGCGCAGATCTGTATCGGTTCATCGGCAAAGTAAGGGCGGATCATCCTCAGATCGATATTTTGGTCAACAATGCCGGCACGGTACTACGGGAACCGGCCGAGCGGCATCCGGACGATTACTGGGACGCGATAATCGAGACAAATCTTAGCGCGCAATTCGTGCTCAGCCGCGAAGTTGGCAAGGGCATGCTGGCGCGGGGCCAGGGCAAGATCATCTTCACCGCCTCGCTGCTGACCTTTCAGGGCGGCATCACCGTGCCCGGTTACGCGGCCAGCAAAGGCGGCGTCGGCCAGCTGACCAAGGCGCTCGCCAATGAATGGGCCGGCCGCGGCGTCAATGTCAACGCCATCGCACCGGGCTATATCCGCACAGATGTCACCGAAGCGCTGCAGAACGACCTCGAGCGGTATCGCGCCATTTTGGAGCGCATCCCGGCCGGGCGCTGGGGCGATATTGAAGACTTCAAAGGTCCGGCGGTGTTCCTGGCGTCGTCAGCTTCGGATTTCGTCCATGGCGAGATCCTGGTCGTCGATGGCGGCTGGATGGGACGCTGACGCGCTGTAGAGTCCAAACAACTACATCAGCGCTGCTATGTGCCGATAGTCGGTTTGTCGACGTCCGCCTGCTCGGCCAGGATGCGTTCGCGCCATTCGTCGGGCAGTCTGACTTCAGGTTGGAACCAGGAAGCCTCGTGCCAGTGTAGATTGCTGCGCTTGAATTCGGGCCGGGCGTTGTCGCGGGAGAGTTCGCAGTCGAAGCGCACGATGTAGAGCCCGTGAACGGAGTCTCCGGCACGGGGCATGATGTGGCTGAGGCCCCAGGTGACGCCGCGGCCGTCGCCGTCGTCAGCGAAGGCGTCGGGGCAGAAAGGCCCGGGCGCGTGCGGCGACAGTTGGACATGCGCTTTGGGTGCGAAATTTAGCCCGTCCGGCGCGAATTGCACCGTGTCTTTTTCGGGGCCGTCTTGAATCAGCAGGGCAGCGATACCCGCTTCATAAGGCCAGAGCATGGTTTCGTGGCCCGAATTCGTCACCGGATTGAGATCGGACTTCACAAAGGGACCTTCGGGATGATCGGCGATGGCGACGCCTTGGGCCAGGCGGAGATTGCCCGGCGTTTTGTCGATGGGCGAAGCCTTGTAATAGAGCCAGATTTTGCCCTTGTAGATCAGCGGATAGGGATCGTGGATGGCGCAGCTGTCCCAATCGCCGGGCTCGCCCTGAGGGATGACCGGGCGATCAAGCCGCGTCCAGGGTCCGTCGGGTGAATCGGCCCAGGCTGCGCTGACATTCACGCAGTCATTTTGCCGCCACATGGTGGTGAAGGTCTGA
Organism: Phototrophicaceae bacterium; assembly: GCA_965208195.1. Lineage (GTDB taxonomy): Bacteria > Chloroflexota > Anaerolineae > Aggregatilineales > Phototrophicaceae > UBA6055. Next base: position 634,143 of record CBDBOC010000004.1, on the reverse strand, counting down.
TAGTAGAGATAGTAGCGCCCGTCATGCAGCAATACATCGGGGGTCGAAAGCGAGCGGTCGCCATAATTGCCTTGCGGCGCGCGCGGCACGGCTATGCCCTGCTCCTCCCAATGGAAGCCGTCTTTAGACGTGGCGTAACAGATATCGGCCAGGTCCCAATCGACCACGGGAATCTCGTCATCCGCCTGATCGATATTGAGGCGGCCCACCGGCATGTACTTGGTCTCTCGCTTGGTGTACCAGACGTAATAGGTGTCGCCGATCTTGAGCACCTTTGACGGGTCGCGCCGCGAGACGGACAAGTCAGAGCTGTCCTTGCCGATACCGGTGACCGGGGAGTACTTGAACACCGTGTAAAATGGATTGCCGGCGTCCTGTTTTGGCGTCCACATATCGTATAGACGGTGTATGGCGGCGCTGAGTGGCCGGTCGGTCGGTTTTTCCGCCGGCAGCAGGCCGGGAAACGCAGCTCTTGATTTGTCTTCTTCCTTCATGAGACCTCCTCTGGCGGGCTGCCTTTTGTGCCGATGCGCCGCCGACGGTACAATATGTAAATTGTAGACAATCAACATCGCCAGGTCAAATGTCGCGCTCGTTATTTCGCTATGCGCGTCCGCTGGCGATTGCTGGAGCAAAGCGTGATTGAGGCCGATTACATTGTCATCGGCGCGGGTTCGGCCGGGGCGGCGGTCGCCAGCCGATTAAGCGAGAGTGGCGAGCATGAGGTGCTGCTGCTGGAAGCCGGCGGCCCCGACAGCGAGCCGAATATCCACATTCCAGCGCGCTTCTCTACGCTATTTCACAGCGAGGTTGACTGGGATTACGTCACCTTACCGCAAGCCGGGCTGAACGGCCGGCGCGAGTACGTGCCGCGGGGCAAGGTTTTTGGCGGCACCAGCTCGATGAACGCCATGGTGTATCAGCGAGGCCATCCGTCCGATTATGACGCTTGGGCGGCGCAGGGCAACGCCGGCTGGGCTTACGCTGACGTCCTGCCCTACTTCCGCAAGATGCAACATCAGGAGCGCGGCGCGTCAAAGCACCACGGCGTTGACGGGCCGATCAATGTGGCCGACTTGCAGGACCCGAATCCGCTGAGCCTGGCCTTTGTTGAGGCGGCGCTGGAATTGGGCTACCAGCATAATGCCGACTTCAACGATGGCGAGCAGGATGGTTTTGGGCTTTATCAGGTGACGCAGCGGCGGGGGCAGCGGCACAGTGCGGCGGTCGGTTACCTGCGGCCGGCTTTGCGGCGCGCCAACCTCACCGCCCTGCCCTTCGCCCAAGTAATCAGCCTCGAGATCGCAGATTCGCGCTGCCACGGTGTGCGCTACCTGCGTGACGGCGTTGTGCATCATGCGCGGGTCAACGCGGAGGTGATCGTCTGCGGCGGCGCGATAAACTCGCCACAGTTGCTGCTGCTATCGGGCATTGGGCCGGCCGATCATCTGGCTGATGTCGGCATACCGCTCGTACATGAGTTGCCGGGCGTGGGGCAGAACCTGATGGACCACATGCAGGCGCCGCTCGCCTATCACTGCAAGGCGCCGATCAGCCTGGTGGCAAAGGACCGGCCGGACCAAGTCAGGCGCTATGAAAAAGACAAGATGGGCCTGCTTACCTCGAATTTGGGTGAAGCCGGGGGATTCGTGCGGCTCAATCCGGATACGCCAGCGCCCGAGCTTCAATTCCATTTCGGACCGGACTGGTTCATACGCCATGGCTTTGAGACGCCCGCGGGGCACGGCTTCACGATTCTGGCTGGCTTGGTCGGCACGAAGAGCGTTGGCGAATTGAGGCTGAGCTCCGCTGATCCGCTTGAGCCGCCACGAATCGATTTCGCCTGCCTGCAGCACGACGATGATGTGCGGACGCTCCTCGCCGGCGTCAAGCTTGGTCGCGAGATTGCGCAGGCGTCCGCGCTGGATAAGTACCGCGGTGACGAGTTCTTGCCGGGCGACCGCGTGCAATCCGATGCAGACCTGGTTCATTTCATTCGCGAATTCGCCACCACCATTTATCATCCTGCGGGCAGCTGCAAGATGGGCGACGACGATATGGCGGTCGTTGATTCGCGCTTGCGTTTGCGCGGGATCAGCGGCTTGCGCGTGGCGGACGCGTCCATCATGCCGCACATCATCAATGCCAATACCAACGCGCCTTGCATCATGATCGGCGAAAAGGCGGCAGACATGATTTTTGAGGACCGCTGAGGCATGAGCAAAGAAAGGAGCGATCATCCGCGGATCCCAGGCGAGCCGACAGAGCAGAAGCCGACAGACCGCCCGTTGAGCGCCGCCACGTCACGCCTCTACGATAAGTGGGGGCGCTATCAAGACTCGACCAACGAGTTCTACACGACCTTCAAGTACAGCCGTATCACGGGCATCGGAAAGGAAGCGGGCGTCACGCGGCGCGACCCCACCACAGTCCTGCGCATCGATGGAATCTACTATGTGTGGTATACGCGGCGCAAAACTATCCATGACCGCGATCACGGCAACAAGCCGCCGCGGCGAAAGCAGCGCTGGGATACGCCGGTCTTCGATTGGGACCTGGCCGAGATCTGGTACGCCACCTCGACTGACGGTTTCAACTGGACCGAGCGCGGCGTCGCGGTAAAGCGCGGGCCGCGAGGCGCTTACGACGGGCGCTCGGTATTCACGCCTGATGTCTTGCTGACGAACGATAAACTCTATCTTTACTATCAGGCGGTCGATTACCCCTACCGCACGCGTACGCGCAACAGCATCGGCATGTCATGGGCTGATTCGCCGCACGGGCCCTGGCATCGCGTCGAATCGCCCGTGCTCCGCCCCGGCGAATCGGGCGAATGGCACGGCGATGACGACGCGGACGAAGTCGAATGCTACGGCGCCTGGGATAGCCACAAGGTCCATGACCCCTTCATTCTGGTGCGGGACGGCAAGTACTGGCTGTACTACAAGGGGCAGCCCATGGGCTGGACGACGCGGTATTCGCGCGGCATCGGCTGGGGCGTTGCCATTGCGGATGCGCCGGAGGGTCCCTTCTTCAAGTCGCCCTTGAATCCGGTCACGAATAGCGGCCACGAAACTTGCCTCTTTCCCTATGGCGCGGGGGTTCTGGCCATCTGCGGCCATGACGGCCCTGAGAAAGACACGATTCAATATGCTGCGGACGGGCTGAACTTCGATGTGGTGGCGCACGTGACCTTGCCGCCGCTGGCAGCCGGGCCTTTCGCGCCCGATTCGTATCAGGATACCGGAGATGGCAATGGCATAACCTGGGGCCTGTCGCACATCGCGACCGAGGAGATGAAGACGGGCAACTCTTATATCGTGCGCTTCGATTGCAACTTGCGCCGCGATATTGAACGTCCTGGTTATCGAGGCAGCAATATACGTTTTCCTGAGCCGGTTTACTTTTCGCCGGATTTGGCGCTGAATGATGACAATCACCGAAATCTGGTTTACCGACACGAGCCTGAACGTCCCGATGAAACACGACCAACCGGCCCGATAAGCCGGGCGATGGAGCGGGTTTACGACACCTACGGCGTCTACAAGGATCAAGGCAGCCCGTTTTTCTCCGCCTTTCGCTATGCGCGCATCACGGGCATCAGCAAGGAAGCCGGCGTAACGCGGCGCGACCCCTCGAAAGTGATCAAGGTCGGCGATACCTACTACGTCTGGTATACGCGGCGCGCTACAGCAGCGCACTGGCAGGGCGTCAGCTGGGCCAGCGAGACCGTGCCCGCCTGGGACTGGGATCTGGCGGACATTTGGTACGCCACGTCAACTGACGGCTTCAGCTGGGTCGAGCGGGGCGCCGCAATTGAGCGCGGCAAAGCGGGCGCATTCGATGATCGCTCCGTTTTCACGCCCGATATCTTGCTGCACGAAGGGCGCTACTACCTCTACTACCAGGTAATTCAGGGCGTATGGCGGCATCGCTCGATACATCAGATCGGCCTGGCGTGGGCGGATACGCCTGATGGGCCCTGGACCAAGCTGCCCCACCCGGTCTTGCGTCCCGGGCGCCGCGGCGAGTTTGTGGGCGACACCGACGATGCGGACGCCGTCGACAGCTTGGGCGAATGGGACTCGCAGAAGCTGCATGACCCCTTTCTCCTGGCGTATCGCGGGCAAATCTGGCTGTACTACAAGGGCGTGCAGTATGGCCGAACATACCGGCACGATCTCGGCATTGGCTGGGGCGTCGCTACGGCGGCTGATCCGCGCGGGCCTTTCACGAAGTCACCGCTGAATCCCCTCACGAATAGCGGGCACGAAACATTCTTGTACCCATTCGGCGCAGGAATTGTCGCCATTGTCAGCCACGAAGGGCCGGAAAAAAACACCGTGCAGTACGCGCCGGACGGTTTGAATTTCTCAGTCGCGGGCAAGGTCAGCGCGCCGCCCGTCGCCGCAGGGCCTTATGTGCCAGACGCATTCGCCGGTATGGGCGACGGCCGCGGCATCACCTGGGGCTTGGCTCATATCCAGCACGGAAACACGGGCCCGCTGCAAAACGGTTATCTCGCGCGCTTTGACTGCAATCTAAGCCGTGACCACAATCGGGCCGGCTTCTACCGCGCCTGGAATTACCGCTTTCCGGAGTCGGTCTATTTCAGCGCCGAATTCGCTCTTTCGCCGACAATGAAAGCCGAAGCGCGGCGCCTTATGGAGCAGGTGGACGAAGACACGCGGGCGGCCGAGTAGGCGCGTCGATCGTCGGTTACTAGCTACTCTCTATCAGGATTTCGCTGATTGGCGCCAGCAGCGCAGCAGCAACCGCCTGATTACCGATTTCATCAATGTGAACCAGGTCAAAGAAAATGTCGGCCTCGCTGGCCGCGAACAAATCCGTGAGAATGATAATGTCATTCCACGATTCGTCATGAACGCGCTGCCGCAGTAAGCCGTCGACAGCTTCATAGCGCTGAATGAAGCCGGGACTGTTTCGTTCGAGATCGCGCAGAATCCGCTCCTCGTTTGCGGAGAGTTGAGACTTGGCGAAGAGAGCCGGTTGCCAAATGAACAGCGCCTGCACGTCGAATTCGGCCGCCAGCGCGCGGATCAGCCGCCGATTGCCCGCCCAGCGGTCCAGGATATCAGCCGCGCTATCACCGGCCGTAGCCACCAGATTCCAATCGAATTCATCCTCCCGTACCATGGGCGGCTGAACAACCGGCTGCCCCTGCCGCAACAGCCTGCCCGCTTTAACATCGCTGACCAGTTGATTCTCACGCAGGCTCACGCCGGCGCGCCCGCGCAAGTAAGCCGCGTAGACATCGTTGAAGCCATGATAGAAGACGGCGACATCAGGAATATCGCCGAGGGCAAGCCGCGCTTGAAACAAGATGAGGTCTTGCGTGCTGACGTAGCCCTCCTGCGCGTAATTCTGCGCCACCGCCGCAAGATCGGCTTCAGCCAAGAGCCGGGAAATCTGGGACGGAATCGTGTAGGCGTCGCGCGCGCCAAAACCCCACATGGTGGAGCCGCCGAAGAAGTAGAGCCGCGGGGAATCGGCCCCATCGCTTGGATTCCAGGTACGCCGCAGGCCGCGTTGGTTGATGTTGATGAAATCACCCTGGATTGGCTCCAGCGTCCAGTAGCTGAAGGGCAGCCAACGCGCGCGCGTCAGGCCTTTTTCGGCCCAATATTCGCGCGCTGATGGCGCAGCGCCATCGTCGATGAAGGCCAGCTGACGGTAGTCCAGGCTGCCGCGCAACTGCGCCGGAAAACCGGAAAGCATCGCCAGGCGTTGGGTCCCCAGCAGAACTGCGGCGAGGAGCAAGAGCGCCAATACCAAGAGGCCCGACACGGCAGCGGGATCGCGAATTCGCCCATAGAGCAGCGCGCACTCGCGCCGGTTTGACATCAGCGCGAGGCCGATCGCCAAGAGCGTCCAACACAAGAGCAGCAGGCGAAAGGGCCCGGTGATCGCGGGCGCTATATCTGGCAGCAAGGCGAGCGCTATGATGTTGACTTCGACGAGCGCGGCCAAGACGATAAGCGCAAGCCGGCGACGCCTGAACAGCGCCGCAAGCCAATGAGCCAGCCGCAGGCGATCAGCGTCATCGAGTCGATAGAGACGGACCAATACCAGAAGCGCCAGCGCGACGATGAATACGGCGGCAAGCGCCAGAAATCGCTGTATTTGGGCGTAGGTCTCATCCGGAGATTGCGGCGCTGTTAGAAGCAGGATTGCAGCAATCGCGAGCGGAAACCAGAAGCCTAGCGCAATGCCAAAGAGATGGCGCGCCACCACCGCAGCCGCGTCATAGTCTCGGTCTGGCAAGCGGCTGGTCACGTTTTCAGCTCGGCCACCAAGCTGAACATGAGCGGGATCTTGCTTGGAAGATGCTCCGCTGTGCCGTATCGCCGGCCGCCCAATTCTTTCATGTCCGGCATGGGCTTGAATCCGTTGCAATGCTCATATTCGGCCAGGTGCGTCAAGGTTAAGCCCGCCTTGATCAGGCTCATCACGACTTCGGCCACGCCCCACTGGTATTCCACGCCGGGATAGGGATTGCGAAAGTCCCTTATGCCGGCGACCAGCTGATCAATCTCCGCCGCGGCGCCGGTCAAGGCGACATAATCGCCGACGCCTGACTCGAATTCGTAGATGACGCCGCCCATATAATCGTAGCGCAGTTGCCAAGACTCGTTGAATATGGCCAGCGCCGGATGAAAGTCGACCAAGACGAAACGCCCGCCCGGCTCCAGGCAACGCGCGACGCCCCGCCCCCACGCTGGCAAATCCGACAGCCAGCAGAGCACGCCATAGGATGAGAAGACGTGACGATAACCTGTTTCATTTTTCGCGAAGAAGTCGTAGATATCGTCACGAATAAATTGCGCATTGATGCCGCTGTCGCGCGATAGCTGCCGGGCAAATCGAATCGCCTCATCGCTAATATCGACGCCCGTTGCTATTGCGCCAAGGTGATTGGCGATGCTGAGCGTGTCTTGCCCGCAATTACACTGAAGATGCAACAGGCTCTCACCCGGGATATCGCCGAGCAGTGCAGTCTCTTCCGCATATAGGGTATTGCCACCGGCGCGGAAGAAGGCAGCTTGATCACCCTTATGGCTGTTGTGCGCCTTGGTGCCTTCGTTCCATGAAAGTCGATTGATTTCGTGATGCGCGCGATTCGGCATTGGGCATTAGCTCCCGTGGAGTGTGGAATCAGGCCGATTCTAGCCGTTGAATGAGTGGCCTGCAATGCGGCGAACTCGCTGACGGATGCGCCGCCTTATGCTCTGTTTTCGTTGGGGGCTATATGATATGCTGTGTCGGTTTCGTGTCAGTTTGTTGCGCTCGCAAGGTTACCGGCGAGGGTCTGCCCGTTGATATTGCGCAGTTACATTGATCCGCAAGAGAATCGAGACGCCGCGCGCAAATTGCCCCGGCTGATGGTCGAAGGGCTGCTCTTGGGCGGTTCCGGCCTGGGCGTATTGGCGCTGATATTTGAGATCGCAGCGGACGCCTTCAGCGTCGCCGCTTATCAGACGCTCTTGGCCATTCACGGCGCCAGCGGACATCACGATATTGCGATACTGGCCTTCATCGTGCTTTCGGTGATGCTGTTTCTTGGCATCGTTCCCGCTTACAAGGCCGGCGCCTACATTCGACCGACGGCCGGCGGCAGCGGGCCCTTGGTCGAGGCTATCGGCCCGCCGCGCCTGCGTTGGCTATCCTGGGTGGGTACCAGCCTGTTTTTCCTCGACGCCGTATTAACCATCATCATCAGTTCAATTTCGGCCGCTGATGTCTTGATGCTGCTTTTCCCGGAATTCGCGCCCTATCGCATTCTCATCGCCGAGTTTTTCGCGTTTTTCATCATGTCGGTGCTGGTGGCTGTCGGGCCCAAACGCGCCGTGCCGCTGTTTCTGTTGGGCGGCGGCGCCTTTACGATTTTCACCATGTTCGCCTTGTCGCTGGTTGGCTACAGCGCCCTGGCCAACCCGGAGTGGGCCTTTCTGACCAGCGGCATCGTCCATCGACTGGAGGAAGCGCAGGTCGTGGATCACGTTGTGCGCGCCACACAGGACATGCCGGCGATTGGTTCTGTCCTGTTTTTCCAGTTCTTCTTCCGCTCGATGAGCAGCGCGATGCTGGGCTTTTCCGGTTACGAGGTGATCCCGGCCAGCGGCAAACACGCGGCGCGGCCCAAGTGGAAAGTCATCAACACCGCGCTGACGTTGGCGGCCCTGTTCTTGATCGGCACCGGCGTGCTGCAACTGGCGGCCGCCAAAGCCTGGCAGATTCCCTCGACGGAGGGCTACAGCACGCTGCTGATCGAGTATGAGATTGTCGCAGCGCAGAGCTTCGGGCGCGGCGTTGATCGGGCAGAGGTTCAGGCAAGCGAGTCTGAGTTGCAGGAGGCCGCCCAGCTCTACCAAGAGCGGCGCACGGAAGTACCGCACAGCAGTGAAGGAGCGGACGGTGAACACAGTGACGCCAGCGGAGCAGAGCCGGACGCTGAAATCGAGGCTATTGCAGACGATATCGCCATCGCTCGCGCTATCGAGCGCGCTCTACGCGGCACTGACGGGCAAGGCATCCTGTCGCTGGCCGCGCTTTTGCTGGCGATCATTCTCTTGCTGGCGCAAGGGGGCGGATATGTTGGCGGGGCAGCTGTGGCCGCCAATGCCGCGCGACTGGGCCGATTGCCCGGTTTCTTCACCAACGACCGCATCGGCATCGCGGTCATTTGGGGATTCGCCGCCGCCTTCATTCCTCTGATCAGAGAAGTCGTGGTGGTCGAAGCCTATTATGCCTTCGGCTTCGTCAGCGCCTTCGTAATCACCAGCACGACGGTTTTCCTCGCGCGTGACGATGTGCTGCGCGACCGCGGCATCCCGCCCGGCTCGCCGGAGGCGCGTTCGCTGCGCTTTGCCGGCTTCCGCGGCATGGTGGCTTCTTATATTATGGGGATCGTCCTAATCACACAGAAGACAGACGCGCTGGGGGCCATCGTCATTGTCGCGGTGATTATCACGCTGTTCCAGCTGTATTACGCTTACGGCGGCGCCCGCAAAGATCCGCAAAAGCTGCTACCTTACGTGCCGTCTGCGACGAGCAAGCAGGACTACGAGAGCGGCATACAGCGCGCCCACGACAAGGCGCGCGCTCGCGGCATTATCGATCGCGTGAACGCGCTGCTGGATGAGGGCGCCTTGGTGAAGTTCAATGTTGATTCATCACGCATCCGCAGGCTCGTTACCCACATCTATTGCCTGGACCCGGACGCCTTTGAATTGCAGCGCATGGAAGCCCAATACGACGATGATCTATCGCATGAGCCAAGCGCTGAGTTGGACGACACCTACTTCAAGTATTTCAATGCGCGTGATGAAATCTTGAGCGAAATCGAGAGTTATTCTCATTATGGCATCTTCACCTTTATCGACAAGTATTACGCAAATTGGGTAAACGAAGAACATGGCCGTGACGCTTCGGAAGTACAGAAAGCGATGATCAGCCTGCTCTTTCCCTTGACCGACGATGATGTCATCTATGAGCAATTTCAGAATTACACGTGGGAGAAGCAACCGGAAGAGATTTGGCAATTCAGTCGCGAGCGGTATTCGTGGGCGAAAGATCAGTGGCCCAATTTGAGCAGCCGCCTCACGACGATATGGACGCTGCAGGAACTGGGCATCATCCCCGACGAGTTTGATATCAAGACCATTATTTCGGTTAATGCCCGCAACGACTTGCGCGAGATACGCATTCATACGCACGGCCCGGATGCCCAAGTGACCTTGAGCAGGTCCGAGGCGTACGACACGACCGAGACTGACTGACGACTCGGCCAAACCAGGTGACCGAGCAGATATCAATCTCATACGGGATCTGCACTGACTTTGCTTGCTAGCCGCCCGGGACAGGTCTATAATCTTTGGCACAAAAGCCTGAGCATTCACATGGACGTCGATGATCTGACGCGCGCTGCGATGCGGGCGCTCCAAACTTCGCTGTCAAAAAACAAAACATCCTCGGGACTTGGGCCAGGCCCATGCGCTGCGCGGCAGGATACTCGGCGTACTAATTCGCAAATGCAGGCTGGCATCGGGGCGCACGCCGGAAGAATGCGCGCAGTTTCTCAACCTCGAAGCGGGTGACATCGTCGCTTGGGAATACGGTGACAGCATCCCCAGCTTGCCTCAGCTTGAGCTGCTCTCCAGCTTTCTCAACGGCGGAAGCGACGCGCTCAACAGGGACGCAGCGCCGCCGGCTGCGCAGCAAGCTGAATTCGTGATATTGCGGCAGCGGCTCATCGGCGCGTTGCTTTGCCAGAAGCGTCGGTTGGGCGAGCGAAGCATCGAGGAACTGAGCGCTCTGACCGCATTGGACAGCGCATTGCTGCGTGAATATGAGTTCGGCCAGGTCGCCATTCCGCTGAGTCATTTGACGATATTGGCTCAAAGTATCGGCCAGGAGCCAAGTTCCTTTATGCACAGGCAAGATTCGCCAAACGGGCCAACGCCAATGGACACATTGAATGCAAATGCGACGAGCGGCGCAAGCGGCTCAACGCATGTGGGGGGACCGCCCTCTTCTGACGAGCACGCCGCGCTCATTCGCTTGGCGATAGCATTTCGGGACATTGATCGAAAGACGCTCCGCCGTGTCGCCGATGCGCTAGGCGCCTTGATTAAAGCCGGGGAAGAAGGGCAGATTCACGACCGGCTGATGTGATTTGCCGGCCGAGACGAGAATGAACCGTGCATCAGCGCAACGGACGACAGTTTTCCTCCTTGTATGCGCCTTCATCGGCAGCGTCTACCTGCTGACATACCGCGCGACAATCCAATCCGGCGATACGCGGCGCGCCCTGGACGCCGTGACCAGTTTCGTTCGATATGGCGACTGGCTGATGGACGAGTCAAGCTGGACGAAGCCGTCCCGGCGCGTGCGGGCAGACGCCACGCTGCCCTTGAGCGAATACGATGTGGAAGAACGGTTGAGCATCATTTTGGCGGCGCCGCTGTTGTCGCTGGCGGAAGCCGTCCCGAGGCTCGGCAATATCCATACCGTATGGCTCTTCAACATCATCGTAACCAGTTTGAGCGTTGGCACGCTTTACCTTGTCGCCCGGCAACTTGGCTTTGCCGATGCGCCCGCCGTCGTCACAGCGCTGACGGCGGGCATCAGCACAAATATGTGGGCATATAGCCAGACCTTCTTCCGTGAACCGCTGGCGATGCTATTCGTTCTGCTCGCATGGCACTTTACCTTGATCGCGCGCCAAAAGACCTTGCCGCGACAGTTGGCGGGTTTTCTGCTCGCTGGCTTCTGCCTGGCCCTGGCGTATCTGGTCAAGCATTCGGCCCTGCTGGCTTTGCCCGGGCTGATTGCCTTGGCGCTGCCGGATATGAGAGCATGGAACCCAGGGCTGCGCTCTCGCATCGGCGCCGCCACAATGGCGACAATTGCCGGGCTGCTGCTTTTGCTGATGCTGGTCGATCCCTTGCCGTCTATTGTGCAAGATGTTTTCTCGCGCTTTGATATAAACTCGGCCTACGCCGGCGAGGCTTTGCGCGCCTATCTGCTTAGCCCCGCCGCAAGCATCTGGGCCACATCGCCGATCTTGCTCCTCTCGCTGGGTGGCTGCCTGTCGCTATGGCGGGACGGCCGGCGGCGGCTTGTCATCGCTATTGCGCTGACAGTATCCGTATACGCCTTGGGGCATGCCCTGGCGACGGGCGCGCATTGGTTTGGCGGGCTGAGCTATCCGCCCCGATTCTTGCTACCAACGATTCCTGTCCTCGCGCTAGCCATGGCGCCGTTAGCGGAAAAAGCGCTGCATTCGCGGCGGTGGCGGACTCGCGCTCTGTGGATCTCACTGCTGCTCTACGGTGTCTGGATTCAGTTCAGCGCCGTATCGCTGGATTGGCGACACTACAGCGATTCGCTGCCGCCCTCTGCCCAGCGCAACGCCGAGTGGGCGCCGGCCTTGATCGAACCGCAGTATTATCGCTGGGTTGTTCTGCCGCAGCGCTGGTCGGATTTGGGCCTCGGCTTTCTGTGGACGCGTTCAGGCGAAACCTTTTGGGGCGTCAGTTACGCCGTTTACGCGGCTGCGCTGGCGCTTATGCTCTGGATTACGCTGCGGCGGCCCAAGACGCGCTGGCGCTACGCCGTTCCGCCCTTGGTATTTCTTTGCCTTCCATTGACGCTGATTAACCTCAGCCTGGTCTATGATAAGGACCCGCGAACACGATCCGGCCAGCAGGCCCTGCATGATGCGCTTGCATTTCTGGAGCGGAATGCGCGCGAGAACGACCTACTGCTCGTTGCCAGCAACGACTATGGAGATTTCATTTTCAATCATGTGGACACTGCCACGCCGCGAGCCGTCGTATTGCCGCGGCCGCTAGCGCAAGCCGCCAGCGAGAAACAGCCGGCGCGGGTTGTCTCGCACAATCCCAACGACTGGTTCGATGTGCCTAGCGCGCGCATCATCCGTCATTTGGCGGCAAAGCATGATCGCATCTGGCTTCTGGCCGATACCAGCCGCTACCAAGCGTGGAGCTTTATGCCGCTGGAGCGCTACTTGGCGCAGCACTATTTCCCCTTGCGCGAGGTCGCCCTGGGCGCCGGCGACGAAACCGTTCGCCTCTACGAAGTGAGTACCGCCAGCGGGGCGCCGAATCCGCTATCGCCCTACTCCGGCGATATCGTCACCGATTTGCGCTATGGCGAACACATCGACTTGGTCGGCCTGGCAATGCCACGATACACGAATTTACGGCCAGGCGATGCTGTGGAACTATCGCTGCTGTGGCGCACAGACGCTTGGCTTGAACGCAACTACACCATCGCCAGTTTCATCGTGGACGCTACCTCTCAGCAGCCGGTAGCGCAGGGGCAGGATACCGCGCCACAATTCGGCTTCGCGCCGACCAGCAGCTGGGCGCCCGGTCGTGAAATTTGGGATAACCGCGCGATGCGCTTACCGCCCGATACGCCAACCGGCGAGTACCGGGTATGGGTTGTGGTGTATTCATTCGCAGCCGAGAGCGGTGAGATCGAGCGCTTGCCGGTGCGCGGCGGGCGGACGGCAGAGGCGGGCACGGTCGGCGTACTGCCCTTGACCTTAAGTGTCAGCTAAAGCGCCGGTCGATTGCGAGGCCCAGCGTAACTGTCCGCGAAAAATATCCTGCATTTAGGAAACTGCCGGAAATATATATACTCAATCTCTACATTCTTGTGACAATGGCCGGAGCGAAAATGGCAGTCGAATTCAGCGTCCCGTCGCCAATCAACACCAACCACAGCAGCCCGTCTCGCTTCATCGTGTCGCACATTCTGCGCCACCCGTGGGCAGCCATGCTGCTGATTTTCGGCGCCTTCTGCAACGCATTCTTGGCCGGCGTTGTTCCGGGGGCGATCGGCGACGCCTTTGACGCTATTCTGTTGAATAACGTTGAGACGCAGACGCTGGTGCTCAATAGTGTCTGGCTGATCATCGTATCACAGACCTCGCGTTCGCTGCTGCAATTCGTACGCAACTTCTCCGCGGAAGTTTTTGCGCAGCGCTTCGAGCGCGATGTTCGCGACGAATTGTATTCAAGCCTGCTGGGCAAAAGCATGAGCTACCACGATCGGCAGCCGGTCGGGGAGACGATGGCCCGCGTCACCAACGATGTGCGCGAGATGAATCTCATGATGAATCCGGGCATCAATCTCGTCATTGGCGCCAACATGTTTCTCATCATGCCGGCGCTCTATGCCCCCGGCATTGAGCCACAGCTGATCGCGGTTCCACTGTTCTTCATCGTCTCGCATATTTGCGTTCAAATCTATTTCGTGCTGCGCTTGCACCCCATCGCGCAAGAGGTCCGCAGCAGTTTTGGGCGCATGAATGCCCGGCTGGCCGAGTCGCTCGATGGCCTGGAAGTCGTCAAGGGCGCGGCGCAAGAAGATAATGAAGCGCGTGAATTCAATGGACTTGCGGACCTGGTGCGCGACCGCTTCATCGAACAGGGTGAATTCGAAGCGCGCTATCTATCGGTGCTATTGTTCGGTCTGACTACCGTTGCCGCGCTGGTGCATTCGGCGCAACTTTATCATCTGGGAGTCTTGAATGAAGGCGATGTCGTTGCCTTTCTTGGGCTGATCAATCTGTTTCAGTTTCCGGTCTTTATCTCGCTGTTTTCATCTTCGCGGATCGCCTCAGGTTATGCTAGCGCAGCGCGCATTCTGGAAGTGATACAAGCCCGCAATCGGCTGGACCAAAACGCGCGCGGCTACAACGGCGCCATTGCCGGATCAATCACGTTTGACAAGGTCTCTTTCGGCTACAGCGCCGATGAGACGGTGTTGCACGATGTATCCTTCTCCATTCAGCCGGGGCAGACGGTCGCGATTGTTGGACAGACGGGCGCCGGCAAGAGCACGCTCAGCAAGCTCATCAATCGCATTTATGACGTCGATGCGGGCCGTGTGCTGATTGATGGCGTTGACGTGCGCGATTGGAACTTGCAAGGTCTGCGCTCTCAGGTCAGCGTCATTGAGCAGGATATCTTTCTATTCAGCCGCAGCGTTGCCGAAAACATCGGTTTTGGCATGCCGGCGCTGGAGGAAGAACGCATTGTAGAATCGGCAAAGCTGGCGCAAGCCGATGAGTTCATCGCGAGCTTTCCCGCCGGTTACGACACCATCATCGGCCAGCGCGGCATGACGCTCAGCGGAGGTCAGCGACAGCGGCTGGCGCTGGCGCGCGCTTTTCAGACTGACCCGCCGATTCTGATACTCGACGACAGCACCAGCGCTATCGACAGCGCGACCGAAGACAGAATCCAGCGGGCGATTTGGTCGGCGGCGCGCGGCCGAACGACCTTGCTGATCACACATCGCCTTTCGCAGATACGTTGGGCGGATCATATCGTAGTGCTGCGCAAAGGGCGGGTGGTGGCGCAAGGAGCACACCACGACCTGCTGCGCACTTCCGATTCGTATCGGCGCATCTTCGACCGCTATGCCCCTGGCGATTCGACGGTCGAGTTGGGGTCGGGAGGCTAGCATGGCGGCGATATTCGGCGGGCTGCAAAGCGACAGTTACGACCGTCAATATGATGACAGGTATCTTTTCAAACGCATCGGTCAATACTTGGCGGCGCACCGGCAGTTGGTACGGCTGGGACTGTTGGGCTTTATCGTCGTGGGCATCGCGCGCGCTGTGCGCCCGGTACTTATCAGCGCTGCGATTGACGAATTGGTGAGTGAAGGGCAGCTGTTGAGTTTCGTCTTGGCGGTGCTCGCGATTGTTGCCACAGCCGAATACATCTCGAATTACGGCAGGCGTCGCTTCACGGTCGTGGTGATAGGCCGGATCGTGGCTTCAATGCGCAAGGACGCGTTCCGGGCCGCCGTGGAGCGCGACTTGGCATTCTATGACAGGCAGAAATCGGGCACGGTCATCAGCAGAATCACGAGCGATACGCAGGAATTCGGTGATGTCATGCTGCTCGGCAGCGAAGTCGTATCGCAGCTGCTTTCGGTGATGATCCTGTTCGCCGCCCTTTTGAGCTATTCAGTCGAATTGACGCTCGTTCTCATCTTCACCATGCCGCTGGTAGTGGCGGCTGCGCTCATTTTTCGTCATGTGGCGCGCATTGTTACGCGGCAGGGCGCGCGCGCGATGGCGGTGGTCAACGACAATATTCAGGAAAGCGTGACGGGCATCAGCGTCGCCAAGAATTTCCGCCAGGAGGCAATGATTTACGACGAGTTTTCCACCGTCAACAACTTGAGCTACCGGATCAACTTGCGCCGCGGCTTTGTCATGTCGTTGGTCTTTCCCACGATGGGAGTGCTTTCGGCCGTTGCGCTTGCGATCATCATCTGGATTGGTTCGCGCTCGGTGCTGGATGGCGTGATCACCGCCGGCGCCTGGTATCTCTTTGTGCAAGGCGTCGATCGCTTCTGGTTCCCCTTCATGAATCTGGCGTCGATTTGGAGCCAGTTCCAGCAGGGATTGAGCGCGGTGGAACGCATATTCGCCTTGATCGACGCCGAAAATTCAGTCACGCAATCTGATCAGCGCGCGATCGATAACCTTGCCGGGCGGATTCAGTTCGATCGCGTTAGTTTCCAATACGATTACGGCGAGCCAGTCCTGCGCGAATTCAGCCTGAATATTGAACCCGGCGAAAATCTGGCTTTCGTCGGCCACACCGGCGCGGGCAAGAGCACCATTACGAAGCTGATTACGCGGTATTACGAATTCCAGCGCGGCGCCATCCAGATCGACGGCGTCGATATTCGCGCCCTGAATCTAAAGGACTTCCGTTCGCAACTGGGCATCGTGCCGCAACAGCCCTTTCTCTTCAGTGGCACTGTGCTTGACAACATTCGATATGGCAATCGAGCAGCTTCCATTGATGAAATAAACGATATCGCGCTTGGCATTGGCAATGGCGAATGGCTCGACAGCTTGCCGGATGGCCTGGATACACCTGTGGGCGAGCGCGGCGCCCGCTTAAGCGTTGGGCAACGACAATTGGTCAGCCTTATGCGTGTCTTGGTGCAAAAGCCCTCGATCTTCATCCTGGATGAAGCGACAGCGAGTATTGACCCTTTTACGGAGTCGCAAATCCAGGACGCCATCGAATTGATTCTGGCGCGTTCAACTTCCATCTTGATCGCGCATCGCCTGAGCACGGTGCGCAGTGCCGATCGTATCATCGTCTTGCGTGATGGCAGGATCATTGAAGAGGGAAATCACAACGCTCTGCTGCGCGCCGGCGGGCATTACGCGGAACTCTATAACACGTATTTCCGGCATCAGTCGCTACAATATGTCGAGCGTGCCAAAGACCTCTTCGCCGGGCCGGTCGGGTGAAGCATTCCCGTGACGTCGTGTAGAGGGCCAGCCCTGTCGGCACTGCATCTTTGAAGGGCAGCGCGTCCTTTTCGCCCGACACAGATTGCCATTATACTTCGCCTATGTTGAACAGATTGAATAGCAGCGTGCGCAAAGCACAGCGGGCCCGCCCATGCGTCGAATGAGCGCGAGTCTATCGCGGCGGGCGCGGCCCTTGACAGCCAGATTGCGGCGCGCCACTGATCGCGCTCTCGTGCTGCTGGCGCGCGTTTGGCGCTGGCTGGATTCAATCGAGCTGCCGCTAAGCCCACTGCAATGGATAATCGCGACGTATCTCATATTCGGCGTGATCTACGCCTTGGCCACGCCAGTTTTTGAAGCCAATGACGAACTGTGGCACTTCGGTTATGTGCAGCACCTGCGGGATACTGGCGAGCTGCCTACGCAAGTGTTCGACGGCCGCGACAGCATATATCGGCAGCATGGCAGCCAGCCTCCACTGTATTACGGGCTGATGGCGCTGCTTACGACGCCCTTCAGCATGGAAGATGTGGAAGAATACCGGCGGCTGAATCCCCACGTCAGCGCAAAAGAACCGGATGCGTTTGGCAACAAGAATCTTATTTTGCATGACGCCGCGCATTCACGCTTCGGTGGCACGGGCTTGGTCGTGCTCGTCATGCGCATATCTGGGCTGCTGGTGGGCGTGGGCACTATTGTCTGCGTCTTCAAGATCGGAGACCTGGTTGCGCCGCAGCGGCCGGCGGCAGCACTGGTAGCCGCGGCGATCGCCGGTCTGAATCCTATGTTCATATTCGTCAGCGCTTCGGTCAACAACGACAGTTTGTCCGCGGCCCTGAACGCCGCCTTGATGCTTTCAGTGCTACGCATGTTGCGCGATGGGTTTTCCCTGCGTGCCAGCGCATTGACCGCCCTTCTCTTCGCGCTCAGCTTTCTGACGAAAATGACCGTAGTGGTGTTGCTGCCCGTTGTAGTCGGCGCAGGGTTTTACATCCTGCGAAAAACGCGCGACCAGCGCGGTCTGTTGACGCTGCTGATGTTGCTGGCGCTGCTATGGCTGGCAATTGCCGGCTGGTGGACATTGCGCAACATCCAGCTTTACGGCGAACCCTTGGGGCTTGTCACCATGGCCAACATCGCCGGGCCACGTGGCATGACCTTCAACACCGTACAATTGCTCAGTGAGTATCAGCAATTCCGCATGTCGTTTTGGGGGCTGTTCGGCGCGCAGAATATACCGATAACCAGCGTCTTCTATGTTGTGCTGGATCTGGCCACCTTGCTGGCGGCGGGCGGCTGTATTTTCCTGGTTCTGCAACTGCTGGCGATTAGCGACTTCGCCTATGCCAGGTATGAGTTGGCGCATCTACTAACTCTGTTGAGCGCGCTGGGCTTGCTATGGCTTGGCGTGCTCTACTGGAGTACGTTGACGCCCGCGCTGGAGGGACGAATACTCTTCCCGCTAATTTCGGTCGTAAGCCCGGTTCTCGCGGTGGGCCTGGTGGAGACGGTGTGGTGGCTGGTATTCTCGCTGCGCCCGCCCAACCTCGAATTCGTACGCGCGGGTGATGCCGTGCCCAAGGAACTGCTGCAAAACGCAATGAATTGGCAGTTGAGATTCCTGGGCGTCGTAGCTCTTCTCGCTCCCTTCACGGTTATCGCCAGCCACTACACGGTACCTCAGCCAGTCGATAGCCCGCCGGGAAACGCCAGGCCGATCTACGCCCAATATGGCGATGTGGCGCTGATCGCGTATGAGCGGATTGATCGGCGCTACAATGCCGGCGACCGCGTGCGACTCAAACTGTATTGGCAGGTATTGCAGCCAAGTGCAGTTGACAATAGCGTAGGACTGAGCTTGGTCGACGACCGGGGCAACGAGATTGGGCACTACCTTACCTACCCGGGCGCGGGCAGTTTGCGCACCTCGCGCTGGCAAGCGGGCGCTATCTATCCCGACGAATACTTGATATCAATCTACCCGGCAGCGCACGGCCGATATCCATTTGACTTGCTGGTCGAATGGACGGACGGGCTCGATTCCACGTCAATCGTTGCCACCGATGCCGACGGCGCTACAATCGCCCCGGTCCTATTGGATGTGGGCGCGGTGGTAACGGCGCGTTATCAGACCGCCCCCACCGGATTCAACGAGATTCCACTGGACGCGCAGCCGGTATTTGACAATGTGATTCGGCTTGAGGCCTTCCAATTGGATCTGGACTTGAATGAGATCACCTTGAGCTGGAAAGCGGAGACCGCGCCCGACGAGAATTACACCGTGTTTGTCCACTTGCTTGACCCCGCCGGCGGCATACTCAGCCAGGCCGATGCCGCGCCCAGGCTGCCGACGAAGTACTGGCGCTGGGGAGAGACCTATACGACGCATCACCGCCTGCCGCCGACCCACGCCATGATAGAGCACGACGTCATTGTTGGGCTTTATCTGTACGATGGTCTGACATATCCCAAAGCTGAATACACACTGGAGGCGACGGCGGAGCCAGAGAACCCGCTTGATGCCGCTGATATGGGGACGCCGGTCGGGCTGGCGGCAATCCCGTCAGACGGCGACGAACCGCCTCCCACGGGCGGCGCCAGCGAAGACAGCCTCGATGACGACACCCTGACCGATGACGGAGACGAGACCGATGACGTGCAAGACGTGTACGATTCGTTCCTCATCCCCTGGGGCAGCGCTGCCGAGGTGCTAGCCTTGACGCCGACGCCTGAGCCGACTTCCGAGGGCGAAATGGGATCAGCCGACGGCGCCCCCGCAACGGCCGCGGGCGTCACGACGGGTCTGGGTGATTAACTTTGCAATCACCACCTAATGGAGCGGGATGTCGACGCTCTGTCCTTTGGCGTTGCCCATAGCATCCAGTACATCCGCCGGGAAATACGCACCCTCGTCGCTGCCTTGGCCAAGCCGATACATCGCCACCTTTATCGTAGCGGCCGCATCATCCAATTGCAGGGGCAACCATGTGAGCAGGCGGTCGCCTTCGCACCAGTGACGCCCATGCCAAAAGGTTGCGTCACGCTGTGCGATGCGCGCGCCCGCGTTATCGTAGGCCTGCACACTGAACTGGAAATCCAGGCCGATCTGCTGTGATGGCAGCCGCCATTCCAGGACCACAGTCTGTGAATCCAGCCCGTAGCCGGTGAGGCGCGCGCCGTTGCTGAAGGCCTGCGGCTCGAGCGGCTCTATGGCCGGGCCCGGCCATGCCGGCGCGGTTTCCCAACGGTACACGAGAAAGTCTGCGCCGCCGGGCCGCGTCGGAAAGCGCTCGACGGTTTCGTTCTCGTAAAGACCGTTCGCGGGAGCGGCGCCTGCTTCGGGAGCGATGACGACGGCGAAAGGATGCGCGGGGAAGACCGCATATCCATCCGGCGCGATGGTGCGAACGCAAGAGACATCTTGCCAGAGCAAGGTATCCCATACCGCTACCTCGTGGTGCAGGTTCCAGGACATACCGCCGCCAATGATCACAACATCATCAGCCGGGCGCAGGCGGTCGCGCAAGGGCAAGAGGCTGCGCATCGGTGTGGTGAATCCCGGATAGTCTATGTGACGGTCCGCCACAAAGTTCAGGACGGTCTGCCACTGCAGCGTCTGGGCGCCGGCGATAGCGGCCAGCGCGGCGAACAGCGCGAACGTTGGCCATCTCGCTCTGGCGGAAAGCCGTAGCAGATGATCAGCGCCCAAGGCAAGCAGCAGCATAAGCGCCGGGATCGAGGGTATGAAGTAGTGGATGTATACAGGCGTCCAAGCCAACAGTAACGTCGCAAATGGCAGAAACGCCCACATCAGCAGGAGCGAAGCAAAGGCGGTAGAACGCCTGAAAACAGCCCAAACCCCCACCGCGACCAAGACCAGGGGAATCAGATTCATCTGCGGATAAGCAGGCAATTGGTCAGCCAAAACGTCAGCCTGATCAGGCGCCAGCCAGTGCTCGAGGCCGCTGCCGGACGCCAGCTGCACTGCCGCGGCTATGGCGTCCAAGCTGGGGCTGATGCCACGCTCAGATGACCGGTCCAGCGCGTCCGTCAGTCGCTGCGGATCAAGACTCAGCGTCTGTCGCAAGCCAACTGCAAAAGGCACGACGGACATAATCGACAACGCAATGCCTATGACAAGCGCCGGGCGAATGATACGCCGGCGGCCCTGCCACAGGATAAGCGGAAGCATCGGCGTGAGCGACAGGGCGGCAAAGTGAATCTGCGCCGCCGCCACAAAGAGCGGCAGCCCCAGGCACTGGGCCACAGCAACAGCACGCCCGCGATGCGCGCTTCGGCAGCCGGGCCAGAACCCATGCAACAGCAGCAGAAGCGCGAGCAAGAGTATCGGCGTATGGATTTCTTGCGCCCACAGTTTTCGACTGAACAGTACCGCCCAGGGACTCACGGCGTAAGCCAGCCCGGCAATCAGCGCGGCCCTTTCGCCAAGGCAGCGCAGCGCCAGACACCATAACAGGCCAGCGCCCAGCACATTCAACAGCATGACAAAGTGAATTACAAAGTACGGATCTGCAGAGACGGCAAACGGGAAAGCCAGGATATAGACGCTGAGCGGGGAGTTTGGAATGCCGGTAGACGACAGGATTCCCGTCCAGGGGAAGCGCGCGCCATCGGCCAGTTCCAGCGCCAGGGTCGCCAGCATGGCGTCGTCGTGGAAGTACTCGACGATATCCGCGCGCCCAAAGCGGAAGAATGCGGCGACAGCCAGCACTAATACGGCAGCCGAGAGATCACGGCGGGTAATTGTCATTTGCTGCTGCAGTCGCCCGGCTCATACAGCCTCACCCAGGCGGCGCGCATCTGCCGTGCAATGTTCGCGAGCGTATCGGGGATAATGCGGGAATCGCTGATGGTAGCCATAAAGTTGGCATCGCCGGTCCAGCGCGGCACGATGTGAAAGTGGTAATGCGCAGCGATACCGGCGCCGGCAGCTTCGCCGATATTGGCGCCTATGTTGAAACCGGGGGGATCGGCAATATCGCGCAGAAGGCGCATCACGCGGTTTGTGGTGACCATAAGATCGCTGAGGGCCGGCTCGTCCATTTCTTCCTGCGACGATATGTGGCGGAAGGGGACGACCATCGTGTGCCCGTATGTGTATGGATAGCGGTTCAGAATCACAAAGACGTGTGCGGAACGAGCGATCAACAGAAGTCGTTCGCCCGCTTCATTCGCTGCGATATCGCAGAATACGCAGCCGGCCTTCGCCTTTTCCCGGCCGGATACGTAGTCCATTCGCCATGGTGTCCACAGATGCGCCACGTCGGCCACCCGCCCTCGTCAACCCGCAGCGGACCGCCTTCAGACGGTCGATTGGGGCGCTTCAACGTGAAGCGGTCCCCACCGCCACGCTACGCGCACGTCTATTCTAGCCCTGCTCAATCGTCTGCTACAATGCACAGAGTGACACAAATGAGTCGGTTAGATATGACGCTTTCGCAAAAGGGGTTGCAACGGGCATTGAGCCATCCATTCCAGTATTTCGACCGCGTCGACAGCAGCAACGACGTAGCCAAGCGTTGGCTGCTGCACGGAGCGCCGGAGCTGGCAACGGTGATCGCTGACGAGCAGATTCGCGGCCGTGGGCGCGGCAACCGCCGTTGGCACACGCCTCCCAACGGAGGGCTGGCTGTTTCGGTCATATTGCGGCCGCCTCCGGCACTGCTGCCGCGGATCAACATGTTAGGCGCCCTGAGCGTATACGATCTGGCGCTGACGATTGGCTGTCGTGATCTGGGAATCAAGTGGCCCAACGACGTTCTGCTCAATGGCAGGAAGCTAAGCGGCATTTTGAGCGAGCCAATCTGGTTGGGAGACGAGCTTGCCGGCGCTGTCCTGGGCATCGGCGTCAATGTCCGCAACAACTTCGCCGGCAGCGCGCTGGAAGGGCTTGCTACATGCCTGGAAGATGCAACACTGCGCCGGCTCGACCGAACAGACTTGATTCGGCAGCTATTGGGCCGGGTTGAGCGCTGGTACGCCGATATCGATTCCGATAGCGTCTTCGAGGCGTGGCGCGCGCGGCTCTCAATGCTTGATGCCTGCGTATCGGCGGGCGGGAAGCGCGGCATCGCAACTGATGTGGCGCCGGACGGGGCGCTCCTGCTGCGCGATGCAGCCGGAGACGTACACAAGGTCGATGCTGCCGACATCCATATCGACGCGCCTTCCGGAGTTTCCTAGATGAGCCGCATACGCTTCGAATGGGACATTGAGTCGCGGCGAATCTCCAGATCTGATGGCGAAGGGCTGCGCAACAGACGCCAGCGGAAGCGTAGAATCTACATTCTGCTGCTGATGGTTTTCTTGTTGCTGGCGGTTGTGGCGGCCTGCGTGGTCATAGTCCGGCAACGGCTGAACGCTGTTGAAAGTCAGTATGCTCAGCTCTTGCAAGACACAGTGAAGGCCGAGGTTGCTGCCCTGCGTATCGGCGACTTGGGCGCGTTTCTCGCTTTTCAGGTTGAGGACGAGCGCTGGCAGCAAGCCCAGCGCGCGAGCTTCTCCGAGTATGGACGCCTCAAAGAGAACGGCGCAATTGATCTGACCGGCAATATCCTGGCGGTTACAATCGAGGATGAGCGGGCGCGCGTCCTGGTGCAGGAAAACATCAGCGATATCCCCTACACACGACTGTGGTTTTATCGCCGAGACAACAGTAGCTGGCTGCACATCGCGCCTGACCCTGCGTTCTGGGGTGATTGGCAGCAATACCAAGCGCAGCGCGTTAAGGTCAATTATCGCGAGGCGGACAGCCGCTTCGCCCGGCAAGTCGGTGACAACCTGGCCCGGTGGCTGGAAAGGGGCTGCAAACTCTTCGGCTGTGACGAAGGTCTGCTGTATACCGTCGATGTCGTTCTGGATGCGGCTGAGAGCGTTGCGCGAAGTGAAGGCGCCCGGCGTCACCTGGTGATGCGATCGCCCCATACCGGCAGCGCCCGTGCTGACCTGCCTTTCGACGGCGGCCGGCAATTGCGGGCAAGTCAACTTATCGCGGAAGATTTCGTCAACAGCACCGGCGAATCAGAGGCGCTGGCCCGCGGCAGTGATACAAGATTCTTGCGCGAGGCAGTCGTTAAGTGGCTGTCGGAACACTTCACGCGGATCGACAGCGGAGCGCTATTGATTCGGTCGATAGCGGACAACTACGGGGCGGAGCGAATCCCGCAACTGCTGATGAACCTAAGCGCGGCGGCCGACATGTCGCTGCTGGAGCGTGTACTGCCAGTTTCGATCGCGCAAGCCGACCTGGATTGGCGCGACTTCATCGCCTGGCGTCTACGGCTTGAGGACGAACTGATTGCAGCGCGTGACGAGGCCGCGTGGCTGCAACTTGTCGATACAAGGGACGCCACTGGACGCGTTCGCGCCTACGAAAGATTCAATGCGCCGACGCCGCCCGCAACCTATCTCGCAAGCCAGCAGTCGCTGCAACTGATCGACGGTCAAGTGACCTTGCACGTGACGTTTGACACAGCGGAAGGCAGCGCCGGTGAATCCAGGACAGCCCTGTTCAACCTTGTAAATGGCGTGTGGAAGCGCGCTGGCTAGACAGCGGACCAAGCGGCCGAGGAATCACATTCGTCTTACGAATTGTGTACGGGTCTGCTATGCGCGAGGCACCAAAAGGAAAACCGGGCCAACCAACGAAGGCTGACCCGGCACACCCTATTGGTCTGCTACCAAAAAACTTACTCGTCGCCCACTCCCATAGCGGCGTCGCGCAAAACGACGAGGAAGGCGAGCACGTGGCCGAATATGATATGACCGAACAACGAGGGATCGTTCAGGTTAATCTGCAGCAGGTCACCCCCAGCGATTGCCGGCATGATAACCAGTCCACCGATGATCCACCAGATCACGCCGTAGATCAGACCGCCAACAACGATGTTCACCAGCCGATCGCCCAGATCCACATACTTGACAAATACGCCCGTGTAGAGCGCGCCGATGACTATGCTGATGACCAGGTGCAAAATGAAACCAACAAAGGCGTCGGCCTGAATCATCCCGCCAACCATGTCCAGCATGCCATTTCCCATTTGCGTGGTCACCGCGCCTTCTTCACCGATACCGGTAGGCACGACCCCCGCCCCAATAAATGCGAGAAAGACATAGCCGGATATCACGCCCGGGACTATACCCCTTCTCATATCGTCGCTATCCATATTTGATGCCTCCTGAAGAACTCTTACTTCGATTGTAATGGACACGTGCGTAAGTACACGTGTTATTATGCAGGGTACATAATACCCTGCTAGCTTCAGTTGGTTACATTATATACGTTTCATTTACGCGGGGCAAGCAATTCGCAAGAGAATTTGTGGAAATGCCTAAACCCGCTGCCCGTGACCGGAGCGCTGCTGCGCTTGAGAAAACACGAATCAACCAAATGACTGTTCATTGCGGCGAGATCTGTGCGACATTCGTTCGCTATCCACCAAGTGACGTCGATTCATGTCCTCAGATGGCCCTTCGCCGTAGCGCCGTCCGCGCCTCTGTGCTAAAATCCACTCATACAATGGCGTGGGCAAAATAGTGAGAATTCGCCGTCAAGGGCCAGGAAGGCGCACGACCAAAGTGCGCGTATCGGGCGTCGCGCGTTTGACGATTCGAGCCATCGTACTACCGCTGCAGTCGTTTGCCAGACTGGTCGGCGTGAGAGTTTAGCGGTGGCAGATACGAAAAGGAGAGGGTAGCCGGTCTGGCCCGCCCCACGATCGGCACATTATATGGATAGACTCGATCCTGAAAGCACCGAAGCCCTAGCGGGCAACATACGCACCGTAACCATCAACGAAGAGATGCGTGGCAGCTACCTTAGCTATGCCATGAGCGTCATCGTGGCGCGGGCCCTGCCGGACGCGCGCGACGGCTTGAAGCCGGTCCACCGCCGCATTCTTTACGCCATGCATGATATGGGCTTGCGCCCCGGCACGTCCTACAAGAAGAGCGCCCGCCTGGTTGGCGAAGTCATGGGCAAGTACCATCCGCACGGCGATCAGGCGATTTACGACGCGATGGCGCGGCTGGCGCAGCACTTTTCCTTGCGGTATCCGCTGATTGATGGCCAGGGAAATTTCGGCAGCCAGGATGGCGACAAACCCGCCGCCATGCGCTACACCGAAGCGCGAATGGCCAGTATTGCTGGCGAGATGCTGACCGATATCGCCATGGAAACAGTGGATTTCGTCGAGAACTACGACAATACACAGGTAGAGCCGGCCGTACTTCCGGCGCGACTGCCAAACTTGCTGCTTAACGGAGCGAGCGGCATCGCAGTGGGCATGGCGACCAGTATTCCGCCCCACAATCTTCGTGAGCTCGCCGCGGCCATCAAGCACGTCATCGACCGCTACGAGCGGATTGACGAGGTCACGGTGGATGACCTTATGCATTACGTCAAGGGGCCGGACTTCCCTACCGGCGCCACCATCGTCGTTGGCGATGATCTTCGCGAAGCGTACGCCCGTGGGAAGGGACGAGTCGTCGTACGCTCAACCGCTGAATTTGAAGAAGGCCGGCACGACAACACCAACATCGTCTTTACTGCGGTCCCATACCAGGTCAACAAGGCCGCCATAATCGAGCGCATCGTGGCGCTGGTGCGGGAAGGCCGTATTGAAGCAATTCGCGACCTGCGCGACGAATCCGACAGGCAGGGCCTGCGCCTGGTGGTTGAGCTCAAGCGGCACGCCCAGCCAAAGCGCGTTCTCAATCAACTATACAAATACACGCAGTTGCAGAGCGTATACAGCATTCAGATGTTGGCGCTGGTCAAGGGCGAACCGCGTCTGCTAAGCCTAAAGCGCTGCCTGCATATCTATATTGATCACCGCCGCGATGTCATAATCAAGCGCTCAGAATTTGACTTGAAGCGGCAGCGCGCCCGCGCGCACGTCTTGAGCGGGTTGCTGATCGCGGTTGCCAACATTGACGCAGTGATTTCGACCATTCGTAATTCCCCTGATGTTGAGGCCGCGAGGACCCAGCTGGTTGCGACTTTCAACCTGGACGAAATCCAGGCCAATGCCATTCTGGATATGCAACTGCGGCGATTGGCGGCGCTCGAGCGCCAGAAGTTGCAGGAAGAATACGAAACTGTGCAGGCTCGTATCGCCTATTTGGAGGATTTGCTCGCTTCGCCACAGAAGATCCTCGGCCTGATCAGGCAAGACGTAGATGAGATTGCGGAAACCTATGGCGATGAACGGAAGACAGGTGTCACTCGCGGAAATGTCGACCTGGAAGAAGGCGATCTGCATCGAAAGGAGAATATTGTCATTTCGTTGACGCGAAATGGATATATGAAACGCGTCGCCGCACGGGATTACCGCGCCCAGCGCCGTGGCGGCAAGGGCATGCGCGGAATGTTGATTAAGGATGACGACGCGCTTCTGGATGTCTTTTTTGCCTACAGCCACGATACCGTTCTGTTCTTTAGCGATCGCGGCAAAGTCTATTCGTGCATCGCCTACGAAATCTCGGGGACGCAGCGTGACAAGCGTGGCGTTTTGGTGCAAAGCCTTTTGCCGCTGGAGGGTGAGGAGAAGATCACCGCCATACTTGCCCTGCCGGAGGCGAAGTCGGAAGAGAAGGGCTATTTTATCCTGGCGACATCGCAAGGCAAGGTCAAGCGCGTCGAGCAGGGCGAATTCATGGGTGTGCGCTACAGCGGCTTGATCGCCATGAATGTGCTGGAAGGCGATTCGCTGCGTTGGGTGAAATGGACTGATGGCAGCCAGCAAGTCGTCATGGCATCAGCCAATGGCCAGAGCATTCTATTTCACGAGGACGAGGTTCGGGTGATGGGCCGGCAGGCAGCGGGCGTGATGGGTATGGCCTTGCGCGGCGATGACGAAGTGGCCGGCATGGACGTTGTTGTACCGGGCGAGCATACACACGTCTTCGTCGTCACGCAAAACGGCTACGGCAAACGCACATCTTTGGACGAATACGCCGAGCAGCGTCGCTATGGATATGGCGTTAGAACGTTGAAGCGCAACCAGCGAACCGGGCCCGTTGTGGCGGTCCGCTGCATTGCGGAAGATCAAGACTTCATGTTGGTTTCGCGCAACGGGGTCATGCTGATCTCCAAGAATGGCATCGTGCTACGGACGCAGCTCTCCGAGATCCGCGAGACGGGACGCAACACGCAAGGTGTCAAACTCATGAATTTGGATAAGGATGACCAAGTCGCCGGCATCGCGATCATGAGTGACGAGGATCTTGCTGACGCGACCGAGCCCAGCGATGACGCTGACAACGAAGCGTCGCAGAACAACGGCAGCCAGTAATTCAGCTAACCTACCCGCATAGGCGTACTGGCGTTGGGCTCGTGGCGCCGCACTTTGCATTGCAGCGTCGATCCAGCGCTATAGGCAGACGGCTCTCTTGGCAGCGCCTTTGGTGAAACGCCTACTATTCTTCAGCGACCTCGCCCTCGGCCGGCTCGACCCCAAGTTCGCCTTCCAGCGCAACGCCGTCTTCGTCGATCTCTTCGTCGGCTCTGGCTGCGGCCGGCTGGACGATCTTCGCGAGCATCTCGTTTGGATCGTTGTGTACTGTGACGTTTTCGCCGAAACTCAAGTCGCGCACCAGCACTTCGTCGCCCAGTTCCAACAATTTTGACAGGTCAATTGAGATGCGGTCACGGATATCGCTCGGGAATACCTCCAGCGTCAGAGCACTGCGTCCGGTGATCAAGATTCCTTCGCGCGCCGCCACCACCGGGCTTTCGCCTTCCATAACAATTGGCACCTCAACGCTGATTCGCTGCGATTCATCAACCGCCAGGAAATCAACATGCAAGATATCGCCGCGAATGACATCGCGCTGCACTTCGCGCGCCAGCGAGCGATAGGTCTGGCCCTCGACCATCACATCGATGAGATTGGTGCCACCGGCGTGCATGAGCGTCAACTCGACCTTGCGATAGGGAAACTGAACGCTTAGCGATTCGATCGCCGGTCCGTAGACGACCCCCGGCACATAACCCTCGCGTCGAAGTTGTCGATTCTTCTTGCCCAGCGTTTGCCGCCGCTCGGCGACGAGCTGAAACTCCGCCATTGCTCGATTCTCCTCAACCCATACGCCCGGCAGACAATTCTTTGCGCCGGCGCCATATTCTAAACATTCGCGCTAAGCCGCCAATTCTATTGGAATTTGTGGATACGGTCAATCCCGTTGCCACAGCGCGTCCGCGGCCGCCGTACATCGTTTTCGACAAGTGGCAGTTTGGCCTGCTCCAATTCCAACAACAAACCCACTGATGCGTGGGCTTGTATCCAAAGCGGGTAACGGGACTCGAACCCGTGGCCTTCTGCTTGGGAAGCAGGCGCTCTACCAACTGAGCTATACCCGCGACGAAAGCCCATTTTAGTATCGCGTTCGGCAACTGTCAAGTTTCGCCGGAAAGCAGATGCATGCGGGCGCCACCACCCACGCAGATCTGTCAATCAAACGGCGCATCCATGGCTATGAACGCTGATTGACTGCGCAGTCTCGCCGCGGCGCATACTTTCTCCATTGACTTTCAGCTGCACAAGACGCATAGCGACAGCAAATGATTAACGCCTACGAACTAAGACATCCGCGCCGCAGACGTGTAGGTAATGCTTTGAGTCACCCGGCGACTGCGATGCGAGTTTGCCAGGCTCATCGCCCAACTTGCGCTGCAACTGTGCTACCATACAGCGTCCAGCATAACAGGCACGGGAATTAACGAATTTGGCCGCCAACGATGCGAACAATCCTGCCCGCCGGAAGCTAAGGATTCTGGTGATACTCTTGTACTACGATCCGCATCCGACGGGATTGACGCATTATGTCAAGATGTTGGCGGAAGAACTGGTACGGCGAGGTCATGATGTCACGGTGGCGGCATCGTGTCATTCGCCCGAATTGCCCCTCGGAACCTCAGAATTGAACGGGGTGAAGGTGGTCCGGCTGTGGGCGCCTATCAGCCTCAGTCGCGGGCGCATCATGCCGCTGTATCCATTTTCGATTTTTCGGCTCTTGCGCGAGCATGACATCGTCAACATTCACATACCCTTACTTGAGACTGCGCTGGTGGCCTTTCTGGCCGGCAAGGTCGGCGTGAAGGTGATTCCTACGCACCATGGCGATCTTATTCTGCCACAGACCTTTTTCAACCGCGTAATCACCAAGACCATGTACGCCCTGTACAAATACATGGCGCGGCGCGCCCCGTGCATCGTCGGGCTTAGCGACGACTACGCCGATAACTCCTACTATCTGTTGCCGTTTCGCGACAAGGTACGCGTAATCTTCCCACCGATGCTTATTCCCGAGCCCGACCCGGAAGGCGCGCGGCAACTGCGGCGGGAATGGCAAATCGAAGGCGGGCCAGTCATCGGGTATTGCGGTCGCTTCGTGCTGGAAAAAAGGCCTGACTTGCTGATTCGCTCCCTGGATGTGATTAATCGGCGATACCCAAACGCTCGAATAGTCTTCGCCGGCGAATACGACATTCCCTACGAAGGCACCTGGAAGAAATACCAAGGTTTGGTGCAGCAATACCGGTCGCAGCTACTGTTTTTGGGGCTGCTGCGGGACAAGCAGAAGCTGGCCAACTTTTACGCCGCATGCGATGTTCTGGCGATGCCGTCGGACAGCGACTGCTTCCCCTTGGTGCAAGGCGAGGCGATGCTGTGTGGCACGCCCGTTGTGATGACTGATATTCCTGGTGGGCGCGTCGCCGTCACCATCACCGGTATGGGCAAACTGGCGAAACCGGGGGACGCGACATCAATTGGCGAGACGATTCTGGATGTGCTTGATGAGCCTGAGCAATTCAAGAAGCCGCGTGAAACCATAGCGAAGTTCTTTTCTTTCGCCGAGACTGTCGAACGCTACGAGTCGCTCTTCTACAAATACGCGAGACGCTAGTCGTGGTTGACCCTGACGTAATCGAATTCATGACGCGCAACGAAGCGGACATGGGCTTTAGGCGCCGCGTCAAAACCATATTCGAGTATGTGAACCCAACAGACGACATGCGCATATTGGATTTGCCTTGCGGGCGAGGCTTTTACCTAAACATGTTTCGCTACGTCAGCAACTGTCGCCTGGTCGGGGCCGAACTTGATTGGGAGGTCATAAAGCTGGCCAAGCGCCGTCTGTCGCGCTTGCCGCGTGTCACGCTGCAGCGTGTCAATATCTACGACATGCCCTACGCTGCAAACAGCTTCGACGCAGCCGTGCTGTCGGAGGTGCTGGAACACATTGACGACGATGTGCGTGCCTTGCGCGAAGCCTATCGCGTCCTGAAACCGGGCGGAATCTTGGCCGTGACGGTGCCGCACGCGAACTACCCGTTTTGGTGGGATCCCGTGAACAAAACCCTTGAGCGCTTGCTCAATCGGCATATCCGACATGGCGTCTTTGCCGGCATCTGGGCGAATCACGTGCGGCTCTATCAGCCGGGTCAACTGCGTGATGTTGTGACATCCGCCGGTTTCACTATCGAAGACGAACGTTCCTTCACCCATCATTGTTTCCCCTTCATTCATAATTTGGTGTATGGCATCGGCAAACCACTGCTGGAAGCTGGCAGATTGCCGGATTCGTTGACGTCAGTTGCCGACCGCATGGAATTCAACGAGAATGGCAGCAGGTTAAACCCGGTAAAGCTCGGCGTCGCCCTTTTCAAGTACTTTGATAGAAAGAATATCGCTGATGAGGGCGAGCATCGGGCCACGTTAAACCTTGCGATCAAGGGAGTGAAGCCGCCTCTTGGATGAGCCCAACGCTTCATCAGAGACCAAGAACCGTCACATTAAGGAAGCAAGTGGCGAGGGCGACGCTGGACTGAATTCGGCAAGCGAAGACGTGGCTGGCGACAGCGAATGCGCGACATCTGCAACAGGTGACGGCGAACCGGCGCCGCGGTCCGCGCCTGATCACGAAAGTTCTCTTCGCGACATCGGCGAACTGACCATCGCGGATCTGGTGCAGCATCTGTTCCGCGCGCCCGCGGATACGTCACGCGCATTTCTTGCCGCGATGAACACAAATGCACCGGTGGCGGCGCCCCGGTCACCAACAGCGCGCCCGTCCATTGCGTTCGCGGGGGCATCGGGCGCTTCGTCCGAGAGTTGGCAATTCATCGGCGGAACGATCTCGTGGCCGACGCAACTGCAATATGCCCGACTGCTACTTTACACTAGTGCCATATTCGTCGCTCTCATCGGCAGCCACGCTGTCAGGGGCGACGACATTTCCCGCCAGGGCGGCGATTCGCTGGACGCGGGGGCATCCATCTTGTGGCTGGCATTCCTGCTATGGCTTGCGGCCGAATTGGCGGCTCGCCTGCCGCGGTTGATCACGAAATGGCGCCGACTCGATCGAGTGGGCCGTGCCAAGTGGTTGGCGCGACTCATTCCCGTCGTTATCTGGATTCAAGCGCTATTCATTCTGGCTGAGGCGATGGTCGCGCCGCAGACCACGGCTGTGCAAATTGCACTGACGGCATTGTTACGCTTTGCTCTCGGCGTGATTGTATGGCTCGCTACAAATATCGTCTTCCGCGTGATGTCTTGGCGATTGGCTAACGGGAGCGCAAGCGAGAGCGCGTCGTCGGCCAAGCCGCCCGCAGAAGCGGCATTGTCGATACGAAGCATGCTCACGGCTTACCCCTCCGCAGCGATAAGTCGACGCCGCTATTTTCTGTTAGCCGCGGCCAGCCTCAGCAGCGTGATCGTATGGATCAACACGAGCGGCAATCGCATCGAGCCGCCGATTATCGCGCTGTGGCTTGCAAGCGCAGTGCTCTGGGCATTTGTATTCGCGCCGCTGCACTGGAACGCCTTTGATTGGCTGACGGACACAGTTGATGCCTGCCGCCGCATGAATTGGCGTCAGCATCGTCGGACAGCGCTCGCCTTGCTCTTGATTTTGATACTTGGCGCCAGTTTCCGCTTCCATCGTTTGGACACCGTGCCCGCGGAGTTGTTCAGCGATCTGGTGGAGAAGATTCAGGATGCGCACAAGATCCACTATCAGAATGACTACCGCATCTTCCTCTCAAATATCGGCGGGCGAGAGCCGATCCACTTTTACTTGCTGTCCATGCTCGCCAGCCAGCCGGGCATGTCTTTCGACCATTTTGCGCTAAAGCTGATTTCAGCGCTGGAGAGCTTCGCGACAATACCCCTGGTGTTTTGGTTGGGCGTCGAAGTGATGGGCCGGCGGCGCAGAACGCTGGGCAAAGCGCTGGGCTTGGTAGCGGCGGGCTTGGTAGCGGTCAGCTTTTGGCATGTTGTCATCGGGCGTCAAGGAATGCGCATAAGCCTGGCGCCCTTTTTCGTCGCCCTAACCGCCATCTTCTACCTTCGCGCCCTGCGCTACAACCGGCGCGCCGATTTTGTGAAAGCCGGGCTGGCCCTCGGCTTCGGGCTATATGGTTACCAGGCTGTGCGGATGCTACCGGTACCCATCGTCGCAGGTGTCGTGGTTGCGCTCCTCATCAGGCGGTTTTCCTGGAGGGCCCGTGTCAACTATTTGCTACATCTCGCCGTCCTGGCGTTTGTATCGCTCATGGTCTTCCTGCCCATGTTGCACTTTTGGCTGGAATACCCCGAAGATTATCAGCGGAGAACAAGTACGCGCATTTTCGGCGACCTGGCTTCATCTGAGACGGATGCCCGCGACGCGCTCCTGGAGGGAGGCGCACTGCTGCTGCGCAACATTCGGCGTGTCTTGCTGCTTTTCAACTATACAAGCGACTCGGCTTGGGTGACCGGCGCTGCGGGGGAACCCGCTATGGACGCGACTACGGCCGCCTTCATGGCGCTAGGCGTCGCTGCCTGGTTGTCCCTGGCGCTGCAAACGCGCGATCCAGCCATCGTCGCTATACCTATATTGGTTTTCTTTATGCTCA
This sequence comes from Phototrophicaceae bacterium, assembly GCA_965208195.1. Taxonomy (GTDB): domain Bacteria; phylum Chloroflexota; class Anaerolineae; order Aggregatilineales; family Phototrophicaceae; genus UBA6055. The sequence continues at coordinate 600,373 of CBDBOC010000004.1, read as the reverse complement.
TGGCATCGGCGCTCGCGCTGGCATTTCCTATTGAAGTCCCCAGCTTCGCCCGAGCCAGCGGCGCCATTCCGCCCAGCTATCTGATGGCGGCGTTGCCCATTTGTCTATACAGTCGACAGTTGATGCGAACCATGCCGAGGCGCAGCGGCGCGTTTGCTGCGGTGGCTTTCGCCGGGGCTGTGATTTTGGCAGCCAACCATGCCAATACATCGCTGTACTTTGACACATTCGCCGCCCAATTCAAGCGTTCATCGCATCCATACGCCCAGGCCGGCAAGATCGTGCGCGGCTTCGCTGATAGCGATGGCGCCCTCGGCAATGCGATCTTGCTGGCGTCCCCGCATTGGTGGGATTATCGCGCCGTTGGCATTGAAGCCGGCCGGATATTCTGGGACAACGGCACGGCGATTGAGGATCTACCCGAGTTCCTGCGTCGTGGACTCCTGCGAACGGACGACTTGCGCCTGGACCCGAAACGTGACTTGCTGTTTTTCTACGCGCATGAAAACAAGGCAGCGGCGCAACAACTCATCGAGTGGTTTCCACAAGGCCGGGCTCAAAGAATCAGAGCCCATGAGCCGTCACGAGACTTTTACGTCTATCGCGTCCCCGCTCTGGGATCTGAATCTATGCAGGCATTTCTCGATGAAAATTAAGGGCAGCGCAGCCGGCGCCAAGTGTCGCCCGGCGCTCGGGCTCGGGCGGGCAGGCAGCTGATGCGCAAGAGCATCCTCACGGCTGCCCTGCTTTCGTTGATTCTTGTCTATGGCGGATGGTTGCGGCTGGTCGGTCAGAATTGGGACGACTTCTCTCATATTCATCCGGACGAGCGGTTTCTAACGCTTTTCGTCTTGCCGCAGGTCGGCGGGGGCAATTCATTCACCGCTGACCATGATCGATTCCCGGAGCAGCAGATCTTAATACTGGGCGGGAGCGCTACGGCGCAAACGCTCGACGATATTCGCGCATCAACCGACGGCATGATCGGCGTGATCCGCGGAACGGTCGCCGTCGAAACCGCCAGCTGGCTCGGCTTTGAGAAGCGCGCACGAATTTACGAGGACTATTCGGCGGCGCAGGTGGCGTTGCTGTCGCGCGACGTGGCGGCCTTGATTGTCCATTCGGCGCAACCCTGGCCCGAACAGAGCGGTGTCGCTATCGCGGGCACGATTTCGTCTACCGAGTTGCAGCAGTTGCGTTGCGAGGCGCATTACCCCGAAACCGGGGGAATCGGCGGCTATTTTGACGCGCGCTGTTCGCCCTTGAACCCGCATAATGCCGGGCACGGCTTCTACGTATATGGCACCTTCCCGCTGCTCCTGGCGCATTTCAGCAGTGAGATAGTTCGCCAGGCCACGGCTGCCGGCCTGCCATATTTTGATTTCCAGGCGGGGCACTTGGTATGGCGCGGCATGTCAATGGTCTTCGATATGCTGACTATCCTGCTGGTGTTTGCCCTGGGCGCGCGTCTGCAGAATCGCTGGGTCGGTCTGCTGGCGGCGCTGTTTTATGCAGCCGCGCCACTCGCGATACAGAAGGCGCATTTTGGCACGATGAACGCAGTTACGTCTTTTCTGGTCACACTGGCACTGTACTATGCGGCCCGAGTCCAACAGCGCGGAAAACTCGCATCATATCTCATGTTTGGCATCGCCTTCGGCTTGGCAATGGCGAGTCGTATCAACGTGGCGCCGCTGGCTGGCGTCATCGTCTTGGCCGCGCTGCTGCGCGCCATGCCAGTATTCGAGGCGGGAACGTGCCGTCGCGAGCGCAGACAAGAGCTTATGTGGCATTGCCTGGGGCTGATTCTAGCAGGATTCGGCGCCATACTGGCATTTAGGCTATTCAATCCGTATGCGTTTGAGGGACCTGGCCTGTTCGGCATCGTGCCGAATCACCGCTGGATCGCCAACCTGGCTGAGGTCAGCAGCGGCGTAGCAGGCGCCAGAGATTATCCACCCGCCTGGCAGTGGGTGGCGCGGTCGCCCTTGGTCCATTCGTTCAAGGACATGGTCTTCTGGGGGATGGGCTTGAGCTTCGGCGTACTCGGCTGGCTGGGGTCATGTCTTTGCGCTTATCGAATTCTGCGAAATCACAATGGCGCTCTCGCCAATGTCATACCGCTGGCCTGGATATTCGGCTATTACCTCTTTATCAGCCGCGTATGGGCCATTGTTCCACGCTATTACCTTCCGCTATATGGCGCGCTGGCAGTGATGGCAGGCTGGTGCCTCTACGAAGTCTGGCGGCAGCGGTCGACTGGACCGGGCTTGCGCTTCGCGACGCTGCCCACGGCGCTCTGTGGCGGTCTACTGCTGGCGGTCGGTTGCGCACAGGTCTTCAGCGGCATATCCGACGCAACCGCCGTTACTGCCTTGTTCAGCGGCGCGGTACTGCTCGGCAGCGTGACAGTCACGCCACTGCGTCGTTGGCAGCCAGCGATCCTCACCGTCTTTGCCCTTGCCTTTTCGCTGCTGTGGGGGCTGATGTTCGGCAATATCTATCGGCATCAGACGACCTTGGTGCAAGCGACGCGCTACATCCAGGAGCGGGTTCCCGCTGACTTCGCCATGGAAATCGAGGGAGCAGATGAAACTGTGCCCTTGATCAATGTTGCGATACACAATACTGGTGTAGCCCTGCCCGGCTTCACTGGTTCGCCATACAATCGCGCCAACCACTACTACGAAGCGGCCCCGGTGAGCGTGAGCTTTACCGCGCCGGCGAACGGCACAGTGCATCAAGTATACGCGCCGCATTTGGGCGACCCGCTGGATGACCCGCAGCCGGAAGAATTACGTATTCAAGTGCTGCGAGCGATCAGCGGAGAATTGCTGGCGGAAGCGCAACTGCGCGCCAACCTCCACCGCGAAGAACACCCATTGGGCTCGGACTATACCTTGACCTTTGACCAGCCATTTGAGGCCATAGCAGGCGAAGACTATACATTCGTGGTAGAGGCCGTGGCCGGAAGCGGCGATATCATCGGCTCCGGCTCAGTCGTATTGACCGAGGGCACTTGGGACAATCATGTTACCGGAATAAACATTTGCTCCTTGCCCGACGGCTTGAGCCTGGCTGACGATCCGCCATCAGGTTTGGTTAGCGCTGCCGACTGCAACGGCACACAAGTTCATTATGCCCATGTCAATTCGCAAGACCAAATCATGTCGTACCCACTGGATAATCAGATAAAGTATGACGACATTCTGCGCACGCTGGATATGGGCGACTATCTGACCATTGCCAGCAATCGCTTTTACGACGCCGAAGCGCGTATACCGATGCGCTGGCCGCTGACGAACCTGTACTACCGAAAGCTCTTCGCCGGAGCGTTGGGTTACGAATTGGCAGCGGTATATGAAGAAACATTCGAACTCGGTCCCTGGCGCGTTTCCGACCAGCACTTGCCCACCTTCAGCTCGCCCGGCTGGCTGAATGCGCTGGAAGCAGACGAGTCCTTCCATGTATACGATCATCCGGCCGCGTTCATCTTTCGCAAAACGGATGATTACTCGCGAGCGCGCGTTGCGGCGATCTTGTCCCAGGCGTCGCTGCTTCAAGCGCATGAATTGCAGGAAAGCGAGGACGAGGCGCAACTGCTCGGCGTGATCAATTGGTCCGTTGCCGAAGCCGGTTCCGTGCCGACAGCGCTGACCTTCCCGCCAGCCGAATACCACATGCAAACGCAAGGCGGCGCCTGGTCTGACAGGTTCTTCAGTGACGCGGTCGTCAACACCAATCAAGCCGCAGGCGTTGCAGTGTGGTATGTGACCATCTTCTTGTTTGGCCTGCTGGCTTTCCCGCTTGTCTATTCGTTGCTGCCCAAAATGAGCGACGGCGGCTATTGCGTCAGCAAGCTTGTCGGCATGCTCGTAGTGGCCTGGCTGGCATGGGCAATTTCAGCACTCAAGATTCCCATCTGGTCGCAAGCCGGGATCGTATTCTCGCTGGCGCTGCTGGCCATGTTAAGTTTCGGCATTGGCTATCGAAATCGCAGCGCGTTTGGCGCCTACTTGCGTCGACATTGGCGGCGGCTGGCCTGGCTGGAAGTGATCGCCTTCGCTGCCTTCATGGTTATGATTGGCGTACGCCTGACCAACCCGGATCTGTGGCATCCGGCCAAGGGCGGCGAGAAGCCGATGGACTTCGCCTATCTCAACGGTGTTTTGCGCAGCACAGTCTTCCCGCCTATTGACCCTTGGTTCGCTGGCGGCTTCATAAATTACTATTACTTCGGCTATGTCTTGCTGGGGGCGCCGACGCTGTTGCTGGGCCTGGTACCGGCATTCGCCTACAATCTGATGATCCCGACACTGTTCAGCCTGACCGGGATGGGCGCCTTTTCCGCCGCCTTCAATATCTTCTCCCGCCTGCGCCAGCCTGAGGCACGGTACAAAGAACATAACCGACAATGGGGCAATCCATGGCTGGCGGGGGCGATGGCGCTGATCTTGTGCGTCGGGCTGGGCAACCTGGACACGATACGCGTTCTGGGCAACGGCCTGGCCCAGTTGGGCGGCCATACGACACCGCTTGGCCTGGAGCACTTTCTAGTCGAGGAATACGGCGCGCAACATGACGTGCTAGTTTCATCCGAAATTCGCGCCGAGCTGGCTTCACGCGCTGCGGATGCACATATTGGGGACCGTTTGCGATACGAGTTCAACATCTCCGTTTCGCTGTGGCGCGGCATACTGAACGGTATCGCGAGCGTATTGCAGGGCGAAGAGCCGCGGATAGGAAGCGATCGCTGGTATTGGGGGCCATCTCGGGTTCTTGCGGAGACGCCGGGCGTGCAAGGCGGGGCCATCACCGAGATGCCTTACTTCACGTTTCTCTATGGCGACTTGCACGCGCATATGATCAGCATGCCGCTGGTCTTGTTGACGGTCGTACTGCTATTCAACGAACTAAATAGCGTAGGCCGCGATCGGCGGAATCGGCTGGAAAGGGCGCTGGCGATTGCGCTCCTCGCGCTCTCGGTTGGCGTTCTGCGCGCTACCAATACCTGGGATTGGCCGTCAATGACGCTCTTGGCAGTCGTTGCGCTGGCATACGGTTGGTGGTTGCGCTGGAAAGGTACCGTACGCCCCATCCACGAGGTTCGCTACGCTATCGGCGCGCCGGCCGTTTGCCTGGGCGGGGCCGTTCTGCTTACTTTGCCCATGCAAACCACCTTGGCGACAGCTCAGAGCTTTCAGCCGATAGGGGCCGGTTTGGAGCTTCTGCGGCTCTTGTTCCTGCTTTTGGCCGGAGGACTGCTGCTGCAGATCCTGGTTCGGTTCGTCTTTGTGCGCGCTTCGGCGCTGGACTTGGCCGCGAAGGTCGGGGGTTTCTTGCTGCTGAACCTGGCCGTTGCCTTGCCCTACACATCTTGGTACGCGGCGACCTACAACAGTGTTCGCCTGTGGGATGGCGGCAAGACGCCGCTCTGGGCCTATTTTGACATTCACGGTTTGTTCCTCTTTCTGGTCGTTTCACTTCTCGTCTGGATTAGCGCGAGGTGGCTGCGCGTCACGCGGGTTCGCTCCCTTCTAAAATATGCATTGCCCTTCAAAGCAGCGGTGGGCGCGGTACTTGCGACTGGCGCCGGCGCCGTCGCGCTCACACTGGCGGGCTACCAGGTTGCCCTTATCGTCCTACCGCTTTTGCTCTGGCTCGCTCTGCTTTTCCTGGTAGCGGAATTGTCGCGCGCTTTGCGTTTTACTCTGGTGCTTATCGGGCTGGCGCTAGCCATGACTCTGGGCGTTGAAATCGTCGTCATCGGCGGGGATATCGGCCGGCAGAACACAGTATTCAAATTCTATATGCAGGTATGGCTGCTGTTGAGCGTCGCTGGCGGCGTCGCCTTTGCCTGCATTGCGCGCGCCTCGCAGGCGTTCACGGGTCGACTCAAGGCGTTATGGTACGCCTCTTGCGCCGCCTTGATATTCGTAGCAGCCTTATTCCCGATAATGGGAACGCGGGCGCGCTCACTCGATCGCATGGCGCCTGGCTTGCCGCTGACACTCAACGGCATGGATTACATGACGCAAGCGATGCATTACGAAAGTTCGCCAATTAACGGAACTGGCGCCTTCATCGATCTGTCGGTAGATCACAAATTGATTCGCTGGCTGCAAGAGAATGTCCCGGGCTCGCCCGTCATCATTGAAGGCAGAAGACGTCCGAGCGAATACCAGTGGAACGGACGCATCGCCATCACGACCGGCTTGCCCTCTGTACTTGGTTGGAATTTCCACCAGCGGCAGCAACGTACGTTCTACCCCCTGCCACGCTGGGTGGAGCAACGCGAGCGCAACATACAGCAATTTTATACGACCCCAAACGTAGATATAGCTGTCGACATCATCCACCACTTTTCGATTCAATACATCATCCGCAGCGGACTGGAAGAAGTGCATGGCACCGTCGAGGGCCTGCGCAAGTTTGAAGAAATGGTCGTGATGGGCTTGCTTTCGGTGGCATACGAAGTGGACGGCGGCAAAATCTACCAGGTAGAGGCTGACGCTTTGCTCAACTATCTGACGGAGCGGGCAGCGTGAACCTCATTCTTGAGTGGCTTTCGCGCGAAGGCCAACTTGTGATCGCTTGGTGGCTGTGGATGACGCTCGCCGGGGCAGCGGTGTTGCCCATCTGTCTGCGTCTGCTCGGCGGCTTGCCGGACCGCGGCTACACCCTGGCGCGTGCCTCGGGCATGCTGCTGGTGACATTCGTCTTCTGGCTATTGGGCAGCTGGGGCGTCCTCGAGAATTCGGCGGGAAGCATCGCGCTCTCATGGCTTCTTGTCTTGACCGCGGCCCTGGGGCTCTTCGCGCAGGGCGGCGCTCGCCTTGACCTTGGCCGTTGGTGGCGGGAGAATCGCCCGGCAATTCTCATTTATGAGGCGCTATTCGCACTACTGTTTCTGAGCTGGTCGTTGTATCGCGCGCATCAAAACGACCTGCATGGCACCGAGAAACCGATGGAGCTGGCCTTCATCAGCGCCACGCAGCGCAGCCTCGCTTTTCCGCCTGCGGACCCGTGGATGTCCGGCTACGCCATCAGCTATTACTACATGGGCTATGTGATGTCCGCGGCGATGTCGTTGCTCAGCGGCATCAGCAGCGCCATCGGCTTCAACCTTACGAATGCGGCGATGTTCGCCCTGACCGGCTCTACAGCTTTCGGCGTCGCCTACAACCTAGTGCGATCTCGAGCAGTAGAGCAACTGCGCTCCCGCCGGTCTCAGTCAGCTGGCCGCGGCGCGGCGGTTGCCACCGGTCTGCTGGCCATGTCCATGCTGCTGCTGATGGGCAATTTCCAGCTTCCGCTGATTGAGCTGCCCTACAATACACGTAGGGCCACGCCAGAAAATCTTGACTTCTGGGGAATGAGCAATCGTTCGCAACTCAGCGAGGATGCTTATCAGCAGCGCCCTGACGCTGCGCTCTCGCTGGATACGAGCGCCTGGGAATGGTGGTGGTGGTTCCGCGCCAGCCGCGTTCTGGCTGATTACGATCTCGACGGCAATCTGACCGGCACACAGCCGATCGACGAATTCCCCGCCTTTAGCTTCTTGCTCTCGGATAATCATCCTCATGTGTTGGCGCTGCCCTTTGTGGCGCTGGTCATAGGCCTGATGCTCAACCTGGTCCTGGCGCGCCGTGAACCTGCGCGGATAGATATTCTGCTTTATGGCGTCACGGTCGGTGGTCTAGCCTTTCTCAATGCCTGGGACGGTCCAATCTATCTATTTGGCTTGGCCGGCGCGGAAGCCCTGCGAAGGTTGATGGCCAGCCAACGCGCCCGCTTGACCGCCGTCGACTGGCTGGCAGTGTTGCGATTTGCGATCAGCCTGGTCGTGGTCGCCGGCATCGCCTACCTGCCCTACTATGTCGGCTTCCGTTCGCAAGCCGGCGGCCTGCTGGCCAACCTTGTCCACCCGACTTATTTCCCGCGCTTCTTCATCATGTTTGGCCCGTTGACAGTCGTTCTGGCGGCGTATCTGTTGCTGGAGAGTTGGCGCGGCATCCATACCAGACGCTTCCATTGGCGCTTCGGTCTGCGCGCCGGGCTGGCGCTCTTCCTTGTATTGCTCGCTTTGATGACATTGCTGGGCGCACTCTCGGCCGTTTGGAACCCGCACCAGCCGGTGGGCGGCGCATACACTTTCGCCGCCGACGGCATTGACTTGATTGGGCGATTGGCGCAACGCCGGGCGGCACACGGCATTACTTCACTGGCGCTGCTTCTGGCCATCGCCGCGACGGCCGCGCGCCTATTCCCTTACGACAGGCGCCGCTATGACCAGGGAGAAGTTGCCATCACCTGGATTACCTATCCGCGAGCTACCGGATTCACTCTCTTGCTTCTGGGCATGGGCTTATGTCTGACGCTCTTCACCGAATTCTTCTATCTGAAGGATAACTTCGGCGTACGTATCAATACGGTATTCAAGCTCTATTATCAGACTTGGGTCGTGTGGAGCATCGCCGCCGCCTATGGAGTCTTCAGCTTCCTGGGCGACCGCAATGCGCCGCGGCCCGCGCTGGGGCTTCGGCTGCTGGCGGGCGCGGTATTCTTCGTGTGCATTGGGGCCGGGCTGCTGTATATGCCCGTCGGCGTCAATCATCGCGCTTGGATCGAGACCGGGCGTCACAACGAAGCGTCATGGCGCGGTCAGGCGCCACCGCCTGAATGGGAAACGACAATCCGACATGTGGCCGATGGCGATACTGTGCAAAAGGGCGCCGTTCTCTTTTCCCGCGTGAGCCTGGCCGATGCGACCGAAGCCGACTTAGTCCGCGCCAAGCACAGCGGCATCGTCGCCTATCGCAACGGACAGCTTGTGATTCAAGAGCCGCTTACGCTAGACGGCAGCTCAGGTCTCTTGAATGGCGATGATCAGGCTGTTATCGACTGCTTAAGCGAGTTGACCGGCCGTAGCGAGTCGGTAGTTGCGGAAGCCGTCTATGGCGCCTATGATGTGCGCTACGGCAGAGTGGGCGCTGTTGCCGGCATACCTGTCGTATTGGGTTGGGAAAACCATGAACGGCAATGGCGCGGCGGGACCTATAGCGCTATCGCCGGGACGCGGCGCGCCGATCTGGAACGGCTTTACCTGGCGCCCGAACTGGACGATGTTAGCCAGACGCTCGAACGATATGGAGTCACGCATATCATGTACGGGCAGACCGAGCGCCGGCTGTATGGCAGCCAAGGCGAAGAGAAGTTTCTCGATCACTTGCCGCTCGTCTGTCAATCAGGCGAGTCGCGGGTCTTCTCAACGGCTGGCGTAGCGGCCTGAGCCGATCATGAATGGTCGTGACGAATCGCCCGGAAGAAGGATTGCTCCCGATGGCTATTGACAGCGTCACATCCCGGAATTACGCGCCCCGCTCGCAAGGCGAACCCGTGGTCGACGACATTGTCATTGACAACGTGCCCGTCGAGCTATTGGCCTATGCCAGTTTATTTCTTCTGGCCGCCTTGTTCCGGATTGCGGCCCTGGATGCCGTGATGTTGTCTAACGCGGAAGCGAGTATGGCGTTGTCCGCCTGGCACGCGGTCGCTGGCGAAGCGCCCGGAACCGCGTCGTCAGCTGACAGTCCTCTCACACACATCAGCCAGATTATGGCCTTTTCGACACTCGGGCCGAGCGAATTCAGCGCGCGGATTGGCTCAGCGCTGGCCGGCATTGCGCTGGTCTTTACGCCACTCCTGTTTCGGGACAGCTTCGGCCAAACGAGAACATTCATCTGGAGCGCGCTTCTGGCTCTCTTGACCGTGCCGGTCGCCGCCGCGCGCGTCGCGGATGGCACGACGTTTATGCTGCTTTTCGCTATCTTGGCAATCTGGATGATTCGGCGCTTCTGGTATTCCCAGCAAAAAGTTCACGCCGCCTGGGCGATGCTCCTTGTTGCCCTGATGCTGTTTTTGTCGAGCCCGCGAGGCATACCCTTGCTGCTGATTCTGCTTTTGGCGGGATGGCTGGCGGTATGGCGCACAGCCCTCAGCGCTCCGCAGCGCCTTGACTTGCCCGGTGACGACATTCTGCAGCTAGCGATGAAACGTTTGCGTGAATTTCCGTTCACCCAAGTCGCGATGTTTCCGGCACTGGTCACGCTGCTGATAGCCACACTTTTCATGCTGTATCCGGCGGGCCTGCGCACTGTGAGCCAGCTGATGAGCGAGAGTCTGACCGGCATCACGCAGAGCCGCGCACCCGACGAATTGCGGCTCGGCTTTCTTGCCCTAATCAGCAGCGAATTGCTCTTGATTATCTTCGCAAGCGGCGGCGCCTGGCTGCTGTGGAAGAAAGGCGATGTCACGTATATCGACCGTTTTGCGGCGGCATGGGCCATGGTAGGCGCCCTGGGCCTGCTCCTGTATCCGGGCGCGACGGCCAGCGATGCGTTGTGGGTTGTCGTGCCGCTCACGCTGCTGGCGAGCTATGGCATCACCCAGTTGATGGTCAACCGTCGGGTCGTGTTGCTTTGGTCCGAACCAGCGGACGACGAGGATGCGAGCGAGACGGAACTCTATACAACGAGCTACTGGTGGGTTAAGTGGATCATTTCCGCGGGCGTCTTCGCCATGCTCCTGGTGCTATCCGTTCAGGCGGCGCAGGTGGCGCGGCTGATGCTGGACTTGCCCGCAAACCTTGGCATCGGTGAATTGCCCGCCCAGCTGCTGGAACCGGCTCAGCTACGGCTGCTGCAAGGCGTGGGACTGCTGGTCATTGCAGCGATTATCGGGTTGGTGGTTTTCGCACTGGTAGCAAGCTTTTGGGGGATGAACACCACCTTGCAGGGGCTGGGCCTGGGCTTCTTCTGGCTGATGCTGCTCTCGGGCGTAGGCGGCGCCTGGAGCGCTTCCGTGTCGAGGGCTACTGAGCCGGACGGCTTATGGCGGACGAGCGCGGTGACGGACGAGGCCGCGCTCTTGCGCGCCACGCTTTTTGACTTGGCCGATCGCGAAACGTCCGGCTTTCCGCTCTTGGACTTTACGGTGGTGCTGGATGCTGATGCCGCGGATGAAGAGCGTAAGCTGGTCGCATGGCTCTTGCGCGACTATCCCAGCGCGCGCATTGTCAGCGCTCCGGCCGAAGCGGCTGGCGCGCCCATCATTCTGATGGCGGAGCGAACGGCTACGGATGCTCTCCCCGGCGACTACGTTGGGCAGCGCTTCGTGCTGCGGCGGCATTGGGCGGTAAACCAGGCTAGCGCGTTGGACCTGCCGGCTTGGTGGACGCAACGCCGGATTCGCGCGGGCGGTGTGCAAGAAGATGCGCTGGTATTATGGTTGAGGCAGGATGTGTATGATGGCGTTCCCGCAGAGAAGCGGCTGTAGCTGTGAGGAAGATTCGTCGGCCCGGTGTAGAATGAGAAGTGTCCACAAGGCGCTTGCCCCCAGGTTTGGTAGATGATCAAATACCCCAGGAAATGCCACGCCGAAACAGATGCCATAATTCGACGCGCCCTGCAAGGCGACCAGACGGGATACGCCGAACTCTACGATCAGTTTGCCGCGAGCTTGTATCGGCTTTGTTACAGCTTGCTCATGAACGAGCAGGATGCGGAAGATATTCTGCAAGAATCATTCTTGTACGCATTCAAGAATCTTCACCGATTTGATTCGGCCAAGGCATCGCTCAAGACCTGGTTATATACCATCGCCGTCAGCCGTTGCCGCAACACCTATCGACGCAAGCGCTTCCCGACGGTGGACATCAATCAGTGGCTGGGCTTTGAATTGCGAGCGCCGGCGGCCGAAGCGCCTGAAGCCGCTATGATCCGGCGGGATGCCAACGAATCCATTGCCAAAGCGCTGCAGGATTTGTCGCCGCGGCTGCGCGAGGCGATCGTGCTGCGCTATGGCCAAGGGATGACCTATCGCGAGATTTCCGAAGTAATGGGCTGCCCGCAGAAGACGGCCGAGAGCCGCGTCCGCTTGGGTCATCAGCGCTTAAGGCAATCGCTGCAGCCAGTCGGGTTGGGTTTGCTCGAAGAATTATTGAGAGTGCACTGAGGCAGCCAGCTGCCAACGACGGTGATGATGTTTCGATTCAAGTTTCGCTACTGCCAGGTTCTGATGGCGCGTTACGTCAGTGGCGACTTGTCGGATGTCGCCAGGCGACGCGTCGGCCGTTACATCGACGAATGCGACGACTGCTATCGTGAATATCAGCGCCACCGTGACATCACATTGCAACTGGAAAGCAAACTGCCTGCGCTTGGACGACCAGGCATGGATAAACTCGACCAAGTCTGGGCCCGGCTGCAAGTTGAGTTGGCGGCGCCGGGCGAGTCTCGCGCTCGGCAAGAATCGTACCAGGCGCCTGTCGGCATGGGATTCAGCTACGGGCTACTGGCTGTGGCTATTGCTATCGCCCTTCTCGTCCCCTTGATGATTGGCTACCAGGCGTCCTTGGTGACGTTGGAGCTCCCGCGCATACCTCAGGTAGCGGGGATTGCGCATACGCCCGGCAACGGCGCCGCGGATCGTCCGCTGCTATTCTCAACCGCTCATTTCAGCCCGCGACGAAATACGGCTTTGCTGCAGAATACGCCGGAACCACGTTACTAGATCTGGCGTCATTACCATCATGCGCGGCCGCCGTGAGATTGATGCAAGATGCTAACCACCGCCAACCAACAAGAAGATAACGCTGTCGGTCGCTTGCTTTCATGGCGGATGCCGCTGAATTGGGAAACGGTCGCCTATATCGTGATCCTGCTGCTGGCATTGTTTTCGCGCTTCTATCTGTTAGACGCGCGGGTCATGAGCCACGATGAAAGTTTGCACACGCGTTTTTCTTACAATCTCTATAACGAGGGCAACTTCCAGCACACGCCCTTGATGCATGGTCCGGTGCTGTTTCACGCCACCGCGCTGTCATTCTATCTGTTTGGCGATAGCGACTTCAGCGGGCGCCTTTACACCGCCATCTTGGGCGTCATGATGGTGATGTTTCCCTTACTCTGGCGCCGCTGGCTGGGCCAATGGGGCGCGCTGCTGGCGTCTGTGCTGCTGCTCATTTCGCCGCTGATTCTGTATTACAACCGCTATATCCGCCATGATACGCCGTCGATCCTATTTGGCATGTTGATGATCTACTGTATTTTGCAGTATCTCGACGGCTCAACCCGCTTCCGCCGGCGCAGCTATTGGCTATACCTCTTCGCCGCCGCCATGATCTTGAATCTCGGGTCAAAGGAAACGGCTTTCATCTACATCGCCATCATCGGCAGTTTCCTGACCATTTACTTTCTGGTCCGTCTGGCGCAGCAACGCCGAAAGATCGCCGGCAAGCCCGTCTTTCAGTCGCTGATTATGGGCATCCTAATTGGCGGGGTCATGACCCTGGGCATGTATATCGTCGTCGATATCATCCCGGCCGAGATCTTGCCTGGCCGCGGAACCCCGTGGGGCGACCTGACTGAAGTGCAGCGCAGCAGCTGGCACTCTTGGATGGCGCTTACCCTGCTGACTGGCCTGTTCATCCTGACCGTTCCAGCAATTTACGCCTTTCGCGGTGTTTGGCAGCGCTTGCCGCGGCGGCAGCTCGCTTTGATCGGCTTGGTGGCGCTGATAACGGCGGCGGGACTGTTTTACATTGAAGAGCTTTCGCATTTCCCGGCGCCAACAGAAGTGGCCGAGCCAGCGATTCCAGGTGAGGCTGGCAGCGCCCTCGCCGATGACACGGAGGGCGCCGGCATTACTTGGGCGCCAGCACTTGCGCTGTGGCTGGTCGCTGTCGCCACGGCCGCATTCCTCGTTCGCGACGCGCGTCGTGCAGCGGCGCCCCGCAAGTTCGCGCCGACAGACCGGGGCGAGCGAGGCGGATTGTGGGGCTACCTATCGCGTTTTCCTGAAGTCGACTTTCTGGTTCTTATCCTTACGCTCATTTTGCCCTGGACCACAGCTGTGTTTACGCGGCTCATGGGCGGCGGCAGCGCCGAATTTGCCGCGTTGGCCGATGCTTTGCCGGCTGGCGTGCGCGGCATACTGCTCAGCCTGCCGGGCTTAGGTTCTGCAGCGCAAGCGGGCCAATTCCTGGTCGGCCTCACCGCCTTTACCCCGCTGGTCATGCTGTCACTCGCCATCGGTCTCACCTGGCATTGGCGACGCTGGCTGGCCGCGGCGGCGATATTCCATCTGCTCTTCGCCTTCTTCTTCACAACGGTGTTCACCAACATCAACGGCTTGGGCACCGGCATGATCTACAGCCTGGGCTATTGGCTGGAGCAACAGGGCGTACGCCGTGGCAGCCAGCCACAGTATTACTACTTGCTCGTCATCTTGCCCGCCTACGAATTCTTGCCGGTCGTGGGTAGCGTGACAGCCATGTTCGCGGGCCTTGCTCGCTTCTGGACAACACAGCGCAATCGACTTGATCAACGCAGCGCAGCTTTGGTAGCGGATGTAGGCAGCGACACGCTAGCGGGCTCCCGCAAGGCACAACCTATTGAGCCGGGCCTCGCGGAGCCGGCGCCGGGCGAAGAGTATGCTGAACCGGCGTCAACTGAAGCGGACGACTCTTCAAAGCTGGTGGAAATACGCGAAGAAGACAAGCTCGGCCGCCTCCCCTTCCTGCTCTTGCTCAGTTGGTGGGCGGTACTAAATTTGGTCGGCTATTCGCTTGCCGGCGAGAAAATGCCCTGGCTGGGCACGCACCTTACCACACCGATGATCCTGTTGACCGCCTGGTATTTCGGCGGCGTTTTTTCACGCATAGACAAGTCGCTCTTGTTGGCGCGCGGTTGGATCGCGCTTTTGCTGCTGCCGCCCCTGTTCATCAGCCTGGCGCAAGTCATCGGCGGCTTCATCGCCGGCGAGCCGCCCTTCGCCGGCTTGGAATTGGCGCAGCTAGAGCGCACTTATGCCTGGCTGGCGGCGCTATTTGTCGCTCTGGGTCTGATCTATGCCTTGGCACGGCTGGCGCGAGCGACCGGGTGGCGGCATATACGACGCCTGTGCGCCGTCACGGTTTTTTCGCTGTTGGCGCTCTTCACTTTTCGCGCGGCCTGGATGGCGTCCTTCATCAATTACGATCTGCCGACTGAGCTGCTGGTTTACGCGCACGCCGCGCCCGGTGTCAAATGGGTATTGGACGATATAGAAGAATTGAGCTTGCGGATCACCGACGGCCGCGATCTCAAGTTCGTTTACGATGACGAAGTGTCCTGGCCCTACAGTTGGTACTTCCGCGACTTCAACAATGCGGTTTTCGTCGGCGGAAATCCGACGGTGCAGAATACCGAAGGCGCCGCATACGTTGTGGTGGGTTCGGGCAATCGTGGCGATGTCGAGCCGATCCTGGAAGATGCCTATTACCGGCGCGATCATATGCGCATGTGGTGGCCGATGCAAGAATACTTCGGCTTGACGCCTGAACGCATCTTGCATGCACTGGACTTCTCGCCCTCCAACGCCGAAGCGGCCGCCTTGCGTCAAGGCCTGTTTGATATATGGTGGTCGCGAGATTACGCGGCCTTTGCCCGGGCGACCGGCAAGGACTTCTCGCTGACGAACTGGCCCGTTTCCGACCGCATGCACGTGTACGTCCGCAAAGACTTTGCATCCCAGATCTGGGAATACGGCTTGGGCGATGGCGAGGTTCCCAGCAACATTCCGGCCGAGGTGAATCTCTGTGCGGCGAATTGGCAGGCAATCAGCCCTATTCTGCAATTTGATACAAGGTCCCAGCCCTTGCTGCATCCGCTGGGACTGACAGCAAGCGCTGACGAGATCTACGTCGCCGACGAAAATGCCAATCTTATCGCCGTGTTCGACAGCGGCGGAGAGCTTCTGCGCAGCTATGGCGCTGCCGACGGGCTGGATTTCAGGCGGCCGAACAGCGTTGCGATCCTTGACAATGGCGACCTGCTTGTTGTAGATACCTGGAACTACAGCATCAAGCGAATCGCCAGAGATGGAGCGCTACTGATGGCGTGGGGCAGCGCCGGTGAATTCGGCTTTGATGCGCCGACCGGGCCGACTGACGCCTTCTGGGGGCCGCGAGACGTTGCAATCGGCAGCGATGGCCGCATTTACATCGCCGATACGGGCAATAAGCGGGTTCGTGTCTACGCGTTAACGGATGACGAGGCCCGGCACCAATCCGACATCGGCGGCGGCGGCAGCGGCCCGGGCGAGCTGGACGAGCCGAGCGGGCTTGCGATCGATAGCGATGGACGCGTATTCGTCGCGGACACCTGGAATCGCCGCATCGCCGTCTTTGACCACAATGGAAATCATGCGTTCAACTTCCGTGTCCGCGGCTGGTACAACAACACCTTTAATCGGCCATATCTCGCGTTGGACGAAGCCGCCGGTTTCCTCTACATCACCGACCCCGACGGCAGGCGCATACTGGTTTATCAACTGAACGGCGAGTGCGTTGGCTCTTTTGGCGAAGAAGGCGAACTTGGAATGAATGGTCAATTCCTGGATATCGGCGGCATTGCCGTCGACGCTGCGGGACACATTTATGTTAGCGATTCGGCGGCCGGCGCCATCTACAAGTTCCCGCGTTTCCCGACCCTTGCGCAAGCGGTATCGCCCTGAAACTACGCGCCCTGTAATCATCTGGTGAACGGTAGTCTTGCGCAATAGCTGGGCGATATCCCCAGGCAGCGTCTTGACAACGCGGCTTCCTGGTGGTATTGTCGGGGCAGGCGTAGGTGTTGGAAAAAAGTGGGAGTCCCCCACTTTTCGTTTTATATTGGTAGGTAGCCAACAACGCTGTAACGCGCAGCAAGGCGGGTGGAGCAAAAGAAATGTCGAACGAATTGCAAATCGCCTTTAACGAAATCGCGCAGATGCGGGCGCTCCCGTCCGATATCGTGTTGGATGCGCTGCAGAGCGCATTGGTTTCGGCATACCGCAAGGACACCGGGGCCAGCGCCGCGCAGGCCATTGAGGCTGAGATCGACCCGGAAACCGGGCGCGCCAAAGTTTTCGTCGAGAAGGAAGTAGTCGACGATGTTTTGAGCGATGCCACCGAGGTGACGCTGGAGCGAGCGCGCTTCTACAATCCCGAAGCCCAAATGCACGATGTCGTTATGGTTCAGGTGGAGCATACGACGCGCAATTTCGGCCGGATCGCGGCCCAGACCGCCAAGCAGGTGATTCTGCAGAAGATTCGTGAGGCGGAGCGTGACGCGCTGTACGACGAATTCATTGACCGCGAGGGCGACTTGATCACCGGCACGGTTCAAAGCACCAACGCGCGCAAAGTTACGCTCAGCTTGGGTCGCGCAGAAGCAGACTTGTTGCGGCAGCAGCAGATTCCCGGCGAGCGCTACCGGACGCACGAAAAGATCCGCGTATATGTCATGGAAGTGAGCAAGAGCAATCGCGGCCCCCAGATCTTGGTCAGCCGCGGACATCGCAATATGCTGCGGCGACTGCTGGAATACGAAGTGCCGGAGATTTATAACGGCCAAGTGGAAATCAAGAACATCGCGCGTGAAGCCGGGCACCGCTCCAAAGTGGCCGTCTCCGCCCTGCAAGACGGTATTGACCCGGTCGGCGCTTGCGTCGGCATGCGCGGCATTCGCATACAGAACATCGTGAAAGAGCTGCACAATGAGAAGATTGACGTCATTGAGTGGAACAACGATGCCGTAGCCTTTATTTCCAAAGCGCTGAGCCCGGCTCGTGTCACTGGCGTTTATCTCGATGACCATCCCATCGACGGCAAGACGGCCGTCGTTTTGGTGCCTGACGATCAATTGTCGCTGGCAATTGGACGCGAGGGCCAGAATGCGCGCTTGGCAGCCAAACTAACTGGCTGGCGGATTGATATCAAAAGCGTCACTGAAACTGTTCAGACCGCGCTCGATAACTTGTCCGAACCGCCTTATGACGCATTGACCGAACGCTATGCTGACTTAATCGCCGAGTCGCTGCGCATTGTTGAGAAGAAGCGGCTCGAACTTGCGATTATGCCGGAAGAATTCAAGTCGCTGTCGCGTCTGGCGGACGTGGTCGAGCAATTACTGCAAGCTCAACGCGATCAAGCCCGGGAAGCCTATCTGCTGCGCCGTGAAGAGGTGCAAGGGACGCTTGCATCCCAGCTCTATGAACTGCCTTTGGACGTGCTGGCCGTCTCGCAGGAGATTCTGGATATCCTCGAACCTTTCGAAAATGTAGGCGAGGTCATGCTCAACTTCCTCGTGGACGAATCGATTGTTGGCGGCAAAATGCTGGAGTTGGAAGGCGAGCCGATGCAGGAGCTGCAATCGGCGCTTGACACCGTCAATGCCTCCGACCTGGACAAACTGCTGGCCGAGGCGTTCTCGATTGAAGAAGACGCGGACTTGGATGAAGCGGAGGCTGAAGCATCAGCCGAGGAGGCAACGGCGGAGGCAGACGAAGATGCTGAAGAATCGCCAGAGCAGCCCGCTGACGACGAAGCGAAGCAGGAGACCGACCAAAGCGAAATCCTGCTGGACGCCTTTGGGCAGCCAGTTGCCCAAGAGGAAGCAGTCGCGCCAGTGGCGACCCTGGAGCTGGAAGCGGCCTTGCCTGAGCTGGTCGCGGTGGAGACGGGGAAGAGAACACGACGAGCTGCGCAAGATGGTGAGGCCGACGGCGCATATTTCCCTGAAGAAGAAGGCGACAAGGAATTTGAACTGGATCGCCGCAAGGGCAAAGAGCGGCGCCGCAGCGACCGGCAGAAGCGGCGTCAACTGGTGCTGGACGAAGAGAGCGGTGAAGTCATCGCCAAGCGGCGGCGTAAGGGAAGCCGCGGCAGCTGGGACGAAGAAGACTGGGAAGATTACGACTACTAGGCCACAGCGGGGGCGTCAATTGGCGAGGAAGCATCGACCGCAGCGAAGCTGTGTAGTCTGTCGCGATAAGCAAGACAAGCGCGATCTTGTTCGCCTTGTGTTCGCGGTCGAGAAGCTGGTGGTCGACGCGACTGGAAAAACGCACGGACGCGGCGCCTACCTTTGCCGCAAGCCCGCATGTTGGACGCTAGCGGCAACGAACTCGTCCCTGGGCGCTGCGCTCCGGCGTGAATTGAGCGCCACGGACCGTGACTACTTGCGGCAGATGACGCCATCATGAGCCAGAAAATCTAGCGATGGCAGGACTGCCTGGCCCGCCTCGCAGTGTCACGACAACTGAAGGAGGTAGCTATGGCAAATGCAAGCAAGGAAATCCTGGTCCCGGATTACCTTACCGTCCGCGAACTGGCCACACTCATCGAGACAAGCCCCATTGATGTCATGAAGACGTTGATCTCCAACGGCATAATGGCATCGATTAATCAGCAGGTGGATTTTGATACCGCCGCAATCGTTATTGAAGAACTGGGCTTTACCGCGCATTCCGCCAGTGCCGTTGCCACCGCGGAGGCGGAGGAGAAGCGCGCTGAAGAGCGCGAAGAGAAGCGCAGCGTCATGTATGAGGGCGAGCCGACGGACTCCCTGACACGGCGCGCGCCCATCATCACAATACTGGGGCATGTTGATCACGGCAAAACCACCCTGCTCGATACCATTCGCAAGACCGCTGTCGCTGAAGGCGAGGCTGGCGGAATAACGCAGCACATCGGCGCTTATCAGGCGCGGCATGGCGAGCATTTGTTAACCTTTCTCGATACGCCGGGGCACGAGGCATTCACGGCGATGCGGGCTCGTGGCGCGCAAGGGGCGGATATTGCGATTTTGGTGGTTGCGGCGGATGACGGCGTGATGCCCACCACGCGGGAGGCGCTGGACCATGCGCGCGCCGCCAACGTGCCGCTGGTGGTTGCCATCACCAAAGTCGATCGACGCAATTCCAATCCGGAAATGGTCAAGCAACAGTTGGCTGAGCTGGAACTGGTGCCCGACGATTGGGATGGCGCCACAATTATGGTGCCGGTTAATTCGCTTGCGGGCGATGGCATTGATGACCTGCTCGAGGCGCTGATTCTGGTCGCCGACGAAAACGAGATCGTTTCCAACCCGAGGGGACGCCTACGCGGCACGGTCGTCGAGTCCGAGGTGGACAGGAGCCGAGGCACCGTGGCGACACTGCTCGTAATGAATGGCACGATGCAGCGCGGAGATGTCATCGTCGCCGGGACCGCTTACGGCCGGATCAAGGCGATGTTTGACCCTGCCGGCCATCCCGTAGATCGCGCCGTGCCGTCAATGCCGGTCGCCGTTCTCGGTTTGGACACGCCGCCGGAGCCAGGCGTGCTCTTTGAAGCAGTCGACAGCGACAAGGCAGCGCGTTCATTCGCCGAAGCGCGCCGTGATGAAGCACGCGAGCGTGAAGCCAGCGGACAATCGCCGCCGACGATGTCACTGGAGGACTTTTGGAGCCAGTTCGAAACCGGCGAAGCCAAAGAACTCGCGATTGTCTTGAAAGCCGATGTTCAAGGATCTTTGCAGCCGATCATTGATGAGTTGAAGAATATTTCACTGCGCAACGAAGAAGGCATCGCGGTGCGTATCGTCCGCCAAGAAGTGGGACGAGTAACCGAGTCGGACGTTATGCTAGCCAGCGCTTCGAGTGCCATTGTCATCGGTTTCAACGTCGGCGCCGATAACCCCGCCCTCGCCTCAGCCGATGTGCAAGGCGTCGAGATTCGACGCTATGACATCATTTACAAGCTATTTGAAGACATCGAATTGGCGCTGCACGGTATGCTGGAGCCCAAGTTCGCCAGCCGCGTCATCGGTATCGCCGAAGTACGCCAGACCTTCCGTATTCCGCGCAGTGGCGTCATCGCCGGCAGCATGATCCGCGAAGGCGAAGCCAGGCGCAACGCCAGAGCGCGCGTTCGCCGTGGCGACAAGCTAATTGTCGAAAACGTGGATGTGGCATCGCTCAAGCGCTTTCAGGACGACGTGCGCGAAGTACGTAGCGGCTTCGAGTGTGGCATCGGCCTGGCCGGCGTCAATGACTTTGAAGAGGGCGACCTCATTGAGTTTTTCGTCAGGGAACGGGTCAACTAAGGCGGCGCGGCATGTCGGTTAAGCAAGGACGCATGAGCGACCGGATTCAGCAGATACTTAGCCTGCTGCTGCTGCGCGAGATACGGGATCCCAGATTGCGCGACATTACCATAACCGAAGTTTCGCTAGATCCCGAGCTGATGCACGCCACGGTGTACGTCAGCGCAATGGGTGACGATGGCCGGCAAACTGAGGTCATGGGGGGGCTCCGGCGCGCGCGGGGTTACCTGCGTCGAGAAGTCGGCAAGCGCATTCGCCTGCGCAACACGCCGGAGTTGCACTTTGAGTGGGATCAAACGCTGGAAAACGCGGAGCGCATCCACCGGATCATCGCCGACCTCGAAATCCCGGCCGAAACCACCGCCGATGAAGGCCACCATGGCGACGAGCGTCCCTGAGCCACAGTGGCAACTGGCTTGCGATGCTATCGCCGCAGCGGAGTCCATCGTCGCTGTGTCTCACTTCGCGCCGGATGGCGACGCCGTCGGCTCGTTGCTGGGGTTAACCGCGTATCTCGAAAGCCAAGGCAAGCAAGTTAGCGCCGTCATTGACGGTGGCGTGCCGCCCGAGCTAGCCTTTGTGCCGCGCAGCGAAACGGTTTTGCCTTGCCTGGACTCGGGTCAATTCGACCTCATGATCGCGTTGGACTCGAGCGATGTGGAGCGGACTGGCAAGGCTGGCGCCTATGGACTCAAAAATAGCGGCCTTGTTATCAACCTCGACCACCACCCCACCAATACCGGTTACGGCGATATTCATTTGGTCGTACCACAGGCAGTGGCCGCCGCTGAAATCGTCTTTGACTTGCTCACTTATCTCGGCTGGCGGATCCAACGTGACGCGGCCATCGCGCTCCTGACTGGTTTGATTACGGACACGCACGGGTTTCGCATCAGCGCTACCAGCAGCCGCACGCTCGAAATTGCTCAGTCGCTGATGAGCTGCGGCGCGCCACTAGCCGAAATCATGGCGCAGACACTAAACCGCAGAGCCTTCGCCGAGGTAGCGTTGTGGCGGCGCGTCTTGCGTTCGGTCGAGCTGGACCAGGGCTTGATCCATGCCTGCGTCACCGCCGACGATATCGCAGAGGCCGGGCTGGAAAAGATGACCGATGGCGGCTTGGTATCTTACCTGGTGAACGTGGATGAAGCGCGTGTTTCCATCGTTTTCAAAGAATTGCCCGATCAGCGCGTCGAGGTGGCATTCCGCGCCAAACCCGGAAACGACGTCGCTAGCCTGGCGCTGAAGCTGGGGGGTGGCGGGCATACGCTGGCCTCGGGCTGCACCATTCGCGGCAGTCTGGAGGACGCGCGGCGAATCGTGCTGCCGCTGGCGCATCAAGTAGTTTCTGAAGGGGCCGGCCCACTTGAATGAGGGCGCGAAGGCGGGTTTCCTCAACGTCTATAAACCGATAGGAATCACCAGCCATGATGCCGTTGCGCACATTCGGCGCTACTATCGGGCTATGGCGGAATCCAGAAAAGTCGGCCACGCGGGCACGCTGGATCCGCTGGCCGACGGTGTGCTTGTCATCTGCCTCGGCCCCGCCACACGTCTTAGCCAATATGTGATGCGTAGCCGAAAAGTCTATCGCGCTGAAGTCACCCTGGGCAAGACGACTACGACCTACGACGCCGAGGGCGATATCCTCCTGGAGCACGACGCCAGCGCAATCGTAGAAAACGATATTAGGCGCGCGCTGCGGCAATTCGTCGGCGAGCTGGAGCAGCTGCCGCCGCTTTACAGCGCGGTCAAATATGGGGGAAAGCGACTCTACGAATATGCGCGCCAAGGACGGACAGTCGACCGAACACCACGACGCGTCTTGATCGACAGCATTGAGCTTTTGCGCTGGCGCAATCCCGCGCTGACGCTGAAAGTGACCTGCGGGCCCGGCACATACATTCGCAGTTTGGCACACGATCTCGGAGAGGCCCTCGGCGTTGGCGCGTATCTGTCAGGCTTGACGCGGCTGGCCAGCGGCCAATTCAAGCTCGAGGACAGCATCGCCCTGTCGTCAATTGCGCAAGACAGCGCTTGGGCTCGCGCGATCATATCGCCCTACGAAGCGCTTCAGGGCAAGCCCAGAGTGACCTTGAGCAGCGACGCCATCACCCACGTATGCAACGGGCGTTTCATCAAACTGGACGATGCATTGGACTCCGAAGAAGTATTCGCCTTTGATCGCTCAAGGCAACTGATAGCCATACTGGAGCCGCGCGACTGTCTCTGGAAGCCGCGTAGAGTATTCTTGAAGCCCACTTGATACAATTTCCCTTGCGGCTTTCTAACGAGACTTGACACATGCGAGAACGACAATTAGATGACATCAAAGATGCCAGCCTTGATCGCGCGTCTCTGGTGACCATCGGCGTCTTTGACGGCGTGCATGTGGGCCATCAAAACTTGATAAGACGCATTGTCGCAGGCGCTCGGGCTACCGACCGTCTATCTGTCGTCATCACCTTCTTCCCCCACCCCGACAGGCTGCTCGCTGCTGTTGACGGGCGCCATTACCTTACCACCCCCGAAAGGCGCGCGGCACTGTTGCTGAAGCTGGGTGTGGACTTGGTCATCACACAGTCGTTTGATGAAGCGCTGCGCAATCTGCCGGCTGAGCGCTTCGTAGACGATCTGGTCAACCATTTGCGAATTGCCGAACTGTGGGTTGGCGCGGATTTCGCCTTGGGCTTTAAGCGTCGCGGCGATATCAGGTTCTTGCGCGAGGCGGGACGCCGAAGGGGATTTAGCGTAACGGCGATCGAGCTGATCACCACGGATTCCAGCGACCTGACCGTAAGCAGTTCAAAGCTGCGCGACTTTGTCCGTCAGGGCAAGATGACAGAAGCGAAGGCTATGCTGGGCCGCGCCTACAACGTGGACGGGGTTGTCGTGCGGGGCGAGCAGCGCGGCCGCAGCATCGGCATTCCCACCGCCAACCTCGATGTTTGGCCCGAACAGGTTATCCCGGCGTTGGGCGTGTATGCGACATGGGCACTGGTCCGCGGTCAACGATATTTGTCCGCTACCAACATCGGTGTTCGCCCCACATTTGCCGGCGATGCGCTGTCCATCGAAGCGCATATTCTGGATTTCGACGGCGATATCTACGGCGAGCGCGTGGAGCTGCAATTTGAATCGCGGCTGCGCCCGGAACGCAAATTCGCCGGTCTGGACGCATTGCTAGTGCAGATCAAGTCCGACATCGCCGCCGCCAGGTCAATACTCGAAGCAACGCAGTCGGATTAGACGCGCTTGCGTTTAGGCGCGCTGTAGCCCAAGCGCCCCATGAACTCTTGATTCTGGCGCCAGTTCTTCAGCACTTTGACACGAATGTCAAGGCGTACACGCTTGGCCAGCTGCAGCTCCAACGCCGCGCGCGCTCGCGTGCCGATCTGCTTTATCATGCGGCCCCGCTTGCCAATGATGATGCCCTTTTGTGAGCCGCGCTCGACGTAAACTGTGGCTTCGATAACATTCAGGCTCGGCCGCTCACGGTATCGCGTGATCTCAACCGCCACCGCATACGGGATCTCATCGTCTGTCAGCTCAATGATCTGCTCGCGTATCGTTTCCGCTGCCAAAAACCGCAGATTGGCGTCGCTGAGCTGCTCGGCAGGATAATAGCGCGGCCCACACGGCAGCAAATCCACCAGGCAAGCTACTAGCTCAAAAACGCCAGCACCCTTTACGGCGCTCGTTCTTAATGAACTTTTGAACTCATAAAGTGATTCATGTCGAGACAATTCACTGCTGTCATCAGTCAAGTCGGCCTTGTTCATTGCGAGCACGACCGGTGTCTTGGGCACAATCCGGCGCAACAAATCAGCCAGGGAGCAGTCCTGATCGCTGGGCGCGCGCGAAGCGTCCACGATCCACAGGACGATGTCGGCGTCTTTGAGCGCATCGTGCGCCGCGCTCACCATGTAGTTCCCGAGTTTAGACTGCGGCTCATGGATGCCCGGCGTATCGATAAAGAGGATCTGCGCCGCGTCAGACGAAAATATGCCGAGTTGCCGCTGTCGGGTGGTTTGCGGCTTGGTGGTGACGATGGCAATCTTTTCGCCCAGGATTGCATTGACCAAGGTGGATTTGCCCACATTGGGCTTGCCGACCACCGCAACCAAGCCCGAGCGATGGTCCTCGGGCCAGTCGTCGCTGAAAATTGAGTCCAGCTCACTCACTGCGCCGCCAATCGTTCACGCTGTCGTAGCAGCGCAGATGCCTCAACAGGCGCTCCGGCCAGACGCTGTGTTCATTGCCAAGAATGGCGCATATCTTCGCCACGGGAATGCGATCATCGACCAGCCGATACGCAAATACATGGTATGGATGGTCGAAGTCCAGCTGCTTCAGCGCCACCATGTCTTCTTCGCCATCGCTGCGCCTGCCACAGACATCAGCGCGGGGGTACAGATGGGCGCTTTCCATGAGGAAGGACCAGGCTTGATCACCCGCCAGCAGCTCGCCGTAATCCGCAACAACCAACTCCGGCACGATGGATACCGTCGGCCGGCCCAGGTAGGTGATGCCGTAGCGGACGACAAAGTCGCCAGCAAACATAAGCTCGACGGCGTCAGTCGCTTCCTGCGCCAGAAATACGTCGCCATTGATGCGGACGAGCGCGCCGCTGATGCAATCGGCGATGGGCTGGCGCTTACCTCCGGTCTTCCGTGGCATACGGGGACTCAGTGCGGTTCGGCTTCCACCGGGACGTTGATGTCGTCAAACCGTTCAAAGGGGCGCACCCAACCCAACCAGAAGCCAACGGCGAGAAGCTCCAGCAAGACGCCAATCACAAATAGCAAGCCGAGGCTATGGGTCGATTCCGCGGCCAAACCCTGGCCGAAAATGACGGCGATGCTGGCGGCCAGGATCATCAACGTCATACCGGCGCCGCCCACCATCGCCAAGCCGTACAGCGTGAGCCGGCTCGGCTGCGTTGCGCTCGCGTTATCAGTCGTCACGATGGTTTCGCATTCCCTTCGCATCAGGCAAGCCGCCGCTGAGGGGTTATCGCCGGCGTCGCCTATGCTAAACTGCTCTCTTGCCCCGATTGTGCCGCCGGCCGGCCGATTCGTCAAGTCTGAGAGGGTTCGATGAGCGTTCAAAAAGTCATGTTTATTCGTCATGGACAGACCGCATTTAACCAGGAGGGCCGGCTGCAAGGGGCGATGCCCGTGCCTATCAATGCCGCGGGACGCGAGCAATCCAATGCGCTCGCACGTTATCTGCGCACGAGAAGGCTTGACGCCATCTATACCAGCCCGCGAGCCCGCACCCGAGAGACGGCAGAGATTATCGCCGCCGTATTGCAGTTGGAAGTCCGCGAGGACGATCGCCTTAGCGAAATTGCCTTCGGCGCCTTTGAAGGGTACACCTTCGCCGAGGTGGCGTGCCGCTTCCCCGAAGCATTTCGCAAGTGGGAGTCCGGATATCGCCAATTTCGCGTGCCCGATGGCGAATCCCGCCATGATGTGCAGGTGAGGATGCGCGCTGCATGGGACGATATCGTCGGCGCGACAGACGCAGAGATTATCGCAATCGTCGGACACAGTTCCGCTACCATGATCCTGCTCGCGTCCATGTTTGCCCGCTTGCCGGACAAACCGATGAGAAATACTTCCATCACTACACTGGAACGCTTCCAGGATATTTGGGAGCTGGCTGCCTTCGGCGAAGTGCCGCACCTGAAAGAGTGAGGCGGTTCGTCCCTGCAAATCGGGCTGCTTGTGCATTACAATCCCCACTTGAGTGAATTCAGGCGGACGCGAGAGGACGCAAAAGGAATGACAAATCCCATTCGAATCGCGGTCACCGGCGGCGCCGGACAAATCGCGTATAGCTTGCTGTTTCGCATCGGGAATGGCGAAGTATTCGGCCCAGAGCAGCCCGTGATTCTGCAGATTCTTGAGATAACACCGGCGATGGAAGCCTTGCGCGGCGTCGTTATGGAACTCGAAGACAGCGCCCAGCCGCTTTTGCAGGACATCACCATGTCGGATGATCCGGCGGTCGCATTCAAGGACGCGAATTGGGCTATCCTGGTCGGCGGAAGGCCGCGCGGCCCGGGCATGGAACGCAGCGACCTCATCGCCGCCAATGGCGCCATCTTCGTCGAGCAAGGCAAAGCCATCAACGATCATGCCGCCGCCGACATTCGTGTGGTCGTAGTCGCCAACCCCTGCAATTCCAATTGCCTCGTCGCCAAGGCAAATGCGCCCGATATCCCAGCCGACCGCTGGTACGCCATGACGCGCTTGGACGAGAACCGCGCCAAGTCCCAGTTGGCGCAGAAGGCCGATGTGCCCGCCCGCGATGTCAGCCACGTCGCCATTTGGGGCAACCACAGCGCGACGCAATTCCCCAGTTTTGAGCACGCGCGCATCCAAAACAAGGCGGCGGAAGCGGTCATCCAGGACCGGCAATGGCTGGAAGGCGAGTTTATGAGCACGATACAGCAGCGCGGCGCCGCCATCATCAATGCGCGTGGCAAGAGCTCAGCCGCCAGCGCAGCCAACGCGGCGCTGGATACCATACGCAGCTTGATTACGCCGACGCCAGCGGGCGATTGGTTCAGCGCCGGCATTCCGAGCGACGGCAATCCATACGGCGTCGCAGACGGCTTGATCTATTCTTTCCCCTTGCGCGGCGACAGTAATGGCAATGTAGAAATCGTCGCCGACCTGGCGCTCAGCGAGTATGCGAAGTCCAAGATCGCGGAGTCCGAAGCTGAACTCATCGCCGAGCGCGAGGCTATCGCAGATTTGCTCTGACCTGGCCAGGTCTACTCGGCTAATGGCGGATTGCCGCCGCCGACTCGCTGATGCGCAGAGGGCTTCTGCCGATGCCGGGGTAAACGCGGACGACGCCCCAAAATGCGCGAACGGCGATCCAAATCACCGTGACCAGCCAGACCTCATTCAGGGCCTGCGCGCGCTCAATGTCGATCAAGTGCAATCCCAATCCGCCGCAAACCGTGGCCGCCACCATGGCGTTTCGCAGATAGCGATAATCGCTGGCGCCCCAGTGAATGCCATCGGTGATGAAAGCGAGCGCGCTAAGCGGCTGCAAGAGCGCGCATATCAGCCAGGCGCCGTGGAAGACCGCGACCGCATCCTCGGGCACGATAACACCTGTAACGTACGGGGTGGCAATTATCATGCCCAGCAACAGGGCGCATCCCGTGCCCAAGCACATGCTTGTCGTCCTCCCAGCAACTTCGCGAGCGCTGCGGATCTGCCCCGCGCCCACAAAGTAGCCCACCAAGCTCTGGGCGGTGGTGGCGAAGGCTTCCATCACCAAAGCAGCGAAATACCACACTTGACGGATGATTTGGTGGGCGGCGCCCGCTTCAGGACTGATCTGCGTAGCGACACGCGTGGCGAAGAGTACGAACAGGGTCAAAGAGCCGGATCGAATGAACAGGTCACGGCCGACCGTCATCAGCCGGATGCCGTCACGAAGGCTGAATCTGCGCGTCAACCCCAGGCGTCGCTGGATAATCCACAACAGCCAGATGGCGCCAAACCACTGGCTGACGGTGCTCGCGATCGCGGCGCCGGCGACGCCCAAGGCAGGCAACATCGCCGAACCAAAGATGAGAAGGTAATCCAAAACGATATTCGCCAGATTTATGCCGAGCGCGATCCACAGCGGCGTTCGCATATCTTGCAGGCCACGCAGCGCGCCGAAGCCGACGATGACTGTCATCACCGCCGGCGCGCCCAGCAGGCGCAACTGGATATATTCGGCAGCCAGCCTTTGCACCTCGCCGTCCGCGCCGAGCAACGAGGCAACTACTGACGCGGACGGCAGCAATAGGGCCGATAACGACAAACTGAACAGAATGCCCGCTGCCAACACCAAGCTCACGGACTTGCGTGTTTCCGCCAGATCGCCGCGGCCAAAGGTATGCGCCACATTGGTCTGGATGGCGATTCCCAGAAAACCGAAGATCCAGAATATTGACGAGAGGGCGCTCGTGCCGACGCCTAGCGCTGCCAGGGGGACTGCCCCCAAGCGCGCCACAAAGGCGGTGTCCACCAGCCCGGTGAGCGGCTCGGCGACCAGCGAGAACAATATCGGCAGTGAGAGCGATAGTATCGTTCTATTCGGGCGCTGCCGGAAGGGATGATTCCGGGATGTCAGACTGCTGACCGTCATGCGATTCGCTCAATGAAACCTGCGCCACGGGCCCAGTCTGTGCGCGGTGTGATCACTGCTGGGGCGCCTTCGCGAGCCGGCTCTCAACGGCCCAGGCGGGCGCCGATGAAGCCGCGCTGACCCCGGACGAAGTCGGCGATGGCGAGCGGTTTCTTTCCCGGCTTTTGCACGTGGGTCAGGAGGTAGAGTCCATCGCCGGTGCCTATGCCGATGGCGTCCCCCAGCCGTGCCACCTGCCCTACTGGCGCCGCACCCTCGGCACACTCTCCTGCAAGAATCTTTAGCGGTTCGCCGGCGACATAGGTATACGAACCGGGCCACGGTGTGAAGGCGCGGACCAGTCGATCAATGACGATGGCCGGCTGCGACCAGTCGATTTCGCCCTCTTCTTTCTCTATCCGCGGAGCGTAGCTGGCGCCGGCGTCGTCTTGCGGGATCGGCTTGATCTCGCCCGCCAAATAGCGCGGAATGGTCTCGGTCAACAAGTCCGCGCCAATGTCAGCCAGTTTGCCGTGCAAGCTGGCGCCGGTATCGTCGGCATCTATAGCAAGCTGCCTCTGCGAGAGAATAGGGCCGGTATCCAAACCGGCGTCCATCAGCATGATTGTCGCGCCCGTATGCTTGTCACCGGCGCGCAAAGCGGCCTGGATCGGCGCCGCGCCACGCCATCGCGGCAGCAGCGACGCGTGAACATTCAGGGTGCCGAGCCGCGGCAGCGCCAAGGCCGCCTCTGGCAGAATCTGGCCATAAGCGACCACTACAAAGAGGTCCGCCTCGAAACGGCGCAATTCGTCGATTGCCTCCGCCTGACGCAGTCTTTGCGGTTGCAATACCGGTATCGCGTGCGACAGCGCCAAGCCCTTGACTGGCGACTGCTTCGGCCGTCGATTGCGGCCGGCGCCACGGTCGGGCTGGGTGACCACCGCTGCCACGTCATGGTGGCAAATCAAGGCTGTTAGGCTGGGCAGGGAAAATTCAGGCGTGCCCATGAAGAGTATTCTTGCCATAGCCGCTCACACTTCTGAGTGGTAGTATCAAGGCCTCATTCTATGGAAAACCTCCAGCGTAGTCTATGATGCAAAAGGAATGGATCCTCGCGCCGCCGGCGCCTGGCGGATATTTGACGCGCCATGCCGGATTCAGTTCAGTGCTGGCGCAGTTGCTCGCAAACCGCGGTTTCGATGATGCGGAATCCGCCAATGCGTTCATCTTTGGTCGCGATTTATCGGATGATCCTCGCCAGCTCCAGGACATGGAAAACGGCGTTGACAGGATCAATCTCGCCATCGCACAAGGGCAACCGATTGTGGTCTACGGCGATTTTGATGCCGATGGCGTCTGCGCGACCGCGCTCCTGGTCCAGACGCTGCGCGCGCTTGGCGGCAAAGTCACGCCCTATATTCCCGACCGCGCCAACGAGGGCTATGGCTTGAATAGGCCGGCCCTGCGTCAGTTGTCGGCGGACGGCGTCGAGCTGATCGTCACCGTTGACTGCGGCATACGCTCGGTCGAAGAAGTCGACCTATGCTCAAAACTGGGCCTGGACATAATCATCACCGATCACCATTCGATCGGGCCTGAGCTGCCGCGGGCGCTGGCGGTCATCAACCCCCGCCGCGAAGACTGCTTGGGCGAGCCGCGTTTGGCCGGCGTGGGCGTTGCGTTCCAGTTGGCCAAAGCGCTGCTGCTACATCGCTGGGCTCGGGACCGCGACAATTATCCGCACACGTTGCGCCAATCGGACCTGCTGGATCTGGTTGCCCTGGGCACGGTAGCGGATGTCATGCCGCTTAACGTCAGCCAAAACCGCCGTTTGGTTCGTCACGGCCTGGATACGATCAACGAATTGCGACGGCCTGGCATCGCCGCCTTGGCCAAGGTCGCCGGGCTCAAAGCCGGCGCGATCAAAGCCAGCCACATTGGCTTTGCGCTGGGACCACGCATTAATGCCGCCGGTCGGCTAGGTTCGTCCATGACCGCGCTTCACCTGCTCTTGGCGCACACGGCTGAAGAGGCCATGCCCTACGCTATCGAGCTGCAAAAATTGAATGCGGAGCGTCGGCGCTTGACCGCCCAGGCAGAGACCGCCATACGCGAACAATTGGCGGACGAGCCAACAGCCCAGTTGATCTTCGCCGGGGACGAGAATCTGCGGCCCGGCATCCTCGGCTTGGTGGCCGGGCGCTTGAGCGAAGCCTTCTACCGGCCAGCCGTAATCCTGGAATATGGCGATGAAGTCAGCCGAGCCTCGTGCCGCAGCATCCCCGAATTCGATATCACGCGCGCTCTCGATGAATGCGCTGATCTGCTCGTGCGGCATGGCGGCCATGCGCTGGCGGCCGGCTTCACCGTGACCAATGGCAATCGGGACGCGTTGCGGCAGGCATTGCTGCAGAAGGCGCGCGATGATTTGCGCGATCGGGCGCTTAAGCCCCAGCTCCATATCGATTGCGAGCTGGACATGGTCGCCATGGGCGACGATCTCATAGCGGAGCTTGAACTGCTCGAACCCACGGGCCACGCCAATCCGCCCGCCACTTTCCTCACACGTGGCCTGTCTGTGCTGCATGCCCGGCGCGTGGGTGAAGATGGCCGGCATCTCAAGTTGCGCCTGTCACAGGATGGTAGCGCGCCCATAGATGCGATTGGTTTCGGCCTGGGCGAGCGGGCGATATCGCTGCCGCGCCGCATCGACGCCGCCTATAATCTCGAAATGAACGAATGGAATGGAAAACGCAGCCGGCAACTGCGCCTGCTTGATATCCGCCCAGCGTAAGCGCCGCTCAGCGCTTGACCGCATTGCTTTGCAGGCGTATATTGAACGAGTGCAGTCGCTGCAGGGGGTAAGCTTGGCCAAGATAAAATCACGACCAGCGGGCGAGTTGAAATTCTCCTACGGCGGGCAAGCGGTGATTGAAGGCGTGATGATGCGCGGCGCCCATTCGATGGCGGTTGCCGCGCGTGACCCCAAAGGGCAGATAATTGTTCACGAGCAGCCCCTCAGCAAGACGCTTTACCGCGGGCGCATCGCGCGGACGCCCTTTCTGCGTGGTCTCATCGGCTTGTGGGATGCCCTGGGTTTGGGCATTCGCGCGCTAATGTGGTCGGCCGACATCGCACTGGACGAAGAAGAGAATATCAGCTTCAACGGCCCCATCGGCTGGGCTACCATCGCCGTCTCGCTGCTGATTGGCCTTGGCATCTTCTTCCTGCTGCCCACAGCCGCAGCCACCGGCATCGGCGGCGCGCTCGGGCTCAGCACGGCAGCCAAAGAAATCGTAGTCGACGAAGCTGGCAATGAAATCGAAGTCGCGGCGGAAAACAGCAACTTCCTGGCGTATGAGGCGCTGCCAATCGGCCTTGACGCTTTTCTCATCAACCTGATCGAAGGCGTGGTGCAGCTTTCCATTCTGGTGGTGTACATCTGGTTCGTCGGCCGGACGGCTGACGGCCGGCGAATCTTCGCGTATCACGGCGCCGAACACAAGACGATCAACGCCTACGAAGCCGGCGACGAGCTCGCGCCCGAAATCGTAAGCCGCTACCCCATCGAGCATCCGCGCTGCGGCACCGCATTCTTGCTTACAGTCGTCTTCGTCAGCGTGTTTCTTTTTTCCTTGATCGGGCGGCCGCCTTTCGCGCTGCTGGTTTTGTCCCGCGTGATATTCATTCCCGTGATTGCTGGCGTGGCTTACGAATTCCTCAAGTACACGGCATCCAATCTGGAAAAGCCCTTGATTCGCTTCATGATCAAGCCGAACCTGGCCTTGCAGCACTTGACGACAAATGAGCCCAGCCTGGATATGATTGAGGTCGCCATCGTGGCCTTCAAACGCGTGCTGCGCTCCGAGGGGATATTGAGCGAGGACGAGGCAGCGATCCCCGCGCCCCGGCCTGAGGCGGCGCATACACCGGGCGGCGGCGCCTAGGATGTGGAAGCGGCAGCGCTCGCGAGACCCTAAGGTCGCTGGGTCATGGGCTGATTCCGGCGCTAGTTTTCGGTATATTGCTTCTTCCTTACTTCCTCGAAAGCAAGGAACGATACGGGCAATACTTTTACAACGTCAATACGACCTTTTACATGTGGTACGACAACTGGTACGAAGCCCGGACCGGCACCAAGGCGGCGGGCGACCGTGAAGGCTGGCCCGATTTGCCGGATGACGAAATTCCTAGCCTGAGCAAGTATCTGTCGGAGCATTCACTTGATCAAATGCGTGGGCGCATACGTTACGGCTGGCGACGGTATCTGGCGGATAGCTGCACCGATCCCGCGAGCCACCGTTACTTTGGCTACTGTATCCATCTGCGCCTGGGGGCAGCCATAGTTGTGGCGGGCGCCTTCGCATTAGCTTGGCACAGAAGGCTGCGTCTTAGCCGACGCGAATTTCAGACGGGCGTATTCGCCCTGCTATTTGTTGGAATTTATGCTCTGGGCGCGCTCTGGTACTGGCCGCTTGCTGGCAGCCCCCGCATCATCCAGGCGGTATTGATACCGATACTATGGACATTCGGGGTAGTGATCGACGCAGCGTGGCTGAAGACCCAATGCGCAGTGATTGCGGGCCGACGAATTAAACTTGTCGATTTGGCCTACGGGGCGCTGCTAATCCTGGCCCTTTGCCAGGTTTACGAGATCGCCGCCTTCCGCGCTGTCAACTTGTATGGTGGTTGAGAGACGGGCTTCACTTGACGTAACCCAGCTGCCGCATCACGTCGCCCGCTTCGCTCATAAAGAATTCGAGATCACGCTTGTCAAAATGCGCGCGCCAATCTCCACTACGGCCGACGCGTGGACGGTTCGGCTTGGCGCCGCGCCGCCGCCGCAAGCCCAACTTGCCCGCCAAGTTCAATAGCGCGCCCTCGTTGGCCGGCGGGCCGGGCATCCGCAGCGGCTGCAAGGCAGTATTCAACGAGACGCCCAAGAATGCCGCCATCTTGCCCACAGTTGCTTCATACTGCTCTTCCAAGTCTTGATAGGCTACTGCCAGCATATTGTCCTGCTGTAGCCAGGCGGTGGCGTGGCGCGCCCAATAGCCGGGCCGGCTCATGGCGGTCGTCATGCCGTCGGCTGTCGCATCGGCGCGCAAAAACTGCGCAAAAGACTGATTACGCGTCGTCTCGCTGAGCGACTGCATATAATAGTAAAGTGACACCATGACATCGCGCCCGTCGCGATGCACATAAATCGTGGGCGAATTGTGTAGTATAGTGCGGACGAATAGGCGCTCGTCCAGGCCTCGCCAGTAGTCGCCCGTCGGCAGATCCTGCACGTTGATTAGTACTCGCCCTTCCAGATTGAGCAACTGCCGGCGAAAGCGCGCCAGCGGAATATTGGCATCGTGGCTCGGCTCAATTTGTTCCAAGGCCATATAGGACACGTTGATCTCCGGACTGTTGTGGCGCAAGGCGTCTATCACCCACTGCTTGCCGGAGCGCCGGTGCGTAGCGATGACGATTGTATTGAAGACGAACATTTAGGTCTCCGTCACCATACGCTTCAATTCGTACAATGTGGTAAGCGCTTCCAGCGGGCTCAGCCCGTCCACTTCCAGCGCCCGCAGTGAACCCACGGCCGGGCTCTCCGGCGCGTCAATGAAGCTGAGCTGCTGATGTTTAGGCGGTGTCTTCTGCCAGGAAAAGTCGCCACTGCCCTGTTCCAACTGAGCCAGCAATTCGCGCGCGCGGTCCACAACCGAGCCGGGCATACCCGCCAAACGCGCCACGTGTACGCCGTAGCTTTGGTCGGCCCCGCCGGGCAATAGGCGATGCAAGAAAACGACATCATCGCCTTGCTCCGTCACAGCGATGTTAAAGTTGGCCGCCCGCGGCAATATATTCGGCAGCTCAGTCAGTTCGTGATAATGCGT
The DNA here is from genome assembly GCA_965208195.1 of Phototrophicaceae bacterium. Lineage (GTDB taxonomy): Bacteria > Chloroflexota > Anaerolineae > Aggregatilineales > Phototrophicaceae > UBA6055. The sequence goes on along the minus strand of CBDBOC010000004.1, from coordinate 565,386 downwards.
GGCGAAGAGCGTGCGGCAATTGAGACGCGGATTATTGTGAATGTACTCGATGACCGCGCGCGCAATCGCCAAGCCATCATAGGTTGACGTGCCCCGCCCGATTTCATCGAGGATAAGCAGGCTGCGCGGGCTGCTGCCAGAGAGTAGTCGCGCCGTTTCCACCATCTCCACCATAAAGGTGCTTTGCCCGGCGTGGATTTCATCCTGAGCGCCGATGCGCGCGAATATGCGATCAACAAGACCGATGGTAGCCGAATCCGCCGGTACAAAACTGCCTACCTGCGCCATTAGCGCGATAATCGCCACCTGTCTGATATAGGTCGATTTGCCTGACATATTCGGGCCGGTGATGATATGCAGGCGCGAAGTCATGTCGAAACGGCTGTCATTGGCCACGTAGCGCGTCGAACTCTCCAGCAGCTTTTCGACAACCGGATGCCTGCCACCCTCGATTTCCAGGACGTTGTCTTCTGTGAGCCGCGGCCGCACGAAGGCCTGACGCACGGCCACCGCCGCCAGCGACAGAAAAGCGTCAAGATGCGCTATGGCGCGCGCGGCTATCCCGATTCGCTCACTTTCGAGCGCTACCTTGCAGCATAGATCAGCGAACAGCTCTCGCTCTACTTTCAAGATTTCTTCTTCCGCGTTGAGCACGCGCGCTTCGTAGTCTTTCAACTCCGGCGTAATATAGCGCTCGGCGTTGACGAGCGTCTGTTTGCGCAAGTAATCGTCCGGGACTCTGTCAGCATGGGCGTTTGTGACCTCAATGTAGTAGCCGAAAACCTTGTTGTAGCTAACTCTGATGCTGGCGATTCCCGTACGCTGCCTCTCGCGGGCCTCCAGGCCAGCGATCCAGTCCCGCGCATCCTGCGATGCATTAACAATGTCATCAAGCTCAGCGGAAAAACCGGCGCGAATTACACCAATGGAATTGAGCGCGGCGGGTCCGTCTTCGTCGATGGCGGATCGTATGCGGCCCGAGGTTTCGTCGCAGGGGTCCAGGCGCCGCGCGATGGCGTCCAGGCTGCTGCATTCGGCAATCAGCTCACGCAGGCGGGGTATCCGCTCCAGGGTATCCGCCAGCCCGAGTAGATCACGCGGCCCGGCTTTGCGCGCTACCACCAGGTTGATCAGCCGTTCGATATCGCCCACTCCCTTGAACACGGAAGCCAGCTCATCCCGCAGCAACTCGCCGCCGACAAGCGCCTCGACGGCATCGAGACGCGCATCCAATCGACCAATATCGAGCAGCGGTTGATTGAGCCACTTGCGCAAGAGGCGTTTGCCCATGGCCGTGTATGCGCGATCAAGCACGTCTAGCAAGCTGCCGCGCGTCTTGCCCTGACGTATCGTCTCCACGACTTCCAGGTTGCGCCGCGTAAATTGATCCAGCACCATGAACGAGTCGGTCGTGTACGCCTGCACCGAGCAAATCTGATCCAGCGATTGCAGCTGTGTTTTGCGCAGATATTGAAGCACCGCGCCGGCCGCCGCAATGGCATCCGGCTGCCCGGCGAAGCCAAATCCATCGAGCGTGGCCACACGAAAATGGTCGATCAGAAGCTGTTCAGCGCCGGCGACTTCACAAGTCCAATCTTGTACCGGGCTCAGATGCACGCCGTCTGGCAAGGTCACGCCGCGCTGCACCCAGGCCTCCGGCATGATCACTTCCCGAGGTTCAAGCCGCGCCAATTCTTCAAATACGCGGATGCCAACATCTTGACCGCTCAATTGTGTGGCGCAGAATTCGCCCGTTGATACATCGGCATAGGCCAGGCCGGCGCGCTGCCAGCGACCGGATTCCACATCGCCGACCGGTACCAAGCCCATCAGATAATTGGACTTGCCCTCATCGAGTAAGGCCGGCTCCACCACCGTGCCCGGCGTCATCAGCCGTGTGACTTCGCGCTCGACGATGCCGCGCCCCGTCGGCTCCGTAACTTGATCACAGACCGCGACATGGTAGCCCTTCTCAATAAGCTTGGCGATGTAGCCGTCGACTGAGTGATAAGGCACGCCGGCCATCGGGATCTTGTCGCCGCCTTTGCGCTGCGAACGGGACGTGAGCGTGATGTCCAGCTCGCGCGAGGCGATCTCGGCGTCTTCGTCAAACATCTCGTAGAAGTCGCCGAGCCGAAACATCAAAATGCAGTCGGGATACTGGCTCTTGATTTCAAGATACTGCCGACGCATTGGCGTGACACGAGCCATAAAAGAACCCCGTTTATGAATACCGCGACGCTTAAACCACGGACCGATTCATGCTATTCTAGCAGCGGCCTATGACGCCTACAAGCGGCCTGGACTGCGCGTGCCGATGGGGCCCCATCGCGCCCCAATTGCGCGCCAAAGAAGGAGCTGATGCAAATGGCTGACCAAATCATCGCCGTCGATTTGGGCGGGACGCAGATTCGCAGCGCGCGCTTCGACTCGCGGCTCAGCCTATTGCAGCGAGAGAATACGCTGACCAGGAGCGAGCTCGGCCCGCGCTACGCCATAGAGCGCATCAAAGAGTACGTAGGCCGCGTCATGCCAGCCGACCGCGACCGCGTCACCGGTATTGGCGTTTCGTCCCCCGGCCCCCTCGACCCCGGCAATGGCGTCATCATAGAGCCGCCAAATTTGCCCGGCTGGCTGAATGTGCCCTTGGCGGAAATCCTCGCGTCGGAGTTTAACCTGCCCGTCTTCCTCGGCAACGACGCTAACGTGGCTGCGCTGGCGGAAGCATCCAAGGGCGCCGCCCAAGGCTGCCGGCATGTCATATACCTCACCGTGAGCACGGGCATCGGCAGTGGAGTCATCTCCCACGGCAAGTTGGTGACCGGTCGCCGCGGATTGGCGGCCGAGCTGGGGCATATGCCGATCATTGTTGAGCACGACCGCGTGTCTTCTGTCGAGCTGGAGGCCGCCGGGCCCGCCATCGCTCGCCGGGCCGCGCGCGCCCTGGCTGATGGCGCCCCGTCTTTGCTTCACGAACTGGCGAAGGCCGAACAGCGCCCTATCGATGCTGAGCAGGTGGCTAATGCCGCGCGTCTGGGCGATCCACTGGCAATGGAATGCCTGGCCTACGCCGGCCGCATCATAGGCTTGAGCGTCGTCACCGCCTTACATCTGTTCAATCCCGAGATTGTGGTCATCGGCGGAGGCGTGGCCAAGTCAGGCGACTCGCTGTTCAAGCCCTTACGCCAAGCCGTATATGAGCATGTTCTGAACGATATATTCACCGCGGACTTGCGAATCCAACCTGCCGCCCTGGGCGATGATGTGGCGCTTGTTGGCGCGGCGGCCCTGGTCGCCACTGAAGGCGGAAACATCGACATCAGCGAGTTGGATCGGCGATTCTGATGGCCAGCGGCGCTTTACAGATCAAGCCCCGCTCAGGTCGTGATAAAATCTCGCCATGTTAATGCGTCCCGACTTGCGCACACAGCAGCGCGACTTCCTTCTGGAGATCACGCGGGCCATCACCGCACAGCTCGACCTCGGCGAAGTGCTTCGACGTGTGCTGCGCGCTTCACTCGTCATGCTGGCGGGTCGGGTGGCGATCATCGCCCTGGTTGACGAACATAATGGCGAATTCACCGTGCGCGCGCACGCCGGCATCTCCGCCGATGAATTGCCCCTGCTCAACCAGAAACTGCGTGAACTCATGCGTCCGCCCGATGCAGGCGGCTTCAGTCGCGAATTCCTCAACAGCAAATTGCGCGAAATCGCGGCTACGGTCGACGCGCGCCTGGTGCAATCTATTGCCATGCCGCTGGTCTTCGCGGGCGATCCTCTGGGCCTGCTGATCGTATTCCGCTCTTACCAGACGGAGATAACGCCGGAGGACCTGGGCGCCTTGCAGAGCTTTGCCGACCAAGCCGCCATCGCAGTCAACAACGCTCAACTCTACGGCGAATTAAATCGCGAGCACTTGCGCCTGGAAGCCCTGGTCAACAATAGCGGCGACGGCGTCTTCATCCTAGATTCTGACCTGACCTTTCAGCAGGTGAATATCGCGTTCGAGCGCATGACCGGCTGGCGCAAGGACGAGGTTCCAGGCTTGCCCCTTGCTGAGGTCATTGTGTGGGAAAGGCTGGACAGCCCGGATTTGCAACAGGCCATGGCCGAAGGTTGGGCCCGCCCTGATACGAAGGACAGGCCGCTGGAGAGCCTCTATGTGGAAGGCGATATGGCCCGGCGCGATGGCACCACGCTCAGCATTGGAATCACGTATGCGCCCTTGCTGAATGTCAACGGCGGGGTGGAGAGCATCATCGCTAACGTGCGGGACATCACCAATTTCCGCAAGGCGCAGGAGCTGCAATCAGTATTCGTCTCGACCGTACATCATGAACTGCGCACGCCGATAGCAATCATCAAGGGGTATGCCAGCACCTTGGGTCGCGATGATGTCGAATGGGATAGCGATGTCATCCGCAAGAATGTGGCGATCATTGAGGAAGAAGCCGACAGACTGACTGGCCTGATCGAAGACCTGCTTACAGCAAGCAAGATTCAAGCGGCGCGCGAACTGCGACTCAACCTGGCCGATGCCGACTTGAAAGCTGTGGCCACGCGGTCCGCCAATCGGCTTGAACGCCAAAGCAGCAGGCGCATACAGCGTAGTTTTCCCGACGACTTCCCCATCATTCAGGGCGATGAAGCCCGCCTGCGCCAAGTGATCGACAACTTGCTGACCAACGCCATCAAGTATTCGCCGCAAGACGGGCCCATTACCATCGGCGGTCGCTTCACCGAAACGAGTGTGACCGTGTTCGTGCGCGACGAAGGCGCGGGCATCGCTGCCGACCACATTGACAAGATTTTCGAACGCTTTTATCGCATCGATGACGCGCTTACCCGGCGAACGCAGGGCACAGGGCTGGGTCTATTTCTGGTGAAAGCCATTGTCGAGGCGCACGGCGGCACAATATCAGTGAAGAGCCAAGTCGGCAGCGGAGCAACGTTCTACTTCAGTTTGCCGCGCGACTGAACCCGGTCGCTGGCATTATTGGAAATTTCTTACTTGCGATCAGCAGACCCCGTCGCCTGGCAGCGCCGTGCCATGCAGCCGCGTTCAAAATGACGAATCGCCTACGAGCGGCAAGCGAGTATGGCATATTTCAGCGAATTCGCTATGCTTCGCTTTTAGCCAACTTAGGCAATGACAGAGGGATGGCTATGTCTAACAGTAATCTGCATTCGACCCGAATTAGCGCATTGGTCCTGCTGCTGCTGTCGGTAGCGCTTGGGCTAAGCGCCCCAACACTTGCCCAGGAAGACTCGCAAAATGCAGCGACCGGCGGCAGTCCCGTTTTGCGCGGGCTGCGGGTCGCGCGTAACCTCATTGAGGACGACCGTGGCGAGCGCTTGAACCTCGTTCGCTGGCTCTATTACGAAGACGACTGGAGCTCGATCGCCAGCCTGAATTTGTACGGCACTTTCGGCATCGACAACTGCGCCGTCTCGGTGCCCGCAATGCAGAAGCGGTCCGATGTGCTCTTCGGTTGGACCTTTACCTTGCGCGATCGTTCCGGCGCCGAATATCAGGCGCGCGTCAGTTATGACTTGGCGGATACTGCCCTGTGCGACGAGGTCCTGGTGCCGCCGCAATATGCGCCGCCGCCTGCGCCAGCCGCAGAAGCAGCGGCCGAAGCAGCGGAAGGCGAAGCGCCGCAAGTTGTCGCTGTCGCCAGCACTGCAAATGTCAGCGGCTTTGTTTTGGGCGGGCACATCGTCGGCTTGGACGGGCTGGCGGCATCGCACATGCGCAACGCCGGGATGACCTGGGTAAAGAAGCAAGTGAAACACGGCATATCGGATGGCCGAGACACCATCGCCCAAGCACATGCCCAGGGCTTCAAAGTGCTGCTTGGCGCGCTGGGGGACAAGAACCGGCTGGCTTCTGACTTCGACGGTTATGTGGCGGAATTCGCCCAGTACGTGGCTTTCCTGGCGCAGAACGGCGCGGACGCCATAGAAGTGTGGAATGAGCCGAATATTGAGCACGAATGGCCCAGAGGCCAAATCAACGGCGGAAGTTACACGCGTCTGCTCCAGGCGGCCTACCAGGCCATCAAGGGCGCCAATCCAAATACCATTGTCATCAGCGGGGCGCCAGCGCCAACCGGCTTCTCCAGCACAGGTTGCGAAGACGGCGGCTGCAACGACAACACCTTTGTGGCGCAGATGGCGCAAGCGGGCGCGGCCAACTACCTCGATTGCGTCGGCGTGCATTACAATGCCGGCGCCGTGCCGCCTAATGCTACCAGCGGAGCGCCTGTCGGCAGCGCCGGGCATTACTCCTGGTACTTGCCCAGCATGATGAGCGTATACCGCAGCGCCTTCCCGTCGCGGCCGCTCTGCTTCACCGAACTCGGCTACCTCACCGACGAAGGCATGGGCGCTGCCGTGCCCGCGAGATTCGCCTGGGCCGCCGACAATACGCTGGCCGAGCAGGCCGCTTGGCTGGCGGGCGCGGTCAACGTCGCCCGCGGTTCCGGCTACGTCAGCATGATCATCGTCTGGAATGTGAACTTCACTGCCTGGGGCAGCGACCCGCAAGGCGGCTACGCCATTATCCGTCCCGGCGGCGGCTGCCCGGCCTGCGACAGCCTGCGCGCAGCCATGGGTGGCTGAGCTGCCTTCAAGCCAATGCGCTGAGCAAAGCCTCGCCCGACGGCGGGGCTTTTTTCTGCGCCTTACGCCTGTAGATCGGCCAGACCCAGCAGCCAAAGATCTTCGAATGTGCAACTCGAATAGGCTTGCTCGTAATTGACCACGGCGATGCCGATGCCACCGGCCTGCCGTGGGTATGGCATGCTGCCAGCATAGTGTTCATCCGCGAACAGGAGCAGCTCCCCATCGGCTACGATCACGAGCAAATAATGCGAACCGCCGCTAAATGGATCGGCCATCTGATACAGGCCCGGCTCAAAGGCGGCGCCCACACGGCGCGAAATGCCCAGGTCACCGCCCTGCGTCAAATACGCCAAGGCGTACTCCTCGTCGCCAGTGACATGGAACACCAAGCCGCAGCCGCCGTTTAACCCGGCCTCAATATTGAACGCGATAGACGCGCCCAGCGCCAAAAACTCAAAGTCGCTTTCACGGGCCAGCGGCACATAGGTCAGTCCCGCGCGCGCATTGCGCACCGAGCTTTCGCCCACGGTGAACAGGAACTCGCTGTTGGCAGGCACGAGTTGCTGTCGCCGCAGCTCGTCCGCCATCAGGAAGTACCGGCGTTCAAGCAGGCGCTGCGGGAAGATCAATTTATCCTCAACTCGGGTTGGCAGGGTCAGGATGGCCTCACGCACGGCGAAAGATACAGTGCCGCCGGCGAATTGGTTCGATCTCACCGCAAGACCAAGCCCGCCCCGATCCGCGGGCATTTCGTCTCTGGCAGAGCCGACAACCTGTCCATTATAGACCACGTCAAAGTGCCCGCCGCTGGCCAGGACGCCCAGCCGGAAGTCGCTCTCCCCCGGCACAATCGCCGGATGCGTCGCCCAATCGCGAACATCCGTGACGATGCCGTCATTCACGCGCTCAATGGTCCAGAATCCGCGATTGCTGAGCAAAAGGCGATGAAAGCGATCGGGCGCCAAATAGCGAAACACCAGGCCCACTTGCCATGCCGAGGTCGCCGAAACCGATTCAAATGAAGCTTCAAAATAGACGTCTTTTTCCAAGGGCAAATGCAAACCCAAAATAATGGCGGAGCGCGCCGCGCCAGACATTTCCGCGGCGAAGAGGCTGGAATCTGAAAGGTGTACCACGGCGTCACTATACACAACTTCCCAGTTGGCATTGTCCATCACCGTATCGTGCAGCGACAGAACGTCATAACCCGGCAGCACATGCAGACGATAGTCCCCGCCGCCGTCACCTACCGCACTGACCGCAACCCGGTAGGTCGCAGTCGCCGGAATCAGGAAAGCCTGCAACGCGGCGTCACGGGTAGCGGGATAGTCGTAGTCGTCATTGGCTATCACAAGATCGCCATCGGGCCCGAAAATCTCCAGCCGAGGGTCCAATTCCTCGGTCAAGGCCTCTACACGCAGCGACACAAGCGTCCATTCAAGCGCGGGAAAGCTATACTGATGTGTTTCGCCGGGCGCCAGAAAGGCGTCTATGGTGGAGCCGAGTCGTAGCGCGGTGTCTTGCGCCTTGACGGGAATGAGCCAGGCGATTAGCAGCAGTATCCCGCAAGCGCGCCTGCATAACGCCGTCATTTGTCTTTCGGCATCCAGGAAGTGTAGGTGTCCGCGAGGTAATCCAAATAGGCGTGGTAATCTTCCAGGGACATCTCTGCGCCTAGCTCTCCGCGGTGAAACTCCGCCTGGGCAATACGGCGGTAGTTACCCGCTTCCTTCAGGTCGCGCGAGTCATCCTTCTTGCCCTTTTTGCGCTGATACTTGATGGATAAGCGGGACAGCGGCAGCGACTCAAAGTCTTCCGGCGAGGCAATGCTGTAGCTGACAATCATCTCACCATCTTGCTCCAGTGCGTTCGCCACCACATACCAGCCTTTGGGCACCCGGGGATGTCGTTTGGCCTCAAAATGCCACATCAGCAAGTTGACATTTTGCGCGGCGTCGACTTCGCTCTGCACTTGGCCCGCTTTGACCAGGCAGATCATGTCGTCAACAAACTGGATGGCGCGGTTGCTGGGCCAGTATATCTTGGTCATGTGATCCGACAAGTAGGTCAAACCGACAGCTACCGCCAGCGCAGCGCCTACCGTGATCAAGCCACTGTTGGGGATAAATGTGTTGAGAATGAGATAGCTCGCCACGGCGCTAATCAAGAATGTCACGCAGCCCACCAGCCGCACGCCGGAATGCTCGGAATCCACTTGAAAGGCAAGGTCGGGCGCTTGATCTGGGGCGTTTAGCATTTGCATCGGGTGTCTCTCCCGCGGTGGACTGCCTGCGGACATAGCAGTCTCTAGCTAATCATGATAACCGATAAGGCATAACTTGCAATGGCGCCCAAAGCAGCGCATGATTGTCTCGAGTAGAAGAATGCAAGTTTAACTTGGCGCCTGCGCAGTCGAGGCGGCGGACAAGGACGGGCCAATCGTGATCGCCGCACTATGCTTCGGGGCTGCATTCGGTCTGCCCTTTATCGCCTGGGGCCTGATCCTCGTTGTCGACCGCGACCGCACCTGGCGACGAACGCTTGAGCGCGCCGGCAGCGCGACCCCGCCGCAAAGGACGCCAGGCTGGGATCGGCGGCAAGTCCTCTACGGAACGCTACTGATCCTCTTCGGCGCCGCCACACTGGTCGCCTTTACCGCCTTCAATTTCCTGGCGCAAGCCATTTCGCCGCCCGCGCCCTTCTAAGCTCGACGCGAATAGCGCGGCCAGGTCAATCCAAGCGCTTCCACCAGATGCCGGTGCACTGCGGCAGTATGGTCATGCCGTCTTTGAGCCATTTGCTTGTCAGCGCCGGGCTGAATACGCCACGCAACAGTTCGTCAGCCTCAGCCGGCGAAGCAAACTGATAATCAGAACGAACCCAGCGATAGTCAAAGCCGTGGCGCTCCTGCCAGTAGTCATAAAGCGCCGCCAGCCGCCGATTGGGAACCTGCGGGCGCCGCGTGCCCGTGCCCATTGTCTCCAGCAATATGGCCGTGCCGCCGGGCCTGGCGATGCGCGCCATCTCCGCCAGCATCCCGTCTATGCGCTCGCGCCAATCCTCAGGATGCCAGGCCATGACGTGATTGAAGCTCCAGCCCTCCAGCACCAGGTCGGCGCAATCGGCCATCACAGGCATCTGCCGGTTGTCGCCGGCCGCCAGCGACCAATTGGTCATGCCAGAGTTGCGCAGGTTGTCGCGCCCGCGCCGCAACATAGCCGGCTCAATATCAAAAGCGGCGACGCGCTTCGCCACCACTGTTAATTGCCGCGTCAAGCGCCCGGTGCCGGCGCCGAATTCCACGATGTGCAGGCCATGCAAAGGCCGGATTTCGTTAATCGCGGCAAATACGTTACCGCGGAAATCTTCCCGGTCCACCAGGTGATCGTAAGCGGCGGCCCGATGACGATAGACATCCTTGAATTCGTCCGACTGGGGAAATCGCTCGACATCGTGCATGGCTCAATCAGAACGCGACACTAACTGAAGGACGCCATGACGGCTTCGAATCTAGTCTGGTCGATTTGCGGGTACTTGTCCAACTGCGCCTTGAAGACCCTTAGGTAGGCGGCGACTTGTTCTCGAGTATAGGCTTCAAAGCGCAAGGTCACGGCCGGCTGCGTATTGCTGGCGCGCACCAGGCCCCAACCGCGCTCAAAGGCGACCCGCGCGCCGTCTACCGTGACAACTTCGTATTCACCCTGCAAGCTGGTGGTTATTTCGTCAATCATCTTGAACTTGAGCTCATCGGGCGCCGCCAGCACGATTTCAGGCGTGGCCACCAGTTTGGGGACATCGTCGAAGATCTGGGCAATCGTCTTGTCGGATTTGCTGATAATCTCCAGCGTTTTCAACGCCACCAAAGGCGCGTCGTCAAAGCCGTAATAGTCCTCGCCGATGAATAGATGGCCGCTGACCTCGCCGCCCAGCAGCGAGCCAATCTCGTTCATCTTTTGCTTCATCAAGCTGTGGCCCGATTTCCACATCACCGGTTCGCCGCCATAACGCCTGATTTCGTCCGGCAGCGCCTGCGACGCCTTGACATCAAAGACGACGGGCGTATTGGGATGTCGGCTGAGCAGGTCACGCGCCAGCAGCGCCAAGAGGCGATCAGCAGCGATATGATGACCCTGATTGTCAATGAAGCCGCAGCGATCGCTGTCGCCATCAAAAGCCAAACCCAGGTCGGCGCCCAATTCCAACACCTTCGCTTCCAGGTCGCGCGTCATTTCCGGATCTTCCGGGTTGGGCAAATGATTTGGAAAGCTGCCGTCCGGCTCGCAATACAGGCACTCGACATCCAGCCCCAGCGCGCTCAGCACCGGCGGCAAGTACGTGCCAGACAAGCCATTGCCCGCGTCCAGCACCACTTTCATTCGCTTGGACATCGTCACTTTGCTTTGAATCGCCGTCATGTGCCGGTGAATCATATCTGGATCCCGGCTGACATCGGCCGCGCCTTCCCTGAATGCTCGCCGCTCAATCATGCTCAGCAGTGTTTCGATCTGTTCGCCGGCCAGCGCCAATTTGCCGTACGCCATCTTGATGCCGTTGTAGCGTGTATCCAGGTGGCTGCCCGTTACCATGACACCCGCGCCTTCACCTTTAAAGGAAGCCGAAGCAAAATACACCGTCGGCGTCAACACCTCGCCAATATCGGTGACGGGCAACCCCGCCGACGCCAAGCCTTCAATGACAGCCGCCTTTAGCGGCCCCGATGTCAGCCGATTGTCGCTGCCGACGAACACCCGCTGCGAGCCAAATTGCCGCGGCAAGTACGTCCCCAGGGCCTTGCCCACCAACAGCGCCACACCCGGCGTTAGCTGCGGCGAATCGCCCGCGGCGACGCCCCGAATATCGTATTTCCTGAAAATGGAGCGATCAAGCTCGGTCATGGTTTCCTCATTTCGCATTGTCGCCCGGGCAGCCTCGGCCCGGTTGCGCGAAGCCCAAACTAGGCATTCACAACTCTACAAGAAACAAGGCAGGCCCTGAAGCGAGCCTGCCCCACGCCAGAATCGCGCCGGCCCCTCTTCGGGCTCACGCCTCGACGACAAACTCCTCGCCTTCGACCTGCGCGGAGAATTTCAAGCCCCCGCCCCGTTTGCGGCTGGAGCTCACGCGCACTTCCGTGCCTTCCGGCGGGTTCGACCGCAACAGAAAATCCGCCAGCGGTTCGCGTAAATTGCGGCGCAGGATCCGGCGCAGCGGCCGGGCGCCGAATTCCGGCTCGTCATTCTGCGCCAACAGCCACTTCTTGGCGCCGTCGGTGAAAGTCAGCGTCAAGCCTCGTTCCCGCGCCAGCTTGTTTTCCTTTTCGATCAGCAAGTCGAGGATCAACACAAAGTCGTCATCGCCCAAGGCGTTGAAGAGGATGACTTCGTCCAGCCGATTGATGAATTCCGGGCGCAGAAAGTCCAGCACCTGGTCCATGATCTTCTCGCGCAGGTCGTCCGTGATCTGCCGCACCATCAAGTGCTCCGAGCCGATATTGCTGGTCATGATCACGACGGCTTCGCTGAACCCGGCCACATTGCCGCGGCCGTCCGTCAAGCGCCCCTCTTCCATCACTTGCAGTAGCACGTCCATGATGCGCGGGTGCGCCTTCTCGATTTCGTCGAGTAGCACGATGGTGTAGGGCTTCTGAATCAGCCGCTCGGTCAGTTGCCCGCCTTCATCGCTGCCGACATAACCCACGGCCGAGCCTATCAGCCGGTTGATGCTGCTCTCGTCTTTATACTCGCTCATGTCCAGCACGAAGAGGTTGTCTTCGCTGCCGAACATGAAATCAGCCAGCACCTTGGCCAGCTCGGTCTTGCCGATGCCCGTCGGCCCCAGGAAGAGAAAGGTGCCGATGGGGCGCCGCGGATCCTTCAAGCCGACGCGCGCCGTCTTGATCGCCCGGCTGACCAACTGGACCGCTTCTTCCTGACCGATCAAGCGCTCGCGCAAATGCTCGACCATATTGGCATAGCGCAGCCGTTCGTCAGCGCCCAGCTTGGTGACCGGAATGCCCGTCATCTGGCTTGTGACCAGCGTGACGTCTTCGACATCCAGCGTGGCGTCGTTCGTCTCCGGCCGGAAGGCCAGATGCGCCTGCTTGCCCATGTTGACCATGGCCGCCGTGCGATGCAGCAACTGTTCGGCGCTCTGCGGCAAAGGGTGCGTCTTGAGAAACCGGTGCGACATGCGCGCCGCCATCTTCAGCGCATCGTGATCCACCGCGATATCGTAATCCGACTCGATGTGGGGCGCGATCGTCTCAAGTATGCGCACTGTTTCGTCGAGCGTCGGCTCGTCCACTTTGATGACCTGGCTATTTTCCATAATGGCGCTGACACCCTGGATGCGCGCCTCAAACTCGTGCAAGCTGGTGGTGCTGATGATGACCGGGTCTTCGCTCAAGAAGGCCTTCTGCACCAGCGATGTGGCCTTGTTGAAGTCAGCCTTGATCGGCCCGCCGAAGAAGCGGTGAATCAGCGGCAAGAACAAGACTCCGCGCCGCGCCGCGCTCATACCAGCCCGAAAGGCCTCCTGATCGCCATCCAGCAGCGCCGTCTCGCTAATCTGCACCAAGCTTGAGAGCCCGGCGGGCCCCTTGTCCTCCGCCATCAGCAGCGCCAGGCTGTAAGCCAAAGTGCGCTTGCCCACCCCGTCCGGCCCGACCAGGACAATATGGCGATTGACCGACTGCGTCAGCACGTTGATCATGCTGCGCAGCAATTCCTCACGAAAATGCACCGCCTGCAGAAGACCGCGCTTCGCCCGCTTGACATAGTCCACAGTAGTGCTGTCTTCGCGCGCCGGAATGATCTTGCTGGCATCGCTGTAGGCGTCTTGTATCGACTTCGGCGTGATGCTGAACTGGCGCAAGATGCCGCCGGTGCTGACCGAAGTCTCCGCCAATACCGCCAGCGCATGATCCGTATCGATCTTCTGCTCATTCATGGAATTGGCGATGGTCAAGCCGTCGTCCAGCATAATCACCGACTGCCGGCTGAGCGCAACCTTCTTGTTGCCGATGGCGACGAAATCAAGGCTGCCGTCGGGGTCGCGGCGGGATTGTATCGCCACTCTAACCTGCCGCTCCAGCCGGTCTAGGTCGACCCCACGCGTCGACTCGAACATCTTGAGCATACGATAGGCCGCCGTGTTCTGCCGTCGCAGCAAGGCGAGCAGAACCATCTCAGGCATGATCGAAGACTTGCGGTGCTCTGCCAGCAGCGGCACTGCGTCATTCAGCACCGCGTCCATATCTTTCGAGACTAGATCAGGATTTAACGTCGACATTTTCTTGTGGAATCTGGCCAATTTTATTCGTAGTCCGATTGGAATCGGAGCGCCGCCATTATAACGCAGCCAGCGGCGCCGCGCCTAGCTGCCTCGCGCTGAATCCGCCGCTTTTATACATTGTTTACATTTTGACGCAAGCCCACCCTCATGTTCGCATAGCCCGCATAAGAATTGCGTCAGAACGTGACGGCCATCGCGGCCGCGCCTGCACGGTTAAGCCGATCAAAACTCGTTCTTCTGAATAAACATGAAGTGCAGGAAATTGAAAAGATCATCGCCTTCCAGCAACCTCGGACGCGCGCGATCGTCAATGATGCCGGGAAACAGCTCCACCGTCAGCAGCCGGCCATCATATATGTACAGCGTATCGAGAAAGAACCGGCGATTGCCCCAGGGCAGCTGGTCGAAAAACAGATTACCCAGGCCATAGTGGATAAAGGCCGTCTCCCCGCGCTGCGTGGGGTAGAAGTCGAATGTCATCGGCTTGTGCTCGGCCGTGCCGATGACCACATCAGCGCCCCATTCGGCGAAGGTCTTGTAGTCGAAGCGATGACCGCCCTGTGGCGTGAAGCGTTCAAACTCACGATACTGTACCGTCATCAGCACCACATCAACCTGGGCTGAGAGCGTTCCCAGGGCGTCGCGCAGCCACTGTCGATCACAAGAGGCGGCCCCGCCACGCGCCCCAAAGCGCAACTGCGGATTGTCATTGACATAGGCAAAGCTCGGCCCAACATCATTGCATGCCAGCCAGCCGATGCGCGAGCCCTTGCGCTCCAGAATCAAGGGCGCCCGCGCAGCCGCTTCGTTGCGGCCCCCGCCGATCATTTGCAGGCCCCGCGTCTCGAGCAGATCAATCGTGTTCAGCAGCGGCTCGGCGCCAAAGTCGTTGACGTGATTGCCGGTCAGATCGACGATATCGACGTCCAACAGATCAAACAGCGCCAGATGCTCGCTCTTCATGCACATGCTCAACTCGCCCGCCAGTCCTCGCGCCGCCGGTTGCGGGCAATCCTCGACTACCGAAGCTTCGTTCGTGATCTGGAAGTAATCGGAACGCGTGACATACTCGCGGATGCCGCTACCCGCCCGCTCGACGCCAATCGCGTCGATTGCGGGTATCGTATGCCGAGCCAGCGCTGTCGTGCCGGACAGCGTGATGCGGGTCAAGAGCTCTGGCGTGAAGTTGGGCGCGTCACTCTCGAATGCCAGCGGATAGTCGTCCAGTTGATCAACCACCGCGATATCGTCCACCCACAAGGGCCGCAACTGAAGATACAGCTGGTCAAATGGCAAGAAAGTATAACTGTTCTTGTCCCGCCAGAGCGCGCTGAAGAGCCGGCTGCTGTCCACCAGTTCCGTGTCCCTGTGAACTTCCCATCCATGTTGCGCCAGCGTCAGCGTGGCCGATTCGGTCATCACGAGCCGATGATCATACGCACCGGCCAAGACGCGCTCCAGTTGAGCCGAATCAATTGACGTGAGCAGTGCCCCGAAGCCCGTCGCAGGCAGCCACAATTCGATGCCCGCTTCTTCGTCTGTAGATTTCGGCAAGACTGCATCGGCGCCCAGGAGGGCCTCCGAATAAAACGTGACATACTCGTCGATGAAGAGCCGCCACGAGTCTTCACTGTGGTCGCCGCCGGCGTAAACTCTGTACTCGTGGCGAATTTGCTGGCGCTGCAAGATCACGTGCATCTGTTCGACGCGGTCAGCCGCATGATCTCGTGTGCCGCGGTCGAGCCACAGCTTGAGCTGCGTCGCGTCGGTCAGTGCTTCCGCCAGATCCAGGGGATTATACGGTGGCGCAGCGTGATCAGCGTCAAAGAAAGGACTGTGCCCGCCGATAGCGACGAAGTCTTCGGCATAGCGCAGTCCAAGGTGATACGCCCAGAAACCTCCGCGCGAAATGCCGCCGATCGCGTGGCGGCCATTGTCGCGAAGATTCTGGCCCATTTGACGCGAGAAGTCGCGCAGGATGGCATCGTAAGTCGCGCCATTGAAACGGTTCTCGTTCGCTATGGCGCCGCCCGCCGGCATCAGCACGATCATCGGCGTTGCCGTTCCCGCTTGAATCCCTCTCTCAAGCGCGTCCGTGAAGCCCAGCCGTGTCCACTGGCTGTCATCAGCATTGGATCCGTGCAGTAACGTCAATAGGGGATATGTCGCCGCGCTCGTATCGTAGCAGGGCGGCAAATAAAGCGTGTAGCGGCGTTCAAGATTGTCAACTGCGCTGACGTAGCTCTCACGCTTGACCTTGCCTGGCTCGCCACAGTCGCTAGCGTCGGCGCGCGCGCCACCGGCGAATGCGACCGCAAACACCACTACACAGGCACAGAGCAATAGACGCATGCACCCTCACTTTGGCGATTCTTGATGACTTTACAGATGACAAGATTATTGGCCAAACGCGCAAGACGCTGCCGCCGTCTAGTCCGCTTCCGGGAATTCTCCCAGCCGATAGCCCACGCCCCGCACATTTAGGATGACGTCTATCTCGCCCAGGCCCTTGAGTTTACGCCGGAGATTACTGACGTGCGGTCGGATAACTTCCCGCGCTTCGGCTTCTTCCGACTGATAGCCACGCACTTCGCGCACCAATTCTTGACAAGCGACGACGCGTCCACGATGAGCCGCCAAATACAATAGCAGATCGAACTCGGTTGGCGTAAGGCTGACCGAGGCATCGGCCACGGCCACCTGATACTTGCCCGGCAGTACGGAAAGCGGCCCCAGGTTGATGGCGCTGCCGCGCGGGTTTGGGCGCGCCCACGCGATGCCGATGTCGCTAGATTCGGCGCTCTCAGTAGCGCTTGGCGGCGTATCGGCTACCTCTCGCGCTAATTCGGTTACTGTCCGTTCGATGGAATCGAGCAAGCGCCGCCGCCGCCGCAACTTCCGCGCCTCCTCCATGCCTCGTTCGACGCTCTCGCGCAGGTCTCCGCTTGAAACAGGCTTGACCAGAAAGTCCTTGGCGCCATAACGCAAAGCTTGCACAGCGCGCTCGATACTGGCATATTCCGTCTGTAAGATGACGACGGCATCCGGCGCCAGGGTCTTTATCTCACGCAGCAAATCAACGCCGCTCATATCGGGCAACTCTATCTCCGCCAGCACTAGATCAAAGCCGTCGTTGGTGAAGCTTTGCAGCGCCGCCTCCGCGCTATCGACCTCGCTGACGCGGTAACCAACTCGCTGCAGCGCCTTGCTTACGGTATAACGATTGACGCCATCATCGTCAACGAGCAGGAGTCGCATCAGTCGTCTCTCAGCCATCATCGCCACCGGGTGACGGAGTAAACACCTTTACCCCAATTATAACCGACGCCTAATTTGTGGGTAGCGCTTCACGCTGATATTCGCCCCGACTGCCATCTATCGTAGCCAAAGCGTTACACGTTCCCCACCATGGCCGGCGTTGGCGCTGGCGTCCGCCAGGTGCCATTGATCGCCGACGCAGATCGCAATCACTGTGTCGTCCGCGCTAATGAGAGGAATCCGCTGACGAATCTCGCGCGGTATCTTGCGATCGATCATCCAGTCTTTGATCTTGCGCGAACGGCCGCCCATCCCCTTAGGCTTGAAGCGCTCGCCCGGTCTGCGTGTACGCAAGCGCAAATCAACTCCTGCCGGCAGCTCTACCCAGGCGTCGAATTGCGCTATCGGCCGCGCGCCAGCCAGATCTATTCGAAGGCCGCAGTAAGTCAGCGGCAAGTTCGCATTCAACTCAATATCGTCTTCGTTCGCGATCAAGCGGTATGCTCCGGCAGCCGGCTCAGCAAAGGCATTTTCAATGACGATTTCCGCGTAGCCGACGCGCGCGCGCACATCCTGGCCGAGCTGGCGGCGCGCCCCGGTCGTCGCCGTCCGCAGCCACGCGATCGCCGCGACAGTCGCCCGGTGGTCCAGCGTGGCAGCGCCCCCGGCGCAATGCCCGAAGGCGCCGCGCAAGAATCGGCGTTGCAGCGCCGGATGCAAGGCCCAAAACTCGTCCCGTCCTATGCTCCAATGCCCGACGTCGCTGGTCACGTTTGGCAGGACTCGAACTGTGAATTGACTCGAAATGAAGTCGTCGTCGACGGCCGCCGCCTCCGCAAGCCGCGCGAAGGCATCCGACGCACGACCGTTGAGGCGCCGCAGCCGAGCCATCACTTCATGGCGCAGGAAGTTGCGGCTGTACCTGAGGTCGTCGTTGCTTCTGTCCCGGCGATATTCTAGACCGTGATCATGGCAATAGGCTTCGATTTCATCGCGCGAGGCTTTCAGAAGCGGCCGGACCAAGCGGATATCACCGTGCCCGGGTACGCCGCCCACCACCCGCATGCCTTGCAATCCGCGCAGCCCGCTGCCGCGTACGATTCGCATAAGTATCGTCTCAGCCTGGTCATCGGCGTGCTGCCCCACTACAACGCAGCCGCCTTCGTTCCTGGCGACGCCGGCGAGAAAGTCGTAGCGCGCCCGCCGGCCGGCTTCCTCTATGCCTATGCCCCACTCGCGCGCCAGGTCAGGCACATTCACTTCGGCAGTGGTCGCAGGCAAGCCCCACGCATCCGCCAAGCCGGCGACAAAGACGACGTCATCGCCGCCGTCGGCGCCGCGCAATCCGTGATTCAGCGAGGCAACATGCAGCGCAATGGGGATCTCTGCCCGAAGGCTCAGCAAGATATGAAGCAAGGCGATCGAATCACAGCCGCCCGATACCGCCACAATCGCCTTGCCCGAGCCAGCAAATGCATCATGCTCTTGTATCGTGCGTAATACTTGTTGGTGCAACGGGTGATCTGGCAACGCGATTCCTACGATTGCGCTTCGCCCTTAAGCATAGCGCATCGCCACAGGCCATTGCATCTTCTGTGCCCGCTTGCGCTGCCTTCATTTGCGCGCAACGCCCGCCGCAGGTTTGCGCTCCGTCGCCGGCGCCGTTCATATTGCCGCATAGTGAACTATGCTATAATTCGCAGCGTACGCGTGACATCGAGGAGCCATTAGTGCTAAGCCCCTTGGATTTCCTGTTCGGGCTCTTCTCGCTCGACATCGGTATAGACTTGGGCACCGCGTATACCCTGGTTTACGTGCGTGGCAAGGGAATCGTCATCAACGAACCTTCATTCGTCGCCGTTGATCGGAAAACGCGCGCGCCGATTGAAGTTGGCGCGCGCGCCAAAGAAATGTGGAGCAAGAACCCGAAAGACATCTTGATCGTCCGCCCACTGCGCGACGGCGTCATCAGCGAATACGAAATCACGGCGCGCATGCTGGACTATTTGATCAAGAAGGCGCACGAACAGAGCTGGGTGCCCGTGCCCAGACCCCGCGTTGTCGTCGGCATCCCCAGCGGTGTCACCGAGGTCGAGAAGCGCGCCGTGATCGAAGCCACGCTGGACGCTGGCGCGCGCGAAGCCCACTTGATCGAAGAACCGGTTGCGGCTGCCATCGGCGCCAATCTGCCCGTCCTTGAGACCCGTGGCAGCATGGTCGTCGATATCGGCGGCGGCACGACCGAGGTCGCCCTGTTTTCCCTCGGCGGCATCGTCATCAGCCGCTCTATTCGCGTGGCCGGTGACGAAATGGACGAAGACATCGTCCAGCACCTGCGCAACAAACACAACCTGCTAATCGGCGAGCCAACTGCGGAGAAAGCCAAGATCGACATTGGTTCGGCCTACCCCCTCCCCCAGGAACGCACCTACATCGTGAAGGGCAGAAATCTGACGACGGGTCTGCCCGATTCGGTTGAGGTCAGCTCGATTGAAATCCGCGACGCCATTGGCGGCTCGGTCAACATCATCATTGACACTGTCAAGGACGCCCTTGATGATACCCCGCCGGAGTTGGTCGCCGACCTGATGGAAACCGGCATTACGATAGCCGGTGGCGGCGGCCAGCTGCGCGGCTTGGGCGATAGGCTGCGCGAAGAAGTCAATATCCGCTCTTGGCTGGCGGACGACGCCATGACCTGCGTGGCGCGTGGCGCCGGCCGCGTCCTGGAAGACTACAATAACCTGCGCCGCCTGCTGACCGGGCCCGAACGCGGCAGCACACGGCACTAGTGCAATCGACCGCAATCTTCGGTTCCCGGCTGCTATGCGGTTCATTTCCGCGCGCTATCCTATGATAAGATAGGCGAAAGTCCCCTCGACGAGGACCAGCCCTTGCGATCACTCCGGCGACCGGGCCCTTTCCTTCTACTACTGTTCTCGCTGTCCTTGTGCGGCGTGCTTGCGCTCTTGAGCCTCATCGGCATATTGACGCCCCTGGAAAGCGTCGTGGCGGCGCCGCTGCATGGATTGTCCGGCTTCTTCAACCGAGTTTCGCTGTCATTTGACGCGGTCTTCGATGAACTCAATAACCTGGGCGAACTGCGAGCGCGCCTTGCGGACCTGGAAGAACAGCTCGCGCTGCGCCAAATCGAACTGATTCGCCTGCGCGAAGAGGCAAGTGACTACGATCGCCTGATCGACCTTTTCTCCTATACATCGAGTTTGGACAATCAAGACTTCTTGCCGGCCGATGTCATCGCAGTGGAGCAGACGGGCATCGCCCGCGCCATCATCATCAACCGGGGCACCCGGGACGGCATCGCCGTCGGCATGCCTGTATCAACCGATCTTGGCTTGGTCGGCCGCGTGACACGAGTCAGCGCCAACGCCTCACAAGTGCAGCTGATCAACGACGAGAATAGCGCTGTCAGCGCGCGCCTGCAAACCACTCGCGCTCAAGGCAGTATCATCGGCCAAGCCTCGGGCGTGCTGCGGCTAACGTTAGTCGACCTGGATGAAGATATCCGCCAAGGCGACCTCGTCATCACTTCCGGCCTGGGTGGCAACTTCCCCGCCGATATTGTGATTGGGCAAGTGACCAGCGTGCGACAATTCGAATTTGAGCTGTTTCAAGAAGCCGAGGTGCGCAGCTTGCTCGACTTTGAAGCGCTGGACGTTGTGCTTGTCATAACCAGCTTCGAGCCGATTGATCTGACCATATTCATGCAGGAAGACGAGACCTGATATGGGGCGCTACCTGTCCCTTCCCTTGCTTGGGATATCGGCGGCGCTGACCGCCAGCGTCATTCCGCAAGTCATCGGCTTTGCCGTCGCGCTCCAGGGCGACCTCCTTCCCTTCCTGGCTGATACGCGCGGGCAGCTAAGCCTCGTGCTCCTGTTCGTGCTCTGCTGGTCCATCCGTGCCGCACCGTCTGAGAGCTTGATCTGGGCCATGGTCGGCGGGATCATGCTGGACCTGCTGTCGGTCCTGCCGCTGGGCGCAAGCGCCTTTGCACTGGCGCTGCTCGCCTTCATCACCAACGGCGTGGCCCGTCAGCTTTTCCGGGTTCGTGTTCTCTTCCTGCTCTTGATCACTCCGATCGCCACTATCGTGATTACGTTCAATTCCTTGGCTTGGCTGGCGCTGCTAGGGCATACCTACGACATCCCTGCCCTGGCGCGCAGCCTGCTGCTGCCCACGATTCTTTACAATTTGCTTGCCGTGCTGCCGGTGTACGCGCTGGTGCGGCTGGTTCAACGCCGTCTTGAGGGCGGGCTGCAGTCAGCGGCCCAGATATTGGCGACCGGCGCAGATACGAGACCCGCCTGATGAAACCCAATCTGATCTTGCCCTTTCAGTCCTGGAGACTGACCTTCCTTCAAGCGGTGATCTTCGCCGTCTTCTTGCTCTTCGGCATCCGCATGTACGAGCTGCAAGTGGTGCGTCAGCCTGAATTTCAGGACGAAGCCGACGGGAATCGCTTCAAGCGCCTGCCCATCCCAGCGCGGCGCGGCGCCATTTTCGACCGCAATGACAACCGTCTCGCCTTCAATGTGCCTGCCTTCAACGTCACAATCGTCCCAGCCGCATTGCCCGCCGACGAGGAAGCCGAGTTAGCGGTCTACAATCGGCTATCGGCTTTGGTCGGCGTGCCTCCCACGCGGGAAATCGCCGCGCAGGCGGGCGCCTTCGTGCGCAGCATCGAAGACCTGGTCGCTGAAGGAGAAGGCATTGAACCCTTCAGCCCGGTGATCGTCGCCCTGGATGTGCCGCAGTTGGTGGCGATGCAAATCCTGGAAGAGCGCATCTACATGCCCGGCGTCGACATCGACACCGTCGCTGTGCGCGAGTACCCCACCGGCTCGCTAACCACGCATATCATCGGCTACATGGGGCCGATTCCCGCGGAAGAAGAAGCGGAATTGCGCGCGCAGGGCTACAACCCGGCCTTTGACCGCATCGGTTACGAGGGCGCCGAGCGCTACCTCGAAAGCCGCCTGGCCGGCATCCGCGGCTCCGTCCTCAACGAGGTCGATGTCGCCGGCGAGGTCAAGCGCGTCATCGAGCAAGTCGACCCGATTCCCGGACAGAATGTGCGGCTGACGATCGATACCAGGCTGCAAGCCTTCGCCCAGCGCGCCATTATTGACCAACTCAACGAACTCAACACGGCCGCCGGCCGAACCGTTTCGCAGCAAGGCGTCGTCATCGCCATGGACCCGCGTACTGGCGAAGTCCTGGCGCTTGTCAGTTACCCCAGCTACGATAATTCACGCTTCGCCCGCGCGATTGACGGCGAGTACTTCTTTGAAATCGCCGCCGATCCGCTGCGCCCGCTGGTGGATAACACTATCAAGAGCAAGTACCCGCCGGGTTCGGTCTGGAAAGTCATTACCGCTGCCGCTGTGCTGGAGGAAAATGTAATCGACCCCAGTACCTTCTTGCTTGATGAAGGGCAGATTCTGGTTGAAAATCGTTACGCGCCCAACGACCGCGCCGCATCGCAGCGCTTCGTCTGCTGGCTCCGCAGCGGGCACGGCCGCGTCGACATGATTCGCGGTATCGCCTGGAGCTGCGATGTCTACTTCTATCAGATCGGCGGCGGCAACCCGAGTCTGTCATCGTTTACGATTCGCCCCGGCGGCTTGGGCATTGATGACTTGTTTCGCTACGGCACAGCATTTGGCATCGGCAGCGAACTCGGCATTGAGCTGCCATTTGAAAACCCCAACCGTATGCCCGACCCGGACTGGAAGCGGCGCAACGAAGGCGAAAGCTGGTCCACCGGCGATACTTACAATGCCGCCTTCGGCCAGGGCTATGTCAACGTTACGCCACTGCAATTGATAAACTCTGTCGCCGCCACCATAAACGGGGGCGTTCTGTACCAGCCCACCATCATCCGCGAATTCCTCAACGAAGAGCGGCAGATCATCGAACCCTTTGCGCCGAAGGTCCTGCGCACCATCAACCGTGAGATGATGGAGCCGGGCGATGAGCTCACCCTGCTCTTGCTCGAAGACATGCTGATGAAGGGGCCCTCAAGCCTGGCCTGCATCTGCGAACCGAACTCACAATGGTACGACCCCGGGCGTTGCGATCCGCGAGGCTATCGCAATACCGCCGATCTAAACCCCGACCCAGCCGTCGAAGACCTGCATAGCTACCGCATTCATATCCCGCTCAATTACAGCTTCAATGCTTCTGTTTGCCAGCCGGTGCGCTTCCGCCAAGCCAGCGACCCCTACATTCCCCCATTCGTCTCGGCGCCGGCGCTAGAGCTGGTTCGTGACGGCATGCGCGCGGCCGTGGTGGCGGAAGGCGGAACTGCGCAACCAGCTGCGCTGCCCTTCGTCGAAGTGGCCGGCAAGACCGGCACCGCCGAATATTGCGATGACAACGCCTGGGCGCTCAATCTCTGTGTGCCGGGCCAATGGCCCGCCCACGCCTGGTACGCCGGTTATGCGCCCTACGATAATCCCGAGATAATCATTCAGGCCTTCGTCTATAATGGCGGCGAAGGGTCGCAAGTGGCTCTGCCTATTGTGCGCAAGACGATGGAAGAGTATTTCCGTCTGAAAGCCGAAGGGGACGGGCTATCGCTCTTGGCCGCTGAAACCGTACGCGGAGGGTAGCTTGGCCTTCTTCAGCGCGGAGCAGCGGCGCCTCCTGCGCTTATGGAGCCCGGCCTTGCTGGCGGCGGGCAGCGCCTGGCTGCTCTTCCTGCTCGTCGGCGATACGCCGGTGACCCGAGCTTCCGGCATGGCGCTGGCCATCCTGGGCGCGACTGCCAGCATGCGCGCGATGGGCTTTGTGGCGTCCATCGCCGGCGGCCTCACCCTCGCGCTCTGTCCACTTTTCTGGTCGCAGACCGGTGGCGGGGGCGAGGCGCCGCTATTCATCGTGGCGGCCGCGGCCGTGGCCACGGTAGCTACGCTCACGTCGTCACTGCTGCTGAATCGGTACGACCTTGGCATCGGCGCCGGTATCGCCGTCTTTCTGATCATCTTCTGGAGCCAGCTCGGTACGGCGCAGAGCTTGCGGCTGACGGGCCTCGTCACGGCCTGGCTGCTCTACTTGCTCGTTGACATGATCCTGCTGACGAATCCACGCCCAGGCATCAAACCCGCCCAAGCGCCAAAACGCTGGCATACGCTGGGCGTGCTCTTTCTCTTGATCATTGGCGCCATCAACGACCCGCTCATCACGCTGCTGACGCCGGCCATCTTGCTGGCGATATTCCTGTCGTACGCCAAACTGCCGTCCTGGTACTGGGTCACGCTGTGGGCGACCATCGGCTTGGGGCTGGTCACGCTCGCCCGAGGCGCCTGGCCGCTGCAATCCGCCATTCTGGAGCCCTGGGGCTGGCGCGAAGCCACGCGCTGGATCGAACTTGGGGAACTCATCGTGGCGCAATTCGGCGTACTGGGCATCCTGCTCGGTGTAATCGGCCTGGCGCGCTTGTCTCGCTGGTATCCGCCCTTGGGCACAGTCACAATGTTCGCCTACGCCGCGTACATCTTCTTCGGCTTGATCTACCAGGGCAACCACCGCGAGATATTGCTGACGCCATTGATCATCATTCAAGTGATCTGGATGACCTACGCTGTCAACACAATGGGCCAATGGGTCAACAAGTCCTTGGACGACGCTACCGGCCTATGGATACACCTTGTATCCGCGTTGTATTTTCTGCTGCCGGCCTTTCTGCTGCTGCGCATTCTGGGGGCGTGATCTGTCCGCCCCTATCTGCCCCTCAGCTTGCCGCAAACTGGACGCCTCCGCCACATGCTGGCTGAACGACGCAAATTGACCTTGCCGGCGCCCGTTTTTCTACCGCCAGGGCAGGCGCAGCTTTTCCAAAAGCGAGTATATTTAACCTAGTGTTCGTGGATGATTCGTGCCCAAATCGATGCAAGAAGAACTCGTCGCGATCAAAGGCGTTAATAATGGCTTGCTGATCTCTCTCAGCCCGACAGAGAGTTGGCAAGCCGTCACTGATTGTCTCGCAGCCCGCATTGACGAACGGGCGGATTTCTACAATGGCGCCGCCATTACGGTGGAGCTGGGCGAAAGGCCCGTGCCCAAATATGAGATGAGCTCGCTGAGAGCCCTCCTGGAACGGCGCGGATTGAAGCTGTCGTTGGTGCGCAGCGTTAGCGATACCACGCGTAAATCCGCCGCCGCCCTGGAATTGGCCACCGAGTCGGTGAACGCCGTTGCCGCGCCCGATGCGCGCCGCGTTGCGCCCCCGCCTGTGCTGGAGACCGCGCCGGTCAACCCGGAAGAGACGGGAACGCACGGCATCCTGTTTCGCCGCACCTTGCGCTCCGGCCGCACGATTCACAGCGATGGCCATGTGATCGTCTTTGGCGATGTCAATCCCGGCGCGAAAGTCATCGCCGCCGGCGATATCGTCGTGTGGGGCAAGCTGCGCGGCTACGCCCATGCCGGCGCGAATGGCGATGAATCCGCCCTTGTCTGCGCCCTGGAAATGAACCCCAGCCAGCTGCGCATTGCCGAGCTTATGGCGACATCGCCGCCCGATAACCGCAAAGGCAACGGGCCGGAAGTCGCGTCAGTTCGGGGCAATCAGATAATTGTAGATGCCAAAGACTAAACCGGGAAAGGAAGCCCCATGGGTGGCCGTGTAATTACGATTTCATCTGGCAAAGGCGGGGTTGGCAAAACAACCGCGACCGCCAATCTTGGCATTGCCCTGGCGAGCCTCGGCAAAGGCGTCGTGGTCATCGACGCTGATATCGGCCTGCGCAACCTGGATGTCATCATGGGCCTGGAAAACCGCATCGTCTACGACCTGGTGGATATCGTCGAGGGGCGCAGCAAACTGCGTCAAGCCATGATCAAGCACAAGAAGTTTGACAATCTCTTCCTGATTCCCGCCGCGCAAACCCGTGACAAAATGGCGGTTAGCCCGCAGGACATGGTTAAACTGACCGACGAATTGCGCCAGCAGACGGATTACATCCTCATTGATTCGCCAGCCGGCATTGAGCGCGGCTTTCGCAATGCGCTGGAACCCGCCGACGAGGTGCTGATCGTCACCAACCCCGAAGTCTCGGCTGTGCGCGACGCCGACCGTATCATCGGCCTGATTGAAGCCGCCGAAAAAGGCCCCGGCCAGCTCATCATCAATCGGCTGAAAACCGAGCTGGTGCAAAAGGGCGAAATGCTCTCGTCCGACGATGTCTACGATATCCTCGGCTTGTCGATAATCGGCATCATCCCCGAAGATGAACTCGTTCTCTCCGCCTCCAATAGCGGCATTCCCGTTTCCCTTAACATAAATTCAAAAGCCGGCACGGCCTTCAATAATGTCGCCCGGCGCATCAATGGCGAGGATGTCCCGTTTATGGACCTGGACTCGAACACCGGCTTCCTCCAGCGGCTTATGCAAATGTTCAACGGCCGATAGGCGCGCGCCGATGACGCTACACAGCACCTACCAGCAAAGGACCACTCCATGACAAGCTTGCTCAATCGACTGTTTGGACGACGCAACAAAGGTAGCGGCGCCACGGCCAAGAGTCGGCTGCGCTTCGTCTTGCAGCACGACCGCATTAATCTGCCGCCCGAGCGCATGGAGATGATGAAGCGCGAAATCCTGGACGTCATCGTCAAGTACCTAGTCGTCGATAAAGAGCGCATCGAAATTGATCTGGAGCAGCGCGATCGCACGCACAGCAAATTGGTGGCGGAGATTCCCATCGCGCCCGGGCCAATGCCAACCGCGCCGCGCGATGCTGTCGTAGTCATCACCGAACTCGACGGCGCCGAACCCAACGGCTCTGATCCGGCAGTGGAAGACAAAGCTGCCGCTGACAAAGCAGTCGCCACCGACAACAACAAACCCGAAGCGAAATCGAAGCCCGCCGCAGAAGCTAGCGCCGATTCAGAGGACGACGAGAAAAAGCCGGCGGCGGCGGATTCGGCCGATTGACTCGCTAGCATCCGGTCGCGCTGTCGCCGCGCAGAGCCGAGTTTCAGTTTCCCTTTGCCTCCGACTTTGCTCGCCACGCAAAGAGCCAAGCGACCCTGTCTCAGCAGAAGTCCTCCGATATAATGAGCCAACGGACTGTCGAGATGGGCTTGCCGCATGGTTGATGGCCTCAGCATTTGGCGACGCTTTGACTACGTTCTTTTTGCCAGCACCTTAATCCTGGTTATCTTCGGCATTCTGATGATCGACAGCGCAACGCAGGATGCCATAGATGACGACATCATCCGGCGTGTGCGCGATCAAATCAACTTCGCCATCATCGGCATCATCGTCGTCATCGTAATGGCGACCATCGACTATCGTCTGCTTGGCGGGATCAGCCCTTGGCTTTACGGCGCCATGGTGCTCATGTTGCTGATGGTGCGCCTGTTTGGCGTCGAAGGCGCCGGCGGCGCTACCCGCTGGATCAACCTGGGCATCCGCATTCAGCCTTCCGAAATCGGCAAGATCATCGTGATTATTACCCTCTCGCAATATGTGGCGGAGCGCTATCTGAATTTGGACAAGCTTTCCACCGTATTCGGCACGATGCTGCACTTGGCCATACCGGCCGCGCTGATTTTCGCCCAGCCCGACCTGGGCACGACCATAGTTTTTCTCTTCATCTGGGCTGTGATCATCTGGTCAGCTGGCTTGCGACTGCGGCACATCGCCCTCTTCATTACCGTCGGCGCTGTCATATTGGCCGTCGCCTACCCTCTGCTTTTGCCGTATCAGCGGGCGCGGGTGGAGACATTTCTCAACCCGGATACAGATTCCGACGCCTACTACAACATTAATCAAGCCTTAATCAGCATTGGATCGGGCGGCGTCTTCGGCAAAGGTTACTATGTCGGGTCGCAAAACACCGGCCGCTTCCTGCGCGTGCGCCATACGGATTTCATCTTTAGCGTAATCGCCCACGAATTCGGCATGGCGGGCGGCGTAGCGGTGCTCGGCATGTTCGCCCTGCTCTTGTCCCGCATTTTGAAAGGCGCGCGCGAAGCCAGCGATCCCCTGGGCAGCATGATCTGCTATGGCGTCGCCGCCATGATTTTTTTCCAGACTACCGTGTCCATCGGCATGAACCTGAACCTGATGCCGGTCACGGGTTTGACCCTGCCCCTGGTGAGCTCCGGCGGAACTTCCCTGCTCTTCACAATGGTGGGCATCGGTCTGGTGCAAAGCGTTATCGTACGACGGCGCCGCCTAAACATTTGAGCGCGCCCGCCCGGCCAATTCAGCACACGTCAAGGAGCTACAGCTTTGAAAGACCAGCAGCATCGCCCGGTGCGTACGCGCTACGCCCCTAGCCCGACAGGCCCGCAGCATATCGGCGGCATTCGGTCGGCGCTTTTCGGCTGGCTGTTCGCGCGGCGTCACGGCGGTCAATTCATCCTGCGCATCGAAGATACCGACCAGAAGCGATCCGTGCCCGGCGCGGTGGAGATGATACTCGAGTCTTTCGATTGGCTCGGCATCGACATTGATGAGGGCCCGCGACAAGGCGGCCCCTGCGGCCCATACGTGCAATCCGAGCGCCTTGAGCTGTATCAAACCTGGGCGCATTGGCTGGTCGCGCAGGGCAAAGCCTACAAGTGCTTCGCCACCGCTGAAGAGCTGGCGGAGATGCGCGCCACCGGCCAGGGCTATGATCGCCGCTACCGCGACTGCGCGCCGGAAGAAGCTGCTGCCTTGCAAGCCCAAGGCAAGCCCTGCGTCATCCGCTTTAAGATGCCGCTGACAGGTACGACCGTGGGCGAAGACCTCATCCGCGGGCCTGTCACCTTCAACAATGTCGACTTGCAAGATGCCGTGCTCTTGAAATCGGACGGCTACCCTACCTACCATCTGGCGCATATCGTCGATGACCATCACATGGAGATCTCGCATATCACCCGCGCCGTGGAATGGCTGCCTTCGTTTCCCCTGCATCTGCGCATTTGGGAAGCATTCGGCTGGCCCAAGCCGCAATTCGCTCACCTGCCCGTCCTGCTCAATCCCAACGGCAAGGGCAAGCTCAGCAAACGCAAAGCGCAATTCACCGGCGCCGACGGCCTCAACGTGCCCGTGCTGGCGCGCGAATTCGTCGACGCCGGCTATCTGCCCGAGGCGGTGCTAAACTTCCTCACCAACATCGGCTGGAACTACGGCGATGACCAAGAGGTCTTCTCAACGGCACAGGCCATCGAGCGCTTCGATCTCAAGGACGTGAACCCAGCCAACAGCGCCTACCCCATCAAGAAACTCGACTGGCTCAATAGTCAGTACATTAAGGCGGCTGATGTCGCCTGCCTGGCGCCGCTCCTGAAGCAAGTGCTGGTTTCAGCCGGCTTCAATGTGGACGACGACAGGCTGCAGCAAGTGACGCCCCTGCTGCAAGTGCGCCTCAAGACCTTGAACGAAGTCGTGCCGATGGCGGGTTTCTTCTTCGCCAATTGGGGGGCGTACCAGGCGCCACCCCCCGACATTCTGCTACAGCGCAAAATGGACGCCGCTGCCACTGCCAAGGTCTTGCGCGGCGCCATCCCCATCCTCGAGCGGCTGCCGGATTTCGCCGCCGATACGCAGTATGGCGCGCTGGCGGATTTCGCCCGCTCCAACGGATTCAAGAACGGTCAGGTGTTTGGTACCCTGCGCGCGGCCGTCACTGCGCAGAAGGTGTCCCCGCCGACATTCGAGACGATGGAAATCCTGGGTCGAACGGAATCGATCCGACGCCTGAGCCTCGCGCTCGACTCCCTGCAGCCCGGCGCAGGATGAGCCGCCGCCGGCCCGTCAATGCGAGTCTTGAAAATCTGCCCGCCCCGTGTTACTCTCCGACATCGAATTTGGGAGATAGTTTAATCGGCAAAACAGCGGACTCTGGATCCGCCATTCCTGGTTCGAGTCCAGGTCTCCCAGCTGCAAGAAAGCGACCCGCCGTTGCGCCGGTCGCTTTTTTCGTCCTTACGAAACGGACAGCACGACCAATTCGACCCATTTGCGGAATTCAGCGTGGTCGGCGTTATAGAGCAGTCTCGTGCGCAGCGGCAAGCCCAGCCACATGTAAGACAGTTTGCGCCGCTCTTCGCGCGTGGTGTGGTCGACGATTTCTCGATACCAGCTTGGGAAGCGCAAAAATACGCTCGGATGCTCCATGACGCTGTCCCTTATGCGCCAATACAGCATGACAAAACCGACGAAACTAAATACGCCGACCAAAACAAGAAAGGACGAAGGCACCAGCAGCACGAACACCAGATAACTGAGCACCAGGCCCCAGGCAAAACTCTCGAATAGCGGGCTAAAGCCCACCTCATCCCCATATTGTTGGAATGCCGCCAAAATCGGCTCCTTGTAATAGCCCAGCGTGACCAGACAAGCCCGCACGAACAATCCAAATACGACCAAAATGGCAATCGGCACCACGGACGACATCAGTCAATCACGCTCGCTGTCAATCTATCCATTGTTGCCAGCTTGCGGCCCTTTAGATTCAAGGCGGAAGCCTTGGCTCATATCGCCGGCGACACGTTCGACCAAGTTTACGCTGGCCCGGTTCGTACAGGGCAATGGCGTATGCCAGCATTGCTGGGTTCCGTGCGGCGGCATGTTCACTGTCAGTCCCTGTTCTGTTTCAAACTGAATATATCTTGTCTGCCAATGCAGATGAAAGCCCCGATCGACACCGGCAGTAAGCGGACCTGTCCTGTGCTGGAAGATCAGAAAGACGACATACACCGTGCAGAGGGCCGCCAGCAGATATACCGCCGCAATGCGCAAGCGCAGGGGTGTCTTTGGCCAGGATTGCAGCGCCAACAAGACCGATAGCGCCGCCAGGCCCCAGAACAGATAGCGGGCGTACTTTATTTCCGGAAAGCTGACAAACCACAAAAGCAGCGCGACAATTATCGGCGTTAGCGTCCAGATGCCCAAGGGCGGCCCGCGCCACCGGCCCGGGAAGACGAACCGGCGAGCGCCATAGAGACCTAGCCCCGCCAACGCCATCACAGAGGGAATCGTTACTGAAAAGATGTCGGTGGCAAAGTCTTCCAACCATGGGCCCAACCAATCCAGCGTCGCAAGTACTTGGTCAGCTTCGGCGCCGCGTTGCCGCGTATTTGTTGCCAGGGCGCGCTGGCGTTCTTGCATATGCTCATGCGGCAGGGCCCAGTCCACGTTGAATCTTCCGATCGAGTGCGGATAAGCTACATATCCGCTGGTGATGACACCGCGCGCCATCCAGGGCAGGATGAACGCGCCGGCCAACAGCGTGACGGGCAAGCCCAATGCAAGGACTCGCCGCCCGCCCATGGCCGCGCCGCCGCGTCGAATCCACACCAGCAGCGCCAGCAAAGCCGTCGCCAGCCCGAATACAGCATAGCTCTGCTTGATTGTCATGCCCGCCATAATCAGGAACGCCAATCGCCAAATCTGGTAATTCTTCGCGCCTTCGCCAGGCCTCCAGTCTTGCAGGAAATCCAGCAGATAGATCAGCGTCAAGAAGCCGACTAGCTCGACTACCGTATCAGTAAGGAAATGCGTGATGCCGCCCCAACGCACGGTGTAATACAGGACGAAAGGGATCGTAAGCAGACCGACCACAGACGACCAGCGCAGTTCTTCGTCCTTGCGGCAGCGGTGTAGCGAGAGGGCGCGCTTCGTAGCATAGGCGAGATAGACCATGATCAACAGGCCCGTGGCGATCCTGTACGACCTGCCCGACCACATCGCCGTATCCAGCAGCGCATCGTACAAATAGACCGAATGATTATAGGCGAGCGAAGGAAACAGATTGCCCAAGCCCGGCGTCACTGCGTAGCTGTCGATCCACATGACCGCCTGAATATCACGCAGCCCCGTATCAAAGGCGATTGGCATGCCGAGCGCGCGATTCGACATCCATAACAGCAAGAGCGCCAACACAAGCAGGTAGCCCCGCTGTAGCCGCAATCGCAGCATTACCGGCCACAAATGAGCGCGATTACCATAGATCATCGTCAAGGCCAGCAAGGCCAACAGCAGCAGAATCACATCGTTGACCGGAAAGACGAAATGCCAGAACTGCAGCAGGCCGATCGCTAGGGCCCAGCCGAGCCAGAAGCCATCCAGTATCAGCCAGCCGCTAGTCGGCTTTTGACCGCATGCGCGCAGCGTCAACAGTCCCAAGCCACTAAAGAGCGCGAAAAACGCCAGCCAACTTGCTATTACCAAGCCCATAGCGTGGACCAAAATCAGCATTTGCGCCGCGCCTTGTGATCTGCCACAGGTTCCGGGAAATCCCCTGCGGAAACGTCAACATAATGATTGTTGCATCTAGCGGCGATTTCAAGATGCGTTCATGTCGCCCAGTTGCGAATATGATCAGCCGGCCTGAAACCCTGTGCTGAATGCCAATTTGCTTGCATCGGGCGCTTCTGCGCGTCGACAATGTGCGACAGTTGATCGTCGTCATGGTCGCTTTACCCAAAAGCAAAACGGATGGCCGAGTAAGGGTGGTCAATCCCGGGCCGGTCGGGCAGCCGGTGTCTGGTCAAGCGGATAGCCAGCAATTGGCGCACTGGTAATGGCTGACGGATGAACGCTTTGTCCCGCCAGCTTTAGACGATTCGTCGGAAGCGCTGCCACTCGCGGACGAAGCTCTCGATCATTCTGCCAGGGCGAGATTGCCTTCGGCGCCACCGCAACGGGCCCCGAGCGCAAAGCAAGGCGCCTAATGCGCATTGTGGGAATATCTTCCAGCAATGGCGCCGCGCAGAGCCGTCGTGGAAGCGAAAATGGCTTAGCGCCGTTCTTTCAGCCGGGCTGATTTGCCGCGCCGATCGCGCAAGTAGTAAAGTTGCGCGCGGCGGACCTTGGCCCGGCGAAGAATCTCGATCTTTTCCACACGCGGGCTGCGCAAGAGAAATGTCCGTTCGACGCCCACGCCATGGCTGGCGATACGCCGTACAGTAAAGTTGGCTTCGTTGCCGCCCTTGCGCACGCGAATCACAACACCCTGAAACACTTGAACTCGCTCGCGCGTACCTTCGACGATGCGCACATGAACCTTGACCGTGTCGCCCGATTCCACTCGCGGGTGCTTGTGGTTTTCGGCGAGCAACGCTTGCATCAACTCTTGGCTCATGATTGGTTTCCTTCCATAAAAATACGCCCGAAGGCGTTATTGCAACTTGCAGAACGCACCTTACTCTACCACAGGCCCGGCGCGCTCTTCAAGGGCGAGCATACATAGCTGCCGCCGGGCGGCGCCCACTATTGCGCTCCCGATGACGCGTGAATCGTGAAGCCCAAATTTCAGGGAATCTGCAGAATATCTCCGGCGCTGACGCTGTTAATGTCGAGGATATTGTTAAGCGCAGCCAAAGCATCCACCGTCGTTCCGTGGTTGACCGCAATTAGGAAGAGCGTGTCGCCCTCCAGTACCGTATACGTTCCACTGGGCGTCGGCAAGATCACGCTCTGGATGCTGAAATCGTCGCCGGCATCGCGCTGGGCGTTATCCAGCAGCGCCGCCTGCGCTTGCACGACGAGGTCGCTGCGCACGTCCGAAACCGATGCGATCTCCAGTTCTTCAGGTTCGCTCGTCGGCGCCGCTACCGTCTCCGGATCGACTGTTGGCGGCGGTACCGAAGTTGGTGGCGGAATGAACCCAGTTGTGCCGCACAAGGGGATGACAATGCGCTGCCCCACAGCCACAACATCGGGATTCGCAATCGCACTGGCGGTTGCGATCTGGTCCACCGTTACGCCATACGCCAGCGCCAGTTGAAACAAAGTTTCGCCCGCGCGGATCTCATGCACGCAGTCTTCACCGGGCGGGATGGTAGCGCGGACCAACGGCAGGGACGTCGCCTCAGCAACCGGCGCCGTGGGCTGACTGCCAACCCCCGTCGTCGACCCTGGGCCGCTCGCCGGCGCTGTCAACTCCGCTATCAAGGCGGTAGCCGAAAGCGCGAAATCATCGGCTGGCTGCTGGACGACCGTCGGTGGCGCCTCGGTCGCAACTGGCGCCGCTTCCGTGGCTGTCGCTTCTTCAACTGCCGCGGTCGGCGACGTGTATTGGCGGGCCACCGGCCGCTGCTCAATGACTTCAGTTGTATCGCGAAAGCAAGCTGTTAGCGTCAGCGCAGGCAACATGCAGCAAGCTATGAGTTGAACCCACCGGCGGCAATCCTTCATCGACTGTCAACTCCTCATCGCCACCCCATGCGTTGCGCGTCGCCTTGGCGCTACCTGATGACGCGCATCAGCAGCCACCACGCAGCGTCCCACGCCTACGCTGTCCATTATAGGCAGACTGGGAAATGCGGACAATCGAGATAGCGACTAGCTTGCGGCGCATTCCGCGAACTTCATCTTTTGATCAACGGGCTAAAGCAAGCCGGTGTAGACAGCCGCCAGAATCAGCAAGCCGGCGACAATTCGATAGTAGCCGAACACCATGAAACTGTGTCTCGTCACGTATCTAAGTAACCAGTCAATCGCCAGTCGCGCGAACAAGGCCGCAAGCCCGGCGCCCAAGAGCAACATCGCAAGCTGCACCTGATCCAGCGACCCCAACGAACTCAAAAGCTTGTATATCGTTGCGCCACCCAGTAGCGGTATCGCCAGCAAGAACGAAAACTCTGTCGCTATCTGCCGGTTCATCCCGGCCAGCATTGCGCCGACAATGGAGCTTCCCGCGCGTGATACGCCCGGGATAAGCGCCAGCGTCTGCACCACGCCGACCAAGGCAGCCTGCCGCCAGGTGATGTCCGTGAGCTTGACCTGCGCCGCGTTCGTACCGTTTTCAAAACGCGGCGAGCGCTCCAACATCACAAAGACCAGTCCGCCAGCGATCAGCGATACGCCGATCACCGTCGGCGAAAACAAGACATTTTCGATCTGTTCCTGGAATGTAAAGCCCACCACTGCCGCCGGGGCGCTCGCCAGCGCGATCGTCAGCCAGAAGCGCCGTGCCCTTGACGTGCGCGCAGACGCAACGGCGTTGACTTGCAGCAAGCGGCGAAAGTGGAAGACGACCGCCAATACCGCGCCCAGCTGAATGAAAATCTCGAAGACCGCGCCCACCGCATCGAAATTCACCAGCGCCTTCGCCACGATGAGATGCCCGGTCGAGGACACCGGCAAGAATTCGGTGATGCCTTCAATCAGCGCGAGTACAGCGACTTTTGCAACGTCGTCCAGCATGTCAGAGCACTTACCTATACAGTCGCGTTTTGGTCTCTAATTGGCGCCAAAAAGCCGACTGCCAAGCGCAAAGCCGGCTGCGACACCGAGAAGACAGAGCCCGTTATTCAGCAGCAAATTCAGCAGCAGCGCCGCCAACATATTGTCCTGCAGCAACGCGAGGCTTTCGTTGGCGAAGGCGGAAAATGTCGTGAAAGCGCCGAAAAACCCCGCGCCGACCAACAATCTCAGTTGCGGCGAAATGCCCATGCGTTCGCTGAACCACACGCCAAATAGCGCCAGCCCGAAGGAACCAATCACATTCACAAACAGCGTGCCATAAGGGAACGCGCCCCAGCGTTCCACCAGCAGGCCATTCGTCCATTGCGTCAGCGCGTAACGGGCGTTGGCGCCCAGGAAACCCCCAACGCCGATGAATAGCAACTTTTCCACCGCTGCCTCCATCGCAGCAATCTGCTTATGCTATGACAGAGACCAGAACCTGTCAACCAAACTCGCCGCCAATCGACCGCCGAGGTTTGCGCCGTGCATCCTCATTCGTTGTACTGTAAACTTGCGCTTCACCGCGAGGGCCGCTGATGAAATACCTCAAACTGATTCGCAGCAATCCTGATTTCGCCAAGCTTTGGGCGGCGCAATTGGTCAGCCTGCTCGGGGATTGGTTCAGCACCATCGTCATCTCAGCGCTTATTGTCAACTATACCGAAGGCACCGGCTACCAGGGTATCGCCGTCAGCGGCTTCCTGATCGCGCGCATGCTGCCCCCACTGCTCATGCGCCCCGTCGCCGGCGTCCTCGCCGATCGCTTCGACCGCAAGCGACTGCTGATCGCCAGCGACATTCTCCGCGCCCTGGCGGTATGCGGCCTGCTCTTCACCACCCGCGGCCCCGAATTTCTGCCGCTGATCTACGTATTTGTCGTCATTCAATTTCTGATCTCTTCGGTATTTGAGCCCGCCCGCAACGCCATCATGCCCAGCGTCCTCTATCGCCATCAGCTCGTGATCGGCAACACGCTCAGTAGCATCACCTGGTCCGCCATGTTGGCGGTCGGCGCCATTTGCGGCGGCCTGGTGGCGGAGCTCTTCGGCACGCAGATCGCCCTGATTGTCGACGCGCTGACCTTCGTCTTGTCGGCCCTGCTGGTGATGTGGCTGGTAATCCCGGAGAAGCCTCGCTCCGAGATTGGCCAGCCCAAGCGCGCCGTACAAGACAAGTCCAAGCGCACTTTCCGCGACGGCCTGCGCTACTTGCGCGGCCATCCACAGACGATCGCCGCCATCTTCGTCAAAGCCGGCCAAAGCGTCACCAGCTCCGATACGCTCCTGATTCTCTATGGGACGCAAGTCTTCATCCTCGGTGACCAGGGCATCACCTCCATGGCGATACTTTGGGCGGCCTTCGGCTTTGGCGCCATCATCGGCCCGCTGCTGACCAATCGCTTCAGCGATGAGTCCGTCCGCTCCCTGCGCCGGCTGATCATTGCCGGCTTTGTCATGATCGTCCTTGGCTGGCTCTTCTGGGGCATCGCGCCCTCGCTTGAATGGCTCGTCCTGGCTGTGGTCGTCCGCGCCATGGGCGGCTCCGTCAATTGGACCTACAGCTCGGTGATGATTCAACAAGTCGTGCCCGACGAATACCTGGGCCGCATGTTCTCGCTCGATTTCGCCGGCTTTGAGCTGGTGCAGACATTCAGCATTGTCCTTGTCGGCTTGCTCATCGACGCCCTTGGCAACGACGGCTTGAGCGCTATCGTATTCGCCTCGGCCTTGATCGCCGTGCTTCCGCTCTTGATTTGGCTGCGTTTGGTGCAATCATTGGAAAAGCGGGAGTCCGCGGCATTGCAGGCCGCGCCCGAATTTGCCGCCGGAGGGTAATGTGACGCATTTCCAGTACCATCAGCGAATTCTTGAGGCTTATCCCGGGCTGGTCGCCGGCGTCATTGTCGCCCGTGACCTTTCCAACCCGCCCAGCCAGCCCGCACTGCGCGAAGCATTCGTCGCCGAGCAAGCCGCCGTCAAAGCCCGTATCGGCGCGACGCCGCTCAGCGACTTGCCCTCGCTCAAGGCCTGGCGCCGCGCCTTCAGCGCCTTTGGCGTCTCCCCGACCAAGTATCGCAGCGCTGCCGAGGCACTCTTGCGCCGCCTCACCAAAAAAGGCGATATCCCCAGCATCAATACCCTGGTGGATATCGGCAACCTCGTCAGCATTCGCTACGGCCTGCCCGTCGCCATCTTTGATACCAGCGGCATCGCCACGCCCATCACGGTGCACTACGCCCAGGGAGACGAGCGCTACACCGAGCTGGCTAGCGCCGAGGTCATGCATCCCGAGCCGGGCGAAGTCATCTTCAGCGATGAGCAGAAAATGGTCGTCGCCCGCCGCTGGTGTTGGCGGCAGAGCGCCACCAGCGCCGCCCGTGAATCGACCATCAACGCCGTCATCACGGTCGAAGCGCATCACGACAACGCCTCTGCCGACATAGAGCGCGCCCTGGCCGATTTGAGCGCGCTGCTGACGGAATATGCCGGCGGGGAACACGATGCCCTTGTCTTGAATGCCGAACGCGCTGCCGCTTAACCCAGCCGCAACCTGCCGCTTAACACCGGCGGAAATTGCCGGAACTTGGCCCAACTCAAGGCCTCCGCCTGCGCCGCGTCCGCCGCGCTGAAAGCCGGCTCCAACAGACCGTCCAGCACAAAGCCAGCACTGAACGCCGCCCCCAGCAACTCGCCCAGCGTTCGATGATAATAATAGTGCGGCGTCGGCTCGCCCGGCGCCCCCGCTCCCTTGACCGGCGGCAGGTCAAGATAGGCCCGTAACTTAAGCCCGTAGTGCTCCTTGACCGAACCGTCGATATCTTCTTTCTCATGCAGAAAGACCGGGTTGTTGGAATTGAAGGCCGGGTGCATCGTTGCGAAGACGAAGCGACCCTCCGCCCGCAGCAGTTTCGACGCCGCGGCGAATAGCGGTTCGATCACGGGGATGTCCATCAGCGCCATTGTGCACACGATGGCATCGAATCGTTGCGCGCCCAGCGTCAACAGCGCCGTCTCTTCAGTGGCGTCCAGCAGCAGGTATTCGATCGCGCCCTCGGCCGGCGCGCCCCGCAACCTCGCCAACCGCAGCATGTCGTCGCTGAAATCAAAGGCCGTCACGCTTGCGCCCAACTGCGCCAGCCGCCGCGCCATCACACCATTGCCACAGCCGGCGTCCAGGACCGCCTCGCCCGCCTGCGCATTTAGCAATTGCAGCACCGACGGCTCCACCAGTCTCCGGTGGAACACGTTGCCGTAATCGCCGAAGAGCGCATCCCAAAACTGTGACTTCTTGTTCCAAAGCTCGCGCCCTTCTTCATTCAGTCGCTCTAAGTTCAACGCGCCCGCTCCTTGCCCGGCCTGTCGAGCTTGCCCATCTGATTCTGCGCATTGTAGCCCATGCCCGCCCGCTCCTGAATCCCGCTCCCACACTGTGCGTTCGGGCGAGCCGGTGGCTCGGCCCCATACCTGTTCATGCTCAATCTCCATGCGCATGACTTGCTTTTACTACGTTGGAGTCGCGTTTTCCCCGAGTTGTTAGACCATGGCAGGCCGGCCCGATAACTTGTAGGCAATTTTCATAGAATCCCAAACCGCGACTATCTGTACACCACTCCCAGCACAAAACCTGCTATCGTGCTCACAGGCTGCGCCTTAACAACCGCATAGCACCGCTGGGCGGACACAAAAGCAAGTTTTATGTCCGAAAAAAGTTTTACGTCGGACATAAAACTGACGATTCCGCGCCGGGCTGCAACGCGGGGCGGGCAAACCGGGGGGATCAAGCGCGATTCAAGGGAGCGTCGAGGGGTTTTTGGGGCTGAACCAGGGCGAAACAAGGCGAAACTCGCTTTAGACCAAGGGTGAATTAGGCGTAGACCGAGCGTAACCAGAGGGGACGCCTAGGGCGAAAAGAGGGGACGAAATGCAATCGCTTGAACTGATTGCCGGGCAATCCTGGTAAGAGCGAGCCTGTGAACCGTCCGCCTTGGCATCGCATCTCGCTTAGCGGCCGCCTATGTCGTATGATGGCGCGGCGCGTCTTTCAGCAATCATTTGGTTCGGTCTCACTGCACAACATGGAAAGCTCGCCCGCAATCATCGAATTGGCCTTGCTCGCCGTAGTGGGTCTCCTGGTCGGCTTCTCCAAAGGCGGCCTTGGCGGTCCGGTGCCGGTTGCGCTGACCGTTCCGCTGATGTCGCTCGTCATGGAACCGCAGATCGCCGTCGCCTTGATTCTGCCGCTGCTGCTCTTCGCCGATGTCTTCGCGCTTTACCTGTACTGGAATGAGTGGGATCACCGATACCTTAGGCTGATGCTGCTGCCGGGCCTGCTGGGCGTGTTGATCGGCACGCTGGTGCTGCAAGACATTGAGGCCATTACACTGCGGCGGGTTATTGGCGCCCTGACCCTTTTGGCGCTGGGCTTCAAATTGGCCAGCGACAAACTCGCAGCGCTCGCCTACCATCCGCGGGCCTGGCACGGCTATTTTGCCGGCTGGGCTTCCGGCTTCGGCTCGACCATCGCCAATGTCGGCGCGCCGCCCTTCACCGCCTATCTATTGCTTCAGCCGCAGATGACGCCGCTCCGCTTCGTCGGCACAACCACGCTCTTCTTCGCCACCATGAATTTGACCAAGCTGCCCGGCTTCATTGCCATCGGCATCTTTGACCCGCAGCGCTTGCTGAACATCGCCTGGGTCTTCTTGCTGATTCCACCGGCCATTGCCCTGGCGCGCTACCTTATCAACCGCGTCAATCAACAAGTTTTCGAATGGATGATGATGATTCCGCTCGCCGCGCTCAGCATCTATTTGCTGGCATTCAGCTAGCGCAGCCAAGTGCCTACAGCGCTGATGGCCTCTAACATGCGCTCGGCGAAAACTTCCAAACCCGCGTCGCCGACTTTTGCCTGCGCCAACGCCGCGCCACCATCGAAGTCGACATACGCCAAGCGAGCAGTAAGGGACTCAGGCGCCACGCCAAAGGCGCTGCCGTGCAAAAGCGCGACGCCCAGCTCATCCAACAACCGGTCGCACAGCTGGCGGTCATTGAAGATGCCACGTTGCGCCAACAATTGACGATGTGGACTGAAATCAGGCAAAAGGTAAAACCCGCCTTGTGGCGCGTGGACACGCAATCCAGCCGCCGCCAGCGCACGGTAAACCGCCATGCCCACAGCCCGCAGCACGCGTCGCTGCGCCCCAAGATGCTCCTGAATGTCGGCGCGCAAGTCGTAGGCGGAGAGCGCCGCCACTTGAATCGGCGCCGGCGCGCAAGAGTAGATTTCCGACGCCAGGCCCAGCAGCGCGTCCCGCAATGCCGAGGGCGCCGATGGTGGCAAGATCAGCGCCCCCAGCCGCCAGCCGCCGGCGCCACACCATTTGGAAAGCCCGGTGGTAACCAAGGTCCGCTCCGGGTAAATGCCCGCCAGCGAAACGTGCGCCCCGCTATGATCAAGCAGCGCGTAAATCTCGTCCGCTATCACCCATACCTCGTGTCGCCGGAGTACCTCGGTCAGCGCCTGCAATTCGCTCCGAGTGTAGGTGAGGCCATCCGGGTTGCCGGGATAATTCAGCGCCATCAGTTTGTCTGCGCCCGGCGTTCCTTTACGGGCGATCGCCTCTTCCAGCGCTTCCGGCGTGACGCGCCAGCGAGTTTCAAACGAAGTGGCGATGCGGTTGACTTTGTGGCCGGCGGTGGCCGCTTGCGGACCGTAAGACACCCAGGATGGCCCCGGGGCATAGAATTCACAAGGGCTAAAGGCGTGCATGAGGCTGTAGATCAGGGGCTTTGTGCCGGGCGCGACAAGCACCTGATCCGCACGGATCGGATAGCCATCGGCTTCGTGATGGAAAGCCGCGATTCTCTCACGCAGTTCCGGCAAGCCAGCAACAGCTGTATAGTCCGTTCGGGCGGCCGCGCCGCGCAATGCCGCCTGCACGGTTTGCGGCACGGGGAAGGGCGACTCGCCGAAACCGAGGCGATAAATCCTGCGCCCGGCCCTAGCCAGTTCGTTCCACTTTTCGTTAGAATCCAAGGTCCCGGATTTGGCTATCGTCAGGAACGGCATAGCATTTACTCACGCCCGGCGCCACGGTCGCTGATTGCTGCGGAACATTGTACTCGCGTTGCACGCCAAATGCCCGCAATGTTGACAGATTTGCGCAAAATTGCTTAACTTTGGCCATCCTCAAAAGCTGCGCCGCGCCAAAATATGCTCACCGTCGCCGAATTCCTCGTAAATCAACTGCAATCCGCCGGCGTCGAGCGCGTCTATGGCCTGCCCGGCGGCGAAAATGTCGCGTTGCTGGACGCACTGCGGAAGTGCGGCATCGACTTCGTCCTGGTCAAAAACGAGAGCAGCGCCTGCTTTATGGCCGCGACCGAAGCACGGCTGACGGGAGGCATCGGCGTAGCCCTAACCACACTGGGGCCGGGCGCCGCCAACGCCTTCGCCGGGCTGGCGCACGCTCATCTGGATCGGGCGCCTCTGCTGCTGATCACCGCCGCGTCCGACCCCGATGTTTTTAGTCGTCATACCCACCAGGTTCTTGATTTAGGTGCTATATTCCGGCCAGTCTGCAAATTCACAGCCCATCTCACCCCCGCCACGGCCGTGGGCGCGATTCAGCGCGCGTTGGCGCTGGCAAAAGCCGGTCGTCCCGGACCAGTCCACCTGGGTGTGCACAACCGCGTTGCCGGGCAATCTGTCTTGCGGGCGCATCCGTCACCGGCACGCAGCGAGCCAAAGCGAGAAGAAATGGACACCCACATTCTCCGCCGCTTTCTTGCTTCGTCGCGGCGACCGATCATCGTCGCAGGCTTGGGGCTGGAGCCGGACGCGCCTTACCGCGAATTGCGCGCCCTGGCCGATGCGCTTGGCGCGCCGTTCATTGATACGCCAAAGAGCAAGGGCGCCCTGCCGCACCGTCATCCCCTATTCGCGGGCACGCTTGGCCTGACGCGAAGCGATCCCGCTTATGAGCTGCTGGACGAAGCCGACAGCGTCATCGCCCTGGGTTTTGATGTGGTTGAGTTGGTGAAAC
This sequence comes from Phototrophicaceae bacterium, assembly GCA_965208195.1. Taxonomy (GTDB): domain Bacteria; phylum Chloroflexota; class Anaerolineae; order Aggregatilineales; family Phototrophicaceae; genus UBA6055. The sequence goes on along the minus strand of CBDBOC010000004.1, from coordinate 522,943 downwards.
CATGGGACTATACGAAGCCTCTGCTCTGGATCGCCAATTGGCGGAATGAGAAGCCGCGCCTCCACAGCGAGATTGAGGCTGTCGGCGACATCGGCGCGCTGCTGCGAGAAGTGACCTCGCTGGCGTCGACTGCGGCCGCAGATTGGGGCGTGGATCGAGCGCGTCGCTTTCGCTCTCAGTTAGCCGCCCGTCGTCTGCCAGCCGCCCAGCCAGGCCGAGTCCTGCCGCAAACCTTCTTGCAATCTCTGCGCGGCAACACGCCCGACAACATCATCGTGACCACCGATGTCGGCTCGCACAAGATCTTCGCCGCCCTCGAATGGCAGGCGCAGCAGCCGAATCGCTACTTCGTCTCCAATGGGCTGTCAGCCATGGGCTTCGGACTGGCGAGCGCGATGGCCGCCGCCATGGTGAGCGCGCAGCCGACTGTCTGCATCACCGGCGACGCGGGCCTGGCTATGGTGCTGGGCGAATTGAGCCTGCTGGCCGATCGCGCGCTGCCGGTCTTGGTGGCGGTGATGAATGATGCCGCGCTCGACCTCATCCGCTCCGCCCAAGCGCGACAAGGGCGGCCGGCGTTCGGCACTGAGTTCAGCAATCCGGACTACCGGCAGATTGCGGCCGCATTTGGATTGGCGTATCGCCGGGCGGATTCCCGCGCCAGCTGCGACCGCGCGATTCAAGACTGGTTGAAGGCCGCTTATCCCATGCTCATGGACGTCATGATTGATCCGTCAAGCTATCCGACGACAGTAGAAAGTGAAAACTGATTAGAGCTCGCGAATTCGCTCCGCCAAAGCGGGATCCCGCCGGAGCGCCGCCTGCACCTTAAGCAGGGCCGCAATCACGTCATCGACGCCGGGCCGGCCGGCGCGAAAGATGGCCTCCTCCAGCCACATGCCTTCGCGGCCGCTGATGCGCTCGGCCACCGGCAAATGCAAGCGCTCATAGTCGAAATACTGCGGGAAAGCCGATGGCACGGGCAGGCGCGATCGCAGCGGCTGGAACAGTTCGTAGCGATACATGGGGTCGTAACCACGCGAGCACGGGATGCCTTCTGCGAGCAGCGCCCGGGCCAGCACAGCGTTGCTCGCGCCGAAGACTTCCGGCTCAATGGCGAAGGTGTAGGCATACAACGCGCGCGCGCTCAGACGAGAATCGCGCGGCAAAACGCGTACGCCTTCGACTTCGCTCAAGGCTTCGTCAAGGTAGGCGGCTGTTGCTTCACGCTGGCGGGCCTGTTCGGGGAAGCGTTCCAGCCCGACCTTGAGCAGCGCCGCCTGCAATTCGGTCATGCGGTAGTTGCCACCCTGCGTATAGAGCTCGCCAGTTGGGTCGTGCGGGCGGCCGCAGTCGATCAGGCTGGCCGCACGCCAAGCGTGTTCTTCCTCGCGGCAGAGCAATACGCCGCCCTCGCCGGCGGTCAAGATCTTGGTCGACTGCATGCTGAAGGAACCGAAATGCCCCAGCGTGCCTGCGCCGCGATCCCGCCACAAGGCGCCGTGCGCGTGGGCAGCGTCTTCAATGACGATCAAGTTATGCCGCTTCGCAATCGCCATGATAGCGTCCATATCGGCCATCTGCGACGCCACATGAACCGGGATGATGGCGCGCGTGCGCTCCGTGATGGCCGCTTCTATCGCCACGGGATCAATGCAGAAGGTGTCGGGGTCGATATCGACCAAAACGGGGATGGCGCCCGCCATCATTGGCGCGGAAGCGGTCGCCTGAAAAGTGTAAGCCGGCACGATGACTTCATCGCCCCAGCCGATCTCGGCGGCCCGCAGCGCGACTTCCATGGTGATGGTGCCGTTCATCATGGCGACTGCATGTTGGCCGCGCTGCAAAGCGACGAAGGCATCAAGAAAGGCTTGGGTCTGCGGGCCGGGATAGGGATAGCCGCCCCAAGTGCCGCTGCGCACGACTGCCGTAACCGCCGCGATATCGCGCTCGTCGTGCACGGGCCAGGCGGGGTAGGGCGAAGTCCGCGTCTGAGGCCCGTCGAATATCGCCAATTCGCTCATTGCTCACCTCACACTTACGAAGATCCGCTGAGACGGAGTGCCGTCACCAGCGAGACAAATACGACCGGGATCAAACCCAGCAGCAGCATGCGCCGGATCACGGGGCCTTCTTGCCCGCCCAAGCCGACCGTGCTGCAGCCGACAATGATCTTGGCCGGGGCCAGCACGCTGCCGACCGACGCGCCGGCCGTCTGCCCGGCCAGCAGCACCGGCACGCTAAGCGACAAGAGCGCGGCCGTCTCTTGCTGCAAGGCGCCGAAAACCACGTTCGAGTTGGTATTGCTGCCGGTCATGAAAGCGCCGAGCGTGCCGATGAAGGGCGCGAAGAGCGGATACAGATCGCGGCTGAAGGTCTCGCTAATGCCGCGCGCGATGATCTGCGTCATGCCCGAATGCGTCATCAGCGATGCCATCGCCACCAGCGCCAGGATCGACACCGTCGACTTCACGGCGGATCGGCTGACCTTGCGCCAAATCTCGCGCCAGACATCCGGGCGCTCGAAGTAGCCGACGCGCCGGTAGATCAAGAAGGCGATGGCGCCGGCATAGAACAAGATGGCGCCCGCATGACCGAACACGCTGATGCCGCGCCCAGCCTCGGCGGACGTCTCCCAGCCGAATCGGGTCGATACAGCCGGAAACTCAAGCTGAATCAGCAGGCTGTCCATCAAGCTCGAAAGCGGCGCGATAAGATTCACGGCGAAGGCCAGCAGCAGCAGAATGACGTAAGCCGCCAGGGCCAGCGACAAGCTGCGCGACCTATCGTGCGCGCGCGGGGGAGACGACTTGGCGCGATGAAAGGGCGAGAGCACGAATGCCACTCCCACGACTGCGCCGGCCAACGCGCCAGAGGTCGAGCCCAGCGTCCACATGCCATTGGTCGCGATCCACCATTGCGTCAGCCCCATGACCGCGCCAACGATGGCGAGCATGGGAAGCGACCGCGCCAGCCCGAGGAAACCCGTGCTTACGTAGGCAACGAGCGCGCCGCTTATCAGGCAGGCCAGGCCCAGGATGAGCGCCGAATCGTGCGCCAGCGCCTCGCCCGGCAAGCCGGTAACCGCCGTCAGCGCGACGAAAGAAGTGCCGAGAGAGCCAAATGTGACGGCCCAGCCGTGCCCCAGCGATGCCATGATTACGGCTTGCGTGGCGCTATAGCCCAAGCCGACCAGCAAGGGCGCCACCACAGCGACCGGCACGCCGAATCCGCCGACGCCCTGCAGCAGCGAGACGAAGATCCAGCTGATCAACAGGCTTTGCGCGGCGCGGTCCGATGTCAAGCGCGGCAGGCTGCGTCCAATCAGCGAGACGGTGCCGGCTTCGTTGGTCACGTTATAGAAGAAGAGCGCCATCCAGACGATGAACAGCACATCCAGCGCCAGGAAAACCGACTTGCCGATAGCGACCGCGACCAACAGCACATCGCCACCGAAGACCAAAAGGGTAAGCAGCAGCGCGGCCAAGAAGCCGGCGGCGCCAGCGCGACTTCCGCCAAAGCCGAAACCGACCATCAAGAGCAGCACAACCAAGACCGGGAGCAGCGCCAGCAGCCAGTGTATCAGGTTGAGAGTCAAGACAGGTCTCCCAGCGAATGCCGGCCGGAATGAAGCGAGCCAGTGCGCACCGGTAGTCCGAGACCCGGCGCTAATTCACATCGTGGCAAATGGCGGGCTTTGCAGCGTGAAACTGCGTCGCCTCTTGAAAGGCGTACGCCAGCTGCAGCACGGCGAAATCGGCGCGGGGACGGCCGACAATCTGCAAGCCCACCGGCAGTCCGTCGTCGGTGAAGCCGCAGGGGACGGATATCGCCGGCAAGCCCGTCACCGTGATGAAGGCGCAACTCATCATCCAGTCGATGTAGGTCGTCATGGCGACGCCGTCTATCTCCTGTGGATATTCACAGTTGATGTCGAATGACGGTACCTGCGCCGTCGGCAGCAGCAGGAATTCATACTCGTCAAGGAATTCGCGTACACGATGAAACAGCTCGGTGCGCTTGGCCTCTGCCCGGCTGATTTGCCCGCCGCTCAGTGATTTGCCCTGTTGCACATTCCAGCGAATGGTCTCTTTGAAGGCGGCCTGGCCGAATTCTGCAAAAAGATCGGCGAACGACAGCTCGAAGTTCCAGGCGCGCAACGTCTGGAAGATTTCATAGGCGTCGCGGAAGTCAGGCTGATCATGCTCAAGACGGCAACCGATATCCGCGAAAACGGGCAACTGCTTTTCGATGGTTTCGCGCACGCTCGGATCTACGGGCAAGCCGCCGAGATCGGGGCTGTAGGCGAGCCTGATTTCGCTGAAGTCGCGCTCGAGCGGGGCGGCAAAAGCGGACGCCGGCTCGTCCAGCGAGAGGGGGTCGCGCGCATCGTAACCGGCTATTGCCGATAACATCAGGGCGACATCTTGCACCGTCCGCCCCATCGGGCCGTCGACTGACAGCGTCGACCAGGCGTTCAGTTTGGGATAACTGGGCACGCGCCCGGGCGCTGGCCGCAAACCGACCACGTTGCAGAAGCTGGCTGGATTGCGCAGTGAGCCGCCCATATCGCTGCCATCGGCGATTGGGATCATGCCACATGCCAGCGCGACCGCGGCCCCGCCGCTGCTGCCGCCGCAGGTCTTGCTCAAGTCATAGGGATTGCGCGTGGCGCCAAAAACCGGATTGAAGGTGTGCGACCCAGCGCCGAATTCGGGCACGTTGGTCTTGCCCAGCGTGACGCAGCCGGCCGCCTTCAAGCGCGCGATGATGAGATCGTCGATATCGGGGATGTTGTCGCGGAAGACGGGCGAGCCCATGGTCGTGCGCAGGCCTTTGGTCTGGGCTAGATCTTTGTGCGCGATGGGCAAGCCGTGCAGCGGACCTAACTCGTCGCCGCGCGCCGCTTCTCGTCGGCGGCTCGGGCCAGTTCAAGCGCCAATTCGGGCGTATAAGTGACGATGGCGTTCACCTGGGGATTCAGCGCTTCAATCTGCTGGATATGCGCCGTCGTGACCTCGACCGCGGAGACCGCGCCTTGTTGAATCAGCGACGCCAGTTCGACCGCCGTTTTCCATACCAGTTCGCACATCAGCTGCTAGCCCCGGCCCACGAAAGGCATGCCATTGGCCATGACGGTCATGAACAACACGTTGACCGAGAGCGGCAGGTTCGCCATGTAAACCACGGCATCCGCCACGTGGCGGGCGTCGATTTGCGGCTCGACGGCCGACGCGCCGGCCGTCGCCCCCAGTTGCGCCTGTTGCCGGTCGGACATTTCCGTGCTCGCGTTGCCGATGTCAATCTGCCCGCAAGCGATGTCGAAGTCCCGGCCATCCAGCGCCGTCGATTTGGTCAGCCCGGCCAGGCCGTGTTTTGTGGCCGCATACGCCGCCGAGTGCATGCGCGGCACCTGGGCCGAGATCGAGCCATTGTTGATGATACGTCCGCCTTGCGGTCGCTGCGACTTCATCTGCTTATAAGCTTCCTGCAAGCACCAAAAGGCGCCAGTGAGGTTGACGGCGACGACGCTGTTCCATTGGGCTGCGGTCATGTCTTCCAGCTTGATCGCGGGCGTGTTGATGCCCGCGTTGTTGAATAACACATCCAGACGACCGAAACGCTGACGGCTTGCGGCGAAAAGGCGCGCGACCGCTTGGCGATCTGTGACATCGGTGGGCACGATCAGCGTACGGTCATCGCTGACCTTGGCTAAGGCGACGGTCTCACGCAGGGCTTCTTCGCGCCGGCCCGCCAACACCACGGCAAAACCCGCTTCCAGTAAGGCCAGCGCGCTTACCCGGCCGATGCCCGATCCCGCGCCCGTAATCAGTGAGATTCGCCGTTCCATGGCTTCTCCTCGCAGCTGCGAATTGCGCCAAGTGTACGACCCGCCACCTGCCTTGTCAAATGGTGACAATTTACGTGTCATGCGTTAACATGCGACCGGCTATCGCAATAAGTTGGGGATGCCCGATGAGAATCGCCTGTTGCGTCTGGGCGCTGAACGGAGCGGAAACCGACGTGCTCCGCCAAGTACGTGATTTAGGCTTCAGTTGGATCGACATTCAGCCGACGCACCTGGAAACACTGGAGAGCCGTCTTCTGGCGCAAGAATTGGGCTTGAGCGTCTCATGTGTCGGCGCGTCCTTCGGGATGCCGGCGGGCGCGAGCCTCGATCATGCCGATCCCGAGGCGCGGCGGGTCGCGCGCGGTCATGTGGCTCTGGCAATTGACAAAGCCGTGAACTTCGGCGCGAGCGTGGTTTACATCGTGCCGGGGCAATCAAGAGACCCCCTGCGCCTGGAGCGTTTTGCCGATTCCGCGGTGCAATTGGCCGATCGCGCGGGAGAGGCAGGCGTCAAATTCGCGATTGAACACTTTCCCGGCACCGCCTTGCCGACAGCAGCCGAGACGCTTGAGTTCATCCGCGAGGCAAATCACAGCAATTTATATCTGCTCTACGACAGCGGGCATATCCAGATCTCCTGCGAAGACCCGTCCGCCGTCATCAGCAACGCCGGCGACCGCCTGGGCTACGTGCATTTGGACGACAATGACGGCCTGAACGACTTGCACTTGTCGCTACTGGATGGCGTGATGACTGTGGAAGCGCTGGAAGCGACCGTGCAAGCGCTGAATGCCATCGGCTATCAAGGCTCGCTCAGCCTGGAGTTGAGCCCGGCCCTGCCTAAACCGGAAATGGCGCTTGCTGCAAGCCGTGATATACTATTGTGCGCTCTGCATTGAGACGGAAATCGCCAAGAGCGACAGACGCTGCCTGGCGGAGTCGTCTCTCAGCCGTTCATTGCACAACCGGGAAAAACAAACTATATTAGTTGCTGCTCATTTTTCTCGCGGCCTGGCCAAGCGCCGGGCCATGGCATTGAGGCACAGTCCGGACCGCCACTCCGAGACCGTCATCAGCCCATTTGGAGTCGTGCGAAGGAGGCGCTCGGTGTAGCCAAAGGCGCGAACATCGGTCTCACCAGCCAGATGGCGCCCGGTAATTGTCGCTGATGTATTGAAACTCCCCGTCCATTTACCCGAAGTGAAAGGAAAACCTAGTGTATAGCAAACGTACGCTGCTATTGGCTCTGTTCGTAATCGTGTTGGCGTTGGCGCCGCTGTCGCTGACCGTTTCGGCGCAGAACCCCGATTGCGAAGGCGATGTCACCCTCACCTATTGGCATCACTGGGGCGGCAACCGCATCCCGCTGCAAGAACATCAAGTCGCCGCTTTTGAAGATGCCCACCCCGGCATCTGCGTCGACAATATCTTCTTGCCTTGGGACAACCGCCTGCAGAATCTGCTGGCTGCGATCGCCGCTGGCAACCCGCCCGATGTAACCATGTTTGGCCGCCACGACCTACCCTTCTTCGCAGCGACCGAATCGATAATCCCGTTGGACGATTACATGGCGGCTGATGGCGTTGATCCGGCGATTTTCCATCCCGCCGAGTTTGCTGGAACGCAATTCAACGGCAAGACCTGGCTGCTCCCGCTCCCCGGAGGCGGCGCCTTTGCCATTGCCTGGTACAACACCGATCACTTTGCCGAAGCTGGCATCGAGCAGCTTCCCCGAAACCTGGGACGAGATGCTGGAGGCGGCTGAGGCATTGCGGATAGGTGATGGCAGTTTCCTGGAGCGTGTCGGCTTCAACGCCTCATCCACCAGCGGCAGGGGCCCCTTCCTCACCTGGCTGAATGCCAATGGGCAAGATTGGGTCAGCGACGATCTTCGCACCGTCACCATCAACAACGAAGCCGGTGTAGAGACCTTGGAATTCCTTTACGCGATGGCGGAAATCAACTACGGCATTGAAGAAGTCAACGCCTTCTATGAAATGGCGGGTGAATTCGACCAGGGTCCCCTGATTCAGGGTCTCGTATCCATCGAGGTGAACGGCACTTGGACGCTCTTCCAGGTCGAAGATCATGCCGAGGATCTGAACTATGACGTCGCGCCGATTCCTTACGGGCCCAGTGGCAGCGCCGATCGTCCGGCGGGCATGTTTCTGGCGGATGGGGATACATGATCCCCAAGAATGCCGCTCATCCCGATGAAGCCTGGCAATTGGTCAAGTGGCTGACCGCTGAACTTGAAGGCCAAGGCGCATGCTGGTTCATCCAGCAGCAGCAGCGTCCGTCGCCGCTAGTCGAATGCAATGGCTATGAGAAGGACGGCGTCGTACATCCGCGTGCCGAAGCCATCTTGAACGTAGCTGCATTGGACTATCTGGTGCCAGTCGCGCCGGTGCAGACCGGAAGCCAGGTCAGATTCTGAACCGGATGGTGGAAGACGTGCTCTTCGGCGACAAGTCGATTGAAGACGCGCTGGCCGATACCGAAGCCGAAATCCAGGAACTGCTCGACGGATTCTGGGAAGAATACGGCTAGACCAAGTCTACGTCCACAGATTGGGGCGTCTTCGGGCGCCCCATTGTTGCGCCTTCGCTACGGCTGATCCGGGAGCGGATAAATGGCAACAGCATTTGGCTCGCAATTCAGCGCCCTGCGGGGCAAGCGCCGCGAACGCTGGAGCGACCTTTCGCCCATGCGCAAACGCGAAGCCAAGTTCGGCTTGCTCTTTATCTCGCCCTGGATTATCGGCGTGCTCCTCTTCGCGTTGTTTCCGTTTGTTGCGTCATTTATATTGAGCTTCACCAAATACAATATTGTCGCGCCGCCAAGATGGGTTGGGCTTGAACATTACGAGCACATCTTCACTGACGACCCTCTGTTTCTGAAGTCGCTCAAGAATACAGCGGTGTACGTTGGCGGATCAGTCGCGATTCGCATCGTGCTCGGCTTCGCGCTGGCGTTGCTGCTGAACACCAAAGTGCGCTTCCTCGGCTTGTGGCGCACGCTCTTTTACGTGCCGTCGGTCGTGCCGATTGTGGCGCTATCCATCGTCTGGCTCTACGTGCTCAACGCCCGCGCCGGCTTACTCAACTGGTTCCTGGGCTTCTTTGGCATCCCGCGCATCCGCTGGTTTGCCGATCCCGATTTCGCCATGCTCGCCTTCCTCATCATGAGCACGACCTGGGTCGGCGTCACGATGGTGATCTTCCTGGCGGGGCTGCAAGGCATCCCGGAAGAGTATTACGACGCGGCCAAGATCGACGGCGCCAATATGTTCCAACGCTTGTGGCGCGTCACCGTGCCCTTGATGACGCCGACGATTTATCTCAATGTGCTCATCAACATCATCGCCGCCTTCCAGGTGTTTACGCAGGTGTTCATCATGACGGGCGGCGCCCCGCGTGACGCCACGCGAACGTATGTGTTGCATCTATTTGACCACGCCTTTCAGTACCTGCCGCCGCAAATGGGCTATTCGTCTGCTTTGGCCTGGATCCTGTTCATGATCATCTTCGCTTTCACCGCGATCATCGTGGCGACATCTCAGCGCTGGGTCTTCTACCAGGGCGGGGAGGATTAGCGATGGCAACGGCGATGGCGCCTCGGACCGCGCGCCGAAAAAGCGACGAGCTCACACGTGTTACACGAATCATTGGACGCGTTCTGCTGTACTTCTTACTTGTCTCTGTAAGCCTCTGGTTTATAGCGCCATTGTTCTGGATGTTTATGTCGTCCTTTATGCCCTTGGCGCAAGTTGGCGTCTTCCCGGTGGAATGGATCCCGCGCGTGTGGCAGCCCGAGAATTACACGGACGCGCTTAAATTCTGGAACTTCGGCACGACCTTCCGCAATACGATGCTGATTACGATCTTCTCGCTGGTCGGCGATATCGGTTCCTGTACTATTGTGGCTTACGGTTTCGCCCGTTTTCGCTTCCCATTCAGAGACACCTTGTTCCTGATCCTGCTGGCGACGCTGATGCTGCCCTTCGCCGTCCGGCTGATACCGGTCTACGCCGCCTATGACGCCATCGGCTGGATCGACACCTTCTATCCTTTGATCGTGCCCAACTTTTTTGGCAACGCCTTCTACATTTTCATCTGCCGCCAATTCTTCCTGGGCATCCCGCAAGACTTGCTGGATGCGGCCAAAATCGACGGCGCCAGCGAGTTGCGCATCTTCAGCCAAGTGATGATACCGCTGGCCAAGCCCGCCATCGTGGTCATCGCCATCTTGAGCTTCCAGAACAGTTGGAACGACTTCCTGGGCCCGCTGATCTACTTGAAAGATCCGGAATTGCATACGTTGGCGATAGGGCTGTACAAGTTTACCTCTCTGCCCGGCCAGGGCGGGATTTACAACCAGCAGATGGCCGCTTCAGTCTTGATGGTCTTTCCTGTGCTCATCGTCTTCTTCCTCTTCCAGAAGCAATTCATCCAGGGCGCGAACATCTCCGGCATGAAAGGCTAGCGTCAGCGGCCGCTGTCTATCGCAAACGGGCGTGCTGCACATTGGGCCAGCCTGCCCCAGCCTGCAGCCGAAGCTTCGGCAGGTAGAGGTCTATCGGCGCACAGACAAGGCAAAGAAAGCGAGCAGGCATGGCAGAAAACAAGTTTGTAAGCGCAAGCGGCGTCTACCCTCACCTGGCGCTTGCGGCCGAGCTGGGCCCGCCGCGCACGGAATGCGGCGTCGGCGCCATGATGGCCTGGGCCGGCAAGCTCTGGCTGGTCACCTACGTTTCGCATCTATCAGCCAGCGGCGTTGGCACCGGCTTATACAGCATCGACGACTCTTTCACGCTGAGCAAACACCCTGAGAGCTATGTCGGCACTTATACCAATCGCATGGTTCATTGGCAATCGAATCAACTTTTCATCGGCCCTCACGTTATCGACGCTCAGGGCGATGTGCGCACGATTGATGACTTGCTCGAGGTACGCATCTGCTCCACCATGCGCCACCTGCGCGACCCGGATAACCTGGTGTACATGCTGGGCATGGAAGGCGAATTCTACGAGCTAAACGTCCATACGCTGGAGACGAGCTTCATCGCCGATTTAACTGTCGAACTGGGTGTGCCCGATCATCAGTACGCCCATTTCAAGGCGGCGTACAGCAACTTCGGCCGTGTCGTGGTCGCCAACAACAGCTACGACGAACGCGACTTCAAAGGCGTCGAAGCGGCCGGCCGGCTGGCCGAGTGGGACGGCGAGCGCTGGACCATCATCGAGCGCAATCCCTTCATCGAGGTAAACGGTCGCGGCGACTTCGCCGGCACGATATTCGCCATGGGCTGGGACAAGCGCTCGGCCATCCTGCAAGTCTTCACCGAGGCGAATGGCCAATGGAAACGTTACCGTTTGCCCAAAGCCAGCCACTGCTTCGACCACATGTGGCAGACGGAGTGGCCGCGCATCCGCGAAGTCGATCATGAGCGCTTCCTCATGGATTGTCACGGCATGTTTTACGAACTCTCGCCCTGGGCCTACGACAACCATATATGGGGCGTGCGGCCGATATCGACGCATCTATGGGTGCACGGCGATTTCTGCACCTGGCGTGGCATGCTCGTGCTCGGCGCCGATAACGCCAGCCCGCACCATGGCGCCAATCACCTGGCGGGCGAGCCGCAGTCGGGCTTGTACTTCGGCAAGACTGACGACTTGTGGCAATTCGGCAAACCGGCCGGTTGGGGCGGCGTCTGGTGGGAAGACGAAATCTCTTCCGGCCAGATTTCTGATCCATATCTGATGACGGGCTTCGACCAAAAGGTGCTGCACTTGAGCAATGAGGGCGATAGCGCCGCGCGCTTTGACGTCGAGGTGGATTTTATGGGCAATGGCAGGTGGCACGCTTATAATACCTTTAAGGTCGGCGGCAAGGGCTACGTCCATCACGTGTTCCCCCGCGGCTACAGCGCGCACTGGCTGCGTTTGCGCGCCCACGACGACTGCCGCGCCACCGCTTACCTGACCTATACTTAATCGGCATCGCGAGATGCCTTAGTCTTGTAAGGAGACTGATGATGGATGGCTTTACCAAATTGACCGATGAACAGCGGACACAATTTCATGATGAAGGCTACCTGATAATCCGCAACGCGCTGGATGAGGCGACCATCAGCCGCCTTATCGAAGCCGGCGACCGGCTGATCGCCACCGACGCGCGCTTCAATCGCCATCGGACCAGCGAATACTACGATGGCTTCCGCAACTGTATCGTCATGGACGACGCCTTCATCCCGCTGCTGACCAACGAGATCACGCTGCCGCTGGTGATTCAACTGCTGGGCTCCAACCTGCAGCTGTCGACGAGTCACTTGATCTATCGCCACCCGGACCCCGCGGGTACGCCGGACACAGTCAGGCGGCCCGGCTGGCATCGTGATGGCGGGCGCATCATGCGTGACTTGGGCGAGGCCAGGTATCCGCGCATGGGCCTAAAGTGCGCCTTCTACCTGACGGACTTGAGCGAGCCAAATTCAGGCGTCACCTTGTTAGCGCCGGGCAGCAATCAGTTGGTCGAGAATATCGACATACCTGAGGGCGCGACCGATCCCGAAAATGCGCTTGAGCCATTGCTCAACCCGGGCGACTGCGTCATTTTTGAATACCGCACCTGGCACGCCGGCGCGCCCAACTTCACCCGCCGGACGCGCAAAGCGGTCATGATCGGCTATTGCTATCGCTGGCTGAAGGCTTTGGACTTCGTCAAGCAAGACCACTCCTTCGTGGAGAAACTCACCGACCTCGAGAAATACCTGGCGGGCGAAGAAATTGACGACACGCTGGAATTCCAGCCGACCGGAGGCTTCAACCCGCTGAACGATTGGTGTCAACGACACGGTGTTGAGGCAGACCGCCTGGGCGATTGAGACGTGAAGCCCAATATCCTGCTCATCTACACCGATCAGCAGCGCTACGATACGATTCACGCCCTGGGCAATAGTCGGATACGCACGCCCAATCTCGACCGGCTGGCGCGCGAGGGCGTGGCCTTCACCCACGCGACGACGCCCTCGCCCGTCTGCCTGGCGGATCGCTGGAGCCTGCACAGCGGCCAATGGACGACTACGCATGGCTGCTATTCCAATCACCATCCGGGCGTACGGCCGCCGACGGATATCCCGGGCATGTTGCGCGACGCCGGTTATGTTACTGGCTTGAGCGGCAAGAACCACTCTTTCCTGACCGCCGAGGACTTCGATTACTGGGACGACAATCCGACGCTGGAAACGCATCCCGAGTGGGACGAGTATCTGACGTGGACGCGATACCGGCGGAGCACGTATCCGCGCCTGGCGGAAGAACCGATTCCGACTTCAATGACGGCAGAGCACGCCAAGACCGAATCCGCGCTCCGGTTTATGGACAGCTGTAGAAACTCCGGCCAGCCCTTCTTTCTCTGGCTTTCGTATCTGTATCCGCATACGCCTTACGAGGCGCCCGAACCCTACTTCTCGCTCTACGATGGCTTGCCGCCGCCGCGGGTCGAACCCGATGGTCTTGCCGCCGCGGGCAAACCCTTCCGGCAGCAATTTCACCAGCGCAACAACAACGCCATCCTGCCCTTCACGTCAGCGCAAATTGACTTGATGCGCCGCGTCTACCACGGCATGGTGACGCTGATCGATGGCGAAATCGGCCGCATTCTCGACTACCTCGATGAGCGCGCTATCAGCGAATCGACGCTGCTCGTCTTCACGAGCGACCACGGCGACTATCAAGGCGATCACGGCATGTTCGCCAAGAGTCCCGCGCTCTACGATGCCTTGGCGCGTGTGCCCTTCATCGCGCGTTGGCCCGGCCAGATCGACAGCGGACGCTGCGACGACCGCTTCGCCTCGCACATTGACTTGATGCCGACATTCGCAGCCGCTGCTGGCGTGCCCTGCCCGGCACAGGCGCAAGGCGTGGATCTGCTGCCCTTCCTGCGCGACGGTGGCGACGGCGGGGCGATCCGCCCCTACGCCATTGGCGAATACGGTGTGCCGGGCGCGCCCTACGATGAGGCCCTCCTACTACGCGAGGGCCTGCGAGACCGGGTCTTCACCAATCCAGCGGACGACCGACTGCCCTGGGAGGGCAATCCAGTCGCATTGGCCGGCCGCATTCGCATGATCCGCAGCCACGACTGGAAGCTCATCGGCGAAGAAGGCGGGGCGGGCGAGCTCTATGACCTGCGGGCTGACCCGCACGAATTGCACAACCTGTGGCACAATCAGCGGTATGAAAGCGTCAGGGACGAATTAGAATTGGCGTTGCAGCGTTGGCTGGCGTCTATAGGCTCGGAGGCAAGAGTATGAAGCAAGACAATCAAATCCCGCGTATGACACAGTTGCCCTTCTCGCCGGAGGTGCGACCGCCAAAGACCTTGCGAGTTGACAGCGATTTGGTGATTGTCGGCGGCGGGCTGGCCGGCACCTGCGCCGCCATCACCGCAGCCCGCGCGGGCATCAAGGTCGTGCTGGTGCAAGACCGGCCCGTGCTCGGCGGCAATGCCAGCAGCGAGGTGCGTTTGTGGGCACTGGGCGCGACTTCTCACATGAACAACAACAACCGCTGGGCGCGCGAAGGCGGCGTCATCGACGAAATCTTGGTCGAGAATGTGTACCGCAACAAAGAAGGCAATGCCCTCATTTTTGATACCGTGCTGTTGGAAAAAGTCGTCGAAGAAGACAATATCACGCTGCTGCTGAATACCGCGGCCGTCAGCGTCAGCAAAACCGACGGCGAGACTATCGAATCCGTCACCGCCTTTTGCAGCCAGAATTCGACGCGCTACGAGCTGTATGCGCCGCTATTCTGCGATGCTTCGGGCGATGGCATCGTCGCCTTTCAAGCCGGCGCCGCCTTCCGCATGGGCGCCGAGGCCAGCGACGAATTCGGCGAGAAATTCGCCCCCAGCGAAGAATACGGCTATCTGCTGGGGCATTCAATCTACTTCTACACGAAAGATATCGGTGTGCCGGTCGAGTTCGTGCCGCCGAGTTACGCGCTGGACGACATCACGCAGATACCGCGCTTCCGCAGTTTCAACACAGCGACCGATGGCTGCCGCCTGTGGTGGATCGAATACGGCGGCCGCCTGGATACGGTGCACGAGACCGAGACGATCAAGTGGCAGCTGTGGAAGGTCGTCTACGGCGTTTGGAACTACATCAAGAATTCCGGCGAGTTCCCCGATGCCGAGACGCTGACGCTGGAGTGGGTCGGCCACATCCCCGGCAAGCGCGAGAGCCGTCGCTTTGAAGGCGACACCATGATGATCCAGCAGGACATCATTGAGCAGCGGCAGCATTACGACGCCATTTCTTTCGGCGGCTGGTCGATTGACTTGCACCCGGCCGACGGCGTCTTCAGCGAGCGGCCCGGCTGCGATCAATGGCATGCCAAGGGCGTTTACCAAGTGCCCTACCGCACGCAATATAGCAAGAATATCCGCAATCTCTTCATCACCGGGCGCATCATGAGCGCCTCGCACGTCGCTTTCGGCTCGACCCGCGTGATGCTGACCTTGGCATCGGCGGCGCAATCTGTCGGCATGGCGGCCGCCCATTGCATCGGGCGGGGCTTGCTGCCGCGGGACATTGCAACACCGGAAAATGTGCAACTGCTGCAGCGGGATTTGCAGCGCGTCGGCGGCTACATCCCGCAATTCAAGTTGGATGACGAAGCGAATCTAGTCAGGCAGGCGACCGTCACAGCCTCGAGCAAACTATGTTTGGAATCGCTGCCCGCTGATGGGCCGCGCCTGACGCTTGAGCGCGCCTACGCCCAAATGTTGCCGCTGCAGCGCGGGCGCGCGCCACGCGTGTCGATCACGGTCGATGCGGCGGAAGCCACCCGTCTTGACGTGCAGCTGCGCCAGAGTTCCAAGCGGGATAACCACACGCCGGATGTCGTCCTCAAGACCCTGAGCATCGACCTGCGAGCGGGCGATGAGCAGCAAGTCGAACTGGACTTCGACCAACTTATTGACGATTCGCGCTACGTCTTCGTCTGTGTGATGGAGAATCCGGCGGTCCGCCTGCGCCTCAGTGATACGCGCGTCACCGGCTTGCTGGCGCTGCAGCATTGGCGGGACCAAGCCCCGGTGCATGATATCGGCGTGGAAGCCTTCGAATTCTGGACGCCGCCGCGTCGGCCCGCCGGACATAATCTGGCAATGACCATAACGCCGCCCATCAACGGCTTTGACCCGCAAAATGTCTGCAACGGCGTGGCGCGCCCGACCTCGGCCGTCAACGCCTGGGTCGCGGACCCGGCAGATCCTGCGCCGTCGCTCGATGTCAAGTGGATCGCGCCGCAGAGCATCAGCCAGGTGACGCTTATGTTCGATACCGACTTCGACCATGCCATGGAAACGACATTGCGCGGGCATCCGGAAGCGGTCATGCCCTTCGCCGTCAAGCACTATCGGCTGCGGGACGGCGCCGGCGCAATCGTGGCGGAAGTGACGGACAATCATCAGACGGTCAACCGACTCCGCTTTGATGAGCCAATCGAGACCGACCGCCTGAAAATCGAAGTAGTTGAGTCACACGGTGCTGCGCCGACTGCGGTCTTTGCGCTACACTGCTACGAATAATCGAGACTTGCGGGAGACTTGACGTATGCAAGTTACGGAACGAGAGCAATACTTCTTTGATCTCAACGGCTACCTGCTGCTGAAGGGCGCCTTGACTGGCGGCGAAGTCACGGAGATCAACGCTGCGATAGACGCGCTGCTGCCGATCAAGCCGGGCGAATGGCAGGGCTACGTTCACGGGCACAATTACGGCGACGATGACGGGCTGAATTTGCAGCAGATTTATGAAGGCGGCGCAGCCTTCGAAAAGCTCATCGACCATCCATCCTGGATTGAAAAGGTCAAGTACTTCGTTGGCGGGGCCGGCACATTCGACTACAATCATGGTCCGCTCTTTATCGACGAGTGCTTCGCCAATATCCGCGGGCCGGGCCAGGCCATCGGCTTGCATTCGGGCGGGCACGAAGGCACCAAACGCACGCAATTCCGCTACTACAACGGGCGCTTCCACTGCGGGCAGATCAACATCCTGATGGCGCTGACGGACATCGGCCCCGGCGACGGCTCCACCATGGTCGTGCCGGCCAGCCACAAAGCGCATTTCCCGCATCCGGACGAGGGCAAACACGGCATGTACCAGGAGGTCGCCTCGGTCGACCAAGTGGAAGGCGCGGTCAACATCTACATGGACGCGGGCGATGTGCTGCTATTCGTCGATTCGCTCTGCCACGGTTCGGCGGAGCGCGTGAACTCCGGCGAGCGGCGCATTATCGTCTTCCGCTATGGGCCATCGTGGGGCAACTTCCGCTTGGGCTACCAGGTATCGGAAGCGTTGGCCGCGCGCTTGACGCCGGAGCGGCTTCAGATTGTGCGGCCCAAGGCGCCGCTTTTGCCGAGCTAGGCGCCGGATTCAAGCCTGCAATTCGCGCAGCCGCGATTCATCTAGCGCGACGCCGAGGCCGGGCGCGCTCGGAATCTCGTAGTGGCCAGCGTCGCAGGTCAGTGGCGACTCTAGCAACAGGTTCGCGATCTCAAAAACAGGCGGTTGATACTCGAGTATGTACAAATTGGGGATCGCCGCCGCCGCCTGAATCGACGCCGCGATGCAGATGCCCAGGCCGACGCTGAGATGCGGCGCCATCTTTACATTGAAGGCTTCGGCCATTGAAGAGATCTTGACCGTTTCCGAGATGCCGGCGCGCCCGGCATCGGGCTGCAGGATATCGGCCGCCTTTTGCTCCAGCCAGGGCCGGAACTGATAACGCGTCCGCTCCGTTTCGCCAATGGCGACGGGCACGGCGATCGCCGCGGCCAGTTGCGCGTGCGATGCGATGTCCTCCGGGTTGATGGGCGCTTCAAAGAAGCCAACGTCCAAGTCGGTCAATCGTAGGCCCAGTTGCACCGCCTCGTCGAGCGAATAGACCCAGTGCGCGTCGAGCAGCAGGGTCGCTTGGTCGCCCAGCGCATCGCGCAAAGCCTTGACGCTGGCCGCATCCGCCGCAACGCCGTGGCCGGCCGCCAGCTTGAAGGCGCTGAAACCGCGCGCCACAAAGGTCTGCGCCAGCTCGACGCGTTCCTCAGCAGTCGGCTTGGGCAAGCCCGAGACGTAGCAGGGCACGCGCTCACGAAAGGCGCCGCCCAGCAATTTACAAACAGGTTGTTCCAAGAGTTTGCCGCGCAAGTCCCAGAGCGCGATATCGCAGGCGCTGATGGCATCGAGCATGAAGCCGCCGTAGTAGCCGCGCTCGCGCATGAGATCGTACATGACATTCCACAGCACGTTGCCGTCCAAGGGGTCGCGCCCGATCAATGCCGGCGCCAGCAATTGCTCGACGATTTGCCCCACGACTTCGGGGGCCACGGGCGCCAGCGCTTCGCCCCAGCCCACCACGCCGTCGTCTGTCGTGATCTTGACAAAGGCCGTCTCGAAATAGGCGGAGTAGAGCGCGCGATAGGGCGGCCGTAAGAAATAGGCCTGCATGTCTGCATCGGCAGGCATTGCGCCCAGATACGTGTCGTCGCGCCTAATGCGTGTGGGAATCGCCTCAACAGCAGCAATACGCATATTCATGCTCCTGCAATTAGAATGATGTGGAGATTGATGCCTCTGAACGCTATAGTTTAGGGGATGACGGCGCGCAACGCAACGAGACGAATTAACCAGGAGATATACCCGTGTTAGCTGGCATATTTCAGATTCTGCAAACGCCCTTCAGCGATGATGACGCCATAGACTGGGACAGCTACGCGCGGCAACTCGCCTTCTGCGAGGCGGCCGGCGTGCACGGTCTGGTCACGCCAGCCCTCGCCAGCGAATTCTTCACGCTGAGCGACGCTGAACGTTACGCCGTCGTCGAATTCGCCGCTGATCACATTGCCGGGCGCGTGCCGCTGGTGGTGTCGGTGCAGGGGTTGAACTTGCGTATTGCGCTGGAATTCGCTGAGCACGCCGCGCGCCACGGAGCCAGCGCGCTCATGGCGATGCCGCCCTATTTGCGCAAAGCGCCCAAGCCCGAAGTGCGGCAATATTATCAGCAGTTGGCGCAGTTTGAGCTTCCCCTGATCATTCAAAACGCGCCGGCGCCAATTGGCACGCCGCTGACGCCGCAAGAATTGGTGGACTTGCTGGCGGCCGAAGCCAACATCCAGTACATCAAGGAAGAGACGATACCCATCTTGCAGCACATCAACCAGATTCTCGAGCTGGACGACGGGCACTGCAAGGGCGTATTCGGCGGCGCCAATGGCATTTACCTCATTGATGAACTTCGACGCGGCGCGTGTGGCAACATGCCCGCCGGCGGCATGGTCGATATTCAGGTCAAGATTTACGATCTGTACCGCGCTGGGAAAGTTGACGAAGCGGAAGGCATCAACTTCGCGCTGTTGCCCTTGCTGAATTACGCCATGGTCTACGGCGTCTCACTGCACAAATATGTACTTTGGAGGCGCGGCGTGCTGGCATCGCCCCATGTTCGCGATCCGCAAAAGATCAGTTTGAATGCGGACGACATCGCGGCGGTAGAAGCGCTCTGGCAGCGCGTCGCTGAATTTGCTGCGCCCGATTATGCATTCATCTAGCTCGCCGCGGCTGCTGCTAGTAGGTCCAGGTCCGCGGCAGCGGGCGCTCGATATGCAGTAGTCGATTGAGCAGCGTCAATCGGCATTGCGCCAGGCCGTCGTAATGTTCACTGTCGTCGGCGAGGTCGTGGTAGGCGCCTGGATCAACATGTAAATCCCATAGACACTCGCGCCCGTCGGCATGCAGCAGGTAGCGAAAGCGCGCCGTACGCAGGCACTTCCAGCCATGGCCTTCTGTGAGCGCGACGCGCTCGCTCGCGTCAGTTACTCGTCCCTCGATCTGCGGCGCCAGGCTCTGCCCCTGCAAAAATGGCGGGATCTGAATGCCAGCCAGCTCCAGCAGGGTCGGTACGATATCCACCGCTTCCACGATGCCAGCATGGCTTACCGCTTGGCAGCCGGGCGCGGCGATAATCAGGGGCACGCGGCTGACGGCATCATCCGCCGGGTAGCCTTTGCCATAGCGCAGATGCTCGCCCAGCCACTCGCCATGATCTGAGGTGAATACCACGATGGTGTCGTCCAGCTTGCCACAGGCGTCGAGCGCGTCGAGTATCTGCCCTACGTAGTGATCCACCTCGCTGATCATGGCGTAGTAGCCCTGCCGCGCGCGCCGCAGTTGCTCGTCAGAAAATGGCGCTTCTGGCTCGGCAGGCCGCAAAATATCAATCTCAGGCGGATATCGCGGGATTTCCAGCTGGCCCGGGTCGTACAAGTCCAGAAAGCGCTGCGGCGCAATCCAGGGCGCATGTGGCGAATAAAAGCCCGCGATGCACAAGAAAGGCGCCGCGCCCGCCTGGTCGATGAATGCGCAAGTCTGCTCGGCGACGAAGGCGCTGTGCGTCAAGGTCTCGTCGGCGGCGAAGGGAATGCCGCGGTCAAAGTCGTAGCGCCCTGCCGGATCGCCACGATGCGCCACACCGTCTTCGATGCCCATCGTCTTCTGCCAGGTTCGGGCTGCCGGCGGGATGCCAGCGCTTATGGCGTCCATCTGCTCCGGCGCGCGCCGCCGCACCCAAGCGCGATAGGCATCTTCATAGACGCCGGGTTCATCGGCGATTTCGAGATGATCAAAGCCGTAGTCAGGATGAGGCAGGCGGTGGTCGCGATTGGCATGCGGCAGGAAGTGCAGCTTGCCGATGTTGGCGCTACGGTAGCCATAGGGCTTGAGCATGCGCGGCAAAGTCACAACGTCTTCGGGCACGGGCACGCCCATGTGGGTTATGCCCAGTGAAGACGGATATCTGCCCGACAGCATGCTGATGCGGCTGGGCATACAGACGGGGTTCTGCACGAAGTGATGCGTAAAATTCGCGGCGCGCGCGGCCAGCTTGTCGATGTTCGGCGTGAAGATGTCCGCGTTGCCGTTGGCGCCCAGGGCGTCCCAGCGCTGCTGATCTGTATACAGGATGAGGATGTTTGGTCGTTTCATCGTCGCGTCTCACTTCCATGACGAAGCAGATGTGTCGCTCATCCTATCACGGGTGGGGCGCAGATACTTGGCAGAATGCAGCACCACGATTAAGATATGCGTATGGTTGTAATGCGCTTTGGACAGAAGGGTCGTCATACATTCATGCCTTGGCCCATCGTGAGCAAAGAAAGCACAAAGGATAAACAATTGTGATAGCGAACTTTGAAAATATCTCCAGCGTTGTGCATTCGGGCGAGGCCTTTGCCCAAGCGTTCCGCGACAATCTGTACTATACGCGTGGGCAAGCCATTTACACCGCGACCAAACATGATCTCTACGTTGCGCTTGCGATCACGGTTCGCGATTACATGATGTACAACTGGCAGCAGAACGTAGATTGCTATTTTCGCCAAAATCCCAAATTCGTGTATTACCTTTCGGCTGAATACCTGTTGGGGCAGCAACTGGAGAAGAACCTGCTCTACACGGACACCTACGACCTGGCCGAGCGCACCATGCGTCAGCACAACATTGACCTGGACGAGCTAATCGAACTGGATATTGAACCCGGGCTCGGCAATGGCGGCTTGGGACGTCTGTCCGCTTGCTTCATGGATTCGCTGGCGACGCTCAATATTCCGGCGGTCGGCTACGGTATCCGGTATGAATACGGCATTTTCCGCCAGTCTTTCCGCGATGGCTGGCAGGTGGAAAGCCCGGACGAATGGCTCTATTACGGCAATCCCTGGGAGTTTCCCCAACCGGACGACATGGTCGAGGTGGGCTTCGGCGGCTGGACAGAAACCTATACCGATGCCGATGGCAACTATCGTGTGCGCTGGCACCCGGCGCAAACCATCATGGGGCAGCCACATCATACCTTGGTGCCCGGCTATAGAACCAAGACCGTCAACATGCTGCGGCTGTGGAGCGCGCGGGCCACGCGCGAATTCGACTTGCAGCTCTTCGACGTGGGTGATTATTCGCGGGCCGTGGAACAGAAGACAAGCTCCGAGAATGTCAGCAAAGTGCTCTACCCCAACGACAACACGCCGCAAGGACGCGAATTGCGCCTGAAACAGCAGTACTTCTTCGTGGCTTGCTCGCTGAACAATATCATTAAGCGCTTCATGATAAAGAATGTCGAATGGGAGGAGTTACCCAATGTCGCGGTGATTCACTTAAACGACTCCCACCCGGTCATCGCCATCGCTGAGTTTATGCGCCTGCTGCTTGATGAATACCATCTGGCGTGGGACCGCGCCTGGGGCATCACGACGGGCGCCTTCGCCGCCACACAACACACCTTGCTGCCGGAGGCGCTGGAGAAATGGCCCGTCTCGCTGATGGAGCGCGTCCTGCCGCGCCACTTGGAAATCATCTTCGAGATCAACCACAGATTCCTTGAGACCGTGCGTATGACCTACCCGAACGACATAGGGCGCGTTGAGCGGATGTCGATTATCGAGGAGGCGCGGGAGAAACAGGTGCGGATGGCCAATCTCGCCTGTATCGGCAGCTTCTCGGTCAACGGCGTGGCCGAGTTGCAATCGGACCTGCTTAAGTCGCGAGTATTCCCCGATTTCGCCAGTATGTGGCCCGAGAAATTCAGCAACAAGACCAATGGCGTGACGCCGCGCCGTTTCATGCGTTTGGCGAACCCGGCACTGGCGGAGCTGATCACAGAGCGCATCGGCGACCGCTGGCTAACGCATCTGGAAGAGCTGCAAAAGCTGGAAGCATTCGTGGATGACCTGGAGTTTCGCGAAAGTTGGCGGGCGATGAAGCGGGCGAATAAAGCGCAATTGTCGGACTTCATCGGGCAATCGATCGGCTTGAGCATCGACAGCGATTCCATGTACGATGTGATGGTAAAGCGCCTGCACGAATACAAACGGCAGCTGCTGAAGACCCTGCATATCGTCCACTTGTATCAGCAGTTGAAGGACACGCCTGACCTGGAAATAGCGCCGATCACATTCATTTTCGGCGCCAAAGCCGCGCCGGGCTATTACATGGCCAAGCTGATTATCAAGCTGATCAACTCGGTCGCCGATGTGGTAAATCGCGATCCGGATGTTGATGGCCGCCTCAAGGTCGTCTTCATCCCCAACTTCAATGTGACGCGCGGGCACCTAATCTACCCGGCAGCTGATGTGTCGGAGCAAATCTCGCTAGCTGGCAAAGAAGCTTCGGGCACCGGCAACATGAAGTTCGCGCTCAATGGCGCCTTGACCATCGGCACGCTGGATGGCGCAAATATCGAAATTCGAGAGCAAGTTGGCGCCGAGAACTTCTTCCTCTTTGGATTGACGACGGAAGAAGTATTCGCGACGCGGGAAGGCGGCTACAATCCGCGCGACTACTATGATGCCAATGCTGACCTGCGTCAGGCGATCGACTGGATCGCTTGCGGCCAGTTTTCCAGCGGCGATACCACGCTATTCCAGCCCATCGTCGACTCGCTTCTGTACCACGATGAATACATGTTGTGCGCCGATTTCGCCAGCTATATCGATTGCCAGCGGCAGGTCGCCGTAGCCTTTGCCGATCAGGAGCGCTGGACAACCATGTCGATACTGAACGCCGCCCGCTCCGGCTTCTTTTCGTCCGACAGGACCATCGCCGAATACAATCGTGATATCTGGAAGGCATCCGCCTTGGATTTGAGCGTCGACGATTAGACGCAAAGCCAGCACGGTGCAAACTCGCGTCGCCTCAGTTGCATGCCGCGCCAGCGTGGTGTACTGTAACGGGCGATTCATCATCAAATCGCCAGCAACTATGTGAGAGACCTGAAATGAATTCAACGTCAGTGGCTTGCATTACGATCGATACCAAGCGCGTCATCAGCGAGATATCGCCGCTGCTATTCAGCGGTTTCGCCGAGCACATGGGGCGCTGCATATACGAAGGCATCTTCGATCCGGCATCGCCCCAAGCGGATAAGAACGGCCTGCGCCGGGATGTCCTGGCGGCGCTGCGCGAACTGAATTACCGCGCCATGCGCTACCCCGGTGGCAACTTCGTCAGCGGCTACCACTGGGAAGATGGCGTCGGGCCGCTTGAGCAGCGACCTGTTCGGCGCGAGCTCGCCTGGCAATCGCTCGAGACCAATCAGTTTGGCGCCGATGAATTCATGCGCTTCTGCCGCGAGATCGCGACGGAACCCATGTTGGCGGTAAATCTGGGCACGGGCACAATCCAGGACGCAGCAAATCTGGTCGAATACTGCAATGCGCCGACAGGCTCGAAATACGCCGATTTGCGCGCCGCCAACGGGCACAGCGATCCCTACGCCGTCAAGTATTGGTGCTTGGGCAACGAGATGGACGGCCCCTGGCAAATCGGCCATCTTGATGCCGTCGAATATGGTAAGAAAGCGCGCGAAGCCGCCAAACTCATGCGCCTGCAAGACGAAACGATTGAGCTTGTGCTCTGCGGCTCTTCAAGCTCTAAGATGCCGACCTATCCTGAGTGGGACCGCATTGGGCTTGAGCACTGCTGGGAGTTGGTGCAGTACCATTCCATGCACTACTACGCGGACAACGTGGAAGACGACACGCCCAGTTTCCTGGCGCTCAGCGCGGCCTTTGAAGACTATGTCGATACGGTGGCGGCGGTACTGCGCTATGTCAAAGCCAAAGCGCGCTCAAAGCACGATGTCTACTTGTCCTGGGATGAATGGAATGTCTGGTACAAGGCGCGCGAAATGGCCGACATGCGCGGTTCCTGGGCCGAGGCGCCCCACCTTATCGAAGAGGTGTACAACCTGGAAGACGCGCTGGTCGTGGCGCAATGGCTCAATGTGTTTCTGCGCAAGGCCGATGTCCTGAAGATCGCCTGCATCGCCCAGATCGTCAACGTCATCGCGCCGATTCTGACGACCCGGGACAGTCTGCTCAAGCAGACAATTTTCTATCCGCTGCTGCATTTCAGCCAAATGGCGGCCGGCAATTCGCTTGACGTCTTGGTCGAATCGCCCCGTTATCATACAAGGCACTTCGGCGATATGCCCTTGCTTGATGTTTCGGCCGCTCATGATCCTGCAACCAATCGCAATGCCATCTTCATCGTCAACCGCAGCCTCAAGGATGCCCTGCCCATCGAGATCCGATGGGGCGATGTGGCGCCAAAGCGCGTCAGCTCGGCGCATCAATTGGCGGGCGCCGACCCCAAAGCCGCCAACACCTGGGACAACCCCAATCACCTAACGACGCGGGCGATTTACGCGCCGAAGATTATCGATGGCGTGGCGCAGATGAGCCTGCCGCCGCTGTCCTTCACGGCTTTGGGCGTGGAGCTCTGAGCGAACGGCCGTGTTCAGTCGATTTGCGGCGCCGTTTCGACGGCGACCCGTCGTCCGTCCGCGTTCGACGCGACTGCCGCCAACATGATCTCAGTAACGTGGCGGGCCGTCCAGAGGTTGGACACAGTCGGTTGACGCCCCTGCTCGATCGCCCGAAGCCACTCCTCGTGTTGGTTGGTTTCGGGCGGAGTCTCAACATTTTCGACGATCGGCTCGGCCCATTCGCGCTCATACGAACTTGGGGTGATGTATTCGATCACGCTGCCTGCCAGAACCAATTTGCCGGCCGTACCATGCACACGCAGATAAGACGATCGCGCCGGATCACACCAGCCGGTTTCCGCCGTCGCCAATGCGCCATTGGCCATTTCAAGCACAAGGGTGGCCGTGTCTTCCATCGCAGTCGGCTTGTCGACCGTAAGCATGCGCGCCGTGACATATTCAGCCTTGCCCAAGAGAGCGACCAAATTGGCGATGGAATACACACCCATATCGATCAGCGCGCCGCCGCTGGCCGTATCGGCATCAAAAAACCAAAGGTCGCCTTCGACGCGCGGCTCCTCAAAGCTGTCCGTCACCTCGGCGTAGTAGACTTCCGGCCCGCCGTGGCTGTGGCGGCTGAAGGCGCCCGATACCGTGCCAATTGCGCCGGCTGCAAGCTGCCGCTTCATCTCATAGACGACCGGGCTAAATGAGGGGCGGCAATAGACGATCTGATCAGGGCGCGCTTCGCTGGCGGCCACCAACCGGTTCGCTTCAGCCATCGTCGTGCAAAGCGGCTTCTGCATAAAGAGATGCAGCCCACGCTCCAAAACGGCCAAGCCGGCTTCGGCATGCAGGGGATGCGGCAGCGCCACAATCACCGCGTCCAACTCGTCATCATTCAGAAGATCATTCCAGGACAGCGAGTAGCGCGGCACGTTGAAACGGCGGCACAACAGGCGCAATCGACGCTCGGTGCGGCCGCAGATATGCGTCACGCGCATGCCGTCGAGCTGCGCGATCTCCGGCAGATGGCTCAGCGCAGCGATTCCTCCCGCACCCAAGACACCAATGTTAAGCATCGAGATATCCGCACAAGAATGCGTGGCTGCGGGTGATTGACCCGATCATGTCTTCGTTGCCCGTTTCGTCTTCGATCGCCAGCACACCTTGGTAGCCAATGTCGCGCAACGCTTGAATATAGCCATCCCAGGGCACCAGACCTTCTCCACAGGTCGCCTGCCGCGTTTCTGGATTCCAGTCTTTGGCGTGCGTGTGGATGATCTTTTCGCCCAAAACATGCACACCCTGAATGGTACCGACTTCGGAGCCAAAGCGCAGCAGATTGCAGGGGTCGTAATTCACGCGCAACCACGAATTCCCGACATCGTCGATGAATTCGCCCAGCGCTTGCGGCGACTCCTGGCCTGTCTCCAAGGCAAAATAGACGTCGACCTGCGCGCCAAATTCCGTGATCTCGCGCACCGAGCCCAGCAGAATGTCGTAAGCCGGGTGGGTCTTGTCCTCGGGCAAGATCCCGGCGTGCGTCGTCACGATGTTGCCGCCCAACTCGGCGGTGGTCGCCAACGCTTGTTTGGTCTTGTCGATTCGCCAGCGCAGGCCTTCGCGTTCCTCCAAACCGCCGTAGGTGACCGCGCCTTGCAGCTGCGCGCAGAAACCACTGAAGCTGAGGCCCAGCGATTCGGCGATCTTGACTACCTCGCGGCGGTCGGCGGCCGAGCCAACTTCCGGGTCAAGAATGCAGGGCGTGTATTCAAAGTCTACGATCCAGGGTTGCACCGACGTACAGCCGATGCCCGCCGCGACCTCCATTTGACGCGCCAAGGCCGCTACATCGGGCGTCGGCCCCAATGTCCACAGGGCGCAGCCAATTGTCATCTGGCTCATGTCGATTGCCTTTCCGTCTTCCGCCGTTATCCAACCTAGCATACCAAATGAATTGCCGGCGGGCAGTATAACTTTGCCACGTTTGCGCCGGTCGCCTGCGCCAGAATCTAAAACACAGAGGAGTCGACGATTGTGTTCGCAGCTGTGATGTAAGTCTCGACTTTGCGGAAGCCACGCCCTTCGCCCGGGAGCAGAATGTATTCAACCGGGACATCCTGCTGAGGGCGGCATCAGCACCTGCACGAAACCGCCGGGCAAACCCGCCATGGCCAGGAGGGCGCGCGCTGTGGAGATACTTACCCGTACATCGCGCAACTGAAATCCGACGGGCTGCCGGTGTCGATGGCGCCGTCATGAAGCGGACTACACAATCCAAAGTTTACCGCGGCGCAGAGGTCGTCGCGGTTGGTGGCGTAGCGGCAGAGCGTGGCGGGAACGGCCCGCTTTTGACAAATTGGCAAGCGCGGGTTAACCTATGGCATGAGCAGCGACCATTTTGCATCGAAACGGTGGGCGCCCGGCTGACTTAGCATGAGCAATTCCGGAGGCATGGCCGGGAATATGGCGAAACGGCGCGCTGATCGCTGTGAGTATCCGGCGTACGCCTCATGCGTTTGGCAGTTGAGGCTGCGGCGCAGGATACATCGGGGTAGCAGTCTGCCAGCCCGTGGCAGAAAGTACGTCAATCCAAATACACTGGAGGACAGCACCATGAAACGCAGAAACTCACTTTTGGGCCTCATCTTGCTTCTGGCTCTCGCGGCGTTGATGCCATTGGGCATCGCCAACGCAGACGGCCATTGCGAATTCGCCGACCACACCATTACCTTGGGTGGGCTGGCGCCAATGTCTGCGCCGGGCGCCGTGGCGGGTGGCGTGGCGATGGACTGGGCGTTCGCGCAAGCGGCAGCCGATATCAACGCGGATTGTGGCGTACAGATCGACGGCGTGAATTACCAGATTGATGTAATTACGGGTGACTCCGAGGGCAGCCCGGAGCGCGGCCAAGCTGTAGCGGAACGTCTGATCCTGGAATCCGCAGTCGATGGCATGGTGGGTGTGTACCACAGTGCGGTCGGCTTGGCGACGATGGGAGTCATGGAAGAGAACGGTATCCCAACTATTTTCTCCGAGCCTTGGAACGACAACGTCAGCGCCAATGGCATCATGGAGTTCGACGGCGCGGCGCCACGCTTTGAGGATGGGATCGACCACATCTTCCGTATTTCGCCTACAAGTTCGATGGTCGGCAGCGTGGTGACCGATTGGCTGATCTCGCTCGGCGCTGAAGATGTCATCCTGATTGTCGAAAACACGGACTACGGACAGCCAGCGGCCGCGGATGAGCAGGCGCGTCTGGAAGCAGCCGGCGTCACCGTATCGCAAATCGACATTGAACTCGGCACCGAAGACTTCGTGCCGATCTTGAGCCGCATTCAGGCGCGCCCGACGCCGCCCGATGCGATCCGCATCGTCGTCACGGGAGAGACTTCCTTCAACCTGACGCAGCAAATGGCTGAGTTGGGCATTGCGCCGACTGAAGAGACGATCTGCGTCACCAACCAGATCGCATTCCAGCACGTCCAGTATTGGGCGACCGTGCCGGACGGCAACTACTGCGCCTTCAATCGTGTCGGCATCATCCCCAGCCTCTTCAACGATTTGGCGGTTGAGCTAAACACCATGTATGAAGCGGAATTCGGCGATATCGTGCCCAGCTTCGGCATGGCCTCCTACGATGCCGTTTGGATGATGAAGGACGCGATGGAACGGGCTGGCACTTACTCCGACGCGGCCGCTATTGTCGATGCGATTGAAGCGTCAGACATCACGCTGACGCAAGGGCGCTATTACTTCGACTACGGCGCGCACAACCCCGATCTGCCCGAAGGCACGCCCGCTTACATGTGGCATCAGTGGCCCGACCCGATCGTGACCGTGATGCAGTACTTTGAGCAGGGGCAAAGCTCGCTAGAAGCCGCGGTGGTGTATCCTGAGGTATATCAGACGCACGGCACATCGTACGTCGTGCCCGGCACTTCGCCGTAGCGCGGGCGCAACAGTCGGGTGACTCTATTTGGGTCGCCCTAGCTTGGTCAAAGCGGATGGGTGGGCGTATAATCCACCCATCCCCCATTTGGCGCGGGGACCTCGCATATGGTCATTGAAGATACCTTACTCATACTCTGGCTCATGGTCGCGGGACCGCTATGGGCCGCGGTCGGTCTCTTCTTGCTGCCACATGTGAACAGCGGCCGCAAAGAAAAAGACCAGATTCCCACGACCACATTGCAGATCGCGGGCGTCATCAGCGGTTTCGCCCTGGGCCCCCTGGGAATCGGCTTGTACTACTTTGAACCGGCGCTCATCCGACGCACGACCTTGACCGCCGGCATCGTACTTACGGTTTTCGTTTCTTCGCAAGTACTGGTACGGGTCGTCGACCCCAACTTGCCCTCGGCCATTTGGCTTATGCTGGCAGGTCCGCTTTGGGCGGGGATTGCGGCTTATCTCATACCGCGTCAGTACCGCGCCGTTGAGGCGAACGATGAAAACGTCCTGACCGCGGCAGCATTGGGTGGATTCGCGATCGGCCCGCTGATATTCGGCTTGATGTGGAAGTATACGCCGCGGATAAATCGCGATTGGATGATCATTCTGGGTTCGCTGGGCGCCTGGCAGATTTACACCGTATTCGCCATTCATAACGCCACAAATCCTTGTGTAGCCGCGCCATTCCACATCACCTACCTCACGCAACAGACCGCCAACGGCGTCGTGATCGGCGCAATCTACTCGTTAATGGCCGTTGGGCTGACGCTGATATATTCCGTGCAGGGCATCGTCAGCTTCGCGCACGGTCAGCTCTATATGGTCGGCGGGTATTTCTCATTCTATTTCTTGCTATTTGGCTCCGATTTACTCAGCAACCTAACCGGAAGCGAAATCAGCGTTAACCCCATCTGGGGCATTCCCGCGGCGGCGGTGATCGTTTTCATCATCGGCGCCGCCTTTGAGCGCGTCTTCCTCAAGCCCATGCACGAGGGACTGATCGAACGCGTCTCTGAATATGCCATTTTGATCACCTTTGGCTTTGGCTTCTTCATTGAGTACACCACGCTGGCCATTGCCGGCCCCTTTCCACAGCGTACAGACCGCTTCATCGAGATTCGACGCTTCACCCTGCAGCGGACGCAACTGACGGATGAGTTCGCGTTCGGGCCGATCAACATCATTGGCGACCGCGCCTTCGCCATGGTGATCGGCATTTTGCTGATATTCGCCCTGCTCTTCTTCTTGCAGCGCACCTGGACCGGGCGTGGCCTGCGCGCGACCAGCCAAGACAGGCAGGCGGCCGCCGTAACGGGCATCAACCCGACCAATATGAATACGCTGTCCTTTGCGATGGGCTCAATGCTGGCGGCCATGTCCGGCGCAGCGCTGATTCCCATTTTCGCGTGGGTACCCTGGGTAGGCGCGGAAATGGTCGGCCGTTCTTACGTTATCGTTGTGCTCGGCGGCTTAGGGTCCGTGCCCGGCGCGCTGGTGGGCGGAATCATTGTTGGTATTGTGGAAGCGTTGGGCGCCGGTTGCCATCCGGATCCCAGCCGCGGCGCAGCCTACAAAGAAGCGTTTGCCTTGGTTATTTTCGCTTTGGTATTGCTGCTGAAACCCACGGGACTATTTGGAAGGGAGCAGCACTGATATGGCTCTCTTCGGTAGATTTGAAGCGGCCGTCGACAACAGTATCGGTCGGCAGAGGCTGGGTTATGTTTTCCTCGGCGTAATCGTGGTCTTCTTCCTCTGGTTCCCCAACGACACTTCGCAGTCCAATTACGCCAAGACCGTCTTTATCAGCGGCTTCTTTTACGCCATCATGGCCTCGAGTTGGGCTTTGTTGGCTGGCATTGCCGGTCAGTTTTCCTTCGGCCACATGGCGTTTATGGGGATCGGCGCTTACGTCGCTGGTCTGATCGCGCGCGATGGCATCATCTTTGCCGTGCTCGGCCTGCACATTTCGCCGGAAAACATCTCCGCCCTCGGCTCCATCATTATTGGCGCGGCCGTGGCTGGCTTGGTCGGTCTGGTGATCGGCTGGCTCTTGCTGCGATTGCGCTCGGCATATCTGGCGCTCTTTACCATCGCCTTCTCCGAGCTATTCCGCATCATGATGCTGACGGAATACGATTACACCGGCGGCTCCAATGGCTTGTCTTTGCGGCCGCTGCTGCAAATCGCCGATGTCAACGCCGCGCGGCAAGTCGAGTATTATCTGATGTTTGGGCTATTGATCCTCTGCTTGCTGGCGATGTATTGGGTGGCCAATTCGCCAATCGGCTTATTCTTGCGGGCCATGCGAGAAGACGAAGACGCCGCCTCCGCCCTCGGCGTTAATGTGGTGCGCTACAAGATTCTGGTATTCGTCTTCACGAGTATGATTGTGGGGCTGGCGGGCGCCATCTTTTACAGCGATGTGGGCTCCGAGCGCATCATACCAGAGCAGCTAGAAGTCCTGCAGATGTCGCTGATCATAGCTTACGCAGTGATCGGCGGTATGGAGAGCTTGATCGGGGCGGCCGCCGGCGCCTTTATCTCACGTTATATGTTGGAGGCCATGCGCGAAGTTGTGATCACACTGCCCTTGGGCTTGACTATGGCCGATGGCTCGGACGCCTTCGTCTGGGAGCCGGGGGCCTGGCGATTCGCGCTTTTTGGTGTTGTCATGGTCTTCACATTGCGTTGGATGCGCAACGGCCTGCTCTACCCGTTCATCACCTGGTTTAGCGGCCGGGATATCGCCATGAAGGAGACCGTGTCGAAGCGCACGAGCGACGATGACTTTCTTGAGCAGGCAGGGGACGGCGATGAGTGAGATCCACCTCGAGCTCAACGGCGTATCCATGCGCTTCGGCGGCAACCAGGCGGTAGACCGCGTCTCATTCACGGTCAGCAAGCCTGAATTGATCGGCATGATCGGCCCCAACGGCGCCGGCAAGACCACCTTAACCAATGTCATGAGCGGCATGCTCAAGCCGAGTGGCGGCACCATCTATCTCAATGGCAGTCGCATTGACGGGCGTCCGGCCTATGACGTCACCCGCGCGGGCTTGGGCCGCACCTTTCAGATTACGCGCGCCTTGGGCCGCATGACCGTGATGGAGAATATGCTGGTGCCCGGCCTGGCGCACAACCCCGGCGCCAGACGCGCGGCCCTGGAAACCCGGGCTCACGAGATACTTGATCTACTTACGATCGATCACCTGACGCACGAGTTCAGTCGGGCGCTCAGTGGCGGGCAACGCAAATTGCTCGAGCTGGGCAGACTGTTGATGCTGGACCCTTCGGTCATCATTCTCGACGAACCCTTTGCCGGTGTGCATCCGCGTTTGCAGGAGACGATTTATTCGTACATCGACCGCGTTTACGACGCCGGCAAGGCGATTATTCTCATCAGCCACGATATGGCGGCTGTTTTTGAACTGAGCCACCGGCTGCTGGTGCTCAACAACGGCGCGCTCATCGCCGATGGAGCCCCGCAAGAAGTGCGCAATGACCCGGCTGTTATCGAAGCCTACCTGGGCGAGGACGAGGACGACTAGGCATGCTCGAGATCCACGACCTCTACGTTGGATATTACGAAGACCTGCACATTCTGCGCGGCCTCAGCATTAAGGCGGAAACGGGCAAGCTGACCACCATCCTCGGCGCAAATGGTGTCGGTAAATCCACGCTGCTCAAAGCTGTGTATGGCTTCCTGAAGCCGCATAGCGGTCAGGTCATTTTCAACGGACAAGACGTGACCGGTACGCCGACGCATCAGCTGATCAGCCTGGGCATCAGTTACATTCCGCAGCAGCCGGGCGTATTCAAGCATATGACGGTGCGGGAAAACCTGATGATGGGCGCCTGGACCTTTCAGAATGACAAGAAACGCATGGAGTCCAAGATCGAAGAGAATTACGAGCGCTTTCCCATCTTGCGTGAAAAGCAGCATGAACACGCCGGCACGCTCTCCGGCGGGCAGCAACGCATGGTGGAAATCGGCCGCACACTGATGACCGACCCGGAAGTGATTCTGGTCGATGAGCCTACCGCTGGCCTGGCCAAGTTGCTCAGCGAAGAAGTCTACCGCATGCTAGTCAATCTGCGTGATAGAGAAGGCTTGACCATCATGCTCGTGGATCAAGAAATTCGCGAAGCGTTGAAGATCGCGGATTACGTCTACGTGTTGGAGTTGGGGCGCAACAAGTTTGAAGGCCCGGCCTCTGAATTCGACGACCTGGAGAAAGCCTTCTGGGCTTAGGAGGGCTAGCCTCTTTCATCCCTTCAAGCCCGTCATCACCACACCCTGAATGAAGTACCGCTGCGCCAGGAAGAAGAGCACGATCACCGGCAAAGTCACCGCCGTGGACGCCGCCAGCTGCAGGTCCCAGCTGATATCTGTTTGGCTGCGGAAAGACGCGAGCCCTACAGCGATCGTGAATTTGTCTGGCGAGCGCAGGTAGGTAATGGGGCCGATGAGATCATTCCAAGCGAAGAGGAAGGTGAAGATGCCGATCGTAATCAGCGCCGGCTTGGACAGGGGTAGCATGACGCGCCAATACACGCCAAATTCGCTGCAGCCGTCGATGCGCGCGGCATCGGCGATCTCTTCCGGAATCGTGCGGAAAAACTGCCGCATCAAGAAGATGTTGAAGGCGCCGCCGCCGAAGAAGGGCGGCACGACCAGCGGCAAGAATGTGTCTACCCAGCCCAAGCGCGAGAATACGATGAAGCTCGGCACGAGCAACACGGCGTAGGGCAAGAAGAGCGTCGCCATCACGATGCCAAACCAGAAGTCGCGGCCGGGGAAACGCATGCGCGCGAAGCCGTAAGCACAAAACGACGATGTGAAAACGACCGCGATTACGTTAAGCCCGGCGACGAGTATTGTGTTGCGAAAATAAGTGCCGAAGGGCTTGTAGGTCATGGCGTAGACATAGTTCTCAGGAACGAAAGGATCGGGGATTAACTGCGGCGGGTATTGGAAGATGTTGATCTGCGTCTTGAACGAGCTGGACAAGAGCCAGACAAAAGGCGTGATCATGACTACAGCGAAGAATACCAGCAGGAATATCGTCAACCAATGAAAGAAGACATCGGCACGTGACTTGGCGCTCCTAGCTGTTTGAACGTACTCGGCCGGCCGGTCGCTAAAGCCCACGGATAACGCTCCTACTCGCCTGGATTCTCATAGTAAACGCGCGAACCAATATAGCGGAACACAATGAATGACAAGACCATCAGAATGGCGAAAAGCAGCCAAGACAAGGCGGCGGCATAGCCCATCTTCTGACTGCTGAATGCCGTGCGCCAAATGTGCAATACCAGGAAGAGGGTCGCCCTCTGCGGCCCGCCATTCGTGATCAATAGCGCGCTGACGAAGACTTGAAATGAATTGATGAAGCCAATGACCAGGTTGAAGAAGATAATCGGCGACATCATCGGCAAAGTGACGAAAATCAGCCGCTGCCAGCGACCAGCGCCGTCGATTTCCGCCGCCTCATAAAATATCTGCGGTATGCCCTGTAAGCCGGCCAAGAAGATGATCATCGAGCCGCCTACGCCCCACACGGTCAAAATGACGAAGGCCAGCATGACCCAACTGGGATCTTGCAGCCAGCCGATCTTGGGCCCGCCAAGCGCGCGAATGACAAAGTTAATCAGCCCGAACTCCGTGTTAAACAGCCAGGCCCACAGAATCGCATTCGCCACCGCCGGTACTATGCTGGGCAGAAAGTATATGGTGCGAAATATGGCGATGAAGCGGACTTTTGCGTTGATCAAGCTGGCGAGAAAGAAGGCGAATACCATACCGAGCGGAACCGATATCGCCGAAAAGATGATGGTAACCTTGAGGCTTTGCGCCAAAATCGGATCTGTCAACATCCTTTCGAGGTTGGCGGCGCCGACGAAGCGCGGAGCCGATAAGAAGTTCCACTTGTGAAAGGTGAGGTAGCCCGCCACCAAGGCCGGACCCAGCCACCAAATCAGAAAGCCCAAAATAAAGGGCATGATGAAGACGTAGCCCACCAAAGTCCGACGCTGCCGCAGGGTCAATCGGTTGTAAAGTCTGGCGAGCCAGAATCTATTTTCTGTCTTATGGTCTAAGGGTGGCACGGACATTCTTGCTCATCTGCCTTAAGTAGACACGCTGTCCAAGGCGGGAGAACCGGAAGGCTCTCGGCTCTCCCGCACTATACCGCCGGCGCCGCATGGGCAAACTGCGTCTGGCGCTCGGCGAACTTCCGGCTGTCGATGCTACATGTCTTCAAGAGCAAGCGTCAGGACTTCGTTGGCGCCGCGCACAGCATCGGGCATGATGTCCGTAGCCTTCTCGCCGTTGGCAAGCCCTTCAAAGGCCGGATTGATCCAGTCGTTGGCCGCCTCAATGTAACCCGGCGGAATCGCAACAGCGACGCCGTGTTTGGGCAGGTAATCGGTGGCGAACTGCGAATAATTCGGCGGATGGATGCCCTCGCGGATCCAGCCCTTCAAGCCCTCTTCCGTCAGCATGGCGGTCTGGTTGGGGATCCAAAGGCCGATCTTGCAGAAATGCTCCTGGTAGAAGGGCGTGGCCAGGAAGCGCACCCAACGCCAGGCTTCTTCCCGATGCTCGGTGCCGGCCAGCACAGAATGAAAATGCGCCTGCATAATGCTGGCGGGCTGCGCCATTTTCGGCAAGGCGCCCGTGCCCATATCGACGCTCATAAGTGATGGATTCATCCAGGAGAGCGCCCAAGAGCCATCCACCGCCATGGCCAGGCGACCGCTGTCGACCATTTGCACATTGTTCATGCCCAAGCTGGCCAACGCGGCGCTGCGCGGCGCCACATGATGCGTGTAGACCAAATCCGAAATGTTCTGCAAGCCCTCCATCGCTTCCGGCGTATCCAGGCCGATCAAGCCGTCTTCGGTGAGGAACTCGCCGCCATTGGCATGCGCGGCCAATCCCAGCGGCATCCACCAGAAAGGCCAATCGACGCCCCACTGCACAATGTCGTCGCTGTCAAAGCCGGCGTCGCCCGGGTGACGTCCCGCGCTGTCTTTGGTGAAGACGCGACAGATTTCCAAGAATTCATCCCACTCCCAGATCTCATCATCCTGGAAGCCGGGCGGCGTGATACCCTCGGCCTCAAACATTTCGGCGTTGTAGTAGAAATGATGGGCGACCCATGTCGAGCCGATGCCATACCAACGGCCATTGACTTCGCAGCGGTTGGCCTCCTGCGGTTCGAGGAAGTAACCGGGCTGGCCCAAGAGCGGATCATTCTTGACCAGATCGGTGATATCCATCAAAGCGCCGCCGACAGCCAACGTTTCGTAGTTGTCGGACAAGATGAAGCCAGTATCGGGCGCGGCGCCGGCGGCGATGCTGGAAAGCAAGATTCGGCCGTATTCACCAGCATCCGGCGTATGCAGCCACTCCACATCGATATCCGGATTTTCCGCCTCGAAAACCTCAATGGCGGCTTTGACGCCTTCGTCTTCAGCGACGCCGCCCCAGCCACCGAAAGTGATATTGGTGACATCCTGCGCCAACGCCGGCGGCAAATGGCCCAGGCGCGCCAACATGGCTGCGGCTGCCGCCGAGCCACCTGTCAACTTCAAGAACTCCCTACGTGAAATGGTCATTCTCTTCCTCCTCAATTCTTTCGATCAGCTACGAGAAACACCTTGGACGGCGAGATCCGGCGACACTCAAGGCTCGCTGCGCCTCAAACGTGACCTTGCATCGCGCTACATATCCTCTCGCGCAAGCATCAAGACTTCGTTGGCCTGGCGCACGGCATCGGGGAAGACGGCTTCGGCTTGGTCACCATTGGTGAGCGCTTCGAACGCCGGTGTGATGTAATCGTTGCGCGCTTCAATCCAACCCGGCGGCAAATGCGCGGCGACGCCATGCCTAGGCAGATAATCGGTGGCGAATTGCGAATAGTTGGGCGGATGGATGCCCTCGGTGACCCAGCCCTTCAAACCCTCTTCCGTGAGCATGGCGCTCTGGTTCGGGATCCACAAGCCGATCTTGGCGAAATGCTCTTGATAAAAAGGCGTCGCCAAAAAGCGTACCCAGCGCCAGGCTTCTTCCGGATGTTCGCTGGAAGCGAGCACTGAGTGGAAATGCGCCTGCATGACGCTGGCGGGCTTCGCCATCTTTGGTAGCGCTCCCGTGCCCATCGCCGCATCAAGCAGGCTCGGATTCATCCAGGACAGCGCCCAGGAGCCATCGACGCCCATAGCCAAACGACCAGAATTGATCATCTGGGTGTTGTTCATACCGAGGCTCTCAATGGAAGCGGTGCGTGGGGCGACATGGTGGACATGCACTAAATCGGCTACGCGCTGCATCGCTTCCAGCGCTTCGGGAGAATCCAGCGCGCAAAGCCCGTCTTCGTTGATGAACTGGCCCCCATTGGAGTGGATCGCAGCCGCAAGTGGCATCCACCACGTTGTCGGCCAATCCACTGCCCATTGGACTATGTCCTCGCGGTCGAAGCCGGCGTCATCGGGATGGCGGCCGCCACTGTCCATGGTGAGCTGGTTGCAGACGGCAAGAAAGTCATCCCACTCCCAAATCTCATCGTCCTGGAATCCGGGTGGCGTAAGGCCCGCTTCATCAAAGATCTCCGCATTGTAATATATGTGATGGGCGACCCAAGTCGAGCCGATGCCATACCAACGACCATTGACTTCGCAGCGCGCCGACTCTTGCGGTTCAATAAAATAGTTGGGCGCGCCAAGGAGCGGGTCGTTCTTTACGAGGTCGGTAATGTCCATGAGGACGCCGCTGGTGGCGAAGGTTTCATAGTCGTCGGCGCGAACAAATGAAGTGTCCGGCGCGGTGCCCGCCGCGATATTGGTCAAAGTTACGCGCGAGTAGTCGCTGGCCGATGGCGTGTGCTGCCACTCGATTGTGAGATCGGGGTTCTCGGCCTCAAAGACTTCAATGGCCGCTTTGACGCCTTCGTCTTCAGCGACGCCGCCCCAGCCACCGAAACTGATATTGGTGACATCCTGTGCCAACGCCGGCGGCAAATGGCCGAGGCGCGCCAACATGGCTGCAGCTGCCGCCGAGCCACCTGTCAACTTCAAGAACTCCCTACGTGAAATGGTCATTTTCAACTGGTCCTTTCTAATCTTTGCATAATCGTGGTTCAAGCGGGAATCTTGACCCGCATACTGCCAACATTAACATGAACGCAGCCAAACGCGCATCTCGCCCGGCGCGCGATTGGCCCACAGATAGTATGGTATTGCCCGAAAGTGAAATGGCGTCTCCCGATAGGCTGACCGACTGTGATGACGATACAGGTTGCTGCTCTGCTCCGCCGGCTCGACGCGGGTGGCGTTGCCATTGATCACCGAGACGCCGCCAAATAGCGCTTGATCGAACTCGGCGTCCAAATCGGCCGAGGCAGGCAGGCATACATTAGCCAGGCGGGGTCCGTTGTCGCATTCTTCTAGGCAATATACGATTGGTCCCCGCTGCAGCGCGACCTGGCCGGCCGTCTGTCGAATGTTTGGATGCGGCATGACCCGCTCCACCGGCATCGCCAGCGTCAATGTCACGGTATCGCCGTCGGCCCATTCGCGCGACAGCACAGCGTAGCCCCGCTCGGGCGCGGCCGCCCACGGCTCGCCATTGACCGCCAGCTGATAGTCGTAGCACCAATCCGGCAAACGCAGCGCCAGCTCAAATTGAAGCGGGGCGTGCAACTCCAGGGTGATACCGATGGCACCATCCCAAGGATAAGCCGTCGACTGTTGCAACCGGACCGCCTGCCCGGCGATATCCAGGCTGAGGGTGTTGTCGTGGTATAGATGCGCGTAAATGCGGTCGCCCGCCCGCGAATAAGAATAGTCGCCGATGCTCGCGATCAAGCGCGAGATATTGGGCGGGCAGCAGGGGCAGAAGAACCACGGCACGCGCCGAAAATGGCCGTCGTCCATCGTATCGTGCCAACGCCCCTGAGGGTTGACGCCAGGATAAGCCGTCAGCGGATTGGCGTAGAAAAACTCATCGCCGGAAAAGGATAGCCCGCTCAATGACGAGTTGTAAATTGCCCGCTCCATCACATCAATGTAGCGGCTATCGGGATCGAGATGGAACATGCGTTGCGCCCAAAACGCCAGCGCGATGGCGGCGCAAGTCTCGCAGTAGGCGGTCTCGTTCGGCATATCATAGGCGAAGGTGAAGCCCTCGTTGTGGTGCGACGGTCCGACCCCGCCGTGCACGTACATTTGGTGCTGCGTCAAGTCGTCCCAAAGCACGCGGGACAGCCGCAGCAGATCTGCATCGCCCGTCTCAAGCGCCACATCGGCGATGCCAGCGTAAAGGTAGCATGCGCGCACCGAGTGACCGTTGGCCTCCGTATGCTCACGCACCGGGGCGTGCGCCTGGCAGTAGCGGTAGGTCTTCGCCCAAAAGTCCTCGCGGGATTCGCCGCGTGCAGCCGCTTCCTGGTCGAAGTAGTGCGGCTCTTGCCCGCGCTCGTCGATGAAGTACCTGGCCAGGTCCAAATAGCGCGCCTCACCGGTCTCGCGGTAGAGTTTGACCAAAGCCAGCTCAATCTCGGGATGGCCGGGGTAGCCGCGCAGCTTGCCCTCGGCGGCGCCGAAGGTGGCGTCAATGCAGTCGGCAAAGCGCCGCATCGTACCCAGCATTTTCGCGTCGCCGGTCGCCTGGGCATAGGCGACAGCGCCTTCTATGAGGTGGCCCGCGTTGTAGAGCTCATGCCAATCGCGCAAGTTGGCCCACTTGCCCGCCGGATCCAGCAGCGGGAAATAGGTATTGAGATAGCCGTCTTCGTGTTGCGCGCTGGCGATCGCCGCAATCAACTCATCAGCCGTCGCCTTGAGCGCGGCATCAGGGTGCGTCGCCAAGCTATGGGCGACCGCTTCCAGCCACTTGCCCGTATCCGAATCCCAAAACATGTGCACGACTGAGCGCTCTTTGGGCATCTCGTGCGTGCGCACGCCCGACCACGACTTGAGCCGGCCGGTTTCTTCCAGCTTTCGGTAGATGGCCGGGATGGTCACATCCCGGTTGACCCGCTGCCGCTCGCCCCAGAAGCCGCCGTCAATGGTAACCTTGCTCAGCGGTATGGATGTCGGCTTAAGGTCAATTGTCTCGTTCAAAGGCTGACTCCAAAAATAATCTCATTCTCTCTCACTAAACTCTAGCGCATTCGCATCTGTTAGGAAACATCCCAAAACGGTATAATTTCAGTACAAAACCGACTTAACTGGAGTGGCCATGACTAGTGATTCAGCGATTTCACTTGAGATTTCTGACCAGATTCGGTCGCAGAATGCGGGACTGTTTCTCTCGCGCGGGCTCGGCACACATCCTTCGCGCATTATAAACTCTTACGAATTGATACTGGTCAAGCAAGGACAGTTAAACATTTGGGAGGCAGAGCGGACGTTATCAATCGAGGCGGGGCAGACGCTGCTGCTCCACCCCGGTCGTCAGCATGGCGGCATCGGTACGCTGCCCACAGGTCTGGCCTTTTACTGGATTCACTTCGAGCAGAAACCGAAAGAGAACCATTCCGACTTCATGACAATCGCAATTCCGCAAATCAACACCCTGCGGCGCCCGGAAAAGTTGGAGACGCTCTTTCGCTATTTCCTCGATTGTCAAGAAGCGGGCGACTTGAGCGCGGCGTCCGCTGACCAATTGGTCACGCTTATGCTGATTGAGGTTGGCCAATCGAAGGCCGTGTCAACCGAGACGGCCGACAAGCCAAGCGCCTTGGCCGAGATGATCCGCAACTACGTCTGGATGAACGCGGACGAGAAGCTTAGCGCTGGCCGAATCGCAGCCGAGCTCGGCTACAATCCCGACTATCTGGGGCGGGTTTTCCGGCGTGTCTATGGGCGTACGTTGACCTACGCCATTCACGAAAGCCGTGTTACGCGGGCATGCCGCCTCTTGATTGACAGCGACATGACGATAGAGGAGGTTGCGCTGGCGTGCGGCTTCACTGATTCGGACTACTTTCGACGCGTATTCAAGCGCCACAAGCTGATTACGCCGCTCGCCTTTCGCAAGATCAATTCCCGCATTTACATCAATACGCATTGATGTAGGCCCAGGTTGTGGCCATGTCGCGCTATATTGAGCTGGCGCATTTGGCGTATCGCGTCTGCCCACATATAATCTGTTGCTAACAAGTACGAAACTTGACGAACGGCATACGCTCTGCAGCGGCAAGGCGCCCGGCGCCCACGCAGATTACAGGTCTCGCGCGCAGGTCGCGAACGCGGATTGCCCGGAGGTTATGCCCGAAACAAGCGGCCGCGCTGTGTTGTGCGTGGCAGAAAGGACGCCAGAGTATGCCGCGACGGCTAGCAGTAACCGGAATGCATGAAGCCAGCGTGCTCCAATATGAGGACGGTCCCTTGAGCCAATACGATGTATTGGTGCGCACTGAAATCGCCTCCGGCAAGCATGGCACCACCTTCGCCATGTTCGACGGACGCAATTTCAAAGGGAAGCGCTATGACAGCGAACACAAGTTGTTCATTGACGCCGAGGACGATGGCTGGGGGCAGCGACCTAGCCCGGAAAACCCTTGGGGGACCGGCACAAGCGGCTATGGCACGGTTGAAGCGGTGGGCGCGGCCGTAACGCGATTCGCCCTTGGCGACCGTGTGGTCGGGCTGATGGACATCCGCGAAACCAACGTCGTGCATGAAGACTGGCTCTGGGACCCAGGCGATCTCGACCCCTTGATCGCGCTATGCATGGAACCGGCGCAAGTATCCATTCACTGCGTCCGCGATTCCAAAATACGTTATGGCGACCGCGTTGCCGTCTTCGGGCTGGGCGCGCTTGGCTTGCTGGCGGTGAGCATCGCCAAAGCGGCCGGCGCGGAGACCTTGATCGCCGTGGACTTCCTGCCCAAGCGCCGGGCTTTGGCGCGCGAATATGGCGCCGATCATAGCCTCGACCCCAACGATGGCGATGTCGCCTTGGCCATCCGCGACTTGACCGGCGGCATGGGCGCCGATGTCTGCATTGAGTTGACCGGCGTTTACCCGGGCTTGAGCGCCGCCATTTCCAGCGCGCGATTCAACGGGACGATCTGCTCGGCCGGCTTCTACCAGGGCGAGGCGCACAGCCTCTTCCTGGGCCGAGAGTGGCACATGAACAATCTCACGATGATTGTGCCCAATGGGTGCGGCGGCTGGCACGAAACGCGGGATTATCCGCATTGGAACAACCGACGCGTCGGCGATACCATTCTTTCGATGATGCGGCAGGACCGGCTCAAAGCGCAAGGT
Source organism: Phototrophicaceae bacterium (assembly GCA_965208195.1). Lineage (GTDB taxonomy): Bacteria > Chloroflexota > Anaerolineae > Aggregatilineales > Phototrophicaceae > UBA6055. The sequence continues at coordinate 480,520 of CBDBOC010000004.1, read as the reverse complement.
CTCATCAACCGCGTTTATGAGAGCCTGGACGATGCCACGGGCGTCTTCCAGCACATCCTTGAAGCGCCCGACGACCTCATCAAGTTCGCCGTGGATTTGCGCAGCTAGCGGCGCATCATCTAGAACTTGACGCCGCCCTGGGTGAGGCCCTCGACAAATCGCCGCTGTAAAGCCAGGAAGAGCACCAGCACCGGCGCGATCATCATGAAGGCGCCGGCGCTCGTCATAGCCCAGTCGCGCCCGAAGCGATCCGTGAACTTGAAATAACTTGTCGTCACCGGGAACATCTCCGGCTTGTGCACGAATATCAGCGCAACCTGGAATTCGCTCCAAATACCCAAGCCGACCACCAGGCCGACGGTAAGAAAGCCGGGCCAAGCCAGCGGCACAATGATGCGCAACAGCACCTGCAGTTCGTTGGCGCCATCAACGCGGGCCGCATCCTCCAGCTCAACCGGCAGGCCGATGAGATAAGACCGCAGCAAGAAGATGGAAAATGGCGCGTTCAACGCCGTGTAAATCAGAATGAGACCGTGATAGGTGTTGATCAGACCCAGCTGCCGCCACAAGAAGAACAGCGGCACAAGGTAAAGCCAAATCGGCACTGTCGAGGCGACGAGCAGATAAATCATGACGAAGTTGGCGCCGGGCGGGTTCTTGCGCGCCAGGCTGTAGGCGGCTAATCCACCCAGGGTCAGCTCAGCAGCGACGGTGCCTATCACCAGAATGACACTGTTCTTGAAGGTGCGGGCGAACTCGCCTTTTTCCCAGGCATTGCCGAAATTTTCCAGGTGAACTTGCCGCGGCAGCCCCAGCGGATTCAAGCCGATTTCCGAATTCGACTTTATCGAATTCAGCCCGAGCAAAACGACAGGACCCAGCGAGAAGACGACCAGAATGGATAAGAAGACGTGATTGAAGAATGTGCTCTCTCGCTGCTTGCGGAAGAGAAACCATTCACCCCTGGCGATCATATTTCCCACCCTCTCTTGCGCAAAAAGGCGAAGGCGCCCACGATCAAGCCGGCGAAGACACAAATGCTGATACCCTGTGCCGCCGCATACCCCGCCTCAAATCGCTGGAATGCGTTCTTGTAGATGTCGATGCCGAGCACTTCGGTCGCGCCTGCCGGGCCGCCGCCGGTCAGAATGAAGATGTAATCGAAAACCAGAAAAGCCCAGATCATCACCATCATCATCATGAAGAGCACCACCGGGCGGATGCCGGGCAAGGTGACATGCCAGAACTCTTGCCAGCGATTGGCGCCGTCGACCTTCGCGGCGTCGTAAAGCACAGGCTCTATGCCCTGCATGGCCGTCAAAAAGAGCACCATGAGGAAGCCCCAGAAATGCCAGTTGTCGGCGAAGGCGATCGACCACAGCGCCGTGTCAGACTGGCCCAACAAGGCTTTGTCGTAGCCTACCAGTGTGGGCAGCCCAAAGCGGGGATTGTAGAGATAGCGCCAGATGGTGGCGGTTACGATGCTGGGCAAGATAAAGGGCATGAATAGCGCAGTGCGATAGAACATCGCGCCCCGCTTGACCTTGGCCAGCAAGCTGGAGCCAAACAGCGCGAAGGCGAAGGGCACTGTTACGAAGAAGAGCATCCACTGGATATTTCTGAAGAGCGCGTCGCGATAGCTCTGGTCTTCAAATAGCATCTCTTCGTAATTCTGCCAGCCGATGAATTCAGCTTCGCCAATGCCGGACCAGTCCGTGAACGAAAAGTAGATGCCTTGCATGGCCGGAAAGACGACGACGAAGGCGTGCAACCCCAGAATAGGCAACAGAAACAGCCACGGAACAAGCACGTAGCGCGTAATCCGATAGCGTGACCAGTTGCGATTGCGACCGTTGCGATCGAGCCGCTTGCGCAGCCAGCCATAGGAAGGATTCGCGTCAGTTCCCACAGATAGACGGGCCGGATTTTCACTAGCCAATGCTGGCTCCTCAGCGTTACTTCACGCCGTAAGCAGGCCTTCGACAGACCCTAGCGGCCAGGGCGAATTGTCAAGATCAGTGGGCGCTGGTGTTCCAGGCTGCAACACGCTGGAACACCAACGGAACTACACAGACCTAGCGCGGCGGAATCGGCGGGATCAGTCCTTCGGCGAATTCTTCTTCGAATTCCGACTGCATGCCAGCCAGGTAATCTTCCACCGAGATCTGGTCATCGTAGACGCGCACAATCTGCTCCCACAGCCAGACGTTGGTACGCGCGGGCCAGAAGCTCCAGCTTGTGTAACCTACGTTGCCGGCCGCGGATGCCTGTCCGAATTCCTGATACAGGCGCGCTTCACGCGGGTCGGCCTCGGCGAATACATCGCCTTCGTAGAGCAAGGGCGCCGGGGCGTTGCCACAGGCTGCGTGAGAAGCGGCTTGGAAGCTCGTGCTGTAGTAGTGATCAAGCACGGCAGCCGCCGCATCCGGGTTCTGTGTGCTGGAGCTGATGCCCCAGCTTGAGCCAACACCGATGATGAAGTGCGGCTCTTCCGAGAAGGTCGTCGGGAAGGCGAACCAGTCCCAGTCGTTCATGTTGCCGGCGGCTTCCCCGAAGAAATCGCGCTGGTAATTGTCCAGCATCCAGGTGCCTTCAAAGCTCATGGCGATTTCGCCCACACCGAACAAGGCGTGCGCCGAATCAAAGGTGTCGGAGAAGAACAGATCCATGCCACCCATGAACCAGCCCTCCTGGACGACGCGCTTCAATTCGGTGATGGCTGCGACAAAGGCCTCGTCCGTCCAGGGACGTTGCCCGGTGAGGGCTTCGTAAACTAGTTCCGGCCCGGCGTGATGACTGAGGTATACGCTGACGGCCCATTCGTAGCAGGGCGCGCATTCGCCGAAGGCCGGGCCCATCACATCCAGACCGGCGTCCATGATGGCTTCGCCCAGCGCCACAAACTCATCATAGTTCGTGGGCACAGACCAACCATTTTCCTCGAAAACCGTTTTGTTGTAGTAGAGAATGACCGTTTCCAGCTCTTCGGACAGGCTGTAGAGCGAGCCTTCGACGCGGCCCAGGTCAAGCGCCCAGGGCGCGAAGCGGTCTTCCCAGCCATATTCATCTGCGTAATGGTCGAGCGATAGCAGCAGGCCGGCATTCGCCAACTCCAACATAAAGGAAGGACCGTGCGAATAGGTAATATCTGGGCCGGCGCCGCCCTGCAAAGCTGTGCGCTGCGCGTCAACCAGGCCCGTTCCCGGCTGTAGCACGACTTCAATCGAAATATCGTCATGCGGGAATGTCTCAACCAGCATATTCGACCAGCAGGTGCCGGTGTCATCATCGGCGGCCCAGATGGTTACGTTGTTGTCTTGCGCCATCGTTGAGCCCGCTATCAGCCCCACCGCCAAGGCGAGTAGCGTAAGAATCAGGAGTTTTCTCTTCGACATATCAACTTCCCCTTTCGGAATTCAACTCAGAATTTGACCATAGACAGGAATACCCTCTGAAATTGCTTTGTGCAATTGCACCTCCTCGCGCAAACGTACCGATTGCCTCCGTATTCCGGCCGCCCAACCGTCTGACCCAGCGCGGATCGTATTCAGTTCGCTTCGCCAATGTTGAACGCCCTACCAATGCTTACGGGAGTATAGCGTAGCCGTCTGTCCTGTCAAGCAAGGCCGCTACGCCGGCGCAATCGGGCTACCCTGACGCATAATGCCGTCTGGCTACAGATACGGCCCCTGTCACTTTTCTGCCGAAGCAGGGTCAAGTGAACGAGGCATCCAAACACGCGGTTTGAGTAGTGCAATTGGGAAAGGGAGCTTAGAGAAGTTTCAGGCGTTGGAAAAGCAGTGTCACGCCTTGCAAACTGATGCTGCACACACGCCCGTTGCGTCGACCGCGCCGTATTCGGCGGCCGCGCGCTCTATGATTTGCTGTAGCCCCTACGGGACTCGAACCCGTGTCTCCACCTTGAAAGGGTGGCATCCTAGGCCGCTAGACGAAGGGGCCGCTCTGCACCCGCCTACGTTACATGTTTCGGGCGCGACAGTCAAGATTGTGTTGCGCCAAGCTAACAATCGGCACGACTGATGAAGCGCGCAAATCGCTCGCGATCGCCCGGGCGCAGCAAGCCGAATTGCTCGCGATAGGCGACTAGTTTCGCAATCTGCGCCGGCGGGATAGCCTGCAAGTCGTCGCTCAATTGCAGCGCGCGATGAAGAATTGTCGCGCTGTGCTCCAGCGTCTCCAGCATCAGGTACGCGGTCCAAAGGTCATTCGCCACCGTCAATGAACCGTGATTCGACAGCATAATCGCATCATGCTCGCAAATGAGGTCTGAAATCGCCTCGCGGTTTTCCACGCTTGATGGCGTCGAGTAGGGCGCTGTCGGCGGCAAGCCGAGCAAAACCACCATTTCTGGAATGATGCATTGCTGGAAGTCAAATCCGATCAGCGTGAGCGCCACAGCCGTCGGCGGATGGGCGTGCACGACGCCGCGAACATCGGCGCGCTGTCGGTAACATTCCAGGTGCATCGCGCTCTCGGAAGTCGGGCGCAGTTGCGTGTTGGCCGCGGTCGGCCTGTCCACGCGTTCGCCTGCGAGGTTCACAACGATCAGCTGGTCCGGTTCCAGGAAGCCGGTGGCCAAGCCGCTGGGGCTGACCAGGAAGCGGTCGCCGTCCAGTCGGGCGCTGATGTTGCCGGCAGATCCGTCAATGTAGCCCTTCTGGTACATCAACTGGCCCACGCGGCAAATCTGCTTGCGGGTTTCCGCCTCAGTCTCGCTCATTATGTACAATCGCCGCCTCCTTGCCGGCGCAGGTCGCTAGCTTGAGCCGTCGCCATAGGTTGAACTTCGTTTTTGTAGCGGCGCGGACTGGATATCGTCCGTCTGCATGTCGCGGTATAGGTCATGCCATAGCGCGTCGAGTGTTTCGCGTTCAAACTCAACAAAGTGGCACACATCGCAAATGAACGCCGGTAAATTCGGGATGCACAGCAACTGCCCATGATAAACATCGGTGAAGGTGGCCATCTGCGGCGAACATCGCCCGACGGTGCAGCGCGGGCAGGCGTAAGAATCTGGCTTTGAATCCATCGCTGCTGTACCTTAGCCGGGAATGATCCCGATTGTGTTCAGAGGAAAATAACGAAAGATGACCTGGCCCACGATATTCTGCAGTGGCACGGCGTTGAATACGCGCGAGTCCTTGCTGTTGTTGCGGTTGTCGCCCATGACGAAGTACTCGCCCGCGTTCAATACCCATGCCCGGTCGCGACAGCGCGAATTTGAAATGCGACACGGCTCAAGGATGTACGGCTCCTGCTGCAAATCGCCGTCGATATACACCTGACGATCACGCAGCTCAACCGTCTCGCCGGGCAGGCCGATAACACGCTTGATCAACATGACGCCGCGTTCGGCTTCACGCGCATCGAGCGAATTGAAGACGATGATATCGCCGCGCTTCGGCTCGCCCAGCAGATAGTGGACGCGGCTGACGACGAGGCGATCGTCGCCGTAAAAGGTCGGCTCCATGCTGTGCCCGTCTACAAGCGACCGGGGGATAGCCAGGTCAAAAAGCACCGTCACGGCAATGACAAACACAACCGTGCTGATGATCTCCCAGAGCAAGCCGGGAGTCTTCAAGCGCGGGCGGGGCAATTCACCCGTATGACCGCGAAACATTTACGCTCCTTCGTCGCCTGCCGCCAAACACTGCCGCCGGCAATGACCTTCCTGATTATAGGGATGGCGGCGCGCGCTAGCAATACGAATCATCTACAACGAGAAATTCTGGCTGACGCGCCGGCCTGCACAGCGCAGATCAATCCGCCGCATTGGGTTTCGCCGCGGGCAGGCCACGCCGGCTATCGCGCGCTCGGAAACTCAGCCGTATCGGTGTGCCTTCAAAGATGTAGGCGGCGCGAAATTGGTTTTCCAGATAACGTTCGTAGGTGAAGTGCACCTGCGCTGGGTCATTGACATGAAACAGAATCAGTGGCGGATCCGTCCGCACCTGGGCAGCGTACAAGAACTTCAAGCGCTTGGTGCCTTTGCCGTGAGGCGGGTGCTTCTCCAGCGCCTCGCGCAGAATGCGGTTCACATCGGCGGTTGGCATACGCAGAAATCGCGACTCCCAAACGCGGACGGCGGTCTCCAATACCTGGTGAATACGCTGGCCGCCGAGCGCGCTGATGAAAATGATGGGAGCGTAGCGTACAAAGTGCAAACGATCGCGGATCGTGGCCGTGAATACATTCTGCGTCAGCGGATCTTTCTCCACGGCGTCCCACTTGTTGACCACAATCACCAGGCTCTTGTATTCATCAACGACATAACCGGCGATATGCTCGTCCTGTTCCGTCACGCCTGTAACGCCGTCGATCATCAGCAGCACGACATCAGCCCGGCTGATGGCACGCATGGCGCGAATGACGCTGTATTTTTCGACCCCTGGCTGGATGCGCCCACGCCGCCGTATGCCGGCAGTGTCGATCAGTGTGATCCGTTCTTTGTGCCAGGCAATGTCGGTATCGATAGCGTCGCGCGTTGTACCGGCGACATCGCTGACGATAGCGCGATCACGCCCGATCAACTTGTTGAGCAAGGTGCTCTTGCCGGCGTTCGGCCGCCCCAAGATCGCAATCTTTAGGTGATCGTCGTCGTCGTCTTCATCATCGTCGGCCAAGGCGCCGGTCGCCTGGATGACTTCGTCCAGCAGATCACCGACGCCAAGACCGTGAATCGCGCTGATGCCCACGACCGTATCCAGGCCCAAGCTGTAGAAGTCATACGCTTCGACAAGGTTTCGCCTGTCGTCAATCTTGTTGGCGGCGACCAAAACAGGCTTGTCTGTCCGCCGCAGAATCTCGGCGACCGCCTCGTCAGCTGCCGTCAAGCCCGCCTTCGCATCCACCACCAATACAATCGCGTCGGCATCTTCAACGGCGATCATCGCCTGTTCGATGATCTCGGTGACGAAGTCTGCGCTGCCTTCAGCCAAGGGCGATTCATCGCGCGCGCCAGCCGGCTGATAGACTTCAATCCCGCCGGTATCAACGACTTGGAAGTTCACGCCGTTCCAGAACGAATCACCATGAAGACGATCTCGTGTCGTGCCGGGGATCTCGTGCGTTACAGCGAGGCGTTCACCAACCAGGCGATTGAAGAGCGTACTCTTGCCCACATTTGGACGACCCACCAAGGCCACGATGGGCTTCCGCGCCATCTCTACCCTCTGCTGAGTTCATTTTCGACCGGAAACCCTCGCATTCTAGTGGCGAGCGGCGGCAAGCGATAGGGAAAATGGAATCATCGCGCCAAAGGTTCGCATTGCGGAGGCGAATCGACTGTTTTTTTTGATGCTTACGCCTCAGCGTCCGTCACCGTATCTATAGGCGCGGTTTCATCGGATTCGTCAGTCGGCGCGGTGATTTCCACATTGAGCACTGAAGGCGACAAGGACACATTCTCTTCAGTCAATTCGCCGCGCGTGATTGAGATCTCCGGCGATAAATCGTAGACGCCGGGCGCAAAGCCGGCCAAGTCTATAATGACGCCAATGTCTTCCATCGTCAGCGCTTCCACATGTACGACCGGACCCGTAACAATGGCTGAGACGCTCTTAGGCACAACAGACACGGCGAATTCGTCCGCGGCGCCAATATACCCGACTTCAATATTGTCAATCTGACGCGAATCTATGTCAGCGAGAATCTCAATCGATACGGTGATGCTGCTGTCGCCACCCATGACAAAGAGGTTTTCATCAGGCAACTGTATCGGTACAGAGGCGACGAAATCCTCTTCTGGATTCTCAAGACTGATTGGCTCCGTATACAGCACATCGGAGATCGCTTCCAACTGTTCCGGCGCGCCGCTGATAAAGAGCAAGGACGGCTCGTTACTGACCGACTTGATGGAGAAGCCATCGGGCAAGGTTTCCAACCGGACGTCCGGACGGACGAAGACCTGTTTGACATCATCACGCCGTGAAATACTCACCGCTACCGACGCTGTTTGCGGCTCCAGCTCGACATCCGGCACACGGTTGCCATCGGCGTCGACTGCCGAAAGGCGCAAGTCAACTGCGATGGGGTTGCGGCTCGTCGAAAGATCCAGGCCGCCGCGCACAGCCACTACTTGCGAAACCTTGCTGGCCGCGCCGCTCACGACCACGGCTTCAATGTTCAGATCTGCCTCGCCGTGCATGTAGCCGATGGGCGGCGGGTCAGTAAGTTCTATCACGATCTTCTTCGATTGCGACTCGCGCGGTTCCAACTCAACCGTAATCTGCGAAGGCCGCGTCTGCCAAACCAAGCGGCGGAAACTGTCTGAATCCGGCCGGGCGACATTTACGATCAAAGGCACGCTGTGAGTACCCGGGCCCAGCCGCGAGAGATCGGCGCGGACTTCAATGTCATCAGCCCGGCGCGACGACACCGTCGCCTGGGAACCTTGCAAGGAAACCGAGGCAAAGAGCGCCGAGCTGCTGGTTACTTCGGTCGCGCTGCCCACGTCAATGCGAATGGGAATGCTGGAAAAAGAACGCTGAGCGATCGGATCAGCCGAGGTCACAGCGATATACCATACGCCGGTCGCCAGCAACGCGGATACCGCCAACCAGAGCAGGTTGCCGCCCATATCGGAGCCTAGCAAGCGCCGCATCATGATCTTGCCTGCTGATTGACGCGCATCTGCATCCGCAGTCGCAGTTCGCCAAGTAAATCGCGCAGACGGCCGCTGGTGCGCAAGGCGGATTCTACGCTGGGGCCATAGTAAGCGTTGAGAATCAGTTGCAGGCGCTGCGCATCCAGATCGAGGATCATTCGCCCGCTATTGGTCACCGAGATTTTGCCGCTCTCTTCCGACACGATGACGCAAAGGGCGTCGCCAACCTCGCTGATGCCGACCGCGGCCCGATGCCGCGTGCCCAGGTTTGGGTCGGGCAAGTTGCGGCTAGCCGTGATCGGCAATACGCTTGATGCCGATGCCATCCGACCTCTATTGTTAATGATAACGGCGCCGTCGTGCAATTCGGTCTTGGGCCAGAAGATGGTCACCAGCAAATCCGAAGAGACCTCGCTATCCAGCAGGATGCCCGTGCGGATATATTCTTGCAGGCTGCTGTTGCGCTGCAAGACGATCAAGGCGCCATGCCGGCGTTCCGACAATTTCGCGGCCGCGGCGCAAATCTCGCGGATCACCGAGAGGCGTACTTGCTGCGGCGCCAGGCGCGAACTAAAGACGGACCCGCGGCCCAAGCGCTCCAACACACGACGAATCTCGGGCTGAAAGATCACTGGGATCGCGATAACCAGGGCGGTCAGACTATTTGCTAGCAGCCAGCTCAAGGCCTCAAGACGGAATATTGCCGCTACCGTAATCAGGCCGATTACCACCAGGGCGATGCCGCGAAACAGCGCGACCGCCTGCGTGCCGCGGAACATGAAAGTGATGCTGTAAAAGAGCAGCGTAACAATTCCGATATCAACAAAGTCACGCAACTCCAAACTTTCCAATATTAGTTGTATCTGTTCCACGAGTCATCGTCCAGCTTTGGCGACCAAGAGCGCGAGGGGCTGCGTCATAATGTTTTAACTGTTTGCATTAACCCCATATTGGCGAAATCGTTATGGCATCCTAACACCAATTGCCCGAATGTGCCGAATCTTATGCGCCGAAACGACCGTCAGAACGGCGCCAAAACATCCGCCCCTTGCGAGGCCCTGGGTCGAACGCGTGCTGGCGCCGGGACTACGTCATAAGGCGGACGAGAATGGCCTTTTGCAGGTGCATGCGGTTTTCCGCCTGTTCAAACACCCGCGACTGGGAACCGTCCATGACGTCATCCGTAATTTCATCGCCGCGATGGGCGGGCAAGCAGTGCATGACGATTGCGTCGGGCTTGGCGTGGCGCAGCAATTCTGCGTTCACTTGAAAGTCGCCGAACTCACCCGCCCTTTCTGCTGATTCGTTTTCCTGCCCCATGCTCACCCAGGTATCCGTGTAAACGACATCGGCTTCGGCAACAGCTGCCTTAGCGCGTGTATGCATCTCGATTGGGTTGCCATTGCGTCCGGCGAGTTCATAGGCTTGATCGCGTATCGCCGGTTTCATCTCGTAGCCTTCAGGCGTGGCGATGCTGAATGTCAAGCCAAAGTGCGCGCACGCCAGCGCCACCGAGGCGGCCACATTGTTGCCGTCGCCGACGAAGGCCAGCTTGACGCCGTTCAGATGACCGATATGCTCGCGCACGGTCAATACATCCGCCAAGGCCTGGCATGGATGGTAGTCATCGCTGAGGCCGTTGATCACCGGTACGCGCGAATGCCTCGCCAATTCCACGACATCAGCATGGTCGAATACGCGCGCCATAATCCCCTGTACATAACTTGACAAGACGCGCGCCACATCGGGCACGGCCTCGCGGACACCCAGGCCAACTTCCTGCGGGCCCAGCATAATCGCACTGCCGCCCAGGTGTTTCATCGCCATTTCAAAAGATACGCGTGTGCGCAGCGACGGCTTCTGAAATATCATGCCCAGCGTCATGCCGCGCAGAAGTGGCTGGTTCCCTCCCGACCGCCACTCGGCCTTCAAGCGTAGCGCCAGCTCAATCAGTTCGTGTAGCTCGTTCGTGGAGCAACTCGCCAAGTCTAGAAAGTGTTTCATCCGTTGCCTGTTCCAGTCTGCGATTCTTAACGTCGGTGCCACTGCAAATGCGCAAGACCGTCCGAAATGTCTTTGGCGCACTTTCGCTGCCTACACCATGTCATCCATGTCACGCCAATTCTGGCCGAAGCTCGCATTGGCCTGCAAGGGCACGCGCAAGGGTTTGCCATCGGGAAACGCTGCTTCCATCGTCTCCACCACCAGCGCCCTGGTTTCTTCCAATTGGTTTTCTTTCACTTCCAGCACCAATTCATCATGCACTTGCAGAATCATGGCCGCTTGCAAACGCTCTTGCGCCAGGCGGGCGTCGAGGTTGATCATCGACTGCTTGAGAATATCCGCGGCCGTGCCCTGAATAGGCATATTGATGGCGGCCCGCTCTTCCGCCGCTGTGCTGCGCCGGTTGCCCTTGGCTCTGATCGCCGGATAGAGCCGCCGCCGGCCATAGAGCGTCTGGGTATAGCCATGCTGCCAGACGAATGCCTTGGTGTCGTTGATGTACTTCTCTACGCCCGGCATGCGCTCAAAATAGGTGTTGATGAAGTCTTCCGCTTCCGCCAGCGTCAGATCGCTATCGCGCGCCAAACGGAAAGCGCCCATGCCATACATCAGGCCGAAGTTGACGCGTTTGGCGAAGCTGCGCTGCTCGTAGGTGACATCGGCCGGCTCAATGCCATTCACCGTCGCCGCCGTCGCTTGATGAATATCAAGCCCGCGATGGAAGGCGTCCATCAGCGTCTCGTCCCCGCTGATATGCGCCATCACCCGCAACTCGATCTGGCTGTAATCCACCGCCAGCAAGACATAACCGTCAGGCGCCACAAATGCCCGGCGCACCTCCCGGCCCAGCTCCGTTCGAATTGGAATATTCTGCAGATTCGGATTGCTGCTGCTGAAGCGCCCAGTCGCGGAGCCCGCCTGGTTGTAGCTGGTGTGCAGGCGGCCGGTTGCCGCATTCACCAGTTCCGGCAGCGCGTCAACGTAGGTGCTCTTGAGCTTGGATAGCTCGCGATAGTCCACGATCATGTTGATAATACGATGCTCGTCGCGCAAGGCGTCCAGCGTAGTCGAGTCGGTAGAGAAGCCCAGTTTGGTCTTTTTCAGGCCCTCTGTCGGCAGCTGCAGCACATCAAACAGCACATTGTTCAACTGCTTTGGGCTGCCAATGTTGAAGGCGCCGATATTGCCCGCCTCAAAAATCGACTCCTGCAGTTTCCCAATGTCGCTGGCCAGGCGCGCGCTCATGCCGGCCAAGTATTCAGTGTCAAGCGACACGCCGTGGTGCTGCATGCCGCTTATGATGGGTATCAGAGGAAGCTCAAGCGAGGCATACAGATCGTTCAGGCCGGCGCTCTCCAATTCGCCTCGCAGCGGTTCCACCAGGCGCCAGGTCATGGTGGCGTCGGCAGCGGCGTAAGGGGCCGCCTCATCAATCTCGACCCGATCCATCGTGAGCTGGTTCTTGCCCTTGCCCAGAAGCGCGGTGATTTCGGTCATCTGCACATCGAGCGTCTGCGCTACCAAGGCCTTCAAGCCGAGGAATTTGCTGGTGGGGTTCTTCACCCATTCGGCGATCATGGTGTCGTGGGCGATCGGCGCGACGCTGATGCCGTAACGTCGCAAAATCATCAGATCGTACACTGCGTTATGCGCGACCTTGGCAATGCCGGCGCTTTCCAACGGGCCTCGCAGCGCCGCAATTACCGTCGCCAAGGGCAACTGATCGCCGACGGGCTCCGCGAACAGATTCGCCTGGCCAGCTTCGCCTGTCGCGCGATGCCCAACCGGCACGTAGTAGCCGCGCTTTTTATCGACGGCCAGCGAAATGCCCACCAGCTCGGCCGACATCTGATCGACGCTGGTCGTTTCAGTATCGAAGGCGATGAGCTCGGCGGCGTTAAGCTCGTTGACCAGGGCGCTCAATTGCGCTTCGTCGCGAACCACGATCGTGTCCACCACGTCATGCGCGTCGACGATGCCGGTGTCGATTTCTTCGCCGTGCATCCAGCCATAGACGCGGTGGAGGCGCTCACGCAAGGAGCGAAACTCCAGCTCGGCGAAGACCTCATCAACCGACTTCACCGCGAAATCCTGCCCGATGCACTCTTCCAGCTTCAGGGTAATGTCCAAGTCGCGCATGATGGTCGCCAGTTTGCGGCTGAGGAAAGCCATCTCTTTGCCCGCGATCAAGCGGTTGCGAACGCGCGTGCCGATATCTTCGAGATGCTCATAAATCTCTTCAAGGTCCTGGTACTGCTGCAGCAGCTGCGTGGCGGACTTTTCGCCGACGCCGGCGACGCCGGGGATATTGTCGGAGCTGTCGCCCATCAAGGCTTTGAAGTCGATGAGCTGTTCCGGCTCGATCTTGTATTTCTGGCGGAACATTTCTACATCAAAGACCACATCATCGCCGCCGCGTTGGGGCAACTGCACGCGCACATGCGGGCCCAGCAACTGCAGAATATCACGATCGCCGGTGGCGATATGCACGTCCAAACCTTGCTCGACGGCTTGCTGGCTGATCGTGCCCAAGATGTCGTCAGCTTCCATATTGGGCATGGTTAGCTGCGGGATATTGAAGGCGCGCACCAACTCGCGAATGCGGTCAAATTGGCTGCGCAGATCGTCGGGCATCTTCTCGCGCGTCGCCTTGTAATCGGGGTAGATTTCCTCGCGCGCGCTCAAGCCTTCGTCGAAAGTGACGGCGAGGTACTTGGGCTGATGATGCTCGTAGATATCGAGCAGAGTGCGGCTGAAGCCGTAGACCGCGCTGGTGCTTTCGCCGCTGGATGTTGCGAAGCCACCGCGCTGCAAAGCAAAGTAGCTGCGATAGGCCAGCGCGTGGCCGTCAATGAGATAGAGAACAGGGCGCGAATCCATCATACGTTAACAAGGTCCGCCGCGGCCGAAGGTTGGAGCAGAGTATAGACGATGACCTGCCATTGCAAAAGGCGAATTTGCGCTGCCGAGGGCGCGGGCGAGCTCAATTGGCGGTGGCGCTTTCGACGCGCACAAATTGCAGGAACCGTTCCAACTCGCGCTCGCTCATTTCGCGGCCCGGCTGCAAGACCAGGTAAGCATCGGCCCAAAGATCCTGCGGCAAAGCCTCGTCTTCGGAGCAAGCAATCTGCTGCGCGCGCTCCATCACCGTGCGCACCAGCGCTTCTGGCGAGGCGCGCACGGGCGCGTCGGCGCGCAAGTAAATGAAGTCCTGGTGTACATCAAGCCGATGAATAATCCAGCCCAGGCTATTGAGTTGCACTTCCAGCCAAAATACCAATTGTTCAGCGACGCGCTTGCGCAGCAGCAGCGCCGAATCAGCGACCATCCAAACAAAGGCGAAGGGCTGTTTCGCCGCCGAGGCTTCAGCGGGGGCCGGCTGCTCGGCTTCAGCCGCCGGTTGCGCGCCATCGTCCATCGTCGCCGCCAACGCGTCGAGCATCTGGTCCGCCCCGCGCCGAATCTCGCTCAACTGCTTGCCGCCGGCAAAAACCAGGGTCAAGGTCATATCGGCCAAGGTCGTACGCGAATGCAGCATATAGTCTGCGCCGCTTTCGGGCAAAGGCACAAACCGGATTCGCGCCCGGTTTCCAACAGCGCCCCAGTCATCCCCGATGACGCCACGCAACTCCCGAAACGCCGCCAACTCCATCGGCCCGGAAAAGGCAACGATGCGGTTTTCGCGCGAAAGCACTGTAGCCTCGACCGCCACATCGCTGGCGATTTGCGTCATGGTCAGCGCCAACTGCGCCAGATAGGGCTCGTCGCGCCGGCTCGACAAGAGCTGCGACGAAGCTTCGCTGACTTCCGGCGGATCGAATAGACTCTCGTCAGCGCCGAATTCAATATCCTTGGAACGAGGCTCCATCGTATCCGCCATTTCAGCGCTGCCATCAGCGGGCCGTGGCCTGGTCGTTTCGCCCGGCCCCTCCTGGACTTGCAGACTTGGCAGAAAATCGCCCAGGAATTCCGGCTCGCGTATGAATTTCTCGGTCGCGCGAATCCAGGCGGGCACAGCGCCCGTGCCCAAAGCGCCGGGCAATTCACGCGTCGTGTCGAACATCGAATCGAGCGTCAGATTATCCAAGGCTGTACTCTCGTCGAGCATACGATTTAGCAGTTGCTGAAATACGCCACTGTCCGCCAGATCACCCGCGCCATCAGCACCTGTCGCAGCCGCCACGGGCAGTTTACGCTCCGCCTCGCCACTTCGTCCCTCAGCAAGCGCATGCGCCAGCCCACGCACCGTCTCGCTCTCCGCGCCCCGCGCCACGGTCGTAGCCGCCGCCTCGTCGGCAACCTGTATCGTTGTCGCCTCGAATGCCTCTTGGTCATCGTCATGCACGAAGCGGTAGCGAACCGTATCGCCCTCGTCATCCGCTTCCAGTAGCAATTCCAGGGGCGCCAAGGCGGCTGCGTCCTCCGCAGGGGGGTGCAGCAAGTCTAGCGATGCTTGCAGGCGACGCCGCGTGTAATTGAGCGGGCCGGGTTCCTGCAACAGGTCGTCTACCAAAGCCTCAATGGCAACGGTGTCCTGCCCGCCGCTGCCTGTCAATGCTCCGTCCGTTTCGGGCTGTGTCTCTTCTGCCGTTGGTAATTCGACGGCATTACGCAGTAAGGCGGCCTCCAGGACGGGGAGCAGCGTCCGCGCCATCACTGGAATGTCAACCACACCTTGCAAGCTGTATGCGCTCGCCAGCCGATGGGCTTCGGGTTGGTCGGGCGCTAAGACAATGGAGACCTCATCCTGCCGCGCGCGCAACATTTCAATCATGATGGCCGGCGCGATTGTCAGACCGCTGGTATCCAAAAGTACGAGTTGCTGCGGATGCTCGCGAAATTGCTCTATGGCGTTGCGCACGTCCGCCACCGTTGTCACGCTATAGTCGCCCAACGCTTCCAACGCGCGTTTTAGGTCGATCGCAAACTGCACATTACGCGTGACCAGCATCAATTGCTTTAACGCTATCCCGGCCATGATTGCCCTGAGAATTGTGCGCCTAATCTGAGGTCGATTTTAGCATAGCCGTCGAGGGGCGGCGAACGACATTCGGTTGTCTGCGCCATAAGATATGCTTGAGCGTCGATTCTTGACGGGCGGTTTTGACGCGGCTTCGGAGGTCTGGCCCGGCCGGCTAGCTCGCTACTACGGCCACGCTTGCGCAATTGCCATATTCGGTGGTGTAATCGCCGCTGACCCAGCCCACGCGATTTTCGACATTCAGACGCCACCAACTGCGCTCGCTGTTGCGGCCCGTGATCGGCGCCAGCGTGCCGCTGCCGAGCACGGTGATAATCTGGTATGCGGTGCTCGGTCCGGTTCGAAAGTTGAGCCCAACATTGATCAAAGCGCGACAAACGCCATCGTCAGGAATATCGGGAATGCCGCTGCGCTGTGCTGGCGTCGCGATCACTTGCGCGTGCGACTCGCGAACAACAACATTGATTTCGTCAGGCTCGCTCACGGTAACATTGCGATAGGCGACCGCGCGCAGCGTTATCGAACCCGCGTCCGCTCGTCGGGCCAGGTAATTCAGGATGGCGCTCATCTCGGGGTCGCCTAGCAAGGACTCGGACGAGACTGTGCGCACGATCTGATCGTTGACGAAGAGCTGAACCCGGTTGATGCCGATGCTGTCGGCGGCCTCCACCGAGACGAGGATCTCGTCGCCGATGACAAATTCGTCGCCGTCGCTCGGCGAAATGATGACGATCGTCGGCGGATGCTCCGGAACGGCTGTAGGTGGCGCCGCCTCACTTCCGGGGCGCCGGCCTTCCAGGTTGCAGGCGCTCAACGCCAGGCATATACCGAGCGCGAGCAGCCAACGCCTTTGTTTGCGGGGTTTTGGGCTCTGCGGCGTCGCCATCAACCAGCAGCAACAAGGAGGGGATCCGCGCGCTTTTCGCACTGTGGCAAACGCGCTTGCATGCTCCAGGGGCCGGTCCAGGTGATTTCGACCTGGGCCAGCTTGCCCTGCCAATCGCCCTCGGCCTCAAAGAAAACGAGTTTGTTCTGGGGCGTCCGCGCCCGCCAGCGGCCCTTGTGTTTACCCTCGACCAGCACTTCGACCCGCTCGCCAAGATATTGGGCGTTAATCTCAGCCACGACGCGCGCCTGCAATTCCTCCAGCAGATGGAGCCGCTCGCGCTTCTCCGCTTCAGGCACGTCATCCGGCATCCGCCGCGCACTAACCGTTTGCGGTCTAGGGCTATAGCGCGCCAAATGCGCCTTATCCAGTTTCAAGTCTTCCAGCACATTGTAGGTTGCCGTGAACTGCTGGCGCGTCTCGCCCGGGAAGCCGACGATAATATCGGTGTGGATCGCGACCTGCGGGATGATGCGGCGAATCTCGTCCACCAAGGCGCGATACTGATCAGCTGTGTAGCCCCGCTTCATGCGCGCCAGAACCGTGTCGTCGCCAGCTTGAATTGGCACTTCGATATGCGGCATGACACGTGGCAACTCGGCCACCGTCCGAAGCAGCTTCTCCGTCATCCAATTGGGGTGACTGGTCAGAAAGCGAATGCGCTCGATGCCGGCGTCCTCCGCCACATCATGCACGACGCGCAACAGATCAGACAGGTCGGGGCCGTCCGGGATATCCTTGCCGTAGCGGTCAACGATTTGCCCCAGCAGCGTGACTTCTCTGACGCCTTGCCGCGCCAAGCTGCGGACGTGCGCCACAATCTCGCCAACGCGGCGGCTGCGCTCAATGCCGCGACGAAAGGGGATGATGCAGAAGGTGCAAGCGTGCGAGCAGCCGTAGACAACCGGCACGTGCGCGCAAACCATATTGCCGCGTTCGTGCAGCGGCAGGATCAGCCCGTCATCTTGCAAGGCATCGCGCCGTTGCCTCGCATCGGCTTCAAGCTGCAATACCTCGCCTTCGTCCATGCGCTCTTTGAGAAACTCTACCATGGGAGCGGGATCCGACGGCGGCATGAAGACGTCCACGTAGGGCAAGCGCTGTCGCATCCATAGCGGGTCGCGCACACCGACCATACAGCCCATCACGCCGATGATCTTGTCGGGCTGCGCACGCTTGATATGGCTCAACAGACCGAGCCGGCCCAGCCCCTTGTCTTCGGCGCTCTGGCGCACGACGCAGGTATTGACCACCATGATGTCGGCATCGTCTCCGTCCGGCGCGGCATGGTGGCCCAGTTTTTCCAATTCCGACGCCAGATGCTGCGTGTCCGCGACATTCATTTGGCAGCCGAGCGTCCAAATATAGTATTGCATAAGACCGGTCTACACTTTGCCTAGCTCATGGCGCACATTGTAGTCTATGCCTCACAAACGGTCAATGCGCGCCGCAGCAGCCATCATGCCACAGCGCGAAGAATCGCGTTTCGCCGCGCGGCTTGCGCGCCAGCCGCTGCCTCAAGCCCATACGATCCTTTCGGGGATAAACGATGTATGCAGGTATTCATGGTAAGGCACGACCCGCACGGAAAAACCCACATTACCGGTTGTCGTGAAGATATGTTCCGCGCTGAAAGTGAACGCGCCGTTGCCATTGGCGTCCGACAAACGCATATCGACGGATGACCCATCGCGAATGTTGCCCGCCGAATCCAATACGCCGTAATACAGTTGAACCTTGACATCGTGGGGTTGCAGTTGGCCCAGCGCGATGCGCGCGTGCACATCGGTTCGGCTGCCGATCTCCACATTGCCATCTCGGATATCCACATCGACGACGGAAACTTCGTGCCAGGCTTGGTCCAGTTTCCATCGCCAGTCCACGAAGGCCGAGGCGCCGGCATAGCGCCCGTGTTTCATGGCTTCAATGGTGCGGAAACGCGGCAGATAGAACTCTTCGGTATACTGCTGCACCATGCGATGCGTATTGAAAATGGGCGCCAGTTCTTCCATGCTGCGTTTGATGCGGCGGATCCACTCGCGCGGCAGGCCATCGCGGCTCTGGCGATAAAACTGCGGCACGATGTCTTGCTCCAGGACGTTGTACAGCGCCTGGCTCTCGACGTAGTCTTGATGCGCCCATTCGTCTTCGCGATACTCTTCGCCATGGCCGATGGACCAGCCGATATCGGCGCGATACGCCTCAGCCCACCAGCCATCGGGTATGCTGCAATTCAGCCCGCCGTTGTAAATCACCTTCATGCCGCTGGTGCCGCTGGCTTCTTTGGGGCGGCGCGGATTGTTCAACCACACGTCTACGCCTTGCACCATATAGCGCGCCACATTCATATCGTAATTCTCCAGAAAAACGATAGCGTTGCGGAAGTCAGGGTCGCGCGCCACATTGACGATGGTGCGAATCAGCTCTTTGCCTTCGTTGTCGTGCGGATGCGCCTTGCCGGCAAAGATGAATTGCACCGGACGGTCCGCATCGGTGACCAATTTTCGCAGTCGCCCCAAGTCGCGGAAGATAAGCGTGGCCCGCTTGTAGCCGGCGAAACGCCGAGCAAAGCCGATTGTCAAGGCATCCGGGTTGAGGATCTCGTCAGCCGCTTCAATCTCCGTCTGTGAAACGCCCCGCCGCTGCAGCTGTTCGCGTAAGCGATCACGCGCAAAAGCCACCAGCCGTTCACGCCGGCGCACGTGCGTCCGCCACAGTTCCGCGTCCGGTATGCTGTTCACGCCGGCCCAGACTTCGCGCCGCGACTCTTCCATGCGCCAGCCTGGATCGAGGTAGCGGTCGAAGAGCTGCGCCATCTCCTGGCTGACCCAAGTTTGCACATGGATGCCGTTGGTTATCGCGCGAATCGGCACTTCATGCACCGGCACATCGGGGTAGACCCAACGCCACATCTCGCGCGAGACCTGGCCGTGCAGCTCGGCAACGCCGTTGGTGCCCGCGGACAAATTCAAAGCCATCACCGACAGCGAGAATAGTTCGTAATGCCCCATATTCTCGCGCCCGAGATCGTGGAACTGCTCGCGCGACAACCCCAGATCGCGCATCATGTCCGTAAAGTGCTCGTCGATCAGGTCGAAGTCGAAGCGTTCCAGGCCGGCGGGCACCGGCGTATGCACCGTGAATACCGTGCTTGCCGCCGTCAGCGCCTTGGCTTGCTCAAACGCGAGGCCGTCAACGCGCATAAAATGCAGAATCCGCTCAAGCAAGAGAAACGCGGAATGCCCCTCGTTCATGTGAAAGATATCGGCTTCAATGCCCATGGCGCGCAGCAAACGGACGCCGCCGACGCCCAGCAGGATTTCCTGGCGTATCCGCGTCCGCCGGTCGCCGCCATATAGCCGGTCGGTCAAGTTGCGGTCTTCCTCGCGCTGATTGTCGGCGATATTGCTGTCCAGCAGATATAACGAAACCCGCCCCACTTGGACCTTCCAGATCTGGGCGTAAAGATCGCGGCCGGGCAGCGGCACGGAAATCTTTAGCGGCTGGCCGGCAGCGTCCGTCTGCAACTTCACCGGCAGGTTTACATAATCATTCAGCGGATAGGACTCCAACTGATAGCCATCCGCATTGAGATATTGCTGGAAATACCCCTCCTGATACAAGATGCCGACGCCAACCAGGGGGACGTTCAAGTCGCTGGCGCTCTTCAGATGATCGCCACTTAGAACACCCAGGCCGCCGGAGTAATTTTGCAGGCACTCGGTCAGGCCGAATTCCATCGAGAAGTAAGCGATCACCGGCTTGCGCGCCAAGCTCTCGTAGCGCTCGCGAAACCAGGTGTTGCCATTGCGCATGTATTCGTCGAAAGCGCGGCAGACGCGCGCGTAATGCGCCATAAATGATGTGTCTTCGACCAAGGCGTTGAGCCGCTCCTGGCTCATGCGACCCAGCATCCATTCGGGATTGTGCTGCGTCTCTTCCCACAAGTCTGGATCTAGCCGCCGGAAGAGCGAAATCGCTTCGTGATCCCATGACCAACGCAGGTTATAGGTCAGTTCATGCAAGCGACCTAGCTTGGCTGGCAGTTTAGGCGCTACATTGACCCGCGCAACGGGTTGAACCATTTTCTCCGCTCCCTTGTGTGCTGTAATGTCTTCGCGCTCGCAAGTGCCCGATTGTAGCGGTTTTTCCCTGCGATTCCAGCGCGGCTGAATCCAGAATTCGCTGCAGCAGCGACCGCGCCCGGCGTGCCCGCTGCCGCGCGCACCGCCCTTATGCAAACCTCACATCACAAACGCTGGGGATTCTGGTTATTGCAGCGGCTTTACATCCCCGACAATTGCCGTACTATAAGAGGTGAGAGTCACTGTTTTGGTTTGGCTGTTTACTCAACGAATGGAGAGGGCAGATGCTGAAGAAACAGTACTTGAAGAGCAAGGACGTTTGCAAAGTTACCTTCTACACCGCGCCGGAGCTGGATGCGGAGCAGGTGACGCTGGTTGGCGACTTCAATGAATGGTGCGAGCAAGCGACGCCGATGAAACCACTCAAGGACGGGCGATTCAAGGCCACGGTTGAGCTGCGCAAAGACGACAGCTACCAATTCCGTTATCTTGTCAATGAGAGCGAATGGCATAATGACTGGGAAGCAGACCAATACGTGCCGAATCCATTTAGCGGAGACAATTCTGTAGTAAGGGTCTGAGTCACCATGTTGAAGAAACGGTACATCAAGAGCCGGAATACCGTCCAGGTAACCTTCTACACGGCGGAAGCCATTAGCGCTGAAAGCGTGAATCTGGTTGGCGACTTTAACGATTGGGACGAAGACGCCACTCCCATGAGGGCCCTCAAAGACGGACGCTTCAAAGCGATGGTCGAATTGGAGCCGGATCGCGAATATGAGTTCCGCTACCTGGTCAATGGCGTGGAATGGCACAATGACTGGGAAGCGGATCGCTACGTCCCCAACCTGCACGGCAGCGACAACGGCGTCGTCGCGACTTGAACCAGGAAACAGGTCTCCACAAGAGAGGCCTGTTCTCGTATAGCTGCGCGCTCAGCCGTTAGCCCGGTCGCGCCAGGCCAGCAGCGCCTCCAGCTTCTGGTAGTCCGGCGGCGCCTTGGACATCATGATGAAGTGCGTGGCGCCCGCCTCGGCATAGGCGTCAAGGTTGCCGGGAATGTCGTCGTCGCGCGCCAGCGAGACGGTTCGCTCGACCGCCGCCGGATCGCGGCCGACTTGCGCACACCAGTCGTCCAGGACGCGACATTTGTGAGCGAAGGTTTCCGGCGGCCCGAAGCCGTTCCACAGGTCGGCGTGCTGTGCTGTCAGTTTCAGCGTGACCTTTTCGCCCCCGCCGCCGATCATGATGGGAATGGGATTGCGAACCGGTGGCGGCAATTCCTGGCTCATCCGGCGCTTGATGACCGGCAGAGCTTCACCCAAATCTCGCAGGCGGCTGCCCGCTGTGCCAAATTCATAGCCGAATTCGACGTAGTCTTTTTCGAACCAGCCTGCGCCGATGCCCAGGATCAGCCTGCCGCCGCTAATGTGATCGACCGTGTTTGCCATCTGCGTCAACAGCGCCGGATTACGGTAGCTGTTGCAGGTGACCAGCGTTCCGATCTCGACGCGAGACGTCAACATGGCAATGGCCGTTAACAGCGTCCAGCCCTCGAAGTGATTATCGTTGCCATCGCCATATAGCGGAAAGAAGTGATCCCAATTCCAGATAGAGTCCACGCCCAAGGCTTCGCTGGTCTTGACAGCCTCGGCGTAGACAGCGTAGGTAACGTGTTGCGGGTGCAATTGCACGCCAATCTTGAAGTTTGCCATGTGTTCGCCTTACTTTCTGCTAGTCCTTATGGAGTGATGCTTTGCTACCGCCGACGAGGCCGACGACGCGCCAATCAGCGACGCGCGCGCGAAACAAATTGCACATCACTGCCGGCCGGCACCGTACGATTTTTGAAGCGCGCGAAATCAGCATGGGTGCAATCCGAGCCGACGACTGTGCCGGCGCCGATGCTGATCTCCGGCGGTATCCGCGAGTTTTTGCCGATGCTGGTAATCTTCAGGTCGCCCATATCTTGCCAGGAGCCTACCCGGGCATTCCGGCCGATGACGGCGATCTTGTCCACCAGAGCGCGTTCGACGCGGGCGCCGGTCTCAATGTAGGCATCATTGAGAATCACCGACTCGCGGATAACCGCACCCGGGCCGACAAATACGCCCGGCGATAGAATGGAGCGCTCAATCACCGCGCCCGCGCCGATGACGGAACCGTCGGTGATCATGCTGTCGACGATCTTGGTGTCCGCGCCTATTCTCACGGGCGGCCGCTCCTCGCTTCGCGTATGTATCACCCAGGTGCGATCATTGAGGTTGAGCGACGGCGGGCTGGAGAGCAGGTCCATATGCGCTTCCCAGTAGGCGTCGACCGTACCCACATCAATCCAGTAGCCGCCGTAGGGATAGGCGACTACATTCATGCCCTCCGCCACCATTCTGGGCAAAATGTCTCTGCCGAAGTCATGCTCCGACGCGCGGTCTTCATGGTCTTCCGCCAGGACCCTGTCCAGCACAGCGTAGTCAAATACATAGACCCCCATGTTGGCCAGGTTGCCCGGTGGGGTTGGCGGCTTCTCGATGAATTCGGTGACGTGGTAGTCCTTGTCCGTGTCGACGATGCCAAAGCGGCTCGCCTCATCCAGCGGCACGCGGATGGTGCAGACGGTCGCGTCGGCGCCTTTGTCACGGTGATACTGCACCAGCATGTCGTAATCCATCTCGTAGATGTGATCGCCAGAGAGGATCAGCACGAATTCCGGCCTGCCCTGCCGGATAAAGTTCAAATTCTGCCGCACGGCGTCCGCTGTGCCGGCGTACCAATCGGTGTCGAAGCTGCCCTGAAATGGCTGCAGCATCCGCACGCCGCCGGTGAAGGAGCGATCCAAATCCCAAGGCCGCCCCTTGCCAATATGGTCGTTGAGACTGTGCGGCCGATACTGCGTCAGCACCAGCACGTCAAAGACATTGGAATTGACGCAATTGCTCAGCGCGAAGTCAATGATTCGATACTTGCCGCCGAAAGGCACGGCCGGCTTCGCACGTTTGATCGTCAGCACGCCCAACCTCGTGCCCTTGCCCCCCGCCAAGATGATCGCCTTTATCTTCACCAGTTGCTCCCTGTTTATGGCTTACCCGCAATTTCCACCGGCACTGTCGCCCTTAGGTCCGCGCTTTCTCGCTGGCTGTCGCATAAAGTTCAACGTATTGGCGGGCGCTGCGCGTCCAACTGAAATCCTGCGCCATAGCCCGCCTTTGCATGCGCTGCCAAGCGGCTGACTTTTCAGCGTAGACATCAAGCGCCCAGTTCAGCGTGCCGGCTACGGCTGCCGTCTCTTGCCAATGGAAGACGAAGCCGGTGCCGCTGTCAGCAGCGCCATTATCGTAGTTGACGACGGTATCTGCCAGGCCGCCTGTCTCACGCACCAGGGGCAAGGCGCCGTAGCGCATGGCCATCATCTGCCCCATACCGCAGGGCTCAAAGTGGCTTGGCATCAAGAATATATCGCAGCCGGCGTAAATCTGCTGCGCCAGGGCGCCGTCGAATTGCAGATAGGCCCGCGCCTTGTCGCCAAAATCCTGATCCAGCTGCCAGAAGGCGTACTCAAGATCCGGCTCACCCGTGCCCAAGACCACCAACTGTACATCACGCGCCGCCAGAATCTGCCGTAGCGCCGGCAAAGCCAGGTCGAAGCCCTTCTGCGCCGCTAACCGGCTGACCACGCCAACCAGCGGCACATCATGGCGCACAGGCAGCCTGGCGAAGGATTGCAAATGGCTCTTGTTTAGCGGTCGAGCCGTCGCGAAATCAGCCAAGTCGAAGTTGGCGACCAAGGCCGGATCCGTCGCCGGATTCCATACCGCGTCGTCCAGGCCGTTCAAAATGCCGTGCAATTCAGCGGCGCGCGCCTCGACCAGGGGCGCCAGCTCGTAACCTGCGTAAGGGTACTTGATCTCATCAGCGTAGCGCGGGCTGACGGTTGATACCAAATCGCTGTAGGCAATGCCGATGCCCAACATGTTATCCGTCAAGCCGAGACGCGCCAGATCGGGATGATGCCGCCCGTGAACACCCGCGTTCCACAGAAAGCCGCCGGCATGGTTGCCTTGGTAAGCGATGTTGTGCACGCTGATTACGGTCGCCAAATCCGACCAATCATCGCCCGCGGCCTGCTCACGAAGCATGAAGGGCAGCAAGGCGGTATGCCAGTCATTGACGTGCAGCACATCGGGCCGCCAGTGCTCGTTCGCTTCCAATTCGTGCAAGGCGGCCAAGAGAATCTGGTTGAGGTAGATAAAGCGCTGCATGTCCCAGTCCCACTGGCTATAGACTTCGCCTTCCGCGCCAAAATAGGGTGGGGATTGCAGCAAATAAAATGGTGTGCCAGCGTATTCGCAGCCAAATAGGGTGACATTGTTGACGCCAAGGCGATGCTGAAAGTCGAAGCTGACGAGCTGGCGAATGCCGTATTCCGCGTGATCAATGAACCCGTAGCCCGGGATGATGACCCGCGCATCGACGCCGACGCGGCGTAGGGCCGCCGGCAGCGAGCCCGCCACATCCGCCAGCCCGCCTACTTTGGCGAAAGGAACTGCTTCTGAACTCGCCAGCAAGACGTTCAAGGTTCTGCGCAAATCTACTGCATATTTGGTCCGCTGCGATTCTATCCCATCAACGATGATAGTCCTACATTCACTTGCCCGGCTTCGTTGTCGGCGCAAGTGCCCTGTGCTAGTATTGCAACCGTACCGAACTGCGCTGGGGAAGAACAAATGATACAACGGCCGCAGAGACAGAGCCGGTCAAATCTCTTGCCGCAGCTCGTCTTTCTCTGCCTGACCTTTGTCGCGGCCGTCGGTGGCGCCTACTTTGCGCTACGCCTCTTCGGCGACGAAACAGAGCAGTCTGAAATACCGCAAATCATAACGGTCGAAATCATCATCACTGCAACATCGTTGCCGACGAAGCTCGCCACAACCGCGCCACTAAACGCGCAACGCCCCCAGGTTGACCTACCGGCGGATATCGCCGCAGAGGCGGACGGCGCGTCGTCCTCCGCGATCAACCCAGATCAGCTAGGCGCCCAGGATGTCGTCCTCAGTACGCCCACTGTCGCCGTCGCCGGCGGCCCGGTGCTGGCGCAAAATTGCTACCATTCGATCGTCGCCGGCGATACGCCTTTCGCCTTGGCCCTGCGCTACGGCGTCGACATGGCTTTGATGCTCGAAGTCAACAATTTGACCACGCGATCGGCGACCAATCTGCAAATCGGCGATATCTTGCGCGTGCCGCGGCCCGGCTGCCAATTTGACGGCGTCGCCATAGAAGTGCCTGCCGCCGCCCCAGCCGCGCTGGCGACCGCCCCGCCCGCCGCCACGAGTACGCCCGTGACCGCCGAGTTTGAAATCGTCGAGGTACTGGGCCTGGGCGATATCACCGCCGAAGCCGTGCGACTGCGCAACCGGGGCGGCACGATCAACATTAGCGGCTGGACCCTTGCCGATGCCGACGGCAATGTCTTCACTTTTCGCGAGACGCTGCTCTTCCCGCAAAGCACGCTCATCCTCTATTCTCGCAGCGGGACCAGCACTTCAGACGCTCGCTTCTGGGCCCGCGACGAGGCAGTCTGGTCGGCTGACGAATCCTTGACGCTCAGCGATGCGCAAGGCCGGGTCCTGCAGACGCTGCAGATACCGGCGGCCGAGGGCCAATAGGACATTTTTTCGAGCGACGGGGCGGCTTGCGATGAGACGCTGGGAACGAATCGTCGACAGATTAGTGATGGAGGCCATCGGCGATGGCGATGTCTCGCACTTGCCGGGCGCCGGGAAGCCGCTAGGTCTCGAGGACGACCCTCACACACCCGCCGACATGCGCGTGGCGCACAAGATCATGGCGGATAACGATGTCATCCCGGAGTGGATTGCGGCGGGCAAGGCGCTGGA
The DNA here is from genome assembly GCA_965208195.1 of Phototrophicaceae bacterium. Classification (GTDB taxonomy): domain Bacteria; phylum Chloroflexota; class Anaerolineae; order Aggregatilineales; family Phototrophicaceae; genus UBA6055. The sequence goes on along the minus strand of CBDBOC010000004.1, from coordinate 454,044 downwards.
GTCAATGGAGCAGGCGCTGCGAAATTGCGCGTTACAGCGGGCCGCTAACTACTCAAAGGCCCTGTCCAGTGCCCGCCAGCAGGGGTCACGGTCGAACGTGGAACACATCCAAAGTCAGTGGCAGCAATTCCGCCAAGACTTCGCCGAGCGCATAAGGCGCTACAACCGGGAAGTGCTGCTATACAATCTCAAACTGCCTGCCGGCTTGCCGCGGAAGCAAGTGCTCATCAGCGACACCCTGCTTGAGAGCGCGCTAGAGCAAGGCCAAGCCCAGGCGTCGGAGCGCGCCTAAGTGCTTTCAGGTTGGCTGGGCTCTTCAGATTCAGTCTTTGCGCCCTGCTGCAAACCCTTGCGGAAGTTCGCCACCGCCGAGCCTAACTCGCCGCCGATGCGCGAAACACGGCCGACGCCAAAGAGCAAAATCACAATCGCAAGAATGACAAGTAATTCAACGCCGCCCAAACTGCCCATGATCATCTCCTAATTGTCGGCCCTTCCTCGCCCGTCATTATATCACGCTTTCCGAGAATATCGAGACAGGGACGGTTTTCACGCTGACGCGACGAAGCTGCCCGCCGGCGGGCTGCTCGCGATGGCAAAGTTAGAATCCGCGCCCGATGCTATAATTGGCGCAGCATTGTAACCTGGCGAGTGTCCGGACCATGCCGAGCGATTTCAACCTGAGCGATATTCCGATTTTCTCTGGTTTGAGCCCGCAGCAGTTCGATTGGCTGCACAGTCTGATGCAAGAGCTGAGCTACCGCGCTGGCGAAGATATCTTCGTGCAAGGCGCCGCGGCCCAGGAAATGGTCATTCTGCTGGAAGGCCAGGCCGTACTCTTCACCACCGAGCCGGACGGCAGCCAGACGCCAATCGCGCAACTCAATGCAGGCCAGCACATCAACGAGGAAGCCTTGTTGGGCGAGGCGATTCAGTCAGCCACCTTGCGTGCCGCGCAGCCGACCATCGCCCTGAAATTGTCTCGCCGGAGCTTTCAGCACGCTCTATCGCAAAATCCGAAACTCTCGACGGCGCTCGGCATGGCGGAGGGACGCGCGCCGCTCATCAGTCCTCGCTTCGCCGAGCAACGGGAAGACGAAGAGATTCTGATACAGACGCATCGCCATTGGTGGTCATTTGTGCGCAGCGCTTGGCTGCCGCTGCTGCTGATACCGGCGATGTGGTTTGGCGCAATCTTGCTTGAGGCGCAGGCGCTTTCCTTGGGATTGCTCGGCCTTTCGGTGATGCTGCCGGGCGTGGCGCTCTTCTATTTCTACTTGGAATGGCGCAACGATTCCGTGATCGTCACCGACCAGCGCGTTATCCGTATCAATCGGACCATTCTGACGCTGTATCGACAGGTGACGCAAGTCGGCCTGGAAAGCGTGCACGAAGTCAATTTTGACCTGCCCGCCTATGACCCTTTCGCCCGTCTATTCCGTTACGGCAAGGTTGTCGTCAGGACAGCCGGCGCGCAGGGAAACCTCGAGCTGGACTTCATGCCGCAACCGGAGCAATTTCAAACACTGATTATGGAAAACCGGCAGTACTTCGAGAAGCGGCAGGCGCAGCGCCATCACAAGCTGGTGCGGGAAGAGCTGCAGCGCCCGATGGATGCCAAAACACTGGATGACGAGGCATCAACCGCCGCCGTGTCTGACGGCCCGCCCCGGCCTGTGCGCGGCACCAATGGCTACCTTAGCAGCCGCGTAGAAATGACCAATGGCGATATCGTCTACCGCAAACACGCCAGCGTCTGGGCACAGCATACTTCCGTCCCCATTCTGATCATTCTGGCTGCGGTGAGCGGCTTGCTGCTGACCTTCACCCTCGTCGGCGGGGAGCTGCGCATCGTCACCTTTGGCGTGAGCATGGTGGCGCTGCTGCTCGGCAGCCTCGTATATTACTGGATGGATTGGGACTGGCGCAACGACCTGTATATCATTTCGGACGACACCATTACGCTGGTGCACAAGCGCCCCTTCTTTCTGCAAAACTTGCGCGACCAGATCCTGGTCGAGCGTATCGACAACGTTGAATCCATTTCCAGCGGATTGTTCGCAGCGCTGCTGCGCTATGGCGATGTGCGCATGTCGCTGGTGGGCGCGGACGAACCCAAGCTCTTTCGTCGTGTGGCGCGGCCGCAAGAAATCCAGCAGGAGATATCGCGCCGGCAGCACAACAAGGCGCAGCGGCGCGCGCGATACGATGCCATGCAGCAGCGGGAGATCCTCAGCGAGTATCTTGGCGCGTCGCCGGGCAGTCAGCCGCAGCCGGCATCGTTCACGGCCGGTGTCACAGGCGCGGCCGGCCAGCGACCGGATTCGGCCGCTTCGGGTCAGCAGGAAGTCGACGCGGGCGCGGTGCGCGCCGTCCGCAACCCTGACCGCAACCGTCCGCCGCGAACGCCCTGCAAAGCGCTCGTCTCGCGCCAACCTCAGCCGGATCCGCGCCCGCGACTGGAGGAAGCGCCAGAGCGCCGACCCCAACGCTTTCGGCGCCCGCCCGCTGATAACTAGAATTCTTGCCTTGCTTCCAAATCGCGTTCACAACTCGAGGCGCATATGCCAGAGGTCGCGCTTCACCTGGAATCGATGGCGCTTCAGCAAATCGTTGACGACGCTATCGTCCGTGGGATGTTCCATCATGATGGTCGAACGCGCAAATCGCGCAATCACACTATCCAGCAGCGCCGCGACGTATGGCTGATAGTCAATACGCGGGTCAGCGAATAAGCGCGCTCGAATCTGACTGAAACCAACTGTGCCTTCCAGCCAACAAGATGCCAAAATCGCCCCGGTTTCGTCGTGTCTGATGATCAGCTTCTCCACGCTGTTCAATGCGAGCAGGCCTAGCAACTGCTTCCACAGTGGCTTGTGAAAGGCGGAACGGTGCAAGGGATTGAGCCAGCCCAGGCCACCAAGGCTATTCGGCCGGGCGGCTTGCGCCAAGCTGTATTCGGCCTTCCATTCACGGCGCCGGGGCCGGGTGATGTGAAATTCGGGTGGCCCCGCCTCGTTTGAGCGCGCGAAACCGCTACGGCGCCATAGTTGCCAGGCACGCTCGTAGCGAAAGCCGTAGCGCTCATACAAGGCAAGCGCGGGCGCATTGTCGCGATTAACCTGCAAAACGACGCGAACCGCGCCACGTCGCCTGAGCATCGCCAGGCAGGCGCCCATCATGCCCTGCGCTATGCCACGCCCTTGATAATCAGGATGGACGCCGACATTGGCCAGGATCCAGGTTTCGCCCAGCTCTCTGGGATAATTGGCCGGGTACACCGATACATTGCCGACCAGCCGACCTTCATGGACGCAGACGTAACCCATGCTGATGCCGAGCGCCAGTTCGTTCAAGCGTGTGATGAGCTTCAAGCCATAACCGAGATGACTCAAATAGCGCATCTCGCGGATAGCCGAACGCCCATTGCTATCCATCGAGTCGGCAAATACGAGTTCAATCAGGTCCGCCAGCGGACGGAGGTCGGTGCGCAAATTCACCGGGCGCACGCCATCCTGCAGCTCTGCGATGTCCCCTACCGGCCGGGCGCTTACTCCTGTCATTGTTCTGCTCTCAAATGCTGCGGACTTTTCGACCTTACCCAGCGGACGCGGTGACCGGGCTTGAGGCCTCTCGCAGTGTAAACCAAGCTCAAGGCTTGCAGTCGCGCCGGTTAAGCTGGCCCGCCCGTCGCAGTCGGCCTTTGCGATTGCTCAAAGCCATCTTGTCGAATACGCTATTATTATATAGAACATAACTGTGATTGCATCGGCAGGCGGCAGGTTAATCAACCAGCACGAGGAGCGAGGGCATGTCCTACAGACCCATAGGCGGGAGGCGGCAACGCAGCGCTGCCTGGCAATGGGGACTAATCGGTTTCATTCCCGGCCTTTTGTGCGGGCTCGTGGCGATGATCGGCGTCGTGCTGGAGGGATCGCTGCCGGCTTTCTTTCTGCCAACGGTTGAGCCGCAGGTGGTCGAGCGGGTCGTCCACGTCGTCTTGACCGCGACCACAGATCCGAACGCGCCCACCGCAACACCCCTTTCGCAGTTTATCGTGGTGACCGCCACGCCCGACTCTCCAATCGGCGCCGCGCAGCAGCCCGCGCAGCAGCCGACGGCCAGCGGGCTGGTATCAGTGCAAGTGCAGCCCAGCGCCTTGCCGACCAGGGCTCCTACCACCGTGCCGCAGGCAACGACCGCCCCGCCCGGCGAGATCCCGGAGGTGTTGCGCTTAGTCCGCAGCTTGGCGGTCAGCGTTCCCGGCGGCGACTTCACCATGGGCACGACGCCGGGCGAAGTCGCGCAAGCCGTTGAAGAGTGCATCAACCGGGACGGTGGCTTGTGCCAGGCGAGTTACGCCGAAGACTCCGCCCCGGCGCACGAGGTCCGCGTCGATTCTTTCCTGATCGAAACCACTGAAGTGACCTTTTCGCAATACGTCGCCTTTCTCACCGTCCGCGGCCCGGACAGCCACAAGGACGCTTGCCCCGGTTTCTTCTGCATCCAGACGCAAAACGAGAGCCTCGACGCGCCCATCGTTTTCGACGGCGTCAACTACAGCATCAACGAAGGCTTGGCGCAGCATCCGGTATATGGCGCGAATTGGTACGGCGCCCAAGCCTATTGCGAGGCCATCGGCAGGCGCCTGCCGACGGAAGCGGAATGGGAACGGGCAGCCCGTGCCGACGACGCTCGCATATACCCCTGGGGCAATCGCTGGGATTACGCGCTGGCCAAAACCAACCGCCCGCTGGATACCCCGCCGGGCTCGTTTCAGGTGGGCAGTTTTCCCTTGGGCGCCAGCTTCTACGGCGCCTATGATATGGCCGGCAACGTGGCTGAATGGGTCAGCGACTGGTATAGCGAACGCTATTATCAGGAGCAAGCTCAACTTGGTCTGTCGGTGAATCCAACCGGTCCCATTACCGGCCTGCAAAAGGTGCTGCGCGGCGGATCCTGGGACAGCGTGCCCTTCTTCAGCCGGTCGGCGCATCGTCAAGCGCAAGATCCCAAGAACTTCTTGCGCTGGGTTGGCTTCCGCTGTGTGGAAGATCCGCCGGACGCCAACGTCTTTGGATCAGCAGACTTGAACCCGGCCACGCTGGGCGTCGATGTGCCATCAGCGCCGCCGGCAACCCCGGCCGATCTTGGCGCCCAGCCCACCCAGCCGCCACCGCCTGAAGCCAGCCGGGCGGAGGTTGGCGCCGCCAATGCGACCGGCTAGAGAGCAACCGGGATACGCCATGGACGGCGAGTATGTGCTGGTCATCGGCTCGGCCGTGCTAGAGATCAGCGGCCGGACGCCAGCATCGCTACAGGAGGGCGTCGTACAGTCGGGCACAATCCACGCTTCTGTCAGCGGCGTGGCGCGCAATATCGCCGAGAATCTGGCGCGGCTGGATATCGAAACGGTCTTGCTCTCCGCCATTGCCGATGACGATATCGGGCAGCATCTGATTACGCATTCGGTCTTGGCCGGCATCGACTGTAGCCACGTCCTGCGCGTGGATGACGCGGAAACGGCCACCGCTATGCTGATTTACCATACGGACGACAACTGGACCCGCATCGACGATCTTGGCATTGCCGCCGCGCTGGATTCCGATTTTCTGCTCGAACACGAGTGGCTGATAAAGAATGCCACGCTCATCGTCATCGACGCCACGCTTTCCACAGATGCGCTCGACACGCTCTTTGAGATGGCCACGGCCTACGACATCCGTGTTTGTGCCGACCCCACGTCCCCCTTGATGGCAAGTCGCCTCTGCGACTACATTGAGAATCTCTACCTCATCGTGCCGAATGCCAGCGAAACGGCTGCGCTCTGCGATTTGGACGAACCGGCTACCGAGCGTGATTCCGCGATCGGCACGGCGCAACGGCTAGTCAATATGGGGGCGGATATCGCCGTGGTCACGCTGGGCGAGCAAGGCTTGGCTTACGCCGATAGCAGCGGTGGCGGCTATATCCGGGCGCTGCAAACACAAGTCGTCGATAGCGCCGGCGCTGGCGACGCCTTCTCCGGCGCCGTCATCTTCGGCCTGCTCAACGGCGTGCCCATCGACGAAGCCATGCGCCTCGGCGTCGCCGCCGCTTCACTGACCTTGGCGAGCGAGGAACGCGTCCTGCAAGACTTGAATCCCGATTTACTTTACGACCTGCTTTCGACCTAAGCCCGGCAGCGCGCCGGTCATCATTTCGAAACGGGCGGATAGTGTTCCAGGACCCAGCGCAGCAGAACGAAATGGCCCGCCAGGCCGGCGTACTCCCCATAGCCGCCAAGCGTATCAGCCACCCGGGCCGCGCTTTTCACACCTAGCCCGCCGTAGAAATAGTGATTCACCGCGGACTGCAGCGCGACATCGTTTTCCGTAAGCCACTTATGGCGCGCGGTCGCCCGGCCGATCGTATTGCTGGCCGTCCAATGGCCCACGCCCTTTATGCTCATGAGCTTGGCGTAGGCGTCGCGCGCCGGTAAACGGCGGATTGACTCCAGGTCCAATTCGCCGCTCATTTCTCTCAGCGCGATTTCGATGAGGAGCTCGCTGCGGCGGTCCGTGATCTTAAGCGCTTTCAGCTGCGCTGCCGTCGCTTCAGCCAGCTGTTTGGGAGTAGGAAAGTCATAGACGCGGCTGGGGCCAACGTCCGCGCCTTCATGGAAGAGCTGCATGAGCGTGCGTTGGGCGCGCATTGCGCCTTTCCAGCTGATATGCTGTTCGATGATTAGTGTGACCAAAGCCTCGAAAACGGTCTCGGTGGTGAAAAGCGGCAGGCCGACAAGCGGCGCAACCACGGACCACAAAGCAGCATCGGACTCGGCGAATGCGTAAAAGCCGCTGAGGTCATGGTCCAAGCCGAGCACTTGTGTCGCTGTCGCATGAACCCCCGCCCGATTGTCAGGCGCCAGACCATCGCCGCAGACGACGATCGCGTCGCCATCTTGCCGAAACGCGAGCAAGCAGCCTGTCCGTATAGCGCCACAGCACATCGCCGTCGACTGCCATCCGCGCTGGATGGGCGATGCGTTTGGCGAATTCGAGCAGCAGATCAAAGCGCCAGGCGAACAGCGGGCGCGCCAATCTAATGCCATTCATTCGGAATCGGCGGGGGACGGCGCGGGTTCAGCCGGCGGTTCCAGCGCGGGCCCTGGGCCCATCTGTTCCAGCAAGTCGCGTTGACGGGCGTATCGGCGGTGCGCCAGCTGCCGTAAATCGACGACGCGGTCGGATTCATCCAGAATTTCTATGCCCAGCAGGGTTTCGACAGTGTCTTCCAGCGTAATCAAGCCGGCAGTTCCGCCGTATTCGTCGATGACGAGAAATATATGGTCTTGCTTGGCGATGAAGTCATCGAGGACTTGCGCCACCGAGTTCGTCTCCGGCACAACGTGGAGATTGCGCTTTATCGCGCTCAGAGGCACATCGTGCTCAGCAGCGGCCGCCCGCCGGTATATCTCGTGGCGCAGGACATACCCCTTTACATCGTCACGCGACTCGCCACAAACCGGGATACGAGAGAATGGCAAAACGGTATGCGCGCGCATGATTTGTCCAATGGTCTGCTCTTCCTGAAACATCAACACCACCGTGCGAGGCGTCATGATGGTCTCCACCTGGACTTCCGCCAGCTGCAACAAGTTGGCGACTACGCGATTCTCCCGTTCACGGATACCGCCCTCTTCCGCGCTGATACGCGCCATGACCTGCAATTCGGAGCGCGTGACCGTTGGCGCGTCTTCGCTGGGGCGCATCGACCTTGTGAACAATTCGAAGGCCAATACGGCCGGCTTGAATACGATCAAGAGCAGGCGCAAGCCATAGGCGGTGAAGGGCGTCAACGGCTTGGCGTAAACTGCACCCAGTGTCTTGGGAATAATCTCCGAAAGCACCAGGATCAGCAGTGTAAGGATCGCAGTGATTATGCCGAAGAATTCTTCACCGAATATGGCGTTGGCTTCGGCGCCGGCGCCCGCCGCGCCAACCGTGTGGGCGATGGTATTCAGCGTCAAAATCGCCGCAATAGGATGCTCGACATTTTGCCGCAGGCCTTGCATGATCGCGCCCGCTCGGCTGCCCTGCTGCACCAGCAACTCGATATGAGACACCGGCGTCGACAGCAGCGCCGCTTCCCAAATCGAACAGAGAAAGGACACGCCCAGCGCAATGCAGACGTAGACGATCAGCGCGCTCCACTCGCCCGCCCCGGCCGCGCCCGTCGTGACCGCCAAAATCGGGAAAATTGTAAGGATGGTATCCATGTCATTTGGCTAATGGGCGGGCCGCAGCGCTGCGCCCGTGCCCATGCGTCGAATTGCACAAAGCATATCAGGCAAACAACACCCGCACAAGCAAGACGCGCCGGCGTCCATCAATGCGCTCATGCCAGCTGCTGCAAAATCGCTTGCGGCAACACGCGGCGCAAGCGCTCTTCCAATTCGCCCAACAGGATGGCCGTCGCGCCCCAGACCTTGTGACCCTGCACCTGATAATAGGGCACGTGGACGTCCACGCCGCGGATCTGGCGTCGCTCGCTGCACTTGAAGCGCGTCCGCAGCAGATCATCCAGAGCGAAGCCAAACACTTCGACCACCTCCGCCGGATTGGGACGAAATTCCAACCCAGCTTCCAGACCGGCAACGACAGCGGAAACATCAAAGTGAGAAGCGGGAATGTATAAGGGCGGCAACTGGCCCAGCATCTCGAGCTCCTGATTACAAACGCCGATCTCCTCGCAGGTTTCTCGCCGCGCCGTGGCTACCAGCGATTCGTCCTCGCAATCAAATCTGCCGCCGGGAAAGCTGACTTGACCGCTGTGCCCGCGCAGTAGCGGGTTGCGCCGCGTCAATACGGTCGTCAAGCGCGCGTCACGGGCGGGATAGAGGAGGATCATAACGGCAGCTGCCCGCGGCGGCGTGGCGCGCTTTTGCCAGCCACGCGGGACCGGCGCCATGAGCCGGCGCGCAGCCTGCGAATCAAATTCTGTCAGCGCCAGCGCTTGCCGGACGTCAGCGATCTCAATCAGTCCAGCCATACGTGCAGATAGTGGTCTTTGCGCGCGTACAATTGGCCGGTTTCAATGGTGGGCCTGCCCTGCGCCATGGGGATCAACCGCAAGCGAAGTCGCTCCGACAACGAACCGTCGCACGCCAGCCAATCATCCAAGAGCGCGCGCAGCGTCAAGAAGGCATCGGCGCTGCCGTGGCAGTAGACGGCGCCGCGCGCGTCGTAAGGGGCGAAGGCCACGCTGGTCGGCGCAAATAGCAAGAAACCGTTGCCAGACAGGCCATAGGCGGTCTCGCCCTTGGGTATGGCGTAGACGGCAAACACCGCCGGCGCGGGCTCATACAGCATCGCAAACAGCTGAAAGCCGTACCAGAAATCTTCCGCCCGCAAGTCCGTCCCCAGGTGATGAAGTTCGCGCTCACTTGACAAGAGCGCATGCAAGGCGGCGGTATCGATCTTGTCGGCGTCGTCAGCCAAAATGTCCAGTGATGTACTGCCGACGCGTTTGCGCACCTTTGGTCCGGCCGCCAGCCCCTGCAAATAGACAAAGGCGCAGGGATGATTATCGCGGCTCATCCAGCTGCCATCGTCCTGTTTCGTGAAGGCGGCGCTGACCTGCACGCCATCGAGCCAGATCGGCGCCACCAACTTGCCCGCATCGCGCAACTGCCGCAACCAAAGGGCGGGCACGTCCCATACACCGGCTGTGGCGACAATGCGATCGTATTGCGCGCGCGGGGCGAAACCGCTGACGCCGTCCTGGTGAACAACCAGTACATCCCTGTAACCAGCGCGGTAGAGATTCTGCTGCGCCGCATTCACCAACTCGTGATCAATCTCAAGCGATGTTACATGCCCCTCATCGCCAGCTATATGTTGGATCAGCGCCGCGTTGTAGCCGGACGCCGCGCCGACCTCCAAGACATTGAGCCCAGCCCGCAGGTCGAGCTGGTTCAACATTATCGCCATCATGGTGGGCTGGCTTGCGGAACTCAAGACCGCGCCGGAGGCACTCGTCTTGAGGGTGACGGCTTCGTCCCTGTAGGCTGCGTGGGGCTCAAGCTGCGGCAAGAACAAATGACGCGGCACGGCGGAGAAAGCCGCTTCCACACCGGCGTTTGCCAAGAGATGCTTTTGTCGGAGCTCGGTTACCAGGTTGCGGCGCAGTCGCGTGGGGTCAGGCGCATCCATACCAGGCTCGGCGTTTGCGCAGGGAAACACCCGCTTCGGCGCCGCTGCGCCTTGCCGTGCGAACGCGCCCTCGAGAGTCGATGTGCACCTGGCCCGCCTTCTGCAGCCGTTCAAATTCTTCCGGCGTGATGGCCGGCGCAGGCTCACCGCCCAGCCTTTCCAACCGATCGCCCAAGTCTCCTGACGCATCACTCATGTTTTCATCGTGGTCGTCGTTGAGATTCCTGTTATCGTCGCTCATTTGCACCCTCTATCGTGACGCCCAGATTCCGAACCGTCAGTATTGCCACGCGTTTTCGCATCTACCTTTGCTTATACCAAGTGTAGTCGAATGTCGTGGACTTTGCCAAGTTTCATTCGATTCACTATCCTGTCCGCGCAGGCAACTCTATTCTACAAGCGCCGCTATCGGCTGCAAGACCAATTGCAGCAGACAGCGCCGGTCAACTGCCTACTACTGATCTGTACGCTTCCGGCGCTGATTCGTTCCGCCTTTGACGTCATCGCCGCACAGCCCGCCGGTCACGAGCCTAGCCGCGCCTCCGCGGCTTGAAAGAATTCGCACAGCATAGTCTCTATGGTCGCGCCAAAATCGGCTGATGCGCGCAGTTCGTCGAATGGCGCATACAAACCAGTGTACGCATCCGCAATTGCCTGCGCCGGGGGGTTCACCGGCAACTGAAGGTATCCCGTCGGCGCCGACCAAGCGTAGGCGTATACGTAAGGACGCTCCAAGCCCGGGCTAAAGGGCGCGAAGCCAAAAGCGATCTGTGGCGCCGTCTTTTCGTCAGTATCAGCCGTGGGGAATGCCACGAATCCCACATCGAAATGGTGCGGCCAGAGCGCGATTGGCGACGCCTTCCCGCCGATCTTGCCCCGAACGCGAGACAGCGCTTGGCACATCGCGTCCAGCACAGCGAAATAATCATCCGCCAAGCCACGATCAGCAGACAGCGGCGTGTCATGCACGATGTGTTTCATTGAAGGCGCAATGACATAGCCGCAATCCCCGTAAATGGACAGCAGGCGCTGCATCAGCGATTTCTGCGAATGCTCGACTATTTTCAGCGCAAAAACGCGCTCGCCATTCCGCAAGAACGCCACTTCAAAGGCGCGCGCGTCGAAACGCAATTCGCCGCCGCAGCGCATGCGCGTCGTTGAAAAGCCGCCTCGCAGCAGATCCAGGCTGTAATGAAGGTCATTCGGCAGGGGATCGCTGCATGCCGCGCGCACCGCACCCACTACTTGCGCCACCTGATGCAGCGTATCGCGCGTCGTTTCCCAGTTTTCCAACTCTGCCATTACCATTGCGCCGCTCCTAGTCCGTCTGCCTGAAGGGTATCGCGCTTATTGCTATCATTACACGCCTGCATAAGAATACGCTAAGCGCGCCCTTACTCATCATACACATTGGTCTAATGATCGCGTCTACGTCTCTGTTTACGCCGCAATCTTCGTACATTGTGTATGTAAACCTGCCCGGCAATTGGTCGAAGCTGTGGGATGATACGCGAGCTTTGCTGTGATACACATAAGGTGAACGGTATTCTCAAGGAGCCCACGTACATGAGCCGCTACCTTTCCAAGTCTGTTCAGAAGCTGCGTCCATCCGGCATTCGTCGCTATTTCGATATCGCCGAGACGATGGACGATGTGGTGACGCTGGGAATCGGCGAACCGGATTTTGTCACACCCGGGCACATTATTGAAGCGGGAGTCGAAAGCCTGCGCAGCGGACGCACGGGCTATACGTCCAACGCTGGCACGGGCCAGTTGCGGGCGGCCATCGCGGCGCAGATTCACGACCGCTACGGTCTGTCGTATGCGCCGGAAGACGAAATCCTGGTGACTGTAGGGGTGAGCGAGGCGCTTTACCTGGCGCTCAAAGTACTGCTTGATCCGGGCGACGAGGTGCTGGTGGCGGAACCTTGCTTTGTCGCCAACCCCGCCCTGGTGGAAACCGCTGGCGGTGTACCGGTCATGGCGCCTACCGCGGAAATAGACGACTTCCAGGTTACGGGCGCCGCGTTGGAAGCGCGCGTCACGCCCCGAACCAAAGCGATCTTGCTATCCTACCCCAGCAACCCGACCGGGGCCGTGCTGACGCGCGAGCACATGCTGCAGGTGGCCGCCGTCGCCGAACGCCACGACCTGGTGGTCATCTCGGACGAGATCTACGAGCGCCTGGTATATGGCATTGAACACATCAATTTCGCCACTCTGCCCGGCATGTTCGAGCGGACGATTGTGTTAAGCGGCATGAGCAAGTCCTACGCCATGACGGGCTGGCGCATCGGTTATGTCAGCGCGCCCAAGGCGTTCACGCAAGCCATGTACAAAATCCATCAATATTTGATTATGTCCGCGCCTACCATGGGCCAATTCGCTGCGACCGAAGCAATACGCCACGGTGAAGCGGATGTCGAAGCGATGCGCCTGCACTACGACCGCCGGCGCAAGCTCATCGTGGACGGCTTCAATCAGCTGGGCTTGCGCTGCTTCGAGCCCCGCGGCGCCTTCTATGCCTTCCCCAACGTATCCATTACGGGCATGGATGATGAAGACTTCTGTGAAGCATTGCTGCGCAGCCAGCGCTTGGCGCTGATTCCCGGCAGCGCATTTGGCGAGAGCGGCCGCGGTTACGTGCGCGCCAGCTACGCCACCAGCGAAGCCAACATCAATGAGGCGCTGGAGCGCCTGGAGCGTTTCCTGGCGTCTCTCGGCGTGTCGGCGCCTGCTCCCGAAGCGGCGGCGCTAGCCACTTGACGCCGATTTTCGCGCCTCGATAACTGCGCGCGAAGTCACACACGACAACAAGCATGTCCGGTACTTTAGCGACATCGTGACCGAACGGCTGCGGGACCGTATGAAGCAGGCAGAGTCTATGCGCCGCCCGGTCATTAGCGTGTCGACCAATCCCGAACTGTTGCGAACCCAAAACTTGAGCGTCTTTCCTCAAGAACGGTACGCATCGTCAGAAGCCCAGACTTCCGCAAACCATCGTTGCAGAGTCACATGGCGCCCGAAACCGCGAACATTTGTACACCACACACGCAGCGAAATCTGCTATCATGCCAAGTGACTGCGCCTTAACAATCGCATTTCACCCCTGGCCGGACACAAAATCAAGTTTTATGTCCGAAAAAGGTTTTGCGTTGGACATAAAATGGACATGTCCGCGCCAGGCATCAGCGCCGAGCGGGAAAGCCGGGGGCGTCAAGCGCGAACCATGGGTGCGCCGTGGGTAAGTTGGGGGCTGACCCAGGGCGTTTCAAGGCGAAATGGTCTTGAGAGCAAGGGTGAACCATGGAGCGGTCGAGCGCAACCTGAGGGGGATTTGAGCGCGAAAAGAGGGGGCGAAGTGCAACCGCTTGGACAGAGTACCGGACAATCCTCCATAACGGTTGAACCACAAGTCGTGGTCGCCCGGCGGGAGCTCAAAGCCGCCAGTACCCGCCGCTGCAATCGGCCCCGACTCAGGGTAGACCATTCTTGCGTCACCGCTCTATAGTTGTGGTCGCGCCGGAATCAGGATAAGCGTCATGAGCGAATGGAAGACCGTCATCGGCCTGGAAGTTCACGCCGAAATGGAAACGGGCAGCAAAATGTTCAGCAGCTGCCCGGTCGTTGATAGCGTCGAGGCTGCCCCTAATTCCGCCGTCGATACGCTTTCGCTGGGCATGCCGGGCACGCTGCCCGTGATCAACAGGCAAGCCATGGAATACGGCATCATGGTCGGGTTGGCGCTCAATTGCGAAATCCCGCCGCTAAATCAATTCGCCCGCAAGAACTACTTCTACCCCGACCTGCCCAAGGGCTATCAGATCAGCCAATACGACCGCCCGCTGGCTATCAACGGTTATGTGGTCATCAAACTGAAGGACGGCGAAAGCAAGCGCATCCGCGTGCGGCGCGCGCATATGGAAGAGGACACGGGCAAGCTGACGCACATCGGGGATGGCAGCCTGGTGGATTACAATCGGGCTGGCGTGCCGCTGCTTGAGATCGTCTCCGAGCCGGACCTTCACAGCGCTGAAGAAGCCGAGGCCTACGCCCGCAAGTTGCGCTCCATTTTGCGCTACCTGGAAGTCAATAGCGGCGACATGTCCAAAGGCGTTCTGCGCTTCGAGGCCAACGTCAGCGTCCTGCACGCCGAGGACACGGAATTGCGTGAACGCACCGAAATCAAGAATCTGAATAGCATCCGGAATATGGTGAAGGCGATTGATTACGAGGCCAGGCGCCAGATCGCGCTCTATCGCAAGGGCGAGCGCGTCAAGCCGGCGACGCTGGGCTGGGATGAAGCGACCTCCAGGATCTTCGTGCAACGTTACAAAGAGCGCGCCGATGAATATCGCTATTTTCCCGAGCCCGATCTGCCGGTCGTCGAGGTCAGTCGGGACTGGGTGGCGGATATCAGGTCGCGTTTGCCCGCCCTGCCCGACCAGCTGCGCCGGCGCTTCGTCGACGAGCTGGGGTTGAGCAGCTACGACGCCGCAGTCTTGACCGCTGAACGCGCGGTGGCGCATTACTTCCAGGACCTCGTGAACGCGGGCGCCGATGCCAAAACCGCGGCCAATTGGCTGACGACCGATGTCTTCCGCCTGATGAACGCCCGAGAGATTGAGCGTGAGCAAATCGCCGATATCCCTTTGACGGCGCAGCAACTGGCGGCGCTGTTGTCGCTGGTGGAAGACGGCACGATAAACCAAAACACCGCGCGAAAACAGGTGCTGCCCGCCATTTGGGAGACGGGTAAGGACGCCCGCGCCATCGTCGACGAGCGCGGCTTGGCTCAACTATCGGACCCGGCTTTGATCGGCGAAAATGTAGACGCGGTCCTGCGCGAAAACGACGGCATGGTGGAGCGCTATCTGGCTGGCAACAGCAAGGTGATGAACGCGCTATTTGGTAAAATCATGGGCGCCATGCGCGGCAAGGCCGATCCGGCAGTTGTCCGGCGCGTATTGCTGGATCGCCTTGAATCGATGCATACGTAAATTTGAACCATTGGGAGACTTACAAAATGTCTTGGCATCAGACGATAATCGTGGGCAATCTCGGCGGGGATCCCGAGCTTCGCTATTTGCAAAGCGGGCGAGCAGTCTGCAATTTTTCCGTTGCGGTCAGCGAGCGATGGCGGGATCGCCAAACCGAAGAACGGCGCGAGCGCACGACCTGGTATCGCGTAGCTGTTTGGGGCGGACAAGCCGAAACTTGCAACACCTACTTGTCACGCGGGCGGCAGGTCATGGTCATCGGCAATGTTCAGGCGCGTGGCTACGTCAACAATAATGGCGAAGCGGTCGCCTCACTGGATCTTACAGCGCGCGACGTGCGCTTCCTCGGCGGGCGCGATGGCGATCAGCAAGGCGGCCGCGGCGGCGGAGGCGGCCAACAGCGCGGCGGCTATCGCGATAACGCGCCCCGTGGCGACCGCGCGTCCAACTATCCGGACGCGCCCACTTCGGTTGATGATATTCCTTTCTAGCCCGCACTACCGGCATGCGATCTGATTGAGCCGCCGTGCCCGCGTTTGACGTTGATCTCAGCGGAAAGTCGGCACTCTTAACCGGCGCCGGCGTCGGCTGCGGGCGCGCGATAGCAGTCGCGCTCGCGTCGAGCGGCGCTTCGGTGGCCGTCAGCGATCTCAATATTGAACGCGCCGATGCAGTCGCGGAAGCGATCAAGTCCGCCGGTGGCGAGGCAATCGCAAGCCAGGCCGATATCTCGAACCGCTTCCAGGTCGCCAATATGATCGAACAGACGCGAGACGCCTACGGCGGGATCGATATCCTCGTCAACGGCACTGGCGTCAACCACGTGCAGCCTCTTCTGGCGGTCGACGAATGGGACTGGCGGCGACAGCTCGAACTGAATGTCACCGGCGCCTTCTTCTGCATGCAGCTGGCCGGGCGCGTCATGGCCGAGGAAGGCGGCGGCCACATCATCAACATTACATCCGTCGAGCCTGAGCGCGGCTCGCCGCGGGCCGGTATCGGCTTCGCGACCGGCAACGGGGCCATCGCCGCCATGACGCGGCAGGCAGCGCGCGAACTCGGCCCCCTGGGTATCCGTGTAAACGCCATCGCGGCCAGCGCGGAGCTAGAGCAGGCGCAGCTTGGCGCCGCGGGCGGGCCGTCTGAAATCGCCAGCGTCGCCCTCTTCCTGTGTTCCGACGCTGCCGGCTTCATCGCAGGGCAAGTGATCGTCGTGGACGGTCGCGCTTCGCTACTCGGCTGAGCAATACGCGCCGCGTATGGTGGGTACGAGACTCATTCACCGGTTGAGCCGAACCCGCCGGCGCCGCGCTCCGTCGTCGAAAGATCAGCCCACGCGTCGACGAATTCAAGCGGCTCGGTATAGACCGGTACAACAACAAGCTGCGCAATCTT
Organism: Phototrophicaceae bacterium; assembly: GCA_965208195.1. GTDB lineage: Bacteria > Chloroflexota > Anaerolineae > Aggregatilineales > Phototrophicaceae > UBA6055. Next base: position 437,453 of record CBDBOC010000004.1, on the reverse strand, counting down.
CTGCCGCGGCCGAATCTCGTAAGCCGCATCCCCCACATTGGCGAGCAAAACCAATAGCTCGCCGCGATAGGCGCTATCGATGACGCCCGCCAATGTATGTACGCCGGCGGCCGCTACGCTGGAACGATCCTTGACCAGACCAACGAATCCGGTGGGGATCTCCAGGTGCAGGCCGGTGGAGACCGCGGCGCGCTGCCCCGGTTCCAGCGTATAGGCAGCCACCGCATACAAGTCGTAGCCGGCGTCCCCGGGGCGCGGCGCGGCGAATTCTATATTCAGCGCCCGGTGCATTGCGTTCCGATAAACGCGCATCGTCGACTTACGCGCTTCTCGCGTCACGGTAGGCTGCGGCAAGCTGCCTCCAGGGCGACAAGTCCCAATAGCGACGCGCCGCCGCCGATGGCGATGTCAAGACGAAAATGCGCGTAGACACCAATGACAGTTCCTGCCGGCCATAGGCGACGCTCATACGTGACGGCAGCCTTCGCCAGACGCGCCAGGCTGTTTTGCTGGTGAAGGCCAGCAAAGATGGCTGAAATCGGCGCATCTTTTCCGTCAATTCGTCGGGCTTGAAGTCCTCCGTCCGCAGCTGACGATCGGCGCCGATAGCAGACTTGGCCAGGTCGGTCATTCCAATGCCCAGCAGCGGCAAGAGCCTGTATTCGCGCGGCTCGAATAGACGCGGCGTCAAGCCCACCTCATGCAGGCTGCGCCAGAACGCGTTGGAGCTGTTGGCGTAATAGGCGCCGTCGCGGGCTGAAACATCGCTGGCGGCGGTGCCACAGAATACGAGCGTGAGCCCGTGCGTCAGCACATCCGGCAAGACCTCAGTCATTTAGCTCAAGCTCGCCGTCCATAACTATCAGGTTCTTCTGATGCGCCTCACGATAAAAGTCGTCAAGCTGCGGTGGGAGGGCGAAGTTGCGGTCGCCGAGCAGCGCGCGCAGATATTCAATCGTCAAGTCCAAGCTCTCGCGTCCCGGCGCCCGGCCGTGTGAGGGGATCGACTGGACGAGTTCTGGCCGGCCCGCCCAGCTCTCCAGCCCCGCCAGCCACGGGCGCGTCAGACCAGCGCTATTGACCACCGGCAGCGGCGTCTCGATCGCATCGCCACCCAGAAAGACGCCCCACTCCGGCAGCCAGCCGATGACGCTGTCACGCGTATGCCCCGGCAGATGGTGCAGCTCCAGCGTGACGCCGCCCAGGTCCAGTGTGAGGAGGCGCTCAAAGGTGATATTGGGCGGGACCAGTCGCACCCTGTCCCAATGCCCCGGCTCTTCCAACTGTTTTCTTGCCAGCGTCGCCGGAATCTCTTGCCGGAAGCGGCTTAGACAAGACGAATGCGCGGCGATTGCCAGGCACTGCCCAGCGAGACCGGCCGTGCCCCAGACGTGATCCCAGTCACCGTGGCTATAGACCAGAAAATAGGGCATTCCGCTCAAGACTTCGTTTGCGGGCGCCATGTCAGCCGGCCGCGTCAGGCTATCCCACACCGCGGCGCATTTCGCTCCTTTGACAATGACAGAACGAACGTGCAGCCCGGCCGCGCTCGCATCACAGGTGAATAGACCTGGCCGAACTACTTGAATACTAGGCGGGGAAGTCATCACTTGTTGCGCGCTTGCCTATGCAGCCCAAACGCGTGGGTTAGCTCGTCGACATTCGAAGGCCCTGCTCGGTCGCCTATGTCTGCAATTCGAGCTCGGGCGCCAGGCGGAAGCTATCAAGTACAGCAATAGCGTAATGGGCCGTCCCGTCCGCGAGCAAGAGGTCTTCATCGATATCGCTCAAACGCAGGTTGGCGACATGCAGGCGATTGTCGCTGCCATTGAGCATCACCGCCAGGCCACTCTCTGTCGCCCCGTCGAGCGTCGTCAAGCGATAGGAGACTTTGTAGCCGCCGTCGCCGTCGACAGCTACCGGCGCGGCCGAATGCGCCGTAACGCCGCTGCGCCAACTCTCGATCCAGTCTATGGCGTCGTCTTCGCTGCTTAGTGCCACATCAAGCGTGCCCAACACCAGGGTTACGCCCTCGTCAACGACCGTCGCCGGCAAGCCATCAGCCGCGTCGGTCACAGTCCAACTTGCCGGGAAGCGCACGATGTGCTTGTCCAGCTTGTCAAAGTAGGCGTCCCAGTCAAAGCGACCATCCTCATAGAAGGGCAGCCGCGAAATACTGTCGACAACTTGCGCCAATATGAACTTCAACTCCCGCGCCGCATTCTCAGCCATGACGACGCGCGCGCTGTAGATGTCGCCGGCCTCCAGCCACGATTCCTGGCGAGCGATCAAGTGGGATCGACCACGTCTTACATTGAAGTCGATTTGCACGCCGCCCGCATCGGTAGTCTTGCGACCGGTCTCATCCCAACTGCTATAGCCGCTCCAGGTTTGCCCGAGCCAAGTACGATCCAAAAAGTCGCTCAGCCCCGCCGCATCGCTGATGCCAGGGTGATTCTTGTTGATGCGCACCTCAATCACGCTAAGCAAGTCGCTGTTGCTGAGGCCCGCGCGCAATTCATCGGCCGTATTGCTGTCGCTGGCCGGCGCCCAGCCCGACGGCGCAGCGAAAGTGAACAACCCCGAGCGATGCAAATGAAGATTCTCAAAAGCAATAGCGGAGATGTCGGGCGGCGGCGGGATTGTCGGCGTCGGCAGCGGCGTCGGCACGGCGGACTCGGCGCTTTCGCCCACGCCCACTTGGCTCGACAGCATCGGCAAAATCAAGCTGCCGACCATGGCGACAGACATGATAATGCCAATGATGTAAGTAAAGGTCTTGGTCGTTCTGTTCATACGGGCCTGGCTCCGGCGTCCGGTTAAAGCGGCGCCATCATACTCGAAAAGGACGAGACTGTTAAGCAAGACTTTTTCGCCCTATAATCCGCGCGCGGCTTACAGCAAGAGGGCGCGACGTTTTTTCGGGGCGCGAATAGACTCGGCCGGAAACTCCGCAAACTTTCGACATAGACAGGAGCCTGACATCGCCAAATGGCAGACAATAGCCTAAACACCCGTCGGCTGACATTCGACGATGCCGAACGCTGCGCGGCGATCATCAACGACGTTGCGGCCGATAACGGCATGCGCGACATCCTACACGCCGACACCTTGCTGCTCGAATGGCAAGAGCCTGGATTCGACCTGCCGACTTCATCCATAGGCATCCTTGATGGCGACGCGCTGATCGCCTTTGCTGTCTTCTGGGCGACAGGCGATACGCCTGTGCACCCCAGGCTGGACTGGCAGGTGCATCCCGCCCATCGCGATTCACGTTACGCGCCCTTTTTGTTGCGCTGGGCGGACGGCAGAATCGGTGAGGTCATCAGCCGCTGCCCGCCCGAGGCGCGCATCACACTGCGCTGCAGCGCCTACAAGGGGCACCGCTATGCCGAAGACGCGCTGCTGCGTGGTGGTTATCGCTTCGTCCGCGCCTTCTATGACATGGAAATCAACATGACCGAGCGCCCGCAAGCGCCCACGTATCCCGCCGGCATCGTCACCCGGCCCTACGAATACCCGGCTGATCTGCCGACTCTCGTCGATGTCATCCGCGATGCCTTCAGCGACCACTACGGCCACATGGAGCGGCCTTTTGAACGAGACCTTGAGCTATTTCGCCATTGGCTGGACAATGACGCCCGCTGCGATCCGTCGCTGATGATTTTCGCCGTGGACAAAGCGTCGGGGCAGGTCGTCGGCTGCCTGATGGGGCTGACGCGCGACTTTCGCGATCCGGAAGCGGGCTACATCGATACCGTTGGCGTGCGGCGCGCCTACCGCAAACGCGGCGTAGCGACCGCCATGTTACGGCACAGCCTCGGCATGTTTTGGGACCGCGACACGAAAACCGTTCATCTTGAAGTCGATGGCGACAGCTTGACCAACGCAGTGGCGCTGTATGAACGCGCCGGCCTTCACGTCTATCGGCAGCACTTGGATCACGAAAAACTGATGCGCGATGGCGTCGAACTGGCCAAAGTGGCGCTGGACTAGACGCCTAGCTCCACAGCTCCTGGATTGCACAGCAAAGTCGACCATGCCGGGCCAGAACGAAGACCGCTACCACGACATCATGAAGCGGATCGCCGAGCGGCGCCCTTTCGGCGGGCGAACCCGCCAGCAACAACCGCAAACGCCGCACGACCGCGCCCTGGACCTGCTGAACGTTTACGATTCGCTCGCGGAGTTGACCACACGCGAGTACGCTGGTTTCCTCTGCTACGGCCCGAAGTATCAGCGCGGCCGCGCTTGGGCGGGCGTCGTCATCTGGCGCCATCGCAAAGGCTATCACGGCTATCAAGTGCTGCGTTTACTGGGAGTCTGGGCGCACTATGTGGATGATGCCCTGACCCTGAGCATCGGCGGGCGAGACCTGCCCTATCGCGCGCCCGTCTATGATGCCGGCGTATTCCGCGTCGCCATCGCTAACGGATTCGAACTCTATTACGACGACAAGGGCCGCCCGCCGCAAGCCGGCGAATCGCTGAGTTATCGCGCTGCCTTTGACTTGGATGAACGCTTGACGCAGCGGCAGGCGCTCGCCGAAATCGTGGCGGAATGGCGCGAAAAGATGGATGCAGGCTAATCCTCGTCTGCGTCAAAGACGATGTCGGTGGTCAAGCCCGACGCAGCCAGATCGGCCAACGAAATCTCGGCTTCGTCTTTTCTGGCCAACATGCTGACGCCATGCCGCAGCTTTTCGCCGCAGACCAAACACTCGGGGTCACGCTCGATCTGAATCCACAGTCCTGTATGCGGATCGGACGCCTGACCCTCGATGATGTCCATGCTGCTGTTGGCGACGATTAGCGTGTTGGCGGGCATATCTGCGTGAGTGTCAGTACCACGCAGCAACTCGTTGAGGATGAGATCCGTCTGGATGCCGGCGACTTTGGTGACATTGACCCATAGGCCGGGTTCCGCCGCCAGCGTGCCCGCTTCGTCGATCATGCCGTAATCGAGTTCGCCCGCCGGGTCCACCGCGATCCGCGCGCCTTCACGCGTTGCCTCCGCCCAGCAGGCGTAACAGGGACCAGCAAAAGGCCTGATGATGACATGGTCGCCGCCCTCGCCGCGCTCGTAAACGCCGGCGTATGACGCGTTGAGCCCCACTTCAAGGCACTTCTCGTTGATGGCGTACTTGACCCCCTCGTGATCGACCGCCACGACCAGAATGTCGACATCGTCCAGCGCATCCCAGTTTTCCTCGATGATGCCTTCGCGCACATCAAGACGGGCCTCGGCATTGCGCTGCCGGATCAAATCAGCGACGGCGGCCGCTTTGTTGCGCCCGAGGTAGCGGCGGTCGGCCACGTGCCGGGTCATATTGCCCGTGTCAATGCTGTCGCCGTCAATTAGAACGAAGTTGCTTACACCGCTCATCGCCAGGCTCAAGGCAACGAAACCGCCACCTGAGCCCAGACCGACGACGGCCACTTTCTTCTGCGCCAGCCGCTCCAGATTGTCAGTGCCGATGAGCCGTTCAACGCGTCTCCAAAGTTCGCTCATATTAGGGCGCCTCGTCTTCAGTGTCGTTCCTCGCCAAGAAAGCAGCGCCGCTTTCGTCCGCGTCCCCGGCTGGCATGCGCCTGAACTCATCCTCTTCCCAGACGTCGGGCTCGTCCCGAATGATGGGAATGGACACCGAGGTCGGTTGGCGCAATCCCAGGGCGACCTCAATGGCGACAACATAGTCGATCAAGTATTTGTCATTCGACCACTGCCAGCCGGGCGGGTCGTCAACGGGCGTCGCGATTTCCCACAGTTTGTGAAAAGTAGCCACCGGGTCCATCAAGTCCAAGCCCTCGATGAAAGGCGCGTTATAGGCCTGTGGCGCTGACTCCGGGTAATCGTGCTGCGTGACAAAGAGCAAGAAAGACGTAGCGCGTTGCCGGATGGTGAAGAAGCAGAATTCCAGCGGCACCTCGCCGTCACACTCATAGAATAGCGTCCGCACCAGCAAGCCATCGTCCGCCAGCGCCAAGGTCTCGTTGGTCAAGCGGTCCGCCAGCACCACATGCCAGCCGTATTTCATCATCTGTGGCAGCGCGTCGGCCGCCACCACTTTCGGCAGCACCGGCTGAAACCAGCGCACGTCCCTATGGATATACCACCAGTCGACCCGCATGTCGGTGCCGTTGTCCATAGGCACGTGAATATAGTTGACTTGGTTATCCGCCTGCGCAATGACGTTGGCGTGGCCCACCGTCACAATCGGCACCAGCAAGAAGTCCATGCTCGTCTCATCATCGTCGAGCCAGGACAAGGCGGTCATGTGATCGCCGTGGCTGGGCTGGATCATCGAGCCGGGCTGCTTGTGCCAATCGCCCAGATATTGCAGCGGCACGTCAAAGCGATCGGGCAAAGCGTCAGTGCCGCGGTGCTGCTCGCGGTGATGATGCCAGTTTTCTTGTAGCCACCAGATAATCTCGTCTTGCAGGGCATCGCCTTGCTGGAAGGTATGCGTGCGCCGGATCGCCGTCTCGTCGGGCGAGATTGTGTCCAAGACGTAAATCGTCGGCAGCCCTTCGGGCGTATCGTCCTCTATGCTGAAGCCGACCATGGCCTCGCCCGTTTCGTCCGCCATGAACTGGCTCGCGGCCGAACGCATGCGTTCCAGCGCGCGCTCGGACAAGACCAGGTTCGGCACGATGCCCCGGGAAATCATCGCCATCCCCCGCAAACGCTTGCGAAAGTGGTCGATTTCCATCTGCATGAGCTGTAAGAATGCTGGCTCATCGCTGGCTCGCACAGTTATCGTCTCCGCCGACGTGGCAAAGGCGAACTTGCTTTGATGCGTTCCTCAATGCCGGGCCACTTGCCGGTCGAGCGCCATGTGTAATAGGCGTACAGCCATTGTATCGCCCAGCCGCCCACGGTGACCGCCGTCGACTTGGACGGGTTCCAACCATACTGCTCCCCGTCTTTGGGGTTGAAAAGGCAGAGTTGACCGTCCTCATACTGGTGCTTCTCGCTGTAGATGCGCGGCTTGATGCAGTAGGCCTCGGCCGGCCGGTTGGGATATTCCTTGGGATAGACAAGCTTGAGGCTATGGAAAGGCGAATCCAGGATACTCATGTTGATTTCGACCGCGCCCTGCCAATAAAGCAGACCGCCAAAGGGCGGCACGACCAGCTCGAAGGTATTGCCGAAGGTGGCTTTCATCGCCTCCACCTCCCACACCAGCCGTGCAGACACGTTCTTGCGGGAGCCCCACCAGTTGGACATGCGCCAAACTCCGTTTTACGGCGGTGCCTTTCAGTTCCGCTCCACTTTATTGCCTAAGCCTTTGCTTGTCTAGGTTCAGCGACGCGCGGCGCTTGCATGGGGTCTTGCGGCACGGCGGCGTCCGGCAGATTTAACCGCGGCAAACTCGTATTCCCCTTGCGATTAACACCGAGAGAAACTGCAGCACAAACTTTGCCGGTCAAGCGTTTAATTGCGAAGTTTACCGCAAGCGTGGACAGCCGGAGCGCGTCCCTGCTAAAAGAGACAGGTCAACCGGGGCGAGAAGGCTGCCTCAGCATTGCTCATGCCCGATTGACACTCGCTCACCTATGCAAATGCTAACGGGAATTTGCAGCATATGCAAGGAGCCTGCCGCATGAGAAGGCAAGCCCTATCCGCACTGGTTGTGGTCATCGTGGCCGTGAGCTTTGCATTATCGCCTGTACTAGGGGACGATACGCTCACCGTCTATTCCGGCCGCAATGAAAGCCTGGTCGGCCCCATCCTGGCGCAATTCTCTGCAGACACCGGCATCGACATCGAGGTCCTCTATGGCGGCACTAGCGCGGTCGCCAACCAAATCCTCACCGAGGGCGATAACAGCCCGGCCGATGTCTTCATCGCGCAGGACGGCGGCGCATTGGGCGCGCTCGCCGCCGCCGACATGCTGGCGCAACTGCCTGAAGCAACAATGGCGCGTGTCCCAAACCGAGCCTTCGTTTCGCAAGACGGATTATGGATCGGCCTTAGCGGACGGGCACGCGCTCTTGTTTACAACCCCGAACTGCTGGACGAGCTGGGCCTTGACCTGCCCGAATCGATACTCGACCTCACCGACGAGGCTTGGCGCGGTCTGGTCGGCTGGGCGCCGACCAATGCGTCTTTCGTGGCCAACATTACGGCCATGCGCGTCCTGCTGGGCGATTGCGACGCCGAGGAGTGGTTGGCCGGTATGATCGCCAACGAGGTGCAAGCCTATCCCAAGAACACGCCCATCGTGCAGGCCGTTATCGACGGCGAAATCGCGGTTGGCCTGGTCAACCACTACTATCTGTTCCGTTTCCTGGCGGAAGACCCGGAGCTGAGTACGACCCTGCACTTCTTCTCAAGCGGCGATGTCGGCTCGCTGATCAACGTGGCCGGCGCGGCCATCCTCAGCAGCAGCGATCAGCCGAAGCAGGCGCTGAAGCTGGTGGACTACCTGCTGAGCGACACAGCGCAAACCTATTTCACCGAGACGACTTTCGAGTACCCGTTGGTGGATGCCGTCGAGCCCTCGGTTGATGTCCCGCCGCTGACCGATATCGAAGCGCCGGAGATTGATCTCTCCGAGCTGGATGACCTGCAAGCCACGCTCGAGATGATTGAGGAGAGCGGAGCGCTCGATTCGTAATAGGGCATATCACGCGGGCGGGCCGGGCGTTTGCTCGCCCCGCCCCGGCATGCCGAGGCCTATATGCAGCTGTCCAACATACTTAGACCGCGACTCAGACTAAACGGCGCACAGCGAAACCGGCTGCCGCACGTGCAGGTTGGCAACCGGCAGCTGGCGCAATTGGCCAGCTTGGCAGTCGTCGCAGTCGTTATGATACCCGTCGCCTATCTCATCATCGGCGCCGTCAGCGCGGGCCAAGAAGGGCTCGATTACTTGATACGCACGCGAACGTTGCGCATCGTGAGCAACAGCGTTGGCTTGACACTCAGCGTAACTCTCTTCGCCACGCTCATCGCCCTGCCCTTCGCCTGGCTGACCGCACGCAGCGACATGCCATGGCGCCACGCCATTTTAGTGCTGGGCCTGGCCGCCATGGTCATCCCGTCATATTTGACCGCGGTCACCTACAGCGAGGCATTTGGCCCCAAGGGCATCTTACAATCCATGCTGGAGCCGCTGGGCATAGATCGACTGCCCGGCATCAAGGGATTTATCGGCGCCGCCCTGACGCTCACATTCGTCACCTTCCCCTACATTGTATTGCCGCTGCGGGCAGCGCTCTTGCACTGCGATCGTAACCTGGAAGAAGCGGGGCAGAGCCTTGGCTTGAACCGCTGGGGCGTTTTCCGGCAGATCACAATGCCGCAGTTGCGGCCGGCGCTATCAACCGGCATGTTGATGACGGCCCTCTACTGCCTCAGCGATTTCGGCGCCGTCGCCGTGATGCACTTTAACGCCTTCACGCGCGCCATTTTTATCCAGACCGAGTCGTATCGCATGGACAAAGCATCGGTATTGGCGCTGGTCCTCATCACAATGACCGTCGTTATGCTGTTATTGCAGTCGAAGATGCAACACGGGGGAAGACACTATCGCGTCGGCTCGGGCGCATCACGTCATTTGGACATTGTGCCATTGGGCAAATGGAAGCTGCCTGCCCTCCTGTTTTGCGGCGTCATCATCTTCATCGGCGTCGCGATTCCGCTGCTGGTCCTTTTCAGCTGGCTGGCCGGCCACACACTGACGAATCCAATCCAAGTGCCGCTGACCGAGCTGGTAGCGAATACCGTGGGCGTAAGCGCTATGTCAGCGCTCGCGGTTACCTTGGCGGCCTTTCCGCTGGCACTACTCGCGATGCATGCGTCGTCGCGCGCCGATCGCTGGATCGTCAACCTGGCTTATGCCGGCAACGTCTTGCCCGGCATCGTCATCGCGCTGGCCCTTGTCTACTTCGCCTCCCAGAATATGCTCAGCTTGTATCAGACATTGCCCCTGCTGATAGTCGGCTACGCCATTCGCTATCTGCCCTTCAGCATTGGCGCGACCGAGAGCGCCTTCGCCCAAATTAATCCGCGCTTTGAAGAGGTCGCGCGCAGCCTGGGCCTGTCCACCTGGAGAGCACTCTGGCGGATTACCGTTCCCTTGGCTCGCGGCGGCATCTTGGCCGGCCTCGCCCTGGTCTTTCTCAACGTGATGAAGGAACTGCCAACCACGCTGATCTTGCGGCCGATTGGGTTCCGCACCTTCGCCACCCGTATATGGAGCGCCTACGACGAAGCCTTCCTGTCCTCCATCGCCCTGCCCGGCCTGGTGCTGATTCTGTCTTCCGCCTTCGCGCTGGCGATTATTCTGCGGCAAGACCACGAGCGCGCCTGACGTGGCCAGCCCGCTGCTCGCTTTGGGCGTCTTCCGTTATCCGCCCGCACCTACTCGAAGTTTCGGCTTCCGCGTCAAGGAAAAGCGGCATTCGCCCTTAAAAGTCCGCCTCGATTCCAATATTCTTTGGCGAATACGATAGGCAAATTCTTCGACGCGCGTATGGAGTTTTCACTACAGGCGGACAAGCTCACCAAGCGTTTCAACGGTCAATTGCCCGCCGTCAACGACATTACGCTGCGCGTGCGGCCGGGCGAGTTTCTGACGCTGTTGGGCCCCAGCGGCGGCGGCAAAACCACCACGCTGCGGCTGCTGGCCGGCTTCGAAAAACCCACCAGCGGCAGCATTCGGATCGGCGCCAACATCGTGGCGGACGACAACCGCTTCACCCCGCCAGAGCGGAGACGGGTGGGCATGGTATTCCAGGATTACGCCCTCTTCCCGCATGTGAACGTCATGGAAAACATCGGCTTTGGGCTTCGCGGGCGCGGCCGCGACAAGGCAAAACAAGTCGAGCGCATGCTGAGCCTGGTCGACCTTTCGCGCTATGCCGAGCGCATGCCCTACGAGCTCTCCGGCGGCCAACAGCAGCGTGTGGCGCTGGCGCGGGCTCTCGCCCCCAATCCGGACATCCTCTTGCTGGACGAGCCCTTCTCCAACCTGGATACCGGCCTGCGCGCGCAAGTGCGTACGGACGTGAGACGAATCTTGCGGGATTCGGAAACGACCGCCATATTCGTCACGCATGATCAGCAAGAGGCGCTGAGCTTGTCCGATGAGATCGCTGTCATATTCGAGGGCGCGCTCATCCAAGTGGCGACGCCCCACGCCATCTACAATCGACCGATCAATATGCGCGTGGCCCAATTCATTGGCGATGCCAACTTCTTGCCGGCCGATGCGCAAGGCATGACAGCCGACAGTCTTCTGGGCGAGGTGAAGCTCTTTCATCCGAAGGCGGGCAAAGTGCAACTCCTCATTCGTCCCGAAGCGCTCGCGGTACACTTCGGCGATGACGGCAAACCGGCCACAGTCTTATGGCGTGAGTTCTACGGTCACTATCAGCGCTTGGGCTTGGCGCTTTCGGACGGCACTAGGCTGATGGCGCGAACGGGCGTGGATCGCTACTTCCGCCGCGGGGACAGGGTTTCGGTGTCGCTGGCGCTGCCGGCACTGGCTTATGATGCTCCGGGCGATCAACCAGCCGGCTGAGCAGGACCAGAAACGTGGCTGCGGCCAGCCCATCCACTATCAGTTGACCGCAAAGCCTTTGCGCTCCACCGCCGGCAGCCAAACGCGGAAAACAGAGCCCCGCCCCAGCCCGCCGCTCTCAACGTTGATCCGCCCGCCGTGCGCCTCGACGATCTCCTGCACAATCGCCAGCCCCAGCCCGGTGCCGCGCCCCGGCCCCCGCGACTTGTCCACTTGATAGAAGCGCTCGAAAACCCGCTCATAGTCCGAGCGAGCGATGCCCCGGCCCGTATCGCGCACTGATACCTCGACGCCGCGGACCGCCGGCTCTGCTTCTACGCGCACAGTGCCGCCAGCTGGCGTGAACTTCAGCGCGTTGCTGATCAGATTCATCAGCACTTGCGCCAGGCGATCGCCATCGCCGATGACAGCCGGCGTAGCAACCGTTGATGTTTCGAGCGAGATACCTTGTGAACCCGCCAAGACCTGCAAACGCTGAGCGACGGCTTCGCAAAGCTGCGTCATATCAATCGCATCGCGCCGCATCGAGAGCTTGCCCGCACGCAAGCGCTCCAAATCGGTCAGCTCAACCACCATTCGGTTCAGGCGGCTCGCTTCCTCGTAAATGATCTGCGCGGCCTCTTGCGGATCAGCGGCAGCCCCATCAACTATCGCCTGCGCGTAGCCCTGTATCGATGTTAAGGGCGTCTTCAAATCGTGCGATACATTGCCGAGGAATTCGCGCTGCGCCGTGTTGGCTGCCAAGACTTCCGCAGTCATCTGGTTGAACGAATCCGCCAGCGAGCGCAGCTCGGGCGCGCCACTAACCGGTACTCGCGCTGAATAGTCGCCACGCGCCATAGCCGTCGCCGCCTTCGCCACCCGTTGCAGCGGCTGCGCGATATTGCGGCTGATCAAAGCAGCCAGAATGAGCGCCACGGCGATGCCGACCACCCCGGCTTGCAGCAGCGGCGGCGCCAGCGCGCTACTGAATACAGCCAGCGTCTCCTGCAAGCTTACGGTTGGCCGCGGCTCGGTCAGGATCCAAACGTCTTCAAAGGCCGACCGATCGGGCCTGGAACGCTGCTGACCAAACATCACGCCGCCGAAGAGCCATTCGCCGCCTTCGGGGTCGGTGAAGCTCCCGAAAACTTGCTCGCTCCCCCGGGCCAGGATACGCGCCAGATTCTCGTTCCGGTAACTTTCGCCGCGGAGCTGGATCATGTCGCCGGGCTGGAAGCGTCTTGCGCTGTCGTAGAGCACGCGCGGCCCGTCTCCGCTGAGGCGTACATTTAGCGTTCGCACGTTGCGCGTCTCGGCAAAGGCATCCAGTAATTCGTGCACGCGATCCTGCAAAAAACGCAAATTCGGGTCGCGGGGAATCTCGGTTATGTAATCCAAAAAGTTCAAGCCTTGGGTCAATGCGGCCAGGCGCGCATAAGTCGGCTCCGGCGGGGCGGACCGATTGCCGATGAGCACGAATAGCGCCGCGGCGATCACGCCAATTGTGACCATCAGCAGCAGCAGATACGACGTCAGCAACCGCTTGTGCAAGTCAAATGTGAAGCGTGGCAGTCTAGGCATCCTCGAGCTTGTAGCCCACCCCCCAAACCGTCTCAATTACGGGATCCATGCCGCGCAGCTTATGCCGCAGGTGCGCTATATGTACATCGACCGTCCGCGTTTCGCCGGCGAAATCATAGCCCCAGACCACATCCAACAGCTTTTCGCGCGTATAGACCACGCCCTTGTTCCGCGCCAATGTATGCAGCAGATCAAACTCCTTCATTCGCAGTTTCACTTGTCGGCCGGCAACCTCTACTCGACGGCTGCGGCTGTCAATATGGAGATTGCCCAAGCTGATTTCGGGAATCGCCTCCACGTCAGACTGGCCGCGGTCCGCGCGCCGCAAAATTGCGCGGATTCGCGCCACCAATTCACGCGGATTGAAGGGTTTGGTCAGGTAATCGTCAGCGCCCAATTCCAAACCCACGATCTTGTCGATATCTTCGCTGCGCGCGGTCAACATGATGATGGGCACATCCGACTTTTCGCGGACGCGACGGCAGACTTCCAGGCCGTCCATGCCCGGCAGCATCAAATCCAATACGACAAGATCGGGCTCCTCATCCAGAATCTTCCGCTTTGCTACGGTTCCATTCGCTGCGCTGGTTACCTGAAAGCCGTCCGGCTCGAGGTACATTCGCGCCAATTCTACGATGCGGCTCTCATCGTCCACCACCAGAATTGTGTCCGTCATAACCTGCATCCGATCGTCGCAAACGCGACGCGCTCACGCCTTGTCAGCAATGCAAAGATTGTGCGTCACGACAATTATCACCCGAAATCGGTTGAATCTGGCGGGCGCCGTGTAAATTATCTGTAAAAACCGCTTCGGCCAGTATGCGGAGCGGCGCCTACGGGCAAATGTGCTGTCATACCAGCAATGGCAACCCGCGCCCCTTGGGATACAATAACGGCTCGGCCGATTTCCTGACGAGGATAAGCCCATGTTTGCCCCATCGATATCCCGGCGAATGCGTCTTGACCGAGCATTGATTGCCGTGCAAGCTCCATTCAGATGGCGCCACAGTCGGTCGGCCGGCATAGCAGCTGGGGAGAGCCGCGCCACATGAATGCCGCTATCCGCCTCGCCACGACCGCTGACGCCGCCGCAGTGCTGGCGATTTATCGACCAATCGTGCGCGATACCCACATTTCATTCGAATACACCGTCCCGGACGCGACCGAAATGGCAGGGCGCATCAACGCGGCGTTGGCGCAATATCCCTGGCTGGTTTGTGATGTCGGCGGCAGCGTCGCCGGATACGCCTACGCCAGCGCCTTTCGCGCTCGCCGAGCCTACCAATGGACCGCCGAAACGACCGTCTACATCCACAGCGATTTCCAGCGCCGCGGCCTGGCTCGGGCACTGTATACGTCGCTGCTGGCGATTTTGCGAAAGCAGGGCTACTTGAACGCCATCGGTGTAATCGCCCTGCCGAACGCAGCCAGCATTCACGCCCATGAAGCGCTTGGCTTCCAAAAGGTCGGGATAATCAAGAACGCCGGTTACAAAGCCGGCAGCTGGCACGATACAGGCTGGTGGCAATTGGCATTGCGCCCGGCCGATGCCTCGCCGCAGCCGCCGCGACCAATCGGCGAACTGGCCGGCACGGCGGATTTCGCTGCCCTTCAGGCGACCGGCTTGCCTTACATCCGGCGATAGAAACGAGGACGATGATGCCTGCTGAGAAACGCGCGATCACCGCAGAAGACCTGGCCAAAATCAATTACGTGGAAGCGCCGCAAATCAGCCCGGACGGCCAGTACGTCGCCTTTGCGCGCGTCCAGCCGGATCCGCTGGAGAAAGGTTACAAGCGCAATATCTGGCTGGCGCCCGTCAAGGGCAGCGGCGCCTTTCAGCTCACCCGCGGCGACAAAGACTCTTCACCGCGCTGGTCGCCAGATGGTACGCAGCTCGCCTTCGTCTCCGGGCGCGGCGACAAACCTCAGATCTTCCTGCTGCCGATCGCTGCGCCAGGCGGCGAGGCGCGCCAGCTGACGTCGATGGAGCAGGGCGCGCACAGCCCGAACTGGGCGCCCGATGGCCGGCGCATCGCCTTCTTATCCGCGCTCAGCGCCGACGAACGCGCTGCCGAGAATCAGGCTGAGTCACCGCCTGAACCGAAGGACAAACTGGAAGGCAATCAGCGCAAGGAACGCAAGGCCGAAGAGGAACGCCAACGCTGGGATCCGCGGCCCGTCTGGCGCATTCCCTACCGCCAGGGCACGTCCTTCGTTGACGAACGCTACGATCAAGTATATGTGACCGGCATCGCCGAAGCCGAAGACGCCAAGCCCAGACGTTTGACGGACCTCAACGCCGACTATAGCGCGCCGGGTTGGTCGGCCGACGGGCGTTCAATCTACACCTCGCGGACAATGTTCCCCGATGGCGACGAGCCCTGGCGCGCCAGCAATATCTATCAGCTGGATGTGAATTCCGGCGTGGAAACCGCCCTGACCGACGGCGAATTCAGCGTATTTTCACCGCTGCCTTCACCCGATGGCAAGTGGCTCGCCTACCAGCGCTGTCCTATCGGCATCACTGACATCCCCTGGCAAGTGGCGCTGATGTCGACTGACGGCGGGCGTACGCGCGTGATCAACGACACGCTGGACCGCGAAGTTGAAGACCTGGCCTGGTCGCCCGAGAGCAAGCTGGCCCTCAGCTTCGTCAGCGAAGGCAACACCCTGCCCTGGACCTACGATCCAGCAACCGCTGAGCTGACGCAAGCGCACACGGGCATTTACGAAATCGAGCAACTGGACGCTGGCGCTGGCGGCCTGCTGGCGATGACCGTTTCGACGCCGCAGAATCCGCAAGAGCTTTACTTGCTGTCACAGGGTGAGCTCACAGAAGTGACGGATTTCAACCACACTTGGCTCGCCGCAGTCGACGTGCAAGATGTGCATGAGCTGCGTTTTCAATCGCCGCATGGCGAAATCCAGGGCTGGTACATGCTGCCCGCCGGCCATCAGCCGGGAGAAAAGGCGCCCTTGGCATTGAATATCCACGGCGGCCCGCACGCAGCCTGGGGTTTCTCCACCAAGACCATGTGGCACGAATGGCAATTCCACGCCGCCCGCGGGTACGCCGTCTTCTACTGCAATCCTCACGGCAGCGGCGGCTATGGCGAAGCCTTCATGCACAAGCTGCATGCGGCATGGGGACCGGTGGCGATGGACGACATCATGGCGGGCGTGGACGCTCTGCTGGCGCTGGGATTCGTCGATGGCGGCCGCCTGGCCATCACCGGCGGCTCTTACGGCGGCTATATGACGGCCTGGATCATCGGGCAAACGGGTCGCTTCAAAGCCGCTGTGGCGCAGCGCGGCGTCTACAACCTGTCGAGCTTCTACGGCACTTCAGACGTGCCTTTGCTGATTTCAAATGAATTCGACGCTGAACCTTGGGACAATCACGAGGTCTACTGGGACAACTCCCCCTTGAAGTACGCGGCGCAAGTCACCACGCCCCTGCTGCTCATCCACGCGGAAAATGACTTTCGCGTGCCAATTGAGCAAGCCGAGCAACTATTCGCCTGGGTACGCCGGGCGACCGATACGCCTGTCCGCCTGTTGCGTTATCCGCGTGAAGGGCATGAGCTGTCGCGCAGCGGCGAGCCGGAACATCGCGTCAGCCGCCTGATCGAGATGATCAACTGGTTCGACAAATTCATCGACGAGTAATACCTGTCAGGCGCGATCAGCGGGGAATTGCTGCGAGAAAACGTTGAAGTAGAGCCGCACTTTGGTGATGATGTCACGGCGTTCCTCATCCGGAAGCAGGCGAAATACATCCCGCAGCTGATTCATCAGCCCGCGCTGCACCGCCAGAAAACGCGCCGCGCCCGCCTCCGTCAACACCACATCCACCGCGCGCGCATCGGCCTGGTTGCGCCGGCGCAGCACCAGCGGCGGCTCCATCGCTTCCAGCCGCTTGACCAAGCCGGTCATGGTCGCGCTGGTCAAATGATGATCGCTCGCGATATCGCCGATGCGGCAGGCGCCGGCATTTTCCGCCAGCGTCTTTAGCACGTAGAATTGCGGCGGCGTCAGTTGATGCGCCTCGAAGTGGCTTGCCAGTCGCTTCTCGCCATCCGTGACGATTTCAAAAAGAATCGACCACAACTCGGCGACATCGCGGTCGAGGCTATCGCAATCTTGCGCCCTTGCTTCGGGCTCAATCGCCGAGGGCATCCCAGACTTCCAGTTTGCCGCGCGCTTCGCGGATGACCTCGTCAACGAATTCGGACGTGCTGGCCTGCCCGCCCAGGTCCGGCGTCTTGATGCCATTGTAGACGGCTTCCAGCGTGGCTTCGTAAATGGCGCGGCTGGCCAGCGCGGCGTCCTTGCCGTCGATGTAGCGCAGCAGCGCGCCACAAGCCAGCACCATCGCCATCGGGTTGGCGATATTTTTGCCGCGCAAGCTGGGCGCGGTGCCATGCGGCGCTTCCGTGATGGCCACGTTGACCTGAAAGTCAGCATCAAAGCCGATGATGACCGACTCCGCCCCGGCGATAGTGCCGAACATCTTGATGACGAGGTCGCTCAAATTGTCGCCATCGCGATTTAGCGCAGGGATAACCAGGGCCTCCCCGTGCGTCTCCAGCAAGAGCGCGTAGGTGGCGTCGATCAGCTGCGGATTGTAGCGCACGTCGGGGTAGATGCCGGCCGCACGATCCAGCTCTTCCTTGAACATGCCTTCGTAGACCGGGCTGACTGTGAATTTGGGCCCGCCAAAGACCGTGGCCGAATGCGCCTGGGCGTACTGAAAGGTGAACTCCGCCACCGCCCGGCAGGTCCGCCGGCTGACGAAGCGCTTGTTATAAGCCACTTCATCCAGCCCGCTGCCCTCGCGCCATTCTTGCGCGGCGTAGGCGCCTTCCACCGCCATGCGCGCCACGGCAATCGGCGCATGCACGCCCGCCAGCGGCATCACCGACGGAATCCGCCGGCCCGTGCGCAAGATCACACTGCCACCAACTAGGTCTCGCAGCAAAGCGTTGGGGCTGCCGACATCATCGGGGTCGCCCGGCGTGATCGTGGCCGCCTTGATACCCAAGCCGGTTTCGCGTATCCGCGCCGCCGCCTCCCGCACGACCTCGTTCTGGCTGCGCCGCCGATTTTCCAGCGACAAATCAAAAGTCTCAAAGGCCAGGTCGCGCAGACGAATCACGCCCGGGTCAAGCACGCGCAGCGCTTCGTCCAGTAATTCCTGCCCGGTTTCATCGCCCCGCAAAACACATATTCTGCGCATTTGAGAAGTTGCCTGCCATCACTCCGCGCTGCAAGTTACTGACCGCCATTCTACGCCACATCCTGTCAGTCGAGTACCTCCGTTCGAATCGACCCACAAAACCACTGCGTTAATTCCGGCTAGTTGCGGTAGAATAGGGTCTAGTGAGCATCTGCCTCAGGCATAATGGAAGAGGATTAATATGCGCGCAATCAGCGTTCTGGCGCCCCTGCTGCTTCTGCTAACCACGGCTTATGGCAGCTTGGCGCAAGAAGAAATGAACTACACCTCGACAGTCAACTGGTTTTACAGCGCCTGTGAAGACCGCATGGTGATCAACTTTGACGGCATCATGGAGGCGGGCTACGACCTCTATTTTCAAGCCTTTGAGGAGTATGGCGGCTTGGGCCGAGCCATTACCAGTTTGCGCCGTATTGCAGTCGATGGCGACTACGCCGTGAGCCAAATCATTTACTGGCTCAACGGCGAGCAGCGCGCCTTGGACACACCGGTCAGCGTGGTCATACGCATTGGCAGCGAGATTGACCCGAACAACACCTTATTCCAGACGCCTTCGGACGATGTTCTGGGCGAATGTGAAGAACCGATCAATACGCTTGTCTCCGGCCTCGACATGTCGGACGTGCCTCAATTGGCATCCTCTTCCGGTGTCTTCACGCCCGACGGCAGCCTGCTGAACCCGGTGTTTGTGATACCGCCCGGCCCCCTCGTGCAGATTGGCGCGCGCCCCGGCCTCGGCGAGATACCGGGACGTGTGGAAGATCCCGGTCTCATTTTCGCTGAGTGTCAGGATGTCGAGGGCGCCGACCCCGGCATACTCTACGATACCGACGAGATTCGCGTCTTCTGGTCCTGGTTCGCCAAGACGGTGGCGCAAGTGCAAGATCATATCAACACCGCGCAATACGCCATCTTGTTTAGCGGGCAGACGATTCCCAACGTGCAAGTCAGCGACATCAAACAGATTCCGGGCAGCATCAACTGGTGGGTATTCTACACCGTCAATTTCGGCGACAAGTGGAAGCCCGGCGATTACGAGATCAACTTCGCCGTGTCTTGGTCCACCGCCATCACGGACGGCTACGAAGACTTCGGGCCCGGCACTGCAAACGAACGCATGAGCAGCGGCTGCCGCTTCACAATCGAGCGCAACCCCTGGGGCGTCGATGTCCTGCACGAGCAACCGGCGCATCCCTTGAAGACCTACCCTTGGCCCGAGTGATTCACGACTGATGCCGCCGCGCGCCAGAGGCTCATCAGCAGAATCGAAACACTTGGTCGCCCTGGCGGATTACGCGCGCTCGCGGCTCGACCTGAAACTAACGCCGGCGCAGTTGAGCCAATTCAACCGCCTGACGGAGTTGCTGCTGGACTGGAACCAGCGCATGAACCTGACAGGCATCACCCTGCCGGGCGAAATCGCCATCAAGCACTACCTGGACGCCCTGACGCTGACGCAAGTCATCACAGAATTTGACGGCTTGAAGCTTATCGATGTCGGTACGGGCGCCGGCTTCCCCGGTTTGGCCCTGGCGATCGCCTTCCCATGCCTGCGAGCGACGCTGATGGATTCGACCGGCAAGAAGCTCCGTTTCATCCAGCACGCCGCCGAGGATTTGGGGCTGCACAATGTCAAGACCTTGCATTCGCGCGCCGAGGACGCCGGCCGGCACAAATCCCATCGCGAAGCCTACGATCTGGTGACCGCGCGCGCCGTCGCTCCCATGCCTGCCCTGATGGAATACACGCTGCCCTTGGCCAAACCGGGCGGCCAGGTCATCGCCATGAAGGGCACATCAGCCTTCGACGAAACCAGCGATGCGGCGCCGGCGATTACGAAATTGGGCGGCGAGCTTTACACCATTGAAGAGGTGAATCTGCCCCGGCATGATCAGCCGCGCTACTTGATTGTCATCGACAAAGTTGAGCCAACCCCGCGCCGTTTTCCGCGGCCGGCCGGTACGCCAACGCGCGAACCCATCCGCTAAAACGTGCGCGATTCAACCAGCCGAAATGGATCTCGTCCGTGTACGCCTGAACCAATACGGCGCCGTCGGTCCGCAGCAGGTCGAGCAAGCTCAAGCGCAAGATGGGGTGCGCAATTAGTTCCAGCGCCTTTTCGCTGCTCGCCCAGCGGGCCTCGGGCGTTTCCTCGCTTGGTCGCAAATCTCCGCTGATGTAAGCCGCCTGAAAGCAGAAGACGACGATAGATGAGCTAAGGTTGTTGCGTACTTGAATCAGGCGTCCCAGCTCAACTTGTATGCCGCATTCCTCGTCGATTTCGCGCATGAGTCCCTCAGTGAGCGACTCACCCGCTTCGATCTGGCCGCCGGGCAATTCCCAACCACGGCGCTCGGTCTTGACCAGGGCGATGTGGCCGGTCCGGTTGCGTATCAGCGCTGAGGCGGCGACAATATGGTGGGGTGCCATCGCTTACTGCTCGCCCGCATTCCGCGTCTCATGCAATGCGATGCGAAAAGGATACCACTCTGCGCGAAAGACCTTCTGCGCCACGCCCGGGTCATCGGCTGTGAGCTGACGCATATGCGCGTCATCGCGCGCGCTAAAGATCGCGATGCCGAATGCCGAGTAGTCGCTGTTCAAGGTTCTGCCGGCCATAATCAGCGCGCCCTCCGCCATCAGCCGCCGCAGATATTCAAAGTGCTCGCCGGTGATGCGCGCCTCGTCATCGCTGGGCCCGTCGCTTAACATCTCCGGTCGCACGGCTTGTATGCGGTAAATGTAAGTTGGCATTGGCGCGCCCTCATCTGCGCGAGCTGCGTAAGCGGGAGATTACCCGAAAGCGCGCGCAAGGGCGAGCATACGCTTCACAATATTCAGCGACAGCCGGCCGAGCGGCATCCGCTATAATGGTTGTCTGCGCTGACGGGCCACTTGATCCGCACGAAAAGAAATGGAAGACGATGATGCACAACCTGGGCGACATTTGCGACACCCTGCGAGAGGACCTGGAAACGCGCAACGCCGCCCGCGACCAAGCCATCGTGCGCTCCCGCAAGCTAATCCGCCTGTGCTCGGAGAGCATCCGCGCCATTCACCGGCGCGACTGGAATGCGGCGGACGCCAAGCTGGCTGAGGTTCGAACCGGCGCGCGCCAACTCACCGAAGGCGTGGCAGCCTACCCCGATCTTTACCACACTGGCTATACGCAAGACGCGCTCAAAGAAGTGGCCGAAGCCCACCTGACCCGCGCCATCATCCGCGGCGACGCGCTGCCCGGGCCCGCCGAGCTGAAGATCGAAAGCGCAACTTGGCTCAAGGGCTTGGGCGAAGCCGCCACCGAGCTGCGCCGCTTCATCCTCGATATCATGCGCCGGCAAGACGGCCACAGCGACGAAGCGGAGCGCTTGCTGGGCGCCATGGACAGCGTCTACGAACAACTGGTGACTTTCGACTTTCCTGATGCGCTGACCCACGGCCTGCGCCGGCAGACCGATGTCGTGCGTGGCGTACTGGAGCGGACGCGTGGCGACTTGACTCAGAGTTTGCGACAGCAGCAACTGCAAAACGCGCTGCGCGATTTCGAACGCCGCCTGGCTGACAGTGACAAGCCAGAATCTTGAGACCGATGAACCGAATTCATCCAGCCAATTGCCATTCAATCAGCGCTCCGGCGACCCAGGTCGGCTTTGGCTGATCGTATAGCGCGGACGAGTCCGTAAAGCTCAGGTCGAGCACCTCGCCCGTCATCGGACCGCGCAGGTAGCGAAATACCTGGCCCGTGTCCCGCGCATCGCTCTTTGCCTCGACGCAGTGCTGATTATAGGCCCGGTAGTCGCCGCGCTCCAAAATGCGGATGCCGCGCTCGATCATCGCTTTGGCATGCGACAGGCCTCGTTTATCGTGATCGAATGTCGCTTCCGGCGCATCGCCATAGCCTATGCCGTGATGAAAGGGATCGGCCGTGCTGACGACAACCGCGTTTTCCATCAGTCGCGCGAGTTCATCTATTCCGGGCAGGTTCTGCGGCTGCCCGCCGGCGAGGTAGGGAAAGCGCTCAACGACGCGCGGCGCCCGCCCAGACGCGATACCCCTGCGATTCAACTCGGCATGCCAGAAGTGACGCCAACTGATCAAGGCGTGGTCGCCCATCCACTCACTACGCCCGTCAATGCCCGGTCCCTGAATACCCCAGAATTCAAAGTTCGCCGGGTCTTCGCCCGCCGCCACCGCCACGCGCGCCGCTTCCATCGCCGGCGTAAACGCGTGCAAGACGCTCAAGACCACGACAGTATCGGCGCCGCAGTCGAGCGCTGCATGCACGCAGGCGGCAATCTGGTAACCGCAGTCATCGACACCGGCGTGGGGGAACACCAGCACGCCGCCAGCGCTCAGCGTATCCGCCAACTGCCAAGCCCGCCCCCGCTCCAGGTGCTCCAGCGTGCCGGCCTCGCCCAATTCTTCATGCTCGCGGGCGTAGAGCGCATGAACTTTCTTCTGCAAGGCATCTCTGTCCAAATCCATAGCTCAGTGCCTTTCTTCGCGCCTCGGTGACAAACAGTTGTAACGCACCGCGCTGCGGACGTCAACGCGACGAATTCAGGCTTGACTGGCGGCGCCGCCGGGCTATAATGCGCGCACGTCCAACAAATGCATAGCGACGTAGTCCGTAGACAGCAGGTGGGGTTGTCCCCTTAATTCCCTGCCGAGGGGTGCGCAACCGGCTTGCCGGCGGATTCGTCCGCCTGGGCCAACCTGCGACCTTGATTTACGGGTCGCTTTTTGTTTTGGTCATGTACGCGCCCAGCGTTGCGCCCGGGACGCTAAACCAGGAAAGGAATGAGACTTGCCGATATCCAGAGCACGCAAGCACGAGCTTGTCGCCGAGTACGTCGACATCCTCAATGAATGCGATGGCCTTGTCATCGTACAGACGCGCGGCCTTAGCGTTTCCCAGATTCAAGGGCTGCGCAACGCCGTGCGCGAGCAAAACGGCCAGTATCTGGTCGCGAAAAACACGCTGATGCGTAAGGCGTTGGAAGAAGCCAAGTGGATTGTGCCGGAAGACTTGCTACAAGGTCCGGTGGCGATCATTTTCGGGCGCGATAATATGCCCGGCGTATCCAAAGCCCTGCTCAAACACATCGATGAGCAAGACTTCGACGAAAAGATGCAGGTTGCCGGCGGCATCATGAACGGCGAGTTGCTAAACGCGCAAAAAGTCGATGCCGTATCTAATTTGCCCACGCTGGAGGAATTGCGCGCGCAATTGGCCGGCCTGGTCGTTTCGCCGGCACAAGGCTTGGTAAACGTATTGCATCAAGCCACGGGCGGCATTGTCAATGTGATCCACGCCTATGTGGAAAAACACGAAGAGAACGCCGAGAGCGCCTAGCCGGCGCCGGCGCCCGGACCAGTCACTACCAGTTCCAAACGATGTCTCCGAATCCAAAACGAATCCATAAGAGAGGGAATGAACATGGCAGACCTTGACAAGTTGGTGGAAGATCTCAGCGCGCTGACAATTCTTGAAGCGGCTGACCTGAAGAAGAAGCTGGAAGACGCTTGGGGCGTGGAAGCGGCCACGGGCGGCGGCATGATGATGATGGCGCCCGGTGCTGGCGCCGTCGCTGATGCCGAGCCGGAAGAGGAGCAGACCGAGTTCAACGTGATCCTCAAGGAAATCGGCCCCAAGAAGATCAACGTAATCAAAGCCATCCGCGGCATCACGCCCCTCGGCTTGAAAGAAGCCAAGGAATTGGTCGAATCCGCCCCGGCAACGGTATTGGAAGAAGTCAGCAAAGACATGGCCGAAGACGGCAAGTCCAAGCTGGAAGAAGCAGGCGCGGTCGTCGAGCTCCAGTAACGACTGCTCGGTCCGCCTCGAATTTCGCAGCCATATGCAGCCGGTCTTCGCAGCTGCGGCCGCTGCGATTCAACAAAGCCATCAGCAGCCAGCCAACCGCGCTGGCTGTTTTGATTCACGTCTTTCGCCCGGCGCAACAGCGCAAGACAAACGATACGCTCCAGCGCCGCCTATTCACTATGCACAAAATTACTCAGCGCTTCGCCTGTGTTCATGAAAGCGCCTCCTTTCTTACGCTATAATGACGTTGTCTACCGAGCTTGAGTTCCTTGGCGTGGCGCACATATCGTATAGCAAGCTGCTCGATCCCGTAAGCGATATCATCTCGCTGATGGAGTCGCTGTTGACCGGCGCATTCGGTCGCACCACTGGCGATCAGCGTGAGTGCTACAAGCGAATCCACGCCTATAGCTGGGGGCTGCACACCTTGGTGATGGATGTCATCACCGCGCTGGGCTTGGAGAATGCCGCGACGCGGCCCGCCGTGCTTGAACGCTTCAACGCTCTGAACCACCCCACCAAGACGACGCTGGAGAATCTGGCGGCTGGCTTTGACGGCGACCTCAGCGACGAGCAGACGGCTGTTATCGATTTCGTTTTGGAGTCGGTGCTCTCGATCGAGCACATGATGAGCAACCTATGGCAGTATTCGCGCCTGCAACATGATTTGCTGCGTTACGAATACAAAGCTTTTGACGGCGCCGTGTTGCTGCATAGATTGCAGTCGACGCTGAAATCATCGCGGATTCCGGCGCTCCCGCGGGATTTTCGCGTCCTCGGTGATGAGACTTGCCTGACCTACGCCTTTGGAGAGATCGCGCATAATTCGCGGCGCCACACGAATGTCGATTGCGTACATCTGCAAGTCCAGGATTACGGCTACCGCGCTGATATCACGATTTTTGACCAGGGCGCGGGCTTTGCCGGGGCGCGCGCGGGTGATGCTTTCCGGCCATTCTGGCAGTCCGACGCGGCCAATCCAGGCCTCGGGCTGGGGCTTTACCTGGCGCAGCAATTCGTCCAGGGCAGCGGCGGCAAGATCTCGCTGAGCAGCGAGCCCGGTCGCGGCACCCTGGTCAAAGTCTCGTTGCGCACTGAGCCCTGAGCGTTCGCCGCGCGTGAGCTCGCGCGACAGCCAGTTAGCATAACCAGCGCCAAGCGACATAACGCGCCCGCCTCTTCAATTGCGCTATAATGCCAATCCAATGTCACTCAGCTGGAGCATGCCCATGAGCGAGCGCAAAGTTTTTGTCACCCGCCAATTGCCCGCCGCGTCGCTGGACCGCCTTAAGGGACACTGCGACATTGAGGTTTGGGGCGAGTTTCTTCCGCCGGATTATGCTGTTCTGCTCGAAAAGGTTCAGGAAGTCGATGGCTTGCTCAGCCTGCTGACGGATCGCATAGACGCCCAGCTCATGGATGCCGCGCCTCGCTTGCGGGTCATCAGCAATATGGCTGTTGGCTTCGACAACATTGATATCGCCGCCGCCAATGCCCGTGGCATTCCGGTCGGCAATACGCCCGGCGTTCTCAATGAGACCACGGCCGATTTCGCCTTCGCCTTGCTGATGGCGGTCGCGCGCCGCATCCCGCAGGGCAGGCAGTACGTTTTGGACGGCGAATGGCAGACCTGGCACCCGACGGTGCTTTCGGGCCAGGACATTTTTGGCGCCACCTTGGGCATCATCGGTCTGGGGCGGATCGGCCGAGCCGTCGCGCGGCGCGCAGCCGGCTTCAATATGCGCCTGCTGGTGAATACGCTCGAGCCCGAAGTTGAAGTCGAAGCGCTGGGCGGGAAAAAGGTCAGCTTGGACGAATTGCTGCGCCAGAGCGATTTCGTCACCTTGCACGTGCCCCTGACGGACCAGACGCATCATCTGATTGGCGCGCGCGAGCTCGAGCTAATGAAGTCGACAGCCAGCTTGATCAACACGGCGCGTGGCGGCGTCGTTGATCCCGCCGCGTTGCACCAGGCGCTGCGCGATGGGCAAATTCTCGCGGCAGGGCTGGATGTCACCGAGCCGGAGCCGATCTCACTCGACGACCCGCTGCTGGAATTGGACAACTGCTTGATCATGCCGCATATCGCCAGCGCCAGCGTCGCCACGCGCACAAAAATGGCGGAAATGGCCGTCGACAACATCATCGCTGGTTTGGACGGCCTACCCTTGCCGACCTGCGTAAACCCGCAGGTCCAGCAGAAGTAGCGAGCTGAGCCGGCCCGAAGCGCCTTGCGAACGCAAGCAACTTGACGAGCCGGCAATTGACAACGTAGCCAATTTGGTAGAGAATCGAGCTTGTGGTATCCCGGCGTCGATTGCTGGACGATTTCGTCCGCGAGGCCGGGTTGACAGCCAAAATGGGTGTAAGCGCGGCGCCATTTGATTTTATGACCGATATCTAATATACTTTTGACAGCAGCGATATATGCAATTGAGGCGCGTCCTGTCCGGTGGGCAGGGCGTTTCATCTAGTGCATAGACAACGAGATTCCTACTGAGGTCGATAAGACCTTTCGCTCGAGTCGCCGTATAGACGGTGAGCGCAGCATGAAAGGAAAGTAACATGGCAGAACGACGCATCCAATTGACGCGGCAAGGTTTCCAGAAGCTGCAGCGGGAACTGAACGTTCTCACAAGTGAAGAGAATTCCAAAGTCGCCCTGATGCTGGCGGAGGCCCGCGAAGACGATCAGGGCGAAGAAGCCGTCTTCTTTGACGCCATGGTCTCCAAGGAGCGGCTCGACGAACGCGTCTCTCACCTGCAGAACGTGCTCGCGCGGGCTGAGATCATCGACGCCGACGAAGACCCGGATACCATCACGCCTGGCAATCGCGTCACGGTTTATGACACCGTCGAAAAAGAAGAGTTCACCCTGGACTTGCTGGATACGGAAGAGATCACGCACGGACGCCGCGGCGTCTCGCTGGATGCGCCCGTCGGCAAAGCCTTGCTGGGCAAGCAGGTCGGCGATCGCGTCAAGGTAGAAGTGCCCGATGGCGTCGTCACCTACAAGGTGCGTAACATCGAGATGATCCCGGACGACAAGTCCTAATTCATTCGCGTCGAAACCCGCCGTGTGTGGTGCGCCGGCCGAGCGCGCGCAATCGCATTCGCCGGGCGCTACTCTGCGATGGGCAATTCGTCAAGATAGTCGAGCATAACGGACAGCATATACGGCGTTAGCGCCAGGGTGGCAGTCGCCACTTCCGGTTCGCTGCGCGCCATGTTTTCCGCATCTTCCAGCAACTGTATCAGGGCATCGTTCACCAGAGACATCCAGCCGATGGTTTCCACCATGACGTCGCTCAACAATTCCGGTTCTCGCCTGGCGTTGAGCACCAACCAGGAGGCGGCTTCCATCATGGGCATCATCGCCATCATGGCGGCCGAGAGGCTCAGCATCATGAGACGCTGTGTTGCCAGCGGCAATTCCGAGCGCTCTGTCTCCGCCTGCACGCGCCGCGCCACCCGCGCCATGATCGTCGCCGCCAACCGCGCCGGCGCTCGCTGATGTGGCGCGCGTTTCAGCAAGGCGTCCAGCCGCTGTAATTGGCTGTATTCCTGCGCCGCCGACTGATCGCTATCCAGCGCGTCAGCCAGCCTTCGAACCATCTCCTCGGAGAGTTGCCCGTCGAGCGCCTCTTGCATCAAGTCCTGCTGCGGCCTACCGCCTTGGTCGGACATCTCAATTTCCTTTCGCTCGCGGATCAGCCAGGCGATCGCTCTCGGCGCCGTCGACGTCGCGCGCAGCCTCCAGCAAGCCCGCCAATTTCTTGCGCGCGCGGTGTAGACGAGACTTGATCGCGCTCTCCGTCGTGTCCATGGCCACGGCTATCTCCGCATACGAATATTGATACCAATACCGGTAAATGACGGCCAAACGATAATTGGGATCCAGGTGATCCAGTAAACCTTGAATGTAACGGCTTAGCTCACCCTGCATGGTGGCTGCTTCCGGCAAAGGGTCGCTGCTGCTGAGCGCGAGGGCGGCCGCCGTAGGTTCGTCGTCCAGCGACACGAAGTGCATCCGGCGTTTTCGCAGCCGGTCGATACAATGATTGGACGCGATCGAAAGCAGCCAGGTCTTGAAAGAGCGGGATATGTCGTAGCGCTCGAGATTGACAAATACGCGCAGGAATGTCTCTTGCGTAGCGTCTTCCGCCTCGCCGGCCTCGCCCAGCATACGGTAACACAAGTTATAGGCCGGGTCTTGAAACAAATGCACCAACTCGGCAAAGGCATCGTGATCGCCTTCACGCGCCTGTTTCACCCACTGGATTATGCTGGGGTCTTGCTCCGCCACTTTCGCCTTCCAGGAAATTCGCCAGCGTGGCCGCGCTGAGCCTCGCACCTGCTATTATGCCGCGTGGCGTGTGCCGTGTGCGCAAGAAATCTGTTAATTCCGCCGCCTCAGGCTTTTATCAGCAGCGCAGCGGTCGCCAGGTTCGTCGCCAAGGGCACATTGTGCACATTGCAAATCCGCAGCAGGCCCTGTATATCCGGATCATGCGGATGTTTGCCCAGCGGGTCTACAAAGAAGAATATGCCATTCACGCGCCCCTCGGCCACCATTGCGGCAATTTGCGCATCACCGCCGTAGGGCCCTGACAGCAAACATCTGACTTCAAGACCAGTCTCGTCCCGGATGAGCTGCCCGGTTGTGTTGGTCGCAACAAGGTCGTACGCTTCAAGACGCGCCCGGTGCCGCCTGACAAAGGCCAGCATGTCAGCCTTCTTGCCATCATGCGCAATGAGAGCCAGCGTAGGCTGCAGCGCGTTGTCAGGCATTGTATTCGCGCATTCCTCGCCAGCAGCGCAATGACGCAATCAGAAGGATTCGCCGCGCGGGCGCCGCACCAACTGCCCGGGGATTGATCGCAGCCGGTGATAATTGGTGGAGCCGAACAAGCTCTTGTGGCGCTCGTTCATGCGATAGGCTTCGGAATAATAGCCTTCCAGTTGCGCCATTAAGGCGGACCACGGCCTCCCTTCCGCCATCTCCCGCGCCCTGCGGCCCATCTGCTGGCGGATATGCGGCCTGTCGCGCAATGTTTCAATCGCGCGCGCAAAAGCATCCGCCCTTGGCTCGACGATGATGCCCGTTTCCCAATCCTTGATCAATTCTGGCGCGCCGCCGGCGGCGACAACCACCGATGGCAAACCCGAAGCCATAGCTTCCTGGATGACTTGGCCGAAGGTCTCATAAGCGCCGGGGAAAACAAAGACATCACCGCTGGCATAGGCTTCCGCCAAATCATCGCCGATGAGGTAGCCGGTAAAGTGAGCATCGGTTTCGGCAAAGCGGCGCCGCAACTCGTCGCGCAAGGCGCCATCACCGATGATCGTCAGCGCGACGCCAGGCAGCCGCGCCACATCCAGCAGCAGGTCGATGCGTTTTTCATTGGCCAGGCGGCCTACAAAGATGCAGAGCAGGGCATCAGGATCGCGACCATGCAGCAGCCGCAGCCGCATCTCGTCGCGCCGGTAAGCCGGGCTGAAGCGCTCTGTGTCGACGCCCCGCCCCCAATGTCTGACGCGACGGTAGCCGACGGCGCGCAGTTGCGCGATGGTCGTGCGCGTTGGCGCCAGCGTCAAATGGCAGCCGTTGTGTATGTATCGCAGCCAGCGGTTGACCGGACCCGATAATAGCGGGAAGCCATATTGCATGGTGTATCCAGGCAAGTCGGTCTGGTAATTGGCGATCACTGGCAAATTCAGATGCCGCCCCACCGCCATGCCGTTGACCGCCATCGCCGCCGGGCTGAAGAGATGGATCAAGTCGGGCTTGAAGTCTTCGATATGGCGGGCGACCACCGGGTTCGGCAATGCCATGCGCGTCTCCGGCGCTTGAGGCACGCCGATCGACGGCAGCGGGATGACTTGCGATTCGCCCACATGGTCGACGGCGATGTCCGGCGCAAACACCAGAAGCTCGCGACCGGACTCCTGCAAATAGCGGATGGTCATGTATGTCGTCTTGACGACCCCATCCAGCTTGGGCAAGAAAGACTCCGCTACAATGGCGACCCGCTTGACCGGCGCGAAAGGCGGCACGGAATGCGCCGGATCGACAAACTGCGGCGCGCCAAAAAACTCAACCAGCGATGTCTTCTGTTGCGCTTGAAGGTTCTCAAGTAAGCGTTGCGCTTGCATGATATTTTGGCTCGTCCCGCCCCTACCAGCAGTTTATCACATCAAGGCGAATCGCACGTTGACAGCATTGTCGCGCCCGCCGCGACGGCATCGGCGTCGCCGCTCCCTTCGCCTGGCATCTTGAGCTACGCGTTTTTGGAACCGAGGTTGCTGCTGAGTACGTTACCGCTAGCTGCTGCTGACGCCGTACAATTCCCGATACAAATTATAGTTGCGATAGATGAACTGCACATAGTGGCGCGTTGAGTCAATCGTTATGGTGGTCATGAACAGATCTGGGTCGCCCCCTGAAAGCGCATGCCAATCAAGCGCGCGCCCCGGCCCCGCGTTGTAAGCCGCTAGCGCCGCGATGGTGTTCTGATCAAATAGCTCAAGTTGTTCGTCCAGATAATAAGCGCCGAAAGCGATGCCAGCATAGGGGCGGAAGAGGTCGCTGTGCTGGTAGTCGTCCCAATTCAAGCGTTCAGCGATATATTGGCCGGTCGCCGGGATCACCTGCGTCAAGCCCTTTTCGCCCGCCCCCGCCGTGGCAAAGGTATTGAAGAGGCTCTCTTGCCGGATCAGCGAGAGCAGAACCAGCGGGTCAATGCCGCGCGCCTCCGCCGCCGGCGCAATGACATCGGCGTAATAGGCGGGAAAACGCAAGCGCGCGATAAAAGGCGGCGCCTGCAAAGTGCCAACTCCCGAAGCAATAATGATATCGGCGGCCGCGATGATGCTCTCGCGGTAGGCGCCCAATCCGCGCAAGTAGAGTGCCAGCCGATAACTGTCGAGCGCGGCGCCGCGATCACGCGCGTCGTCCACCATAGTTTCGAATTCGACATAGGCCGCGTCAAATGCGCCCACAGCGTAGAGCTCGCGCCCGCGTATCATGTGCGGGTCGCTGTTGAGCGTTTCGGACAAGCGCCAAAGATCGCCCTCCGCTTCCAAACCAAATGCCTGCCGCATCCAGGCTTCAGCCACCTGCAGGTCAGCGCCTTCATCAAAGTCGAAGCGATAGGTTTCCGGCGTTTGAAAGGGCGCTTGACCAAGGCGAAAGTCGCCGGCCCTCGCGGCGAAGTAACTGTCGGGCGCGGCCCGAATCGCCAAATCAAAAGCCTCGTGCGCCACGGCAGCTTTGCCCTGCTGCAACGCGATCCTGCCCACCCACAGGTATGCCGCCGCTTTCTGCTCGCCTTTGGCCAGGCTGGCGATCCTGGCGTAGAGATAATCGGCATGGGACCAAGCTTGGTCGCGTACAGCTGCCGAAGCCGCGATGAAGAGGCCGTTGACGGTCAGATCATGGTCGGGGTAAGTATCCGCCAGGCGCGTGAAGACCTGCCGCGAAAGCGTTGTCTCGCCATTGGTGCCGTAGAGGTAGCCGGCGCGCCAGAGCGCTTCCCCGGCTGCGGCTGATAGCGCCGGATAGTTCTGCGCTATGTCAAGGTAAAGCCCTATCGCCGCCGGACTGTCGCCGGCCAGGAAGCGCGTGCGACCCCGCTCCAGCAAGGCGGCGCCCAACAGTGGATCATCGGGAAATTGATCGATCACCGTCTGAAAAGCGACGGAGGCCGCGTCCGAGTTGCCGATCTGCCGATAAGCCCGGCCCAAGGTCAGAAATAGCTCGGCCGGTATCGCCGCCAATTGGTGGCTGGAGGTGTACTGATTGAAAGACTCGATCGCCGCCTGGAAATCGCCGGCGATGTACGCCGCCCGGCCGCGCCGCAAGCCATCGTACTCGATGCCCGCCTGGCTCAGCGCGCCCATGGCGCTCCAGGCAGTCGCCGTGCCCGCGTAACTGCTGACGATGGCCGCCAGGCGCTCGATGCCGCCCTGTCTATCGCCGCCATTGAGCAGCGCATGCGCCGCGGAATACGAGATGCTCGCGCGATAGGGCGCGTTGCGCGCTACAGCCAATATCGCATCGTATTGGGAGACCGCCTCCGACCAGCGCCCCAAATTGCTGTAGATCTGCGCCAGCTTCTCGCGCAGAATCAGCGAGGGCACCAGCGAGCGCCCGGCATCAATCGCCAGGGCATAGTTGCGCAAGGCGGCCTCATTCTCGCCCAGCGCGACTTGGGCGTCCGCGATGCGCTCGTAGACGTAGCTGTCGATCAGCCCCGGGCGCAGCGCCAGATACTGCCGCAAATCGCTGATGGCCGCCGCCCATTGTGACAAGCCCAGCCGAGCGTCGCCCCGCAAGAAGTAAGCCTGCGCAATCTGCAAGTGATCGGGAAACTCGCTGATCAGCAGCGTGAAGGCGTCCAGCGCTTGCTGAAAATAACCGGCGCGCAGAGCCGCTTGCCCCAGCCGAAAGGCGGCGTAGGCGCGATATTCGGGCGCCAGGCCCGCGCCATAATTGAGCAACGTACGGTAAATGCCGGCGGCGTCCTCAAAGTAACCGTTGCGCACCAGCCGCTCGCCTACTTCCAGCAACTGCGTTGGCTCCGCCGTTGGCAAGGGCGTCGGTGTTGGCGATGCGGCCGACGTCGCCGTCGAAAGCGCCGTGGGCAGAGGCGTGGCCGTGACGTAGATGACATTATTGGCATCGGGCGAAGGCGACTGCGTTACAGCGGTGCGCATGCTGCAAGCGGCCGCGATTACGCACAACAAAAGCAGCGACAGCCTCCAGCGGCGCATGCAATTGCTTTCGTCATGTTGGGCGATGTCAACCATAGGGTGCACCAGTCCTGCGCTTGTCTAGCAAGGCTATCGGCACGCTAACGTTCCGGCGGTTCAAGCTCGCCCGCCAGCCAGGGCAAGCCGTAGCCCACAAGCAAATGTCCCGCTTCCGCCAGCGCTTTTCCCAATGAATCGGTATCGCGGAAGGACCACCAGTGATCCGCTTCCGGCAGGATGTTCACGCCGAAATCCTCGACGACCAGGTGGCTCAGCCCGCGCGCCGTCTCAGTCCGCTGCTGACGCAGTGCGCCGGCCGCAGCTCCAGCCCGTATCAGACGCACCTTGAATCTGGAGGCCATGCCAGACGACCATAATGTGTCGCTATATACCAAGACCTGAAACTCAATTATGCCACGAGCGCCGTCATCCAAGGCCTTGACGAATCGGTAGCGGCCACCCGCCCATTGCAGCGGCCGCGGCTCAAGCTGATAGCCGGCCGCCGCCAGGGCCTGCCCCATCACCGTCTGCAGCAGGGTGCGAAAATACGCTTGCGGCGCTTGACGTGCTTCCAACATGGTCAAGGCAAATGGCGCCAACTCAAATATCAGCCAGCATCGCGGCGGTTTCCCCCGCGCTGGTCACCGGCAGGCGACAGGCGAAATTGCGGCAGACGTACACCGTTGGGCCCCCCTCCAGCACGGCCCGGCCCCGCAGCAAGGGAATCGCCGCCCCCGCGCCCGGGTCTTCGCGGCGCCATGCTGCGATGAGATTTGGCCGATATGGCTGACGCAACTCCGCCAGAATCGCCACAGCAGTTGCACTTTCCAGGTCACCGACCACGGCGACTTCCGCCAGGCCGCGAATATACATATCCGCCGCATTGAGGGACTCGGCAAAAGCTTGCGGAACCTCGCCCATGGCGTCAGACAGCTTGCGCAGCACAGTGCTCGCCGCCGCCTGATATGCGGCATCACCCGTATAGGCCGAAAGTCGCAGCAATTGCTTCGCCATCATCGCATTGCCCGACGGCGTCACGTTATCCTGCAAGTTGCGCGGCCGGACGATCAGGGTTTCATGATCGTCGCTGGTATCGTAGAAGCCGCCATCATCGGAGGAGAAGCGGGCCAAAGCGAAATCAGCCAGGCGCCGCGCTTCGACGAAATAGCGCTCATCAAAGGTAGTCTGATACAGCTCAAGCAGGGCATCGATCAAATTGGCATAGTCGTCCAGATACGCGTTCAATTTGCTGCGACCGTCCTTGTGCGTGCGATACAAGCGGCCGCGCTCATCAACCATATTCGCCATCACGAAGTCGCCGGCACGCCGGGCCGCGCTCAAGTAGTCCTCGCGGTCGAGCACACGCGCCGCCTCCGCCAGGCTCGCCAGCATCAGGCCGTTCCAGGATGTCAGCACCTTGTCGTCCAGGGCCGGCGGCACACGCTGCGCGCGCATGGCGTAGAGCTGGTTCTTTATCCGCGCCAGCGCAGCTTCCAGTTCCGTCGGCGTTATGCCAAGCGCCTCGGCGGTCTCCTCCGCTGCACGTGGTATATGCAAGATATTGCTGCCTTCAAAGTTGCCCGCCGCCGTCATGCCGAAATGCTCAATGGCGATTTCAAGCGCCCGCGGCACTTCGTCGCTCAACGGCGCCAGGGCCTCCCGCGCTTCCTCGATCGTCCAGACGAAAAATTACCCTCAACGCCTTCGCTGTCCGCGTCGGTCGCGCTGTAGAAGCCGCCTTCAGCCGATGTCATTTCGCGCAGGATGTAGTCGTAAATGTCCTCGGCCACATACCTGAAGAATCGCTCGCCGGTCAGCTGCCAGGCGTGCAGATACAGCCGGCTTAACTGCGCGTTGTCGTAGAGCATCTTCTCAAAGTGCGGCGTCAGCCAATGCGCGTCGACGCTGTAACGGGCGAAGCCGCCGCCGATCTGATCGTAAATGCCGCCCTTGGCCATGCGCCGCAGCGTGTGCGTCACCAGGCGCAGCGCCTCATCATCGCCCGTACGCTGTGCGTGGCGCAGCAAGAATTCCAGGCTGATCGGGTTGGGGAATTTGGGCTGTGTGCCGAAGCCGCCATTGACGCTATCCATCGCCGCCAGCAGCTTGCGCGCAGCTTCGCCCAGCATATCCAGGGTGAGGCCGCTGTCGTCCGGCCGGCCGATCGCCAGCACATCTCGCTTCAGCGCTTGATGCAAGTTATCCGCTTGCGCTTCGAGTTGGTTGCGCTTACTACGGTAGGCATCGTGAATCGCCGTCATCAATTGCGTGAAGGACGGCATGCCATAGCGCGCAGTCTTGGGGTAGTAGGTGCCGCCATAAAATGGGCGCCCATCGGGCAGCAAGAAGGCGGTCAAGGGCCAGCCACCTTGCCCGGCGATGGCCTGCACCGCGCCCATATATATGTCATCGACATCGGGCCGCTCTTCGCGGTCGACCTTGATATTGACGAAGAGCGCGTTCATCATCTCGGCCGTGGCTTCGTCTTCAAAGCTCTCGTGCGCCATGACGTGGCACCAGTGGCAGGCGCTGTAGCCAATGCTGAGCAGCACCGGTTTGTCTTCGGCTCGGGCGATGCGAAACGCCTGCGCGCCCCAGGGATGCCAATCCACCGGATTGTCGGCATGCTGCAAGAGATAGGGGCTGCTTTCACTCTGAAGTCGATTCATGACCGGTCCGCGCAACTTAACGGGCATTGCATAACAGCATAACGGACAATCCGGAGCAGGCAAATTGTCATTCCGGTCCCGCCAGCGGCTTGCGTGCGCCCTGGCAACCCACCCGCGAAGTTTTCCGTAAAACGTGGTAAGCTAGGCGCGGCGCTTAGTTTTCAATCTGCCTGAGGCTGGTTCTTAGACAAGTCTTGCGAAAGTCCGCGCGCGTTTGCGGTATAATCGGAGGATAAGGCCTCAAGAGCAAAGGACCTGCAGATACATGCAGTTTTGGGATAACAACAATAATGACGACGGAGGCGGGGCCGGTGGTCGACCGCCGCAAACGCCTAACTGGCGCAGGTGGGTTTCGCCCGGCTTGCTAGTGTTGGTGATGCTGCTGGCGCTGATCTCATCGCCCGGCCTGCTGGGCGGCATCTCCTCTACGCCGGAGATCGCCTGGTCGGACTTCTACGATCAGCTGCGGCTCAACAATGTGGAAGCCTTCGCCTACCAAGATACGACGGCGGTCGCCGGGCGCTTCCGCAGCAGCGTATACATGCCGACGGTTTCGGGGCGCACCCAGAGCGTGACGCGTTTCACCGCCAATATCCCGATATTCGCCGGCCCGCTGGTTGAAGAGTTGCGCCAGACGAACGGCATCGCGCCCGTCGGCCAGGAGTACACATCGAACTCGCCCTGGCCCGCCATCATTCTCAACTTCTTGCCACTGATCTTCATCATCGGTTTCTTCGTCTGGATGGGGCGGCGCGCCCAAGGCCAGATGAACGGCATATTCTCCTTCGGGCAGTCGCAAGCACGGGAGAAATCGCCGGAGATGCCGTCGATTCGCTTTGACGATGTCGCCGGGCAAGACGCCGCCAAGCTCGAATTGGAAGAAGTCGTCGACTTCCTCAAGCAGCCAGAAAAGTATGTCAAAGTCGGCGCCAAGGTGCCCCGCGGCGTCCTGCTGATCGGACCGCCCGGCACCGGCAAGACGCTGATGGCGCGCGCTGTCGCCGGCGAAGCCAATGTCGCTTTTTTCAGCATCGCCGCTTCGGAATTCGTGGAGATGTTCGTCGGCGTCGGCGCCTCGCGAGTGCGCGATCTTTTCAAGCGCGCCAAGGACAATGCCCCGGCCATCATCTTCGTTGACGAGATTGACGCCGTCGGTCGCCGCCGCGGTACTGGCCTGGGCGGTGGTCACGATGAACGCGAGCAGACGCTGAATCAGTTGCTCTCCGAAATGGACGGCTTCGACAACGACACCAACATCGTCATGATCGCCGCCACTAATCGGCCCGATGTGCTGGACCCGGCCTTGCTGCGCCCGGGCCGCTTCGACCGCCAAATCACCGTCGACTTGCCCGATGTCAAGGGCCGCCACGACATCCTCAAGATCCACACCAAGAACAAGCCGCTGGCCAAAAATGTCGAGCTGCAATCGCTGGCGCGCGCCACCATCGGCTTTTCCGGCGCCGATATCGCCAATCTGGCCAACGAAGCCGCCATGCACGCCGCCCGCTACGACCGGCGCCTGATCACTATGTCCGATTTCACCACCGCTTACGAGCGCATCCGCCTGGGCACCAAGCGCCCGCCACTGTCGAATGACAAAGACCGCCGCATCACCGCCTATCACGAAGCCGGACACGCCCTGGTCTCGTTCTTGATTCCCGATGCCATGGCGCTCTTGAAGACGACCATCATCCCGCGCGGCCGCTCCCTCGGCGTGGCGTTCTACATGCCCAAAGACGATTCGCTGCATCAATCGCGAAAGCAGCTGGAGGCCTACGTGCGCGTGGGCCTGGCCGGGCGCATCGCCGAGGAGATCGTCTTCGACGATGTCACCACCGGCGCTGCCAACGACATTCAGCAAGTTACGCAGATCGCGCGGCGTATGGTCAAGATGTTCGGCATGAGTGACTCAGTCGGCATGGTCAATTACGGCGACGATTCCGAACAGCCCTTCCTGGGCTATGCCATCGCCAGCGGGCGCGACTACAGCGACGACACCGCCTCCAAGCTGGACGCCGAGATCAAGCGCATCATTGATGTCGCCTATCAAGAGACGCGGCGTCTGCTGGAAGACAATCGCGAGGCGCTGGATTCGTTGGCCGAGGCGCTGCTGAGCAAAGAAACGGTCGAGCGTGAGGAGATTTTGCGCATCCTGGGCCTGGAAGATGACACCGACGAATTCGTGCCCCAATCTGTGGCCAAGCACCTGCGCGAGCCGGAAGCCTCCGCCAATAACGGCTCCGGCGCTGAAGAACCGCTCGAAGCCGAGCCCGAGTCTTCTTGAGCTAGATCCGCTGTAGAACAAGAGGGCGGCCTGTTGGCACGCCCTTTTTTGCGTCGAACGCCCTATTCTGAGGCCGCCGCTACTTCCTTGATGATATCGTCTTGCACGTGGTTGGGTACGCGATCGTAGCGGTTGAAGTCCATCGTGTAGATGCCGCGCCCGCCGGTCATGGAGCGCAAGTCGTTGCCATAGCGCAGCATCTCCGCCAAGGGCACTTCCGCCGTCACTACGCTCTTGATGCCAATCGTATCCATGCCCTGGACGCGGCCGCGGCGCGTATTTAGATCGCTCATGATATCGCCCATCATCGATTCAGGCACGGTGATCTTGACATCCATGATCGGCTCCAGCAGCACCGGCTTGGCTTTGCGGAAGGCGGCGCGAAAGGCTTCCCGCCCGGCGATCTGGAAGGCGATGTCTTTTGAGTCGACCGGATGCTCTTTACCGTCAACGACATTGACCTTGACGCGCTCCACCGGGAAGCCGGCGATAACGCCATTGGGCAGCACGGCGCGAATGCCCTTCTCGGTCGAGGCGACGAATTGTTGCGAGATGGCGCCGCCGAAAACCGATGACTCGAATTCGAAGCCCTCAGGCGTCGGCTCCACCGTGAGATCGACTCGCCCGTATTGCCCGGCGCCGCCCGTCTGCTTCTTGTGCGTATAGCTCGATTCCGCGTTGCCGGTTATCGTCTCGCGATACGGCACCTTGGGCATATTGGTATCAATGCTGACGCCCAAAGCCTCGGCCCGCTTCAAGGTGACGTCGAGGTGAATCTGCCCCATGCCCTCAAGCACGGTTTGCCGCGTATCGCCGTCTTGACGCCAGCGCAAGGTCGGGTCGGCATCGCAGAGGTTGCTGAGCGTCGGCCCCATCTTGGCGCTATCGGCTTGCGTCCGAGGCGCCACCGCCAACATGTAGAGCGGCGCCGGGAAATCTGGCGCAGCGATTCGCAGGCTGGTATCGGCATCGACGAAGGTATCGCCGGTCTTGGTGGCCGTCAGCTTGGCCACCACGCCGATGTCGCCGGCGTGTAGCTTGGCGGCGGGCACCTGCTCCTTGCCCCGCATGACAAACAGCGAATTGAAGCGCTCGGCAGCGCCGCTGTTGGCGTTGATGTTGCGCCCGTCACTGGAGATCGTGCCGCTGAAAATGCGAAAATAATTCAGCGTGCCCACAAAGCGGTCGTTGAGTGTCTTGAAGACGTACGCCACCAGCGGGTCGTCATCACCCTGCGGCGGCTCCAGTACACCCGGCTCGTCACCGCGCATAATGCCAATCCGGCGTTCGGCCGGCGAGCTCGTGTAGCGCACCAGCGCTTCCAGCAGTGGCGCCGTGCCAATGTTGCCGGTCGCTGATGTGGCAAAGACGGGCACTGTCTTGAGCTCGGGCGAGCGCGATGCCTTACGCAAGCCGTCGCGGATTTCGTCGAAGCTCAGCGTCTCTTCCTCAAAGTACTTCTCGAGCAGATCGTCATCGGCCTCGGCCGCCGCTTCCAGCAGTTCCATATGCGCCGCTTCCAGGTCATCAGCGTATTCGGCGGGCAACTCAGCGCGCTCGGCGCCATCGCCATAATAGGCCTGCTGGGTCAAGGCGTTTGCCACGCCCCTGAAGCCCGCCTCGGCGCCGATAGGCAGCATGACGGGGATGAACTTGTAATCGTCAAATTGCCCGCGCAACTGCTCCAGCACCGTTTCGAAGCTGGCGTTCTCTCGGTCCATCTTGTTGATGACGACGATGATCGGCTGTTCACTGGCGCGCGCATACTCCCAAGCCAGCTCCGTGCCCACTTCAACGCCCGAAACCGCGTCGACCACCACCACCACTGAATCCGCCACCAGGATCGAATTGCGCAGCTCGCCCTGGAAATCGGTGAAGCCGGGCGTATCCAGCACGTTGATCTTGACATCATCATACTCGACGGGCGCCAACGAGGTGGACAAGGAGAGGCCGCGCTCGCGTTCTTCGTCTTCCCAGTCGGAAACCATGTTCCCTTCCGAGACGTGGCCCATGCGGGTGGTGGCGCCCGTGCTATAGAGCAGCGCCTCCACCAGTGATGTCTTGCCACTTCCCTGATGCCCGACTAAAGCGACATTTCTAATGTTACTCGTTTGATATTCTTTCATAGGGCAAGCGCCTCCCCTAAGGCAATCTGGTGACATGCTAATGTGGACAGACATCGGCTCGCGCCGAGCCGAGAATGGGTAGAATATTATCGTCAGCGCGGCGCTTTGATAAGGGTGCAATTTCGCCGCTGTCGCCGACCATTGCCGTAGTAATGGAGGAGTACCCAGTGCGTCGCCTCGCCACCAATCTCCTCATCGTCTGTAGCGGGATATTGCTCGCCTTGATCGTGCTGGAAGCCAGCGTGCGCCTTGGCGGGCGCCGCGACGCTGACGGGCAGTTTACCTTCCTGCATTACCAGCTGGAACCTTATGTGCTGCCCGTGCAGCAACTTCGCGGGCCAGTGCAAGAATATCTGGATCTTAAGGCGTGGGCGACCGTCATTTACGACTCGCGCCTGGGATGGAGCTTCCGCCCGCATGCAACGCGGCAGGGCGGCGAATTCACGGTCAACGGGGCCGGCATCCGCGCTCGACGCGAATATGCGCCGGATCCGCCGCCTGATACGCTTCGCATCGCCCTCTTCGGCGATTCGTTCACCGCCGGCGATGATGTGGCCGATGACCAAGTATGGGGCGCGCGGCTTGAAGAGCTCTTGCGCGCAGCAGGCATCCGCGGCGAGGCGCTCAATTTCGGCGTGGGCGCCTATGGTATGGGCCAGGCCTACCTGCGCTGGCAGCATGAAGGTACGCGTTACGCGCCCGATATCGTCATATTCGGCTTGCAGCCCGATAATCTCAAGCGCAATGTCAAC
Organism: Phototrophicaceae bacterium; assembly: GCA_965208195.1. GTDB lineage: Bacteria > Chloroflexota > Anaerolineae > Aggregatilineales > Phototrophicaceae > UBA6055. The sequence goes on along the minus strand of CBDBOC010000004.1, from coordinate 396,704 downwards.
GTCTTCCGCCAATTGCTACACGCCAGCGGCCCACCCTTTTCCAAGCCGCGCTTCACCCTTGACGATGGCGCGCTGTCCCTGGTCAACTCGCCGACTCTGCCGCCGGAAGCGCTGATCGCCGCTTTTGAAGACTTCGCTGATCATCCGCTGGCAGCGCACGAATACTGGTATCAAAGCCGCTACGCCGCCTCAAACTGGTGGGCGTCAAGCAAGCTGGCCAGCCTGCTCTACACCGCGCTGAAACAGAACGACACCGACCCCGACATTTACGGTCAGGCGTCCGAAGCCGGGCAGCTGGGCCGAGCCATCCTTGACGCTTTCGCTGCGGATGTCGTAGCCGCGGGCCAGCACTTCATCGTCGTGCATTTGCCCCTGCAAGCGCACCTCATCTGGCGTTTCAACGGGGTGGAAGCGCCCTTCGCCTTTCTGCTTCAGCACGCCCGCGACTCATATCACACCATCGACTTTGACGAGCGCCTGCATCCCTTCCACGTGGACGATCGCTACTGGTCCTTAACCAAGCATTATGGGCCGGAGCTGCACGCGCTGCTGGCCGACCAGGTCGCTGAGGACATCGCCAACTGCATCCGCGAAGGCGCCTGTCCCTTGCCGCGCTTCCCCGACCTGTCCGCAATCACCATCCCGCCAGCGGACGCCGATTCGTAGCGACCCGGCTGCCCGCAGCGGCTCATGCCCAAAAGCCCGGTTCTGCATTACAATCATAAGTCGGTGATTGCAATTTCAGTGAACTGTAGCCCGGGATATGTCGCGTACGCGCTTTCAGTGAATCGTGATGATCTGCGGCGCGATTGCCCTGTCCTTGCTCGCGCTTGAGACTTTTGTGCGCGCAGCGGGACGCGCGAACGCCGACGGGCAATTCACCTTCCTCTCTTATAACCTGCCGCCCTACGCCTTGCCGCTCAGCGACTTAAACCCGCAGCTCGAGCGTTATCTCGACAATCCAAGTCAGACGATCTTCGTGCCCGATGCGGCAACGGGCTGGCTTTACCCGCCCAAGGCGACGTTCTACCACGGACCATTTACGGTAAACCGGGCCAGTATGCGGGCGCTGCGTGAATATAGCCCCAAGCCCGCTGAAGACACGCTGCGCATCGCCCTATTTGGCGATTCCTGCGTAGCCGGCTCCGAAGTCAACAGCGACGATGTGTGGGCATCAAGACTCGAACAATGGTTGATCCAGGCCGGCGTCAAAACAGAAGTCCTCAACTTTGGCGTCGCCGGTTATGGCATGGACCAGGCCTTTCTCCGCTGGTAATCGCAAGGCAAGGCCTACGCGCCGGACATTGTCGTATTCGCCTTCCAACCCGAGAATCTCGACCGCAATGTCAATATCTTTCGCTTGCGCTATCGTTCAGGCGGCATCGTCTATTCCAAGCCTCGCTTCATCATTGAAGACGGCGCCCGCGACGCGGTATCGCCTTTGTGGCGTGCTAGCCGACTTGCCGGGCTGGTGTATGCCGCCGTTGGCAGGAATCACGCATCATCGACATCCGCCCAAACCTACGGCCCCGAGAGCGAACGCGGCCAGCTAGGCCGGAAAATCGTCGACGCCTTCGCTGCTGATGTAGCCGAAAATGGCGCGGCCTTCCTCGTGACGCATTTGCCTCGGCGCGATCACCTAAGCAGCTTTCACAGCGGAGAGGCCTTGCCCTGGCAGTTTCTCATCGACCACTTCGAAAGCAGCTACCGCTTCATAAATGCCGAAGATTTCTTAAGCGCGGACTACACTAACGCCAAGTATTTCCAGCCGAATTGGCACTACGGGCCGCTGATAAACGCCAAGATAGCCGAAGCCGTCGGCGCCGAATTGCTCACCTGCGTCATAGACCGAACTTGCCTGTCAGAGCGGCTGGCAGATTCTGATTTCGCCGCGTAGCCGCGCCCCTCACCAGCTCAGGTGGCTAACCCGTTTCGCCGTCAATGATCGTAGAATGGCTGGCTCAGCCGTGCTAGAATCGTCCGCTGCACCTGCCAATCAGAAACTCGGACCAATTCATGACCATTCACGACTCTCTCTTTCGCGGCGGCGTCGAGGCTTTGGACCCGGATGTAGCGGAGCTAATCCGCCACGAAACCGCGCGGCAACAGGAAAAGCTGATTCTGATCCCTTCGGAGAGCACGGTGCCTTTCGCCGTTCGCAGCGCTCTCAGCTCAGCGTTTCACAACATCTATGCCGAGGGTTACCCGCTGGAGAATTCGCGGCGCATGACCCCGAGCGAGATCCTGGATTACGACGCGCGGCTGCCGGAATTCCGGCGCAATGCCGATCAGCGCTATTACAAAGGCGTCGAATACGCCAATATCCTCGAAGCGCTGACGCGGCGACGGGCGGCCGAGCTCTTCGCCCCGGATGGGCTGGCGGCGGACGAGCTCTACGTCAACGTGCAGCCGCTCTCCGGCGCGCCGGCCAACAACGCCGCCTATACCGCGCTACTGGACGTTGGCGATACCGTCATGGGCATGGACTTGATCATGGGCGGCCACCTGACCCACGGCAGCCCGGTCAACCGCAGCGGCAAATTCTACAACATCGTCAGCTATACGATTAACCCTGAAAACGAACGGCTCGACTACGAGCAGATGCTGGCTCTGGCGCTGGAACACAAGCCCAAGCTCATCATCGGCGGCTTCTCCAGCTATCCCTTCGCGCCCGATTGGAGCGAGTATCGCAAGATCGCCGATGCCGTCGGCGCCTGCTTGCTGGCTGATGTCGCCCATGTCGCCGGCCTGATCGCGGCTGGCGTCTATCCGAATCCGGTGGGCATCGCCGATGTGGTCAGCTTCACCACGCACAAGACGCTGAACGGACCGCGCGGCGCCGTCTTGATCACGCATCGTAAGGATCTCGCCAGCAAAATCGACCGCGCCGTCTTCCCTGGCGAACAAGGCGGTCCGCACATCAATGCGATGGCCGCTCTGGCCGTGGCCCTGCGCCTGGCATCCACCGAGCAATTCCGCGAGCTGCAGCGCCGCACATTGAAAAACGCCCGCCGCCTGGCTGACAAGCTGTTGAGCCGTGGCTTCCGCCTGCCTCATGGCGGCACGGACACCCACTTGCTGCTGCTGGATTGCAAGACCGTCAAGGGGCCGGACGGCGCGACGCTCAGCGGCGACATGGCCGCGCGCATCCTCGACTTGGCTGGCATCGTCGTCAACCGGCAGACCATCCCCGGCGATAGCTCGGCACTGCGGCCCAGCGGCATCCGCCTCGGCGCCACCTGGCTGACGCAGCGCGGCATCCGCGAAGCCGACATCGACGAGCTGGGAGATATCATCGCTGATTTGCTGAGCAACTGCACACCCTTCCACTTGAACGGGCGTATCCGTCCCTTGCCTCGCGCCAAGGTCGACTTTGACGCGCTGCTGGGCGCGCGCCGGCGCGTGCGGCAGTTGTCGCAGCGGCTCGGCATTGATACCGAAGCCTCCGCCGACGATTACCCGCACTTCTACGGCACGGACGTCGATGATGCCGAAAGCTGCCTCAAAATCAGCGTCAGTGGCGCGGCAGCCGGCGACTTCCTGCATGTCGTCACCACTAGCGATGTGGCAGCGCTCAGCGACGGCGAAAGCCAGCCGACGCACATCCTGGAGCAGGATGGCGCCGTCATGGTCAGCGGCACGCTTGAGCGAGTCTCGGCGAAAGACTATCGTCTGATCATCGCCGGGCGCGCGTGCCGTGCCGTCGAATGGCTGCGCTGTCTGAGCGACGGCTTTGTCCGCTTTGATGACGCCGATGTCCACGCTAAAGCGCCCGGCCCGGTCGCCGTGACTGTGCTGGGGGAGGCCGAGCCGCCCATGTTAGCGGGCACGGCGGGTTACGATCGCAAAGCCTACGCCATCGGCATCAGCGGCGAAAGCGCTTTGGCGCAGCCGGCGCCCGATCTGCCGCGTTTCACCCCCGAAATCGCCACGGTCGACATGCTGCGAGAGACTCCGCTGCACAGCCTGCACCGCGAGTTAGGCGCGAAAATGGCGCCCTTCGCCGGCTACGAGATGCCGCTGTGGTACGCCTCGGTCAGCCAGGAGCACGCCGCCGTGCGCAACGACGCGGGCATCTTTGATGTGGCGCACATGGGCGTCTTCGAAGTCAAAGGCCCGGGCGCGGCTCAATTCCTCGACCAAGTCACCACCAACGATGTCAAGCGGCTCAAGGTCGGCCATTCGCATTACACCTATCTACTTGATGTCGACGGCCTGCCCCTGGACGATCTCATGATTTACCGGCTGGCGCCGCAGCGCTACCTCGCTGTCGTCAACGCCGCCAACAACGATGTTGACTGGGCCTGGCTCAACGCTGTTAGCCGCGGCGAAGCCTTGATCGACCCGGCTCACCCAGCCCGCCGCATAGAAGGCGCCGATCGCTTTCAGCTGCGTGACTTGCGCGCGCCGCAGTGGCAGGCGGAACGCCGCGTCGATATCGCGCTGCAAGGACCCAAAAGCCGCGACTACCTTTTGCGGCTAGGCGGGGCGCCGGGCGACCTGGCGGCGATCAAGTCCCTCCGCTGGGCCGGCGTGGCGCAAGTGACCTTGGGGGGCTTCGACCTCATTGTCTCCCGCACCGGCTATACTGGCGAGCGCGTCGCCTACGAACTCTTCGTCCATCCCGATCAATCGGCGGCGCTCTTCCGCTCGCTCGTTGAGTTCGGCGTCACGCCCTGTGGCCTGGCCGCCCGCGACAGTTTGCGCACCGAAGCCGGTTTGCCGCTCTACGGTTTCGAGCTGGCGGGCGATTTGGGGCTGAACCCGGCCGATGCCGGTTTCGGCGCCTACGTCAAGCTCTACAAGCCTTTCTTCGTCGGCAAAGCCGCTTTCATCCAGCACGAAGCCGGGCGCGAGCATCAGATCAGCCGCTTCCGGCTGGACGGCCGCGGCGCGCGCCCGGCGCATTATGGCGACCCCATCGTCGACGCTCGCGGACGCGTGATCGGCATCGTCACCAGCTGCAATATCGATAGCGAGGGCAACCAGACCGGTCAGGCGCTGCTCGATCGCGGCCAGCGCAAAGTGGGGACGCAACTGGCGGTATTCGCCGGTTCGGCCCGCGCCAAACCCATCAAGCCCGCTCAATTGAGCCTGGGGAAACGCGCGCCCTTGCCCCAGCCGCTGACGGTCATTTCCCGCTTCCCGCGAAGAAAATGACGCGCGCGACGCGACCGAAAGTGCTTGGTCTGCTTCTGCGTCCGGATTGACGACGGAGCCGACGTCAGCCGGGATCAGCCGGTTTCGTTGCGACCCAGGATCTCGGTGATGCGGTCGTGCTGGGCGAAGAGCACCAGCGTATCGCCGCCGCGCATCTCGATATCGCCGCGCGGGTGCACATCGGGCTGGCCGTCATCAGCGCGATGCAACAGCACAATGTCGACGCCCTCACTCTCCTGGACCGCCCCAACCGTCTGGCCATCCAGGAAAGAACCCGGGCGCACGGTCAAACGTATCATGCTGTATTCCAGCCCGGCGATGTGCAGGTTCTGCGTGATCTCTGCGCCGACGGCCGCCCCGGCAAAAGCGGGCGCCGCCAAATCGGACGCGCTCAAGACTTCCACCTCGAAGAAGCGCTCCATCTGCTGCGCCAGTCGCCGATCCCACATCCGCGTAACCAGCCGCACCTCCGGGTTCATATCGCGGACGCGCATCGTCACTTCCAGGTTGACGTGATCGTTGGAGGTGGCGACGATGACGGCGGTCGCGCGGCCGAGCCCCGCCTTGTCCAGAATGTTGACCAGGCGCGCATCGCCCGGGATCAACGGCACATCCAACGCCCCCAGCCGCTCATGCGATTCTTTGCTGGCTTTCCGGTCGACCGCCACGACTTCAAAGCCCAGTTGCGTCAGTTCGCGCACAATGCGCAAGCCGGTATGGCCGATGCCGACCACGATGATGTGTCGCTTGTACGTTGCCGCCACCGCTGCCTCCCAGGCGCTGCGCCGCTGCTCGCGATCGATGAATAGCCGCAGAAAATCAGCCGCCCCCCGCCCCACGACATAGACGGCCACCAGCGGCATAATATACCAGAACGCGATCAAGTAGGGCTCGTCCGGCGGTGGAATGGCCGACTCAAGAACCATAAGCGCAACCATGTAATAAGGCATATCCACGGCCGCGAGCTGCGTATTGTCTGAATAATTGTTGTTGAGGACCATGTACACGAAGCCGCCAAGAATGGTCGCCAGCAAAAACACCAGCAGTGGCCGCCGGAATTCGCGGATCAGCGCCCGCGTATCATGCCAGCCGACGCGCAGAACGCGTATCTGCCGCGCCGGATGCTGCCGCAGCGGGATGGCTTCAACCAGTCGATGGCTCGTCATGCGTGCCCCATTCGGCTCAAACTCAAGCAATTCTATGTGTCAGATGCGGAATTGATAAGTTCATTCTTGGTAAAATAGCGCCAACTTTATTGGATCAGATGACACCGGTTTGCAGCAAGTAAATCAGAATTGTGAGCGTAATCGGGCTGATGAGCGTGGTGGTCATGATCAGGTTGAGCGCCAGGTCTCGGTCCGTGTCGAACTCGTAGGCGAGGATGATGGTGAGTACCGCCGTGGGCATGCCAGCCTGCAGAATGAAGGCGGAGCGAGCGACGCCCTCCAGGCTGAATAGCGCGGCCATGCTCACCGCAATCAACGGCGCCAAGAGCAGGCGTATGGCCGTTGCGGACAGCAGCAGCCGCCAGCGATCGGGTTTGCGGAAACCCGCCAACTGCAAGCCAAGCAATACCAGCATCAAGGGAATCGACGCCTCGGCCAGCAGCCGCGATGTGCGGCCCAGCGCCGGCGGCAGCTCGTTGATTCCGGCTGCCTTCAACCCGAATGCCAATAGCAGCGCATAGACCACCGGCGTGCGCAATACGCTCTGTAGCGCCCCCACTAGCGACGCTCGCCCTCTTGAAGAGACGTAGGGACCCAGCGTCCAGGCGACGGTCGAGCCGGCGATGTAAATGATGACCGCGTAGCCAAGCGCCTCGGCGCCGAATGCGAAGCTCACAATCGAAATGCCGAAATTGGCGCCGTTGAAGACAAAGGTGGCCACCAGTGTGGCGGCGAATTCTTCGGGCTTGATCCCCTGCCGGCGCAGGAAAACGAAGGATATAGCGCCGATGGCAGCCAGCAGCGTCAGCGTCCCGAAATAAACGCGCGCGAATTCAGCGCCGCTGATATCCCGCGTATAGATGGCGTCGAAGGCCAGCGCCGGCGAGAAGACGTAGAACATCATGCGCGAGATCGTCGCCGGGTCCGTCCCCAAGCGGCGGCGCAGCAGCACCCCGACGCCGGCAATCGCCAGCACCGGGATCATGTTATCGAGGAAGATGTTGATCAGGTCAAGCAAGCGGCGTTTCCGCGGATCGCTCAATGAACGTCAGCGACAATGATACGTCGGCAATTGGAAACGTTGTAGGGGCGAGCCGTCGGCTCACGTATGCGCGGGTGATGATGTGCCCGTTAAGCGCGCGTATAGCTGAGCCGGCCCTGCAACCTCTTTAACTCGATGGCGGCAAAGCCGGCGCGCAGCAAAGCACCAACTCGCGGGCCGCCTTCACCTCGTCCAGGCGGCGGACGGGCGCAGTGTGCGGCGCGCCCAGCAGCGTCTCCGGCTCCGAACGCGCTTCTTCGGCGATCGCTTCCATCGCGGCCACGAAGGCATCCAGGTCTTCCTTGACCTCGGTCTCGGTCGGCTCAATCAGCAGCGCCTCGGGCACGATCAGCGGGAAGTAGTTGGTGGGCGGGTGGAAGCCGTAGTCCATCAGCCGCTTGGAAATATCCAGCGCGTGCACCTCGTCGATGCCTTCAAAGTGGCCTTCCAGCACAAACTCATGCCCGCAGTAGCGCGGGTAGGGCACCTTGTAAGTCGACATCAGCCGGGCGCGCAGGTAATTGGCGTTGAGCACGGCGTAGCGCGTGACATCACGGATACCGCGATCGCCATAAACGCGGATGTAAGCGTAGGCGCGCAGGTGCATGCCGAAATTGCCGTGGAAGGCCTTCAGCCGGCCGATGCTCTTCTCCGGCATGACAAAGCCGTAGAGGGGCGGGCCGTCGCCCCCCCATCCCCCGTCCCCTTCCCCCACCGGGAGGGCAGGGGAGCGCTCTGATCGCGTTGAAGCATTTATAGCCCCTCCCTCTTCATGGGGGAGGGGTTTGGGGTGGGGGCTGCCCTCTTCCACAATCTCCACCACCGGCCCCGGCAGGTAGGGCGCCAGCTTGGCGTTGACGCCGACAGCGCCGCTGCCCGGCCCGCCGCCGCCGTGGGGCGTGGAAAATGTCTTGTGCAAGTTGTAGTGCATGACATCAAAGCCCAGCTCGCCCGGCTTGACGACCGCCATCAGCGCGTTCATATTGGCGCCATCCATGTACATCAAGCCGCCCGCGTCGTGCACAGCGGCGATGACATCGAGGATGGTCGATTCGAAAAGCCCCAGCGTGCTGGGCACGGTGATCATCATGCCAGCGATGCGGTCGCGCAGCTCGCCCCCGCAGGCGGCGCGCAGGGCGCCCAGATCGACATTGCCGCGGGCATCGGCCGGCAGCTCGCGCGTCTTCAAGCCCGCCATCGTCACCGTGGCCGGATTGGTGCCGTGGGCGCTATCCGGCACCAGGATGATATCGCGCTGCCCTTCGCCGCGGTCGATGTGATACTGGCGGATCATCAAAATGCCGGCGAATTCTCCCTGGGCGCCGGCCGCCGGCGTCAAGCTTACGGCGGAGAAGCCGCTGATTTCGCCCAGCCAGCGCTGCAGCTCGTGCATCAGGAAGAGCGCGCCCTGGGCGCCGTCTTCGTCCGTCAGCGGATGCAACTGCGCGAAGCCGGGCAGGCGCGCCGCGTCTTCGTTGATCTTGGGGTTGTACTTCATGGTGCAAGACCCCAACGGGTAGAGCCCCTCGTCGATGGAATAGTTGAGCTTGCTCAGCTTGACGAAGTGCCGCACAACTTGCACCTCGCCCACTTCGGGCAGGGGCAAGTCGTCGCGCAGCAACTCGGCTGGCAAGGGCGCCTCCGGCACATCGCATTCCGGCAGGTTGACGCCGACGCGCCCCGGGCTGCCGATGTCGTAGATCAGTGGCTGCAGTTGTTCAGCGGTCATTGGCTAAGCCCTCGCAAGATAAGCGTTGCATCTATCGTTTTCATGTAGTGGCGAGCCAGGGGTTCGCCCGTACGCACTTCTTTCGGGGCCGGGGAAGGCGTTGTTTCATCGCCCCAGCCCGCCCAGAGTCTCGACCATGCGGTCGATTTCGTCTTTGCTGTTCATCTCGGTGACGCAGACGAGCATGTGATCCTGCAAGTGGAAATAGTGCTGTCCCAGGTCATAGCCGCCGATGATGCCCGCTTCCAGCAGCGCCTCGTTGATCCGGGCGACCGGCCGCGGACAAGCCACGACAAACTCGTTGAAGAAGGGTTTGTTTGTATCGACGCTGAAGCCTTCGAGCCGATTGATCTGCGCGGCAGCGTAATGCGCCTTGTGATAATTGAGCTCGCCCACCCGCCGCAAGCCGTGCTTGCCCATCAGCGCCAGGTAGATCGAGGCGGCCAGCGCCATCAAGCCCTGGTTGGTGCAGATGTTGCTGGTGGCGCGCTCGCGCTTGATATCTTGTTCGCGCGGACGCAGCGTCATGACGAAGGCGCGCTTGCCATCGGCATCAACCGTCTCGCCGATGATGCGCCCGGCAATGCGCCGCACATGCTTTTGGCGAATGGCGAAGTAGCCCAGGTAAGGCCCCCCGTAACCCAGCGGCACGCCCAGCGGCTGCGCCTCGCCCACGACGATATCCGCGCCCAGCTGGCCCGGGCTCTTGAGCAGGGACAGGGCCATCGGGTTGGCCACAATGACCAGGAGCGCGCCCACAGCATGCACGGCCTCCGCCAGCGCCGACAAGTCATCGATCTGGCCGAAAAAGTTGGGGTACTGCACGGCTAACATGGCGGTGTTGTCGTCGAGCATCTCGATTAGGTCGACGATTTCGCCGCGGCCGCGGTCGCCGATGATGCGGATGTCGCGGCCTTGATGATACGTTCGCACCACTTCGCGATATTGCGGGTGGATGGCGTGGCTTAGGATGACCTTCTTGCGGCGGTGACGCGTCGCTTCCAGCGCTACGGTGACCGCTTCCGCCAAGCTGGTGGCGCCGTCATAATGGCTGGCGTTGGCGGCGTCCATGCCCGTCAGCGCGCACATCATACTCTGATATTCGTAAATCGCTTGCAGCGTGCCCTGCGATATTTCCGGCTGATAGGGCGTGTATGCGGTATAAAATTCGCCGCGCAGCAAGATGTGATTCACGACAGAAGGAATGAAGTGATGATACGCGCCGGCGCCGCGAAAAACCGCGAAGTCACCGCCGTGGTCATTGGCTTCGCTGATGGCCAGCATCTCCGCCGTCACGTCCATCTCGCTCGCGGGCCGCGGCAGATTCAGCGCCGGAAAGCGATGCGACGCCGGCACCGCGTCAAATAGCGCGTCGATGGAATCAACGCCGATCTCGGCAAGCATCTGCGCGGTATCGGCTGCGGTATGGGGTATGTAACTCACCTTGTGATTTGCCTCATTTACTCTTCAGTCCGATCGCCTCGTAGACTGCGCGCGGCTCTAGCGCCCTTCGCAGTAAGCATCGTAGGCGGCCGCATCCATCAGCCCGTCCAGCCCGGAAAGATCGCTGGCGCGTATCTTCACCATCCAGCCGGCGCCGAAGGGATCGGCATTGATCAGCTCAGGTTCGTCCTCCAGCGCCGCATTGACCGCAACGACTTCCCCGGGCACGGCGCTGTAGAGCTCGGCCGCCGCCTTGACTGATTCGACTTCTCCGAAAGACTCGCCCGCGTCAAGACTCTCGCCCTGATCGCGGAATTCCACGTATACAATGTCGTTGAGCTGATCCTGCGCGTAATCTGTGATGCCGATGGTGACGACTTCGCCGTCGACTGCAAACCACTCGTCCGACTCGGAATATGTCAAGTCCGCCCGCGTCTGCCACTGCCCCATCGTGTTCTCCTTTCATCTGCCGCAAAAATAAAGAGCGCACCCTATCAACGGAATGCGCCCTGTCAGTCACAACAACCTTCAGAAGCTGCCTCCACAAGAATCCTTTTGCCTGAGAGTTTCACGCACGCTGTTGAACGTTGCGCTTGCCCCTTCGGCGCTCTGCCTGCCGACAGAACCTCTCTCCTTGCGGCAATTGCATTATAGACCCATTCGCGCCCTGTGGCAATGAAGGCCCGCACGCATGTCGCTGCGGATTCAATCGGGCGGCTTATCCTGCTACAATCGAAACAGAATTGGCGCAATCCCTACGAATTCTGTAGTTTGGCGAGCGGTAGCCGTGAAACTCAAGCGGGGCGATACGGCAGTGACCATGCTGCTCTACAGTATAATTGCCGGCCTGCTGATAGGCATCGCCGCGCTGGCGCTGTTTCTATTTCAGGGCAATCTAGCGCAACCGGCGGCCGAGGTAAGCGCGCCCTTTGTCGTAGATGGCGCCGAATTCGATGGCATTCTCAACATAGAGCCGCCGCTAGCCTTGGCCGATTTCACGCTCGTCAACCAGGATGGCGCCGAAATGAGCCTGCGCGCCCTACGTGGCCACTACACGCTGTTGACTTTCGGCTTCACCCATTGCCCGGATATTTGCCCGCTGACGCTGCACGACTTTCAGCAGATCCGCCGCATCCTGGGCGTGGACGGCGTGCAATTCGTCTTTATCAGTGTAGATGGCGCCCGCGATACGCCCGCCGCGCTGAAGCAGTATCTCGGCGTACGACAGTTCGACGACATCACCGCGCTGACCGGCGACGAAGCCGCCGTCCGTCAATTGGGCGACCCGCTCGGCGTTAACTTTGAAATCAGCGATGAGCCGGCGCCCGGCGCTTACCTGATCAACCACACAGCGGGCGCATTCTTGCTCGATCAAGAAGGTCGCTGGGTAGCGCGCTTTCAGTTTGGCGTGCCGCCGAGCAGCATTGCGGATTTCATTCGCGAGCGACTGGCCGCGTGAAATCGCCCATTCAGCTCGGCTGATAGGTTCGCGGCGTGCGCGGCGCCAGCGATGTGACAACTTCGTAATTGATGCTGCCCAGCCAGCTCGCAACTTCATCGGCGCTGATTTCGTCATCGCCCTGCGCCCCAAGCAAGATAACTTCGTCGCCAATCTTCACGCCGGGGATATGGCTGACATCTATTGTGGCCTTCTCCATGCTGACGCGCCCCACCAGCGGCGCCCGCCTGCCCCGCACCAGCACCTCCCGCCAGGTCCTTGGCGAGCGGCGCAAGCCATCGGCGTAACCGACCGGCAGGACGGCGATCTTTTCGACAGCGCGCGTGTAATATGACTTTCCGTAGCCGACGGGTGAACCCGGCGGCAGCGTCTTGACCTGCGCGATCAACGTCCGCCACGACAGCGCCGGCCGCAGCCCGTCTACAGCTCCACGAGCCGGCAGCGGATTCAGTCCATAGAGCAGCAGCCCCGGCCGCGCCATATTGAAATGGCTCCCCGGGCAAGTTAGCAGCGCCGCCGAGTTGGCCGCATGTACGAATTTCAAACGTATGCCCGTCGCGGAAACGGCCGCCAGGACTTGTTCAAAACGCCGCAACTGTAGCCGCGTATACTCCAGGTCGGCATCCGCGCTGGAGAAGTGCGTATACATGCCCGCCAAATCGAGCTGGCTCATCGCATCCAACTGCTGACAGAGCTGCGCCGTGTCTGCCAGGCTGATGCCGAGCCGCCCCATGCCGCTGTCGACCTTGACGTGGACCGGCAAGCGGCCACCGACGCTTTCGGCCGCCGCCTGATAGTCCCCTGCCAAGGCACAGTCGAAGATTGTCACGCTGAGCCCGAGCGCGATGGCGCGCGGAATCGCAGCGGGCGGTACATAGCTCAGCAACAGAATCGGCGCGTTGACACCACCTTGGCGCAGCGCCGTCGCCTCCGCCAGGTTAGCCACCGCCAGCGCATCGGCGCCGTGAGCCAAAGCCGCTTGCGCCACCTGCAGCGCGCCGTGACCGTAACCATCGGCCTTGACCACCGCCATCAGCCGGACGTCCCGGCCGACCCGCGCCTTGATCCAGCGCGCATTGGCGGCGATAGCGCTTAAGTTTACGTCGACCTGGCTTAGAGCATCGTTGGCAAAGCGCGGGGCCAATACGGCGTCCGCCGCCGTGACCTGCCTCGGCGCCACAGGCCAGTCGCTTTCGCGCCACCTCTGCATGTTGCTCCGCCACCTGGGATGAAGTCGTAAAGAAGGAATGCCACAAAAAAGTATAGCAGTGGGAAAATTACGCTGCCAGCCAATCAGCCGCCAACCAGGGCTGAGGCGATGCGCTGGCGGCGGATTATGGCAGTACAAGGTTGTGCTATAATGTCGGCAGCCGAGTGCCAGCTTGACACCTGCCGACAGGAGCCCCTTGCGCCGAGCCGCCGAATTTCGTCCTGAGACAGGACAGCGTCGAACTTATCAAGTCAGGTTTCACCATGTCATTCGAGTTTGAAGTCATCGCTACCGATGGCCAGGCGCGAGCCGGCATTCTGCATACGCCACACGGTGAAATCCCCACACCGGTGTTCGCGCCCGTCGGCACGGCAGGCACTGTCAAAGCGATACCCCCGCGCGACCTCGCCTCGCTCGCGGTCAACCTTGTCCTCGCCAATACCTATCATCTTTGGCTGCGCCCCGGCGATGATGTCGTGCGCGACCTGGGCGGGTTGCATCGCTTCATGGGCTGGGACGGGCCGCTGCTGACAGATTCGGGCGGCTTCCAGGTATTCAGCCTGGCCAAGGTCAACAGCATTGATGATGAAGGCGTCACCTTCCGCAGCCACATTGACGGCAGCCGGCAACGGCTTACGCCACGACGCTCCATGGAGATTCAGGCGAACCTCGGCGCCGATGTCATCATGGCTTTCGACCAATGTCCGCCTCCGGACGATCGCGCGACGGTTGCTGCCGCGGTGGCGCGAACCGGCCGCTGGCTGCGCATGTGCCGTGAGGCGCATCCGGTTGACGATGTTCAGGCGCTCTTCGGCATCGTTCAGGGCGGCGTATTCCCGGAACTGCGCCAAGAGTCCGCGCGCCAAGCAACTGAATTCGATTTGAAGGGTTACGCCATAGGGGGCCTGGCAGTAGGTGAAACCAAAGCGCAAATGTACGCCATGCTCGATCACACCGTGCCGATGCTGCCCGCACAACGGCCGCGCTATCTCATGGGCGTAGGCGAGCCCGATGATCTGGTCGAAGGCATCCTGCGCGGCGTTGATATTTTCGATTGTGTTATCCCGACCAGGCTGGCGCGGCACGGGGCGGCCTTCACCCACGATGGCCGCATCAACCTGCGCAACGCGCGCTACAAGCTCGATGAAGCGCCGATTGACGCCGCGCTTGATAACTACGCCAGCCGCTTCTCCCGCGCTTATCTGCGTCATCTTGTCGTCGCCAAAGAGCTGCTGGGGCATTACCTCATCAGCCTGCACAACATTGATTTCCTGGTCAGCCATGTCGCCAATATGCGCCGCGCTATCATTGAAGGCCGTCTCAAGGAATACGCAGCGCGCTTCTTGCCCCGCTATTTGCAGTTTCATCAGTCCGCTGAGTAGGTTACGCTTTGGATGAGACGCGCCCATAAAACCCTGGCGATTGTAGCCTTTGCAGCAATGGTGGGTTGCACGCTCCGCGCCCCCGCCGTTCCTACGCCGTCTCGAATTCTCTTCACGCCCCGTCTCCATAGCACCGAAGCGACTTATCCGCTGCTGAGAGACCTTACGCGACGCTTCGCAAGGGAGTATCCGGATACGCAGGTCGACTTGCGTCACGGCGCGCTGACCACGTTGCTGCGCCGGCTTGAGGCGCGCGAACTGGATTACTTCACCAGTAGTCACCTTCCTGTAGATGAGGCCCTGTGGGCGGCGCCGCTGGCCCTTGACGGCATCGCCATTATCGTGAACCGGGCGCAGACTGTCGCCGACATTGCGCTGCCCGCTCTGCGCGATGTGTTCAGCGGTAGGGCCGTCAACTGGCGTGACCTGGGCGGGGGCGACCTGGAAATCCGACCTTTGACGCCGCCCGCCACAACTGATGTCTATAGCGAATTTCATCGCTTGGTCATGGGTAGCCTGAGCGTGACGGGCAACGCTTTGCTCATGCCAGGCGTCGACGCCATGCTGCGGGAAGTGGCCGAGCTCGACGGAGCCATAGGTTTTATACCCTTGAGCCAACTTGATCTTGGCGTCAAAGCCCTGCGCGTCGATGGCGTCGCGCCCGATCAAGCGGCCGTAAGCGCAAACGCCTATCCCTTGCGGTCGACCATTTACATCATCGGTCGCGAGGCGCCGCCAGCGCAGTTCCACAATCTCGTCGGCTGGATCCAAAGCGAAGCCGGCCAGCGCGCGGCCGCGGAAAACTACAGTCCGCTGCCTTAGTTAGGGGCGCCCGCCCTTCAAATCTACATTGGCAAACAGATCAAATTCGTCCACCTCGTCGTACGGCGGCGCTGGAAAAACGCGGGTGAACCCTTGCCTGCCGTATAGCAAGCGGCGCCACAGGCGGGACGTTCGGCTGATGCGGCCGCCGCCCTGGCTGGCATGGCAGCGGCTGGCGCGCTCCCAGATGTCAAGATACGCCCCTACCTGGATGCGCGTATGCACCGGTTCCACATGCTCAAGGATCTTGAGCATATCGACATCGCCGTTGATGCCCATGCGTCGTGGGTCTCTGCCCTTGAGCCGAGCGCTTAGTATGCCCAGCCGCAGCATTAAGCTGGGAAAAGCGGTGTAATAGAGCTTCTGCGGCTGATACGTATCGCCGTCGCGATTGGAATCCGCCAGCCCCCGCAAGCGCCAGAAGGCGCGCACTGTGGCGCGCTGTATGGCGATGTGATCGGGATGCCCGTAGCCGCCGTAGCGATTGAAGGTGACGACGACCTGTGGCCGCGCGGCCCGCATGACTTCGAGCACGGCGGCCGTCACACCGTCCGGATCATCTAGCCACTGGTAATTCAGCGAGTCGGGATGCTTTGCCGTTGAGCTGCCGGGCATACCGCTATCACGATAGCCGAGCATGAAAACGTCATTGAATTTGAGGAAGCGCCTGGCGCAATCCAACTCGCTCAAGCGCAGCTCGGCCACTGTCGCATACTGGCTGGCGAGCTCCGCCGGCACGCTGCCCACATCGCCGTTAGTTGCGCAAATAAGATAGACTTCCGCGCCTTCGTCGACCCACTTTGGAATGGCGGCGCCCAAGCCAAAGCTCTCATCATCGGGGTGCGCGAAGCTGATCAAGATGCGCCGTCTTTCCACGATTTCTCCGTATTCTAAGCGCTCGACTACGATTCACCTATTATACTGACTGTGTCTTGCCGACAGCGGTGCAGCTTGCCTATACTGCTGCTGATTGCTTGCGAAAAGGGGAACTTCATTGACGATTCGCCGGAGAGCAATTTGGCTGGCGCGCAGTCTGGTCGCATGTTTCATGCTTTCGCTGTGGGCTGGCGTCAGCGCTGGTCAAGACGTAGCGGGACCGTCTGACTCAGCAGAGCGAAATCAAGTCGACGCGCTAGCGCTCGCGCCCACCGGATTTCGATCGGGCGCCATGATCCGCGCGGCTATGGCGGACGCCTATCAGCCGGCCCCGATCATGCCTGTGGGCCCCTTTGATTATCCCCACGGCATCAACCCGCTCACCGGCCTGCCTTACCTGGATGACGATGCCCGTAGCCGCCGCAACCTCATCGTCAAGGTATCCAACTGGCCGCCGCAGGTGCGGCCCCAACACGGTCTCAATCAGGCGGATCTGGTTTTCGAATACGAAGCCGAAGGCGGCGTCACGCGCTTTGCCGCGCTCTTCCGCTCCAACGCGCCGCGCAAGGTCGGCTCCATCCGCAGCGCGCGCTTGCTCGATATGGAGCTGCTGACGATGTACGCGGCGCTACTGGCTTATTCGGGCACCAGCGGCCCGCTAAATGACATCTACAAGAATGCCAGCTTCCGCTCGGCGCTGCTCTCGCCGTCTCTCAACGATAATTGCGATACCGCCGGCTTTTGCCGCGACGACAGACTGAGCGACCGCAGCTACGAGCACACGCTCTTCGGCGACACCGTGATGATGTGGCAGCGCGCCAGCCAGCGCAATGTCAATATCGGCTACCGCGCCTCCGGCTTCAGCTTCAGCTTGCAAGCCGATGCTGACGGCAGCGCCGTCAAGGATGTCTACACCAATTGGTATGACCGTACCGATGTACGCTGGCAATATGACGAATTGAGCGGACGCTATCAGCGAATATCCGACGGGCTGCCCCACGTAGACGCCGCCGATGACGTACAGCTTTGGGCGGATAATCTCGTCTTCCTGCAAGTCATTCATAGTCGGCGGCCCGATCTGTTTGAGGCGGGGGCGATCGACGAGTCGTACGAGGTGGCGCTTTGGGGACACGGGCCGGCGTATGTGCTGCGCGACGGACGGCTATACCATGGGACCTGGCGCCGGCCGCAGCGCTACCGCGGGCAAGCGCTGCAATTGACCTTCGCTGAGAGCGACCCAATCCGCCTCAAACCGGGCCGCAGCTGGATCACGATCATGCGCAACCTGGATGCGGTCGTGCTCAGCGATGAATTGGTGGACTACCATGCGACAGACCAAGCGCCGGCCGCGTCTCAATCGTAGGCTTGGCGTGATTCACCCAGCATTCCGCAGCGCTAACGTGCGCCAACGCGCCCCGCAGTAAGGCAGGCGTTACCCTTGCGGCGCGCAATACAGCTGCTCCTCTTCGGCTCAATTGGCCTGATGGCGCTAGGCGGAATTGGCTTTGCCGCGGTCTACTTCGCCAGCGACGGCACTATCGTGCAGCGGGCCCAGACCTTCGTCTTGCGCCTGCAATTGAATGATCGGCGGGCCGAATTGCAGGCGCCCTACGGGGCTAATGCCGAGCCAATCCGCTTTCAGATCGCGCGTGGCGCCGGCGCCGCGACCATCGCCGTCGAACTGGCCGCTGCCGAGCTCATCGCCGATATCGACCTCTTCCTCAATTTCGCCCGCGTAGAAGGCTACGACCGCCGCTTTGAAGCCGGCGTCTATTTCCTCAACCAGACGCAATCCATCGCGCAAATCGCCGAGCAGTTGACGGATTCAAGCAAGAGCTTCATCCCCTTTCGTATCCTGGAGGGCGCGCGCATTGAAGAGCTGGCCGCGGCTATCGATGAAAATGGGCTATTCGGCTTCAGCGGCGGCGAATTCTATGCCCTGGTAGCCCGCGGCGCGCCGCCCCCGGCGGATTTCGCCGACTGGGCGGGCATACCGGACGGGGCTTCGCTAGAGGGCTTTATGTTCCCCGATACTTATCAGCTGCCGCCCGCTATCAGCCCCCAGGGATTGCGCGATTTGCTGCTGCGAACATTTCGCGCGCGCGTCGGCGACGACCTGCAACACGCCGCTGCTGAGCAGGGCCACAGCTTGTACCAGGCCGTGACGCTGGCGTCGATCGTCGAGCGGGAGGCGGTCTGGCGCGACGAGCATGCCATGATCGCTAGCGTCTATCGCAATCGCCTGGCCATAGACATGCCGCTGGAGGCCGACCCAACCGTGCAATACGGCTTGCAGGGCGCGCGCGGCTCCTGGTGGCCGCAAATCACCCAAGCCGATTACCGTGCTGTCGATTCGGCTTACAACACCTATCGCCACAGCGGGTTGCCGCCCGGCCCAATCGCCAGCCCCGGGCTTTCGGCCATTCAAGCGGCCATCCGTCCGGCGGAGTCCAGCTACTTCTTTTTCCGCGCCGCCTGCGATGGTTCGTTCTACCACAACTTCGCTGAGACCTTCGACGAGCACCTGGCCAACGCCTGCTGAGCCAGCCGAAGCTCGGCGCTTACCCCTCAGCGCCGTCAATGACGCCATAAAACAGCGGCAAAGGCTCAACCGGCGTCCTGCTGTATTCTACGGCGTCCGCCAGCTCCTCCAGCGCCGCTTGCAGGCTGGCTTCATCATTGGCGTGCACGGTCATGATCACACCGCCCGCTTCGACCGCGTCGCCTACATCCGCGTGCACTTCAATCCCCACAGCGTGGTCGATGGCATCTTCTTTGGTGGCGCGGCCCGCGCCCAAAGCCAAGGTGGCCCAGCCGACTCTATCGGCATAGATCGCGGCCAGATAGCCGGATTCACGCGCCGGCACGCGATAACGGATATTGGCTTGCGGCAGCCGGCTGAGATCATCAATTTGGTTGAGGTCGCCGCCCTGCGCCGCCACCATCCGCCGGAACTTCTCGGCAGCGGCGCCACTGCCCAGCATGCGCTGCACATCGGCGCGCGTTTCGTCGAGGTCGCGCCAACGTTCGCCCCGGCCCGCCAGCCGCAGCATATGCGCCGCCACTTCAACGCAATGCGCCTGCAAGCCCGAGGGGCCATCGCCACGCAAGGTCTTGACCGCTTCCGCCACTTCCAGCGCGTTGCCCACAGCCACGCCCAAGGGCTGATTCATGTCCGATAGCAGCGCCACCATATCCCGCCCGGCGTCCCGACCGATTTGCACCATCGTTCGCGCCAGGGCACGCGCCTCCTCCAGCGTTTGCATGAAAGCGCCGCGGCCGAGCTTTACATCAAGCACGATGCCGTTGGTGCCGGCGGCCAGTTTCTTGCTCATGATACTGCTGGCGATCAGCGGCAGGCTGGCCACTGTTCCGGTGACATCGCGCAGCGCGTAGAGCTTGCCATCCGCCGGCGCCAGCGACGCGCTCTGCCCGGCCAGCACCATGCCCGCTTCCCGCGCGATACGGCGAAATTCTTGCTCAGACAGATTCACGCGAAAGCCGGATATCGCCTCCAGCTTGTCCAGCGTGCCGCCGCCGAAGCCCAGTCCCCGTCCGCTCATCTTGGCGATCGGCACATCAAAGGCCGCCACCAGGGGCAAGACCACCAGGCTCGTTTTGTCGCCGACGCCGCCCGACGAGTGCTTGTCAATGGCGTAGGCGCTGATGTCAGACAAGTCCAGCATATCGCCCGATTCCGCCATCGCCAGCGTCAGGGCCACTGTCTCCGCGCGGCTCATGCCATTGAAATAGATCGCCATCAGCAGCGCCGCGGCCTGATAATCCGGTATCTCCCCCTGGGTGTAGCGGTGAATGAACTGGCGGATCTCGGCGCCGGACAAGGCTTTGCCATCGCGCTTCTTTTCGATCACTTCGATCATTCTCATCTCGTCTGCGCTCCCCTCCAAACTCCGCCGCGGTCTTGCCACGCGCAGCCCATACTATACCGCATGGCGAGCCTTGCAGCCGTCGACCCGATGCGCGTCTACCGAAACATAATTGACGGCACGCCAATTGCCTTGTACGATTTTTATATGTCGCGCGCGGCGCCCGGCGCTGCCGCCGGCGATATGCAAATTACAGAAATAACATGGGGTATAGACGTGGCTCAAAAGTCCAAGAACTTGTCGGGAAACAAGCGGTTGCTTCTGGCTGGCATCATCGTCGCCGCGGTCGTGGTTGCGGTGGCTCTGGTCGTGCTTTCCAGCCAAAGCTCATTCAGCGAAGTGGCGCTGGACTATTCGGCCATCCCGCAGGGCCGTCAGCCGGACGGCGGTTTTGTGCTGGGCGACCCCGCCGCGCCGATCACCATCGTCGCCTTTGAAGACTTCCTCTGCGGGCACTGCCAGCGCTACAAGTCGACCGTGGAGAAGTTCATCGATGCATACGTGGCCACCGGCATGGCGCGCTTCGAATATCGCTTCTTGCCCGTGGTGCACCAGGGCTATTCGCCGCAGGCGGCCAAGCTGACGGAATGCGCCGAGACTTTGCGCCCCGGCGCCTTCTGGCAGGCCCACGATGTCATGTTCAGCGTTGCCAGCGCCCGCGCCTTCAGCGACACTTCGGCGCGCACCTTCGCCGACCAGATGGACCTGTCGTATTCGGCCCTGCTCGAATGCACGCAAGACGCTAATCAGGTCAATATCGACACGCAACTGGCGACTCAACTTGATGTGACCGGCACGCCTACCGTCATGTTTCGCCTGGGTGATAGCGCGCCGCAGCGCAGCCCGCTCGGTCAGCAGCCTACTTTTGAGCAGCTGGGCCTGCTGGTGCAGCAGGTCGGCGGCTAGCCCGGCCGATGCCGAGACCCACAACTCAGATGCGAGCCTAAGGTCATGCGCACAGTTGAATGGGATGAGGGCGCCGTCAAGATGATCGACCAGCGCGCGCTGCCCTGGGAACTGACCTATGTGCGCCTGGAAACGGTCGACGCCGTCGCCGAAAGCATCGCCAATATGACCGTGCGCGGGGCCCCCGCCATCGGCGCATCCGCCGCCTTCGGCATGGCCCTGGCAGCTCAACAGAGCCAGGCTGAGAGCGCCGCGGCGTTACTGCGCGACTTGCGTGCCGCCGCTAACCTGCTGAAGGCTGCTCGCCCGACCGCCGTCAACCTGGCCTGGGCGGTGGATCGCCTGCTGCAAATCGCGCAGCACGATGATATCAAATCCGCGGCTGACATGCGGGCGGGCTTGCTGCGGGCGGCGCAGCAGATCGCCGATGACGATGTCGCCATCAACAGCCGCATCGGCGCGTTCGGCGCGACCTTGGTGGGCGATGGCGCTACCGTGCTGCATCACTGCAATACCGGCGCGCTGGCCACGGTCGACTACGGCACAGCCCTGGGCGTCATCCGCGCCGCCTTTGAGGCGGGCACGGCCTTTCACGTCTTGCTGGACGAGACGCGTCCGCGCTTGCAAGGCAGCCGCCTTAGCGCCTGGGAGCTGGAGCAACTGGGCGTCAGCTACGATATCATCCCCGATTCCGCCGCTGGCTACTACATGCGCCGGGGCGAAGTCGATGTCATCCTCGTCGGCGCCGATCGCATCGCCGCCAATGGCGATGTCGCCAACAAGATCGGCACCTATCAGTTGGCCATTATGGCCGCGGCCCACGACATCCCCTTCTATTGCGCGGCGCCCACCTCGACCATCGACCTTAATTTGACCAGCGGCGACCTGATCCCGATTGAGCAGCGCGACCCGGCCGAAGTGACGACGCCCTACGGCAATCCGGTCGTCCCGGCGCATTTCAAGGCGCGCAACCCCGCCTTCGACATCACGCCCCACCGCTACCTCAGCGGTATCGTGACCGAAAACGGCATCGCCCGCCCGCCTTTCGTCAACAGTCTGGCGCGCGCTGTCGCCGGCGAAAAACTCTAGCCAAAAATCGCTCCACGGCCGGCGTAATCAGCCGGACTGTCGGTATCGTCACCAAGCCATCTGCGCTATACTGCGCGCTTGTGTCTTTGACCGGCGGATGACGGACGGCGCCATGCAAACGCTCATCACGGGCTCGATCGCATACGACTACTTGATGCGCTTTCCCGGGCGCTTTCAGCAGCACTTCATTCCCGACGAATTGCACAACATGAGCCTCAGCTTCCTGGTCGACGATATGACCAAGCACTGGGGCGGCGTGGCGGCCAACATCGCTTACACCATGGCGCTCTTCGGCGCGCGCCCTCGGCTGATGGGCACGGTCGGGCGGGACTTCGGCGATTATCGCGCCTGGCTGGAGGGCGAAGGCGTCGATTGCAGCACGGTGGTGCAAATCGACGATGTCTTCACCGCGTCATTCTTCGCCAACACCGATGAAGACAATAATCAGTTGGCATTCTTCTACGGCGGCGCCATGAACCTGGCCCGCGACTATCGCATCGCCGATGTGCTTGACGAGGCGCCCGATCTGGCCGTCATCTCGCCCAACGACCCCGTCGCCATGATCAACCTGTGCGACGAATGCCGCGCCCGCGCTATCCCCTTCGTCTATGACCCCGGCCAACAAGTCGCGCGGCTCAACGGCGATGAGCTGCGCCGTGGCATGGCCGGCGCAACCATGCTAATCGTCAACATCTACGAAGCGAGCGTCATATACGAAAAGACCGGGCTTACCCTGGCCGACCTGCGCGACCAGGTGGATATTGTCGTCATCACGGAAAGCGAAAAAGGCTCGACCATATACGTCGATGAACAAGCGTTGCCGGTTGATGCCGTCGCGCCGGGCCAAATCGCCGACCCCACCGGCGCCGGCGACGCCTACCGCGCCGGCATGCTCGTCGGCATCAGCGCGGGTTTGCCCTTGCAGCTCTCGGCGCAAATCGGCGCGCTCAGCGCTACCTATGCTCTGGAAGTAGTGGGCACGCAGAGCCACCGCTTCACGCCGGCGGAATTCGTCGAACGCTTCCGCACTTTCGCCGATGACAGCGGCCAGCTCGACCGCTTGCTCGACAGGAGTGCTGCCCGGGGCTAAAGCAGCGCCTGTTTACGTTGCGGGCCAAAGCCCACCGTGCGTAGGGGCGAGCCGGTGGCTCGCCCCTACAGGATTCGACGGGGAGGGGGAGATATACATCGCGAGGTGCAAGGCACTTTACGTGGGCCGTGGCCGCGCGTGTATCTACAGACAAGTCCCCTCAGCCATGCTAAAATGCCGGCGTTTCATTCGCGCCGTCCCCGCGCGGGACACATCACAGGAGAAGACATGACCATCGCAAACGATGTCAAAGACCTTGAGTTGGCCACAGGCGGGCGCTACCGCATCGACTGGGCCGGGCACGAAATGCCGGTGCTCAAACAAATACGCGAGCGTTTCGCCGCCGAAAAACCCCTGGCCGGCGTGCGGGTTTCGGCCTGCCTTCACGTCACTACCGAAACGGCCAACCTGATGCAGACCCTGCAAGCCGGCGGCGCCGATGTCGTCTTGACCGCGTCCAACCCCTTGTCGACGCAAGACGATGTGGCCGCCTCGCTCGTGGTCAACGACGAGATTCCGGTTTATGCGATCAAGGGCGAAGACAACGAGACCTACTACCAGCACATTCATGCGGCGCTGGATCACAAGCCGCATATTACCATGGACGATGGCGCCGACCTGGTTGGCACCATCCACAAAGAACGGCGCGAAGTGCTTAATGAAATCATCGGCGGCACCGAGGAGACAACGACCGGCGTCATCCGCCTGCGCGCCATGGCCAAAGACGGGGCGCTGGAATTCCCCGTCATCGCCGTCAACGACAGCGCCACCAAGCACCTTTTCGATAACCGCTACGGCACCGGGCAGAGCACCATCGACGGCATCATCCGCGCCACCAATATCTTGCTGGCCGGGCGCGTGGTGGTCGTGGCCGGCTATGGCTGGTGCAGCCGCGGCATCGCCATGCGCGCCGCCGGGTTGGGCGCCAATGTCATCGTCACCGAAGTCGACCCCCTGCGCGCCCTGGAGGCGGTGATGGATGGCTACCGCGTGATGCCGATGGCGGAAGCGGCCGGCCTCGGCGACATCTTCGTCACCGCCACCGGCGATACCAGCGTCATCGACCGGCAGCACTTCGCCGCAATGAATGACGGCGCGATTGTCTGTAACAGCGGGCACTTCAACGTCGAGATCAACCTGGACGCGCTGGCCGAAATGGCTGATGGCGAGCCGGCGCGCGTCCGCCCCTTCGTCGAAGAATACAAGCTCGACGGCCGGTCGATTTACGTGCTGGGCGAGGGCCGCCTCATCAACCTGGCCGCCGCCGAAGGGCACCCCGCCTCAGTCATGGACATGAGCTTCGCCAACCAGGCGCTGGGCGCGGAGTTCATGCTGCGCAATGTGGCAAATCTTGCGGCGCAAGTCTATACTATACCCGCTGACGTCGACCAGGAAATCGCCAGGCTAAAGCTGCAGGCGATGGGTGTTTCCATTGACACGCTAACCGACGAGCAGGAAGCCTACCTGAACCAATGGCAAGAAGGCACATGAGCCTGTAAACAACTGATGGCGCGCTCCGCAGCATTCCGCCGACCCCCACAGCGCTAAGAGTAAGATTTGTCTGGCGCTTGTTGATGCTTGGGGAGTAGGGAGCGCATGACCAGTCAGGCACAGTTGAGAACCGCCGTGATCGGCGCGCTGTTGGCGCTGCTGCTGGGCGGCGCGGCATTGGCGCAGGGCCACGTCCGCGCCCGCTTCATCCATGCCGACCCGACGACGCCCGCAATCGACATTTTCCTCAACGGCGAGTTGGCCGCAGCAAATCTGTCCGCCGGCGACTCCACGTCGGCGATCGACCTGCCTTCCGGCGCGAGCGAGCTCCGCGTGAATCACGCCGGGCGCGATGCCCAGATTCTTCAAGACCAACTGATTGTCGATGCCGACGCTGCCATCCTGCTTCTGTCCGGCGAGCCGCTGGGGATTGTCACCCTGGCAGACGACCATCGTGCCCTGCCAGCCGGCAAGTCCAGACTCCAAATCCACAACGCATTCGCTGACGGATCCTTCCTGGCAACATCGACGGCGCGCGATCAGCCGCCGATCGCCGAAGCGTTAGCCCTTGGCTTGTCTATCGGGCCGATTGAAGTCGCCGCGGGCCGCCTGGACCTGGCGTTTGTACCTTCAGGCGAGGCGTACGACCGTTCCGTACTGGAAGCCAGCGCTAGTCTGTCCGCCGGCGCCAGCAACATCCTTTTGGTTTACGCGAGCGCCAATAGCCCGCAACTGCTGGTGGCCAGCGCGCCCACCGATGGCGCGGCGACCAGCGGCAAGGTGTCCTTCATCCACGCCGTGCAGGGCGCGGCGCCCGTGGACTTGCTTATCGACGACCAGCTTGTGGCGCCGGGCCTCGCCTTTGCCATGGCCACCCCACATATCGCGATCCCCGCCGGTACGCGCCGCTTGAGCGTCAGATTGGGCGTCACCGAGCTGGCGTCCGTGGACCTTGAAGTGCATCAAGGAAAGCTGCACACGGTGGCGCTGCTGGGTTCGCCCGGTTCTTTGCGCATCGCCACGTACGCCGACGATCCGCGCGGTCCCGACCATGCTTCCGCTACGCTCCGCCTTATCAACGCCCTGCCCAACAGCGTTGTGGAACGCTTGCAGCTGGGAAGCGGCGCAATCATCGCGGTCGATCTCGACTTCAGCGCGGCTGCCGACAGTGTGCGGCTTATGCCCGGCCAGGATACTCTGGCGCTGGTTCTGCGTATCAGTGACGAGCGCGGTACGATAGCTGTGCCGGCTCATCATTTCTACGGCGGTTCCTTCTACAACCTGGTGGCGATTGCCGGCGATACCTTCAGCGCCCCGCGCCTGCTGATCAGCGAAACCAGCCTCGAGCGCAGAATTAGCGCTGCTCTGCGGACCGACGCGGACATCGCAGCGCAGCCGACCGCGGATGAGCAAGCGGCAGAGGCCGTTCCAGCCGTCACCGCGGAGGAGGTCGACGCCGCGGCCGCCGAAACAACTGAGGAACGGCAGCCCACGCCAACGGTCGCCGGGGGCGAGCCAGGGCCAGCCGCTGATGTCGACGCCGGCATGGACGAGGATGGCAGCCCCTTCCTCGGCTTGAGTCCGCACGCGGTCGTCAACCTGGCATCTGACGCCAGACTGCAATTGCGCCAGTACCCCACCAGCCGCGCGCTGTCATTGGGGCTGCTGCCCGGCGGCAGCGACTTGATGGTCTTGGGGCGGCGCGGGCCCAGCGTTTACGGGCCTGGCGAGAGCGCTGACGAGCCGGTTGACTTGAGCGATCTCACGGAAGACCCGGCGCTGCTCCTCTACCCGTATGAAGATTTGTCGCCATCGGATACCTGGCTCTTCGTCATGTATCAGACGCCGGACGGCGGCGCGCTATACGGCTGGGTCAACGCCTTTTATCTGGACGTATTTGACGCGATCGGCGGCGTGCAGCGGCTGCGCAACCTGACACTCGTGCGGCAGAACCACGCCGGTTATGCCCTCAATACGTCGATGCGCCCGACCGAATTGTCCGACCACGTCAGCGTCCGCGTGCACCGGTTGGACCCGGGCGCCTACCTCAACATTCGCGTCGCCAACAGCGCTGTCTCAGAGGTGCTTGGTCAACTTCCCGCGGACGCCCGTTTGAAATTGCTTGGTCTGGATGCCGCCGAAGCCTGGGCCCTGGTCGAATACGAGCCGCACAGTCCATCACGCGCGGCTGGGTCAGCAACGACTATATTGACCTGCTGCTGAACGAAAGCCCGGTGACGGTCGCCGGCTTGCGCGCGCTTGACCCGTCGGTTGCGCCAACCATCAGCGAGCAAGTGCGGGGCGGTGTTCGTGTCCTGGACCCCGACGCGGCCACGCCGATACCCGCGACGGGCGACATGATGGAGCGCGTCGTTGGCGAAATCGCGCTGGATCCGGGCGCCATGCTCCATTTGAGGCGCTACCCCGATGCCACGTCCGAATCACTCGCGCTGCTTGCCGCCGGCTCTAAAATGCCCATAGATGGCAGAACCGAAGACGGCGAATGGCTGCGCACTACCTTCGTGGATCAGCGCGGCTGGATCTACGCGCGCTACGTGCGGCTCCTTCTGCGCGGCCGCCTCTACCCGCGCGACTATGTGATGAGCCTCATCAACGTCTCAGCGTGAGCCGAGTTTCACAGCCGCCGAGACGCCCGCCCGCCAATGCTTGGGCCCGTCAGTTCGCATTTCCTTAAGCCGATGTAGTCGCTCTTGCTGCTCCGCTGACATCCGCATCAAGTCGTATGCCTGTTCAGTGTCGTCTGTATCGCCGTCGTGTAGAATGGTCGAGGCGAACACTCGCAGAAATCTTGTGACGAACAAGGGGCCCGATCTTGCGCGTTCTGATTACCGGCGCCGGCGGCTTTGTCGGCAATCATCTGGCAGCCCATATCAACCGGCGTCTGCCCGATGCGCAACTCTTCGGCACCACATTTCTTCCCGGCGAGCGCGTGCACGCCACGCTGGCTGCGTCACGGCGAATCGACCTCAAAGATGCTGAGCGCGTCCGCGCGCTTCTGCGGGAATGGCGGCCCGACGCCATTTATCACCTGGCGGCGCAAGCCTTCGTACCGCGCTCTTTTGAAGCGCCTTGGGAAACGCTTGAGAACAACATCCTGTCTCAGCTAAACCTAATCACAGGCTGCCTGGATTTGGCAATCCGCCCGCGGATTCTCATCGTCAGTTCCGCCGAGATTTACGGCGCGGCGCAGGCGGGCCAGCTGCCGATGGCCGAGGACACGCCCTTCCGCCCCAGCAACCCGTACAGCGTCAGCAAGGTGGCGCAGGACATGCTGGGCCTGCAATATCACTTGAGCCACGACCTTCCCATCATGCGCGCGCGGCCTTTCAATCACATCGGGCCGGGGCAGAATCAGCGCTTTGTCGCGCCGGCCTTCGCGCGGCAAATCGCCGAAATTGAGGCGGGCCAGCGCGAAGCGGTTATATACGTCGGCAACCTGGCGGCCAAGCGCGATTTCACCGACGTCCGTGATATCGTCCACGCCTACCAGTTGATCGTAGAAAAAGGGCATGCCGGCGCAGCCTACAATGTCGCTTCGGGCCGGGCTTATAGCATTCAAGACTTGCTGGAGACCCTGCTGCGGCTGACGGATGCCGACATTGAAGTTCGCGTCGATAGTGAACGCTTGCGCCCGGTGGATGCGCCGAAGATTCTGGGTGATGCCAGCAAATTGCAGCGGGACACGGGCTGGCGACCCACCTTTACTTTTGAAGAGACCCTGCGAGATGTCTTGCGCGATTGCCGTCAACAGCTCGCCGAAACCTAGGGGATACTGACCCATGACCAAGACAGCGCTGATCACCGGTATCACCGGCCAGGACGGATCGTACCTGGCGGAATTCCTGCTGCGCCAGGGCTACCGCGTATACGGCATGGTGCGGCGGACCAGCACCGTAAGATATGAGCGGATTCAACATATCCAGGATCAGCTGGAGCTGGTGCAAGGCGACATGGGCGATCTCAGCAGCCTGATCACCGCCATCAACACAGCCGAGCCGGATGAAGTCTACAACCTGGCGGCGCAGAGCTTCGTGCCCACCTCCTGGAATCAGCCAGTCTTCACCGGCGATATCACCGGCCTGGGCGTGACGCGCCTGCTTGAAGCCGTGCGCACGGTCAACCCCGCCATCCGCTTTTACCAGGCTTCCAGCAGCGAAATGTTCGGCAAAGTGCAAGAAGTGCCGCAACGAGAGACGACGCCCTTTTATCCGCGCAGCCCCTACGGCGTCGCCAAAGTCTATGCTCACTGGATCACAGTCAACTACCGCGAAAGTTACGACCTCTTCGCCTGCAGCGGCATTCTCTTCAACCATGAATCGCCGCGGCGCGGGCTGGAATTCGTTACGCGCAAGGCGACCTATCACGCCGCCAAGATCAAATTGGGGCTGGCGGACGAGATCCGCATCGGCGATTTGGACCCCAAGCGCGACTGGGGCTTCGCCGGCGATTATGTGGAAGCCATGTGGCTGATGTTACAGCAAGACACGCCCGACGATTACGTCATCGCCACCGGCAAGACCCATTCCATCGAGCGCCTGCTCCAGGTCGCCTTTGAGCATGTCGGGCTCAACTGGCGCGATTACGCCGTGCAAGACCCGCGCTTCATGCGCCCGGCCGAGGTCGACCTGCTGGTCGGCGATCCGGCCAAAGCCCACGCCAAGCTCGGCTGGGAGCCCGAGGTCAGCTTTGAAGAGCTCATCAGCATGATGGTCGAGGCGGATCTCAAGAAGCTGACGGACAACCCCGAGCAAGCCTTGTGACGCGCCCGCCGGAGCTGGTCGATACACACTGCCACCTCAATTTCGAGCGCTACGACGAAGATCGCAGCGCTGTACTGAGACGAGCCGCTGTAGCCGGCGTGCGCCGCATCATCGTGCCCGCCATCGACCGGGCCAGCTGTCACGAAGCCCTGGCGCTGGCCCGCGATTGCGGCGGCATTTACGTCGCTGTAGGCATCCATCCCAATAGCAGCGCAGCATTCACCGCGAGCGACATCGGCGCGCTGACCGAGCTCGCGGCTGACGACAAGGTCGTCGCGATCGGCGAGATCGGCCTCGACTACTACTGGGACAAGTGCCCGCCACAGGTGCAGCGCAGCGCCTTTCAAGCGCAGCTCGATCTGGCGGCACAGCTGCAACTGCCGGTCATCATCCATAATCGCGAAGCCGATGCCGATGTCCTGGCGTTGCTCGAAGCTTGGGCGCCAGCCGCGCCGGCTGATCTGCAGGGCCGGCTCGGGGTTCTGCACTCGTTTTCCGCATCGCGCCAACTGGCTGAGAGGGCGCTTGCGCTGGGCTTCTATCTCGGTTTCACTGGCCCGATTACCTTCAAGAAAGCGGACGCCTTACGCGCTGTCGCCGCCGCGACGCCGCTCGACCGTATTCTCATCGAGACGGACGGGCCCTTCCTGGCGCCGCATCCCAACCGCGGCCGCCGCAATGAGCCTGCCTACCTGCGCTACGTCAATGAAAAGCTGGCCGAGCTGCACAACATATCCGCCGCAGACATGGCCGCCCACACCACACGCAATGCGCAACGGCTCTTCGGCTGGCCGCCGTGCTGCTGATGCCGCGCTCGGATTCCGCGAAAAGTGCTACACTGCTGATAAGCCGATCACCATGAGATGCTCCCTTGATTGACCTCACCGTCATCATCGTCAACTGGAATGTTCGCGATCTGCTGGACAGATGCCTGGCGAGCCTGCTAGCGTCCGAATTCGCCTGGACGGGCGAAAAAGTCGGCAGCGGGCCGCGAGCGGAAATCATCGTGGTGGATTCCGCCAGCGAAGACGGCAGCGTCGAGATGGTGCGTGATAAATTCCCGATGGTCACGCTGCTGGCGCAGAGCGAAAATGTCGGCTTCACGCGCGGCAACAACATCGGCTTGGCCCGCGCCGCCGGCCAGTTTCTGCTCTTGCTCAATCCTGACACCGAAGTTCACGCCGGCGCCCTGCCCGCCCTGCTGGATCTCTTGCGCTCACAGCCGTGTGTCGGCATCGTCGGCCCGCATACGCTCAACAGCGATGGCAGCCATCAATCCACCCGCCGCCGCTTCCCCACCACGCTCACCGGGCTCTTTGAGAGCACCTGGCTGGCGTCATCGGCGCCGAAGGCTATCGAAGCGCGTTACCGCATGAGGGATACGCCTGACGATGCGGTCGTGGCCGCCGATTGGGTGCAAGGCTCGGCCCTGCTGCTGCGGCGGGAAGTCCACACCGCGCTCGGCGGTCTGGACGAAGGTTTCACCATGTATTATGAAGAGCTGGACTATTGTCGCCGCGCCAAAGCCGCCGGCTGGGAGGTCTATTATCACGGCGGCGCCTTCATCACGCATCACGGCGGCAAGAGCAGCGAGCAGACCGCCGCCCGCACCACGATCCAATTTCAGTCCAGCAAATTGCGATACTTTCGCAAGCATCACGGCTTCGGCACGTACCTCTTGTTGCGCGGCTGCCTGCTGCTGCAATTCGCTTGGCAATTGGCGCTGGAAGCGGCCAAGGGCGCCCTGGGCCACAAACGCCAACTGCGCTCCCAGCGCGTGCGCAATTATTGGCGTGTCTTGCGCAGCGGGCTCAAGGCCGGGCGATGAAGATCGGCATCATCACCGGCGAGTTCCCGCCCATGCCCGGCGGAGTCGGCGATTTTTCCCGCCTCTTGGGCGAGCGCCTTCAGGCATTGGGCCACGCGGTTCACATCCTCAGCCGCGCCGGCTCACAGAGCGAGACCTTGCCGCTTCACACCGTCTCCGGCTGGGGCGCGGCCGCCATCCCGCAGATCCGGTCCTGGGTGCGGCGGCATCAACTCGACATCGTCAACTTGCAGTATCAGACGGCGGCCTTCGATATGTCGCCCTTGGCTCACTTTTGGCCGGGCCTCCTGCCAGCGCCATTCGTCACAACATTCCACGATTTGCGCCACCCCTATCTGTTTCCCAAAGCCGGCCCTTTGCGGGACTGGATAGTCCACCGCCTAGCTCGCGCATCCAGCGGAGTCATAACCACAAATCACGAAGACCACCGAAGCCTGGGCACGCTGCCCAAGCGGCGCTTGATCCCGCTCGGCAGCAGCATTCCACGCCTGCCTGCGGACGGGGCGCAACGGGCGGAACTGCGGCGCCAAGCGGGCGCGGACGACGGCTGTATGCTGCTGGGTCACTTCGGCTTCATCAAAGCCATCAAGGGCGTGCACCATTTATTGGAAGCGCTTGAAAGCCTGCTCGCCGCCGGCGTGGACCTGCGGCTCGTCTTCATCGGCGCGCGCAGCAACGCCGTCGACAACAGCGAGGACGCGCGCTATCTGACCAATATTGAGCGGCGCATCCAGCGAACTCGGCTAGTCGACGCGGTACACTTTACGGACCCCTTGCCGGCCGAGTCTGTCGCCGCCTGGATGCAAGCCGTCGACCTGATGACGCTGCCCTTCAGCGATGGCGCCTCGTTTCGCCGCAGCAGCTTGATCGCGGCCCTGCATCAAGGTTGCGCCACGCTTTCGACCGAGCCGGCCTTCAGCAGCCACGATTTCACTCACCGGCGCAATCTCTGGTTAGTCGCGAGAAACTCCGCCTGCGACATCGAAGCCGCGCTGGCCGAATTGATGCGCCAACCGCCGCGGCTAGAGCAACTTCGCAACGGCGCGAAAGAGCTGAGCCGGCGCTTCGAGTGGGACGCCGTTGTGAGCGAAACGACGGCCTTCTTCGAGTCGATTTTGGCTTAGCGGCGAACTATGAATCGACTGCGCGCCCTGTCGCATAACGGTGATGTCCGCGCCATGGCAGCGCTCATGCTTCTCTGGCTGCTCTTCTTCTGGCGCCTCTTCACGCCCATCGCCGCCGACCAGGCCTCGCTGGCCAAGGGCGACTTTTCCGGCCAGTTCGTCGCCTTCGCCGGCTATCAGTATCAGCGGCTGGCCCAGGGCGAGATCCCGCTCTGGAACCCGTACAACAACGGTGGCCTGCCCTTCATCGCCGATACGCAGGCGGCCGTCTTCTATCCGCCGCGCTGGCTGACGATTGGGTTAAGCTCGCTGGCCGGCGGCTGGAGCTACAACGCGCTGCAGCTGGAAATGACCGCCCACGTCTTGCTCTACGCGCTGCTGATGTACGCCTTCGTCCGCCGTGTGACGCTTGGCCGGGCCTACAGCCGTCTGGGCGCAATTGTCGCGGCCATCGTTATCGGCTTTGGCGGCTACTTGACGGGCTATCCGCCGCTGCAACTGGCCATTCTCGAAGCGGCCACCTGGCTGCCCCTCATGCTGATCGGCATCCTGGAAGCGACTCGTGGCCGCAAACTTGCCTATGCCTTCGTCCTGCTGGCGGCCTTGGCACTGGGCTTGTCCTGGATGGCCGGCCACCCGCAGACCAGCTTCTTCATCACTTACCTCGCCGTGGCTTACTTGGCGTGGCGCTGTTACCAGGGGCGGCTCGGCTGGCGCGCCTTCGCCGGCGGATTCGCACTGCTGGCTCTCACCGCCATAGGTGTCACCGCGGTCACGCTGCTGCCCGGCATCGAATACCTGCTGCTGACATCGCGCGAAGGCCTCGGCTTTGACGCCAAGGGCAACGGCTTCCCCTTCCGCGATGTCTTCCAGTTCATCTTTCCCGGCTCGGTCAGCCAGTGGTCGCCGCTTTATATCGGCATTCCGGCGCTGTTCTTGGTGGCGGCGGCGTTGCGCTTCGGTCCGCGCGAAAGCCGCTTTTGGCTGATTGTGGCTGCCATCGGCCTGCTGTTCAGCCTGGGCGAAAACGGCGCCCTCTATACGATGAGCTATAATTTCGTCCCCGGCCTGCGCTTTTTCCGCGGCCAGGAACGCGCTGCCCTGCTGGTCGCCAATAGCCTGGCGATCTTGAGCGGCATCGGCATCTCCGCCTTCGCCGCCGCCGCGAACCAAGCCCAAAAGCGACAAGCCCTGCGCTGGTGGGGCTGGTTCAGCGCCGGTCTGTCCGCCATCGCACTCGGGCTGTTTCTGATCTGGCAGATAGACGGCGCCCGCTGGGGAGCGATCTTCGACATCGCCACGCGCAGCGCTCTGATCGCGGTCGGCGCATTTGTCTTCTTGCGCGCACTAGCCCGCACACCAGAGCGCGCCGCCACCCAGCTCGCCATCGTGCTGCTGATCGTCTTTGAACTCTTCAGCGTCAATTGGGATCACCCGGCAGTGTACGACCCGCGGCCGGGCCAGGAGCAGCTCAGCATGACGCCGCCGCCTCTCGTGCAGCATCTCCTGGGCGACAACAGCGAGCAACCCTTTCGCGTCGATGGCTTTCGCGGCCTGGAGGACAATTACGGCAGCCTATACGGCTTGATGGATGTTCGCGGCATCAGCCCGCTGTGGCTGAAAGCGCAGCAGTTAATCATTTACGCCGATTATGAAGACAATCCCTTGTCGTGGGAGCTTTACGCCGTCAGATACGTGTTCAGCGGCCGGGAACGCCTGTCTGTCCCGACTCAGGTAGTGGGTCAAGGCGTCGACCAGCGCGGAACGTTTTATTTGCATCGCCTGGAGAATCCCCGTCCCTTCGCCCGCCTGTATTATGAAGCGGATTTCGTTGACAACGAACAGTGGGCCGTGGAATTACTGGGCGATATCCGCTACGACGAGCGGGAGAAGATCGTCTTGCAGGCGGCGCCGAAGCTCGCATTGCCCGCCGAGCCCGCTGCGGGTCGCGCCAAAGTCGCATCATTCGCGCCCGAAGAAATCGTCATCGATATCGACACCGCGGCCAACGCTATCCTCTCCCTTTCGCTGCCTCACTATCCCGGTTGGGCGGCGCGACTCGACGACCAGCCGGCCGAGATTCTACGCGCCTACGCCGGCTTGAGCGCCGTGGAAGTCCCCGCCGGAGAGCACACCCTCGTCTTGACTTACGACCCCTTGAGCTACAGAATCGGCCTTGTCTTGAGCCTCGTGACCTGGCTGACGCTCGCCGTCCGCGCTCTGATGGCTTTGCGGAGACGTTGAACCATGCGCGCCGCCGACTCCCTGCAAATTTGGATTAGCCGCCGTGACCCGCGCTCCTATGCGTTGGCCGTGGGGTTGCTCATCGGCGTCGTTGGCGCCGGCATCGGCTTGCTGATCGCGATCGTCGGCCCGCTCCTGGGGCTGGCGGCCATCGGCGGAGTCGTCACCGGCTTATATGTCATAACCGATGTTCGGGTAGCGCTATATGCCATTATCGCGACGGTGCTGCTGCTGCCCTTCGGCGTCTTCCCGGTCAAGATCGCGCTGACGCCCACCTTGCTGGATCTGGCGATGGGCGGCTTTCTGCTCGTCTACCTCGTGCAATGGATGACCGGTCGCCGCGGCGGCCCGCGCCTGACGCCGATTCACGCCTTTATCACGCTCTATCTGATGTGGCTCGTTTTCGCTTTTGCCCTCGGCCTGCGCCATGCCGGGCCCACCGCGACAGCCATCCGCCAATTTGCCGAGACACTCTTGAGCATCGGCATGGTCTTCATCCTGGTGGATTTGCTGCGCAGCCCGGCCCTGCTGCGGCGGCTGGTGCAGATGATCACCCTGACGATTGGCCTGCAAGCCACGCTGGCCGTTGGCTTGTTTCTGGCGCCGGATCAGCTGGCCGAAGCTGCCCTCGTACGCCTTTCGCGCATCGGCTATCCCGATGGTGGCGTCGTCCGCTACATTGAAGACAACCCGGCCCTAGGCGAGCGCGCCATCGGCACCTGGATCGACCCCAACTCCCTGGGCGGCATTCTGGCGACGGCCGCGCTCATCATCGTCCCGCAAGTCGCTGAAAAGAAGCCGGTTTTGCCACAGCGCTGGCTGACGCTGGCGATATTCATCCTGACCGCCCTGGCGCTCTATCTCACCGCGTCGCGCGCAAGCTTCTTGGCTTGCGGGGCGGGCTTGCTAGCGATCGCCCTCCTGCGCTACCGTCGATTGCTGCCCGCGCTGTTTTTCGGCGGCCTGCTTTTTCTCGCGTTGCCACAGACCCAAGCCTACCTCGACCGTTTGGCGCAAGCCTTCCGCGGCGCCGACCTGGCCACACAGATGCGCCTCGGCGAATGGACCGACTCGCTGGAGCTAATCAGGCGTTACCCGGTGTTTGGCGTCGGCTTCACCGGCACACCTGAAATCGACATCTACACCGATGTCGCCAACATGTATCTCATCATGGCCAACCAGATCGGGCTCACGGGCGTGATGATTTTCCTGCTGGCGATGGCGGCTATTTTCGCCTATGGCGCGCGCGCCAGGCGTCGAGCCGGCAAAAACAGCCGCCTGGCCGCGATCCACCTCGGCTTCCACGCGGCCCTGCTCACCGGCCTGGTCAATGCCATCGCCGATCTCTATTTCTTCCGGCTCGATTTCCAGTCATCGATCACCTGGTTCTGGCTGATCGTCGCCCTCTGCCTCGCCAGCTCACGACTGATGATCGCCGGCGGCGACCCCGCCAAAGACGCACTTGAATAAGACCCGCGCCTGCGTTAGCATTACGCGCCGACAACCGAATCACAGCTTTCCGCTCCGTGCAGGCAGGGCGCGCGGGGCTAGCAACCGAGGAAAGGAACACTCATGAGAGATTATGAGCTGACGTTCATCGTCCGCATGCTCCCGTCCGACGAAGAAGTCAACCAGGCCATTGATCAGGTCATCAGCTATATTGAGCTGGGAGATGAAGGCGTCGTCAAGAGCGTTGACCGCAAGATATTTGGCCGGCGCCGCCTGGCATACATGATTGACGGCCAGCGCGAAGGGCACTACGTCTTGATCCGCGCGGCCATAGCGCCCACGCACCTGGAAGAACTGGAGACCGAGCTCAAGCTCTTTGAGCCGGTATTGCGCTACTTGCTGGTGCGTGAGGGTGGCGTGGTCAAAGCGAGCCTCCAATAAGACCGCCCGTGTAGTCACGCTGGGCGCAGCGTACACATCGCAAGCTCAACTGCAAATCACAGACGGAGAATCAATATCGTGAGCGAAAACACAGAAACCAGGCCGGCCCGGTCATCGTCTTCAGCCGCCTCATCATCGCGGGCGCGCAGCGGACCATCGCGGAGGCGTGGTGGCCCCCATGGCCGGCGTCGCGGCAGACGGCGGCGCGGGCGCACCACCTATTGCCCCAAGGGCCGCTGCTTTGACTATAAGGATTTCGACACTCTCTACCGCTACATCAATGAGAGCGGCAAGATAAAGCCGCGGCGCCAAACCGGCAACTGCGCGCGTTGCCAGCGCGAGCTGGCGCGGGAGATCAAGCGCGCGCGTCACCTGGCGCTGCTGCCCTACGTCGTCGCGGACTAGCGGTCTCGGTCGTCAGCCGCTTGCAGGTTCAAGACCGCCAAGCCAGGCCGGGCCGGGCGCGTTATCGCCATTCGAATCCAGGAGTTTAGGCATTCATGTCCAAAAGGTCGCAAACGACAGGCATTCCGCGACGAAGACGCCGCCGCGCCGCCGATGCGGACGGAGCGGCCGCGCACGGCAATACGCCCCCGGGCGAAAGCGAAACCTCGTACAAGAGCCGCTCTGAAAGAGAGGCTGAGCTGCAGCGATGGGCGATACGCGGCGTCATTGCAGTGGCCCTGGCGCTGGCGCTGCTGGTCGCGGCCGCGTTTGCCATGGAACAATTCATCATTCCCAGTCAGTCGGTGGCCAGCGTCAATGGCGAGGCGATAACGGTGCGCGAGTTCCGCCAGCAATACTTGTTGGAGCGCAATCGCCTCTTGTTGCAGCTTAACCAGATTCAGAACTCGGGCTTTGACATGCAACAGCTTTCGCAGCAGGAGCCCTACCGCACCTGGATCAGCGAAGTCAACGTGCCTGATCAACTGGGTCTGCGCGTCATCAATGACATGGTCGACGACAAACTGCTGGCGCAGGAGGCCGCGGCCCGCAACATCACAGTAGACGATGACGCCCTGACGCGCGCCGTCGAACGCTTCTTTGGTTACGACCCCACCGAAGTAGCGCTCATCGGCGTCGAGCCAACGTCAACGACGCAGCCAACCGCAACGCGCACGCCCTTTGTCTCGCCCACGCCCAGCAATACGCCGTTGCCGAGCCCGACGCCGGCAGCGACCCAGGAGGTCGTCGACGAGTCTCAAGATTCGACTGAGCCGACCGTCACGCCGCAGCCGACTGTCGTGGAACCGACGCAGAGCGCCGAAGAAGTCCGCGAAGACTTCGTACAGACGCAGCAAGACTACCGCGGCTATTTCGATCGCGTCGGCGTCGCCAGCGAGACCGTGGATGGTTTCTTCCAGCGCAGCGCCTTGGAAGCCGAGTTCGCGAAGGCGCTCGTGCCGGACGACAGCGCAGTGCTCTTTGCCGATGTGCGTCATATCCTGGTCGAGGACGAAGCCGCGGCGCTTTCCGCGTTGATCGCCCTGCAGCAGGGCGAGTCGTTCGCCGCCTTGGCGCGCGCCATCTCCACCGATCCAGGCAGCGGATTCCGCGGCGGCGAGCTGGGCACGGCCTTAGTCGCCAACTACGTGCCCGAATTCAGCGCGGCGATAAAATCGGCGGACATCGGCGAGCTAGTAGGGCCGGTCGAAAGCGAGTTCGGCTTCCACATTTTGCAGGTCCGCTCGAAAGAAGAACGCGCCGGGCCCGAGCTTGACTTTCAGCGGCAACAAGCTCAGCAGCAAGAACTAGCGCAACTGCGCGAGACCTTGCGCGAACAGCAAAGCGACAGCATTGAAGTGTACGACACCTGGCTGAATTACATCCCCCGCAGCTGACAGCGTCTGTCTTCGGCTCAACTTTAGTGCGAGGCGCAAATAGCTGCGCTGCCATCACGCCAACTACTCAACGCCCGCCCGTTCAGGCTTTGCCCCCTCTGGCGCCTGGACTATAATGCAGGCATGAACGCGGGACCGGTAGACAAGTTGGAAGCGCGGCTGGAGGCGCTTATCGAGGGCGCTTTGGTACGCATGTTTCGCCGACCCGTCTCGGCGCGGGATATCGCCGTGCTGCTGCTGCGCGCCATACACGACAACGCAATACGTTCTGACGACTATGCGAGTCGTCCGCTCGCGCCCGACCTCTTTGAGATTCGTTTGCATCCGGAAAATGCGCGGCAGATTCTGGCTCACGCGCCTGAGACCGAAACAAGTCTGGCACACTTCATTGTCGAGCTATGCGCTGAGTCCGGCTATCGGCACGCTTTGCAGCCGCACGTATCGCTGCGCGAAGATCCGGCGTTGGCGCCCCACCAAGTGT
This sequence comes from Phototrophicaceae bacterium, assembly GCA_965208195.1. GTDB lineage: Bacteria > Chloroflexota > Anaerolineae > Aggregatilineales > Phototrophicaceae > UBA6055. The sequence goes on along the minus strand of CBDBOC010000004.1, from coordinate 357,763 downwards.
CGATTGGCGCCGGGCACAGCCCGGAAACATGCGCGCGCACGGCAAAAATGGCGCCAATACCCCCACAGGCCATCGGTCGCGACAGTCAGCAGCCCTGGCTGATTTTGGCGGATAATCGCATCGTGCCGCTGGAAAAGCCTATCTTCACCATCGGGCGCGCGGACAATAACGATGTCGTTATCGCCGATGCCTATGTCTCGCGACATCACGCGCAGCTGCGCAAGCGCTCCGGCGCATACATTTTGCTTGATGTCAACAGCCGCGGCGGTACGCTGGTCAACGAACAGATTGTGCGCGAGCACGCGCTGCAAAACGGCGATCTGATCACGATCGGCCGGACTGCCATCATCTATTGCGAACCAAATGGGCGCGCCGCCGATGACGAATCAACGCAGGTTATGCCCCTGGCTTAGGTCGTCCCAGTGAGCATAGAGGTCGCCGTATTCGCATTGCGTCTGCTCGCCGGGCTAAGTCTGGTCGGCTACCTTATGGCGCTGTTCTTCGTCATCTTGCGTAATGAGGCGCAAGCCGGACTTCGGCAGCGGTTGCGGTCGACCTCGCACGCTTTCTTGCAGCGCCTCGAGCCGCCGGACGAATCGGGGCAGCGCCTGGCGCTGGGCGCGCTTTTCACGCTTGGGCGTGGGGCGGGCAATAGCCTCGTCCTTAGCGATGACTACGCCAGCGCCCAGCACGCCCAAATCGAGGCGGTCAATGGCCAGTACTGGTTGCAGGACCGCGATAGCCGCAACGGCACCTTTCTCAATGGCGATGCCATCGCCCAGCGCACCGCCCTCGCCGACGGCGACATCATCGGCATCGGGCGCCACCGTTTTCGGCTTGAACTCAGCACGTAGCTCATGGCGTCAGTAGACTTAAATGGGAGGCGCTTTACCATGGATGAAGTCAAGATTGGGGTCATCGGCGGCTCCGGACTCTATAACGTGCCGGAGATCACCGATGTAGAATCCGTCGAGTTGGATACGCCCTTCGGCCGTCCCAGCGGCGCCATTCGCATCGGTCGCTTGCGCGGCAAACGCGTCGCCTTTGTGCCGCGTCACGGCGATGGCCATGTGCTTTCGCCAGCGAATTTGCCCTATCGCGCCAATATCTTCGCCCTGAAGACCTTGGGCGTACGCTTCATCATCGCCGTCAATGCAGTCGGCTCCTTGCGCGAAGAACTTGCGCCCGGGCACATCGTCACGCCGGACCAAGTCATCGATTACACCATTCACACACGGGCGCGTTCTTTCTTTGAGCGCGGCGTTGTGGCGCATGTCTCTGTCGCCGACCCCTTCAGCGAATACCTGCGCGCTGTCATTGCCGATGCCGCGGAGGCGCTTGGCGGCACAGTTCACCGCCGCGGCAATTTCCTTATCGAAGACGGCCCGCGCTTTGCCACCCGCGCCGAAAGCCATCTGTTCCGCGCCTGGGGTTGTGATCTCATCGGCATGACAGCCGCGCCCGAAGCCTTCCTCGCCCGCGAAGCCGAGATCGACTACGCATCGCTGGCGCACGTCACCGACTACGATTGCTGGCGGGAAGAGGGCGAAGCAGTCACCTCGGATCTCGTGATTGAGACGCTGGCGCAAAACATCGACCTGGTGCAGCAGGCGCTGGCGGGGGCGATCGCTGAGCTGGATGAAGACCGCGTCGTACCCGCGCATACCGCCCTGGATACCGCCTTGGCCACCCCGCGCGCGGCGATGGACCCTCTTGTTGTCGAGGCGCTCCAGCCCATCCTGGCGCGCGCGCTCGGCTTGCATGCGCCCTAACTTGACCAAGACGCTCACCGGGGCCAAAATCGGCGTCGGCGCTGCCGGGCTGCAGCGCATTTTGCTCGTTATGGCAGGCTGCTTCGTTTTTTCCGGCTTCGCCACCCTGTCCCTGCTGCGTCCAAGTGATGGCGGCATCTGGTCCAATTACGTCGTTTGGCTGGCATGCGCGGCAGTTGGCGCTTTCATTCTCGAACGCAAACTGCCCGAGCGTGACGGCTTGCTCTTTCCCCTGGTAATGCTGCTCAGCGGATGGGGATTAGTCGCGATTGAGCGGCTGGCGCCCGCCTTCGCCGAACGGCAAGCGCTCTGGTTGCTGATCGGCCTGGGCGCCCTGCTCTTTGCCGCGGTCTCGCCGCGCCCCTTACGCTGGCTGCGCAACTATCGCTATGTGCTGTTGGCGCTGGCGCTGCTGCTGCTGTTCGCTACCATTCTGCTGGGCACCAACCCCTCGGGCTTTGCTTTGGCGCCGCGGCTCTGGCTAAGTCTTGGCGCCATATTTTTTCAGCCCTCCGAAGTCATGAAAGTCGTGTTGGTCGCCTTTCTCGCCAGCTATCTGAGCGAACGGAGCGCGTCCCTCCGCGCGAGCCAGCGCCAAGCCGCTACGGGCAGAGGCGCCTCGCCCCGTCTGCTCGGCCCCATTCTGCTGATGTGGTCGCTGTCGCTGCTCATTCTGGTATGGCAGCGCGACCTTGGCGCGGCCATGCTCTTCTTCATCGTGTTCATGCTGCTGCTCTACGTAGCCACTGGCGACTGGCGCATTATCGCGGGCGCAGCGCTGCTGGTGATCCTGGCGACCGCGGCTGCTTATCAGCTCCTGAACGTGGTGCAGTTGCGCGTCGACATTTGGATCAACCCTTGGCCAGAAGCGGACGGCCGCGCCTATCAGATCGTGCAGAGCCTGATGGCCTTCGCTGCCGGCGGCGTATTCGGCGCTGGGCTTGGCGCCGGCGCGCCCGCATATATCCCGGTCGTCCACTCCGATTTCATCTTCGCCGCCATCGCCGAGGAGTGGGGGCTGCTCGGCGTGATAACTATCCTGGCTTGCTACGCCGTGATTACCTGGCGCGGCCTGGCAATCGGCCTTCGGCCCGGAGAAACCGCCTTCAATCAGCTGCTCGCCGTCGGCCTGACGCTGACCCTGGTCGTGCAAGCGCTGATGATCATGGGCGGCGTGCTCAAACTACTGCCATTGACCGGCGTTACCCTGCCCTTTATCAGCTATGGCGGTAGTTCACTGCTGGTCTCCTGCCTGATGATGGGCATCCTGCTGCGCTTATCCGCCGGGCGGCGCTGATGCGTTTTGCGACGGAGATCAGCCGCTTGCTTCGCGCCTGCCTGCTCGCCCTGGCCCTGGTCGCGATTTCAGCCGCCTACTGGGCTCTGGCCGGCCCGTCGACCCTGCTGCAGCGCGATGACAATCCACGCACTGTCGAAGCACTGTCGCGCATTGAGCGCGGAAGCATTTACGACCGCAACAATACGCTGCTGGCTGATTCCGTCGCCAGCAACGGCGTATTCAGACGCATGTACACGCTGCCCTCAACTTACAGCGCGGTCGGCTATTACAGCTTGCGCTATGGCGTCAGCGGCGCGGAAGCCGCCTTTGACGCGGTCCTGTCCGGCGCCGTCGAGGTCAAGACACTCAGCGATTTTTTCATGTCAAATGTCTTGCGGCTACCACAGGTGGGCACGGACATCCGGCTGACGCTGAACGCGCGCATCCAGGACGCGCTCATCGCAGCCATCGGCGATCAAGCATCCGCCGCAGTCGTGATGCAAGCCCACAGCGGTGAAATACTGGCCTTGATCAGCGCGCCGACTTTCAATCCCAATAATCTGGACGATGATTGGGAGCAGCTTGTTGAGGCGCCGGACGAACCCTTTTTTAATCGCGCCTTGCAGGGCAACTATCAACTCGGCGGCAATGTCTACCCGCTGTGGCTGTTTCAGGCCATCGCAACCGAATTTGACTTGAGTACGCGCTTTCAGCAGGCCTCGGCGCCGGTCCCGCTGGTGGACGATATCACCGTCGCCTGTGTGAAGCAGCCACCGGGCGATGAGCTCACCCTGGCGGCAGCCCTCACTTACGGCTGCCCCGCCCCATTCAAATCCTATTGGCGGCAATATGTTGACGAGGCAGATGTCGATGTCTTCACCACATTTAAGTTTGACAGTCCCTTTACGCTCGACGGCTTACCGCAGCCCGAAACCGTCGAACCACCGCCCGACGCCACTGAGTCAGGGCAAGACGCCGAGTCCATGGCTCTGCGTAATGCGCTGGGCCAAGGCAAGCTGACGACCACGCCCTTGCACTTGGCAACGGTTATGTCGGCCCTGGCCGCCGATGGCGCCGCTCCCACGCCGGTCATTCTTTCTGCGCAGCGCCCACCCGGGGACAGCGCTTGGGTGGCGCCGGCTGATAAGCCAAGCGGAACGCCTATGGTCGCCTCCGCCGAGGCCCAGGCCGTTCGGCAGGCGCTCGCCGAATCCTGGATCACATTGACGGAGCAGGCATCTCCGCCGGGTGTGCAAATCGGCGCTGCCATCGCAACTTCACAGTCCGGCGCCGATCGGCAGACCTGGCTCACCGGTTTTCTCAGGCGAAGCGATCGCAACAGCGCCCTGGCCTTCGTGGTGCTGCTCGAGCGTCAAGTTGAAGTTGAGCAACTGGTTGAGCTGGCGCATGAGCTGGTTGCGGCGCTCCTGGTCGAATCATCCTAGCATTGGCGCGGTCAATCAGCATGCTCGGCGGTCGCTGGTCACACGCAACGTCGCCTGCGCCTCGGTCTAGCCGATTAGGCTGACGCCTTGCTGCCGCAGCCGCTGATTAAGCGCCGCGGTATCCGTCCGCCGCAAATCCTCAAATGCCTTGATACGCGCCTCAATCTGGCCCTTCAACTTCACATAGACAGCCTGCGCCTGCTCCGTCGGCGGGTAATCACCCAAGCTGACCACCGCTGGCAGGCCCGCTAGTCTCCGCAAGGGATCCGTGCCCTGGTTGACGCGCCCGGCCCAGCCCTCTCGCAGCTCGGGCAGCAGGATGCCCTTTTCGATTTCCAGCACCTGATGCTGCAGTTCGTCCGCGCGTTCGGCCAGTTCCCCGCTGTCAGCCGCCGCAGCCAGCCGCCCGGCAAGCTCCGCCAACTGCGAACGGTAGCGGCGCATCGTATTGATCGATTCGGTCGCCGCGGAGTATGTCCGAAAGATGCTCATCAGCAGTTCAAATTGCGCTTCCAAGTCCTCCGCCGCAGCCGATGATGTCGCGTCCTTGATCAAAGCGAACTCTTGCGTGCTGCAGCTTCTCGCCGACTTGCAGCGACACGCGATAGATTCCCGGCGCGACAGTCGGCCCGGGCATGCGCTCGAATTGGGGATCATCGCCCTGCAAGCGCGGCGACAGGGGCAGGCGCATATCCCAGACGAAGCGGTTCCAGCCGGCCTCCGCGGTCAAATATATGATGGAGCGGTCGGGCTTCTTACGCTGTTGCTGTCGGTCGTCGTCATCCATGCTGCTGAACTCGCACAGCGCATTTCCCGCCGCATCGCTAAAGCGCAGTGTGATCTTTGATTCGGGCGCCTCCGGCAAATGATACGCCACCATGACGCCGCGCGGCAGATTCTCGCCCGAATCCAGGAAGCTGCGCTCAACCACATTTTGCGGCGTAACCCGGTGCGTATAGGCCGCCATCACGCCGGTCGAGCTCATGTAGGTCTTGCCCGGCTGATCAATCAAGCGCCGTCCGTCGAGGCTCTCGAGGACGCGCTGCGTATCGCGCGGCCGCAGCAACAGCGGGGACCCGTCCGGGCCGGCGTCAGGCAGCTGGTGCAATCGCGACAAGTCATCCAGAATCCAGAACGAGCGGCCATGCGTCGCCGCCACCAGATCGCCTTCTTTCACCAGCAAGTCATGAATGGGCACGACCGGCAAGTTCAACTGAAGGGGCTGCCAGCTGCCGCCATCGTCGAAGGAGGCGTAGACGCCTGTCTCCGTCCCAGCGTAGAGCAAGCCCTCGCGCGCCGGATCACAGCGAATCACGCGCGTGAAGTCATCGCGGCCGATACCCTCGTCGATCCGCGTCCAGCTCGCCCCGTAGTCGCTGGTCTTGAATAGATACGGGGCGTAGTCGTCCAGCTTGTATCTTGTCGCCGCCAGGTAACAAGTCGCCGCGTCAAAGGGCGACGGCTCCAGCAAGCTCACCATCGACCAGTCCGGCAGATCCAGCGGCGTGATGTCGTGCCAAGTCTCGCCATTATCGCGCGAAATATGCACCAGGCCATCGTCCGAGCCAGCCCAAATCACGCCCGGGTCCCGCGGCGATTCCGCCAGGGCGTAAACTGTGGCGTAGACCTCGGCCGCGCCGACATCGCGATTGATCGGCCCGCCGCTTACCTGCAGGGTGGCCGGATCCGCCCGCGTCAAATCCGGGCTGATGACCTTCCAGCTCTGCCCTTCGTCAGTCGATTTGAAGATATGATTGCCGCCGACGTATAGCGTGTTGGGGTCGTGCGGCGAAAACACGATGGGATAGGTCCAGGCGAAGCGATAGTCCAGGTCTGCCGCCGCCTCGCCCGCCGTCGTCTCCGGCCAGGTCGTCACCAAGCGCACTTGCCCGCTGCCATGATCGTAACGCTGCAAGCAGTTGCCGCCGCCCGGCGAGCTGCCGATGGCGCCGACAAACACGATGTCGTCATCGTCCGGCTTGACCGCGATATGGCCGCTCTCGCCCGAGCCAGCGATGAAGCCGTCCAGCCACATCAGCGATGACTTGTTGTTGCGGCTGGGCACGGCGATGCTGCTGTTGTCCTGCTGCGTGCCATAGACGTAATAGGGCTCGCGATTATCAGCCGCCACATGATAGAACTGCGCCGTCGGCTGATTGAATATCGTCGACCAAGATGCGCCGCCATTCAGCGACACGCAGGCGCCACCGTCATTGCCCTGCACCATGCGCTTTGGGTTGGCCGGGTCAATCCACAGGTCGTGGTTATCGCCATGCGGCGTGCCGATCATGGAGTAGCTGCGCCCGCCATCGGACGATTTCCAAAAGCGTAAGTTGTTGACGTAGACCGTGTCCGCATCTTGCGGATCGGGCGTCAGGTGCATGTAATACCAGGCGCGCGAGATGATGTCGTTGTTGCGCGCCACAAAGCGCCAATTGTCGCCGTAATCATCCGAGCGGTACATGCCGCCCTCTTCGTGCTCGATCAAGGCGTAGACTCGCCCCGATTGCGCCGGCGAGGCTGCGATGCCGATTTTGCCCAGCACGCCGCCCGGCAAGCCCGCATTGAACGAGATGTTCTCCCAGCTGTCGCCGCCATCGGTCGAACGCCAGATGCCGCTGTCCTCCCCGCCGCTGCGGATGGTGTAGAAACCGCGATGGGCTTCCCAGATGGCCGCGTAGAGGATGCGCGGGTTGCGCTCGTCGATGCTGAGATCGACCGCGCCCGCCTTGTCGCTGACGAAGAGCGCCTGCTCCCAACTGTCGCCGCCATCGCGCGAACGAAAGACGCCCCGCTGCTGATTGCGGCCGAAGGCGTGGCCCAGCGCCGCCACATACACCGTATCCGGGTCCTGCGGGTGGATGCGCACCTTGCCGATATGGCGCGTGTCCTTCAAACCGATATGCCGCCAACTGCGCCCGGCATCGGTCGACTTGTACACGCCATCACCATGCGAGACGTCTATGCGGATGGTCGCCTCGCCCATGCCGGCGTAGATGACGTTGGGGTCGACTTGCGAGACTGCGATCGCCCCCACCGACGCCGTGTTGAAGTAGCCATCGGAGATGTTGCGCCAATACTGCCCGGCGTCGTCGGTCTTCCAGACGCCGCCCGCGCAGGCGCCGAAGTAGAAGGCGCCCAGCTCAGTCGGGTGGCCGGCGACGGTGACGACGCGTCCTCCGCGGAAGGGCCCGATGCAGCGCCAGCGTCCGATGTTGTCGAGGGGGAGGGTCATGGTGTGGGCTTTCTGTGGTTGGGTGGCTGATGGCGGGTATTGTAGCGCGTCGGCAGGCCTTTCGCCTGTCTTCCCGTAAAGCGCGGGCTACCTCAAGCCCGGCGAATGCATTACATTTAGTAGGTCTTGAAATCTGTAGCAAGCGATGACAAATGGGCAAGGAACACGGATGGTGGTGCGGCGCGCGCACGTATCCATTTACATGCAAATTCTGCGGCCTTGAGATCTTCCATTTCAGTTGCGACTGCGGTTGCAGTGTGCTCTTTGAGGAATTGGGACCGCCGTGGCCACAACACCGTTGTCGTGATCGAGCCGATCTACGATCCAACCAGGTCATTCCCAGCGCGCGTGAATTACGCGAGTTTCTCCCGGGAACCATTGCCAGCACGCTTTCAGACGAAGACCTGGGCAAACTTTCAGCGCAGATTGATGTCAGCATCAGCAGCGACTATAGCCAGGAAGTGATTAAGGCGGCAGATGAGCGCAAACGAATCGTCCGTCGGGCGCCGCAGACAATTCGCCAGGACGCCTATCACGACTGTCGCACATTTGAACGCGGTATAGTGCGCGAACTAATATTGAACGTCGATATCCACAAGAAGGCCGGTCTGTCACCAGGTTCGCTGGGTTCGTCAGCGTTGAGTCGGTTGGCGCGTGACGCGCTCGCCCAAATCACAATTCACACTGGCGCCCTTGCTACAGCAGTTGACGAGAATTGCAGTTTCACATTCTTCGTCAGTCAAGCGACAGTGGAGGACGCAGCCGTACTCAAAGGCAGCCTGGTGGAGGTCGAGTTGAGAGGCGTCGTGTTGCATTCGGCGTACCCAATCTGGGTATGCGATTCGCTAAATGACATCTAGATCACGCATCCAATTGCGGACTCCACCTAACCCACCGCCCGCTCAACCAAGTCCGCCGCCCGCGCGACCCCGCCCAGCGCCGCCATCTCCCGCGCCAAGCGCCGCGCATTCTGCCGCACCCATTCCGCTTCCAGCAGCGCCAGCACGCCTTCGCCCAGCTGCCCCTGCCGCACATCATGCGCCGTCAGGTGCAAGCCCACCTTGGCCTCCGCGACACGCCGCCCTTGGATGCGCTGATCAGCCGCATGCGGCACCACGATCTGCGGCAGACCGTGGATCACCGCGCTGTGCGTCGTGCCCATGCCGCCGTGATGCAGCATGATTCGGCAGCGCGGCAGCACATGTTCGTAAGGCGCCCAATTCAGCAGGCGCGTCCCCGCCGGCAGCGCCCGCTTCAACTCGGCCTTCTGAGCAGCCGATACCGGATTCCAGCCCAAGGTAACCACGGGGATCAACCCCGCCCGCGCGACCGCCTGTGCCGCCCAGCTATAGAAGCCTAAATCGCCCGTGAAGATCGTGCCCAGCGTCACCAGGCCCAAGCCCGCATCCGACGGAATGTCCGTCAACCATGCTGGCGCGGCATTTACCGGGCGAGTGGGCGCGCCGCCGACGAATTGCGTCTGTGGCAGGATCATCGGCAACTCCGCCTGATACCAGCCCGGCGTGAAATAGCAGATATGCAAGGTTTCGCTCACGATTGACGGCGTCGATCCGCGCGAGAAGTTGCGCCCGCTGATGCCATAGCGATCACAAAGCCGCTGAATCCGCCGCTGACTGTCGCTGCTGAGATCCCGCTGTACGGGAAAGAGTTGCCGCTCATCAAGCGCAGCCTGTGCCGGCCAGCCACAGATGATCAGCGGTACATCCAGCAGCTCCGCCGCGATGGCCGCCGCGCTGAGGAAGGGCTCGGACACGATGGCGTCCGGCGCGCCGATCTCGTCTTCCAGGTCCAGCAGCGCTTCGACGGCCTCGGCCACCAGGTCTTCGCTGAGCCAGGTATCCAGCGCCCGCTTATAGCGCAGATTGACCGCCTCTTGCGGCGAAAGCTGGCTGAGATCCGGCTGCGGCGGCGGGGGCCAAAGCCAACCCGTCTGCCGAATGGCGCGGAAGCTGATGTCGCTCGGCTCGAATACGCCGGCCAGAGGCGCCTCGCTCAGCCAACGGACAGCGTGGCCCTGCGCCTGTAATGCTTGCGCCGTCTTGAGGAAACCGCCCCAGTCGGTATGACTGTAGAGCGGCGCCGAGATGAACCAGAAGGATGCCACGCTGCGCCGTCCCGTCTCGGCTAGGCCGGCTCGGGCATTTTCAAATAGGACGCCAGATACTGGCCCGTGTAGCTGTCGCTCGCCATGGCCACGTCTTCGGGCGTGCCCTGCGCGATGACCCGCCCGCCTCCGCCACCGCCTTCCGGGCCCAAGTCAATGATGTGATCCGCCACTTTGATGATGTCCAGATTGTGCTCAATGACGACGATGGTATTGCCCGCATCCGCCAGGCGCTGCAAGACGTTGATGAGCTTCTCCACATCAAAGGCGTGCAGGCCCGTCGACGGCTCATCCAGGATATACAGCGTCTGCCCGGTCGCGCGCTTGGATAGCTCCCGGCTGAGCTTGATGCGCTGCGCCTCGCCTCCGCTTAGCGTGGTAGCCGGCTGCCCGATGCGAATATAGCCCAGCCCGACGGCATCCAGCGTCGCCAGCTTGCGTTGTATCGGCGGTATATGTTCAAAGAACGCCAAACCTTCGCTGACTGTCATGTTCAGGACATCGGCGATGGACTTGCCCTTGTAATGCACCTGCAAGGTCTCGCGGTTGTAGCGCATGCCGCGGCAGACCTCGCACTGCACGTATACATCAGGCAAAAATTGCATCTCAATCTTGATAAGCCCTTGCCCCTCGCAATTCTCGCAGCGACCGCCCTTCACATTGAAGCTGAAGCGTCCGGCCTTGTAGCCACGGATCTTGCTCTCGGGCAATTCGGCGAAGAGCCCGCGGATGTCGTCGAACATTTTGGTATAGGTGCCGGGGTTGCTGCGTGGGGTGCGGCCGATCGGGCTCTGATCGATATTGATGATTTTGTCGATGCGCTCGACCCCGATGATGTCGTCGTGGTCGCCGGCGCGTTCCCGGCTGCGATTGACGAGTTGCGCCAGCCGCCGATAGAGCGTTTCCACCACCAGCGAGGACTTGCCGCTGCCGCTGACGCCAGTGACGCAAATGAACTTGCACAACGGGAAATCCACGTCAATGCTCTTGAGATTGTTGGCGCGCGCGCCCTTGATCGTCAGATTCGCGCCCGAGCCCGGACGCCGTTCCTGCGGCAACGGAATTTCAAAGCGCCCGGACAGAAACGCACCGGTGCAGCTGGCCGGATGCCGAGCCACGTCAGCCGGAATGCCGGCCGCAACGACCTCGCCGCCATGCTCGCCCGCGCCCGGCCCCAAGTCGATCAGCCAATCTGACGAACGCATCGTATCTTCGTCATGCTCGACGACCAGCACGGTATTGCCGATATCGCGCAGGCCGGTCAAGGTGCGGATGAGACGCTTGTTGTCGCGTTGATGCAAGCCGATGGAGGGCTCATCGAGCACGTAGAGCACGCCGGTGAGCTGGCTGCCGACCTGCGTCGCCAGCCGAATCCGCTGCGATTCGCCGCCGCTCAAGGTCGCCGCGCTGCGCGACAAGGACAAATAATTCAAGCCGACATTGCTGAGGAAGCCAACGCGTGATGTCAACTCGCGCAATATCTGACGTGCGATCTGCTGCTCGCGCGCGGTCAGAATCCCGCGTCGCCCGCGCAACGACTCGACCCAATCGTGCAGCTCGTCGATGGGCATCTGGGTCACATCATGAATCGTGTTTTGGCCAATCGTCACCGACAGCGCTTCCGCGCGCAATCTTTGCCCGCCGCAACTGCGACAGGGAATGTCCCGCATATAATTCTGAATTCGGTCGCGAATGTAGTCGGACGACGTCTGTTGATAGCGCCGCTGCAAATTGGGGATGACGCCCTCATGCCGCGTCGACCAGGTACGCTCTTGCCCGCTGGAGTGATGATAGGTCACGTCGAAGCGCTCTTCGCCGGAGCCATAAAGCAGCAGGTCCTTATGCTCCTGGCTCAGCTGCGCCCAGGGCACATCCAGCCGAAAGCCAAAGGCGCGCGCCATGCTCTGAAAGACATTCCAATTCCAGCCTTTGCGATCGTCAATGCCGAAGCCGTTGGCGTTGATGGCGCCGTCAAGAATCGACTTGCCCGCGTCCGGCACGACCATGTCCGGGTCGATCTCCTGGCTGAAACCGAGCCCCTGGCAAGTGGGGCAAGCGCCGCTGGGTGTATTGAAACTGAAAAGCCGCGGCTCCGGCTGCGGCACGCTGCCGTGCCCATTGGGGCAGGCCAGGTCTTCGCTGAATAGATGGTCAACCGAGTTGTCGCGGTCGCTTACGTCCTGGATGATCAGCCTGCCATCGCCGAGCTCCAGCGCCGTCTCGACCGCATCCGTCAGCCGCGTTTCAAAGGCGTTGGCATCTTCAGTGTCCTCGGCCTCGTAGCGCCGGATGATCAGCCGGTCCACCACAATCTCAATGTCGTGAATCACATAACGGTCGAGCGTGATGTCTTCGTCCAGGTCGCGTACGACGCCGTCGACGCGAACGCGGGCGAAACCCTGTTTGCCGATATCTTCGAGGACCTTGACGTGATTGCCCTTCTTGCGCTGCACTATCGGCGCCAAGACTTGGATGCGGCTGCCGGGCGGCATGTTTTGCACTTGATCGACGATCTGCTGCGCGCTCTGTGCCGAAACTTCCGCGCCACAGGTCGGGCAGTGAGGTATGCCAACCCGCGCGTAGAGCAGACGCAAGTAGTCGTAAATCTCGGTGACGGTGCCGACGGTTGAGCGCGGATTGTGGCTGACGCTCTTCTGGTCGATGGAGACGGCCGGGCTCAGCCCTTCGATTTGGTCGACATCCGGCTTTTCCATCAGCCCGAGGAATTGCCGCGCGTAACTGCTGAGGCTCTCGACATAGCGGCGCTGGCCCTCGGCGAAGATGGTGTCAAACGCCAACGACGACTTGCCCGAGCCCGACAATCCGGTAATCACGACCAGCTGATTGCGCGGGATCTCGACATCGATATTCTTCAGATTATGCTCGCGCGCGCCGCGCACGATGATCTTGTCTTGCATCACGCCTCATCAGTATCGGCCAATTGAGTTCGCGCCAGTCCGCCGCCGGCGCATCGAAACGGACGCACAGAACCAACCCGCATTATACTCGCCCGCGCCTGTGCATAGAACAGACAATTCAGCTTCGGCTGTCTTCGGCTCGCCTTTTGCGCGTATGATTCCCGATTCAAACGCGCTATCATTGCTCAACACGCAACAGGCGCCGGGCTGCCGCCTAAAGGGTTATTGCTTCGACGCTTGTAAGGGCGCTGCCGTGAACCACCCGCAAGACTTCTACAACCGGTGAGAATATGACCAACGCATTTCAATGGGACGATCCCTTCTTGCTCAACGACCAACTGAGCGATGAAGAGCGCATGGTGCGCGACGCAGCGCGCGAATACTGTCAAGATCGGCTGATGCCGCGCGTCTTGCTGGCCCATCGCAACGAAACTTTCGACCGCGACATCTATTACGAAATGGCGGAGCTGGGCATGCTGGGCGCGACCTTGCCCGAAGAATACGGCGGCGCCGCGCTGAATTACGTCTGCTACGGCCTGATCGCCCGCGAAGTCGAGCGCGTCGACAGCGGTTACCGCAGCGCCATGAGCGTGCAAAGCGCCCTGACCATGTACCCGATTTTCGCTTATGGCACGGAGGCGCAACGAGGGCGCTATTTGCCCAAGCTGGCCAGTGGCGAGCTGGTCGGCTGCTTCGGCTTGACCGAGCCGGACCACGGCAGCGACCCCGGCGCCATGGAGACGCGCGCTGCAAAGGTCGCTGATGGTTGGCGTTTGCAAGGTAGCAAGATGTGGATCACCAACTCGCCCATCGCTGATATCTTCATCGTTTGGGCCAAGGCGTTCGGCGCTGACGAGGCCGAAAACGGCGTCATCCGCGGCTTCATCCTGGAGAAGGGCATGGCCGGTCTGTCTGCGCCCGCCATCGAAGGCAAGTTCAGCTTGCGCGCCAGCAGCACGGGAGAGATTGTGCTGGACGATGTTTTCGTGCCCGACGAGAACTTGCTGCCCGGCGCCCGCGGTTTGCGCGGGCCTTTCGGCTGCTTGAATCGGGCGCGTTACGGCATCGCCTGGGGCGCCTTGGGCGCGGCCGAATTCTGCTGGCACGCCGCCCGTCAATACACGCTGGATCGCACGCAATTTGGGCGCCCGCTGGCGGCCAATCAGCTGATTCAGTTCAAGCTGGCCAATATGATGAGCGACATCGCGCTGGGCTTGCAGGGGGCGCTGCGCGTGGGCCGGCTGCTGGATCAAGAGCGGGCGACGCCGGAGATGATCTCGCTCGTCAAGCGCAACTCCTGCGGGGTAGCGCTGGATATCGCCCGCATGTCGCGCGATATGCACGGCGGCAACGGCATCGCCGACGAATTTCACGTTATTCGTCACGTCATGAATCTGGAGGCGGTCAACACCTACGAAGGCACCAGCGATATCCACGCCTTGATCCTGGGCCGGGCGCAGACGGGCATCCAGGCTTTCATGTAGTTGCGGGCAAGCTTACGGCATTACCAATATTTGAGAGGAATGGGCCATGACAAGCAAGACGATAGAAGTGCCAAACATCAGTTGCGCCGGCTGTGTGCAGGCGATCAACTTGGAGCTGCGCCAGTTGGACGGCGTGGCTGATGTCCGCGGGGACGCGGCGCAACGCACCATCGCGGTCGAATTCGATGCGCCGGCCAGCTGGGATGCCATCGTCGCCCGGCTGCGGGAGATCGAGTATCCGCCGCTTGAAGCGTGAGGCGCCGAAGCAATCCCTCGCTGATAGTTGACAGCGCGTCTATTGACTTTGGCAAGACAGCCGCCGATTACGCCGAACATCGCGCCGGATTCCCCGACGACTTCTTCAAACGCATTCAGGCCCGCGGCTTCATTCGGCCCGGCATTCGGCTGCTGGATCTCGGCTGCGGCGCCGGCACAATCGCGCGCGGGATGGCGCAGCGGGGTTGCGAGACAACCGGGCTTGATATCGCGCTGCCGCTGCTGCAAAAGGCACGCCATCTCAACGCGGCCGCGGGCGTACAGGGCGATTGGCTGGTCGCGCGGGCGGAAGCGTTGGCCTTCGGCGCGAATGCGTTTGACCTGGTCACGGCTGGCCAATGCTGGCACTGGTTCGATGGCGTCAGGGTCGCCCGGGAAGTCAAGCGCGTCCTCGCCCCCGGCGGCAGGCTCGTCATCGCGCACTTCGACTGGCTGCCCTACCCGGGCAACATCGTAGAGGCCACCGAAGCGCTGATCCTGCGCCACAACCCGGCTTGGGCTTTCAGCGGCGGGGACGGCTTCTACCCGCAGTGGCTGACGCATCTGCGCGCTGCCGGCTTCGTCGAGCTGGAGACATTTTCGTTCGACCTGACCGTCAAGTATACGAGTGAGGCCTGGCGCGGACGCATCCGTGCCAGCGCGGGCGTCGCCGCGACGCTGGATGCAGCGCAGGTTGCGGCCTTCGACGCTGACATGGCGCGCCTGTTGCAGCGCCGCTTCCCGCTCAAGCCGCTGTGTGTGCGCGCATCGCGTCTTCGCCGTCATCGG
Source organism: Phototrophicaceae bacterium (assembly GCA_965208195.1). Lineage (GTDB taxonomy): Bacteria > Chloroflexota > Anaerolineae > Aggregatilineales > Phototrophicaceae > UBA6055. The sequence goes on along the minus strand of CBDBOC010000004.1, from coordinate 342,461 downwards.
CCGGGCGCTCTCCCCCGCCCTAAGTGTGTGCGATTGAAGGTAGTCCGCCGGCCTGTGACAATCCGCGCTGCGAATGAGTACAATCGGCTGAGACAAGCAGCGCTGCGGATTGTGCGAACATGGCATTGAGGGTCAGCGACATCAAGCGGACGGCGCGCCAGCTGGGCTTCAACCTCTGCGGCGTGACGCCGGCGCGGCCTTCGCCAACGCTTGCGGCATATTTGCGTTGGATTCAGCGCGGCATGCAGGGCGAGATGGCTTATATGGCGCGGCCGGACCGGGTGCGGCGCCGGCAGGATTTGCGTCAGATACTGCCGGGCGCGAATTCGCTGATCGTGGTGGGACTGGATTACTACGCCCGTTTCGCCGATGAGGAGACGCTCAGCGACCCGGCGCGGGGGCGCATCGCCGCCTACGCCTGGGGGCTGGATTATCACAAGGTGCTGGAGCTGCGTCTGGAGCAATTCGCGGCATGGCTGGCGGAGGCGAGCCCGGGTGCGCCCGAGCAGCGCGTCTATGTTGACACCGGCGCCTTGCTGGAGCGCAGCCACGGGCAGCAGGCTGGCTTGGGCTTCATCGGCAAGAACACCATGCTCATCCACCCGCAGCGCGGCAGCAGCTTCTTCATTGGCGAGATCATCAGCTCGCTGGCATTCGCCGATTACGACGAGCCGCACGAAGCGACCATGTGCGGCAGTTGCACGCGCTGCCTGGCGGCTTGCCCGACGGACGCGTTCCCGGCGCCCTTCGTGCTGGATGCGCGGCGCTGCATCAGCTATCACACCATCGAGAACAAGGGCTGGATCGACCGCGAGTTGCGGCCCGGCTTCGGCAACTGGATCTTCGGCTGCGATATCTGCCAAGACGTCTGCCCCTTTCAGCGATTCGCGCGGGAGACCGACGAGGTCGCTTTCCTGCCGCTGGATCTTGATCGCGTGGCGCCGCGGCTGACCGACATCCTGATGACGAACGAGGCATCCTTCCGCGCGCGGTTCCGGCGGACGCCGGTGGAGCGGGTCCGGCGCGAGCGCATCGTGCGCAACGCTTGCATCGCCGCGGGCAACTGGGCGAACGAGCGCGCCATCCCCCACCTGATTCAACTGCTCTATGACGAGAGCCCGCTGGTGCGGGGGCATGCGGCTTGGGCGCTGTGGCGGACGATGGGGCTGGACAGCAGCCAATTGCTGACGGACCTGTATCAGCGCGACGAGGACGAACGCGTGCGCGGCGAGATCGAGGCGCTGCTGGGGTAGGCGTGTTCGTCACACCCTACCACCGAGTGCACCGAGTTAGCACGAGGACACCGAGTGGGCGAGCTGGCAGGTCACGCCTACGAGTCGTCTCGAGAGGCGAGGACGGCGTCCATATCGGGATGCTGCAAGTGCCAGTCTGCCCGGTCTTGGTAGGCTTTGGCGACGGCGAGGGCCTCGGCTTCCTGATAGAGGCCGCCGATGAAGGTGATGCTGGTGGGCGTGCGCGTGTCGGTGAAGCCGTTGGGCACGACCACCGCCGGGTGCCCGGTGAAGTTGGTGATCTGCATCGTGCCGCCGCCGAAACTAGGCGAGATGAAGACGTCGACATCTTGCATCAGGCGCGCCATATCGGCGATGAGCTGCGAGCGGACGCGATTGGCGTTGATGTACTCGACGGCGGGAATCAGGCGGGCGGCGCGGAAGATGTTGGGCCAGGCGCCGTCATCCTGGCGCGTCATGCTATCGACCGCGCCATCGCGCGTGATCTGGTCGAAGGCGGCGGCGGCCTCGGCGGCGAGAATGGTCCAGAGCCCGCTGACATCCGCGGACGGCAATTCGATGGGCACGAGCTCAAAGCCTGCGTTGCGCATGACATCGAGCACGGCGGCGCTGTTGGCCTGGTTGACGCGCTCCAGCGCTTGGCCCTGCTCGCGATGATGGGCGCCGGTTTCGCCGGCATCGGCCGCTTCGAAGGCATCAGCCACGTAGCCGATGCGCAGGCTATGCGGATCAAGCGCCGGATCCCAGGTGAAGGGCGCGGACGAGAGCGTCATGTCGCGGCCATCGGGACCGTAGATGGCGCTGAAGATCAGGGCGCAATCTTCGACCGAGCGCGCCATCGGCCCGATCTTGTCCATGCTCCAGCTGAGGGCCATGGCGCCGTAGCGGCTGACTCGGCCGTAGGTGGGGCGCAAGCCGCTGACGCCGCAGCGGGTGCAGGGCGAGATGATGGAACCCATGGTCTCGGTGCCGATGGCGAAGCCGACCAGTCCGGCGGCCACCGCTGCGCCCGAGCCGGCCGATGAGCCGCTGCTGCCCTCGGAAGTGTCCCACGGGTTCTTGGTGACACCGCCGAACCAGACATCGCCATTGGCCAGCGCGCCCAGGGACAGCTTGGCGATGAGCACGGCGCCGGCATCAGCTAGGCGCTGCACGACGGTGGCATCGGCATCGATATGCTGGCCCTTGTAGGGCTGCGCGCCCCATTGCGTGGGATAGCCGCGGGTGGCCAGCAGGTCTTTGGCGCCCCAGGGGATGCCGTGCAGCGGGCCGCGGTATTGGCCGCGGGCGATCTCAGCATCGGCGCGCTCGGCCTGGGCGTGGGCCAGCGCCTCGGTGAAGGTGACGACGCACTGCAGCGCCGGGTCGTGGCGTTTGAGCCGGGTGAGGTACATCTCGGTCAGCTCGCGCGAGGTGACCTGGCGCGTACGGATGAGCTCGGCGAGCTGGGTGACGGGGTAGAAGGCGGCGTCCTCCAAATCGGCCGGGCGGGCAACGGGCGCGGCGGCGCTGATGGGGTAGCTGCGCGGGACGGGGGCGGGATCGGGGTCGGCGGCGTGGATGTTGAGCTGGAGCGCCATCGGCACGCTGTTATCGAGATTGGCAGCGCGGATGCCGGCGTATTGCTCGCGGCGGCCGCTGACGATTTCGAGCATTTGCTCGCGCTGGGCGGGGGAGAAGTCGAGGCCGAGCAGGGCTGCGGCGGCGGCGATTTGGTCGGGGGTGATGGGGGGGACGCTTTGGGTCATGGGGGGATCCTTGGGGCTCTACGGGCTGGTGACAAGATTTTAACCACAGAGCGCACAGAGGGCACAGAGGTCATTTTGCCAGTGGCGGGGAATTGTGCTCGGAATGGCCGGCAACTGTCGACTAAAATGTTTTTTCGGCAAGGCGGCAATTTGGCGGCGGCGGGATATGCGGTTGGTAAGCGGCGTGTTGAGCGCAGGGTAGCACGGGTTGGGCGGGGAGTGGCGACTAAATGTTCGCGGTTTTGGGGGATTGGGCGCGGGGGCTGTTCTTTTACCACCGAGTGCACCGAGGGTGGGGAGGGGGGATCACAAAGGCGCGAAGGCACGAAGGTCACGAAGGGATTGCCGGCAATTGCCGTCGCGGGAAATGTTATCTCGGCGATTTGGCAATCTGGCGGGCTATGGGGTTGTTAAGCGGCGGGCGTTGGGGTCAGCGTAGCATGGGTGGGGTGGTGGGAGGCGAATGGATTGTCGCGTTTGGGGGATTTTGGCTTTTGGCCAACGAGTTTTTTCAGCTTATTGAACCGATTGACCATTGATTTAGATGCAAGTGCAAAGTAAAATTACAACGCTTCGTTAACTTATCGTTGAGTTATCTTTGGTAAATGCTTAGGAAGAGGTCAACCACAAACGAAATATGCCAAATAATTCAACATCATCACTTCTTGGGCGCAAGTCAACGGGTGGAGAACACGCTCGAAGGGGCTTTGAGTTTCAAGACCAATATTTTGTGTCGCAGATTCCCTATTGGCTCGTTTGGGACGGTTTTTCACAGGCTACACAGGAAGCAGTTGGTGATATTGAAGTAAAGATGTATTCCCCTCTTTACGGGACACGCATCGAATTGATCGAGGTCAAGAATCACTACATTAGACCAGCAGAGTTTTGGAACGTAATTGACCGCTTCTGCGAGGTAGATAAAGAAAGTCCTAACACGTTCCAGTGGTTTACACTGGTTGCAGTGGACTTTTCGCAAGAGCTAGCTCCACTTCGGAATAGTCTGAGACGCTTGCGATTTAACTATGGCTTTTATAGTCAGGATTCTGGAGTGGCTCAGAACTCAATGTCAGATTTTCGAACTCTTGTTAAGAAGTGGAAAAAGCCGGAGTATTATGCCGACTTTCTATATTATCGTGTGTCCCTTGAAGTCGGGCGTCATCTAGCCCAGGAACAGGGAAATGATCTTTTCCGACAAAATCTTGAGAGATACCTACCCGAATATCGTAACCTGCCATATGAAGCCAAGTTGGACATTTACCGTGAACTACTATCACGCTTTACTTCCCACAGGAAGCCTGTACGCAGAATGGAAATCGAAGAGGCCATACGAACACATATTCCAACAAACTACGAGATAACGCATAGGCCAACTCATTTGCATACGATCTTTGAAAAGTATAGTGGTGAGTACACAGAACTCGTCCTTGACTGGAGGGCGTTTTCGGGCAATGGACGAAGAGTTTATCCGGACACAGTTACTTGGAATTCGGGGGTAGTCGAGAAACTGAATGAAATCAGGAACTTCATTGAAATCAGTCGGTCCACAAAGCATATTAGACTGACGGGAAATCGCCGTCTTTCCGCTACGCTCGCCATTGGGTCGGTATTTTCCGCAACTGCTGGATTTTGCATTTCGATGGAATACAGAAACAGAACGTGGTGGCACACTGATGACCATGCGGGAGAAGATGATTTACTGAATCTAGTTGTTGAACACCCCGTTGGTCAATGTAACGATCTGTACGTAGCAATTGGAATACCATGTAGTATAAGACCATCGGTGGAGGGTTTTGCAAGAAGTCAAGGTCGTGCAACAGAACCGATTCTAAATATCGTATACCCGAATCCTATTCAATGTGCGCAACAGGGAAATGCGTTCGTAGCCCAAGTCAAGGAAGCGATGGGCGATTCCCTGACTAGCACAAAGGCAACCAAAATCCACCTCTTTTGTAGAATTCCGTCTTTCGTTGCACTGCTTTTGGGACACCGTCTGAATGCTACTGCGACAATACAGTGTTATGAGTTTACAGAATCAAACACTTACGTTCCTTCCTGTTTGTTGCGTACATAGTAGATCTATTGCGAGTTTGGTGTCAGCTAACCAATCTATATTGCAGAGGAGCACACATGGAACTCCCTAGCTACTTTCAGAAGTATCTGAAGAAGATTCAACCGACTGAATCTAACCGAGAACGTGCAATTCAACTACATAAGACACTTAGAAAACGTTTAGGAGACGCTGACGACAGCTTGTTTTCTGAATGGTTTGCGGGAAGTTTCTTATATGGTTCATACGCGCGCAACACTGCTATACAACCTCTAAAGGATATCGATGTTTGCATTGTTTTGGACCTCTGCATAGAAGACTATACACCCGAACAAATTGTTCGGCGGCTAAAGAAAGTACTGGAAGATATAGGATATGAGGGCAAAACGGCGTACCAACGTCGCTCAATCCGCATTGACATGTCGCAAATGACCTTGGACGTTGTACCGGTGGTTCCGATCGAAGATGAAGATGTAGCCCTTCATATATCAGATCGCACCTTGAAGGAATGGATACACACTTATCCAAAAGCGCACATGGAGGCGGCTACACGCATCAATGAGGAGTGCGGTGGGCGTTACAAGCCTCTCGTGAAAATCGTTAAGGCATGGTACAGGTACCAGGCAAAAGAAAAACGGGGCGTTGAACGACCACAGCCGAAGGGATTTACTCTCGAAGCCCTAGTTGCCCAATATCAGGATCCTGATGCCCCTACGTATGCTGAGGCTTTCGTACTATTTCTTCAGAATCTTATGGAGTCATGCGGAGATACTCTGAAGTCAGGCAGTTTCCCTCAAGTTTCTGATCCCGGAATGCAGGGCGAGTACCTCCAGCTCTCCGTTGAGGAAGAAGAAGCCAGTGAATTTGCAGAAATCGTTGAAGAGTCTTTAGGTACAGCGAGACTGGCACTAGCTGCGGAAACAGTTGGTGAAAGTGCCGCGCGCTGGCGCGACGTCTTTGGAAGTCGCTTCCCGGATGCACCAGATGCGGACAGAGCACTCCGAACTTCGAAGAATCTTGAAGATGATGACAGTGTCTTTGATGCCGAATTTGAAGAAGAAGTCAGCAGTAACGAACTCAGCCCAAAACGGTTGACGGAGAAAGTAAAAATCAGAGCGCAGTTAGCAATGAAACAAGACGGCAAACTGATACAGAACTACCCAAGCGGTAGTAGAGCCATTGCGAAAAACATGTCGATAAAATTCTCTCTTACAAAGACAACGGTAAAGGCTCCGTACGACATTCGGTGGATCGTAAAGAATCACGGCAAAGAAGCCCGCGAAGCAAATCACATGGGACACGAATCAATTTCGACATGGCAGCAACCCTACAATTGGGAGCGAACACAATATCGTGGATCGCATTTCTTGATCTGTGAGCTAGTCAAAGACGGTGTTGAAGTAGCGCGCACAAAACATATCGTCAACATAAAATAGTCCTCTTCTGCAGGGCAGGAGCTACACGGCAGAACGCGAATGCTTTCTATTCGGTCTACGAAAGCCGCTTTCCCCGACAGCCTGAGCGAGTTCGTCACGACGAAGACGCTGGAGAAGGCCATCGCCGCGGCCTACCCCTCGCCCGGCCCCTTCCCGAAGCATCAGGGAGGGGTGACTCGTCGATGGAACCGTGACTTCAAGCAGAATCCGCATTCTCTGGCGAAGCACTCCGCCAATTCCCTCTGTGCCCTCCGTGGTTAATCAATTAGTTTGTGGCACGGCATAGCCGAGCCTCGCTCAGCCGATGCGCTTGCCCCGCAGCCGCAGCGAGTTGGTCACGACGAAGACGCTGGAGAAGGCCATCGCCGCGGCGGCGAACATGGGCAGCAGGCCGCCCAGCATGGCGACGGGAATCAGCACGATGTTGTAGATGAAAGCCCAGAAGAGGTTTTGGTGGATGGTGCGCAGGGTGGCTTGGCTGAGCGCGATGGCGTGTGAGACGGCGGCCAGGTCATCGCCGACCAGGGTGATATCGCCGGCTTCGATGGCGATGTCGGCGCCGGCGCCGATGGCGAAACCGATATCGGCTTGGGCCAGGGCGGGCGCGTCATTGACGCCATCGCCGACCATGGCGACGCGCGCGCCTGCGTTTTGCAGCTGCTGGACGGCGGCGGCTTTGTCAGCCGGCAGCACCTCGGCCAGTACGCGCGTGATGCCGACCTGGCGGGCGATGGCGGCGGCGGTAGCCTGGTTGTCGCCGGTGATGAGGCGGGGGTCAAGGCCGCGGTCGCTGAGGGCGCGGATGGCGGCGGGGGCGTTGGGCTTGATGGTGTCGCCGATGGCGATGGCGCCGGCGAGCTGGTTGTCGATCGCCAGCAGGATGACGGTGTGGCCCCGATTTTGGGCGGCGGAGATATCGGCGGCGAGGGGGCTGATGTCGATGCTGCTCTCGGCCAGGAAGCGGGGACTGCCGACCAGCAGCTCGGCATCGGCAGTGGCGGCGCTGATGCCGCGGCCGGGCAGAGCCTCAAAGCTGATTAGCGGGGGAAGGCTGAGCCCGCGGGCTTTGGCGGCGTCCAGCACGGCTTGGGCCAGGGGGTGCTCGCTGGCGGCTTCGGCGGCGGCGCTGAGCTGGAGGACGCGGTCGGCATCGTTGTTCTGGTGAGCGATGACATCGGTGACGGTCGGCTGGCCGCGGGTGATGGTGCCGGTTTTGTCGAGCAGGATGGCGCTGACACCGCCGGCGCGCTCGAGGGAGGCGCTGCTGCGAAAGAGGATGCCGGCTTCGGCGCCACGGCCGCTGCCGACCATGATGGCGGTGGGCGTGGCCAGGCCGAGCGCGCAGGGGCAGGCGATGACGAGCACGGCGATCATATTGAGGACCGCGGCCGGGAAACTGGCGCCGCCGATGCTCAGCCAGCCGAGCAGCGTAATGATAGCCAGGACGATTACTGCAGGCACGAAGTAGGCCGAGACGCGATCGGCCACGGCCTGGATGGGCGCTTTGCTGGCTTGGGCGTTTTCCACCAGGCGGATGATCTGCGCCAGCACGGTATCGGCGCCGACGCGCTGCGCCTCGATGATCAGCCGGCCCTGCTGATTTATCGTGCCGGCGATGACTTCGGCGCCGATGGATTTGTCGACGGGCAGGCTCTCGCCGGTGAGCAGGGATTCATCGACGGCGGAGCGGCCGTCGGTCACGATGGCGTCGACCGGGATGCTCTCGCCGGGCACAACCAGCAGCAAATCGCCCGGCACAAGCTCGGCGATGGGCACGGATTTCTCTTTGCCATCGGCGATGAGCGTAGCGGTCTTGGGCGCCAGGTTCATCAGCTGCTTGATGGCGGCGCTGGTGCGGCCTTTGGCGCGGGCTTCCAGCAGCTTGCCCAGCGTGATCAGCGTCAAGATGACGGCGGCCGATTCGAAGTAGTCCGACTTGCCCACCAGATGCGAGAAGTCGAAGAGAATACCGAGCAAGACGATGATGCCGTAGCTGTAGGCGGCCAGCGAGCCCATGGCCACCAGCACGTCCATATTGGCGCTGCCGTTGCGCAGCGATTTGAGCGCGCCGCTGAGGTACTGGCGCCCGAGAAGCGCGACCACGGGCGTGGCCAGCGCGCCGAAGATGAAAAGCCAGCTATCGGCCATCAGCCAGGGGAAGGCTTCCATGATGAAGGGCAACTGGTGCATGAAATGGCGCGTCATGCTGAAGATGGTCAGTGGGATGGTGAAGGCGGCGCCCACCTTGACGAGCCGCGTCTGGCGGTCGATTTCGGCTTGGCGGGCGGCGGCTTCGGCATCTTCGGGGGTGGCGCTGGCGGCGCTGTCGATGACGCCGTAGCCGGCACGCTCGACGGCGGCGACGAGGTCGTGGCGGCGGGCGATGCCGGGCAGGTAGCGCACGCTGGCTCTTTCGCTGGCGAGATTAACTGTGGCGTCGAGCACGCCATCGGCCCGGTTCAAGGCGCGGGCTACATTTTTCTGGCACATGGCGCAGGTCATGCCGGTGATGGGCAGGTCGATTGCAGCGGCGGCCACTCCATAGCCGGCGGCTTCCACTTGCGCGACCAGGTCAGCGGCTGAAAGCGCATCGGCCTGATAACGCACCGTCGCCTTTTCCGTCGCCAGGTTGACGCTGACCTGGGCCACGCCGTCGGCGCGCTTGAGGCTGCGCTCGACATTCTTGACGCACATGGCGCAAGTCATGCCGGTGACGGGCAGTGTGATTTCAGTGGTGTTCATGACAAATTCCCAATTTCAGCTGTTGATCAGCTTGAGTATTTTCTGCAATTCGGCGACGGCGCGTTGAGAATCAGCGCGGATTTCTGCTTGCAAGGTGTTTTCCACATAACAGTCGAAGAGGTGATTTATGAGACTGCTCATGCCTTTTTCGATGGTACGGGCGCGCAAGACCCGCTCTTCGCAGCTGCCGCGGTCGGCCATGATAAGGTCTTCCAGCGCTGCCAGCTGGCCCTGGATACGGCGGATGCGGTTGATGGTCTTGCGATTATATTCTTGGCGTTCGCTTTGCGCCCGCCCTACTGCTCCCGTGACCATAGTTCGTCTCCAATACCTATACCCCTATAGGTATTGATGGCCTTGACTTGCGGATTCTTACCCGAGACTTTTCGGGAGGTTTTCGGTCAGAGCTGAGCCAGCATAACGGGCGGGCCACTGCAATCGCCAGCGCAGACGATCGCGTCGACGCGGATGAAGCTGTTATCGGCATGTTTTCACCAGGGCTGGCGATCGTTGCCGATGGCGGACGAGCCGAGGCTCGCCCCTAGAGAAGTCCTTTATTCGGCGTCTGTACCTGCCTGGTTGCAGTTTCGCATTACTAGCCTGCGCGTGGATTGTTGCCCCTAATCTACATCGGATTGCTTGCGATTTTGGGGCGAATCAGCCCTCAGCCGCATCGCTTGCGAAATGGAGCAGGACGTTGCCGCTATCGAAATTCCAGCACTTCAGCAGCCGCAACCTGGCGTTGAGCTCGCCGTCAAACATGCGCAGGCCCGCGCCGCAGATGAAGGGCGTCACGACGATGAGGTACTGGTCGATCAAGCCGTGAGCGGCCAACTGCTTGACGATGGAGCCGCTGCCGAAGATGGCAATATCGCCGGCGGCCCCGCCCTTCAACTGCCGTGTGACGTCAACCAGATCGCCCGTCAGCAAGCTGGAATTGACCCAGGTGGTTTCGCTGAGCGTGCGCGAGGCCACCAGTTTGTTCAGACCGTTTAGCTCCGCCGAGACTTCGCGCAGGGTCGGGTCGGCGGCGGGGTCGTCAGCGAAATGGCTCCAAAAGCTCTCAAAGAGCTGGTAGGTCTTCCGCCCGAAGAGCAGCGTATCGGATTTGTAGACTTCATGCGCGATGACATCGATTGCGGGATCGTGGATGAACCAGTCCATTTCGCCGTTGGGACCGGCGATGAAACCGTCGAGCGAGATGCGATTATAGACGATCAGGCGGGCCATGGCATGACTCCTCTTTTGTGTGATTCAGGTCCGTTCATAAAGCTCAAGCAAGACGCCGCCGGCACTTTTGGGATGGACGAAGGCGTAGCGGCGGCCGTCGCGCTCGCGGGGCGTCTCGTTGATGAGCTCGCAGCCGGCAGCGCGCAGATCGGCGAGCTTGGCGTCCAGATCCGGAACTTCGAGGCAGAGGTGGTGCATGCCGGGCCCGCGCGTTGCCAGGTATTTGGCGACGCCGCTATCGCTGGTCGTGGGCTGGATCAGCTCGATATGGGCGTCGCCGAGCTCAAGGAAGGCGATATCGACTTCTTCTGACGGCACGGACGTTACGGCGTGGCCGGTCAAGCCGAGGTTGTCGCGCCAGAAACGCAGGGCGGCGTCGAGGTCATCGACGACGATGGCGAGGTGATTGAGCTTGATGTCGGTCATTTACGCTATTTCTACCCCATCCCCGGCCCTTCCCCGAATCATCAGGGAAGGGTGACTCTACAAAGAACATCAGACTTTATCCCAATACTACTCAGATTGCACTCCATCGTTACCAGACAATTTAGCCCGCTCTCCCTCTTTGGCGTACCGGGGAGGGGGCCGGCGGCAGCGTGAGCTCTTGCTTGCGTAATCGCTCACAAACTATCTTGTCCTATACGCCACACGGGTGAAGCATCTCAGCAAGCCCAGAAAGGGGAGCGCGCTTTGCCGTGTCGTGGACAGTTCAGGCGCGCAACACATCTGATTGCGACACTCTCGTCCTAAGACGGGCGGCAGGGTCGCGCTACGTTGAATGGTATAATAACCTGTGAGACGCGAAAACTATTGGCGACCGCTAAAGGAGGTGAAAATGGTCTCAAGTGAAGGGATTCGCCCGCTCGTGCCGGCGCTGACGGAGGAGCACGAGATGCTGCTGACGGCAGTGCGGGACTTCGCTGAGCGCGAGATTGCGCCGGTGGCGGCCGAGTTCGACGAATCGGGCGAGTTCCCGCTGGCGACGGTGCGGGCGATGGGCGAGATGGGCTTGATGGGCATTGAGATGCCGGAGGAATATGGCGGCGCCGGTATGGACACGCTGGCGCATGTGCTGACGATGATCGAGATCGCCAAAGCGGATGCCAGCCACAGCACGATTCTCAGCGTCAACAATTCGCTGTATTGCAATGGAATTCTGTGGTTTGGCACGGAGGCGCAGAAGCGCGAGTGGATCACGCCTGTGGCCAGCGGCGCGGAGATAGGCGCTTATAGCTTGACCGAGCCGATGTCGGGCAGCGATGCCGGCAATATGGCCAGCCGGGCGGTGCTGAACGAGGCGGGCACACATTACCTCATCAACGGGCGCAAGAGCTGGGTCACCAGCGCGCCGCATGCCGAGCGCATCGTGCTCTTCACCATGACGGCCGCCGAAGCGAAGCAGCGCGGAATCACCTGTTTCCTCATCGACACGCGGCAGCCGGGTTTCAGCCGCGGCAAGACGGAGCCCAAGCTGGGCATCCGCGCCAGCGCCACCAGCGAAATCATCTTCGAGGATTACGCCTGCCCGGTGGAGCATGTGCTGGGCGGTGTGGGGCAGGGCTTCAAGATCGCCATGGCGGTGCTGGACGCCGGGCGCATCGGCATCGCGGCGCAGGCCCTGGGCATTGCCGAAGCGGCTTACGAGGCGGCGCTGGTTTATGCGCGGGATCGCGAGGCTTTCGGCGCGCCCATCGGCAGCTACCAGATGATTCAGCAGAAGGTCGCCGACATGAAGACGCGCATCGAAGCCGGGCGCGGGCTGCTTTATCAGGCGATCGCCGCCAAGGAACGGGCGCTGGCGCATGGCGGACGCTATACGACCGAAGCCAGCATGGCCAAGCTATTCTGCAGCGAGACGGCGGCTTTCGTCACCGATGAGGCGCTGCAAATCCACGGCGGCATGGGGTATAGCAAGGAGCTGCCGCTGGAGCGCTATTATCGCGATGCGCGCATCACGCGGATTTACGAAGGCACGAGCGAGATCCAGCGCATGGTCATCGCTCGCAACGAATTGGGGTTGCGATGAGAGCAGCGGTATTGGCAGGACACGGCGGCGCGGAAGTCGTAAGCTATGTTGAAGATTTGCCCGTGCCGGAGCCGGGCGCTGGCGAAGCGCTGGTGCGCGTCAAGGCGGCGGCGCTGAATCGGCTGGACTTGTGGGTGCGGGCCGGCTGGAAGGGGCTGGAGCTGGACTTCCCGCATGTGATCTGCGCGGATGGCGCCGGCGTGGTGGAGGCGGTCGGCGCGGGCGTGACGGGCGTGGCGGTTGGCGACCCGGTTTGCATCGACCCGACCATCGTGGCGCCGGATGACCCGGCCTTAAATACGGGCCTGGAGAACCAGACGCGCATCGCTATTTTGGGTGAGCATCACAGCGGCACGGCGGCCGAGCGTATCGTCTTGCCGCAGCGCAACTTGATGAAGATGCCGGCTGATTTCGACTTCGGCGCGGCGGCGGCGGTCGGGTTGGTGGGCGTCACGGCCTGGCATTCGCTGATTACGCGCGGCGGCTTGACGGCGGGCGAGACTGTGCTGATCGTGGGCGCGGGCGGCGGCGTCAACAGCATCAGCATTCAGATCGCCAAATTGGCCGGCGCGACCGTCTACGTGATCGGCAGCAACGCCGAGAAGTGCGCTCAAGCCGAAGCCATCGGCGCTGACGTGACGATCAACCGCGACGAGGAGCCGCAGTGGTCGCGGGCGATTTATCGGCTGACGGGGCGGCGCGGCGTCGATGTGGTGGTGGATAATGTGGGCGCGGCCACGCTGGGCCAGAGTATGCGGGCTTGTCGCATCGGCGGACGGATTCTGATCGTCGGCGGCACCAGCGGCTATAGCTACGACCTGAATGTGGCGCAGCTCTTCGCGCGGCATATCTCGCTGATCGGCAGCACGATGGGGCCGCATCGCGATTATGTCGCTGTCATGCAGCAAGTCTTCGCCGGGCGCATCAAGCCGGTCATCGGCGCGCGTTTGCCACTGAGCGAGGCGCGGCGGGCGCAGGAGATGCTCGAGGCAAATGCGGTCTTTGGCAAGGTGGTGCTGGAGGTGTAGGCGGCGCGGGGATACGACACAAGGCCTTAACTACAGAGATCGCAGAGGGCGCAGAAGGAAAGAAAGCGCGCCTAGCTGGCAATCTGCTTTCGATGCCGGTCTCGGCTTAGCTCGCGCCAATTCTGGACACCGCGCAATGCTGATGCTGTAGGGCTTGTCCGGTACTGGGCGTGGCTGACTTGCTTCTTTTACCCCACCCCCCGACCCTGCCCCCCGCGGCCGCTCAACGGGGGGCGGACTTCCGATAAATCAGGGAGGGGCAGAAAAGGTTACGCTTACTGTTTAACGATTCTGCGGAAAGTTGGCTAATTTGGCAGAATCGACGGATCATCTAGACCGTGACGAGCCCCCCCTCGTTGATACGGGAGGGATTGAGGAGGTAGACCTTGGCCGAAATCGCGTGATTTAGGTCCGGACAAGCCTTACAGCTTTCGACAGGAGAAGAATTGGCTTCATAGTGTCCGCTCTATTGCGATGCAAAATAATTGACGATGCCATTTGACGGCGCGGACGTTTATCAGCTGGCGGGGCGGTTGCGACTGCCGGACCTGGCGCAGGTGGCGCGGGGCGCCGGCGTGATGAGCGTGCTGCAGGTTTCGGTCTATTATGCCGAGCGGCCTCTGCGGCATTCGGTGGCGCGGGCCATCGAATATCAACTGGGCGAGGTTGAACTGCGCGTGGCTTATGAAGGCGTTGGCTTGGCGCGGCCGCTGCGGCTGGACATCGCCCGCGAGCGGATGGAGCAGCTCAACCGGGTCTTGCTGGCGGCGGGTTTTCTTACACTGGGCGACCAAGCCGGGCTGTCTTACGCTGACGGCGTGCTGTGGCTGATTCAGCGGGCGGCGGGCAATCACGCGCATGGGCTGATGCTGGCGCCGGAGCGACCCGAGCCGCCCTACTCCGCCATCGTCAACGCCATCGATGCCTACCTGCCGGAAGCGATACGCGAAGTGCCTTTGAGGTCGACGCGATGAGTGACGCACTGCAAGAGGTTGAAGTAAAGCTGTACACGCCGGATTTGGGGAACGTGCGGCGGGCGTTGGAAGTGGCGGGGGCGAAGCTGGTCAAGCCGCGCGTCTTCGAGCGCAACTTGCGCTACGACAGCGCTGACGGCGGGCTGACGGCGGCGGGCGTTGTGCTGAGGCTGCGGCGGGACGAGGCGATCAAGCTGACTTACAAGGCGGATGCAAGTGTGGAGCGCGGGATCGTCAGCCGATTCGAGGCGGAAGTCGAGGTGAGCGACTTCGAGACGATGGATGTGATACTGCGGCGGCTGGGGTATCGCGTGGCGCTGACTTACGAGAAGTATCGGACGACGTATGCCTTGGAAGACGCCGAGGTGGTGCTGGATGAGCTGCCCTACGGCAACTTCACCGAGATCGAGGGGGATGTCGCGACGATCGAGCGGGTGGTTCAGAAGCTGGGCTTGGCTGGCGCGCGGCGGATGGCGGGGAGTTATGTGGATATCTTCTACGCGCTGCGCGACCGAGTGGGGCTGGATGTGCGGGAGTGTACCTTTGACGAGTTTGTGGGTGTTGATGTGGAGACACACAACGCTGCACATGATAATTCTGGGTGAATTAGGACGATTGGAGTACACCGAATGAAACTGACCGACCAGTCAAGGCAGATACTTGAGCTCATGCCAGGGCCGCAGCTATGAACAGATACTTGAGCTGCATTCGAAATGCTCGTACAAGGACATCTCGGCCGCCGCTCGAGAAGCTGCTAGGGCTCGACAACTCTTCTGGGTCTAGCTACCAAGAAAGTCTTGCTAAAGTTAAAGAGCGATATCCAAATGCGTAGGAGCCATGGACAGATGAACGAAGAACTCCTGAAAATGCGAGTGGCTCCGATTCCTGCCATTGCAACTTTCTAAAGCGACAGCCGGGCGCTGTCGAAGTCGCATTCAAAAGCTCGGACTTGATGAATGACAGGTTAAGGAGGAATTCTGGTTTATCTCGACGGAGCGGGAGTGCAGTGGTGAGGATTTTGCAAGTATTGAAGCAAAATGTCTTGTATTGCCACTAATGAAAGGAACGGTCTGATGCAGACATTGGAGCAATTCATCGAAAGCCTGCCTAGCGCGACATCAAATCCGCGAAAGAGAAGCAAATGGATTGCTAGGGAGCACTGGGTGTCACCCTCAGTCTTTGGGACAATAGAATTGACACTCACGACGATGGCCATGACACAGAATCTGTAATACCTAGGGACGAGAACCTCAAGGTCTATTTTCAATGTCGTTGGAATATCGCCGACATCCGTCTTGAATGGAAGTTACTAGATTCTTTCGGATACCTGGACCGTAGCGGCGGTTACTTCGACAAACTTACTCAATCTGCCTTTGAACTAATCGACGAAATTGATCCTTACAACATCTTCATTTCCTACCGCCGTTTTGACAGCAGCGCACTCGCGCTTCTCGTGCTCGCCCGACTAAAGGAACACGGCTTCGTACCCTTCGTCGACATGGCGCTAGAAGCCGGCGGCAAGTGGCATAACGACCTGGAAGAGCGAATCGAGTCTTGCGACTACTTCATCATCTTGCTTGGCAAAGAAACGCTGTCATCGCCCATGACGGTGAAGGAAATCCTGTGGGCATTGGAATACGACCGCGCAATCATCCCCGTCTGGCACAGCGGTTTCGATTTGAGCGACGAGAGTGGGCGGGAATCAACCAAGAAGTGAAAGACACCATCCAGCAAACCAACGCCATCATTGTCCAGGACGAATCCGCCAGCGGATACAACACGGCCATTGTCGAGCTGCTGAATCGGTTCGGCGTGACGCCTTAGTTGAGCTTCAAACGGCGGGCGAGCCTACAAATTGTCAGGCATTCGGGTTACGCAGTGGTCGGCAGGAGATGCGACATGGCTATACCCGGCCTGGCTGCCCTTCTCGGCGCCTCTGTGCCTCTGTGGTGAAAAAAGAGCTACATTTTGCGCCCGATTGCGCCTATAATCGGGCGCTGTTTTGTAGCGGCCGCCGGACTGCCGCGCGGGACGATGGTGTTACAATGGGCGGAGGACGGACATTGCCGAAGTCATCACCACAGCCGAGGGAGAGCGCCTATGGCCATCAGCCCCAAGATTGAGCAACTGCGCTCCAAACGCCGCGAGAGCCAGCTGGGCGGCGGAGAAGCGCGCATCCAACGGCAGCACGACAAAGGCAAGAAGACGGCGCGCGAACGGCTGGACATTTTGCTGGACCCTGGCACCTTCCGCGAGGTGGACGCCTTCGTGCATCACCACAACAGCAAGTTCGGCCTGGACGGCAACCGCCCGCTGAGCGACAGCGTGGTGACCGGCTGGGGCACGATAGACGGGCGGCTGGTCTACGTCTATTCGCAAGACTTCACCGTCATGGGCGGCAGCTTAAGCGAGGCGCACGCGGCCAAGATCATCAAGATTATGGACATGGCGATGAAGGTGGGCGCGCCGGTCATCGGCTTGAACGACAGCGGTGGCGCGCGCATCCAGGAGGGGGTCGAGAGCCTGGGGGGTTATGCCGATATTTTCTTGCAAAATACGCTGGCCAGCGGCGTCATCCCGCAGATCAGCGTCATCATGGGGCCTTGCGCCGGCGGCGCGGTCTATAGCCCGGCGCTGACCGACTTCATCATCATGGTGGAGGACAGCAGTTATATGTTCATCACCGGGCCCGATGTGGTCAAGCAGGTGCTGAACGAAGATGTCACCTTTGAGGGCTTGGGCGGCGCCTCGGTGCATGGCAGTGTGAGCGGCGTCTGTCATTTTGTGGCTGATGACGAGACGCAATCGCTGACGCTGGCGCGCGAGCTGCTGAGTTATTTGCCGCAAAACAACATGGAAGACCCGCCGCCCCACCCCACCACCGATGACCCGCTGCGCACGGAATCGGCGCTGGACAGCATCGTGCCGGAGAACCCGAACCAGCCTTACGACATCAAGCGCGTCATCGAGCTGATCGTGGATGACGGGCAATTCTTCGAAGTGCACGAAGATTTCGCCGCCAACATCGTGGTGGGCTTCGCGCGTTTGGGCGGCAGCGCGGTCGGTATCGTGGCCAATCAGCCGATGGTGCTGGCCGGTGTGCTGGATATCAAGGCCAGCGTCAAGGCAGCGCGTTTCGTGCGCACCTGCGATGCTTTCAACGTGCCGCTGATCACCTTCGTTGATGTGCCGGGGTACTTGCCCGGCACCGACCAAGAGCACAACGGCATCATCATGAGCGGGGCAAAGCTGCTTTATGCTTACTGCGAGGCGACCGTACCCAAACTGACGGTGACGACGCGCAAATCTTACGGCGGCGCCTATTGCGTCATGAATAGCAAGCATATCCGCGCTGACTTGAATATCGCCTGGCCCACGGCCGAAATCGCGGTGATGGGGCCGGAGGGCGCGGTCGAGATTATTTATCGGCGGGAGCTGGGTGAAGCGGACGATCCGGCGGCGCGAAAGCAGGAGTTGGCAGCTGAGTATCGCGAGACCTTCGCCAACCCTTACATCGCCGCCAGCCGCGGTTTCATCGACGATGTCATCGAGCCGCACAATACGCGGCCGCGCTTGATCAACGCGCTGCAAGTTTTTCAGAATAAGCGCGACGAGAACCCGCCCAAGAAGCACGGGAATATTCCGCTTTAGCCGCCAAAACTTCCCCATCCCCCGGCCCCATCCCCGATGCATCAGCGAAGGGGAGCGCAACTGACGGAGGCGCCGATGCAGCAGACAGGACCCTTCAACAAGATTTTGGTGGCCAACCGCGGCGAGATCGCTGTGCGCATCATTCGGGCGGCGCGCGACCTGGGCATCCCGACGGTGGCGGTCTACTCCGATGTCGACCGCCGGGCGCTGCACGTGCGCTACGCTGACGAGGCGGTGCACATCGGCGGGCCGCGGCCGGCGGAGAGCTACCTGCGCATGGACAAGATTATTGATGTGGCGCGCAGGACCGGGGCCGACGCTATTCATCCGGGCTATGGCTTCCTGGCGGAGAACGCCGATTTCGCCGGGCAGGTGATGGAGGCCGGCCTGATTTGGATCGGGCCGTCGCCGGCGGCCATCGCGACCATGGGTGACAAGCAGGCGGCGCGAACGGCGGTCAGGCGGAACCGGGTGCCGCTGATACCGGGCACGGAAGCGGGCATGCCCGATGACGAGTTGGTGCACGCGGCGCGGCGTATCGGCTTTCCGGTCTTGATCAAGGCGGTGGCGGGCGGCGGCGGCAAAGGCATGCGCCCGGTGCAGCGCGAAGCGGACTTTGCCGAATCCCTGGCGACGGCGCGGCGCGAAGCCGAAAGCGCTTTTGGCAACGGTGATGTCTACGTCGAGAAACTGTTGCTGGGGGCGCGGCATATCGAGTTTCAGATTTTGGCAGACACCCACGGCAATACCATCCACCTGGGCGAGCGCGAGTGCTCGATACAGCGGCGGCATCAGAAGCTGGTGGAAGAAGCGCCTAGCGTTTTCGTCGACCGCGATTTGCGTGAGACGATGGGTAAGATGGCGATCGCGGCGGCGGAATCGGTCGGCTATATCAACGCCGGCACCATCGAGTGCATGGTCGATCGCGATAAGAACTTCTACTTTCTGGAGATGAATACGCGCCTTCAAGTCGAGCATCCGGTGACGGAGCTGGTGACGGGCATTGACCTGGCCAAGGAGCAGATTCGCATCGCCCGCGGCCGGCGCATGGGCCCGACCGAAAGCCTGCTGGAGCCCAAGGGTTGGGCCATCGAGTGCCGCATCAACGCCGAAGACCCGTACAACAATTTCATGCCGTCGACCGGGCAGATCACGACGCAGATCTTGCCGACCGGCCCCGGCGTGCGCGTGGACAGCGGCGTCTACTCCGGCAGCGAGATCACGCCTTATTACGACAGCTTGATCGCCAAGCTGATCACCTGGGGCGAGACGCGGTCCGAGGCGATGCTGCGCATGCGGCGGGCATTGGCCGAGTATCGCATCATGGGCTTGAAGCACAAC
Source organism: Phototrophicaceae bacterium (assembly GCA_965208195.1). Lineage (GTDB taxonomy): Bacteria > Chloroflexota > Anaerolineae > Aggregatilineales > Phototrophicaceae > UBA6055. Next base: position 322,985 of record CBDBOC010000004.1, on the reverse strand, counting down.
ATCCCCTTTCACATCAACCTGCTCAACAGCATCAGCTTCATCGCCGGGCAGTTCGACACCAACTTCGTTGAGCAGCGCTTCAACATGAACACATACGAGCAGCACCCGACAGCGGGCGATTTGGAGACGGTGGCAATCGCGGCGACGATGTACGCGCATCGCAAGCGGCGGCTGGCATCGCAGGTGGTGGCGCCGGCCAAGCGCGATGCCAGCAACTGGAAGTGGATGGGGCGCTTCGAGAGGATGCACCGATGAAGTACACCACGCTGATCGGCGGCGAGCAATTCGAAATCGAGATCGACAATGAAGGCAGCGTCTTGGTCAATGGCGAGGCGCGCGATGTCGATTTTCTTAATCTGGGCGGCTCGCTCTATTCGTTGATTACTGAGAATAAATCGTTTGAAGCGGTTATTGATGATGACGAGGGTCGCATCGCGGTCATGATGCGCGGACGCTTGTTTGAGACACAAGTGTTGGACGAGCGGGCGATGCTGTTGGCGCAACGTCGCGGTGGCATTAGCGGCGGCTCGGGCGAGGTGCACGCGCCGATGCCGGGGCTGATCGTCGACGTCACGGCGCAGGCCGGGCAGACGGTGAAGCAGGGCGAGACGCTAATTATCCTGGAATCGATGAAGATGCAGAACGAGCTCAAATCGCCGGTCGATGGTTTGGTCAAAGCGATCCACGCGGAAGCGGGCCAGGCGGTGGACAAGAATGACTTGCTCATCGAAATCGCGCCGCCGCCGGACGGATGAGCCGCAACTTGTGAAGTAGCGGTCGGAATAGCGCCAACACGATGAGAGATTCTGACGCCGACTGGCGATCGCGCTTGGAGCGGCTGCCCCGCTGGTTTGACCTGCTGTGGCTGGCGCTGCTGGCGCTGTACATCCTGGCCGGGGCGCCGGGCGTGCCCTTCCACGGCGACGAATCGACGCTGATCGCGATGGGTCGCGATTATCATACGCTCTTCATTGAAGGCGACCTGCGCGAGATCCTCTACGACGAGGGGCGGCGGGAGCGGCGCGAATATCAGCATCTGCGCCTGATGAACGGCACGGTGTCGAAGACGATTTACGGCTGGCTGGCTTGGCAAAACGGCATCGACGGCGCCGACCTGAACCGCGGCTGGCACTGGCTGCGCGATTACGACATCAACCTCGAGACCGGGCGCATACCCGATGCGGGCTTGCTGGAAGCGGCGCGGCTGGCATCGGCGCTGCAATTGGCCGTGGCTGTTGCGCTCTTCTTTCAATTCACGCGCGCCACGCTGAATCGGCCGACGGCGTTTATCGCGAGCGCCATTTTCGCGCTGCATCCCAACGTGCTGATCAACGGACGGCGGGCCATGATGGAGGGCAGCCATCTGCTGGGGCTGATGCTTTTGCTGCTGGCGGCCACCTGGCTGCTGAGAGAGCGTCGTTGGCGGGCGTATCTGCTCTTCGGCGTCTGCATGGGCTTCGCCGTGGCGGCAAAGCATCCCAATGTGATCGTATGCTTGACGGCATTCGTGGCTGTCGCCTGGGTGATGCTGACACGACGGCAGGCTGATAGCGGCGCAGAGCGACAGTCGATCAGCAGAGTGCTGCTGCGGTTGCTGGCGGCAGGGCTGATCGCTGTGCTGGTGTTTCTGCTGCTGAACCCGGCCTGGTGGTCGACGCCGGCGGAGCTGCCCGCAGTCATCGTGATAATGCGTCAAGAATTGCTGGCGAACCAAGTGGAACTGTTCGGCGGTTATGCCGATTTCGCTGATCAGGTGGGCGGTTTCTTCCGCTTTGTCTTCGGCGGCGCGCATCAGTATTTTGAAGTGGCGCACTGGGCGGAATACGATGTCATCACGGCGCAGATCCACGCGTACGAGCGGTCCGGGCTGGCCGGGTTGCTGATTGGCAGCGCGAGCGCAACTGCAGTCGTCTCGCTGCTGCTGTCCATTTTCGGCGCCATTCGTCTGGCGCGGGATGGAGCTGTGGCGGTGGAAAACCGGCGGCTTCTGTTCTGCTGGATGGGCGGCAGCGCGCTGTTGACGTTGTTGCTGACGCCGCTGCCCTGGGCGCGCTATTACTTGCCGCTGGCGCCGGCGCTGGCGCTTTTGGTCGCTTACGGGCTGGTCGGGCTGGCGGGCGTATTCTGGCATGGCATACAGTTGAAGGCGAATGGCGTCGCTCTATTGGCTTGAGGCGGCGCTGCCGGGCCTGCTGCCGACCTTGTGGATGAGCTTCGGCGTAGGTCTGCCTTGGGCATTGGCGGCGCTGTCAGTGCAGCAGTGGCGCTCACGGGCGCTAGTCGCGGCGGTGGCCTTGGCGCTGGGGCCCGCCTGGGTGACGGCCTGGATGCTGGCGCTGGGCGTGGCCGGGGCCGCGTTTGAGTTGCGCCTGCTCGCGCCGGCGTGGATCCTGCTCGGCAGCGGTGTCATCGCCGTTATGGGCGCCGTCTTGGCCTGGCGCAAGCGACGGCAGCAGCCGCCACCCGATGCCCGGCGAATGCCGCTGTATTTGGATGAGAAGCTGATCATCGGGTTGATCGTCATCGCGGTCGGCCTGCGCTGGATTCACACCGCCTTTTGGCCATTCACGGCCTATGACGCGCTGTGGGTGTTTGGCTATCAGGGGCGGCTCTTCTTCCTTGAAGGGATGATTCCGAGTTCGATCGACTATTATCCGCCATTTTTGTCGCTGCAATTCGCCTATGTGCAGATCCTGCTGGGCGAGATCAACGACCACGCGGCGCGGATGGCGCTGCCCTTGCTGCATATCGGCAGCATCCTGGCGGCGTATTTGCTGGGCGAGCGCTTGGTGAACCGGCGCGTCGGCCTTTTCACGGCGGCGCTTTGGAGCTTGCATCCGCACGTCAGCCAGTGGGCGCCTGTGGGCGATTTGGAGATTCCGCTCAGCTTCAGTTTCACGCTGGCGGCTGTATTTTTCTTGCGCGCCTGGCTGGCGGAAGAAGGCGCAAGCCAGCGACGCCGCGACGCGGTAGTAGCCGGCGTGATGCTCGGCATCGCCCTTTACACCAAACCGACGGCCGGCGCCTTTGTTTGGGGTGTCTTGCTCATGCTGGCGCTAGACTTGACGCTGAAGCGAATCGACTGGTCACGTTGGCGGCCGCGCCTCAAAGTCGCCCTGCTGACAGGGGCGGCCAGTTTTCCGCTCGGAGGCGTCTGGTATTTGCGCAACCTGGCGCTGGGCCACGAAGCCGTCACCTTCCCCAAAGCCCTGTGGCTAACGCGGGCGCTGCGCAGCGGGGATTATTTGGCGCCGCTGGTTCTGGCGTTGCTGCTGGCGGGCCTGGCTGTCGCCTGGCGTCAGCGGTGGCGGCACAGGAGACTGGTGCTGGGCGCGCTAGGATGCGGCTTGCTGCTGGCGGGTGTTTTGGCCTCGAACCCGCATTTATTCCCGGCGCGCGTTGATCCGCCGGCGAGCTACATACAGTTGCAAGAGGCAGCGGCGATATCCCTGGGGCTGGCCTTTATCGGGATTGCGTTGCTGCCGGGAGTTCGTTCGCCCATCAGCGCGCGGGATCGGCGGCTTATCAGCGCGGGGGGCTGGGGGCTGCTGCTCGCGCTGCCCTACTTCGCCACATTTTTCTTTTCTTACAGTTATCACTATCGGCTGGGTTTCGCCATCGTGCCGCTGCTCTGTTTGCCGAGCGCGATGGCGCTGGCGCAGATGCTGACGCCGGAGCGCATCGCCGCGTGGCGCGCGTTCGTCAGGCGGGCTTACTTTGCCGGGCTAGTACTCTTGGCAATGCCCGGCGTAATGGCTGTGGCCGTGCATGTCAGCGGCGCGCCGGTGTGGCTGCTGCAAGCTGAGCTGGACAGCGACATGAAGAAAGTTCAGGCATTCAATCCGTCGCTGATGGAGGTGGTATTCGGTTTGCGGGACTATCAACGCGAGACCGGTCGCGAGCCGGTCGTCATGGCGCCGGGCGAGGAACGGCTGCCCTATTTCTTCCCGCTGATGCCGATTCATGACGGGCTGATCACAGGGCTGGCGGAGCTAGAAGCTACGGGCGCCAGCCATTTTGTCTATGGCGCCAAGGCGCGGGAAGCCTATCTGGACGAGGGACTCAACCCGGCAAGTACTCAGGTTGTGGCGGCGCTAGGGCGAGAGGATTTGTTTCGCCCGGTAAGGGAGCACTACGACGGGACGATCGGTTACGCGCTCTTTGAAGTGCGCGACTTCAGCCGCCGATTTGACTTGCCTAAGCCGTACAGCGACAGGGCGAATCCGGGGGCGGCAGCTGTATTCGGCGGACGTATTGAGCTGTGGACGCAGCCGGTTTATCCGACGCGCATATTCCGCGATACGCCGCTGACATTTGTGCCGACCTGGCGGGCGCTCGAACCCGTTGGGCGCGACTTCACTATCGAGTTGCGCCTGGTGAATGCGACAACTGGCGGCATTGCGCAGGACTGGCAACTGCGGCCGGCAGCCCATCGGCACGGCGCATACGGCACGTCAATGTGGGAGCCGGGCGAGTACTTCCGTGATGTGCAGGTTTTGCATTTTGACGCTGCGGCTGACATTCCGCGGGGCGACAACTATGTATTTCTGCTGAGCATGCGCGACCATGAGGCGGCCCGCCTTATGCCGCTGACGGTCGACGGAAAATCAGCCGGCCGCTTCTATCAGTTGCCGGGCATCTACGATATTCGCACTTGAGCTAGCGCAGCACGAGCATGGAATCGGCGAAATCGCGTTGCGTGGCGCGGCTGTTGAAGCGCACCCAGGCGGCGGCGAATTGCAGGCGCAGGGCGATCAGCTCATGATCGCGCGCCGCGATGTAATCAGCAACGAGCGCTGACTGCTGCGAGGAGAGACCGTTGAGCTGGCGCATGGTCTCGGTGAATACGGCGATATCGTTGATGCGCCCCAGAATCTCCTGCATGGCTTTTACCTCGGCCAGAAAGCGCTTGGCAGAGGCGCCGAGGACGGGTTGGAAGAATTCGACGGCGTAGCGCAGTTGCTTGAACTCAACGCGCAGGGCATGCAAGACCGTGTCCTCCGCAGCGGGCAGGACGATTTCGTAAGCGCGAGCGCGAGCCAGGCAGCCGTGCAAGAGCAAGGGCAGCACGTGGCGCACTTGATGCGGCGCCTCGGCCCGTTGGATGCGGCGGGTACCGCGGCCGGGGCGCTTGCAGGTGCGGCGGAACTGACGCAGGAAGCGTCGATAGCGTTTTGAATCCAGGTGCTTGTTCAGCCGGGCGCGGCGGCGCACACGTCGCGAGTCAAGCAGCTCGACGACTTCCTCCATTATGGACAGCATTTCGGGGGGCAAAGCGCGGGAGAAATCCTGCAGATCCAGGATCAGCACGTCAAGATCACGCACGGCGCCGAGGGCACGTGCGATTTCCCGCAAGCCGCGGCTGTAGCGGCGCACGACCTTGGCGCGGTAGTGGGCGCCGATGAAGTTGAACAGGCTGCGCATGCGGCGGGTGGCGACGCGCATCTGGTGCAGGTCTTCAATGTCGAGGCCGGTGCGGCTGCCGGCTTCGTAGCGCTGCATGCGGCGGATTTGCTGGGCGAAGATTTTGCGCCCGGCTTCGGGCATGGGGTCGGTCAGTTGAATCGATTTGCTGCGAGCTTGCTTGGAAGCGGAGGCGGCCATGATCTTGTCCACCAGGGTTGGGAATTGGTCTTTCAATTCATTGTAGCGCAACTGCAAATGTTAAGGGATGACTAAAACTGTTAAGGATCACTTAATCCATGGCGTTTGCTGAAGCGCGGTGCGGAAACGAGCGGCAATGGGTCGTCGACGGGTGGGTGGGCGCGAGAGGCGATTACGCGGCAAGTGATATACTGATGGCGCATACTTGGGGGATGACGGCGCATGTTGAGAGTGACGGACGCAGCGCGTCACACTGGAAGGATATGGAACAGAAGGGGCCGCAGTATCGGCGGGTCAAACACGGAACGCTACCGATGACGAATCGCGTCGTATTCATCACCGGCGCGTCGAGCGGCATCGGCCGGGCGGCGGCGCTGGCTTTTGCGCGGGCGGGTTATGCGGTTTGCGGCCTGGCGCGGCGAGAGGAGCGGCTGGAGGCGCTGCAAGACGAAATTGCGAATCTGCCTGGGCAGCGGCGCGACTTTCTGCCCGTGGTCGGTGATGTGCGGCGGGCGGAAGATGTGGAAGCCGCTGTGGCGCGGACGCTGGCGCGATTCGGCCGGCTGGATGTATTGGTGGCGAATGCCGGCGTCGGCCAGCATGGGGCGGTGGCGGACGCGGACTGGGCGCATTTGGAGACGGTGCTGCGCACGAATATTGACGGCGTGCTGCACAGCGTGCGCGCCTGCGTGCCGGCGATGCGGGCTGGCGGGGGCGGCCAGATCCTGATCGTGTCTTCGGTGGTGGCGGGCATCCACACGCCCTATACCGCGAGCTATGCCGCCAGCAAAGCCTTCGTCTCCAGCTTGGCGGGGTCGCTGCGGCTGGAATTGGAGGGCGATGGCATCGGCGTCACTGATGTATTGGTCGGGCGCACCGAGACTGAATTCAATCATCATCGAATGGGCTCGAGCCAAGGCGCGCGCGGACGGTTGCCCACCGCATCGGCTGAACGTGTGGCGCGGGCGCTGGTCAAGGCGGCGGAGCGCAAGCAGCGGCGGGTGATCATGGGCGCCTTTGATCGGGCGCTGTTGGCGGGCGGCGTGCTGGCGCCGGGCTTGATGGCGCGTTTAGCGAAGCGGCAATACGAGCCGGTAGACTGAGAAAGCGCGCTATGGCAAAAGCCAAAAGACTCAACTCGATGCGGCTGCTCGACGCCAACTCGATTCCGTACGATGTGCACCATTACGACAAGCGCATTCGCGATGCGCAGCAGGTGGCGGAAGCGGTCGGCTTCGCGACTGGCGAGGTCTTCAAGACTTTGGTGATCGCGGCGGCGCCCGGCAAAAAACCGGCGCTGGTGCTGCTGCCGTCTGACAAGACGCTCGACCTGAAGCGGCTGGCGGTGGCAATGGGCGAGAAGAAGGTGGCGCTGGCGACGCATGCGGCGGCGGAGAAGCTGACGGGCTTGCAGGTCGGCGGCATCAGCCCCTTGGCGCTGTTGCAGAAGCGCTGGCGCGTCTACATCGACCGACGGGCGGCCGCATGTGAGCGCATCGTCATCAGCGCCGGGCAGCGCGGGTTGCAGCTGAGGGTGGAGACGGCGGGCCTGGTCAAGCTCTTGGGCGCGCGCTATGTCGATGTGGCGCGGGAGACGTGACGGGAGGCGAGCGGACGAAGGCTAGCGCGACAGAACACGCGCCAGGTCGAAGTATTCCGGTGTGATCTGACGGGTGCGCGCGGTGGAATCAGCCAGCGGAACGGACACTTGCTCGCGGCCGATGCGCGCCACCATTTTGCCGGTCTCGCCGCCCAGAAGCAGCTCGACAGCGTAGACGCCCATGCGCGTCGCCAGCAGGCGGTCGAAGGCGGTGGGGCTGCCGCCGCGCTGGGTGTGGCCGAGGATGGTCAGACGTATCTCAAAGCCGATATGCTTCTGCTCCAGGAAACCGGCCAAATCCGGGCCTTGGTAGGGGGCGCCTTCGGCCAGGACGGCGATGGCATGGGACTTGCCGCGAATATAGGCGTCTTCCAGCGCGATGGCGATTTCGTTCATGGTGACGCCATTTTCCGGCGTGACGACAATCTCGGCGCCGCCCAGGATACCGGCCATCACCGCGAGGTAGCCGCAATCACGGCCCATGACTTCGACGACGAAGGCGCGGCTGTGCGAGGTTGCGGTATCGCGCAGGCGGTCGACAGCGTCCAGAATCGTGTTCAGCGCGGTATCGACGCCGACGCTGGTGTCAGTGCCCCAGATGTCGTTATCAATGCTGGCGGGAACACCGATGACGGGTATGCCCATCTTGTGCAGGGCGAGGGCGCCACGCAGGCTGCCGTCGCCGCCGATGACGATGACCCCTTCGATGCCGTGCTCGTTGAGACGGCGCTTGCCTTTGCGCTGGCCGGGCGCGGTCTTGAACTCTTCGTTGCGGGCCGTCTGCAGGATGGTGCCGCCTCGTTGCAGAATGCCGCTGACTTCGCGGCTGCTGAGAGGCGCGATATCGCCGGCGAGCAAGCCTTGGTAGGCCTGGCGGATGCCGAAGACTTCTACATTGTGATCGAGACCGGAGCGTACGACGGCGCGCACAGCGGCGTTCATGCCGGGCGCGTCGCCGCCGCTGGTCATGACGGCGATGCGTTTCATCGCGTGTTCTCCACTTGGCGGGTCGAGCAAGGGTACAACCGCCTGACCCGACGGATGTCGCGTATTCTATACATTTTTGTGACGCGATTCAAATGCGGGCGGGACAAGTCGTGGCGCTGTTGACGTTGCGGGACGGGAGAGCGACTCACCGAGTCGCCCCTACAAACTTCCGTTTATTGTGGGGATTTGCGAGACGCGGTTCTGATGCTAGTCGGCGGCGTCCTCAACGCTGATGAAGGCTTCGCTGCCGACGATGGTGAGCAGACCGTCGCGGAGCGCTTGGCAGATGCCCGTGGTTTGCTTGGGGAAGCTGAGCGGCGTGGTTTTGTCATCGCGCAATATCAGGATACGAAAGCGATCATGGCCGGGGTATTTGACGAACTCATTGTGAATGCGGCTCAGTTTGTGGCCGTCCTTTATGGCGTCATCGGTGGCGGCCAGGGTAACGGAAATGGTGCGTGGCGCCGCATGCTGCTCGGCCGCTTCGCCGGGGAGGTGCAATTTGCCGTCGCCGTTGGTCCATTCGGGTTCGGGCTCGTCGACGTCGGCTTGCTCAGCGGAGGCGGCCTCGCCAGCAGCCACGGGCGTGGGCGGTGTCTCGACATCAGCTTCAGGCGGTGACGGCGCAGGCGGCGCCTCGCTTGAGGCCGGTGCATCGGCGGCTTCATCCGTCAAAGCCCAAACGGGATCGTGATCGGCCAAGGGTTCGGGCGAAGGGTCGGCAGCGCTGGCGGATGTGAAATCGAGCTTCAAGTCTTCGGCGATGATCTGGGGGTCGCCACGGCTTTCGTCGTAACGCCCGACGATCAGGACGATTTCACCTTCGGCCAGGCTACGCTCGGGATCGGCCTCGGCGCGGCGCGCGTTGGCTTCGACGATGGCGCCCATGACGCGGTTGTAGGCGCGCGGGAAGAGCACTACTTCGATGATGCCGGCGCTGTCGTGCCAATCTTCCAGGCTGAGCACGGCCATCAGGTCGCCCTTGCGGGTGGTGATTTTGCGCATGGCGGTGATTTCGCCGGCGATGCGCACGGCCTCGGGCTTGTGCAACGATGGGCTTTTTAGGTCGGAGATCTTGTGCAAGTTTTGCTGGGCGAAGACGCTGCGATGCCGGTCGACGGGACGGCCGCTGAGGTAGAGGCCGAGCAGTTCCTTCTCCCAGCGCAGCAGCTCGCGCGCGCTGTACTCGTCAATCTGTTTCAAGTTTTGCAGCAGGCTGTCGTCGGAAGCGGCTGCGTCGCCGAACATGACTTGCTGGCCGATCTCGAGGTCGCGATGATAGCTGGCGCTGAAACTTACGATGCCGTCGAGCGCGGCCAGCAAGGTGGCGCGGGTACCGAACTGCTCCAGGACGCCAACCATGATCAGGCTTTCGAGCGTGCGTTTGCCCAGCCTGCGAATATCGACGCGCTGGCAGAAATCCACCAGGCTGGCGAAGGGCGCCGCGCCGCGCCGCTGCACGATTTCACTGAGGGCTTGGGCGCTGGTATTCTTGACCGCGGCCAGGCCGAAGCGGATGGCGCGACGGCCATCGGCTTGCGCTTCGATATCGAAGTCGAGTTGGCTGAAGTTGACATCTGGCGGCAGGATGGGAATGTTGAGGCGGCGGCACTCTTCGAGGTAGGCGGCGACTTTGCTCAAATCGTCCCGCTGCACGCTGAGCAGCGCGGTCATATATTCCTCGGCGTAGTGACATTTGAGGTAGGCCGTCTGCACGGTGATGACGGCGTAATCGGCGGAGTGCGACTTGTTGAAGCCGTAGTCGGCGAAGAATTCAATTAACTCGAAAATATCCTCGGCCGTTTCGGCATCAACGCCGTTTTCGGGGCCGCGCTGGATGAAGATCGACTTGTGTTTGTTGAGTTCTTCGGGCTTTTTCTTGGAGACGGCGCGACGCATCAAATCGGCCTCGCCCAGCTCATAGCCGAAAAGCGAACCGGCGATTTCCATGATCTGTTCTTGGTAGACGATGATGCCGTAGGTCTCGCGCAAGATGGGTTCGAGTTTGGGGTGCAGCAGGCTGATTTCTTCTTCGCCGTGCATGCGCCGGCAATACTGCGGGATGAATTCCATGGGGCCGGGGCGGTAGAGCGAGAGCCCGGCGATGATATTCTCGAAGACACGCGGCCGCATCTGGCGCAGCATCTGCTGCATGCCGCCGGATTCCACCTGGAAAACACCGGCGGTATCGCCCCGCCCCATCATGGCGAAGGCCTCGTCCAGGCGCGCGCGTTCCTTGTCGGTTTTGGCTTGCTCGTGGCGATAGGGGATGGTGTCGATACTATAGTCGATGCCGCGGTGCCGAGCGATGAGTTCGCAGGCTTTGCGCATGATCGTCAGGGTGGACAGGCCCAAATAATCGACCTTGAGCAGGCCGATGGACTCGGCCGTCTCCATAGGGAACTGGGTAACCGCTTTGAGGGCGCCGCCGGAGGGATCTTTGCCGGTGATGCGGTGCAGCGGCACCAGATCGACCAGCGGACGATCGGCGATGATGACGCCGGCCGCATGGGTCGAGGCGTGGCGCGTCGTGCCCTGCAAGTCGGCCGCGGTATCAATGACGCGCTGCAAATCGGCATCGCTGTTGTACAGGTCCGAGAGCTCGGCGTTGCCGTCAACGTAGTCGAGGATCTTTTTCTGGCGCACCTCTTGCGGGATGAGGGCGGCGGCGCGGTTGATGGTATTGAGGTCGACATCGAGCGCCCGGCCCACATCGCGGACGGCGGCTTTGGCGCCCATGGTGCCGAAGGTGATGATGGCGGCGACCTTGTCTTCGCCGTATTTGCGCGCGGTATAGGCGATCATCTCGCCGCGGCGGTCATCGGGATAATCGAGGTCGATATCGGGCATACTGACGCGCCCGGGATTAAGAAAGCGCTCAAAGAGCAGCCCGTTCTGGATGGGGTCGATATTGGTGATGCCGAGGCTGTAGGCGACCAGGCTGGCGGCGCCGGAGCCGCGCACATTCCACCAGATATCGGCGAAGCGGGCGAACTCGCACAGGTCCCAGACGATGAGGAAGTAGGTATCGAAGCCCATGCTGTGAATGATGCCGAGTTCACGCTCGATGCGCTCGGTGAAGGTGACGTCCGTACGCCAGGCGGCGCCGTAACGCCAATCCATGCCGATTTCGATCAGGTGGCGCAGGTAGCTGTGTTCGTCAAAGCCCGGCGGCACGGGGAAAGCAGGTAGATGGTAACCCTTGGGCGCGAGGTCAATGTCGGTCATATCGGCGATTTTGCGCGAATTGGCGAAGGCTTCGGCGATCATCTCCGGCGGCGCGCCATTCAGGCCCTCGCGCATCTCAGCGGCAGATTTGAGATAGTAGCTGTTGAAGGGCTCCATGCGCATGCGGTCGGCTTCGTGCTTTAGCGCGCTGGTCTGGATGCAGAGCAGGGTATCGTGCGCGTCGGCATCGTTTTGGTAGACGTAGTGCACATCGTTGGTGGCGAGCAGTTGGACGGCGCTGTGCCCGCTCGCGCGATAATCGCATAGCCAGCGATTGATACGGTGCAGGTCCTCAATGGCATGGGCTTGCAATTCGAGGTAGAAGTTCTCGACGCCGAAGACATCTTGGTACCAGCCGATCATGTCGCGCGCGCGGGCGTCATCGCCGGTGCTGACCAGCCGGGGAATCTCCGCCGCCAGGCAGCCGCTGGTGGCGATCAAGCCCTCGGCATGCGCGGCCAGGAATTCTTTGTCGATGCGCGGACGGTAGTAGAAGCCTTCAAGCTGCGCGGCCGAGGCGATCTTGAGCAGATTCTGGTAGCCGGTCATGTTTTGCGCCAGCAGCAGCAGATGATAGGGACTGCGGTCAAGGCGCGGGTCGCGGTCGGTCATGCCGCGGATAGCGAGGTAGCCTTCCATGCCGACGACGGGTTTGATGCCAGCATCGACGCAGGCCCGGTAAAAGTCCAGCACGCCGAACATTACGCCGTGATCGGTGAGGCCGATGGCGGGCATCTCCAGTTCTACTGCGCGGGCGACGAGCTGCTTGATGCGGCTTTGGCCGTCGAGCAGGGAGAATTCGCTATGGACGTGAAGATGCACGAAGTCGCTGGTCATAGTCTCGATGAAAGCGCGGGGCGCTCGCGTTACAATCGGCGAAGGGTAGGCGTATTATAGCACTCGACGGTCGGCGCGTCGTCGGCAAAGTAGGCGGGCTGTGATGGTAATCGTGGGCTTTTTTCCCGCGGCGAAGATTGCACGGATTTCTTTAACCGGAGAGAGCACAGAAGTGAGTGCCCGCAAGTCGTTCAAATGCTTACCACAGAGAACACAGAGGACACCGAGTAATGCAAAGAAGTGATGGTATGCCAGCGAATGTCCACATTAGTTGGATGGCCGCCTAAATCGCGGCAGAATCGACATCAGCCAGAACCCTCTGTGCCCTCTGTGTATCCTCATTTACCTCTGTGGTAAGAGAAAAGTTACTTGAGACGTGATTTGCATCACTTACTTTGTTCTACTGAGAACACAGAGGTCTCAGAGATATCTTGTCTGCTTGGCGCAACGCTTGCTCTAAGGGGATAAACTAGTCTCTGCGGGCGATCAAACGTCCGTAGATGTCTTTTGGCGGCGGTGAATGCAGATGCCGGAATTGCCCGAAGTTGAGACGGTGGTACGTGGCTTGCGCGGGGCGCTGTCGGGGCGCCGCATTGAGGCGATGTGGCACGATTGGGCGCCGTCGATCCACTCGCCGGGCGCGGAAGAATTCGCGGCGCGCATCAGCGGGCAAGCCATCACAGCGGTCAATCGGCGGGGCAAGTATATCTTGATCGAGCTGGCGCACGATATGCTAGTGATTCACCTCAAGATGTCGGGCCGCTTGTACGTGGTGCCGGCGGAGGCCGTCGAATCAGCGGACCGCTGGGTGCATGTGCGCTTTGATTTGTCGGGCGGGCTGCAGCTGCGCTTCTCCGATGTGCGCAAATTCGGCCGCGTCTACCTGACGGATGATGTGGGCGCGCTGCTGAGCCATTTGGGGCCGGAGCCGCTGAGCGCGGACTTCACTGTGGACGGCTTTAGGGACGCGACGCGGGGCCGCAAGCGGGCTATCAAGGCGCTGCTGCTGCAACAGGAGATCGTGGCTGGCATCGGCAATATCTACGCCGACGAAGCCTTGTTCCGCGCGGGCATCCATCCCGCAGCGCGCGTCGACGGGCTGAGCGAGGAAGACTTCGCCCGGCTGCATCAGACGATTCGCGACGCGCTGGAGGCGGGGATCAGGCATGAGGGTGCGAGCATCAATTGGTATCGCAAGCCGGACGGGCAAAAGGGCGATTCGCAGAACCACTTCTACGCCTACGGCCGGGCCGATTTGCCCTGCAGGCAGTGTGGCGCCGCCATCAACAAGATCCGCCTGGCGCAACGGGGCACGCACTTCTGCCCGCAATGCCAGCCGGCCCGGGATTAGCGCAAATTGGGGCAGCCCCGCGCTGGTCTCCATACGGCGAAGGACCTATACCTTTAGCACCGAGGTCGCCGAGGGGAAAAGAGGACACAAAGTTGTGTTGATTGCTATCGCTTGAAGAGACGGGCGTTTCACGAAACGCCCCTACAAACTCTCGGGCTTACCGGGGAGGGGACCGGGGGTGGGGTAAGACAAATACGCCAGCCGAGCCCGGTAGCGGACAAGCCCTACAAGAGTCCCAATCTGCGGGCGATTCAAAGTAGAGCGACGGTGATAGCACGATGAATTGGGCAATTAGTCAGCGGCCGACTCGGTTATGGGATTGTCGTAGTCGCAAGCGACCGGCTCGATTTTGGGGCGGCCGCGCTCGCCGGGGCGCAGGCGGGCGGCGGGAAAATCGGCATCGTGCGGGAAGAAGAGCAGCGCGCCGGTTTCGAGCGCCCAGCGCTGCCAGGCGCGTTTCGTCTCCAGCGTGATCAGCGGCTCGACATCGTAGGCGCTCATCCAGGCGAGGCGCTCGAAGTGGATCGCCAGCGAAGCTAAATCACAGAGAAAAGCGGCATATTCGCCACAGCTTTGGATGCGCAGGCTCATGTGCGCCGGCGTGTGCCCGGGGGTGACATGCGCGGTGACGCCCGGCGCGATTTCGTAGTCGCCGTCCAGCAGTTGCAGCTGTCCCGATTCGTAAAGCGGCACGTAATTGTCGGGCAAGTAGGTGGCGCGCGTACGCTCGTTGGGCGCGGTGGCATCGGCGTATTCGCGGCGCTGCACCATGTAGGTCGCCCCCGGGAAAGCGGGCTGACGCCGGCCGTCGGCATCAAAGCGGAAGTTGCCGGTGCAGTGATCGTCGTGCAGGTGCGTATCCAGTACGATGTCGATATCGCGCGGGTCAATGCCGAGCGCCGCCAAGCCGCTGTGGGTGCCATCGCTCTGGGAAATGTTGCGGCGTACCCGCTGGGTCTCGCTGAGGCTATTGCCGAAACCAGTGTCGACGATGATGCTGCGACCGGCGCTGCGAATCAGCAGATTGTGATTGGCCGTCTTCATCAGGTTGCGCTCATCAGCCGAATAATGGCGCGACCAGAGCACACGCGGCACCAAGCCGAACATACCGCCGGGATCAACCCAGGCGGTGGCGTCATTGAAGAGATAGAGCTCGATATCGCCGACGCGGAACATGGCGGGCGGCGCGTCAGCCGGCTTGCTGGAATTTGCCGGAGAGCTGGTCTTCGCGCAGGTGGCAGTGCTTGTATTTCTTGCCGCTGCCGCACCAGCAGGGTTTGTTGCGGCCGGGCCGCTGATTGTTCTTGCGCACGGTTTGCTGCGCCGGGACCTCGCCCGTGCCGAAGCTCATGGCCGCGCGCGATTCTTGCATTTGGCGGCGGCGCTGCGGCGACTGCACCAGGGCCGGCTGCACCAGGAAGATATTGCGCGCCGCGATCTGCCGATAGGTGTCCTCGACCACGCGGAACATCTGAAAACCCTGGCGCTGATACTCCACCAGCGGGTCCTTTTGGGCGATGGCTTGCAGGCCGATGCCTTCGCGCAAGATATCGAGATCGGTCAAGTGGCGCTGCCAATAGTGGTCGAGGGCGCGGATGACCGTTTGGCGCTCGGCGATCTCGGTGAGGCCGTCGCGCGCTTCTTCCAGCTGCGTCCGCTTGGCTTCCAGCAGCTCGCCGGCGTGGGCGCTGATGAGCGCGACAAGTTCGTCTTGCTCGCGCTCGTCGATCGCATCGGCCGTCAGCTCCGGCGGCAGCGGCAAACCCGTCAGCGCCAACTGCTGATACATGGCGGCGGCATCGAGCAGATTGCCCTGCGAATCGGCAGCGAAGGCATCGTCGACAGCGGCGGCGATCTGGTCTTCGATCATCTTGCGGTAATCGCGGTGCAGCTGCTCGGCGTCTTTGGTCAGCCATTCGAGGCGCTGGGCATAAATGATTTCACGTTGCCGGTTGACGACGTCATCGTATTCGACCACGCGCTTGCGGATATCGAAGTTGTGCCCTTCGACGCGGACTTGCGCTTGCTCAATGGACTTGCTGATCATGCCGTGCTGGATGGCTTCGTCTTCGGGGAAGCCGGCTGTTTTCATCAGGCGCTTGACGTTGTCGTTGGCGAAGCGGCGCATCAAGTCGTCATCGAGGCTGAGGTAAAAGCGGGAGGCGCCGGGATCACCCTGCCGTCCCGAGCGGCCGCGCAACTGGTTGTCGATGCGGCGGGCTTCATGGCGTTCGGTGCCAAGCACGAAGAGCCCGCCGGCTTTCAGCACGACCTCGCGATCTTGCGCCACCAGCGATTCGGCATCAGCGAGGGCCTTGCGCCACTGCGCATCGGCGGCAGCGGTGAGGTCAATGCCCTGCCGGCGCAGGGAGGCGCGGGCCAAGCCTTCCGGGTTGCCGCCGAGCAAGATGTCGACGCCGCGGCCCGCCATGTTGGTGGCGATGGTGACGGCGCCGGGGCGGCCGGCTTGCGTGATGATCTCGGCTTCTTTTTCGTGCTGCTTGGCGTTGAGCACTTCATGCTTGATGCCGGCGCGATTGAGATAGCTGCTGAGGCGTTCCGATGTCTCCACGGCGACGGTGCCGACCAAGATGGGCTGTTTTCGTTGGTTGCGCTCTTGAATCGTCCCGACGATGGCGTTCCACTTGGCCTTTTCGTTGACGTAGATCAGGTCGTTTTCATCGTCGCGGATGACGGGCCGGTGCGTCGGGATGGGCGCCACATCCAGCTCGTAAGTCTTCTCGAATTCTTCGGCTTCGGTCAGCGCGGTGCCAGTCATGCCGGCCAGCTTGTCGTACATGCGGAAGAAATTCTGGAAGGTGATGGTCGCCATGGTGATATTCTCACGGCGGATCTGCACGCCTTCCTTGGCTTCGATGGCTTGATGCAAACCTTCGGAGAAACGGCGCCCGGGCATGAGGCGGCCGGTGAAGTCATCGACGATGACGACTTCGCCATTCTGCACGATGTACTCTTTGTCGTTCTGGAAGAGCGTTTGAGCGCGCAGGCAATTGTCGAGGTAGGGCAGCATCTCGGCATTATCCGGGTGATAAAGCTGGGCGACGCCGAGGGCCGTCTCCACCTTCTCCACGCCCTGCTCGGTCAAGTAGACGATGCGGTCGCCGATATCCAGCACATAATCGCCATCGGGCTCTTCGGCCTCGACGCTGTCTTCGCTGCTCGGCTTGAGGCGCTTGACGATAGAGGCGAAGCGGCGGTAGAAGTCGGAAGGCTCGTCCGAGGGGCCGGAGATAATCAGCGGCGTGCGCGCTTCGTCGATCAGGATGTTGTCGACCTCGTCAACGATGGCATAGCGGAGTTCGCGCTGCACCAGGCGTTCACTCGACAGCACCATATTGTCGCGCAGATAATCGAAGCCGAATTCGTTATTGGTGCCGTAGAGGATATCGGCCTGATAGGCTTCACGGCGGCTGCAGGGGCGCAGGTTCTGATAGCGGGCGTCATCGGAGATGAAGTCGGGGTCGAAGAGGAAGGAGCCGCTATCGGGCTGGCCGCCGGTGTTTTGAATCACGGCGGCGGACAGGCCGAGCAGGTGGTATATCGGCCCCATGAATTGCAGGCCGTGCTTGCTCAGGTAGTCGTTGGGCGTGACGAGATGGGCGCCCCGCCCGGTCAAGGCGTTGAGGTAGAGCGGCAGGGTCGCCACCAGCGTCTTGCCCTCGCCCGTTTTCATCTCGGCGATGCGGCCCTCGTGCAGGACGATGCCGCCGATGAGCTGGACATCGTAGTGGCGCAGGCCGATGGTGCGCACGGAGGCCTCGCGGACCAGGGCGAAGGCTTCCACCAGGACATCCTCGAAGGACGCGCCGCCAGCCAACTGCGATTTGAAGGCGGTGGTCTTGGCGCGCATCTGCTCGTCGCTGAGGCGCTGCATGGACGGCTCAAGCGCGTTGATCTGGTCGACGGTCTCGTTGTAAGCAGAGAGCGCCCGCTCCATTGGATCGCCGAAGACTTTCTTTACGATATTGCGAAACATAAACCCTCACGCCAAGTGACAGATATGGCTAGACACATTGTAGCATACGGAAAAAAGCCTCAATTGGCTCGCCGCCGGTCTGATACCGTGCTTGATTCACAGTAGCGACTGCAGCCGGGTAATCAGCTGCGAGACTTGGCGGCGGAAAATAATGTAGACGGCGATGACAAGGGCGACGGCGCCGTAGAAGAGCAGCAGGATTTTCTGGTCCTGGGCCGCTTCCGTGCCGATCAAAACGAAGACGTAGGTGGGCAGGATGCCACCAATGAATGACACCAGAATATAGGTGGTGATGCGGATGCGCCCCAAGCCGACAGCGTAACTGATGAAATCGTAAACGGAAAAGAGCAAGAGCCGGGCCAACAGGAGCGAGCGCCAATCGTCGACGTACTTGTCGTAGAAGGCGTCCACACGCGCCAAGGCCGCCGTGCCGACCAGTTTCAGCACGATTCTTCGCCCGAGAGCGCGCGCGATGAAGACGCTGATTGTGCCGCCGATCACTTCGCCCAGCACAGAATATAGCGTGCCCGGGATCACGCCGAATAGCAGGCCGGAGGCGAATTGAATGGGGCCGGCGGAGAGCGGCGCGAAGGTGAATGTCAAGGCTTTCAGACCCACGTACAAGAAGGGACCCCACCAGCCGGCGTCGGCCACCATCAGCCGCAGTTGGTCGATATCTATCGCCTGCGTTAGCGCATAAAGCAGTGTGAGCAGCGCCAGGAAGCCCGCCCCGCCGAAAAGCAAGACTTTGGTCGAGGGCGCCGCTGGTTCGGGCGCGGGGGCGCGCTCGGCTGGAATACCGGTCTCATTCATTGAACAGGGCGCCGACGCTTCTGCCCTCGTGGGCGCGCAAGATGACTTCGCCCAAGAGCGGCGCGATGGAAAGCACGGTCATATTGGGCAGCATCAGTTCTTCGGGCACGGGCAAGGTGTTGGTGAAGATGATCTCTTGCAAATCGAGGGCGGCGAAGCGCTCGTAAGACTTGGGCGAGAAGAAGGGATGGGTGAAAGCGAAGAGCACATCGCGGGCGCCGTAATCGCGCACGACGTTGACGGCATTGACAATGCTGCCGGCGGTGTTGACTTCGTCATCGACCAGCAGCACATTCTTGCCCTCGACATTGCCGATGAGGGACAAGGCGCGCGGGCTTTCGGCATCGTCGACGCGGCGCTTCTCCACGAAGGCCAGCGGCACGCCCAGCGCTTCAGCCCAATTGCGCCCCTGCTTGGCGAAGCCCAGATCGGTCGCCACCACGACGAGGTCGTCCAGCTCGCCGCTCTGCAGCTTGCGGATGACGTAGTCGCTCAAGAGGTGAAAAGCGGTGAGGGCGTCGCCGGGGATGTTGAAGAAGCCCTGGATCTGGCCCGAGTGCAGGTCGACGGTCATGTAGCGATCAACGCCGGCGACTTCGATCATATTGGCGACCAAACGGGCCGAGATGGGCACGCGCGGCTGGTCTTTTTTGTCGGAGCGGGTATAGCTCATATAGGGCATGACCAGGTTGATGCGCCAGGCGGAATCGCGCTTGAGCGCGTCGATCATGATCAGCATTTCCATCAAGTTATCGTGCACGGGCGATGCCATAGTCTGCACCAGGTAGACATCCTTGCCGCGGACGCTCTCTTCAAGCTTGATAAAGATGTTTTCGTTGGAAAAGACGGCGCGCGTGTAGGCGCCGGGGCTGATGTTGTACTCGGAATAACCGCAGATGTAATCGACGATTTCGCCGCCAAGCTGTTGCGAGGCGCTGCCGCAGAAGACCTTCATGGAGCCGAAGCGCATGGTGGAAGACTGCTGCTGCTCTTCGTGCTCGTCCAGGATATCGGGCCGCGCGGGTTCGTCGGGGTGGAACTTCGCGCCGGGCACTTTCAGGAGCTTGGTCATCTGCTGCTGCTTCACGGCAACTCCCGTAGGTTTCGCTTGGCGGATACCGCACTCGCCGGGGGCGGCGACGGGGCTGATGATACCAGCAAGTTCAGTCGGCGTAAAAGTGTCAAAGACGCGGCGGAAACAAAAAAACGCCCGCCCATTTAGGACGAGCGTTTCCCGCTATTCGCACGCAGGAAATCAGATGTGCGTGGCGATCTTGCTGACGATTTTGCCCTTGGGCTTGAAGCCGGTGATGCGTTCGACCGCTTCGCCGCCCTTGAAGAGGACGAGCGTGGGGATGCTCATGATGCCGTAATTCATCAGCACTTCTTGATTGGCATCGGCATCGACCTTGGCGACGCGCAGCTTGCCTTCGTATTCGCTGGCGATCTCATCGACGATGGGGGCGATCATCTTGCAGGGACCGCACCACTCGGCCCAGAAATCGACTAGAACCGGCGTACTGCTGTCGAGCACCTGGCTCTGGAATTCGTCTTGATTGACTTCGATCGTTTTGGCGCCCATAGTGTTTGTCTCCTGTGGCTTTGTGCTCAGCGGCGAGATGTATCCCGCGCATTGAATAATGTGGCGAATCTATAGCTTGGACGATTGGCCAACGCCACATCTTACATCAGTTTCGCCTTAGAATCACGGCCTGGGTTGAGGGCCGTTTCGGGAATTGCGCGGCGCCGAAAGGTGACGCCATTGCCGGCTATGGGCATCGTGATTTGTCAGGGGAGCGCGCCCGTGCTAGCATTCACGGGTATCGGCCGGATTGCCCGGCCATTGTCGCCGGTGCGCTAATGAATGATGAACGCAAATTACCCGACTTGACCAGCCGCCAGGAAGACATACTCACCTGCATCGTGCAGGCCTATTCGGAGAAGCCGGAGCCGGTCGGCTCGCGCTATCTGGTGGAGAATTATCAGTTGAACATCAGCTCGGCGACGGTGCGCAACGAGATGGCGCAACTGGAGGAGATGGGCTACATCGCGGCGCCGCATACCTCGGCCGGGCGCGTGCCCACGGCGGCGGGATTCCGTTATTTTGTGCGCCGATTGCTGCAGACGCGTAGCCTGACGCTGGGCGAGCAGAGCCATATTTCGGAACGGGTCGGCACCTTGCAAGCGGGCATGGAACAGTGGATGCGGCGGACGGCGGCCTTGCTGGCGCGCTCGGTGCGCACGGCTTCGATAGTGACGCCGCCGATTTCGCAGACGAATTCTTTCAAACATGTTGAGCTGATCGCGATTCAAGGGCGGCTGGCGCTGATGGTGCTGGTGCTCAATAGCGGCAGCGTGCATCAGCGGATGCTGACCTTGGCGGCGCCGGTGCCGCAGAGCAAACTGGCGGACGCGGCCAAGCTAATCAACGAGAATTGCGCCGGGTTGGGCGCGCGGCAGGTGCGCTTGCGCAGCATCAACTTGCCCATGCTGGAGCGCGAGGTGACGGAGCTGACGGCCGAGCTGATCGAGAATGTGGACAGCAACCGGTCGCGCTTCATTTATCGCGACGGCTTGAGCCGCATAGTCGAGAGCTTCCCCGATGAAGAGGGTGTGCAACAGGCGATACGCATACTCGAGGAGCGTAGCGTGCTGAACGCCCTGCTATCGGACTTGCTGGAACGGCTGCCGCCGCCGGAGGGCGACCCGGCGGGCGTTCAGGTCGTGATTGCCGGCGACGGCCGCTACGAAGATCTGAGCCATCTAAGCATGGTGCTGAGCCGATACGGGGACCCCGAGCGCATGAGCGGCGCCGTGGGTGTGCTGGGCCCGACGCACATCAATTACGGACGCGCCATCAGCACGGTGCGCTACGTATCGAATCTGATGACGAATGTGCTGGACACGCTGTACCAGGACGGCGCGGAGGACGGCGGCGCGCAAAACGTATAATCTTCGTAAGAGTTAAGTCATCTGCCTCGAAATAGACCCGCCTCCCTAATATAATCCCCGCTATTCTGATACCCGTCATACGCTGTCCTGGCATAATCAATACAGATGTGACGGCGTAATCTCTACTGCAGCAAAGGGACAATTCATGAGCGATGTCAAGAATCCGGCAGATGCGTTGGAGCGGGAAGAAGACGCGTCTATTGACGGCGAAACAACGCCAGAGATGGCAGATGAAGTTGAGCATGTGCCGGCCGGCGAAGATGCTCAGCCGGATCTGCCGGAAGGCACAAACTTGATGACAGCGCTGATCGACGCGCAGCGCGAAGCCAAGTCCAATCAAGACGGCTGGCAACGCGCCCGCGCCGAATTCGCCAATTACAAGCGGCGGGTCGAACGGGAGCGTGGCGAAGCCTTTCAACGGGGCGCGCTGGATACGTTGAGCGAGCTGCTGCCCATCATTGATGATTTCGACCGCGCCTTTGAGAGCGCGCCGGCGGCTTTGAGTGAAGATCCTTGGCTCGGCGGCGTTTCCATGATTCAGCGCAACTTCTTGAATATGCTGGAGAAGTATGCGGTTGAGGCCATCGACCCCACCGGCGAAGTCTTCGACCCGACCTTGCACCAGGCCATCGGCAGCGAGGACAGCGACGAGGTCGAAAGCGGTCACGTCATTGAGACCCTGCAAAAGGGCTACCGCGCCGCTGACCACATCTTGCGGCCGGCGCTGGTCAAAGTAGCGACTTGATAACGAAGCTTGCACGTATAGCTGCGAGCATGTCTACGGAAGGGAGAACGAGAAAATGGGAAGAATAATCGGCATTGACCTGGGCACAACCAATTCGGTCGTCGCTGTGATGGAAGGCGGCGAGCCCACCGTGATTCCATCAACCGAGGGCGGCAACTTGATCCCGTCGGTTGTCGCTATCAACAGCAAGACCGGCGAGCGGCTGGTGGGGCGCGTGGCGCGTAACCAAGCCGTGGTCAACCCGGCCAACACCGTCTTTTCGATCAAGCGATTCATCGGGCGCAAGTTCGGCGACGCCGAGGTGCAAGAGGCGATCGAAACGGTGCCTTACGATGTCAAGGCGGCTTCGAACGGCGATGTGCGCGTGGTGATGAACGAGCGTGAATACAGCGCGCCAGAGATCTCGGCCATGATCTTGCAGAAGATAAAGGCCGACGCGGAAGCTTATTTGGGCGAGACGGTCGACCAGGCGGTGATCACCGTGCCGGCCTACTTCAACGATGCCCAGCGCAACGCCACCAAGGACGCGGGCAAGATCGCCGGGCTGGATGTGCTGCGCATCATCAACGAGCCGACCGCCTCGAGCTTGTCCTTCGGCATGGGCGAGCGCAATGAAGGCATCATCGCGGTCTATGACCTGGGCGGCGGCACTTTCGATATTTCGATATTGGAAGTGGCTGACGGCGTCTTTGAAGTCAAGTCGACCAATGGCGACACTTACCTGGGCGGCGACAACTTTGACGACCGCGTCATCAACTGGATCGCCGACCAGTTTGAGCAGGAGAATGGCATCAACTTGCGCAAGGATCGGCAGGCGCTGCAGCGGCTCAAGGAAGCGGCCGAGAAAGCCAAGATCGAGCTGTCGACGACGCTGAGCGCTGAGATCAACCTGCCCTTCATCACAGCCGACGCCAGCGGGCCGAAGCACCTGACGAAGACTTTGACGCGCGCCAAGCTGGAAATGCTGGTGGACGAATTGATCGGCAAGACCATTGGTCCTTGCAACCGAGCTTTGAAGGACGCTGGCTTGACCGCCGGCGATGTGGATGAGGTTTTGCTGGTGGGTGGCATGACGCGCATGCCGGCGATTCAGGACGCGGTTCAGGGCTTCTTTCTCAACAAGGAGCCGACCAAGGGCGTCAACCCGGACGAGGTGGTGGCGCTGGGCGCGGCGATACAGGCGGGCGTGCTGGGCGGCGATGTCAAGGATATCCTGCTGCTGGATGTGACGCCGCTGACGCTGAGCGTGGAGACACTGGGCGCGGTGGCTACGCCGATGATCGAGCGCAATACGACCATCCCCAGCAAGAAGACGCAGGTCTATTCGACAGCGGCCGATAGCCAGACGCAGGTGGAGATTCACATCGTCCAGGGCGAGCGACCGATGGCGGCGGACAACAAGTCGCTCGGCAAGTTCATCCTCGATGGCATTCCGCCGGCGCCGCGCGGTATGCCGCAGATCGAAGTCACCTTCGACATCGACGCCAACGGCATCCTCAACGTCAGTGCCAAGGACAAGGCGACCGGCCGCGAACAAGCAATCACCATCACCGCAGCGGCTTGTCCGACGCAGAGGTCGACCAGATGGTGGCCGAAGCCGAAAAGTTCGCCAGCCAGGATGCCGAGCGCAAGGAGCAGGCGGAGGTCAACAATCAGGCGGAGAGCGCCATATTCCAGGCCGAGAAGCTGCTGAGCGACCACAAAGAGCAGCTGCCGAAGAAGCCGTGCAGCAGACCGAGGAGAAGGTGGCGGCCGTGCGCAGCGCGCAGACAAGCGGCAATGTGGCCGAGATACGCGCGGCGACCGAGGCGCTGATGGCGCAGTTGCAGACGCTGGGCGCGCAGATGCATCAGGAAGCGGCGCCCGACGGTCAGCCGGCCGCACAGTCGGAGCCGGAAGGCGAAGATGTCATCGACGCCGAGTTCACGGAGACTTAGCCCCCACCCCCTAACCCCCTCCCCCAAAAAACCCCCTCCCCCATAGCGCGGACACTGGCGAGATCAAGAGCGCCTTTCGCCGTTTGGCGCGGCAATATCACCCGGATGTCAGCCGGGAAGCTGACGCCGAAGAGAAATTCAAAGAAATCAACGAAGCCTACGAAGTGCTGTCTGATGACGAGAAGCGGGCGCGCTATGACCGCTTTGGCCATGCCGGCGTTAATGGCGGCCAGGGCCCGGGCATGGGCGGCTTCGGTTTCGAAGACATTTTTGATATTTTCAATAGCGCTTTTGGGGAGCAGCGCGTCGACAGGCGGCGCGGACCCAACCGCGGGCGTGACCGCCGCGTCGATGTGACGATTGACTTCAATGAGTCCGTTTTCGGCGTGGAGAAAGAAGTCGAGTTTCGCCGGCTGGAGGGCTGCGATGATTGCGATGGCAGTGGCGCCGCGGCGGGCACGCGCCCCACAACTTGCCCGCGCTGTAATGGCAGTGGCCAGGAGCGGCAGGTGCGGCAGACCTTCCTCGGCTCGATGGTGCAAGCTCATACCTGCCCCAATTGCGGCGGCAAGGGCACGATCATCAAGAACCCGTGCCGCAACTGCGATGGCTCGGGCCGCCGGCGCAAAACGGCGCTGATCAACGTGAAGATCCCGGCCGGCATCGGCGATGGCGTTCAGATGCGCATCAGCAGCGAAGGCGACGCGGGCGAAACCGGCGCGCCGCCGGGCCATCTCTACGTTGTGGTGCGGGTGCGTGACCACGCATTCTTTAAGCGGCAAGAAAACGATATCATCCTCGATATCGGCATCAACATCGCGCAGGCGACCTTGGGCGACCGCATTCAAGTGGAAACTGTTGACGGCCCGCATGAGTTGGCTGTCCCGCCCGGCACGCAGACGGGCAAGGTCTTCAGATTGCGGGGGCGGGGCTTCCCGCGCTTGCGCTCCGACGGCAGCCATTCGGGGCGCGGCGATCAGCTGATCTATGTTGAAGTGCGTACGCCCACCAAATTGACTGAGACGCAGCGCGAGCTTTTCGAGCAATTGGCCGAGACTTTCGAGCGCGAGGTGACGACGCAGACCGGCGGCCGCGGCTTCTTCGACAAGGTGATGGATTTCCTGGCCGGTGACGACAAGTAAGCGCGCCCGATGAGCGCCTGGCTGGAAGTTTCGCTGCGGGTTGATGGCGAGAGCGCTGAAGCCGTGGCCGAGCTGCTGAGCCGTTACGGGCATCAGGGCGTGTCGCTGGAGCAAGACGGCATCCCGCCCGACAGCTGGGACGAGAGCGAGGTCCCGCCGGCGCAGCACATGGTGTTGCGCGCCTATCTCCCCGTGGACGAGCAGCTGCAAACCAAGAAGCGCGAGCTGGAAGCGGCGTTGGGGCACATGGGGCTAATGTACCCCATGCCTACGCCCGATTACCGTCAGCTGGCAGAGGACGATTGGGCGCAGGCCTGGAAAGCGCACTATCAGCCCTTGCGCGTCGGAAAGCGATTGGTCATCCGACCGCAGTGGATTGAGGTAAGCCCGGCGCCGGCGGACGTCGTGATTGCGCTGGACCCGGGCATGGCTTTTGGCACCGGCACGCATCCGACCACACAGCTCTGCCTCGAGGCGCTGGAAGCCCGGCTGCAGCCGGCGCAGGATGTGCTCGATTTGGGCGCCGGCAGCGGCATCCTGGCGATCGCCGCGGTCAAGCTGGGCGCGCGCAAAGTGCTGGCGCTGGATATCGACCCTATCGCTGTGGCGGCGACGCGTCAAAATGCCGAGATGAACGGCGTCGCGGAAGCGATCGTGGCGCAACAGGGCAGCCTGGACTGCTTGCGGCACTCCGCCAGGCGCTTTGATCTGGTGATGGTCAACATATTGGCGCGGATCATCGTGCAATTGGCGGGGCAAGGCTTGGGCGATATCGTGCGGCCGGGCGGAACGGCCATCATCAGCGGCGTCATCGATTCACAAGCCGACGAGGTTGAGACGGCGCTGCGCAGCACGAATTTGCACGTGATTGATCGGCGGCAGATGGGCGATTGGCTGCTGCTTGTCACGACGCGCCCGGCGGGCTGAGCTGGCTTATGGCGCAGCTACAGGGGCGAGAGCGTTCGGAATATGTGCAGGATATGTTCGAGCGTATCGCCGAACGCTACGATCTGATCAATCGTATCATCAGCGGCGGGCAGGATATGAAGTGGCGCCATTTTGCTGTGGCGGCAGCGGCGCTGCCCCCGGGCGGGCGGCTGCTCGACATCGCCACGGGCACGGGCGATATCGCCTTTGAAACGTTACGGCAGTCGCCGTCCTCGGAAGTTGTCGGCGCCGATTTCGCCT
This sequence comes from Phototrophicaceae bacterium, assembly GCA_965208195.1. Lineage (GTDB taxonomy): Bacteria > Chloroflexota > Anaerolineae > Aggregatilineales > Phototrophicaceae > UBA6055. The sequence continues at coordinate 296,604 of CBDBOC010000004.1, read as the reverse complement.
TGGGCATGATGCGCGTGGGCCGGCGGCGGCCGAACTATGGCGAGCGCGTGCATTGGGCCGGCGCGGATGCCTTGCGACTGCCCTTCGCCAGCGGGGCCTTTGACGCGGTCACCTCCGGCTATTTGATGCGAAATGTCGTTGATATCCCGCAAGCGCTGGCGGAACAAGGGCGCGTGCTCAAACCGGGCGGGCGGATCGTCATGCTGGATACCGCGCCGCCGCCGGAGAGCCCGTTCAAGCCGCTGATCATGCTGCACTTGAAATATGGCATTCCGCTGGTGGGCCGGCTGATCGGCGGGACGACCGCCGCCGATGCCTATCGCTATCTGCCGGAATCCACCAGCGCCTTCAAGACACCGCTGGAATTGGCCCGGCTGATTGAAGCGGCCGGCTTTCAGAAGGTGCAATTCAGCACTTTCATGTTCGGCAGTATGGCCTTGCACTGGGGGATAAAGGCGTACACAGCGCACACCTGAATGCGACGCCCGATGCTACACCGTGCTGCAGCCAAAATCGAGGTGGGGTATGCCGGGCACTGGCGGCCTTAGCCGGGCTCACAGCTAAGCAAGGCAGGCAGGAGCCAATTGGGTCTAGGTACGAACGTTGACGTTGTGGCGATAGATGATGCGTCCGCGATTCATATCGTAGGGACTCATCTCCAGCTTAACGCGGTCACCCAAAAGAATCCGAATATAGAATTTACGCAACTTTCCCGATAAATACGCGAGCACCTGATGCCCGTTATCCAACTCAACCCGAAACTGCGTATTGGGCAGCGCCTCGATCACAGTGCCCTCGACCTCAATTTTTTCTTCTTTCTTAGCCATACTCCTCCTTATGCATGTTGAATTGCCTAGCGATCATAACTCACGAGGCTGCCCGCGCAGCCTGGCCAGCGCCACAGCCGCCGCAAGCGCGGTCTGGCCGGCTAGCCACTTGACCGACGAATTTGCTGCGTCATGCGCCAGCACGACGACGCAGCCTCCGTTGCGACACGGAAACGGGCCTACATTTTTCGCTGGCGCCGCCGCGATCGCCGGATCGCCTTTTTCTTCTCGATCCGGCGCAATTCGCTCTTCGAGATATGCCAGCGCTTGCGCCGCACCGTGCTAAGAATGCCGGCATTGGTCACGCGTTTACGAAACCGGCGCAGCAATTGTTCCTGGCTTTCGCCTGGCTTGAGCCTCACAGAAGCCATAACTTAGTCACCACCTTTACCGAGATAAACTGGCGTCTTGCCCGCCTGGGCAGGGCTTACATTGTACATGACAATTGCGCGATCAAACAGATGCATTCTCCGGCTGCGCTGCCGGCACAAGCGATGAGGGCGCCTCAAGGCCCGCGACCTCGTCCGATGGCTGTGCGTCCGCTTCCAACTGAGCGGCTTCAGCGGCGGCCGCGACCAATTCCAGCTGGCGTTCTTCCCATTGGGCTTTTTCGGCCGGCGTGACTTCAATCAGACTGAGGCCGAGGCGCTGCCGGTCCGACTCCATGCTGATGATCCGCATCAGGAGCTTTTGACCCTCGTAAAGGTGGCGCAGCGGATTGTCGTCGTGGTTGACCGACATTTGGCTGACGTGCAGCAGGGCTTCTATGCCGGGGTCCATGCTGATGAAGGCGCCGAAGGATTCAAGGCGGCTGATCACGCCTTCGACGAGTTGGCCGATGTGATACATATCGTCGATCAAGGTCCAGGGATTGGGCTGCAAACGCTTGAGACTCAAGCCGATGCGCTTGCCCGCCGCATCCAGGTTGAGCACGTAGACCTCGACTTCGTCGCCGACGGCGAGCACCTGGTTGGGATGTCGCACGCGATGCCAGGCCAATTCCGAAATGTGGACCAAGCCGTCGGCCCCGCCGAGATCAACAAAGGCGCCGAAGTCGCAGAGCCCGCTGACGACGCCCTTGCGCGTCGTTCCCTCGGCCAGTTCGCGCAACAGGGCGTCTTTGCGCGCGGCGCGATTTTCTTGCTCAGCTTCCAATTGGCTGAAGACCAGGCGCCGGCGCTTGCGATTGACTTCTATCACTTTCACGGTGATTTCTTTGCTGACAAGTTGCTGCAACTGCGCAATGCGTTCATCCTCTTTCAGACCACGTGGCAGGTCGAGTACATGGCTGGCCGGCACGAAACCGCGAAGGTGACCAAAAGCTACAATTACGCCGCCCTTGTTGGAGTCGGCGATTTCACCGGTCCAGAGCGTTTCGTCATTCATCATGGCTTCGGCCCGCTTCCAATCTTCGTTCTGGCGGGCTTGCGCCGCTGACAGAATCAGATTGCCATCGCTGTCGTTGAGATTGACGACGGCGACATCAATCTGGGCATCCACCTGGAAGTCGTCCGTACGCATCCCCATGCGCTCAATATCACCCCGCGTCACGATTCCGTCTTGTTTCCAGCCGATATCAACAATCAAGCCCTGGCCGTCGATGGAGAGGACGGTTCCGCTGACGATATCGCCGCGTTCGATCTGGCTTTCAGCCAGTGACTGTTCCAAAAGCGTCGCGAAGTCCAACTCCTCGACGGCACCCTGTACCACTGATTCTGTCTGCATTTGTATACACTCTCTCCGAACGAATAAGCTGTGATAAATGGTGCTGGCCAAGGCCGCGAGCGTGCTGGACGGCCGTCAAGATTCGGCTTGCGCGCCGCCCGAAATCGGCAAAACAAAACCCGGTCTCAACCGAAGCTGATCAACCAGGCGCGGGCCCCCCTGTTCGTCTGTGAAAGCTAGGCTAAACGGACGATCAGACCTCACCAAAATCGCACGGAATTATACAGATGCCGCGGAGGCTTGTCAACACAGGCGCTGCGAAACTCGGCAGCCGTCCGCCGGAGGGACGGGCTATCGCAGGTCTTTGACTGTGGATTGGGTTCCCCAGGCGGGATCTAGGTTAACCTGGCATGAAGCTCAGTTGGCTGCGGCCGGCGCTTAACCAGGCGCGGAGGAATCATCGTCCGCAGGCGCGGTTTCGGTCTCGCCATTGGCATCGGCCGTCGTGCTGTCGGCTGTCGGCTTCTCGGGTGCGACGTCTTCAATCTCAGTGCCCCAACGTTGGGTGAAGCCGACGCGGCGCTTTTCCGGTTCTAGGTGACTGATGCGCAGCGACAGGTGATCGCCCTTCTGCACGTAAGAGTACGGCTCTTTCAAGGCGCCTTCGCCCATTTCGCTGAGGTGCAACAGCCCTTCCAAGCCGTCTTCCAGCGCGACAAAGGCGCCGAAATCAACAACATTTGTGACGTATCCCGCAACCAGCTGGCCCTCGTGATAGCGGTATTGGGCATCGTCCCAAGGGTCGCTCAGCAGGCGTTTGCGGCTAAGGGCGATGCGGTTGGTCTCCCGGTCCAGGTTGAGCACGTAGACTTCAATTTCTTCGCCGATGTGCAAAATATCGCGCGGATGATCGACACGGTGCCAAGCCAACTCGCTGACATGGATCAGGCCATCCGCGCCGCCGATATTTACGAATGCGCCGAAGTCGCGCAGACCTGTGACGACGCCGCCGACGACATCACCGACATTGAGTTCCGCCAGCAGCTTGGCCTTCTGCCGCGCGCGCCATTCCTTTTGCGCTTCGCGCTCGCTGAAGATAAGCCGGCGACGGTCCTGATCCACTTCGATCACCTTGACGCCGAGCGTCTTGCCGATGAGCTGGGTCATGGCTTCGCGGCGATCAACTGTCAGATTGGTGGAAACGAGGTGTGAGCTGGGGATAAAGCCTTCAAGCCGGTTCCAGCGCACCAGCGCGCCGCCTTTGTTATAGCCGCTGACGCGCACATCCACGGCCGACTGGTCGGCGAGAAGCTCGCGCGCCTTCTCCCAATCATAGCGCTGCAAGCCCATATTGATGGAGACGATGAGGTTGTCATTTTGATCGCGCGGGTTCACGACGTAGACCGGCACGCTGGCGCCGGTGGACAAGCTTTCACGGTATTCGTCGTCCATGCGCTCCAGGTCTTGCGAGGGAACGATGCCGTCTTGTTTGGCGCCGAGATCGACGATGATTTCGCGCTCATCAATTTGAAGTATGGTGGCTTCCCGGATTTCGCCACGGCGAGGCGGCGTATAGGAAAAGTCGAATGACGAGGCGAGCATCTCCTCGAAGTTTTCTTCGGTGTCAGCGTTACGTGTACGGTCTTCACTCATGGGTTTCGACATGCCTCCTGCTTGAGCAGGTCAGTATTGCGCCCGCGCCCAATGGGTGCAAGGCGCTTACGACTACAACGATTGTTAGAGGTGCGCTTTCAACAAATTAGATCTTCGATATTATACTTTTTCATGCGACACGAACGATTGTCGAAGCGCTTGATCGATCGCGCGTGTGCACAACATCCGCCACATTGAATTCATCGCGGCGGCCGCCAAAGAGCGACGCAGCACAGCAATCCGCATTATAACCCATAGTTTTGAGATTGGCACAGACGACTTGAAGGCGGAATGAACGCTCATTAGAATTCGGGCTGATATTCACCGAAATCTCGGCCAAGCAGACCGCGGTCGATTTCCCAGGGATACACCACATAGGCATCGGTGACATCGCCGTAGAGGTCGGGCTTGATGTTGGAGAACATCGTGCGGTAGGGATTGTAGTGCAGGACGCAGTTGATGGGCGAAGCGCCGGCCGAGGTAACGCGCTCGCGCACGGCGATGGAGGTGCGGCCACTGCCCCAGACGTCATCGACAATGAGGGTTCGGCGGCCGCGCAGCAGGTCTGGGTCGGGGAATTGCAGGAAAGCAGGCCAAGCCATCATGCCGGATTGTTCGGTAGCGACGAAATCGACGGAGGCGGTCAGCAAGTGCTGAATGCTCAGCGCTTCCGCCAGCAATCCGCCGGGGATCACGCCGCCACGGGTGATCATGACCATAGCGCCGAAGGGGCCCAGGTGCTGAATGCGCGGGATTAAGCTGTCGATGAGTTGGTCGACTTCTTCCCAAGTTATGAGACGGGGTTGGCGCGATTCTTCCGGGCGCATCAGCATCGTGAATTCCCTTTGCTGAGAGCGTGACGGACAAGTTGAATCATTATAGAGGATTTGTTCAGTTTACCCAATTGCGAGCTCATCGCAGATGACGACGACGGGCTGGCTGCGGCAGCGGGTCAAGAACAGGGTGCAGGCTTCGCCCTCACCTTTGAGGCGAAGTCGCGCGATCAATTCCTCCGGCAGCATGGCGAAGCCGCGTTTCTTGACGGTGACCTTCCCGACCGCTCGCTCGCGCAAATAACGCCGCAATCGTTTCAGATTGAAGGGCATCCAGTCATGGATGCGCCAATAGCGTCCCCAAGGCGTATCCTGCCGTTCGTCCATCGTCAGGTAGGCGATAGTCTCATCCAGCAAGGTCGCATTCAGCGCCGACGCCAGACTCTGCACCTGTCCCGCGCGCATGATGGCGGGGTCGGGCTCGAAAAGCCAGGTTCGCGGAGCGGACACCGGCGCCACAGCAGCAATATCCTGGCGAAAATGAATCGCGGCATTTGGCGTCAGCTTGGTGGCGATGGGCGGGCCGGCCGGGCGATGCAGCCAGAGCAGCGCCTCGCTGAGCTGGCCGTTCGCCGAGATGAATTCGAGGCGCCCACCATATCCGGCAAGCTGGCGCATGTCAACAGCTGGTGACAGCTTGACGGCGATTTCGTCGGCGCGCCACCTGCGCACGAGAGAGAGGGGCGGTTGATAGCGCTCCACATCACGAATGCGCCTTCCCTGCCCGTCCCGCCGGGCCGGATCAAAGAAAATACAGTCGTAACCCGATGGCAGCGGCTGCCGCACATCAGCGAGCTCGAAGGTGGCGTTTAAGCCCATGACAGCGGCGTTGTGCCGGGCGATGGCGATGCTGACGGCGTCGAAATCCAGGCCGAGCACAGCATGGCCAGCGTCGGCGAAGGCGAGGCTATCGGCGCCCAGCCCGCAGCAGCAATCAAGCACGGCGCCCGAAGTGATTTTGGCCGCGCGATAGGCCCGGCTCAGCGGGCCGCTGGCTTGCTGCAAACCGGCTTCAGTGAAGAGCATGTCGGCGGCGTGACCCGGAAACTTGATCAGCGCCCGGCGTCGCAGCCGCAGTGTAGTCAGGATGGCGCCGGCTTGATGCGCATCCAGCGTTCTGCGCAGTTTCGTGAGAAGGGGCAGCGTGCTGGCCGGCGAAAGATCGGCATCAGCGTAGTCAGCGAGCAAAGCCGCGGCTTGATCGCCCCGCAGAAAGTCGATGTCAGCCGCGCTTAGCGTCATGAGGGCTGGCGCTATTCATCAGGCGCTTCGGCCGCCGCCGGGTCGATGTCAAGCAGCGTTATCGTCGCGCCGCGAAGACAATCGACGGCTGGATTCAAAAGCAGGTCCCAACCCCAAGATTGCGCGGCGGCCCGACTGAACTTGCCCACCTTGTTGATATCGCGCACGAACCCGGCAAGCACGGCTGGCTGCATGAAAGCGACCGCCTTGGGCAAGCTGCTGAAGGCCAGCGCGATCGGCTTGGATTCGCTCTTTAGGGCGACGGCGCGCCAAGTCAAAATGTCGGCAGATTGCAGCTTCCAAATCGGCTTATTGGGGCGTTGCTGAATCAGGAGATGCAGGTAGCGCCCGCGGAAAGTTTCAAGATTCAGCAGGTCCGCGTCGACATCGGCGACCGCGCGAATGCGCTGCGCTGTATCGCTGGTAAGGTGCGCTTTTTCGCCGCGCAGCAGAACGCCGATCTCATCCAGAGCCGGCTCGACGAGAATGCGCACGAAGCCGCTCTCGCGCAGCATCCGGGGATGCGCCGAACTAACAACTGCATGGCTGAGGACGGCGACAAAGCGACCGCCCGGGCGCAACACTTGCAGCGCGGTCCGCAACAGCGGCTCGTCCAAGGGCGCGTCCAGGGCGACCACGGCGTCGAAGGCGTCCGCCTCGTGTTCAAGCAGGTCGAATTCGGGCGCGGCCACCGATGTGAGGTCGATGTCTGCGCGGCGATCGGCGAGATGCGGGCCGGCGCGGCCGCCGATATCGAGCAGTTTCAGGCGCGACGGGCTGGGCGGCAGATGCTTCGCCATCACCGCGACGAAGTGCCGCTCGAGCTGGGCGGCTTGCATCAGCTATTGCTCGAAGCCACTCTGATCAACTGCAGGAATTCCGCCCATTCTTCACGGAAGAAATGCAGGGTAACGGCGCCCAACTCGACGTGATAGGTGAGCTCGTCATCGGGCTCGCGCACTTCCCACACGATGTAATTCTCGGTTTCGGCGAGGGCGTTGTTGGGGGATTCATTTACCATGCTCATATTGCACTGTCCACTGTCCGGCTTTGAAGGGAACAAAAAAACGCGCTGCAAAGCTGCCGCAGCACGTTCTGAACATCATGGGAAGTTGAGGCTAGCGGCGGTCGCGCTCACGCCGTTGATCGCCACCACCGCGGCGGTTGCCATCACGGCGGGGCCCGCGTCGATCGCCGCCGCCACGGCGTCCCCCGCCCCGGCTGCCGGCGGCATCGCGCCGCATGGCTTCTTCGGCGTCCCAGCCTTCGAGCACAGCTTGCCGGCTGAGGCGGACGCGGCCGGTTCCGTCAATGTTGATGACCATGACCATGATCTCGTCGCCAACGCTGACTTCATCCTCGACGCTCTTGACGTGATAGTCAGCCAATTGAGAAACATGCACCATGCCCTCGGTGCCGGGCAGAAACTCGACGAAGGCGCCGTAATTCTCAGTGCGGGTAACGCGGCCGGTGTAGATTTGACCGATTTCCGGGTCTTCCACGATGGCGCGAATCTTGTCCATGGCGCGATCGACTTCAGCGCCGGATTCGCCCGCGACGAAGATCAGGCCGTCTTCCTGAATATCGACCTTGACGCTGTGCTCGTCTTGCAAGGCGCGCACAGTCTTGCCGCCGGGCCCGATGACCGCGCCGATCTTGTCGACGGCGATCTTGAAGGACTCCATCCGCGGGGCAAATTGGCTGAGCGCATCGCGCGATTCGGGGATGGCGGCGTTGATGACATCGAGGATCTGCAGGCGAGCATCTTTGGCTTGCGCCAGGGCTTGGCGCATGGTGTCGCGTGTGACGCCGGCGATCTTGATATCCATCTGCAGCGCCGTGATGCCGTCAACTGTGCCCGCCACTTTGAAGTCCATATCGCCCAGGTGATCTTCCATGCCCTGGATATCGGTCAAGACTGCGACCTGATCGCCTTCTTTGATCAAGCCCATGGCGATGCCGCCGACCGGGTTCTTGATGGGGACGCCGGCGTCCATCAGCGCCAGGGTGCTGCCGCAGACGCTGGCCATCGATGTGCTGCCGTTGGAGCTCATGACTTCGCTGACCAGGCGCAAGACGTAAGGAAACTCTGCCTCGGTGGGGATCATCGCCAGCAGCGCCTTCTCGGCCAGGGCGCCATGCCCGACCTCGCGGCGGCGCGGCCCGCGCAAGGGGTAGGTCTCGCCCGTGCTATATGGCGGGAAGTTGTAATGGTGCATGTAGCGCTTGTCGTCTTCCGGTCCTAAGCCGTCGAGAAACTGCGAATCCCGCGGCGTGCCCAGCGTGGCGATCGTCAGCACCTGCGTTTCGCCGCGCATGAACATGCCGGAGCCGTGTACGCGCGGCACCAGGCCGACATCAGCCGCCAGGGCGCGCATCGCGGCGTATCCGCGCCCGTCGGGGCGGATGCCATCATGGATGATGCGACCGCGCACGACCTTTTTCATCACATCGTCATAGGCGCGCTCGACGTGCTTCAGATCAAACTGCGCCTCGGCGTCGTCGGATGCGGCGTTTCGCTGTGTGTAATCTTCAATCAGGGCCGCCTTGATTTCGCCCAGCGGCGCGCGGCGGGCATCGCGATCAAGGTGCGTTTCCATGACCTGACGGATCTGCGGCTCAAGGTTCGCGGCGACCTCGGCCAGGAGCGAGGCGTCCACCTCATCCACAGACGGCTCCTGCTTCTCTTTGCCGATTTCGCTTCGGATCTGGTTTTGCAGCGCGATGATGTCTTGCACGGAATCATGCGCCAGGAAAAGCGCTTCAAGCATCGTCTCTTCGTCGACCTGGTTAGCATTGCACTCAACCATGTTGATAGCGTCTGCGGTGCCGGAGACACGCAGGTCAAGCGCGCTGGATGCCATTTCGGTGTAAGTGGGATTGACATTGAGCTGGCCATCCACCAGGCCGACACGCGCGCCAGCCACGGGACCATTCCAGGGAATGTCAGAGATGGTCAGCGCCGTGCTGGCGGCGATAACGCCGAGCATGTCGACGTGGTGCTCCTTGTCGTGGGACAAGGACATCAAGATGACTTGCACTTCGTTGCGCATGTTCTTGGGGAAGAGGGGGCGCAAGGTGCGGTCAATGACGCGCGACGTCAGAATCGCGCCTTCGGAAGGGCGACCTTCGCGGCGGAAGAAGCCACCCGGCACGCGGCCGCCGGCGTACATCTTTTCTTCGTAATCCACGCTGAGGGGGAAGAAATCCAGCCCCCGGCGTGGCGAGCCCATGGTGGCCGAGCAGAATAGCATGGTATCGCCCATGCGCACGGTCACAGCGCCGCCGGCTTGTTGGGCCAAGCGGCCCGTTTCGATGAGGATTTCCTTGCCCGCCACCAGGCAGCGGTACTCGCGTATGTCTAGGGTCATCAGGTACTCCTGTTGATTGAATGTAACGCCCTGCTGGCAGGCGCAGCGCTGCGCGGCTGACGAATGCCGGCACCAGCGCCGCGGACCCGATCAGGCAGCGCGGTATCGTACGTTTTCGTGGTAGCCAATGGCATTTCAGTCTGACTCACAGGCGGGGTCGCGCAATAGCGAAATGGCGCGCGCGGGCCTTGCCCACGGCCACAACTGTATCGTTGAACTCAATTGACAGGCCCGGCCCAGCCAAATACGCCCGGTCATGGAGCGCCATGCCCGCGCAGATCCGCCAACTGAGCTTCAGCGGCGCAAGCCAAGACGCTGCAACAGTTCACGATATACTTCCGGTTTCTTGCGCGCAATATAGCGCAGGTGGCGCCGCCGTTGCCCCACCAGCTTCAACATACCGCGACGAGAGTGCTCGTCGTGGCCGTGGACTTGCAGATGCTGGGTCAGCTGCTTGATACGTTCAGTAAGCAGCGCGATCTGCACTTCCGGCGAGCCGGTATCGCCTTCGACACGGGCAAAGTCTCCAATGATTTTGGTCTTTGTCTCTTTATCCAATGGCATGGGTTCCGTCCCTTCGCTAGCCACCAGACAGGCAGGACCGGTTGCCTGTCGGTCAACACAACGCGCCGATTGTATCAGCTATAGGCTGCGCCAACAATGGCGAGCTATCGGTCAGCAGTCGCAACCTCATCGACATCATCGTTGGCCACCAATTTCACCGTATGATGTGTTCGAAACAGGCTGAATTGATCGGGCCGGCCCGGCAGGGGGTTGAGCACATTCTCAGTCTTCATGATCGAAATCCAAAGCGGAATATCCCATTCGTCGGACAGACGCTGTTCCATATTGGCGATGTTGATCGAGGCGTTGGCGCGATACATCTCCAGCAAGACGCGGATGAACTCGTCGCGCTCGGCCAGCAGCGCCGCGACGAAGGGACTAAATTCGCGCAGCTCGACGCCTTTGGTATTGTAGTCGCTGCGCGGGTTGGGGTATTCGTTGACCGCCACCATATCATTCACGAGCAGGTATTCCACGGCCAACTGGAAGACGACGCCGCCGTCAAACTCGCGCAGGCGCCGGTGCAGGCTGCCGAGCGGGCACCAGGCGAAATTGCGGTAGCTGGTGAATTGCTGCACGCTGACGACGATGCGCGTCACCATGCGGGCGACATCACTGTCACTCTGGTAGAGCTGGTTAGGCGCCACGCCGCGCCACTTTTCCGACGCTATGTCCATGCTGGAGGGCACGTCTTCGGTCTGCCGAATAGCCGGATTCTGGCTTGGACTTGGCAGCCGCAGGACCGGCACCAGGTCTTCCGGATTATGCCGATGCGGCACCAGGTCGCGCTGCAAGACGCGTTCGCGCACCAAGCAGTCAATCCAGTGCGAGCGCCATTGATCGCTTTCGTTCATCCCCGGGCGGTCCAGGTCGCGCTCCATCGCCAGGCCCTTGAGCAAGAAGCCGTAGTTCACGTAATCCCAACTGCGCGAGTTCAAGGTGTTCGCCACGCGCCGCACCACGCGGTTCGCGATGAGCAAAGTTTTCTCCACCACTGGGTGCTGCTGATCAAGCTCAATGACGCCGGCGTCAGTCTGCTGCTTCAGTACGCCGAGCGAGATCGCCTGAGACACCAGATCCAGGCCACGCTCAGCCGAAATGACATCGCCAACTTCTTGAAGCTGGTCAACCAGCAACTTCACGGTTATATCTTGCGACGGGCCCGCGGCGCTCAGCCGGAAGTATTGGATGATGACACTCGACCACTGCGATGGAATGAAGCTCTCGGTATCTTGATCGGTTTCAACCTGGCTCAAGGACTGATGCGTCTGCAAGTCCGTGAAGTCGTCAATGTACTCTAGTTGCAACGACGGATGGTCTTGCAGCAGGCGCCCGGTGCTGCCGCGCACGCCCCAGACGATGACCGTCTTACGCTGCTGCAACAAGCGATTGATAACATCGTTGAAGTCGCGATCGCCGGTGGCAAGAATAATGACATCGCCCGCTTCCGGATGGCCCGCATCCGTCAACACATCGCGCGCGATGCGGATATCGGCGCTCTGTTTGCCGGGCAAGTGGAAGACGGGGTCGATATTCGCCATCATCAGGCGCGCCGGCGCGTCATCAGCCACCTCCCGACCCGAGCCATCAACCAGGGGCGGCAAGGCGCCGCGCTGGCCCCACGGGGCATAGGCCGACATCTTGACCAGGCGCCCATGAGCCTGAGCCTGGGAGAGCAAGCGCTCAATCAGGTGGTCGAGATTGACGACAAAGCCTTGCTCGTTCAGGCTGATGGAGATGTTCTCGAAATCAATGTAAACCCAGACATTCTTGGTCTGAATGCCGGAAAGCGCTTCCAGGCGCTGGAAGATGATATCATTCTCAAATTCAGTACCGCGCAGGAAGTTCTCTTCGCCGCCCCAAACGCGCATGCGCACATCACTGGTCATGCGGATTTCACGAATGAGAGGCAGCATATCCAGGCTGGTCGTGGCCAGGATCAGCTGGCTGTTGGGAGAAGGCGGAGCCTGAAAGTAGCGCTCCATCAGACAAGCGGCCAGCTGCGAACGGTCGTCCAGTTCGACGATCTCATAACCTGCGCTGCGAAAAATCGTCTCAGGATCGACGGCGAAATTGTCATTTTTGTGCGCCCGCCAGTCCGCCACGGCGACGGCGCGCAACAGGGAGGTATCAAAGAGCCCGGCTACCAAGGCAGAGCTGCCGCGCAGGGCGACGCTAAACTCCTGTAAGTCAATGCCCTTTTGAGACGTGAATCTCAATAAGTCGTCTACGTCAACTATCAAGTAGGCAGTCATGGTCTAGTCCAAGAAATCAAAACGCGACCGCGAAGTCGAACGGGTAGGCGGTGCACGCTTTTGCCGGCAATGTTGAGGGGTAGTCAATACGAGAACGGTACGGCGCTAAACTCATAAGGTTCAAGAACGACCATATTGAATTAGTAAGCATCCAACCCGTCTGGCGTTTTCGCACCCTGCGGCCAAGCTTACACTATTGCAATCATCCGGCTGGCGTTTCAGCCAACAAGTCACAGTCTATGACGAAAATTAACCTGTATCCGCCAATTATAGAGGAAGTTTCAAATTGTGTCAATTTTCACAATGTCGACTTTCGTTAGAAGACCGTAAACTCCGGCGCAGATGCCAGCTGAGCTACGGTCAGGCTAATTATGCCGCAGCGGCGAAAGGCGGCAGGCTCAATAGGCTTTGGCAAAAAGTGCCACGCGGCTGGAGGACCCGCCGGTCATCACGCAGGGCGCGGCGCCGTCCTGGTCAAAGGGAAAGCAACGGATCGTTGCGCCGGTCTCTTCCTTGACCCGCAATTCGTCTTCATCCGACCCGGCCCAGGCCGCGCGCGCCCAGTCACCGGCGTCAATGACTGCTTTGAGTTCGTCGTAATCAGCAACGTTTTGGATATGCTCGTCACGGAAGCGCCGGGCATCATCCAGCAAGCTTAGCTGGATCTCCGCAAGAAGCTGCTCCACCGCTGCAGCAATGCCGGTTTGAGGCACAAAGCTCTTGCCCTGGCGGCCGAGCACATCGCGGCGGGCCAGCACGGCGCTGTCGTTTTCCACATCTTTCGGGCCAATTTCGAGGCGGATGGGAACGCCGCGCATCTCCCAGTCATTGAATTTGAAACCGGGCGATTGACCTTCGCGCAGGTCGACGTGGACGCGAATCCCGGCTTCGTCAAGGGCGCGGCGCAAGCGTTCGACTGTATCCATCACGGCGCCTCGTTGCGCATCCCGCCGATAGATGGGCACGATCACCACTTGGTAGGGCGCCAGCTTCGGTGGCAGGCGCAAGCCCTTGTCATCGCCGTGCGTCATGACCACCGCGCCGACCATGCGTGTGCTCAGCCCCCAGGATGTCGTCCAGCAATACTCCTGCAGATTAGACTCCGCCAGGTAACGGATATCGAATGCCTTGGCGAAATTCTGGCCCAAATTATGGCTGGTGCCAGACTGCAGGGCGCGTTTGTCACGCATCATCGCTTCTATGGTGTAGGTGCGCACGGCGCCGGCGAAGCGCTCCAGACGACTCTTCTCGCCTTTGATGACGGGAATGGCGGCGTCGTCATGTGCGAATTCGGCGTAGATATCCAGCATCTGCATCGTCTCGGCTTCGGCTTCGTCATGGGTGGCGTGGGCGGTATGCCCCTCCTGCCACAGGAATTCGGCCGTGCGCAGGAAGGGGCGCGTGCGCAATTCCCAACGGACGACATTCGACCACTGGTTGATCAGCAGGGGCAAATCACGATACGACTGTATCCAGTCACTAAATGCTTCGCCGATGACCGTCTCCGATGTGGGGCGGACGACCAGCGGCTCCTCCAGCTCCTTGCCACCGGCGTGCGTGACGACCGCCAGTTCCGGACTGAAGCCTTCGACGTGCTCGGCTTCGCGCCTGATGTAACTCTCGGGAATGAAGAGGGGGAAGTAAGCATTCTGGTGGCCAGTCGCTTTGAAGCGGCGGTCCAGGCCCGCCTTGATGCCCTCCCAAATTTCATAACCGTAGGGCTTGATAATGACGCAGCCACGTACCGGAGACGGCGCCGCCAGATCGGCACGATAGACGATCTCGTTATACCAGCGCGAGAAGTCTTCACTTTGGGCGGTGACAGCCTGTTCCGACATAGTTGAGAATCCTTTTCGACTGACGGCAGAGAGGCCAAGGGTTCAAGCGTGATGGAACCGCCCCCGGCCTGACGCGACCGAACCCGGAAGCCGCGGGTCGAAGCAGGGCAATGGGCAACATTATATGATGAATTGACGATGATTGAATGGTCCAAAGGCTCATTGCGATGTTGATACGCAATCTGCGGCATCTGGCCGATAGATCTGCACCAGAACTTGCCGCGGCAGCTCAACGGCGGAGCATCTGGCAAATTGTCCGCTTTCGACCACACGCTCGATTTTAGGCAAGTCGCCCGCCTGCGCATAGGACTGGTCAACCACCAGCAGGACCACTTGCTCGCCCGCTGATAGGGCTGGCAGGCTTGAATCCAGCGCGGGCAAAGTGGCCACGTGGTGAAACACAGCGCCGTTATTGTCGAAGTAATGGCCGACCAAATTCGAGGCGACATGGGTATCTGAAAACCACAAGACTGCCATATCCGCGTCGCCCTGATCAGCCACAATGGCGCCCACCTGGCTCCAGGGCAGGACGTTGGAAACTCTGGCCCGAATATGGACGGTGTAATACAGGCTTTCGTCCTGCTGATATGCCAGCCCGGCAATGACCCAAAATATCGCCAGCAGGCCCACCCAGCGCCTGAACGCGAATAGTCCATACAGGCCGGAGGCGGCAAATGCCACGATCAGCACAAAACCCGGCAAGTAATATCTCACCGACAAGCGGATGATCGAAAACGCCAACTCCGCCGACATGAACACCAGCAACAGAAAAATCAGCGCCGGGATGGTGAAGGGCATGACCAAGGCGAGCTGCTTGCGGGCGAGCAAGAGCAGGCCCAAGGCGCTGGGCAAAAGCAGGTATTTTACGTTGTTAGTCATCAATCCCAGCACCGTCCACAGCGCCTCTTTGCCGCCAGGTGGCGCGACGTGGGGGACGACGAAGGCTTGTGGCGTGGAAAACAGCGACAGAATCCAGGGCGAATAGAGCAAGAAGGCCGCCAACCCGACGCCGCCAATCTGAAGCCAGCGCTTGTCTTTCCGGACGAACAGGAGGTGATAGATGGCGATCGAGGCGAAGAACCAGGCCGAGAGCGCGTAGGTGTTAAGCAGAGCGTAGAACAGGATGAACAGCGCCAGGTAGCCCCGTCGCATTGGCGGGCGCGGATCCATGAGCAGGCGCAGATAAGCCCAATACGCCAATATTATGAGCAGGATGGTCAAAGGATAAAAGCGCAGTTGGGCTACGTAGAAGTTATAGAAGGCATTGCTGGCCAGGATAGCAGCGGCGCAAAGCCCAGCTTCGCGGGCGAAGAACTCGGAACAGAACCGGTACATCAGGCAAATGGCGAGCAAGTGAAAGAAGACCGAGAGCACGCGGCCAGTCGCCAGGGCAGTGCCGACGAAATGCCCCCAGGAATTCAGCAGCAGGTAATAGAAGGGCGACTGATTGGGGCTGTTGCGCAGCAGCGAATCGACGACATCGAACCAGCTGTAATCGCCGTCGCCGGTCCAGCCGACATTCTGCATGGTGATCAGCTCATCAAAGTCGCGCTCGTAAATGGCAATGTGGCGCAACGCTTGCGAAGCGACGAGGAGGAGCAGCAACAACATGGCGACGCCGCAGAATGCTTTGCTCAGCACGGGATTGTGGATTCGGGCGCGCATCGTTCCCACGGGCGAAACCAGGCTAGCGGCTGACGCTGGAAGCGCCAGGCGTCCATTCCCGCTGATAGTTCTTCTCAAGTTTGGCCATCACCGCCTGGCCTAGGTCTATGCCGCTCAAGCTGGCCAATTGAAGCAGATAGAGCATCACATCGGCCAACTCGTCGGCCAGCGCATCGTTATCGTCAGCGCCTTCGCCCCACTGGAAGTGCTCGAGCACCTCAGTCGCCTCGAGGACCAGCGAAATGGCCAGACTGCGCCGCGTCTGTGGTTTGGCCGAATCCTCAGCGAGCCAGCCCATCGACTCGACAAAGTCGTGCATCGCTTGCGTCAGCTCGTCAAGATCCATGCCCAGCGGCCGTCTCAGTAGGCGTTGCGATTGGAGCGGGTGACCGACTGCCAGACGGTGCGGATGATGATGGTGATATCAAGCCAGAGCGACCAATGCTCGACGTACCAACGGTCGAGCTCGGTACGTTCGGCGATGGAGGTATCGCCGCGCATGCCATTCACCTGCGCCCAGCCGGTCATGCCGGATTTTTCGCGGTGCCGTTCCATGTAATTGGGAATCTGCTGGCGGAATTGCTGCACGTACATCGGGCGTTCCGGGCGCGGGCCGACCAGGCTCATCTGCCCCAGGACCACGTTGATCAACTGCGGGATTTCGTCCCAATTGCTGCGCCGCATATAGCGACCGATTCGCGTGACGCGTTCATCGTTTTCGATGGTCCAGGTGCGGCCATTGGTCTCGGCGTCCTGGCGCATGGAGCGGAACTTGATCATGGGAAAGGGCTTGCCATCCAGGCCCATGCGGACTTGCCAATAGAACACCGAGCCCCGCGATTCCAGGCGGACCAGCAGCGCCGTCAGCAGCATGAAGGGCGAAAGCAGAACCAGCCCGACGGTAGCGCCGAAAAGGTCCAGGGCGCGCTTCAGGCTGAGGCGCCAGCCGCGCAAAGCGATATCGCGCACCGTCAGCAGCGGGCGGCCGCCCAGGTCGTCCACGTTGAGCTCGCCAACCATGTGGGCGAACAAATCGGGATAGACTTTGATATCGACCTTGCCGCGTTGGCAGAGGTTGATCAGATCAACCAATTCGCCGCGGCGATAATCCGAAAGCGCGACAATGACCTGTTCCACCTGTAGATCGTCTATGAGACGGGGAATGTCTTGATAGGCGCCGATGTAGGGATAGCCCAGCAAGTCGCCTTCGGTGGCTTCGGCGGAGACGATGCCAACGATGTTGTAGCCGAGATCGGGGCTGCCGCGCACATGTTCGGTAATGGTATGAGCGATGCTGCCTTCGCCGACAATCAGCAGATTGTCGCTAACGACGCCGCTGCGGCGCAGATAGGCCCAGAAGCGTCGATGCAATTCGCGGCCGATGATCATCAGCAGCACACTAAAGAAGCCGACGTAGAAGAGCAAGCTACGCGGATACACGATTTCCAGCGCCGTGTTTTGCAGCAGGAATTCTTGCGTACCACTGGCCAGGAGGGTGCCCAGCGTCACCACGCCGATGACATTGCGCAGTTGGTCGATGCGGCTGAAGGCGCGCTTGAGGTGATACAGCTGCGAAAAGTAACACATGACGAGGATGGTGCCCGTATGCAGGATGACGGTGGGCAAGTAGTGTGACAGCGGCGGCTGCTCTTCCGGCCGGGCGAAGAAGGGCAACACTTCACGGCCGCTATGGCCAATGACAAACGCGATAACCAGCATGAGCACATCAACCAGAACGAGGCTGGCCGTTGACAGCGCCTTGAGATGATCGTTTTGCCATTGAATCGAACGGGGCCCTACCGTGTAGGCGTCGGCTTGCGAATCTCTCGCCATAGCCCGGGACCTCCCTTCAGAAGTAGCGCACACACAATCGCCAAGTGAACGGGCATGATCGTCCCTCGCCGATAGTGCTTGCGATAAAAGATCAACATGGCGCGCCAGAATTCGAACTGCGCCCGCGGGCTCTTGCTGCTGGCCGCGCGCTTGACATGGCGCACTGTCACAGCTGCATGATACCAGACTTCATAGCCGGCTTGCTTGATGCGATAGGCCCAGTCCAGGTCTTCGCCATACATGAAGAAGGCTTCGTCCAGCAGGCCGGCACGCTCGATGGCTGAACGGCGCACCTGCATGTAGGCGCCGACAACGGAATCCACTTCCAGGTCCTGATTCTCATCAGCGAAGGTCATATTGTAGCGGCCAAAGCGGTGATTGCGCGGGAAGAGACTTGCCAGGCCGCTGTAGTGGTAGAAGCTGACGAGCGGCGTGGGAAAACCGCGGCGGCAGGCCTTGTCGAGGCTGCCATCGGCGAGCACGAGCTTGGGGCCGGCGGCGCCGATCTCGGGGCGTGCATCCATGAATTGCAGCATCTTGCATAGCGACGAGGGCGGCAACTCGGTATCGGGATTGAGCAGCAACGCGTACCGCGGCGCATCGGCGGCGACTTGCCCGGCGGCATGAAATCCCAGATGCCGCAGCCCAATATTGTTGCCGCGCGGGTAGCCGACATTTTCCGGGCTGGCGATCAGCTCCACTTGGGGGAAGTCCCGCTGCACCATGGCGGCGCTGGCATCATCGGAGGCGTTATCGACTACGACGGTACGAAAAGTGAGCTCGCCCTCGCTGGCGAGCACAGTTTCCAGGCAGCGATGCAAGAGATCGCGCGTATTCCAATTGACGATGACAATGCCGATGTCGTGCACAGTTGTCCCGCAGCAACGCTAATCCGCTTGAATTGTAACATAGGCGCTACGGCTTGACTCTCAGCAAACCGTTGCGCTAGTCACGATCCGCACACGACGCAGCATTCACGCAATAAAGTATCAGCATTGGATTGTGCCAATATGCCGCCATGTTGATCATGGCCGTCGACCCTGTCCAGGACGGCCGGTCAATGTGAGCCACTCGCAGATAGGTCGAATCTAGCAGGTCAAGGTAGTCGCGCTGCTGCGCAACCACATCGGGCGGTACGATTTCATGCGACCGAAGAACATCAAACGCGCGCGCGTCAGCATAGATCATGTAATCATAGGCGTCACCGCTCAACAATTGCGAAGTGTAGTAGCCGAATCGCGAATCATTGGGATAGACTGCCGCGTCGAGCGGGACGTTATACGGGCCGTTGATATAGAATCTGGCGCCATAATGGATGTTGTCGTGAATCCATTCGAGCATAATGTGTCGCGTATCGGGCTGAGAGAACATTCTCACCACTTGCACTGATAAGACGAGCGGCTGCGCAACGAGGGCGAGCGCAAAGACCGGCATCGTCAGGCGCGCTGGCAGCTTGAGGCGTCTGTTAAGCCAGTCTGCCCCGCCCGCGGAAAGCACAGCGACGAAGGGAAGCACGAGTATCAACAGTTGATCGCTGTGCCCAGGCCGCACCGTGCGTAGCGCCACCAATGCGTAGAGGAGCACGACAATCGCGACTAGCGTTATGAAGAGGCTCGGCGTATTTTGCCGCAGCAAGTCACGGCGCGGTCGCTCGGTCCATGCCGCGATCAGAGACAGACCCGCCATGACCAGCGCGGGTAGACCGAGCGCAAACAAAGCTGAGTACATAACAAGGTAGCCAAGACCAGCCCAGTGATCGACCAGAAAGTACTCGGGCACACCCTCGCCGGTGAGCGTGTATTGGCCGACGATGAGCGAGAAATCGCGCCAGAAATGTTCAAAGTCAAGCAGTACATAGGGACTGCCCACAATGAATGCCAGCGGCGCGAGCAGCATTCCCAAAAAGACGGCGACGACGATGCTGCGCGATCGATGACGACAAATCAGGAGGCTGCCGACGCAAGCGACCAGAGGCGCTATAGCCAGAGCGTTGTAGCGGGTGGTGACGGCTATGCCCGAGACAGCGCAGGCAAGAAGCCACATCGTGATCCGCCGGTTGTTGCCGCGGCTGCTTAGGGAGGCAAAGCAAGCCCAGGCTGCCAGCATCATCCAGCCGACCGCCAGCGAACCGGGCTTGGCGTAGTGGGCATGCTGCACAAGCGTATACGATACCGCCACCAGCAGGCCCGCGCAGATAGCAGCGAATCTGCCCGCCGCCAGCCGCGAGATCGCGTAGGCGCACGCGACCTGCAGCATACCGCCGAAGACCGAATACATCCGCGTGAATACATAGAGTGAAAAGCCGGCGTGGGCGCTAACCGGCCGGCCAGCGCGATCAGCCAGCGACAGACCGTCCAGCGCGCCTGTAACTTGATTCAGCACCAAATTCACATTGATTATGAATGAAGGATAATTGAAGAATTCGGGATTGTACGTATTGCGCAGCGTCATATTTGCGGGAATGGCGACGCTAAAGAACTCGTCCGGCTGAATGGGCGCCTGCTCGTGCAGCATACCGTAAGGCACATAGGAAGGGAAATAGGCTGGATTCATGTTGCCATAGCTTATGCCCAGAATGCGCAAGGCAGCCGCAAAGAGCAGCAGAGACGTCGCGGCAAACCAGTCAATGCGTCGCATCTATTGTCCGCCCGGCAGTGGGCAAGGTCGCCAACGGCGCGCCGCGCACGGCTGAGCGCATCGCCTCGCGGTCGTCCCAGGGGTATTCGGTTGTGCCGAAGCACATGCTCTGCTCGTGACCTTTGCCGCAAGCCATGACCACGTCGCCGGCGCGCGCCAGTTGACAGGCGCGATAGATCGCTTCGCCGCGGTCGGGCACGCGGAGGAAGGTCTCGCCCTCGACGCCACCACGGGCGCGGCAGCCGGCGGCCATGTCAGCCAGGATGTCGTCCAGCGATTCCGTCCGCGGGTCTTCCGCGGTCAAGATCGTGAGGTCAGCCAGTTCGGCCGATGTCTCCGGCATCAGACGGCGCTTCTCGCGATCACGCAGGCCGGCGCTGCCGAAGACAGCAATCAGCCGCGCGCCGGGCTGCAGCAATCGCCGGCCCGCCTCCAGCGCGCGCTTGAGGGCATTGGGCGTGTGCGCGAAATCGACCACGGCGGTAAAGCCCTGTCCCTCGTCGATGCGCTCCATGCGCCCGGGGATGAGGTTGACGGCCGCTACGCCGGTCTGGATTTCAGACCATTGAACGCCAAGTTCCCGCGCCGCGCTCAGCGCCGCCAGTGCATTGGCGATGTTGAAGTCTCCCGCCAATTTCATGGTGAAGGGCTGGCTTTGGCAGGCGAATGTGGTGGCGCCGGGCTGATGCTTTATGGCGCTCGCCTGATAATCGGCCTTGTTCTCGACGCCGTAGCGGACCACGCGGTCGGCGGAGATCTGAGCGAAGTAATCGGCCGAGGCGTCATCGGCGTTGATAATTGAGACCTTGGGCACCGTTTGCTTGCGCCAGCTGTTCTGAAGCATCTGGAACATGATGGCTTTGGCGGCGCGATATTCCTCCCAACTGCCGTGGTAATCCAGGTGCTCGTGCATGACGTTGGTCAATACGGCGACATCAATATCGACACCGATCAGCCGGCCCTGCGCCAAGCCGTGGCTGGTCATCTCGAGGATGCAGTGCGTCAAACCGGCGTCGACCATTCGCGCCAGGTAGGCTTGAATCTGCGAAGCGCCGGGCGTGGTGACGTGCAAGCCGGTCGACGTAGCCTGGTCGCCAAAATCAGCCGAGATGGTGCTGATGTAGCCGGGGCTGATGCCCGGCGCCGCTTTGAGCACGCTATGCAAGAGGTGACAGGTGGTGGTCTTGCCATCGGTGCCGGTCACGCCGATGACGACCAGCTTGCGCGAGGGATGGTTGTGATAAGCGGCCGCGAGCAAGCCGAGCGCGGCGCGCGCGTCTCGTACGCGGACGTAGGGTATGGGCAGCCCGCGTAGCTCTTGCTCGCCGATGATGGCGGCGGCGCCGGCGGCAATCGCGTCCATGATGAAGTCGTGGCCGTCGGTCAACTGCCCGGCGCGGGCGATGAAGATGCCACCCGGCTGGACGTCTCGGCTGGATTCGACGACCGGCGCGCTGATCGCCACTGAACAATCGACACTCGTCGCGAGCATATCGGCGGCGGGCAGCACGTCCAGTAGGCTTGCTAAACGCTTGGGCATATTCCAGCTACCGGCGAGGCTGAGCTAAGGTCGATAAACCCCATTGAAACACGCAAAAGTTCGACGGGCAAACAGAAACGCGCCGGAGCAACTCCAGCGCGTTATAGCGGTCTCATTCAACAGACCGGCGCTACCAAGACGCGACTCACAAAGTCGCCCCGGCATAGCGTCAAATGCTAGCCCAAGCTGCGCGCCAGTTGATTCAGCTGCGTGCGTACGCTGCCATCGACCATGCCGCCGGACCAGCGCACGATCAAGCCGCCCAAAATCGACGGGTCAACCGAGAATTCAGCCTCGTCCGCGCCGACCTCGGAGCTCACACGCCGCTGTTCCGAGGCGGTCAGGGGCATGGCGCTGACGACTTCGACGTTGCCGCCCAAGCCTTTGGCGCCTTGCGGCAGATCCGAAATGAAGCTATCCACCAGCGATTTCTGCTTGGTCTTGCTGATATTCTGCTCGAGTATCCGCCCAGCCACCGCCACCGAAATGTTGAGCACTTGCTCGCGCAAGTTGCCCAATTCGGCATTGCGCATCGCCACCGCTTCGTTCTGGGCGTCGTACTGTATGCGGGCCGCTTCTTGTCGCGCCTCTTGCTCGATGGAGCCGGCGACATCATCGCCACGGCCACGGGCATCGTCGATGACCTTCTGCGCTTCCGAGCGCGCCTGGGCCAAGATCTTCTCCGCCTCGGCCTCGGCGTTTTCACGCGCGCGCGCCGCCGCCGCCGCGTCTTCCAGCCCTTTGGCGATGCGATTGCGCCGCTCGCTCAGCACATTCATCAGCGGATCGTAGATGAAGCGCGTCAGCAAGACGTAGAGCATGATGAAGGCGATCAGCCAAATCAGCATCAAGCCGGGGTTAATTCCCAATGCTTCCATAGTGTCCCTCCTGTTTCGCGGGCCGCGCCTAGCTGAGTACGAACAGGATAATCAGCGAAACCACGAGCGCGTAAATGGCGACCGCTTCGGCGAAGGCCACGCCCAGGATCATGTTGGTCTGGATGGTCGCCGTATGATCAGGGTTGCGCCCCATTGCCATGACAGCGCCGCCGACCGAGAGGCCGATGCCGATACCGCCACCAGCCGCGCCGATCATCGCCAGGCCCGCGCCAACCGCCTTGCCCAAGACTATCGTTGATTGTGGATCCATTGATGTTTCCTCCAGATTGACTTTGATTCTACGCGTGCGAGTTGATTAGTGCGCTTCGGCGTGATCGTGCTCATCATCGTGATGATGGCTGATCGTGGCCAGCTGCATGAATATCGCCGTCAACAGGCCGAAGACCAGGGCCTGAATGGCGCCGACGAAGAACTCCAGGATGAAGAAGGGCCAGGGCATGATGGGCATCAGGAAGCTCATCACGAAGAGTAGAATCGCCCCGGCGAACATGGCGCCCAGGAGACGGAAGCTGAACGAGAGCACCTTGGCGAAGTCGCCGATCAACTCGAGCAAGCCCACCGCCACATCAATACCGCCCAGCGGCGACTTGAGCAGCGTGCTGAAGTTGAAGAACTTGGTGAAATAGCCCAGGCCCAGCGCTCTGACGCCGACGACCTGCACCATGACCACGGCGATAAGCGCGATGGTCAAGGTCATGTTCAAGTCGGTCGAGGCGACGCGCACCCAGGGCAAGACGACCCAAGGCACCCGTTTCGCCTCATCGCCGCTTGGGTCCGGATGCAGCGGAATCGGCGCTTTGGCTGCGTCTTTGTCAGCCGTCTCGTAACCGTCTTCCCACGAAGACAGCGCCACGCCGGTGTAGCAGCCACGGTCACGGCGGGCTTGCTTTTCAGCAGTGCGCGCGTCCAGCGCTTCTTGCCGGGCCGCGGCGACCGCGTCCGACTCGACCGCTTCGTCAGCGTGATCATCGGCTGACTCATCCGCGTGGTCATCGTGTTTCGCCTGATAACGCGCGTAAGCCGCCGCTTCCAGCTGAGCCTGCTGCGCCGTCATTGCCGCCGAATCAGCCGCAACCAGCGCCGCTTGATCGGCCGCCGCTTCATCCGCCGGGCTGATCCAGTCGCATTGCCCGTTGACGTAGGAGATGCCCAGGAAACCCTGATAAATCTCGAAGCCGTCGGTGGTGATGACCTTGTACTCTTGCGTTTCGGGGTCGAACTTCTCCTTGACGTGCGGGTGAATGAAGCCGACGGTGTCAATGCCGGGAACGAGCGACATCCAGTTCGACAAGAGCACAATGAGGAAGATGGTCATGAACATGTTGAAGATCAGCCGGAAGTGCGGGCCGCCAGCGATGCCGCCGATGAAACCCATCAAGCCCTCAAACAGCGCCTCGAACATGTTGTAGAAACCGCCGGCGGGACTTCGCTCCCGCTGCTCGGCCGCCGCCGCGCGATGTAAACCACCAGCAGCAGCAGCATGATCCAGACGATCACCGCGGCCACAAAGGTGTTTGTGATGCGAATATCCGTGAAGGGGATATTGTAGCCCGCCGGCAGATTCTCGCCGGGCAGTTGGATGAAGGGGATGACCGGAGGCACGACCAGCGCGACAAACACGCCAGCCAGGAATAGCAGCAAAGCGACATAGCGACGCTTTCCGTTCCAGAAACTATTCACTTAGTTCTTCCTCCTTCGGCTTAGCGGCGCCTTGCAGCTGCCTGGATTTGCGACGGATATAGAAGTAAAGTGCCGCCAGATTGATGGGCACACTTGCCAGCAGCATCAGGAAGATGAATGTCGGGCGCGTGCCCAGCGCTTCGTCCAATGCCAAACCCAGCAGCAGTGTCCCAAGTATCACCAGCAGGACGATACATCCCACTTGCCCCACTACCCCCGCCACCAAGCCATAGGCGGCGAAGGGACTGTTATCCGGCTTCATTTATAACCCGTTCCGCCATCAAAACTCGCCGTGGTGCGGCACGTCTTTCAGACTTCGAGAATTTTATCACAATCGCATTTGCGTGACTATGCCAATTATAAGCCGGACGCGCCCAAAGCGGCCCAGTTGTATATCGGCGTCACAGCAATTGTGCCAAGCAAAATGACGATGAGCGCAGTAATGCCAAGCGACCAGCCATAGGTGGACGGAATCGCAATCGGCTTGTCGTCGTCCGGGCCGATATCGACGTACATGACCTTGATCACAACCAGATAATAATAGAGCGCGATGATGGCGTTGGTCACGGCGATCAGCGCCAGGCCGACCAGGTTAGAGTTCACCGCGGCCTGAAACAAGAAGAACTTGCCGAAGAAGCCGGCCGCTGGCGGGATACCGCCCAGCGACAGCAAACCGATGGTGATGAAAAGCGCCAGCCAGGGGCTGCGGCGGTTCAAGCCGGCCAGGTCGCTGATGTCTTCGGTATCGGTCTTGGCGATGAACAAGATGACCGCGCCGAAGACCAGCAGGTTAGTAAAGATGTACATGAACATGTAGAAGCTGACTGCCGCCACCGCCAGGCTGTCGTCGGCGCCTTGCAAAGCGACCACGCCAATCAGCGTGTATCCCGCTTGCGCAATCGACGAGTAAGCCAGCAGGCGCTTGATGTTGCTCTGGCGCAGCGCCACCACGTTGCCCAGCGTCATGGTGACGATGGAGATGACAACCAGCAAGTTGACCCAGAAGTCTTGAATGATGACGCCGCCGATGACGAGATCAAGCGGGAAGACAGCCGTCAGGAAGCGCAAAAGCAGCGCGAAACTGGCCGCTTTGCTGGAGACGCTGACGAAGGCGGTGACTGGCGTGGGCGCGCCTTCGTAGACATCGGGCGTCCAAAAGTGAAAGGGTACGGCGCTGATTTTGAAGCCGAAGCCGACGATGACCATCACCAGCGCGGTCATGACAGCGATGATACTGTCGTCAGCGCCCTGGCCCATGGCGTCGGCGATACCGGCCAGATTGGTCGTGCCAGCGAAACCATAAAGCAAGCTGAAGCCGAAGAGCATAATGGCCGAGGCGAACGCGCCGTAGAGGAAGTATTTCATGCCGCCTTCAGCCGAGCGCAAGTCGCCGCGGCGGAAGCTGGCCAACATGTAGAGCGGAATCGACAGCGTCTCCAGCGCCACGAAGACCAGGATCAAGTCGCTGGCGCTGGACATCATCAGCCCGCCCAGCGTGGCCACGATGACGATCAGATAAAATTCGCCTTTGTCGCCGACGCCTTTGTCGCCGGCCGCCATCAAGCAGGTGACGGCGCCGCCCAGCAAGAGCATGACTTTGAAGATCTGCGACAGTGGATCGTAATTGACCATGCCGCCCCAGAGCAGCGCGCCGTTTTCATAGAGCGCGGCATCGGGCGGCCAGACCAGCGGCACGAGCGCCAGCAGCGCCATACCCAGGGCCGATATGGTGACCACGTTGCGCCGCGTGGCCGGCGAGCCGTAGAGATCCGCGAAGAGCACGACGATCGCCAGCGCCGTCAAGCCGACTTCCGGCAAGACGGAGGGGAGCTGTGCCCAGAGATCAAGTGTCATCTAGCCACCTCCCAAGAGGGCGATTAGCGGTCGTATGCCGGATTCGATCATCGGCGCCATGACCGGCGGATAGAGACCCAGGATGATCAGCGGCGCGCCCAGGATGATCAAAACGATGCGGTCGGTCATCTGGATATTGCCGACATCGTGGAAGCGCTCGGCGTCGAATTCGCCGAAGAATACCTGGCCCGCCACGCGCAGCACATAAGCCGCCGTGATGACGATGCCCAGCGCCGCCAGCATCACGATGACGCCGTAATAATTGCTCAATTGGAAAGCGCCAAATTGCAGCGTGATTTGCTCTGACGCCGCCCACATGCCCTGGAAGATAGGGAACTCGGCGATGAAGCCGCTCAAACCGGGCATGCCCATGCTGGTCAGACCGCCGATGACGAAGGCGACGCCGACCCAGGGCATGACTTTCATGAAGCCGCCCAAGCTGGGGATATCGCGCGTGTGAGCGCGGTCGTAGACCATACCGACCACGCCGAAGAAGAGCGCCGTCATCGCGCCGTGGCTGAACATCTGAATGCCGGCGCCGGTCATGCCCGTCAGGTTCATCGTGGCCCAGCCCATGCTGACCAAGCCCATGTGGCTGACCGACGAGAAGCCGATGACGTACTTGAAATCGCGCTGCCGGAAAGCGATCAATGCGCCATAAACGACGTTGATCAGCGTCAAGAATACCATCCAGGGCAAGTGCGTATCAGCCCCATCGGGCAGCAGTTGCACGCCAGCGCGCAAGGCAGCGAATGCGCCGACCTTCATCAAGACGCCGGCATGAATCATCGAGACGGCGGTGGGCGCGGCCACGTGGCCATCGGGCGACCAATTGTGGAAGGGGAAGACGCCCGCCAAAACGCCGAAGCCCATGAACATGAAGGGGAACCAGAAGCGGGCGAAGTCCAGGCCTTCGATGCCCAGAATATCAAAGGCGAAAGCGCCATTCTCCGCCGCCAGCGTCAAGTGCACGATGCTCCAACTGTAAGCGCCGCTATCGGCCGGTAGCACACCGCCCGCGATCGCCGCCCCCAGAACATCAGCCCCCGCCCCGCTGAAGTACGACCCAGCGGCGAAGTACATCGCCACTGCGCCGACCAGGGCGAATACCGAGCCCACCAAAATGTACAGCGTCAGCTTCATGGCGGCGTATTCGCGCAGCTTGACCCAGCCCCAGCCGGCGATAAGCAAGTACATCGGGAAAATAGCCAGCTCATAAAAGAAGAAGAGCATGAAAAGGTCGACGGCGATGAAGACGCCATAGACGCCGGCGACCAAGAACATGAAGAAGGCCATGAATTCGCGCAGGCGGTCTTGAATGTTCCACGAAATCAACACACCGGCGAGCGCGACCATGCCGGTCAGCAGTACCATGGGCGCCGAGACGCCATCGACGCCGACGTGGTAGGCGATGCCCAGCGACTCCACCCAGACGATGCGCTGCTCGAAGGCCAGCGCGTCGGCGAACATCTGCGTCCCGCTGAGCTCAGCGCCCGAATCAAGCAGCGCCTGCTGATTCTCGATCAGGCCGCCGTCGGCCTTGACGAAGTTGTCGTAGCCGAAATAGACCGCCAACGAGAGCGCCAGCACCGCCGCCGCGGCCGTCACGCCGACGCCGCGCACCAAGTCGCGATTCTTGCGATCGAGGAAGAGGATAACGACGCCCGCGATGATGGGGATGAAGATGATGGCGGTGAGGACGGAGAAGCCCGTGTCTTCCATTGACGCGTTCCTAGCTCGCTATACGAACGAAAATCGTCGAGACCGTGGTGTTGATTATGGGCAGGATCCAGTTGGGATAGACGCCGGTCAGCAGCATCAGCGCAACCAAGGGCGCCATGCCCAACAGTTCCGCCGGCGTCAGCTCCAGGTTGTAGTCGCGCCAGCGCAAATTGAAGGGCCCGTGCAACACAGCGCGAATGCCCTTGAGGATATAGCCGCCGGTGAAGAGCAGGCCGATCATGGCGATGGCGGTCAAGGCGGTGAAGACGGGCCAAGTGCCGCGCACGATGAGGAATTCGCTGACGAAGCCATTCAAGCCGGGCAAGCCCAGGCTGGCGAAACTGGTGAAGAGCAGGATCGCGCCGAAGACGGGCGCCTTGACCCAGAGCCCGCCGTAATCCGAAAGCTCGCGCGTATGTGTCTTGTGGTAGAGCGCGCCGGCGAGCAAAAACATGCCAGCCGAGCTCAAGCCGTGGTTGAACATTTGCAAGACCGTGCCATTGCCGGCGAGGATGGCCGACTGGATATCCGCGTTTGGACCTGCGCCTGACCACAGCTGAGCATAGGTCTGGGCGAAGACAGCGATGCCGATGCCGACGAAACCCATGTGATTGACCGAGCTATACGCGACCAGGCGCTTGATATCAGTCTGGCCGAAAGCGGCGAAAGCGCCCAGCACGATGCCGACCACAGACAGGATGGCGAAGAGCGTCGCCACATTCACGCCGATGAGCATGACCTCAGTCAGCCAAATTTCAGGGAAGAAGGGCACGACCAGGCGAATGAAGCCGTAAGCGCCCAGCTTGAGCATGATGCCGGCCAAGAGCATGGAGCCCGCCGTCGGCGCTTCGCCATGGGCATCGGGCAGCCAGGTATGGAAGGGCCAGATCGGCACCTTGATGCAGAAGGCGACGAAGAAGCCGACGAAAGCCAGCGCCTTGACGGTGCTGACATCAATGCCGAACAGCGCTTGCCCCTGGCGGAAAAGCGGCCAGCTCTCGGCCAGCGCGGCGATCTCGAAGGTGCCGGCCGACCAGCCTATAAGCTGCGTCGCCAGCAACATGCCCAAAGTGCCGCCGAAAGAATAGATCATGAATTTGGTTGAAGCGTAGAAACGGCCGCTGAACTTGACGCCGGCTTTGGGCAGGCTGCCCCACTGGTTGATCAGGAAGTACATCGGCACCAGCGTGAGCTCGTAGAAGAGGAAGAAGACCATCAAGTCCATGGCCAGGAAGAGGCCCATGCTGCCCGTCTCGAAAAAGAGCAGCAGCGCCAGGTGCATGTTGGAGCGGTCTTCGATATTCCAGCTGGCCAGAATCGCCAGCGGCGTCAAGATGCCCGTCAGCAAGACCATGACCGCGCTGATGCCGTCGATGCCCAGCATCCAGCGAGCGCCGATGGCCTCGAACCAGGGGTAATCTTGGGTGACGATAAATTGCTCGTCGCCGATAGCAATGCCGGCCGCCTGATAATCGAAGAACACTTGAATCGACAGCAGCGCCAGCAAGATCGATAGAACGAGCGCAGTCCAGCGGCCAATCTGTTTGCTGGGGACCAGCGATGCCAGTGACGCCACCACGAAGGCGCTGAGCGCCGGCCCGAAGACCAGGACGGAGAGCGCGTCAATGCCGAAGATGTCAATCATGCATGCGTCTCCCTACGCGGTCAGGGGCGCGCCCGCCGCCAGCACCAGCACGAAACCGATGACGACAGCCGCAGCCAGCACCAGCAGCAAATACTGCTGAATGCGCCCGGTCTGCATGCGCCGCAACCAGCCGCCAAAGTGGAAAATGGCGATCGGGATGCCATCGCCGACGCCGTCGATCAACCACAGATTCAAGACTTTGATCAGGTCGCCCAGCCAAGTGAAGACACGGCCGATGAGATGCAAGATGGCGTCGATGATGCCGCGATCGAGGAAGGCGATGACTTGCACGCCCAACCACTGCGACGGTTTGACGAAGACCTTGCCGTAGACATCGTCGAGATAATAGCGATTCTTGAGCACCGGATGCAGCGGGCCCAGCGCAGCCACCATCGGGTCGGGCTCGCCCGCTTTGAGCGGCCGGCGCCAATACATCCGCCAGCCCAGCCACA
Organism: Phototrophicaceae bacterium; assembly: GCA_965208195.1. Lineage (GTDB taxonomy): Bacteria > Chloroflexota > Anaerolineae > Aggregatilineales > Phototrophicaceae > UBA6055. Next base: position 266,429 of record CBDBOC010000004.1, on the reverse strand, counting down.
AGCCCAGCAGCGCCACGAGGAACGAGGTAGCCACCGGCACGATGTTGAAGGGTGGCGGCTTGGCATGGTAATCGGGCAGTGAGGCGAAGGCGGCCGTCGCCTCGCTCAGCGGCAGCGCCTCGATCATCAGGTGCTTGAAGTTGTTGTATTCGGGCGAAAAGATCGGGCCGAACAAGGGAAAGTCGTTGGGCACGCCGACGAAGCCCGCCGCCAGCGCGAAAACCGCCAGAATCAGCAGCGGCAGCGTCATGGTGAAGCTGACGAGGCCCTGCCCCAGGTTAGCGTGCGCCGCGGCTTCCGTGCGTGGCTCGCCGCCGAAGGTCAGCGAGATCTGCCGCATGGTATAGAAAGCGGTCATGAAGGCCGCCAGCGCCAAGACGACGAAAACCAACGCGTGGGCGCCGCTGCCGTATTGCTCCAGCACCAGCCAGGCGTCGGCCAAAATCTCATCCTTGGACCAGAAGCCGGCGGTGATGAGGGGCAAGCCCGAAAGCGACAAGCCACCGATAAGAAATGTCCAGAAGGTGACGGGCATCGTCTTGCGCAACCCGCCCATATTCATCATATCCTGCGGATCAAAGTGATGATCGTGATCATCGTGGCCCTGTCCGTGCTCGTGCACATGATGCTCGCCGTGCTCCATGCCGTGGATGACCGAGCCGGCCGCCATGAAGAGCAGCGCTTTGAAAAAGGCGTGCGTAATCAAGTGGAAAGCGGCGGCGATATAAGCGCCGATGCCCAGGGCCGCCATCATGAAGCCGAGCTGCGAAATCGTGGAGTAAGCGAGCACCGCTTTGACATCATTCTGCGCCACCGCCATCGTGGCCGCCAGAAAGGCCGTGAAAGCGCCGACCACCGCCATGAACGCCAGCGGCTCCGTCATGATGCCGTGATGCGGGTCGCCACCGGCGGCGAAGAGCGGATACAAGCGTATCAGCGAGAAGATGCCGGCCGAGACCATGGCCGCCGCGTGAATCATGGCGCTGACGGGCGTGGGCCCCTCCATGGCATCGGGCAGCCAGACATGCAGCGGGAATTGCGCCGACTTGCCGACGGTGCCGATGATGAGGAAGATGCCGATGATGCTCGCCGCGCTGACCGTCCAGCCGCCGAAGATGATGGGCGTGGTCGTGGCCAGCATGTCCAGCGCCTCGGGATTGTACATGATCTCGCGGAAGCTGAGCGTGCCGGTCAAACTATAGAGATAGGCGATGCCCAGCAGCATGACGACATCGGCGATGCGCGTGGTGGTGAAGGCTTTGATGGCCGCTTTATACGCGCTCTCTTTCTCGAACCAGAAGCCGATGAGCATATACGAGCAGACGCCCATAATCTCCCAGCCGACGAAGAGCAGCAGCACATTATCGGCCACCACCAGCGTCAGCATGGCGCCGGCGAAGAGCGAAATCAGGGCGAAGAAGCGCGCCTGCCGCGGGTCATGCGCCATATAGCCGATGCTATATATGAAGATCATCAAGACAGCGATGGGCACCATCACCAGCATAATGACGGTGGCCGGGTCGACCAGCACGCCCATGCGAAAGGCGGTCTCGCCCGTGTCCATCCAGTTGATGCTGCTGGCCAGCACCTCCTCGCCCAGGTGATGCAACTGCGAGGCGTTATAGAGCGTGACCCAGCTGATGACCAGCGCCGCGATGACGCCAATCATCCCGATAGCCACGCTGATGACGCGGCTCCACGGGTGAACTACAGGCACCGTCATGCCATCATAATCGGGATGGTCGCCGCCGTATTCGTGATGGTCAGTGGCCGGCACGAGCCTGGACTTGTTGGTGATGAGCGTGATGATCAGGAAGGCCAAAAGCGGACCGGCGGGGATCAGCCAGGGCAGCGTATTGGGATCGTTGAAGATATCCATGACGGTGCTTAGCCTTTCAGCGCGGTGGCTTCTTCGGGAATCACCGAGCGCCGATTGCGATATACCGTGATGATGATAGCCAGACCCACAGCCGCTTCCGCCGCTGCCACGATCAGCACGAAGGCGGTGAAGGCATAGCCGTTGAGCAGCAAGTCCGTGCCCGTTTCGCTGTAGCGCCAGAACGCGACCAGGTTGATGTTGACGGCGTTGAGCATGAGCTCGACGCTCATCAGGATGGCGACCGCGTTACGCCGCGAAAGCACGCCGAAGACGCCCAGCGAAAAGAGCGCCGCCGCCACCGCCAGGTACATCCACAGTGGTACCATCAGCCGCTCCCCTGCGTCTTCTCATCGCGAGCGATGAAAATGGCGCCGATCATGGCCGCCGTCAACAAGACCGAAGCCAGCAGGAAGGGCACAACATAGCCGTCCTCGGCCACCAGCGCCGCGCCCAGATCCCGCGTCGAGGCCACGTAGGTTGGTATCGCGTCCGCCGATTGGCCGCCGAAAATCGGCACCGTGACGCCGAAGAGCAGCACCAGGAAGAGCAGCAGCGACGCGACCAAGCTGGGCACGAGGCGGATATAACGCGACTTGATGCGGGTGACGCTGCGCGTCAGCATGACGGCGAAGGTGATCAAGATGGCGATGGCGCCGATGTACACCAGGATTTGCACCGCCGCCAGGAAGGGCGCGCTCAGCAAAATGAAGAAGCCGGCCACGCCGAACAAGCTGACCATCAGCCAGATCGTGCCCTGGAACAAGTTGCGCGTGGTGACGACGCCGAAGCCGCCGCCCAAGGTCAGCACAGTAAAGACGACGAAGCCGATTGTGATCGCGTTAAATTCCATCGCGCCGCCCCTACTCCGCCGCGCCCGCGAAGGCTGCGCCGGCCGCTTGATACTCCCGCCGCGCTTCCCGCCCGCGCCGCCGCAAAATGCCGAGCAAGTAGATGATCATCGCGCCATTGATGAGAGAGAGGAATACGGTCGTCGGCAGCAACTCGACGAAACCCGCGCCGATGAGCTCGCGCGGCGCCCAGCCCAACTCTTGCAGCACCTTTAGCGCCAGCGAGAGCAAGACCACATTGGCGATCGACAGCGGCACCAGGAATTTCCAGTTAAAGGCCATGATCTGGTCGATGCGCAGGCGCGGCACCGTATTGCGCAGCCAAAGCGTGGTCAAATAGATGAGGCCGCCCTTCGCGCCAAGCCAGGCGAATGCGATCAGCGGCGATTCGTAATACAAGGGGCCCATCCAGCCGCCGAAGAAGAGAATCGCCATCAAGATGCCGTTGGTGAAGACGTGCAGAAACTCGGCGGCGAAGAACATGCCGAACTTCATGCCCGAATATTCGATGTTGAAACCAGCCACCAATTCCGATTCGGCTTCGATCAAGTCGAAGGGGGCGCGCCCGGTCTCGGCTTGGGATGAGATGTAGAAGATGACAAAAGCCAGCGGCGACAGCACCACGAACCACATGCCGCTCTGCGCATTGACGATGTCGAGCAGGCTCATGCTGCCCGCCAGCATCACCGGCAACAGCAGCGCGAATACCAACGGCACTTCGTAGCTCACCAGCAGCGCCACCACGCGAAATGCGCCCAGCAGCGCGTACTTGTTGTTGCTGGCCCAGCCGGCGACCATGATCGCCAGCGTGCCGAAAGAGGCGATGGCCACAAAATAGAGCGCGCCGATCTCAAGGTCGACGCCGTAGTGAAAGGGCGTGAAGGGGATGACGGCCCAAATCAGCACGACAGACGCGAAGGAAACCAGGGGCGCGGCATTGTACAGCACGCGATCGGCCGCTGCCGGCGTGATGTCTTCTTTGCTGAGCAGCTTGATCATGTCGGCGATGGTCTGCAGCAAGCCGACCGGGCCCACGCGGTTGGGGCCGATACGGTCTTGAATGCGGGCGGCCACCTTGCGTTCGACCCAAATCAGCACGATGACCGTCACCAGCGGGATGCCGCTGACCAAGAGCACGCCGACCAGCAGCGACAAAAATTGCGCCAACCCGATGTCAAGGCCGGAATCCGCCAACAAGGTGCACAAGCCAGTGCAAAGCTCAGTCATTGTCCCCTCGCGCGCCTTGGCCTATTTCCAATCCAGCGCATTTTTCTTCCAGGCGTAAAAGAGCGCGTCCGTCAACAAGAAGATGAACAAGAAACCGGCCACAAAGCCGAACAAACTCATCTCGTTGTAAGCGGCCGCCCAGGGAAAGAGGAAGACCATCTCCACATCAAAGACGAGAAAGATGAGGCCGTAAATGTAATATTGCACGCGGAACTGAACCCAAGTGTCGCCGATGGTTTCCACGCCGCATTCGTAGGTTGAGCTCTTGAGCACGTTGGGCTTGCGCGGCCGGAACAGCCAGGCGATCACAATCGGCAGTGCCGGGAAGACCGGCGCCATCACTGCGAATACGCCGACAAATGCCCATTCGTTCAACACGTTCACGGTTGATGCGCCTCAAAACGGGCTACGCGCTTATTCTGCACAGCGGAATCGTCCTCAGTCAGCCCAGCTTCGTTTTCTGGCGCCACATCCCGCCCTCGCGACCTGCGATATGACGATTGCGCCATTTATCACAAACGCGGATAGTATAGCAGCGGCGGCGCGACTATGCAACGGAAGATTGAAGGCGGATTCTGTTTGCTGGACGCAGATTTACCCGGCCGAAGAATGCGGCGCAGGCTTCTATCCTGCTGACTTTCTGTGCGGCAAATGCGACTGTACACTTGTAACATGGACAGAATCAATCGCGAAGTCGAATGAAATGACGACCGACGCAAAGCTAGCCGATGCGCCTCTGCTGAACGTAATTCAGCCCGGCGCGTCAGAATGGGACGGCTTCGTCCGCCGGCAGCCGCGCGCCCACGTCTTGCAGCTATCGGCCTGGGGCGCGCTCAAGGCTCGCTTCGGCTGGCAAGCGCAGCGGGTTGCGCTGGCCGCGTCAGGGGAGATTCGCGCTGGCGCGCTGGCGCTGCTCAAACGACTGCCCTTGGGCGCGGGCACGCTGGCTTACGTGCCGATGGGCGGCTACGCTAATGAGCCATGGCTGTATCCGACGCTGTGGCGTGCCATCCGCAGCGAGACCGGCGCGGCCTTCCTGAAATTGGAGCCTGGTCACCTGGCTGAAGGCGAGCAGCTGGATCTGCAAGCAATGGGCTTTCAGCGCAGCTCGCAAGGGATACAACCTGCCACGACCATTATCCTGGATATCGCGGCTGATGACGACGCCATCATGGGGCGCATGAACCAAGGTACGCGGCGCAAGATCCGCAAGAGCCAGGCGAGCGACATCCAATACGCCGAGGGCACGGCGAACGACCTGGCCGAGTTCTGCCAGCTCATGCTAGAGACGGGCGCCCGCAACGCATTCGGTGTGCACAGCCCGGCGTATTTTCAGGCCTTGTACGATCGCTTCGTGCCCGAGCACGGCGCGCTGCTGACGGCACGGCACAAGGGCGAATTGCTGGCGGGCGTCTTGTTGCTGGCTCTGTATGAGACGGCCTGGTATCTGCATGGCGCTTCGTCGCGGCGTCAGCCCAAGCTGCAAGCCAGCTACGGCATTCAGTGGGCGGCGATCCAATGGGCACGGGCCCGCGGCTGCCGCGAGTATGATCTTTGGGGCGTGCCCGATCATGACGTGGCGACGCTGGAGGCGCAATTCCAATCGCGGAGCGACGGCCTCTGGGGCGTCTACGGCTTCAAACGCGGCTTTGGCGGCCAAGTGCGGCGAACGGCAGGCTGCTGGGATCTGGCGTACAATCCGCTGGTCTACGCGGCCTATCGCGCGGCGCTGAAACTTCGCCGCTGACGGGAAAGGGTGACGCTTATTCTGCAGGCGCGCGAGATCACCAAACACGACCGCTGGAATGACATGCTGCGCGCAATGCCCGCGGCCCACATCTTGCAGACTTGGGAATGGGGCGAGTTCAAGCGCGCCACAGGCGGCTGGCGGCCGACGCGGCTGGCCTTCAATCGTGGCGCCGAGGTCGTGGCCTTGGCCAGCCTGGCGACGCGCCGCATCGGCCCCTTCAAGGCGCTCTACATTAGTAAGGGGCCCGTCTTTGACTACGGCGACCTGGCGTTGGCTGAGCGCGTGCTGCATGAACTGGAAGCCCGGGCGCGGAAATTCGGCGTCGTCTGGCTGAAGATCGATCCCGATGTGGTTGCCGCAACCGGCGAACCCGGCGGCGAAACGGACAAGAGCGATGCAACGGGCCGTGGCTTCATGGCCTTGTTGCAGAGCCGCGGCTGGCGCTATTCGGATTCACAAGTGCAATTCCGCAATACGCTCGCCATCGACTTGACCCGCAGCGAAGACGAAATCCTCATGGCGATGAGCGGCAATACGCGGCGCAAAGTCCGCGCGGCGGCGAAGAAAGGCGTCACGATTCGGCCGGCGGGCGAAGCCGACTTGCCCCTTCTGTATCAGCTATATCAAGTCACGGGCGAACGCGATGGCTTTCTGATACGTCATTTCGCCTACTACGAGCGCGCCTGGCGCGATTTTATGCGCGCGGGCCTGGCGCACGCCTTGATCGCGGAATACGAAGGCCGCGCCATCGCGAACGTCATCCTCTTCCACTTCGGCAGGCGTTGTTGGTACTTCTACGGCGCATCATCCAACGAGGAACGCGCGCGCATGCCCAACTACGCGTTGCAGTGGGCGGCGATGAAATGGGCCAAAGCGCAGGGCTACGCTGAATACGACATGTGGGGCGCGCCTGATGTACTGGACGAGAGCGATGCGCTTTGGGGCGTGTATCAGTTCAAGCGCGGCTTCCGCGGTGGGCTGATCCGGCACATCGGCGCTTGGGATTTTGTCCCGCGGCCGCTGCTGCATTACACTTATGCTAAGCTATCCAAACGATTGCTGAAGGTGGTCTGATGACGAGCAAATGCAGGGTTGATGAAGCGCTGGTAGAACGCTGCCACGATGAAGGATTCGTGGTCGTGCCGGGGCTGTTTTCGCCGGCGGAAGTCGCGTTCATTCGCGATCACTTCACACAGCTGAATGCGGCTGGGCACGGTTTCTCGGGTGATGACCCGCTGCTGCTGGGCGATGACGACCCGCTGAAGGCGTACCCGCGCATTATTCATCCGCACCGCTTCGATCAGCACTCGCTTGACTGGCTGCTGGATGAGCGCCTGCGAATGTGGACGACCGCGCTGTTGGGGCGGGAACCCTACGCCGCGCAGACGATGTTCTACTTCAAGCCGCCGACGGCGCGCGGTCAGGCGCTGCATCAAGACCAGACGCCGCTGCGTGTTTATCCGGGCACTTGCCTGGCCGCCTGGATGGCCGTTGACGCCTGTGATGAGGAGAACGGCTGCTTGCAGATTGTGCCGCGGACCCACGAGCTGCCGCGGCTCTGCCCGATTGACGCCGATACCACGCAGAGCTTCAGCGCCAGCACCGTGCCCTTGCCGCCGGGCAGCCAAGCCGTGCCGGTGATAATGCGCCCGGGCGATGTCGTCTTTTTTAACGGCCAAGTCATCCACGGCAGCTACCCCAACACCAGCGCGACCCGCTTCCGCCGTGCTTTGATCGCGCACTACGTGGTAGGCGAAGCGGAAAAAGTGGCGGAGTTCTATCATCCGCTGCTGACCTTTGACGGCGACGAGGTCGCTCTGAAGCACAGCGAAAGCGGCGGGCCCTGCGGCGTTTTCGTCGACGATGAGACGGCTGAAATTGAGATGCTCGCGCCCTGAGACGCCGGCCCCGCCAAGCCCAAGACGCTGATTTTCGCGCTAGCCGTCGATCACAAAGCGCATTCCCGCGCCACGACCGTAGACCTCGGGGAAGTACAATTCCCGCGCGACCGGCGGCATCACCTGGAATTCGCCGGCGATGACCGGGCTGAGGGCGTAGACATATTCGTAAACCCCGGGCGGCAAGTGGCTGGCGTAGATAACGACTTTCTCGTCGCGAAATTCTACGCGATCAAAGAACCACCAGCCCCAACCCGTCTGCTCCGCTGAGACGCGAGCGCCGCCGGGCATCGTGCCCAGTTGCGAGCTCGTCGTCAGTTCGGGGTTGATAGCCTCGGCGCCGGCCGGCAGGAAGTCCTCGATGACGACATGACGCAAGGTGTTCGGCACGACGATCTGCAAGCGCGCCCGCAACCTATCGCCGATATGGGCAGCCGAAACCGCCGCGCCCGGGTCCGCGCCGAGCCGATTGTAGCGCCGCGAGATTTCAATGCCCCGGCTCAGTGGCTCGATCTGATCGACCGGTAAATCCAGCTTGAGACGCGCCGAATAATAGAGAGCGCCGGCGCCCGCATCGCGCTCAATATCCAGCAGGTTGGTCTCGCGCGGAATCAGCTCGGAGGCGGCTATGCTGAGATCGACGCCGTCCAGCGCGTCATCCGGCCGCGCCACGTCCGCCAATAGTGTGTCTCCATTCAACGTGACGCCATACCGATACGCCGGCTGCGTGTCGCCGCTGGTTAGCATCCAGTTGGTCAAGGCGATGATGACCCAGGTGTCTTCTTGAGGCGAGCTCCAGTGGTTGCGCCCACCGCGCGCGCTCACCAGATAGCGCACGATATTGGGCAGCAATTCGCTCCCCGGCTCCAGCTTGAGCAAGGTGTCCAGCGCCAGGGCGGTCGTTCGCAGATTCGACGACCAGTTTCGGCGGTCTTGAGTGGGCTCCTCAAAGAAGGCGCCAGTGGCGCGCACTACGGCGCGATTGTGCAGCATCTGCGAAAGCAGAAGCAAACGCGCATGATCATCAGGATTGACTTGATAAAGCGTTTGCGCCAGGAAGGCGATCGCGTCCAGGCTGAGGCGGTCGCGGCTTTCAAAGAGGGTCGCGTTGCGGGCGATATCGGGCGCGCCCGCTTGGGCCAATGCAAACAGAAGGAAGGCTTGCCGATTGAGCTGCCAGGGCGCAAATTCAAGCGAAGGCCTGATTAGCTGACGCCGCAGGTAGCGCTGCGCCCGCTCGATGACCGCGCTCTCCACGGGATAGTCGTGAGCGGCCTGCGCCAAGCCGATGAGAACGTAAGCGCTGGCCATGACATCAGCACGCGGAGCGCCGCACCAACTCCAGCCGCCGCCGGGCAACTGCCGGGCGTATAGCTGCCGCATACCCGCCGAAACGAGCGCGTCCAGCTTTGACCGCTGCGCTGTGTCGGTCAACCCCAACTGCCTCATGGCGCGGTAGGACACGACATTGGGCAGGAAGCGGCTGATGATGGCGCTTGCGCATTCTGGATAGCGCTCCGTGTCGGCTTCCAGCGTGCTCAAGCTTTGCGCCGTCAGGCCCGCCAGCGACTTGTCGAGCCGCACGTCAAGCGAGCCGTTTAGCGAATCTAGACCGCGCGGCATCAGCAGGGCTTCGCTGCGCGATTCGGCGCCACGGAGCATGCCCAACGTGCCCACTGTCTCGCTCGAAACGAAGCGCTGCACGGGCAACGTGCCGTCGAGATTCCCGCTCACGGGCGATACGCTGGCATCGCTGAAGGCGCCGTCATCGCTGCGCGCGACGAATACGGGCGCGACGCTGTGGACATCGCCGACATCAACCAGCCAGGCGACCTCGCCGCGCCCACCGGGCGGGAGCGACATGCTATGAGCGAAGGACTCACCGGCCGCGAGCGCAAGGCCGCCTGTGTTTTCCAGCGAGACGCTCAGTGAGACATCGCGATCCGTGTTGTTGTGGACCACCGCGGACAGCTCAGCGCGGTCACCTACGACGAGAAACCGCGGCGTCACCGGACGTATCAAGAGAGGCTTGCTGCTGAGCAAATCGCGCGTCGCCTCGCCGACCAGAAGATCGCCGGCGCGGCCCTCGGTCCAGGCGCGGGCGTCCAGGCGCCAGGTCGTCAAATTGTCCGGCAAGCGCAGTTCAACCTCGGCCCGGCCATTGGCGTCAGTCACCAGAGTCGGGTTCCAAAAAGGCGTATCGATGAACTCGCTGCGCGACTTGACGATGCCGGCAGTGCCGAAGCCGCCGCCCCTACCCATCGCCTCGGAAAGCAGTGCCGTATAGCTATCGGCGTTGACTACCAGCGAGCTTGATGTGCGGATCGTCAAGGTTTGTGGACCGAAGAAATGCTGCAACAGCGGCGTGCTATTGCGCTCGGCCAGCGAGAGCGCCGCAAGGTCCGTCAGCCCGAGGCCGATTTCGGCGCGCGCCGGATTGCCGAGATAATCGGTGACGCGCAGCTGATAACGCAGTGTATCTTGCGGCGCCGCCTCCGTTTGATCGGCGCTGATGTCAATCGTCAGCGCCTTGCGCTCGCTAGCGACTTGAAGTTGCGTCATGCCGAAGCGCCAGTCGGCAACCTCGTTGGACTCATCGACCGGCTTGACGAGAAACACGCTGACGTAGATATTGGGCGCGTGATTTGGCCGGATGTCGAACTCGTATACGGTGGAATTGCTGCTGAGTGAAAGGCGCTCGACGCTGAGGACATCGCCGCGTTCAATGCTGATCAAGGCTTCGGCGGCGCCGGCAAAGGGCGACGGGATCAGAATCCGCGCGCGCTCGCCGATGGCGTAGTCCGTCTGGCTTGGGATGAGGTTGATCTCATTGTGGTTCGCCTGCCGCCAGGAGACGTAATCGCCGCCGGCTGCCCAGACATACGTTGATGAGCGCAAGGGATTGCCCCGCCGATCGCGCCCGGAGACGACGATCTTATAGACGCCGCCAATGGGCGGACGAAAGCTGAAGCTCGCCCGGCCATCGGCGTCGGAAATGAGCTGGCCCGCTGCCACCGGGATCTCCTCAACGTCCCAAGTCCATGTGGTGCGGCCTGTCGCCGGCTGCTGCTCTTGTACGCTGGACCAGCGTCGCTCGACCACCTCAATGTCGATGCTTTGATTCACGACCGGCTGGCTAGCCCAATCCACAGCGATGACGTCAACATGGCTGCCTTCACCCGCGACGGCGACCCTGTCCTGAGCGCGGACGCCGAGATAGACAAGCGACTGATGCACAACCAGGCTCGCGCTGCCGTAGATCGTCTGGCCGGCTTCATCGCGGACGCCAGCTTCCACTTGCCAGTGTTGACTGCGACCGACGTCCCCCAGATCGCCGCGTAGACTGAATCTCGACGCGCCGGCGGCATCCAACATCAGCTGGCCCTGAGCTACCACGCTCGGCAAAGCCCAGGCGTCTTCGGGTTCCGCGTCATAATCGTAGTCGGCGAAGTCGTACTCACCTTCGCCAGTGTACGTGAATGCATAGGGCGCCGCCGTCACGCTGTACTCCGCCTCCGCATGGGAGACTGGCCCGCCGAAGAAGTACTTGCCTTCCAGCGTCAGCGCAGCCTCATCGCCCGGCGCCATTTCGGCCACATCGCTCATCAGCGTCACCCGGTATTCGGGCAGGCGATACTCAGCCACGAGGAAGTCGATGCCGTCGGCTTCAACCCTGTCGCTGTTCGCCGGCATTTCGAGCGACAGATGGTATGCGCCGAGCGCCGCGTCATCGGCCAACTCAAATTCGCCGTTGAAGCTGCCGAACTCGTTGATGGCCAGGTCCTGCTGATAGACGACTTCGCCCTTTGCATCGCGGATCGTCACCGGCGCTGTCTCAAATGGCGGCGGCATATACACGACATCGTCCTTGCGGCGCGCGATGCCACGAAAGTAAACCGGCTGCCCCGCGCGGTAGACCGGGCGGTCGGTGTAGATGTAAGCCAGGTAGTTCCGCGCGAAATTGTCGTAAACGTAACCGAATTGCCAGGGCTCGGTCCCCTGCGTCCAGTCGGTATAGCCGATGCCGAAGCGCCCGTCGCCAGCGATTACAGCGACCAATGGGCGATGCAGCGAAGGCGCATGCGGAATGTCTATCAGCGCGATGCCGTCCTCGTCCGTTGCGCTACTTGCCAGCAGACGCGCGCCTTCGCCATAGACGTCGATGCGTTCGGCGTGGATGGGCGCGCCGGTTTGCGCGTCGACGGCCCAAGCGACGAGTCGGTCGGTCGCTTGCTTGAGCGTCAGCATAGTATTCGCGATGTTGAGGAAATGCCGCGACTGACCCGCGAAACCCTCCAGTTCCGGCGCGGTCGCATCCAGGAAGTAGATGCCCGTGGGCAGCGCCCGGCCGCCGTCAGTCAACTCAAGCCGCTCGCGCAGCGTCGAATTACGGGGCGCGTCCGAGGCGAGTTGCCAGCGCCGCAGCAGCTGATCGTCAGGCGGCATGTAGTTGTACGTGGGCGCGTAGCGGGATTCACCCGTCAACCGCGCAATGAATTCGGGCAGGTTCACTTCGTAGAGCGCCAGGTCAACCGACCGCGCGCCACGACGCAACATGTAAAGCTGAGGCGGCTGGTCGTCAGCGCTGTAAAAGCCGACCGGGCCAGGCACATTCAAGTCCAGCAGAGGCGGGCGTGGCGCGGTGCTGTAGCCGAAGCGGTACGCATCCGCGATGACATTGCCATACAAATCTTCCATGCCTGGCGCAATCTCAAAGGCATAGGCCGTCGATGGCTCAGCGTCAAACGACACGGTATAGCTGTTGTTCCAGTCGTTGTAGAAGACGCGCGGCTCGATTTTGGGCGCTGGATCAATAGTGATCTTGTCAGCGAGCGTGTCGATGCGCATGGGAGAAGCGAAGAAGAGTGAGAAACCGCCGCGGTTAACGTTCTGCGCGCCGGCTACCGGCTCAGTGGACTTGATTGCCGGCGGCGGCACAGTCTTGTAGCGCCAACTGGCATCCCGCGCCAGGTTGCTGAAACGCAGGCCCGGCTGGGCTATCTCGTCAAAGCCCATCTCATAGACGGTATCGAGCAGCAAGTTCGCGTCCGGCATGAAGGCGAAGCCGTTGTCGTCTTCCGCCCACTCGAAGGCGCCAGCGAGTGGCCCGCCCAGGCTTGCCGGCAGTGGACGCAAGTAGAAGGCGCGCTCAATCTGGTCGCGCTGCATCGCTTGGCTGAAACGCACTTGAATGCGCGGCGCCAAGGCCAGGTCTTCGGAACCGGCGGGCGGGTCAATCGACAGAATCGCCGGCCGCGCGGTGATGAAATGCCAGCTAAAGGGCCGCTGCAGCGAAGCGCCATCGACCGCAGTCAACGCGGCTGCGACTGTGACGGTGTAGCGCGTGTCGCTTTCAAGGGGGCGGGCGGGCGTGTAAACATAGACCGCGCTGCTGATCCATTCGCCGTCGCCGTCGACGGCGGGCACGATGCGCAGGGGTTGGGGCAATCTGTGTTGATCGCCGGACGTGGCCAGCGGCGCCACTGGCCGGTCGAAGACCAGCATAATGGCGGCATCCACCGCCGCGGGCCCGGCATCAGCGCTGGGCAGGGCCTGCGAAACTTGCAAATGGCCCGCGACTGAAAAGCGCGCAAGAAATGCGTCAAGCAGAGGCGCGCCGTCCTTGGCATTTAGCGGCGGCGTCAAGCCGATCTCGAGCGAGCTGCCCGGTGGGTAGGCATCGGCGGGCGTGAAGGTCAGGCTGTATTCATCGCAACTGACTGCCGCTGGGATAGCCGGCGTCCAGTGCAGCGCGCGCTCCGCAGCGGCGCAATCGACGCGGCGGTTGAAGGCGAGCGTGATCGCCCCGTTCAGCGGCAGCGGCCCTGTGGGCGACGGCGACACAGCAATGACTTGCAGCAAGGCCACGCGCGCGCTTTGCGCCGACTGAAACGCGCCCGAAAGAACAAAGATGGACAAAACCGAGAGCACGGCGACGCATCGGCGCATTGGCTCTGCCTCCACAGGGATGGTGCTTGTTTACATTATAGAGGCACTGGAGCGTGGCATTCTCGGCTATGCCTGACGATTGGCCTGCGCCCCGGCGCCGTCGTCATTTGTGCCGACGCGGGCGTAGGCTTGGCGGGCCCTATCGACCACATCGCCGGGTGCGAAGAGCTTTTCGAATTCCGCCCGCGCCAGGGCCAGATCACGTTTGCCCACATCCTTGGAAAGGAATAGCCGTTCGCCGTAGTCCGCCAGCTCCTGCAGCACCCAGTCATAGCGATAGTAGGCGAGCGCAGCCCGATCAATGTGGCAGGCGCCATAGCCGCGCGTGAAGGCCAGCTCGGCTTCGTCACTGTGGCCATCACCCAAGAAGAACATCAAGTCGCGCTCTTTGGGCGCCAGCAGCGTCTCATCCCAGTCGACAATGTGAATGGCATCGCGCTCGTCAATGATGATGTTGGCGGTGTGGATATCGGCGTGACACAAAACGAAACGCGGCCGCTGCGCCATGAGTCGCTGGCCAAGCGCAAGGTAACGATCCTTGGCGGAAGCAATCTGGGCAGATTGACGGCGCCAGACCTGCGCCACAGCGGACGCCGCCTCACCCGTAAAGCTGCCGATTTCGATGGCGCTTTCAATTGCCGCGATGGTCGCCAGCCACTTCTGCGCGAAACGCTCGCGTGGCACGATTGCCAGAAGCGCCTGATCGCAACGGGTCTCGTGAATCGAGCGGACGATGGCGCCCCAGGCGCGCCACTGTGCCGACGTTAGCTCCATGCCCCAGGCGGATTCGCCTTTGATGAAAGGATACAGTATCAACGAATAGTCCTCCACTGGCACGGCGAGCGCGCCCGACCCGGCGGCGATAGGCGCGACCGCGTTGGGGATCCCCCGCCGGCGCAGGAAATGCGGCACATGCAGCGCGGCCAGAGTGGGCTTGCCTCGACGCAGCTTGAGAAAGTACGGCGCATCGCCCGTCTCTACGCGGTAGGACCAGGCCCGGGCGTCATTGCCGACGGGCAAGAATGCAAGGTCGCCAACCTTGAGGCCGTAATGCTTTTCGAGCTGCGCCACGATGGCGCTATCGGCAAGCTTGGGTTTTTCCAACATAATGTCGCTACTCCGCCGAGCCAGATAGCAAGGCCCTGTGCCTTGCCCCTGCATCCACAGGGAATATGGCCAATGATACAGCCCATCCTGGCGGCCGCAATCGCCGGAATGCGCTCAGCTTCCAACAGCCCGGCACGACCGAGGCGCTCGCCTCGCCGTCACTCGGCAAAGCCTTCAAAACATGTTATAAGTAAAGCTTGTAGCATAGTGAAGCTTGTGATGCGGGGAGTTGAAAGGCGCCGATTATGGTGTCGGGGGTGAGCGTGTTGCAGCACCGGGTCCTGCTGCTCAACGGCAGCACCTGGGAGCCGCTGGCGGTCATCACGGTTCAGCGCGCGGTAAACCTGCTGCTGGCGGGGAAAGCCATCGCGGTCGAGATGACGGGCCAATACCTGAATACGGTGCGCACAAAGTTTGAAGTGCCGTCGGTGATCGCGCTGAAGTCTTACGTCAACGTGCCGCGGCGCAAATCGCACTGGAGCCGCAAAGGCGTGCTGGTGCGCGATGACTACACCTGCATCTATTGCGGCGTGCGCCTGGGCGCCAAATTCAAAGGCCGCGTCCTCAGCAAACGCGATTTCACCATCGACCACATCATCCCGCGCTGCAAAGGCGGCAAGGACACCTGGTCCAATACCGCTTGCGCCTGCGCCAGATGCAACCACCGCAAGGGCAATCGCCTGCATAATGTCGCCGGAATGCGCCTGCGTTGGGAGCCAAAAACACCGCGCACCAGCTACCTGGTTATCGCCCTCGGTTCCGGCCCCGAAGTCTGGAAGCGCTACGTCGAAATCTGACATTCTGTACCGTTGGCACGGCCAATGGCGCGGGATTCTCGCTTGACACTCATAGCACAAGTGTGCTATGGTAATCTCACGAAGCAAGCCACTGATTGGCGCAGCCGGCGTATCACAAGTCTTGACGTCGCGCTCGCTGATTCTCAGGGAGACCGCGTGATGTACCGAAGCGCCATATCAGCCGGGGCGATCGTGCGCTTGACGTTGCCCTATTTGGATGCAAAACCCGGCGTATACCGTGTATTGTTCGTTTATAGCAATGGCTGGCTAGGCTTGGAATCTCGCAGTGACCAGCGGCGCCACAATATTCCGGCGCATATCTGCCGCCTGATTGCGATCGCCGACAGCGCCAATGACTCGCAAGCGCAAGACGCGCTCAAGCCGTAAGCAAGGCGCCCGCCATGCGCAGCGTCTGCAGCAGGAGCGTGCATCCCATCCAAGCGAGCACGATGGCGCAGGCCAGGTTGATCCAGCGGAAGAGACGCTGATTGAGGCGGTGCCGCGCAAACTCGACCACAGTGGCGAAGAAAAAACACCAACAGACCTGCGCCAGCATAAATCCGCTGAAGAAGACAGCCAGGTGGATCGGCTCCGGGTCCAGAAATCCAATGCCGATGATGGCGCCGCTCATGCCCAGCCAGTAGGTCACATTTTGCGGATTTGTCAGGGACAGCAGCGCGCCCGCCACCAAGTGATTCGACCGTGAGGATTCGGTCGCCTCAGCAGAAATTTCAACGCGCGACGCCCGCCAGGCATCCCAGGCGAATCGCAGCAGCAGCGCGCAGCCAAACAGGCCCAGGACCAGCGTGAGAATGCGGTTCTGGAACAGGACCGACGCGCCCAGCAGCGCAATCAGCGCCCAGACGCCATCGCCCAATAGCGAGCCCAATTCGACGCCCAGGGCGGCGCCCCAGCCGTGCGCGACGCCGCGGCGCACCGCCTCAAAACTGATGACGCCAGGCTGTACGGCGAAGGTGAGAGACAGGGCAAAAGCGGAGAGGAATAGCGCTTCCATGCGGTCAGCTACTTAGAATAATATCGCGTCTCTGAAAGTGTAGCTGCCTGAGCCATACGCCCAATGGGCAACCTCTACCAATCGGCGCCCGCCGCCTTCGTGCAATCTAAACAAGACGGCTGATTATAGCCTGACCGATAATCCCACCGGCAATCCGCTACGCGTCGCCTGCGTCCCACTCCCGGAGGATAGCTGCGATCATAGCGGCTTGGCGCGGCAAGCTGCGGATGATGATATGTTCGTGGTCGGCGTGCGCGCCATCGCCATGAGCGCCCAGGCCATCCAATGTCGCTATGCCCAAAGCAGCGGTGAAGTTGCCGTCCGAGCCGCCGCCGGTGCCGTCTTCGTAAAGCGTGATGCCGTGGCCCGCGCCAATAGCTGCGGCGCGTTGGAATAGCTCTGGCCGGCGTTCCATCGGCGGACGCCCGGCCTGGCGGATGCAGGACACTTTTGCGCCCGGCATTTTGGGGCGAAGGCTCGTCAGCGCCTGGTGCAGGCTCTCCATCGCCTCCAATGTTAGCACTCGCGTGTCGATATGGGCGCGGACGCGGGCGGGAATGACGTTTCCAGCGCTGCCGCCTTCGACTAGCGTGAGCGAGACCGATGTGCCGTATTTCAGATCGTTCAACTGGTTGATTTCAAGCGCTTGCCGCGCGAACTCAACGATGGCGTTGATGCCCTCCTGGGGCGCGATGCCGGCATGCGCGGCCAAACCTTCGACGATCAGCTCGTATTTGCCGCCGCCCTTGCGCCAGGTCTTGATGGCGCCTTCTTTGGTCGCCGGCTCCATGACCAGCACCAGGGCGCAATCCGCCGCCTGCCGCTTGATCACAGCTTCGCTGAATGGACTGCCGATCTCTTCATCGCTGGTGAGCAGGAAGTGAATCGGTCGCTGAGGCAGCTGACCGTGCCGCTGCAAGGCGTCAATCGCTTCCAGCGCGATGACGATGCCGGCCTTCATATCCAGCGCGCCGGGCCCGTAGAAACGGGTCTCGTCTTCTATCCTGACCGGCATCTTCGCCAGCGAACCCGGCGGATGCACCGTGTCGATGTGCGCCAGAAAGAGATAGGGCTCGCCCGGCAGATGCGCGTTCCATTTGGCCAGCAGGAAGTCGCCGACGTCAGTTTGAGGAAAACGCTCGACCTCGGCAGCAAGCGCCTTGAAGCGCGCTTCCATGAAGTCGACCAACCTGTCCACAAGCTCTTTTTCCCGCGTGAAGGACTCGCGCTCCACCAGCGCGGTCAACTGCGCCAGCATCTCCTGTTGCCGCTCAATGAAGTATTTCAAGGTCAGCGCCATTTTTCCCTTTCCGTGTTTTGCCTGTCTAGCTGATTACGAGGTGCAGCGACAGCCAGGCGATCAGTTGGTCGCCCGTGCCGGGCAGGGAGCGCAATAAACCCGGCCCGCTGCCGCCATCGGTTTCCAGCAACACAACCTCGCCCGCAGCCGCCCGCTGTAGCCGGGTAGAGGTGGCCCAAGACGCCGCATCGGCCCGGCTGGCCGCCAGCAGCAGCGGCCGCGCGCCGTAAGAAGCCAGCATGTTTAGCGACGTATCGCGCGCCGTCGGGCTGAGCAGCGCCAGCGCATCGCAGAGCGAATTCACAGCGCAGGCGAGCAGCGCCAGGTCGGCCGCGGCCCCCTCGCCCACAACGCCGATGCGGCCGGCATCAACCGCAGCGATGGCGATCAAGGATTGCAGCAGTAGCTCAATCTGCCGCGCTTGCGTCGCTGCTGGCGCCTCAATGACCAGCACGACGAAGCCCGCTTGCGAAAGCCTTCGCGGGAACCCGTCCCAAGCGGCCAGCTCGGGGCCGAGAATCAGAATGCCCGGCTGCGGCTGGTTCTCCGCCTGATAGAGCTGGCCGCGCAAAACCGTCCTGGCATCCAACACGACGCTAACGCCATTGGGCGCATCGCCCGACGGCGCCGGCGGCAGCACCGCCCCTACCGGCAGCGAGGCGTGGTCCGACCGCGTTTCGCCGAGCGTACGCTCGTCATCGCGATAAAGTTCATCGGAAGTCACGAGCCCCGGGCGCGGCGATGGCGGCACAGTCGGAAAGGGTGTGCTGGCCGGCGCGCGAGGCGTGCGCCAAGGCAACTCCGATGTGCAGCCGCTGAGCAGCAGGGCAAGGGCGAGCCAGAGCGAAAACGTTGTCCAGCGGGCGCGCCAAGCTTGGTCGCCGCTAGACGCCGCGCGCATGCACAATCATCCGCTCGCTCACAGACATGAAAGGCGCGCGCTCGGTATCGCCATAGACCGCCGCAATGACGAAGCCGCAGCGCTCCAAAAGCAGCCGCAATTCGGGCAAGAAAAAGTAGCGCAGTTGATGCGGCGCGATCACGCGTTTGACGGCGCCGTCCCCGTCGATGATGTCGTAAATCCAATCGACATGCAGAATTTGCGCTGTGCGATCCAGCGAACTGACCGACTGCAGCATGACCAAATTGCCGGTTTCGGGATCAAGGAATTGGCGCTCCAGCGTCAGCGCGTCAGTATCTTCAGTGGCGAAAACGGGGCCGGCATTGGGCAGGTCTATCACCAGCTGGCCGCCATCCGCCAGGCAACGCCGCAACTGGCTCAGCAGCCTGACCTGCGGCTCCAGCTCCAAAAAGTGCATCAACAGGTTGAAAGACAGCAAGATCAAGCCGAATCGCCGCTCAAACACATGCTCGGCGGCGTCCGCTTGCACCACCTTAATCTGCGCGCTCAATTGCGGCATCAGCTCCAGCTTGCGCTCCAACTCGCGCAACATCGCCGGGTCGCTCTCGATGCCATGTACGCGATGGCCCTCTTGCGCCAGGTGAATCAGCACGCGCCCGCTGCCGCAGCCGACATCCAGGATGGCGCCCTCAGTCTCAGCGGCCAGTCGACTGTACATGCGCAAATCGTCAGTCTTGTCCGCCGTCTCCGCGTCAAAGAAGCGAGCGATGGCTCGGTAGTATGCCGACATGGTCAATCCTGAAATTCTGCCCGGGCGCTCAGTTGAGGTTTTCGAAGATCCCTGCCGCGCCCATGCCGCCGCCGATGCACATGGTCACCATACCATAATGGCTGCCGCGGCGTTTCATTTCGTTGATGATTTGCACCGTCAGCTTGGCGCCGGTGCAGCCGAGGGGATGGCCCAGCGCGATGGCGCCCCCGTTGACGTTGACGATCTCCGGGTTCAGCTCAAGCTCGCGGATGACGGCCAGTGACTGCGAGGCGAAGGCTTCGTTGAGCTCAATGAGGTCGATGTCGTCAAGCGACAGACCACTTCGGCTCAGCACCTTGGGCACGGCCTTGATGGGGCCCACGCCCATGATCTCCGGCCGGACGCCCGCCACAGCGAAACTGACGAAGCGCGCCAGTGGCGTCAAACCCAAGCGCTCCGCCTCGCCCCGCTCCATCACGATGACAGCGGCGGCGCCGTCACTAAGCGGGCTGGAGTTGCCGGCGGTGACCGATCCGCCCGGCTTGAACACCGGCTTCAGCCCGGCCAGCGCCTCGACCGTGGTATCGCGCCGCAAATGCTCATCGCGGTCCAGCGTCTTGCGCGCGGTCGCCGGCATGCCATCAGCGCCGACAACAGTCTCTTCCCATTCGAAGGGCACAATCTCAGCGGCGAAGTGGCCGGCGTCGGTGGCGGCGGCCGCCTTTTGATGGCTGCGATAAGCGAATTCGTCCATGTCGCCGCGGCTGACGCCAAATTCGCTCACAACGCGCTCGGCGGTCAAGCCCATGCTCATATACACGTTGGGATCATGCGCCGCCATATGCGGGTTGGGGCTGAGGTGATGGCCCGTCATGGGCACGGAGGACATGGATTCGGCGCCGCCAGCGATGATCACATCGGCTTGGTCGGCGATGATGCTGTTGGCCGCCAGCGCGATCGTCTGCAAGCCGCTGGAGCAAAAGCGGTTGACGGTCTGCCCCGGCGTATCGACCGGCAGGCCGGCGCGCAGGGCGATGACGCGGGCGAAGTTCATGCCTTGCGAACCCTCGGGCATGGCGCAGCCCATAATGACATCGTCGACCGCAGCCGGGTCGAGCGCGCCCTCGGTCTGCCGCATCAAATCGGCGATGACGGCCGCCGCCATGTCGTCCGAGCGGGCGTTTCTCGTGCTGCCGCGCACGGCTTTGCCCACAGCTGTGCGCGCCGCCGCTACGATGACTGCTTGGCGCATGGTGTGCTCCTTTCGGGTCTAATGCAGGTCTCCATCAACAGTTGGTGCTCACGCGAATTCTCATCGTCGCGTACATTGGCATTTGATTGACCAGCATTGCCGTTCAGATCTCCGTTCTTGCCTTCATCCTCAACAGCATGACCAGCCAATCGCGTCTAATTCCGCAGCGGCTTGTTCGTCCGCAGCATGTGCATGATGCGCTCTTGCGTCTTCGTCTCCATGATCAAGCTCAGAAATGCCTCCCGCTCCAGGTTCAGCAGAAACTGCTGACCGACCCACTGCGGCTCAGCCAGGCCGGCGCCCGTCAATATCCGCGCCAGCTTGCTCGGCGATCAGCGCATCATGCTCGCTGGCGTAACCGGCTTCGCGGTAGCCCGCCACGCCGATTTGCAGCGCCGCCTGCGCATCACGCCCGGCGGCGAAAACCGGCTCCGGCTCACGCTGGACGTAGGTCTCGCTCAGCGCCAGGGCGAGCCTTTTCGCCTCGCCCAATAGATGAGCGCGGTTCATCACGATCACATCGCCTTCGGACAGGAAGCCGAGCTCCCGGGCTTCTTTGGCGCTGCCGCTGACTTTGGCCGTGGCAATAGTCTCGAAGGCCTTATGCAAACCGGCCAGCTTGTCGTCCGCGCCGGCCCGCGCTAGCGGATTCACTAGACGCCGCACCAGCTCCTTGCAACCGCCGCCCGCCGGCACCAAGCCCACGCCAACCTCGACCAAGCCCATGTATAGCTCAATGTGCGCGACGACAGCCGTGCCCGACATCACCAGCTCGGCGCCGCCGCCCAGGGCCATATTGTGCGCGGCAACAACCACCGGTTTTGGCGCGTAACGCAGCGCCTGCGTCAACTCTTGCAGGCTGACCAGGGTCTTCTCAATGCCCTCAAGCCCGGCCATCAGCGCGGAAGGGTCCAAATTGGCGCCGACGGAAAAGCGCTCGCCATCGTTGCCGATGACCAGCGCCCGGTATTCATCGCGCGCCAGAATCTCTAGCGCCCGCCAGCCGGAGTCGATCAGCCCGGGCGTGATGCTGTTCTGCTTGGTGTTGAACTCCCACAGCAACGCGCCGTCGCCCATGTCGTAGACCCGGCCATCGCCATTTGACCAAACCTCAGCGCCGGACGCGCGCAAGTCGGCAAGCGTGATTTCGCGCGGGTTGCGCTGCAAGGGCAAGTACGTTTGCTCTTGCGGGCTGTAGTAACCAATGACCTTGCCGCCGGCATCGCGCTGATAGAATGTCGCATTTCCCCCGCCGACCATGGCTTTGACCCAGTCGGCCACCGGATAACCATCGGCTTCGAAGCGGACGATGGTGTCGGCGACGCCGATGGCATCCCAGATTTCGAAGGGGCCCAACTGATGGTTGAAGCCCCATTTCTGGGCGTTATCCACATTCACGATCGACTCAGTGATTTCGCGCACACGATTGGAGGCGTAAGCCAACAGAAAGGCGTGCAAGTGCCACAAGTACTCGCCGGCGCGGTCATCGGCGTTGATCAACAGGCGGATGCGCTCGCCAAGAGGCTCGACATTGCGATATTCGCCGACGCTGTCAAAGCGAGGTTTGCTGGGCGGCTCGTATTCCAGCGTTTCCAGATTGAGCGCCCAGAGTTGCTTCGTCCCGCCCTCGCGCCGCATGTGATAGAAGCCGCGGCCTGTTTTGCGGCCGAGCCAGCCGCGCTCCAGCAGCGCGTCCGAAAGCGCCGCATTCTTCTCGTGCATCAGCAGGTCGCGCGCCGGGTCATCCGCGATGGCGTGGTACAAATTGCGCGCCACACCGACGGCGATATCGAAGCCGACCAGGTCGTTGAGATTGAAAGTCGCCGTCTTGGGCCGGCCGATCAGCGGGCCCGTCAGCGCGTCGACCTCCTCAACCGTATAACCGTGATCGAGCGCGTAATTGGTCGCTTGCATGCCCGACATCGACATGAAGCGATTGCCGATGAAGTTGGGCGTGTCCCGGCACAGCACCGTGCCCTTGCCCAGCGTATCGGCGCCAAAACACAGCATAAAGTCGGTGATGGCCGGGTCTGTGCCAGCGTGGGGGATGATCTCCAGCAGGCGCAGATAACGCGGCGGATTGAAGAAATGCGTGCCCAGGAAGCGCCGTGAAAATCTCGGCGGCAAGCCCTCAGCGATACTGCCGATGGGGATGCCCGATGTGTTCGTCGTGACGATGGCGTCAGCGCTCGCAACATCAGCCAGACGCGCCATCAGCTCGCGCTTTATGCCGAGGTCTTCCACGATCGCTTCGATGATCCAGTCCACCTCGCGCGCCAGTTCCAGGTCATCCTCGATATTGCCGATGCTGATTCTGGCGAGGTCGTCGGGACTGTAGAGCCGCGGCGGCCGCATTTTGGTCAGCGCCTTGAGGTTGCCGGCCACGATGGCATTGCGCGTACGCGGATCGTCAGCGGCCGAACTGCCCGTCGGCGGCAGGTCCAGCAGCAGAGTCTCGATACCGGCGCCGGCCAACAGCGCCGCGATGCCACCGCCCATCGTGCCGGAGCCGATTACGGCCGCGCGTTTGATTTGCCTTCCCATTGATGCCTTCGCCTTTCGTTGTCGTGTCGACAGCTTAGCCGGATATGGCGCGGCTCACCAGGGCAGCTCGCTACCATCATATTGGAAGAACTTGCCGCCATCAGCCGGCGTCAAGCGATTGATCAGCGCGCGCAAGGCCTCCCCCGATTCTTCCGGTTCGAGCGCGGCCTCGGGCCCGCCCATGTCCGTTTTCACCCAACCGGGATTGACCGTGACCGTGGTGATGCCCGCCATTGCCGCGTCTTGCGACAAGACACGCGCCGCCATATTCATCGCCGCCTTGCTCATGCGGTACGCGTAAGACGTGCCAGCCGACCGCTGCATCGAGCCCAAGCCCGACGAAATCATGACCACGCGCGGATTATCGCCCGCTCGCAGCAATTCGCGAAAGGCTTGCGTGACGATGAGCGGACTAACCGCATTGGTGCCGATGACGCGCCCGACTTCGCTTGCTGATAGCTGCCCCAGGACGCGACCGCGCTCGTCGCCGCTGATGCCGGCGTTGTTGATGAGCACGTCGAGCTTGCCGGCCGCCGCCTTCACCCGCCCGACCGCAGCGTCGACCGAGGCGGCATCGTCGATGTCCAAGGGTATCACACTGATGCGCTCGGCATGTTGGCGCGCCAGTGCGTTGAGAGCGTCGGCCTTCCCCGGCGCGCGACAAGTGGCGAAGACGTGAACATCGCCCTGCTCGAGAAATTGCGTAGTCAGCGCCAAGCCAACGCCGCGGTTCGCGCCTGTGATGAGGATGATTTGCATTGGAAGCCTCGCTTATTCACTTGTTGATTGAACCCGCAACGCCGCCAGCCAGGCATCCACCATGACATCCGCCACTTGCTCGCCCGTCAGCCGCCCGCCCTCCTTGAACCAGACGCCCACCCAATTGTGCGCGCCCAGCATGGCCCGCGTCACTACGGCCGCGTCCACCGAGCGGAATTCGCCGGCGTCGATGCCCGCCTGCACCGTGTCGCGGAAGAGGCTCTCGAAGTAATCGCGCCGCTTGAAAAACAGGTCGCGCCGCGCCACAAACTCAGCGATGAAACTATCGTCGCCGTTGCGGCCGCCGGCGCTGATATTGAGCAACGCGCGAATCTCGAACACCATGGCGGCGCCGACAGCCACATTGCCCGTCACGCTGGTCACGTGCGAGCGAATCATGGCCGCGAGCGTCTGCGCGCGCGACAAGTCCGCCTCCTGAACGCGCTCGAGCTTGGCGATGGTCAAATCCAGCCCCAACTCCAAGACGTTCAGCAGCAAGAAGTCTTTGTTCTCGAAATGATGATACAAGCTGGCGGCGGTGAGATTCACCTGGGCGGCGATGTCTTTCATCGTGGTGGCATCGTAACCCTTGCGGTGCAAGACCTCGGCGGCCGCCCACAAGATGTCTTCGCGATTCACCGATTGATCTGCGGGTTTCCGCGCCAAGCCGCCCCCCGTTCGCCATTTTCATAACCGGAAAAATCAAATGCGCATTCGATTATAGGGCAGGCAGACGCCGGATTCAACCGGCCAATGCGGGCGCATTTTTCGGCATGCGCAAAAGCGAAGTCGCGCGCTTACAGGCTACACTTTTGCCGCGCCAAGCCTATAATGATCGCGAATTCAAGCCGACCTAAGGGCATTCATGACTGCGCCTCACTGGCAACCCTGCGACCTTGTTTTCTTCGACTGCGACAGCACGCTGTCGGCGATCGAAGGCATAGATGAACTGGCGCGGCTCAAAGGCAAGGAGCGGCGCGTCGGCTTGCTGACCAACAAGGCGATGGATGGCGAGCTTGACCTGGCCGATGTCTACGGCAAGCGCCTGCAAGCCATCAAGCCGAACCGCGCCCAGCTTGCCGCGGTGGAAGAACGCTATTGGGAGCATCTCGTTGAAGACGCGCAGGCTGTGATTAGCGCATTGCAGTTTTTGGGGCTAGAAGTCTTCATCATCAGCGGCGGCCTGATTGACGCCGTCCGCGGCTTCGGGCGGCGCCTGGGCGTCGATCCGGCGCGTATCCGCGCGGTTGAGCTGGAATACAACGAACTTTCGGGGCAGTGGTGGCGCTATCACGAGCCGCGAGCGCAGCAAGGCAAGACTTATCTGTCATACAGCGATGGCCCGCTCACCGTATCCAGCGGCAAAGCCAGCATCATCGACGAGCTGGCGGCCGGGCTGGCGGGCCGGCGTATGATGATCGGCGATGGCGCTTCCGACGTGGCGGCCAAGCCCAATGTGGACGTCTTTATCGGTTACGGCGGCGTCGTGGCGCGGCAGGCTGTCGCGGCGGCGTCGGACGTGTTCATCCGGTCGGCCTCTCTTTCCAGCATTTTGCCCTTGGCAGCGGGTCGCCCCAGCTGGGAGCGCGTGCGTGACACGGCGCACGAAGCCGTCTTCCGCAAAGGCCTTCTGCTGGCGGGGCAACGCGAATCGCTGAGCTTCCTTGACGAAAGGCTGCGCGCGCGCTTGATTGACGATTTCGGAGACCTGGACCTAGTATGAACTACGCCGCGCTGATTTTCGACATGGACGGGCTGCTGATCGATTCCGAGCCGGTCTGGCATGAAGTTGAGGTTGAGCTGATCGAAGCTCACGGTTATCGCTACACGCCCGAAGTCCGCGACCTGGGCATCGGCATGCGCGTTGACGAATTCGCCGCCATCTTGCAGCGCCATTATCCCAAGCTCGGTGAATCGGCCGCCGCCATTGAGGAAGCGATTACCTCAGGCATGTTGGCCCTGTCGGAGGAGCGGGTCCAGGCGATGCCGGGCGCGCATGAAATCGTGCGCTACGCCGCCGAGCGCGGCATCCCGCGGGCCATCGCTTCCAGCTCGTCGCAGCGCGTCATCGAGCACTTTGTGCGGCTGATGGGCTGGGCGGATTTGTTGCCGCAGCGCTACTCAGCCGAATTCATGGCGCGGGGCAAACCGGCGCCCGATATCTACTTGCATGCCGCGGCGCAATTGGGCTGCCCGCCGGCGCGCTGCCTGGCGCTGGAAGATAGCAAGCTGGGCACAATGGCGGCGCTGGCGGCCGGCATGACCTGCTACACCGTGCCCGATCTGTCGCATTCGAGCCTGGCCGATTTCGCCGACATCAACCCGCATGTCTACGGCAGCTTGCATGAGGTCCTGGCTAAGTTCCAGACGGAAAGCACCTTCGTGTGAGCGAGCAGCGGATCGTCATCGCCACTGACTTGACGCCGGAGAGCATCGCCTTGCTTGAGGCGCGCGACGGCTGGCGCGTCACCTTGACGCCGCCAAAGACGGCAAATGTGCGGGCCGCCCTGGCCGACGCCACGGCGATTATCACGCGCTCCGATTTCAAGCTTGACGCGCCACTCATTGAAGCCGCGCCGCAACTGCACCTGATCGCCCGCATGTCGGCCGGGCTGACCGGCGTCGACATCGACTGCGCCACCGAGCGCGGCATCCTGGTGATGAATGCGCCCGGCGTCAGCGCCATCGCCGCCGCCGAGCACACCCTGACGCTGATGCTGGCGCTGAACCGCAATCTGCCCGCCGTGCACGAAAGCCTGCGCGAAGGCTGGTGGCTCTTTGATCGCGGGCAGCAGACGGGCCTGCAGCTGCACGGCAAGACCATTGGCATCGCCGGGCTGGGCCGGGTAGGTCGGCGCGTGGCGCAGTTGTGCCTGGCCCTCGGCATGACGGTCCTTGCCTACGACCCCTACATCGGCGCGGAACAAGTCGGCGACAAACGCATCACGCTGGTCGGCTTGACGGAGATGCTGGGCAGCGCCGACTACGTAAGCATGCACGTGCCGGCGACGCAAGAGACTATCGACTTCATCAATGCCGAGGCGCTGGAGCAAATGAAGCCGGGCGCCTTCTTCATTAATACGGCTCACGGCGGCGTCGTCAAGGAGGCCCTGCTGGCGGATGCGCTGCAGACCGGGCATTTGGGCGGCGTGGCGCTTGACGTCTGGAACGAGGAACCGCCCTTCAACAGCCCGCTGATCGGACTCGACAAGGTGATCCATACGCCGCATATCGGCGACAATACGGTGGAAGCGCGGCAGGATCTGTCGTTGCAAATCGTCGAGCAAGTCATCGACGCGCTCAGCGACCGCGACTATCGCAACGTGGTCAATCTGCCGCTGCTGCCCGGCGTAAGCTATGCCGAAGTGCGGCCCTACATCCAGCTTGCCGAGAGCATCGGCGCGCTGCATCATGTTTTGGCGCGCGGCCCGATCCGCCGCATCGCCATCGAAATCATCGGCGACGATATGCATGGGCTGATCAAGCCAATGACCGTCGGCATCCTCAAGGGTATGTTGGCGCCGATCCTGGGCGACAAAGTCAGCTATGTCAACGCGCCCCTGCTGGCGGCGGAACGTGGCTGGCAGATCACACAGGCCAAGGGCATTACGATCAGCGACTTCCGCAATATCATCACCTGTCAGGTCACGCTGGAAGATGGCGAAGAGGTCAGCATCGCCGGCGCGCTGGTTGACCGGCAGAAGCCCTATATCGTGCAGATCAACGACTACCGCGTTCACTTCGAGCCGCGCGGCCATCTGCTGATCATGGGCAGCTACGATAAACCCGGTGTAATCGGCCAGGTCGGCAGCTTAATGGCGCAGCACGATATCAACATCGCCAGCTGGCACACCGGGCGCGCGGCGCCGGGCGGCAATACGCTGACCGTGCTCAACTTTGACGAGCCGCTGCCGGAAGCGCTGATGGACATCTTGCGCAGCCAAGACTTCATCCGGCACGTGCATCAACTGCAGATTTAGAAGCGTTATCTGTTATACTCAAGTGAGAGACAGTGAGAGGTTGCGCCTTGAATCTCGATACGCAATTTGGCTTGCCTTCATCGACGCCATACGCGAATATTGCGCTAGCGCAGCCGATCACAGCGGCTGTCCGTATTTGGTTCGATGTTGCACGGTGGCATGCGCGCCGACAGACGACATTGACCTGCTGGTAGAGTATCCAGAAGACGGCGCTCAAGTCGGTATGGCCTTCTTCCAACATATAGTTGACTTGAGCGAGATCATCGGCCGTACGGTAGACCTGCGTACAGCGGAAGACTTGAGTCGCTACTTCCGACAGGCCGTGCGCGAGGAGGCGCTTCCAATCTTTGAAAGCCCGCCAAAATTGGCCAGGTAATGCGGCTCTCTTGTCAATACCCTGGAATGAACTCCGCCGATATCGGGCTGTGCCAAGGAATTTCTCAATCTCTTGCACACTGACTGCCCTCCTCTGGCTTGTCGCTCACGCCCCTTCTCTCTCGAGCCCGTATTCACTAATTGCCCAATGCATACTGTCGCCTACAAGCTTGCCAGGTCGCGCGAATAGCATCCTCAGGAGATGCCGATATCAGGCCAACATTGATACCGGGCGCGGATTCTTTCAATGGTTCATGGTCCATTGAGCCATTCGAAGTCAATCTCGATACTTGCTATTCCGTGCAGAATCGTCTCTTTGGCAGCAGAATCAATGACGCCATTTCTTTGCTCGCCATGTCGTTCTCCCAGCTTACGCATGCTAATCATAGCTTTTGCGCAGCGCGGCTGTCAACTTATCGCGCCTCTAGTCCAAGTGGCTCTTGATATTCAGCGCCACCTCCTGGCTGATGCCGTTGATCTGCGCCAACTCGCCGACGCTGGCGCCGCGGATGGCGTCGATGGAGTTTTCGAAGTGTTTGAGCAGCACCTTGCGCCGTTTGGGCCCGACGCCGGGGATGGTCTCGAGCCGGCTGGCCAAGCCCATTTTGCGCCGGCGCACCCGATGACTGCTAATGGCGAAGCGATGCGCCTCATCGCGGGCCCGCTGCACCAAATAGAGCGCTTCACTGCGGCGCGGCAGCAGCACTGAGCCGGCGGCATCGGGCAGGTAGATCTCTTCTATGCGTTTTGCCAGCGATGCCAGCGGCACACGCTGAGCCAAGTCGAATTCTTCCAGCACCCCCCGCGCCACGTTGAGCTGGCCCAGCCCGCCGTCGATCAACAGCAGATCGGGCAGCAGCCGCCAGGTCTCGTCTTTATCGCGCCCGTCCGGCGTCACATCGCGCACGCCGTCTTGCGCATTGCGCCAGCGCAGGAAACGTCGCGTCAACGCCTCGCGCAAGGATTGATAGTCGTCCGAGCCGCTGTGAGAAACGCTGCGGATGTTGAAGCGGCGGTATTCGCTTTTGCGCGGCGCGCCCCGTACGAAGACGATGCGGCTGGCGACGATGGCAGTGCCCTGGGTGGTGCTGATATCGAAGCACTCGATGCGGTTGGGCACGCGCGGCAGCTTCAGCGCTTCCATCAATTCGGCCATGGCAATTTCGTGTTTGGTGGTATCCGCCTCGTATTGAGCGCGCATCATCTGCAGGCTCTCGAGCGCGTTCTCTTGCGCCAGCTTGACCAGTTTGCGCTTGTCGCCCCGCTGCGGCACGTGGATGCTGACCTTGGAGCTGGCGCGTTTGTCGCTCAGCCAGCGTTCCAGGATGCGCGCCTCTTCCACTTCGCTGGGCAAGATCAACTCGCGCGGGATGTTGCTGGACGAAGCGTAGAACTGGCTGATGAATTGTTCCAGCACCACCTGGTCGCTCTCGCCCTCGGTATTGTCCATGGTGCGCGAATCAGTGCCGATGAGCTTGCCGTTGCGGATGAACATGATCTGCACTGTGGCGTCGCGGTCATCGCGGGCCAGGGCGATGACATCGTGGTCGGTCATGTTCTTGCCGACTGCTTTGTGCTTGTTGGTGATGTAATCGATGGCTTTGAGCTGGTCGCGGATGCCGGCGGCTTTCTCGAAGTTGAGGCGCTCCACAGCGCCATTCATTTCGCCCACCAGCCGCCGCTGCACCGCTTCCGCCTTGCCGCCCAGGACATCCATCAATTCCTGGATCATTGCGCGGTAGGCAGCGCGGTCGACAGCGCCGATGCAAGGCGCGTTGCAGAGCTTAATATCGTGAAAAAGGCAGGCGCGCTCATCAGCGCCAGTGATGTCGCGATCGCAAGTCAAATAGGGGAAGGCGCGCCGCAAATCGCTCAAGGTTTTCTGCACCACCCACATGGCGGTATACGGACCGAAATAGCGCGAGCCATCGTCGAGGATGCGGCGTGTGGTTTCGACTTTGGGGAAGGCATCGGCCCAGGCGACGCGGATGTAAGGATAGCGCTTGTCGTCCTTGAGCTCGATGTTGAAGCGGGGCTTGTGCTTCTTGATCAGGGTCTCTTCAAGGATGAGCGCTTTGACTTCGTTCTCGGTGATGATGAAGTCGATGTCGTCCACTTCGTCGCGCATGCGCAAGGTCTTGCTGTTGCCGTCGGCTTGCGTGGTAAAGTAACTGCGTACGCGATTGCGCAGCCGCTTGGCTTTGCCGACGTAGATGATCTTGCCACGGCGGTTCTTCAACAGATAGACGCCCGGTTTGCCGGGCAAATGCTTAAGAATCGTCTCGATGTGGGCTGGTTTGACGTAGGACATCGGACCAATGTTCATGATCTCGCGCGTGAAGTGACATTGACATTCTAGCATGATCGGCCAGGACGGTGTACCGATACAGCAGTCCCTTGCGCGCAAGCGGCGCTGATGGTCAACTCTTTCCTGAGGAGCGGCCGAAGACGGTGAATGGCGAGCCATGAGTCAGCACATTTCCATCTTGGTTGAGGCGCTGGTAGAGGCCCTGCGCGCGCGTGACCCGGCTGTCAGTCACTTGATCGACGGCACCGTCGGCGGTGGCGGGCACACCAAGGCGCTGCTGGACGCGGGGGTGCAGCATGCCCTGGCTTGCGACCTTGATGCCGAGGCCATCGCTCACGCTCGCGAGCAATTGGCTGATTACGCCGGGCGCGTCAGCTTCTTTCACGGCAGTTATCTGCGTATGGGCGAAGCCATGCGCCAACTCGGCTGGGACAGCGCCGATGCCATCTTGCTCGATCTGGGGCTTTCTTCGCTGCAGCTGGATGACCGGCGGCGCGGTTTCGCCTTTCGCTTTGACGCGCCGCTGGACATGCGCTTTGACCGCACCAGCCCGACCACAGCCAGCTATCTGGTGAACGAGCTGCCGGCGGTCGAATTGGCGGACCTCTTCTTCAAGTACGGCGAAGAGCGATATGCGCGCCGCATTGCGCGGGCCATCGTCGAGCGGCGGCCAATCGCGTCGACGCTGCAACTGGCGCAAGCGGTGACAGACGCCCTGCCCGCTCCAGCACGCCGCGCCACGAAGACGCATCCCGCTACAAGGGTCTTCCAGGCGCTGCGCATCGCCGTTAACCGGGAGCTAGATGCGGTGGAGCAAGTAATTCCGACGGCCGTCAATTTGCTGCGGCCGGGCGGCAGGCTGGCGATCATCAGCTTCCACAGCTTGGAAGACCGCATCGTCAAGCGGGGCTTTCGCGAGCTGTCGACGACCAGGCTGGCGCCGCCGGGCATGGCGTCGATCGAAGAGAAGCGGGCACAAGTCAAGCTGGTCAATCGCAAGCCGATCGTGCCGTCCGCCGCCGAAATCCAAGCCAATCCGCGCAGCCGCAGCGCCAAACTCCGCGTCGTGGAAAAGCTGGAATGAGGGCGCGCGCCAGTTGCGCGTCAGCCGAATTTTGCTACATTGATAGTAACGATCACGAAACCGAATTCGCGGTTTCGCAAGTACCTTATTCCCGTGAGACGGCCGCAAGCGCCAATGTCGCAAACCTGGTTCCAGCACACCTTTAGTCGTAAGCGCTTTCAGACGCGCAACCAAGCCACCGCGCTGGCGATCCTGGGCGTGGCGATTCTGCTGATACTGGGCAGCCTTTATCTGTCGCAGGTGGCGTCTTTCGCCATTACCAATCGCGCCATCGAAGACTTGATCAGCCGGCGCGATGAACTCAAGCGGCAGAACGAACAAATCATCGGCGAGATCGCCAGCTACCGGACGGTGCCGCGGCTCTTTGCGCGAGCGGCCGAGATTGGCTTCCGGCCCGCCACAAATGCGGACATCGACTATCTGTTCATCGCTGGATACAACCCGGATCGCGCGCAGGTGGCGGAGGCGGCGCCGCAGTCGGCTCAGATAGCAGCGCCCGTGTATGACGAAACCTTCATGAGTTGGCTGGAATTGCAGCTCACGCAGTTGCGCCGGCAAATCGAATCTTTCGGTCAATAGCGCGAGCCCGCGGCGATGCAAGAACCTGTGCAACAGCAAACGACGATTCAAGCGCGACTGCCCTTCGTGGCGATATTCCTCATCATCTTGGCGGCTTATCTGGTCATCAATTTGGCGAACTTCCAGTTTTTCCCGCGCTCGGTGCGCCAGGAGTTGGAAAAAATCGGCAGTTCCATCACCAATACGACGCTTAGAATTCCCGCGGAGCGCGGCCTGATCTTCGACCGCGATGGCGAGCCGCTGGCCTTTAACATCGTCCAGTATCGCCTGGGCGTCAGCCCGAACCTGGTATCTGATCCGATTGGATTGCGCACGGAATTGGCGCAGATCCTGGACATGGATGAGTTTGAGCTCTACCGCAAGATTGAGGGCGAGAACATCTGGGAATTTATCGCCGCGCCGATATCGGCCCAGCGCGGTCAAGCCATCGCGGCGCTGGACGAGATCTCGCTGAGCCTGGAGGAGATACCCAGGCGCTTCTACCCGCAGGGCTCGTTGGCGGCGCACGTCATCGGTATTGTGGTTGACGATGGCCTCAAGGGCACCCTCGGCGTTGAAGGCGGATACAATGATACGCTGGCAGGGCGCGTGCTGGACCTGGCGGTGAGCAATGTGCCCTTTGGCTTGCCGGAGGACCGGCCGGCTGAACAGCGCGGTCAGGACATCGTGCTCACCCTGGACCGCGATGTGCAATTCTGGGTTGAATCAGAATTGAGAGCGGCTGTGGAAGAGTACGGCGCTTTCCGCGGCAGCGTCATCGTGATGGACCCGCGCAACGGCGATGTGCTGGCATTGGCCAACTACCCCTCGATGGACCCGAATAACTTCCTTGAAGTCAAGGACCCCAACCTGCTGAAGAACCCAGTGGTGCAAGAGGTCTTTGAGCCGGGCTCGCTGGTCCAAGCGCTGACAGTGGCCGGCGCGCTGGAGAGCGGCGCCATCACGCCATTTTGGACCTACAACGACGGCGGCCTGATAGAAATCGGCGGACGAACGCTCTACAATTACTATTTCCAGTCGCATGGCACGGCTGATGTCGCGGCGGTTTTGATCCGCGAGTTGCGGGTGGGCGCGGCCACCATCGCCGTCGAAATGGGCCGGCAGGACTTTTACAGCACGATGCGCGCCTTCGGCATGGGACAGGTGACCGGCGTCGGCTTGCACGCGGAGGAGCGCGGCGAGTTGCGCATCCCCGGCGACCCGGACTGGAGCGAAGACCGCTTGGCGCTAAATGCTTTCGGGCAAGGCTTTGAAGCCACGCCCATGCAGATGATCACCGCCTTCGCCGCCATCGCCAATGACGGCATCATGCGGCAGCCGCGTATCGTCAGGCAAGTGATCAGCGAAGCCGGCGTGGAGGACGCGCGGCCAACGACCGTGCGCCGTGTTGTATCGACTGAAACGGCGCTGATTATGAAAGAGTTCATGAAGCGCGTCGTGCTGGAAGGTTCGCCGCGGGCTCTGTTGCCTGGCTACACCATTGCCGGTAAACCGGGCACGGCGGCAATACCCACCGCGGTCGAAATAGAACGCGGCGCCAACACGTCTATCACATCCTTCGTTGGCTTTATCCCGGCGGATGACCCGCAAGCGGTCGTATTGGTGAAGCTGGACCGCCCGGACGATTACTTCGGCCATGAAGTGGCTGCGCCGGTGTTCCGCCGGGTGGCGGACCGCCTGGTGATTTTGCTGGAAATCCCCGATGACGATATGCGACGGCGGCTGGCGCTAGCTGAGGAAAACAGCGCATGAGACGGCGGCAGGGGTAGCGGCCTATGGATGGACAATTGCCCTTGGCGCTCAGTGTAGGCGCCACCACTTTCCTCTTGGGCGTCATTTGGGGCAGGCCCTTCGTCGAGATCCTGCACCGCCTGAAGTTGGGCAAACAGATACGCGCTGAGCTGATGGACAGCCACCACGTCCTGAAGATTGGCACGCCGACCATGGGCGGGATCATGATCATCTTGCCCACGCTGGCGGTCACGCTGGCGCTGAATATCTCGCGCATCGTCGAAGAAGGCGCCGGTCGCAGTATTCTGGTGCCGCTCTTTGTCTTGGTGGGTTTTGCGTTGCTGGGGCTGATCGACGACTGGGAGGGCATCCAGACATCGCGCGGCAATGTCGGCGAAGGGCTATCGGGCAAAATGAAATTCGCCGCGCAGATCCTGCTGGCGCTGATCGCCTCAACCGTGATATCGCAATTTGAATTTTCCTTCGCCAATTCGATGCTGCTGCCGCTGATCGAAGTCGCCATCCCCTTGAATCCGATAGTCTTCATCGTAATCAGCACTTTCATCATCGTGGCGACATCCAACGCCACCAATTTCACCGATGGCCTGGACGGCCTGGCCGGCATCATCACCGCCAGCGCATTCGGCGCTTACGGCGTCATCGCCTTCGTCTATGAACAGACCTTTCTGGTGGGGCTCTGCTTCGTCATCGTTGGCGCCTGCTTCGCCTTCCTCTGGTACAACGCCCATCCGGCGCAGCTTTTCATGGGCGATACCGGCTCGCTGGCATTGGGCGCAACGCTGGGGACGGTAGCCATTATGACCGGCCAATGGCTGCTGTTGCCGATTATCGCCATCGTGCCGCTGATGGAAATCCTCAGCGTCATCCTGCAAGTCGCCTCGGCCAAGTTGAGCCGGCGCTTCTACGGCGAAGACATTCGGCCCTTCCGCCGTGCGCCAATTCATCATCACTTTGAACTTGGCGGCTGGAGCGAGACGCAGATCGTGCAACGCTTTTGGCTGATCGGCATTTTGAGCGCCTTCGTCGGCGTCGCCCTGGCGCTCATCTGAAGCGACGTCACACGGCTTCGCGCCAGGCGCTCTCCGGCGCTCAGCTTCTCCGGATGAATTGTCCGGCTGTCTGCCGGGCGCGTATCGACCCGGCGCTATAGAATTAGGTTTCAGTTGGCGTAAAGATGTGACGAGTAGAACATGGCGGGACGAGACTTTCTGACTGGCAAGCGCGTGGTCGTTTTTGGCTTCGGGCGCCAGGGCCAGGCCTTGGCGCGCTGGCTGCCGTCAGTGGGCGCGGACGCAGTCGTCACGGATAGCCGCAGCGCCACGGAGCTTGGCTTGCGCCGGCGCGAGTATCCTGGCGTGCGCTTTGTGCTGGGCGGGCATCCCGACGATGTCCTGACAGGCGCGCGCGCCGTCTGCGTCTCCGGCGGCGTACCGCTTGATTTGCCGGTACTGCAATTGGCGCGCCAGCGTGGCATCCCCTTCACCAACGATGCCCAGCTGTTTTTGGAACGTTGCCCGGCGCCGGTCATCGGCATTACGGGCAGCGCCGGCAAGACGACCACAGCGGCCCTGGTCGCCGGTATCCTGGAAGAAGACGGCTACACGGTCTGGCTGGGCGGCAACATCGGCAATCCCTTGCTTGAAGACCTGGGCAAAATCAGAAAGAGGGACATCGTCGTCATGGAGTTGTCCAGCTTTCAGTTGGAGTTGATGACGAGCAGCCCGGCCGTGGCGGCGCTATTGAATCTGACGCCCAATCACCTGGACCGCCACGGTAGCCTGGAGAAATACGCGGCCGCCAAGGCGAAGATCCTGCGCTTCCAGCGGGACACTGACGTGGCCGTTTTGGGTTGGGATTGCGCCGCCGCCAAGTCCTTCCAGCATATCGTGGCCGGTGAGTTGCTGGCATTCAGCCGTTACGAGATGGCGGCACATGGCGCCTTCATGCTGGGGAGCCGTCTGCTGGTGGCCGGCGCCGCAAGTTTCGACGCGGAGCCACACGTCGTGTGTGAACGCGGCGATATCCCGCTGCGCGGCGAACACAACGTTTTGAATGTGCTGGCAGCCTGCGCCATCAGCGGCGGCATGGGGCTGGCCACGGACCGCCCGGGCATCACGCCCGACGTCATGTGCCGCGCCATCAGCAAGTTCAAGCCGGTGAGGCATCGCCTGGAGATTGTGCGGGATTGCGGCGGCGTGCGCTGGGTAAACGACAGCATCGCGACCGCGCCCGAGCGGCTGCTGGCGGCGCTGAACAGCTATGAAGAGCCGGTCGTGCTGTTGCTCGGCGGCGCGGACAAAGACCTGCCCTGGGAGGCAGCCTTGCAAGTCGCGCTGGGCAAGACGCGGCATATCATCGTGTTTGGCGCCGATGGTGAAAAACAAGTGGCCAGCAAAGTGATGCGTCTGCTCGAAAAGAAAGGCGTGAACGGCGGCCACGTGACGCGCGTAGCCGATTTGGCAGCGGCGGTGCAGCGGGCGGCGGCGATCGCGCGGGACGGCGATGTCGTGCTGCTATCGCCGGGCGGCACCAGTTACGACGCCTACCGCGATTTCGCCGAGCGCGGCGATCACTTTCGCCAACTGGTATCTGCACTATAATTGAACTGCCAAAGAGATTCTGACGGAATTTCATGACCGACCACGCGCTCAATGACAGCCGACAACGGCGCATCCGCCGGCGCCTGCGGCAACGTCCCGCCTTCACTGGCATAAACACGGACGTCAAGCGGCCGGCGCGGCAGCGAAGACGTCGCGTCCTGGCCACACTGGATCGCCCGATGCTGGCGACGGTGATTCTGCTGCTGGCCATCGGCTCGCTGATGGTCTTCAGCGCCACTTTCGACTGGAGCAACGAAACCTACGGCACCGCGGCCGGCTTCTTCATGCAGGAACATTTGCGGAATGTACTGCTGGGCAGCTGCGCCCTTATCGTTGTATCCTTCGTCGACTATCGCTTTTGGAAGCGCTTCGCCGTCTGGATGCTCGTATTTACGATCGTTGCCTTGATCGCTGTGATTTTGTTTGGCGAAGATCGTTTCGGCGCCCGCCGCGCCTTTTCCGCCGGCAGATTTCAGCCCAGCGAGCTGGCAGAATTCACCATCGTCTTGTATCTATCCGCCTGGCTCGGCTCGCGCAATGCGAGGGTGGGCAGCTTCTTATTCGGTTTTTTGCCTTTTGTGGCAGTCGTCGCGGTGATCGCCTACCCGATTTATGAACAGCCAGACCTGAGCTCGGCGACGATTGTCGTGTTGACCGCCGGCGTAATCTTCTTTGTCGCCGGCGCCAATCTGGCGCATTTGGCGGCCGTCGGTGGCATAGCGACTGCCGCTGGCTTCTTCGTCGTCGAGCGCTGGCCCTATGCGCAGCAACGCATCGCCAATTATTTCGCCGGCTTAAGCGATGTGACGCTGATAGAGTATCAGACGCAGCAAGCGATTACGGCATTCTTGCGCGGCGGCTGGTTCGGCGTGGGCTTCGGCGAATCGCAGCAGAAGTTCGGCGCCCTGCCCGCGCCACATACGGACAGCATCTTCGCCGTGATTGGCGAGGAATTGGGAGTTATGGGCGCTGCGTTGGTGGTTGCGCTATACATCGTATTCGCCATCCGCGGTTTCCAGATTGCGCGCATCGCCAAGGATAGCTTCGGCGCTTTGCTTTGCGTTGGTTTCACATCCTGGGTCATCATTCAGGCGCTGCTCAACATCGCGGTGATGACGGGCGCCATCCCATCCACGGGCGTGCCGCTGCCCTTCATCAGCTTTGGCGGGTCATCGCTGATGGTGGTGATGATCGGCGTCGGGCTGATGCTGAGCGTGCACCGAGTCGCTACGAGGCGCACACCCGCCTCGGAACGGAGAAGCGATATTGCGCATTTTGATCGGAGCTGGCGGAACCGGCGGTCACGTGTATCCCGCGCTGGCAACCGCCCAGGCCCTGCTGCGCAAAAAGCATGAGGGGCATCAGTTGTACTTCATCGGCGCCGTGGGGGGCCTGGAGAGCGGACTGGTAGCGGCGTCCGGGCTCGACTTCGCCGCCGTGCACGCCATTTACGCCGGCCCGCTGCACGGGGTCAGTCCGCTGCGCGTGCTAGCCAGCTTGTTCAAGTTGAAAATCGGTACGGCGCTGGCGCTCTACCGGCTGCGGTCGATACGGCCACAGGTGATCTTGCTGACGGGCGGCTGGGCGAATCTGCCGCTGGCGCTGGCGGCCCGGGCGCTGCGCTTGCCTATCGTGATTTTTCTGCCCGATATCGAGCCGGGTTTAACGATAAGAGCGCTGAAACGCTTTGCCGCGGTCGTCGCGCTAACAGTGGACGAATCAGCCGAGTATTTCCCACGGAACAAGACAGTCGTCACGGGCTATCCGTTGGGTGAAAGTCGTCTGACGGCGACGCGGGCTGAGGGTCGCGCGCATTTCGAGCTGGATGAAACACGCAAGACCTTGCTGGTCTTCGGCGGAAGCCAGGGCGCGCGCAACATCAACCTGGCGCTGGGAGAGGCCTTGCCGCGCCTGCTGGATCAGGGACTGCAGATTATTCACATCACCGGCGAAAATGACTGGCGCAGGATGCTGGAGCAGGTCGGGTCGCTCGCCGGGCATCCGCAGTACCGCGCCTTCGCCTACTTGCATGAAGAGATGGCGCTGGCCTTGGCGGCGGCCGATCTGGCAGTCTGCCGCGCGGGCGCCAGCACTCTGGCCGAGTTGCCCTTGTTTGGCTTGCCGGCGGTTTTGGCGCCCTACCCCTACGCCTGGCGCTATCAGAAAGTCAATGCCGATTACCTGAGCGAGCGCGGCGCGGCGATCTGCTTGCGTGACCAAGACCTGCCGGCCCAGCTGAGCGACACCGTGCTTGAGCTAATTCATGATGACGAGCGCCTGGCGCAGATGCGCGCCTGCTCACGAGCGCTGGCCCGCCATGATGGCGCCGACGCGCTGGCCAAGCTGCTGGTCGAAACGGGTGGCGGCTGAGATGTTGGAGTTGGTGACCTTGCTATGGGTGAGCATTGCGGCCTTCGCTGCCATCGGTTTGGGACGGGGCTGGACGAAGGAAGTCATCGCGCTGGCCGGCATCACGTTGGGCTTGTTCGCCTTGCACCAGTTTGATGAATCCATTCGCCAGGGCCTGCTCGGGCAAGTGCCCGCCCAGAGCAAATTCTTCGCCCAGACGACACTCTTTCTGCTCATCGTCTTCTTCGCCTATCAGACACGGGCGCTCATGACGGGAGGCATTAGCGAGACGACCGAAGCCGGCGGGCGCAATCCCGCGCAGTCGAAGATCCTGGGCGGCCTGGTCGGGGCCGTCAACGGCTATCTTATCGGCGGCTCGGTCTGGTACTTTATGCACATAAACGACTATCCGCTAGCGCCCTACATTGAAGCGCCGGCCCCTGGCTCGCTGAGCCATAGCACGGTGGGCAATCTGCCGCTATACGTGCTGGCCGGCGGTCCCGGCGCGCCCGCCGATTTGCTGACGCTGCTGGTCATCATCTTGTTTGTCGTCGTGCTGATATTGATATGAGCGAATACGCGGGAGCGGGTCAATGATTAGCCTCTTGTCGCTGATGTGGACGACGGCGGTTTTCTTTGCCTTGACCGGGGCGATACGCGGCTGGCGGCGCGAGTTGATCGGCAGCGCCGGCATCCTGCTGGGTTTCTTCGGGCTGTTTCAATTCGACAGCTTGCTCCGCGGCAGCCTGTACGCGCTGCTGACAGACGAAATGACATTTCTGCTGCAAGCGGCCTTCTTCCTCGCAATTGCATCTTTGGCTTATCGCAGTCAGCTGTCACGGACGCAGGCTGGGCGCGGCATCCGTCAAGCGTTGGCGGGCGCAGCGGTCGGCGGCTTCAACGGCTACTTGATCGCCGGCGCCATCTGGTACTTTCTCGACATCAACCGCTACCCCTTCTCGCAATTGCTGTCGGCGCCTGCGGTGGGTTCGGTCGGCTTTGAAGGCGCAGGCGCCATTCCGATCGTCGTCATGGGCGGCGGTTGGGGCGGGGGCGCCGATCTGCTCGCATTGGTTGTGCTGGTCATACTAGCGCTTGTGGTGCTGCTGCAATGACCTGCGCGAGCGTTTGGTCTGAGAGCGGGGCAACGTGAACGCGCCCGAGCTGCGGCCGG
Source organism: Phototrophicaceae bacterium (assembly GCA_965208195.1). GTDB lineage: Bacteria > Chloroflexota > Anaerolineae > Aggregatilineales > Phototrophicaceae > UBA6055. Next base: position 226,290 of record CBDBOC010000004.1, on the reverse strand, counting down.
GGCAGCGCATACACCTGGTCGGCATTGGCGGCGCGGGCTTGTCCGCCATCGCGCGAATTTTGCTGGAGCGGGGATTCGACGTCAGCGGATCCGATATGCGCGATAGCCCATCGACGCAAGCGCTGGCGGCGGCCGGCGCGCGTATCTTCCTGGGTCACGCTGCCACTCAGATAAATGGCGCGGACATGGTGCTGGCGACATCGGCAGCGGCGCCCAACAATGTCGAATTGTCGGCGGCGAATTCCGCTGGCATTCCAGTCTACCGCCGCCGCGAATTCATGCGCGCGCTTTTGCAGGGCTGCCGTACTGTGGCGGTCGCTGGCACGCACGGCAAGACCACAACCACCTCAATGATTGTCCACGTGCTGCGCAGCGCCGCACTTGGCCCCAGCTATATCGTCGGCGGCGCAATGGGCAATACCGGCCGCAATGCCGGCGTGGGCGCGTCCGATATCTTCGTCATTGAAGCTGACGAGTACGACAATATGTTTCACGGTCTTGATCCGCACTTGGCCGTCGTGACCAATATCGAATGGGATCATCCCGATTTTTTCACGTCCGCAGCGGACTTGCGTCATTCGTTCCGCGCCTTTGTCAACTGTATCGTCCCAGGTGGTACGCTCATCGCCTGCGCTGACGATTCGGGCGCTGGGGAACTGGCCATAGCTCGCCGGGCTGCAGGTGGCACGGTCGTTACTTATGGCATCGAATCCGCGGCAGACTGGATGGCGGACGGCTTGTATTTCACAGCCAACTCAACCGCCTTTGATGTGACGTACCGGGGACGGCGCTGCGGGTCTGTGACCTTGAAATTGCCCGGCGCGCACAACGCCTTGAATGCGCTGGCGGCGCTGGCTGTAGCAGCGGAATATGGCGTGCCTTTTATGGACGGCGCGGCGGCTCTAAGGCGATTTGAGTCGACGGCGCGGCGCTTCGAGACTCGCGGCGAACGCGAGGGCGTCATCGTCGTCGATGACTACGCGCATCATCCCACCGAGATTCGCGTCAACCTGCGCGCCGCCCGCCAACGCTATCCGCAGCACCAGGTCTGGGCGATCTGGCAGCCGCATACCTACTCCCGCGTCCACAGTTTCCGCGCGGATTTCAGCGGCGCGTTTGGGGACGCCGATCGCGTGCTGGTCTTGCCGATCTATGCCGCGCGGGAGGCGCCCCTGGCTGGCGTCTCCGGGCAAACGCTGGCGGATGACATCGCCGCGATCAGCACAGCAGAGTTCTGCCCCTCCTTCGCCGCTGCCATCGAGAAGCTGCGCCAAGCAGCGCAGTCGCCCGCCCTCGTCATCATCTTCAGCGCCGGCGATGCCAACCGCATTGCCGACTTGTATTTGGACGACGCCACTTGAAAGACGCCTCGCTTGACCATCCGCCGTTGGAAGGGCTGAGACGCGGCCAGTCGCTGGCGCGCTATACGGCGGCGCGGCTCGGCGGCCCGGCGGATTATCTCTATGTCGCGAAAGACCCGTCCTATCGCGATGTGCAAAGATTGCTGCAATGGGCTTGGAAACGCGGCCTGCCGGTGACTGTCCTCGGCGGCGGCGCCAATGTGCTGGTGAGCGACACCGGCATCCGCGGCCTCACTATCATCAACCGGGCGGCGCAAATCGAGCGCCTGGCCGCGTTAAATCTGCCGCGAGTCGTCGCCAGCGCGGGAACGAGCATGATTCACCTGGCGCGCTTCTGCCAGCAACATGGCCTCAGTGGCCTGGAGTGGATGATCGCTGTGCCGGGCACGGTTGGCGGCGCCGTGGTGAACAACGCCGGCGCGCACGATGGCGATATCGCCGGGGCGCTGCGGCGTGCGCTCTTGTATAAAGGCCACGGCGAGCGCTGGGTTGACGCCAATGAGCTGGACTATGCCTATCGTCATTCCCGGCTCAAGCAACTCAACGACCGACGCTTCTTTGTCATGCGCGCCGAATTCGAACTGGCCCGGGACGAGCCGGCGACGATTCAAGCGCGAATGGAGCGCAATAACGCTTATCGCCGGCGTACGCAACCACCCGGCGCCAGCCTGGGCAGCATCTTCAAGAACCCGCCGGGAGATTTCGCCGGCCGCTTGATCGAGCAAGCCGGCCTCAAAGGCGCGCGCATCGGCGCCGTTTGCGTCTCGCCCATTCACGCCAACTTCTTCGTCAACGAGGCCGAAAACGCCAGCGCAAGGCACTACTTCGCGCTCATTCAGCTGGTGCAAAACAAGGTCGAGCAGGAGCACGGCATACGGCTCGAACTGGAGATTCAGACGCTCGGCGCATGGCAGTGATATTGCGCCCCAGGGCGTTTGCGCCGTATTTTGAGCACGTGTACACTGAATGCCATCTCTGGTGAAGCTGCATCAAATTAGCGGCGGAATTCTCGAAGTGGCAAGTCACGTCCAAGCTCACAGGCGCCAACCCGACCGCGCGCCCGGGGTGCTGAATCCGGCTTCGCCCGGTTCGTTGCCCAAGCGCCTGAAGCTGGCGCGCGGCGACCGGCAGCCGCTTTCCCGTTGGCGCCTCACCAGTGGTGTGCTATTCGCGCTATTCGGCATCATGCTCTTGGTCTTCTTCACCAGCGATGTATTTTATGTACGCGCGGTAGAGGTGCGGGGAAACAACTTCATCACGCGGGAAGAGGTCTTCGCATACGCCGATATCGCGGATTTCCACATGTTCTGGCTCGATCCGGCGCAGATCCGCCAGAATGTGCTGCGCTCGGCATCGGTTGCGGATTTGACGGTGGAAATCGGCTGGCCACCCCATTTGATCACCCTGATTATCCAGGAGCGGCAGCCGGCGATCATCTGGTCGGATGCCGGCAACGAAACCTGGATCGATATACAGGGGCGCGCGATGCGCTCTCGCGGCGAAATGCCTAACCTGCTGCATATCGATCTGATTCGAGAGCCCGTTGACGGGCCAAAGCCAGCGGCGGAAGATTTCGATGCCGACACCGTATTGGGCGCCTTGCGCTTGGGGCAGATGCTACCGGCGGGCGAGCAATTGCGCTTTCATCCGGTGCACGGCCTCGGCTGGACCAATGACCTGGGCTGGCAAGTCTGGATGGGCAGCGACGGCGCGCAGGTGATGAACGAGAAAATCAAGATATACGAAGTGCTGGTGGACTATCTCACCGATCGGGCGATTGATGTTGCCGAGCTAAATGTGGCGAATCCCGATGCACCATTCTACAAGCTATTATGGGGGCGCTAAAACCGCATGGGTGATTTAGTCGTAGGTCTGGATGTCGGTACACACAAGATCTGCACCATTGTAGGCGAGGTGCGGCCCGAGGATGTCTATGTCGTTGGCTTGGGCATAGAGCCGAGCGACGGCATGAAAAAGGGCGTAGTCAACGATGTGGGCGCCCTGTCTTCGGCCATCGCCAAGTCGATACGCAAAGCGGAGAAATCCAGCGGATACGATATAAATCGCGCCTTTGTCAGCGTGGCCGGCAGCCATATTTCGTCGCTCACCAGCCGCGGTTTGGCGACTATCGTCGGCTCCCGCAGCGTCCAGCACGAAGACCTGGACAAAGCGATGAGCGTGGCGCGCAATATCGCGATTCCCCATAATCGCGAGATTCTGCATGTGGTGCCGCGCAGTTATACGCTGGATAGCCAGGACGGCATCCGCAGCCCTATCGGCATGCACTGTTTCCGCCTGGAAGTGGACGCGCATATTATCACAGCATCGACAACCAGCCTGGCCAACCTGGAAGACGCGGTGGAATCGGCCGGCGTCTTGGTGGATCGCTTTATATTGAATCCGCTGGCGGCGGGCGACGCGGTTCTGACCGAGCACGAGCGGGAGATGGGCGCGGTCGTCATCGACATCGGCGGCGGCACTACCGATCTGGCCATCTTCATCGACGGCACCGTCTGGCACACGGCCATCATTCCGGTGGGCGGCAACCACGTCACGCAAGACATCACCTACTGGATGCGTGTGCCCTTCGGCCTGGCGGAGCAGGTCAAGATTCAGCGCGGGCATGCCGACATGAATGCCGTAAGCGAAACAGACGTTTTCCCGGTTGAGCCATTCGGCGGCGAGATCCTGCCCGTCTCGCGGCGCGACCTGGCCATGGTGATTGAAGCGCGCTTCGAGGAGATCTTTGAGCTGGTTGAGAAAGAGGTGAAGCGCTCGGGCTACGCTGGCTTGCTGCGTGCCGGCGCTGTGATCACCGGCGGCAGTTCGCAAATGCCCGGCTATCGCGACCTGGCCTCGCGCATATTGAATTTGCCGGTTCGGCTGGCGCATCCGGAACGGATCACCGGCATCTCCGACACATTGAAAAACCCGTCGTACAGCACCAGCGTGGGCTTGCTGCGCCTGGGCCTGGATATGGACGCCATGACGGAACCGGAGGCGGTGGCGGCGGCGGGCTTGCCGGTGGCGCAATGGGGCCGGCGTATGAACGACTTCCTGCGCCGGTTTTTGCCCCAGGATGAATAGTCGTTGACGGCTGGAAAACCGGCGGATTATTGCCTCGTATTTCAATTGCGGGAGATTGAAACAGGCGTACAATGATGATTGGTATGTGCCGTTCGCGCTGGCTATACGTGCAGATTCGAGAAGGTGGCAATCATGGTCAATGATTTGATAACCGGGGAAAACTTCGCTCAGATCAAGGTCGTTGGTGTTGGCGGCGGCGGCGGCAACGCTGTTAATCGCATGATCAACGAAGGCTTGGGCGGCGTCGAATTCATCGCGGTCAATACCGACAACCAGGCGCTCATGCTATCCAAAGCCAAGACGCGCGTGCGCATCGGCGACAAGCTGACCCGCGGCTTGGGCGCCGGCGGCAATCCTGAAATCGGGCGCAAGGCAGCCGAGGAAAGCTCCGAAGACTTGCTTGAAGTCTTGCGCGGCTCAGACATGATCTTTGTCGCTTGCGGCATGGGCGGCGGCACTGGCACCGGCGCTTCGCCCGTCATCGCGCAGATCGCCAAAGAGCTCGGCGCACTCACCATCGGCGTCGTCACCCGCCCCTTCACCTTTGAGGGCACACGCCGCGCGCAGTTGGCGAAGACTGGCATCGAAGCGTTGAAGAGCCAGGTCGACACGCTCATCGTGATCCCCAACGATCGGTTGCTGCAAATGGCCGACAAACGGTCGACGTTGCAGCAGGCCTTTTCGCTGGCCGATGATGTCTTGCGCCAGGGCATTCAAGGCATATCGGAACTGATTACCGTGCCCGGCTTGATCAACCTGGACTTCGCCGATGTCCGTACCGTCATGTCTGAGGGCGGCGCCGCGTTGATGGCGGTGGGTCGCTCGGCCGGCGATGACCGGGCGCGCTCGGCGGCGGAGCAAGCCATCACCAGCGGCTTGCTTGACGTCACGATAGACGGCGCCCGCGGCATCCTCTTCTCGATCACCGGCGGCTCGGACTTGACGCTCTTCGAGGTCAACGAAGCCGCTGCCATCATCAAGGACAGCGCCCACCCAGAGTGCAACTTGATATTCGGCGCCCATATCGACGAGAGCATGGGCGACGAGGTCCACATCACCGTCATCGCCACCGGCTTCGAGCGCAGCCGCCTGGAGACGACCATGAAGGAAGCGGGCGCCTTGCCGATCCGGCAGGCCACGCCCTTGCCGCAGCCTCCGGCGATTCAGCGGCCCATCTACGAAGACGTCGAGGTGCATGCGCCGGGTCAAAGGTCGGCCGCCAGCAACGAAGCATCCGGCGGGCAGCAACGCAGCCGGCTCGCTCCCCCGTCGCCGCCGCAAGAGGACCCGCGCACTTACGATAACATCGACCCCAAAAACACCGAGCTGCCAGCTTTCTTACGCAAGCGCAACCGGCGACAATAATCGCCGCGCAACCGGCATTCGAACACCGAGTGGGCTGGCTAAGCCCACTTTTTGTTTAAGCCGTATTCGCGTAAGAGCTTGCGCAATTGGAACGCATGTGCTAGCCTATTGATACAGTAGATTCGCGCCTTTTGCCGGCATCGATCAGCGCTGAAACTGGTCTCAATTTGCTGCTGTTTCTGTCGCAAAGAAGTGGTTTCCGTGCTATAAAAGTAGTCACTTCTGTTGTGCCCAATTCTGCAAATTGAACCGTCGACATCGGCATAATTTTTTGGTTAAGAACGCCTCCGCCGGTCGTGAATTCGTAACGAAGCGGAAGCGCAATACAGCAATCACTCAGTTTAGGATACCTCGTCATGATAGAGTCCCCGACAGCTACCAGCACCCTGCACGAACTTGGCTACAAAATCTTCCTCGATCGCTATGCGCAGAAAGACATGACGCGCGCCAGCTTGGCTGTGGGCGACACCGTCATCGTGGTCGTCAACGAAGTGACCGGGCAACGCGAGATCGGCACAGTCACCGCGCTGGACTTGCCGGCAGTCACCGTGCGGCTGCGTGATGGCGAGACCGTCGCACGCGATCTGCAACATGTCGACAAGCCGATCGAGACCGAGCCGAGCCAGATGATGCAGCGCGTCGCCCGTGGCGTCGCCGCGACGGAAGCGGGCCAAGCCAAACAGGGCGAATGGACCGAGAAATTCCGCTGGCTCCTTGAAGACTGGAAGTTTGTGCCGGGCGGCCGCATCCTGACGGCGGCGGGCACTGACCAAGACTTGACCTTCTACAATTGCTATGTCATCCCCTCCCCGCATGACTCGCGCGAAGGGATCATGACGACGCTCACGCAAATGACCGAGATCATGTCGCGCGGCGGCGGCGTCGGCATTAACTTGTCCACGCTGCGTCCGCGCCACGCCTATGTCAAAGGGGTCAATGGCCGCTCCAGCGGCGCGGTGTCTTGGGGCGGATTGTACAGTTTCGTCACCGGCCTCATTGAGCAAGGCGGCAGCAGGCGCGGCGCCTTGATGCTCATCCTCAACGATTGGCATCCTGATGTCTTCAGCTTCATCAACAGCAAGCGCCAGGCGGGCAAAATCACCAACGCCAATATCAGCGTCGGCGTCAGCGACAAGCTGATGTCGGCGATTGAGGCGGACGCGGATTGGGAGCTGGTTTTCCCCGATTCGCGCGACCCCGACTACGACGAACTCTGGGACGGCGACCTCCATACCTGGATGGCGGCCGGGCGCCGGGTCATACCCTACAAGACTGTAAGGGCGCGGGAATTGTGGCAAGCCATCATTGAGAGCGCTTGGGCCAGCGCGGAGCCGGGCGTCTGGTTCAACGAGCGCAGCAACAAAATTGCCAACAGCTGGTATTTCAATCCGCTGATTGCGACCAACCCTTGTGGCGAGCAGCCGCTGGGCGCGTTTTCGGTCTGCAATTTGGGCGCGATTAACTTGTCCTGCTTTTATGACAAACGCCGCGACGATGTCGACTGGGACTGCCTGCGCCAAACCGTTCGCTACGCCACCCGCTTCCTCGACAACGTTATCGACACCACGCCCTACTTCTTCGCCGAGAACGAAGCGGTGCAGCGTTCGGAGCGACGGGTTGGCCTGGGCACGATGGGCATCGCCGAACTGATGCTGAAGCTCAAAGTGCGTTATGGCAGCGACGAATCTGTCGCCTTGATCGACGAGGTCTACCGTTTGATCGCCACCACCGCCTACGAGACCTCGTCCGAGCTGGCCCGGGAAAAAGGCGCCTTCCCCCAATTCGAAGCGGAGAAATTTCTCGAAAGCGGCTACATGCAATCGATGCCCGAGCGATTGCGCGACCAGGTGCGGCGCGATGGCATTCGAAATGTCACATTGCTGACGCAAGCGCCCACCGGCACCACCGGCACGATGGTCAACACATCGACCGGCGTCGAGCCCTTCTACTCCTGGGTGTATTACCGCAAGAGCCGCCTCGGCCTGCACGAAGAACAGGTGCCGATTGTAAAGGCCTGGCATGAGGCTAATCCAGATGCCGAAGCCCTGCCCGATTATTTCGTCACCGCCATGGACTTGACGCCGCAGGAACACGTCAAGGTGCAAGGCGCCTTCCAGCGTTGGATCGACAGCGCCATCAGCAAGACCTGCAACGTGCCCAATGACTACAGCGTCGAGCAAGTCAGCGAATTGTACAAGTATATGTACGACCTGGGCTGCAAGGGCGGCACCATCTACCGTGATGGCAGCCGCGACGAGCAGGTGCTGATGCTCAAGGGCGATGAGCGAGCCGAATCGGAATTGGAGGCCTTGGCGGCAAAGACGCGCGATGAAAGCGCCGAGCCGGCCACGACGCCGCACCGCGTCTACCCCCGGCCCGATCGCTTGACCGGCACAACTGTCGGTACGCAGACGCCCTTCGGCAAAGCCTACATCACCATCAATCGTGATGATCAGGAGAATCCCTTCGAAGTCTTTATCGCCATCGGCAAAGCGGGCAGCGATATCGCAGCCGACGCCGAGAGCCTGGGGAGGATGATCTCGCTGCAGTTGCGCACCACCGCGCCACACAACCGTCGCGACATGCTCAAGCTGATAATCGAGCAACTGCAAGATATCGGCGGCGCGCGCCCCATCGGCTTCGGTCCCAAGCGCGTACTATCGTTGCCGGATGCGGTGGCGCGGGTCCTGCAAGTGGAATTCTTCCCCGAAGAGCAGCCGCAGCAATTGGACTTGCCGATTGACCGGGGCGCGGCAATGAACGCTGCCGATGCAGCCGAAGCCGGCACGACAATAAACTCGACAATCTCGGGCGCGGATATGTGCCCGGCATGCGGCACCATCACGCTGATTCGCGCCGAGAATTGCCGCAAGTGCCTGACCTGTGGCTACAGCGAGTGTTGACGGCGACGCCAAAGAATTCTTCCAAGTGGCGGCGTCTGATGCAGCTGATCTTGCTGGCGATCGCGGTCTATTTTGCCGCTTTCGCCATCGCCGTCGCCCTGGTCGGCGAAATGGACAATACGCAGCCCGCCGATGTCATCATCGTCTTGGGAGCCGGCCTGCGCGAGGATGGCCATCCCGGACCTGCCCTGGCCCGCCGCAGCCGACACGCGGCCGAGCTATGGCGCCGGGGCCTGGCACCGTTGGCATTATGTACCGGCGGCCAGACCGAGACCAGCCCGCGCAGCGAAGCCGACGCCTGCCGCGAAGTCTTGCGCGCTGCCGGCGTTCCCGCCAGCGCCATCTTGCTGGAAGCGCAGAGCCGCAGCACTGAAGAAAACGCCATCTTCAGCAGACAGATCCTCGCTGAATATGATCTAAGGCAGGCGATTTTGGTAAGCGACGCCGGCCACATGCTGCGCGCCCGCTGGCTTTTTCATCGGCATGGCATCAGCGCGTACGCCAGCCCGGCGCCAACGCGAAATCTCGGCAACGCCTGGGCCCGGCCGCGCCAGCTCTTGCGCGAGTTCATCGCCTTCAATTGGCAACTGTTCAAGGAGATCCTGCAGCTGCCCGTGACGCATATCCGCGGCATCTGAAGCGTGCCGAGCACAACGAAGGAGCGCGACATGTCAAAATATGTCTGCATAGGCGTACCCTATTACCTGGGCGAAGCGCGGGCGGAACGCAACGAAGTCGACGCGCTGCGCGGTAGCGGCATCGCCGAAGAACTAGGCGCCGCATGGGTCGAGATTCAGCCAGAATTCTCGGTGGCCGATGACCCGGTCGTGGCCGTAAACCGTGCTTTGGCGGGAGCCATCCAGGCGAATGCCGCGAGCGTGCCAGTCGTCTTCGCCAACGACTGCACTAGCTGTCTGGGCATGGTCCAGGGGCTGAAAGCCAAAGCGCCAATCGTGCTTTGGTATGACTCGCACGGCGACTTCAACACGCCGGCAACGACGCCCAGCGGTTTCCTGGGCGGGATGCCGCTGGCGGCGTTGGTCGGGCGTGGCAACCAACATCTCATGCGCGGGCTCGGGCTGGCGCCGATCGCCGAGCGCGATGTCTACATCAGCGATGCGCGCAACCTGGATCCGGAAGAAGGCGTCATGCTCAGCGCGAGCGAGGTCACGCGCTTCGCATCCCTGCGCCAGCTTGACGCCGCGACGCTGCCGGCGCGCCCACTATACATACACTTCGACACCGATGTCGTGGATTGCTCAGAGATGCCGGCAATGAGCTATCCCGAACCCGGCGGTCCAACTCTAGACGAGAGTGTCTTGTCGCTGCGGCGCGCGTTGGCTCGTGGTGAATTGGCAGGCATCTTGTTCAGCTTGTGGAACGCAACGCTTGACGGCGGCGATGCGGCCATGGCGGCGACGCTGGAGTTGGTTCGCGCCCTCAAGTGAATTCCATGCGCCGGTCCGAAACTGATCGAATAATGCTGGCCCTTGGACTTGCGAGCCAGCAGGAATCGACCTATTCTCAAGGCTGTTAGCTTCAGACGCTTCGTCTGCAAGCTTGGTTTTGGTGGTGAGAGAGTGTAGCGCGTGTACACCGACAACGAGATTCTGTTTCCCCATTATGCCATTCCCGCCTTGCGCAATACGCGCGGCGTCGCCTGGGCGAGTTTGATCGACAGTTTGGCGGGCAAGGCCGAAACCAGCGCCGAGATCATCGCCTTGATGTCGGTTATGATCGAGTTGAATGGTTGCCTGGCCTGCGAGACCGATAGCTACCGGGCTATGCGCGGCTGCACACCTTGCGCGCAGCAAACTTTGCGTCGCTTTAAGGGAAGCGATGAAGAACTAATCGCCATGTATCAAGCGGCGCTGGCTGAATTCCACTCGCTTGAGATCGCCTTCGCGGAATGAGGGCGATTGCCGCCAGACTACTTGTTGACAAATCTTGAACCGTCGTGTTAAACTCTGCGCGCGCAGGGGCTGTCGCTGCGCCGGTTGCAATTGGCTGACGTAAGTGAAAGGTCGTGCGACGATAGCAAATTCACCACACAGGATCAACGGAAACATTCGCGGCGTTCGCGAAGTCCGGCTTATTGACGCCACCAATACCAATATCGGCGTTGTCAGCATCGTCTATGCGCAAGACCGCGCCGACGATTTGGGCATGGATTTGGTCGAGGTGGCGCCAAATGCTGTGCCGCCAGTTTGCCGTATCATGGACTACGGCAAATTCCAATACGAGCAGCGGCGCAAGGAACGCAAGTCGAAGAAGAACCAGGTCCGGGTTACGGTAAAGGAAATCCAGTTGCGGCCTAAGACCGATGAATACCACCTGCGCTTTGATATCAAACGCGCGGAGAAATGGTTGCAGGAAGGCAAGAAGGTGAAGTTTCGCGTTCGTTTTCGCGGGCGGGAGATTACGCATCAGCATATCGGGCGCGACCGCTTGAGCAAGATTGAGAATGAACTCAAAGACGTCGGCGTCGTTGAGCAGCGCCCAAATATGGAAGGGCGCGACATGCTGATGATATTGGCGCCGGTGAAAGAAATCAGACAAAGTTCGGAGAAGCAATAGTGCCTCGAAAGAAGAAAAAGACCAAGTACAAGCTGAAGACCCACAAGGCGACAGCCAAGCGCTTCAAAATGACGGGCACTGGCAAGATAGTGCGCACCAAGGGCGGCAAGAGCCACCTGCGCCGGCGCTCGGCAAAGCGCGTGAAGCGCCAATGGGACAAGACGATGGAAGTCAGCGAAAAGGCGATGCAGCGTCGCATCCGCCGTCTGGCGCCTTACCTGGGCCGGTATAAGGCGAATCCGCCCGCCTGAATCAGCCAAATCGACTAGACGAACACGCTCGGCGCCCACAGCCGGGCCTTTCATGCATGGAGTGAGAGCATGGCCAGAACAAGAACCGGAATCGTACGCCGCCGCCGGCACAAGAAGATCATCAAAATGACCAAAGGCCAGTGGGGCACGCGCAGCAAGAATTTCAAGCGCGCCAATGAAGCCATGATGCGCAGCCTCTGGTACGCCTATCGTGATCGCCGGCAGCGCCGCCGCCAGTTGCGCCGTCTGTGGATCCAACGCATCAATGCCGCCGCCCGGCTCAACGGCATGCAGTACAGCCAACTGATTCACGGCCTTAAACGCGCTGGCGTCGAGCTGGACCGCAAGAGCCTGGCCGCGCTCGCCGTCAACGACGCCGCCACATTTGGCAAGATTGTAGACATCGCCAGGCAAAGCCTTTAGGGCCCGCAACCAAGCGAATTGGATTGCACAAAGGGGCCGGTCGCCGTGCCCCTTTTTCTATTGCGCGGATTACATCATGGACATCATTCGGAGCGCGCAGAACAAGCGCGTTCGCCAGTTCAAGGCGCTGCAGAGAAAAGCGCGGCTGCGCCGGGGCGAGGGCCAGATCGTCCTGGAAGGCGACCGCTTGATCAGGGGCGCCCTGCGCCATGGCGGTCGACCCATCAGCGCGCTCTATGCGCCGGACTTGGCGGATTACGAGTTGATCGCGGAGCTTCAGTCCGCCAAGTGCGAGCTGCTGCCGGCCCAGCAGAAGGTGCTGCGCGATGTCAGCGACACCCAGGCGGCGCCCGGCATATTGGCGGTTTTCCATCTGCCCAAGCCGGCCATCCCGCCAGCGGCAATGCGCGTGCTCGTCGTAGACTCAGTTCGCGAACCGGGCAATCTGGGCGCCATCCTGCGCACGGCCGCTGCCGCCGGCGTCGATCTCGCCATCCTGGCGCCCGGCTGTACCGACCCCTATAACCCCAAAGCGCTGCGCGCCGGCATGTCGGCACACTTTCGCCTGCCCATTGTTGAGGCCGGCTGGAATGAAATCGGCAGCTTCTGTCGTGACCTGGCTGTCTATGCCGCGGACGCCAAAGCGAACGTCAACTACACCAATGTCGACTGGCGCGCGCCCTGGGCCTTGATCATCGGCAACGAGGCGCACGGATTGAGCCGGCAGGCAACGCGCCTTGCGGACAAGCGCATCGCCATCGCCATGTCGCGGTCGACTGAGTCCCTGAATGTCGCCGGCGCCACCGCCGTCATCCTCTTCGAAGCGCGGCGGCAATGGCTACTTGCGGGGACGCCTGCCTGAGGCAGCGACAGCGACAATCACTCTACAATTGCGCCCATGACGCGGTAGACTAGCGCCATTGGCAACTCGTCGACGAGCAGGAGTGTGCGATATATGGCCAAGGAATATGATGTTGTCGTATTGGGCGCCGGTCCCGGCGGGTATGTCGGCGCCATCCGCGCCAGTCAGCTCGGCCTCAAGACCGCCATCGTGGAGAAGAAATACTGGGGCGGCGTCTGCCTGAATGTCGGCTGCATCCCGTCCAAGGCGCTGCTGCGCAATGCCGAGTTGGCGTACCTGCTCAAGCATGAAGCCAAGACCTTCGGCATCAGCGGCGATGTCTCCATGGATTATGGCGCCGCATTCAAGCGCAGCCGGCGCGTCGCCCAAGGGCTGACCAAAGGTGTGCAATTCCTCATGCGCAAGAACAAGATTGACGCCTACGAAGGCTGGGCCACCATCGAAGACGGGCACAGCCTTTCGGTCGCGCTGAACAGCGGCGAGCAGGAGAATCTGTCCTTCAAGCATCTGATCATCGCCACCGGCGCCAGCACGCGTCTGATCCCGGGCACATCCCTAAGCGATCGCGTCGTCACCTACGAAGAACAGATCATGGAGAAAACCTTGCCCGCCAGCGTCATCATCGCCGGCGCCGGCGCCATCGGCGTCGAATTCGCCTATATCATGCGCAACTACGGCGTCGAAGTCACCCTCGTTGAGTATCTCGATCGCATTCTGCCGCTGGAAGACCCCGAGGTCAGCGCCGAGCTTGAGAGCGCCTTCAAGAAGCTGGGCGTCAACATTTTGACGAGCACAAGCGTCGACCAGATCGACGAAAGCGACGATGCTGTTACAGTGACCGTCACCACCGCTGATGGCGCGCAAGAGCAACTGCGGGCGGAGCGCGTCTTGCAAGCCATCGGTTTCCAGCCGCGCGTCACCGGATACGGCCTGGAGAAGCTGGGCGTCGAACTTGATGAACACGGCGCTATCGTCATCAACGACAGCATGCAGACCAACTTGCCCCAAGTCTACGCCATCGGCGATGTCACCGCCAAGCTGATGCTGGCGCATGTAGCCGAAGTCATGGGCGTGGTCGCCGCCGAGACGATCGCCGGCAGCCCGACGATCACGCTCGATTTCGACATGATGCCGCGCGCGACCTACTGCCAGCCGCAAGTGGCGAGCTTCGGCTACACCGAAGACCAGGCCAAGGCGCGCGGCTACGCAATCAACGTGGCCAAGTTCCCCTTCCAGGCCAATGGCAAGGCGCGCGGCATGGGTGACGCCGTCGGCTTCGTCAAGTTGATCAGCGACAAGAAATATGGCGAGATTCTCGGCGCCCACATGATCGGCCACGATGTCACCGAGCTGCTGCCGGAATTGACCCTGGCGCGCTCGGCGGAGCTGACGCCGGCGGAAATCGCGCGCAACGTGCACGCCCACCCCACGCTCAGCGAAGCGCTCAAGGAAGCCGCGCATGGCTTGGAGGGTAGTTTCCTCAATCTCTAGTGGCTGCTTCTTGCTGCTGATAGAGGCGCAGGCCAACAGTCAAAAATCAAGCTGGTGTAGTTTAGTTCGCCATCGGTGTTGCGCCGGTCGTTCTCGGCTGATCGGCTGATGTAACCGTCAATGGCGCTCCAGGCCCGCTGCTGAAAACGGCCAGCCTCGTCAAAGCTCTCCAAAAAAACAGCATCATAGCCGCAGCGCCCCATCAATTCGCTCGCCAGGCGGCGTGTGTATAGAATCTTGTGGTCGTCGGCGCCGATGCCCGTGCCGCCCGGGCGGACGCGCTCAATATAGGCAGCGTCCGGGTGATTGCCGTCGGGCACGGCTATGCGAATCCGCCCGTCCGGCGTCAGGTAGTCGCTGGCGATAGTGAGGAAGTCGCAGAATTGTTCAGCCGTCAAGTGCTCGAATACGTGCTCCGCCAGCAGCCGCTGGATCGACCGCGGCGGGAAGAGGGCGCGCCAGTGCCCGGCGTCGCAGGCGTCAAAGGCCGGGATATCGGTGGCGATCCAGCCCGCTTGCGCCCGGTCGCCGGCGCCAAGGATGATCCTAATGGGCTGGCCCTGCCGCCGGGCGCGCTCGACCTCGCTGCGGATGCGACGCCGCTCCGCCAATGTGGCCGCACGCCACCGCGCCCGGCGCACAATCGGGGCGTAGATGGGACGAAACAAGGCTTTGAAGCGCAGCATTGGGCTGCTCACGCTTCTACAGTGAAATGCAAGATGGGCAAGGTAGACCCCACGTCCCCCGTCGTCAGGTCGACGCCCTCCACTTTGTCGCTGAGGTAGCGGTCGTAGAGTATGACGACAACCCGATAATCGCCCGGCGGCAAATGCTCAGTGGACATTTCAACCGCGTACCACTTGAGCACATCGTTGTACAAATGCCGGTCCGGATATTGCGCGACATTCCGCCAATCGGGCGTGAGAATCTGAAGCGACACATTATACTGTTCCAGTTGCGCCTCATCCGCCACTTGCCAGCCGGTGACCACGTGCACAATGTCCGTTGCCTCATCGTAGATGCCGAACTTGTCGACGATTCTGACGCCGTTGTCATAGTGAATCGGCTGATAGGCGCGGTCGCAGTCCAACTGCCGCAGCACGTAGCGTTGCACAAAGACATCGGCCTGAGCCACCAACACGTCGCAGGCGACGTAATTCGACTTGATGCGGCGCAGCACATCGTCGAAAACTACAGATCTAGCGCCGGGGTCGTAAGTCAAAAGCAAATAAGGGTTGTCGTCGATACGCTCGTCAATATCGCGCAGCAACTCCTCCCCACGCAGGCGCGCGTTGACAAAGGCGCCGTCGATATCCAGCGCCACTTGAGTATAGTAATCGCCCTTGCTGTAGCCATGTTTCAAGCGCCAATTGATGGCGGGCGAGCCAGCAAAACCCAGCATGAAGTCATGCGGTCGCACCCTGTGCATCAGCTCATCGGCGAAGCGATGCAAGGGCGGATGGTCCATCAGCAGGGTCTGATGCCCGGCGTAAGCCCAGCGCTCCGCCTGTAAGTGTATCTTCAGCCCGCCCGCAATCCATACGAGCAAGAAGACCAGGATGATCGATCGCCGCGATTGCGCCCCCCGCAGTAGGGCCGCCAGCACCACAACAAACAGAGGCATGCCGATCAAGAAATAGCGTATTCGGTTGACCGAAATCACCGGAAAAACGGCGTTGAGCGCGATGATGCACAAGAAGACCAGCGCGACCGCTGTCATCAGCCGGCGCAGGTTTCGTCCGCAGCCCCGTCGCAGCGCCAAGCCAGCCAACACGACAATCGCAAACCAGAGTACTAGCATGTCGTTCACAAGCGGGAAAAGGACTGCGCCCAGCAATTCCCGCGTCGTGTAGGCCATGGACAAGGTGTTGCTGCTGGTCGTTACGCCGACGAATCCCTTCAGAAATATGGGCAGATAGGGCACGAATGTCGCCATAGCCACGCCCCAGGCGAGCAGTACCCCGGCCCAGCGTCGCGTCTGCCGGCGAAAAATCAAGTGCTGCATAATCAAGCCAAAGAAGAGAAAGACTGCGTGAACATGGGTGTAGATTAGCGCGCTGGCGGTGAAGGTGAAGAGCAGCCATGTCCGGCGGCCGACGCCGCGACGGGCTAGCAAGCGAAAGTACAAGGCGGTATGCCAGACGGCCAGCAGCATCAACAGCGTATACATGCGGATTTCGTGAAAATAAAGCAGAATGAAGCCGCTGGTGCTGAGCATGAGGGCGGCGTAGACCCCGGCGCGGCGACCCGCAATATCCGCAGCAAAGCGATACACCATCGCGACCAGCAGCAAGCCGGCCAAGTACGAGAAGGTGCGGGCGGGCAACTGCGTCCACCCGACTAGCCGGCTCCATTGCGCGCCCAGGATGAAATAGAGCGGGGCGTGATCCGGACTGTTCTCGGCGAGCGAGTCAACCACCTGCGCCGGCCCATATGGCGTGTGAAAAGCGCCCATATTGCCCAGCGAGAACATCTCGTCCAGCCAGATGATGTCGGCATTCAGGCTCATCGCGCCAAAGGCCGCCGCGCCGAGCAAAATTAGCGTCAGCGGCAGCAGCGCACTGCCCGCGGTGGCCGGCCGCCCGGGCTGCTTGCGTCCGCCGGCTGCAGCTTGTCCCTTGTCTATCATCGCACTGAAAGCTGGTCGCCCCCGATAATGGAAGTCGCGAACTGCCGGCCGCCTGCCCGAAGCTCGCCCTGACGCGGCCGACCCATCCGGGCGCGCCCAATCTATTCTACAGTGAAATGCAGGATCGGCAGTACCTCGCCCATTTGGCCGGTGACAATGTCCTGTCCCCGCACTCTGTCGCTGCTATGGTAGCGGTCGTAGAGGATGACGACAACGCGATAATCGCCCGGCGGAAGGCCCTCGGTGGGCAGCTCAACCGCGTACCACTTGAGCACATCGTCGTAGAGGTGGCGGTCCGGCGCCTGCACGACCTTGCGCCACTCGTCCGCGTAGATCTGAACCGAGATGTTGTACGCCTGCAACTGTGCCGCATCGGCGACTTCCCAGCCGATGAGCGCCTCGACGACACCGGCGTCCGCATCATAGCTGGCGATCCTGTCTACGATCCGAATGCCGTTCTCATAGCGAATAGGTTGGTATTCCCGCCCGCAGAGTGTGCTGCGCAAGGCATAGCGTTGCAGCCAGGCGCCGTCCAGCTCAGACCGCGCGCCACAGGCGACGTAGCGCGCCTCAATCAGCGCCAGCATTGCGCCAAACTGCCCCGTTTCATCGCGCGAATCGTTGAGAAGCAGCAACTCAGGATGGTTGCCAATGCTCGTTTCAAGACGCTGACGCCAGGCCTCGCCCGTCAGTGAAGCGGGCACGAAGTCGCCGTCGATACCCAGCAAGGCATTCAGGTAATAGTCGGCGATGCTCCGGCCCATTCGTATCGTATTGTTGACGTACTCGCGATTGGCCTGACCAAGCAAATAATCTTGCGGCCGCACCAATGGATCAAGTTGGGGTACGAGGAGCTGCAGCGGCGGGTAACCGTAACTGGCGCCGACGCCATCGGCGAAGGCCAATACGCGCGACGTTTGGACGAATCGCAGCCCGGCCGCCAGCCACAGCAAGACGCCGACGATCGCGATGGCGCGCCATTTGGGCACGGCCACCAAGCCATAGCCGAGGATGACGCAGGCCGGCACCCAAAGCATGAGGAAATACCGCATGCGCGATGGCCATACCAGGTCAATGAGCGTGTCCGCCGCGAGCATGAGAATGACCTGAAGGCCGAGTACAAAAGCCAGCCCGACTATGGCGCGGTCACGCCGCCGTCTGTAAGCCCATAACAAGAGCCCCGCAGACAGCGCCAACAGAAGCGGCGCTCCATTGAACAGGACCTCAAGCAGGGCCGGCGCCAGGTCGAGCGTAGACGAAGAATCCATCCACACTTGCGTCAACCCGGAGCTATAAAGGACGCCCTGGACAAATGACAACAGAATCGGCGTAAACAGCAGACCGCCAAGGGCCCAACCCAGGACGATCCAGCGCCAGCGGCGGATTCGACGTAGGTCAACCAGAAAATAGATCGCCCAGCTGGCAAGCCAGACGAGAGACAAAATGTGCGTGTAAAGGAGCATCGCTGTGGTTAGCGCATACAGGGAAAGATCCAGCCGCGTCGCGCGCCGACCATGCGCGAGCCGCCAGAATAGCCAGGCGTTCAGCGCCGCCAACATCAGCAGCAGCGCATACATGCGTATCAACGCCATGTAGATCACTGCAAATGCGCTGGTCGCCAGCAAGAGCGCCGCCACCAGCCCGGCACGCCGATCAAAGGCTTCGGCGCCGAAGCGGTAGACAAAGACGATCGTAAACATGCTGATCAGCAGCGACATGGCGCGATGCGACGCTTGCGTCCAGCCCGCCACCTGCCCCCAATATGCGCCCAGCCAATAATGCAGCGGCAGTTGATTTGGCGAGTAGGTCGTCACCGATGCGTATACTTGCCCTAAATCATGTGGCGGAGAGAACACGCCCATGTGCCGCAGCGCGTACATTTCGTCGATCAAAATGGGGTGGCGCATCAAGCCGGCGACGCCGAGCGAGAAGCCAAACAACAAGACCAGCGTCATACCGGCCAAGCTGAAGCGGCTTTCACGACTCACGCGTCAGTTTCCCGCCGCCGCAGGGGGCGGTATTCCGGCGCCAGCAAGCTGAATTGCCAGAGCGTATGGAAGACGCCGCGTTTGCGCACGCGGTCGCGCCAGGCGCCTTCCAGCGTGAAGCCAGCCTTGTGCAGCAGCGCGGCCGAAGCGGCATTGCCTTCGACCACATCGGCTTCGACGCGGTGCAAGTCCAGGCGCTCAAAGCAGAAGGTCAAGACGGCAGCCAGCGCTTCGCTCATGATGCCGCGCCGCCAATAGGCCGAGTGCAACTCGTAGCCGACTTCGGCGCGACGGTGCCGCCCGCTGTACAGGTGAAAGCCGCAAGAGCCTATCATTTTGTCCGCAGGCCTCAGGGTGATCGCCCAGCGGATGCCGGACGCTTCCTTGACGATGCGCTCGGCCCAGGCGATGATCTCATCCGCCACCTCGGCGCGCGGCGCCCAATCCATGTCGACCAGGTAATCAAGCACGCCCGGGCTATTCCAGACTTCCAGCCAGGCGGATCGGTCGTCTTCGCTGATCCGCCGCAGGAGGAGCCGTTCCGTCGCGATCGTCGGCGCCGCGTCAAAGTTGAAGCGCGTCAAGAACACCTCCATCACTGCCGCAACTCACATCATCCCGGCCGTTTTTTCTCTGCCGTTTCACATTTGACCGCGATGAAGTGGCGCTAAGGTCGGCTCAGAGCTTTTCGGCGATGAGTTCGGCGATATCCACCACCGGAAGCGGGGCTTCGCCCTGGTTTCCCGCATCTTCAAACATGCGCATACAGAAGGGGCAGCCGACTGCCAGCGCATCCGCCCCGGTTTCGCGGGCTTCCCGCCAACGCTCCTGACTGACCGCGAGCGCGCCCGTTTCTTCTTCTTTCCAGAATTGCGCCCCGCCGGCGCCACAGCAGAACGAATTCCGCCCGTGGCGCGGCATCTCCACCAGCGGCAGCCGCGCCGCGCCGATCACATCGCGCGGGGCGTCAACGATGTCATTGTGGCGCCCGAGATAACAGGGATCGTGAAAGGTGACATTGCTCCATTCTGATGGGCTCGCCTTCAGCGGCAGCCTGCCCGATTGAATCAATTCGTCGATCAATTCCGTGTGATGCACGACAGTATATTGCCCGCCGTAGCCCTCGTATTCGCGCCCGATATTGTGCAAGCAATGGGGGCAAGTGACGACAATCCGCTTGGGATCCGCCGCATCAAGTACGCTGATGTTGGCGGTTGCCATTTCAAAATACAGGTATTCGTTGCCAGCGCGCCGTGCCGCATCACCCGTGCAACGCTCATCTTCGCCCAAGATGGCGAAGTTGACGCCGGCCGCATGCAGCACCTTCAAAAGCGCCCGCGCGGTGTCTTGCGCTCGCGGGTCATAACTGACGGCGCAGCCCGTCCAATACAAGATCTCGAAGTCCGGATTCTCGCTGACGGTAGGCACGGGAAACTCAAGGCCGGCCGTCCAGGCTGCGCGCTCGCCGGCGATCTGCCAGGGATTGCCTTGCCGTTCCATGCCATTGAAGGCGCCCTGCAATTCCCCGGGGAAATCGCTGCGCATCAGCACGGCATCGCGCCGGATGTCAAAGATATCAAACATCGGCTCGTTGCCGACCGGGCAGATATCGTTGCAAGCGCCGCAGGATGTACAAGCCCAGAGCGCCGATTCGCTCAGCAAGTTGCCCGCCAACGCCCCTTGCGACGCGCGCCCATCCGCCAGCGCAGCCCAATTGTCCTTGATGTGGAAACGCTTGTTGATTTCCAGCGCGGCCGGCGAGAGTTCCTTGCCCGTGACATAAGCCGGGCAGACGTCTTGGCAGCGATTGCACATGATGCAGGCGAAGGCGTCAAGCAGCTGCGTCTGAGGCAAATCTTCCAGGCGGTCCGCGCCGAACTGCTCAATCGATTCGTCTTCAAAGTCCAGCGGCGTCATAGCTCCCGGCGAGCTGCGTTGTGGGCGCGTCAAGAAATTCAGCGGCGCCATGAACAGGTGGGCGTGCTTGCTCTGCGGGAAATAGGGCAGAAAGAGCAGAACCCCGCCCAAAGCGACCCACCAGCACAAGTGACGCAACACGATGAGCGCATCGGCGTTCAGTCCCGACCAGACCGCGGCCGTCCAGCTGGCAAAGGGCATGAAGCTGTCCGGGCCCGCTTGCGCCACCACAATCGATTCGCCCAGGAAGCGCGCGCCAACGTGCAGCGCGATGAAGGCGGCCACAATCATCGAATCCGCCGTGACCGCGCCGGCGGCCACCCGGGGATGAAGCGTGACATTTTCGTGAAATGTCAACTCCCGCTTATTCGGCAATAGGAGCCGGCGAAGGACAAAATACGCGATTCCGACCAAGATGAGGGCGCTTAGCAGATCGCCCAGCAAACGATAGGCATCGTAAGCGGCGCCGGCCTGATGCAAGCGCGCTTCAAAGCCCGGCACAAGACCGATCAGCAGATCCAGCGCGTTGACCAGGAAGTAATACGTGAAGCCGATCACAACGCCCCAATGCAGCAGGCTTGTCAGGCGGCGCGTCCTAAATGTCGGGCGTTGGAATACGTAAACCGCCAGCGCAGCCAGCGCCCGGCGCGGCAGACCGTCCGTCTCCAGCCGGCCATCCCCGCGCGCGATGATGCGAAACATATCGCGGAAACCGGCGAAGGCAGCGCCAACCGACAGCAGCGCTAGTACGAGGAACAACACTTTCTCCGCGTCAGTGAGCATGTACCCTGGCCCGGCTGAAAATTATCGGACGCGTCGCGAACGCTTTCAGTGTACCATTGCGGCGCCTATTGACCAACTCTCGTCCAAGCGGCTGTTCGCGCTGCCTGCGCCAGTGACGCCGCGGCGCCTCGCTCATTTCCCCGGCTGCGCACATGTAAGGTTGTCTGACACAAATGCTTCGGTAGAATGAACCCGACAGCAACTGACCGGCAGGAGTGAATGCCATGATCGATTTTTCGCCGATGCAAGATGGCGAGGTGACCTACCTGGAATACGCTGAGCGCGAACATATCGGCGTCCCCGAGCTGCGCGCGCTGAGTGACGAGAGTGTTGAATACCTGCTGCGGCAACTCGACGGCCTCACGGACGACGACGTCATATTCGACCCCGAAGACCCCGAAGCTGATGATCCCTACGCAGTGGCGGGCGAAGAAACCATCGGCTGGTCGCTGGCGCATCTTATCGCGCACGTCACCGCCAGCAGCGAAGAAGGCGCCGCGCTGAGTTCGCTCTTGGCCCGCGGCGTGCCCGCTGCCGAGCGGCCGCGCTACGAGACGCCCTGGCGCGAAATCACTTCTGTGGCGCATGCCCGACAGCGGCTGGAGGAAAGCCGTCGTATCCGCAACGCCTACCTCGAGACCTGGCCGGACGCGCCGTTTTTCGACGTCTACCGCGATATCTCGGAACGCTTCATCGCCAGGTTCGGCCAGATGAATGCGCCGGCTGCGTTCTTGTTCGGCTTGTCGCATGAGGCCGGGCATTACGCGCAGATCGAAGACGTAAGGCAGCAAGCGCTGGCAGCCCGCGTCGCAGCTGGCTGAGCTGGCGTAGCTTTTCGCCGCTGCTTATCGCCAAGCCGCCCAATCGGCAGCTTCAATCTCAGATCGCCGCGTCAGCAGGAGGGCTGATGAGCAAATTCATCGCGCCGCGCACGCCACGGGGCTTTCGTGACTTCTTGCCCCAAACCATGCTGCGGCGGCGTTACGTCTTCGACACGATCACGGAAGTCTTTCACCGCTTCGGCTTCGAGCCCCTCGATACGCCCATACTCGAATTACAGTCGACGCTTTTCGGCAAGTATGGCGAAGATGCCGAGCAGCTCATCTTCACAGCGCAGCACGGGCGCAGCACCGGCGACCCACTGGCGATGCGCTATGACCTGACCGTGCCGCTGGCGCGCGTGGTGGCGCAATATGAAAGCCAAATCACGCTGCCCTTCAAACGCTACCACATCGCGCCCGTCTTCCGCGGCGAGCGCCCGCAGCGTGGGCGCTACCGTGAATTCTGGCAATGTGATGCCGATATCGTCGGCATCGCCGGCCTCAGCGCCGACGCCGAAATCGTCGCGATGATGGCGCTGATTCTGCGCCGGCTCGGCTTCCCGAAGTTCGTCATCAAGATCAATCACCGCAAGCTGTTGACGGCCATCGGCGCATTTTCCGGCGTCCCGCGCCAGCAACTGGCGGATTTGTATCGCAGCGTCGACAAGTTCGACAAGATCGGCGCCGCCGGCGTCGAGCGTGAGCTCGTCGAACGCGGCATCGCCAACGACGCGGTCCGCCGGATGATGCATCTGATCCAGGCGCGTGAACCGGGCGGCAGCCGCCTTGATGATCTGGCTAAGACTATCGGCGAAGGCGACAACGGGCTGGCTGATCTGCGTCAGCTGGCGGCCCGGCTGGAAGAGGCCAATGTGCCGCGGCGGGCCTACGACTTCGATTTCACTATGGCGCGCGGTCTCGGCTACTATACCGGCCCGATATTTGAGACAGTCATCTCCGAGCCGAACCTGGGCAGCGTCACCGGCGGCGGGCGCTACGACAATCTGATCGGCATGTTTCGCCGCCAGAGCTTGCCCACCACCGGCACCTCCTTCGGCATCGAGCGCATCATCGACTTAATGGACGAGCTCAAGCTCTACCCGGCGCACTTGGGCGGCACGCTGGTGCAGGCGCTGGTCACCGTTTTCAGCGACGAGACACGCGCCGCCTCACAACATATCGCGAACGAATTGCGGGGGGCCGGCGTCAACACCGAGGTCTACCTGGATCGCCGCAAGCTGGGGCGGCAATTCGCCTATGCGGACAAAAAGGGCATTCCGCTGGTGGCCGTGGCCGGGCCGGATGAAGTGGCGTCCGGCACGGTCCGATTGCGGCGTATGCGGGATCGCCAAGAGGCCACAGTGAGCCTGGCCGACCTTGCCGCTGCGGCCGTCAAAATGCTCCGAGACAATTCAACGGACGGCATACCTTCCTCATGATGGCTCTTCCCCGCTCAAGCGGCATCCTGCTCCACCCCACATCGTTGCCCGGCGATTATGGCATTGGCGACCTAGGCGCCGGCGCCAGGCAATTCGTCGACTGGTTGGCGGCGCACGGTCAATCAATCTGGCAAGTGCTGCCACTGGGGCCGACCAGTTACGGTGATTCGCCCTATCAGACGCTTTCGGCTTTCGCCGGCAACAGCAATCTCATCAGCCTGGACCGGCTGGTTGCCGACGGGCTGCTGCTGCCAGGCGACCTGGCTGATGCCCCGCCCTTCCCACGCGATCGAGTCGAATACGGCTGGATCATTCCTTACCATAACCAGAAGCTCGCCCTGGCCTGGCGCCGCTTTTGCGCAGACTCGGACGCCGCGCTCTTGCGCAGTTTCGAGACCTTCGTGGCCGAACACAGCTTTTGGCTGGAGGACTACGCGCTCTTCGTCGCGCTGAAACGGGCGCACAGCTTGCGCCCCTGGATAGAATGGGAAAGCGAATTAAGCCGCTGTGAGCCGGATGCGTTAGCGTCAGCCCGCGCTCAATACGCGGACCAGCTCGACGCCGAGCGCTTTCGTCAGTGGATTTTCCACCGCCAATGGGCAGCATTGCGCCAGTACGCCCGCGACAAAGGCGTACGGATTATCGGCGATCTGCCTATATTCGTCGCCCATGACAGCGCAGATGTCTGGGCGCGACAGGGCGAGTACCTGCTCGACGCCGCGGGCAATCCCACGGTTGTGGCCGGCGTCCCGCCCGATTACTTCAGCCCGACCGGGCAGCGCTGGGGCAATCCGCTTTATCGCTGGGATGTCATGCATGTGGACGGCTACCGCTGGTGGCTCGAGCGGCTCAAAGCACTCTTGGGATTGGTCGATTATATCCGCATCGATCACTTTCGCGGCTTCGAAGCCTATTGGCAGATCGATGCAAATGAAGAGACCGCCATCCATGGCAATTGGATCCCGGGGCCGCGGGAGCGCTTCTTTGACGCCATTGCGGCGGCGCTGGGCGAATTGCCCATCATCGCCGAAGATTTGGGCGTCATCACGCCCGCCGTGGAAAAGCTGCGCGACGACTTCGGCTTGCCCGGCATGAAGGTGCTGCAATTCGCCTTCAGCGACCCTAAGAACCCCTTCCTGCCTCACAATCATCCAGAGAATTGCATCGTCTATACCGGCACGCACGACAACAACACCACGCGCGGCTGGTGGGATGAGGAAGTCGACGATCGAACGCGCGCCTTCGTCAGCGACTACCTGGGGCACAAGGTCGACGACATCGTCTGGACGCTGGCGCGCATGGGCATGAGATCGACCGGGCGGGTCTTCATCATGCCCATGCAAGACGTGCTCGGCCTGAGCTCCACGGCGCGAATGAATACGCCGGGCGTCGCGGCCGCCAATTGGACCTGGCGCCTGACCGATGCGGCCCTGCGCAACGCCGATGCCGAAGCGCTGCTGCGATTGACGCGGCTCTATCAGCGCCACCCCGACCAACAAGACGGCTTTTAGGGCGATGCAGCTAGGGGCGCCACGCCGGGCCGCGCTGAGTGCCGCATGGACAGTCCCGTATCATGCGCGTCGTGATTTGCGACCCGTCGTGGTACAATGCGGCCAAGAAAACGACCGTGATTTTCAGTGCCCCTTGAAAGTAACGCCAATGGATGGACGCAGCGTATTCTTTGACGAGTGGCTTAACAGCCTGCGTGAACAATACAAACACGTCGTGCGCATCAACGACCGCGTGACGCTGCCCAGCTTGACCATCGTCATGCAGCAGGTCGGCTTCAGCGAAGCTGAGTTAACGCAGTTGCGCCTGGGAGCGACCATGCGCGCCGATGAGGTCGCCGACGACTTCGTGCCCGATTTGACGCAGCTCGACGCGGCGCGCCCCGGCCAGGCGCATCCGGCCGAATGCCTCTGCCCGCAATGCGTCGCGATCGACGAAAGCGCCTTTGACGACGAAGGCCAACCGCTGGCGATCCACCCGGAAGAGAGCGCGCGCGAAGCCGGCGGCATATTCCCAGTGGCCGAGCCTGCCTCCCCATCTCCAGACGCGGACGCCGAGCCAATGACATTTGAAGACAGCATGGAGGCGTCATCGGCGGCCGACGAAGTCGACCCGGCTGATGACAGCCAGGACGCGGAGCCGGATGATGAGGCGGCCGACCCCAATGCGCCGCAGCAGATCAGCCTATTCTGACGATGCCGATCAACGATGACGACCGGCGTTGGATGCGCGCAGCCTTACGCGAAGCTGAAAAAGCGCGGATGGCGGGTGATGTGCCCGTCGGCGCCCTGGTCGTGCTGCGCGGCGCCGTGATCGGGCGCGGCTACAATCGGCGTGAAGCCGACTGCGACCCCACAGCGCATGCCGAAATGATAGCGCTGCGCCAAGCGGCCGCGGCATTGGGCAGCTGGCGCCTTGACGACGCCACACTGTATTGCACGCTCGAGCCCTGCGCCATGTGCGCCGGAGCGATGGTGTTGGCGCGCTTGCCGCGGTTGGTCTACGCCGCTGACGACCCCAAAGCGGGCGCCGCCGGCAGCGTATGCGATATCACCCGCCACCATCGGCTCAATCACCAGGTGCAAGTCGACCGGGGCCTCTTCGCCGAAGAAGCCGCCGAGCTCTTGCGCGACTTTTTCCGGCAACTGCGCGAGGAATCGGCGCCAAGACAGAAATCTGAATAACCGCTACGTTAAGGAATCCTCCAGCTCTTCTTCATATTCGTACGGGCGAGCCGGTAGCATGCCCCCGTCACCTTGCGTGCCCCCAGCAAGACAGTGTTCAAATCGCGCTCTTCAAGGTGTATACTGACGCGCCACGGGAGAGGTGCCAGAGTGGACGATCGGGACTGTCTCGAAAACAGTTGTACCCTCCGGGGTACCGTGGGTTCGAATCCCACCCTCTCCGCTAGAGCGAGGATACGGCGCTAAAGAGGACGGGCGAGCCAATTACGCCCGTCCGATTGCTTCACCGCCGGGCCCTAGTTGCCCATCTGCAGCATCATGGCCAGCGGGAAGACGATAGCGTCTTCCGGGATCTCCACGTCGACCGGCTGATTGAAATCGGACATCTCAACATCAATGTCCATCCGCATGCTCATGCCGCCCGAGCTATCGCCCAGCCCTTCGCCAGCGATCGACAGATCCGCGACAATCTCCAGCCGATAGGTGTAATGGTCTTCCAAGCCGATATGCTCGCGCATATATAGCTCATGGATGCTCATATTCTCCATGATATCCATCGCCATTTCCGCGTCTTCGCCAGGGTCCGCCAACGCCACCAAATCTTCGAGCGTGATCAGCGCCATAATCGCTTCAAGGTCGACGCTGGTTTCGAAGACAGCCACCGCCACGCCGTTGACCGTGCTGTCCGACAAGCGCACTTTCGTCATCGCAGCAGCTTCAGCCGCCTCCATCTCCGGTGATGTCGCCTTCGGCTCGTCGGACCCCAGGTCCAAGCCGAGCTCCGCCAACAGTTCATCAGCCGCGCCAGTCATGTCCAAGCCGAACCACTCCATGCCCGTCATGCTCTGCTCGGTCATAGCCTCCAGCGCCGCGGCGTTGAGAAGCCAGACACCGTCTTTCATGCGCAGTTGCAAAGACATCGACTCGCTTTCGCCTTCGGCTGTGATGTCCAGGTCCAGCCAGAGATCGCCGGTCAAATTGGAAATCGCGGTGGCGAGAATTGAGGTTAATTCGTCTTGCGCTGGCATATCCGTCATGGCGTTCAATTGATCCGCAATGTCGGGATCAATGCTGAACGCGCCGCCGCTTGCGCCTACCAGGTTCATTGCGGCCGCCGGGTCCGCGCCTGCCACGTCGAATTCCATATTCATGCTCATCGCGAAGGAGTATAGTTCCTCCGTCTTCGCTAGGTTATCGAGCACGATCTGGCAGTCGGCCGCCGACAAATCTGCACAGTGCATCGCTTCGTCGGTCGCATCCGCGCTAGTCAACGCTGCAGCGAACAGCGAAAGGACCAGCAGCAGCAGAATGACCGTGAGTCTCTTGTACATCGTAGCTCCTTATTGTCCAAGCTAACTTGCCGCTAGTATAACGCAGAATATACCTTACGTCGCCCCCAATAAGTGAGGGGCGCGCTGCCATCGCGGGAAAACCGGCGGATTTGCCAGGCTCATAGAAACATGCGGCCGCCATTGTTCTGCTATACTCGCGGTCGTGCTCAACATTTTCGGGAGGCCGCGCCCCATGCCCGTCATCACTATTTTCGGCAGTTCGCAAGTGCGCCCCGGCGACGCGGTCTACACAGCAGCCGAATCCATTGGCAAGGCGCTGGCGCAAGCGGGATTCGTCGTAATGAGCGGCGGCTACTACGGCGTCATGGAGGCCGTCAGCAAAGGGGCGCGCGCCGGCGGCGGCCATGTCGTCGGCGTCACGACAGACCAGATCGGGCTGCAGTTCAATGTCCAACCCAACAATTTTCTCGACGAATTGGTCAATTTTGCCGATTTGCGTGATCGCCTGCTGTACATGGTTGAGCGGGCGGATGCCTACCTGGCGATGCCTGGCGGAATCGGCACTTTGCATGAAATCGCCGAAACCTGGGAGCTGATGCGTATCGGCGGCGTACCGCGGAGACTCTTCGTCTGCTACGGCGGCATGTGGTCGAATATCATTGGCCAATTGGAGCGCAGCCCCTATCTCAGCCACGGCTACCACGGCATGATGACGCTCGCTGACGAGCCTGAGCAAGTGCTGTCGCTGTTCAATGAGAATTGTTGGCGCGACGAGGCCCGATGACGCCGGGGGGAATTCCTGCCGTTATTTGAGTACAATGGGTCTGCCTTGCCAACCATGCCAAGTGGAGTGAAGTGCCCGTGCGTCGATTAACGCTAGTCGCCATACTTCTGCTCTGGGTCTGCGCGACAGTCATGCAGGCCCAAGATGACATTGACGCAGACGAGGAAAACGCGCCACCGCCGATTCGTGTTTGGCTGCCGGCGCCGCTGACCGCCGACGAATCGGGCGCGGCCTTTCAGTTGCTCAGCGAACACGCGGTGACCTTCCGGCAGAACAACGGGGTTTCCGTCCAACTGCGGATCAAGGAAGTCGCCGCGCCGGGCGGCATCATGGCCACCATTCGCGCTGGCAAGGAAGTCGCGCCCGACGCGCTGCCCGATCTGGCGCTGATTCGGCGGCGAGACTTGTCTCCAGCGCAAGCCCAGCAATACTTGCAATCGCTGGAGACGCTCTTTTCTTCTTCGCTTATAAATGATTTGGGCAATGGTTTGCCCTTCGGCCAAGTTCGCCTGGAAGACGGCGCAACGCTCTATGGCTTGCCCTATTTGTTTGACCTGCTGCTCACTGTAATCAGCCAGCCGGCGGCGCCCAATGAAGCGGGCCTCAGCTACGCAGATGTTCTGAACAGCGGCGCCACATTCTATTTTCCCGCCGCGCGCTCCACCGGTTTGAATCAGACGGTCTACCTGCAATACCTGGCCGCCGGTGGCTTGACCCTGCAAGATGAAAGCGTAACGGTGGATGAATCGGCGTTGCGTACGGTCTTGTCCTTCTACGAAGCGCTCGTGCGGCAAGGGCAGCTCTCGGCCGATGTCTTGACTTATCAGTCGCCGGCAGCCTACCGCTCCGAGTTTATCGGCCAGGTCGATCAATCCCAGCTGGCGGTATTCACGGCGAGCGACTTCTTGCAGATGATCGGGGAACAAGACGCGCCCTTAATCGCGGCCAATATCCCGACATCCGATGGCGAGGGATTGTCTCTGCGTGAGGCTTGGCTTTGGGTGCTGGTCACGCCAGACCTGAGCCGGCAGGCCGCCTCGGCGCGCTTCCTCGAATGGATGATGGAGCCCGGCTTTCACGCCGCTTTCGCCAGGGCCGTCCACCACTTGCCCAGCCAACCCGGCATCCTTAAAGACAGCTTGCCGGCGATGGTCGATAGCCAGCTCTTCATGCAGCTGCTGGCGAACGCCACGCTGCCTTCGCCGGAAAACGAAGGCGGAACGATTCCCCGCCTGATTCAGGAATCCCTGGCACAGGTGCTGCAAGGCGCAGCCAGCGCAAGTGAGGCGACGCGTCAAGTCCTGGACCAGCTCGCCCAGCGCTAAGGCCGCAGCGGTTTCTCGTAGAAGCGATGCCGCTTGTAGACTTGGCCGCCCAAACTGGTGCTGATTTTGATCAGCGGGTTGGTCTCGAGGATCCAGCCCGAATCCAGATAGTTGTATCGCGACGGCACTAGCGCCTTCATCACCGCTAGCAGCATCGCCAGTTCAACGCCCTTGTTGCGATGCTCCTGCTTCACGCCCATCAGCGGCATGCGAACGCCCCTTATGCTGCGGCGCATCTTCCAGTGCCAAAGCAACTGCAACATGGTTAGCGCTTCCGGCATGCCCGGGCGCGGCTGGGCGCGGCGCAGGGCTTCGTTGAAGTTCGGTATCGTCAGCGCGAAGCCTACGGGTTCGCCGGCGATTTCAGCGAAGAAGGCCAAATCCGGCTCGATCAACATGCCGAGGTCGTCTACTAGCGCCGCCAACTCTTCGTCATTCATGGGAATGAAGCCCCAGTTCTTTTCCCAGGCGGCGTTATAGATTTCGCGAAAGCGGGCGAATTCAGCCTTCTTATCGCGGGCATTCATGGGGCGCGCCACGATGCCGCTGCGCTGCGACGCCCGGCTGACCAACCGCTCCAGCCGCTCCAGCGTGCCGCTCGCCGCAATGGTATCGCGATCCTGGTAAATGCAGACGATGTCCATCGCCTTGACGAAGCCGGCCGCTTCCAGCAGCGCCGCATAATAGGGCGGATTGTAGGGCATCATGATCACCGGCGGCGCGAAGTTTTCGACCAGCAGACCGCATTCTTCGTTGGTGGTGAAGTTGGCGGGCCCGCGGATGGAGTCGGCGCCGCGCCCGCGCAGCCAGTCAGCCGCCGCGCCCAGCAAGCCCCCCGCCACATCCGCGTCATTGGTCGACTCAAACAGGCCGAAGAAGCCGATATTCTCCCCATGGAATTCATTGTGCGCGTGATTCACAAAGGCCGCGATCGTGCCTGTCAGCCGCCCATTGCGCCAAGCGCCGAAGTACTCGCCATCCATGGTCTTCCATGCCGGATGCTTCGACTTGTCCAACAGTTGACGGCGCATGGACAATAGCGGCGGCGCCCAATTGCGGTCATCGGCATAGTGGCGCCAGGGGAAACGGAAGAACTCGGCGAATTCACTCTGGTCAGCGATCGCTCGTACCTGTAACACGAAGCAGTCATCCTCTCGCAAATATGCTGCGCCTGGCGAAAAATGGCGCGCGAACCGCGCTTGACAGCGTCCGGCCACGCTGATAGTATACCAGCACTATTTTCCGTAGTAGCTCAATTGGCAGAGCGGGCGGCTGTTAACCGCTAGGTTCTTGGTTCAAGTCCAAGCTACGGAGCACGTATACGCCCAATCCGCCCAGGTGCAAGCCCTCGTGACAGTGACATATCAGGCGCAGCAGATGCCATCGGCGCAAAGGCTTGATCGCGCCCAGGGTTGCCTGCTCGGGCAGCTTTGCGGCGACGCGCTGGGGTCTCTGGTTGAATTTCAAACGCCTGACCAGATTCGCCGGGCATATCCAGACGGCGTGCGTGACCTCGCGGACGGCGGGACCTGGGACACGATTGCCGGCCAGCCAACCGACGACTCCGAGATGGCGCTGATGCTGGCGCGCTCGCTGGCGGAAGCGGGAAGTTTCGCCGTCGACAAAGTCAAGCAGGCTTACCTCTTTTGGCTGGATTCGGCGCCATTCGATTGCGGCAATACAGTTTACGCCGGGCTGCGCGGCCGCCCCAACCCGGAAAGCCAGGCCAACGGCGCCCTGATGCGGATTAGCCCTCTGGGCATATTCGGCGCGAATTTCGACCTGGCTCAAACAGCCGAGTGGGCGCGCCAGGACGCCGCGATCACGCATATTCATCCGGTCTGCCAGCAAGCAAACGCGCTGTACGCTATGGCGATTGCCCATGCCGTTCGCCATGGCTGCGATGCCAACAGCCTTTACGGACATATCGTTTCGTGGGCGCACGATATTGAGGTGGATGCGCCGCTGCTGGAAACGATCGAAAGCGCCGCCCTAGCGCCACCCGACGATTTCATGCGCCTGGGCGGCTGGGTCCTGAAGGCATTCCAGAACGCGCTCTGGCAGCTCTTGCACGCCGACAGCCTGGAGCAGGGAGTCGTCGACACCGTCATGCGCGGCGGAGACAGCGATACCAATGCCGCCATAGCCGGGGCGCTCCTGGGCGCTGTCTATGGACGCGCGGCAATACCCGGGCGATGGGCTGATGGTGTGCTCAACTGCCGTCCAGAAGCGGGCCAGCCCAATGTGCGCCGTCCTCGGCCGCGGCCCTTCTGGCCCGTTGACGCCCTGGAGCTGGCTGCAAAGCTAATTGGCAGCGCAACTCAAGCGGCTTCGCCCTGATCACAGTATTTCCTGGGAGCGGCGAGACGGTGGCTCGCCCACGCCTACTTGACGTGCTCGTTCATTTTTCGCCGGATTTCGATGATTTCATCACCCGCCCGCATTAAGCTCGTGTATCAGACGCAGTCCATCCAGCGTTAGCTCGGGCGCGACGGCGTCGATGCGGGGGATGTGCTCGGCGAAGTTGGTCGCCATGCCGCCGGTAGCCACGACCGTAGTCGCCGGCGCATCCAGCTCGCGGACGATACGCGCTATCAGCGTCTCAATCAGCCCCACGTAGCCCCAAAATATGCCGGACTGCATGGCGTGGACGGTATTGCGCCCGATGGCCTGCGGCGGCGGCACTAAATCCACCTTGTGCAATTGCGCCGCCCGCCCTACCAACGCGTCGTGCGCCAAGCGAATGCCTGGCGCGATCACCCCGCCGATGTATGCATTGCCCTGGGCCAGCACATCAAAATTGGTCGACGTGCCGAAGTCAACGCTAAGGGCGGGCGCGCCATAAAACTGCGCCAAGGCGACGGCGTTGCAGAGCCGGTCGCCGCCGGCTTGTTCCGGCATGTCAATATCTATGGCGATGCCCAGATTCGTGCCGCTATCGACCGTCAGCGGCTCCAGATCGAGGTAGCGCCTCACCAAATCCTGAAACACAGGGGTCAAGGCCGGCACCACACTGCTCATACACACGGCGCTGACATCGCTGATATCCACCGTGGCCGTGGCCAGGATGTTGCGCAAGAGCACGGCATACTCGTCCGTCATCTTGTCCGGCACGGTCCGCGCGCGCCAAGACAGGCGCCACGATGCGCCTTCCCGGAGTCCAAGATGAATATTCGTGTTGCCGATATCTATTGCCAACAGCATGTCGGACCTCGATCTCGCCCGCCGCCGCGAAGGGCCGTGCTCGGCTCAACACAGTGCCAACAACCAAATTCCGCTATACTATACTAGATTTCGAATCGATAGCGCGAAAGCGAATCGGTGCATCTGTAATGCGTGTACGCCCGGCGACACTCGACGACGCCATCAAGGTCGTGCAACTGTATACTTCACGGGTCGGCGTTTGGCAGCGGCTGAGCGCGACCGGGCACGTAGAAGACTTGCCCTATGCGGCGCTGAGCATCTACGAGCGCTGGCTGCACGGCGGGCCCTGGATGTCGCTGGAGACCGGCGCCATCTGGCTCAGCCATCTCTTGAGTGGCAACGGCCTGGTCTATATCGGCGAGGCAGATGGCGAAATCGTGGCTTACGCCGAGGGCTTCGCCAATCGCGAGTTGACGCCGATGGGACCGCACTTGCACCTGGCTGAGGTGCTGATAGACGCGGCGCATCCTGATGATGTGCATCAGACCCTTGCAAGCGCGATACAGGAAGACGCCCGCGCCACCGGCCGCGTCTCCGTCGCCTATCCCGATTACGACAAGGCGCAAGCGACCTATTATCGCCGCTATTTCGGCGCCAGCGAGACCTTTCGTCTGAAGCGCTATGCCCTTCCCGCGCAACTCGGGCAGAGCTTCTACAAGAGCCAGGAATACGCCAAGACCGACGCCGGCACGATTGATGGCTGGACGATGGCCGTCGGGCGCACGACCAGCCCGCGCGCCATGTGGGAAGCTGAGTGGACCGAGCATTGGCGCGGCATCCCGCAGATCGTCGCCCGCAAGAAGCATCGCCACTTTGTCAACGCCTCCGGTCATGAGGCGTTCGTCTGCTTCCATCAGGGGCTTTACAACGAGCGCAACGCTGACGTTTATTGCTGGTCGCCACGCAACTTGAGCACACAGCTGCTGGCGGCCATTCGGGATATGGGGCACCGGCTGGGCTTCCGCGCGCTGAACCTGGCGCTGACGGACGACGCCGCGCAACTGCTGCCGCCCGATGCCATGGCGGAACCAAACCAGCAGATCATCGCTTCCGTCAAGGTCTGATCGACAGGCCCGACTAGCCTGATCAGATAAGTCTCGAATTGACTGGGCATCGCGCGCCTTACCGCGCCCGTGTCGATGCCGCCGTCTGCGCCAGGTAGCGTCGCCGCGCGTCAGACGCTATGATGTCGATCTGGACGACGTATCTTGAGGGACGCAGCATGCAATCAAAACGTGATATCGCCGACTGGCTGGATGAGCATCAGCCGCGCTTCACGCAGATGGCCGACGAAATCTGGGATAACCCGGAACTGCAATTTGTCGAGTTCAAAGCATCGAAGCTGCAGGCTGATTTCCTGGAACAGGAGGGCTTCCGCATCACCTGGGATATCGGCGGCATCAGCACAGCCTTCGTCGCCGAGTGGGGCAGCGCTGCGCCCGTAATCGCTTTCGCTGGCGAATACGACGCCTTGCCCGGCCTTTCGCAAAAGGACCAAAGCGCGCCCGATCCGATGCTAGCCGGCGCGCCCGGCCACGGCTGCGGCCACAATCTGCTGGGCACGGGCTGCCTCGCGGCGGCGGTCGCCTTCAAAGCGTGGCTGGAGGCTTGCGGGCATGAGGGCACGGTGCGCTACTATGGCTGCCCGGCCGAAGAAGGCGGCAGCGGCAAAGTCTTCATGGGTCGCGCCGGCGCCTTCGACGATCTCGACGCCACCTTCAACTGGCACCCCTGGTACATAAACTCGGCCATGAAGGGCAGCCTGCTCAGCGTCAATCGCTACTACTTTCGCTTCAAAGGCAGAACCGCCCACGCCGCCGCCGATCCGCATTCGGGCCGCTCGGCATTGGACGCGCTGGAACTGATGAACATCGGCGTCAACTACCTGCGCGAGCACGTGACCGATGATGTGCGCCTGCATTACAGCATCCTCAGCGGAGGCCTGGCGCCCAATGTCGTGCCCGACTACGCCGAGAGCTATTACTACGTCCGCGCGTACGATCCGCAGAATCTGGACGATGTCAGCCAGCGCGTCATCCGCATCGCCCAAGGCGCGGCCATGATGACGGACACCGAAGTCGAGGTCGTCTACAAATCCGGCTCAACCCGCGTGCTATCCAACGACACGCTCGCCGACCTGCAATACGAGGTGATGCGGACCTTGGGCGGCATTGCCTTCACCGATGAAGAACAAGCCTACGCCGCCGAGGTCAATCGTCACTTCGGCGATGCCAACGTGAAAACGCTGATCGAGCGCTACGGCGTCGATCCGGATACGGCGGGCCATGCGCTGATAGGCGCTGTGCTGCCGAGCGCGGACAAGGGCCACGTCTCGCCCGGCTCGTCGGACATGGGCGACATGAGCTGGTACGCGCCCTGCAGCATGCTGCAAACCGCGACCTGGGCCAGCCGTGCTGCGGCGCATTCCTGGGGCGTGGTCGCTACCGGGCGCAGCTCAATCGGGCACAAAGGCATGATGTACGCGTCCAAGGTCATGGCCCTTGCGGCCGCGGAACTGGTGCTATCGCCCGAGCTTCTGCAGCGCGCGCAAGCCGAGTTTCGGGCCGCCGTCGAGCGGACGCCCTACGTCTGCCCCATCCCCGCCGATGTCGATCCGCCACAGCATGCGCATCCCCTGCGTTGAGAAACGGGCGTGAATCGCAAATGCGACTCGTATTCTGGAATATCATGCACGGGGACGGTTATCGAGCCACAAACATTGCTGAGCAGATCGTCGGATGGAACCCGGACATCGTCGCCTTGGCCGAATTCCGTGATACGCAACCAAGCCGGTCCATCGCTGAAAGCTTGCGCAGCGCCGGATTCGTGCACCAGTTATCTACTGTGAATGCAGCAGAAACAACCTGTAACGCGCTGCTCTTGGCTAGCCGCTTCGAGCTGGACAGCGTCCGCCTCAAAGCCGCTCCCGAACCCCGCTATCTCTGGCTGCATGCCAAAGTTGAAATCGGATCGAGCCTTTCATATCGCGGTCATGCTCGTCCCGCTTGGCGAGCAATGGCACAGCCATTTGGATTCAATTGTGAATGTGGCAGCAGCCGGAAAACTGAGCCCCGGCGTCATCATCAGCGATACAAACTGCGCCCTTACCGGCCTGGACGAAGACACGGTGTATTCCGCCGACTTCAAAAGTCGTTTCGTGGCGCAGCTGTTGCAGCATGGCTGGCGCGACATGTTCCGCGCCTTCCAACCTGGCTTTCACACATAAGATTCGGTTTCAGACTTGATCACGCCTACGTGCATTCCGCGTTGCAGCCCTGTGTCACGTCATGCGCTTATGACCGGGGGCGCGCCTGGAATGACAAGCAACTCAGCGATCACGCCGCGATTCTGCTTGACCTCAAGCTCCCGAATTGACCCGTCACGGCTCAACCAGCCGCTGATCATAGCCCAGCGCCACCAGCTGCTCAAACGCGTCCCAGGCCTCGTCCGGAATCGACTGCGGCGCCTGGAAGCCGTTCTCGCCGTAGACCTTGACGCGCTGAAAGTCGCCCACGATGTGCTGGATGACGGCCTCGCGCGGCAAGTTGCCCTTGAGGTAGACGGCGCACGAGATCGGCGGCGAGGCCACGACGAAGTCCGGCGCATCCCACTGCTTCAGCGCCGTCGCCAGCACGCGCCGCTCCATATACGGTTTCTGCACCAGAATCAGGCTGCGCGCATCAGGAACTACGCGCGCCAGCAAATCACGACTGAACGCCAGATTCTCGCCGGTATTGCGCGAGCGATTCTCTGTCAGGATTCGGGCGGCGGGCACGCCTTGCGCTCGGGCGCGCCGCGCAAAGACCTCGGCTTCGGTCGTATCCCAGAACACCTTGAGAGCCGCATCTTGCTGGATCACGCCGCCGGAGAAGAGCAGCCAGGGCGCGTAGCCGGCGTGGAACAGCTCGATGGCGTAGTCGGCGATGCTGATGTCGTGGCTGCAAAGCGTGAGGATGCAATCGGCGCGGCGCAGTTCATGCCCGACCAGCATGTAATCCCACAGCGCCTGCACCAGCGCGTCGACATCGGGCATTGGGGCTGATGCAGCGCATTCAGTGACCGGTTTTGACTCACATCAGATATCGGCGAAAATGTCGCGGACGGCGATCTCAAAGCCGGGCAGAACATGTCCGCCAGTGAGGTCGTCTGACTCCAAAAGCGTGACTGAGCCGTCAGTCGAATGAACGTTTACAGTTCGCAGATCCGGATAGATTATCCACACAAGCTTCGTGCCAGCGATGAGCAACTGCTGGATTTTCTTCTCAATGTCTTCGGCCTTATTGCTGGGCGAAATAACTTCCACCGCCAACTCAGGCGCTACGAGCAACGGCTTTCGCGGCAATTTTCCCGGCAAGCGTTCTTTGGAAACGTAGGCTATGTCCAAGCCACGCACGGTGTCCCTGCCTTCCGCATTCCGCTCGAGCACAAACGGCGCGTCACCGCCCAAGACACGTCCCAACCCGTTCTGCTTCACATAATTGTTCAACGCTGACGACAGCGTAACCAGAACAGCGGCATGAATTGGATTGGGCAAGGGCATGTCGACGATTTCTCCTCCCACGAGTTCCACCAATCGATCGGCGTATTCGGGCTCCTGGACCATCTCGAAGAAATCGTCAGCGGTGATGAACTGCTTCTCAATAATCATGGCGCGCGTCTCCCCTTCCACCCGTGAGGCGCTACAGCAAGCTCATTGTACCCGGCTGCGCGGGCGCGTCAAAAGATGTCAGCGAAGATATCAAGGATCGGTATCGCAAAGCCGGGAAGCACATCACCGCCAGTGAGGTCGTCTGACTCCAAAAGCGTGACTGAGCCGTCAGTCGAATGAACGTTTACAGTTCGCAGATCCGGATAGATTATCCACACAAGCTTCGTGCCAGCGATGAGCAACTGCTGGATTTTCTTCTCAATGTCTTCGGCCTTATTGCTGGGCGAAATAACTTCCACCGCCAACTCAGGCGCTACGAGCAACGGCTTTCGCGGCAATTTTCCCGGCAAGCGTTCTTTGGAAACGTAGGCTATGTCCAAGCCACGCACGGTGTCCCTGCCTTCCGCATTCCGCTCGAGTACAAATGGCGCGTCGCCAACCAAAACGCGTCCAGACTCGGCTTCAGTTACGAAATTCTTCAACTCTGTTGCCAATGTAGCGAGAACAGCCGCATGAATTGGATTGGGGAAAGGCATTTCAACGATTTCTCCTTCAACGAGCTCCACCATGCGATCGGCGAACTCCGACCCTTGCACGATCTCATAGAAATCGTCAGCGTTGATTAACTGCTTTTCCACGATCATGGCGCGCGTCTCCCCTTCCACCCGTGAGGCGCTACAGCAACCTCATTGTACCCGGCTGCGCGGGCGCGTCAAACTGCGTCAAAACCTTGAAATCCTGCTCTAGCGTCTCGCGTTGGCTGGCGTTGTAGAGCGCGGCGGCGGGGTGAAAGAGCGGCACCACCGATGCCCTTCCGTACTCCGTGCGCACTTTGATCACCGTGCCATGCAATTGGCTGATCCGCTGATTCGCCTGGTAGGCGCCGAAACGCCGCAGAATGAACTCCATCGAGAAGCGGCCCAGCGTGGCGATGACCTTGGGCTGGATGATGCCGATCTGCCGCTCGAGGAAGGGGGCATAGAGCTCGATCTCGGCTTTGAGCGGGTCGCGATTGTTGGGCGGCCGATCCTTGAGGATGTTGGTGACGTAGACGTCTTCGCGCTTCAGGCTGATGGAAGCCAGCAACTCGTCAAGCACGCGACCCGACGCGCCGCAGAAGGGGCGCCCGGTTTCGGCTTCGTTTTTGCCCGGCGCCTCGCCGATGAACATGATTTCGGCGTTGTGGTCGCCTTGGCCCAGCACCGGGTAGTAGCCGTTGCTGACCCGGTAATCGTAGAGTGGCGACTCGGTCAAATTGAGCACGGCGTCGCGGATGGCGCGAAGTTGCTCGGTGCGGTCGGTCGACATGCTGGCACTTGCTCTTGGCTGGGCGTTTGCCCAAGTTTAGCATAGCGACGGGGCGCCTGCGACAAGTGTGGCGTGGGGTGTTCTCAAGCGCGATCGTCGATCGAATCCGGCGCCTCCACTGTGATGATGTCGCGCGCTTTTCTCAGCAGACGCCGCAGCGCCGGGTCAAGCGTACTGCCCAAGGCGAGCGCCTCGGCGAAGCTCAGCCAGCGGAAGCGCGCCGATTCTCCCGCTGCCGGGTTCAGCGCATCAGGCTGGCGCGTCGCAAGCAGATAACGGAAATCAAGATGCAGATGCGCGGGCTGGTCTCCGCTTGCTGGAATGGTATGCACATCGTAGTCGATTGGCTCGGTGCGGTCCGCGGGCGGATAGAATGCCAGATCGGGCAGGCCGGTTTCCTCGCGCGCTTCCCGCAACGCCACCTGCGCCGGATCGGTTTCGTAGTCGGCGTGGCCACCGACCTGGAGCCAGCGCCCCAGCCGCCGATGATAGTGCAGCAGCGTACGGCGGGAGGACAGTTCAACGATGACTGCGGAGCCAGTGATATGCCCGACTTCGCAATTCATATTCAGGATGTTGGCGTGCTCGGCCATCAGCCGCAAGATGCGTTGGATGGCGCGCGCTTCGTCCTCGTCAGCCGGCTGGTGAGCGGCGAGCTGCCGGCGAATCTCAGCGTATGCGGGGCCGAGCTGGTAGCGATACAGGTCGAGCACGAGCTGGCGCAACGTCTCCAGCTTTTGCTCGGACGACTGCTCGGCCCAGAGCGGCGTACGGGCGTGGCGCGGCATGGGCGGGCGCTAGCTTTTCCGCCCATTGACGATGGCGACGAGCGCCGGCCCGTACCTGCGGCGGCGCCAGGGACCCAGCCCCGTGATATCGCCAAGTTCGTTCACCGACGCTGGGTTGCGGCGTGCGATCTGCCATAGCGCGTCGCGGCTGATGATGACGTCCGATTCGACGCCGCGGGCCCGCGCGATGTCCCGGCGCCAGTGATGCAAGGCGCTGTAGCGGTCCGAGACGGCCGGCGGGATCGGCTCCTGGCGCGGTGGCCGGGGCGGCAGCCGGCTGGCCAGACCGTGCGTCACAGCCTCGATGATTTCGTCGCCGCTCTGACGGATCAGCCAGCCGGGCAAGCCGCGCATCGCATTCAGTTGCTTGACAGCGCGCGGGCGAGCTTTCACAATCTGCAGCAGCACCTTGTTGGGTATCAGCCGTTGCGGCGGGTGATTTACCGACTTCGCCAGTTCGTCGCGCAAGATGTATAGCTCGCGCAATACAGCAGCATCCTTCCCTTTGAGCGAGTTGGGCCGGCACAAGCCCCAGAACCCGTCGGGGTCGAATTCGTCAGCCGGCAGCGTGATGCGCGTGATATCAGCGAAGTACTCGCGGGCCTCCTCCAGTTGGCCGGCGGCGCTCAGCTCGGCGTAGAGCAGATCGCGCAGGGGCAGCAGGTAGCGCGTGTCCGTCTGGGCGTAGCGGCGCTGGCTGGCGGAAAGCGGGCGGCGCGCCCAATCGGCCTTCTGGTGCTTCTTCGGCTGGCGGACGCCGAGCATGTCATCCAGCATATTGCTCAAGCCGATGCGCTGATAGCCGCGGACGCGAGCGGCCGCCATCGTGTCGAAGACATTGACGACATCAAAGTCGAAATCGCGCTTGAGGCAGATCAAGTCATATTCGGCGGCGTGAAAGACCTTCTCGACCGCAGGATCAGCCAGCACGGCGCCCAGCGCGCTGATATCGGCGATGGCCAGCGGGTCAATCAGCAGGTCCTCAGCCGGCGTCGACAGCTGGATGAGGCAGGTGCGGCCGCGGTAGGCGTGCAGGCTGTTGGACTCGGTATCGCAGGCGATGCGCTCGCAGGCGCCCAGACGCTCCAGCGCGGCGGCCAACGCCTTCGGCTGATCAATGTAGGCGGCGGGCGGGAGCATAAGCGCGCTACAGCCAGCCGCGGCGCCGGAAATAGAGCAGCATCAGCAGCGCGATGACGATCATGAAAGCGGCGGTCAGGGCGAAGGCGTGCGGGTCATCAGCCAGTGGCAAGTTGACATTCATGCCGTATATGCTGGAGATCAGCGTCAGCGGCAGCATGATGACCGAGATGACGGTGAGGATGCGCATGACTTCGTTGATGCGGTAGCTGGCCAGGGTATCGGCGGTATCGGCGAAGCTGTTGATGATCTCGTAATTCTCCTCAATGATATCACGCAGCCGAAACAGGTGGTCGACGATATCGCCGAAGTACTCTTCCATGTGATCGTGCAAGATGGCGTGATCGCAAGATTCCAGCAGCTGCACGATGGGAATTTGCTGGCGGATGATGCGCCGCAGTGAGATGATGTCGCGGCGCAGCAGGGCAATCTGCTGGATGACGTGCTTGGCGTTGGATTCGAAGAGCTGGTCTTCAATGGCGTGGATATGCCGGTCGACTTTGGCCAGGATGGGAAAGACGTAATCCACCAACTGGTCAATGAGGGCGTAGAAGCAGTGCACGGCGCCGCGTCCCAGCAGGTCCTGGCGGGCTTCCTGGTCAGTCTGGCAGCGCTTGAAGGCCGACGCCAGCGGCTTGAGCGTGCCATCGTGCACGGTGACGACAGTGTCGCGGACGAGGAAGATATCGACTTCGCTGGCTCGCGAGATTTCGTGGCGCGCGTCCCATAGCGGGAAGTGCATGACGAGGAAGAGGTAGGCATCGTCCTGGTCCAGCTTGGGGCGCTCGATGGGGCTGCGCAGGTCTTCCAGGTTGAGCGGGTGGAAATCTGGGAAGCGCGCGCGCAGGCCGGCCACGTCAGCGGCATCGGGATGGACGAGGTCGATCCAGGTGGTGGCGTCGTGGGTGATGCTGCGCGTGGCCATGGGGGTATTCTAGCCACAGAGGCACAGAGGGCACAGAGGCAATCGGCATTGCCAAGTGGCCGGCCACGGCAAGGCAAAATGTTTTTTCGGCCATCCGGCAATTTGGCCATTTGGGCGAAGCAGGATGCAGTTGTTAAGGCGCGAGTGGGATTAGTGTAGCAGAGGATGGCGTGGAAAGGGCGACTATATGGTCGCGGTTTTGGGGGGATTTGCCACAGAGGCACAGAGGGCACAGAGGCAATCGGCATTGCCAGGTGGCCGGCCACGGCAAGGCAAATAGTTTTTCCGGCCATCCGGCAATTTGGCCATTTGGGCGAAGCAGGATGCAG
Source organism: Phototrophicaceae bacterium (assembly GCA_965208195.1). Taxonomy (GTDB): domain Bacteria; phylum Chloroflexota; class Anaerolineae; order Aggregatilineales; family Phototrophicaceae; genus UBA6055. Next base: position 183,957 of record CBDBOC010000004.1, on the reverse strand, counting down.
TTGTTAAGGCGCGAGTGGGATTAGTGTAGCAGGGGATGGCGTGGAAAGGGCGACTATATGGTCGCGGTTTTGCCCTGGAAAACAGCGCGAAAACACGTGCATGCTGACTAAAATCGCTGCGTCGGACGCAAGACAGCCTTAGTTACACAACACGCGGCGTGTGCTAGACTGGGAATGCACATGGGCGTCCGGTGGCGTCCTGAGCCGTCCGACCTAACTTGTTGCGAAGCCATGCGGCGGCGTGAGGCGGAAACGATGAAAAAGCGCAAAAGTCACCGTTCCACGAAGATGCGGAGACAGGCGCTCGGGCTCGCCATCATAATCGTATGCCTGGTTGGAGGCGCGGGCCTGCTGGCGCGCAATTTGCTTTCGACTGGCGACAGCAATGGCGTCACTGTCAAGGTTGTCACGACCGCGTTGTCGGAGGAGGCGCTGGCGGGCGCAGCCGTATTCAAGACGAATTGCCAGGCATGCCACGGCGAGAATGCCGCCGGGACCAAGCTGGGCCCGCCGCTGATTCATGACATCTACAATCCCGGTCACCATTCGGACAAGGCCTTCTACCTGGCCGCCTCGATAGGCGTGCGGCAGCACCATTGGCCCTATGGGGATATGCCGGCTCAGCCGCAGGTCACAGAAGCTGACATGACGAAGATCATCCGCTTCATACGGGAGCTGCAAGAGGCGAACGGGATTGTGACCAAGCGCTACGGCGGGTGATGGGGGATGTCAGCGCGGCGGCGCAGAGGGTAAAGAGGGAATCGTTAATATGCCAAGTGAACGTTATGCGTCAGTATCTGCGACCAATTAAATCCAGCGTATCCATGCAGTACTTTCTCAATTCCGTCTCCTCGACATCAAGAGGATTGGAATGGTGGAAAGTTGACGTGGCATCGATCAATCGTTTCAGATTCGCAAAATCTTTCGAATTCTTCAAAGCAACCAGTTCACTACCTTCTGGGCACGTCTCCACTCTGTTAATGAAGTCACCAAACCTTGTGATGTCGTCAGTAAATTGGTCTGGGTAAATGGACTTGTAGTGAGTCTCCAACACAACCCTTAACTTAGGCGCCGCATTGCGCTTGTCTGTATTCGGCAAGTTACCAATATATTCGACGACATACCTTATGTCCTGCTCAAATTCGTTTTCCGTTGCCGTCTTTATGTTCCAGCCTGGTCGAATCTCGCTAAATTCGATTTCACCTTCCTTTGGCGTTACTTCCAGGAGCCGAACGAATCCGTAGTTTTCCTCCCCCTTCTTTTTGAACTTGTCCCAGAATGTCCTTAGAAATCGCTTGCGATGCGACATTACAATCACTTGACTTGCTTTTTCACAAATCTCAAGAATGATTCTGCGGTCGCAAACTGCGAGTCGTCCAACTGGTGACAGATCGTCGTACCAACTGCGTTTTCGAACCGGTATGTTCGATCAAGCGATGCCATAAACAGTGCGAGCGCCAGCGTTGGACTTCTATCTCCCTCGCTTAGCACACTCTTGTACGACTGACCTGACTTAAGGGTTTGGTTCCCACCTACAGGCCGATGTGTGCGTTCATAAGCGCTATGCAGTAGTCTAGTTGCCATTGAGTACCATCAGGCCTAACCTTTACTTTGCTTATACTGAAGTCAGCGTTCAGGCGCTCAAGATATTGATTTAGACCACAAACAAATGTTTCGTCTATACGGTCGTTTACCTCTTTTATGGCCGCCTGCAATCGCTCCTTCTCGCGGTTTTCTTGTTCGAGGGTTTCCTTCTGCGACAGGTATTCGTCACACAGTTTTATCATCTCGTCAGAGTAACGAAGCTTTGTGTTATTCAGTTCAGTCAACTCATGCTGAGCATGTTCCAAATCGCTAGACTTCAGAGTTTCCTTATGATTCGTGATTGCCCGGTTGTTAGCAATGTGCTGCCTGTTGTATTCTTCAGTGCTTTTGCAAATCGATTTCCATTGCTTAAGATGAGCTCTAAATTCTTCGCTAGTCGGGATAGCCTCAGAGGTCTGTTCCAAGCGAGAAGTCCGCGCTTCCTTCAGATCTGACAATGCTTGACGTATTTGAATCAAACTCCGGAGTCGGCAGCACGTCAGGTCCTCGGACCAGAATCCTTCAAGTTTATTGGAAGCAACTGAACTGTTAGCGATGTCCATTGTGATCAAACATGAGGCGCTCAGAAGCAAAGCCACGATTGGACAAGTGATTCTTGTATTCCCTACTAAAGTAATCTTGATACAGCCTAACCAACTCAGAATCCTTGAGTGGCTGTCCACAGTACGGGCAGATGCTTTTGTCAGAAGTAAACCTTGTTCCTTGTTCTACCCAAATTTCCAGGTGTGAACTTTCAAAGCAGTCAAGATGATTCTGAACACGATTGAAGGCACTTGCTTCGATATCCTCAATCTCGAATCTCAGCAGTTCACCCAGTTCATCTGCCGGAAAAACGGGCAGATCAACTGTCTTGAAGACTTCGCCAGTCAAGTATCGACTAGAGTTCTCCAGTCGATTTACCTGTCTTTCCTGAGCCTCAATAAGTTGCTCTATGTTTGGCAGCGATTGACGTTTAATGAATTTGTCCAAATCAGGAGGATTGCCAAGCGACAAGTCAGGTTGCTCGATTCTCTGCAATATCTTGTCTCTGAGATGTCGTATCTTGTCATTTCGATCTTTGATGGACCTCTTGACTCTTTGCGCCTCGTTCACAAGCTCAATTTCGTCTTTACCGAGAATGAGTGTAGGGAGTTTGCAGTTTGTGGTCTTTGCCGAACTGAAGTACCGTCAACTACATTCTCACCAATGAAAATCTCGTCAAAGACCAGCACGTCAAGGTCGTTACTCTTCCAACCGCGTCCGGGCAAGGCGCAACCGATAGTTACACCATCGGTTAACTCCAAGACTGCACACTGTTTATCATCTCCGAGAGTTCTACGGTCTCCCAATCGACGCTCGCCGCCGTCTTTCAATGACCTTAGGAGCACGGCGAGGGATGACTTACCCTTGCCGTTTTCGCCGTAAATGATATTGACTTTTCCCAGCTCAATTGGAGGATCGGGAACGAAATTCTTAAACCTAGCTATACCACGTATCGGCCTCTGAGCCAAAAGTGGGATTCCGAAACTATTACAGCACCGCCGACCACAGGCCGCCCCTACATTTTGACCGCTGCCCGCCCGCCCACCAGAATCCCCGAAACATTTCACTTGTATCCCCGGCTTTGATTGTGATATATTTAACTATCGAAATCCCGAGCACTTATCGCGGCTGATTTTGCCGGCGAAGCGTGGTAGCCTGTCCTGTAACGGTGGAAGGACGATGAGAGCCTATGGCAACTGCGGAAACGACTAACCCCGCCGCAATCAGCGCCCCGGTGGCGCGGCGGGCGGCGGCGAGACCGAGCGTACAAGTCGCGGCGCCCAGCCGGCGCGAATTCCTCTACTACATCTGGGGCGCGTCAATCGCCCTGCTGACGGGGCAGGTCTCAGCCGGCTTGATCTGGTTTGCCTTCCCGCGCTTCAAAGAGGGCGAATTCGGCGGCACCTTCGCTTTCAATCCCGAAGAATTGCCCGGCGTGGGCGCGGCGCCGGTGACCGTGCCTTCCGGGCGCTTCCACGTCACGCACACGCCTGAGGGTTTGCGCGCGCTGTATCAAGTTTGTACGCACCTGGGCTGCTTGCCCAAGTGGGTGCCGACCAACTTCCGCTTCGAATGTCCCTGCCACGGTTCGAAATTCCAATTGACCGGTGAATGGATCGAAGGTCCAGCGCCGCGCCACCTGGACAAGTTTGTGGCGACGGTCACCTATGCCGATGGCACCACCTTGGTGACGCCAACGGACGGCGGGGCGATTCCGCTGGATCTGGAGCGGGAAATCACCAGCATTCAAATCGACACTGGCGCGCGCGTGATAGGCGAATTGCACGACTAGCGCAGGCGCTTCAAGACGAGGAGTATCCATGTCCATTCTCCCCTTCCCGTCTTTCCTCGATGACGTAAAGGAAAAGGGCTTCAAGAAAGCGGTCTTCGAGGGCATCGACGATTCGGTCGAGCGCCTCACCGCCGGCTTGAACGTGCAAGACCTGCGCGAAGCCTTCCGCGGCGAAGACCCCAGCCGGCGGCCCAACCCCCGTTTGACACCGCACGCCGACGGCTTCTGGCTGCACATGCGGCCCTCATACTTCAATCGCGATGTGACGGGCATGTATCCCACTTTTCGTCTCGGCTGGCTGTCCTCGTACTTCGTATTCTTCGAGACGATCACCGGCATTCTGCTGATGCTCTGGTATACGCCGTCGCCCGAGATCGCTTACGGCGACATGCTGACGATTTTGAGCAACGTGCCCCTCGGCCAGCTGATGCGCGATATGCACCGGTTGGGCGCCGAGTTCATGGTGGCCGTGGTCGCGCTGCACATGATGCGCACCTGGATCACCGGCAGTTACAAGAAGCCGCGCCAGTTCACCTGGTTCACCGGCTTGCTCCTGCTGGTCATCACCGGCTTTTTGAGTTTCTCCGGCTATTTGCTGCCCTGGGATCAGCTGTCGCTGTGGGCGGTGACCATCGGCGCCTCCATGGCGGAAGCCACGCCCGTGGTCGGCGAGCAAGTCAACTTGCTGCTGCGTGGCGCGCCCGAGCTGGGCGCCAACGGTCTGCTGCGCTTCTATCTGCTGCACGTCCTGCTGCTGCCAGCCCTGCTTTTCGTTTTCTTCGGCGTCCACTATTACAAAGTTGTGATCCACGGCCACAGCTTACCGCCGCGTCGCGAAAACATCGGCGAAGATTCGGCCAAGCGCGTGCCGCTGGACAAACGCGTCTACTTCATCCCGGACATGCTGACCTACGAAATGATGTGGCTGGGCGCGACCACTTTCATCATCACCGTACTTTGCATCTGGTTCTATCATGCGCCGCTGGAAAACCATGCCGACCCGCAGGTGACGCCCCTGGGCACGACAGCGCCTTGGTACTTCCTGTGGATTCAGGGCGCGCTAAAACTGGGTGACAAGTTCTTTTGGGGCGTGGCCTTCCCCACCATTGCGCTGGGCGGCCTGGCGCTGCTGCCTTACCTCGACGTGACGCCCAGCCGGCGCTTTGCCCATCGCCGCCTGATGCTGACGATCGCCATGCTGCTGGTCTCGGCCACGACGGTGCTCAGCTACATGGGCTTGGCCAAGTTCGCCGTGCAAACCTCAGCCGAAACCGAAATCGTGCATGAGCTGACCTTTGAGCCGGCGCACAGCAAAGTCGGCATCGGCCGCACCATCCCTTATGACCAGATGATCGTCGGCGCCTATAGCACGGAGCAAATGCACGGGCCTGACGACATGTCCGCCAATGACATGATCGCCCAATTCAACGCCGAGACCATGGCCAGCGGGCAATTCGACCAGATGATTCAGGAGTTGAAAGATCAGCACCTGGGCGCGAACCAGTTGCCGCTGCGTTTCCGCACCATCCCGGTTGATGAAGCGCCGATGCTCTGGCGGGTGATGGAAGAGTTTTCGCATCATCTGGATGCCGAGCCGCAGGAGCTGCCCAATGTCTGGGGCGCCCTGGTCATCACCGACAATCAGTCCGGGCTCAAGCGGCTGGACTGGGTCGTGAGTTGGGACGAAGTGGTGATTGAAGGCGGCGATGTACGGTTGGACGACGCCGGCGAGCCGATTCTGGTCTACACCGATCAAGCCGATGCGGACGGCAATCCCATACCTAACCGGCGCATCTACAGCGCCCATCTCTTCATCCACCGAGCCTCGGCGTATTTTGGGCCGGGCGGATGAATCAGCCGCGCCGCGAAGCGAGCAGCGCAACATTGAGTAACTGAGCGAAACGATTACAGGACAACAATATGCATCGGTTGCTTTTCATCAACACCATCGAGGGTCGAATCGTGGCGGGCATCACCATGTTCGTCGGCATGATGATATTGGTGGGGTGGGTGGCGATCAACGAAGAAGCGCGCATGCAGGCCTTCGTTCAGCAGCATACCGGGCGGTCGATTGAGCGCGGCGCGGAGCTTTTCGCTTCTCTGTGTTCCGAGTGCCATGGCGAAGAAGGCTTTGGGCAGGGCGATCGCGCGCCGGGGTTGAATAATCCGCATCTGTTCGGCTACGACCCGGTCGGCTTGCAGACCGCCGCCATCACCTCGGCCAATCGCGCCCTGGTGCGCTTGAATGACGACACCGAGGCCTTGCTGGCTGAATTCACCGATGCGGCCAACCCGCCGTCGGAAGAACGGCAGAACGAGCTTCTGGCCGAAATCGAGGAATTGGAAGCTCAATCCGAAGCGCAGCAGATCGCCATTGACGAGGCGGTCGCCGAACGGGCGGCCATTCTCGACACGCTCGACATCGCCACCGACAATGATCTCTTCCCTCTGTGGGACACGGTGACGGACATCGAAACGACTGCGGTGGATGAGGTCGAGGTCTTCTTCAATACCAATGGCACGCGCCTGGCGCAAGTGGGCTGGGGCGGCGACCTGCACGGCTACCTCGTCACGACCCTGATCCACGGCCGGCCCGGCAGCGCCAACGTCTATCCCAGCGGCACCGGCATGCAAGCCTGGTCACAGACCGCCGGCGGCCCCCTGCGCCAAGACCAAATCGAAGACCTGGCCGCCTACATCCTCAACTGGGACAAGGGCGCCGCCTGGACCAACGAAGATTTCATCGCCGTGCAACAGTACGGCAAGCCGCTGGCTGATGGCTCCTTGCCGAGCGAGCCGCCGCCGCCGCCCGCGGGCGACAACGTAGACGGCATTCTGGCGCGCTGGGCGGCCGAAGAGATCGTGGGCAGCGCTGTCAGTGGCGAGCTATTGTACGACGCTGAATACGGCTGTACCGACTGCCACCGCAACGGGGCATCGGCGCCGGACACGGTCGGCACCCTGACACGCATCCGGACCGAGCGCTTGACCCTGCCGCAATTCGCCGGCTACAGCGTCGAACAGTATCTGGTGGAGAGCATCACCCGGCCCGGCGACTACGTGGTCGACGGCTACAGCTCCGGCCTGATGCCGTCCAACTTCGGCGTCCGCATGACCGATCAGCAACTGGCCGATATTGTCGCCTTCTTGATGACGCAGGAGTAATCAGCGCTAGCAGATGTGAAGCGGCCCTCGGTTTCGGGGGCTTTTTCATTTGCGGAGGGATACGACATGACACGACCTGGCCTGATGCTCGCGCTATTGCTGGCGGCGGCGACTATCAGCCTGGCGCAAGATAGCGCTGCTGACGCCTGCTCGGCGGACGAGTTGTCGCGTCAGCAGAGCACGCTGGCCCAATTCCTGTCGCCGGATTTTGCCGCAGATATCGACCTGGCGCTGGCCAATCTGTTCCGGCTGGGCAGCTTGTATCAGACGATGGCGCTGGACTGCGGTTATGCGCCCAACCAGGTCGAGGTTGATCAACTTCTCGGAATCACGCTGGACCTGGCGCCGCTGGAAGACTTGATCGCGGCCCAGTCAGTCGGCGCGGATGTTGAAGCGATTCTGGCCGACCTGGCAGACTTGCGCGGAGACCCCTTGACCGGACAACTGCTCTACAACGGCCTCGAGCCGGCGCTGGGCGGCGTGATGCTGGGCTGCGCCGGCTGCCACGAAAACGAAGCTGTGGCGCCGCTGACGGCCGGCACCTGGACGCGTATCGACGAGCTGCGGCTCTTGCTGCCTGCCTTTGCCGATTACAGCAATCGTCGCTTCCTGGTAGAAAGCATCGTGCAGCCGATGGCCTATATCACGCCCGATTACGCGGCCGTCATGCCGGACATCTACGGCCAGCAACTGACGCCGCAGCAATTGGCGGATCTGGTGGCTTTCCTGGACAGTCAGGATCAATTGCTGGATGGCTGAGGGTTGCCAGGGCCAGCCCGAACGCAGGCCACAATTGTGGTAGAATTGATCCAGCGAGGGACGAATGAATCTAAACCTTAGCCGAGCGGACAACCTGATGACGCGGCTGCTTTTCGTCCGGGCAGCGCCGGCCGGCCCGGCGGCGATTGCGGGGGCGGATGCTTCGCGCCCGGCGGAGAATGCGCTGACGCTGTCGCTGCTATTCTCCGGCGTGCGCTGTATCTTGCAATACGCCTTGCTGCCCTTCCTGCTGCCGATCATCGGCGTGGCGGCGGACGCGACCGTGCCCATCCTGCTGCTTATCAACCTGGTCGCGATGGCGTCGATTTTCTTCAGTCTGCGCCGCTTCTGGGCCATCGGCTATGTGCATCGCTGGCGCTATCTGGTCGTGGCGGTGGCGGCGCTGACGCTGCTGGCGGCGTTCACAGTTTACGACATACTGCTGCTGGGGGCGTGAATTATGCTTGCCAGAGACTAGCCGATCTTGTGCTGACCAAAATAACACGAAGCGAAACAGGGATGTAGACAATGATAGAGTTCATGTCGCGGCGCGCAAAGACGCTACTCATGACTTGCTTGCTGGCGCTCTGGCCGGCGGGCGTGGCGCTGGCGCAGGATGGCGGCGCCTCAAATTCCCCGGCCGGCTTGGCCATGCTGATGCTGTTTCTGGGTATCGCCGGCATCGTCGGCGTCTTCGTCATCCGCTGGGGCCAGTCCACCGGCGACGATGAAGAGTCGTCTTGACACATCGCCGGCCAGCGCTTGCCAATGACCTACATTCAAGCGAAAGCGCCGCTTCGCCAGCTTGATCGGGCGAGCCGGGCGTCCTGCCCTTCAAGTTCATGACATCCCGCTGCGATTGCTCTTTTCGGATTTGACGACGGGTTGACGAAGGCGAGCGCCATGACTGAATCACGCGGATCGGGACTCTGGGCCTCTGGACGCCTGGTCGTACTCGGCATCATCGTGGTGATCGTGGTGCCGGCGCTGGCATTTGTGATCGCCGCCATCGGGCAGAGCGTCGTCGGCGAGACTGAGGCGCGGCTCGTCGTGTCACTCGACAGCAGCGCCGAATGCGTCACATGCCATCAGCGCACCACGCCCGGCATCGTCGAGCAATACCGCCGCAGTTCGATGGCGGCCGCCAATGTCAGCTGCCAGAATTGCCACGAAGTCGCCGCAGGCTATCCCGGCGCACAGCCGCATCACGGCAAGCACATTCTGACGACGCCGACCACAGCCAAATGCGCCGTCTGCCATCAAGAGCAAGCCGACCAGTTCAACCAGAGCCGCCATGGCTTGCCCGCTTACATCGCGATGTGGGGCAGCGATGGCTTGAGCGACGCGCATCTGGCGCTCTACGAATCCATCGACGAAGGCACATTTAATCCCGACCGCATGCGCAACGCCCTCTTCGAAATCGAGGGACCGGCCATCACCCGCTTCGCTTGCGAGGGTTGCCACAACATCGGCGCGCCCGCGCCCGATGGCTCCGTCGGCCAATGCCAAACTTGCCACCTGCGCCACGAATTCAGCCTGGAGCAAGCGCGCAAGCCGGAGACCTGCAACCACTGCCACATCGGGCCCGATCACCCGCAATACGAGATATACATCGAGTCCTACCACGGCATCATGTATCTGACGGGCGGCGACGACTGGAATTGGGAGGCCGAGCCGGGCACGCTGACCGTGCAGGACTTCCCGGCGCCCACCTGCGCCACCTGCCATATCAGCGGATTCGGCGGCGCGCCCACCACGCATGATGTCGGCGACCGGCTGACCTGGTATCTCTTCGCGCCCCAAAGCCAGCGCCGGCCCGATTGGCAAGCCAATATGACGCGCATGCAGCAAGTCTGCAGCGAATGCCACAGCGACGCCTTCATCGACGAATTCTATCGCGACGCTGATGCGCTGGTGGAAGAGATCAACCGCCGCGTTCAGCTGAGCAACGAGACCATCGCCCCCGCGCGCGCAGCCGGGCTGCTGACCGACGCGCCCTTCGACCAGCCGATTGACTTCATCCACTTTGATCTGTGGCACCACTGGGGCCGCACAGCCAAATTCGGCGCCTGGATGGGCGGCCCCGATTATGTGCAGTGGCACGGCGCCTACGAGATTCTGCGCGATCAAGCCGAGCTGGAAGCGATTGTGCGCGAGCTGCTCGCAGACGCCGGCCTCAGCGCCGCCGCTGACGCAGCCGAGTAGGCGACGCCATGGCGCTCTTGGCCGAGGCTCTCCCGCACGTCGGGCAAACGCGATTCTGGCTCAGCCGCGATCAATGGTTCCTGCTGCTGGCGGCGCTGAATCAGGTCTTCATCGCCCTCGACGCCTACCTGGCGCACAGCATTTCCGGCGCGCTCAAGCCCAATGAGTGGATACCCGTCGTCTTCGGCGTCATCGCCGGCGTCGGCTTGCTGGCCTCGGGCTGGGTCGCCCGGCGCAATCGCCCCCTGGCATCGGCGCTGGCGACGATCATCCTCGTGTTCAGCGTGGCGGTGGGCTTGCTGGGTGTCGCCTTCCACTTGAACCGGACGGCGCTCGACAGCGGCCTCGTCAGCCTGGAAGCGGTCACGAGTTTGATTTGGGCGCCGCCGGTCGTCGGCCCGCTCTTCTTCGTTTTGATCGGCGTGCTGGGCATCAGCGCCGCCTGGGTGGAAGCGCCGCCCGATAGCGGTGCGCTCACGCTCATCGGCAGCCGCAAAGTGCAAATGCCCTACAGCAAGACGCGCGCCTATATGCTGATCACGGCGATTTTCATCATCGCCACCTTGATCGGCAGCGTGCTTGATCACGCGCGCATCCGCTTCGAAGATCCCTGGGTCTGGCTGCCGGTATCCGCCGGGCTTTTCGGCTTCGCCACCTGCATGTTCCTGGGCGCGATCAAAACGCCGAGCCGCGGCGATATCGTCGTGCATCTGACGGCCATGCTGATGCTGCTCCTCGTCGGCGTCATTGGCCTGTTGCTGCACGCCGAAGCCAGCTTGACCGCCGAAGGCCGCATTGTGCTGGAGCGCTTCCTGCGCGGCTCGCCACTAATGGCGCCGCTGCTATTCTGCAATGTGGGCCTGATGGGCCTGCTGGCCCTGCTTGACCCCGCCGAGGCTTGAGCGTTCGTCCGGCGACCGCCATCGGGCCGGGCAATCGCCTTGTAATTGACACTCCCCCGCCGCGAGCATATCCAACTGCGATTTAGCCGCAGAAGTAGATCCAAGTAAGCAATGCTAATGATCGCAGCATAAACCTTACCTTCAGGATAATCGAATGTGCGTACGGGCGAGCCGGTGGCCCGCCCCTACAAGGTCAGGATTTTCGCACGACTAATTTGGTTTCACAGAGAACACGGACAGTGCAGAGAATAGCCTCTGCATGGAGTCACTTCTCCTATTTGCGGCTATTACTTTGAATGAGTTGTGGATCACGTCGACGGACAAGGAGCGACTTCTTCTGTTTTGGAGGCGCAGTCTGACAAATATTCGCCAAAACAACAATCTTAACTCGGTGGACTCGGTGGTAAGAAACATCTTGAATCGATTGCCCTACACGACCGGGTTGCCATCGTGACAAACAGCGCAATTTCACTATAATCATGTTGAAACAAATTGCGCGCCATTGAGGAACAGATGACAGACGTCAACTGGGAAAAGCCCAAGCATTTCAAGAAGCCGAAGCGCGGCGAGCGCCTCAAATTCTTGGCCGCCGGTCTCATCATTTTGGCGGCGGTGCTCTATCTGCTGATCACCGGCACCTTGCAGGGCGCGCGCTACTTCATCGCCGTCGACGATATCCTGGCCGACCCCTCTTACCTCGGCCGCACCGTGCGCATTTCCGGCGCGGTCGCAGGCGAGACCATCGAATACGACAGCGAGAAGGCCATCATCCGCTTCGAGATCGTCAACATCCCGGCGAACTTCGACGATCTGGCAACAGCCTTGCGCACGGCCCTGCAAGACCCGGCAGCGGCGCGCTTGAAGATCGTGGTCGAAGACGCCGCCATCCCCGACCTGCTGCAGCATGAAGCGCAAGCGATTCTGACCGGCGCACTAGGCCGCGATGGCGTCTTCCATGCCTCGGAGCTGCTGCTGAAGTGCCCCAGCCGCTTTGAAGAAAGCACTGCTCCGGCAGGCCTGGGCGAAATCCCGGAACATCAATAATGACCGCTGAGATCGGGCTGGCGTCGCTGACCCTGGCCTTCACCTGCGCCTGTTTCGCCATCATCGCGTCGCTGCTGGGCGCCCAGCGCAAATCAGCCGCCTGGCAACTGAGCGGCCGCAACGCCGCCTTGCTGACCTTTCCCCTGCTGCTCATCGCCACCGGCGCGCTCGTCGTCGCCCTGCTGAGCGAGCAGTATCAACTCAGCTACGTCTACAATGTGACCGACCCGCAGACGCCCGCCATGTACCGCTTCACCGCCCTTTGGGGCTCGCAGAAGGGCTCGCTGCTCTTCTGGTCCCTGCTGATGAGCGCCTTCACCTTTGGCGCCATCACGCTGAATTGGCGCGGCCAGCGGCGGCTGATGCCCTACGCCATTGCGGCCATGATGGCGACATTGGCTTTCTTCCTGGGCCTGTCGCTGCTGTTGGAAAACCCCTTCGAGCGCTGGTGGCTCCTGCCCGAGCGCCCGCCAAACGAACAAGTAGTTTCGACCGCGCTGATTCCATCCGGCGCAGTGGCCCCGCCCGAAGAAAACTTGCGCGCCGGCGCTCAGGGCTTGAATCCGCTGCTGCGCCACTTCGGCATGATCATTCACCCGCCCATGCTCTACCTGGGCTTCGTCGGCTTCACCATACCCTTCGCCTTCGCCCTGTCAGCATTGGCCTCGGGCGACCTGTCGACCGGCTGGATCAAAGCCACGCGGCGCTGGTCGCTGATCGCCTGGATCTTCCTCTGCATCGGGCTGATCCTCGGCGGACGCTGGGCTTACGATGTGCTGGGCTGGGGCGGTTACTGGGGCTGGGACCCGGTGGAGAACGCCGCCTTCCTGCCCTGGCTGATGGGCACCGCCTTCATCCACAGCGTCATGATCCAGGAAAAGCGCGGCATGTTGAAGCTGTGGAATATGATCCTGGTGATCGCGACTTTTTCCGCCGTGATGTTCGGCACCTTCGCCACCCGCAGCGGCGTCATCGACAGCGTGCACAGCTTCGCCCGCAGCGAGGTCGGCTTCCCCATGCTGGCCTTCTGGCTGACGATCACCCTCATCGCCCTGGTCATTTTGCTGCGGCGCTGGCATCAGGGCGAGCTGCGCGACGAGCATCAATTCGCCAGCTTGCTCAGCCGCGAATCGCTCTTTGTGCTCAACAATGTGGTCTTCGTCGCCCTCTTCATCGCCATCTTCTGGGGCAGCTTCGGCTTGCCCATCATCTCCGAGCTTTTCCTCGGCCAAGAAGTCACCATCGGCGCCGAGACCTTCGAGTTTTACGTCGTGCCGCTCTTCATCGCCATGTACATCCTGATGGGCGTGGCCCCGCTGGCGGCCTGGGGAAGCGGCTCAGCCCGCCGCATCGGCCGTGCCCTGCGCGCGCCCCTGGCGGCGACCGGGCTTTGCGTCATCTTGCTGCTCGCGCTCGGCACAAGTCTCGCCGTCGCCCTGCTGGGTTATGGCGTCGCGCTCTTGGCCGGCTTCGTGGCGCTCTTCGAGATCTTCCGCGGGGCGCGGGCGCGCCGACGCTCGCTGGGGGAATCGCCCCTGCAGGCCCTCAGCGCCCTGTTCCGCCGCAATCAACGGCGCTACGGCGGCTACATCGTGCATCTCGGCGTGACCGTCATCGGCATCGGCATCATCGGCAGCACCCTATTCCAAACCGAAGTCCAGCACACCCTGGCGCGCGGCGAATCCGTGGCCGTCAACGACTACGCCCTGCGCTACGACGACTTCGTCCGCGCCAAAGCTGTTGATGGCCGCCTGATGAACATCAGCCAGGTGACCGTGCTACGGGCCGGCCGCGAAATCACGCGCTTGCGGCCCCGCATCGACGACTATCCGCAAATGCCCATGACCATCGCCGGCGCCCACAGCACGCTCGAAAACGACTTCTACGTGCTGCTGATCAGCGGCGACCGCGACCGCGCCACCTTCCGCATTTACATCAATCCGCTGGTCAACCTGGTCTGGTGGGGCGGCATCTTGCTGATCATCGGCACCATCATCGCCGCCTACCCGGTGGTGACGCCGCCGCGCAAGGCGGGTGGCAACTGATGGCGCGCATTGCCGGGCTGCGTCCGCCCTTGCCTGCCCTGCTGATTCTGCTGGCCATACTCAGCATCGCAGCGGCGACAGCTTTAGCGCAAAGTGAAGTCGTGACCGACACTGACGTCATTCAAGTGGCGCAGCGCATGTATTGCCCCGTCTGCGAGAACATCCCGCTGGACGAGTGCCAGACCATCACTTGCAGCGAATGGAAAGAAGAGATCCGCAATATGCTGGCCGCCGGCCGCAGCGAACAAGACGTCATCGACAGCTTCGTGGCCCGCTTTGGCGATGATGTCGTCGGCCTGCCGCAAGACCCCGTGCTGCGCGCGCTGACATTCTTGCTGCCGGCACTGGCGACTGCCCTGGCGCTCGGCATCGGCATCGCGACTTTTCGACGCTTCGGCGGCCGCCAAAAGCTGCGCCCGGCACAGGAGCAGCTGACGGCGCCCGACGCCTACCGCCAACGGCTTGAAGACGATCTGCGGGCGCGGCCATGAGCGAGCTCGAGCAGTTGGATTTCCTCACGGAAGAGAAACCCAAGCGCGCCGGCCACGGGCTCAGCGCGGGCACATTGGCGCTGCTGCTAGCGCTGTGCGCGGCCGGGCTGGTGCTGGCGGCTCAGTTGGCGCGGCAAAATCAAGGTCGCCCCCTCAGCGGGCCCGCGCCTGATTTTTCGCTTGCGCTCTTCGACGGCGGCAGCTTTCGCTTGTCTGACTTTGAAGGAAAGGTCGTCTTGATTAACTTCTGGGCCAGTTGGTGCCCGCCCTGCCGCCATGAAGCGCCGGATCTGCAAGCGCTCTACGCCGATTATCACGCCGCCGGCTTCACGATCGTCGGCGTCAACATGCTGGAAAGCGCGGAGCAAAAGGCGCTCGACTTCATCGACGAATTCGGCATCAGCTACCCCAATGGCGAAGACACGGGCCAAAAAGTGACGAAGCTGTATCGCGTCGAAGGCCCGCCGGAGAGCTTCCTCATCGACAAGCGCGGCCAGGTGCGTCAGTTCTACATCGGCAGCATCAGCTACAGCCAGCTCAGCCCGCGCATTGAAGCCCTCTTGGCGGAGCCCGCATGAGCATCGCCGGTCTGCTGCTCAGCCTGGCGCTCGGCCTGATCGCGCTCATCATCGTGGCGCGTCCCCTGTTCCGCGCGACCGCTGGCGGAAAGCACAGCGCGGACGAACTTGCGCTGAAACGAGACCAACTGGGGCAATACTACGAGCGCGTCTTGACCAATATCCGCGACCTGGACGAAGACTACGCCACCGGCAAGATCGACCGAGCCGACTACCAGCCGGAGCGCGAGGCCTGGGTGCAGCGCGGCATTCAGTTGCTGCGCGCGCAAGATGAACTGGCGGCCGCGTCCGCCGAGCCGCAGTCCGCCGAGCGCATAGACCGAGCCATCGAAACTGCGGTGGCGGCTTATCGGCAGCGCGAGGAGCGCTAGCCATGCGCCCCCATAGCTTGACGCTGTTCTTCGCCCTGTTGCTGAGCGCCTGCGCCGGCCTCGGCGGCGAGCCCGAGATCGTGGCGACCGTGCGCCCGCCGGCTGAGCCGACGCCCGTCATCTCGGCCGAAAGCTGGCGGCCCGATATCGCTGCTGGCGCGCGCCTCTTCGCCCGGCATTGCACTGATTGCCACGGCGTCGACGGCGCCGGGCAGGGCGACCTGGTGCTGGCCGGCAGCATCCCGCCGCCCATCGATATGACCGACCTCGAACTGGTGGGCGCCAAATCGCCCCTGGAGTGGTACGACATCATCACCCACGGCCTCATCGAGAACTTGATGCCACCCTGGCAAAATGCCCTCAGCGATGCCGAGCGCTGGGATGTCGCGCTCTACACTTACACGCTGGGCTACACCGACGACATGCTGGCCCGGGGCGAGAGCCTGTGGCGAGAGCGCTGCGCCGATTGCGCCCCGCCAGTGCAGATTCCGCCGGTCTTCAGCGATGCCGATTACGCCCGTCAGCTGGCGCAGATGCCCTTCGCGCCCGCCTTGAGCCAAGCCGAACTTAAAGCCGCCGTCGCCTACGCGCGTGTACAATCCCTTGAGGCGCGCCCGGTTGACGCGACTGCTGCTGAACTGCCGGGCGTCATCCGCGGCCGCGTCGAGCAGGGCACAGCTGGCAGCGCTCTGCCGCCGGATCTGGCGGTGCAGCTGCAATTCGGCGATAGCGCCGCCGGCATTTCGCGGGCTGAGACGGTCGCCGCGGCAGACGGCAGCTTCAGCTTCGCCGATATTCCTTTGACGGACGAATTCACCTATGTCATCAGCGCTGCTTACGCCGGGCGCCTGTTCAACTTGCGCCTGCCCGCCGGCTTCAGCCAAGACGATGTCGCGATAATCACAGTGTACGACGCCGCGCACGATCCCTTCGTGGTCAGCGTATCCCGCATCGACCTCATCGTGGAGGCGCTAAATCTCGACGGCATGGGCCGAGGCGTGTACGTCTCTCAGATCATCCGCTATCGCAACGATTCGGACCGCCTCTATACCAGCGGACGCGGCTTCGACGACGGCCGCGAAGCCGTGCTGCTGCTGCAATTTCCCGATGGCGCGCGCCTGCTCAGCAACGATGCCGCCGGGCGTTACATCGTGATTGAAGGCATCGAGAGCCTGCCCGATTCCGTCATCGACACCCTGCCCCTTCCGCCGGGCGATTTCCACGAGGTCGCGCTGCAATACTTCTTCCCTGATGAAGACGGGCTGCGCTTTGAGCAAGACTTCAACAATGTAGTTGATGCCGAGGTCAGCATCGCGCTGGGCCCCGGCCTGGAAGTCGAAAGCGACTGGCTGCGCCTCGCGGAATCAAGCTCGGGCCGGGCCGTCTACCGGGGCCAGCTGAGCCAAACCGTCGATCCGCGCTTGAGCTTCGGCATCAGTGGCGCTCCCTTCGAGAGTAAAAGTTTCGGCGCGGCGGTAATCAGCAGCGAGAGCTTGCCGGCCCTGATGCTGATCGGCGGCGCAGCGCTCGCCCTGGCTTTGGGCGCGGGCTATGCGCTCCGACGTCGCCGGCGCAGTGAAGAGACGGACGATGCCGACGCGCTCTTGCGGCAATTGGCGCAACTGGACGCTGAGCACGAGAGCGGCCAAATCAACCACGACCTGTGGCATCATCAGCGGCGCGCGCTCAAAGCCAGGCTGGCCGCGCTGATGGCTGCCGATGAATAGGCCGCCATGACCAGCCAGACGACGCTCATCGAAGCGGTACAGCTGAGCAAGGTCTACGGCCTGCGCCCGGCGCTTCAGGGCGTCAGCTTTTCGCTCGATCGCGGCGAATTCGCCTTGTTGCTGGGCGCCAATGGCAGCGGCAAATCCACCCTGCTGCGGCTGCTCAGCGGCTTGAGCAAACCGACCGGCGGCGTCATTCGCATCGGCGGCTGGGACATGCCGCGCGAGGCCATGGCGGTGCGCGCGCAAATCGGCCTGGTCGCCCATCGGCCCATGCTCTACGGCAACTTGACCGCGCGCGAAAATCTTGACTTTTGCGGCAAGCTCTACGGCCTGGGCGCAGACCAACGCCAGCGCCGCGTCGACGAGCTACTGCGCCAAGTGGGCTTGCGCCGCCGTGCCGACACCCTGGCGCGCACCTTCTCGCGCGGCATGCAACAGCGGCTGAGCATCGCCCGCGCCCTGCTGCATCAGCCGGCTCTGCTGCTGCTGGACGAACCCTATACTGGCCTGGACCAGCGCGCCGGCGAGCTGCTGGACGGCCTGCTGCGACGGGCCCTCGACGACGGGCGCACCATCATCCTGAGCACGCATCAGTTGGAGCGCGCGCCGTCCTTCGCCGGCCGCGCCCTCGTCTTGTCGCGCGGCAACCTCAGCTACGATGGCGGGCTGGACGGTGGCGACCTCGCCGCAATTTACAGCGAAGCCTCGAAAGCGCTCTCACCATGAGCCGGGCCTTCTTTAGCGCGGTCTTCGCCATCGTCAGCAAAGACTTGCGCGCCGAATTGCGCTCGCGCGATGTCGTCGGCGTGATGGCGCTCTTCGCCCTGCTCAGCATCCTCGTCTTCAGCTTCGCCCTCGAGCTGGACCGCGCCGCCCGTGAGGCATCCATCAGCGGCGTGCTCTGGGTGACGCTGATCTTCGCCAGCCTGCTGGGCTTCAATCGCAGCCTGGCCCTGGAGCAGGACGGCGGCAATCTGGACGCCATGCTGCTGGCGCCGATCTCGCGCGCGGCTATTTTCCTGGGCAAGCTGCTCAGCAACTACATCTTCACGCTCATCGTCGGCGCCGTGCTGCTGCCGCTGATGACCCTGCTCTACAACATCAACATGATGGACGCCTGGCTGATCCTAACGACCATGATCGGCGTCTTCGGCTTCTGCAGCATCGGCACCCTGCTGGCCACCATGACTGCGCAGACGCGCGCCCGCGAAGCATTGCTGCCCATCGCCATGCTGCCGGCGACGCTGCCCTTCCTCTTGACCGCCGTCAACGCCACCAAGGGCATCCTCAGTGACGCGCCGGCCGCCGAGTGGCGCGTCTGGCTGCAGCTGATCGGCGCCATCAGCGTGATCTACCTCGCGCTCTGCTTGCTGCTCTATCGTTTCGTCGTGGAAGAATGAGCATCAGCGCAGCCGGCATACCTGTAACTCCGCCGCCTTCACTGGTAAGATGCTGTCGTCTTCACATTTGCGCGAGGCAGAAATGGCAGACAGAAACAAAGCGCTGTCCCTGGAAGACTTGTCGGCGCCGCGCCCGCAACCGCGCCTGCTGCGCCTGCTGACCCTGCTGACCGCCGCCGGTTTCGCCGCGACGCTCGGGCTCGGGCTCTTCGTCGCCGGCACAGACATCCAGCAGGGCCCAATCCAGCGCATCTTCTACATCCACATGCCCTCGTTTTTCGGCGCCTTCACCGCCTTTGGGCTGACGGTCGCCGGCGGCATTCTATATCTGGCGCGCCAAAACGCGCAGTGGGACCGCATCGCGCTGGCCGGCGTCGAAGTCGGCTTGGCCTTCTCGCTGATCAACCTGCTCACCGGCGCCATCTGGGCCCGCCCCATCTGGAATACCTGGTGGACCTGGGACCCGCGGCTGACCTCGGCTGCCGTCATGGTGCTGACCTATGCCGCCTACTTGATGCTGCGCGCCGGCATCGACGACCCGCAACGCAAGCGCGCCTTCATGTCCGTCTACGGCATCTTCGCCTTCGTCACCGTCTTGATCACCCTCTTCATTATTCGCATCGTGCCCGATACCATCCACCCCGTCATCATCGGCGCCAGCCCCCAAAATGCTGTCGGCGGCTTCGAAGCTACCAGCGGCGTCGTGATCGCGCTGCTTCCCAGCCTGCTGCTCTGGCTCACGCTCTTGCCCGTCACGCTGATATGGCATCGCGTGCGGCTGGAAAGGCGCCTGGACGCGCTCGAACAAATCAAAATTCGCCTCCTGGATGCGTAAGAGATGACTCAGCGCACCACGCTCATCGCGGTCTTCGCCCTGCTTCTGGCTGCGCTCCCCGCTTTGGCGCAGCAAGACGCCGATGAAGCAGCGCCCTACTTCCAGTCGCCCGCCTTCAATGTGCCAGCGCTGGCTGGCTGGGCCGATCAAAGCAATGGCGACGCGGCACAGTATCATTTTGCCGCAGCTCGCGCGACCATCAGGACAGCCCTGGCGCCCGCCGCTGATGCAACAGCCGCCGCCACTGCCGAGCTGGAGCGCCTCGTCGGCATGCCAATCGGCGAGCCCGTCTTCAGCGACAAGGCCAACCTGGCCGATGGCACCTGGACCAACCTCATCTACGACATTGACGAGACCGCGACGGCGTCGATCATGGCGCGACGTGCTGGCGACCGCTTCGTCGTCATCAGCTTCGTCGAGCAAGACCCGGCCGCGCGCGCGCTGATGCTGACGATCCCCCAAGCCGACGATACGGCCGAGACGGCGCGGGCCGAAATGTCGGCGGCGCTCGCTTCATTCGCCGGCGTCGACTTGCACGACGATGCCGCGCTGCAAGCGATCGACCTGCCGAGTGGTTCCTGGCGTGCCTACAGCGACGAAGGCGTTCAAGCCCTGGGCCTGGTCTTCGGCAACGACAGTTACATCGCGCTGCAAACTGGCGATCTGGGCGACCTGGCCGCCCTGGCCGACGCCTGGAATCGCACGCTGCTCGGTTTCTTCATCACGCCCGATAACTCAGCCTACCTGGCGCTGGGCCTGGCCGCCGCCTTTGCCATCCTCGCCTTGCTGCTTCTGAGCTTCGCCTGGCGCGCCCGCGGCATCCGCCAAGACATTGCCCTGCTGCGTGAATTGGAACGCGACGACCCCTAGGCCAGCCGTGGAAAAGCCCTCTCAGTCAGATTCCGCCGCGTCACGCAACCCTCAGCCCAAAGAGGCGTATAGGCAATATATGACGCCAATGCACTGAGGAGCCTTGCGATGAGTGAAGCGATGAATCCGCCGCCGGAGGAAGGGGCGGATCCAGAGGGCAAAACCCCGCTCGAGCAATTCATATACCATCAGCGCCGTGGCCTGGAGGAATTCGGCAAGGCGATGGAGTCGATCCTGCCGCCGGGTTTCAAGTCCCACACCCAGGCGGCCGGCAATGAATTCGCGACCGGCTTCCGCGTCTTGATCGATGCCGCCATCGATGAAATCAAGAAGGCCAGCGAAATGGAAGACCCCGCGGCGCGACAGGCCGCTGAGCAAGAACGGCAGGCCAGCGCCAACCTGGCCGCCGACGAAGACGAAGAGGCCGCGCAAAGCGGCGCCAGCGGCAAAATCCGCGTCGAGCTCGACGACTGAACCCGCCCTCCCGTCCCTCGTAATCCCAACAACGTCGAATCCTGTAGGGGCGATTCTGTGAGTCGCCCGCCCCGCACTGCTCAATATCACGCAATCTAATCTCGCCTCACGTCGCTACGACGCTTCGCCCTCAAAGTGAATATTCAGGTACTTGTCCTCGAAGCGCGCGCTGGTGATCTCCAGCTGATGCAATTCATCGGGCAAGACGATATTTCGCCGATACGGGCCGACGCTCAGCGTGATCTCATCGCGCGACCGATAAAGATCGAGCTGCTCCTTGCGCGCGAAACCAATGGGCACCCGCAGCATCCACTGCGAGCCGCCATCGAGCTGCTCCAGCTTGTGCACCACGCCATCAAACATCCGGTCGGCCGGGTTGCGCTCGCCATAGAGCTCGTCAGCCAGCTTGCGCAGCGTCTCCAGGCCGCCGACCTCCTCGCCGAAAAGCGGCGCTTTCAGCAGCGGCAAGCTGCCAAACGCCTCGCGCACAAAGTCGATATTCCGCGCCTGGCGCGCCTTCCAGGTGTCGAAGAAGGGGTCCTGCACCGTATCCGGCAAGACGCGATTAACCAGGATCGCGTCCGTGGCGTAGTCATACAAGTTGAGATAGGTGTAGGTGCGCTGCGTCTCCCGAATCACCATGCGCTCCGGATTGACCACCAGCCGGATGCTGGCGTGCTCGGGATTCGTCAACAATTCGCGCACCCCGTCCAGCGTGTCGAAGAGGTACTGCACCTGGTCCCAGGCATTCTCGCCGATGTCGATGCCGAAGTCGCTCTTCTTGCCGCGCTGCAGCAACTTTTGCACCGGGCGGATGACGCTGTCGAGGCCGCGCGCGATACGCATCAGCCGCTCAACCCACCAACGCGTCACATCCGGCAGGCTGAGCAAGCGGATGGTCTCGGCAGTGGGCGCCGCGTCCACGATCAGCACATCGTACTCGTCCGCCTGGAAATACTCGCTGATCCACAGCAACTGCGCGCCTTCTTCCAGCCCCGGGATGATCGTAACTTCGGCTGCGTTGACCTTGGCGATGCCCTCGCGATTGAAAAAGTTGCCCAGATACTCCTGGATCCTGCCCCAGTATTTCTGCATCGAGTAGCGCGTGTCCAGCTCTTGCGCCCACAAGTTCTCGGCGATCTGCGTCGGCTCCGGCCCGACCTCGATATCCAGGGCATCGCCCAGGCTGTGGGCCGTGTCCGTGCTGACGACAATGGTCTTCATGCCCATCTCGGCGCAGCGCAGCGCCGTCGCCGCCGAGATGCTCGTCTTGCCGACCCCGCCCTTCCCCGTATGCACAATAACGCGCATATATTCTCCTCGTGTCGTAGGTTCGCCTTGATTCAAAATCCCACTTCAGTATACGCAAGATGCCGCCGAAAGGTGCGTCTGAATCACACCGCTGAGTGCCGCCCAAAGTCGCCCCGAAATCAGCCTTGACAAACTAGAACAAACAATCTATCATCAGTGACGCAAACACCTATCCGCGTTTCGAAGGAGAATGCGCCATGCGACCCGTTGTTCATATTGAGATCCCGTCGGCCGATGACGACCAAGCCAAGGCCTTCTACAGCGCGCTGCTGGGCTGGGAAGCGCAAGCAATCCCCATGGGACCAGACTTTACGTACACCATGTTCAACACCGGCGTCGATCTGGGCGTCGCGCTTTCGCCGCTGGGCGAAGGCATGAACCCAGGCGATGTGCTCATATATTTCCACAGCGACGACATCGATGCCGATATGGCGCGCGTGCCCGAGCTAGGAGGCACGGTCATCCTGCCGCGTCAAGAGGTGCCGGGCTTCGGTGTGCTGGGCATGTTCCTCGATCCGACCGGCAATCGCGTGGCATTCTGGCAGAGCGTCGATCCCGAGTAGCCTTGGGCCATCACATAGCGGCGTCGCGGGCGGCCCCCTTGGTCGTCCGCAATCCGGCCTCGCAGACATGGCCTGCGCGACTCCCAGTTGCACAATTCCGTCTGGTTACGTTGCGGGACAAAGCCCAACGTGCGTAGGGGCGAGCCGGTGGCTCGCCCACGCTTCCTTGACATGCTCAAACATTTTTCACACGATAACGTTAGGCACACTCAAAAGGCGTTTTATGTCCGAAAAAAGTCTTTGCCGCGACACAAAAGCGACCTTTCCATTTCGAGCCCAGAAGATTTTCCCAGCAGCTGCCTCACAAATGAGCGTATCGAGGGGGCGGTATGGGCGCGCCCAGGGGAGTTCAGGGCGTCCGCCGGTGGAAACAGGGTGAATCAGGGCATTCTTGCGCCGGCGCCTTGGGGCTGGCATGGGTCGGTTCAGCGTCGATTCAGGGGCAGCCAAGCGTGAATTCTGGGGCAGGAGGGTGGGTCTAGCAGTGGCCGCCCTCACGAATCCGACGGTGGCGAGGGAGCAATCGTGACTGACTTTCCGCTCCTCAAAGACATGATTGACGCGCAGCTCGTCGAGCAGATCGCCGACCGCATCGCCATCGTTCACCCGCCCTTTGAGCGCGACCGCTTCGTCGGGGCGACCACGCCGCAACTGCAAAGCCTGGAGCTGAAAGCGCGCTTCGCCTGGGTCGCCGATAAGCTGCGTGAAACCCTGCCGGCCGATTATCCCGCGGCACTCGGCATACTCCTGCGCATCCTCGACCACGATGACCGTTTCACGCCAATTGAAGACGCCGCCTTCCGCCTGCTGCCCATACCCACCTTCGTCTACCGGCACGGGCTGGAACATCTCACAGCCTCTCTCGACGGAATGTACATCATTACCCGGCATACATCGTGTGAAGGCGCGATACGGCCCTATCTAATCCATCATCCGCAGGCGACCCTGGCACGGCTGCACCTCTGGGCACAAGATGAAAACGAGCACGTGCGCCGCCTGGCCAGTGAGGGCAGCCGGCCGCGCTTGCCCTGGTGGCCGCAGCTGCCCGCCTTCATCGCCGATCCCGCGCCCAGCCTGGCCCTGCTCGAACGCCTGAAAGACGATCCATCGCTCTACGTCCGGCGCTCGGTCGCCAATCATCTCAATGACATCAGCAAAGATCACCCTGATGTGCTGCTGGCGCGGATGGAAGCCTGGCAACGCGGCGCCTCTGTAGAGCGGGGTTGGCTGATAAAGCACGCCCTGCGCAGCCTCGTCAAACGGGGTGATCCGCGGGCCCTTGCCATCCTCGGCTTTGATGAGCCAATGGTCGAACTCAGCGAGCTTCAATTGACGCCGGCCCGCCTGCAATTCGGCGGCGACCTGCGATTCTCCTTTGCTCTGCGCAACATCTGCGTCGCCCAGCAGAACCTGATGATCGACTTCGTGCTGCACTTCGTCAAAGCCAACGGGTCAACCGCGCCCAAAGTCTTCAAGCTAAGGCAGATGCGATTGGCGCCGGGCGAAACTGCCGAGATCAGCAAGCGGCTGCCGATCCGCCCGATTTCAACGCGGCGCTATTATCCCGGGCGGCAACGGCTGGAGATCCAGGTCAATGGGCGCATCCTCGGCGGCGCCGACTTTGAGCTTGTGATGGACTGAGCGCGGCGTTACACTGCGGCGGAAACGCTAGCTGCGGAGTACCCCGATGATTGTACCGCCATCAGATCTGTTCACGCCCTTGTCCCTGGACGCGGCCTTCAACGTTGACCGCGCCACGCTTGACGAGCGGCTGCGCCTGCGAAACGACGACCTCTACGGCGACAGCGCCTGCCGCGGCATCCCCTTCGCTTTCGGCGCCCAGGGCCGCGCCAACGCCATTCTGCTGGACGGCGACGAGATTCGCGTGATCGTAGAGGAGCTGCGGGCGACCTACCTCGTCTTCGCGCATATCGTCGAAGACCAGGCGCCCGCGCTGCCCGCCGAGCTCGACGATGCTGCCGGCGGCGACTGGGGTGGCGGCGCCACACCCGGCAACGACCTGGGCGCACTAGTGGCCGAATACACGCTACGCTACGCTGACGGCGGCGAGGCGACCCGCCCCATACAGCGGCGCTTCGCCATCCAGCAGAAGCACGTCGGCTGGGGCGCCAGCGCCTTCGAGGCCCTGCCGCATCAGCAAGACACGGTCAACGGCAGCATCGGCGAAGCCCTGGCCCTGGGGCGCATGCCCGCCACCCGCTACGGCGATGGCGAGACACGCCACGGCAGCGGCCGTGATAGCGCGCACGAACATGTCTGGCTCTACGCCCTGCCCAATCCGCAGCCGGATAAGCCAATTCGCGAAATCATCCTGCGCGGCGCCGGCGAGCGCGCCCTGATCTACGGCATCAGCGCGACGCAACTCGAGGCGCATCCGCTGCAGGCCCGCACCCGCCGCAAACTGGCGCTGACCCTGCCCGAGGGCGTCGAATTCAACGCCATCGGCGAACTCGACGATATCGCCATAGACCTGGGCGTCGTGATCTCGGCGCGGGCGCGGCTGGATTACGAGCGCGCGGCCTGGTTCAGCGAGGCGACCAATGTCCAGCCCGACCGCTCGGCCTCGGTCGCCATCATCGAATACGCGGCGCATCCGCAGGCAACCATGCACCTGCGGGGCGCGGACGATGCAATCCACAGCTACCCGCTGGCCGAGCTGCCGGACGCGGCGCTGGAAGTCGCCGAGGCGCGCCAGCTGCTGCGTGTGCGCGTGCTCGACGAGCGCGGCCGCAAGGCGCCAGTACGCATCCACTTCCACGGCCAGCAGGGCGAATACCTGCCGCCACGGGGCTACCACCGGCGCGTCAACGGCGGCTGGTTCGAAGACAACTACGGCGAATTCCTGAATAAACTGAATCAATACGCCTACATCGACGGCGCCTGTGAGCTGGAGGCGCCCCTGGGCGAGGTCTTCGTCGAGATCACGCGCGGCTACGAGATCAAGCCCATCCGCGGCAGCTTCACCGTGACGCCCGAGACCGCCGAGGTGACTTTCACCCTGGAACGCGCCCTGGATTGGCGCGAGCGCGGCTGGGTTTCGGCCGATACGCACGTGCACTTCCTCAGCCCGCAAACCGCCTGGCTGGAAGGCGCGGCCGAAGGCGTCAACGTCGTCAACTTGCTGGCCAGCCAATGGGGCGAGATGTTCAGCAACGTGGCCGATTTCGACGGCCGCACCACCTTCGGCGCAACGGACTTCGGCGGCGATGGCGAGTTCCTGGTGCGCGTCGGTACCGAAAACCGCATGCAAGTGCTCGGCCATATCTCGCTGCTGGGCTATTCCGGCGAGATGATCCACCCCCTCTGCAGCGGCGGCCCCTCGGAATCGGCCATCGGCGACGCGTTGGAAGTCAGCATGGCCGAATGGGCGCGGCAGTGCATCGAGCAAGGCGGTCTGGTGGTCTTGCCGCACGCGCCCAACCCGCAGGCCGAGCGCGCCGCCGATATCGTGCTCGGCCTGGTTCACGCCATCGAAATGATGACCTTCAACCCCTTCTCGATGCAGATCACGCCTTACGGCCTGCTCGATTGGTATCGCTATCTCAATCTGGGCTATCAGGTGCCGGTGGTGGGCGGCTCGGACAAGATGACGGCGACGGCGCTGCTGGGCGGCATCCGCACCTACGCGCAGCTGAACGGGCGCGACTTAAGCTATGGCAACTGGATGGAGGCGGTCAAGGCGGGCAATACCTTTGTGACGGTGGGGCCCCTGCTGGAGCTGAGCGTCGCCGGGCGGCCACCCGGCGCGCGCTTGGACCTGCCGGCCGGCGGCGGCACGGTTGATGTCAGCTGGCGCGTCGAATCGGCCGCGATGCCGCTGGAGCGGGTCGAGGTCGTGCTGGGCGGCTTCGGCGTCGAGTCGCAGGCGGTCGACGGCGGCTTGTCAGCGACCGGCAGCTGCAGTGTGCCGATCCACGAATCGAGCTGGATCGCCCTGCGCGTCCGCGGCAGCCACAGCGGGCGCCCGGGCGAGATCGCGGCGCACAGCAGCAGCGTGCAAGTGCGCGTGGACGGGGCGCGCCCCTTCAAGCAAGCTGATGCCATGGCCGTGCTGGAGCAGATCGAAGGCGCATTGGCTTTCATCGATACGCTGGCGCCGCGGCCGGCCGCGCAGCGTTACAAGCAACTGCGCGCCACGGTGGAAGCGGCCCACAATCAGCTGCACCAACAGATGCACCGGCAGGGCATCTATCACGAGCACAATCCGCTGCATCAGCACGACGAACATTGATCGGCCACAGAGGCACAAAGGCGCAGAGACTTGCGAATAAATCAGATCAACCCAGGTTTTCCGGCGTGGGCTCGACGATGATGTTAACGAATTCGAAGCGCTGCCGATTCCGTGGCTGGTCATTGTCGGCGTGGTTGACTTCGACCAGAGTCACGGCTGTGCCCATGCCTTCCAGCACGATTTTGGTATGCCACTCGCCGGATTGCTGCACATTGCGGTAATAGACCAGCCGGCCCTTGGGGTCCAGCCGCAAGAGCTTGTACTTGGCGCGGTTGAACTTCATGCGTTTGAGGTCATCGAGCAGCGCGGCGCGCTCTGCTTGGTTGAGAAATGCCATGGTCGAACCTCGTTCGCCCCTATGCCGGAAATCGGCGATAATTGTAACGGTCGAAGCGCGACATCACAACGGGGTATGTAGACAAACACCATGCAATCCATGTCGGTGGCGGAAATTACGCGTTACATTCACGAGCTCTTTGACGGGGACGAGCGGCTGGCCGATGTTTGGGTCAGCGGCGAAGTCTCCAATTTGACCAAGGCGCGCTCCGGCCATTGGTATTTCACCATCAAAGACGCGGCGGCGCAGTTGCGCTGCGTCATGTTTCGCAACGCGGCGCGCTACGTGCGGGCCGACATCCGCGCCGGCGACGAGATCCTGGTGCATGGCCGCGTCAGCGTATACGAAGCGCGCGGCGAGTATCAGCTCTATGCCGACCAGATCGTGGCGGCCGGCGGCCTGGGCGATCTGCATCAGCAATTTGAAGCGCTGAAAGCCAAGCTGGCTGCCGAGGGGCTTTTCGACGCGGCGCGTAAACGGCCCATCGACCCCTTCCCGCGGCGGCTCGGCGTGGTCACATCACCGACGGCGGCGGCCTGGCATGACATGCAGAATGTCTTGCAGCGGCGCTTCCCCCTGGTCGAAGTCCTGCTCAGCCCGACCCTGGTGCAGGGCGCCGATGCCCCGGCCCAGATCATCCGCGCGCTGGAGCGGCTCAATCGCCGGGCGGACGTCGATACCATCATCATCGCCCGCGGCGGCGGCTCGCTGGAGGACTTGTGGTGCTTCAATGACGAGGGCGTGGCGCGGGCGGTGGCCGCCAGCCGTATGCCGGTCATCAGCGGCGTCGGCCACGAGATTGACTTCACCATCGTCGATTTCGTGGCCGATCTGCGTGCGCCCACGCCATCAGCAGCGGCTGAGCTGGCGACGCCTGATCGCAATGATCTGCTGCTGGATCTGGATCGGCTCGGCGCCGGGCTGGGGGCGGTCTTCAGCGGCGCGCTCGACGAACGCGGGCGCGATTTGGGCCGGTTGCAAAGCGGCCTGCGCTTCGTCACGCCATTGAAGATGGTGCAACGGGCGCAGGAAGCGGCGCGCAATCTGCAACAGCGTGCGGCGCGTGCCACGGGCGCGCGATTGACACGAAGCAGCGAACACCTCGCGAGCGCGACCAAGGCGCTGCACGCGGCCAACCCGCAGCATATCCTGGCCCGCGGTTATGCGCTGGTAAGCGATGAGCGCGGCGCCATCGTGCGGGCGGCGGCGCAGGTCAGCAAGAATCAGCGATTGAACGTACAATTGGCGCAAGACGAAATCAAAGTCAGGGTCGATGAATGATGGATGAGATCAAGGCGCTGAGTTACGAGGCGGCCTATGCTGAGCTGGAAGCCATCGTGGCGCGGCTGGAGGCCGGCGAGCAATCGCTGGAAGACTCGGTGAATCTATACGATCGCGGTCAGAAGTTAGCGGCGCATTGCCAGGCGCTGCTGGAAAAGGCCGAGCTCCAAGTCAAGACCCTGGATGATGCCAGGCTGATGGAGTAGCGGCCCGTGTTTGACTTCAGCAAGCTGCCCGCGCCGGCGCAAAAGAATATCTCGCTTCGTGTCAAGCCGGCGGCCGAGCGGGCGGTGCGCAACGGGCATCCCTGGGTGTATGAAGACGCGGTGGTGAAGCAGAGCCACTTGGGCAATGCCGGCGATCTGGCGGTCATTTACGATCAGCACAAGAACAATTTCCTGGCGGTGGGGCTTTACGATCCGCTGTCGCCGATACGAATCAAGGTGTTGCAGGCCTTGCAGCCGCTGCGCATCGATCGCGCATTCTTTGCCGAGCGCCTGCGCCAAGCTCAAGCCTTGCGTCAGCCGCTGATCAGCGCGGAAACGACCGGCTACCGCTTGGTCTATGGCGAAAGCGATGGCTTCCCGGCGCTGGTGATCGACCGCTATGGCGAGGCGTTGGTGCTGAAATTGTATACGACCGCCTGGATCCCGCATCTGGCGAACCTCATCGCGGCGCTGGGCGATGTCGTCAGCTTTGACGCGCTCTTGCTGCGCTTGAGCCGGTCGCTGCAAGCGGAACATCTCAATCTGGCCAAGCTGTACGGCTTGCGCGATGGCCAGCAATTGATCGGCGAGCTGCCCCAGGGGCGCGTCGAATTCGTCGAGAACGGGTTGCTGTTCGTGGCCGATGTGGCCAAGGGGCACAAGACCGGCTTCTTCTTCGACCAGCGCGATAACCGGCAGAAGGCGCGTGAGCTGGCGCGGGGGCGGCGCGTGCTGGATGTCTTCGCCTATAGCGGCGGCTTCAGCGTCTACGCGCTGGCCGGCGGGGCGCGCTCGGTGACGGCGCTTGATGCCAGCCAACCGGCGCTGGATTCGCTGCAAAGCAATGCCGCGAACAACGGCTTCGAGGCGGGGAAGGTGGATGTCATCGCCGGTGACGCCTTCGCCAATCTGAGCCAGCTCATCGCCGCCAAACGCAAATTCGGCCTGGTGGTCGTCGATCCGCCGGCCTTCGCCAACAGCCGCGCCAGCATGCGGCAGGCCGTGCTGGCGTATCGGCGCCTGGTCGAGATGGCGCTGCGCTTGACGAGCGATGACGGCATCCTGATGATGGCCTCCTGCTCAAGCCGTATGAATGCCGAGATGTTCTTCCAACTGGTGACGCGCTCGGCAGCAGTCGCCGGCTACGAGCTTGACGTCATCGAGACGACCGGGCACGCGCTGGATCACCCAGTCGGCTTCCCCGAGGCCGAGTACCTCAAGGCGATCTTCGCGCGGGTGAAAACGTAGACGCCCTACTGCGAATCGCGGCGCATGAGGCTGAAACTCTGGCCGGTGGGGCCGGTTGGCGGCTGCGTCGCCAGGAAGAGCGCCAGTGGAACCACGTCTTTAGGCTGTTTGAACCACTCGACAATCAGCGTCGGATCGGCCGGGCGCTCGGCATCGCTCAGGATGTCGGTATCGACCAGGCCCGGAATCAACTCGTTGACGCAGACGCCGTGCGGGCGCAGCTCTTCCGCCAGGTTGCGCGCCAGCATCCAGACGCCGGCTTTGGCAGCGCTATAAGCCGAGCCGGCCGGCCCGGCGCGATGCCCCATGCCCGAGCCGATGATGATGATATGCCCGCCCTGCCCCTTCAAGTCGGGGATGGCGTACTTACAGGTGTGGTAGACGCCCGTCAGATTCAGGCTGACTGTCTGGGCCCAGGCGGCCGGGTCGCTGTCTTCGACCGAGCGCCGCTCGAGGTTGCCGCCGGCGTTGGCGACGATGATATTGGCCGGGCCGAAGCTGGCGCGGGCCGCCGCATAGAGCGCGCGCACATCAGCGGCCAGGGTGACATCGCAGAGCACAGCCAAAGCGTTGCCGCCGGCAGCATGAATGGCGCCGACGGTCTCGTCCAGCTGCGTCTGCGTGCGGGCGGCGCAGATGACGCGAGCGCCCTGCCCTGCGAAGCCCAACGCGAGCGCCCGGCCGATGCCGCGCCCGGCGCCGGTGATTACGGCGACTTTGCCATCCAGTTGCTTCTCCATAGTCCATCTCCTCTCATGCGAACGGACGCGGCCGCGCTCAGCTCAGGCGTGTGACGCGGCGCAGCAATGGGCGCAGCAATGCCCGCGTTTCGCTGACATCAAACATGAAGCCGAGGCCGAAGAAGACCAAGGCTGAGACTGTGCCGCCGACAAGTAGCAGCGAAAGCCCGGCGCCGCTGAAAACGCGCGTCATCAACCATAACACAGCGGCCAGCAGCAACGTAAGCAGAAAGCTGCCGGCAGCGCTGCGGAAGATCTGACGGTCGTCCAGGCCGCTTACGATGGCAACTGCAAATAGGCGGCGGCGCAGCAGCCAGCCCAGCGCCAGCGCTTCGACGATGGTGGTTAGCGCGTTAGCCAGGGCGAGGCCGGCGAAGGGCCCGCGGGCCAGGCTGTCAGGATGGCCGATGAACTGGATGAAGATGACGTTGAGCGCGATATTGCTGAGCATGGCGATTGTGCCGGCGATGACCGGCGTCCGCGTGTCTTCCAGGGCGTAAAACGCGCGCGACAGCACCTCGAGCAAGGCGAAGCCGGCGATGCCGATCGCGTAGAAGCTGAGGGCCCAGGCGACGGCGCTGGTGCTTTCAGCGTCCCACTCGCCGCGCTGCAGCAGGCTGACCAGCGGCTCGCCCAAGAAGATCAGAATGGCGGCGGCGGGAAAGGACAAGCAGAGCACATTGCGCATCGCCTGCGACAGCCGGTCCTTGAAGCCGGCGTAATCGCCCTGGGCGCGCAGGGCCGCCAGCGTGGGGAAGACGGCCGCAGCCTGGCTCTGGCCGATCATGCCCAGCACGAAAAATGTCAAGATGAAGGCGTAGCGCAACGCGACCACGCTGCCCTCGACCATGGCGCCGGCGAAGCGGATGTTGACATAAAAGTTGATCTGCACCACCGCCAGGCCGAGCACGCGCGGGCCCATCAGCCGCAAGACTTCGACGACGCCCGGCGCGCGCGGCGCCAATAGAATGCGCAAACGGGCGCGAATGCGATATAGCCCGGGCAATTGCACCAGCAAGTGCAGCGCTGCGCTGAGCACGGCGCCATACGCCAGCCCGAAGACGTTGAGATCGCCGACTTGGGCCACGCCGATATGCGCTGGCAATACGGGCGCGATGAAGAGCGCGCCGATGATGATGCCGATGTTGTTCATGCTGATGGCGAGGGCGGGCAGCCAGAAAGCGGCGTGCGATTGCAAGATGGCCATGACGAGGCCGCTGACGCTGAAGATGACGGGGGTCAGCATCATCAAGCGCACCATTTCGACCATGAGCTGGCGTTGCTCGGCCGGGCGCTCAGGCAAAAGCAGGTGATCCACCAAAGCGGGCGCGCTGATGACGACCAGCAAGCTGAAGCCCAGCGCCGCCACAGCCGACAATGTCATGACCGCGCTAGCCAGGCGCCAGGCTGCGGCCGCGTCTCTTTCGCGGATGCGGGCATAGACCGGGATGAATGACGAACCCAGCGCCCCGCCCGCCACCAGCACAAAGACCGTCTCCGGCAATTGCTGGGCCGCGGAGAAGACATCGAGGGCGGCGCCGGTGCCGAATTGAGCGCCGACCACGCCGATGCGCGCCAAGCCCAAGACGCCGCTGGCCAGGAAGCCCACCAGCACGATCAGCGCTTTTTCGATGATTTGGCGATTGTCCAGCGCGTCACTGGCGCTCATGCTTGACCTCGTTCGACCGGCGCGCGCGGCGGTGGATTGACACTTGGCATCCGCGCGAACACCCTTATAATATACGGGTTTAGTCAATGAAGAACGCTCTGCCGCTGGCAGTTGCGGCAGGGACGAGGGTAGCGCGATGCAGGTGATTTTGCTGCAAGACTTGTACAAACACGGGGTCGCCGGCCAAGT
The DNA here is from genome assembly GCA_965208195.1 of Phototrophicaceae bacterium. GTDB lineage: Bacteria > Chloroflexota > Anaerolineae > Aggregatilineales > Phototrophicaceae > UBA6055. The sequence continues at coordinate 151,373 of CBDBOC010000004.1, read as the reverse complement.
GGTCAAGGTGGCTGACGGCTTCGCGCGGAATTACCTGATACCGCGCAAGATGGCGGTGCAGGCGACTTCCTCTGCGCTGAAGCAGACCGAAGCCATCCGCCAGAATGTCGAGGCGCGGCAGGCGCAATACAACAACATGCTCAACGAATTGGCGCATCAGATCGACGGCCGCGAGCTGATCTTCGGGCGGCGGGCCGCATCCACCGGCAAGCTCTTCGGCTCGGTGACGACGCAAGAGATCGCCGATGAGCTGGACAAGCAGACCGGCGTCGACATCAACCGGCGGCGCATCAGCCAGCAGTCGCTGCGCGAAGTGGGCACGCATCAGGTGCCGGTGCGGCTGGGTACCGAGATCGCGCCGATGCTGAAGATTACCATCGTGCCCGAAGATGAGCTTAGCGAGTTCCTGGCGGCGCGCGAACGCGGCGAGCAAGTCTCGGCCGAAGATATCATGGCGGACGGTTTCCGCTACGCGACATCGGCCGCTGACACCGCCGAAGCCGCAGACGATGCTGGCGAGACCGGCGGTGACAGCGAAGCGGCTACTGAGAGCGAATCAGCCGCCGAAATGGATGCCGAAGCTGTATCCCACTAGCGTAGAACGCGGCGTCTCTCGCTTGCCGCGACGCAACAGCCATTTCAGAACCCCGTCAGATTCCGGTTATACTGGGCTGACGGGTTTTTTTGTTTGAGGGCCAGCACCGCCGATGGATGCTTACTCGCTGGGGCAGATGCTGCGCGAAGCGCGCGAAGCCCGCGAGATGGAACTTGAGGACGCTGTCGCCAAGCTCAGGATACGGCAGCCGATCCTGGAAGGCTTTGAAGCCGGCGAGTTTGACGTGCGTGGCATGCCGGAGATTCAGATTCGCGGCCTGCTGCGAATTTACGCGCGCTACCTGGAGCTGGACGAAGCGCACATTCTGCTGCTATTCGACCAGATGCGCAATGCCCAGGAAAAGGGGCGGCGGGCGCTCTTGCGCAGGCGCCGGCGCCGGCAAGAAGACGAAACGGAGCGACACGAAGGGACACAGCCGCTCCAAGACGTTCATCTGGCGGATCGCCGTTCGAGTGGCTGCCGCCGTATCGTAAGGGCGCTGCTGCTATTGACGCTTTCGCTGCTTGCCTTGGGGGTGATCGCCTACGTGACGATAGAGCTGACTGGATTCGAGTTGGGCGAACAAGCCGTGGACACCGGCGAAGCGACGGCGACTGCTGCGCCGGCGACAGACACGGCGACCCCGCGGCCAAGGGCGACGGCCACAACGCTAAGCCCGACAGCGTCGAATCGGGCGCAATACAGCGGCAGCGGTATCCTGGTCAGCTTGCTGGTGACACAGCGCAGTTGGCTGCAGGTCCAGGTCGACGGTGTGGAGCAATACAGCGGCATCGCCCCGCCCGACACCCTGCTGGAATACAGCGCTATCGGCGAAATCGCGCTGACGGCAGGCAACGCCTTGGGGCTGGATGTTTTTTGGAATGGCCAGCATCAGGGGCAGATCGGCGCGCGCGGCCAAAGCGTGGAACTGCGCTTTACGCTGGACGAGGTGCTGGTAAACTTGGGGCCGGCGGGGGCAGCCACGCCCGTAAGCCCGACTGCGCCGCCGACCGCGCTGCCGACCCAGGCGCCGACCACCGTGCCCATCGCGGCTGAGGCGACGTCCGAGCCGGCTGAAACGGCGATTCCCAGCCCGCCGCCGACGGCGACCCCGCTGCCCAGCGCGACGCCGCTTCCGCCGCCGACCTTGACGCCGCTGCCCAGCCCGTCGCCTGTGCCCAGCGCGACGCCGACCCTCGCCGAGACGCCCTTGCCGACGGCCATCTTGCCGCCGCGGGTGACACAGGTAGGCCTGCCGCCGACGAAGCCCAGGGCATAACGACAAGATTAGATCAAGTCAATGGACGAGAGCATGTCGAGACGACATACACAGAAGCGAAACGGCAAATACTACCTGCTCAGCCTGGGCTGCGCCAAGAACACGGTCGACAGCGAAAGCATGGCGCAGCTCCTAGAAGCGCAGGGCATGAAAGGCGTCGGCGACCCCGAGACGGCCGAGGTGCTGATCGTCAACACCTGCGGTTTCATCAACGCCGCCAAGCAGGAGTCGATCGACGCCCTGCGCCAACTGGTCGAGATCAAGCGCGCCGACCAGATGGTCATCGCGGCCGGCTGCCTGTCGCAGCGCTACGGCGCTACCCTGGTGCAAGAGGCGCCCGGGCTGGATGGCGTCATCGGCACGCGCCGCTGGATGGACATCTTCGATCTCATCAGCAGGCTGCGCGCGCGAAAACATCCGCAGCCGCTCTATCACCTGCCCACCGAGGCCGATGTGGTCGGGCGCGATGAAGGCGGTGTGCTGCGGGCCAGCGTGCAGGGCGCCTCCGCTTATCTCAAAATCGCCGATGGCTGCCGCCGGCCCTGCGCCTTCTGCGCCATTCCAGCGATCAAAGGCACAGCCGTCAGCCGCCCGCTGGAGTCGATCGTGGCCGAGGCGGTGCAGCTGCAAGACATGGGCGTCAAAGAAGTCATGCTGATCGCGCAGGACAGCACCGACTACGGCGCCGACCTGGGGCTGCGGGACGGGCTGGCGCAGCTGCTGGACGCCATCGTCGAGGCGGCGCCCGGCATCCCCTGGCTGCGCCTCATGTACGCCTACCCGGGCTACGTCACGCCGCGGCTGATGGAGACGATGGCGCGGCTCGAGCAAGTGCTGCCCTACCTCGATATTCCGCTGCAGCATGGGCATCGCGAGACGCTGAAGCGGATGCGGCGCCCGGCCAAGGTGGAATGGGTTTACGAGACCATCGGCCGCTTGCGCCAGCTGATGCCGGAGCTGGCCGTGCGCACGACTTTCATCGTCGGCTACCCCGGCGAAACCGACGAAGAATTCGCCGGGCTGATGCAAATGACGCGCGAGCTCGAATTTGACCGCGTCGGCGCCTTCCAGTACAGCTACGAGCTGGGCACGCCGAGCGCCTTGCTGCCCGATCATGTCGATGACGCCATCAAGCAGGTGCGCTATGACGAGCTGATGACAGCGCAGAGCGAAATCAGCCTGAAAAAGAATCAAGCGCTGGTGGGCAAGACGCTCGATATCCTGGTTGAGGGGCATGGCGCCGGCGAAGACGAAACCGACGCAATCATCAGCTTGGGCCGCAGTTACCGCGATGCGCCGGAGATCGACGGCTACGTGCTGGTTGAGGGCGAGCTGCCGCTGGGCGAGATCGTGCCGGTGCGCATCACTGGCGCGACCACCTACGACTTGATCGGCACTGTTGAGACGCTGGTGATCGAGCCGGGCCGGGTGTACGGGCAAGGCATGATTGAACTCGGCAACGTCAAGTGAAGCGGAGCGAATTCATCTCGTTTTCACGCCCAGCGCCAGGCCATCGCCGACTTCGATAATAGTGCTCTCAAATTGCGGATGAGCGGCCAGCGCCTCATTGAAGGCGACCATGCCGCGATCGTCCTCGGTCTGTGGGTTGATTATGGCGCCGCCCCAAAAAGCGTTATCGGCGACGACCGCGCCACCGACGCGCAAGTTTTCGGCCGCCCAAGCCAGATAGTTCGAGTAGTTGACTTTGTCAGCGTCAATGAACATGAGATCGAAAGGTCCATCCGCCGCCAGCTTGGGCAAGATGTCGAGGCCAGCGCCCTGCAACACGGTCACCTTGTCGGCCAGGCCCGCTTTGGCGAAGTGAGCGCGCGCCAGCCGGGCGTGCACGCTGCTGTGCTCGATAGTGTACAAGTGGCCCTGCGCTGGCAGAGCGCGGGCGATCCAGATGCCGCTGTAGCCGGCCAACGTGCCGATTTCGACAGCGCGCTCGGCCCCGCTGAGCCGAACCAGCAGATTCAGCAATTTCCCCTCGTTGGGATGCAAGTTGATCAGGGGCAAGCCCCGCGCTGCGGTCTCTTGGCGGACGAACTGCAGCAGCTCGTCTTCCGCGACGAAGCGATCGGTCACGTAGCGTTTTAGCCGCTGCGCCAATTCGAGCGTCATGGTCATTCGCCTCCTGCGGGCAACTCGTCGCCTGCCGGCTCGCGCGCATCCGGGTCGAGCTTGACGGGCAGGCGGTCGCGGTAGATGGCGAAGTGATCCAAGTCGCGCGCGACATACGAAGCGGGGAAAGCCCGCCGCACTTCGCTGATCACTTCGAATTCGCGGTAGCGACGCGAAACATGCGTGAGGAACAAGTATTTCACATTACATTGGCGCGCCAGGTCGGCCGCTTGGCGCGCGGTTATGTGACCGACTTGTCCCGCGATCTCGGCATCAGCATTGAGGTAAGTCGCTTCGATGATCAGGGCATCGGCGTCTTGCACGGCAGCGTGGATATCGTCAATGCGCGCTACATCGCCGGTGATGACGAGCTTCGTGCCCTTGATCACATCGCCCAGCACATCGTCGGGCTGGATGACGCGACCATCGGCCAGCGTGATAGCGTTGCCCGCGACGAGCTGACCGCGCTCCGGCCCCGGCGGGATGCCCAGGGCATCGGCCTTATCCGCCAGAAAGGGACGGCGCGCGTCTTCCTCAAAGATATAGCCGTAGCATTCGCGGCCGCGATGCGAGACGGGAAAGGCGCGGACGCTGAACTTCCGCCCGCGGTAGAGCGTCTTGCCCGGCAGCGTGCGGTGAAAGGTGATGGGCACGGGCGGTTGCTGGCGACGGAAGATGACCTGGTAGACCAGGGCTTGCACTCTTTCAAGCGCCGGCGCGCCGCCCCAGATGTGGACTTCTTCAAGCGCTTCCCAGCGGCCATAGGTCGAAAGCAGGCCGCCAAGCCCCAGGATGTGATCGAGATGCGCATGCGTCAAGAAGATGTGGTTGAGGCGGCGAAAACCGATACCGCTGCGCAAAATCTGGCGCTGCGTCCCCTCGCCACAATCGACCAGGAAGCGCTGTTCGCCGGCAAGCACGGCCAGGGCCGGCAAGCCCCGATAGATCGACGGCGCCGAAGCCGATGTGCCCAAGAACACCAACTCAAACATCAACCGCCGCCTTCCGCTGAATCTGGCGGCGCCAACACTTCAATATCGTAGAGGAAAATGCGGTCGCCCAGCAGCTGATCGTCGTGCAAGACGGGCAACCGCGGCTGGTCGGGCGTCTGCCGCCGATAAGCGCCGACCGAGACGATGTATTGGCCCGGCCGCGCCAATGGCGGGATGTCAACCATGGTTGCCTGGATGAAGACATCGCGCCCATTGATGAGCGCGGGATTTACGTAGATGACATCGTTGTTGCTGAACATGGTGATCGGGTCGGAGAGCAAGTGGTGGAATAGTGTCAAGTCCGCCGGCAGGTCGCCTTCGGCACGCCAAAAGGTGATGACCTCAACCGAGCCGCCGGGAGTGATGATGCGCGTTACGTCCGGCTCGTAGCCGAGGAAGGTAAGGTTGTCGCCGAAGCGGATCGGCGGCGCGAGCGGCACGGGTTCGGCAACTTCGGGCGCGTATGATACCGGCGCCGTCGTGGTGAAAACGCCAGCGCGGTCCGCCAGGGCTTGCGCAGCGTCCAGCTCAAAAACGGCATCGCGCGGCAGCTTGCCCGCGACCGCCTCACCCAAGCCCAGCCAATCACTCAAATAGGGATGGACGGCGGAGCGTGCCGTCGCGTCAAAAAATACGATGAACTGGCTCTCGCCGCCGTTGGTCAATAGCAGGCTGCGACTGCAATCGGCTTCATGATAGACGAATCTTTTGCGATTCATCATGAGCAGCGTTTTGTCCGTTCTGGTTAGATGCGGTTCCGGCTGGCGGCTCAACCAGTCGGAATTGCAGAAGACCACCGGCTTGGTGTCTCCCACCGCATCGAGATAGTGGGCGATCTGCCCCAGATCTCCGTTTACCGCTTGAATCACTTGGTCGTTGTTTCGCCATTCGACGAAGAGGTCCTGCCAAGTCCACAGCAGGCCGAGACAGAGCAGCAGCAGCAAGCCAGCGACGGCCAGGCGGCGAAACACCACATCGACGAAGAGACGTGTGCGAATCAGCGCGTAAATGCCGATGCCCAGAAAAATCGCGAGAAATGGAAAGGTGACGCTGATGCGGAAAAAGTTGGGACTGTTTTCCACGATCAGCGCCGCGGGCAAGGTGATCACGAACATGATAAGCACCAACATGAAGCGCGGGCGATGTCGCCGGCGAATACAAATGCCAATGCCGACCAAGATGAACATAGCGCTAAGCGCATCGCCAAGCGAGCGGCCGGGCAGGTTATGCCGCGGGTCCATGTCACCCTGGCCAACGATACTCAGCAGGGCATCCGCGGCCGATGCCAGGGCGCCATCACTATATTGGGCGAGCACGCGCTGGCCGGCGGAGTATTGTGGCAAATTAATGGATGAAATCAGATAGGGCATGCTGATGATAAGCATCAGGAGTATGGCGAAACCGGTATAGCTGCGGCGTTGGCGAAACATGGCGTTGCGAATGTAGAGCAAGTGCCCGATATACAGCATGGCGCCGAGCACAATGAAGAGGCTGGATGGGTGCAGATAGAAGCTGATGCCCAGCAGCCCGCCCAAAGCCGCGAACGAGACCACGTTGGAGGTGACGACCCGTGTACGGCGATAGACCGGCAAGGAACGGGCCAGCGCCAGCATGATCGCGGAGACAAGGAAGAGCGCCGTCGCATCGCTGGTCACCGCGCGCGACAACAATACGACGCTCATATTGGCAGTGATGGTGCTAGCGGCCACGACGCCGACGATGGGATTGAATAGATGATGTCCCAGCGTATAGACGATTGCGATAGACAACATGCCCAACCAGACGGACACAATGCGGAAGCCAATAGTGCCTTCGCCGACAAAGGCGGTGACGAAGGCGACAATGACGTGATACATCCCTTCGCGGCCGCCATCTTCGCCCGGGTAAAAGACGAAAATATCGCCCTGGCGGACGTTGTCCACCAAACGGATATTGATGATTTCGTCCTCGCTGAAGCCGGGCGGGAAGTTGGCCAAATCGTAGGTGCGCAGGACAGCCGCCACCAGCAGCAGCAAGACCACGATGACATAGCTCATGCGGCTCGTCATCAAGGCATGGCCGCGCATCAAGTTGATCAAGGTTGATTGGGCGGTCATAGTGTCAGCAAGTATACATCAGCAGGCCAGCATTATGGGCGAGCAGCAGATGTCGGGAAAGCGCCTCTCAATATGCTCATTAAAAAAGTATATTGTATTACAGTTCTGCCTGATGCGTTGACAGATTACGGACAAATGGGCGCTGGCAATTGGCCAAGCGCTGTCGGGCTGTCTGAGGCGCGCTGCGGGATAACGTAGTCGTCACAGACCTTACGCATATTCGCCAACGTGATAAATGCCGGGCGCGGCCTGCCAGCAACGGCATCAACAATGGACCACCAGAATTCTTCGTTTTCCGGGCCCCAAGATGGATCCGGCAAATATATCAAGACCATCAGCCCAACCCAGGGGCGCCAGTTGGCGATGGCGTATTCATAGGCTCGCTGCAACAGGTCGGCTTGTTCGGCTTCGCTCACAGCGAACCATTCATAAGCGGGATCAATCTGTTCCGTGGTATAGCCGAATTCCATCACCGCCATCTGGCGCGCCTCGTCGCCGTGCATGAGCATGATCTTGCGCAGATCCTCGATGCGGCGAAAGGTAAACCAACGTTGCAGGGCCGCTTCGTCATCGGGCCCGATTTCAGGCGCGGCGAAACCGGGCGCGTGTGCGCCGACCGCATCAATGTACTTCTGAAAGTCGTTTCGGTACATGTGATCGAGGAAGATGTCGTCAGGCAACGCCAGGTCATCATAATTGCCAGTCGGCGCCAAACCGGCCGAGATGAGCACGGCGCCCGGGTCGGCGGCGCGGATTTCTTCGCTGCAGGCGGCGAGCAAGGCCACGTAGGCGGCGGGGTCGGGCCGCTGGCCGCCCCATTCGCGGCTGAGGTTGGGTTCATTCCATATCTGGTAGGCGGCGACTTTTCCCCGATAACGCCCGGCCACAGCAGCGCAATAGGCGCGCCAATGCGCCGGGTCGGCCGCCGGCGCGTCGTGAGCGTCGCGATGCTGCGCTTGCCGCGCCCAGCCGGGCACAGAGCCCAGGCGCAGAATCAGCCGCAGGCGACTGTCTTCGATTTCGCGCATGATGCGATCTGCTTGCGTCCAGTCCCATCGGCCCGGCTCGGCTTCCAGGTCGCGCCAGGCGAAGGTCTGCTTGACGTGACTGTAGGACATCAACTCGACCCAATCGAGGTGTTTGCCGACGTGGTCCGTATCCCACCAGAGGAAGGCTTGTACACCATAGGTCAAGGACGGGAAAGGCGGGTTGCGCACCGCGCTCGCCATGAACGGGTCGAGACGCAGTTGCAGCTGCCGCCAGCCCACGACCGCAGCGGTGGAGGCGGCGGCGAGCAGCATCAACGCCACCAAGGCGACTCGGCGAGAACGGCGGCGCATATCAGGAGCCTGTGCGTTCCAGGTAGTCGCGCTGCCAATCCCGAATGGCATCGTAAGCCGGGCGGAAGGTGTGGCCGGGGCCAATCAGCGAATACGGGACATTGTCGTTGCCGATGGCATAGCCGGCTTGCGGCCCGTAGTTGAAGTTCCAAATGAAAGCCAGCCAGACGAAGCCCCAGTCGGCCATATTGCCCATCGCCTTGGTCAGCCATTCAGCCTGTTCTGCCAAAGAATTATCGAGAGCAAATTCAAAGCCCTGGCGCGCGCCATCCAGATCTTCAGCCGAGGGCCAGCCAAACTCCGTGACACATAACTTCTTCTCCGAACCAGCGGCGCGCATGCGGTCGATATAACCTTCGAGCGTGCTGCGGAAGCTCCAACTATGGTGGGGATTATCAAAGGGTCCGCGGAAAATGGCGTCGGGATCGTCGGGAATCTCGCTGTAGCGGACGTCGGGGCTAACATTGTAGCCGTTATGCTGGGCGCCGATGCAATCGGCCCAGCTCAACACGTCGGCGTCGATCATTTGGTGAAAGTAAACGAAATCGTCGTAAGCGCCGACGCCATCGTTAATGCCCGTCGGCGAAAGCGCGCCGCTGACGATGATGATGCCGGGGTCAATGACTTTGACCGTCTCATACGTCGCCCGCAGCAGCGCGACATAATTTTCCGCGCGTAAGCCTCCCGTCGAGGTCCATTCCCGGTCGATATTCTGCTCATTCCAAACTTCAATGGCGTGAACCCGCCCCAGATAGCGCTTGACAACTTCAGCCACGAAGTCCGCGTAGGTCTGCGCATCGGCCGGCGGGCCATGCCTTTCGAGAAGGACATCAGGTTCGCGCGCCCAGTCCGGCGCCGTTACGATGGAAAACAGAAACTTGACGTCGAAATTCTGCGCGCTGTTCATGATGAAGTCCAGCGCTTTCCAGTCGATCTGCCCGGGTTCCGGCTCCATCAGATCCCAGCGCACCTGTTGCTTCACCCAGCGCAAGCCCAGATCGTCGGCGACCGACCGGTACCAGCCGTCCTGATGATCGACATTAAAATCTGGCGACCGCTCGACCTGAATGCCGACTTGATAGGTCATGCTATCGACTGGCAGCGGCGTCGGCACTGGCGGCGTGGTCGGTGTTGCCGTCGGCGGCGGCGCCGGCGATGCATCCTCAAAGTACACCGGCATCGTTGGGCTGAGGGGAACGACACTGGCTGTGTGGCTTGGTATGGGTGAGGCGCTAGGCAACACCAGGACTGTTTCCGCCTCGGGCGTGTCGGCCAGGTCAGCGCCCAGGGGAAGTGGATTATCGGAAGACAAGGAGAGATCAAAGGGTGTGTAACTGAAATAAATGGCCAGAAAAGTCGCCATTACCATGACAAACGTAATCGCGAGCCAAGCGATGACGAAAGCGCGAATCTGCTTGACGACCGTCCTGGTGACCATGTCGGCTCCTGCCTCGGCGCGCACTTGCGCACGAGGGTACAACAGTTCAGCCGAACGCGGGAGTGCGTTCGCCGCTCATCGGGCGGCCGCCAGCGCCTGGCACGCCGGGCATGAACCGTTCGGGCGAATGATGGCGTAGCCCGCTTGCGGGTCTGAACCGTAATGCGTGAAATCGATATTCCAGACGATCATCAGGCGCACCTGGCCGCTGCGAGAGGCCAGCGCGGCCGCTTGCGCCAACCACGATGCCTGCTGCTGCAAGGTGACATCCCCGGCCCAACCGAAATATGTCGGCAGCGCCGGCAAACCCTCTGAGGTCAAATAGCCCAACTCCGTGAAGCAAATGGGGCGGCGCGTGATGCTGATGTATCCGTTGAGCATGCCGTAAAAGTAGCGGGTGTAATAGTTGTCGCCGCGCGGGTCGCCACTGGTCTGCCCGGGCGGGACGATGCCCTCGTTATAATGCGCGCCGACGCAATCCAGGTGATTCAAGCCGCCCGCCTCCACCATCTGCCGCAGCCAGCGGTTATCCGGCATTACGCGATCGGGCACATCGGCCACGCCGGTAGGAGCAGGCGCCGCGCTGATGACCATGATCAACGGGTTCACCTGTTTGATCTTCTGATAGGCGATCGCCAAGAGCCGCGCGTAGGCAGCGCCGCTGATCTGCCCGCGGGGCCATTCCCGGTCGAGGTTCGGCTCGTTCCAGACTTCAATGGCATCGGCGCCTTGCCCAGCGATGCGCGCCAGCCAATCGGTATAGGCATTGATGTACCCCTCCCCCCCTTGAGCCATTTCCGAAGGGCGGCCCACCGTGCCAACCAGAATCTTGAAGCCATTGTTGTGGGCCAGGGTGATGTCGCGGGCCACATCCGGCGGGCTGCGCCAATCGAAGCGCGCCTGAATCTTCATCCAGGTCATGCCCGCAGTTCGCATGGCGCCGATCGCGCGTGAGCTGCCCGTATCGGAGACGTGGCCGCCGATTTCGATGCCGATGCTGCCCGGTGGCGGCGGCGCGTCGACGTAAACGGCCGGCTGCGGCGCCACGACGACCGGGCGCGCCGTCGGCCTGGGTGTGGGTGTAGGCGTCGGGGTTGGGGTCGGCGTTGGCGTGGGCGTCGGCCGATACAGCGGCAGCACAGCGCCCTCGCGCGCGCTCTCCACGCCATCCGCGCCGACGACCGACCAGTTAATGGCGTAGTTCCCGTCCGGCGCCACCAGCGTGAGCTCAAGCGCGGCGTCAAGCTCGCTCACGCGCTGCTCCAGTTGACCACCGTCACCCTCTAGCGACCAGCGAGCGCGATATTGCGTTGCAGCGCCCGTGGCCGGCTGCCGAGCCTTGAAGTCGAGGATTACGGGCAGCAGAGCGGCGCGATGTTCGGCGGCCAGAAGGTCGTCAAAGGCGATGCCGCCGATGGCGAAGGGCGCAGTTAGCCCCAAGCGATGAGCCAGCGCATTGGCATCGGTGAGCCAGACGCGCGCGACGTGATCGCCGGAATCCGCCAAATAATCAATGTAGGCGGTCTGCGCGCTGATGGCGAAGTTGGGCCGGGCTGGGTAGCCCGAAAGCGAGGCGCGTATCAGGGCGCCCGGTGGTATCGTGCCCGTCTCGCTGATCTCGTCCGCCGTGATAATGATGTCCCCCAGCGGGGCGAAACCTTCATGCCAGCTGACGCGAACGACGTCGCCATTGACTTCCAGCAGCGAGCTAACGGGCATGCTCAGCAAGATCTTGTGGCGTTCGATGGTCTGCGTGGCCTGCCGCAGCAGGTCTTCCAGCGAGCCGTCGCCCTCGGACACAAACACGTCAGGGTGTAACGATGGCCTTAGCTGCACATAATCGGCCGCGGCGCCGATAGCGCGCCAATCATAGGCAGCGGGCTCCCAACCGGAATCACCGCGGTAGGCAGCCGGCACGACAACGCCGAGCAAGATGCCGTCCGGCCGCAGCGCCGTCGCCAGTTGGCCAATGAATGCCGTTAAGCCAGCGCGGTCAGCTTCGTTTAGCCCGCGGTAGTCGATGAAAACGCCGGCGAAACGATTGAAGCGCGCCAGGTCGGCTATCTGCGACACGTGCTGGCGGCGCAGCTCGGGATGGTTCAAGAGCGCGCGGACCGTGTCGTGGTCGATGGCGTCGGCATCGACGAAGTTGCGAATCGCCGGCATGAATAGGTACGCGGAATCGGCATCACCGCCGGGCGCCAGGCTGCCCATCAGAGCGCCATTGGCCGCCGGTCGCAAGCCAGCCGGGCTTAGGAGGTCTGCAGCCTTCATGATGTCAGGATCGAGGTCGTCCGCGATTTTCTGCTCGACAACAATCAGTGGCGCGTTGGGCGAAGCCACAAAGGCGGCCAGCGCGAGCGGGACGAAGTCGGCGCGTCCGCTGAGCTGGCCGGCGTCGAAGCGGGACGGCACAAATCGCCAGGCATCGCCATCCCAGCCATAGAGCGCGAGCCGTTCCGGGGCCGAGCCCGGCGGCGTTTTCAAGCTGATGTTGAGGCTGTCGGGCGCCTCGCCGCGGGCATCCACCAGGTAAAGGGGGCCAGCTAACTCGTGTGATTTGGGCAGGCTGCCCAAGGCGCGCGCGAGCCAAGGCGGCGCTTCACTATCGGGCGCATCAAGGTCCTGCGGCGGCCAACGGGAGAGGCGCAAGGCAAAATCGCTGTCGGCAGTGCCGGCGGCCTTGCTGATTGTGAGCTCGTCGCCGCTCGATAGTGAAGGCGCCGAGGCATTGAGCGGCGTGTAATCAAGCATGAGCAAGCGCTCGACGAGGTTGAATGGCGGCAGAAGCAGCCCCAGCGCCACCAAAGCCACAGCGATGAGCAAGGTCGCAAAGGCAACCAGCCAGCAGCCGACACCGGCTTGACGCGGGGACGTGGTTGTTGCGGTCATCGGGCCCTGCCGGCTCTCATACGCCTGCGCCATCCCGCGCCGACGCGACCGCGTTCAGCAAAATGCGCGCGCGGCTGCGCAGCTTCGACTTCGACCAACTGCCGTCGCCCACCAGCCAGGGACCCATACCACAGGCGGCAGCGCCGGCCGCCAGGAATTCGCGCGCGTTCTGGTCGTTGATGGCGCCGTTGCACATGAACGTCATGTGATTCAAGGGGCCAAAGAGCGCGCGGAAATACTCGACGCCCAGCGCGCCAATGGGAAAGAGCTTGATAAGCTTGGCGCCCAAGCCCCAAGCGGCCACTGCTTCGGTAGGCGTTGCGGCGCCCGGCCCGGCAAGCACGCCACGCGCCATCACCGCGCGCACGACATCCGGCTGATAGGCGGGCGAAACCACAAAGTCAGCGCCGGCGTCCAGCACAGCTTCCGCCGTCACGACATCAAGCACCGTGCCCATGCCGACGCAAGCGGCGTCGCCGAATTCGGCCTTAAGCGCCCGCATCGCCTCAATCGGGCGCTCCGAATTCATCATCAGTTCAAAGTTGCTGATGCCCTCGGTAAGCAAGACTTCGGCCACATAGAGCGCGACATCGGGCGGGAAGGCGCCGCGCATGCCGGCTACGACGCCACTGTCAACGATGCGTTCAAGGGCTCTGTCGCTCTCCATATTTCGCAAGCTCCGTTTACGCCGACGGGCTGAAGGTCAGCGCCGCCAAGAAACGTCCATAAGGTATAATGCCCGAATATGGCTCTATTGTCTTACAAAGCCATGATAGTTGCGCGGATTATGTTTGCCAATGAACGATACGGCTGCGCCAGCAAGCCTATGCAAGGAGAGTAAGTCGCCATCAGGCGAGGCACAATCTCGCCCCAATTGGGCTTGCCCGATTCCGTAGCATCGTCGTGGCCGCATGGCTTTGGCGCTGTATGAAGCAGGCAACCTGCATGAAGCTAGTGTCGACGCGCCCCTCGGTGGCCCAGGCGTCGACCAGTCATCAGAAGTCAAGAACGCAAGTCCTGGGCGACTTTCATCAGTAGGGCGCTACGCTTGTCCCAATTGCCTGACAATCGGACAATTTCGTATCTGAATCTTGTGAAACCCAAAACGTGAACATTTGTACACCACCTGCGCCGCCAAACCTGCTATCATGATCGCGGACTGCGCCTTTACAACCAAGCTTCACCGGCGGCCGGACATAAGAACACGTTTTATGTCCGAAAAAAGTTTTTCGTCGGACATAAAACCCATTTTTCCACGCGGAGCTGCGGCGGGGGCGGGGAAAAGGGTGTGTCCAGGGGGAAACAGGGGCGCGTTAAGGGTGTTTTGGGGCTGAACATGGGCGAACGCTGGCGAAATGGTCTTGTGACCCAGGGTGAACCATGGGGGCATTCAGCGTAACTTGAGGGGGAAATGGGCGTGCGTAGAGGGTCGAAGCGCGATCGCCTGGGCCGGGTAGCGGACAAGTCTTATGGTCTCTGAAATTGGCGGGTATGATATTTTGTGTGAGCCCAGCGGCGACCTCCGTCTCAAACAGACTCAAAACTCAGTGTACTCTCATTTCCTCGGCGTACTCGGTGGTAAAAGTGTAGATCCTACGCCATTTCATAAACCACTTTTGCGTGACTTTGTGGCGCTTACTTAGGTCGCGGGGCGGTGACACTTGAGAATCTTGATCGCGGCGGGCGCCTTCAAGCAGAGCCTGACAGCGGCCCAAGCTTGTGACGCCATCGCCAGCGGCTTGGCGCAGTCGGGGTTGCGCGCCGACCTGGAAACACTGCCCATCGCTGATGGCGGCAACGGCACGCTGGACGCCTTCCTGGCGGCGGGCGGGCGGCGCATTTCGGTTGATGTGCTGGATCCCCTGCGCCGTCACATCCGCGCTGATTACGGCCTCATCGACGCGGGCGAGACCGCCGTCATCGAAATGGCCCTGGCCAGCGGGCTTGAGCTGCTGACGCCGGCCGAGCTGAATCCGCTGGTCGCCACCACCTACGGCACGGGCCAGCTGATGGCAGACGCCCTTTCGCGCGGCGCGCGGCGCATCATCATCGGCCTGGGCGGCAGCGCCACTGTCGACGGCGGCATGGGTTGCCTGGGTGCGCTGGGCTTGCGCGCGCTGGACGGCGCCGGGCGCGAAATCGGGCCCGGCGGCGGCGCGCTGGCCGATATCGCGCGCTTTGATGACGGCGGAATCGACCCGCGCTGGGACGAGGTCGACGTGATCATCGCTTCTGATGTCGAGAACCCAACCTTGGGCGAGAAGGGCGCCGCGCGCATTTTCGGCCCGCAGAAGGGCGCCGATGCCGCCATGGTCGACGTGCTGGAGCGAAACCTGCGGCATTGCTTCACACTCGTGCATCAGCAGTACGGGCGGGATTTGCGGGGGGCGCGGGGCGGTGGCGCGGCCGGCGCTTTTGCGGCTGGGCTGATGGCATTTTTCAATTGCGAGCTGGCATCCGGCATTGACCTGGTGCTGGCGCATAATCGCTTCCGCGACCGCTTGAGCGACTGCGCGCTGGTCATCACCGGCGAGGGGCAGATCGACGCGCAGACGCTGGATGGCAAGGGCCCGCTGGGGGTGGCCAAACTGGCGCGGGAGCATGGTGTGCCGACGATCGCCCTTGTCGGCGGCTTGAACATAGACGACGCGCTGCTGCATCAGGCGGGCGTGCAGGCGGCCTTTTCCATCGTGGACAAGCCGATGCCATTGGAGGATGCATTGACCGACGCCGAAGAGCTGCTGCGGCGGGCGGCCCTGCGGCTGGGCTATGTGCTGCGGCTCGCTCGGGCGGGCGAATCAGCGGCGAATCAGCGTGGCTAGAGCGCTGTCCGCTTGTGGCTACCATCCGGGCGCGTGCTGCCATAGAATGCCGGCAGGAGGGCTGCGGCAATGCAACGCATCGTGGTGAAGCTGGGGTCGAGCGTCTTGACCCGCGGCTCTGAAAAGCTGAATCGGCAGGGCATGCTGGAGTTAGTGCAGCAGATAGCCCGCTTGCGCGCCCGCGGCTATGAAGTGATCCTGGTCACATCCGGCGCGCAGACGGCCGGGCGCGAGCAGCTCAACTTCCCCGACCTGGGCAAATCCGTGCCGGCCAAGCAGATGCTGAGCGCGGTCGGCCAGAGCCGTCTGATGCGCATCTACCAAGACCTCTTCGACATCTTTGACATCATCGTGGCGCAGGTGTTGCTGACGCGCGACGACCTCAGCCATCGCCTGCGCTACCTCAACGCGCGCGATACGCTGAATACGCTGATCGAGCAGCGCATCATCCCCATCGTCAACGAGAATGACACCATCGCCACCGAAGAAATCCGCGTCGGCGACAACGACAATCTCTCGGCCTTGGTGGCCAGTGTGGCCGATGCCGACTTGCTGATCATCCTGACGGACCAGCCGGGCATCTTGACTGACGATCCGCGCCGTAACCCCTCAGCGGCGCTCATTGAAGACATCAGCGAGATTTCTGACGACCACTTCGCCTTGGCCGGCGGGGCGGGCAGCCGTATGGGCACCGGCGGCATGGTGACCAAGATTCAAGCGGCGCAGATCGCCAGCCGCAGCGGCATCAAGACAATCATCGCCAGCGGGGGCGAAGACGCCGTCATCAGCCGAATCCTGGCGGGCGAAAAGATCGGCACGCATATTGAAGCGGCGCACTCGCGTTCGGACAGTCGCAAGCGCTGGCTGCTGACCGACCGCACACAGGGCGCGCTGGCGGTGGATGCGGGCGCGGCGCGGGTCTTGCTGCGCGGGGGCGCCAGTTTGCTGCCGGTTGGCATACGCGAGGTGCGCGGCGAGTTCGAACGCGGCGCGTCTGTGGCTGTGCTGGCGCCGGACGGCCGCGAGATCGCCCATGGCTTGAGCAATTACAGCAGTGCGGACCTGCGGCGGATTTGCGGCTTGAAGTCCAGCGAGATCGCTGGGCTGCTCGGCTACAGCTACGGCGACGCGGCGCTGCATCGCAACAATCTGGCGCTGCTCTGAGCGCGAATACTTCGCTCACCCTAGCCCGGCCGTGTTAGAATTGCCTTAGTTGGGATACGGACAGGAACGAAAAATGGAAGTCCAAGAGCGGCTCTATACCGTGGACGATGTCCTGGAATTGCAAGCACGGGACAGCGACCGGGACAGCAAATACGAGCTGATCGACGGAGTGCTGATTGAAATGCCGCCATCGAATCTGCTTCATGCCTGGCTCGCCTCTAGGATTGACAGACTGATTGGCAATTTTGCCGAAGAGAACGATATGGGCTTTGCCTTTGTTGAAGGCGGATTTACGCCACCCGGAGATCGCTACAATCTGCGCGGGCCCGATGTGGCCTTCGTCTCCAAGGCGCGCATGCCCGATCCGATTCCGCAGCGCTTCGCCGGCTTCATGCCCGATCTGGCGGTGGAGATCGCCTCGCCCAGCAACAGCGCGCGTGAACTGCGCGAGAAGGCGGCGTTCTACCTTGCGAACGGCGCGGAGTTAGTATGGATTCTGTATCCGGATCAGCAGAGCGCGGAGGTCTGCCGGCTTGAGAAAGACGCCGGCTTCAAGATAGAAGTTGTGAACCCCGAGGGCGAGTTGACGGGCCGAGAGGTATTGCCCGGCTTTGAACTACCCCTGCGTTCGCTCTTCCCGGCAAAGAAGGCTTAGTTGGCGCTACCGGCTGCGGCGTTCATTGAGCGAAAGCGGCTGCTGACCCAGGCGCCGGCCAGGTAAATCCCGTACATGGCGAAGAGCACCAGATACTCGATAAGCGGGATGCGCACGACCTCGTTGACCTGATAAGGCTCGCGCATGACGAGGTAGACGTAGAGGACGCAAAGCAGGAAGGCGCCGTAGAAAGCTTGCCGCGCCCAGCGCTTGAGGCCAAGGCCGTGCATTTGCGTCACCAGAAAGATAGCCGCGAAGCCGAAAAAGAACATGGGCCAGATGTCATTGCCCTGGTTGATCGCGACTTGAAAGGCGTGGGGCAAGACCAGGATCTCCAGCAAGAACATCCAGCGCTTGTTCAAATGGACGCGCAAGAACATCAGCGAGCCTTGCGCCATCACCAGCACGACATGAATGAAGCCGACCAAGTGCCCCAGCGTTGGTATCATGGGGTGGAACCAGAAGGTGTAGATGACGGCGAAGCTGAAGAAGAAGCCGTGGTACTTGCGCAAGCCGTCGGTGAAGGCGCGGCGAAAGCCTACTTTCCTGCCGAAGAACAAGCCGCGGCGCTGGTTCTCCATGCCCAGGATCACGATGAGCATCAGTGCGACCGCGAATTGCGCCGTCCAACTGGGCAAGTCTTGGGCGATGCCATCGTAGAAGAGCATGGTCTGGAAGTAGTGCAAGACGATGAAGACGAGGTTGATACTGAGCGCCCACACATTTACCGGCTTCAAGGCGGCGCCGTAATCGCGCTTGCTGTAGCGATTCTGGGCATAGGCGATCGTGCCCCAAATCAGCACTTGATGCAGGGCGAAGCCCAGCCAGGCGGTTAGCTGGCCCCAACGTGTCTGCTCAAGCAACTGCCATTCGTAGACGAAGCCATCCTCCGGCAGCGGTATGACCTCAAATTGGCTGAGCACACCGCCGAGCGCAATAATGGCCGCGCAGAGCAGCACGGAGAAAACGATGCTTCCATTGACGACTTGCGCGCCATTCACACTGAATACCCGCATCAGCGATTCTCCCATAGCCGTACAGCGCCGTCACCGTGGCGGCAACAAGGGCGACGGAACCGCAGCAGCATCATAATCTGCGGCCGACCAGTCCGCAAGATTTAGGCCGGCGCGCGAATGGACAGCCCTTGCCACCGCCGCCAGCACAGCATTATAGTATTTCTGCTGAGAATGGCGCTACAGAGCAAAGGGCGGTGTAAAGATGCAAGCTACTTTGGAAGCGATCGACTTGGCGCAAATGGGCGTGAGCGCTCGCGCTGCCGCGGCGGACCTGGCGAAGAAATCAACCCCGGAGAAGAACGCCGTCATCCGCGCCATAGCCGACGCGTTGGAAGCCGAGACGGGCGCTATCCTGCTGGCCAATCAGCGCGACCTGGACGCCGCCGCCGCCAACGGCATTGACCCGATTTGGATACGCGACCGCATCGCTTTGGCGCCGCGCATGGCCGGCATCATCGCTGATGTGCGCAAAGTGGCCGAATTGCCCGACCCGGTCGGCGAAGTCTTGCATGATACTGAGCTGGAAAACGGCCTGCGGCTGATCAAGCGGCGAACACCGCTCGGCGTATTGGGCGCGATTTACGAAAGCCGTCCCAATGTCACCGTCGACATCTCCACCCTGGCGCTTAAGACGGGCAACGCCGTGATCCTGCGCGGCGGCTCCGATGTGCTCAACAGCAACCTGGCGCTCACCGAGATATTGCAGCGCGCGCTGGATCAGCACGGCTTCCCGCCCGGCGCGATTCAGTACATCAGCAGCACCGACCGGCGCTACGTACAAGAGATGTTGCGGCTGCACCAATACATCGACATGATCATCCCCCGTGGCGGCAATGGCCTGCATAACTTTTGCCGCGAAAATAGCAGCATTCCCGTCATCACCGGCGGCATCGGCGTCTGCCACATTTTCGTCGACGAAAGCGCGCAACTGGACAAGGCGCTGCCGGTGCTGGACAACGCCAAGACGCAGCGGCCGGCCGTCTGCAATTCGATGGAGACGCTGCTGGCGCACGAAGCGATAGCCGATGCGCTCTTGCCGCGGGTTGTCGCTGAGTTGGGCGCGGCCGGCGTCGAATTCCACGCTGATTCACGCGCCTACCAAATCGTTGGCGGCGACGAGCGCGTTGTGCCGGCGGCTGCTGAAGACTTCGACACCGAGTGGTACAACCTGACGCTAAACTTGAAAGTGGTCGAAGATGTCGACCAGGCCATCAGTCACATCGCGAGCCACGGCACGCAGCATTCGGACGCCATTCTGACGGAGACGCCGGCTCATGCCGAACGCTTCTTGAACGAGGTGGATTCGGCCGCGGTCTACTGGAATGCCAGCACGCGCTTCACCGATGGCAGCGCGATGGGCATGGGCGCCGAGGTCGCCATCAGCACACAGAAGTTGCATGCGCGCGGACCCATGGCGCTCGAAGAACTAACGACCTACAAGTGGATCGTCAAGGGCGATTATACGGCGCGGCCTTGAGCCGCCGACCCTGCCTGGAGGCGATCTAGGCAACCCTCACTTGACAGCGCCGCCGCAACAGCATACTATCCGCCGGAACCGGAACAAATCAAAAGCGATGACGAAGACAGTCCGCATGTGCTGCCTGGGCAGCCTGCCGGAACAGGGAGCGGGCGCCGCAGACTGGAAGCGCCGGCCCCGGCGGATGCGGAATTCCCTTACGAGCTGAGGGGTGAAAGGGCGAATGCGCCCGAGTAGTCCGCTCCGCCCGCCCGGCGTTAAGGGGCGAAACGAGTGTGGCGCCGTAGCCTGGCGCTGAAACAGGGTGGTACCGCGGGAAGCGTTGCGCTCTCGTCCCTGGTGGGAATGAGGGCGTTTTTTGTTGTCACCATTGAATGCCAAGAGCAGGGACAGCTAGCCGGAGGGGAACTGATGTCGGAAACGATTGACAAGCTGCGCGCGGAAGCTTTGGACGCCCTGGAAGTGATCACCAAGGCCGACAGCCTGTCCGCCTGGCGGGCGCGCTATCTGGGACGGCGCGGCGCCGTGGGACAGCTGTTCACGACCATCGGCGGCCTGCCCCAGGCGGAACGCGCCAGCTTCGGCCAACGGGTTAACACGCTCCAAGGCGAACTACGCGACGCCTTCGACGAACGCGAGGCGCTGCTGAAGAGCCAGCTAATGGCGCGGGATCTGGAAGAGGGCGAGATCGATATCAGCCTGCCGGCTCAACCGCGACCGCGCGGCAGCATCCACCCGTCGACGCGCACGCATCGCGAATTCCAGCAGATTTGGGCCGATATGGGCTTTCAAGTCTATCAGAGCCGCGATGTCGAAGAAGACGAGCTAAATTTCACGCTGCTCAACTTGCCGCCGCATCATCCGGCGCGCGATATGCAAGATACCTTTTACACCAGCGACCCGCGGGTGCTGCTGCGGACGCATACCTCGCCCGGGCAGATCCGCGCCATGCGGGAGCTGGGCGATGGCGGGACGAAGCCCATCCGCGTCATCTTGCCCGGCATGTGCTACCGGCAGGAGCAGGTGACCGCCCGCAGCGAGATTCAGTTCACGCAAGTGGAAGGCCTGGCGGTGGGCCGCAACATCCGCATGAGCGACTTGAAGGGCACAATCGCCGAATTCGCCAAACGCATGTACAACCCCAATGCGCGCGTACGCTACCGCGCCTCGTACTTCCCTTTCACTGAGCCGAGCATGGAAGTCGATGTCGAATGCTTCCTTTGCGGCGGCGAGGGCTGTCGCGTTTGCAAGTACACCGGCTGGCTGGAGATCGCTGGAAGCGGCATGGTGCACCCGCAAGTGCTGCGCAACGGCGGCTATGACCCGGCCGTGTGGAGCGGCTTCGCCTTTGGCATGGGGCCGGAGCGCATCACCATGCTCAAGCACGGCATCCAGGACATCCGCTACTTTTGGGGCAATGATCTGCGCTTTCTGCAGCAATTCTAGGCGCGGGGCAGCTGGCGGCAATGACAGCGCGGCATAACAGGATGAAACTCCAAATCGACAGCATTCTCCAGCATTGGATTTGGGCTGCGGGCATATTGCTGGTCGTGGCGGCGCTGGGCTTGAGCCGAGTTGATCTTTATCCGCCGCGCACCGACGAATTCTACTCCATGTACAACGTGGGCTGGATCGTTGACGGACCCTACTCGCCGCTTGATACGCTGTCATCTTTGCAGCGCACCAGCCCCGATCATACGCCGCTGTATTTTCTGCTGCTGAACCTGTGGGGGTGGCTGGTCGGCGCTGATGTCGCCCTGGGCCGCGCGCTGTCGGCATTTACCGCGCTGCTGGCAGCGGCTATGATCTACCGCCTGGCTCGCGACCAAGTATCGCCGATGGCCGGCGTCTTCGCCCTGATCGTCTTGACAAGCAACCCCGTCTTCAACTTTTATGCCCTGTATCTGCGCATGTACCCGCTGCTGCTACTGGCGTCGGCGTCTGTGTGCTGGAGTTATCTGCGGATCATAGTACACGGGCGACGCTCAAGACGTGACTACGTAACACTGCTGCTGGCAAGTTACGCCCTGGCGAATACACACGCCATCAGCATTTTGCTCTTCGCGGCGCTGGGCCTTTTTCACCTGCTGCATGTCAAGAAAGACCGGCGCTGGCTGGAGACATCGCTGGTGGTGGTCGCGGCGGCGGCGCTATTCTCGCCCTGGGCGCCGGTCCTGCTGCAGCAAGGCGTGAGCCAGACCTTCAGCCGAGTTCCGCCGGGAATCAGCAATACTGTCGAAGTGCTGGGCAGCTGGCTGGCCATCGTGTTCGTGGGCAGTGGACTCCTGCTGACGCTGACGATAGCCTGCATGGCTTTCCAGCTAGGTCAACGCGGCAAGCCTTGGCGTCACATCTGGCTGATTTCACTTTACTTTCTGGCGGCGTTGGCGCTGTTCACGCAATTCATCGGCATCATCGTGCCGGGAACAATGCGCTTGACGACGCCGGGCGTCGCGCCTTTTCTTCTACTGGTGGCTTGCATCTGCTACCGAGCCTATCAGGCGCGACTATGGCTGGCGTTGTTTGTGCCACTGTGGGCGCTGGCTGGGTTCGCCTATCAGCAGTCCGGCGACTGGGCGCGTTATCTGTCCATCAGCGGGCGCTATACCGAATACATCCCCTGGCACGCCGTCAGCCGCGAGGTCGCGCTCTCGAAACAGGCGGGCGATATCATCGGCTACAAATTCGATGACTTCCGCTTGAACTGGCCCGCCAAAATAGATTATCCGCAGAATGAATTCTATTTTGCCCAACACGGGCTTCGCGTCGATCCCGCAGCCGATGTCGCGGCTTTCAAATCGCAGGTGCGCAACCGCGCCATCACAGCGCCGAATCTTTGGGTCATGTATCGGCGCGGGCTGGTATCTGACGACGAAGCAGCAAGGCTCGAGAGCGTTATGGAGTCGGCGAATTATCGCGCTTGCGCTAGCAGCGACATGGGCTTTGATACCGTCTTGATGCTATACCAGTGGCGCGCGCTGCTTTGCCGAGAGCCGGAGCTTCTGCTGTCTCACGAGAACGACCTGGTCCGATATGAGTTTTATGGCGCGGCGTCGGTCGCAGAGGGCGACGACTTGTTCATTATTGACAACTGGGCGCCACGCCGCGAGTTTGACCAAACGAGATTCAGTTTGTCGCATCAGCTGATATCAGACGATGGGCAGAATGTCGCCAGTCTCGATCTGCCCCTGGAGAGCCGGCAGGGGCTGTCGCAATTCTCGATTGACATCAGCAGCCTATCCCCCGGCGTATATAGCCTTGTGGTGATTGTTTACAACATTGAAACCGGCGAGCGCCTGGAATGGCATGGCAATACCCGAGCCGTGCCAGCCATTCAGCCGATTTCGAGCATCACGGTGCGCGAGTGATTTGAAGATTCAAGCGAAAGCAAAGGCTTCAGTTGAGGAGGCAACATGCTAGTACCTGTGTCATGGTTACGCGAATACGTTGACACCGATATCCCTGTCGAGTTGCTGGCCGAGCGGCTGACGGTGGCCGGCCTGGAAGTGGCCCACCTCAAGTACATCGGGGTGGCGCAGGAGACCGTGCCCGGCGTGCGCATGCCGCGCTCGAACCACCTGGTTTGGGACCGTGAAACGCTGCTGCTGGGGCGCATCGTGGAGGTCAAGGCGCACCCCAATGCCGACCGGCTGGTGCTGGCGATGGTCGATTACGGCGGCGCCGAACCAGAGCAATGCGTCACCGGCGCCACGAATCTGTTCGGCTACAAGGATCAAGGCGAGATCAACCCGCCGATTTGGGGCGCCTTCGCCAGGGAGGGCGCGCGCGTCTGGGATGGCCACAGCGCCAAGCCCAGGCAAATGATATTGAAAGGCAGGGAATTGCGCGGCATATACAACAAGAGCATGGTCTGCTCCGAGAAAGAACTGGGCATCTCGGATGAGCACGAAGGCGTCATCATCATGGATCACGACGAACGCTACGCAGCCGGCACGCCGCTGGTGGATGTGCTGGGCGATGTCGTGCTTGATATCGAATTCACCCCCAATTTGGCGCGCTGCTTCAGCATGGTGGGCGTGGCGCGGGAAGTCGCCGCCATCCTGGACGTGGAAATGCGCTACCCCGCTTACGACTTCCTGGCTGAGGGCGCGCCGATCGCCGGCCAGGTCGATATCGACATTCGCGAGCCGGCGCTGAACCCGCGCTTTACCGCGACCCTGCTGCGTGATACTGAAGTCAAGCCATCGCCCTTCTGGCTGCAGCACCGCCTCAAGCTGATCGGGCAGCGCCCGCGCAACAACATCGTTGATGTGACGAATTACATCACCTTTGAGCTGGGGCAGCCGCTGCACGCCTTCGACTACGATAAATTGAGTCAGCGCGCCGGAGGTACGCCCACCATCATCACCCGCCTGCCCCACCCGCGCGAGCAGCTGGAGACGCTGGATGACGTGCTGCGTGATCTGGGCGGGGAGACGATTCTGGTAGCCGATACCGCCGGGGCCCTGGCCCTGGGTGGCATCATGGGCGGCGGCGAAACAGAAATCAGCGAATCGACGCGCAACGTGCTGCTGGAGGCGGCCGCCTGGAACAATATCAGTATTCGCAAGACCATTCGCGAGCAGCGCATCCACACCGAAGCTTCGGCGCGTTTCAGCCGCGGCGTGCATCCTTCGCAAGCCATTCTGGGCTGCCAGCGCGGCATCGAATTGATGCGACAGCTGGGCGGCGGCACGGTGGCAACGGGCGTGCTGGATCGCTACCCCAACCCCCCGGGGACTGTCACGGTGGAGTTGCCCATCGAACGCGTCAACCGCTTGCTGGGCATGGAGGTATCGCTGGCGGACGCGGCTGATGTCTTGCGCCGGCTGGAATTTGACGTGGCCGTCGAGGGCGACGCCATCCGCGCGACGGCGCCCGACCACCGGCTGGATATCAGCGCCGATAATGTCATCGGCCAGGCGGACCTGCTGGAAGAGATCGCGCGCATCATCGGCTACGACCAGATTCCCGATTCCATCATGGCCGATGAGATGCCGCCGCAGCGCGAAAATACGGCAGTGCTGATCGAAGAGCGCATCCGCGACATTCTTGTGGCACAGGGTTTGTACGAGGTCATCAACTATCGCTTCACCAGTCGCGAAAGCGAAGCGCTGCTGCGGCCCTCGACCGCGCCGCCTGCGCCCTCAAAGGTGGAATACGTTGAAATCGCCAACCCGGCCGCCAGCGAGCGAAACGTCATGCGCCACACGCTGATGGTCAACATGCTGGAAAATGCCGTCAACAACGCGCGCTATCAATCGACGCAGCAATTCTTTGAAGTGGGCAAGGTGTACTGGGCGACGGGCGAGCTGCTGCCGCAAGAGCCGTTGCGCCTGGGCATTCTCTTGACGGGCGCGCGCTCGCAGCCCTGGTGGCAGAGCAGCGACGCGGCGCCGGCGATGGACTTCTACGATCTCAAGGGGGTCGTCGAGAACTTGCTGCACGCCTTGCACATTGACGATTTCGCCTTCGAGCGCGGAACCGATATCAGCTTGCACCCCGGCCGCTCGGCCGATTTGCTGGTCGCGGGCGAGCGCATCGGCAGCTTCGGCGAATTGCATCCGGAGGTGGCGGCGCGCTTCAAGCTGACGCCGCACAAGACCATCTACGGCGAATTTGCGGTAGAGCCGCTGATCCGCCAGCAGCAGCGCTTGCACAGCATCCAGCCCTTGCCCACCACGCCGGCGGTGCTGGAAGACATCGCGCTGATCGTGAATGCCGATGTGACGGCGGGAGAAGTCGAAGCGGTGATCCGGCAAGCGGGGGGCCGCCTGCTGCAAGACGTTGCGCTCTTTGACGTTTACACCGGCGACCAGATCCCGGCGGGCAAGAAGAGCCTGGCCTATTCGCTGACCTATCAAGACCCGGCGCGGACGCTGACGGACAAGAACGCGGCCAAAATCCGCAAGAAAATCATCGGCGCGGCGCGGCATCGCCTGGGCGCGGCATTGCGCTCCTGAGCTTCGCGGTCAGTAGCCCCGGGCGCGGTCCAACTGGTTGAGCAGGGGACGATTCTCCAGGTAACGCTTCAAGTTCTCCTTGAAGACCAGGGCCGCCTTCTCGTGATAGTCCCGCGTAAAGCCGGAGATATGCGGCGTGATGATGACGTTGTCCAGATTCCAGAGCGGGCTGGTGCTGGGCAGCGGTTCTTCCTGGAAGACATCGAGGGCGGCGCCGGCGATTTCGCCCGACGCCAGCGCCGTGATCAACGCCTTTTCATCGACGATGGCGCCGCGTGAGACGTTGATCAGCACAGCCGTTGTCTTCATCGCGCCGAGGACGTCCTCATTCACCAGATGCTCGGTTGCCGCGGCGTAAGGCGCTGTAACGACCAGGTAATCGCAATCCTTGGCCATGGACGCGACCGTATCCGCCGGGTAAATGCGGTCGGGAATGTCGCCGCCTGGGTCGCCCGTGCCGGGCAGCGTGTAAGCGTTGACCTCGGCAGTATTGCGCAGGTCGCGCTTGGACGCCAAAACCGTCATGCCCATGGCGGCGCAAAGGCGGGCGAGCTCGCGGCCGATGCTGCCGTAGCCGACGATGCCCACCGTCTGCCGCTCCATATCCACCGGCACGAAGAAGTCATGCGGCTTCTCAATCCACTCGGCCCGGCGCTGCATGTCAAAGGCGGCGCGCATCTTGTAGTTGAACATGAGCATGGTCATCAGGCAATAATGGGCCATGTTCGTGGCGTGAATGCCGCTGGTCGAGGTGACGACGATGTCTTCGGCCTGGACGATGGCGTGATGCAGCGCGTGATTCATGCCGGCCGAGTTCATCTGGATCCAGCGCAGCTTTGGCGCTTGCTTGGGATCGGGATAGTAGCCGGTGGTATAGAGAACTTCTGACTTGGCGATGGCATCGGGCGGGACCTGCGGGAAGTGCCGCTCGACCCGAAGCCGGGGCGAGATTTCGCGCAGATCGTCGATGATGGCATCGGAGAAATCGATGGCGACGCAGACGTATATGCTTTCGGATTCGGACATACCTTGTGTAATTCCTAGCTGGCCGATACTTGCAGGTTAGCAGTTCTGCTTGCGCCGGTCAATGTCGCGGGCCGGCGCGCCCGCCAATGCCAACATGTGTTTCGTAGGGGCGAACCGGCGGCTCGCGCTCTCCGCTCAATTTGGCGGCCGCACCACGGACGCGGGGCTGGCATCATCCCAGGTCGCGTGTAAGAAGGGCTGCCTCTGCGCTAGACAGTTTGCGGCTGCCTGGGCTATGATTCACGCGATTCCAGGCCTGCGATTCTAGGAAAAGCGAGGAGTGTCATGGGCTTACTTGACGGCAAGGTGGCGCTAATCTTCGGCGTTGCCAACAAGAATTCAATCGGCTGGGGCATTGCGCGCGCCCTGCACGGCGCAGGCGCGACCATCGTCTTGAGTTACGCCATGGAGCGGCTGGCGCGCCGGGTGCGGCCCTTGGGCGAGTCCATCGGCTGCGAATTGATGCTGCAAGCTGATGTGGGCGATGCGCAAGAGCTGGACGCCGTTTTCGCCGCGATCGCGGAAAAGTACTGCCGGCTGGATGTGCTGGTGCACTCGGTGGCTTTCGCCGAGCGCGACGCGCTGAGCGGGCGCTTCGTCGATGTCTCGCGGCAGGCCCTGCTGAGCGCGATCGACATCAGCGCCGTCAGCCTGATCGAAATGACGCGCCGCGCCGAGCCGCTGATGCGCGATGGCGGCAGCATCATGAGCCTGACCTACAACGCTTCACGACAGGTCATCCCCAATTATAACGCCATGGCCATCGCCAAGGCGGCGCTGGAAGCCATCACGATGTACCTGGCCGCCGATGTGGGGCACAGCAAAATCCGCGTCAACGCCATCAGCGCGGGCGCCATCAAGACGCTATCCGCCGGCGGCATCGAGGGCTTCCGCGATCTGCTGAAATACGCCGAAGCGACCTCGCCGATGCACGAATTGGTCAGCCAGGACGATGTCGGGGATTTGGCGCTCTTCCTGGCGTCGGACCTTTCACGGCGCATCACGGGCGAAGTCATCTACGTCGACGCCGGGTTCAACATCATGGGTTATACCGATGTTGAAGCGCTTATGAAGCAAGTCGAATAAACGATCGCCAGGACGGCTAATCGAGGGCTTGGGCGAAGACCGCAGTCCCGGTTTCATCGTCGCTGAGATCCGCCCGGTCGTCGCCCGCGTTGACCCGGCGCAGCGCCAGCCACGAGGCCAGCAGGCCGGCGATGCCGCAGCAAAATACCGCGCCATACGCTAGAGCGTGATCTCCCGATGCGAAGAGCGCCAGATCACGAATTACGCCGCCGCCAGCGACGCCCGCGCCGCGCGAGATAGTGACACAGAAGGTCCAAAAGCCGAGGAAAGCGCCGGCGCGCCCGGCCGGGCTCATGTCCATCATCAGCCCCAGCGTACCGATATTCCAGACGCCATAACCGACGCCCAGCATGATCAGGCCGGGCCGGACGAGGCTGCTCATTTCGGCGAACGCGGCGAGCGAGAAAATAGCATAAGACACGAGCAATACAATGACGCCCGCTTGGGAGACGTTGCTGTTGGTCAAGGCGGCGTAACGCCGGGTCAAGCCCAAAACCACGAAAGAGCCGATGATCGCCATCGTGCCCCAATATGCGGCGAAACGGTTGGTCGCGCTGGCCTCCATAGCAAAGACCTCGCCGCCAAATGGTTCCAGGACGGCATCTTGCAGGAAGGCAAACAGCATGGAAAGTGTCAAGTAGAACAGGAAGTAGCGCATGGACTCGTTGCGCCAAACCAGGGCCAGATCTTCGCGAATGCTGCGGCGTTTGCTGGGCCTGTCTGGCATACCTGGCCGGGCCCGCCGCTCTTCGCCTAGCAGCGAGAAGAACCACAGCGCGGTGAAGACCGCTGATCCGACGAGAAACATCACCAGCACCGAATCAGCGCTGATGCCGAGATCGCCTTCGGAGGCATCGCTCGGCAGCAGCCCACTAAAGAATACGCCGCCGACTGCAAAGCCGATCAGCAGAAATGTCCAGACCAAGCCGACCGCCCGCCCGCGCTGATGGTCAGCCGCGCGATCGTAAATCAGGGCGAGGAAGGTCGTGCCGGATAGGGCGCCGCCGAGGCTGAAGAGCAAGAATGAGATGACAAGCGCCAGCCACAGCGCGGCCGGAGTGGGCTCGCCCGGCGCATCGTGTGCGCGCCGCACCAGCTCCGCGGTGGAAAAGCCCAGCGCCGTCGTGCTGAGCGCCATCATGGCGCGGCCCAGCCAGATCCAGAAAAGGCGGCGGAAGCCAACAACGGTGTGGGTATCGGAGTAGCGGCCGACGATGACGCCGATGGGCGCCAGGAAATAGCGCAAACCCACGAGCAGCCCCACGAAGGTCGCGCTAAAGCCTAGGTCCGCCACCATGATGCGGTTCCAAACGCCGGTCGTCAGGATATCGGCCATGCCGGAGCCAAGGTGAAAGATGGCGAGTTTCAGATTGGAAACCAGCGACAGTTGGGATTTTCCGCTTTCGCGCACGTACGTTTGCTCAGTTTTTTGTAGATTTCGACCTGCGATTATACAGGATCAGGCCCACACGTCAATGCAGGGGCAACTGGAATTTCAAAAGGCTATGCTATACTGGAATAGTGATTAATGTGCACCCAAAGTGAGGTACCGATGTTTCAGCATCGTCCATTCAAGAAGATCGTTGTGCCGACCGATGGCTCCGCCTGGAGTGAGCGAGCCATCCCCTATGCCGTTGACTTTGCGCGGATAAGCGAAGGCGAAGTGATTCTACTGCATATCTTCACACCGCCGATGCATGAGTTCGTGGATTCGTTGGCGATCGCCGGTGAATATGAACTGGCCAATCGCATCCGCGAAGAGATCAAGCAACATTTGCTGGGCTTGCGCAACGAAGTGCGGGCGGAAGGTGTGCAATGCCGCCTGCATATCATTGATGCCGTCGGCGTAGCGCAGCACATCATCGAATTCGTCGAAGAAGAGAAAGCAGACCTCGCAGTCATGACCACGCACGGGCACTCCGGCTTGGCGCGGCTGGTTTTCGGCAGCGTCGCCAATAAAGTGATGCACGATGTCAATGTGCCCGTGCTGGTGATTCGCCCGGACCTGGAATAGAGCGGTCGCGGGCGGGGATTTCGCGCTCGGGCTTCGTTCGTATCTCATCGAAGGGAGGCCGGCGCCCGGCGACCATGCGCTTTAGCGTTGCCACGGCCGCCGCGGCCCGCCGCCGCTCATGGTCCGTCAGCTGCAATTGGGAGAACTCGTCTTCGTCCAGCAGCAGCGTTCGGCCATCAGGATCGACAAAGATATCGAGGCATAGGTCGTCGGCGGCAACGCTAGACGCTCCGATGCGTGGTGGGCGCGTGATATTGCAGTACCAGCCCTTCAGTTCATTGGAAGCGCCATCACTGACGCGAAAAATGTTGAACCAGCGGTCGGCGTAGAACCACTCGCGAAAGCGATCGCCGCGCTTCAGCTGGATATAGCCCAAATCACGATCGGCGAAGTCGAAAACAGCGTCGATGCAGACGAAGCCCTCGCCCCGCTCTCTGAGCGTACCTGGGTACGACAATTCGTCCTGACCGGCCGCGTCGCGCTTGATGACCGTGAAGCGGCACATCAGGCGCGCCCAACGGTATGGACGAGCAAGAGGAGACCTGACTTCAGCGAAACAGCGGCCTCATCCGCCAGCATAACATTGCTGATGCCGCGCGCCGGGCCCAGCGCCAGAGTCTCGTTGCGCAGCGGATACTTCAGGTGCTGGGTGGTGATGCCGCTGACCGAGGGCGACATCGGCAGCAGAGAAATCGTATCGCCGGCCGCGCCGCGGAGTAGGTGTTGACCCGGCGGCAGAAGTCGAACGGCTTGCGCGCCGTCGACGATGGTTGCGCGCAGACGGCGCAGGCTCGGCAGCGCGAGCAACTGGATATTGGCCAGGGTCTGGTCAATGCGGCCGCCCAGAGCGCCGAGAATGCTCAGGGACTCAGTGTCGAGTTCCCGGCAATGCTGGAGCGCCAACTCGAGATCGGTTTGGTCTTTGTGGGGCGGATACTGGATTACCTCTGCGCCGGCGGCGACGAAGCGCTCGACTTCCTCGTCGGTGAGCGAATCAAGATCGCCGATGATTGTATGCGGCGTCAGACCCAGTGCGCGGGCGTGGAGCGCCCCACCATCGGCGCAGATGACACGGGGCGAATCCAGCGACGCCAGCGTGCGATCCAGCATTACGCCGCGCTTTAGCTCGCCGTTGGCAAAAAGTAGCGCATGCACGTCAGGTGTCCTGTCGGGCGCTGACTGGCAGATGCCTGCATGTTACCACCTGCCAAACGGCAAACATAGCCAATCCGGCGCGGCAGCTTTGCAGGCGCCATGAAATATGCTAGCTTGTGAGTCAATCAGGATCAGTCGAAAGGCGCGCAGTCATGGCCGTCGATGCCATAAGCCTGGAGGTCTTCAAAAACTTGTTTGCCGCCGCGGCCGAAGAGATGGGCGTGACTCTGCAGCGGGCCAGCTTCAGCCCCAACATCCGCGAGCGGCTGGATTTCAGTTGCGCCGTCTTCGACGCCGAGGCGCGCATGATCGCGCAGGCGGCACATATCCCGGTGCATCTGGGCAGCATGCCGGCCTCGGTAGCGGCGGCCGTGGCTGAGTTCGACGAATTCTTCCCGGGCGATCTGGTTGTACTCAACGACCCGTATCGCGGCGGGACGCACTTGCCGGATATCACCATGATTTCGCCGGTCTTCGCTGGCGGCGATCTACGCTATTTTGTGGCGAGCCGGGCGCATCATGCCGATGTCGGTGGCATGACGCCGGGTTCGTCGCCCCTCAGCACCGAACTGTATCAAGAGGGCGTCATCATCCCGCCATTGAAGCTGCGCCTGAGCGGCTGGATGAACGAGGGCGCGCTGGCGCTGATCGTAGCCAATAGCCGCAATCCGGAAGAACGCATCGGCGATCTGGAAGCGCAGATGGCGGCGCACCGCGTTGGCGAGAGCCGCATGCTGGACATGATGATTGAGCAAGGCGTGGAAGAAACCGCCGAGCACGCGGCCGCGCTGCTGGCGTATTCGCGGCGGCTGACGGAAGCGGTGATCGACCGCCTGCCCGATGGCAGCTACCGCTTCCAGGACGCCCTGGAAGGCGATGGACAGACGGAGTTTGACATTCCAATAAAGGTGCGGATTGATGTGCGCGGCAAGGCGATGCGCGTCGACTTTGGCGGCAGCGCGCCGCAAGCGCCGGGCAATGTCAACGCCGTGCCGGCCATCGTGCGCTCGGCCACCTGGTATTGTGTGCGGCTTTTGGCGAACGAAGACATCCCGGTGAACCACGGCTGCTTTGAGCCGGTCGAGGTCGTCACGCCGGCGGGCAGCGTGTTGAATCCGCGCTTTCCGGCGGCGGTGGTGCTCGGCAATACCGAAACCAGTCAGCGCATCGTCGATGCCGTGCTGGGCGCCCTGGCGGGTGCGCTGCCCGAGGCGGCGCCGGCGGCCTCTCAGGGCACAATGAACAATTTCACCGTTGGCGGCGTTGATGGCGTGGGGCAGTTTGTCTATTACGAGACGCTGGGCGGCGGGCATGGCGCTAGCCCCAACGGCGACGGCATATCCGGGCGGCACTGCCACATGTCCAATACGCTGAATACGCCGGTGGAAGCGTTGGAATACAGCCTGCCGATGCGCGTGTGGCGCTATCAATTGCGCGACGGCAGCGGCGGATCCGGCCGGTTTCGCGGCGGTGAAGGCATCCTGCGCGAGTATGAAATGCTGACGCCGGCCACAGTCACGATCAATGCGGAGCGGCGGCGGCATGCACCCTACGGCTTACGGGGCGGCGCAGACGGCGCTCGCGGCAGGAATCGGATCGCGCGCGCGGACGGTGAAACTGTGGTCAGCGGCAAGCATGTCGCGCAGTTGGGGGCGGGCGATCGCGTCATCATCGAGACGCCGGGGGGCGGCGGCTGGGGCGAGGAAACGGCGCCCCCACCCCAAACCCCTCCGCCATAAAGAGGGAGGGGCTGGCAATGTGATTGCTGGTTGCGCGACTTAGCCCCCGTTGCCCGTGACGTTGACCGGGATCTGGCGCGGCTTGACGTGCTCGGCCTTGGGCAGGGTGATGCTGAGGACGCCCTTATCCAGGTTGGCTTGCACCGCGTTGCCGTCCACAATGGTGGGGAAGCGCAAGCTGCGGCTGAACTTGCCGAAGCGGCGCTCGCGCATCAGCGTGCGGCTGTTCTCATCGCGCTGCTCGGCGGCGCTCTCGGCGCTGATCGTCAAGACATCTTCGTGGATGTTCACGTTGATGTCATCCAGCTGGATGCCGGGCAAATTGGCGCGCACGATGTAGACGTCGGCATTCTCCTCGACATCAAGCGCCAGGTCAAAGCCGCGGCTGTCAAACTCGCTGTGGCCGCCCAGCCAGGGACGCGCGTCGTTCAGCAAGTCGTCAACCAGACGGAAGTAGGGATTGCGGCTGCGGATCATCATGACTTGTTCTCCTTTGCGTGAATACTGCTTCCTTAGGTGATACAGCTACAGCATACGCTGGCAATGTAGGAGAAATCGTGGCGAAACGTAAGAAGCGCGACAGAGACCAGTAGACAAAATGTAAGTGTGGGCCGGGCAGGTTGCCATGCGCAATTGCCGGGCGAATGTTATGATTGGGCGCGTGATTTCGCTTTGACGAAGCCGTGGAGCAGTGCGATGCGAGCGGGCGTTGATATCGGCGGCACCTTTACTGATCTGGTGCTTGTCGACGGGGGACAGCTCAAGATACACAAACTGCTGAGCACACCTGCGCGGCCCGAGCAAGCCATGCTGGCCGGGTTGGAGGCGCTGGCGGGTGGCCTCGCCAGCCTGACGCAAGTGGCGCACGGCTCGACAGTGGCGACCAACGCCATCCTGGAGCGCAAGGGCGCGCGCGCCGCTCTGATCACGACAGCCGGTTTCCGCGACTTGCTGCATATCGGGCGGCAGGATCGGCCGGAGTTATACGCCCTGCATCCGCGGATACCGCCGCCGCTGATCCCGCGGGAGCGCTGTTACGAATTGCCGGAACGCCTGGATCATCGCGGCGAGGTGCTGGTCCCGCTGGATCTGGTGGCGCTTGACGCGGCGCTGGATCTGATCAAGGCTGATCAGGTTGACGTTATTGCCGTGTGCTTTCTCTTCAGTTACGTCACTGCGGCGCATGAGCGGCGGGTCAAGGCGCGGATCCTGGAACGCGGAATCATGCCGGAAGACTGGCAGATCGTCCTCTCCTCAGACGTCTTGCCCGAGTTTCGCGAATATGAACGCGCGAGCACAACCGCGCTGGAAGCCTACGTGCGTCCGGTAATGTCGCGCTACGTAGGTCGGCTGGAAGCAGGGCTGCCGGCGGCGACATCGCTGCGCATCATGAAGTCGGACGGTGGTGTCATGCGGGCCGGCCGGGTGCGCCAGGCAGCGCTGCACACGGCGCTCAGCGGGCCGGCGGCGGGCGTCATGGGCGCATTCCACCTGGCGGCGGCGGCCGGCTACGATAGCATTATCACGTTAGACATGGGCGGCACATCGACGGATGTGGCCCTGGTGGCGGGTCAGCCACAACCGCGGCCCGAATCGGCCATTGACGGCTTGCCCTTGCGCGTGCGCATGCTGGACATCGAGACCATCGGCGCGGGCGGCGGCTCGATCGCGCGGGTGGACGCCGGCGGCGCCTTGCGCGTCGGGCCGGAATCAGCGGGCGCCAACCCCGGGCCGGTGGTCTACGGCAAGGGCGGCGCCCAGGTGACCTTGAGCGATGCCAACGCCATCCTGGGGCGGCTGGATGCGGCGCATTTCCTGGGCGGGGCCATGTCGCTGGATCTGGCGGCGGGCGAGCGCGCGCTACTGGCGCTGGCGGCGCAAACGGGCTTGGGCGTACAGGCGACGGCCCAAGGTGTGGTTGATGTCGCCATCGTCAGCATTGACCGCGCGATCCGCCGTGTATCTGTGGCCCGCGGCTATGACCCGCGCGACTTCACGCTGGTGGCCTTCGGTGGCGCCGGGCCGCTGCACGCTTGCGAGGCGGCCGCGCGCCTGGATATCCCACGCGTACTGGTTCCACCGGCGCCGGGCGTGCTCTGCGCCCTCGGTTTGCTGATCGCCGATGTCGCCGTCGACTTCAGCCAATCGGTTATGCAGGTGGCGACGGCGGAAACGCTAGCCGGGCTCTGTGAGAACGAAACCGAGCTTCTGGAGCGAGCCCGGAATGAACTGGCTCGGGAAGGCATCGCCGTGGAAGACATCGTCGCTGCGGCCAGCCTGGATATGCGCTATGAAGGCCAAGCCTATGAACTGAGTATACCCTTCGGCGAAGACGCGGTCGCAGCTTTTCATGCGCGGCATGAGCAGACCTACGGCCACGCCATGCGCTGGCGACGTGTCGAAATCGTCAACCTGCGCGTGGAGGGCAGCGGCAAGATCGACAAACCACGCCTTGATCGCCATCCGGCTCAGCCGCATCAAGCCCCGCCGGTGGGCGAAAAACCGACGCCTGCGGGCGGCGCCATGAAGTTGTTCGCGCGGGATGCATTGAATGCCGGCGCGGAATTCGCCGGTGAAGCGCTGGTGTTCCAGCTGGACAGCACCACTTACCTACCGCCGGGCTGGCGCGCGCG
Source organism: Phototrophicaceae bacterium (assembly GCA_965208195.1). Lineage (GTDB taxonomy): Bacteria > Chloroflexota > Anaerolineae > Aggregatilineales > Phototrophicaceae > UBA6055. The sequence continues at coordinate 115,867 of CBDBOC010000004.1, read as the reverse complement.
CGTCGATGAAGGGCTGAATCTGCTGCTGGAGCGCGACTGAAGTCTAGTCGAAAGCGACTGCGCCTTCAATTTCGACCGCCATGTTGAAGGGCAAGGCCGCCATGCCCACGGCTGAGCGCGAGTGCGCGCCACGTTCGGGACCATAGAGCGCCAGAATTAGTTCGGAGCAGCCGTTGATGACGGCGGGCTGCTGGTTGAAATCGGGCGTGCAGTTGACCATGCCATGCAAACGCAGCCAGGCGCTGATGCGGTCGAGATCGCCGAGCGCGCGCTTGAGGCTGCCGAGCATCGACAGAGCCACCGCCTGCGCCGCCGCGTAGCCCTGCTCCACGTTTACATCGGCGCCCAGTTGGCCGAAGGGGCCGGCCAGCGTGCCATCGGCGCTCTGCGGTCCATGGCCGGAGATGTAGGCGATGCCCCGATGCAAACGCACGAACGAAAAAGGCAATTCGACATCGGCCGGCACGACGATCGGCGGCGGCAGCGTCAAACTCATTTCGGTCAATTTGGCTTCAACTTCCATGCCGCTAGTCCTCTCTGCTGATAGACCGACATGATCCCGCTGGCCACGCGCATAGGCGTGATAGAACCCTGCCGATGCGGCGCAAGCGCGATTGGTATGCTTTGGTTATACCTGCGCTCAGGCGTCGATGCTAGACTGCCGCGCCGATCAGCCGAGCCAAGGAGAGTGTTTACGATGGGCATCGACTATCTCAAGCGCGAACCGACAGCGATGCGGCGCAGCGATCGTGCCGTTGAGGACGACGCCTGGATGCGACAATTCTTGCGCACGGCGGCCGCCGGCACACTGGCGACGCTGCACGGCGACCAGCCCTTCGCCAACACCAATCTCTTCGTCTATGACGAGGCGTCGCACAGTATCATCTTGCATACAGCGCGCACGGGGCGCACCCGCGCCAACATTGAACAGCACGACAAGGTCTGTTTTTCGGTGATGGAGATGGGGCGCCTGCTGCCGGCGGCCGAGGCGCTCGAATTCAGCGTCGAATACGCCGGCGTGACGGTCTTCGGCCGTATGCGTATCGTCACGGATGAGGCGGAGGCGACGCGGGCGCTGCAAATGCTGCTGGACAAGTACGCGCCGCACTTAGCCGCCGGGCGCGATTATCGACCGCCGACGGCAGATGAAATCGGCCGCACATCAGTCTTTCGCATTGCGATCGAGGATTGGTCCGGCAAGAAAAAGGAAGTTGAACCCGACTTCGCTGGCGCCTTCTTCTACCGGGAAAGACCGATGCTGCGCGCCAATCAAATCTAGCTGGCGAGCTCTAGGGGGATGTCGTCGAACATCGCAGCGGGCCGGGCGCTTCACGGCGGGTGACGGTGAATACAGCTACAATGGTGGAAACGCATTGACGAGGACATCAGCCCGAAATGACCGCGCAAGATGAGTTGCGGCGCGCCATTAGCATGATGCAAGCCGGCGACACGGAACGGGCGGCCGCGCTGCTGGACGAGCTTCTCGGCAATGCTGAGCTGGATGCGCGCGGACGGGCAGCGGCTTTTGTCTGGCTGGCGGAATCGCGCGATGAGCATGCTTTCAAGCTGCGCTGCCTGGAGCAGGCGCTGGCCTGTGAGCCGGATAACCGCCAAATCGAGCAGGGCCTGCGCCAACTGCGCGCCGAAAGTAGCGAGCGGCCGCCGCTGCCGCATGTAAGCGCGCCCGAAGCGAAGCCATCTGAGTTGGCATACGTGCCGCAGGTGGCGCTCATCATGGGCGGCGTCAATGGCCCGGCTAGCGGGGCGTTCGTTAGTGAACGCGGCGACCTGGCCACCACGAGCTACGCAGTCGGCAGCATCGAATCGGGGCGAGTCAGCATAGAGGGCGCGCCGGAGGTCAGCGGGTGGGTCGTCAGGCGTTGGCCCGCGTATGACCTGGCGCTGATCGAAACGCCGCTGCGACTGGCGCGGAAGCCGGCGCTGGCGCCAGCGACGTTGGCGGAGCAAGATAGCGCATTCGTCGCCCATTGCGCCGGCGGGGCGCGGCTGCGCGGCGCCTTGCTGCCAACGGATCGGTCTATGGCGCGGCATTGGCTGCGGACGAACCTGCCGCTGGCCGCAATCCCCGACGCGGGCGGCAACCCCCTCTACGATGAGCGGGGCCAACTGCTGGGCCTGCTAACGCGAAACCGGGACGCGGCGAACAATGCGCTGGCCATCAGCAGCGCCTTCATCGCCGGCCTGGCCCAGCGGATTCAGCGCGAGCGGCAACTGCAGCCGGACACAACTTACTGCCCGGCCTGCGGCGGATGGACACGGGCGCGACTATTTGGCGGGCGCAGTTGCGAGCTCTGCGGCGCGGCGATATCAGCGGGCGACGCACCGGCTCAGCCGGAAAAACTGCGCCAATTGTACGATGCAAGGCACAGCGCACCCTGCCCGCATTGTGAGGCGCCGGTCGGGCGTTATCGCGGGCGCTGCCTGCGTTGCGGGCGCGCAGCCGAGAGCGTCGCAGCGGCGGGCCACTAGCGAGGCGAGGCATGGGGCGTTTTTTCGGGCGCGAGGCCAAGGGCGCGGACGAGGCGGGGCAGATGGAGCTTTCGCTGCGCGCGGTGGAAGACATCCTGACGGCCATCGGCGTGGCGCCGGCCGCAGCGCGCATGGAAGTCGAGAGTGGTTACGGCTGGCAGTTCCAGCGCGGCTCGGCGTTGATCGAGATCTATCTGACGCCCGAAGCCGAGGGCTACCTGCAAGTCTTATCGCCGATCATGCACCTGCCGGCGGACAATTTGCTGGCGCTGTATCGGCGGCTGTTGGAGTTGAACCTGGAGCTGACAAACGCCGCGCTGGGCGTGCACGAGGATGTGGTGTATCTCTACCACGAGCGCCTGCTGGCCGGGCTGGACGCGGCTGAAGCGGACGCGGTCATCAGGCGGCTGGCGCAATATGCGGATGAGCTGGACGACGCGCTGGCTTCGGAGTTCGGCGGGAGGCTGTATGGGCGGGGGTGAGAAAGGCGTGCACGCCGTGGAGTCCTAAACGGTGCAAACCTCGAATACGTGACCTACGACCTCTCGCGCATGTACGAAGTAGCCTTCAAGGTCCCTCAGTGAAATCTTTGAGTCTCCACCATGGGCGATTTCATTTCGATTGATCACAATTGCTGTAAGTGAATCACCATGATCCCTAGAGAGTCGACCCTTTAGACGTTCGCTCCACTGTTGATCAAACTTACTTACTAGCTCTATGATGTTATTGCGTCGAAGCCGCAAGTTTCGCAGTTGAGAATTCACGTAATTGAATGTCTGAGTATCGGTCATGTGAGATCGCACATGTTCCCGCAATATCGTTTTGAGCGCTGACTCAATATAGCCAAATGTGCGGATACAAAGATAGGAGACGAACCCCGTTTTTGCTTCGTCCTCCAACTCTTCCAATCGTTGCATTCGCCATGCTTGCGAAAACAGAAGCTGGAGGTTTCTTTCCTGCTTGACGATATCGCTATGCATTTGTCACTCCACATCGGCAAATGATTCGGTCGCAAGCCGAATACGAGTCTCTACTCTATCAGCGTCTGACGTTCTGTATTCAATGGCAGTTTCGAACTGTTCACTCTTTAGCAGATCTTCGAATTCATCTTTCACGTCGGAAGCTATTGGCCCCTCTTTCAATCTGCGAGCCAGGCCAATCATGAGTGCGTCAAACAGTGACGCATTGAGCCCACGCCGGGGTTTGAAGGCGCGAGGGCCGATCAGGCGCAAAACGTTACTGATTGTGTCTTCAAAGACACTCGTCAACTCTGCACTTGAGTACTTTTTCAAGTGGCGATTTGAACTCATGAAGTCGTTAATGAACCCTTTCATAGGACGCTTATAGTTCTGGGCGTTGTAGTACAAGGCAAAGAACCTCAAAATAAGTTCTTCATCACGTCTGCGTCGGTGTTTTTGGCCAAATAGCTTGCGCCAATCTTCGCTGTTATTTAGAGTCTCCAAGAGTTGGCAGAATTCCCCGCTGAAACTCGCTGCTCGTATTTCTTGCGCCGAAAGCGGAGTCGCGTTTGCGTTTAGCCGTTGAAAGATCTCAAATTGGCCTGAGCCGCCGTCATCGGGTTCGTCCTGCTTTATGATCGTAGCATGAATGATAGAGTCGTCGAGATTTGTCTTCTGTTCGTCCGTCAAATCTTGATACGTCAATCCCTCGAACTGCTTCCGAACGCCGATAAGCGCAAATTCCTTATTGTCGAAAACTCCTTCATAGAATCGTCGCAGAGATTCTAGCCTCTGCTGCCCGTCTATCACCAATTGCTTGTGACTGGCATGCTCTCGATAGAGGAATATGCCCGGTACGGGGAGATTCATCAGCAGAGATTCAATGAATTTTGACGCACGCCGAATGGGCCAGACGTATGTTCGCTGGAATTCCGGAAGGTCAATTGTACCCTGTTCGAGCCGACGAACGATTCCGTCAACGTCATAATCGATTCCGAAGCTGGTAATTTTGTATTCGGCTACATCTTTTCCCTCATCTTCGTCGTCGGCGTTTACGATCGTCACATCTTCGACTTCGACGTCACCATCCACAGTCTGTATGAGTTTATCAGCAATCATTTCTCACCTCGACGTAAAACGAAACATAAGTGGTGCGATGTTGTAGCATACTATCCATTGAATTGCATTGCTATACATGTCTGGCTACCACCCCACCCGCTGCGTCACCCACGCCTCGGCCGCGCCCCAGCTGCCGCCTTCTTGCACATCCCAGGCGTGCATCAGCAGGGCGCGGTGCTGGGCGAAATAGGGCAGTTGCGTCACCCACCAGGGGTCGATTTCATGCTCGCGCAGGTAGCCGCGCATGAAAGCCTCGCGAAATGCTCGCCGCGCCGCAGCCGGCTGATCGCGCAGCTCCATCAGTGCACGGCAGACATCGGCGATATACCAATGAAAATTGGGCTCGTCGAAGTCGATGGCGCGCGCGGTCTCGCCATCCCAGACGACATTGCCCGGCCGATAGTCGCCATGCGTGAGGCCGTAGTCATGCGCGGGCAAGCGATTCATCCAGTCGGTTAGTTCCGCATAAACCCGCTGGATCGTGGGCGACAGGCAGCCAACCGTCGGCGCGATATTGCGCCAGAAGCGCTGCACGCTTGGGAGTTCATACGGAATGGCGCAGTCAGGCCTGAAACGACGTGAGGCGGCGTGCAGCTGCCCAAGCGAACGCCCCCAGGCTTCGTAGATTTCCAGATCGAGAAGGTGCTGCGTCATCAGCGTGCCGGGCGCTTCATGCTGGGCGGCGGCGTAGTAGCCGTCTTCAAGTCGCTCAATGAATCTGCCGTTGCGGGAGCGCGCGGGAACGCCGACGGGCACGCGCTCGGCGGCCAGGTAGCGCAAGTAGCCCATGACTTGCCGTGCTTTGGGCAACGGGTGCAGCAATATATGGCAGATACGCAGGTAATAGCCAGCGCCGTTTGCCTCAAACCGATAGACGATATTGTAGTCTTGGCTGATGAGGCGGGCTGAGCCGGGCTGCCCGCGCCACAAGTCGCGCAAGAGCGCCGGCACGATGCGATGATCAAAGCGCGCTTTGGCCCGCGCCCAGTCAGTTGCCACCTCAGCGCCGCGGCGATCTATATCAACTGATATTCTTCTTGGCTGCAGACGCGGAGATCACCGGCCAATTCGTGGCCCAGGAAATGCGTCTGGCCATCAACCTGCAACTGCAGCGGACCCTTGAAGGGCGCGCGCATGACCAGCCGGAAGCGCTTGCCCGGTTCCAGGCGCAATTCACTGAAATAGCGCAGCTTGTGCCCATCGTGGGTATGGACGCGGCTGATGAGGTAGTCTTCGCCTTCGTCAACAGCTGAGAGCGGATAATCAATGACGCGCGGCATGACGCCGTCGGCGCTGGGGATGGGCTCGCCATGGGGGCAGCGCTTGGGGTAGCCGCTCATTTCGTCCATTTTGTCGACGAGCAAATCGCTGACGACCAAGCCCAAATCGTCGGCGTCATCGTGCACTTCGTGCCAGCCGAAGCCCATGACATCGACCAGGAAACGCTCGACCAGGCGGTGGCGGCGGATATTGGCCAGGGCTTCGCGCTCGCCCGCCTGCGTCAGACGGACGCCGCGATAGGGCTCATGCTGCAGGTAGCCGGCTTGCTTCAAGCGCTGCACCATGCGCGTGACAGCGGGCGCGGAAACTTGCATTTCTTCGGCTAATGCGGAGGTGGAGACGTAGGGATTTTCCGGCTGGTAATAGGCGATGCGATAGGCTTCCGCCAAGTATTCCTGCATCGAGTCGGTCGCGGCCATGCACTCCTCAATCTACCGCAACAGCGATGTGATTACGCCGTCTACTATAAACGAGCCGGGCTGGAATCCGCAAGCATAAAGTCGACATTTGGCGCTCGATATGCCTGACCACCAGCCAGACGGGCGATATTGGCCAGCGTTTCAGGGCACAAACTCCAGGTCGTCAAGCAGGTCGCCCAGCTGTTGCAATAGATCCGCCGGTGCAAGGTCGTTGACCAAGGTGTAATCGGCCATGGCGATGGGTCCGCCTTTTTCCAGGCGCTCAATCTCCTGGAAATCACGTTGATGCGCCTCCGCCGGCGTCAAGGGGCGCACCTTCCGCTGCGCCAGGCGTTGATAGCGCAGATGCCGTGGCGCGGCGATCGCCAGCAGAATAACGGCCGCGCCCAGCTGCTCGCTCAGCAGCCGGTATTCGCTGAAGCTGTACAAGCCGTCGATGACGATGTTGCGCCTGGTTTCCAGCCCGTCTCTCAGCTTAGGCAGGGAAAGCAAGGCCATGGCGGCCATGCCATGCTGCGCTCGCAATTCTTCCCTCACCAGGCGTTCGTTCTGCGGATTGACCGGCCAGCCGCGGCGGCAAACTTCGTCCACGACCACAGCGCCAAAGCGTAAGCAGAAGAAGCCGCGCCGGGCAAGGAACTCGGCGCATATCGATTTGCCGGCGCCGGGCATGCCGACCAAAGCCAACGCGCGCGGCGAATGTTCCACAGTCATGGCGAGATCTCGAGATTGGCTGCGTAAAGCGTTCGCTGCGAGATTATAGCCGCCCGCCCACCGGCGAGAAAGTGACGATTGCAGTGAATGGCGGAAAGCGCGACACTTGAGATCAGGGGCGGCGATAAGCGATCTGGTCGCGCTAGCGGTCGCGAAGAGCGAGGTGGAAGGCAGTATGGCGCAATGCGAGAGTTGCCGGCGGATTACGACGCGAGACCGGGGCGAAGCGCCGCCCTGGGACAACATCTATCGCAGCCCGTATTGGGATGTGGTTCATGCCTATAATTGCGCGCATCTCGGCTGGCTGGTGTTGGTCTGCCGGCGGCATATCGAAGCCATCGACGAGATGACACGGGCCGAAGCCCACGACCTGGGCGACCTGCTGCGAGTGGCCTCGCGAGCACTGAAGTTGCGCCTGGGCTGCGAGAAGACTTATGTTATGCAATTCGCCGAAGCGTCGGATCATCGGCATGTGCATTTTCACCTGGTGGCCCGCATGCGGCAGCAGCCGCCCGAGGACAAGAGCTGGCGCATCTTCCGACACCTGGGCGTCCCCGTCGAACAGCGCTGCAGCGAGACGGCCATGAATGCGCTGGCCGCGGACGTTGGCGCCCACCTGCTGGCGGAGGCGCCAGGCGGATCGACCGCGACGGAGGCGCAAGAGCAAAGATGATAGAAGTAAGCAACAGTTTCCTGGGCGCGGACGGCCTTAGGATCGTCTATCGGCGCTGGCTGCCAGCGGACGCCGAGCCGCGCGCCATCGTCATGATCGTGCACGGGCTGGGCGAGCACAGCGGGCGCTATCGGCATGTGGCGGCGGCGCTAACGGAAGTGGGCTTCGTCTGCTACGGCATTGACCATCGTGGGCATGGCGAGAGCGACGGCGCCCGCGCTTACATCCCCGACGGCGGAAAGCCGATCGCTGACCTGGCGCAGCTGGTGGACCTGGCGTGCGATCAACATAATGCGCTGCCCACCCTGCTCTTCGGCCACAGCATGGGCTCGCTGATCGGGCTGGGTTACGCGCTGCGCCACCCGGGGCAGTTACGCGCCCTCGCCCTGAGCGGCGTGGCCATACACGGCGAGCGCGCCAAGCCGGCCTGGCTGGTCTCGCTATGCCTGTGGGCGGCGCGCTACCTGCCCAAGCTGAGGCTGTCGCCGCCCGGCTCGCCCAGCGTACTGACGCGCGATGAGGCTGTTGTGCGCCAATGGTGGGCGGATCCGCTGACCGACAAGGGCATGTGGCGCATCGGCACATCGGCGGCGCTGGTGCGGCTGGGGCGGGAAATCTGTACCGCGGCGCCCCAGCTCGAGTTGCCGTTGCTGGCGCTGCATGGCGCGGATGATCGACTGGTTCCGGAGTCGGGAGCGCATTTTCTGCGGCAAGTAGCGGGTTCGAGCGACATCACAGTGAGGATCTATCCCGGCTGCCGGCACGAATTGGTCAACGAAATCAACCGTGAGGAAATCCTGCATACGCTGCGCGATTGGCTGCTCGAGCGCGCCTAAGGCCGTGGCGGGCGCGTTTGCCCGTTCTGGCTGTGTCTGGTATCTTACTATGAGTTAAGGATTTCTCGTCACAGCGTCGTCCCGTGGTCCGCGCCACTTTCGACGAAGGGTTTCGACGCAAAAACAAGGTGTCACATGCCGGTCAAGCTGCATGTCGACGAAATCTCGCTGAGTTTTGGTGGCATCAAGGCGCTCAGCCGCGTCAGCTTTGAAGTTGAGGCGGGCGTGATTTTCGCCGTGATCGGGCCCAACGGCGCCGGCAAGACCAGCCTCATCAACAGCATTAACGGCTTCTACACGCCGCAGACGGGGCGGATCATTTTCGAGGACGCCGACATTTCACACTCGCCGCCACACCAGCGCGCGAAGCTCGGCATTTCCCGAACCTTTCAGAATATCGCGCTCTATACCAACGCCACGGTGCTGGACAACCTGATGGCGGCGCGGCATATCCACATGAAGAGCGGCATCTTGGCCGGCGCCTTCTTCAAGGGCCCGGCGCAGCGCGAGGAGATCGCGCATCGGCAACGGGTTGAGGAGATCATTGAATTCCTCGAGCTGGAGCACATCCGCAAGTCAATCGTCGGCGCCTTGAGCTATGGGCTGCGCAAACGCGTTGAGCTGGGGCGGGCGCTGGCGCTTGAGCCGACGCTGCTGCTGTTGGACGAGCCGATGGCGGGCATGAATGTCGAAGAAAAAGAAGATATGGCGCGCTACATCCTCGATATTCACGAGCTGCACGGCACGACAATCATGCTGATCGAGCACGATATTAGCCTGGTGATGGACATTTCTCATCGCATCGCCGTGATTGACTTCGGCGAGAAAATCGGCGAAGGCACGCCGGACGAGATCAGCCGGAACGAGGCGGTCGTCGCGGCCTACCTGGGCGAAGGGGAGCACTAGTATGGCGCTGGCGCAAGCACAGGACATCCCTTATCGCGAGGCGGCCGCGGGCCAGGTCTACCAGTCCCAATTGACGCATCCGATCAAACCCGTTCCGGCCGACGAGGATACACTGTCCAAGGGTTTCCTGCGGCGTGTGGCGGCGTTGGGCGATACCGTGGCGCAACGCAAAAAGCGCTACGGCATCTGGCAGGAGTACAGTTGGAACGAAGTATACGACCACGTGGTGAATTTCGGCATGGGTCTCGTCAAGCTGGGCCTGCAGCCGGACGACACGCTGGTCATCATCGGCGAGAACGACCCGGAAATGTACTGGGGGCAGATCGCCGCGCACGCGCTGCACTGCAAGACCTGCTGCGTCTTCAGCGATGCCGGCCCGCAAGACATCCACTACGTCATCAACGCCACCGACGCGACCATCGTCTGCGCCCACGATCAAGAACAAGTCGACAAAATGCTGGAGCTGAAAGCGGCCAACCCCCAGATTCTCAAGGTGATCTACTGGGAAGAGCGCGGCATGTGGGGTTATGACGACGTGTGGCTGGCGAGCATCTCTGATGTGCAGGCGCTGGGCAGCGAGCTGCGGCGGGAAAGGCCGACCGCCTTCGATGAGATGGCGCGATCGACGCAGACGACGGATACCATCATCTTGAGCATGACATCGGGCACAACCAGCCTGCCCAAGTTCGCCGAGGTCACGCACTACCAATTGGTGCACGGGCACGCTTTGAACGACCGCTACATTGATTCTAGGCAAGACGACAATTGGCTGTCGTTCAGCCCCATGGCCTGGCTGGCGGAGCAAGCCTTTGGCTTCTCCACGCACTTGCTCAACGGCGTTCAGGTCAATTTCCCCGAGGGGCCGGAGACGGTCCCGACCGACATACGGGAGATTGCGCCGGCGGGCCTGCTCTTCCCCAGCCGCGTTTGGGAGAACTTGGCGCGCCAGGTGCAATTCCGCATCAACGACAGCAGTTGGGGCAATCGGCTGCTGTATCGACTGTTCATGCCCATCGCCTATCAAGCCATCGACCTTGAAGACGCGCACAAGCCGCTGCCGCCTCAGCTGCGGCTCGCTCGCTGGCTGGGCGAATATGCCGTATTTGAGCCGCTGCGGGACAAGCTGGGGCTGACGCGGGCGCGCAATGTGCTGACGGCCGGCGCCATGCTGAGCTCGGATATCATTCGCTTCTTCCGCGCCATCGGCATTGAGTTGCGCCAGTTTTATGGCTCGACGGAAACCTTCGGCACCTTGCACCTGCGTGGCGATGTGCGCTTTGAAACGGTCGGCGTGATTGTGCCGGGCGTCGAAATAAAGATCGCCGAAAACCAGGAGATTCTCATCCGCACCCAGGCGCGCTTCAAAGGCTACTACAAGCAGCCGGAGAAAACTGGCGAAGCGCTCGATAGCGATGGCTGGTATTACACCGGCGATGCCGGGCACATGGATGAAAATAGCGGGCACCTCATATACCTGGAGCGGGTGAATGACTTGATCGAGCTATCGACCGGCGAGAAATTCAGCCCTCAATATATCGAGGGCCGCACCAAGTTCAGCCCTTACGTGCAAGACATGATGACCATCGGCGGGGAGGAAATGGACTTCGTCGCGGCGATTATCGTGATTGATTTCCAAAATGTATCGCGCTGGGCGGAGAAGCATGGCATCGCCTTCACGACTTTCGTCGACCTGTCCCAACGCGACGAGGTCATCGATATCATTCGGCGCGAATTGCGGGCGGTGAATGAATCGCTGCCCAGTTACTCTCAAGTCAAGCGCTTCGTGATCTTGCACAAGGAGTTCGACGCCGATGAAGCTGAATTGACACGGACGCGCAAGCTGCGGCGCGGCGCATTGCAGGAGAAATATAGCAACTTGCTGGACGCGCTCTACGGCGGCGAGCGGCTGGTGCACGTCAGCGCGGAGGTGCGCTATCGCGATGGACGGACAGGCACCGTCGAGACTGAGTTGCAGGTGGCGGATGTGTGAATGCAGCGCAGCGACGCAGAGAACTGAAGGGGTGAGCCACCGGCTCGCCCGTACGCCATTTCAGGGTTCTTGGCCGAACGCAAATTGAGGTTTTGCGCGCTCATGCAAGTTGAGGGTATGCGCCCGTACGCAGAATAGTTGGACGGGAAAGGTCACTCTTGGTGAATGAACTCATCAGTCGCAACAAACGCCAATTGAGCTGGGCGCTGTATGCCATTGCGGGTCTGGCGCTGCTGCTCTTCATCGGGGATCAGTTGGCGGGGATTAGAGCGGCGCGCATCGTGCAGACGCTGATCTCCGGCGTACTCGTCGGCGGCGTATACGGCTTGGTGGCGCTGGGCATCGTGGTCATCAACAAGGCATCGGGCGTCTTCAACTTCGCCCATGGATGGATGATGGTTGTGGGCGGCATGATCTTCTGGAGCTTCTTCAGCGTCAGCGAAATTTCAGTCGCCGGCGCAGCGTTGCTGGCGGGCGCCACCCTGCTGATGGTCATGACGACGGCTGGCATCGAACGACTTCGCGATGGACGCCAGCTGTCTTATATGGCGGGCGGGGTTGTCTTGCTCACGGCGCTGATGACCGTCGGCGGCAGCGATTGGCGCTGGCTGCACGCTTTGACCGGCACGCTGACCGGCGCGGTCTTGACGGGCCTGGCGGTGGAGCGCTTCACCATCAGACCGCTGATCGGCCAGCCGCTCTTCACCGCCATATTGATGACGCTGGCGATTGCGGAAGTGCTGCACGGTGTGACGCAGGTCGCCTGGGGCACGGTCGAGTTGAATCTGCCGATATTCGTCGACCCAGCGACCAATAGCCGCTTCAAGCCGATCAGGCTGGAAGGGCTGCGGGATACGCTGGGTGGCATTGCGATCATCCGCGTCGAACTGGTCATCGCCTTCGTCCTGGCCCTCCTCGCTTTCGCCGGCTTCATCTTGTTCTTCCGCTACACCAGCGTCGGCTTGGCGATGCGCGCCACCTCAGAAGACCAACAGTTGGCGCAAGCGGTCGGCCTGCGTGTCCGCGTGATTCTGGCCATCACCTGGGCGGTGGCGGCCTTTCTGGCCAGCATCGCCGGCGTCTTGCAAGGCGGCGCTGTCGGCTTGTCGCTGAATATCAGCCTGGTGGCGCTGCGTGTTTTCCCGGCGGTGCTGCTGGGCGGGCTGGAGTCGATCAGCGGCGCCCTCGTCGGCGGCATCATCATCGGCATCGTCGAGCAGTTCGGCACGCTGATCAATTCGTCGGAACAAGTCGGGACGAATCTGGCGCCCTACCTGGTGCTGATGCTGGTGCTGGTGATTCGCCCGGACGGCTTGTTCGGCGAAAAGCGCATCGAGCGGATTTAGCGGCCCGAGCAAGGACGGAGCAGGACCATGGCGCATATCAATCCGGCGGGCGTCTTCGACACAACATACGAAGAGGACATGGCCATCGACCGCACCGCGCGCGACAAGCTCTGGAAGCGGCTGGCGTTTGTCGGGCTGATGCTTGTGCCGCTGCTGGCGGTGTCGGGCCCGTTGCAATTGGGGCTAATCAGCGACCAATACGTCGGCTTGATCGCGCGGATTGCGATATTTGTCATCGCCGTGCAAGGCCTGAACTTGCTGGTCGGCTATACCGGCCAGATATCCTTGGGGCACGCCGCTTTCATGGGTGTTGGCGCCTACGGCTCGGCCATATTGGCGCGGGAGCTGGGCTTCAGTTTCTGGACGGCGCTGCCGGCCAGCGCGCTGTTGACAGGCGTGGTGGGCCTGGCCTTCGGTCTGCCCTCGTTGCGGGTCAAGGGCTTTTATCTGGCGATGGCGACGCTGGCGGCGCAATTCATCATCCCCTGGGTGCTGCAATACCCGCTGGAGGAGGTGACCGGCGGCACGCGGCCGCTGAATGTGCCGGCGCCCATGATTGGCCCCTTCGGCGCCTACGCCCTTGACGAGCTGGAAGGCGATTCGACGCTGGTATTCGAAGCCGGCGATCCCTATTTTGTGGACGTCATCTCTGTCGACCTCACAGCGGTCGAGGGCGCGCGCCCGACGATCGAGGTGGCGCGGCCGGGCGGCGAGACGGTGTCCTACGGCGACATCAACATGACGGTCTACCGAGACGAAGCGGGCGACATCACGGGTTTGTCCTATGTCGCCGGCAAAGCGGGCGAATATCGCGTGACGCTAAGCGGCGCCGAGGATACAGCTTCGTACACGGCGCAGGTGCGGCGCAGCCGGGCGCTGAGCTTCGCCACCGATACCGCCATGTACTACCTCAACGTGCCCCTGGCCGTGCTGCTGATGCTGCTGGCGCGCAATATCATCCGCACGCGCACCGGGCGCGCCTTCGTATCGGTCCGTGATAACGACCTGGCCGCGGAACTCCTGGGCATCAACGTCTTCGCCACCAAGTTGCGCGCCTTCTTTCTCAGCGCGGTTTATGCGGGCATCGCCGGCTGTCTGCTGGCCTATGAGCGCAACAGCATCTCGCTGCAGATGTTCCAGCTGGACCTGTCCATTGAGATGCTGGCGATGCTGATCATCGGCGGGGCCGGCTTTCCCTTGGGCGCGCTCTTCGGCGTCACCTTCATCCGCCTGTTGCAGGAAGCGGCCATCCCGGCGCTGCGGCCCTGGCTCACGGATTTGCTGCCGCAGCTATTCCCCTTTATCGACGCCGTCAACATCACCAGCGCCATCAACCCCATACTTTTCGGCGGCGCGCTGATCGTCTTCCTGGTGCTGGAACCACGCGGCATCGCCCATCGCTGGGAAGTGCTAAAGGTCGCCTGGAAACTGCGGCCCTACGCCTATTAGTTGCCTATTGCGTGCGTTTAGCTTAAGCTAGGATGAGCGAGCGGGCAGCGGACGTCGCCCGCCGCGTGTAATCACAATAAAGGAGTGAACTGGCGATGAATAAGCACTGTCTATTGCTTGCGCTGTTCGTGCTGCTGGTCGGCGTCGTGCCGAGCCTGTCGCAAGACATGATGGACTACCCCTCGGCATTGAGCGAATGCGAAGTCGATATGAGCGGCGAGACCATCAACATCTTCCATTTTGGCGATCTAAGCGGGCCCTACGCCTTCATTACCCAGCCGGTTGTTTCCGCCTTGACCGACGCGGTGAACTACTGGAATGGACGTGGCGGCGTATGCGGCGCGGAATTGGCGCAAATCTATGAAGATACCGGCGGCAACCGGGAAGCGGCGCAGAGCGCATACGACCGCTTTACCAGCACCTACCCGGACGAGTTGGATCTCTTGCTGCTCTACAGTTCTGATGATGGTGAGTTGCTGCGTGAGCAATTGGCGGCCGACGAAGTCGTCTCCATAATCTCGGCCGGCTCGATTGAAAGCCTCTACGGCGAAGATGGCCAGACGCCTGGCTGGCTCTACGCTAGCAATCCGCTGTATATCAATCAGTTCGGCGCCTTCTGCCAATTTGTCGCGGCCAATCCTGACACCTTTCCCGACCCGGTCATCGGCTTCGTCACCTGGCCCAACGCCTTTGGCCGAGCGGGAACCGAGCCGGCTGCCAGAGAGCACTGCGCCGGGCTCGGCGTGCCAGTCCTGGAAGAACCGCAATTCTTCCTGCCGACAGATACAGATATCTTGACGCAAGTGCAAAACGCAACCGACGGCGGCGCCAACATCATCTACACCAATACAATCGCGTCTGGGCCGGCTTTGATCGCCGGAACGCTGGTGGACCTGGGTCTGGAAGACGACGTCAAGCTGGCGGGCGTCAACTGGGTGATGGACACCAGCGTGGGCATTCTGGGCCAGCGCGTGCTCAAATCCAACGGCTTGCCCTCGGTGGATGGCATGTATGGTTCAATGCCCTTCCTCTGGTGGAC
Source organism: Phototrophicaceae bacterium (assembly GCA_965208195.1). GTDB lineage: Bacteria > Chloroflexota > Anaerolineae > Aggregatilineales > Phototrophicaceae > UBA6055. The sequence goes on along the minus strand of CBDBOC010000004.1, from coordinate 100,646 downwards.
GGAGACCAGCAGCCCGGCCATACAATTCATCAGCCAGCAGCACAGCATCAACGAGCGCTCCTTGGCGGAGCAGAATATCGCCTATCTGTTGAGTTGGGGTTTGGCTGACAGCGTGATCGAAACTTATATCCGCACGGTGAACAGAGTGGGCAGTCTTGAAGCTGTTACCGGCGCCGATATCCGCGCGACTATCGAAGGCATGGACTACCAGGTGCTCGGCGGCTTGCTTCGTTTCCAATTTGAGGAAGGTATGCGCGACGGGACCGAGAATCGCATTGCCGTGCTCAGATACGCCAACGCCACCATGACAGGCCCCGCCAGCGGGCCGGCCGACGCGCTGCTGGTGGACGGGCCCAGTGGCAAGATGTTCTTTCCGATCGTCGTTTCGCTGACCGACTTCAGTCCAGTACCCCAGCTGCGCGGGTGATTTCAAGCGCTGGAACAGACGTCGACAGACGGGTCAGCCAGTGGCTGAGCCCTACAGAAAGCAACGGGAAATGAAATGCAGGGGCGGCCCGCCGGGTCGCCCGGGCAAAAGCAATGGCTATCGCACAGAAACACCATGAGGCGACCACCACGCGGACGCTGGCCCTGAGCAATGTCGAGGTCGTCTACAACCGCGTCATCCTGGTGCTGCGCGGGGTTTCGCTGGAAGTGGCGCCCGGCCAGGTGGTATCGCTGCTGGGGCCCAATGGCGCCGGCAAATCCACCACGCTGAAGGCCATCAGCGGCTTGCTGCGGTCCGAACTGGGCGAGGTGACGCGAGGGCAAATTCATTGGGGCGATGCGCGGCTGGACGCCTTAAGCGCCGAGGACGTGGTGCGCCTGGGCCTGGTTCAGGTGATTGAAGGTCGCCAACTCTTTCGTCACCTGACCGTGGAAGAGAATCTGCGCGTCGGCGGCATGGTCTATCAAGGCGGCCGGCATCTGCGGGGTGACCTGGAACGGGTGTATCATTATTTTCCCGCCCTGGCCAAGCTGGCCAAGCGCGTCAGCGGCTATCTGTCCGGCGGTGAGGGCCAGATGTTGGTCATCGGGCGAGCCATGATGGCGCACCCGCAAATCCTGATGCTGGACGAACCATCGCTGGGCCTGGCGCCGCTGCTGGTAAAAGAGATCTTCGCCATCATCCGCGAGATCAACCGGCAAGAGGGCACGTCGGTGCTGCTGGTGGAGCAGAATGCGCGCGCGGCGCTGGACTTGGCCGATTACGCCTATGTGATGGAAAACGGTCGCATCGTGCTGGACGGGCCGGCGGCGCAGTTGCGCGAGAACGAAGATATCAAGGAGTTCTATCTGGGCTTGAATCAAGCCGGCGGGCGCAAGAACTACCGTGAGGTGAAGCACTACAAGCGGCGCAAACGCTGGCTGGGCTAGGCGCCAGTCTTCCCCAGCCTGCGAAGCGTCAGGGAAGGCGCGCGCGGCGGACAAGCTCGGATTTCACGCGCGGAGTCGAACCACCAAGACCAATTGGGAGAGTGTACCCTTGACTGATTTCAACGGGCGCATACGCGAGTTGGTGCGGTACGCCTATGAGCACGCGCCGGCGATACGCCGCATCCTCGACGACGCGGGCGTCAATCCGGCGGACGTGAGCGGCGCGGCCGACCTTGCCAGGATACCGGTGCTGAGCAAGGACGCGCTGGTCGATATTCATCGCGAGAACCCGCCCTTTGGCGGCTTCCTCACCATTGACCCGGCCGATCTGCCGCGCATATATATCTCGCCGGGCCCCATCTATGACCCACAGCCGCCGCCTGACGACCCGGCCGCGCAGCTGGCGCCCTTCCATTACCTGGGCATCGGCAAGGGCGATCGCATCCTGAATACCTTCATGTATCACTTGACGCCGGCCGGCATCTTGCTCGACGAAGCCATCCGCGCTTGCGGCGCCACGGTGATACCGTCGGGGCCGGGCAACACCGAGCTGCAGATCATGCTGATGACCGCGCTGAACGCGACCGGTTTCGTCGGCCAGCCCAGCTACCTGATGACGCTGCTGGACAAAGCGGCCGAGATGGGCATGGGCGCCGGCGCCGTGCCGCTCAAGAAAGCGCTGTTTTCAGCCGAGCCCTATACGCCGCAGCAGCGCGCGCGCTTCGAAGACGAATACGGCATGACGACGACATCGGCTTACGGCACGGCGGATTTGGGCGTCATCGGCTATACGCGGCGAGGCATTCAGGGCTTTTGCATCATGCCGAGCGTCTACCTGCAAGTCTGCGATCCGGAGACAGGCGCGCCCTTGTCGGCGGGTGAAACGGGCGAGATCGTGGCCACGACCTTTAACAAAGCCTATCCGCTGATTCGCTTTGGCACGGGCGATTTAGGCGCGCTGGCGCCTGCCCCGCAATGCGACGGGCAGCAGTTGCTCGGGCTCTTTGGCCGCAGCGGCGACGCCATCAAGGTGCGCGGCATGTTCTTGCATCCCAATCAGCTGCAATACGCGGTCATGCGATTTCCCGAAATCAAGGACTTGCAAGTCGTCATCACGCGCCCGGCCAATCGAGACGTGGTCACCGTCAATGTCGAGCTGCACGAGGGCGCCTCGACCAGCGGCATCGGCGAGAAGCTGAGCGCGTTGGCGCAGCAAGCGGCGCGCCTGCGCATTGACGCCGTCAACTTCGTCGCCCCCGGCGCTATTGAACCGGGCGGGCGCAAGATCATCGACCAACGCGAGTGGGACTAGCGGCAGCCCGGCGCGAGATTCGAGCCAAATCCTGAAGCGACGCGACGCCTGACGCGAATCCGCGTTATTCGTCGTCCGAGCCCTCATCGTTGCCGGGCTCATCCTCTTCTTCGTCGGCGGCTTCGTCGGGCGCCGAATCAGCCGATGCTTCGGCCTCGTCATCCGCCTCTTCGTTATCGACGCCGACCACGCGCAACGTGAACGCTTGCACATCGTTGGTGTTCTTGACCCGCACTTCAAAGACGAATACGCCGGACTGCGCGCCAATGGCCAGTTCTTCCCAGGCTGAACTGCGCGTTTCGTCGTCGGCGTCATCGTTTTCGCCAAGCAGCCGCGCGCCTTCGCCATCGTAAATGCCCAGCACCGTGTCAACAGTGTCATCTGCGCCGCGCAGGTAAACGCTTACGGTGCGGTTGGCGGGCAAGGTCACGCGGTAGCGAACGCGCTGCTCCTGGCCGACCGAGCCATTGGCTTGCACTTCGCTGCTGCCGACGCCCAGGGACAATTCACCCCCATCAATCAGCTCACCCAGGATTACGTCCGTCAAGTGCGCTTCGGCGGCTTCCAGCAAAGGATCACCTTCGCTGGTCAACGTCTCCAGCGTGACGGGCACGCGCACGGTCGGCGCGACGCCCTGCGCTTCGACGTGGATATTGTGGTCGGCATCCAGGGCGCGGGTGACGGTGAAACGGATCGTCATATCTTCCGGCATAAGGAAATCGTCGACCGCGCCGCCCAGCCCGCCCGTCGGGTAATAGCCGACGACGGCGGCACGCTCCTCAATGGTGAGATTGTAGGTGAAGAATTCGCAGGCGCTGTAACAGCCGGGGGCGATGATAACAGCTAGCTCGCCGGCGTAACGCGGCTCTTCCAGGTCCTCCGGTTGGCAGAATCTGTCCTCGGACAGTGGATCGAGGTAGAAACCGCCGATGGATGCGTTGTAGGCGCTCGTAAAGCCCAGCACGTGCTCTTCGGCGTAGAAGTAGGCGCCGAGCTGATCGGCCAGGTAGCCGCTGCCGCCACCGTTGTGGCGCATGTCAATGATGATGCCCGGCACTGACTGTTCGTTGAAGGTGTCGATCATGCGCTCCCACAGTTGTATGGTGAGACGCTCGTCATCACTGAATGAATAAATCGTGACGTAGCCGTAGCCGCTGGGCAGGATCTCAAATTCGATCGGCAATTCCCAGCCATCGACGCCGGAGAAGAATGACGAATTATTGAAGCTGGCGCGCTCGCTGATGGTCGCCAGGGTGACGGTCTGTTCCTCGTCGCTATCGGGATTGATGAAAGTGACATCGACATCCGTGCCCAGGGGAAAGCGCGTGATGTAACGCAGTTGCTGCAAGCGCAAGGCGTGCTCGGTGCTGAGCGCCTGATGCGCCCAGACGAATTCGCGCTGCATAGCCTCTTCCAGCGTGCCGCCATCCCAAGCCTGGATCTCGGCGCCGAGCTCTATGCCGGCATTGGCCGCCGGGCTGCCATCAAGCAGAAAGCTGACGACGATGCGCCCGTCCTCCAACTCGGACAGAGACAGGCCCAGCCCGCCATCCGTCTCTTCGCGGAAGAGCTCGCTGAGGTGGCTGAGCGGCATGCCCACGTGCCCATCGGGTATTTCCCACAAGAAGTCGCGCATAGCCAAGGCGTAGGCGTCGCTGTCTTCCGCTGCTTCAGCCTCGGCAAAGCGCGGCGCGTAGGTTTCCTCCAAGGCATCCCAATCGAGTTCGTAGAGCTCGGTGTAGGCATATTCGCGGCGGAAGAGATCCACCATGGCCGTGAAGGCTTCGCTATAGCTGAGATCGGAGAAGTCGTTGATGGCGGCGCTCTCCGGCTCGTGCAGGTCGATCGTTTGGCGGGCGGCCCGGTCGAAGACAAAGGGCGTCTCATCCATGTCGACGACCGAGTAACCGGCGGGGATCTGCGTGATGGGGTCGTCGGCCGTGAATAGCTTGCCATCGGCGCCGAAGCCGACCGGGAAGCCTTGCCCAGCCTCAGGCGCGTAAACGATGAACTTGCCGCCGATGATCTCGTGGCGCGTTGCCGGGTCGATACTCGCGCGGGTGGAAGCGTACCCCGTCGACCAGCCGCCGCCGTAGAGATCACACTTGTCAAGCCGCGAATCCCCGAAGAGGTTGGTCCAGTACGCCACGGCGAAGACCATGACGCCGCTGTCGTCATCGCCGTCGTTATCGACATCGCGGAGGCTGCCGGCCGGCCGTGAGGGTAACCCCAGGCTATAGGTGAAAGGCGATGTATAGAAATCAGACGTGATCTGCCCGAACACCTGCGATGCCAGCGGCAAGATAAATCGCTCATCGCGATCGATGAAACCGGCCTGGTCTTCCAGCAGGATCAGAGGCTCGGCGACGCCGCTGGTAAAGTGGGCATTGGTGTAGTGCAATTGTCCGCTGATGATAACCGGACCGCCTTCGTCATTGATGATGTCCGCCGGCATCACGCGTTCGGCTTCGCGGATCAAGGGCGCATCATCGTCTTCTTTTTCGCCGATCGCGAAGGACGACATTGCTACTGCCAACACAAATATGAGGGCGGCGGCCTTGCGGTAAAGCGGTGCACTTGGCATCAGCGATTCTCCAGGCGGTCGGCGAAAACGGCCTACCTGCACATGACCATTAATCTGAACTTAAGCATAAGGCAGCAGCGCCCAGCGAACAAGTCGCGAAGGCGGCGCGCCGGGCGGTGTTGCCGGACAAGCCGATTGTGCTAGAGTAACATTCATGTTGTTCGCGTACGTGGAGTTGACATGCGACACTTGCGCCGCTGCCTGACGGAGCACTGGCACTTTATTCTTGTCGTCACTGTGCTGACACTGGTGACGACCTGGCCGACGCTGAACTACGTCTGGCGGACGGATGTATTCTGGCTGCCCACCGGCGGCAGCTCTGACGTCTTCATAAAACTGTGGGATGTTTGGTACGGTGGCAAATTCCTCACCGGGCAGGCCGACCGCTTCTACACCGACCTCATGTTTTATCCTGAAGGTGTCTCGCTGACCTTCAACTCGTTCTTCATACCGCATGTGATCGTCGTGAATGCGTTGCAAGCGTTCTTGCCGCTTTCTAATGCTTATAGCCTGACTTACATCATCATCGTTTTTTTCACCGCCATCACAGCCTACGTCTATACACACTGGCTCTTCAGGGACAAGTGGCTCGCGCTCTTCGGCGCCACGGTATTCAGCTTCAGCCCGCACGTCCTCGGCCACCCAAATCACCCCGAGATTTCCTTCGTGGCGCTATTCCCGCCTGCGTTGTACTGCTTTCATCGCGGCGTGGCTGAGGGCCGTCGCCGTCTCATCATCGTAGCCGGTCTGCTGACCGGGCTGACGACATTGACCAGCCTTTACGCCTACGTCTGCCTGGTGATAACGCTGGGCCTCTACGTCCTGGCATTCGCCGCCACGCGTTGGCGCGACGCGCGCTTTTGGCGTCAAGTCAGCCTGTTGGCCGCGTCAACCGCGCTGGCGAGTTTGTGGCGCATCTACCACCTCGCCAAGGACAGCCAACTGCTGCATGACGCGGCCACCTGGAACCAATCGCTGGAACGCGGCGTCGACCTCATTTCGCATTTTGTGCACCCCGCGAACCCCTTCGTGGGCCCGTGGCTGGACCAGCTATGGCAACCGGCGGGCAGCGCGGCGTCCAGCTTCACCAGCTATCTAGGCATCGTGCCGCTGCTGCTGATCTGCGTAGGACTGTTTAACAAGGGGACGCGCCGGAAGACCCTGCCTTGGCTGGGCCTGATGGCGGTCTTTTTGTTGCTGCGCCTGGGGTCGGTCCTGGTCGTCAACGGTGTCGTATACGAGGACGTTTTGCTGCCCAAGTACTATCTCAACCAGCTCTTGCCATTCGCCTTCGCGCCATTTAACGAGGCGGACCACTTCATGATGGGCGCGCTGCTGCCGCTCGCCGTTATGGCGTCTGGCGGAATCCTCGCCTTGCAAAGACGCGTTGCCATCGCCCGGCGTCCTTGGTTCCTGCTCCTATTGATCACGCTGGTCGCCGTTGAATACTATCATCCCGTGCGCGACAGATTGATTGAAGAGGAACAGCTGGCATTCATTCATTGGCTGGCTGATCAGCCGGATCAGGACTTGGCGCTGATTAACCTGCCTATGGGGCGCAGTGCCGCAAAAGTCTACAATCTGTTTCAACTGTTGAGCGGCTACCCGCATGTTGAAGGCGCCATCAGCCGCACGCCTGATTCAGCCTTTGACTATATCCGGGCGAATGCCATTCTCGGCGCCTGGTACGACAACCGGGCGATTCTGTGTGATGAGGACGAGAAAGACGAGTACCTATCGGCGGCCGAACAGCTGGAAGACGATGGCTTCACGCACGTCGTCTTGCATCAGCAGATCGGACCGCGCGCAAATTACTGGCCGCTGCGCGAGAGCTTGAGCGATATTGAGCCCGCCTACTCAGATAAGTGGGTTTCTGTCTATCAGATTGTTGACCTGCGCGGAAGTTGCAGCCACGATATGTAGTGCCTTGGCAAGAGGCAGTCGATCACACTCGTCGACGGGTCAGCTACATTTCTAGGGTGAAGCTATGCGCCTTGACGGTGCGGTCAAATCGCCGGCCGCTGCTGGCTAAGACGCCGGAAACACTCTCGCCGCTTTCAAATTCGTAGACCACAAAATCCACGTCGTACTCCCCGGCGGGTAGACCCGACAGATCCAGGCTGACGACTTCTATCGGCTCATCCCCCATGACGCGATCGAGTTGCGCGGCCTTGTCGCCCAACGCGTCGATGACCTGCAGCGAATAGGAATACTGATCTTCCGCCGGCTTCAGCCAGCGCAGGTATATCGCAAGCGCTTCTTCTTCCATTCGCGCATGAGCGTTGCCCAGAATTGAGCCGTTATCGTATTTGATCGTCAGTGGAATCTCGGCGTTGATGAGTTCGCAAGGAATCGAATTCTGAACGTAGTAATCGACGATGCTATGTTCCGCCTCGATATACCGTTTGCAGGCTTTGAAGTGCTGCAGAAACCAGTCGCTGTATATGCTCATCGCATGTGGATTTGTCAATTGCGGGTTGAAGGTCACCCAAGCGCCGTTGACTTCAGCGGCGATTCTCTCAAAGTCTCTATAGCCCGTCAGCGTCGTCTGAATGGCTGCTTTGCCGGAAGCCGCCTGCCAAATGTGCAGCGGGCCGCGCCAGCCACCGGCCGCGCGATAATAATTTAAGGTGCGGAAATCGGGCCGGCTGTCCGGATGAAAACTGATCAAGAAATCGCCATTGTGCTTGGCGATGGCCGGATCGTAAATCAGGCGCTGATAGTGCGGCACAGTGTGGTAATTCTGTGCCAGCACATTGGTGTAGACCAGCAGATCTTTAGAATCGTTGTACAGAAAAAAGGACGCGATCCAAAGTGCAAAGACGGGGACGCGTAGCAGAGACCACTTGGGCAACGCGTTCAGCACTATTGCCAGCGCACAGGCCAAGGGCAGCGCCAGGATGATGGTGTAGCGTATGCGCCTTTCGACAAGGATTGGCGAGACTTCGTTTACCATTAGCAGCAGCAGCAGCATCGCGCCGAGCGTGATCAGCAAATAGCGCTGCCCCGGGTTGGGGCGCCGCAGTTTCAGCGCGGCGACGGCGCCGATTAGCGCCACGAGCGGGGCCATGCCGTTGGAGAATATCGAAGCGATGGCGATGATTGACTCAACCGCCGGGAGTCTGTCGCCGTCAGGAACATTGCGGATCGCCAGCGCCTCAAGCACAGTTGGCAGCCAAGGGGAAAACAGTATGGCGGCGACGACCATCGCCAGGCAAATGGCCAGCCAGCGCCGGTCTTTCGGCAAGAGCAAGAGGTGATATACGCCAATGCCGGCCAGCACAATGATGCCGAAATAGTGGATGTAAAGAATGGCTGCGGAGCCGAGGATCAGCGCAAGCCAATGGCGCGGGCGCACCTTGCCGTCAACGGTTGCAACTTTCCAATAGCTCCAGATTACGACCGCGGCAATCAGCGGCAGCAGCGAATACATCCTGACTTCGTGCGTGTAATTGATGAGATAGGACATAAATGCGGCGAGCAGGGCAGCGTCAACCGCGCATTCGGCGATGCCGGTAATCAGAGCCAAGCGAACCGTGAAGCTGATCGCGAGCAGCCCGAAGAACAGCGACAGCAAGCGATAAGTAAACAGATCCCGACCGATCAAATCGCGCCAAATGCCAAGCATGAGGAAGTAAAGCGGGCCGTGATCGTTGCTGCGAGTGGAAATGCTAGCCAGGGTTTCCGCAATGGTGAAGGACGGGGCGCCGTGCGAGGCGTATAGATGCTTCAGCGAATTGTGTTCGGGGCCCGATATCGGGTCTGCGTTTAGTTGGGTGAGGCCGAAGGCGTATACGAAGAAGACAGCGGCTATCACCGCCAGTAGACCAAACGACTTGTGGCCCGCGATCTTCATGTGGCTTTGCCGGATGTGAATTTGAGCGTGTACCGGCAGGCAGTGTAGCACAAAAAAGGGCGGAGCAAGGGAGAGAAGTGTTGGCGACGGCATACTCTCCCACATCGTCTCCAATGCAGTACCATCTGCGCTCGCGGGCTTAACTGCCGGGTTCGGGATGAGTCCGAGTGTACCCCCGCGGCTCTAGCCACCAACACTTCGCTCCCCTGCTTCTACCCCAGGGTCGCTTATCAGCTTTGCTTCAACGCTCCGGTAATTCCCGCGCCGCCATCATCTCCAGACACCCCGCACCATATGTACGGAAAGCCCTCGACCATTAGTACGGGTCAGCTTCACACATTACTGCGCTTACACCCCCCGCCTATCTAACTGGTAGTCTCCCAGCGGTCTTACCTGGTATCTCCAGTGGGGAATCTCTTCTTGAGGCTGGCTTCCCACTTAGATGCTTTCAGCGGTTATCCTCCCCGAAGGTCGCTACTCAGCCATGCCGCCGGCGCGACAACTGAATCACGAGCGCTTCGTCCACCCCGGTCCTCTCGTACTAGGGGCAACCCCTCTCAAATTCCCAACGCCCACAGCGGATAGAGACCGACCTGTCTCACGACGGTCTGAACCCAGCTCACGTACCGCTTTAATGGGCGAACAGCCCAACCCTTGGGACACGATTCTGCCCCAGGATGCGATGAGCCGACATCGAGGTGCCGAGCCTTGCCGTCGATTCGAACTCTTGGGCAAGACTAGCCTGTTATCCCCGGGGTAGCTTTTATCCGGTAAGCTACGGCCATTCCACTCTGTACCGTAGGATCACTAAGCCCGACTTTCGTCTCTGCTCGACTTGTCTGTCTCGCAGTCAAGCTGGCTTCTGCCTTTACACTCAACGATGGGTTTCCATTCCATCTGAGCCAACCTTTGGGCGCCTCCGTTACTCTTTCGGAGGCGACCGCCCCAGTCAAACTGCCCACCTGCCACTGTCCCTAGCGCTCTTAACACTCAGGTTAGGGCCAAAGCCCTACCAGGCTGGTATCTCAACATTGGCTCCACTCACGCTGACGCGCAAACTTCTCAGCCTCCCAGCTATCCTGCACAAGTAACGCCCTAACGCAATGGCAAGCTACAGTAAAGCTCCACGGGGTCTTTTTGTCCTGCTGCGGGTAATACGCATTTTTACGCATACTTCAATTTCGCCGGGTCCCCTGCTGAGACAGTGCTCCACTCGTTACGCCTTTCGTGCGGGTCGGAACTTACCCGACAAGGAATTTCGCTACCTTAGGACCGTTATAGTTACGGCCGCCGTTCACCGGGGCTTCATCTCAGAGCTCTCACCCCTCCACTTAACCTTCCGGCACTGGGCAGGCGTCAGCCCCTATACTTCAGCTTGCGCTTTCGCAGAGACCTGTGTTTTTGGTAAACAGTCGGCAGAGCCTTTTCACTGCAACCTGGTGTCTCCACCAGGCGATCCTTCTCCCGAAGTTACGGATCCATTTTGCCTAGTTCCTTAGCAGAGGTTCTCCCGTTCGCCTTCGTATTCTCTACTCGTCTACCTGTGTCGGTTTGCGGTACGGGCGGCGTGCTTCTTCATAACAGCAGCTTTTCTCGTCCCATGGCTACGGCCACTTCCTGCCCCAGGGCACGGCTTCACGGGCTCTCCCCGCTTGCCACCTCAATCCACTCAGAGGCTGGCCTTCCCACAAGCTTCTACTGTCACTCCACACACCGGTACGGGAATATTAACCCGTTGTCCATCGCCTTCGCTTCTCAGCCTCGGCTTAGGCCCGACTAACCCGACGCGGACTGGCCTTCCGTCGGAAACCTTAGACGTCCGGCGAATAGGGTTCTCACCTATTTCTCGCTACTCATGCCAGCATTCGCACTACCATCCGCTCCAATCAGCCTCTCGACTCACCTTCTCCGCTGATGGTACGCTCCCCTACCATAACTTCCGCTTTCGCTTCCACTATCCCTGTCTTCGGCGGTATGCTTTAGACCCGTTACATTATCCGCGCAAATGCGTTTGACTAGTGAGCTGTTACGCACTCTTTAAAGGATGGCTGCTTCTAAGCCAACCTCCTAGCTGTCTCGACACACTCACCTCGTTTTCCACTTAGCATACTCTCCGGGACCTTAGACGAGGGTCCGGGTTCTTTCCCTCTCGACTACTTAACTCATCTCAAGTAGTCCAACTGCCGTGATCGGTCTGCCGGCATTCGGAGTTTGTTTGGGTTCAGTAAGCTTGACGCCCCCTAGCCCATACAGTGCTCTACCTCCGACATCCATCTCACAACGCTAGCCCTAAAGCTATTTCGGGGAGAACAAGCTATCTCCAGGCTCGTTTGGCATTTCACCTCTAACCACAACTCCTCCCCCGATTTTGTAACATCGGTGGGTCCGAGCCTCCCGTACGTGTTACCGTACTTTCGCCCTGGCCATGGTTAGCTCGCCTGGTTTCGTGTCTAATATGCGCCACTTCTTCCGCCCTATTCAGACTCGGTTTCCCTTCGCCTTCGGCTGTTCCCGCCTTAAGCTCGCCACGCACATTAACTCGCTGGCTCATTCTCCTAAAGGCACGCCGTCAGTGCAGTCTCCCACACCTCCGACCGGTTGTAAGTACACAGTTTCAGATTCTCTTTCACTCCCCTCGCCGGGGTTCTTTTCACCTTTCCCTCACGGTACTGCTCCGCTATCGGTCATCTTGTGTATTTAGCCTTGGAGGGTGGTCCCCCCTGCTTCACACAATGTTAGCGTGTATCGTGCTACTCAGGATCATCGCCGCTGCCTTCTACTTTCGCCTACGGGGCTCTCTCCCTCTTCGGCTGGCCTTCCCAGACCATTCGGCTTCATCTTCCAGCAGCTTCCGGCAAGTCCTGCAACCCCAGTGACCGTAGCCACTGGTTTGGGCTCCTCCGCTTTCGCTCGCCACTACTCGCAGAATCTTCTCTTTTCCTCGTCCTACTTAGATGTTTCAGTTCGGACGCTTACCCTCTCCGCTCTCCGCAGAGATGACGTGGCTTTACCCACGCCGGGTTTCCCCATTCGGATACCTTCGACTTCTACGGTCTTATGCACCTCATCGAAGCTTTTCGCAGCATAACACGTCCTTCCTCGGCACAAGATGCCTAGGCATCCACTGTGTACCCTTATTCGCTTTCCGTACCTATCGTACGGAGTCTCCGGCTCTATTGGCACGCGCTTTTAGGTATTACCTTCGCGTTGTTATTCAGCTGGTAAGTCGCACTCGCCGCACCATTGTAGACGTAGATCGGCGCCTGCATCAGCAGGCCACCCTCGATTGCGCGGCGTCCGCGAGTGTAGACTACCAATAGCCCGAATGCAAGGCCCAATTCAACGCAGACGGGGCAATGCGCGCAGATTTACGCGGCGGCCGTCAAATGGGATTACTTGTGAGAGAAAACCGCCTCCATGAAGTATCGACAGCCAGAAGCGGGCCGCTGTTCCCAGCGGATGTTACCGAAAACTTCGCCAACTGGTTGAACCAGGTTGACTCAAGCGTAGGCAGCCATTAATCCGCCACGACCCATGCGGCTGGCAACAGCTCAAAGCGCGCAGCTGCGACGCGGCCGAGACCAAAGCATCAGCGAGGGGTTGCGCGCCGTCTTCAATTGCATGAAAGGACGTCCGCCGGTATGATGCGTGAAGTCCCGTAAGGTCAATTCAAGCCAACATGGCAGTCAAAACAGCACTGATCGCTATCCCGGCTCGCGGCGCGCAGTTTCCCTTCTATCTTTGGCTAGTCGGCATATACCCGATACTTTTCCTGTACGCCACCAATCTCGGCTCGGTGCTGGAGCAGGACGTCATAGCCGCTATCGGCGGAATGCTGCTGGCAACATCGGCTGCGTACGCGCTGGCAAATCGGCTTCTGCGAGACCGGCACAAATCCGCGTTTGTCCTGGCGATTTGCAGTCTGGTCTTTTCGCTTAGCGGGCACGTGTATTCGCAGGCGTTTATGCCCAGGTCGCTCGGCGTATGGACCGTTGGCGAATTGCTACTACTCGCGGTAGCGGTGGTTTGGCTGTGTCGGCAGCAGTCACGCAGATTCTTCGTTTACGCCACCTATGCGTTCAATCCGATCCTGGCTTGCCTGATCGTCTATCAGGGCATAGACATCGTGCCCGAACTGATAAAGCGAACCGAATACGCCAACCAAATCACATCGTTTGTGCAGGAGAAATGGCCGACTGATGCGGCGGAAAAAGTGCAAGATTCGCCATCACGCCCCGATATCTATTTCATCGTACCGGATGGTTACCCCAGCGACGACTGGCTCAAAGAGGTGATGGACTACGACAATTCCAGCTTCACGGAAGAGATGCGGCAGAGGGGCTTTGTGGTTGTCGATCACGCGCAATCGAACTACGGCATAACCCATCTGTCATTGGCATCTCGGCTAAACACGCGCTATTACCCGGCCAATACGTCGTTTCTCCGAGACGAAGATTACCTGGAGCTGGAAATAGCGACCAGCGAAATTGCGCGATACCTTCTCAGCCTGGGCTACACCTACATCCACTTCAATTCGGAAATACAATTGCCGAGTCCAATCGCGGATATCAACAAAGAGTTCTCCCCGCGCGGCACATCGAATTTTCACATAGGCATCGCTGGTTACCCGCGCAGTGATCGAAGCGCGCTGTCGGATTACCCGATTACGACAAGACGCTTGGACGGTTTGGAGAAGCGACAGTTCACTTCGTTTTACATTGATACGACAGTGCTGCGGCTGGCGCGATCACTGCTCGACAGAGTAAGGCAAAGCGTTGACGATACGACGCCATATAAATGGGATTCGCCCGAGCTCTTCCTGGCGTCGCTTGACGAAGTTAAAGAGGTTGTGGCGATGCCAGAGGCGACGTTTACGTATATCCATCTCCTAAAGCCTCACCTGCCGACGGTATTCGGCGCCGATGGCCAAATCCTGGGACTGAACAAGACCCCAAGCCCGCCTGAGTTCTTCGCCGAGCTTCACTATCTCAACGCCCGCTTCTTGGAGACTTTCGATTACGTCGTTGCGCATTCGCAACATCCGCCGATAATCATATTCATGGCCGACCATGGCAGTACCTATGGGCATTATGGCGCGCAACGCGGCTGCAAGTTCGAATGGGCGCCCGCTTGCGATGTTTCTCTCACGCACTTCGACGTGTACGCGGCGATATATCTGCCGCGGGCCTACTCAATCGACATACCCAAACCCTTCACCGCTATCAATACTTTCCCGCTGATCTTGAACGAAGTCTTCAGCACGCAGTTGGCATTGGTTGAGGACCGTCTATTTGATTCGAGCCTTTTGCACCAGAACGGATTCATTCAGAAAGACGTGACAGACGAATTCTTGATCAGATAGCCCACAACAGCTCTTGCGAAAGCGATGACGCTGCAGTGGCAACGCCAAGGTCAAACTTTTTTGACACTACATCACGCTAGAGAATCGGCTATATTGAAGGCAGCAACCGGATTGCGCGCAGCTCCGGCTTCAACAAAAACTGAGGACAGCGCTATGAAAAAACTCCAGAAGACCTTCATCGCAGTCACATTCGTCGCCGGCGTGCGGGCCCTGACCGCCTACCTGGATCCCGGTTCGGGCAGTCTAATCGTTCAGTTGCTTGTGGCGGCCATCGTCGGGCTCTTGGCCACGTTTCGCTTGTGGAAGAACCGGCTTCTCTCGCTGTTCGGGATAAAGCGGGAAGTTGAAGACGACAGCGAAGACCTCGACATGCCCCGGCACGACGACTGAAATCCCGGATGGATGGCCCCAGAATAAGCGCAAGTTCATTCCGCGACCCCAGTGGTTTTGTCTTTTCGCGGGAAGGCGTCATCTATCGTCAAGTCAATTTAAGCTATCGCCGGCACTATGACCACTTGATGGCCAGCGGCTTGTACGCGGATTTGACAGCGCGGCGGCTGCTCGTTTCTCACACAGAAGTAGACTTGGCGCCGGCAAATGGCGAGCGCGCTTACAAGGTGCTTCAGCCGAAAAACGTGCCCTTTATCTCTTATCCATACGAATGGAGCTTCAGCCAGCTCAAGGATGCGGCGCTGGTTACGCTCGATATTCAGCGCCGCGCATTGGCGCATGGCATGGCGCTGAAGGACGCCAGCGCCTACAACATTCAGTTCCTGGAAGGAGCGCCCCGGCTGATCGATACGCTCTCTTTCGAGGTTTACCAAGAGGGCCGGCCCTGGGCTGCCTACAGGCAGTTCTGCCAGCATTTTCTGGCGCCCCTTGCGCTGATGAGCTACCAGGACGTTCGGCTCAGCCAATTGCTGAACAATTACATCGATGGCATCCCGCTTGATTTGGCGGCAAGGCTCCTGCCCGTCCGCGCCCGTCTAAACCTCGGCATCTTGATGCACGTGCATCTGCACGCCCGCGCGCAGAGACGCTACGAGAAACCCGGGACAGAGCCCGGCCAAGCGGGCAGCAGGCGGCTGGAAAAACCCGCGCTACAAAACATCGTGGATAATTTGCGTTCGACGGTAAGGCGCTTGCGCTGGCGGCACGATCAAACAGCCTGGGCCGGCTACTACGATGGCGACAGCTACGAAGCCGCTAGTTTTCGTGGCAAGGTTGCGTTGGTCAGTGAGTTTATCGAAGCGATCAAGCCAAAGACTGTATGGGACCTGGGCGCCAACACGGGTGAATTCAGCCGCATATCCAGCCAGAGCGGGCGCTTTACGCTGTCAATCGATAGCGACCCAGGCGTGGTCGAAGCGAATTACTTACGGGCGAAGCGCGACCGAGACAAGCATTTGCTGCCTCTGCTGATTGATCTGGCTAATCCGTCAGCTGCAATTGGCTGGGCGAACCAAGAGAGGGAGTCGTTGGTCGAGCGCAGCAAGGCCGATTGCGTGCTTGCCTTGGCGCTGATACACCATATCGCAATCGGCAACAACGTGCCTTTGTACAGGATTGCCGAGTTTCTGGCGCGCCTGGCGCCGCGGCTAATTGTTGAGTTTGTTCCGAAGAGTGACAAGCAGGTGCGGAAGTTGCTTTCGTCTCGCGAAGATATATTTGAGGGTTACACGCAGGCCGGCTTTGAACGAAGCTTTGGCCGATACTTCAAGGTCGCTATGCGCGCGCGGATAAGCCGATCAGAGCGCACACTTTATTTGATGCATCGTTTGGAAAACTGCGCCCCGTGAAGCAAGCCAGCGCATTTGAGGTCAAACGCCTGTGGGGCTGGCAAGACTTGAACTTGCGACCTCACGCTTATCAGGCGTGCGCTCTAACCAACTGAGCTACAGCCCCAAATTCGCCCGCGCCGCCTTCTCCCACTTGGGATTAACAGCACAGTAGCAGGCTAAGTCTTTCGCTTTCTCTCACCCATTCATTTCACACCATCGGACGTTTCAGCGAAACGCCCCTTGTAACTCGCGGGGTCTCCCCCGCTCCCTTAGAAAGGAGGTGATCCAGCCGCAGCTTCCGCTACAGCTACCTTGTTACGACTTCGTCCCAGTCATCGACCCTGCCCTAGGCAGTAGCCCCCTCTCGGTTGGCTTCCCGACTTCAGGCTCGACCAACTCCCATGACGTGACGGGCGGTGTGTACAAGGCCCGGGAACGTATTCACCGCAACGTGCTGATTTGCGGTTACTAGCAACTCCGACTTCATGCAGGCGAGTTGCAGCCTGCAATCCGAACTGTGAACGGCTTTTCAGGATTCGCTCCGTATCGCTACTTCGCTACCCATTGTACCGCCCATTGTAGCGTGTGTGTCGCCCTGGATATTAAGGCCATGCTGATTTGACGTCATCCCCACCTTCCTCCCTTTTGTCAAGGGCAGTCATGCTAGACACTTGTAACTAGCACCGAGGGTTGCGCTCGTTTGCGGACTTAACCGAACACCTCACGGCACGAGCTGACGACAACCATGCAGCACCTGTACTGGCTCCCCGAAGGGTCCTTCCGCTTTCGCTTCCGTACTACCAGCATGTCACTCCCAGGTAAGGTTCTTCGCGTTGCCTCGAATTAAACCACACGCTCCGCTGCTTGTGCGGGCCCCCGTCAATTCCTTTGAGTTTTAGCCTTGCGACCGTACTCCCCAGGCGGTACATTTATCGCGTTTGCTGCAACACTCAACCACTTAACGTGACCGAACGCCTAATGTACATCGTTTACGGCGTGGACTACCGGGGTTTCTAATCCCGTTCGCTACCCACGCTTTCGCGCCTCAGCGTCAGTTGAAATCCAGGAAGCCGCCTTCGCCTCCGGTATTCCTCCGGATATCTACGCATTTCACCACTACACCCGGAATTCCGCTTCCCTCTATTTCCCTCTAGTCAGACAGTTTTACCTAACCTTCGCCAGTTTAGCCGGCAACTTTCATAGGTAACTTGTCCCACCGCCTGCGCGCGCTTTACGCCCAGTAACTCCGGATAACGTTCGCGTCCTACGTTTTACCGCGGCTGCTGGCACGTAGTTAGCCGACACTTATTCCTATGCTACCGTCCTTCCTCGTCACATAGAAAAGGACTTTACGATCCGAAAACCTTCTTCGCCCACGCGGCGTCGCTGCATCAGACTTCCGTCCATTGTGCAATATCCCTTACTGCTGCCTCCCGTAGGAGTCTGGGCCGTGTCTCAGTCCCAGTGTGGGGGGCCACCCTCTCAGATCCCCTAGCCGTCATCGCCTTGGTGAGCCTTTACCTCACCAACTAGCTGATGGCCCGCAACCTCATCCTTTAGCGCCTCAGCTTTTCCTCGGCCTACCCTATCTCAACCGAGCTTATCCGGTATTAGCCTGCGTTTCCACAGGTTATCCCAGTCTAAAGGCCAGATCAGTTACGTGTTACTCACCCGTTCGCCACTCTCCAGCATCCCGAAAGACGCCTTCCCGTTCGACTTGCATGTATTAGGCACGCCGCCAACGTTCATCCTGAGCCAGGATCAAACTCTCCGTATTCACAGGGTTTGATTCGCTCTGTCTTAACCTGCTATTCTGCTGTTAATCCGCACTTTGACCCACTCGCGGGGACAAAAAAACGAGAGGCTCCCCCTCGCCTTCATTCCTCGTACTCTAGCAAGCGCTACGCAGCATGTCAAGGTGATATTCTATGACTTCGCCGAATCCGACGACCTGCGTAAATCACGCCCAAACAGGATTCGCGCTATCCCAGACGCCCTCCACTCGCATACGGCCGCTGCGTTGTTCGCGGCTAAATCTCGCGCGAACCCTTGCTCTTCTTGACCGAATGCGTTTCGTTATAGCGCATCGCCTCGCGCAGCAAGGTCTTCAGCGCCGCCGCATTGATCTCCTCGCCTTCAAAGATATCAATCGCCCGCGACTGACTGGCGTTCAAGCTGGCGTTGAACAACCCGCACGGGTCGGACAAGCTGGCGCCGTGGTGCAGGGTCAGCTTCACCTTGGCTTTGAAAATATTTCCATGGCCCAGGATCCCTGCGTGCGACCAAAAGGGCGAACCCATGTACTTCCAGTCTTCAACGACATCGGGCGCGACTTCACGGATAATCTGGCGGATCTGCCGCATGGTCTCGCCGCGCCAATCGTCATGTACCGCGATGAAATTGTCGATTCGCTTGACGGCTTCCTCGCGGCTCAAGGGCTTGGACTTGCTCATGCGCTTCATCTCTCCCGATAATCAGGCGTCGCAGCCCTCAACTCACTTGACTGCGTCCTTCGAGCGCCCGCATCAGCGTCACCGAATCGACGTATTCCAAATCGCCGCCAGTGGGCAGGCCGCGCGCCAGCCGCGTCAAAGCCGCGCCGGAATCGGCCAATTCGCGCTGCAAATACATGGCGGTGGCGTCGCCTTCCATGCCGGGGTTGGTCGCGATGATAACCTCGCGCGTCCCTTCCGCTTGCACGCGCTGCGCCAATTGACGAATTTTGAGGTCGTCCGGGCCGATGCCATCCACCGGCGAGATTGCGCCGTGCAAGACGTGATAGCGGCCCTGGTAAATTCCGGTTCGTTCGATCGCCATGACATCAAGCGGCTCCTCGACCACGGCGATTATAGACGCGTCACGCCCGGCCGCGCTGCAGATGCCGCAGGGATCATCGACCGTGATGTTGTAGCAGCGGCTGCAAAAGCGCGTCTGCGCTTTCAGATTGGCCAAGGCCGCCGCCAGGCTGAGCGACTGCTCATCCGGCGCCCGCAACAGATAATAGGTCAAGCGAGAAGCGGTCTTGGGGCCGACGCCCGGCAAGCGCGAAAACGCCTCGACCAATTTGGTGACCGGCTCCGGTATCGCCAGGCTCATCGACGCCCGCCTCTTACGCTATGCCGTCGCGAAACAGATTTGCGCAGCATAAGGTACGTCCGCCTAACCCAGCAGACCGCCCAGGCCCGGGATATCCCCCAAGCCGCCAGTGATATTCTCCATACGCTCGGCGGCCATGGCCTGGCTCTGCTCGATGGCTTGGTTGACGGCGGCCACCAGCAAATCTTGCAGGTCGTTCAGCCATTCTTCATCGTCAATATCGATGACATCGGGATTGACTTCGACCGATTGCACGCGCTGATGACCGGTGATCACCACCTTGATGGCGCCGCCGCCAACGCTGACCTCAGTGGTTTCGTGCTCGAGGCTCGCCTGCGCTTCCGCCATATCCTGCTGCATTTTCTGCAGCATGGCCATTGGGTTGGCGCCGCCCGGCAGCCCGCTTGAGCCCCGCCTGCCGCCGCGTCGTTTGGACATGTCGTTTCTCCTGTGACTGAATTCCTGCGCCTTGCGACCAACTATATTTGATGTTGCGCTTGTCAACAATGTTTGACTTACCGCATTCATCGCGGGTTAAGCAGGTATACATGTGATCCCGATTCTCGGCTCTCATATACAATTTCGGCGCCGCGCTCATTCATGATCTCTCGGCTCACTTCCGAGTCGTTGACGACGGCGTAAAATGGGCGCCGCGGCAATTGACTCGCCATCGATTTGAGCAATGCGGCATAGTCGTCCATTGTGGTCGTCGAATCATAAAAGATATGCAATTCCCGAACTCGCGCTTCATGCAAGGGGAGGCTGCTCACATATTGGTCGGCCCATTTGTCATCCCTGACATAATGCAGCCGCTCGTGAAACAAGCTGACGTCAGACGTATACGTGTGAGGCGTCAACACCAGCGCTTCAATCGTTGTATTTTCACGTATCCAGTCATAAGCGGCGAGCCGGCGACCTTTGTCGATCACTTTGTTGATGTGGATGCCGTCGCCCTTGAAGCGGTAGTTTTCCTTGCTGTACATGCCCAACCGCGTATCAATGTAGTAAGCATTTACCAGTATGGCATTGCAGACTGTTAAGCCGACGAGCGCAATCAGCATGGACCGTCCCAAATGCTTCCAATTTCTGGGGCCCCGTATGGCGAGCTCGCGCAGCGCTATCAGTGCCGAGAGCGCCAAGATCATCGACAGAAAAAAATGAAACTTGTACTGGTTCTGGTCGGGCAGCGAAATGACCAAGGCGATTGTCAGGCCGATCAAACCCGAGAACAACACAAAGAGATGCTCGACGCGTCGCCGCCGAAACGCATTCACAGCGTGCGCCAGGAAAAAGGGCAGCAGCAACAGATGCGCGTTCAAGATCATCCTCAAATTGGTTTCGTTGAAAAGGCTGACCGTCTGCAGGCTCCGCGTGTTCTCGCTTAGGTCTAGGGCATATTTGACCAGCGGAAGCGCCAACGTCATGGATATGCCAAGCCATAGTGCCAGGGCATATGGGCTAATCTCGTTCGACAACTTGCGCGCGAAGGCGCCGGCGCGCTCTATGCGAGAAGTCAGGAGGGAGTTCCTCACCAAGACCGCAATCGTGAGACCACCGACTAGCGCGAAAGTGAAAAAGGGCACGACAATGGGCATGGCGCCCAGAACAACGATGCCGCTGGCGGAGACCAGGACCAGCCCAAAAAAATCCACCTTACCCTTCAACATGCGGATGCAGACAAATAGCGTTGCTGTGAATGCCATCATGGCGGGCGTCATGCCACTAAAGTGGAACATCTTGGGAAATACACTGACCAGACGGGTGTCCGCTCCGTCCAGCCTCATCAACAGAATCAAGTGTGAACTTTCTCGACCCGCGACTTCATTCGCCAATAGCGCCAAAACACCGCTGAGATTCAACGCGCCGAACACAAACATTATTGCGAAGCCAAGCCAAAGCGAGCCGGCTTCGGCCAATTTCAAGGCGACAAGAGCCCGCCCAATCCAGTACAAGCTGCCAAATATGTAAAAGGCATTGATGAGAACCGCCGCGGAATATATGTCAACCGCTGTTACCTTGACCAAGGCTGCAATATAGGCGTGAAACAGCCAATAATGAGTAGCGGCGAAACCGGGCATGAAGATATTCTCCGGCGGCGACGCGCCATGGAAGATCTGCTGGCCATATACGAGGTATATGTTGATATGGGGTATCGCTATGAGCGATGGCCGAGTCAGATATACCGCGATAGCTGGCAAGAGAAGCAGCAGCGGGAGGATCGTCAACAGCACGCGAAACGAGCTCGGCTTGGGCGCCTGCCGCGTACTCTTCCAACGCATCCGCTGGCGCCAGGACAGCACGATACAAGGCAGAAGCAGGCTCAGCACGAGCAAGGCGGCCCACACGTCAATGTTCACCGGTATCAGCAGCGTAAGCACGTAGCCGACGCTCACGAACAGCGCCAGCGAAATGATGAGCAGCGGGTTCAATATATCAACGACAGCGTACGCCAGCCGCCAGGCCGAATCGCCGCGACTGCTATTCATCAACCACGCCGCCCAGCGCCCGGCCCGCCGCCACCAACGGATCTTCGACTTCCGCTGGCTCGGCGGGCGCGCCATCGCTCGGCGTGATAACCGCGTCCACCACGCGGACGTCAACCAGCAGCTTGACGCCATGCAAGTCGTGAATCGCCTGCTCGATCACCTTCGCTCGATCCGGCGCGGCGATCTTCTCATGGAAGAACTCGCTGGTGACACCGAGAATCAGCCGATTGCCTTCAATTGCGCGTACATGCGCATGTTCCAGCAGCGGCGGGATATTGCGATTGTAGCGATGCACCTGGGTGAGAATCTCCATCCAGCCCTGATGCAGCTTGGTGACGGCATAGACCGGCGGCTCGCCGGGCGCGCTGGCTTCGGCCCGCTGGAAATCGGCGTCAGCGGCGGAGGCGTCCGTCGGGGCGCTGTCCCTGCCACTCCGCGGTTTGGGGCGGCTGGCGCGCTCTGCTGATGGCGGCGCGGGCGCGGCAGGCGCTGGCATCGGCTCCGCTTGCAAGACTTCTATCAGCGCCAGCTCAAGCCCTAGCTGAGGCTGCCATCCGCCGGTGTAGGCATTGACGGCGGCGTTAAAGGCGCGCACCGCCTTGAGCAAACGCCCGCGGCTGATGCGGCGCGCGTAATCTTCTATCCGCTCGCGATCTTCCGGCGTCGCCTCGACCAGGTCGGCGCTGGCCGTCTGCGCCAGCAGAATGTGACGCAGCGAATTGACGATCTGCTGGCCGAATTGGCGCGGATCGCTGCCGCTGTCAATCGCCTGATTGATGAGGTGGATGCCGCGCGCGACATCTTCCTCGACCAACGCGGTCACCAGATCCTGCAAGTGCAGCGAGTTGGCCGTGCCCAACATCGTCTGCGTCAACGCCAGTGTGACCGTCTCTTGCGGGTCGGCCACAATCTGATCGAGCAGGCTGATGCTGTCGCGGACACTACCCGTGGCGCTGCGCGCGATTAGATCCAGCGCTGCTGGCTCGATGCTGAGCGACTCGCTCTCCGCGATGTGGCTCAGCCGGGCGACCAATTCGCCCAATGGGACGCGGCGGAATTCAAATTGCAGGCAGCGGCTCTTGATCGTGGCCGGCACGCGGTCGATCTCGGTGGTGGCCAAGACGAAGATGGCGTGGTCCGGCGGCTCTTCCAAAGTCTTGAGCAGGGCGTCGAAGGCGTTGCCGCTGAAGCGATGCACCTCATCAATGATATAGACTTTGTACGCGCCCTCGCCCGGCGCAAAGGCGATCTTGTCGCGCAGCTCGCGCACATCATCGACGCCGGTGTGAGAGGCGGCGTCAATTTCGATGAGATCCAGGAAGCGCCCTTCATTGATGGCGACGCAGTTTCCACAAGTGTTGCAGGGGCGTTTGGCGGCGTCTTCGCGCGTGCAATTGAGCGCCTTGGCCAACAGGCGCGCGCTGGTGGTTTTGCCGGTGCCACGGGGCCCGCTGAAGAGATAAGCATGCCGTATCCGCCCGCGTACCAAGGCGTTGCGCAGGGTGCGGGTGACGTGTTCCTGGCCGATAACATCGTCAAACGTTTGCGGCCGCCACTTGAGATAGAGCGCTTGCTCGGGCACGATTGCTCCTGTAGTTTGTGCCCGAAAGTCTAGCGTAAGCGACCCAGCTGAGCAAGCGCCGCCGCCCTGCCAACTGCGCGTTATAATGTAAGAGCGCCGCCGCGCAAGACATCAGAATCATTAGACCAGCCGGCGTATTTCGCCCACGGCTTTGACAGGCAAAACTGGGTAATGGCACAGGAGCAAATCATGGTTTTGGAACGCGATACTTATGTTTCAGTCGCCCGCTTTGAAGACTTGCAGGGCAAGGGCTGCATCACCGTGCAACCCAACGGCAAGACGCTGGTGCTGTTTCACTATGGCGACCGCGTCTACGCCCTCGACAATCGCTGCCCGCACATGGGCTTTCCGCTGGACAGGGGCTCAGTCGAAGACGGCATCTTGAGCTGCCACTGGCATCACGCCCGCTTTGACCTTGCCAGCGGTGGCGCCTTTGACCTCTGGGCCGATGATATCGACAGCTTCCCGGTCGAGATCCGCGATGGCGAGATCTATGTCGATCTGCGGACGCGCGACAATTCCCTCGATCATCAGCGCGACCGGCTGCGCGACGGCTTGCAGCACAATCTCAGCCTGGTGGTGGCCAAAGCGGTCATCAATCTGCTGCGGCAAGGCGCGGCGCCGGCCGAGCCCTTCAGCATCGGCTTGGCCTTCGGCACCCAATATCGCGGTATGGATTGGGGCCGCGGCTTGACCACGCAGGGCTGCGCGATGAACCTGATCCCGCATTTGGACGCCGCTGACAAGCCGCTGGCGCTCTTCCATGGCTTGGCCGATGTGGCCAGCGACACCGCCGGCATGTCGCCCCGCTTCAACCCGCGGCCGCTGCCCAATGACGAGACCGATATCCCCACGCTGAAAGCCTGGTTCCGTCAATTCGTCGAAGTCCGCGACGCGCAAGCAGGCGAGCGCGCCATCGTGTCGATTCTGCGCGCCGGCGCCGATGACAAGCAAATCGCCGATATCCTCTTCACCGCCGCCACTGACCACCGCTACCTCGATTCCGGCCATACGCTCGATTTCATCAACAAGGCGCTGGAATCGGTCGATCTCGCGGGCTGGGAACAGGCCGAGCTCGCCTTCACCAGCGTCGTGCCTAACCTGACCGAAGCGCGCCGCATGGAAGAATCCAACGCCTGGCGCAAGCCCATCGACCTTATCCCGCTGCTTGAAGACGCCTTCGGGCAACTCGAGGCCGCCCTAGGGGCCGGCGCCGATAAACAGCCCGATTGCGAAGTCGAGGCGCTAATGTCGACGCTGCTGGGCGATGACCCGCAAGCCATCATCGACCTGCTGCTCACTTGCCTGCGCGATGGCATCCGACCGGTCGACTTGGCCGGTATCGTGACTTACGCCGCGGCCCGTCGCATCGCCCACTTCCACACCAGCAACGAATTCAACGACTGGGATACCGCGCTGCATACCTTCACCTTCGCCAACGCCGTGCATCAGGGGCTGCGGCGCGTGAAATCTGTCGGCTTGATGCGCGGCATCTTCGACGCAGCCATGAGCATCTATCTGGATCGCTTCCTCAACATCCCCTCGGTGCGCTTGCCGCAACCGGCGCCGGTCGCCCAGCCCGACGGACTGCTGGACGAATTCGAATCGCTGCTCAATCTGCAGCAGCAGGTCAACCAAGCCGGAACCCTGGTCGCGCGCTATCTCGTCAGCGGCGGCGCTCCCGACCGGCTGATGGCGAAGATGGGGCATCTGCTGCTGCGCGAAGACCGCAATTTTCACACTATCCAGTGCATCGAAGCGGCCTTCAATCAGCAGACGATCATTCGGCGCGAATCAGCCGAGCGGGCGGACCACGTGCTGATCGCGGCGGCGCGTTACCTGGCGGCGCACGCCCCCACCACCCGCGCCCAATTGCAGACCTTCACCATCGCGCGGCGGCTGTCTCACGGCGAAAATCTCTTCGAGGGTTGAGCCTCAGCGATTGTAGATGATGTAGGTATCGCGTAATTCGTCATGCAGTTCAAGGTAGTGGCGGTAGCGGTGTCGGGCGATGCGCCCGTCCTTGAACGCCGCCTGCACAGCGCAATCCGGTTCGTCAATGTGGGTGCAATTGCTGAACTTGCAATCCAGCACGAAAGGCGCCAGGTCAACGAAATAGGCGTCCAGCTCATCCGGCTCGATATCCCAAACCGTGATCGAGCGGATGCCGGGCGTATCGGCCAGGAAGCCGCCGCCCTCCAGCCGCACTAGCGCGCTGTCGCGGGTCGTATGCACGCCCTCTTCGGAGCGGCCGCCGACCGCTTTCACCGTGCGCCCCAAGCCCGGCTGCAGCGCGTTGAGCAAGCTGGTCTTGCCCACGCCCGAGGGACCGGTGAAAACCGAGATGCCACTGGCCAGGACAGCCTTGAGCGCGCCCAGGCCAGCCCCCTGCAAGGCGCTCGTCCGCAGCACCGGATAGCCCATGGCTTCATAGTCCGCGAAGATCTCGTCAACCTGCGCCGCGCCTTCCAGGTCGGTCTTGTTCAAGACGATGAGCAGATCGGGAATGCCCGATTTCTCGCCGGCGACCAGCAACCGGTCCAAGATCTTCAAATCGGGCGGCGGCTGCGCCCGGGCGAAGACGAAGAGCGCCCGATCGGCATTGGCGATGAGCACTTGTTCGCGCTCTGCCTGGCCCACCCCGCGTTTGCCAGTGGTGCGTACGGCGCGCGACAAGACGGACGTCCGCGGCGCCAGCGCTTCGATCACGCCCATCAAGACATCGGTGCCGGTTTCGCGGCGCAGGCTGATGCGGGCGCGGTCGCCAATGGCGGCGATATCCGAGGTCTTCGCCTCTTCCTTGAGCCGGCCGCGCAGCTCGCACATATACGTGTGCTGATCTTCGGCTTCCACCCAGTAGAAGCCGCTCTGCTCCTTGACGATCAAGCCGGATAGCAAATTGCTCAATTGGCGCTCCTCAGGCTGCGTCGCTGATGCGACGGACACAAGACAATTATAGCGACAGCCCGCCACAAAGCGCCATGTAGGGGCGGGCCACCGCCGCGCCATCCCGCCCCTCCCGTCTCCGCCAATGTCGACTTTTGCATGCACTCGCCCGGCATTGCCGCCACCAACGTAAAATACTCCGCCTCTCGCAGTGCTTTGCTCCGCCTCTCGCAGTGCTTTGCTCCGCCTCTCGCAGTGCTTTGCTCCGCCTCTCGCAGTGCTTTGCTCCGCCTCTCGCAGTGCTTTGCTCTCGCCTCTCGCAGTGCTTTGCTCCGCCTCTCGCAGTGCTTTGCTCCGCCTCTCGCAGTGCTTTGCTCCCCCTCTCCCCTTGTGGGAGAGGGGGCCGGGGGGTGAGGGGTAGCTCCGCCCGCAACATAAACACCGAAACCAAAACCGCGAACATTTGTACACCACTCGCGCAGCAAAACCTGCTACCATACGCTCAACCCGCGCCTTAACAACCACACTCCTCCGGGAGCCGGACACAAAAGCAGGTTTATGTCCGAAAAAAGTTTTGCGTCGGACATAAAATCGACATTCCCATGCCAAGATGTAACGCCGAGCGGGGAATCAGGGGGCATCGAGCGGCACGCAAGGGGGCGTCGAGGGTGATTTCGGGCTGAACCCGGGCGAATCAAGGCCAACTCTGCTTGAGACTAAGGGTGAACC
This sequence comes from Phototrophicaceae bacterium, assembly GCA_965208195.1. GTDB lineage: Bacteria > Chloroflexota > Anaerolineae > Aggregatilineales > Phototrophicaceae > UBA6055. The sequence goes on along the minus strand of CBDBOC010000004.1, from coordinate 73,595 downwards.
TGGCGGGGCTCGAGCGCAACCTGAGGGTGAATTGGGGGTGAAACGAGGGTCAAAAGCGCGTCGAGATGCTGGAGCGATTGCGCGGCGGCCGTATGCCTGTCCGTAGCCGAGCGCCGCGATATCATGTACACTATGAGACTGAAACGGCGCCCGTAACGCGAGGGGGACATGGTGCAAGACGAAAACCCGCAGGCCAAAAGTACGACCGCAGCAGCTGACCAGGCCACTCCACGCCCGGCCCTGAACACCATCGTCATCGCGGCCCTTTGCTTCGCCCTGGGCCTGATAGCCGGCGCAGCGCTACAACGCCCGGCTGAAGACGACGCCGCCGTGCTGGTCGACGAAGCGCAACTGCGCGCCATCATCCAAAGCGTACTCGAAGAGCACGAATTCGCCGCGCCGGACGCCGATGGCCCCGACCGCTTCGCGCTGGTCGATGACGACCCCTTCCTGGGCGAGGTGGACGCGCCGGTCGTCATCGTTGAGTTCAGCGACTTCTTCTGCACCTACTGCAAGCGGCACTTTGAGCAGACCTTCCGCCCCTTGCTGGAAAACTACGGCCAGCATATCCGCTACGTCTATCGCGATTTCGCCCGCCTGACCCCCGAATCGACGCCGGCGGCCGCAGCCGCCCAATGCGCCTTCGCCCAAGGCAAATTCTGGGATTTCCACGGCGCCTTCTTCGCCAATCAACAATCGCTCGGGCGCGACTTCTACATGGAAACGGCAGCGAAATTCGAGCTGGACATTGATGCCTTCACCGCTTGCCTGGACGAGGGACTTTACCTGGATGAAGTAGAAATCGACGGGCTGGACGGCCAGTTGGCGGGCGTCCGCGGCACACCGGGCTTCTTCATCAACGGCCAGATTCTCAGCGGCGCCCAGCCCTACAGCATTTTCGAGCGCATGATCCAGCGCGAGCTGGACAAAGCCGGCGTCGCCTTCCGCTAAGGGCGATGTCAAACGGCGACAAAGCCCTTGTGACCGGAGTCCCGCCTCGGGGCGGCGTTCTGCTTTGGGCGCGGGCTGCGGCGTACCGATAATCGATAGTGACGGACGCCCCAAAGCGCAATGGCGAAGCGGAAGCGACCTTCAAAGAGACGCGCGCCCGTACAAGCCGACGCACAGGGCGGACGCGACATCACGCTGGACATCCGTGATATGGCTGCCGGCGGCCGCGGGCTCGGCTTCCATCGCGGCCGGCCGGTCTTCGTGCCCTACACCATCCCCGGCGAGACCATCACGGCGCAGGTCACCGGCGAGCGGGGCAAGGCCACCTTCGCGCGCGGCCTGCGGCTGAGGGCGGCGTCGGCGGATCGCGTCAGCCCGCGCTGCCGGCACTTCGGGCCCGGGCGCTGCTGGTCCTGCCATTGGCAGCACATCGCCTACCCGGCGCAACTGCTGCTGAAGCAAGACCTGCTGGCCGATCAGCTTTCGCGGCTGGGCAAACTGCCCGACGCGCTGATTGCCGATGTGATGCGACCGGTGACGCCGGCGCGCCAACAATGGGCGTACAATCAGGCGCTGCGGCTGACCCGCGATGCCGCCGGCGCCTGGGGCTTGCGGCGGGAAAAGCGTGACGTCGAGGCGATCAGCGAGTGCCACGTGACGCATCCCGAGCTGCTGGAGGCGCTGGCCGCGCTCGACCTGGATTACACGCCGGCGCGTTCGCTAACCCTGCGCCGCGGCAGCGACGGCCGCATCATGCTGATATTTGGGGTGGAGACGGAAGCAGCGCCGGAATTGCATACGGACTTGCCTGTCAGCGTCAATCTGGTCCTGCCTGATCGCGAGCCAATCAACCTCATTGGCGACGCCCACACCCATTACAGCATCGCGGACCAGACCCTGCGAGTAACAGCCGGCGCGGCCATACGGCCCAATATCGACGGCGTCGAGGCGCTGGTCGGCGAAGTTTTGGACGCCCTGTCGCTGAGCGGCGATGAGCGTCTGCTCGACCTCTACGCCGGCGTCGGCCTATTCAGCATATTTGCAGCGGACAGCGCGCGCCTGGTCACATTGGTGGAGAGCTACCCGCCGGCGGCCAACGATGCCGAAGCGAACTTGAGCGAGTTCGACAATGTGGACATCATCGAGGGCGCGGTGGAAGCCGTTCTGGTCAGCATGATGGATGCGGGGGCCCGCTACGATTGCGCGCTGGTTGACCCGCCCAGCGTCGGGCTCGGCCAAGCTGTCGTGGATGCCCTGGCTGCGCTGGACCTGCGCCACCTCGTCTATGTCAGCGGCGACCCGGCGTCCCTGGCCCGCGATTGCCGCGCCCTCATCGACGCCGGCTTCCGGCTCAGCCGCGTTCAGCCGCTCGACCTGGCGCCCCAGACTTGGTACATCAGCGCTGTGGCACGCTTTGATCGCTAGGCGAAATAGGCGCTGAGCGCCGCGATGAGCTGGTCAATGTCGTCACGCGAGTTATACGCTTGCACCGACACGCGGATGCCTCCGCGCTCGGCGAATGTCCCGACCGGAACCTCAATGTGATGGTCGCTGTAGAGCGTTTCGCGCAGCGCGTCGACATCGCAATCTGGCAGGGGAATGGTCACCATCTGCGCGAACTGTTTCTGCGAAAAAGGCGCCAAGCCGAAGCGCTCGCAAAGCCGCGCTTGCGTCGCTGCCGCCAACTCGTGGCAGCGCGAGCGGACGCTGTCCCAGTCGTTGTCGCGCAGAAAGTCGAGGGCGGCGGGCACTGTCAGCCAAGCCGAAATATCGCGCGTGCCGCCCCAGTCGTTGCGCTCGGCGAAGCTGCTGCCCTCGCGCCAACCGTGCGAAATCACCAGTGGCTCGATCATGCCCTGATGCCGCGGCGCCACGTGCAAGAAGCCGGCCCCCTTGGGCGCGCAGAGCCACTTGTGGAAGTTGCCGCTGTAGATGTCAGCGCCGATCGCGCCCAGATCCAGCTTCAGCTGCCCTGGTGCATGAGCGCCGTCAATGATGGTCATGATGCCCAGCTCGCGCGCGCGGCGGCAAATCAGCGCGACCGGGAAGATCAGCGAAGTCGGCGAGGTGATATGGCTGATGACGATGGCTTTGGTCTTGTCGCTGGCGTCGGCGAAGAGCTCGGCGGCGAAGGCTTCGTCGGATTCGTAGGGCAAGCGCACGCGATGCCGGATGATGCGAGCGCCGGTCTTGGCGGCCACGAATTCCAGCAGGCGATAGATGGCGCCGTACTCGTGGTCGGTCGTGAGCAATTCATCGCCCGGCTCCAGCGGCAGCGAGCGCAAGGCGATATTCAGGCCGGCGGTGGCGTTGGTGACGAAGACGATATCGCCTGCCGAGACCTTGAAATAATCGGCGATGACGGCGCTAGCATCCGCCATCAACTGCGGTCGCCGGCGCAGCAGAAAATCAATGGGCTGCCGCTCCAGTTCGCGCTGCCAGGCTTGATAACGCGCGAATACGGGCCGCGGGCAAGCGCCGAACGAGCCGTGGTTGAAGAAGATGATGTCGTCGCTGAGCAGGAAATCGCTGCGCGTCAGCATGGCGAAATCAGCCCAGTTGAAAGCTGGCGACACGATCCAGCCCGGCATAATCGGGCGAGATAGCGCAGTCGACGCCAAGCGCTTCCAGGACGAGCTCAGCTACGGCGGCGCCTTGGTCAGCGCCAATCTCAAGCAGTACCGACGCGCCGGGGCGGCAGACGCCGGGCAACTGCGCCAGCAATCGGCGAATCAGGCCCAAGCCATCAGCACCGCCGTCCAGCGCCAGGCGCGGCTCGTAGTGGCTGACGGGCAGGCGTGCCAGTTCCGCGCTGGGGATGTAGGGCAGGTTCGCCAGCAGCAGATCCAGCTTGATACCGCGCTGGATCAGCGGTTCAGCCAGGTCGCCTTGGCAGAACGTCAGCGACGCCTTCTGCCGCTCCGCATTGCGCCGGGCGACTTGGAGGGCGGCAGCGCTGATATCGCAGGCGTAAACCTGGCAACGGGGGCGATGCCGCGCAAAGGTCAGGGCCAGCGCGCCGCTGCCCGTGCCGATGTCCGCTACGGCCGCCAGCTCGCCCTCGTCAATCAGGCGCAGCGCCGCTTCCAGCAGCAGCTCGGTCTCCGGCCGCGGCACCAAAACTGCGGGCGACACCTCTATCTCGCCATCGTAGAAACCTTTGCTGCCGCTGATATAGGCGATGGGCTCACCGGCTTCGCGGCGTCGGAGCGCGTCCTGCAGCCGTTGCCATTGCGCCGGGATCACTTCTCGCTCGGGGTGTGTGAAGAGACTTGCCCGATCCACTTCAAGCACATGCTGCAAAAGCGCCTGCGCATCAAGATCGGGGGTCGCCGAGCTCGCCAGTTGGGCGCGGGCCAGGCCCAAGGCCGCGCGTAGTGTCATGCGCTCGTGCAACGCGACCGCTGGGCTCGCCGTCATCAGTCGCCGCCGGCCACCAGCTGTTCGGCTTGTTGCTGCGTCGCCAGCTGATCGATGAAGCTATCCAACTCGCCATCCATGACCGCCGGCAAGTTATAACTACTGACGCCGATGCGGTGGTCCGTCACGCGGCCTTGCGGGTAGTTGTAGGTGCGGATTTTCTCGCTGCGGTCGCCACTGCCGACTTGACCGCGGCGCTCGGCTTCACGTTCGCTGCGCTGGCGCTCGACCTCGGCTTCGTAGAGGCGCGCGATCAGCACTTGCTTGGCGCGGAGTTTATTTTGCAGCTGGCTCCGCTCGTCCTGCATTTCCACCACCAGGCCGGACGGTTTGTGGATGAGGCGCACGGCCGAATCGGTGGTGTTGACGGATTGACCGCCGGCGCCGCGCGCGCGAAAGACCTGCGTCTCGACTTCGCTCATGTCGAGCTGGACATCAACCTCGTCCATTTCAGCCAAGACTGCCACGGTGGCGGTGCTGGTATGGATGCGGCCCTGCGATTCTGTCGTGGGCACCCGCTGCACGCGGTGTACGCCGCTCTCAAATTTGAGGCGGCTGAAGGCGCCTTCGCCCTTGATCTCGAAGGTGATATTCTTGAAGACGCCATTGCCCTGCTCGTTGATATCGAGCATTTCCGGCTTCCATTTTTTCGCGTCGGCGTAGCGCGTATACATGCGCAGCAAATCACCAGCGAAGATACCGGCTTCATCACCGCCGGCGCCAGCGCGTATCTCCATGATGACATTCTTGCTGTCGCGCGGGTCGGTGGGCAGCAGCATCACGCGCAGAGACTCCAGCAGCGTGGCATTGCTCGCTTCCAGCTCGGCGACTTCCTGGCCGGCCAGCTCGCGCATATCGGCGTCATCAGCCGTGCGCAGCAGTTCCTGCGCGTCCGCCAGCTCAAGCGCCTGTCGCTGATAGCGCCGATAAGCGTCGACAATGTCAGTCAGGCCGGCGCGTTCCTTGGCCAGCTCCGCCACCCGCTCAAAGTCGGCGGCGATGGCGGGCTGGGCCATCATGGCTTCAAGCTCAAGGTAGCGGCTTTCGACTTCGGCTAGTTTTTCCAGCATGGTTCGGGCTCAATTCAATTGCTTGCGTGATCGAACGGTTTTGGCAGGTGAGTTGCCGCGGCACTGGCCAGCGGCGGAGGACGAATGCTTTGACAGCGGCGCGTATCTTGTTAAAATTCGTCCAGGCGCTCAGGTCGCCTTGGGGGATGGATCGCAATCATGGCTACTATTATACCGATGCGTGGCGCGCTGCACAGATGGAGCCGTTTGCAGGCGCTAAACCGTCACGCCAAGGTCGGGGATCCACACCTTTACCACCGAGGTCACCGAGGGAAACAGAGTACACCGAGTCAAATTTGGTTTTGGATGCAGGTCACGACTTGGCAAACCAGTAGGGGCGAGCCATTGGCTCGCCCGTCGACGACACTCTAGTTTTAGTCGAGGGTGAATCACCGAGTCGCCCCAAAGAAAGTCTCTTTTGGTGAGGGATTCACGACAAAGCGTACTACAGTGGGCGCAGAGAAAGGCATTTGCATTGAAGGGAATTCACATTGGACGAAACAATAGAAGGCGATGCTGATGCGAGTCTTGCGCACGCCTGACGAGCGCTTTCGCGGACTGCCCGCTTACGACTTCGCGCCGCATTACGTGCAGATCGACGATACGCGCCTGCACTATGTCGATGAGGGCGCCGGCGCGGAAGTCGTGCTCTGCCTGCACGGGGAGCCGACCTGGTCCTACTTGTATCGCAAGCTGATCCCGCCCTTGGCTGAGCGTTACCGCGTGGTGGCGCCGGATATGGTGGGCTTCGGCAAATCGGACAAATACGCCGCTGAAGCCGACTACAGCTTCCAGATGCACTACAGCAAGCTGCTGGCCTTGATCGAGGCGCTGGAGTTGCGGCGCATCACGCTGATTTGCCAGGACTGGGGCGGCCTGCTCGGCTTGGCGCTTGCGGCTGATCACAGCGATCGCTTCGCGCGGCTGGTGGTGCTCAACACTTTCTTGCCGACCGGCGAAGAGAAGGTCAGCGAGGCTTTCCTCCAGTGGCGCGCCTTCAGCCAGAAAATCGGCAGGCGCATGCAAGTCGGCCGTCTGATCGCGCAGACCGTCACCCATTACGACTTGCCGGCGGATGTCATCGCCGCTTATGACGCGCCCTACCCCGATGACAGCTACAAAGCCGGCGCTGCGGTATTCCCGTCGCTGGTGCCAATCTCGCCGGACATGCCCGGCGCAGCGGAGATGAAAGCGACGCGCCAAAAGCTGGCGAGCTGGCGCAAACCGGCGCAAGTCATGTTCAGCGATGGCGACCCAATTCTGGGCGGCGCCGCCGGTTTCTTCCGCCGGCTGCTGCCTACCGCGGCTGAGCAGCCGGATATCACGATAAAGGGCGCGGGACATTTCTTGCAAGAGGAAAAGGGCGAAGAGATCGCGGCGCAGGTCATTGACTTCATTGATCGGACGGCAAGCGAATGACAGCCGGCGATCAGCAGCGCAACCCGGGCATCCCGCTGGACATGGGCTGGGTGCGGGCCACAACCGTCAATTTGAGCGCGACGCAACGCCGTGCCAGTACGCTGACGACGCGCCGCAGCATCAAGAAAGACTGGCAAGCGGCCTGGCTACTGCGCGCCATTACCATGATCGACCTGACGACGCTGGCGGGAGACGACACGCCGGGCAAGGTGCGGCGGATGTGCGCCAAAGCGCGGCAGCCCCTGCGCGGCGACTTGATGGAGGCGCTGAATGTCGACGGCCTTGATGTCACCGTCGCGGCCGTCTGCGTCTATCATCAACGGGTGAAAGACGCCCTGGCGGCGCTGCAGGGCACGGGCATCCCGGTAGCGGCGGTCTCCACCGGCTTTCCCGCCGGGCTCAGCCCCTTCCCGCAGCGAATCGAGGAGATTCACCAATCGGTCGAAGCCGGCGCGCGCGAAATCGACATCGTCATCTCACGCGAGCACGTCCTCCGCGGGGATTGGCAGGCGCTCTATGACGAAGTCCGCCAGATGCGCCAAGCTTGCGGTGAAGCGCACATCAAGACGATCCTTGCGACCGGCGAGCTGGGGCCGCTGTGGCAGGTGGCGCGGGCCAGCAAGGTCTGCCTGATGGCGGGCGCGGACTTCATCAAGACCAGCACGGGCAAGGAAAGCGTCAACGCGACCTTGGCAGTCGGCTTGACGATGGCGCGTGAAATCCGCGCTTACCACGCCCTGACCGGCTACCAGGTCGGCTTCAAGCCGGCCGGCGGCATCCGCAGCGCCAAAGACGCCTTGAATTGGCTTATCCTCATCAAAGAAGAGTTGGGGGATGTGTGGCTGAGCAACCGTCTCTTCCGTTTCGGCGCGTCGGGATTGCTGACCGACATCGAGCGCCAACTATCGCACCACGTCAGCGGACGTTACGCCGCGCGCCATCACATGCCCATGGCTTGACGACGATTGCGTTCATTCAGACGTAAGCGCAAGGTCACGATGCAACAGAAATTCACCCCGGAGATGCAGTGGAAAGCTGAATTGGCGACTCTGTGTGTCGCCCGAAGTCACACAAACACATCAACGGGCAATTCACAGAACCGCCCCTACAGTTTGCTGCAATTTCTTGCTTTACTTTCTTGGAACACCTGAGGCTAACGGACACAGATGCTGTCATTGCAGGAAGCGTTGCAGCTGCCGATACTGGAAAAGGCGCGCGTCGTTGCGGGCGGTGGCGGATTGGCCCGATCAATCCGCTGGGTGCATGTCATGGGCGTGCCCAATGCGGCGGACTGGCTGCATGGCGGCGAACTGCTGCTGACGACCGTGGCCAACATGCCCGAATCACGCGACGAGCAATGCGAGTATTTGCGCCAAGTGGCGGACAAGGACGTGGCGGGCGTGGTGATCACTACGGGTATGTTGCTGCAGGAAATCCCCGATTCCTTGCGCGCCCTCGGCGATGAGTTGAATCTGCCGCTCATCGAACTGCCCTATCAGGTGCGCTTCGTTGACATCGCGAAAGCAATTAACGAGCGCATCGCAGAAGAGAATCTGGATACGCTCAGTCGGGCGCTATCGATCCAGCAGCGGCTATCGCGTTTGGTGCTGGAAGGCGGCGGCTTCGCCGAGCTTGCCACCATGCTGGCGGACCTGGTCGGGCATTCCATCAGCATTGAAAATGAGCGTTTTGAGGCGATCGCGAACAAGAACATCGCCGAGGTTGATGCGGCGCGGCGTTATACAATCGCGCACGGGCGAACGAATCCCGCGTTGATCGACGCGCTGGAAGTCACCTATTTGCCCAAGATCCGCACTACGCTGCGGCCGGCCCAGCTACCGGTGATGCCGAAACTGGGCCTGGAGATGGAACGGCTGTTGGCGCCCATCGTGGTACAGGGAGAGATCTACGGCTATATGTGGATCATCGCCGATACTCAAGCCCTGACGCCACTGGATATGATGGCGATTGAGATCGGCGCCACGGTGGCCGCCTTGCTGATGCTGTACCAAGAATCGCTGCATACCGCCGAGGCATCGCTAAAGGGCAGCATGGTGGCGCAGTTGATCGAAGGCAATGGCGGACCGCAAACGATCCTGAGTGACCAGTCGCTGCGCTACGGTGTTGACCTGCGAATGGGATGGCGCATGATGTTGGTGAGCATTCGCAATGGACAGCCACCGACAGCGGCCAGCGCCTATCGCAGCATCAATCAAGTCTTGCAGCAAAGGCAATGCAACGCGATCGCGGCTCAGTTCGCCGGGCAAGTTGTCATCCTGATACAAGACGGCGAAGCGGTCGACGCTATCGGACGCGACTTGGCGCAGGGCCTGCAAAAGGCCGGCACGAGGCTGAAGATCGCCGTCAGCCGTGTCTATAGCGGCGCCGGCCAAGTCGGCAGCGCGCATCAGCAGTGTCAAGAAATCTTGGCTATCGCGCGCCGCATCAGCAGTGAGCGCACAGTGCATTGTTTCGACGACCTGGGATATATCCACGCCCTGTATCATGCGGGGCCGGGGAGCTTGGCGCAGAATGCCCAGGCGCCCGTCTTGCGGCAGCTGCTGGAAGAGCGCCAGGCCGACCTTTTCAACACGCTCGAGACGTATTTGGACGCCGGCGGCAACAGTGTGCAGACGGCGGAATCGCTGCATATTCACCGAAGCACGCTCAATTATCGGCTGGCGCGGATTCGCGAGATCTGCGCCGTCGACCTGTCCTCGCCGACGACGCGCTTGAACCTGCAGGTCGCTCTAAAACTGATGCGCCTGTTTGACGATGCGGCCGGCGCTTAGCGGCTTGAGCTGGCGATAGCGACCGACATCGCCATTGATTTGCTGTGCGTCAAGCTAATGTCCCACTCGGTCAGCCCCATCTCAGCGGCCAGGGCTTTGGCAGCGCCGTGCAGGTGCAAGCAAGGACGGCGCCGCGGGTTGTCCGTGCGAATCTCGATCTCAAGCCAGCTGATATCGCCTATGCCCGTACCCAAGGCTTTACCGACGGCTTCCTTGGCGGCGAAGCGCGCAGCCAGGCGATTCGGGACATCGGCGCAATCCTGACGTTCGCCGGGCGTGAAGAAGCGCCGCAGAAAACGCTCGCCATGCCGGTTGATGCCGGCGGCAATGCGCTCAGTTTCGATCATATCAACGCCGCAACGTATCAAGGCCTCTCCCGTAGTCAGCGGCAGCCTGGCGCGCTCGTCAACCCCGTTATAGCAGAAATCAGGCGGAAAGGCAGAGCCGGGATTTGCTAGCGCGATTCCCGTTTGTCTGCAAGAATTGTGAGGTGCTCAAAATAAAGATGGAAGAGGGCTATGCTCGCTAGAATTCGCACTGCGCTTGTTTTCATGGTCATCATAATGAGCGCCGCGGCCTGTCAAAGCGACGAAGTGACGCCGGCGCCGACGCCAGAGCATTGGCAGCGGGTGACATTCTTGGCCAGCCGCTTGCTGCCCGGCTTCGCCATCAACATCCCGGCGGAATGGAATTATCAGATCTCTGAGACTGGCCTCATCGTATTCAACTACCCGAGGATCCTGGAAGTGAGCGATGATGGCGCGGACTTGCCGGAAGGTTCGCTGGTGGCGAATTTATCTATGCTAGCGGCCGCCGATGTGCAGCGCATCGGCGCGCGCAACGCCGCTGGCATCATCGACTTTTTTGTTGGCACGGCCGCTGGCAATGGCGATGGCCCGCAGTACAGCAGCGCGGAAGTTATCAAAGTTAATGGGCGGGACGCAGCGCAATCGCTGGTCAGCATCGGCTCCAGCGACAGCTTGCTGCTGGCGATGGCTTTGAACGGCCATTATTTGCTGGGCGTGATCGTGACGCCCAAAGACGGCTTGTCGCAGCAACGTGACTTGCTTAACCGGATTTTCGAATCTATTGAAATACGTCTGGCCCAGTAGCCGCGAAAGACACCGGCATTAGCATTGCTTGGGACTGCCGGGCGCTGCATCAGTTCGTTTAGTTCTATCCAGGTAGCGGAGCAAATGGCCAGTCTGCGATTTCGCCTGCGGCAAAGGATTTGGGCCTGGCGCGCGCCACGGCAGATCCGGCGCTATCTGGACCGCGCCGCTGTGCCCCGGCTGCAACTCGGCACGGGACCGAATCCGCTGGATGGCTGGCTGAATACGACGCTATACCCGTTCGCGCCAGGCACAATATTCCTGGATGCGACACAGCGCTTTCCCATCCCGGATGCGGCTCTGGCGTACATCTTCAGCGAACACGTTATTGAACATCTGGAATTCGACGAGGCTGCCCAAATGCTGCGCGAGTGCTGGCGCACGCTACAGCCGGGCGGCAAGCTTCGCCTGGCCACGCCCGATCTGGCGCAGATCATCGCGCTTTACGCACAGCCTGATGGCGCGGCTCAGCGGCATTACACTCGCTGGATCATGGACAACTTTCGCCCTGAAGTCGGCGAGTACAATCCGGCGCAGGCGATCAATCAGTCCTTCCATGGCTGGCGGCACAAGTTCATTTACGATGAAGCGACTCTAGCGCGTTCGCTGGAGTTGGCCGGCTTCACCAATCTTGAGCGCTGCGAGCCCGGGTGGAGCGCCGATGTCAACCTGCGCGGCATTGAGCAACACGGCGAAACTGTCGGCAGCGATGAAGCGATGCGCTACGAGACGATGGTCCTGGAGGCCGAGCGCGCTTGATGCCTCGGCTGCGGCTGCAGCGGCCACCAAGCGCCGACGGCGGAATTGCCCGTGCAAATCCAGCGCGCTTTGGGCTAAGATAGCGCCTTTGACGCAGGCTTTAGTATTGCAGTGGCGGTGTTCGCTTATGCCAATCTATACCTATCGCCGTGAGGACGGCACCACATTCGACATCCGGCAGCGCTTCTTTGAGGATCCGCTTGACACTTGCCCTTCCACCGGGCAGGGGGTGAACCGTGTGATTCAGCCGGCCGGCATCATCTTCAAGGGCAGCGGCTTTTATGTCAACGACAACAACAAAGCCAACAACGCCGCCAGCCCGGCCAATGGCCATGGCGAAGGCAAAGCGAGCGACGCTGCCGCCGCCAAGCCCGAGGCCAAGGCTGAAAAACCCCAAGCCAAGCGGCCGGAAAACAAGGCGGCAAGCGAGGGCGGCAAGCGCGAATCGGCGCCCGCAACCAAGTAGCCGAGGTAGCCCGGCGCCAACATCGAGCGCGCCCGGCGGGGAGTGATGATGAGATTGTACTTTGTGCGTCACGGCATCGCTGAAGACTTGGTCACCAGCGACTTCGCCCGCGCATTGACGCCGAGAGGCAAACGCCGCGTGGCGGATTCCGCGCGTGTGATGCGGCGGCTGCGCATCCGCCCGGCGAGGATCTACAGCAGCCCGCGCCTGCGCTCGCGTCAGACGGCGGAGATCATCGCCGATGCTCTCGGCATGCAAGTGGAACTGGCGGAAGAAGTCAACTTCGGCTTCGACCTGGCCGATGCGCGCAGCTTATGTGACGGCTTGAAGGCGGACGACGAAGTCATGTTTGTCGGGCATAACCCGGATATGAGCTTGCTGGTGGGGCAGCTTACCGGCTGCGATGTTTCGATGAAGAAGGGCGGCCTGGCGCGGATCGATACTTACGGGGTGCGCCTTGAGCAGGGCGAGTTGGTCTGGCTGATCGCGCCCAAAGTCTTTGACGCGCTGCAAGCGAACGCTGCGTCCGCCATGTTGCCGACGCCGACGCCAAAGTTGCCCGACACAGCGACCGCCTTGCACCGGCTCATCAAGCATCGCTGGAGCCCGGTGGCCTTCGACCCGGACCGCGCCATCAAGCGCAAGACCTTGCTTAGCATTCTGGAAGCGGGACGCTGGGCGGCGTCATCGGCCAATATCCAGCCTTGGCGCTTCATTGTGGCGCCGCGCGAGAATGAGGAAGAATTCGCCAAGTTGCTGTCGGTGATCAAAGAGGGCAACTTGCCCTGGGCGCAGCACGCCGCTGTGCTGATGCTGGCGGTGACGCAGCGCTATCCCAAGCCGGACTTTTATCATCGGCATGCCTCGCACGACTTGGGGCTGGCGATGTCGCAGATGGTGTTGCAGGCGCTGGAGCACGACATCTACGTGCATCAAATGGCGGGCTTCTTCCCTGATAAGGCGCGCGACGTTTATGAGATTCCCGACGACTTTGAGCCCATGACGGCGGTCGCTTTCGGCTACCGTACTGCGCGCCTGGACCACTTGCCGCAGCGCTATCGCGAGCGTGAAGCCGGCGGGCGGGAGCGGCGCCCCTTGAGCGAGACGGTCTTCAGCGGCAGCTGGGACGTGGCTGCGGATTTCCTCGAATAATTGCGGCGACTGCGTTGATACGGTGGCATAGGCGCAGACACATGGGAAGGCGCTAAGGCAAGCAAGGCGAGCCATGGCAAAAGTTCTGATTACCGGCGGCGCTGGCTTTCTCGGCATCAATCTTTGCCGTCACTTGCTGGCCCGCGGGCACAGCGTGGTTTCGCTCGACATCGCCGATTTCGACTATCCTGAGCGCGAGCAAATATGTGAGATAACAGGTGACATTCGCGACCGCGCCGCCGTCGAACGGGCGCTGCAAGGCGTCGACACTGTCGTGCACGCGGCGGCCGCCTTGCCCTTGTACCCGCCAGACGAAATCTATAGCACCGATGTTGAAGGCACGCGCAATGTGATCGACGCCGCATTTCGCGCCGAGGTCAAGCGCTTCGTGCACATTTCATCGACAGCCGTCTACGGCATTCCGGATCATCACCCGCTGCTGGAAGACGATGAGCGCGTCGGCGTCGGCCCCTACGGCGAGGCCAAGGTAAGGGCGGAAGATGTCTGTTTTGGCTTTCGCGACCAGGGCATGGTCGTGCCCGTGATTCGCCCCAAGTCCTTTGTTGGGCCGGAGCGCCTGGGCGTCTTCGCGCTGTTGTACGATTGGGCCAAAGACGGACGCGGCTTTCCCCTGCTGGGCGATGGGCGCAATCGCTATCAACTGCTGGATGTGGAAGATTTATGTGACGCCATTCTCTTGTGCTGCGCGGGCGACGCCGATGTCGTCAACGATACCTTCAACATCGGCGCGGCCGACTTCGCGACGATGGGCGAAGACTATCAGGCGGTTCTTGATTACGCCGGCTATGGCAAGTCGGTCACGCCTTTGCCGGCCGAGCCGGCCATCTGGCTGTTGCGGTCGTTGGAGGCGCTGAGTCTGTCGCCGCTCTACAAGTGGGTCTATGAGACGGCCGCGGAAGACTCCTTCGTATCGATCGAACGGGCGCAGCGCAAGCTGGGTTTTCAGCCGAAATTCTCCAACCAAGACGCGCTGATACGCAATTTCCAATGGTATCTGGATAACCTGGAGCGATTTCGGGCGCAGACCGGCATCTCTCACCGAGCGCCGTGGAGCCAGGGCATCCTGCGGCTGGCGAAAGTTTTCTTCTAGCGTGGCGCTCATGGCTCGGTGACCGGATGACTGCAACCTTCCCTCCTAGACGAGCCAAGCTATGCAAGACTTGAAACAGGGCGGCATCGCGGTCATTGACTTCGGCTCGCAGTATACGCGGCTGATCGCGCGGCGCATCCGCGAACTGGGTGTGTATTCGGAAGTATTCGCCCATGATAGCGGCGCGGAGCGCATCACTCGGCATGAGCCGGCGGGCTATATCCTTTCGGGCGGCCCCAGCAGCGTTTATGAAGCGGGCGCGCCCCAGTTGCCCCGCTTCTTGCTGGAGAGTCCGCTTCCCATTCTGGGCATCTGCTACGGCATGCAGCTGTTGACGGCGGCGCTCGGCGGACGGGTGTCCGCTTCCAACGAGCGGGAGTACGGGCCGGCCACAATCAAGCACGACGCTGCCAGCCCGCTCTTTGCCGACCTGCCAAGCGAATCACCCGTGTGGATGTCGCACGGCGACCGAATCGACGCGCTCGCGCCCGGATTTCAGGCTTTGGCCAGCACGGACAATTCGCCCTACGCCGCGATCGGCGATGCGACGGCGGGGCGCTATGGCGTGCAATTCCACCCCGAAGTGCTGCACAGCCGCGACGGCCTGGCCATTCTCGGCAACTTTCTCTTTCGGATTTGCCGCTGTCAGCCTAAATGGACGGCGGCTGCTTTCATCAGCGACGCCGTGGGGAAGATTCAGGCCCAAGTCGGGGAAGAGCGTGTCTTGCTGGCGCTGAGCGGCGGCGTCGATTCGGCCGTGGCCGGCGCCTTGATCCACCGCGCCATCGGCGAGCGCCTGGTGTGCATATTTGTTGACCACGGCATGCTGCGGCAAAATGAAGCGCAAGAAGTCGTCGAGGTTTTCCGCCGCGAGCAGGGCATGAACCTCATCGCCGTCAATGCGGTTGAGCGCTTTCTCTCGGCGCTGAAAGGCGTCACCGAGCCGGAAGACAAGCGCAAGCTGATTGGCCGGCTCTTTGTCGAGGTCTTCAACGAAGAAGCGAGCAAGCTGGCGGGCATTCGCTATTTGGCGCAGGGCACCATATATCCCGATGTCATCGAAAGCGCCGCCGACAGCGCGTCGGCGACGACCATAAAGTCGCATCACAATGTTGGCGGCCTGCCGCCTGATTTGCAATTTGACCTGGTGGAGCCGCTGCGAGACTGCTTCAAAGACGAAGTCCGGCGGATTGGAGAATCGCTCGGATTACCCGAGCACATCGTCTGGCGGCAGCCCTTCCCCGGGCCTGGGTTAGCCATACGCTGTCTGGGGCATTTGAGCTGGGCGCGGCTGGAAAAGCTGCGCGCCGCGGACGCAATCTTCACCGGCGAGCTGGCGGCGGCGGGCCTCTTGCGGGATGGCACATCGCAGAGTTTCGCGGTCCTGCTGCCGGTGAAAAGCGTCGGCGTGCAAGGCGACAAGCGCAGCTACGAGGAGGTGGTGGTGCTGCGCTCCGTCACCACGGACGATTTCATGACGGCCGACTGGGTGCGCCTGCCGCCCGATTTGCTGGCGCGGGTTAGCGCACGCATTGTGAACGAAGTCGCCGGCATCAACCGCGTAACCTATGATGTGACCAGCAAGCCGCCGGCCACAATCGAATGGGAGTGAGCGGTGCCGATTGCCTTTTGCGCCCAACCGGCCTATAACTGTGCACAGCATAGCTAGCTACGAGGAGCAATCATGCCCGCCGCTTATGTACTGATTCACCTCAACATGGCAGTCGACTTTGCGGATTCGCTGCGTGATATTCGCTCGATCGAAGGCGTCCAGCGGGCCGACCTGGTGGTAGGGCCGGACGACTGCATCGCCTATGTCGAGGCGGACGACATCACCCAAATGATGAATACGATTCGCGCCATCCGCAATGTCAACGGCGTGGGCAAGACGGATACACGTTCCATTGCTGAAATGTAGGAATCCGCGTGACCTCCGACGCGTCAAGCAGGCCGGTTTTTGGCTGATCCTGGCCTTATTCCTCGCCGCTTGCGCATCAATTCTGCCTGTATCCGGGCCGGCTCAGTTGTCGCGCGCCCCGGCCGCCTGGTCGGTCGTCGGCGACGGTACATTTGATGCCGGGGCGTACAAACTGGACTTTCCCCGATCGTGGCGCGTTGTGCTGCTGAGTGAGAGCCCGACGACCTTGCAGCGAGTCGCCTTCGTCGCGCCCGAGAGTGGCTGGGTGACCCTCCAGCAAATTGAAGGCGACCCATCCGCCTCAGACCGAGTCCTGCGACTGAACTCAAATGTCACCTTGCGCATTGAGGTCGACGCCGGCGACACGCCGTCCACCGCCTTTCATATACATGCGGAGCAACTAATAGCGTCCATTCGCACATAATTTCAATCTTTTCTGTTTTCACGTTGCCGCATACTGCCCGGTCAGCCCCGCCCAAGCATCTCGGTGTTGTGAGTTCATTGTGTTACCTGGCGCAAGACACGTCCTGGGCATACAACACTCCCATACAACCACAATGCAAGCGCTCAACGTTGATCAAGCCACGAATCACGCCAGCGCGGCGGCCGCTGCCAGAATCATAACTTGGCCGAAGCCAGTGCATCACGGAAGTCAACGCGCAGGCTCGGCCGCCCAACGCGCCAGCCATAGAGATTGCGGGAAACGCTGCTGCGGAAGCGATTCCGCGGGAACCGGCGGTGAAATCAGCCGGAAAACGTGAAAGGCGCTGGGATTCCAAGCGCGCATCAAGTCAAGCCCAGCAAGATTAGCGCATCTTATAAGCGAATGAAACTACACGCCTTGGGCGCAGATTGGATTGTTGAGCATTCTTGATTGTTGCATAATTGGCAATCCTTGCTATAAATGTACTGTTGAACGTAGCCTAAGGGCAAGCGCGTCCCAGAGACGAAAAGGCCGCGAGGGTCAAGGCTCGGCATCGAAGTCCAATTACTCGTTTGTATAACTTGCGCGGGAGAGTGCCCGATGGCTGATAAGATTCTCATCATAGATGATGAAAGGCCAACGGTAGAGATCATGTCGGGGCTGCTTGTCAGGCGCGGCTTTGAAGTGATTAAGGCGTACTGTGCCCAAGAGGGGCTGCGAAAGGCATACACCCATCAGCCGGACCTGGTCTTACTGGATGTCATCTTGCCTGACCGCGATGGCTGGGAGATTTGCCGTCAACTGCGAGAAATGTCGGACATGCCAATCATTTTTGTCAGCGCCAGAACCGACAGCGAGGATGTCGTGAAGGGTTTGGAACTCGGCGCGGATGCTTACGTCCGCAAGCCTTTCAATGAAGACGAGCTGGTGGCGTGGATCAAGGCGAAGCTGCGCCGCACCCCGCGAGCCAGCTTGAGCGAAGAGATCAGCTTCAACCAGGGCAACTTCCGCATGAACTTCATGAACCGAGAAGTCTGGATTCGCAATACTCTGAAGCATTTGACGCCGAAGGAGTTCAACCTGCTCGCCGTCCTGGTGCGCAACGCCGGCCGCGTAGTCTCCCGCAGCGAGCTGGTTACCGAAGCCTGGGGCGAAGAATACAGCGATGCCATAGACAGTCTCAAGCTGTATATCCACTACTTGCGGCAGAAGCTGGAAACGAATCCGCAACAGCCCGAGTACATCCTAACGTCGCGTGGCGTCGGCTACCGATTCATCAAGCGTTAGCCCCCTGCATCAGGCAAGCGGGCGCGCAAGTATTTGTTCGTGCGCTCAACCATTCGGCTGAAATCAAATCGCTCCATGCCATAGGCGCAATTCTGGGCCAGGGTTTCCCGCTGCGTCAGCAATTGGCGCAGGCCGTTACGTAGCGCCGCCAGATCGAGGTGCGGCGCCAGAATGCCATTGACGCCCGACCGTACGATTTCAGCATTGCCGCCGACATCACTGCTGAGCACGGGCGTGCCCAATTGCAGGCTTTCCAGCAAAGTATGCGAGAGGCCCTCGTAGCTGCTGTACAGCACCAGGCCGTCGGCAGCGTAGATCATGCGACGGACTTGTGCCGCAGGCAGCTGCCCGGTGAAGCGAACGCGGTTGCCGAGGGGCTGCGCCAAGGCCCGCAGACGGGCGCTCTCGGGGCCATCGCCGACGACTACGAGGCGAGTGTCAGCCAGGTCACGCATTGCGCCGATTACATGGTCAATGCCCTTCCAGGGTTGCAGCCGCGCGACAGCGATCAGGGTAGGCTGGTCCGCCCAGCCCAAGGCGGCGCGGACCTCGGCGCGTGATTGCGCTGGCGGCGCCGGCCGCGGCAACGCATTGTAAATCACCTCGATTTTGGACTCGTCCACGCCCCATGATCGCACCAGGCGCTTCAAATAGCGGCTGGGAACGATGATGCCGTCCATCGCCGCAAGTTGCTTGTCGCGGGAGCGCTTTTGCCAGCGCACGCGCGCATCGCCTTGATAGGCTTGAAAATCGTCAATGCTGATGTCGGGCGGAATCCAGCCACGGCGGCGGCAGCGTTCCCACGCCTGGTCGCCGACGATCTTGATCACCCGCGGCGGCCGTCGCCAGCCTACGAGCGGCAGGTCGATCGTGTGGGCGTAGACGATATCGGCCCAGGCCAATTGGCTCACGGCAGCCATCGCGTAGCGCGCCCGGCGCAGCGGCAGGGCACGGCGGGCGATGCGCGTCACCGGATAGGGATAGTCCTGCTGGTCACCGGCGCCGTAGGTCAGGACGCGCAGTTGCCAGCCGCAGGCTAGCAAGGCCGGCAGAATCGCGTTGAGGTAGGTGGCTGGCCCGCCGGCTTCAGGCGGGAAAATGCCGCTGGCAACGAACAAGTTGGGCACGGTCCGCCCTCTATGCCAGCCGAGCGCGGATGATGATGTGACGGTTGACGAAGGTGGCATCCGCCGCGCCCCAGTTCTCGGGCTGCATCCAGTCGCGCGCTGGCGGGCTGGCCGTCCGCAGCATTGTCACCAGCCGCGCAACCGTCGCCGGATCGTTGCCTTGACGCTGCGCCCAGGGGATGAAGTCATGGCGCTTGATGTAGTACTCGCTGTGCGCCACCGTGAAGCCGGCCGCGGCCATCATGCGCTGCCATTCAGCTGCGTTGAAGGCGCGGTTGTGGCTGGGGTCGCGCAGGCGCTCGAAGGCATCGACGAAGCGCGCCGCTGCTGCGTCAGCCGGCAAGACCTGATCTTGCAGCAGCAGCATCCCGCCCGGCAGCAAGACGCGGGCGCATTCGCGCAGAAAGCGTGGCACGTCGGGAAAATGATGCGGCGCGATGCGGCAGGTCACCAGATCGAATTGCGCGGCGTCAAAGGGCAGGTTTTCGGCATCGGCCTCTTCAAACGAGACGTTGGCGACGCCCTGCTCGCCCTGGATGAAGCGCTGCGCCCGCTGCAGCATACGCGGCGTGAGGTCGCTGGCCACGACATGCGCCAGCAGCGGCGCGAACTTAAGCGCGGTGTGGCCGCCGCCGGTGGCGATATCCAGGGCGCGCCAATGCGCCTGCGGCCGCGCGATGGCGACCAGGCGATCCAGGTCGCTGCCTTTGGCATGGGTCTCGCTGGTCACGTAGCCGTCCGCGAAGCGAGTGTAGCGCGCTTGGGATAGCGACTTTGAATCTTGTGAAGCTTTCATGCGTGGGCCTCAGCAACTGGAAACTGGCATCCGACCATGGCTGCGCGACGCACTGACGGTCAATCAGCAGCATTGCCGCTTGCAGGCGAGCAGTGTCGCCCAATCATACTAGAAAACCGGGCGGCTGGGGACAGCCGGGCAGCATCCAGGATTCGGGCGCGGACGCCGAGACGGCAGCGCTTTGCTGGTAGAATAGTGCGGTATGCTTTCAGTGGCGCCTGACGACTGGAGTGGAACTTATGTCGAACACCCGCACCATTTGCCCGGAAGACCTTTACACCCTGCGCTTTCTCAACGGCGCGGAGCTTTCGCCCGATGGCGGGAGCGTCGTCTATTGCGTCAACAAGATCGACGCCGAGGCCGACAAGGAGTTCAGCACTATCCACTTGCTGGACATCGAAACAGGCGCGACCCGTCAGATGACGAGCGGCGAGGCGGTCGACGGGCAGCCACGCTGGTCGCCCGATGGCGCGGCACTTGCTTTTGTTTCCGACCGCAGTGGAATGCCGCAGCTGCATTTGTTGCCGGCCGACGGCGGCGAGGCGCGTCAACTCACACGCTTTGAACGCGGTGTCGGCGGCAGCATCGCCTGGTCGCCTGATGGCAGCCGCATCGCCTTCAGCGCCAAACCGGATACAGAAGCGCCGGATTTGGGCAAAGAGCCTTACCGCGTCAATCGCACAGTCTACCGCTTTGACGGCATCGGCTACCTCGACGATGAAGTGCAAGACGTCTACCTGTTCAATCTAGCCACGGATCAGGCGACACGACTGACCAACGACCGGACAAACAATACCAATTTGCGCTGGTCGCCCGATGGGGGCGCGATTCTGTACGATGCCACGATGCGCGATGATGCGACGCGGGCGATGACGCCCGAGCTCAAGACGGTCGATCTGGCTGGCGAGCAGGAGACTGTGCTGGCGGGCTGGGCCGGCGTCGGCAAGGCCGACTTCACGCCTGACGGCAAGCGGATCGTTTTCGTTGGCCGGCCGGACGATGGCGCGCCCATCGGCACCAAGTCCGATCTATATCTGCTGGATCTGGCCAGCGGGGCCATCGAATGCCGGACGGTTACGCTGGATGTTGGCGTCGGCGGGCGTCTGTCGCTGGATATGCCGGTCGCCGGCCTCGACAGCGGGAATGTCTGCGTGGCTGAGGATGGCGAATCGGCAATCCTAGCGGTGCAGCGCGGCGGCGCGGTTCACGCCTATCGCATCGCGCTCCATGGCGCCGAAAACTGGCAGCAGGCAACTAAAGGCGACTGCGCCGTCTTTCCCTTGCAGTTGCGTGGTGGGCGCCTGCTTTACGCGCGAACCACGTTAAATGCCCCGCCGGAGCTGGTCTTGGCCGACTTGGCCGCCGCTGATTCGCGCGAGCTAACGACGCTCAACCGGGCGCAGCTTGACAGCATCGCCCTGCCGGAAACGGAACGCCTGCTGTGGCGCAGCAACGATGGGGAAACTGTCGAAGGCTGGTACATGAAGCCGCCTGCGGGCACAGCGCCCTACCCCACCGTGCTTTACATTCACGGCGGACCCCACGCCGCTTACGGTTACGGCTTCCACTTTGATTTCCAGATGCTGGCGGGCGCGGGCTACGGCGTGCTCTTCCTCAATCATCGCGCCTCGACCGGATACGGCGATGGCTTTTCCACCGCCATCAAGGGCGATTGGGGCCTGCTGGATTACCAGGATCTGATGACGGGCGTCGACTACGCCATCGAGCGCGGCTTGGCGGATGGCGAGCGACTGGGTGTCTGCGGCACATCGGGCGGCGGCAATCTGAGCTGCTGGATCATCGGCCAGACCGATCGCTTCAAAGCGGCCATTCCGCAGAACCCAGTCACCAATTGGCGCAGCTTTTACGGCACCAGCGATATCGGCCTCTATTTCGCCGTCGAGCAACTGGGCGGCCACCCGCATGAAATCCCGCAGGTCTATGAACGCTGCTCGCCGATCAGCTACGCCCAACGCTGCGTGACGCCGACCTTGCTGGTGCAGAGCGAGCTGGATTGGCGCTGCCCGGCGGAACAGTCCGAGCAATTCTATAACGTGCTAAAGGCCAACGGCTGCGTCGTGGAGATGCTGCGCCAGCCCGGCGGCTACCACGGCGCTTCGATTAACGGCGCGGTCAATTTGCGGCGCGCGCACAATGACGCCATGCTGGATTGGTTCGGACGCTACGTGCTGGGCGGCTGAGCGGGGGACAAAACGACCGGCTGGAGCAAGGCGCGGTCAAGGCTGGCGAAGGCTTCGGGACCAAGCCGCTGCAATTCGGCGCGAACAGCATAGGAATCCCGCCGCAGCTTCGCGACATCGACGCCTTGACAGTTGTCGGGCAGGTTGCGCATCCACTGTACGCTGCGCTGCAGCATCTTGAGGCCGCCGCGATAGTTGCCGCGCTCGATTTGGTAGTAAGCGACGCCGATTTGCAGGATGGCGCGATACAGGTCGCGGACCGGCCCGCCCGTCGCCATCCACAATTCTTCAAGCAGGTCATGCTGGGCGTAATACTCGCCGGCGTTGAATTGGCGGATGCCATCGGCGGCCAGCGGCGGCAAGGGTTGCCCGCACTCGCAGGCGAGCCGCTGCAAAGTGTCGTGATCGGCAATGCGGGCGAAATCCGCCACGATGCCGGCGATGCTCTCAGCGAACTCGGCCCAGCCAAGCGCGAGGTCGGCGCCGCAGTCAATGGCGTGGGCGCGCACAGCCGCATCATCGCTGACGAGGCAAAGGGGGATTCGCCGTGTGGCAGCGCTACTCTTGCAAGCCAGTGTCAGCGCGCGCCAATCGCTATACTGCGAGTCGACGAATATCAGCGCGACCGGGCGGTCGACCAAGGTATTGATGAATCCTTGAGACGCGCCGCGTTGCATCAATTCATAGGGGCGCATCGCATCATGGAATGGCGCGAAAGCGTCCTCAGCGCTAACGAGAACAAGGCTTGGCAGATTCATTTAGATAACGTAACATATACTTGGCAGTTTGACGAACTCGCGTTACAGTTAGACTGTCAGCGGGCTCATAGTATCATACACCGCCCGGGCCTGGGGTCGGCGGCAAGGGTGGAGCTTTTGCTGTCGCAGCGTGTGTGAACTGCTTGACAGAAGCTCCATAATGGGCGTATAATGCCATGATATAGGTTATCAAAGCATCATACATCGGAATAGCCCGAGCATATTGGCAGGAGTAATGCTGAATAGCGCGCATCGTGGCAGCTATCTGAATAGGCGCCTTCTCAAGCTGCAAGTGGGTTACTTGCTTTCGGAAGGCCCTGGCTTTGCCAGGGAGTTTCCGCTGGCGTTTCCACAGCGCGTTCAAGTTGATAGGGAACTATACTTAGACGCTCTTAGCGGCAGCTTGATTTTGACCCGCACCAGCGAAGGGATTCTTTTGCAAGGCGCGCTGCATGTTTCTCATCGCCGGGAATGCGATCGCTGTCTGGATGACTTCGCACATGACTTCACCGTAGACGTGGCGGAACTCTACGCTGCGCCGCCGGACGCAAACAAGAGCGTCTTCAGCGTAGATAGCAACGGAGAAATAGACTTGGCCCCGCTGCTGCGGGAGGAGGTGCTCATTGAAGCGAGCTACCGTAGTGTCTGCCGCGATGACTGTCGTGGCCTGAGCGCCCAGACGGGGCTCAAGTTGAATGAACTGGATGAATCCCATGTGGCCGTACCGGCGGAAGCTGACGGGCCGGGAATCGATCCTAGAATGGCAGTGTTGCAGCAATTGTTAAAATAGTTTGCCATCAATGTACCTTGGTCGCGCGCGGTATCAGGGGTGAGCGTGCGCCGAGCCAGTCAGGGGTGTTGCCGTGGACGAGTACGAAGACAGGTACAAATCTGATATTGACCTGATGACATACCTGGAAGAAGAGAAAGACGAGAAGGGCAATTTCGAGTTATTCCTCGACGAGAATGACCTGGAGTTGTTCGACGAGAGCTTTGAGGACGAGCTGGCGTTGGAAGAGGATGTCGAGGACCATGACCTCGGCGAAATAGCCTCCAGCGATACGGTCGGCTTATACCTCAAGGAAATGGCGCGCGTCCCTCTGTTGACGACAGAGGAAGAGGTGCAGTTGGCCATGCGCCAGGAGGCGGGTGAAAAAGCGGCCGGCTTGCTGGAGGAGGCGCCGGACCACGAACGCCGCGCCGAGTGGCAGTTCCTCATCCAGGACGGCTTGAACGCCCGCGATCATCTAATCAAAGCCAATACCAGGCTGGTCGTGTCAATCGCCAAGAAGTACATGTCGCGCGGGGTGCACTTCCTCGATCTGATCCAGGAAGGCAACTTGGGGCTGATAAAGGCGGTGGAGAAATTCGATTACCACCGCGGCTATCGCTTCAGCACATACGCGACCTGGTGGATTCGGCAGACGATCACTCGCGCGATCGCGGACCAGGGGCGCACCATCCGCGTGCCGGTGCACATGACCGACCGCATCCGCCAGTTGTATCGCGTAGCGCGCGACCTGGAACAAGAGACTGGCTGCAAGCCATCGGTGGAAGAAATCGCCGAAGTGATGGAGTGCGACCCGCGCAAGGTGCAGTGGATGCTGAAGGTGTCCTGGCGTCCGCTGAGCCTGGAGCATCCCGTCGGCCATGATGACGACAGCGAGCTGGGCAGCTTCATCGAGAATGACCGCGAGCCGAACCCGTCCGACAGCGCGTACAGCAAGCTGCTGAAAGAGAAAATCGAAGAACTGCTGAATACGTTGACGCCGCGCGAGGCACGCATCTTGCGCCTGCGTTTTGGCTTGCAGAATGGGCATAGCTATACGCTGGAAGAGGTGGGCCAGAAGTTCGGGCTGACGCGTGAGCGCATTCGACAGATTGAGGGGCGCGCCTTGCGCCGGTTGCGGCATCCGCGCCGTAGCCGCAAATTGCGCGATTACCTCGACTAGGCGTTCGACCGGCTGTCGCAGAGTCTGCTCCTCATTCGTCAAGCCAGGCCCGCAACAGGGCCGCCTCCCTGGCCGCTGGCAGATCGGCCGGCTTGGCGACGTCCCGCGGCAGCGCGCCCGCCCAGGCGAAGGTATCGCGAATCGTCTGCGCCAGCGGGCGGAAAGTTAAGCCCTGCCTCAGCGCCCGCTCAATGCTGAATGTCATGAAGCTCTCGGCCAGTTCGCGGTTGATCCACAGCGGCAGTCCCATGAACTCGCCCACTTCGTGTTTGCGCAGGAAGGCGTCGGTCACATGATGGAACTGCACATCGCTCTTGAGCGCGTCGCGAATCCGCGGCAGCAGTTCGCCGAAGTTTAGGCGCCGCGCCGGCCCGGTGACGTTGCTGATGCCCGTGGCGCCTGATTCAATCTGGCGCAGGGTGAACTCGGCGATATCCCGCACATCAATGAACTGGAGCGGCTGCCCCGCCGGTGGCGCGATGGCATCGCCGCCCTTCGCCGCGCGCGTCACCCAATAGGTAAAGCGGTTTGTGGGATCGTGGGGCCCGACAATCAGCCCGGAGCGAATGATAAGCCCGGCATCGGGAAAGGCCTCCAGCACGGCATTCTCACAGAGCGCCTTCAGCGGACCGTAGGTTTCACCCGTGACTTCGTCGACGGCTTCATCAGGCGGCGGCAAGAGGTCGGCCGACTCATCGCGGCCGGGCGCGCCCGCCGGCGGATAGACCGATAGCGTCGATATGAATGTGTAGTGCTTGACCGATCCGCGCAAAGCGCCCGCCGATAGCCTGACGTGACGCGGCAGATAACCGCAGGTATCGATGACGGCATCCCAGCTGCGGCCCGCCAGCTGATCGAGATCGCGCTCGCGGTCGCCGAGAATCGTCTCCAGCGCCGGGAAAGCATCCGGAGCGCTGCGGCCGCGGTTGAATAGGCAGACATTGTGCCCGGCCGCCAGCGCTGCCGCCACCAAGGCGCGACCCAGAAATACCGTGCCGCCGATGATGAGAATTCGCATACGCCGCCCTCTGGCTCGCTCCCCAGCCGCGCCCTTGCCGCCACAAGACTGGCGCGGGCATCGACTATTCTACGACATTAGTACGCCCCGTCCAGCCGGCGTGCGCCATCAACGAACTATGCTAGAATCGCCACTATGGATCGGAAACTCCCGCATTTCAAAGCCGCTGCCATCGTGACGGGATTCATGTTCACGCTGCTGGCCTGCAACCTGGGCACGAGCAGCAACGCCCCGCCTACACTGGCGCCCTTACCCACCCTTACGCCGCAAGCCACGCTCGGTTATGCCGCCGTCAGACCGGTGGAGTTCGACGCTATTGAAGCGACCGCGGAGGCGCCCAGCGCAGACGCCCTGCGGCCGCTGCTGGACCAAGTCGAGTCCGACCGGCTGATGTCTCACGTGCGCGGTTTGCAAGACCTGCATACCCGCCACATCTACTCGTCACAGTCGACGCCGGGCCGGGGCATCGGCGCGGCGCGGCAGTACATCCGCGACCAACTGGAGATCTTCCGCGGCGCTTCCGACGGCAATCTTTACATCTTTGAAGACCGCTTCGACGCCTTTACCGGCCCCGATGCGCAAACGACGCAACACAATGTCATCGGCGCGATCAGCGGCACAGCGCTCAACGCCGGCACCATCATCATCGGCGCGCACTACGACAGCATCGGCACGCCGCGCGATTCTGGCACGGTTTTCGCGCCCGGCGCCAACGACAACGCATCTGGCGTGGCGGCGCTGCTCGAATTGGCGCGCATCATGAGCGCCTCCCAGTACAAAGCCGCGCTCATGTTCGTTTTCTTCTCCGCCGAAGAATTCAATCGGCAGGGCAGCATTTCCTTCGCCAGTTGGATTCGCCAGCGAAATGTGGACGTGCTGGGCATGATCAACCTTGATACGATCGGCAATGTGCATGACTTTCTGGGCAACAGCGAGGCGCGATATATGCGCGTTTTTTCGGCCGGTCCTAATGACACGTCCCTATCGCGCAAGCTGGCGCGCGAGGCCGATTTTCTGCGCTACAATTACGCCCTCGATCTCGAGTTGCAAGTGCAGGATGCCATCGACCGCGAGAACCGTTACGGCGACCATTTTTCCTTCAGCGAACTGGGTTATCCCGCGATACGCTTCATCAACGCCTACGAAGAGAAGCGCAATGCCGACCCGACCGATACCATCGAATTCATTGAGCCGGATTACTTGCGGCGCGCCACAGAAACGACGCTGGCCATCGTAACCTCGCTGGCGGACGGGCCGCGTCCGCCGGATAATATCGTCTTGCGGCGGCGGGAAGATGGCGGTGATGAGCTCGTGTGGGAGCCGGTCGAAGACGCTAGCGGTTACCTTATCGCGCTGCGGCCGGCGAATTCGTTGATTTACCAGCAGCTGCCCTTTGACGAAACCAAACTGGCTTGGGACGGCTTCCGCGATTATGCCGGCATCGCCATCGCCGCGCGCGACGCCCGCGGGCTGATCGGCCCGCTTTCGCAGGAGTTGGTCCCGGGCTAGGGCGGCGAAATCGGCTAGCCGCGCCCGGCGCGCTCTGCTAAAGTGGCAAGGGTCGCAGGATCGCACAACGGGCGCAGAAAACCGCGCATGCTTCGCGTCAGCCATATCATCAAAGTCACGCGCATCAGCGGCGCGGAAAACCACGTGCTGGCGCTGCTGGGCGGCTTGCGCGCGCGCGGCGTCGACGCCCGCCTGATCATCCTAGTCGAGCGCGAACAGCCGATGGACGATTTGCTGGCGGCGTCGGCGGAGCGCGGCATCCCGACTACGCGGCTGACGATCCGCCGAGATGCCGATTTGCGTCTTGCTCTGCGTTTGCGCGGCGTCTTGCGGCGGCAGGCGCCCGACATCGTGCATACGCACCTGGTCCATGCCGATCTTCACGGATACGCCGCTGCCAAGCTGGCTGGCGTGCCGCGCATCGTCAGCAGCCGCCACAACGACGACCAGTTCCGCTATCGCGCGCGCTGGCGCCGCATCCACCGCCAACTCTGGCGCCGTGTCGACGCCGGCATCGCCATCTCGGAAGCCATGCGGCGCTTCGCCATCGATGTGGAAGGCGCGCCGGCCGACAAGATCGCCGTGGTTCACTATGGCCTGGAATACCGCTGGCTGAGCGACAGCGAGATGCAGGCGGCGCTATGCCAACTGCGTGCCGAGCTCAAGCTCGCCGATGATACGCTGCTGGTCGGCATGGTCTGCCGGCTGGTAGAGCAGAAGGGCATTCGCTACGCGCTGGAGGCGCTGCGGCGTATCCGGGTGGATTACCCGGGCGCGCATCTGGTCATCGCCGGCGATGGTGATCTCCAGGCTGAGCTGCGGCGGTTGGCATCGGCGCTGGGCATCGCCGATCGCGTGCACTGGCTTGGCTGGCGGCGAGACGCTTCCGACTTGATGGCGGCTTTTGATGTGTTGCTGGCGCCCAGCCTGTGGGAGGGCTTCGGCTTGGTCTTGCTGGAAGCGATGGCGCGGCGCACGCCGGTGATCGCCAGCCGCGTCAGCGCCATACCCGAGGTGGTAGTCGATGGCGAGACCGGCGTCCTGATCTCACCGCGCGATGTCGATGCGCTGGCCGCCGCTATGCGACGCCTGCTGGGCGACCGCGCCTTGCGCAAGCACATGGGGCTGCTGGGCGCGGCCCGGCTGGAAGAGCGCTTCAGCATCGAGCGCATGGTGGCGGGCACCTTGGCCGTTTACCATGGGGCGCGCTAGATGAGCAAGGTCTATCTGGCCTACGCCCGGGCTGACGAGCAGCGCGCCGAGGAGCTGCGGCGCATTTTGCAGGCGCAAGGCCATCACCCTTGGCTGGACGCGGGACCGATTGCCGGCGGCGAATGGCATATAGGTGTGGACGATGCCATTCAAGCGGCTGAGGCCCTTATCGTTCTTGTGACGCAGAACTCGGTGAGCTCCGTCGCCACTACCTACGAATGGGCCTTTGCGCTGGGCGCGGGCCTGCCGGTCTTCGCCATCATCTACGAAGACGCCGCCGAGCATCCGCGGCTGAGCATCGTCCACCGCTACAACGTCCGCGCCTTCAACGACGAGAACCACTTCTGGGATCATTTCCTCGCCGAGTTCAAGCGGCTGACCGCCGACCTTGCCCGGCAGACACCCGCGCGACCGGGCGAGCCGGTGGCAGCGGACGAGATCGACCTCAGCGTCCGCCCGACCGAGCCAGGTTACTGGCTGGTGATGCGGCGCGGTCCTGACCCAAACTATCTCTTCCGATTGGAGCGTGACCTGGTCAATGTGGGCCGCGACCTGGCTAACGACATCGTCATCCACGATTCACAGGTCAGTCGCTACCATTTTCGTCTCACATTGCGCGGGCAACATTATGAGCTGGAGGATCTGGGCAGCTCCAACGGCACGCGCCTCAATCAACAACCAGTCAGCGGGCGCGTCGCGCTGGGCGATGGCGATATCATCAGCATCGGCGATGCGATCACGCTGAGCTACGACTTGGTGTATCCGGCCTAGGCGGCAGTTGGCCAATGACGCGGGCCGGGTTGCCGGCGGCGATGGCGCGGGCCGGGATATTACGGCTGACGACGCTGCCAGCGCCGATGACCGCGCCCGCTCCCAAAGTTACGCCCTTCAAGACGAGCGCGTTCATGCCGATGAAGACATCGTCGCCGATGACCACCGGGGCCGTTTGGGCCGCCAGGGGCTGCCTCGCACGCAAAGCCGGGTCGAGCGGGTGGAAATCGGTATCGGCGATGACGCTGTTGGCGCCCACCCAGACGCGATCGCCGATGGTGATACGCTCATCGCAAACCAGTGACCCGCCCGTCATGCCGAAGTCATCGCCGATGAGCAGTTGCGCGCCCGGCCGGCGTGTGCTGATGATGACCGGGTGCTGCGGGCCCAGGGGATTGCTGCGGGCGGCCGAGCGCAAGCTCATGCCGGCGCCGATACGTATCTGGCTGCGGCGATGGCGTTGGATGATGGGCAGGCCGTAACAGCGCCAGCCCGGCCCCAGCTCGATGCCGCGCAATGCCCAGCGCGCCCAGGGCAACAGCAGCCAGCGGCGGATTTCGTTACCCGCCTTCCAGGGCATATCGCGCGCCTGCCGCAGAGATTCAAGCGACAGCAGCGCCGCCGGGATGTCCGCAGCTTCGTTGCTGCGGGCAGTCACTTGTTTTGCGCGGTTCTTCACGATTGCGATTCTATCCTGTTTACGTTGGGAGCGGGCGGGCGACTCACAGAGGCGCCCCTACATAACTCGACCTTGTTGGGGTCGCGAGGCACGGGAGGGCGAGACAAGTCTCGCCCCTACAAGTTTCGACAAGGAGGGGGTGAAATACATGGCGCGGCGCATGGTAGTTTACGTGTGCCGCTGCTGTGTAGCACCTAAGTCTACCGTCTCTGCATCTGGCGGGTTTCATATTCTCAGTAGATCCAAGTAGGTAATGCAAATGATCGCAGCATAAACCTTGCCTTCAGGACAATCGAATGTGCGTTCGGGCGAGCCGGTGGCACGCCCCTACAGTCTCTGCATTTGGCGAGTTTCATCATTTGTGCGCGCCAAGTCGTGACCTGCATCACAATCAGATTTATAACTCGGTGTACTCTCTTTTCCTCAATGAACTCGGTGGTAAAGGCGTCGATCGTCCGCCATGAGGTGACTTGCGAGGGGCTGAAGTTTGCCTTGCTTGCATGACTTGCGTGCACTCGCCGAGTATCAAGCCGCCTCATGGCACATAGAAGACGACATCGGTCGCTTGCGCCAGGTTGCCGCCGCGGATCAGCGCCAGCCGCAGCACATAATTGCCCGGGCGCAGCGCATCGCCGTGCAGGTTCTCCAGCTGCCCGTTGACCACCGAATTATGATGCGCCGTGCCCAAGGGCGTCCAATCGGTGAATTGGCCGCCGCGAATGAAGAAGTGATAGTGATCGGCTTGGCCGGGCTGGAATTGCGCCGTGCCGATGATGGGGATTAACCCGCTGACTTGCTGGCCGTTGGCCGGCTGCTGAATCTGCAGCACGCCGCCGACATGGCCGACGCTTTGCAAATTGTAGACGCCCGGCCAGCAATCGACGGTCGGCAAGTATGCCAAGCCCTTTTCACGGGCGTAGCGCTCAGCTTCGACGGCATCACCCTGTGAGGTGGCGGGCCCGCCGATGAAAACCAGGTTTTGCGCCCCGGCCGCGATGGCTTCTTGCGCATGCTCCACGGGCACGCGGCAGAAGTTGGGCGGGATGGGCTGCTGCTCGCCCGGCCCGACGTGGAATTGGATGGAGGCGGCCACATCGGGCGGCAGCGGATAAGCCAAGGTCTGATACACGCTGTTGGACACCTCGTTGACGACAGAGCCTTGCACTGGAATCGGCGTGGGATAACGCTGCGCGGCCGGCGCGTATTGCAAGACCCCGGCGGCGTCCGGGATACCCGCCGGGCTATCGAGCGTCCACTCGCTGATGGTGGCCGGGCAGCGGGTCGAGAACTCGGTCAGCTTGCGCACATCGCAGACCTGCCACAGCGTCAAGCCCGGCGGCGGCAAGGTCTGGTCGTTCAACAGGCGGTTTTCCTGCGCGAAGGCGGCCAGCAAATCATTATCGCCGTAAATGCTGGTCAACACAGTTTGCCAAATGGGCGCGGCGCCACTCAAGCCGGAAGTGTCGATCATGGGATCGCCATCGTTATTGCCCACCCAAACGCCTACCGCCACGTTGCGGGTATAGCCGATGGTCCAGTTGTCCTTGACATCATCGGTCGTGCCGGTCTTGACGGCGGCGGCGATGCCATCGGAGCGCAGCGGGCTGTAAGCGCCCATGGCCGGGCTGCGCGCGCCGTTGTCGCTGAGCATATCGCTGATGATGAAGGCCAGGCGCGGGTCGAGCACGCGCGAGGCAAGGGCGGGCTTCAATACCGATGCTTCCGAAACTTGCCCGGCCGGGCAGCCGTCAGCGTACTGATACACAATCCGGTCATCGCTATCGAGCACGCAGAGAATCGACGTGACCGGCACATAATCGCCTTGATTGGCGAAGACGGCGTAGGCGTTGGTGAGCTCGATCAGCGAGATTTCGCCGCCGCCAAGGGTCAGCGACAGGCCGTAATTGGACGCGTCCTGGTTCAGCGTGGTGATGCCAAAGCGGCGCAGCAGCCCCAGCAGATAATCCACGCCGACATGACGCAGCGTCTGCACAGCCGGGATGTTGTAGCTATTGGCCAGCGCGGCGCGCATGGTCATGGGCCCGTGAAAGGCGTTGTCGTAATTGCGCGGCTTGTAGACGGGCAGGCCGGGCAGCGCGATCTCGGTGCGTGTATCCCAAAGCACATCCAGCGGCGACATGCCCCGCTCCATGGCGGCCGCGTAGGTGAAGGGCTTCATCGTGCTGCCGGGCTGGCGAAAAGCCGTGGTCACGTTGACGCTGCCGTCGATGGCGTCGTTGTTGTAGTCGATGCTGCCGACCATGGCGATAATCTCGCCGCTGATCGGCTGGGTGACGACGACAGCGGCGTTGCTGACATTTTTGGCGCGCAACTGCGCCACTTGATCAGCGGCCGCGCGCTGCGCCAGGCGGTTGATGTCCTGGTCGAGCGTGGTGTAGACGCGGAAACCGCCGCCCGTGATGTCTTCCGGGCTATAGCCGAGCCCGGTCAACAAGCGCTCCAACTCGCCCTGGGCATAAACTGTGAAGTGCGGCGCGACCAGCGAGACCTTGGCCGGGGCGAATGACAGCCCGTCGCGCAAGGCCGAGCGCACCTGGTCCTGGTTGATGAAGCCTTCTTCGACCATTTCACCCAGCACCTGTCGCCAGCGCTGATCCACCGCCGCTTGCACGGCCGGGTCGGGGTTGAGCGGGTCCAGGCTGGCGGGGGCTTGCGGCAAGCCGGCCAGCATAGCCGCCTCGCCCAGCGAGAGCTGCTCGACATCTACCCCGAAGAAAGTCTGGGCCGCCGTCTGCACGCCGTAAGCCAGGTTGCCGTAATAGATCTCGTTGAAATACATCTCCAGGATGTCTTCTTTGCTCTTGGCTTGCGTCAAGACGATGGCGAGCATAATTTCTTCGGCTTTGCGGGCGACGCTGCGCTGGGCGCGTTTCTCAAAATCAAAGAAGATGTTGCGGACGAGCTGCTGCGTGATGGTGCTGCCGCCGGGCGTATTCTCACCCGCGCCAGCGCCCAGATAATTCAGGGTCGCGACAGCGGTGGCAGCGACATCAATGCCTATGTTTTTGAAGAAGGTGTCGTCTTCTATGGCGATGGTGGCCAGGATCAGCGCTTGCGGGATGCGCTCATAATCGACGCGGACGCGCCGCCCCTCGCCGAAAGCCTCGTACAGCTCATTCCCGTGACGGTCGTAGATGAAGGTGCTCTCGAAGCCGCGATAACTATCGACCTGGGCGATGCGCGCGTTCCACTCCGCCTCGACCTGGGGCAAGAATATCATGGCGGCGCCTGCGGTCAGCAAGGTCGTGCCGCCGCAGAAGCTCAGGCAGAGGCCGATGAAGACCCAGAGGCAGCCCAACGGCAGACCGAAGAAACGGCGTCGACGCCGGCGTTTCCGCGGCAGCTTCAGTCCGTTGGTCAGCGGCCCGGGCCGTTGCGGCGCGCCCGGCGGGGTGGATGCATGTACGCGGGGCTGCTGAGGTAGCGTGGGCCGTTCCGCGGGCGGCGGATTGGCGCGTTCGTCGCTGGCCGCGGGGATGCGCGCGGTCTGGCGGGCTTCCGGCGGCGGCACAATTTGCCCGTAAGCCGGCAATGTGACCAACCTGCCGCGGTCGGCAGAGGCATCGCGTGGCGTCAACTCGTCCAATTCCGAGACGTGGGGCAAGGAGAAGGGCACACCCTCGCCCGCGTCTACTTTGACGACTTCGGTGGTCAAGGTATCGTCGTCGATGGCTTGCGGCGCGCGGCGCTGCTTAATCTCATCACCATTGTCCGCGTCAGATTTGCGGGACTTTGCCTTAGGAGCCATGGTCCGTCCTGTTCAGCCCACAGCGATATTCTAGCAGAATACGTCATCCCCGAGCAGACTTGCTGGGCGGTCGCCCCACGACTGGCCTACGTGACGCGTCGGGCTGCCGCGCTCAGCCGATGCGGGAGTGGCGGGTTGCGACTACGTGATGTCTCCAGCGCCCTTGCAAGAATGCTCCGCGGCCACTGTGTTCTCAACATTCCTCAGCCCATGAAGAGAAACTCGGAAACTGCCGCTAGCTCTACCCCTCCCCCGGTCCCTCCCCGAAGCATCAGGGAGGGGTGACTACATTATGCGGAGGGAAAGTCTGGCGGATTTCACATTATTTCGGTGTAACACCTTCTGAGTAGAACAAAGTAAGTCTTGCAAATCTCGTCTCAAGGAATTTTTCTTTTACCACAGAGGAAAATGAGGATACACAGAGGGCACAGAGGTTTCTGGCTGATGTCGATGCTGCCGCGATTTGCACGCCCATCCAACAATTGTGGACTTTCGCTGGCATACAATCACTTTTTCGCCTTACTCGGTGTCCTCAGTGATTGAAAAAAGTCGTGCAACTTTTGAAACCAAGTCTGTTGCAGGGGCGATTCTGTGACTCGCCCGAAAATCAACAGCTCTGCTTGGAATCTCTCTGCGCTCTCTGCGTTCTCTGTAGTTTGCATTTTTGCATGACTTACTCGCACGTACTTCGGTGTCTCTGTGGTGAATTTTCGTTGCATCTTTTATTTGCGCTTACTTGTGTACTGTTCTTTGTGAAGCCAGTCCATGTCCTATCGTAATCCCACGGAAGACCAAAGCGACAAGCATTGGCTCGCCCACTTGTGAGCTTTCCAGCGTTACATTCCATTGTGAGCCAAGTCGTGATTAGCGTCACACTGATACTCTTAACTCGGTGTACTCCTTTATCTTCGGTGTCCTCGGTGGTAATGGTGTGGACCCTCCGCCACTGCAGACGGCGCGCAGCCATCTGGAAGCGAGCGGGGTACAATGCTAGAATGCCCCCGGCGAAAGTGCGGAGAAGGCCGATGAGCAGCAATCAAGCGGAGATCAGCGCCCCGGAACTCGAGCTATCGATTGTGGCGCCCATTTTCAACGAAGAGGGCAATATCGAGCGGCTGCAGCGCGAGTTGAGTGCGGCGCTGGACGCAATCGGGCGCGACTACGAAGTGGTCGCCATCAACGACGGCAGCACGGACCGCAGCTACGATTTGCTCAACGAAGTGCAAGCCCGCGACCCGCGCTGGCACGTCGTCCACTTTCGCCGCAACTTCGGCCAGACCGCGGCCATCGCGGCCGGCTTCCAGGCGGCGCGCGGCCAAATCATCGTGACGATCGACGCCGATTTGCAGAATGACCCGGCCGATATCAAGCGCATCCTGGACAAATTCGACGAGGGCTACGATATCGTCAGCGGCTGGCGGCAGCAGCGCAAGGAGCCGCTTTTGCTACGGCGCATCCCCTCGGCCATCGCCAACCGCATCATCTCGCGCAGCACCGGCATCAAGCTGCACGATTACGGCTGCACACTGAAAGCCTATCATTTTGATGTGGCCAAGGGCGTGCAGCTTTACGGTGAATTGCACCGCTTCATCCCGGCGCTGGCCAGCCAGATGGGCGTGCGCGTCGCCGAAATCCCGGTCAAAGACCGGGCGCGGCACTGGGGCAGCAGCAAGTACGGTTTCAGCCGCACCTTCAAAGTCATCCTTGATCTGATCGTGGTGGTGTTCTTGCTCAGCTATTTCAATCGGCCGCTATATGTCTTCGGCGCGGCCGGCTTCCTGGTCGGAGGCATCGGCACGCTGCTGGGCGCCTATTTAACGGTGTTCAAGCTCTTGACCGAGAACAAAATCGGCGATCGGCCGCTGCTGCAGCTGGCGGCGCTGCTGATGGTGCTGGGCGTGCAATTCATCAGCACCGGCATCGTGGCCGATATGATCATGCGCACCTACCACGAATCGCAGCACAAGCCCATCTATTACATCCGCGAGCGGCGGCGGACCACGCCCGTCGAAGCGCCGCGCGAGGCCGAGCCAGTTTAAGCCGGCGCGGAGAAACCAGGCGGCGCGTCGTAATCCAGGAAGCGGATATGCCAGCGGGCCGGCTCGTCCTCTGCGTCGCCGACTGTTTCCAGCATGGTGATTTCGATCAGCGCCAGACGCCCGTCATCGGCGTTGATCCAGGCCTCCAGCTCGACATCGTCTTGCGGCTCGATGAAGCCGAAGAGCAGATCGGCCACGGCTGGCCCGCCCGCCCGTCCGCGCAGGTGAATCAGCGACGGCGCCTCGTCATTGGGTTCGGATTCGGCGCCCGGCAGCTCGACATCGTAGGCGAGCAGCTCCAAATCAGCCAGATTCGCCAGCACATATTCAATGCCGGCGTTGGGCGCCAGCAGCCGGTTGACATCGAAATCTTCGAAGGCGGGCAGCAGGATCCAGGGCGCGCCGCTGGGGAAGCTGAGCCACTGGCGGTCGTCCCGCGAATAGATGTCCAGCGACAGCGGCAGGAATAGCTGAACATCGGCGTGGATGTGCAATTCGTTGGGCTGCAGGTATTGCGCCTGGGCGCCCTTTAGGCTGGCGGGCAGCGTGTTGACGCCGTCCAGCGTCAGCGCCAGTGGATAGGCGGCGCCGCTCTGCTCGATATCCAGGCGGAAGCTTTCGGCCGCCTGCAAATGCGCCACCGCCGCGTCCAGTAGTTCTTGCGCTGAGGACCCGCTGTTGTCTTGGCCGATCACCGCGAGCGACAGCGCCAGCAAAAGCAAAAGCGCTGCGCTTAACCGTAAGAGTGATGCTCTGGCATAGCTTGATTTGCGCGTCATATCACCGAATACGCAGATTGTATGTTTTCGTCGCCGGCGCCGACCGGTTCGGCCTGTCATGCGCCCGGCCCGCGGGCTCAACGCGTTCGGCTAGAGTTCGCGCGCGACGAGGTAGTGCGCCCACTGCGCCAGCAGGTCACGCGCAGCGCTTGCCGGCAGCGCGTCCAGATGCGAGATCGCCTCATCGACATAACGGCGGGAGATGGCATTGGCGTAATCGACCACGCCAAGGTCCCGAAGCAGCTCACAGACCTGGCGGATATCAGCGGCTGAAGCCCCCGTTTTTCCGAGCAAACGCATGATCTGCGCGCGCTGCTCGGTATCCGCCACTTGCAGCGCCCGCAGCGTCAACAAGGTGGATTTGCCTTCGCGGATGTCGGAGCCGACCGGCTTGCCCATTTGCCGCGGGTCGCCGACGATGCCCAGGATATCGTCCTGAATCTGAAAGGCAGTGCCGCAGAGGCTGCAGAATTTGGCGACGGCGATGGCGGCCGGTTGCTGCGCTGAGGCATCGTCGAGGGCGATGGCGGCGCCGGCGCGTCCGGCGAATTCGTAGAGCGCGCCCGTCTTCTTCCACAGCATGTCAATGACGCGCGCTTCGCTCAGCGCGGGCAGGGCGCCAGCATATTGCACATCCAGCGTCTCGCCAGCGACCAGCAAGGGCGTGACGCGGCTGGCCAGGTCATGCGCCAGTTGCAGGACGACCGAGGCCGATACGCCGCCCTCAAGGTGGGCTTCGAAGAGCAGCGACCAGGACCAGGCTTGCTGCACATCGCCGGCCAGCATGGCGATTGTTGCGCCGTAGTGCTCAGCGGCGGCGGCGTCCCAGCCGAACTCAGCGGCGGCGCGCCCGGCGAATTGGCGATGCACGGTGGGCAGGCCGCGCCGTTCGTCATCGCGGTCAATGACATCATCGTGCACCAGCGTCCAGGTGTGGAAGACTTCGATGGCGGCCGCCAGCGGCAGCGCGCGCGATTCATCACCGCCCAAGGCGCCACAGGCCAAAAGCGCCACCGCTGGACGCAAGGACTTGCCGCCCCGCTCAATATAGCTGAAGACCGCCTCGCGAATATGCGCCGGCTGGAAGCGCTGCTGAAAGCGTTCCTGCAGCAAATAGGTCAGCAGCGCCTGTTTGCGTTGGTCAACCGCTTGCAGTAAATCAGCGAATTGCTTCTCGCCGTGGCTTTGGGGCATTTGCGGCTCATGGTCGGCAAGTTGTACGGATTTCATTGTATCATCTTGCCCTTGCGCGCCCAATGCGCAGCCTCATCAAGCGGGGGCGTCGAGGCGCAGATCGCGCAGTTGCAGGGACTGCCGCGCCGGCACATCCAACAGGCCCCAGCCGAAGCGGCCCTGTGGCGTGACAACTGCGTACTGATTATCCAGCCAGGCGACGAAGCCCAGCGGATTGCGCGGCGCATTCGGCAGCGACAGGACAAGCGCGCCATCCACGCGGAAGCTGGCGCCATCGGCCCGCCACTCGATCTGATAGTGATGCCAGTCGTGCAGCAGGGCCGCATCAAAGGCAGCCTCGCGGACGCCCAGGGCGCGCTGCCCGATGGGCCAGAGAGCGCGATACAAGCGGCGGCTGCGCATGAGCAAGAAGCCGGGCAGCGCCAGCGGCAACAGGGCATAGAAACGGGCGTTGCGCGCGTCAAAGGCGGCCGCCTTCCAGCCGGCGCCGGCCACGTCCCGCGCCAGGGCGATATCGCTGGGCGGGCTGGCAAAGAAGAACCAGAGGGCTTGCGGCGGGCGAAAACGGCGCTGACCGGGCATGAAGGCGTGGTTCCAGAAGCCGAAGCCGGCCGTCCCGCGCAGCTGGCCAAGGGCGCGGGCGCGAACGCTCAAGCGCAACGGCGGCGCATCGCTGAAGGTTAGCGCGCTGTCGTAATCGCTGATTTGGGCATCGTGATAACGGTCGGCAGCGGCAGGCGGCAGCGTCAAATCATAGCCGTCGTCACGGCGCCCCACGACGCCCCGCCCCAGCTCGGTCACGCGCCAACGATCGCCCGGGCCCATCGCCACTCAGCCCACCTTGAAGCTGCAGCTTTCCTCTTCGAATACCGTGCCAGTGCCGGGACCGTAGCGCGAATAGCCATCGCTGATGGCATTCTGCCAGGTGACGCGGTAGGTGATGCGATAGTCGCCGGCCGCCAGCGGGCCAAAGGGCACATACCAGTACACCACGTGATCCGTTCCACTGCGCCCCGGGTTGCCGCGGTGCGCGTTGACATTGCGGATTTCTTCGCCGTCGACGCGCAATTCATGCGTGGCGTTCGACATGTGCTGGCGCAGGTAAGCTTCGGTGCTGGCGAACCAGGCCCAGAAGATCTTGATGGTCGAGCCGGCCGTCAAGTCGCGCGGCGCGGCGATACCGAAGGCGGGGTCATCACAGAAGGCGAATACGTTGACATCGAAGAGCGGGACCGCCGTCGGGCCGGCCGCCGTCGAGGTCGCGCTGGGTGGAATGGCGGTAGGCGCGGCGGCGGTCGCATCGGCGGCCTCGCGAGCGGCTTGGGTGGCGGTCGCGCCGATGATGGCGGTGGCCGTAGCCCGCAGCACGGCCAAATCCACGATGGGCGCCTCAATCAGCAGCACGTCATCGCCCGGCTGATCGCCCGCGGATTGCTCGGCGCCGGCCAGTTCCACCACAATTCGCGTCTCTTCGCTGATGACGAGCGTGTCGTCGGCCGGCTCAGCTGCTAGCGCCCGCGTCGGACCTTGTAAATCCAAGAGCCCGGCGCTGACCCAGCCTGCGCCGCCGTTCTCCAGCCGCAGTTGCAGCCAGCTGGCGTCGTCGTTCTGGCCGATGACCTGCGCAGCGCTTCCCGGCGCCAGCAAGACCATCACCGGGAAGTTGGTGCCGGGGCCGCGCCGGACATTGACCCGCCGCGATGAACTGACGATGGCGTAGCGCGTGGGCGTCGCCGTTGGCGCGGGTGTATGGGACGCTGTCGGCGTTGCGCTTGGCAGTGGTGTGGCGGTGGCGCTGCTGGTGGCGGTGGGCGCGGGGACAGCGGTGTCGGTGACGGCGATGGTTGCGCTGGGCAGTGGCGTATCGCTGGCAGTGGGCGTGGCGGTCGGCCCGCTTAGACCGGGCAAGTCACATGCCGTTAGCGTCAGCGCCAGCAGCGCGCATGACAGGCGCCAGCGAGCGCGTTTCCCAGTTTGGGCTGTGGCGCGATGCGTTGCCCAATTGACGCAGTCCATAATCCCAGGCAAGGGTCGCGGAGATTCCTGACAATCTTGAACATCTATTATAGGGGAAGTCAGCGATGCCAGCCCGGCGATTTTGCGCCGACGGCTTGTCAAGCGGGGCGGCCGCCAGGTCGCGCCCGCGCTCGCCAGCGATAGCCGGCCCGGCGTCGACATCGGTGGCAGGCCCGGGCCCGGGGACCACTTCGCGCTATGCCTGTCGCTTCCAGAAGCCGTGTGGGGCCCTGAAACAACCTGCCAAGCCCGCGCGGGGTCCCCAAAACGTCGACATCCAGATGCCCCCACAGACGGCGCTGGGCGCCTGAGCCGCTGTCACTTTAGGCGGAGCATGGAGTGAGAGGAACTACCTGTTTCTTGTCTTCTCCATCCCGCAGTAATTGGCGGCTCAATTATACCAGCTTAGAACGCATGTTCAAGGGTCAATATGGGCGATTCTACACTTATGCCACAAACGCCATTCGCAACGGATTGGGGCAAGCGGAGATTTCGAAGGCTTGCGCGCGCCATGTCTTACCCCACTTCCGGGCCCCCTCCCCGTCGTCGCCTGTAGGGACGAGCCGCCGGCTCGCCTTTACGCACAGTCGTCTTTGGCCCGCAACGAAGACAAGGCGCGGGACCGAGGGGGCACTGGCCGGGGATGGGGTAGAATACGCCGGGCCAGCACCGGAAAGGCCCCGACGAGCTTCGCGTGAGTGACGTATCCACGCTTGACTTTGGGTGGCGGCGCGACTATGCTAGGGGCGCTAATGTGCCTGTAGCTCAGTGGATAGAGCACTGGTCTACGGAACCAGGTGTCGGGAGTTCGAATCTCTCCAGGCACGCTCAAGAAACCGGCCGCGCGGCTGGTTTTTTGCTTTGGCGAGGCGCCGTTCAGCCGGAGGTGGCTGAGCGGAGGATGCAACGGTCGCGCGTCCAGTTGCGCTCGTACCAGGTGCACGTTTCAAAAGTATCGTTGAGTTCGCTCATGCGCCGGCGCAGCAACGCGCGCATCCGCTCGAGGACATCGGCGTGGGCAGCCTCAGCCGCCAAATTGCGCATCTGCCAGGGATCGTTCAAATTGTCGAAGAGCAGTTCGGCCCCATCAGCCAAATACGCAGCGTAGGTGAATTGCTTGCTGCGCAGGGCGCGCCATTCGTGCCCGTCTTCAAAGATGGCGGTGGCGCCCATGCCTTGCATGAAAGCGGCTTCCGGTTCGTCGATCGCGACGCCGCGCAGCAGCGGGCTGAAGTTAAAGCCCTCGGCTGATTGGGGAATGGGCAACTCCAGCGCCGCCAGCAGCGTGGGCATGATATCGGGCGTGTTTAGCACTGCGTCCGAGACCGCGCCGGGCTCGGTAACGCCATCCCAGCGGATGAGGCAGGGTACGCGCACGGCCTCGTCGTAGAAGATATTCTTGGCGCGACGGCCCTGCGCGCCAAACATCTCTCCGTGATCCGATGTGAAGACAAAAATGGTATCCCGCATCAGGTTGAGCCGTTCCAGCGCCGCGACCAGGCGGCCGATATTCCAGTCGAGATTGGTCGTCATGGCGTAGTAGACGCGCATCCACTCGGTCAATTCGCCGCGCTCCGCCGGGCTGAGGCGCGCCCAGGCATCGGCGTGGGGGTCGTCGTGGGGCTTGTAATTGGGCGGCAGCTCGAACTCGACATCGGCGAACTGGGCCAGGTATTCAGCCGGCGCATTATCGGGCGTCCAGGGGTCGTGCGGCGTGCCCAGCGAGAGAAATAGCGCGAAGGGCGCATCGCCTTGCGCCGCTTGCTCCAGTTTGGCGATGGCCAGGTCAGTTTGGCCATCGGGCTCGTAGCCCTCGATGGTGATGCGCTGCGGGCTGTCTTCGTGATAGTACTGATCCCAATAGGTGTGGTGGAAGCCGTAAGACGCCCAGTAGCCGTCGAAACCGAGGCGATAGGGACCGCGCGGCGTGAAAGAGTTCTGGGGATCGTCGTGGTTGCCCAGCTGATTGGCCCAGAGGTGCCATTTGCCGATGTAGTACGTGTCGTAGCCGGCATCGTGCAGGACGTGGCCGAAGCAGCGCTGATGCGGGTTGATACGCAACTCGTTGATGACCATGCCGGTGCTGCTGCTGTACTTGCCGGTGAAGAGCGAGGCGCGGTAGGGCGCGCACATGGGGCTGCCGGAGACGCAGTTGACGAAGTTCAGCGATTGCGCCGCCAGCCGGTCGATGTTGGGTGTGAGGGCGCGCTCGTCGCCGGCGTAGCCCAGCGACTGATAGCGCAGTTGGTCGGCGAAGATGTAGACGAGGTTGGGTTGGGCCATTGGATTATTCTACCCCATCCCCCGGCCCCTTCCCCGAAGCATCAGGGAAGGGGAGCCTCTCATTGTCCGAAACCGGTGTCCTCCAGTTTACTTCCGCCGAGCAAAAGAAAGGGCTGAAAGCAAGGACGTCAAACCATCGGACCTGGCGACGCTCCCCTCTCCCCTTG
Organism: Phototrophicaceae bacterium; assembly: GCA_965208195.1. GTDB lineage: Bacteria > Chloroflexota > Anaerolineae > Aggregatilineales > Phototrophicaceae > UBA6055. The sequence goes on along the minus strand of CBDBOC010000004.1, from coordinate 31,444 downwards.
TGGGAGAGGGGGCCGGGGGTGAGGGGTAGCCTACTCCGCTAGCTCTGGAACAAGATGAAGTCATCCAGGCGCGCTTGGGCGTCGGCCAGGGCGACCTCGGGCGACTTGATGCCCAGGATAGCGGCTTCCACCTCTTCATGCACGATGGCCCAGAAGGCGTTGCCCCAGACTTCGCGCGGGACGGAGCGCACATTGGAAGACATCGAGGCGTATTCGGCGCGATGCGGCAGGTTCTGGAATTCTTCGCTGCTGATGACCGATTGACGCGTCATGCCATGGCCGACCCGCGCCCAGACGACAGAGTGGTCGCTAAGGTATTTGATGAACTCGACGGCGGCTTGCACCCGCGCCGGATCGGCATTGACGCCCAGCGGCACCAGCCAGTTGTGCGAGCCGGCGAAGGTGCCGGGATTCTCGAAGAGCTGCGGGAAATCAGCCACGTAGTAATTCGCCAGGGCGACGTTGCCTTCGGCGATTTGCCGATCGAAGCCGTTGATGCGCCAGGTGCCGTCGATCATGCCGGCGCTCTCGCCATTGGCGAAGTTCTCGACGGCGATGGCCGGGTTGATCTCGTTGTAGGGCCGGGTGACGGCGGCCATCGATTGCAACTCGAGCAGGTGGTTCAGCGCCTCCAGCGCTTCGGGCGTATCAACCGTAGGGTTGCCAGCCTCATCGGCCAGCGCGCCGCCCAGCTGATAGATGAAGGCCGTCAGCGGCCGCACCGTGCCGGCTTGCCCGGCCATCTCCGCCATGGGTTTGCCGGTGGCAGCGTGGATTTGCTCGGCGGCGCTGACGAAGTCCTCCGGCGATGAAGGCAGCATGGGCGCGCCCATGTCGTCGACCAGGCCGGCTTCCGCCCAGAGATCGAGGTTGATGTGCCAGATCGTGGCGGCCAGGTCGAAGGGAACGCCGTAGAATTCGCCTTGGTAGATGCCGTAATCAGCGGCGCCATCGGTGAAGTCGCCCGCGTCGATGCCGACAGCTTCCATCACATCGCTCAAGGGCGTCAGCGCGCCGCGCGAAGCGTAGATGGGGATGCGCCGGCCGTGGAGCACGGTGATATCGGGCGGCGTGCCGGCGGCGATGGCGGCGTTGAGCATGGTGGTGCCGGGCCAATCAGCCACGATGGTTTCGACTTGCACCTCCGGATTTTCGGCATTCCACATATTGGTCAGCGTGGTGATGATGCCGCATTCGCTGGTGGTGCCGGATAGATCGGTGACATCGCCGTAGGTATCGACGCAGTCGCCGAAGAAGCGCATGACGGTCAGGGTCATGCCATCTTGCGCCAGGGCTGCCGCGCCGAGCGACAAGCCGAGAAGGAAAACACTCAGGATCAAAATAAGTCTACGCATGTCGTTCATCTCCTTTACTTTGCGCTGATTGTACTGTTTTTCGTGGGCGCGGCACACTTTTTGAACTACAGAGAACGCTGAGGGCGCAGAGGAATCTCTAGCTTTGGTTCAAATTCTACGGCATTTGTAGGGGCGAGCCACCGGCTCGCCCGTACGCACGTTGGGCATTGGCCCGCAACGCAAACAGGGGCCAGCCACCGGCTCGCCCGTACGCACGCCAATTGCGCCCCATTGCCGGCGCTTACTTGATGCCGCTGGAAATCTGAATGCCGGAGATGATGCGCTTCTGGAAGATGAAGAAGAAGAACACGATGGGCAGGCCGGCCGTCCAGGCGGCGGCCATAGTCTGGCCGTAGTTGGCTTCGTAGGTGGTCGCCGTCAGGTTGTTCAAGCCGATGGTGATGGTCATGATCTCGGGGTCGGTGGCGGCGACAAGGGGCCAGAGGTATTCATTCCAGGTACCGAGGAAGGTGAAGATCGCCAGCGCCGTCAGCACCGGCGTCGACAAAGGCAGGAAGATGCGGAAGTAGACGCCGATGCGGCTGGCGCCATCGAGGCGAGCGGCTTCCTCCAGCTCGATGGGAATGCCCTTGAAGAATTGCACCAGCAGGAAGACGGCGAAGGGCGAGGCGATGCCGGGCACGATCAGCGCCGGGAACGTGTTGAGTAGCTTGAGATCCGAGAAGAGCAGGTAGACCGGGATGAAGGTGGCTTGGCCGGGCACCATCAGGCCGATCAGCACGAAGTAGAAGACGTACTGGCGCAGGGGGAATTTCACGCGGGCGAAGCTGTAGGCCGCCAGCGAGCAGATCATCAGCTGCAAGAGCGTGCGCAGGGTGGCGACGATCAGACTGTTGACGAACCAGCGCGGGATGCGGCTGCTGGAAAAGACGAAATCGTAATTCTCGACCGTGAAGGGCAAGGGCAGCAGCAGCGTCAGGTTGGCGGTGATGGAATCTTCCGGGCGGAGAGACAGCGACAACGTCCAGGCGATGGGCACAAGCCAGACGAAGGCGAAGAGCGCAATCGCCAGCACGATGAAGATGTTGCGGCGCGTCTGTTGTCGCTGCCGGCGCGCCTGCTGAAAGCTGAGGCGCTCCATCGACGGCACGGCTTCCATCAGTCGCCCTCCCCGCGGCTGAAGAACCAGAGCTGAAAGATCGAAATCGTGAAGAGGAAGACGAAGAGCACGAAGGCGATGGCCGAGCCGTAGCCCAGCTGCCAGTAATCGAAAGAACGCTCGAAGAGATACATCACCAGCGGGCGGGTGCTGCCGGCCGGGCCTCCGCCGGTGAGCACGTCAATCAGCGGGAAGACCTGCACCGAGGCGATGACTTGCAGGACGATGACGAAGAGCATGGGGCGGCGCAAACCGGGCAGCGTGACATGGCGGAAGAGCGCCCAGCGGCCGCCGCCGTCGACCTTGGCCGCGTCGTAGAGCGATTGCGGGATATCTTGCAAGCCGGCCAGGAATATCAGCATGTTGAAGCCGACCGACCACCAGACTTTGGTGATGGCGATGGTGGGCATGGCGCTGGCTTCATCGAGGAACCAGGAGCCCATGGCGATGCCGGCTGAGTTGAGCACGTGGTTGACGAAACCGCGCTCGCCCGGCGCGAAGACGCGCGCGAAGACCAGCCCCACCACCGTGACCGAGAGGATATTGGGCATGTAGAAAATGGTGCGGAAGATGCCGATGCCGCGGACGCGCTGGTTCAGCATCAGGGCGAGCGCGAGGCCGGTGACGATCAGCCCCGGGCCGGCGAGCAGCGCGAAGAATAACGTGTGCTCCAGCGACGACCAGAAGAGCTTGTCCTTGAGGAAGAGAATCTCGTAATTGCGCAGGCCGACGAACCTGATATTGGTGCCGATGACATCCCAGTTGTGCAGGGAAATCCAGAAGCCCTGGATGATCGGCAGGAAGTTGAAGATGACGTAGAGGATGAGGAAGGGCGCGATGAAAAGGATGCCGACAAGGGCGTCCTGCCGTTCGATCTTCGATAAGCGCCAGGGCGATCGTCGGCGTTTGGCTGGCGCGGCGAGGGACATGGGGGCTTCGTTTCGATTGCCGGGTTCGGCGGTAATGCGTCGATTCTAGTGCGGCGCCCCTCTGATTGCAAACAGCAGCAGCGCGCGGGCGAGCGCCAGCGACCAACCCCCTCAATCCCCCCATAGCAATGAGGGAAGCTGTCTCAAACCGTGTCCGTCATTTTATGTGGCGGCGAATGAGCGTCTCGGCGAGACGCCCCAACAGATTTCGACGGGGACCGGGGTTGGGCTGGACGGGTGGGCGATTCACGCAACGCCCCTACATATCCTGATGGTAGCGAGAGTCTTTCGGACGCTGCTGCACGGGTGGCGTCGTTGCGGGCGGCGGCTGTGATTTGTTACGATAGACTGGATAGATTTCGCATCAATACTTCATACTGAGACTGCTTTTGCTCGGCGAATCAGGCAGCACAAAAGATGAAAAGACGCGCTGGCGCTTCCGCTTGACTTATCGGCAGGCGGAGGCGCTGACCGGCGTCGCCATGGCCGGGCCCTGGATCATCGGCTTCCTCGTCTTCGTGGCGGGCCCGATGTTGGCCAGCCTCTACCTGGCGATGACGCGCTGGGACTTGTTCACGCCGCCGCGTTTCTTGGGGCTGGAGAATTTTGAAGTTCTGCTGACTGACGACCCCACGTTCTGGCTGTCCTTCCGCGTGACGACCCTCTTCGCCGTCTTCAGCGTGCCGATTCAGATCGCCGTGGGGCTGGCGCTGGCGCAACTGCTGAACCAGAAAATTCGCCTGTTGGGCATGTTCCGCTCGATCTATTACTTGCCCTCGGTGCTCAGCGGCGTCTCCATCGCCATCATGTTCCGCTGGATCTTCGGCACGCAGTTCGGCTTGCTCAACGGCGCGCTGAAGCTCATCGGCATCGAGCCGGTCTCCTGGCTGGGCGACCCCAGTATCGTGCTCTTCAGCTTCATCTTGATGAGCGTCTGGGGCAGCGGCGCCAATATGCTGATTTATCTGGGCGCCTTGCAGGGCGTGCCGACCGAGCTCTACGAAGCGGCTGAGGTCGACGGGGCTGGCTCCTGGCGCAAGTTCTTCAAGATCACCGTGCCGATGATCACGCCGGTCATCTTCTTCACCCTGATCAACGGCATCATCATCAGCCTGCAAGAATTCCAGACGCCTTTCATCTTGACCAACGGCGGGCCGGCCAACGCCAGCCTCTTCATCGTGCTTTATCTCTATCGCCACGCCTTTCAATGGTTCAAGATGGGTTACGCCTCGGCCATAGCCTGGTTCATCTTCTTTTATGTGCTGCTGCTGTCGCTGTTGGTGCTGCGCTCGTCGCGCGCCTGGGTTTATTACGAGGGCACGCTGAAAGGACGCGGCGAATGAGCGCCTTGAGCCTGCGGAGCAAGAACCGCCGACGCACTGACGCGATCCAAAAGGGCGTCATCTATTTCATTCTGATCGCCGGCGCTGTCATCGTGCTCTTCCCCTTCTTATGGACATTCTCGACCTCGCTGAAGACGCCGGACCAAGTGTATCAGATCCCGCCACAGCTGATACCTGACCCGGCCGATCCGCTGAATTATATGCGCGTCCTGGTCGATAGGCCCTTCGCCCAATGGATGCTGAATTCGCTTTTCGTGGTGGTGGTGTCGACGATCGGCAATCTGCTTTCTTGCAGCCTGGCGGCATTCGCTTTTTCACGCTTGCGTTGGCCCTTGCGCGACAAGCTGTTTCTGGTGCTGCTGGCGACGATGATGCTGCCGTCGCAGGTGACGCTGATACCGACCTTTATCCTCTTCCGACACCTGGGCTGGATCAACACCTACTTCCCCATCGCGCTGCCGGCCTGGTTCGCGCGCAACGCCTTCTACGTCTTCTTGTTGCGTCAATTCTTCATGACCATCCCGCTGGACCTGGACGACGCCGCGCGCATGGACGGGGCCGGGCACTTTCAAGTCTATTGGCGCATCATCCTGCCCATGAGCAAGCCGGCTCTGGGCGTGGCCGCGCTGATGTTCGCGCAATTCAAATGGCGCGAGTTTCTGGCGCCGCTGATCTACCTCAATCGCACCGATCAGCTGACGGCCGCTGTCGGCCTGCGCACCTTCATGGACGAGACTCACGGCACTGATTGGGAATTGATGATGGCGGCGAATATAATGTTTATGGTGCCGGTGGTCATCGTGTTTTTCTTCACGCAGCGCTATATGATTCAAGGCGTTGTGATCACGGGCGTGAAGGGCTAATTGGCCAGGGAGGCGTGGATCGGAAAGTCGACGGCAAAAGGTACGGCGGGATTGATACAAGAGAGGAACAAAAAATGTACAAGCTATCGAGACGAGATTTTCTGAAGTTTTCTTCGCTGTCGGCCTTTGGCGCCGCCATCGCCTCATCGCCCTGGTCGGCGCTAGCGCAGGATGCGGTGACGCTGCGGCTGACGGCCTGGGGCAACCCGACCGAGGTGCAGGCGCGCGAAGCCACGCTGGCGCTCTATGACGAAATGCAGGAAGCCATCGACATTGACTTCATCCATACGCCCGGCAGCGAATACATGACCAAGCTGCAGACGCAGCTGGCCGGCGGCGATTACCCGGATGTGATGTTCCTGGGCAACGGCAATGTCGAGCCCTTCGTCGCCCGGGGCCAACTGCTGGCGCTGGACGACTATCTGGCGCGGGACAACTTCGACACCTCGGATATCTCTCAGCAGAACCTCAAGCTCTACAATGTCGACGGCGTGCAATACGGCTTCCCGGTGGACGCGCCCAATCAGCAGTTGTTCTACAACAAGACGCTCTTCGACGAGGCTGGCATTGATGTGCCGCCGGCCGATTGGGAAGACGAAACCTGGACTTGGGCCGCCTTCCTGGAGAAAGCCATCGCGCTGACGGACCACGACGCGGGCGTCTGGGGCTGGCAGGTCAAGACCGGCTTCCGCGCCTGGTGGATTTGGGTGACGGCCAATGGCGGCACTTTCTTCAACGATGACGGCACGGAGTGCGTGCTGAATTCGCCTGAGGCGGTCGAGGCGCTGCAATTCCTGGCTGACCTGATTCACGTGCACCAGGTGGCGCCGCCGCTCGATGTCGCCAGCGAAATGGGCTCGGGCGAGCTATTCCAGTCGGGCGTCACGGCGATGGAGACCTGGTGGCCCGCTATCGGGCGCATGCGCACCAATATCGCCGACAAGTTCGAGTGGAATGTGGCGCCACACCCCGCTGGCGCGGCCGGCAAGTCGACCTCCGGCGGCGGCACTGGGCATACCGTATCGGCATTCACGCAGCATCCGGACGAAAGTTGGGAATTCCTGAAATTCCTGATCTCGACCGATTGCGTATCGGTGTGGACGGACATCATGGGCATCGTGCCGCCCTTGACCTCAGTGGCGGAATCGGATGTTTTCCTCAAGCCGGGCGAGCCGCCGGCGGACATCCTGGTCTTCACCAAGGGCAACGATTACTTGCGTCCGGATCCGCGGCACCCGCAATTCCTGCAAGCGGTGCAGACGGCGCAGAGCCAGCTGGAGCGGCTTTGGGTCGGCGGGCCGACGGCGCAAGAAGTCTGCGATGACGCCGTGGCCGAGATCAATCGGCTGCTCTAGCCAGGCGGCAATGCGGGTCAGCCGCTTGTAGCTGGCGACCTGATAGGTAGCCCCTAGATGGTTCCGCCAGGGCGGGCGGCAATGATGAGTCTGTAGCCTGTAGGGGCGAGCCATCGGCTCGCCCGTACGCACATAATTCGCAAATGCGGAACTTTTCGCGCGCGTCCCCGTCAGATGCGAATACCGAAGTGGCGGTCCGATGGGTCGCCCTTGTATTTCCTTGAGGAGTCGCCCATGACGGCTCAGCCCAATTTCGTCATCATTATGACCGACCAGCAGCGAGCCGATCTGCGCCGGCTGGAAGGTTTCGCGCTGGATACGACGCCCTTCCTGGATGAGCTGGCGCGGCGGGGCCTGTGGTTCGACAAAGCCTACACGACGATGCCAGCTTGCCTGCCGGCGCGCGTCAGCATGTTGACCGGGCGCTACCCCTCGGCGACGCGGGCGCGGACGAACCACAACAAAGAAGACGCGACTTACAGCCGGGACCTGATCGACGTGCTGCGCGAGCATGGCTATCGCACGGCGCTCTGCGGCAAGAACCACTCGCATCTGACGGGCGAGCGGCTCGACCACTATTTTCCGCTGGGTCACGGCGGCGGCTTTGGCGATGCGCGCACGGACGCTGAGAAGGCCTTCGACGCTTACCTGCACCAGCTCCAGCATCGCGCGGACTTTGCGCCGGCGCCCTTCCCGCTGGAGACGCAGTGCCCCTGGCGCGCGGTGACGGCGTCGATTAACTGGCTCGACTCGCTTGACGGCGACGACCCCTTCTTCCTCTGGCTGTCTTTCCCCGAGCCGCACAATCCTTATCAAGCGCCGGAGCCCTACTTCTCGCTCTTCCCGCCGGAGTCGCTGCCGCCGAACGCCAGCGATGTTTCGGACTTGGAGGGCAAGAGCTTCAAGTACCAGTGGACGCGGCATATCGGCGAGGTCGCTTTCCCCGATTACGCCGCGCAGCTGCCGCGGGCGCGCGCCAATTACCTGGGCATGCTGCGGCTGATCGACGACCAGGTCAAGCGCTTCGTAGAATACCTGGACGCCGCCGGTATGCGCGACAATACGCATCTGATTTTCCTGTCCGACCACGGCGATTTCGTCGGTGAGTACGGATTGGTGCGCAAGGGGCCGGAGCTGCCCGAGGTGCTGACGCGCATCCCCTTCAGCTGGGCCGGGCCGGGCATCGCGCCGCAGGCCGAGCCACATGAGGCGCACATTTCCATCGCCGACATCATGCCGACCATCTGCGATCTAATCGACGTGCCGCTGCCGACCGGCGTGCAAGGCCGTAGCCTCAAGCCGATCTTGCTGGATGAAGATTACCCGCAAGAAGAGTTCGCCAGCGCATATGTCGAGCATGGCTTCGGCGGTTTGCACTATACGGCTGATGACGACTACGACCCGACGGAAGACGGCTTGAGGCCCGGCATCGCCTTCGACGAGCTCAACGGCTGGTCGCAGAGCGGCACGCTGCGGGCGCTGCGTAGAGGCGACTGGAAGCTGATCTTCGACATGCAGGGCGCGGGACAACTCTACGATCTCAGCCGCGATCCCTTCGAGCTTGACAACCTTTACAATCGGCCTGAATTTGCGGCGATACAGGGCGACCTTTTGGCGGAATTGCTGGCTTGGGCGCTGCGCCTGCAAGACCCGCTGCCCCACCCGCGCCGGCGCTACCAATTCAAAGCGGACCCGCGCAATTACTGGGCGCCGCACCGCAGTCAACCTCACCCCCCCGACCCCCTCTCCGAATCATCAGAGAGGGGGAGCGCCCTGACAGAGCCTGGCAATGTGTGATAGGGCGCAACTGCGGCTATCGGTCAGTGCGCGGCTGAAACTGCCGAAAGCGAGGCGCCTCCCCCGGCACGGGCGAGTTAACGAAGGCGCCGCGCGCCACGACGGCAGCGCGCCCGCCCAGCGACTCGATTCGCGCCGCTTGATCGGCCTTGGCGCGGCGATCAACCGCTTCGGGGTCTAGCAGGCCGCGCAACTGCGCTTCGTACTTGCTGAGCAGATGCTGTGTCTCGACGCTCCGCTGCAGAGCCAGGTCGTTCAACTCCTGCGGATCGCGCGTCAAGTCGAAGAGCTGGGGCGGCGCGTCCACGTGGTAGATGAACTTGTAACGCCGGTCGCGCAGCATGTAGAAGGCGTTGCGCGAGCCGATGGCGTGGTACTCGGCGAAGACCTTGCGGTCGCGGTCATCAGCGGCGGCGATGCCCCACAGCGATTCACCGGGCCGGTCATCAGCTTCATCAGCCGGGCAGCCGACCGCTTGCAGAATCGTCGGGTAACAGTCGATCAGCGAGACGGGCGTATCGACCACTTTGCCCGCCGGCACATCGGGACCCGACATGATGAGGGGAATGGCCGCGGCGTCCTCGTACATGGTGAATTTGCCGTAGATGCCGCGCGCGCCCAGGTGCTCGCCGTGGTCGGAGGTGTAGATGACGCGGGTCGTTTCGCGCAGGTTCAGCGCGTCCAGTTCCGCCAGCACCAGCCCGATCTGCGCGTCGAGGAAAGTGCAGATGCCATAGTAGGCGGCGTGCAAGCGGCGGATTACCGCTTCGTCCAGCGGGCGCTCGCAGCTGAAGAAGCGGCGCATGTACTGATAAGCCGGGTGCTGCGGCATGTCTGACGCGCGCCACTGCGGCGGCATCCGCATGTCTTCGTGTCGATAGAGCGCGTACGTCTCCGGCGGGGCGAAGAAGGGCGGATGCGGCGTCACGAAAGACAAGAACAGGGCCCAGGGCCGCTCGTCTTCGGCGCGCTCGCGCAGCCAGCTTATGGCGTTGTCGCGGTTGCGGATGTCGTACTGCTGATAGGTGGAATCAGCGGGGCCGGCTTCTTCGATGCCGGGGCGCCAATCGCGGCGGATAGAGCCATCACGGATGCCGCTGGCTGGGTCGCCGATGCCATCGACGACGTGCAGCGGCTCAATCTCGCGCGTGAAGCCGTTGTCATCAGCTGCGCTGCGAAAGTGGAGCTTGCCGATGGAGTCGACCCTGTGCCCGGCGTGCTGCAGCCGGTGACCCCAGCCGGGCGAGGCCCCGTCATAAGGCAGGCCGTTGTCCCAGTTGCCCAGTTGATGCACGTAGCGTCCCGTGGCCAGGGCGGCGCGGGCCGGCACGCAAATGGCGCAATTGGTGTAGGCATTGCTGAAGCGCGCCCCCGAGGCCGCCAGCGCATCGAGATGAGGCGTTTGCACCAGCGGGTGGCCGGCGCAGCCCATGGCGGTCGCCTGGTGCTGATCGGACAGAATGAAGAGCAAGTTTGCCGGTTTCATGCGCGAATGGTAACGCAAGTTTGTCTCGGTGGGCAAGCGCCGGGCTGGCCGGCATGACACACTTCTGCCACCGAGTACAACGAGTACAATGAGTGCACAGAGGGATAGTTTTTTCACTTTCTGTTGCGGATCGACGGCGAGAGATAAGTAGAGCAGCGATTGTCTCGGTGTACTCACATCACTCTGTGTACTCGGTGGCAAAGATGTCGAAATCTCCGCTGTCCGGGACGCTGGCAAACTTGGCTGCCGCGGATATACTTGGCGGAATGTCTCGTATCAGCCGAGGCCACTAATGACGCACACAATCCACGCCGGGCCGCTGGAACGCCTGTGTAGCGACATCTTTCGCGCGGCTGGCGCGCCGCCCGACATTGCCGCGACGGTGGCAAAATCGCTGGTGACGACCAACCTGATGGGCCACGATTCGCATGGGGTGCTGCGCGTCAAGCAGTACATCAGCATGATCGGCGAAGCCAAAATCGACCCGGCCGCGCGTCCGCGTATCAGCAAGCGCTTCGGCGCCACGGCCATGGTGAGCAATGGCTACGGCTTCGGCCAGGTCGGCGCGCGCTTCGCTGCTGAGTTGGCGGCTGAGCTGGGGCGCGAGCATGGTATCGGGGCGGTGTCGCTGCGGCAGACGGCGCATATCGGGCGACTGGGTGAATACACCGCTATGATCGCCGCGGCCGGGCTGATCGGCATCGGCTTCACCAGCGGCAGCATGTACAGCGGCTGGGTTACGCCCTACGGCGGCCAGGAGCGCCTGCTGGGCACCAACCCCATGTCCTTCGCCCTGCCCGGCGCTGATGGCGAGACGCTGCTGCTGGACTTCGCCACTTCCGGAATCGCGCACGGCAAAATCGTGCTGGCCCAAGCCAAGGGCGTCCCCGTGCCGCTGGGCATGCTGCTGGATAAAGACGGGCGGCCAAGCACCGATGCCAGCCTGCTTGATGATGGCGCGGTTTTGCTGCCGATGGGGCTGCACAAGGGCTCGGGCTTGTCCCTGATGATGGAGCTCATCCCGACGCTGCTGGCGGGCAAGCGGCCCATCAGCTCGCCCGAGTTCCACTACGGCAATCCCACGCTGCTGCTGGCGTTGAAGCCCGCTGCCTTCGACGACGACACCGATTTCGCGCGGCAGGTCGAAGCGCTGAAGCGGCGGGTCAAGGCGGTCAAACCGGCGGCCGGCTTCGACGAAGTGCTGCTGCCCGGGGAGCCGGAAGCGCGGGCCTACGCCGAGCGAAAGGCGCGGGGCATTCCATTGCCGGACGCGGTCTGGGCTGATCTGAACCGGCTGGCCCGCGAGCTGGATGTTGAGCTGCCTCAGCCAGCGCTGACCACCGAAAGCTGAAAGGAGATGTGATTATGTATCAGCCGCAAGCGACCAAGGGGAATACCGACTGGTTCGTGCATAGCCGCTTCGGCATGTTCATTCATTGGGGGCTTTATGCCATGCCCGCGCGCCACGAGTGGGTGAAGCAGCGCGAAGAAATGACGGACGAGCAATACGCGCCTTACTTCCAGCACTTCAACCCGCTCAACTTTGATCCGGGGCGCTGGGCCGATCTGGCGGCGGCCGCCGGCATGAAGTACATGGTCATCACCTCGAAGCACCACGATGGCTTCTGCCTCTGGGATACGCAATTCACCGATTACAAAGCGACCAATACTCCCTGGGGCAAAGACCTGCTGGCTGAGGTGGTGACGGCTTTTCGCAGCCGCGGCCTGAAGGTGGGCTTCTACTATTCGCTGATCGATTGGCATCATCCGGATTTCACCGTCGACCGCATCCACGCGCTGCGCAATCAGCCGGACCGCGCGGCGCTGAACCAGGGGCGCGACATGAGCCGCTACCGCGAGTACATGAAGAACCAGGTGCGCGAGTTGCTGACGGATTTCGGGGAGATCGACATCATCTGGTACGACTTCTCTTACCCGGGCGCGGACGGCAAGGGGCGCGATGACTGGGACAGCGCCGGCCTGGAAGCGCTGAGCCGCTCGCTGCAGCCGGGCATCATCATCAACAATCGGCTCGACCTGCCCTCGGCCGCCGACATTTACACGCCGGAGCAATTTCAGCCGCGCGAGTGGGTGCATGTCGATGGCGCGCCGGTGGTCTGGGAGACTTGCCAGACCTTCAGCGGCTCCTGGGGCTACCATCGCGACGAAGCGACCTGGAAGCGCCCGGGCCAGCTGATCCGCATGTTGGTGAATACGGTGGCGACCGGCGGCAACCTGCTGATGAATGTGGGGCCGACGGCGCGCGGCGAGCTGGATGCGCGGGCGGAGACGGCGCTGGCGGTCTATCGCGATTGGATGGCCGGGCACAGCGAAGCCATCTACGGCTGCACGGCCTCTGCGCTGACGCCGCCGCAGGATTGCCGCTTGACGCAGAAGGGCGCTGCGCTCTACCTGCATATCTTCGCCTACCCCTTCCGGCATCTGCACTTCGATGGCATCGGCGAGCGCATCGACTACGCCGAATTCTTGCACGATGGCAGCGAGATTCACTTCACGGTCGACGCGGCGAACTCGCTTACGCTGGATTTGCCGGTCGTGCAGCCGGATTCGGTCGTGCCGGTCGTTAAGCTCTATCTGAAGGCCTAGCACAGCGCACCGTGCGGGCGACTCACAGAGCCGCCCCTACAGGATTCGACGTTTGTGGGTTTGGGATGGACGGGCGGGAGAGCCAGTGGCTCGCCCCTACAGGATTCGACGTTTGCGGGTTAGGGACGGACGGGACGGCGACCCAAGGGACGCCCCTGCATTTGCCACCGTCTAGCTGGAATACGCGACTTCCAGGAACTGATTGACGGCGACATCGGTCAGCGTGTCTTCTTCGCCGTTGGGCCAGCGAATCAGTAGCTCCGCGATTGTCGCCTCGCCCAGGCCGAAGTGCAGCGCCAGGTCATTGCCCGCGCCCAGGCTCGAGCCGCACTTCACTTCTTGCATCAGCCGGCGTCCGTCAGCGGTGGTGATGTAGACGCGCGCCCCGACGGCATCCCGGTTGATATCGCCCCCGCCAATCAGCCGGATGTTGAGCCAGTTGTTGGCTGACCCGTCGGCGCCGGTGTTGCGATAGAGCGCGTAGCCCTGGTTCCAGTTGCCCAGCACGAAATCCAGCCAGCCATCACGATCGTAATCGGCGTAGGCCAGCCCCATGCTCGGCCGCGGCTCGGTCAACCACGCAGCCGGCGTCTCATCGGCGAAGCTGCCATCGCCGCGATTGCGGAACAAAAAATCGCGATAATCCATCATCATGCTTTCAGGGCCGGAAAAGATATCAAACTGGACGAATTCGGTCGCCGTCAAATAGAGATCGAGCCAACTGTCGTTGTTGTAATCGAAGAAGACGGTGCCCCAGCCGACAGCGCTGCTGGGCCCGACGATGACGCCGGCTTCCTTGGCCACATCGTCGAAAGTGCCGTCGCCCTGGTTTCGCAGCAGCACCATGCCGTTGACCATGTCGGAAAAGTAGAAGTCGAGGTCGAGGTCGTTATCGTAATCGCCGACAGCCAGGCCCATGCCGTGGATGAAGGTGCGCGCGCCCGCCTGGATCGAGACTTCGCTAAAGCACCACAAGCCGCAGCCGGGGCCATCGTTGCGCCACAAAATATTGCCCAGCATATTCTTGAACTGGTCGTTGACAACGTAGATGTCCGGGTCGCCATCATCATCATAGTCGGTGAAGCTGGCGCTGAAGCCGGCGCCCAGCAGCAGGTCGTAATCGAGCAAATGCGTGATATCGACGAAAGTACCATCGCCCTGGTTGTGATAGAGGGTATCGCGGGCTTCATCATGCTCGCGGGTGATGTTGGGGTCGCCACATTCGGGAAAGCAGGACCAGTTGACGACGTAGAGATCGAGGAAGCTGTCGCCGTCGAAATCACCCCAGGTGGCGGTGGTGCCCTTGCCGGCATCGCCAACACCGGCATGAGCAGTCACATCGCTGAAGCCGACGCCGCCCTCGTTGTGGAAGAGCACGTTGGCGCCGTGGTTCAGCACATAGAGATCGAGCCAGCCGTCGTTATCGTAATCGGCCCAGACGGCGCCGCCGGTATCGACATCAGCCAGCGCGACCTGCGGCGTCAAGGGCGAGACGGCGAAGGCGCCATCGCCCAGATTGCGGTAGAGCACGCTGGGGTCGCGGTTGCCGGTGACGTAGAGGTCGAGCCAGCCATCGCGGTCGTAATCGCCCCAAGCCTGCCCGATGCCGAGGTAGCCGGTGGCGAAATCGTCCTTGAAGAGTTCCCAATGTCCGCTGTGCGTGGCGGTGATGCCGGCCTCGCGGCTGACATCGACGAAGGGCGGCAGCTTGCCGATGCCGCTGAGGAAAGGGAGGCACAGGAGCAGAATTGCGAGGCGACGCGGGGGCTTCGTACGGCGATTAGGGGACAAGCGCTGCGCCCTCAGTGCCTCGGTGGAGAATTAGCGCTTGACGCCGGAAGTGGCGATGCCTTCGACGAAGTAGCGCTGGCCGAAGATGAAAATGAGCAAGACCGGAATCACCGTAATCGTTGCCACGGCCATCATCAAATTCCAGTCGGTGTTGCCATAGGCGCCTTGATATTGCACCAGGCAAACTGGCAGCGTCTGAATCTCCGGCGTACGCAGGTAAAGTAGCGGCCCGAAGAAATTATTCCAGTTGCCGACGAAGGCAAAAATAGCGAGCGTGGCGAGGGCGGGTTTGGACAGCGGGATGAAAATCTGCATCAGAATGCGCGCATGCCCGGCGCCGTCGATCTTGGCGGCGTCGACCAGTTCTTCGGGGATCGTGAGGAAGAATTGCCGCAACAAGAAGATGAAGAAGGGCCAGCCGAACCAGGGCGGCACCATCAGCGGCAGGTGCGTATCGTTCCAGCCCAAGATTCGGAAAAGCACATATTGCGGGATCAACACGGCTTCGTTGGGCAAGAGCATGGTTGCCAGGAGGATGCCAAAAAAGATGTTTTTGCCGCGGGCCTTGAGACGCGCGAAGGCGTAAGCCGCCAGGGTGCAGGAGACGAGGTTGCCAATGATATTGTTGACGGTGATCTTCACCGAATTCCAAGTGCAGCCGGTGAAATCGATGAAGTCATAACCCCGCCAACCCTCGGGAAAATTGGCCCAGACAATTGGGTCGGGTATCAGGCTGGGCGGGAACTGAAAAATCTGCGGTTTGGTCTTCAAGGCTGTGGACAGCATGACAAAGAAGGGCACCACAAACAAGATGCCCAGCGGGATGAGCAAAGCGAAAGTCAACACAACGCCGAGCGCACGCCGGCCCGAAATTGAGCGATACCAAGCAGTTTCGCCTTTGGCCTTGCGGGCTGCCCGCCCGGCGGCTGATAGACGCGTCATCGGCTATACCTCGTAGAAGACCCAGCGCCGGCCCAGGCGGAACTGGATGCCCGTCAGCGCCATGAGCAAGAGGAAGATGATCCAGGCAACGGCGGATGCGACTCCCATCTGGAAATAGACGAAGGCGTTCTCCCATAGATACCAGACCAGCACGTTGCTGGATTCGCCCGGCCCGCCTTGCGTCATGACGCGAATCTCAGTGAAATTCTGGAAGGAGGCCGCGACAGAGATGATGATGACGAAGAAGAGCACCGGCGACAGCATGGGCAGCGTCACACTGGTGAACTTCTGCCAGGTGCCGGCGCCGTCAATTTCGGCGGCTTCATAGAGTTCCTTGGGGATGCCCTGCAAGCCGGCCAGCAAGATGATCATATTGGGGCCGACGGTGAAGATGCTCATGATGATCAGCGACGGCTTGACCCAGACTGTGCTGTGGATCCAGGTCGGACCCTTGATGCCGATGGCACGCAGCGTGTGGTTGAGGATGCCGACCTGCGGATTGAAGATCCAAATCCAGACCAGGGCCACCGCGACGCCCGCCGTAACGGAGGGCAGATAGTACACCGCGCGGAAAAAGGGAATGCCCGGCACTTTCTGATTCAATAGTATGGCGAGGAAGAGCGCGAAGATCGTGCCCAACACCACGCGGCCGACCGTGATGTAGAGCGTATTGCCTACGGAAATCCAGAAGGTATCGTCGGCGAATAGCGTACGGTAATTCTCAAACCCGACAAAGCTAAGGCCTTCAAAGGAAATTCGCCAATCTGTGAAACTGAGACCTAGAATGCCCAAGATTGGTCCGGCGTTGAAGACGACCAAGCCGATCAACCAAGGCAGGATAAACAGATAAAAGATGCGTTCTTCGCGCCGGGCGCTGGGCGAAATCGGCTTTAGCAATCGTCTGAACATCGGCGTTTTGCCAGCAGTAAATTGAACAAAGCCGAGGGAGACCGCTGGGCGATCTCCCTGGCGTGGATTGATTCTGAAGCGTCAGACTACATGTCGTCGGCGACGGCGTCGAGCGCGGCTTGGCCCTCTTCCATGATCGCGGCGATGGAGGCGTCAACCGTCGTTTCGCCCAAGCGCAGCAGTTCCGCCTCGCGGCCCAAAATATCGCTGACCTGCGCGCCGGCGATGGTCTGGTAGGGGCGGCCCGTCACCGCGTAATCGAACATGGCGTCGCGATAGAAGTGGGCGCTAGGCGGCGCCGGATCCGATGTGAACCAGACTTCAAGCGCTTCCGGGCGCGCCGGTGAGCCGCGGCCCGAGAGACTCCACATGAAGATCATGCCATCATTGGAGAGGTATTCGCGCAAGTAAGTCCAGGCGACGTCAGGCTGGCCGCTGGTCGGCGTGATGCCGTAGCCGCTGCCGAAGGCGCCCGTTCTACGCGTGCCGCCGGCGCCCATCGGCGTCGGGGCGACGTCCCAGTTGAAGCTGGCGAATGCGCGCAGGCTGGGCGTCTCCCAAGTGGGCACGACAGCCATGCCGCAGCGGCCATTCTGCCAGGGGTTGTCGCCAAAGCCTTCAGCTTCTGTCGCGCTGGGGCCGGCGTTCTCTTCGTGGATCAAGCTGTACCAGAAGTTCATCGCCTCGCGAGATTCGGCCGAATCGAGGATCATCTCGGTTTCGTCGTCGTTCATCTTCCGGCCGCCCCAGGCGCCCAGGAAGAAGTCGGAACCGCCGTTGCCGAGGTCAAACTCGCCACTCCAGCCCCACTGGAATTCGTCGGGATTGCTCAAGGCGACGGCTGCTTCACGCAAGTCGTCCATCGTCCATTCTTCGTCCGGGTAATCGAGGCCGGCGGCGTCGAACATATCGACGTTGTAGCCGAGGATCAGCGGACCGTGGTCATAGGGCAAGGCATGCAGGCGTCCATCAATGCGGTAGAGGCGCAAGGACTCTTCCCACATATTGTCAACATCAAATTCTTCGTCGGGGGTGACGATATCATGAATGTCGATGATGATGCCCTCGTGCGCCCAGGGGACCACGCGGCTGCCGTGAACGTAGATGATATCGGGCAAGGTGCCGGCGGCGGCCCAAGCCGGAACCACGTTATTGTGATCGGCCCAGGTATTGTAGGTAATGTTGATCGAGATATCCGGGTGCCGCTCCATGAAGGCCTCGTCGTATTCAGCCTGGCGCGGGCGGAAGGCCGCTTCCCAGTGACGCCCGAAGGTCAGTTCGGTGGAATCTTGGGCGGCGGCGATATTGCGCAGGGGGCCAATCCCCGCCAGCGCTACCCCGGAACTACCGGCTGCGGCCAACTTGAGAAATGCTCGGCGTGAAAGTTGTTTTGCGCTCATTGTGATTCCTTTCTGATTAGTTTTCCTGTTCGCTCAGCCGCTGCGTAAACCAGACATTACGATAGGCCACCTCCATTTCGTCAATACGACCCACGCCGTCACCTTTGAAATACAATAATGTAAGCAGTAGACATTGCGTGGATTGTAGTCCAGCATTGTCAATCTGTCAAAAGCGCATTTGAGGCAGTGTAGCGGGGCTGGCGCGCGCCACGATGTTGTGAGCGCTGGGGGGCTGTGGTATGCTCAGCCGCGTTTGTTTGGCGCATTGCATCGCCGTGAAATCGGGCGACCAGACGGGATCATGCCGAGACCACAAGTGATTCATCAACCGCGGACGCACGCGGCGCTGCGCGAAGGGATCGCCACCTTGGCGCAGGCGATTGCGCCGACGCTCGGCCCTCTGCCGCGCCGTTCGGTCGCGCAGAACCTGTCGAAGCTCGAGCTGCTGGACGATGGCGGTTTGATCGCCCGGCGCGTCATCAGCCTGGATGACCCTGAAATCGATGTCGGCGTCATGCTGCTGCGGCAGGCTGTGTGGAAGGTGCATCAGCAGGTGGGTGATGGCGCCGCCACGGCCGCCGTGCTTTACGAGCGCGTCTATCGCGAGGGCCTGCGCTTTCTGGCAGCGGGCGCCGACCCTATGCGTTTGCGCGCGCGCCTGTTGGCCTTGCTGCCCGGCTTGAGGGCGCGTATGCTGGCGGATGCGCGCCAATTGCGAGACCAAGCTGAATACATGGCGCTGGCTTTCGCCGTCTGCTATGACGAAGAGATGGCGGCGGCGCTGGGCGAGATCATCTATACGATCGGCCAGTACGGGCAGGTCGACATCCGCGCCGGGCAGGGCCGCGGCCTGGAATACAACTATGTCGAGGGCAGCTACTGGCCCGGCGGCGTGCAGTCGAAGGAAATGCTGCGCGGAACACAGCGGCTGGTGGCCGAATTGCACAATGCCGCCGTTCTCATCACCGATATGGAGATTGAAGAACCGGCTGAGCTGGTGCCGGCGATGCAATTGGCGCTGCGCAGCGGCATCACGCAGTTGCTGTTGATCGTCGCCTCGATATCGGACAAGGGCTTGTCCGTCGTGCTGGACGAGCGCCTGCGCCAGAGAGTGCGGACCCTGGTCGTCAAGCTGGACGCCTATAACCCGACTGAGCTCAGCACAGCGCAGCAAGACATCGCTATGCTGACCGGCGGGCGGGCGATCTTGCAGAAAGCCGGCGATACGCTGGCGTCCGTGCGCCGAGACGACTTTGGCCGGGCGCGCTGGATTTGGGCTGACGACAAGAATTTCGGCTTCGCCAGCGGCGGCGGTGATCCGGTCGCGTTGCGCGGGCAGGCGAGGCGTCTACGAGAAGCGCACCGCGTCGCGCGCGATGACGACGAACGCGCCCGCTTGCTCAAACGGCTGGGTACGCTCAACGGCGGGCTGGCGACGGCGCAAGTCGGTGGCATCGCCGAAGATGAGATCCGGCAGCGCAAGGACCTGGCCGAGCGCACAGTCCGCGCGCTGCGGAGCGCCATGGCCGGCGGCGTCATCCCGGGCGGTGGTGTGGCGCTGCTACGCTGTCGCGACTGGCTGTTGGATGGGGCGGACGAAGAGGAAGAACTAGAGAGCCGAGCGGCGCGGCAGATCCTGGCGGAGGCGGTCGCGGCGCCCATGCGGCAGTTGCTGGCCAATGCCGGCTACGAGCCCAGCGAGGTTCTGGCGAGCCTGGCGCCGTGCGGCGGAACCCTCGGCTTTGATGTCATGCGGGGCGCCGCCGTTGATGTCATGGCCGCCGGCATCGTCGATGTGGCGCAGGTGCAGGTCGAGGCTTTGCAACGCGCCGTGGCCAGCGCGGCCCTGGCGCTGACGGTTGATGTGCTGGTCTTGCATCGTGAGCCGGAGACATCAACCGAGCCCTAGCGCTGAATCGCGCGGTCGAGCCGCCACCGTCGGCATCGCCCACAAAGATGATGAGATTAAGCAGTTGAGGGAAGGCATTGAGCACAACTGAACTGATGAATCGTACGCAAGCGCTGGCTGTCGCCGGCGATATAGCCTATGCCGCGCGGCAGGACGGCTTGCACCGGGTCGACGCCGGTGGCGCAGCGCAAAATCTGTACAAGTCCTGGCGGCCCGATCACGACTTGCCGACAGCGGCGGTGGCGCATGACGCGGCGAGCGGCCTGCTATTGGCCGGCATCAACGGCGGCGTGGCCCGCTCAGCCGACGGCGGCGCCAACTGGGAAGCCCGCCCCTTTCGCTCGCCGCCGCCCCTGGTGACCTGCCTGGCGCTCTCGCCCGATTTCGCGACCGACGGCTGCGCGTTGGCGGGAACTTTTGAAGACGGCTGCTTCGGCTCTAGCGATGGCGGGCGAACTTGGCGAGCGCAGAATCACGGCTTGTTCGATCACAGCGTTTTCTGCCTGGCGCTCTCGCCGCGGTTCAGCGAAGACGGCCGCGTCTACGCTGGCACAAGCAGCGGCATCTACCGCAGTGATAATGGCGGCCGGCTTTGGCGTGACCTGCTGATGCCAGCTGGCGACGAGACGGTGCTGAGCCTGGCGCTGAGCGTCGATGGCGCGCTCTATGCCGGCACTGAAGCGCACGGGCTGCTGCGCTCAGCCGATGCCGGTGAAACCTGGGAGACGCTGTTGGCTGCGGATGGCGCGATCAACGGCCTGGCGCTGGCCCGAAATGGCGCGATCATTGCGCAAGTCGACGACAGCGTGCTGACATCGTTCGACGCTGGCGCGAGCTGGAATACCATCGTGGCCGAAGGCGTCGACTGCCTGGCGCTGGCCGCGGACGAAGATGCGCTTGTTTTGGCGATGGCCGAAGGCGGCTTGAGAAGAGAAACGATTTCGTGAGCGCTCAGCCGGCGAAGCAAGAGGCTCGCCACGCGTGGTCTACCCCACCCCCGGCCCCTTCCCGAATCATCAGGGAGGGGTGTCGTCTTGCCGTGGATGGCTAGTCAGGCGAATTTGCATCGATAGTTTTGAACACCGTATCTGAGTAAGAGGAAACGGCTCATGCAATTTGAACCAACACTTGATTCGGTCAAGACGCACCTCGTGCCCGACTGGTATCACGATGCCAAGCTGGGCATCTTCATCCACTGGGGCTTGTATTCGGTGCCGGCCTGGGCGCCCCACGGCGGCGACATCGGCGAGATATTCGAGAGCGGCGATACCAGCCAATGGTTCAAGCACAATTCGTACGCCGAGTGGTATCTCAACACGCTCAAGTTTGAGGACAGCCCGACGCGGCAATGGCACAATCAGCATTACGGCGCCGGTTTCAGTTACGATGACTTCGCGCCCGGCTTCAACTCGGCCTTGAAGCGCTGGCGGCCGGCTGACATGGCCGCGCTCTTCAGCGAAGTCAACGCGCGTTATGTCGTCTTGACCAGCAAGCATCACGATGGCTTCTGCCTTTGGGATACGCGGTTGCCTTGCCCGCGCAAGCCGGAATACCACACGCAACGCGATGTCGTGGGCGAGCTGACGGCGGCGGTGCGCGATCAAGGCATGAAGATGGCGCTTTACTATTCCGGCGGGTTGGACTGGGCTTTCAACGAGGCGCGCGTTGAGCAGATCCCCGATGTCTGGGGCACCATCGTGCAGGAGCCGGAATTCGTCGAGTATTCTATCGCCCACTGGAAAGAACTCATCGACCGCTATCAGCCGTCGATCATGTGGAACGACATCGGCTATCCGGCCGCGGCTGACCTGGGCGAGCTCTTCGCTTACTACTACAACGCGGTGCCCGATGGCGTCATAAACGACCGCTTCACGCAATCGCGGGTTTCGACGCCGACGCCGGGCGAGCCGCTGGCGCCGCCGCGCGGCCCCCACTACGACTACGTCACGCCCGAATACGCCACCTTTGATGAAATTCAGGAACAGAAGTGGGAGTGTTGCCGCGGCATCGGCCACAGCTTCGGCTATAACCGGGCCGAGGGCGATGAGCAGCTGCTGGCCGAAGACGAGTTGATTCACCTCTTCGTCGACATCGTCAGCAAGAATGGCAACCTGCTGCTCAATGTCGGGCCCATGGCCGACGGCGCCATCCCTGAGAATCAGGCCGAGCGCCTGCGCAGCCTGGGCCGCTGGCTGGACGTCAACAGCGCAGCCATCTTTGATACGCGCCCCTGGCAACGCGCCGAGGGGACGACATCTCAGGGGCTCGGCATACGTTTCACGACCAAGGGCGATACGCTCTACGCCACGTTGCTGGGCACGCCAGCCGAGAGCGAAATTGTCATCGAAGGCTTAAGGGCGGCTTCCGACTCAAGCGTCAGGCTGCTGGGCCGGGAGGACGCCTTGACCTGGCGACAAGACGGCTCGGATCTGGTGATTCAATTGCCGGATTTGCCGGGCGCCCACGCCCACGCCATCGAGATTCACGGCGCAGGGGGCTGATTTGACCGCCAAAGTTGACGACTTCGTTCAAAAGAACCTGCGCTGGAACTTCTCGGTCAATCTGCTCGATATCACCTTCATCACGCTGGCCTTCAGCGTGATCTCGCGCGAGACGATCATGCCGCTCTTGATCAGCCGCTTGACCGACTCCACGGTCGCCATCGGCCTGGTGCCGGCGGTCTTCAGCATATCTTTCTATTTGCCGCAGCTCTTCGCCGCCAACCACGCCGAGCGATTGAAGCGCAAACTGCCCTTCGTCATGCTGGTGGGCGGCTTGCTGGAGCGCGTGCCTTATCTCTTCGCCGGGCTGGCCATCATGCTCTTCGCCGAGAGCGCGCCGACGGTCGCCCTGCTCAGCCTGTATCTGGTGATCGGCCTGGGCGCGTTTGGCGCCGGTGTGGCCACGCCCGCCTGGTTCACCATGATCGGCAAGGTGCTGCCGGTCAACCGCCGCGGCATCTTCTTCGGCGTCAGCGATGGCCTGGGCACCTTGATGGGCTTCATCGGCGCCTTTTTCGTCGGCGTCATCCTGGATGACCTCGGCTATCCGGTCAACTTCGCGACGCTATTCCTGGCGGCGGCGGTTTTCATGGGCATCTCCTGGGTCGGCCTGGCGCTCAACCGCGAGCCGGAAAGCCCGATCGTCAAGGAGCATATTCCGCTGTCCAGTTACTTCAAGCAACTGCCCGGCATCTTGCGCGGCAACGGGAACTTCCGCCGCTTTCTGCTGAGCTATTCGCTGGGCCGTTTCAGCTTGATGGGCGCCAGTTTTTTCATCGTCTTCGGCGATGACAGCTTCAGCTTGACCGGCGCGGAAGTGGGCGCGCTGACGGCCGTCTTGCTGGGCAGCCAAGCCGTGATGCAACTGGCGCTGGGCTGGCTGGGCGACCGGCGCGGGCACAAGCTCAATTTGACGATTTTCTGCTTCGCCGCGGCTGGCGCGGCCGCCCTGGCCATGGTCGCCGGCGACATCATCGGCTTGATTCCCGCCTTCGCCCTGCTGGGCACGGCGCTGGCAGCCGACCGCATCTCGCACCTCAACATCGTGCTGGAATTCGCCGTGCCGGAGGACCAGCCCACTTACATCGGGCTGACCAATACGCTGCTGGCGCCGGTGGTATTCCTGGCGCCCATCTTCGGCGGCTGGGTGGCGGGGGGCGGCTATGACCGGCTGTTTGAGCTGATGCTGATTACCGGCGGGCTGGGCGGCATGCTGTTGGCAGCCTGGGTGAAGGAACCACGCCACATCCCGCCGCTGCCCATGCGCGGCCCGGCCAAGGCTTAAGCCGTGCGCAAAGCGGCCCCCGGCAAACACGCCAATTGGAACTTCAGCGTCAATGTCCTTGACAACATGTTTTACGCCCTGGCGATCAGCCTGGTGTCGCAAGAGACCATCATGCCGCTGCTGGTCAGCAAGCTCACCGATTCGACCATCGCCATCGGGCTGATTCCCGCCATTTTCAGCTTGTCGTTCTTGCTGCCGCAACTCTTCGTCGCCAGCCACGCCGAGCGACTGCGGCGCAAATTACCCTTCGTTTTGTTGGGCAGCGGCCTGCTGCAGCGCCTGCCCTACCCGCTGATCGGCCTGGGGTTGCTGCTCTTCGCGGCGGACGCGCCGGGCATCGCGCTCGTTCTCTTCTTCATCGGCATCGCGACGGCGGCTTTCGGCGGCGGCATTGTCACGCCCGCCTGGTTCACCATGATCGGCAAGGTGATTCCGCTGCGGCGGCGCGGCCTCTTCTTCGGCCTGGCGGATGGCGGCGGCTTGCTGATGGGCGTCATCGGCGCCTTTTTCGTCGGCCAGATCCTGGACGCCTACGCTTATCCGGGCAACTTCACGCTGCTCTTTCTGATCGCCAGCATCCCGCTGACGATCTCCTGGTGCGCGCTGGCGCTGACGCGGGAGCCGGCCAGCGACGATGTCAAGAGGGCCGTGCCCCTGCGCCATTACTTCCGCCGGCTGCCGGCTGTCCTGCGCGGGCATACCAACTACCGCCGCTTCCTCTTCGCTTATGCCCTGCTGAAGCTAAGCGCGATGGCCATCGGCTTTTACATCATCTTCGCCGACCGCAACTACAGCTTGAGCGGCGCTGAGATCGGCTTGCTCAACGCCATCTTCATCGGCAGCCAGGCGCTGATGCGGCTGTGTTTCGGCTGGCTGGGCGATCGCTGGGGCCATAAACGCAACCTGATGATCTCGGCCGGGTTCATGGCGCTGGCCGCCCTATTCGTCCTGACCTCATCTAGCCTGTTGACGCTGGCGCCGGCTTTCTTCTGCCTGGCCTGCGCCATTTCCAGCGACAGTGTGTCTCACCTCAGCATCGTGCTGGAATTCGCCGACCCGGCCGATCAGCCGACTTATATCGGCTTGACCAATACGTTGATCGCGCCGGTCACCTTCGCCGGGCCTGTTGTGGCGGGCGCCATCGCCGCCGATGATATCAGCGCCCTTTTTGTCGTCACCCTGGCTTTCGGTATCGCGGCCGCTGCTTTGCTGCGCTTCTGGGTTCACGAGCCGCGGCACTATCCGCCAGCCGATAGCATGCGTGAGAGTCAACCCCTGCCCCCAACCCCCTCACCATAGCAATGGAGAGGGGAACGCCCACAGAGAGCGGGATATTCCGCGGCAAGCCTGACGATGCTTGGCTGAGAAAGGAAATGTAATGATTCTGAATTATGAGCCTACATGGGACTCCCTGACGCAACATGAGACGCCGGCCTGGTTCCGCAAGAGCAAATTCGGCCTCTACGCCCACTGGGGTATCTACAGCGTGCCCGGCTTCGGCAACGAGTGGTACGGCAAATGGATGCACGACCCGGCGCACGAGATCCACCGGCGGCACCGCGAGCAATTCGGCTCGCCGGCGGAATACGGCTATACCCGTTTCATCGACAGCTTCACCGCCGAGCATTTCGACGCCGACGAATGGGCCGAGCTCTTCGCCGCTAGCGGGGCGCGCTACGCCGGCTTCTCGCTGGCGCATCACGATGGCTTCGGCTTGTGGCACAGCGATGTCTACCGCTGGAATGTGGGGGTGATGGGTCCAAAGCGCGATCTCTACGGCGAGCTGGCGGCGGCGCTGCGGGCGCGCGACTTGCGGCTGGTGGCGCCCTTCCATATCATCCGCGGCTTCAACTGGTTCCTGCCCGGCTGGAATCAATGGGACCAGACCTTCGATGCCGAGGCCGTCGAGCGCGGGCTGGCGGAAGGCTGGGAGCTCTTCGACCCCGATTACGCCGATTTCTACTGGGTGCAACAGACCAGCCAATTCGCCGATTTCTTCGCCCAATGGCAGCTGAAAGTCCGCGAGGTCATCGACAAGTATCAGCCGGACTTGATGTGGTTCGATGGCGGCAAGTTCCGCGAAGACGGCTACGAAAGCACGGCGCTGGAGATCCTGGCGCATTATCTCAACCAAGCGCGCGGCTGGGGTAAGGAGGTGCTGGTGCTGAACAAACTGCCGGTCAGCATGCAATACAACTTTCATCCCGATTTCGGCGTCATCAACTTCGAAAGCGGTCGCGACCGGCCGCCGGATTACGCGCGGCCCTGGAATGACGACATGCGCATCGGCGACCAATCCTGGGGTTGGGTCGAGGGGCAGCGCTACGCCAGCGGGCATTACCTGCTGTGCAAGCTGATTGATTGCGTCGCCCGCGGCGGCACGATGATGCTGTCGCTTTCGCCCAAGCCCGATGGCACAATACCCAGACGGCCAGCGCGCATCCCTGCTGCAATTGGGCGAATGGCTGCGGCTGAACGGCGAGGCGATCTACGGCACGATGCCCTGGACGACGGCGGCCGAGGGCGATACCGACAAGCTGATCGTCGAGCGCAATGGCCACAAATTCTGGGAATACGACCGCTGCGACGCGTCTGACCGGCGTTACACCCTGGCGGCGGACGGCAAGGCGGTCTACGCGATGACGCTTGGCATTCCTGACGGTCACGGTCACTTTCGAAGCGCTGCACGAGGGCGTTGGCGTGGCGCAAGTGACCCTGCTTGAATCGGGGCAGCCAGTAGTCTGGCGACAATCCGCCGCCGGTTTGACGATTGATACGACGGCGTTGCGATTCGAGACGGGCTGGGCCGCCGCCTGGAAAGTGACGCTGCGATGAGCCCGCGCAAATCCAACTACCCCACCGCCGCGGTGGTCGCCGCCCTGCTGGATGCGCTGGGGATCGCCCACGATCGCTTCAGCATCAGCGACCTGCCCGGCGCCTATTCCAACTTCACCCACGTTGTTGAGGCGACCGCTTGTGCGCGACCGGCGCGCAAGATCGTCGTCAGACGCTACAACCCCGCCAATGACGAAGCCGGGCACGACAAACCCCGCTGCGAATTTCATGCGCTGGGTTTGCTGAGCGCAGCCGGCCTGCCGGCGCCGGAACCCCTGCTGCTGGACGCGAGCGGCGAGTTACTCGGCATGCCCGGCATTGTGACCGATTTCGTCGAGGGCGAAGCCATCGCACTGCCCGCCGACGCCGCCCGCTGGGGCGAGCTGGCCGCGACGACAGCACGCATGCTGGCGCGGATCCACCGCACGCCCATCAGCGAGGCCGACAAGCGCTTCCTGATGAACGATGATGTCGAAGTGGCCTGGTTCATCAAAGGCGGCCGCGTGCCCGATTACATGCGCGCCGACCCGGACGGCGAGTTGGTCTGGCAGCTGGTTTATGAGCATTGGGGACGCTGGGCGCCGGTAGAGCAGCGCTTCGCCCACACCGACTACTGGTCGGGCAATATCTTGTGGCGGGGCGATGAGATTGCCGCGGTCGTCGACTGGGAGGAAGCCGGTTACGGCCATCCCGCGGCCGATGTGGCCTACGCGCGCATGGGCTACTTCGTCGAGGGCCTGCCCGAAGCGGCTGCGGTCTTCCTGCGCGAATACGAAGCGGCTGCCGGCTGGAGGCTGACGGATTTGCCGCTATTTGAGCTAGCGGCCAGCGCGCGCCCGATGACGGGACCGGACACCTGGTTCGCACAGCCGTATATGCGCGATGGCTATCGCCAGTTCATCGCGGGGGCGAAACAGCGGTTGCTGACGGGTTGCGGCTGACGTCCGATAGCGGGAGAGCCACCGTCTCGCCCCTACATTTTCACCAACTCGATAGCCGTCAATCCACATCCAGGTGATAGCGCTCGTCGCCGACCTCGGCTTGCAGGCGATGCAGCTCGGCTTTGAGCTCAGCGACCAGCGCGGCGTTGGCCGGGTCGTCGACGATGTTGTTCAACTCGTAGGGGTCAACCTCGAGATCGAAGAGCTCCCACTCGGGCGCGTAGGTCTCGTCGATGCTGCCCGCTGTGCCCAGGGCATCGGCGTAATAGTAGATCAGCTTGTGGCGCCGGGTGCGGATGCCGTAATGGGCGTAGACATTGTGGTGTGACTTGTGCATCCAGTAGCGATAATACATGCGGTCGCGCCAATCGGACGGCGTTTGCCCGCGCAGCAGCGGCGCGAAGCTGCGCCCCTGCATGGCTTCGGGGATGGGCAAACCGGCCAGCTCGAGGTATGTCGGCGCAAAATCGACATTGAGCACCATATCGTCGTTGACCGAGCCGGCGGCGATGCCCCGCGGGTAGCGCATGATATAGGGCATGCGCAGCGACTCTTCGTACATGAAGCGCTTGTCGTACCAGCCGTGGTCGCCCAGGAAAAAGCCCTGATCCGAGGTGTAGACCACGACTGTATTCTCGGCCAGACCCTCGGCGTCGAGATATTCCAGCAGGCGGCCGACATTGTCGTCGATGCTGGCCACCACGCGCAGATAATCCTTGATATAGCGCTGGTAAGCCCATTTGCGCAGCGCCATCTCGGGCAGGTCTCGCGGGATCTCGGCTTTCAAGTCGAGCGGCGAATGATGCACGCCCATGCGCATCTCGGCTGCTTCCGCCGCTGAAGCGCGGTTGGCGTAGTCATCATAGAGCGTCTCCGGCTCGGGGATATCCTCATTGAGGTAGAGATGGGCGTGTTTCTCGTCCGGCTCCCAATGGCGGTGCGGCGCCTTGTGATGGCACATCAGGAAGAATGGCCGATCGGCATCGCGCGCCCGCAAAAAATCGAGGCTCATGTCGGTGATGAGGTCGGTGACATAGCCCGCAACCGGGCGCTTCTCGCTGCCAATCTCGGTCGGGAAGATGAAGGTCGGGTTGTGATACAGCCCCTGCCCGGGCAGCACGGCCCAGTCATCAAAGCCGGTCGGCTCATGTGCCGGGCCCTGCCCCAGATGCCACTTGCCGAAGATGCCGGTCTGGTAACCACCCGCCCGCAGGTCCTTGACGAAGGTGGGCAGCGAATTGTCCATGTGCGTGCCGAGCGTGGTGACGCCGTTGATGTGGTTGTAGCTGCCGGTGAGGATGGCGGCGCGGCTGGGCGTGCAAATTGAATTGGTGCAGAAGCAATTGTCGAAGCGCATGCCTTCATCGGCGATGCGATCGAGGTTGGGCGTCCGGTTGATGCGGCTGCCATAGCAGCTCATGGCGTGGGAGGCGTGGTCGTCCGCCATGATGAAGAGGATATTGGGGCGTTCGTCTGGCATGGGGGTTCCTTTCGCCGCAGAGGCATAGGTCTGCGTGCCAGTAAGTCGTTCAAATGCTTACCACAGAGAACACAGAGGTTTCACAGAGGACACCGAGTAATGCGAAGAAGTGACGGTATGCCGGGGAAAGACCACATATTTTGGACGGCCGCCTAATTCGCGGCAGAATCGACATCAGCCAGAACCGTCTGTGCCCTCTGTGTATCCTCATTTTCCTCTGTGGTAAGAGAATTGTTCCTTGAGACGTGATTTGCATGACTAACTCTGTTATTGAGACACTGAAAATCGATGGCATCAGGCGAAGTACGGATGATCTTCCGCCAGCAAGCCCGCTTCTTTCAGCACATCCCAGAAGGCCGCCGGCGCCTCGGCTGACATCGCCTCGACATTGGTCTTGACGCGCTCGGGCCGGCTGGTGCTTAGGGCGAGGGCGACGATGCCGGGATGCGACTTGCCGAATTGGATGCAGACCTCGGCCGGGACTTGCCCGTGCGCCGCGCAGAGGGCGAAGAACTTCTCGCGCCAGGCAAATTTCTCGGCGTGATCGGCGTTGGCCGGGTCGAGCTTGACATAATTGAAGAACTCGCCGCCAGTGAGGAAGCCGGCATTGAAGACCGCCGAGTTGATGATGGCGACGCCCTTGGCGTGCAGCGAATCCATGAAGGCCAGCAGATCAGCCGGATGCGAATAGAGCGTATAGCTGTTGGCGAACATCACCCAGTCGAGCTCAACCTGCGCGTCGATTTCGGCGATGGATCGCCAGTTCTTGGCGCCGACGCCGATGCCTTTGGCCTGGCCGGCCGCCTTGAGCTCGCCCAGCGCGGTATAGGCGCCAAGGATATCGTCGAAGCGGCGCGCGCGGTCGGCGGGCGAATCAGCCGTATCGAGGTATTCGTCGGGGTCGTGCACTGAGATGAGCTGCGTGCTGTAATCGCCGCCCAGCAATTCCAGCCCCTGCTCGAAACACTTGAGAATGCCCGCATAACTGATGTCCTGCACGGCATCGTGCTTCAAGCCGAACCAGGCGCCCGGCTCAAAGGTGGGCTCGGGCGCAGTCAGCGGCGCGCGCAGCCAAGCCAGCTTGTTGCTGATGATGACGTCGTCATCGGCGACGCCGAGTTCGCGCAGGCAGTCGCCCATCACCTCAAGCGCCAGGCCAGCGCCGTATTTGCCGGCTGAATCGATGACGACCGGCTTGGGCAGATGCTCGACGATGGCGCGCATGGTCTCCAGTTTCGATTCGTAGCTGAATTCGCGGAAGAGATTGCCCAGCGCGGTGGAGCCGAAGATCAGCGGCGGGGTCATAAGCCCGGTGTTGCCGAAGGGGACGGGTTGCATGTTAGCGCTCCTCGTAAATCAACTCGATCATCTGATGCCCGTTTACACGCGGCACGGTAAACGCGACCCGGCCGTCGACCTGATCGAATTCAAGCGCGTCGCCCTCGGGCGCCACTTTCACGGCCGCAATCGCGCGGTCGGCGCGCACGGAAACGGGAATATCATACAGCGGGATGACGTCCTCTATGATGTCTATCTGCGCGCTGCGGCGGATGGGAATGTAGTGCAACAGGTGCAGCACCAGCCGTTTCTGCGCCGACTGCTCATTGAGCGTGACTTCCAGTGTGCTGGGCCCGCCGTGCCGTACTAGCGGCTGTGGCAGCAGCATGTCCAGCGCGTTGAGGAAGAGCGTGCGGCACCACTGCGGCGCATTGTGATAGTACTGCGTGAAGAGCGGGCTGGAGAAATAGATGACGCGGCCGCGCCTGACGATTGCGGCGCCGGCGCGCTCACCCGATGCCGGCGATTGCCGATGCGAGCAGAAGTGCTCCCATGTTCGGTCAAAGACGGCCGGAGTGATCTCCGCCAGGATTTCGCTATCGCTATCCGCCGCGACATCCAGGCCGCGAATGTACATAACGTGCTCGGTGGCTGGAAGGCCGCGGCCGATTTCGCCAGCGGGGATAATGTACTCGGCGTAATCGCCGCGCATAAATTCGCGACCGCGCACGAGCTCGCCGTTACGATCACATGGGCCCGCGCTTGCCAGCCGCGCCGGCAGGGCATTGAGATCGAAACCGGTCCCTTCAGCGTTCATGCCCGATTCGAACGAGGCGATCAGCGCGCCGCCATCCGCGAGAAAAGCGTTGAGCTTGGCGTTGAGCGCGGCATCAGCGGGAATGTCATCAGGCAGGATGACGACCTTGTAGTTGCTGAAGTCAGCTTTAGAGTCGATGATGTCAAATTGGTGACCGGCTTCGCTGAGCATGCTGTGGGCGCCGCAGATTGAGGGCTGCATGCCGCGATTGTCGACCGGCGCGAATTCCTCCGGCGTCATGACGCCAATGTCGCTGAGCGCCTTCGCATCAAAGCACCAGGCCTCTTTGTCTTCGATTTGGCGATAGACCTTGCCAATCAAGTTGTAGACGTGTTCCTCGATCTGACCATCAGGCGGCAATTGGTCGCCGACGAATGGTCCGGCGCCCATCGCCAGCATACGGAAGCATTCGTATTCCAGCGCCTCCTGATTCTTGAAGGAGTGAAAATCGCCCCAAGCCGTGTGGAATTTGCCGGTATGCCCCAGTGAGGGAATGCCCAG